>OY762463.1:0-3963599 GCA_963665815.1 Cloacimonadales bacterium (SeqCode)
CATCCTGGCTTAGCACCATGGATTTACCTTTAAACTCCAGTATCAAGGTTTTACCAATAACACCGGTTATGTTTATGTCTGGTCTCATTTTCGAGGTTTCATTCTAAAGGGATAATAATCTCGAGAATAATTTTCTTGACCATTTGCCACTAATGAATGCAATTTAGCTATAATATGGAGTAAGGAGGATGGATTGTACGTAGGTAACACAGCTTTAGTAGTACAGGAAGACCATTATTATCCACTGAGCAGGTTTGGAATGAGACTTGGCGAAATGTCCACAGATACCGGACAGGACAATAAATTCCTTTACAATGGAAAGGAATTTAATGATGAGTATGATCTTGATTTATACCATTATAGAGCTCGTAATTATAATCCGCAGCTTGGGAAATGGCTGCAGATTGACCCGGCTGATGAGTTCTTTAGCCCTTATGTGTATTGCCATAATGACCCAATTAGTTATAAAGATTCTAATGGTTTTTGGGAAGATCAGGTAGATAATGGAGCATTAAGAGGGTGGTATGGTCCAAAGTGGAATCCAAATGCTAGTAAGTTTGGCAAAGTAAGAACAAATAATACTGTATGGCATCAGGGTATTGATATCGATGTAAACTCTTTACAGAACAACGAAAAAGGATATCTCATAATCTCGCATGAAACCGGGCATTCTTTCTTCTTACTTCTAGATCGTTATTTCGAGCATTCTGTTGGTTATCTTATGCACTATAATTTAAATGAATCTGGTAAACTTATCCCGAATCAAGTAGTGGAAAAAATTGTGTTGAATGAGAAATATACACTCCAAGAGGAAATTGCTAATTATTTTTCATTTGATAAGCATTTACAGGAGTATCAAGATTATTGTGAACGAATAGAAAAGAAGAGTAAAACTCCTAAGTCTGAAAAAGAATTTTTTTTTGCTAATCACGCGACCACACAAAAAATGTATGGAGATAATATCAAGAGCAGTGGTAATATATTTGATTGGATTCAAAATGCCCTTTCAAAATAGTTTAAGGAGTTTCATGAAAACAACATTGTCTGTTTTGATTTTCATAGTGACTGTTTCCATTATGTATTCCATAGAAAAGCAAGATATATTTTGGTGGAAAAAGTGCGATGCTATTGCCATTGTTAAGGTAACATCAAATAAGAATTCTATGTATTTTGAATCAGAGGTTATAAGGAATGTCAAAAATTACAATATCCCCCAGAAGCTATATCTTTGGGATTATCAGTTATATGATCACGATTGCAGTGAAATAGGAAAGTCATTTTCAAGTGGGTTGTCAATACAAGTTTCGGCTGATTCAGATACAATTAGATCGGACAATTTTTTCGCAGATAATATTGAAATTGATTCATTAATTAATTTGAGTTATCAACCAGCAAAAAGGTATTTCACAAACATCAATATAGGAGATACTTTGATAGCTGTTATGAGTAAGCAGGAAAAAGGATGCAGATTAATATCTTTTGGTACAACTGAGTTCCTAACACAACATGAATCAGGGGATATTGATATAGAAATAAACATAAAAAATAATGTTAATCATTACTATATTTTCATGAATGCAAGCTTCATTGTCAAAGGAGAAAAGGCTTACATGTTTTCAAATCCAGACCATAAATATAGCAGCTTACTAAATGTGTATAACAAAGAGTACATCTTGAAAGATATATTAAATCTTGTGGAGAATTCAATTGAGAAATAAACATAAAAAATATCTGTCGATCGGATTTGCAGTATTAATAATTATTTCGTGTTCCAAAAAAGATACAGTTGGTTCATTCTATGATGCAGTTGAGAAAGCAGATATAGTCATTGCTATTCAAAAAACCTCATATACTCATGCTATGTTGAAACATTACGATATAGAACTTGAATATGAAATTTACAAAGATATTAATTTTCCACGTTTTTTACTTTATGAACCTCAATATACCGACTTAGGGTATATGAATGGTAATACCGGCATGAAGTTTTCAATCAGATTGATAGCTGATTTCCATAATGATCTTATGAAAAGATTTAATAATGATATTACAAACGGTTTACTGAACAAAGTTGAAAACAAGAGTGAAGTTTATGGTAATGTATTCATATCACCGAAATCACCTGAGGAGTTAGAGTATCTTCAGTCTCATGATTTCCAACGAACATTGAAAGATGCGATTATTGACAGATATGGATCTTATTTTGATGACAATCTATTTGCTGAATTGTTATATGTTTCTAATGAGTTCAAAAGGTATTGTGTCTCTTACAGTTTTTATAAAGAATTCTATAGATACAATTTCATAGGTAATACTATTGGCACAAAGCGAAAGTTAAAAAAAATAGAATTTGGTGATACATTGTTAATTGCGTTAAAGAGAATGACAAAGAAAAACGTCGTCAAAGGCAAGGAAGTAACAATAACGGAATATCCTAAAGGTTATGTTTTTGTTCCGTTTGAAGACTGTACAAGTTTTGTGAGAATCCATGGGGATATGTGCTACGGGCAGTTTGATCATCCATATAGTATTACAGAACCTGAAAAATACCCGTTTAAACATGAAGTATATCCTGTAAAAGATGTAATAGATAAAATTAAAAGGATTAAAGGAATTAAGTAAAACATACAGCCCTTTGTTTCGAAGGGCTTTTTCTCACTCCAACTCCATTCTGTTATCCATCAACTTATTCTCACTTTTGCTCGATCAATAAGGTGTCTCCTATGATTCTCGGATTAACATCCTGCGAATTCAAAAGAAAGATTCTCACCTTTGGTTACGAACTTATACAGAAACGTTCTCTCGCCTACGACTACGAGCTTATTAGTGAAGAGATCGTCTTTAACCTGCACAATAACGGAATCCGGTTCTATGCTGTAAATCAACCCGAATTCTGCCTGTTCATCCTGGCTTAGCACCATGGATTTACCTTTAAACTCCAGTATCAAGGTTTTACCAATAACACCGGTTATGTTTATGTCTGGTCTCATTTTCGAGGTTTCATTCTAAAGGGATAATAATCTCGAGAATAATTTCCTTGACCATTTACCACTAATGAGCCCAATTTTGCAATATTATGGAGTAAGGAGACAGTATTGTTTCAGGGGAATACTGATGATGTCGGTATTAGTTTAAGAAGTGATTTCCTGAAGAAAAATGGTATTTATAGCCCTTATTCTATTCACCTTATTGCACACGAAGGAGGACACCAGTATTTTTTACTTGTTGACAAATCATCTCCCGAATCAAGTGATTTACTTATGTTTGCGTTTTCCATTGATGAAGATGGAAATTTAGTTTCAGGTACAAGGATTGTAGGTGCTGAAATTGCAAAAATTGCTAAAGATGATTATACTGAGAAACAAAATGAGACCGTTAAGGATAAACGTGATAGATTACATTTTCATGAGAATGTTAAAAAGGTATTGGGAGGATCAGTACTAAATTGGATGATGAGTTTTTTTACTGGAAATTAAGCAGTAACAAGTGAGAGTAAAATGATGTTTGATAAGAAAAGGTTTTTCTTCTTTTGTTTATTTCTATCTTCTGCTATATGTTTTGCATTAAAGCCATATATCTGGGATTGGCAGGAAGCAGATGCAATAGCATTGATTAGAATTACATCATTACAGGAACATGAATTTTCTGTGGCAGAAGTTATTGAACCAATCTACCCTAAGGAAATGAATAATTTTATTCTGATTGATCACAGATTTGTATTGATTGAGGCTATTAAAATTAGGCATATCGATACAGAAATTGATAAAAAGCGAAAAGCATTTATGGATTCTCTAAAAGCTGTGCAAACAAATCCTTCAGGCAACTTAAATTCCTGTAGAAAAAAGAATAACACAATCAGTTCACCTGAGAGATTTTACACAAATTATACTATTGGAGATACTCTAATAGCTGTGTTCTTTAATTCACATATTGACACTTCTTCAATACCTGTTTTAGAATGGAAATCATGTGATCTAAAAGCCTATAAGCTGAATCTGGCTCCAAGCCTGATTGTAAAAAACAACAAATGTGTTTTCTTTTCAGATTTTTATTCTTTATTCAATATTTACGTTAACAAGCACAAAGCTTTTGAGCTAAGAGATATAATTGACAGAATAAAATCTGAGATAAGAAAGAAGGATGATCCTAATGAATAAATCATTCTATTTACTCATTGTCTTGATTATTCTGATGGGATGCAGAGAGCAAAGTATTGGCTCTTTTATGCAAGCAGTGGCTAAAGCAGATTTAGTATTAATCGTGGCAAGAAATGACTACTATTATCAGGTAGATAAAAAGTTAAAAATGCCTGAAGGAATGCATAGATTTCAATCTCATAGAGAGAACTTGAAATCATTCCGTAATATTTCCTACAGGTTTGATATTGTCCCAAAAGTATATCGAGATGATTCCCTCTTTGTGAAGGAGTACAAAGAAAATTATAATGAGTTTGTTAATTCTATTGTTGTAAAGAAATTATACTCAGAGGTCGATGGAGAAATCCCATACATCACTTTCAAGCCGAATGCTCGATTTTCATTTCAAACATTATTCAACGAAGCTGAAATAGTATACTCAAAATATAATGATCTTCCGAACTTTGTTGAAGTAAATAATAATATCATTGGGAATAGAAGAAAACTCAGGAATATTGTCTATGGAGACACTCTTATTCTTGCCTTGAAAAGACTTGATGAACCAATTATTCATAAAGGTAAGTACGTGACCTATATTGAAAATCCGGGGAGAAGAAACCAAATCTATATTCCATTCGAGAACTGTACTAGTTATGTTGAGATTCATGGAGATAGCTGTTACGGTCAATTTGACCATCCATATAGTATTACAGAACCTGAAAAATACCCGTTTAAACATGAAGTATATCCTGTAAAAGATGTAATAGATAAAATTAAAAGGATTAAAGGAATTAAGTAAAACATACAGCCCTTTGTTTCGAAGGGCTTTTTCTCACTCCAACTCCATTCTGTTATCCATCAACTTATTCTCACTTTTGCTCGATCAATAAGGTGTCTCCTATGATTCTCGGATTAACATCCTGCGAATTCAAAAGAAAGATTCTCACCTTTGGTTACGAACTTATACAGAAACGTTCTCTCGCCTACGACTACGAGCTTATTAGTAAAAAAACTGTCTTTCACCTGCACAATAACAGAATCAGTGTTCCAACCTTTTTCTAACAATCTTGAATGCACTGGCTTTTTCACGAGTAAAACCAAATACGTGTTCCAGAATATCGAAAATACTAACCGATTGCAGAGTCTTTTTCACATACAATGTATTATCTGAGACTTTCATTGATTCAACAAGCATTTTAAGATTATACGATTTTTCTTTCTTTTTACGGATCCTGGAATATATCAGTTCATCAAGCTGATTGTAATGAGCCAGTTTCTGAGCAAAATGTTCTTCAAGCTCTTTAGGGAAGTACACTTCCACATATTCATAGTTAAAGTATTCCATAGAACGCTTTTTCTTGTCAAAAGCAGGTTCTACATGGCTTATTGTTATTCCGGCAGGCAGTACTGCAGAAATAGCCTCTTTAATCTTTTCTGTATCCATCTTATAGCAGAGAGCAACATCAACAAATTCCGTTTCACCTTCCACACCAATTGAGAGTGGTGCACTCAGGCTGATTTTCGGGTGCTTATTGAATCCCTGAGTATAAGCAAGCGGAATGTCGGCTACTCTGAGGAGTCTGTGGAACATTCTGAGAACATCGAGATGAGCTACATATTGCAGGTAATCCGTTTTGCCATAGTAGAATCTGTAGTAAAATGTTTCGTCCTGCTCAACAGGCAGTGGGGGAGTAGGTACTTCCAGCTTAGTGTCTCTTGAATAAACAGGTTTGGTTACGGAATCACATAAACCGCAGAGAGTACAGTTTTCACGGCAGTCAGGAGTTGTGGCAGCCTGTTCGGATTTTGTCCATTCTTCTGCGAGAAACTCTTTCTTCACTCCAATGTCGAATCTGTCCCAGACAAGATCACTGTCAAAATCTCTACCGTTCAGATAGCTCATATAATCAATATCGGATTTCTCCCAGTTGGCAAAGTCAAAATGTTCATCCCAGCCGTCGAATTTAGCACCATTTTTATAGGCGGAATAAATCCATTCACTGATAGACTTGTCACCTCTGGTAATAACGCCTTCCAGCATTGAGCTTTCTATCTGGTGGTACTTCATTTTTATGAATCGGTAACGCTTAAGAGCATTTTTTATGATATATACTTTTCGAATAAGGTTTTCTCTTGTGTCCATCGGTGCCCACTGGAATGGGGTAAATGGTTTTGGCACAAACGGAGAAACAGTAATGTTAATTCGCAGTTTCTTACCGGAAATCGCTATGATTTTCTCAACAATATCAACTATTCCCTGAATATCTTCATCTGTTTCGAATGGCAGTCCGATCATGAAATACAGCTTTATCAACTGCCAGCCGTTTGCCAGAGCGATTTTAACTCCGTCGAGAATGTCTTTTTCAGTAAGCTGTTTATTGATGATATCTCTCAGTCTCTGACTTCCTGCTTCCGGTGCAATTGTCAGACCTTTCGATCCCATTCTGTTCAGCAGATTAATGAGGTCGTCATCAAGAGAGTCAACCCGTAAGGATGGGAGAGATAATTTAGCTCTATCATTCTTCAGGCTTCCGGAAAGTGTTATCAAAACATCTTTTATGCAGGTGTAATCAGATGAGGATAACGAAACAAGTGCTGCTTCTTCCCAGCCGTATTTCCCGACTTCTTCCAGTAACGGTTTAATAATATCTTCAGGATTTCGTTCTCGTACAGGTCTGTAAAAGTATCCTGCGTGGCAGAAACGACATCCACGAGAACATCCACGCATGATTTCTGCTGTGTAACGATTGTGAACCGGTTGAATCCAAGGCACTAACTGGTTATCATGCATGCTTTCGGATGTATGGAAATCATTGTATTTTCTGATTTTAATGGAATCGTCTTTATGTATTGAAGGAACGAAAAGACCTGCAATGCTACTCAATTCTCTGAGTTTCTCTTCTTTGGAAAGCCCTTTTGTCTTTTTCACCACCTCATAGATTTCTACAATAGCTTCTTCACCTTCACCAATGAGAATTGCATCGAAGAACATACTGACCGGAAGAGGATTACTGGCTGATGGTCCGCCGGCAATTACGAGTGGATAGCTATCATTTCTATCATCCCTGTTAATAGGGATTCCTGCCAGATCAAGCATATAAAGAATGTTGGTAAAAGTCAGTTCTGACTGTAGAGTGAAACCTACAACATCGAAGTCTTTCACTGCGACTCTGCTTTCAATACCGAATAACGGTATTTTCTCTTCTGTGAGAAGGTTTCCCATGTCTGGCCATGGACAATATACTCTGTCTGCTGCACAACCATTTGTTTTATTCAGAATGGAATACAGAATCTTAATTCCCAGGTGAGAGACTCCAACTTCATAGACATCCGGGAAAGCGAAACAGAAATTAATATCCGAATCGTCTTTTACTTTGTTTATAGAGTTGAGTTCGTGGTTAATATATCGGGCAGGCTTTTCTACAAGTGGAAGAACGTGGTCTATTTCGAGAGGTCTTAATTCCATTCATACTCCGTTTTTATTTTTACATTCAGAGGGTTATCTTTTCCTTCAAAGATAATGAGATCTACATAATCAGTGGTGTCTCGCAGTGCTTCTTCATTGAAACTTGATTCTGGTGAAGCAACTTCGGTTATTGCAGCAGTACTTTCAGCAGGTTCAGTCTGATTTTTCTCAATTTCTTTTGACTCTTTGGTTACCTTATTATGAGCAAGCTCTGTTTTACGGTTTTTAACTTCCTGCTTCAGAGGGAATTCCAGCATGCCATTGCGGTGAAAGTACATGTATATTGAGACAAAGATTATAATGATTATTCCAAGAACAGGATAAAGAAATACAGAGCTTGGAATAAGCAATTTCTTTTCTCTTTTTTTGTTGTATACGCTTTGAATTTCTGAATCTTTGGAGGTGAATTGCTGCTGGAACAACATAAGTATATTGCCTGAATCCATTTCAAGGTATCTTGCATATGTATAAATCATTGCTTTTGCATAACCATATCCGCCTAACTCATGAAAGAAATCCTGCTCTATAGAGTGGATGATATGAGGCTTTATCTTTGTTTCTTCCGAAACATCTTCTATAGACAGATTTAACTCTTCTCTGCGTTTTTTTATACGACTTCCGATAGATTCCATTTTATCCTCTGTGTCTAAATTTTAATATTATTATAGATAACAGCTCCAATTGCTATACCGGCTATATCGGCTGTAATATCCTTCCAGCTCCATTCAGTTTTCTTTATTTTCAGATCAATCAATTCTTTAACTCCACCGATACTTATTGTGATACCGGCAGAAATCTGTAGATTATTGTTCTTTACTTTAGCAAAATTTTTATTGAATGACATTGTCCAGTACATTATTGAGGCACTGTATGCCACATGTTTTACTTTGTCGTAAGTATACCAGTCTTTTTCAATTTCCGGTAGTGCATAACAGGAAAAAGCAAACATCAGCAGAATAAATAAAGATATAATATGCTTCAAATTTCAACTATTCCTTCGTACACAATTCTTACATCTCCGGTCAGAATACTCTCATTAGTAAGTTCATCATAACTGACAAGTACAGAACCACCCGGCTGATTTACTGTGACAAACTCCTGCATCTTTGTTATAAGATGAGCAGATTCAGCACAACAACATGCACCGGTTCCGCAGGCAAATGTGATTCCTGAACCTCTTTCCCAGATTTTTATAGTGATATCAGATTCACTGTTAATCCGCATAAAGTGGACATTTACGCCATTTACGAAATACGGATGGCACGATATTTTTTCTGCAAGATGAAAATCCTTCTCAATGTCATCTGTGTTAATGACAAAATGAGGATTACCTATATTCAGATACATTCCTTCAATATCAAGATCCTTGAGAAGTACATTTCTTTCTATCAGTTTAACTTCGCCCATCGAGACACTGACGTTGTCATTGGATCCTACTTTGCCGGATCTATATCCTGCTTTAGTCATTACTTTGCATTCACGTTTTCCGGTTTTTCTGTAGAAGTAATATGTTACCGATCTCAAGGCTGATCCGCACATTTCTGCTTCAGAACCATCTGCATTGAAAATTCTCATTGATATATCATGGTCAGGCTGATTGAAATCCATCAGGACAATTCCGTCAGCGCCAATATCAAGCCTTCTTCTGGAAAACTTGGCTGCAAGCTCCGGAATCTTAGATTCCGAGATGAAATCATTATCCAGATCGAAATAGATATAGTCATTTCCCTGAGCGGTCATCTTTGTGAAAGGGAGTTTCATTATACCTTCATAATTTCATCGAAAACGTTATAAAACTCATGTATACCTTTTTTGTCTCTGATCCATTTTGCAGCGAGAATTGCACCAACTGCAAAACCTTCTCTGGTTCTGGCAGTGTGCTTCAGCTCTATAGTATCGAAAGGTGAGTCAAAAGTTATAGAGTGAGTTCCTGGAATACTCCCGCATCTGACACTCGAAAACTGTAGCTCTTCCTTCTCGATTTTCCTGTTGCATGTTTCATACAAAGGCAAATGCTTGGTTTCAGAATTTTTTATGATTAGATCTGCAAGCTTTTTTGCAGTTCCTGACGGACTGTCAAGTTTACCTGTGTGATGAGCTTCGAATCCGGAAACATCGTATTGCTTAAGATTATTCATCAAGGTTGTTGATGTTTCAATCATTTTGAAGAAAGCATTCATTCCAACAGAGAAGTTTGCTCCAAAAATCATACCTTTGTCGGATTTATTGATTGCCAGTTCGATTTCTCCGAGATTGTTCTGCCATCCAGTTGTCCCAACAACAATGGGTTTGTTGCTGTCTATTGCAAAGAAAATATTTTCTGTTGCTGATTTTGGAGTTGAAAAGCTTATGAGTACATCCGCATCTTCAACTCTTCCTTCGATGATGTCCAGTCCCGGATCATTAATATATGTAATTCTGCAATCATAAGATTGGGCAAGATGCTCAATCATTTTTCCCATCCTGCCGTATCCAAGCAGTCCAATCTGCATAAATTCTCCGTATTATCTATAGTTTTCGATTAATTTCTTAACCCATTTGTAACCGTATTCAAGTTCGGAAACTTTTATCTGCTCTTCAGTTGTGTGAACTTTATCCATTCCTGATCCACAGATAATCATTTTGATGCCGTGTTTGTTGATTATGTTAGCATCTGAACCACCACCGCCTTTAACGGTTTTTGGTTTTAGACCAATTTCCCCAGCTGCTTTTACTGCAATATCAACAACTTCTTCATTATCCTGCATGAAGAATGCATCATACTCTCTTTCAATGTGAATATCAGCTGTTGCTTTCCAATCTCCAAGAGAGTATCCGGCAACGGTTTCCTCAATGGCTTTTACCATGGATTCAGTAACTTTTTCCAGCTTCTCAACATTGTGTGATCTGGCTTCACCGTTCATTTTAACATAATCCGGTACGATATTTGTAGCTACTCCACCTTTAATGATACCTATGCTGCAGGTAGTTTCTTCGTCTATTCTGCCAAGAGTCATTTTTGAGATTGCTTCAGCAGCAATAGCAATAGCGTTAACGCCATTTTCAGGTTCTGCTCCTGCATGAGCTTTTTTACCGTGGATTTCGAAGCATACTGAGTTCTGGGATGGTGCACCGCAGACAAATTCACCAACATGATGAGAGTCCAGAGCATATCCGATTTTAGATTTCAGTTTAGAGTAATCTGTGTATTTTGCTCCAAGAAGTCCGATCTCTTCAGAGATTGTGAAAAGAACTTCGATTGGAGCATGGTCTTTATCTTCTTCGATTATTTCTTTAATTCCCCAGTAGATTTCTGCAATACCTGATTTATCGTCTGAACCGAGAATTGTTGTTCCGTCAGATTTGATAATACCATCTTCAATTACCGGTTTGATTCCGTTACCTGGTTTAACCGTATCGAGATGAGCACAGAAAAGGATTGGATCTTTTTTGATATTGCCATCAAAATAAGCATAGAAATTACCTACATTTCCACCTGTTTTTTCGTTAGCGTTATCGAACTCAACTTTTGCACCGAGAGCTTCGAAATCAGATTTAATTTTAAGAGCAACTTCTTTTTCATTAAGTGATTCACTGTCGATAGTAATTAGTGAAAGAAAATAATCTACAACTGTCATAATATATCCTTTTTGCGAGACCAGTGCATAACTCAGGAATATAAACTATTCATGATATGCAGTGATTTCTAAATGTTTTTTTCAGATTAAACAAACAATATTGTCAAAAAACTGTCAATAACAATGTTTGATTTGAAGACAGTCAATCTGACGAAATGTATTACATAGAATGAATTGCATGGATAGGAAGTGTATTATAATGAGTAAATATTGATAATGTACATTGAATGTGATTTATCTTAACATCATGCAAACAAGAACTTAACAAAAAGTTAATACCGGAAAAAATATTGGAAAACAATTGACATGATTTCGCAATATTATCCTATAGAATGCTTTCTTGTTGAAAGCTATTAGTAACTAAATACTTATAATAGGAGTTTATGATGAAAAAAGGACTTAGTGCTTTAACCTTGTTTTTTATTTTTTTGATGGCAGGCAATTTGTTTGCTGTGGATCACTTTACTGAAAGTTTTGAAAATCCTGATGTCTGGAGTAGTTATACTACAGGAACCGTTACATTTGATAGTGGAGCCTGGGAATTTGTTTCTGTATACCCTGAAGCTTCAACACAATCTTATGACGGATCAAAAGCATGCCGTATCAACGATGATACTGTAGGAGCATCCATTACATCCCCTGCAGTTAATACTGTTGGTACAATTTCATTCTACTATCACAGACCATTCACAGGAACCGGAGACTTCATTCTTCAAAAATCATACGATGGCACAAATTTCGTTGACCTTGATACTGTTAACTTTGATAATGTCACAACACCTACACTCTATTCATTCAATGTTAATGATTTAAATTCAACAATTTATATGCGTATTTTAAATGAGGATAACACTGCTCACCTGGCAATTGATTATGTTACAATTACAGATTTCAGTGGAGTGGCCAATCCTGTTGTAAATCTCAGCCTTAGTTCTAATACAGCAACCGAAAATTTTGAGTCGATTGTAACTGTTACTGCAAGTACAGATGCTGCTGTAACCGGTGACCAGACTGTTGACGTAACTGTTACAGGCGGAAATATAACAGCAAATGATTATGTTCTGTCCAACACATCCATTACAATATCTGATGGAACAACATCTGGAATCATTACTTTTACTGTAAGCGATGACTCCGATTTTGAAGGTACTGAGTATGCAACAATAGCAATCTCTAATCCTTCAGCAGGACTCAGCCTTGGTTCCACTCTTTCTGATGTGGTAACTATCACAGATAATGATACACCGTCTTTACCTCTTACTGAGGATTTCGAAAGTCAGACTCTTGGAATCTTTACTGCCTACAGTTCAGCAAGTAACAAGGACTGGGGGATATCAACATATAACAGTAATTATTATGCCTATGTAAACGGTTATCAAGGTGATGTAAATTCAAATGACTGGCTGATTACTCCTGCTCTTGACCTTACATCTGCAACATATCCTCAAATCACATTCGATAACGCAAAAAACTACACAGGTCCAGACCTTGAACTTGTTGTTTCTACTGATTATGACGGAACTTCTGATCCTGCATTACAAGGAACATGGGACTCAATTCCATTTGCTATGTCTACAGGTTCATGGGCTTGGATTTCTTCAGGAGCTCTTGACTTATCTCCATATATAAGCTCATCTACATATATTGCTTTCCATTATACTTCTGATGCTAATGCAGCCGGCTGGGAAATTGATAATATTGTTATCGAAGATGGAGATGGATCTCTTCCTGTTACATTGTCTTCATTCAATTGTGTTTTAACAGAAAACAATTTTGTAGAACTAAACTGGGTAACAAAGTCAGAAACAGAAATGGAAGGATATTACCTTTACAGAAACAACAATGATGACCTGAATAATGCAATTAGAGTTAATCCACAATTAATCTTTGCTGAAAATCTTTCAAGTGGATCAAACTATTCTTACACAGATAGCGATGTATATGAAAGTGGAACTTACTACTACTGGTTAGAGTCTGTAAGTATTACAGGTAATGTACAATTCTACGGACCTGTTACTGCAACAATCAAGGACGGAAGCAATGGTGATGCCCCTGAAGTTTGCGAAATTACAGAACTGAAATCAGCTTTCCCAAATCCATTTAACCCTGAAACAACAATCAGTTTCAGTATTAAAGATGGCGAAACAGGAAATCTTGTAATCTTCAACCTTAAAGGTCAGATTGTTAAATCTTATAACGATTTTAGTGAAGGAACACACGAAGTAAAATGGTATGGTAAAGACAATAACGGAAGTAAAGCTGCTTCAGGCACTTACTTCTATAAACTTACTACACCATCTACAAATGAAACTAAAAAACTTATTCTTATGAAATAGGTTTTGTAAACATATATCTTTTAAGGCAGTCTTAACGGGCTGCCTTTTTTTTTAGTGATCCCTTTTGTCTTGTGGACATTTTTCCAGTTTCAGAAGAACAAATGGATGATTTCTGCTGTAAACTATGTAGGAATTTTTGGCATCCCCCTTTTTTCTTGAAAATCATTCCTGATAAGATAATGTTACTAAAATTATTTTTTTTGGAATAATTTTTGCGTATCAAAATAGTAACAGATTTATTAGTATTATGAAGAATTTTTGTTCTTGAAATTGTTATACAGATTTATTGGCTAAATGATTGACATGAAATTAAATAAGCTGCTTAAATCGATTAATGTACAAAGGAGGAGATTATGAGTGTAAGAAAATTGACTACTATTCTATTTTTAGTTGTGTTGAGCGCGCTGAACGCAGATATTCATTTTACGGAAAGTTTTGAAAATCCTGATAACTGGAGCACTTATGTGACTGGTAACGTGACATTTGACAGTGGGATCTGGGGATTCGTTTCAGTATTTCCTGAAGCTTCGACTGCTTCATATGATGGTGTTAAGGCTTGCCGTATTAATGATGATACTGCAGAGGCTTCTATTACTGCACCAGCTGTAAATACTGTAGGGACTATATCTTTTTATTATCATAAGCCATTTACAGGAGAAGGGAGTTTTATTCTTCAAAAGTCAACGGATGGAGGTACAACATTTGTTGATCTTGATACAGTTGACTATGGAAATGCCACAACTCCGACATTCTATTCATACAATGTCAATGATATAAGTGCAAGTGTGATTATGAGAATTCTAAATGACAATAACACTGCTCATCTGACAATTGACTATGTTACTATTACTGATTTTTATGGGGTAAGTAGTCCTGTTGTAAACCTCAGTTTAAGTGCAAATGCAGGAACAGAGCTTGAGCAGACTGTAATAACGGTTACAGCTGCAACTGATTCTGTAGTGACTGGTGATCAGACTATTGATGTAGAAGTTTCGGGTGCTGATATTGATATGAACGATTATGTTCTTTCAAATACTGTAATTACAATTTCGGATGGTACAACTTCAGGTAATGTCACTTTTACAATCAGTGATGATTCGTTTTTCGAAGGCAATGAAGATGCAATCATTGCGATTACAAATCCTTCTATGGGACTCAGGCTTGGTACGACTACTTCCGATATTGTAACTATTGTTGACAATGAAACGCCAGTGTTACCGATAACTGAAAACTTCGAAAGCAATACTCTCGGCGTTTTCACAGAATACAGTTCTGCAAGTAACAGAGATTGGATTGTTCAATATTTTGACAATAATTACCATGCAAGAATGAGTGGATATCAGGGTGATGAGTATTCTGACGACTGGCTGATATCACCGGCAATTGATTTATCAAACTCTATTAATCCAACAATCATGTTTGATAATTCTACATGTTATATCGGACCTGCTCTGGTGTTAAAGGTTTCAACAGATTATGATGGACTATCCGATCCCACAACTCAGGGAACATGGACAGCTTTGCCATTCAATTTATCTACCGGTAATTTTAACTGGGTTTCGTCAGGCGCAGTCAATCTTTCAGCATATATCAGTGCTTCTACCTATGTGGCTTTTCATTATACTTCAGATGCAACAGGTTCGAGTAACTGGCTGATTGATAACATTGAAATTACTGATTCTAATGTTGTGCCAACTGTTAATATTGCTCTTGGTTTAAGTAGTGGCTCTGAACAATATATGACATCGTTTGGAGTTTCTGCATATACAGATGTAAGTGTATCGGGGGATCAGACAGTGGATGTAGTAATATCCGGTACAAATATTGACAGTAATGATTATATGTTGTCAAGCTCGACAATTACAATACCGGATGGAGCAACAAGCGGTGGAGTGATTTTTTATGTTCTTGATGATGCAGAGTGGGAAGGGAATGAAACGGCAGTCATAACATTATCAAATCCTTCAGACGGCATTATTCTTGGTTCAATGATTAACGATAATTTTATAATTCGAGATAATGAAGTTAACGATACTACATTAATTGTGACTGAAGATTTTGAAAGTAACACGCTTGGAATATTTACTTCTTACAGTTCGGCGAGTAATGCTGATTGGAGTGTAATGAGTAATGGAAGTAATCACTATGCCCGAGTAAACGGCTTTAATGCTGATGAGGCTTCAGACGACTGGCTGATTTCTCCCGCTCTGGATTTATCATTAGCTGCCAATCCACATATGATTTTTGATAATTCAATGAACTATTCAGGCCCTGATTTGGAATTAATGATTTCTATCGATTATGACGGATTTTCTGATCCAAACTCTCAGGGAACATGGATAACATTACCATTCAATCATTCTACCGGGGCTTATAACTGGGTTTCATCAGGTACAGTAGATTTGTCATCACATATAAGTACTTCGACATATGTTGCATTCCATTACACATCAACTGATACTCATAGTGCGTCCTGGCAAATAGATGATATACAATTTTTTAATATTTTGTCTGTTCCTACTGTAAGCCTTGATCTCAGTTCGAATCAAGGCACAGAAGAATATCAGTCAGTATTGACAATATCAGCAGTTGCTAATGCGAGTGTAACAGGAGATCAGACGGTTGATGTTTTAATATCCGGAACGAACATTAATAGTGATGATTATCACCTTTCAAACACAACAATAACTATACCGGATGGGGCAACCAGCGGCAGTGTGGCTTTTACAATTCTTGATGATCCGAGATGTGAAGGTGATGAAACAGCAATTGTAACTTTATCCAATCCTTCAGACGGAATTTATCTCAGTTTAACCAGTTCAGGTAATATCGCAATCATTGATAATGATATCAGTGACAGTACATTAATCGTGTCAGAAGATTTCGAAAGTAATACGCTTGGAATATTTACTTCTTACAGTTCGGCGAGTAGCAGAGACTGGGCGGCAAATTTTTATGGCGGTAGATATTATGCAAGAATGGACGGCTTTAATGCAGATGAGGATTCAAATGACTGGTTGATATCTCCGGCTCTTAATTTATCATTTTCTTCTAATCCAAGTGTTATTTTTGAGAATTCAAAGAATTATGCCGGTCCGGATGTTGAATTGAAAGTTTCCATGGATTATGACGGATTCTCCGATCCGACAACTCAGGGTACCTGGACAACATTGCCTTTCAATCAATCTATCGGTGCTTTTAACTGGGTATCATCCGGAACTGTAGATTTATCAGCTTTTATCAGTCCTTCAACCTATATTGCCTTCCATTATACATCAAATGATACAGGGTGTGCAAGCTGGGAAATTGATGATATACGGATTTTTAATGCTGTAATTGCACCTGCTGTAAATCTTGAACTCAGTTCAAATAGTGGTTCCGAGGAAGAGGAAACGGTAATAACAATAACAGCAAATGCGAATATGCCGGTATACGGGGTTACTACTCTGGATGTATTAGTATCTGGAGAAGATATTGACAGTGATGATTATGAATTGTCCGGTACAACAATTACAATTTCTAATGAATCAAACACAGGTAGTGTGACTCTTACGATTCTGGATGACCTTGAACATGAGGATCCTGAAACGTTAAATGTTGCAATATCGAACTTCTCAATGGGAATTGTACCCGGTCAGACTGTTTCCGGAACTATTACCATTGCAGATAATGATTCACTCGTTGCAACGACACCGGTGCTGGAGTGTTTCAGAACGGAACTGCACAGTGTCTACCCAAATCCGTTCAATCCGGAGACAACAATAGCATATTCTCTTAAGTCAGAAAGCAATGTGTCTATTGAAGTGTTAAATGTAAAAGGGCAGAAAGTTAAATCTATATACAGAGGTTTCACTCCTGCCGGAAATCATAGTGTGAAATGGTTTGGCAGGAATGACGAAAACAAGCGAGTTGGTTCAGGTATTTATTTTGTGCGGATGGTAACAGATAACTATCGGGAAGTTCGAAAGATCATTCTGCTAAAATAGAATTTTGTGAAAGGCAGTCTTAACGGGCTGCCTTTTTTTTATCTAATTTCCGAGAACTGAAGCATTAAAAACTATTACCTTTACAAAAATTGTTTATTACTCTAGGATGTATTTAATCAGATTCCAATAATGAGAAATTAAGGGGGAGTGGTGAACAGCAAAATTACATTTCATGTATTGATATTTGTTTGTCTCATGTTTATATGTTATCCCGAGTCTCTATTCTCGGTGTGCCCCGATGAGGTAGATTACATAGAAAAAGTTGAGAACAGTTTACCGTTGACAAAAGGTGAATTATTTAGAATAAGACAAATGAGAGACTATCATTCTAATAAGAAAATTGAACCCTATTTGTTCAAAAGGTTAACAAATCAGGCACGTCTAACATCTGAAGAAAAGGCGCACTTAAAATGGATAAAAAGCCTAATCCGCAATACAGATGATTCAATTTATTTTGTGGATTCAAAGTTTCTTAATGATAAGGGGAATAAAGAGTTATATACAACTATGCGAACATCTTGTAATAGGGTTAGGTGTAGAGTTGTTTTGAGGAATGATGAGTGTTACCTGTTTAAACTTGAAAATACACAAACGAAGAATCACTCTGTTTTAGAATTAGTGGAATATGATAATTGTGAATGGCTTTTAGAGAAATGTGAATATTTAGAAACACAGTTAGATCCAGATAGGAAATATATTGTTTACAATCTTTATCCATTGGCAAAACTCAATAAGGTAAACAGTGTTGAGGAATACAGGAAGCGCATCGAAGCATTTTCAGGAGACTCGTATAAATCGAATGCTAAAAGCGTAAGAGTAAGAGATTATAAGCTCAACGTTACTAATATCGGAAATTACATGATAGCTAGAATGAATGGAAAAGATCTAAGATTTAATATGGTTACCGGAGAAGTTGATTCAAACTTTGATTTCATACAAAGCTTATACGAAAAAGAAAAGTTTCAGGATGTTCTAAACGAGATAAGATTCCAAAACTTTGTTACAAGTTCAATCATCTACTCAAAGAGTATTATAAATAGTCATCAAGATACTCTAAAAAGTTTGTTCCTGAACTCTCATGCTGCAAAAGAAAGCTTGGGTCTTTCAGTTGGTCTGAAAAGAAGACTTGAGGATATTTTAGAGCACCTTCAAAATGAAATTATCAGAACTTACAAAAAGCATCTAAATATCACTGGAGAAAATTATCTTTTTTGTGTAAAGAGAGTTGAAAGCTATGATGATTTCTGGATAGTATTTGAACTTCCGGCTCAGGATCGTAATCATTATATTATATGTCGAAACAAGGATATTGTTGCGCGAGTAAAAGCATACTCTCATGAACAGTACAAAAGCAGATTCTTTGATGTAGTTAAGTTCGGAGAAAAATCATTATTGCCATATTCTATTGAGACAGTACATGATGATAAAATTACTTCTCGATTTTGCCTTTTAAATCTAGATGAGAAAGAAAATAAGAAGAACCTGATTTCAGAATATGAATTCGATGGACATGTAATTGATGTTCATGATAATAAAATTACCTTGAAAACTGATGAAAGTGAAGCTTATAAGAATTACTATTTCGTGGAAAACATATTAAAGTCAGAGAAAATGATGAAGGCTGATTCACTGTTCTTCTCAGGTAAATATAATGAAGCATATCAAATTTATTCGGAAATATCAAGAAAAAATCAATTCGTTTTTCAATTGCGTAATAAGATAATTGGATGTGAGTTTAATCTTAAAAAATGGAACAAACTTGTAGGAAACCTGATTGATACAAGATATTATGGATTAAAGGATTCTCTGGATAATAACAGATATATAATTGCATCAGCTCTACGGAAAGTTAAATTACTTCAACCGTATATACTGGAAGAATATACAATGAAGGAAAACAGGGAAGAGGGTATAGTAACAGATGATGACTTAAGCCAATATGGTAATCAATTTCCGGATTTCATACCTGAAGAATCACAAATTGATTACCGTGGTCCCAGTATATTAACAACCCATAGATACAGAGATTACTTCTACAAATTTTTTACTTTTGAAGGTAAAATCTTTTTATATGATGCAAACACTGAGAACATGATATTTGAAAGACAAATAGACAAGTCAGTTAATTACGTATACGCAAAAGGGAATAAGTTCATCATAAGCTGTTATGATAGTTTGTATACATTCAGGGATAACAATTATGGTTATGCTTATAATATGTCATGCAGTATTTACAGAATGAATCTGGATGATGATTACAGCATTGATACATTGATAACAGGGATTGATGGTTTTTATGAAAGCTATAATTATGGTATTCATTTAGCTGGAATGAAATTAGTTGACATTGATGAAGATGGCGATTCGGACTTACTTATATCAAGATGTGAATGGGGGGAAGGTGGAAACTCAACTTTTACAGATGAAGTATATATCGATATGAGTGGAACCTGGGTTAAAGGGAGAATACCAGATCCAAATCGAAATTACTATAGTTCTAATCAATTAGATGTAAACATGAATGGTATTGATGAATACTTCGGATCTGAAT
This sequence comes from Cloacimonadales bacterium (SeqCode), assembly GCA_963665815.1. Taxonomy (GTDB): domain Bacteria; phylum Cloacimonadota; class Cloacimonadia; order Cloacimonadales; family JAIOQZ01. The sequence goes on from OY762463.1 coordinate 20,093, forward strand.
TACTTGGTTGGGAATGTTGTGATCCCATATTTATAGTCAGGGTGAAGGAACAAAAAGAGAACAAGGTTGATACCCTCTATGCACTACTGGGAGATCTTCATTTTCATTCCATTAAAGATTATGATGGAGATGGAATAAGAGATGTCTTGTTGCAGAGGAGTTTTAAAGATCATGGATTATCGGAATACTACTATATTTTGAGAAACTCTGATGAAGACCCTGAAAAGTATACAGAGCGCATGATAAAATATTATTTCAGACAAACAATGACAAAAGAGTATTTTGATACTGAATTAAGAGAATATTTTGAGAGAGGCGTGGATCTAGATCGCTTGAATGAAATATAATACAAGAATCAGCTACGACAAATTCTCCCAAACCTGAGTATAGTCACATTTATACACAATCTATCAGCATAGTCCTATATAGTTCAACAGGCAGCCAGTTCAACAGGAAAAATGAATATAGATTCAACACCTTTCCTTCTAATATCCATTGACAAAAAATCCTCAGAAAATAATTTATATAATGAGAAAAAATAATTATTTAACAAAATGTATCGCCGTAAGATACTAAAGAGAGGATACTTTGAAAAAGACTGCACTACTTTTATTGCTGGTAAGTCTGGCATTTTTTATTTCTGCCGATTTCAGCATTTCATCTTATGATCTGGATTTCGGCTCATGCAGTAAGAACCAGAATGTTAACAGAACTATTACTATTACAAACACATCCGCAACATCATCTCAGTTTAACCTTTTCATTGAAGGTGCTAACTTCAGTATAGATTCTCAGTCTGTTAGTATTGATGCCGGCGGATATCATGATTTTACTATCTCTTTCTCAGGAGTTCAGAATATTACTTATAACGGGTTTATAGCTGTACGTAAAGAAAACGAACTGCGAACAAAAATCATCGAACTGACAGCTGAAGTTCATTATACAGGCTACAGCACTACTTTCGATTTATGGGATGATGCACTTGAAAGTGCTCTCAGTACAATTGTTAACGGATATAATACTATCGGATACATTCCTGCCAAAGAAGAGATGTTCGGATATATAGATAATGAAAACGGACAGGTTATGGGCGTTTATACAGGTCAATACTATAGTATACCTGTTGGTGGAATGCCGAATCAGAATACATTCAATTGCGAGCATACATGGCCGCAGAGCAAATTTGACGGTAGTACTCCTAAGGAAGATTTGCACCATTTATATCCAACTTATTCAACTGTAAACAGCCGTCGCGGTAATTATCCGTTCGGTGAAGTTGTTAACCAGACCTGGACACAGGGTGGATCAAAGATGGGTACAAATTCCGGTGGAACTACAGTTTTTGAACCTCGCGATCCTCACAAAGGTAATTGTGCGAGATCAATGTTCTATTTTACCGTGCAATACAATAATCCATATGACTTCCTTGATTCACAGGAATCTATACTCAGACAGTGGAATGTTCAGGATCCCGTAGACACTGCAGAATTAACCAGAACAGGCGAAATTGAAGATGTGCAGGGCAACAGAAATCCTTTCGTGGATAATCCCGAGTTTGTTGAAAGAATTCAAAGTTTTACATCAAATGCAACACATACATTCTCACCGGAAGTTTATTGTCCGGTTACACAGTATCCGCTTTCTACAAACGAAACAAGGATTGCAATAGCGAATTCAGGAATGGCAACACTTAATATTACAGGAATCAATTTACCGGATGATATTGATTATGATACTTATGATAATACTCTCGAACCGGGTGAATCAACTACAATTCCTGTATATGCTTTAACAACTGTAACAACAGAGCAAACTATGACGATACACACAAATGCAGGTGATGCAACAATTCAGCTTGTACCAATGTCAGTTGATGTGAAAGATGAGACTAAGGAAGTTGTGTCAGGCATTTCCTGCATGGTATATCCTCAACCTTTCTCAATTGCTTCAGGAAACAATATAAAATTTTCAATTAAATCCGGATCAGATGCTCCGGTAAATCTTGAGATATTCAACATAAAAGGTCAGAAGCTCTATAATGAGACATATTCCAGACCGGGTAATGTTGTCTGGAACGGTAAAACAGTCTATGGTAAAAATGTTTCAACAGGTGTATACTTTGTAAGAATGAAACAGAATGATACCGAGACAGTTAAGAAACTTGTAATTTTACAATAGTCACAGGAAAAGTTAACTTGACAGTGGATAATGTCGAAGACAATAAATGAATAGAATAAATATGGAGGAGTTATGCAAGTAACTAAATTGCAACACTTATTAGACTTAGCAAAACAAAAGGAAAAGAAACGCGTTTCAGTGGCCTATGCTCAGGATCATAACACTATTGCAGCAATTAAGAATGCAGTAGAACTTGGAATAGTCGATGCTACTCTGGTTGGAGACCAGGAAGTTATCACATCAGTTTGTAAGGAACTTGAGTGTGATCCGGCTATGTTCGAGATTGTTCATGAACCTGATGAAATGAAAGCCGGTACAACAGCTGTAGATCTTGTTAACGCAGGCAAAGCTGATTTAATCATGAAAGGACTTATCAGTACAGATAAATACATGAGAGCACTTCTTAACAAGGAAAAGGGTCTTATGAACAAAGGCGCTATTCTCAGCCACATTACAGTTGTAGAAGTTCCTTCATACCACAAATTGTTACTGGCAAGCGATGTTGCAATTATTCCACAACCGGATATCAAACAAAAAATAGCTATTACAAACTATCTGATTAATGCAGCTCACAGACTTGGTATAGAATGCCCTAAAGTTGCAGTAATTACAGCCACAGAAAAAGCTAATCCTAAGATGGAAGCTTGTATAGACGCTTCTATACTCTCAAAAATGAGTGATAGAGGACAGATAAAAGGTGCTAAAGTAGACGGACCTCTGGCTCTTGACCTGGCAGTAGATATGGAATCCGTAAAAATCAAGAAAGTTAAAAGCGAAGTTGCTGGTGATGCAGATTGTCTTGTATTCCCTTCACTTGAAGCCGGAAACGTATTCTATAAATCAATGACAAAACTTTTAAAAGCAGAATTGGCAGCAGTAGTTGTCGGAACAAGAAAACCTGCTATTCTCTCATCTCGCGGTGACAGCGAAGAAACAAAATTATATTCAATTGCACTTGGTGCATTATTATCATAATAAAAAGGAGAAATTTATGAGACCAGTTGATGGATTCATTGCTATGTGTTATATTCTTTCCGATTCAGATCATGTTGTTGATATGGCTGAACTTGTGGAGTTAAAAGAAGTACTTGTTGATAAAGGTTTCGATCTTCATGATATTAACAGAATTGAAACTCAGATTATGAATTTGAGTAACGATGACAAACTTGAATATGGTATTAAAACTATGTCTGCAGTTTCCAAACTTCCCGCTGAACAATTGGAATTACTGGTCGAATGCATGACCAAAATTTCCACTGCAGACGGTAGAGCTGATACTCATGAGCTTGAGTTGATTCAGCTTGTAAAAGGTGTTTGCGCCAGATAAACGGAAGAGTCTATGAAAACAGTAAAAACTCTTGCTGATCTGAAAGGAAAAACCAAAAAGAAGCTTGCTGTAGCTTACGCGCAAGATCCGAATACTATTGAGGCTATTGCCAGAGCAGTTAAAGAGAACATTGTTGATGCTTATATGGTAGGAGACAAGTCTGAGATAGAGAAAGTAGCAGCAGATAATAATATCGATCCCGCTATCTTCAGCATTGTAGATGTTCAAGGTGATATTGCTTCAACAAAAGAAGCTGTACGCATGGTTAAATCCGGCGAAGCAGATATTCTGATGAAAGGACTTGTAGCTACAGATAAGTACCTTAAAGCAGTTCTAGATAAACAGGATGGACTTCTTCCTCCTAAAAAGGTTCTTAGCCATATCTGTGCTGTGGAACTTCCGAAATACGATAAGCTTCTTCTTATTACAGATGTTGCAGTTATTCCTTTTCCTACTCTTCAGCAGAAAGTTGATATGATTCACTATGCAGTTAAAGCTGCAAGGAAACTTGGAATCGAAGTTCCCCGAATAGCTCTTCTTTCTGCGACTGAGAAAGTAAATCCAAAGTTCGAAAGCACAACTGATGCAGCCGTTCTTTGCAAAATGGCAGATCGCGGAGTTTTCGGAGATGTTATAATTGACGGACCTCTTGATGTCTTTCTTGCCTGTGATAAACCAAGTGTAGCAATTAAAGGTGTTCCTACTCCTGTGGATGGTGATGCTGATGTTCTTGTGTTCCCGAACATTGAAGCGGGAAACATTTTCTATAAAGGTCTCATGCGTTTTGCGGGGGGAGAGCTTGCAGGGCTTCTGCAGGGAACTGAAAAACCGGTAATCGTTACATCCAGATCCGAAAGTACTGATTCGAAGTATTATTCGATTGGATTTGCAGCTCAGATGTCTGAATAGGGAGATGATATGAAAATAGCAATAGCAAGTGATCATGCAGGTTTCCCAATGAAAGAACACATCAAGGAATATCTCAGCTCAAAGTATGTTGTAATAGATTTTGGGACATATAGTACTGATTCTGTTGATTATCCTGATTTTGGTGCAAAAGCAGCTGAAGCTGTCGCATCCGGAGAGTGCGAAAGAGGTATTCTGGTATGCGGTTCCGGTATTGGAATGAGCATAATTGCCAACAAAGTTGATGGAGTCAGAGCAGCTCTCTGTTATCAGAAAGATCTGGCAATAATGTCTCGCAGACATAATAATTCCAATGTTTTAGTCCTTGCCGGCAGATACACTGCAAAGGAATATGCTGAAGAAATTATTGACAGCTGGATAGCTGAAGAATTTGAAGGCGACAGACATAATCGCAGAATAGAAAAGATTAAAAAGTATGAAGAACGAGGTATAAAATGAAAAGAATACAAATGCAGGATCCTGAAGTTTTCGGATTCATGAAACAGGAACTGGAAAGACAGTCTGAAAATCTCGAGCTTATCGCATCTGAGAATTTTGTGTCCAGAGCAGTTATGGAAGCTCAGGGCTCTGTTTTAACAAACAAATATGCTGAAGGTTATCCATACAGATGGAGCAAGAAAACAGGCAAAATCAATTATAAACTTTACGGACGCTATTATGGTGGATGTGAATATATTGATAAAGTTGAAGAGCTTGCAATAGAGAGAGTTAAAAAACTTTTTGGTGCTGAGCATGCAAATGTACAACCTCATTCGGGTTCACAGGCAAATATGGCTGCATATTTTTCACTTGTAAAACCTGGTGCAAAAGTACTCAGTCTTGAACTTGCTCACGGTGGTCACCTCACTCACGGTCATCCACTGAGTTTTTCAGGATCTCTTTACAATATTATTCATTACGGAGTTGATCAGAAAACGGAAGCTTTCGATTATGATAAAATTCGTGAACTTGCTTTAGAACATAAACCTGACATGATTCTTACAGGTGCAAGTGCGTACCCAAGAGCTATTGATTTCAAGATATTCAGAGATATCTGTGATGAAGTTGGTGCTAAATTCATGGTTGACATGGCTCATATCGCCGGTTTAGTAGCTGCTGACCTTCACATGAATCCTGTTCCTTATGCAGATGTTGTAACAACAACGACTCATAAAACTCTCAGAGGTCCAAGAGCAGGACTCATCCTCTGTAAAGAAGAACATGCCAAAGAAATAGATAAGTGGACATTCCCGGGTATTCAGGGTGGACCGCTCATGCACGTTATTGCTGCAAAAGCAGTAGCATTCAAAGAAGCTCTTTCAGATGAATTCAAGACATACCAGCAGCAGGTTGTTAAAAATGCAGCAGCTCTTGCAAATGCTCTTATGGAAAGAGACTTTAACCTTGTTTCCGGTGGAACAGACAATCACCTTATGCTGATCAATCTTGGAACAGAAGAACAAGGTGGACCTTCCGGTAAAAAAATGGAAGGATGTCTCGATAAAGCAGGAATCACAGCAAACAAAAATACAGTACCTTTCGATACAAGAACTCCATTTGTGGCTTCCGGTATCAGAATCGGAACTCCGGCAGTAACAACGAGAGGCATGAAAGAAGATGCCATGGTACAAGTTGCTGAATTCATTAAACGTGTATACACTAACTATGGTGATGATGAAGCTCTTGCTGCTGTTAAAAACGAAGTAAGAGAATTCTGCTCGAAGTATCCTCTCTATGCGGATATCCTTGAAGAATTATCATAATATATAGAATTTAATTGACATTTTAGCCGCACAGTTTTGTGTGGTTTCAACAGTTAAGAAATAGGCTACGCCACCCTGACTGAAGGGGTGGCGTATTTTTTTTTAAGGAGTCGTAAAAATGAATATAATTCAGAAAGTGTTTGTCGTATTGTTGCTGTCAGTTTTTTTGGTGGCATGCGGAAAGGATGATAAGCCGATTATTGGTATTATTAATCCGTCGATGAATCACTTACCTGTTGATATTGCATTGAACCGGAATATGCTTGATGAATATAAAATTCACAGATTTAAGTCAGGCTGGGAGCTCAATGAAGCGTTAGTAAACGATAAAGTTGATATTGCAGTAATGCCTTTTACGTATGCTGTAAAGAATGCTATAAATGGAAAAGGAACAAAGATTGTCTCGCACTTTGAAAGAGAAAGTGACGGGATAGTCTGTCGAAAAGACATAAAAACTATTAGTGACTTAAACGGTAAGAAAATTGGAGTTCTGCGAGCTTCGACTCTTGATGTGTTCTGCTCCATGTATGCAAATGATAACGATATTGAATATGAACCGATATATTTCAGAACTCCCATGGATATGGTTGCAGCACTGAAAAACGGCTCTGTTGATGCTTTAAGTTTTTACGTACCTTCAATATTTAAGCTTGAAGACAAGTTCCATATTCTTGACTGGTATGGAAATTATTATCCGAAGCATCCATGCTGTAACATTATTGCTGGTAACAGAATCCTTAAGGAGAATTCTGATTCAGTAAGAGAATTCCTTGAAGTGATTAATGAAGTTATTGATAACCGGGCTGTCTCAGTTGATTTATGGAATCAGACGGCTAAATCTGTTTATAAATTTGATACTGACTGTGATACTGTTTTCAATCACATATTCTATATTACCGGGCTGAAAGATTCAGACAAAGAATTTGAACTTAAAGCAGCTGCTGAAATGCTTAATATGGGATATATTCCCAGAAATATAAATCCAGACGATTTGTATGAAGATCTGGGTAATCTGTAAATTTCTCTCTCTCATACTCATAGCAGGTCTTATTCTAGCTATGACTGTAGCTTGTGGTCTCGATTTCTCCTTCTACCATGGAATCAGATTGTCTTTCGCAGTCTTAGTTGAAGACCTGCTAACTTCTTTTTTACGAGTAACTATTGTATCTTTAATAGTGTCATTTCTCGCTGTGCTCATCGGTAAGATATATCAGTCAAACAGGATATTCTATCTTATTACTCATGAGACAATTCATTTTCTCAGACATATATCTCCGTTTGTCTGGATACCTTTTGCGATAATCTGGTTCGGACTCGGAGAAGCTCCGGTTGTATTCGTGCTTTCCGTATCGTTATTTTTCCCGGCAGTCTTCATGATAAAAGAGATCTTCGCTAAAATACCTCAAGAGTATATAGATGAGGCTCAGGTCTGCGGTAGCTCCTTTTATCAACAGTTCATTTTAATTGAATTACCTGTATGTGCTGATGAGTTAGTTAATGTATTCCGGATCGTGTGGGGCATGGGGTGGACGATTATCATAGCTGTGGAAATGCTTGGTGTGCAGTCAGGGTTAGGGTACAGACTGTTGGATTTTCGGTATCTGTTGAAGTATCCTGAAATGATAATCTATATAATTGTCATGGGAGTGTTCGGGATAATTATCAATCAGCTGATTCTTTTTATAGTTCGAAAGTTGAAAGGAAGAATTTATAAAGATAACACAGGTTAAACTAACAGAGATCTTTACAGAATATTAAAATCACTGAGTCTTGGCGAAAAACTTTGATTAGATTTTCGAATTAAGCCAGTAAGTTTCATAAAGAAGCTAATTTTGGCTCAGCAAATTAATTAGGAAATCGAGCAACTATTCCAATTATTCAAGGGAAACAATCATTTTAGGTGAAGTTACTATCAAAAATGATAGTAGAATCCAAAATTTTACAAACAACTATATTTTTTAAAAACTGCTTTAATTGCATAAAAACTTGTTTTGTATATAGTTATAAGATAACAATCTATTCTGATTCTGTTTGGCACAGCTCTTGTTTTATATATGGGAAAAAAAGAAAACAGGAGTTTCAAAATGAAAAAAGTAATTACAATAACAATAATTATGATTTTGTCCATGGGATATCTCAGTGCATTTGATGGTAAAAGAAAAGGTTTTATACTCGGATGGGGAATTGGTATGGGCAAGTTGGACATAACAGAGAAGTATGATAGACTGAAAACAGAGGGTAACAGACGGGACTTCAATTTTACAACAAATTCAAAAATTGGCTGGGGATTTAATGAAAATCTTGAAGTGTTTTATACAAGTAAGAATTACTGGGGAAGTCACAGGAATAATGATGGAAAGAAAGAAACTTTCGTAACATGTCTTTCATCCGTAGGTGCATCATATTATTTTAACAAAAATGCTGAAACTAATTGGAAACCATCTGTGTTTGTCAGTGGTGGTGCTGGAATTGCCGGTTGGCAGAATCCATTTGAAGAGGATGACGATACAGAAACTCTCTCCGGATTTGGAATGTTTGGAGGAGTCGGTTATGAGTTTGCTAAACATTTCAGTGTTGAAGCCAGTGTCTTAATGGGTAATCCTCATAAAGGTTCACATAAACTTGACTTTAAAGGTGTTGGTTTAACAATAAATGCACTGGCATTCTAAATAAAAAAACTTGATAAATTTATTGGAAAATAAAGATATATAATAGAGGTACAAAATGAGAAATACAGTAATAATTATGATCATGATACTTTTGCTGGCAATTACACAGATTTGTTCAGAAGAAGTTTCAACAGAAGAACTGAGTAAAAAAATAGAAGAACTTGAAACAGAACTTGAGAAACTCAGAATCGAAGTTAGTGAAAACAATCCATTAAATAACGGAGAGACAAGAGACTGGGCTAAAGGGTGGTTCTTTCAGGGATTCACAACAGGAGAAGATCATATGTCGGCAGATATAGGATACTCAGTTGTTCTGGAAAAATTTGTCCCATTCTGGCAAGAGGAATATCTTGAAGGACGATCCGGCTATAGACTGGCTTTTTCATTAGGTGCGGAAACAGCTAATGAGATATACATAGATGCTGATAAACAGGATATATATAAGAGTGAATGGCTTTCCGGAAATGTGTCAGTACACTGGGGAACTCCCGTGATGCTTAACTTTATAAGTTTCAATGTCAGTACAAAATTCATGTTTATGTTCAGTACTGAGAATGACGATAAGAATATAAAAGGGAATGACTTTGGAGTCAGTGTCGGAACTGAAGGAGAAATCTGGTTATCAAATAAATCAGCGATAGTAGTAGGTTTCAGGAATGATACGGTTGATTTTGATGATGAAAAGAAAAGCGGTAGAAGGGATATAATTGAAGACAACTTTTACCCTACTTTTGGGTTTAGAAAATTTTTCTAAATTATGATATACGATTACATTGTTAAGCTTATGAATGGGGGAATAGCATCTATACTGGTGCTGTCCCTTGTTTCATTGATTTATACGGAAGACAGGCTTGAAATCCAGCTCAGGCTGGAAAAACCGATTACCAGAGAAATAGTTAAGCTTGTTGATCAGGGATATGAATTCAAAGTTGAATTCTACTGCTCTTTCATTATTAATGATAAGAGAACATTGAGGAGAACAGGGAATGTTTCATTGAAAAAGAAGAATGATAGTTATTTTATCAACGGTGAGATAGTTGAGAAAGCTCAGCTGAATGAGAAATTCGGAGATGTTAAGCTTATTATCCAGGATGCTGGTTTCAAAGATCAGGATGAGCTGTTGTTTTTCTCCAAAGTGAGAATTCTGCCGGATGAAACATTTACTCAGTCAACAGGATTGAAAACAGGTATACTTTGGGATCATTATATACCCAAGTTGAAGCATAAATATATATTCAAAAACAAAAAACTCTATAAACAGAAGTAGTAAATATGAGAAGAGACAGTATTTCAATTCTAAGAAAAAGATTCGTTCTGTTCTTCATTGTCTTCGCAGTTATACTTACTGCATTGGTGACAGTCGTTTCTATTCAAACTCTGGAAAGTGCATTCGATCGCTTCAGGGAGGCTGAGAATAAAGAATTTGTGTCAGTTCTTGCTGATAGGCTTATTACAAAAACCATCGTAAGTTATGTATTTCTTGTGGTAATTATATCGGCTGTTATTATTCCGTTAAGTCTCATTCTGTTTAATATCATGTCTGAGGTATATTTAAAATACTTTGAGAAAATCACTAAGCTGATTCTCAATAAAGAGAAAAGTTTTTCAGGAAGGGAAGAGCCAGTACAGAAGCAACTGGAGCATTTACTTAATGTAGTCATTCAGGATCAGAAAAAGTTAAGAGAGTATGAAAAAATGAATTCATGGAAAGATGGCGTCAGAATGCTTCTCCATGAACTGAAAAACCCTTTAACTCCTCTGAAACTAACTACTCAGGGATTGATGTTTGAAGAATCAAATGATTCAATCATGCCTGAGATTATCTCAATCAATGAGTCAGTTACTGATATTGAAAGAGTTATCAGGATATTCCAGCAGATTGTAAATATCAAATTTGATATTCCTGAAAAAATGGACATTGTCAATTTTCTGAAAACTTACATACAGCAGAATGAAATGCAGTATGATTCGGATATGTTTGATCTGGATATCGACTCTGAAGTCATTTTGGTGACAGGTGAACAGATCCTGCTGAAGATGCTCTTTAACAACTTGATTAACAATGGACTTGAGGCGAATAAATCCGGATTCTCAGTTAAAGTAAAAGAGAAAGAGAAAGATGTGCAGATCAAGTTTGTAACTTTGGATGTACAGATTGAGTCAACCGGAACAATATTTAAGCCGGGTGTATCAGGGAAAGGAGATGGAAGAGGCTACGGACTTTTCCTGTGTAAACTGATTTCCGAATACCTTAATCTGAACATATCTGTCGAGAATACAGATAGTAATGTTGAATTCACAATTAACATGACAAAAATAAAGGAATAAATATGGCGGTTATTTTTACTATTGATGATGATGAAAAAATACTGACAAGCCTTGACCGGCAGTTAAGCAGACAGGGATACAATGTTTCCTGCTTTAACAAACCGGAAGTTCTTTTTGATATCCTTAAATTACAGCAACCGGACTTGATTATCTCTGATATAATATTTAAAAACAGTGAGTTATCCGGAGTAAATATTCTTGAGCATTTAACAGAACATTATCCGGATATTGGATGCATTGTCATTTCAGGGGAATCAGATATTGAGAAAACACTGAAATGTATGAAGCTGGGGGCTCTTGATTTTATTGAGAAGCCGGTATCTATACCGCGTCTTGTTACTTCTGTCAAGAATGCCATTGCTTTAACGAGAATGAAACAGTCATTAAAGGATAGCAGATCTCTTATTGGTACGAGCTCTAAAATCGTTGAGCTTCGAAACAGATTAATAAAATTGGCTAAGCTTTCTGAACCGGTTTTAATTATTGGTGAGAGTGGTACCGGAAAAGAGCTTGTTGCCGAGAATCTTCATGCATATTCGGGCAGGTATTCAGAGAAGTATCTGAAAGTAAATTGCACGGCACTCAATACTAACCTGGTTGAATCAGAACTGTTCGGACACAAAAAAGGAGCATATACAGGGGCAATTACGGATAAAAAAGGTTACTTTGAGATTGCTGACAAAGGAACTCTTTTTGTTGATGAAATTGGTGATTTTAATCCTGATCTTCAGGCAAAGCTTTTAAGAGTAATTCAGGAGAAAATTATAACTCGAGTTGGTGAAACAGAGGAACGGAAGATAAACACAAGGTTGGTTTTTGCAACGCATCAGAATCTTGAGACCTTGATTGAAGAAGGTAAATTCAGAAATGATCTGTTTTTCAGGATAGCTACATTTAAAATCCAAGTTCCATCGCTAAGGGAAAGACTGGAAGATATCCCATTGTTAGCAGATCATTTTCTCAAATTGTTCATAGCAGAAAATAATCTCAATTACATGGAATTTTCAGGTGAAGCAATTGAAAAACTTCAGAATTATACATATCCGGGAAATATCAGAGAGCTGATCAGTATTGTGAAAAATGCTGCATGTTTCTGTAGTGGAGATGTTATAAAGCGTGAGGATATTGAATTTCAGAATATTACCGATAGTGATTTCTGGGGGAGAGTACAGGATAAGACTCTGAAAGAAAGCAAAATATTGATGGAGACTGAGTTGATAAAAAAACGGTTGAAATTATACAAAAACAGTGTAAATCATGCTGCAGAGAGTCTTGGAATACTTCCTAATAACCTTTACAGGAAGATGAAGGAACTGAATATTCAGAACATAAAATAGTAATTATATTTTCCTTTTATGTTTATTTTAAGAGATAAATTTATTGACTTTTTTACAATGAATTAACTATTTCGAGAAAAAATATACGGGAAGGTGATTATATGTCGCGACTAAAAACAATTATTCTGATTGTTTTACTACTATTCATTCTGGAATCAGTGTTTTGCTCTGATGTAACTAAAAACATATACAGAGACTATACTTTTACGAGTGAAGGAGATGATGTAAAAGTTGAAATATCAAGGAAACGTCAATTCATTTACAATTCGGAAAAGAGTCTGAAATACAACACATATTATAATTCGATTCATAATTCTGCAAAAAATGTAAAGGTTATTACTAAATACAATGAAAAAGAAGATCGTCATGTGAAGCACTCATGGAGAACTAATCAGAGTTCAAGTATTTTTGCCAGCGACTCGAAAGTTCACAGATTCAGCATTCAGAAGAAAATTCAGGTAGGAGATCAATTTGAATATGAATTGAAGTTTAGTTATGATTCGCTGAAAGAAATTGACATTATTCCTGTTGAAAATCATGAAGATATAGACAAACAGATAATTACGGTTTATCACGCATCAGATATCAGACTTGAATATGATGTACTGCTATATGATAACACAATAAAGCTTAATGAGGAGACCGGGGATGGTTTTACACGTATATCTGTAGAGCCCGGAGAAAATCTTAAACCTCTGGATTATTATCCGTTAAATGGAATAGGTGGATATGTAGCGCTGAGAATTTATAAAGGTGATAAAGCCTATTCTATAGATTCTAAAGAAGCCCTGATAGACTATTACAATCAAAATTTTTCCCTTACACCAGAAGTGTTAGGTGATACACTGAATCTTCCTGAAATTAATGACAATGATGATTATTACACCAAGGCAAGGAAGATACATGAATTTGTGAGAGATGAAATCAGATATGTGGCTATTCTCAATAACAACCACTCCTTGTTCCCTCACAAACCTTCTGAAGTGCTTAAACTGGGTTACGGAGACTGTAAGGATATGGCATTTTTGGTACATGCTCTGTCTGCAAAGTATGGAGTAAAGGCTTATCCTGCGTTGCTGGCAATGGATGTTGCTCCGGAATTTGAGTATCCTCATCTGAACAGTTTTGATCATGTGATTGCCGCATATGAAATTGATGGAGAGATAGTGTTTTCCGATCCGACTGCTATAAATTTTGATTTTGGTCAAGTTCCTGAAATTGAGAGAAATAAACGGGCATTTATTTTGGATAAGGATAATCCTGCCTTTGTTGTAATCAAGGGTAATAAGACGAAACCGGATGCGAAGGTGACAATTGATCTTGATTTTGAAAACTTGAAACATTGTAATGTGAAGGTTGAACTCAACAATTCATTTCATAATGTGATTGAGAAGGAAAGCAAGTTCATGAAGAATATTGATATTGAGAACGCTGTATCTAACTCAATAACATCAATGCTGAGAAATGTAGCCGTAGACTATTTCGATATTCAAAGTAATACCGATGAGAAAATGATTTTAACTGCTGAGGCAGACCTAAGCAAGTTTGTTATAGAATCAAAAAGAAATTACTACTTCCCTAAAATGCCTTTCCTGTTCATTCAGAATGATATTCTTGAACGAGATGACAGTTTGATGATTGAACTCAGTACAATTTATGATATTGATCTCAAAGTAAACATCCCTGTGAAAAGCAGGATTGCAGGAGACAATTTTGTTGTTAACAATAATAGTATAGTCAAGCTTGAATCAAATGTTGAATATGTCAAGAACTCCGGTAATTGTATTAATTACTCTATCAGTCAACATGACAATATCATTGATGGTTCAGAAAAGACAGCTTTTTTAACTGATATGAAGAAATTGCTCAACAGCAAGAAACTGATGTATATACTTTCAAAGGAGAAGTTATAATGAAAAAGATATATTTATTGTTAGCTATCGCATACATGTTTCTTTCCGGATGTGTGGTCTCAAAGCAATTGTATTACATGACTGATGAAGTTAAAAACGAGCAGACCAGAATTTCTGATGAAGAGCTTGCCGAAATATACGAGACATACAGAGATCAGCCTGCATATTATCTGAAGTATTTAAAATCAGTAGAATATCACGGGCAAAATGGTTTTGGTGCATACTGGAACAAAACAATTATACGCAGAAGAAAATATATCATCATTGATCCTGAATCTGATGCGTATACTTCCATTACAATGCCCTCCAGCTCAATTGAAGACTCCATGATCGTTAAACTTACTTATCCTGACGGAACAAATGACATTTATACGACAAGTGACTTTTTTCGTGAGGAAAGTTCTTTTTCCATAGATACATATAAGCTGGCTTTTCCTCGTGTTGTACGAGGTACGATTGTAGACTTTTACTCCAGAAATACATATGCCATCTATTATCCGGATGTTGAACAGGAATATGCTCTGAACCTTTATGTGCCATGCAGGGATTATACTTTTCAGTTTGCAATACCTGACTGGTGGAGCTTTGATGTAAAGAAAATGGGGGATTCCCGTTATCTTAACTTCAGGAAAGAATCTTTCTACTCAGAAAAGAAAACTGTATATGAATATCACAAAATGGATGTTGAGGTTCTCGCTGATGAGATTTATTCACCCATGGAACACGAGATTTCCGATTACTTTTCCATAATGTTTACAAGATTTATCTGTGGACCTTATCAATACAACAATGCCAGAAGCTGGGCAAGTATTGCTCATTCTATTCGTTCTAAATGTATAAATAATGACAGCTGGTTTTCTCGTCGTGTGAGTAAGACAACCGATTCCCTAATGACAGATAGTATGACTGATAAGGAAAAGATTGAAGCTATAAATGATTTTATTCATGAGAATATTGAAGTTACAACAAAGTTTGATGACAAAAATTTCTCAGAAATACTAAAAACACGAGAAGGTGATTACTTCAGTGTTACTGGATTAATGTTTACTATGCTGCAGGAAGCTGATTTAGATCCAAAGTATGTTCTGGTGCACTCCAATGAATTGGGGTATCTGGACTATAAGCTTCCTTCAATTTCTCAGACTCCATTTCCTGCTGTTGTTGTGCAGAAGAAAAAACAAACTTACGTTCTGTTTCCATGGTTAAAGTATCTCGCAGTGGATGAAATTCCGGAGATGTTCCGAAATGAAGCTGCTATTGTAGTCCCTGCTTATGCTAACAGATCAATTGATCCAATGTATTCAGAGCTTAAACGCAACAAGAACTATCTGGATCTGGATATCTTATTTGAAAAGGGAGATGTCTATTTTGTAAAGCTCCCTGAAGGACGGATTGATAAAGATTATTCTATGGAAAACTATAATATTACTATCAATGATGATGGCACGATGAACGTTGAAGAAGAGAAAATCATTAAAGGTAGAATGGCTTATGCTCTCAGAAATATGCTTGAAGAGATTGAAGATGAGAAGTTGAACAAGGAATTGAACAAATTAGTAACATATTATGACGGTGCAGTTGAAACAGAATCCGTTGAGATGCTAAATAAAGATGAATACAAAAAACCACTTGTAATAAAGCTCAAATATAAAGTGAGTAATCTTGTTTCTGTTTTCGAGGATGAAATACTGTTCCAGACAAGTGGACTCTTATCATCTACATCACTAACAAAATACAAGATTGAAAGTGAGAAAAGAAAGAATCCTATTGAAATTGATTATGATGCAGGTTTCAGAAAAAATATTGTAATCACATATCCTGAAACATGGACTATTGAAACTGAACTGAAGAATATTGATTATTCAAACAAATTTGGTCAGGTTATCGCCCTTTACAAACAAAACGGTAATACACTTGAGATTGATCAGGATGTTGTTCTTAAGAAAAGCAGTGAACCTAAAGAAGAGTTTAAAGAGCTCCTCAATGTGATGGGTAAACAATCAAAACTACAGATTCCAACGATTATTTTCCGAAATAATTCATAAATGATATTGAGATAACAGCAGGTGAAAGCCTGCTGTTTTATATTTTCGGAATACAGTTGTTTCCCTTTCCCGACTTTATCGGGACTCATGGAGCTTTTATATCATAGCATATCAATTAGTTAAGTTGGTTGAGCGGAGTCGAAGGGTCAAAAAAAAACCTTTGATAGCATCAAGTCAATGCACTCCAAAATAGCCCTTAGAGCCTGTTATGACCACCGTTGCGAACTTCACTGGATGTGTTCTTTCAGAAACATCTACGTCAATTCTGGATGTATTTCTTCGAAAACATCTACGTCAATTCTGGATGTATTTCTTCGAAAACATCTACGGGTCAGTGATCATTTGCAAGGGTACTATATCAACAAAAACAGCCCACTGATTTCTCTGCAGGCTGTTTTTTTTTAAAAGAGAAGTATTAAAGCTTGAGTTTATTGTTCTATAACTTCTTGATAAATCCCATGAATCCTTTCTGCTTGTGAGAGGATGCCCCAAAATAGTCATAATGGACACAACCATAGATATACAGTTCATCATCAATTGTCTTAAGATATGCGTACATGACAGGATTGTGGGGTCCCATTTCGCTTACTAACTCAAGATTACCGGATTTATATCTGTATGTTCTCAAAATAGATGTGTTTTCTGAGACCTTTTTATTTTCGTTAGTAAGGATCAGAGCTTCACCATTATGTAAATCAATATCCTCTATCCTGCCGGTAACAGGGATTTCTTTCAAATCTTTGTTTTCATACACGAGTAGTTTGTATGCCCAGTCAGAATCAACTGATACTTTTTTATACTTGTAACTCATGAAAGCCTGCTTATCATTAATGCATATTTCAGTCAGTTTCCCATCTCCCAAAGTGAAATTAATTTCAGCAAACACTTCCGAGATTTCTTTATCAAAGTATATTTCCCCAATTGAGAAATGATCTTCCTGGGCAGAATAAGAATATACCCCATTGTCATCGTAGAAAATGTTTGAAATCGGCATCTCAGGAACATGTGTATGCGAACTCAAGCTTTCGGACAGAACTTCCGTGATGTATAACTTGCCATCAAAATTTTCGGAGAAATAAGTTTTACTGCCAACATTAAACAATTTCTTAACAGAAGGTCTGTTGCTGCATTTAATTTCAAACCTGTTCAGAATATTCCCAGTCATGTCTAATCTGTAAAACTCATCATATACTGTATTAGTGGCTTGATCTTTGTATATTGTAAGAAGAGTGAAAACTGAATCTAACAGAACTGAACTTCTCAACATGCAACCATTTTCAAGGGGAATAGATTTCACCGTCTTTTCCATGGTTTTATTGTTGATCTTAAGTATTCTGAATTCAGATGAGAAAAAACCACCAGCAGAGGGTTTAACTCCTCCTGCAACAGCTATAAGTGAATCCGGATGGAATTGATACAAACTACTGAGGTTGGATCTTCCTCCATATTCATCATCAAGAATAAGGTTTTCTTCTCCTGTAATAGGACGCCAGTCCCTTTGAGTGCAGGAGGTGATAAATGGAATGATTACTAACGTAAATATAAACAAGCTAAGATAAAATGATCTTTTTAGAACCATGAGTCCCCCTTCATGGATATTTGCTACAAACTTATACTGCATTCCAAACCCAGTCAACAAAAAAAGCCTGTCGGTTTCCCGACAGGCTTTCGTCTCACTATGGTTTTTATGATTCGATAAGAATTTTCTTATCAGGTTTTGGTTCTATCTTCTGGATTGTGAGTTCCAGGACTCCGTCGTTCAGTTTAGCTTTGATACTATCCACATCGCAGTTGTCAGGCAGTTTTATGATTCTCTGGTAGCAACCCTGGAATCTTTCTCTGTGGTGAATAACTTCGTTCTCCTTGTTCTCTTCTTTTTCAATGCAGCTTTCTATCATCAGTTCGTTGTGCTTAACGGATACTTTCAGGTTATCTTTCGGGACACCCGGCATATCTGCAATAAGTTGATAGTGCTTATCGAATTCAAGGACATCGATCGGCATTAATCTGCTGTCATCAGTGATGTTGTCATTAAAGAAGCTATTGAGAAAATCATCGAATAATGACAGATCTGAGTGGCGTCTGGGTTTGATCATTTTCATGGTAACCTCCTAACTTATTTTTATTTCTTTTTTAATATTGTCTGTTTTAGGGACTGTGAGTGTGAGAACACCGTTTTTTAACTTAGCTTTGACATTTTCGATATCGCAATTGTCCGGAAGGAAGATTCTTCTTGCATAGCTTCCTGTGTACCTTTCCGAATAATGTACCTTGGATTCATCCTGCGGTTGTTTGTGTTTCACAGCTTCAATAAGGATATAGTTCTCTTTGCTGGTTAGCTTTATGTTCTCTTTCTGAACTCCGGGCAAATCGGCTTTGACTTCAAATTCAGTTTCTTTTTCGATAATATCAAGAGCCATGAGTCCGTCATTTCTCTTTCTACCTTTGCTATACACCCTGTCTACATATTCATCGAACATGGGGAACAGCGAGAATCGATCCTTTAATGAAAGCTTGTTAGCATTAAATGGATAAATAATCATCTTTCTCTCCTTTTCGAAGTCTTTTCACTAATATTCTGTTTAGTGAAAGCTCGTTGTTTTTCTTTGTTTCTGAAAACATAATAATTAGAATTCAAAATAAAGCAAATTATTTTTTAGCACTCTTATATTGAGACTGCTAAAATTAGTCAAGAAATTTTTAGTTTTAGCATTTCATATTTTCTTAAATTACATATTCACAATTATATAGAATTGCATAGGCAGGTCAAAGGATTTATTAAGAAAAATATTCAAAATCTTTTCATTTATATTTTCTTGCAGATTTTATCATATATATTAATATGGCTTTTAAGTAAAAAATCAGCTTTAAGGAGCAAAGCATGAATACTAAACTCAGGTTAGTACTTATTCTAATCATCTTTACTATCTGTGGATTAAACGCGGATATTTCTGTAAATCTTGATAAATACGATATCAGTAGAATTGACTCGGTAGAAGAATTTAGACCGGGTAAGCCTGCAATCAGTTTTCTACCTCTTAAGGTTCTTATACCAATGGGTGAGAAAGTTACCGATATTGAAATCGAGCTAAGCAATCATACAGACGAGTTTAACTATAGTTTAAGACATGTGAACTCAATAGTGCCGACAGATGGACGAAATTATTCATCTACGTCTGCTGACGAAGCAGTTTACAGTTCAAACAGATTCTATCCTTACACCGATTTCCAGAATGGTGGAAGCCATCTGCTCAACGGATACAAAATTCTACTTCTTAATGTATATAATGAAAAATACAATCCTGTAGAAAAAACTCTCAGAACATTCAACCAGGTCAATGTTACAGTTTATACAGAATCAGACAGGAATGTTTATTCTGATGAAAACAGTATGCTGCTTGAAACGGCAGAGAAAAGGGAGCAGATTAAAAGCATGGTTGTCAATCCTGATCAGGTTTCAACTTACTGTAAGACTAATATTGAAAGACCTCCTGTACTGCTGGATCCTCTTGATCCGCATGCAATGATCATTATCACTGATGTTCAACGTGCAAGCTGGTTTGACGGATTTGTTCAATGGAAGGCTTCTAAAGGTATCAATGCAGATGTTTTCACAACAGAAAGCATATTGGCAGCATATAACGGAGTAGATGATCAGGAAAAGATCAGAGAGTTCATTAAAGATGCATACACGACATATTCAGCATCAACTGATCCGCTCAGATATGTTATTCTTGGTGGTGATGATGAGATTATACCTGTACGTTATGCCTGGGCAGCAATCGATTCAACATTCAGTCCTGAGCATGTGTATGATCTGGTTGAAGATGTTCCGACAGATTTTTATTACAGTGCTCTGGATGGTTCCTGGAATGATGATAATGATAATGATTTCGGAGAGCCGGGAGATAATCCTGATATGTTCCCGGAAGTAGCTCTTGGCAGAATTCCATGTGAAACTCAAGAGGAATTTAATCATTTCTTCAATAAACTCTATCATTATGTAGATGTGAATACAGATGGAAATGACTTTGTTTATCTGATAGGAGAAGATCTGGACTGGACACCTCAGACATGGGGTGGAGACAGTATGGACGAACTTGCCGAAATGATGCCTGAAGAGTATCATTATGTGAGACTGTATGAACGAGAAGGAACATATAGTCAGGAAGCAGTTGTTGATGCATTGAACTTTGGTCCTGCAATTATCTTCCATGATGGTCATGCAAATTCTGATTATGTTTTGGGGATTCCATCCGGTGCTATTGCGAATCTCGAGAATACTCAATATGGTTTGATTTATACACATGGCTGTCACTCAGCGGGATTTGATGAGCTTGAATCCGGTCCTGAAGAAGCGATTTCAGAAAAACTGATTTTCAATGAAGGCGGACTTTTTGCTTACTTTGGAAATACAAGATATGGCTGGGGAGAACTCGGTACAACTAATGGTGGATCACAATGGTATCACAGAGCTTTTGTAGATGCAATTTTTGCTGATGGTATCCATGAACTTGGCTGGGCATTACAGCAGTCAAGAATTGATTTGGCTAATCAGGCTGTGAACATCGAAGTATGGCGCTGGATTCATTATGAGCTTGTAATGTTCGGAGATCCTTCAGCAGAGCTAAAAATGCCTCAGGGTATTTTCCCTGAACTTATTCCTGAGAATGTTCAGGTTGTGGAAGAAACCGGTGATTTTGACGGAATATTCAATCCTGGTGAAACTGTGAACATTGAGTTTACACTTGCCAGCAGCATTGAAAGAGCTGATGCAGACAGCGTGAGAGTATCTGTTGAATTTCCTGATTCAGTAGCAGAAGTTCTATCTGAAGATGTTTATATTGGTGGAATAACTGCCGGTTCAGGTGCAGATATAACCGGAAACAGCATAAGTGTGAGAATTCTGGAAGAAACAGATATATATGACATAGATTACAAGATAGTGGTTGATGCGGCAATTGTTGGTGGTGAATATCATAAGGAATACGATCAGGAGTTCGAGCTGAGTATGATGCAGAGTGACTGGCCGAAAACACTGAATTATTTCTGTTACAATGATCCGGTAATTCTGAAGGTAAATAACAGAAGAAAAATAATCAACATATCTTCAGGTGGTGAGATAATCATATCCGGTGTTTATGGAAATGAAGAATCGGTCATTGATCTGGGTGAAATAACCTATAAAAACGCTTCGTTTGCTGATCTGAATAATGATGGTGTAACGGATGTTGTTGTTGGAGTTGATGATTCACTGTTTGCCTATTCTTTAAATGGACAGAGATTGTGGGCAAAAGGACTTTCTCATGATTTCAATGGTACCGAATATGAAGCTTTTCTGGATTCTGATCCTGTTATCGCTCATGTAACCTCAACAACTGAATATAATGTAGTATTCTCGAATATCTTTGGAGATTTGTACTGTCTTGATGCAAATGGAAATGAAGTAATAAGCTTTCCTGATTTTGGTAATGGCAGAGGAAAACTGACAGTTTCAGGATTTGATAATGACGGATTGAATGAGATTGTATACTACATCAACGATGTAATCCATGTATTTAACAATACGGGGGCAGAGCTGAATTCTTTCCCCGCAAGTCAGACAAATGCAGATGCAGAAATGACAGTTAATAATGTTTATGTGTACTTCTACGATGGAAATGGTATCAAAAGAGTGAGTATGGATGGTAATGTAAATAATGTTATCGATTTACCTGAGTGTTTTATTAAGGAAATTGCATTTGGAGAAATGGATAATGTCTCCGGTGATGAACTTGTATTTACTCTTGAAAATGGAGATGTTTACATATCAGATACAGCCGGACAGCTTCTCAACGGATTTCCTGTAAGCCTTGGAGAAGATTGTTCAGTTGCTCCACTTCTTGCCGATGTAAATGACGATGATCGTGTAGATGTTATTCAAATCTCAGAAGCCGGTAATGTTTATATCATTCAGAGCGATGGAACACTGCTGAATTCTGCTCCATTTCAGATTGGACTTGATAACATAACTTCGGGTACAATAACAGATATTGATTATGATGGTGATTTCGAGTTGCTTTTCAATGTGGAGTCTGCTATTGCGGCAATCGACTTCAAGTATGCACTCGGTAGTAAAAGCCCCTGGATCCATTCAAGAGGTAACTTAAGAAGAACAGGTAATTTCGATGATAATGAGCTTGTTCCTGTTAATGAAGATGTGAATAAGTACAGTAAAACTGAGATAGCTAATTATCCCAATCCATTTAATCCTGAAACCACAATAAGCCTATCCCTGAAAGATGAGAAACTGAACTCTGTGAAGATATATAATATTAAAGGTCAACTTGTTACTACTCTCTGGGATGAACAGACAGATGCATCAGAAATGAAGGTTATCTGGAAAGGTGTTGATAGCAAAGACAAAGCTGTTGGTTCGGGAGTATATTTCTATAAAGTACAAACAGATAAAAACGTTTATACGGAAAAAATGCTGTTACTCAAGTAGTAACGGAGATTTATAAAACTATAGGCCTGGTGATTATTCATCAGGCTTTTATTGTTAGTAAGAAATATTGACAAAATAACTAAATCAGATTCATTTACATAATCAAATTCAATTGTTCGAGGTAATTATGAGATTTCTTATTGTTATTATATTTGCATTGTCTTTAACAACCTGTGGCTATGATTTATCACAGTATCAGCACCTTAAAAATCCGGAAATCAAAGTAAAAACAGATCAGCCTGTAATTGTTTATACGGTAAAAGGTGATCCCGGGGAATCCGGTAAAGAAGCATTTAAAGCACTTTTCTCAGCATTTTATGCACTTAAAGGAAAGCATAAAATTAAGTCTTCTGCTCCGATTGCAAGATGGTATGGGGATGTAAATGGTCCTAAAGACCAGTGGACAGGTGAGTTTGCATTAAAAATCAATGAATCTGTAAAGGAGATACCGGAAAAGATTATAAAGAAATATCCAAAGCTGGAACTGAAAGTCTGGACTTACGGAGAAACAGCTGAGATTCTTCATATTGGTGCTTACGACAATGAGACTGAAACAATTAAAAGGCTGCATGAGTATATTGAAAAATCCGGTTATGAGATAAATGGGCAGCATGAAGAAGAGTACATAAAGGGACCGGGAATGTTCTTTAACGGAAATCCAGACAAGTACCAGACAATAATCAGATATCCTGTTAAGAAAATTGAGGATTGACGAAATATTAAGTGCAAATCAATTAATAAAGATTATACTATAATAATATATTACATAATGGAGATATTTATGCAGAGAAAGATATTAGTAATCATACTGCTTTTCAGTTTAAGTTCAATTTTTGCACTGAATGGATTTACAAATTTTGATAAAGCATACGAATCAGCTAAAGCAAATCATAAATACATGTTGATGATATTTCAGGGTTCGGACTGGTGCACATACTGTATGAGTACGGAAAAGAAAGTATGGAGTACAGAAGCTTTTGATAGTTTTGTAAAAGAGAACTGTGTCGTCATAAACGTAGATTTCCCAAAACTCAAAAAGAACAAACTTCCTGAAGAACAGCACGAGAAGAATAAGAAGTTATTCAAGGAATATAACTCAATCGGAGGAGTTCCACTCGCTGTACTTCTTGATGAAAACTGTAAAGTACTGGGATCAATCCCATATTCTGATTTCACTCCGGAAGAGTATATTAGTAAGCTGAAGTCATTCATGACAAAAAAGTCGGTAGAGTCTTCCGAAAAGAACTGATCCTGATGGGATGTCGGTTTGATATTACAGTTGTATCGGAAGATGAAGACGAAGCAGATAAGTATATTGAACTTGCAGTTGAAAGAATTCACAATATTGAAGATATAATTTCTTCATGGGTTCCGGGTTCTCAGACTGCAGAGATTAATAAAAACGCAGGGATAAAACCGGTAATGGTTGATGATGAACTTTTCAGTTTGATTAAGCGATCTAAAGCAATCTCCGGAATAACTGATGGTGCTTTTGATATCAGTTATGCGTCTATGGACAAAATCTGGAAATTTGACGGAAGTATGAAATCAATGCCGTCGGAAGAAGAAATAGGAAACTCTGTTGAGAAAGTCGGATACGAGAATATTATTCTTGATGAAATTGATAAGAGTGTTTTTCTTAAGAAAAAAGGAATGAAGATTAATTTCGGAGCAATTGGCAAAGGATATGCCGCGGATCAGGCTAAAGCTCTGTTAATAGAACATGGAGTAAAAGCCGGTATTATCAATGCATCCGGAGATCTCTCTGCCTGGGGAAAACAACCTGATGGCAGCAGCTGGACGGTTGCCATTACTAACCCGTTGAACAAAAATAAACAGTTCGCTGTTTTACCAGTGGACAACAGAGCAATTGTTACGTCCGGTGATTATGAAAGATATGTTGAGTTTGACGGAAAGAGATACTCACATATAATTGATCCGAGAACTGGTTATCCTGCAACCGGAATTGTGAGTGTAAGTGTTATTGCCGATGATGCTGAACTTGCTGATGCTCTTGCAACAGCCATATTCGTTATGGGAAAAGATGCCGGGATTGACAGGATCAATCAGCTTGATAATGTAGACTGTATAATTGTAGATGATAAGGGAAATGTGTTTCATTCCAAAAACATAAGGATAAATGAAGATGAAAAGTTTTAGAGTAGTAATATTTCTGGCACTGGTTTTTGTAGTTTCCTGTGCTAATGTACAAGGCTTTGAGAAGATGAGACTCAATGATGAAGATATGAGTCTGTCTGAAAGAGACAGTAAAAAGTTCGAGACAACTTTCCAGACATACAGAGAAGGTTCTTCTGGTGCTAATGGAGGAAAATCCGGAGGTGGCTGTGGATGTAACTAAACAAACTTTATTGTTGATTTTTCTTTTGATTTCGACTTTCTGCATAAGTATGGAAATAGCTTCGGGTCCCGGGACAGGTTACAAAAAAAGAGTTCTGGATAAAGCAGAAGTTTCCATACTTACAAGCTATTACTCTCAGGATGGAGATAATGCTGCAGTAACCGGAGGTCTTGGAAATGAAGAGCTTACGAATTCAGCTACAAATATTAATATATCTATTCCGGTAAAGGAAGATAACATTCTCAAGATTGATGCGACTGTTTCAGCTTATACCTCCGCATCATCAAGTAACCTGAATCCATTCAGTTCGGCTTCAGCCGGGGGGACTCCCAGTGCTGTTTCTACTGTAAAAGGCAGTCCATGGGTTGAGTCTACAGGAGCTTCCAAAAGTGATGTCTGGATTAACACAAAGCTGGATTACAGTCATTATAACGATAAAAGGACAGGAATTTTTTCTGCAAATGCGAGCTACTCAAATGAATTTGATTATACATCTTTCGGATTCGGAGGAAGTTTCACCGGATTTTATAATGACAAGAATACGGAGTTTGATCTTAAACTGAATATGTTTCTTGATAAATGGCGTCCTAAACAGCCTAAAGAATTATCAAGATATTTCCAGTACAGCGGAGACCTTAATGCCGGTCATTTTGAAAATGTACTAATCTATGACAGTAACGGAAATGCAACAGATAAAACGAGTATCAATACCTGGAAGCCGATGACGGATAAAATGCTTGAAAGTGAGGATCGTAACAGTTTTTCAATGTCTATCAGGCTGTCTCAGATGATAAATACCAATTCACAAGTATCCTTTTTTTCTGATTTCGTATTGCAGAAGGGGTGGTTAGCTAATCCAATGCAAAGAGTATATTTTGCTGACAGAGAGAATTATTTCATAGGTGAACCGGAATATATTGATGAGTATGATTCGAAGTCTAATACCGGAGTATTTCATCTTGCTGATGATTATGAAAGACTACCTGATGACAGGTACAAGTATCCTGTAGGAATGCGATACAGTCATTACCTTAATGATTATTTTATATTAAAGCTGTACTATAGATTCTATCAAGATTCATGGGAACTAAAGTCTCATACTGCAAGTATAGAAGTACCGGTGAAGCTTACATCAAGTTTGACAATCTATCCCGGTTACAGATACTACTCTCAAACATCGGCTAAGTATTTTGCCGCATATGATTCGCATTTATCAACGGATGAATTTTATACATCTGATAATGACCTTTCAGAATTCAGCTCCTATCAGTTGAGTTTAGGAGTTAAACTGTATGATATGGTAACGACGAAGTATTTCTGGGTATTTGGCTATAAAAATATACAGATGAATTACAGTTATTATAAACGTGATACAGGATTTGAAGCTTTTATTGTATCACTGGGAACTCAATTACAGATAACGAAGAAATAGACTTATCATGTTCTTATTTTGATGAGTTGGTTAAACAATATTGATTAGAGAAACAAACAATGATTAATACCAGGTGTAAACTTAAACTGGAAGATATCCAATTTAAACTGTTTCTGGAAGAAATTTCAGAGGTAATATCTACTGCAGATATGAATGGGAATATAATTTTCTTGAATAAAGCAGGTCTTAAAATTCTTCAGTATGAAGAAAATGATATTGATGATCTGTGTATAGAGGAACTTCACCCCAAAGATACATACAAATTTTTAAAAGAAGTAGCTCTTCCTGCTACAATTGAGAGTGGATCCTGGAAAGGTGAAACAAAACTGCTTCGTAAAGATGGGAAAGAAATAGATGTATTACAGGTGATTGTTGCACATAGAAATGATGATGGAGAGCTGGAATATCTTTCTACAATTCTTAAGGATATCAGTGAAGAAAAACAAATTGCGAAGAATCTGCATGACAGTGAAGAATATAGAAAAATGCTGTTTAGTCAGACGTATGCACCAAATGTTATAATCGATCCTTCAAGAATGTGTGTTGTTGAGTGTAATGAAGCTGCAGCAAAGGTTTTTGGTTTCACTGATAAGGAAGATTTAAAGAAGACATCAATTCTTGATGTATCTGATATTGGAGATAGTGATAGTACTGAAATTGAATTTGAAGCAGTCAGAAAGATAGAGCAGGCAATAAAAGAAGGTGAAAGCTATTTCACGTGGAAGCTTAAAAAAGCTGATGGAACTCCATGGGTTGCAGATATTCATTTAATTGCTCTTCCCTGGGGAGAGAAAACATTATTACAAGCATTTGTAAAAGATATCACAGAAGCCCTGAATATTGAGAATGAGAAAAAGGTTATTAATGAGATTAACAAAATCTTTGTTTCAACTGATAACTATAAGGTAGTGTTAGATAGAATATTACATACAATGATGGATTTTTTTGATGCTGACAGAATCTGGTTGTTGAATCCACATGATCTTGATAATAACATTTTCGAAATACCTATGGTTGTCTGTAAGCCAGAATGGGTTGGTCCCTATGATATGAAAGGTCCTTTTAATGTTTCAGATGAAGCAAAAAAACACATAGAAATGGTTTTACATTCAGAATATGCATTGATTCAAAATCAAAATACTGCTATAAAAATCCCTGATGAAATTGTGAGATCATTAGGTGCCAAATCAGAAATTCTAAAAAAAATGCCATTTACTGTCGGATATCCATGGGTAATTGGTATGCACTTTTGCGAATTTGACAAACATTGGACGATGTCAGAGCAAAAGTTTTTTGAAGAGTTAGCAAATACAGTTGCTCATGGTCTAAGTAGTTGGTTGCTAAACATGGAATTACAGGATTCAAAAGAGTATATAGACAGGATTCTTGATTCAATGCCGTCAATTATTATTGGAATTGATGAGAGATTACGTATTACTCATTGGAATGAAGTAGCTATTGACAAAATCGGTTTTACTGCTCAAGATGTTATTGGAGAAGTAGTATATGATGTTGTTCCTTTGTTTTCAGTTAGTGCAGAAGAGATAAATGAGGCAATCACAACAAAAAAAACTATCAAACGTAACCGAGAAAAAAGAGTTTTGGGAGAATACACAGCATATATGGATACTATTATATATCCTGTTAAAACAGAGAAACTTAATGGGGCTGTTATTCGTATTGATGATGTAACTGAAAAAGTAAAGCTTCAGGAAAGTGCAATAAAAGCAGATAAGATGGCTGCTATCAATGGTCTTGCAGCAGGAATAGCTCATGAAATTAAGAATCCTCTTGCAGGTGTAATGCAGACTATGCAGGTTATGGAAAACAGATTGAAATTAGATTCTCCAAAGAATAAAGAAATTGCAGAAACAGCCGGACTCAGCATGGAAGCACTAAGAAAATATATAAGTTTGAGGAAGATTGACATTATGATGAATTCTGTGAAAGTGTCTGGTAAGAGAGCTGATTCGATAATAAACAATATGTTGAATTTTACTCAGACAGATATGGATCGCAAATCGCAGAACAGCGTCAAGGACATACTTGAAGATGCTGTTGAGCTGGCTTCAAATGACTATGTTTTGAAAACCAGATATGATTTTCATAAGATTCATATTGTCAGAAATTATGAAGAAGTGCCCTATATTAATTGTGAACCTGTAAAACTGAAGGTTGCTTTCTTTAATCTTTTGAAGAATGGTACTGAGGCTATGTCTAAAAAGAACTATAAAGATGGGGATCACCCAGAGTTTGTTTTTTCAATAAAAAATAAAGACAGTTACATTGAAATAGGAATTGAAGATAATGGTAAAGGTATAATAGAGAACAATCTGAAACAGATATTCAATCCGTTTTATTCTACAAAACCTGAAGTGTATGGTACTGGACTAAGTCTTCCAATTTCTTATTTCATTATTAGGAATTATCATGACGGAGATATGACAGTTGATTCAATAGAAGGGGAATGGGCGAGATTTACAATAAGGCTTCCGATTTAGCAGAGAGATTGTGTTTGTTATAAAACTCGGATTATTCCAATAAGAACTGAGGCTGTTCTTGATTTTGCTTTAATATCTTCACCGAAAGTCGGACTATTCAAATCTGTCAGCCCAAGATCATATATGAATTCAATCTTGAAGAACTCATTGATATAAAAACCTGATGAAAACACGGCACTGAGTTCAAGCAAGGAAACATTGTCCAGATCACCATCACCTTTTTCACCATCTTCTTTTTTATATTCATACTTGGAGGATATTTTGAAATTAGTACTGATTCCTGCACCGATAAAGAAGTTTGTTTCTTCATCTCTCGAAGATGTAAGCTTGAACTGAAGAGGTAACGTTATGTAGTTGTAGGTATTAGTCTGGTCATAAAAAATATCGTCAGATTCAAAATATCTTTTCTGCTTGTAACCCTTTTTAGAAAAATTTACACCAAAACTCCAGGCAGTATTGTCCGAAATGGGTTTGTCCAAAAAAATTCCAAACATGTAGCCGTTAATTGATTCCGGATCTTCACCCTGATCAACTTTCATTGTTGCGAAATTCATTCCACCATGAATACCTTCATAGAATTCATCAGAAAAGAGAATACAGGCTGATATCAGAATAAGAAATATTATCAATCTTTTCATAAGTTAAACTCCTGAAAAAGATTATAGATATACCATGAGTATGAGTCAAGCAAAATAGTTGAATTAGAATATATTTTGCACTGAGAGTACTAAAAAGAAATGCAGGTAGTTGAGCTACCTGCTTATAACAAAGCAATTTTTTATTCTATTATTTTTATGAACTTTATTCAGGATAGTTCATCACTGATTTTATACATTTTTATGCTTATGTGAAATCAATAATAAATCTAAGCTGTAAATGGGCAAGAGACTCTTAAGAGTCAATGACAACTCCCAAAGTTATCATGATAGTGCGTGTTTTTATCTCAACAGGATTTTCTTCATCAGAATCATTAACATCTGTTAAGCCAATATCGTACATTATTTCGAATTTGTATTTGTTTTTAATATATGCTCCAACAGAAAGAATGCTGCTCATTTCGAAAACTGAAACATCAGTAATATCTCCTTTTTCATCATTATTGCTCTTATCTACATATCTACCGCTCATGATAAGACTTCCGCATAAACCACCTCCAATAAACAGTCTGTAGTCATTTGAAACAGATCTGGAAATCCTGTATTGAACAGGAAGTGAGAACATGTGATAAGTGTTTTTTCTATTGTGCCTGTATCTTTTTTTAACAACACTTCCTTTTTGAGTATAATTTACACCCAGTACTACAGATGAGTTCCTGTGAAGGTAAAAATCGCTGAATACGCCAAGACAGTAGCCGGATTGTGGATCGCTAGATCCCCCGGGTGTTAATCTGGCTGAAGCAATATTCAATCCTGCGTGAGCACCAAAGATTATGTTTTCAGCGTGGAGAATTGTAAAGCTTGTAATTATGAATATAAAAATTACTAATGTCCTTTTCATGTGTGTTTTCCTTTTTTCATGAGAGTTTAATATAATTCTCAATTATGTGCTTTTATTGTCAATATTTTTGCTGAATGATCATTAAAATAACATTCTCGAAAATTAATAACTTTATTCAGGAAACAGATTGACATGAAATGGCATTGCAATTCTCTTAACAATATGTTTTAATGTGAGAGAATTTTAAATTCAAGCAGGTATTATGAATCAGACTTTACAAAGGACGTTACCACAGGATATTAATGCTGAAGCCGCTGTGCTTTCTGCAATGATGATAGATACATACACGGTCTCTAAAGCTATTGAAGCTCTTGGAGAAGAGCACTTCTATAAAACTGCTCACAAACTGATCTACAGAGCTGTATCCTCTCTTTATGAAGATGGTATTGAGATTGATATTATTACTCTTATAGATCGGCTCAAGATGCAGAATAACTTGGAAAAAGTTGGCGGAGCAGTTTATATAAACGAGCTTTCCGATGTTGTTCTCAGTGGAGCAAATCTGTCTTATCACCTTGATATCATGTTATCAAAGGCGCATCTCAGGCAACTGATAGAAACATCCAACCAGATTATAGAATCTGCATACAATGCAGAGAAAGATGTTGATGAAATTGTTGACGAAGCAGAGCAGGCGATATTCAAAATAGCAGAACATTCTAACATGAAGTCCTTTGTGAAAGTTGCTGATATTATCCCTGAAACACTGCACATGATTGAGGAAGTTGCAACGTTGAAGAAATCAGTTGTTGGAATTCCAACCGGATTTGCCGATCTGGACAGACGACTTGGTGGATTCCGTCCGGGACAATTAGTTGTACTAGCTGCAAGACCTGCTATGGGAAAAACATCTTTTGCATTGAATATAGGTTTTTATGCTGCAATGTACCACAATATGAACGTTGCTTTCTTTACTCTTGAGATGACAGCCGATGAACTTCTGATGCGTATATTCAGTTCTGCAGCGGAAGTAAGTATGGATAATATGCTGAAGGGTTATGGAATGAACTCCGAGAAGATCAACAGGATTATTCAGGTTGGTGAAGCATTAAACGAAAAAAACATATATATAGATGATTCAGGTTCTAACTCTGCTCTGGATATCAGAGCTAAATCAAGAAGGCTTAAAGCTGAATTGAAAGGGCTTGACCTGATCATTATAGATTACCTCCAGCTTATGAACGGATCAAAAAGAACCGATAGTCGTCAACAGGAGATTTCAGAGATTTCCAGAGCTCTCAAGGTTTTGGCAAAGGAACTGGAATTGCCGGTGATTGCTCTATCTCAGCTTAATCGTGGATTGGAGTCCAGACCGGATAAACGCCCGATTCTTTCTGACTTGAGAGAATCCGGTGCGATTGAGCAGGATGCTGATATTGTGATGTTCATATATAGGGATGAATATTACAATGCCGATTCTGAAAAACCGGGTGTTGCTGAAATCATTGTAAGTAAAAACAGACACGGACCTACCGGTTCAAATGATCTGAGATTCATTGGAGAATATACTTCTTTCAGAAATCTTGAAGAATATTAGAAGAGATTTGAATAATGGCAGTGCTATAAAGCTCCAGGGAAAAGTATAGATAAGATTTTCGAGTTCATCATACAAGTTTTTCTTTAGAAATTGTTTTTAACAGAATTAGATGAAGTTTAAAATCGAATCAACTTGTATTTTGAGTGAATATTGGATAAGGCTATGTCAAATATTAAAATATAATTAGAAGAGAATAAAATAAATGAATGCAATCAGAATTATTGGTGCTTATGTGATTTTCTTGTTTCATGTTGCTTCCAAAATAGGATGTCTTAGAAAAAGAGTTTTCGAAACTATACAGCAGATGAAGAAATCGGGTTATGATTCGCTGATTCTCATAAGCGTGACAGCCGGATTTACAGGGCTTGTTACAGCTGTTCAGGCATCTTACCAGACAAAGGGATATATTCCGGACAGGCTAATAGGCGTTCTTGTTGGCAAATCGACCATGATAGAGCTTGCACCGGTTTTGACAGCTCTTGTGTTGGCAGGTAAGGCAGGTGCTTCTATTGCTGCTGAGATCGGGACAATGAAAGTAACTGATCAGATTGATGCTCTGGAATCAATGGCAATAGATCCTTATGACTTTCTGTATTTCCCACGCATTCTGGCAGGAATAATTGTAGTTCCATTACTAACAATTTATGCAAATCTAATAAGTATCATGTCTGCTTTTGTTTTGTCGAAATACATGTATAACATCACAGCTTACAATTTCTTTATCAACATGAAGCAGTATTTTGATACATGGGATTTATGGGGTGGACTGGTAAAATCAGTATTTTTTGGATTTGTCATTACATCCATAGGCTGCTTTATTGGCTCAAACACTGTCAATGGGGCAGAAGGAGTTGGTAAATCAACTACTCAAACTGTTGTTTATGCTTCAATCCTGATACTGTTCGTAGATTTTGTTGTAGCTTCATTTTTATTCGGAGGATTTACTCAGTGATCAGAAAATTTCTATTCTTTGCCGTTATTGCAATATTCTTAATAAATTGCGGTGCTCCACCTGAGGAAAAAGTTAAGGAGAAACTTTCAGATTCGCTGGATGTTTTTGTTACGAAGGATTTTTTCTCACTTAATTATATGCAGGACATTACATCTGAATTTACCAGAACTAACAAGATGAAACTCAATAATGTCATCTTTGAGAATTTTGGGCAGTTAAAGGATTCTTTGTATGCAATAAGACGCTTTAATAACAAGATTGTAAACGATAGTCTGGATGTTGAAAGCATTAAAATGCCTGATCTGGTAGTAGGTGTTAATCAAACATTCTACAGAGAAATGATGAGGGATTCTATATTTACTGTTAACCGTAAGTTTGAGATAGAGAAAATGCATGATTACCTGAATCTTAAAAAATTCCCGGGTTTTATTCCATTATCCTGGTCATATCTTGCGTTTATGGTTGATAGAGAGTATATGAACAAATATCCCGAGACATTCGGTCAGCTTCAGGATGGTAACTATAAAGGTCGTATATTGCTTAGTCAGCCTTTTGATACATGTATTGGTAACGCTTTTGTATACTGGGTAGGAGGGATATTCAAGAAATGGGGATTTTCTCATTATACCAGAGCAATCAAGGATAACATCGGGGAGATTGAAGATAATGCCGAGGATGCATATAATAAGTTTCTTGCCTCTGAGCATAATTTTGTCCTGACATATTCCTCGAGAATCGGATATCACTTTTCTAAAGGTGAGAATAAGAGATATGAAGTTATTGTGCCATCGGAAGGTCATTTCCGACAGGTTCTTGGGATGGCTGTACCTAAAGAAACAGAATTGAACATGAAAACAGATAAATTGATAGAGATGATGCTGGAATTTAAGAATCAGGAGTTAATGCAGACGAGATTATTTATGTTCTCTGTGCTCAAAGATGTTGAAGCTCCCAAGAATTTCACTTTATCCAATATACCGCCTCAGGATGTAACAAAAATCCTGTGGGATAAAAAAGTGGACGAATACTATAATTACTGGAAAAAAAGATGGAAAATTCTAATAAAGATGTAACTTTCAGAATAGTTCTATATGAACCTGAGATACCTGCAAACACTGGTAATATAGGTAGATTATGCGTTGGAGCTAATGCTGAACTTCACATAATAAAGCCTATGAGATTTTTTATCAATGATAAATATGTCAAAAGAGCCGGATTGGACTACTGGAAAGACCTGAAGTTAACTCTTCATGATAGTCTTGAAGACTATCTTCTTATGTATCCGGAAGTTAACCACTATTATTGTACAACCAAAACAGATAATAAATTTACTGATTTCAGTTATAAAAAAGGTGATTCGTTCATTCTGGGTCCTGAATCCAGAGGATTACCGGAATCATTACTTGACGAAAACAAAGAGAAATCAATAACTATTCCTATGTCTGACAAGATCAGATCAATCAACCTCAGCAATAGTGCCGCCATCGTATTATACGAAGGTTTACGGCAGATAGGCTTTTAATCCGGAGGAAAAAATGCTTAAAGGATCATATGTAGCACTTGTTACACCGTTCACTAATGGTGAAATTGATTATAATGCACTTGAAAAGCTAATAAAATTTCATATTGAGAACAAAACCGATGGTATTCTTTTATGTGGAACTACCGGTGAAACACCTACACTTGCCGGAGACGAGAAAGAACGTCTTATCCGTTTCTGTGTTAAACTCATCGATAAGAGAGTTCCGGTAATGATAGGAACAGGCACCAATAATCTTAATCACACAATTGCAGCAACTACGAGAGCTTCTCAATGGGGAGGAGATTATGCTTTAATCAGTACTCCTTACTATGTGAAACCAACTCAGACCGGTTTATACCGTTTTTACAAAGCAGTGCATGATGCAACAGATATTCCCATAGTTGTTTATAATGTACCGGGAAGAACAGGTTGTAATATTGCGGCAGAGACTGTGATAAAACTTGCCAACGACTGTGAGAGAATAGTTGGACTGAAAGCTGCGAGTGGTGATCTGATTAAGACTTCAATTGTTGTAAAGGGTACCTCAGATGATTTTTCAGTAATGTCCGGCGAAGACGGGTTGAACCTTCCTTTGCTTTCCTGCGGAGCTAAAGGAGCTATTTCCGTTACTGCAAATGTTGCTCCTAGCAAAGTACACGATCTTATTGAGGCTTATGCAAATAAAGATAACGATACAGCTTTAGAGATTCATCAGGCATTGATAGAACTTAATGAAGCATTGTTTGTTGAGACAAATCCTATTCCGGTTAAAGAAGCACTGGTAATGATGGGATATATAAAAAGAGAATTCAGGCTTCCAATGTGTGAGTTGTCTGAAAATAACAGAGTCTTTCTTAATGGAGTTCTGAAAGAGAACGGCTTAATCTGATAGAGTTATTTAATGCTTAGAAACAGGAAAAAAGTAGATAAAACTAGTATAGTATGTCCCAAGTCAAAAAGGCATGAAAGTCTTTTTGTCTGTGCAATCAATTGTCATAAAAAATGTCCTAAATACATAGAAACTATAACAATTGGCTTACTTCTGGAATTTGTTCAACAACATCCGGAATACAAAATAGTTGGAGAAATGATGGCTGCACCAAAAGCAAAAAAGACAGCAGGCGAAAAAAAATACTGGGTTGTGACCGAAGATAATCATTTTGTAGAATTAACAGAACAAGAAATTCTTGAGAATCCTCTGGATTATATTGGCAAACAGGTTTTTGACAAACCTCCTGCACAATACGAAATAGTAGTAGCTTTGAAAAAAGTTAAAAAATAAGATAACTCTTACAAGTACATAAGTGAAAGGATTCTTAAAATGGAGTATAGGTATCTCAAAGGCTGGATAAAGGAATCTGATTATATCAAGGGATTCAGGTTTCAGGGACTTTCTGTGTTTGAAGACCAATATGTAATTTCCTTTAAAAAACGAAAAGAGATACTACAGATTGATCTGTCAAAAGGCTCAGTCTTTTACACAAAACAAAAAACACCTTTCACTGATGAGAATGGATTCTGCAACTATTGCAATGATCATCTCAAAAGCAGTACATTAAGCGATATCAATATTCTGGATAACGACAGGATAGTAGAACTTTTCTTTACCAGAGTTAATATCTATAACCAGCAGGAAAAATTCAGACTGATTCTGGAGCTTATACCTCGTTACTACAATATTATTCTGGTAAACGACTCCGATCAGGACGGATTGATTTCCGATTCTCTGAAACGCATATCCTTTGCAGAGAATACAACTCGGCAGGTACTGCCCGGAGTAATATATCAATCTCCAAGCAGTGATTTTAAGATAACAGATACTGATGTCGAATTTCCTATAATCTTTAATTACAACTCTTTTGATTCAATCAATCAGTTTCTGGAATACCAGTATTTCAATGTAATTCTGGAGAAAAGAATTAACGGTGAACGAAGCAGAATCCTTAAAACGCTGAGGAAAAAGCTCAAATCCAAAGAAAAAAAACTGGAAAAGCTTAAGGTAGAACTGGAAGATTCACTTAACGAAACAATTTATTACCAGAAAGCAGAGTTATTGAAAGCTTCGTTTCATGCATTAAAAAAGGGTATGAAAGAAGTGGAACTGCAGAACTATTTCGCTGAAGACTACCCGATGATAACCATTGAGCTGAATGTAGAAAAATCTCCTCAACAGAATGTTGAGTGGTACTTCAAGAAGTATCGCAAGGCAAAATCAGGAAAAATCAGGATACAGGAAGAGGTAGAGAAGACAGATACCTTTATCGATGAGATAAACCGTGAGATCTTTGATATAGAAGAACAGAATGACTATGTTCAACTGAAGAGTTATTCACAGAAGACAGATACTAAAGTAACTAAAAAGAAGAAAAGTTATAGAAAAATGTTTATAGATGACTGCTGGGAAATTTTCATAGGTAGAACCAACAGGGAAAATGACGAATTGACTACTCGTTTTGCCAAACCTCATGACTGGTGGTTTCACTCAAGGATTTTCCGAGGCTCACATATTATTATCAGGAATTATAAGAAGAAAGCAGATCTGCCGGATGAATTGCGCAATCTGGCTGCAAGAATTGCAGCATACTACAGTAAGGCAAAGAAATCTGAGAATGTGCCTGTGGACTTTACTCAGATTCGGTATGTGCGGAAACCAAGGGGCTCTGCAGCAGGTTTTGTAACATATAAGAACCAGAAAACACTGTATGTCAATCCATTGAGTATGAGAGATGCAGCAGATATTATTAAGAAAATGACCAAGGAGTGATTGATGATTGTCAAATCACTGAATAGAATTAAAAGTATAAATGCTCTCGATGGGACAGTAGTAAAAGAGATTCTACATCCGGATAAGGATGCCCTCGAGATGAACTTCAGCCTTGCTCACGCAGTGCTGGCACCACAGGAGAAATCTCTTAAGCATAGAATTACTACTGGTGCCGAGATTTATGTTATTATAAAAGGTTATGGATTAATGCATATAAATGATGATGAGCAGATTGTCAAACCGGGAGATACAATTTACATCCCGGCAGGAGCTGTTCAGTTTATTGAAAACACCGGAGAAGAAACCCTTGAGTTCTACTGTATGGTAGATGGGGGATGGTCTCAGGATTGCGAGGAATTATGCTGAAAAAATCAATCGTACTGCTAAGTGGAGGTATGGACTCACTTGTTACACTGGCTATCGCAGCAAAGGAATCAGATGAGCTTTATTTTCTGCATGTGAACTACGGGCAGAAAACAGAAGCAAAAGAGCTGGAATGCTTTAATAATCTGGTGAAGCACTATAAACCTGCAGATATACTTGTAGCAGATATCGAATATCTCAAAAAAATTGGTGGTTCTAGTCTGGTTGATGATTCTATGGAAATAAAAGACTATACCGGGGAAGATCGTGTGCCGAATACTTATGTGCCTTTCCGGAATGCTCACATGATCTGTATTGCTGTTTCCTGGGCAGAGGTTATTGGTGCTCAAAGAATATACATCGGAGCAGTGGAAGAAGACAGCTCGGGATATCCTGATTGTCGAGAAGAATTCTACATGCATTTTAATAAAACTATAGATACCGGAACACAGGATGAAACTAAGATAGAGATTGTTACTCCGGTAATCCATAAAAAGAAATCTGAGATTATTACACTTGGTAAAGAGCTGAACGCTCCATTTAAGTTTAGCTGGAGCTGTTACAGAGAAAACGACAGAGCATGTGGAACCTGTGACAGTTGTGTTCTGCGTATAAACGCATTTAAGGAAGCCGATTTAGTTGACCCTAACCCTTACAAGATTGACATCGACTGGTGAAGCAATGAATAAATATGGCTATATGAAGCAGGCGATTGCTATTGCTGAGCAGGGAAGAGCCAGAACATCTCCTAATCCTTTTGTCGGGGCAATCATTGTAAATGATGGACGTGTTGTGGGTAAGGGTTTTACTCAGCCTGCCGGGAAGAATCATGCGGAAGTAGAAGCAATTCTTGATGCCGGAGAACGATGTAAAGGTGCAGATATTTATGTAACACTTGAGCCATGCTGCCATTTTGGCAAGACACCTCCCTGTACTAATGCAATCATCAGCAGCGGGATAAATCGTGTTTTTGTTGGTATTGAAGATCCTGATCAGAGAGTTGCAGGAAAAGGCATTGATATCATGCGAAAAGCCGGAATTCATGTAGAAGTAGGGTTGTATGACGAGCAAATACGTAAGCAACTGGAAGCATATATTTTTTCAAGGCTGAATACCGGGTTGTTTGTTCATAGCAAGATTGCAGCTTCTATGGATGGTAAAACAGCTCTTGAAAATGGTAAATCTAAATGGATAACAAATGAGAAGTCCAGAATAAAAGTCCATGAAATGCGGAACAGATCAGATGTCGTAATTACAGGAATTAATACCGTTCTTGCAGATAATCCAATGCTGAATGTACGAGGAATTGAGAATTCCCGAAATCCTTTGAGAGCAATTCTGGATACAAATCTGAGAATCCCTTTGGATTGTTATATTGTAAAAACTGCCAGAGAACAAAAGACAATTGTATTTCATGTAAAAGATGAGAAAGATAAGGTTAAAGAACTGGAAAAATTAGGAATAGAGTGTGTTAAAGTCGCCGAGGAATATGGACATGTAAATCTTGAGCAGGTGACAGGTATCCTCAAGAACAGGGGATTTATGCTGTTGATGCTTGAAGCCGGCAGGACATTGAATACTTCATTTTTACAGCGTGGTTTGCTCAATCGGATCTCGTATTATGTCGGTGGAAAAATTCTGGGGGGAGATCACAGTATTTTCAGTGGATTCAAAATTGATGAAGTTGATCAGGCTGTAAAGTTGTCGGTAGATGATGTTGTTAGACTGGACAACGATGTGCTAATTGAGTATAGGGTAGAGTAGAGATAATAGAACCGGACTAGTAGGGGTAGGGCAAGCAGAGACTTGACTCATTGGATGTCTACACTTCGATTTCCCTGATTTTGTGTATATGTTTCAGTAGGCTCAAATCCATCAAACAAGGTAGTGGGGACATAACATGTGAATGTTTTTAAAGTTTATTCAAAGCAAATCCACCGACAATTAAATTGACAAATCAAATTCTCTGATGTACAGCATAAAATATCAAAAATAAGGATAGTTGTTATGCAATGCAAACTGAATACGATCGGTAACCTCAAATATAATAATGGATTACACGAACTTAGAGTTGATCAGAAGTACGTTAAGGGTCTTAAAAATCTGGAGATGTTCAGTCACATTCTTCTGATTACAGCTACGGAAATTCAAGAACGAGCAGGTTTTAAGATTCTTACAGCCGGGATTAAAGATATTGATCTGCTTTCCGGGTACTTTGCTCTGAACATAAACGAAAATGTCGAATCTGCTTCGATTTATGACATTAAACCTTATATCCCTTGCGAAGATAGAGTTATTGACTTAGTATCATGTGAAAACAAGCAGAATTCGCAAAAGCTTGTACAGAAAGAAGAAATTTTTTCTGATTCTATTGGCAGGATAGATCGTTTTCAAGGTAGGCAACTTCTGATTATGGATGAAGATTTGAATGCTATGTTCAATGCAGGTGATTATATCAGAGTTATATGGTGGTTCTCAAGGTTTGATAAGAAAGCATTCCGAAAAACCTTGCTGGTTAATCCTCCATATGAAGATGCACCCAAAAGCGGTGTTTTTGCAACAAGATCACCTGTTCGTCCCAATCCCATTGCTATAACTACTGCAAGAATTCTGGAAATCAATGGAAATCATATCATAATTTCAGATATTGAAGCATATAATAATACTCCGGTTCTGGATATTCTGTCATATAATTCTAAGGATATAAATATCGAAGAAATCAGAGTCCCTGAATGGATGAATCATTGGAAAAGTCATTTTATTTACAGTAATGAAAATTCTGTAAAAAAAGAAAATAAATATGTAGATTTAAACAAATACTTTAAATATGAATTAAGCAAAGAAGCTCCAACCGAGAAGGATGTAACAGAGGATTCTGACCTTAACCACATTGTTGTTAAAAGAGCCAGACAGAATAATCTTAAG
The DNA here is from genome assembly GCA_963665815.1 of Cloacimonadales bacterium (SeqCode). Classification (GTDB taxonomy): domain Bacteria; phylum Cloacimonadota; class Cloacimonadia; order Cloacimonadales; family JAIOQZ01. The sequence continues at coordinate 60,898 of OY762463.1, forward strand.
GATGTATCCGTCAGAATTCCCAAACATAAATTTACAGTTGTCACTGGATTGAGCGGTTCAGGAAAATCATCTCTTACCTTTGATACGATCTATGCAGAAGCAGAACGTCGATTTACCGGTAGTTTCAGTACGGCAGGTTCCGGAACTGTTCCTGATAAACCTGACTTTGATGTTATAACAGGGCTATCTCCGGCAATAGCAATTGAGCAGAACAGGATTATAAGGAATTCCAGATCAAATGTCGGTTCTCTTTCGGGAATATATGGTTTGCTGAGAACACTGTATTCAACATTCGGAACCAGATTCTGTGAAGTATGCGGAACACAGCACCATTTTTTTACTGTGCATGATCTAGTTGATCTATGTAAAAATTTGAACGATGAAGCTGATGTTATAATTCGGAGTAATGGCAGAGTTTTGGTTGAGAGTGTCAAAAAAGCAATTTCAGAAGATTTAAGGGGTATCGAGTATAGATTAGCATCTGAGTATGAAAGGTATCACAAACTGACTCTTTTGTTTAATGACGGGAAATTGATTGATGTGACGGACAGAAAAAGCTGTGTTGAATGTGGAAATTTGTTTTTCGACCTGAAACCTTACATATTCAGCAGTAATAATCCTGAAGGGATGTGTTCTGACTGTAATGGTACGGGTAGAATAATGAAGGTGGAAGAGGAATCAGTAATAAATGATCCGGACAAATCAATACTGGACGGTGCATCAGCCTGGTGGGGAGATTTGCGAAAATTCAGGGATAAGCCTTCAGCAAACTGGATGCGGGGGGAAGTATTTGCATTAGCAGAGCATTTTAAGGCCGATCTGGAAAAACCCTGGAAGGATTTACCGAAAGACTTCAGGCATAAACTGCTCTATGGGTATTCTGATGAGAAAGTGACATTCATGTATGAATCTGCATCTGGTCGTTCAGGTAATATTTCTCGTTTTACTTCCGGAGCAATTACAAATATTGAGAGGTTGCTCGCACAGAATAAAGAGAGTACAAACGGTATGTTGGGTCGATTCTGCACAGAGCAAATATGTCCCTCCTGTAATGGAACAAAGATTGGACCTGTAGGTCGAAATGTAAGTTTTGCAGGAGAATATTATACAGATATAGCTTCTGTTTCAATAGAATACATAAAAGAATGGTGTAAAAATATATATGACTATAAATATAAACCTATACTTGAACAGATAATTGAGATCTGTGATTCGGTTTCAGGAGCAGGATTAGAGTACTTGACTCTAAATAGACCGGTACCGACATTATCCGGTGGGGAAATGCAGAGACTGATTCTGTCAACCAGAATGCACAGTGGATTAACAGATCTTCTTTATGTACTTGATGAACCATCCAAGGGGTTGCATCCTTATGACTACAGAAAGATATCTCAACAGATAAAGCGTCTGGCAGAAGCCGGTAATACTTTAATCGTTGTTGAACACGCCGAGGATATAATCAGACAGGCTGATCATGTAATTGATATGGGACCGGAAAGCGGTGCTAACGGTGGAGAGATTGTTGCTCAGGGCAGTGTGCAGGAGATTATGGAAAATCCGGAATCTGTAACCGGTAGATATCTGAGGGGGAAACATAATATTACTTCTGAGAAAAAATCTGTTAAGAAAAGAAACACAATCTTTGTCAAGGGAGCATGCAGGAACAATCTGCAAAATATTGATCTGGAAATTCCTCTGGGTAATATTATATCTGTCACGGGTGTAAGTGGTTCCGGTAAGAGCAGTCTGTTATATGATGTTCTCGGAAGAGCCTGGAAGGATTACAGAGAAGACAGAAAGCCAGGCGGTGACTACTGCAAGGCTGAAGGATTTGAACATGTATCAAGGCTTGTTGTTATTGATCAGAGACCTGTATGGAAATCTATTCGTTCCAATGCGGCTACTTATCTTGGTGTGTTTGACGAGATCAGAAAAGTTTTTGCTTCTACGCCAGAGTCAAATGAGAGAAAGTACACCGATGGGATGTTCAGCACAAACTCACCAAAAGGACAGTGTCCTGTTTGTAAGGGGCTGGGATTCAAGAAAATATCACTTGGTTTCATGAGTGATATTCATATAAAATGTGATTCCTGTAAAGGATTGAGATATAAAGAAGAGATTCTGGAGATAGAATACAAGGGGAAATCCATTGCTGATGTTCTGGAAATGGATATATTGCAGGTTCTTGAACTGTTTCATGATAGCATAAAGATCCGGAATACTCTAATCTGTCTCGTCAGTCTTGGGTTGGATTACATTAAGATAGGGCAATCCACAGCGACATTAAGCGGGGGAGAAGCGCAAAGACTGAAGCTTGCAGCAGAACTGAATTCACCTGACCTTAAGGATGCCTTGATAATTCTTGATGAGCCGACATCCGGGCTTCACTTTGCGGATGTTCACAAGTTCATGGACTTCATCAGGACTATGAATAGTCAGGGAGCAACGATAATCATGATTGAACATGACATGAACGTTGTTGCTCATTCGGACTGGATAATTGATATGGGACCGGGTGGCGGAGTAAACGGTGGACGTATTATTGCCGAAGGTACCATCGATGAAGTAGTGAGGACCGGGGAAGGTTTTACTGCTGAATATTTACGCAAAATAACTAAATAATTGTATTTTAGCTTTACACTCATTTATAGTATTTTATTATTGAATGTTAGAAAAAATATTAGATGAGGATAAAATGAGATACTTAATAATATGCTTTATGTTATGTATGGCAAGTTTATATGCTGTAAATATATATGATGTGCAGTATACGGATGTTTCAGGGGATGGAACTTATCCGTCATTACTGGAAGACCAGATTGTGACAGTCAGTGGAATTGTCACATGCAATAATTATTTAACTGACAGATTCTTTATTGCCGATTCAAATGGTGGATACTGGAACTGCATATTTGTCTATGATAGGGAAAATGTCAATATAGGTGACTACGTTACAATAACTGGAGAAGTACGAGAGTACAACGGACTTACTGAAATGGCGTCCCTTACAGGTATGCAGGTCATAAGCAGTGGAAATCCTGTGCCGACTTTCTATCAGGCTACAACTGGGGAAGCATCTTCCACTGAAGCACTCGAAGGAGCACCTGTAGAGCTTACCAATGCAACAGTTGTCACTGCGGATGATGGTTTTGGAAACTTTATTGTAGACGATGGAACCGGAAGTATTACAGTCTCAGGTAATTGTATATCTCAAAATGATTTAACTTTTGACATCATTAATGGAATGGTCTTTACTTCCATTAAAGGCATGATTTCCTATGACTACGGTTTTTACACAATCCATCCGAGATATGAGAGTGATTTTGTTCGAGGTGACGTTCCTGTTTCTCTCAATATACAGGGGCAAAATGCTAATATAGGAGATCAGTTAACAATTGACTTCCTTCTCAACACTCCTTCAGATGAACAGATTGACAGTGTCAGGATCAATATTGCATACTCATCTAACATAATCTCTTATGATTCATATAATGCACCTCAGGGTTACAATGCATCTTACTCAGACAATACAGGCTCAGGGGTTATCAGAATGACACCTGGACAGCAATTGAGCGGTCAGACACAGATTTTTACTCTTTCTATGGACGCCAACAATTCCGGAGATGCAGGGTTTGCTATAACGGACTTCTTTGTTAATGGCAGTTCCAATCTGAATGTTGTTGTAGGTGATTTCGTTGTAAGAACCGATTTATTGCGTCCTGCAGACGAGCTTACACGTATTCAAAGGCCTATCCTAAGTGTTCCGCAGATTGCTCCTCAAGGATCATCATTTGACATCATTGTTAAAGGTCCGATGGGAGCTGCAAACTGGGATGCACGTCTGAAATATGCCGATTACGAACTGAATCTGCTTATTGAGAACTCTCAGTTCGATGCGCTCTATGACTTATGGACATTGACGGTTCAGACTCCGGCAACAGATATTTATGCGTTGTACGATATCTCTGTAACTTGCGATCAGATTGAAACAGATGTTGCTGAAAACGCTGTTTATATGGTTCCACAATTCAGAGACAGCTATTATATAGCTCATTTTACAGATACTCACCTTCCGGGGCATACAATGTTCGGAGACGATCCGGGAGAACAGGATATGACCGAAGTTGAAGATTTGAGAGCGATTATCAATGACTTGAACGTAATCAGACCTGAGTTCATCCTTTTCACAGGTGATGTTGTGAATGAGGGAGAGCTTGAAGAATTGAACGACAGGCGTTACTATACAATTGCCAAGAACCTGCTTACGGAACTTGATGTACCTGTATTTTTAGTGACAGGTAATCATGACGTCGGTGGCTGGCAGCAGACTTCACCTCCTCCAGGAACAGCACGAGATAACTGGTTCAGATTCTTTGGCTGGTCATATCTGTCAGATTATGATACGGAACCAAATACTCAGAACTACTATTTTAACTATGGCAATACTCTGTTCATAGGAATGGATGCCTATGATAATTACGATGATTACAGACTTGATCTGTTTGGAAGCACAAGTTTTACATCCTGGCAGCTAAACTGGATGAGGAATCTTGTTCAGAGTAACCCGAATATGGAAAAGGTTGCATTCTATCACTACGATTTTAACGATGATATATCCTTAACTGCTGAGAATCTTGATATGGCTCTCTGGGGGCATATACACTCGAATTCCGGAAGCATTGGCAGTTATCCTTACGATCTTGCAACAGAGTCTGTCTGTGACAATAACAGGGCTTTCAGAATCGTCAAGTTTGACAACGGCACTATCACGCCTCTTCAGACAATGTATGCCGGAGGAAACGGCGACAACTTTACTGTTGCTTACAGCGCTCCCAATAACGGGACTCAATCACAGAACACTGCAACGATTTACAACGGCTATAACACGAACTTCGAGCATGGACTGGTAAAGTTTCATGTGAATTCCGGTTACAACTATATCTCAGATAATGGTTCGATTGTATACCAGATGAATGTTGATGGTCACAAAGAGGTTGCTGTCAGACTTAACATTCCGGCTAACGGCTCAACAACAGTATCTGTCAGTGCTACAACTGCAGTTACTGAGGATCAAGTTAACGATTTTCAGCTTCAGGCTGCAGTATATCCTAATCCATTTAACCCAAAGACTAATGTAGTTTTCTCACTCAAACGGAAAGAGCATGTAAAAATTGATATGTACAACCTTAAGGGACAGAATGCTATGACCATAGCAGACAGAGAGTTTGATAGTGGTATTCATGAAATTAGTGTTAATGCAGATGAGCTTGCTTCCGGTATATATTTTATCAGAATCAGATCTGAACATAACTCTGTAATAAAGAAGTGTGTACTGCTGAAGTAGTGTATACATATAAACTATTTATAACGGGAGGACAACCCAATTTACGGTGGTTTTCTCATTATTAATTTTATAGCTTCGTTTATGCTCAGTGAAAATGAATAAATATTTATTTACAAGAAATTCTGAGTTATCGATGTCAGATTCTCCATCACAAGATAATAAATATTTGGCATTTGTTGTATAGAAGATATGTTTTTACTAAATAAAAAGGAATTAAGATGCAGTCCCAAAAGCTGAATAGCCTATATAAAAAGCTTGAAAAAGCGAAAGATTTTGAAAAGCAGGTGCAACTTAAGCATGAAATTGTAGAAATGCTTGAGAAGCAGTCATTAGATGATGCTCTTTTGTTTATAAATGAGTTCATTGAAGAACTGGACGAGCATGAAAGAGTTAATGATATCGATACATGCCTGGTGCGTAAAGCAAGCATTGTCCGTAAACTTGGTAATCCCGTTGAAGCGCGGAGTATTTATTTTGGTTTGTTGAAGGGAACTGAAAACCTCAGTATAAAAGCAAGAACCTATATGGGGTTTGCTGTGCTATATTATTCTTCCGGTGACAGGTCCAGGACTCTTAAATACATTAATAAGGCAATAGAACTTGCTGAGAAAATAGATGACAGACTTACTTATGCCAAAGCTCTTAATGTTAAAGGAGCTGCCTGTATTACAGCTAACAAGAATCTCATGGCATATGATATTTTCTCTCGTGCAAAGAATGAGTTTTTGAAGCTGAATGAACTCTATCAGGCTGCCAATGCAGATGTCTGGCTAGCTTCTGCTTTAACGGAAATAGGTGATTATAACAGATCAATAGAGCACCTGACCAGTGCACTTGAGTGTTTTGAGAAACACGAAGTTCTGACCGGGATTGCTGACACATGCAACAGCCTTGGATTGAACTGTCTGCGTATAGATCAGTTTGAGCAGGCTAAAAATTTTCTTTTGAGAGCAATGGAATACTATGTACACCATAAAGCTAAGGATAAACTGGCTGATATAGAGAGTAATCTGGGGTTGCTGTATAAGAAGCTTAAACGCTATCCCATGGCTCTTAAACATTACCATAAATCGCTTGAATACAGACCGGAAAACAGCTTTTACAAACGCATGTATACTCTCAGTAATATCTGCAGTCTGTATGTGGATATTGAAGACTTTGAGAATGCCGGGAAGTATCTGCAGTTGACACTGGATATTCATAATGATCTGAATTTGAAGGATCCGTTTATAAGCACTTATAATTTGGCACTGAGACTGGCAATGGTTACAGGTGATGATGGGAAGTTCAAGTTTTATGAGGGTAAAATTGCCGGATATGAAAGCTCAATGACTCTTGTTACTAAAGAAGCGTTCTTCAGTGTTTGCTCGAAATACTATGAGTCGAAGAATGACTACAATAAGACTATATACTATCTGAAGAAATTCATTGATTTGCAATACGATATACGAAATGAGAACAGGGAATTGTATGAAACACTATTGTCTAACAGACTGGAAATTATAAAGTATACGGCTAATCTGGAAAAAGAAGAAAAAGAGAACGTAAAATTGCGTGAACTGAATCAGGATTTACAGAAAGTAAACACCAAGCTGCTTGCTGCTCAGAAAGAGATTATAGAGCTGGAACGAAAAAACTCCGTGCTTGCCATGGGAATAACCATTAACCATGAGATACGCCAGCCCTTAATGGCTCTCTACGGATATATTGAGATGTTGGACATGAATATTGAGAACAAAACGGAAGCCCAGCGACGCTTCTTTGAAAAGATCTATAAAAACAAAGAACAGATAGACGTCCTGCTGAGTAAATACCGCGATAACAACAAATATACCTTCGACGAGTATGTTGACGATATTACGATGATCCAGTTTGAGTAGATAAATGTAATTGATCAATGTCTGTCCGCAATTCACAACCATTCTTCATCATCAATTTTAACACTGCGAATGTAATTGATCAATGTCTGTCCGCAATTCACAACAATACGATAAAAGCTTATGTTCGACATCTTAATGTAATTGATCAATGTCTGTCCGCAATTCACAACGTGGTCGCTTACGGGATCACAAAGAGTGTCAATGTAATTGATCAATGTCTGTCCGCAATTCACAACTAACCAGACATGGTTTCAATTGGACAACTTAATGTAATTGATCAATGTCTGTCCGCAATTCACAACAATCTTGCCAGTGCAGAGCTTCTGTCACCTAATGTAATTGATCAATGTCTGTCCGCAATTCACAACAGAATGGTGTATCAGAGTTGCCAGGAATGAAATGTAATTGATCAATGTCTGTCCGCAATTCACAACATGATCGGTTGGTTTTCAATAGCTATTCCAAATGTAATTGATCAATGTCTGTCCGCAATTCACAACACTCTTTTTGGTACCTTTCGCCATTTTTTAAATGTAATTGATCAATGTCTGTCCGCAATTCACAACATTATAATGTTTTCTATGATAAATTCTTAAAATGTAATTGATCAATGTCTGTCCGCAATTCACAACAATAACATCAGCAGTGAATTCCTGAGGATAATGTAATTGATCAATGTCTGTCCGCAATTCACAACATAATGGCTTATATTCAGCACCATATTCAAAATGTAATTGATCAATGTCTGTCCGCAATTCACAACAAAATTATCCAAATTTATTATACTCTTTCAAATGTAATTGATCAATGTCTGTCCGCAATTCACAACTAAATACCATCAATTGAATCTATACCTTCTTAATGTAATTGATCAATGTCTGTCCGCAATTCACAACAATAAAACTATTCGAGTTGGTGATAAGGGTAATGTAATTGATCAATGTCTGTCCGCAATTCACAACTATGCGATTTTAACTATCTGTCAAGTAATAAATTATCTGCTTACAAAAGTAAAAAAATATTGGTGTTAAAGATCAATATCTTCCGATAATTCTTGTTGTTTCTCAATTTTCTCAAATATTGTGAGCTGTTCAGGTACGGAATCAGGCAGTTTTCTGAGTTTACCAAAATAAACTTCCATTCTTCCGAACTGTTTGTCAGTAAAAGTCAGTATTCTTACTTCTCCATCCGGAGGTAAAGCTGCTTTCACTCTTTTTCTATGAACAGCAGCATTTTCCTCACTGGGGCAATGACGAGTCATTACGGAAAACTGCATCTTTGTGAATCCATCTTCTAACAACGTTTTACGGAATTTAACATAATTTTTTCTTGCTTTGGGTGTATCCATAGGAAGATCAAACATTACAAGGAGCCACATAGTACGAAAACCTCCAAAAATCATAATATCAGTTCAGGGATCAGAATTTCTTTTTGATTCTTCATCATTACTTGTTTCACAGAGTTTACAAATCGTTCTAATGCGGTGAACATCGGGTAACTTTCTCCCGAGATATTCAAATGCATATTTAATGCTGACAGAAGATAGTGTTTGCATTCTCTGTTTAGCTCTTCAGTGACATTATTTCTATAGTTCAGTTCGAACACAAAATTATCAATTAGTGGACGAAAAGGTTCCATTAAATCATTTGCAAGACAAAATGAATCATATTGATTATGATGATGTACTCCGAGAGACGGGTGTAAACCTGTGCCAACAATTGCCCTTGCTGTAACTGCTCTGATTACTGCATAACCATAGTTTAAACAGGCATTAATTCCACCTTTTTCAAAATCTCTGACAAACTTTTTCCCAAAGAGTTCCTTCCAGTATATTGCTGCAGCTCTTGCTTCGCAATTCTCTGAATCACCTGTTTTTACCCGGGTTCGGATTGCTTTAAGCAGTTTACTATTCTTATCTCTCTTTTCCAGAATAGCGATCTGGGAAGAAATTTTTGCCTTAATTACTTGTTTCCATATACGATTTTTCAATTGAGAATTCATATTTGCCTGCAAAAGCAAAACTTTTGAATGTAATGAGTTGCCAGTTAATGGCATAAGCACACTTACCGGAAGTTTTCTGGGATCACATACAATAACAGCGATGTTATTAGCAGAACAGGACGAAAGCAGATAATTTGTCACAGTGATCTGAGAATCAGCAAGCATTATCACAGCAATATCTTCAAGGGGTACAGTACTGGTATCAATGTCGGTTCTTATAACTAACTGCTTATGTTTAACACTGAGTTTTGCATTAAGATTTATCTCAACTATTCTTTCCATCTTTAAAATCCTGTGTGTTTCCCAGCATATCAACGTATAATTTTCTACATCTTAATTTGTTGGGAGATGTTATAAACTCTTCAGCTTTATTTTCCAATGTTGAAGCATAATGCATTCGGAAGTAGATTCTGTTATTGTTTGGATCAAGTTTCTGTACTCTGTATATCTTGTTTACTCCTTCAACTTCAATTTCAACCATATCATTTGCACAGAGCCACATAATGAATTCACCTTCAGGGTGGTCAAACTGAACCATTCCCTTTTTATCACATCTGATTCTTCTGGCAGCTTCAATCATAGTGACCCATTTCCCGATTTGTTCTCCGCTAGGTAATCTTATTATCTCAACATGATGATTGTTTTGATATGCATAAAACTTGTATGCTTTACCTTTATTATCTTTAAATGCGTGCAAGGAACTCGTTGTCCTGACTTCAGCAATTCTCACACTATTTATTGGTGTTTTCCCATCTTTATGTAATAGTTCAATTAAATCTTTTTCTTCTTTTGAAGCTTTATTCACTTTCTCAACATATTTTATTACAAGCTGTTTAACTGCATTATCACAAATTTTGCTGATTTTCGAAGAGCTTTTAAGGAAATCTGAAACAGGCACTTTACGGGAAAAATATGCTTTCCCTTTAGATTTCTGTGCGTGATAACCATAAGCAGTATCATGGTGTAACGATCCAATAATTCCCCTCGTTGGTTGGTGGGATATTACAGCTTTGCTTATTATTTCTTCTGCTTCCTTGTAGAATCCATTCCATGGTTCAGGAATATTGATCAATCTGCTGTTAAAGAAGATTCCCTTTTCCATATTACTCGAGAGTTTAGACATTTTCTGTAACATGCTTTGAGTTGTACAGGCAATAACAAGAGCATCAATACAATGATGTCTGTGGTCTTTCCTGTTCTTTTCATTCACATCATTTATGATCAGATTCAATTTCCATTTTTTCCTGAGAAGTGCTGTTAATTCACCTTTGCTTACTCTTGTTTTAAATCCATTTGCTTCGAAATATTTTTTCACTGTATTACATATATAACCGGTATCATTAAGTTGTCTGTTAGTGAACTTATCTTTATCAATCTCTTCCATCAAAAAGTATTTTCTTTTGCGACTGGGAAGTTTCACAATACGTCTTTTAATCTCATCCCACTTTTTAGGGTTGTTTTTGTATGCCTGAAAAGGAGTCATATTCTTCTTAACATTTCTGTTTTCATCTGCAAAGCAGAGTGTTTTATTCATATAGGAGTTATCCATTGAGATGCTCCAGGGAATAATATGTTCAACATCAATGTCTTGAGAATATAATTGTTTAATCTCTATTGTTTTACCTGTATAAGGGCATACTTTTCCGCATTCTTCCCATAGGAGATATTTTGTGATTTGTGAATTTAGTGGACTCTCTTTCCCGAATTCTTCTTTTATCATCTTTTTTGCATGTTCTTTTTTGTCTGAGTTCTTTTTCTGGGTTTTACCGATACGCTCTTTCTGCTTTTTAGTCAGCTTCATCTCTCGGGGCATTTCAATAACAATTTCATCAATATTGCCATGATTTCTTATGATTGATTTTGTAAGCCTTATCGCTTGTCGAGCAGCCTTAGCAACAACGGGATTTCTCAGATCCTTCAGTATATGTTCAGATTCTGCAGGAGTATATTCAATTTCAGAATGCTTATAACCTGCTTTTTCACAAGCTTCGTTATATTTATAACCCTGTCTCATAAATGGAAGTAATGAGTTTATCGCTTTTCTGGAAAGATGGAGGTAGCCGGGTTGTAACTCTATCACGAATATTTTCTCAATTATCTCAGGACTGAATTTCCAATGATTTTTCAGTCGCTTTTCCAGACTTTCCAAAGTATGTATTGTATGGAAATCTTCAACAAGTTGAGTTCTCTGCTTATCTGTAAAACTTTTCCATACTTTTGCTGACAATGCATTCGAGAAGGCTTTGTTCGTCAAATTACCTTTCAACTCTGATCTGGTTTCACTTTCAAGATTGAATTTTGCATTATCCGGGAAGCCTAATTCTTTCTTTAACTTGCTGAATTTTGATGTTTTCTGATTATCAAGGATGCGGAAAATTTTTTCTTTTTCAGTTTGATCAAGCTCTCGGGAACCGAATTTATCAGGGAAGAAGATTGTCATATTGTTAATATTCTGCCACATCATGAATTCTTGCGTTTCGAGAAAAGCTTTTGCAGCTCTTTGTCTATTCTTATGGAATATACATTTACCTATCAGGTGTTTCTTCATTCGGAGTGGTCTTTGCTCAATAATTGCTTCTTTACACTCATACATCAGCGATTTTTTTAGGATATCAGGATAATAAGAAGCCTGTTTCTCCCAGAGCAATTCGATTTCGTCAGCATACATTTTCCTTGCTGTATGAATTCTTCTTTTTACTGGTTGAAAATATAAATATTCTCCAAGTGTCTTATAATCGCTATTATCAATTTGTTGTTGGATTTCAGAAATCTCATTCAGTATCTTGCTGTTTTCTTTTGGTTTACCGTTCTTTCTATTGCTCCTGAATCCTCTTCTTTTATTTATATGACAGAGTATTCTACCTAATTGGAATAGTTCCAGCTTCTCATGTAAACCTTTATGTCTGAGAAAGTATGGATTTAATGTTGGTGCATTGCTTGTAATAAGTTCCTGAATTTCAGTATCAGAATTTGGAAGCAATCCATTATTCTTCAAAATTCCATACAATTCCTGTTTTCTGAATTTTCTTCTCTGAGTAAGTTTACGTTGACCTCTACATGTTCCTCTTCTTTTATTCGTAGGTACTTTTTTCTCTTTATCAATTGTTTCCTTAAAAATCCGGGAATCACCATTAACAAAGTTACCAATACGTTTCGATGAATCATGATTTATTAATGCCCATCCTACAGAATTTGTTCCTAAATCCAAACCCAAGATTTTTTTCATAGCTATCTCCTATAAAGTTCTTGACATATAACTAAATCTATTTAAGATTTAGTTAAATGTAATTGATCAATGTCTGCGTTGCTTTTCATAATAAGAGTTTTCGCAGGCTCTTCCCATTGGGAAACCTTTTCAGCCTCTCTAATCGGGGGCTGTTTTTTTTATAGCCAAGTTTCAGACTAAATTAAGTATAATGTCAAGTCAAAAAAACATTGGACAATAAGTTAGTGAATCCTAAATAATATTTGACAAGTAAGTCCTGTTGTTCATCATCACCCCAAAGGAGCCCTACCATGTACAGATTGATAATGTTTGATATAAATGGTACATTAATAAAACGCGACTCACGCACTGACCTGCCTTTTGAGCATGCGGTAAATCAACTGCTGAACATTACCAACGCTCTGGAGGGAGTGAATACTTCCGCCCGTTCCGATAAAGATGTACTGATGGAGATTCTCCAAAAGCACGGATTTGAGTTCTCAGAGAGCCTTTGGCAAGAGTTTCTGGTGTTGTACAGGAAGCAGTTGGAAGCCTTTAAGGATACGGATGTCTGGCGGGAGAACTCCACGGCTGTGTCATTTGTGAAGTCTTTACAGGAAAAGGGTTACCCTATGGTATTGATAACCGGGGAGCTGAGTATCGGGGCAGAATATAAGCTCTCCAAGCTGGGGATCTGGAATTGCTTTGCCACAGGCGGATATGGGGAAGACGGTCTTAAACGCTTTGATATAGCTGAGACAGCTCTCAGAAAAGCAAAAGAGCACTACGGAACAGATTTTGAGGACATCACGATAATCGGTGATACAATTCTTGATATCAAGACTGCTAGACATCTCGGAGCAAAAGTAATATCTATTACAACCGGGTCGAACACGAGAGACGAACTGGCAGAGCATGAGCCGGATATGATAATTGATGGATTTGAGGAAGTAGGGGATAGTTTGCAATAAAAAAGCAGAGCTTAGAAAACTCTGCTTTGTAGAAAGATATATTTTATCTGTTAAAGTATTCTTTTATGGTGTCGCAAACGTATCTAATCTGTTCTTCTGTAATTTCAGGGAACATAGGCAGGGATACATTTCTACTTACAGTGTTTTCAGTAATCGGCAGGCTGCCTTTCTTGATATTCAGGTTAGCAAAGGCTTTTTGCAGGTGAACCGGCATTTTATAATGCAGGGCTGTTGCAATCCCTTTTGATTCCATGTATGCCATAAAGTCGTCTCGATTTTCCACAAGAATTACAAAGAGGTGATATATAGGATCAATATTCTCTGGATTATATGGAAGCTGAATTTCTTTTACATCTGCCAGAAGTTCTTTATAGAGCTTTGCAGCTTGTTTTCTACTGTTGTTCCATTCATTAATGTGACGCAGCTTAATCTGCAGTGCAGCAGACTGCATAGCGTGCATTCTATGGGTTCTTCCCGGGAATTCATGAATATATTTCTCAACAGAACCGTGATCTTTAAACATATCGCAAAATTCTGCAAATTCATCATTATTGGTTACAATTGCTCCACCTTCTCCGCAGGCACCAAGGTTTTTACCCGGGTAAAAGCTGTAGATAGTCGTGTCTGAGAACTCAGTTGTGGAACGCCATTTTCCATCAACTACAATACCTGAGCCGATTGACTGAGCAGCATCGTTGACTATAATCAGATTGTGTTTATCAGCAATTTTACGAATTGTAACCAGATCAGCAGGTTGTCCGTAAAGGTTTACCGGCATAATTGCTTTTGTCGCAGGTGTAATGTGCTTTTCTATTTCATTCGGATCAATATTCCATGTAGCGGGATCAATGTCTGCAAAAACAGGTTTTGCACCGGTAAAGTGAATACCTGCAACAGTAGCAATAAATGTATTTGATGTTGTTACAACTTCATCGCCAGTACCAATACCTGCCGCTCTCAGCGCAATTTCTATTGCTGAAGTTCCTGAGTCCAGGGCAATTGCATGCTTTGTTCTGCTGAATTCAGCAAGATCAGCCTCGAACTCTTCTCCGGTCCTACCATGAACGAATTCGGTTCTGTTGTATAACTCTTCCCATTTGCTGAAGATTTCATTTTTCAGTTTTTCATGTTGGAATTTCAGTGTAACAAAAGGTACTTTCATATCAACTCCATAGTTTTGTAATATGAATTATGTCTGAACAATGACATAAGATTCAGTACTATAAAAAATAAACAAAAATACAGGTCAATCTATATATTTCAAATTTTGGAATCCCCCCGTTTTTTCTTGAAAATCTGACTTCAAGAAAATTGGAAGGATTTTTAGCAGACATTTCTTAGAAAAATGCACTATTCATTTTCTTTGGTGCCAAAGAAAACGAAACAAAAGAAAATGGAGAAGTTGATGAAATTGTAAATTTCATCGAAAAGCACTCTTTTTAAAATGTATTTCCAGTAAACTGGAACCATAAATTTTTCCTGAAATCCTTCCAAGGCTTCAGGATTTCTTAACGGTTAAATTTATTATACAATAAAAAAGAGAAAATGCTATCATCAATGCAAAACAATCATACTTAGTTCAAAGCTATTACATTGATTCATATTTTCCACTGATTTACTGTTTCAATACTCTTATTTATAATAAGTTATACATACTTTGTATTTGGTTTTCGGGGGGGGGATGCCTAATATATTTCAAATTTTGGGTAAGATAAAAGAAAACCTGTCGAAGGTCTCAACAGGTTTAAGTATCATCAGAAAGTTATCGAAACTATTTCATTCCATATTTCTCAAGAATTTTATCGTAAGTACCGTTTTCTTTTATTGTTTTAAGACCTTTATTGAAATCGCTAATGATTTTTTTGGCATTTGGAATTGTTTTTGAAACAACTATATGAAGATTATTCACCTGTAATGGTGGTTGAACGACATTAATCTTTGCGTATTGTTCCGGGAAATCCTGTTGGAGAATATGCAGCACAACCTCACGAGAGTTGGCAATCAGATCAACGCGTTTGTTAAGAAGGAGTTTCAAGCTTGTTTTTGTGTCAGGACTAACCTCCTTGATAAGATATTCAGCTTTGTCAAATTCTTCAGTTGTAGAATAACCGCGGACAACACCGATCTTATAGTTTTTAAGGTCTTCCAGTTTTTTATACTTAATATTGTTTCCTTTTTGCTCAAAGAATACAACCTGAGTCTGAGTGATTGGTTCTGAATACTCAAAAATCTTAGCTCTGTCACTGTTGTAATAAGCTCCCATTAAAACCTGATAAGTTCCTCTTTCCGCTTCTGTGATAGCTCTTTTCCATGGCATCCAATTGTGTTGCAGGTCATGTCCGCTCGCTTTGAATGCTGCTTTCACTATCTGAGTCAGATAACCGTTGTCGGGGACTTTCTCTCCGTAGAATGGAGCCCATTCATCTGTTACAACGGTGTAAGTATCAGCAAATATGCTAAACGCAGAAACAATAAATAATACTGTCAGTAAATATTTCATACTATCCTCCGGTTTGTTTGAATTACAATACATAATATAAAAGAATATCACTCAGAAAGCAATGTAAATGCATAAAAAAAAGGTGTGTATAAAGCGATTTGTGAGCTTGTTTTTAAATTTCTATTTCTTAATTCTTAAAATAATGTGATTTAAGAAAAATGCTGTTCCAATAACAATGATAATTGTTGCACCGGGAGGAATAGCAAGAGTGTGGCTGAGGAAGAAACCGATAAGCATGAATATCAGAGTGAAAATTATACTCTTTATAATCATCTGGCGAGTATTTATTGAGTATGATTTGGCTATTGTTGAAGGCAGGGACAATAAGGCAACAACCATGATGATACCTACTACTTTCTGTAGTGCAACGATGGATATTGCAATAAGCACCATAAGCAGCAGATAGTAGAATGTAACATTAATCCCTGAAATACGGGCATATTCCTGATCAAAACAGATAGCTACAAGTTTCTTGTAAAACGCTGCTATAAGGGTTATTGAAATGATTGTTACAGTAAAAAGAATATACAGACTTTGTGAATTGACCAGCAGGAGATTCCCGAAAAGATATGACATTAGATCAACGGAATATCCGGGTGTAAAATTGATAAAAATTATCCCGATTGCCATTCCTATTGCCCAGAAAGAACTGATAATGCTGTCACTGATACTGCTATGGTTCAAAGTTACTAATCCGATTATTACTGCTGAAATAAATGCGAATACAAATGCTCCAATGTATAAGTTAAGACTGAGGAAATTGGCGATACCAATTCCACCAAGGATTGCATGAGCTATGGAACCACTCATCATTGTGATTTTCTTGTTGACTACAAATGTTCCGATCAAGCCGCATAGAACGGACGCAGCAAGTATGGAATACAAAGCATTTTGCATAAACTGGTAATGGATTACTGAATGAATGAAGTTTGTCATATTAAAGGTTACACCTGTGTTGAATCTGTTCTATAGTGTGATGATAGGTTTCTGCAATGTTTTCTACTCTGATCTCGGAAGTGTTATGGACAGCAATATTTCTGTTTAAACACGCGACTCTTTTAACGAAACTGGATACAAAACTGATATCATGTGAAACAAGTACAATGGTTTTTGATTCATTCAGCTCTCTAAGTGTTTCATAAATGGATTTCTCCGAACTGAAATCTACGCTTGCAGTGGGCTCATCAAGCAGGATAATTTCCGGATCACTGATAAGTGCACGACCTATGAGGACTCGTTGTTTCTGACCTCCGGATAATGAACCGAATCTGCTGAATCTCAGATCAGAAATCTTCAGCTTTTCCATAATATTATCCCTTCTGAACGCAATTTCCTTTTTCCCGATTGATGAAGACAGAACAGCTGATTCAAGGACATCCTGTACCTGAATAGGGAATGTATCATCTATCTTGGAATATTGAGGGACATAACCAAACACACCGGAGCTTACTCTGTTCCGTCTTCCATTTACAAGGATTGATCCGGTGTCCGGCTTGAGAATACCGAGCATCAGATTGAGCAGAGTTGTTTTACCTCCACCGTTTGGACCGATTATGCCCAGAAAATCAAGCTCAGGTATTTTTAGATTAATATCAGATAGTACAGGTTTGTCTTTCAACCTATATGAGTAACTAACGTTACTGATTTCAATAATGTTTTTGCTCATTGGGTGAGTGCTTCCTTGAATATCCCGCTAATTTTACTGATATTTTCCAGGTAATTATATGCAAGGGGATCAATTATAATGACTTTACCATCGATTTCTCCGGCAATACTTTTGGCGACAGATGAATCAAATTGCTTCTGTATGAAAATCACCTTAATATTGTTTTCTTTAAGCAGTTTGATAATTTCAGTAGTTTCTTTACTGTTGGGTGTTTTTCCTGAAATTTCTATTGGTATCTGCTTCAGGTTGAAATCTCTGGCAAAATATCCCCATGATGGATGAAATACGGCAAAAGATCGTACTTCCAACTCTTCAAGATTGTTTTTTATTTCCAGCTCAATATCATTGATTTTTTTCAGGAAAGAATCGAAGTTTTTCTCATATATGTCTTTGTTCTCGAAATCTAATTCTATCAAGGAATTCAGTATTGTTTTAAGTTGAATTCTTACTAACTTAGGCGAAAGCCATATATGTGGATCAAGTTCTCCATGTTCATGCATATGTCCATTTGAATGATGATCGTGTTCTTCATGATCAACATTTTTTTCGTGATTATCAATATGATGATCAGACATAGCATCGATTATCTCTTCAAAGCTTTGCATGGGTTGTCGTTCAATTTCTTCATCAGTTGGAACTACCTTTGTGCTTTTCAGCAATGCCTGAGCATTGTTGAGGAAGTTTTTTTCGTAAGGAACACCTATTGTAAAAAAAAGTGCAGCATCCTGCAATTTCTGGAACTGCTGTGGAGTAGGTTCATAAACTGCCGGGCTGTATCCCGGCTTAACCAGAGTTTCGACATTCCATAGATCACCGGTTATCTGTTCAACAAAATACTTTTGCGGAAGTATACTCACAAATATTGTTTTATTATCTGAATGCACTTTTTTTGTGCAGCCTGTGACTGTAATAAGAGTTACCAGTAAAACTAATCCGAGTTTTCGCATGATTCACACACTCCTTTGATTACAAGATTTATGTCTTCTATGTTAAAATTATTCAATTGAGAAAACAGGGAGAATGTTTCCCTTATGCTGAATGGAGCAAGACAGATAACTTTTCCGCATTTCCTGCAGAAAAAGTGCGAATGAGAAGGCATACTGTTCAGTGACAGACCATAGTAGTGTTCACCTGCTATACTGCTGATTTCCTTAATGACACCAATACGGCTCAGTATTCCGATAAACCTGTATATTGTTGATTGATCAATATCACTGATATTTTTATCTTCCTGCAAACTATTTGCAATTGCATCGGAAAGCATCTGAACAGAAAAACATGAATGAAGATCTAATATATGCTCTACAATAAGCTGTCTTTTCTCGGTATACCTGATCTTATTTTCTCTTAAAATATCTATTATTTCTTTTTTCATGATGACAATATACATAAAATGCAAATGGCTTGCAAGAAAATTGTTTCGATAAACATGATAAATTTACTAAATTTAGACATGGTACAGAATATGGGGTAGACTCACATTAATAAACACAAGTTACCATATTAACAATCATTATGAATAATAAACTATACAAAATAATCATAGATTCTTATAAAAGAAAAGAAGATAAAAAAGAATGAAATTGAAATATGATTACTTGCAGTGTTTCAAAAGTTAATACAAGAAGTATTGTCTAAACTTGTTACTTTGGTACACGAAGAAGGGGAAAATATGAGAGACTGTTTGTTTGATGAAACCCCAATAGAAGATCTTACAGGTGATTTTGAAGGCGGTAAGATTCTTGACTATATAGGTAGACATAAAAGAGATCAAAGATTAGTTAATCTGTTTAAGAATAGTTCCTTAAATTTCATAAAAGATAAATATTATGGATACGTTTCGAAAGATGAAACTGTAACAATAAAGTTATCTAAAGATTCGTATGGTAGTTATATATGTATTAGAAAAGGATTTAAGAGAAAAGTAACTGGCAATGTCATTCTGGAAAATATACTTTCATGTAATAATCTTAAATACTCAAAATACAGGAATGAATACTTTGTATCTTACAAGAATTATAAATTAAATATAAATATGAAGAATAATAATGAAATTGATTCATTGATTATCTATCTAAGGAATCTTTTTCTGTCAAAAAACTTAATGTGAATAATGTTGTTGTTAATATTGAGTCAAAATCTACAGTCGAAGGATATCAAGTAGAATTATATCCAGTAAATTCATCAAACGATGGAAAAGTAGAAGTCAGTGCAAATCTTTCTTTTAAAGATTCAGAAGAAAGCGATTATGCAATTGTTGTTTATAGAAAACCGATATATTAAGGAAAAGTAAATGAGTAAAAAAGAATCTATGAAATTCAGAATATTTAATGTTAAGAAATCTATTGTTGCAATTATTTTCCTTATAGCTTTTTCAGTGATAAGCATTTCAGCAAAAGAGAATATAGAACAATACACTTTTGATGAATTAGTTGAATTGTTAAACAAAAATCAAAAGGATTCTGTAGTAAAATCAGTTTTAAAAAATAGAAACTACAAATTCAAATATGACAAAAAAAACAGGTTTTGGACATCAGAGAAAAAAGGTGTCAGAATCGGGGTAAATAGTAGTAAACGAGTGATAAAAGTAGAATTCTCATTCCGTTCTTTTGGAGAAAAATATTCAGGTGATTTACCCAAAGAAAGCAATGAAAAAACATTGATGGAGAATTTTGACTGGTATAAAGACAGTAAAACCAAATACCATACAAAATATGAAAATAATCTTCTGTTCACTTTAAATGTGATGTATGGTAACGACAATAACACTTTGCTGAAACACCTTACTGTAGAAAAATCTTATGAAGAATGGGTAAATCGTCCTCCAATGCAGAATTTTGCTGTTGATGATAGAAATCCTGCCGACATAGAAGGTGATTTTGAAGGTGATAAGATTCTTGATTATATCGGACGGCATATTAACGATCCGGTTTTAGATGATTTATTAAAATACAGTCCGCTTGAATTTACTCAAAATAGGAGTGGAACTTATACAAATAAAAAAAGGAATGTATATATATTCTTTTCAAAAGAGATGTTTGTAAATGAGATAAGAATTGATAAAGGCTTTGAAAATTTGGTCCCCGGAAATATAAAATTTGAAAATCTTCTTTCAAACAAAAATTGGGATTATCCAAACACTTATAATTCTTATGACATCAAATATAAAAACTATTTATTTTCTATTAAGAAGTTTCCTAATAATGCTATCAGATGGTTGAAAATTACACCCACAGAATTTACCAAAAAAAAGGGAGAAGCAATAGTTTTGGTATCAAAATTCGAAAGTATAAAATTGGAAGGAGATGTTTTTCTTCAATTGTTAGGTTTATCTATCAAAAGCAAATTTGTAGAATATTTACTGGAAAAATACAATTTTACTAAAAATGGAGAAACATATTACAAATCAGAGTCTCTGGGAGTTTCTATCTTTGTAAGAAGAAAATCTAAAGCAATAAAAGAAATTTCTGCAAACAATAGTGATGGAGCTTATTTCAAAGGAACTCTTCCATATAATCTTACATTCGATTCATTTCTTGATGGAAGTGACTTAGAGTTTAGGAAAACAGATTATGCTTATGAGGCTTTTAAAGATGGATTTAAAACCTATGTGGCTTCAGATGATGGAAAAAATGTCGAGTTTATTGCTTTTTCAGATAATTATAATCCACTTGCATCAGACAGAATTTCTCACTCAATTGATGAAAAAGAATATAAGAATAAGAAAATTGAAGGTGATTTGCTCTTGAATCTGATTGGAGAAAGTGTTTACGATAACTTCGTTGATTTTTTATTTGATGAATATAAGTTTGAAAAAGGGATAGCACATGGATTTGAAGAAGTAAATGATCAGTATGATTCAGAATCACTAGGACTATCCTTCTTAACAAGCAAAAAAACAAAAGTAATTGAGAGAATTGTCATCAAAAATACTGAAGAAGGAAAGTTTGTGGGTAAACTTCCTTTTGATATTAAAATGGATTCATTTTTGTCAAATACTAGTGTTAATTTCCAAAAGATTAATGATATTTATGGTGCGAAAAAGTATGGTTATCTATTCTTGGTAAACTCAAATGATGGGAAAAAGGCTGATCAACTTCTGTTCCAAAGTATTGTAGAATCAGATAAACCAAATACTGTTGCAGAAAATTTAGACTCAGACTCAAATTCAAAAAATACAACACCTCAAAATATAGATCATTTAATTCGTGAATTTGCCAGTAGTTTAAATGTAGAAGGCTGGTATTTAGTTACAAAGAAGATTGATAGCTCAATTAAAGGTGTTAATAATTATTATTCAAGTGTTGAGTTTGGCTCTTGGTCAAACAATTTATATATCATTCAGATTATCTATCTAAGGGAATCTGTTTCTGTCAAAAAACTTAAAGTGAATGATGTTGTTATTAATATGGAGTCAAAATCTACAGTCGAAGGATATCAAGTCGAATTATATCCAGTAAATTCATCAAACGATGGAAAAGTAAAAGTCAGTGCAAATCTTTCTTTTAAAGATTCAGAAGAAAGCGATTATGCAATTGTTGTTTATAGGAAACCAGTTTATTAGGAGTAGTTGAAAATGATAAAAAAAAGATTTCGTGGATATAGAATTTGCAGTAAAAATATAATAACCATAATTTTTTTGTTCTTTCAACTATTCTTTGTAGAATGCTTAGTAGCAAAGAAATATGTTGAACAATATACTTTTGATGAGTTTGTAGAACTGATTGGTTTGAAAAAAGGAGATTCTCATTTAAAATCTGTAGTTAAAAATAAAAACTATAAATTCAAATATACGAAGAAAAATCGATCTTGGAAATCCAAAAAGAAGGGGGTGAAAATAGAACATGATGAGAACAATATAGTTGATAAAATTATTCTTTCAGGTAGCTCATATGGAGAAAAATACACAGGGGATCTTCCTAACTCTTGTACTTCTGAGAATATTCTGGATTCCTTTGATTGGTATAGATCGAAAAAACTAAAATATTATACTTGTTACAAAAAGGATTATCTAATAACTTTATTAGCAAATGAGAGATACAACGGTACAAAAATTTATGGTTTTGAAATAAAAAAAATGGATATAGATTGGGTTGAAAAACCTGCTTTGCGTGATTGTAATTGTGATGATACTCCACCTGATGAATTGACTGGAGATTTTAAGGGAGACAAAATCCTTGATTATGTTGGACGTCATGAATCTAATCCAATTGTAAAATCACTATTGGTGGATAGTTCTTTGAATTTCGAGAATAAGGGAAATGGTGATTATGTTTCAAAAAATAGAAGTGTGATAATCAAATTCTCTGATGATTACAATGTTAAATCAATCACGATAAAAAAAGGGTTTAACCGGTTAGTTCCAGGGAACATTGAATACAAGAATCTATTATCCTGCAGGAACTGGGAATATACAAGAGGATACAATTACAGTGAAGTTAATTATAAAGGTTACTTACTTTCAATTTACAGGTCAATGAACAATGATATAGAAAAACTGGTTATCACTCCAGCTGCTTATAATGCAAAAAAAGATAAACAGTTAATTGCTAAACAGAAATATAAAGACACTAAAGTAGAAGGTGATTTGCTGATGAATTTGATTGGAGAAAGTATTTACGATGACTTTGTTGATTATTTATTTGATGAATATAATTTTGCAAAAGATAAAAACCAATTTGAATCTAAAGCTTTGGGATTGACTCTGATCACTGATTCTAAAACAAACAGAATAGATAAAGTTCTAATGGTAAACACACAGGAACAGCAATTCGAAGGTAAACTTCCATATAATCTCAAGTTTGATTCATTCTTTACGAGCTCTAACTTGAACTTCATGAAAATAGATGATTATTACGCAGCAACCAAAGATAATTATCTTTTTATTGCAAGTACTAGCGATGGAAATGAAGCCGATTATTGTATGATTCAGAAAGCTCCACAATCAAAAACTGTTGCAAAAAAAAAAGAAACATATTCAAAAAAAACAACTCCCCAAAAAATAGAACATTTAATCCGTGAACTTGCAAGTAGTTTAAGTGTAGAAGGATGGTATTTAGTTACAAAGAAGCTTGATAACTCAATTAAAGGTGTTAATAATTATTATTCAAGTGTTGAGTTTGGCTCTTGGTCAAATAATTTATATGTTATTCAGATTATTTATCAAAGGAAATCTGTTTCTGTCAAAAAACTTAAAGTGAATGATGTTGTTATTAATATGGAATCAAAAGATACAATGGAAGGGTATCAAGTAGAATTATATCCAGTAAATTCATCAAATGATGGAAAAGTAAAAGTCAGTGCAAATCTTTCGTTTAAAGATGCTGAAGAAACTGATTACGCAATTGTTGTTTATAGGAAACCGATATCTAAAAGATGAACTTATTAACTATCTTTTTAACCTTCACTCTTATAAAGTGACACCCAAGAGTACATAGGCCACATATAGCATCTTGCTTTTTTAACTTTTAATTTATTAGCCATTTACACTTATTTTACAACGCTTTTGCGGTATTCCGCAAACGCGATAGCGACCATATTGAATTGAAATTCGAAAAAACGATTAGCAAAAACGCTTAGACGCAGAACCGCAACAGCTATTTATAAAAATTCTGAAACCATAAAACGATTTATTAATTTATAGATTTAAAAATTTTAGAAACTCTTCTTGGATTTCATTTTTCTTTTCTTCTTTTATATTGTCTTTTTGCCACTCTATAATGGAATGAATTGGTTTTAGATGATTACTCGGAGGTTTAGATATTCCTAAAAAATCTTCAAAATCCTTATCGAATATTTTTCTATCTTTAGAGAACGGATAAGCTTGATATTCATCATCCAAGAAAGAATTTACAATATCCCAGAATCCTATATCTGCACTATTTCCTTTGTTATTTATAAAATCCTTATCATACCATACAGAGTGTTTGATGCCCATTTCATTCAGCAGTTCCATATATTTTGGAATATTATACTTCCCTTCTGCATTTAATACAAAGAAATCCCTATTTTTAATAGTGCTCCAATCATTATCTAAGAGATATAGAATTAGATTTCTTTCTGTTGCACCTTCGCAAATTAAAACCTTACTTGCAAAAAACATTTTAGCTCTTTCTGAATCGACGCTAAAAGAAAGCTTAAGAATTTCATAATATTCAGGTATATCAAAATTTAATTTTTTTTCAATGTTCTTAACTAAGTGTTCATGTGTTTCAGGATTTGATTTGATCTCGTTGAGTTTTGCAACCAATTTTCCTAAGCCTGAACTGAGTATGTTGGGATCTATGTGATAGGTTAGAGAAACACCTTCTTCTTTTTTGATATGAGTATTTTTTTTGACATCTGCAAAATTATTAGAGACAAAATTTGTAGAGTGTGTAGTTATTATAACTTGATTATCTTGAGTATTTGCTAAATCTTGCAAGCTCGCATTTAATGTATCTTGTTGAGATGGATGCAAAAATGCTTCTGGTTCTTCAAATAAAATCAAAGTAAGATTAGATTGAAAATCCTTCTTTTTAGGAGCTTTAACAGGTTGGTATTTAGGAGTAAGATTTATTAGAGCATAAATTAAATGTCTCTGGAATCCTTGTCCAAAATCCTCAATTTTTTGTTGTGAATCACCTAATTCAGCATCGCTAAAATAATGAGAAACTAGGTTCTTTACGATATCTTCTGGTTTTAACTCATTGAAAAATATTTTGAAATTGATCCCCCAATCACCGATTAAATCATTAATGTCGGCTTCAACAGTCTTAATCGATAATTCATCTTCTTTATTTTCTTTTAAAAGTTTTTCAAAAGTATTAAATGATTTTGTTAATTGTACAAATTCCTTTGATTGTTTTACAACTGATTTGAAGACAAAATTCATAATATCTCTGAATGGAGAAGGTCCACTTGTTTTTAATTGCTCAGAGGATTTACTTACATCTGGGATATAGACTAAGTTCCCAATTTTTGATCGAGATACTGCTCTCATTCCATAAAACTGATTTGTGGATAACTTACCACTTTCATAAGCATGAATATTAGATTGTTTGCTATCGAATAACTCTTTATCTGTGGAAGCAAAATAACGTCTTAATTTTAATACTTTATCTTCAGTCTTATATTCATCCTTCAATGTATCAAACTCACAATTCTCTAATTTATAATGTAATTCTATCCAACTTTCTTTGTCAGTTGTATCAAATATTGGAAAATCAGTTTTAGAGTATTTTACATCATCATAAAATAAACGAAGAGCATAAATAAGATTGGATTTCCCAGAGTTATTTTTCCCGATAAATAAGCTATATTCATATAAATCTATTTCTTCGTGTTTGAAAGATTTGATGTTGTGGACAATCATTTTGACAATATACATTTTTCCTCCTTTATCGCATCACTCTAAACAAAAACGCCATCACACCCAAAATCCTGTATAAAGTGACACCCAAGAGTACATAGACTACATCGAGCATCTTCTCCTTTTATCTCTTTATTAATTCAATATTTACACTTATTTTACATCGCTTTTGCAAAACTTCCATTTTAGAGAGATTTACAGTGTCCAATTTCTGGTTTGTTTCTGTTTTGACGGCTTGTTTGGGGATGCTAAAAGGTTTGTAAGTTACTTTAAATCATTATGTTATAAATCGTTGGTCGTTTGTGGCTGTGAAAATACTCGCTAACTCAACCGCTTTTGCGCTTTTGCGCCATTCCGCAAATGCGATAGCGACCATTTCGGTTTGATTTTCTGCAAAAGCGATTTGCAATAACGCTGAGACACCGAAACGCAATTGCGTTAAAAAAGAAATGATCGGAATATTTTTCTGATTATTTGACAAACGAAATCGTTATGTAATTTTTTACATAAGGAGATAAATATGAGAAAATGCATAATCTGTAGAATGGATAAATCAGAAGATTTGTTTAATGATGAACATGTTATTCCTGATTCAATATCTGGTTATTATCATATAAATAAAGTGTGCAAAGAATGTAATTCAAAAATTGGTAGTAAAATTGACAGTCATTTAACAAATCATTTATTAATTGAATTTCAAAGACATTTGCTAAAAATAAAAGGGAAGAAAGGTAAAGTACCCAATCCATTAAAAGGTACTCACGAGGTCAAGGAAACTGGACAAAAAGTAAGATTAGATTTAGACTCAGAAGGTAAATTTGCACCAAGATATTTTCCTCTTATCCCTCAAAGCATTAATGATAGCCAGCCTTTCATCATAGATGCACGAGATAAAAGTAAAATTGAACCAATTATTAAAGGTTTTGCAAAGAAGCAAGGTTTATCAAGAAGTGACATAAAGGTCGAAAGTACATTAGAAAGAGATAGAAAATGGATAGTAGGTAATTTTGCTGTTGATACTAAGAAATTTAAAATGGCGTTATTGAAAATAGCTTATGAATTTACAGTAGATCAGGTTAAAGATTATTTCGATGATCCTATGGCTAAGGTTGTCTCAAATCTACTACTCAATGCAGACTTTGATAAACTTTATGATTCAATAGTGTTTTATGGAGATGGAATAGATAATCGGATTGTTGATCAATTTTCCAGATTCATCAATTTCAATGATAACAATCATTATCTGGTTCTTTTAGGTTCAGAAACATTGGGTCTAATCTGCTATGTTAATCTATTTGCTACATTTTATCTTGGAATAAAGATGAGTGACAAACCTTATTTGATTGGTCATAGTATAGTTGTTGGCATAAATGATATTAATCAAAAAAAATTTTCTGTTTCAACTCTTGAAAATATTATAAATAAAATGTACCCTACAACGGAATATAATTTTCAATTTCATTTCAAAGATCAAGAATCATACGAAGAGTTTATATTAAATGAAAATATTCCATCATCGTCAGTCTATAAGGAGAACAATGATATTCCATTCTACAACTCAAATGGTGAAATAATTTATAATAATATCGAGTTAAAACTTCACCAAAAACAACTTAAATACACAGATATAAATGATCAGCAAAACAAGCTTATAACAAATATCATTCTGGATGAAGAACTTTATATTAGGTTACTTCCTATGAACAAGCTATGCAAAGTTGTTTCAGTTAATATTGAAAGAATCCGAAAATGATTCTTAACTACCTCATCACTCTAAACAAAAATGCCATCTCACCTAAAATCCTGAAGGTTTCAAGTTCGTAGTCTTCAATTATGATGACATTGTAATCTTCATTTAATGGTCTTAGTAAAACTCTTCTTTTATCTCCATCAAAC
The DNA here is from genome assembly GCA_963665815.1 of Cloacimonadales bacterium (SeqCode). GTDB lineage: Bacteria > Cloacimonadota > Cloacimonadia > Cloacimonadales > JAIOQZ01. The sequence goes on from OY762463.1 coordinate 88,711, forward strand.
TGAAGTTTTTTAAGTGTTACACCATCAGGAGTTTGGCAAGCACAGATTTTTCCATCAAGATTTAGCACATCATTTCGTTCGTGAATTATCACAACATCACCATTCATAATTTTCGGAGCCATACTGTTTCCATTTATTCTAAGTGCAACATAGGTATCCTGCGAATCAGATAAATAGGCTTTTGGGATTTCAATATATTTCCACGGCTCTGCATCATATCCGTCAATAGGACTACCGGCAGCAATTTCACCATAAATCGGAAGTGTGATATTTCTTGAATCAAATGGGTTAAGTTTATGTTGATAAACAGTTTTACTACCGGACATTTCCTCTAAGCCTTTATTATTGCCTTCTCCATAAAGCTTTCCATCTGCATCCGGAATAAACATACTACCCTTACCGGTGATAAGCCAATTCAGGTTCAATCCATAGTTTTCATTGATACGAGCCATCGCAGGTGGCGAAGGTTTACTCGGCTTTTTTCTACTTGTCCAGTCAGAGACGTTGCTCTGAGTTACTTCAATGGTCTTGGCGAACTCGGAACGTGTTATACCAAGAGAGTTTATGAACATTGTTAATCTGTCTTTAATATCCATTCGACCTCCTTATTTGTTCTCTGCGAACAAATTGCAACATGTTGCAAGGGACTGCGAATGACGGCAGTTTTTCCTTGACTACATCGCAAGGCTATAATTTTATAGCTTCACGATGACATGGTTTGCAAGTTTGCGAAGCGTGTCAATGAAAAAATTAGGAGGTTCCGATGAGATCAAAGTATCATCCGGCGGAAATCAGAGCAGCAATGACGCTTAAAAGTCTCACTACCATTGCAATATCAAAGCAAATGTCCATCTCAAGAAGGACTCTTGATTACTTCATAAGTGGACAATTAAATATGAGCAGATCAGAAGAATTTATAGGACTTCTACAGCCTGAGCTTGATGAAATAAGTAAAACCTTTCGCAAACATATCGGCAAAGATTTGCAACTTTGCGAAGTAGGATAATTATGGATTTTCAAGAGTTAACGATTCAGGATGTTCAAAAAGTGTTTTCTAAAAGTCGAGACGGTGCTTATAGAATGGCTAAATTGAATAATTGGGATTATGAATTCAAGTCTCTTGATAAAGGCGGAAGATTCAAACTCTATAAAGTCCCGACTGCGATTATACCTAAAGAAGAAGTTGTTGCCGCAGAAGCGATATCTGACGCAGTAAAAGCCGAAGTAGTCGAGTATGATCCTACAATTGAAAATCTTATGCCTGAAATTAAAATTCCTGAACACGAACTTTATAGAGCACAGTTAAAAGCAGAGCTTTGTGAGAAGGTAATTTCTGAATTTCATAAGATTAAGGTTAAAAAGCAAGCAGTAGAAAATGTTCTGGATGCTTATAATAGAGGAATGCTCATACCTGAATTATTCAGACTCGAAGATACAAGAACTGCTCGCACTTTACGAATGTGGCTTAGAACCTATGAAGAGAGTGGTCGTGATTTCAAATCCCTTACTCGCTTATCAAAGGCTTCTGCTCAGATGAAGGCAACCGAGAAAGAACAAAACTTCCTTCTTGGATTACTACTTGATGCCAACAGAATCAAAATCGGTTCAGCTATCAGAAAGTAAAACAATTCAGCAGACTTGGAGCAATCGAATCTCCAACCAGTGAAAGAGCACTTAGACGATGGTGTGAGAGTTGGAGAGACAGCCATGTCCAACAATGGAATCTTCTTCGCAACGGAAACAAGTTTATTAAGGATAACACCTTATTCAGCCTTGATCGTGCAGAATGTCTCAATGTTGGTGATGTCTGGGTTGCTGATGGTCATAAACTGGCTTTTGATATTATTGATCCGGTTTCAGGCAAACCAAAACGTATGATGCTGATTATGTTCTTTGATTGGGCAAGCCGATATCCGGTAGGAGCATCACTGGCAAATTCTGAAGATTCAGAACATATTCTGATGGCTCTTAGAAACGGAATCCTTCACTGGAAAGGCAGACCAAAGTATGTCTATCTTGATAATGGTAGAGCATTTAAATCAAAACTGTTTCATCAGAATTGGGAGAAGCATAATCTCGAAGAGGAATTATGCGGAATATTTCCAAGACTGGATATCAGTGCAGTTTTTGCCAAAGCCTACAATGCCAGAGCGAAAGTGGTTGAGAGATTTTTCAACACATTCCAGGAAGATTTTGAAAGATTTATGGATACTTTCAGAGGTTCTGGAATCGGAGATAAACCGGCATTTCTGATGCGTAATGAAAAATGGATTCAGAAACTGAAAAAACGTGAGCCACTGACTGTAGAACAGGCAAAGCAATTTATGGCAATCTACTTTCAAGAGCTTTATGGCAAAACACCTCATGGCGGATTAAAAGCCAAAACTCCTCTTGAAGTTTTCAGGTCTGCAGAAGTTCCGGAGAACAGAAAAATCGAATCTTCTGAACTGAATTTTATGATGCTTAAAGTTGATGAAAGAAAAGTCAGAGGAAACGGCATCCAGCTTTCAAACGTGATTTACTATCACGATTATCTGATGAACTATGTAGGTCAGAAAGTATCACTCAGATACGATTTGATGGATATGCGATCGATTCTGGTTTATGACAAAGACGGAAAACTTATCTGTCAGGCATTAATCAAGAAATCAGTTCATCCGTTTATCAAACTGGCAGTCAATCAGCCATTAGCCGAAAAGCAACTTCAAAAACAAATCGCTCATCAAAGAAAATTAGAGAAAAATGTAAAACGTGATTCTGCCATCCTGCAAAAGCAGGTTCAGGAAGCAATTTCAGAATTTGAACTGCCAATGCTGAAACTTCCGGATTCAGCTTTTAATGAAAATGGCTTACTTGAACATAACGCTACTGTCGATGAAAGCCTTGATATCGATAGAATGGCTGAACAGACAGCACATTTATTATCAAAATCCACTCCTGCTCCAATTGAAAAAACGGCTGAAGAGCAGGGATTGGAAAACTTAGACAAATTACTAAAACAAATAGGCATAGATTAGGAGATCACATGAGAGAATATGCTTTAGCACAAACAAGTAATGTAAAACAAGCTTATGATTTGTTTGATTACCTTATTAAAAGACCAAAAACTGAAATGGTCGGGTTAGGACTTATCTACGGACCTCCGGGACTGGGCAAAAGCAGATTTGCCAGACAGACTGCAATTCAAAATGATTATATCTACTTCAGATTAGAAGCTACAATGACAGCTAAAAGCTTTGCCGGAAGGCTTCTTGAAAGAATCTACTTCCACTTTGGAATGCCGAAAATTGGAATCAGAGGGACTGCCAATGATATTTTTCATCGCTGTCTTGAAATACTGAAAAATTTTGAAAACACAATTATCGTAATTGATGAGATTGATTATGCTTTCAAAAACAAGAAAATCTTAGGCAGTATCCGAGACATCGTTGATCAGACTCTTTCGATTGTTGTATTAGTCGGTATGGCTGACGCTAAAGAGAAGCTTCTTGCCGCAGATGCTCATTACTTTGACAGGTGCAATTTCTTCTGCCAATTCAAACCATTAAACGAAAGTGATTTAACACTTTTATGTAAAGAGGTGTGTGATGTTGAAGTTGATGACATAGTAATCAAACATATAGCCAAAAAGACTAAAGGCAATATTCGTAAATTTATCAAATCACTCTACTCTCTTGAAAATCTGGCAGAAAGAGAAAACTTAACTGTCATCAGACCTGAGCATATTACATCAATGCAGTAGGAGAAATCATGGAAATATCATTCTATAAGAAAGTTAGAAATTTCATAGAGTTTTTTGATAAGCCTTTCACCGGTGACGTTGTTGCCGGTGAAACCGGTCTTACAATTAAGCAGGTTACCAGAGTTCTTGGTAAGATGAATGACGTAGGTTTAATCAAGCCCATTTCATCACAAGGCAAGTTCAGAATCTATATCAAGAACATTGAATACAAAGAAGAAAATCCGATGAACAACTATAACTTCGAAATCAAATTTCTAAAATCTATGATTCGTAAATTGAAAACCGGTAATTATAGCAGTACACGTCAGCTTGAAGACGTTATGGATGGTGACAGAAGAAAAGTAACTCGCTATTTGATAGCTCTCTGTTCAATCGGAATGGTAGATTTGATAAACGGTAAATACAAAGTGGTTAAGGATGTTGACCTGCTTCTGATTGGAAGCAAGATGGATCGATCAATTTTAAGAAAACTCAAAGATAAAGAAATCGAATTTACAGAAGGAGTAATAATGGGAAGAAAGGAGAAAATACTTACAGATGCACATGGTCGGGAATATCCTGCTAAAATACTTGATCCTCAAATTGTGAAGAGAGACACTATTGTTAATCGTTTAATGGGCAAAGCATTGAGATTACACGATAAAATAGAAACCGAGAAAATTAAGATGGTTGAAGATATTGATAAATACCTCACTCAAACAGCTCAGAAATATGGAGAAGAATGGAAAGGCAATGCTGAATTGGTTTCCTTTGATGGTAAGTATAAAATTGAAATCAGAAACCGAGAGCGTATTGAATTCAGCGAAAAACTCCAAATTGCAAAACAGAAGATTGATGAGTGTCTAAAACGCTGGAGCGAGGATTCAAATGTTAATCTTCAGGCAGTTATCAAAGAAGCATTTCAGGTTGATAAAAAAGGCGAAATTGCCAAAAGCAGAATCTTAGGTCTCCGCCGTTTCAACATCAAAGATAAACAATGGCAACAAGCTATGGATTTAATAGACGAAGCCATACAAGTTACTTCAACCAAGCAGTATATTGCATTTTATGAAAGACCATCGGAAGACAAATCATTTCAGCTTGTATCACTAAATTTTAGTGCGTTATAGAAACTAACAGAGCAGGGCGATAAACTCCGGATTTTCGGAGTGTTTCTCTTTGCTCTCTTTTTTTGACATTTTTTGTGGTAACTCTGGGCAACGCTGTTTGACCCTGTTGGCAACTCCTATTTATATGAACTCAGGAGATAAAAATATGGTTCAGGTTTTTAATGAAAGCAAGTGTTATACTCCCTTGAGAGTATCAGAAATTTTGGCTGTTGATATCAGCACCATCTACAGGCTGATCAGAGATATTGATCATCCGCTTCCTGCATTCAGGCTTAAATCCAATGGTCAATTACGAGTGCATGGAAAAGAAATAAACAAGTATTTAGAAGATCACAAGGTTGATCCTCTAAACGAATAAATGATGACAAACAGGCAGATTGAGTTTGCAAAGCGTTTGAGAAAGAAGATAGTCATTTTCGCAAAAAATGATCTCCGAATGACTATGAATGACCTTCACTCTCAAATGGAATCTCTGGGATACGGAACCTCCCTCAGGCAACTCAGTCTGCCTTCTCTTATTAATCTCAACCAAACACTTAAAGGTAAATCAAACTGTATTCACGAAAATCTCGATGCTCAAGGCAAGAAAATCTGGGCATTGTATAAATCTTCAACTTGGAGCAAAGAGCAGTTATATGGCTTCATTGCTCAGAAATTCGGAAAATCCGGAATTCAGTATTTAACCAAACAAGAAAAAGGAACTTTGATTAAAGTCTTACAAAGCTATGAACTCAAGAGAATACAAAATCAAACGTGAATCAGCTAAGAAGCTGTATCTGAAAGGTGAAACCAATGCTGTTGCTCTTGCTAAAATTTATGGAGTAACAGATAAAACCGTTCGCAACTGGATTAGAACCGGTAAATGGGAAGCTGAGTATGATGAGATTTCAAGTCTTGAAGATGAGATTAAAATAGCAGTTAAGAAGGCTTTAATCAAGGCTCTCAAAGAATATGCCAGAGACCCGCAAAACACCGCTCTACAATCCCTTGTTTCGCTTCTCAGGCAATACAACAAAGACATTGAACCAACCAGAGATTTTATCGAATATATGAAGAAATTTCTGGATTGGCTTGTTGATTTCTTTCTTACACGAAACGATGATGATATCGCTAGAGCAATTCAAAAGGAAATATTGGGAGAAGCCGGTATTGTAGAATACTTCAGGAAGCGTGCAAGTAGTGGTTAAAATTACTCAGAAAGATTACAAAAACTTTACTGCAATTGCTTCCAAGACTTCTAGTGTAAAGCCATTTCCCAATGATACACCGACAAAGCAGAAGCAAAGAATTAAAAAGGCTACCGGTAATGACTGGAAAGCCTTCTCTTATTTCTGCAAAAACTATTTTCCACACATTTTCAAACTTACATTTGCAGATGCTCATCAGGAGATGTTTGAGATAACAGAAGAATATGACGGCATAACTTCCATTACCGGATTCAGAGGTTTAGGAAAAACTGTTTTAATGGGAGTGGTTTATCCAATCTGGAAAATTATCAAAGGTGAGAGATATGTAATTCATACTGCTGCAGATGCTGATCTGGCTGAAGAAAGAACTGCTTTCACTTATAACGAACTTACTCAAAATAAAAGACTTCATACTGATTTAGATGGTTTACTTCCAATTTATAGAGATGAATCAGACTTTTATCTTCAGAATAAATGCCGTATTAGAGCAAGAGGTATAAAACAATCCTTCAGAGGAAGTATTAATCCTCGCACTTCAACTCGTCCCGGATTAGTAGTCTGTGATGATATCGACAAAGAAGAAAATATCGGCAACCAATCCATTGGCAGAAAAAAGATGGATAAGATTGTGCAAGAGATTGGTGGAGCTTTAAATCCAGCGGGAAATGGCAAGATCATCTGGCTTGGGAACCTTGTTCATCCCAATTATGCAATCTGTCAGTTTCAGCAAAGTATCATTGATGAAATCAAATCCGAAGATCAGGATTTTAATCAAGATTCTGTTCAGCATTTATTCGTTACGGAAAGAAGACTGCTTAGATTTCCGTTAGAGAATCCTTACGGAAATTCCGTGTGGGAAAAACAATATCCAACATCTGAAATCCCGAATCTGAAGAAGAAATTCGGATTAACAGGTTATCAAAGAGAGTTTCTTGGCAAGCCTGTTATCGAAGGCAATATGTTCAAATTTCATTGGTTTACCAAATATACTAAACTACCGAAACGATTTAAGAAAGTGTGGATGTATGCTGATCCAGCTTGGGGTGAGAAAGGTTGCTACAAAGCGATCATCTCAATAGGATATGATGGAATCAGGTTTTACATCATTCACGTGTGGATCAGGCAGACTGAGAACAGTAAGTTCTTTAGTTATTACTATGATGCTTATCAGGAGTTATCAAAGAAATATGGTGTTAGATTCAGATCAGCAATGGAGACTAATTTTGGTCAGCATCGTATTCTTACTGATTTTGACAGATGGTGTAGAGAAAATAATCGCAATCCGATCTCTCACAGAATCAGAAGAATCAACAACGATAAAAACAAAGGCTTGAGAATAGAGAGAACTGATACTGTAATTGAAACTGGCAAAGTTCAATTTCCTGATGGTCAGGATACTCCAACTCTTATCAATCAATTTCTAACTTATCCGGATGGATACGTGGATGGACCCGATGCTCTCGCAGGTTGCCTTGAACGCTTTCCTGAATATGATTGCGGAAGAAACAGAGTCAAAGTAAGGAGTTTTTCCTTTTGAATTATTTTGATCGATTGATGTTTGAATACTACAGAGTACTCAACAATTCCTGGAAGAAGGAAATCAAAGACTCTGCAAAGCAAGCGATACAGATGCTATCTGATATTCCAAAGTCTGAAAGGCTAAATAAACGTCATATTGATGATATTATGCAAGTAATCAACTCAAACCTTAGCGAAGACTTTTCATCGCTTGTACGGCAGGATACAAAGGCATTCATACAAAGAAATCTTATGCTTGGTCTCAATGATGTTGAAAAGCAGGTTCCACACAATACTTCAATTGGTTTGTATGGGATAAAAGAAAGAAAGCTTGAAACTCTGATCACAAAGCAGAATCTTTTCTGGATTGGTAACAAATACGGAACTGATATTGAAACCGGATTTAAGCAAACTTTGAAAGAAGCTGTTTCTTCAGGATATACAAGAGAAATGTTAACTGATAAACTAATAGAGCAGTTTCAGCATCTTGGAGAGAAATCACAACATTACTGGCAGGGATTAGCTGAACACACAGCTCTAAGGGTTAGAGAATTTGGAAGATTAGAAGGCTATAACAAAGCTGGAGCGAAAGGCTATAGATTAGTAGTAATTCTGGATGGAAGAACTTCTGAAATTTGCAGAGCATTAGCAGCTCAGAATAAAGTTTATCCTCTTAATGAGGCAATTGATACGATGCAGGAATTAATGAATATTGATACCCAAAAGCATTCATTGGAATCCGTAAGAGAAATGACTAAAGAAATGGCACCGTGGGTTTCTGATAAGCAAATAGTAAGAAACTCCAACGGTGCTCCCATTGGAGTTTCTGGAAATCATACTCCGTTTCCACCCTTTCACTGGAAGTGTAGGACAACTACGGAGATAAGCTTCAATTTAAATACTTAATCAATATCATGTTATGCTTTGAAATTGATACATTTTTGTATTCCTTTCTCTATTGAAGAAAAATGTGTACAAAGTTTATCGTAATACTTCTTAATGCCATGTTCGAGAAAATGGAACGAGATTTCAGGTACTATTTCCTTAATCAAAGAATTATCTGCTTCAAATTTTTCTACATCATAACTTCTAGCTTCTAAAATATTAATTTTTGATTTTTTCCCCACAATATGTTCTATTGTTTCAATTAATTTATAAAGAGAACTTGCATTCCCTGGTGCAATATGAAAACACATGGATTTGATTCTTTTAGTATTTACAATTTCTTCTAGTTTTCTGAATACTAAAAGAAAATCATCAATAAAAGTAAAATCTATTAACTGACCACCACCCTCAATATTAACAATCTGATTATTAAGTATGGATTTCATAAATGATGGTACTACTCTACCAGGAATATCATGTATCGAACCATAAATATTTGATAATCTCATAATTAAAAGCTGTGAATTGTAAATTTTTGAATAACTAATCCATAAATTTTCTGAAATTAATTTTGAGTGACCATAAATATTTATAGGTTCTTTATCGCAATCTTCAGAAACATTTCTTCCTTTTTCCCCATAAACTTCTCTGCTACTAGCAAAAATAATCCAAGGTGTTTTACTACACGATTTGATAGCATTTATTATGTTCTTAGTTCCTTCAATATTGGTCTGTATACATTTTTCTTTATTAAGTTCGGCCTCTACGACTCTTGATACAGCTGCAAGATGAACAACTCCATCAGGATTTAATTTTGGTATAATCGACATACATTGATTGTAGTCACATATATCTAAACTAACAAAATCAGACTTTCTTCTGTTTATTTTTCTTTCTTTAATATCTAAGGAGATATAATTGTTTTCATCACCAAACTTCTGTAAAATTTCAGTTCCTAAAACACCTTCTCCACCAATTAATAATATTTTCTTTTTCATTAACCATTAAACTCCGTAATTTTTTCTTGATAAATATGTTCTAATCCATAATCAGCTAATACTTGATAAAAATCTCTGTTAATATAATTAATAGCTCGTGAAAAACCTATTGCCAAATCATTTAACAAATCCTTATTATAAGTAGTTTTTTTTATCTCTGTTTTATAATATTGGACTAATCTTTTAATGCCTTTTTCTGTCGCAAATAAGCCATATACATACGCAATATCTCCTTTTACATGGAGGTGTTCATCTGTAAAAAATAATTTTAATAAAAGTTCCGATAATTCTATAAAATTCGTTCTGCTTAGAGCTTTTAACTCTTCTAAAAATAATATAGTGATACACTTATGCCATTTAATATTTGATTTTAGTGCCTTTTTTATTGTATTCAAGACTCTTCTTTCATTACTAAGATTTATTATTGGTGTATTTGTACTTTTGTTTAATTTTTCTAAATATGTGTTTCTTAGTATATCTAAAGATAGATCACTTTTGCAAATCTTTTTCGTACAATTTAGAAGAAAAATAAAATCATCTTCCTGACAATATTCTCTATTGATAGATCGTAAAATTCTTGACCATTCGTTCTCTTCAACAAGATCATGTATATGATTCTTCTTCACAAAGAAAACATCAATTTTATCTTTTAAAGAATCAAGAGTTCTTCTTCTTAGGTAAGAGATTTCTTCGTTTTGTTGCTCCTTTAATAAAGAAACGTATATGCTTTTAAGCATATCTACACTATTATTGTCTGTTTGGTATCCCAATGCCAGTACAACTGTAGTTCTTTTCTCTATTGAATAAGTTGAAAATGATGTAAACAAAACTTCTCTTACAATATAAGGAAGATTACCTAATGTTGCTGATGTTTTATTACGTGTCCAAATAGAACAATTTTTTAAAAGTTCATTAATCAATTCTTTAAGATTACTTTTTGTATACTTATATCCTAGTTGAATTGACTGAGCAGCACAAAATGGATTATTTTTACATAATTTTTGAAATATATCTTCACTTTTCACAAAAATAGTAACGTATTTAGCTATTGTATACAACCATTCATTATCTCTACTTATAGAAATAATTTCATCAATATCACTTATATAATAATGAAAATAAACGGTAATTAATCGGAAGGCATTTGTATTATGTGACACTCGTATTGGTGTATTTCTTCCTCCATCTTGCCTTATAGTTTTGGTTCTAATAAGAATCTTTAAAATTATGGTTAGCAAATCTTTTGTATTAGCTTCCGGATGCTCTTTTCTTAGAAATTGTTCAATATAAGGTTCATTGAAAGAGAAAGCTCTAAAATCTTTATAAAGCTTAAAAAAAAGTTTTGAAATAAGGCATAATATGTATAAACTACTTTTGTCATCATTAAAGACTTCACGATCTTTAAAAATAGTGAAAACAGGTTTTAGGAGGCATTGGTTAATTTCATTATTAAATTTTGATATTTCATCCATAATATTTTTTAAGATAAAGAAATCTATCTCCGAAGTTGATGATGGGAATCTTTTATGTTTATTCTTAAATAATCGAACATTATGTATAGAAATTGGGTCTCCAGTTAAATTAAGATCTTTATTTAACTTAAATCTGTTTTCAATTTCAATATCAGAACAGTTATTAATGGAATATGGTTCTAATAGTAAGACTAATATTGAAGTATCAGTAATAAATCTTTTAATTTTTTCAACATTATCATTTTGACAGAGAGCAATAAATCTAATTTTTAACTCTACAAGATCATTCAGTATTTTCTTAAGTAATTCATCGTTGTGAAAATCATCAATGAAGTCTAGGACAATAACTATGGAATGCTTTTTAATAAATTCATCTATTGTAGCATTACTAATAAAATCAGTAATGAAATAGCGCCATTTTTTTATGTTATTAAAGATAATATTTTGAGATTTATCATATTGCTCAATTTTTTTTACATTTAAATAAAACCATATACTTCTTTCTTGTTGACTATTGGCAACAAGCGACAAATACTTTCCTGATATAGTTTTTCCATAGCCATGTTGTGCTGTAATTATTATTGATCTTGAATCGTGAATTATGTTCTCTATTTTATAAGGGTGCTGATGAAGAGTTTTAAATGAGGGATACCATACATCATCAACACTTTCTAAAAAACTATCTTTCTGAAAACTAACTTTCTCACGATCAATAATTTTGCTTCTAACTGATGCTATATCGATATTTAAAGGGACTGCAAAAAAAGTGTAGTTTTTACCTTTTATTGAATATGGATAAATTGATACATTTTCATGGTGAAGTTGAAAATTTGTTTCATTATAAACCTGAACCAAGATTTCAGTAAAGACTTTTTCTAATTCTGTTTTTGGATGTCGTGGTTTTACTAAATTAGATTCATTAGTAATAAATTTTGAAAGAGCAATTGAGTACGGTGACTTATCAATATCCTTAAATCCACCTTGGGCAAAATTACCATGAGTTGTTGAAGTAACTAACATTAGTGATTCAAAAGCAACTGATTTCCTTTTTAATAATGTCTGTAATGAGTCACGACCTGCAACTTTTGTTAATAGTTGATTTCTACATACATCGAGAACAATGATTACATTTCCACTATAACTTATTTGTATATTATCAATTACATCAGCTATAGATATGCCAGATAATCTGTTACCTTCAGCATAAACAGAATCATCACTTTGAATAAAAATTTCTTCACCTTCAATTCCATATCCATGTCCTACAATATATAGAAATATTAACTCATTACCTGATTGATCGGCATGTCTCGCTGCACTTGATATTAAGTGAATTAAGTCTTCTCTCTTATTAATCAATACTGGATAATCTTCATGGTAGGTCCACATCGGGAAAAATGAACTTCTTTCTACGCTTTTAAAACTATTGAGAATAATATCAGCACTTGGATAAGCTGAAATCAAGGGCTCGAAGTTATTTTCATAACTCATTGCAACAAAAAGAGCATATCCTTTTTTCATATTAAAACTCAGGAGTTTGTAAATTCAAGTTCAATAGCACCATCAACCTGTCCTGAAACTATTACAATCTCACCTTTCATTGAAAACCCTAGTTTTATCGTTACTTTAGATAATTTTCTAGTAGAATTTTTTGTAACATTACTACTTTCAATATTTGCAATTAATGGAGCAATTAAATCATTTAACTGGTTCTGTATTTCTTCAATCTTGATTTTAACGAATTCATTTTTTTTTCTTCCATACGTTCTTGAAGTCGAGAAAGTTTCTTGTTTTTCTGTGATATCTGTCTGTATAGCTTTTACAATTATACTCTGATCAGTCATAATCTTTCCTCCTACTTAGATTGATTTTATTTTGCTACTTAATATATTTTGCTTCTTTTAACAAACAAATTATTGCTTCCATTTGAATGTGACGATATTTATTACAACTATTTGATTCTGTTTTTAATTTACCCGTAATCGAGTCAAAAGTTATGAAATGAATTTTATTTTTTCTTGCAAATGCTTCAAGAATATGATTTTTTCCCAATAAATCAAACAAGCCAGTTTGATTAGGATTAACAAAATCATTATAATAATTATTTTTATTCCTAGTATTTATCCTTTCTATGTTTTTCTCAATATCACTTGATATGCATTTAAAGATTAGGACTTCAACTCTTTTTAAGGTTTTCACCAAATCAATGAATCTAGTTTTTGATGATCTAAAATCAAAACATCCATCGAGAACAATGTCTATAGGTAAATTCTTTATTAGATTTAAGTGTTGAAACAGTAAGTCATACCTATTATATCTTTTAGATTCAATAATATTGCCAGCCATATCATGAGCTTTGCCATACTGGCTAGGAGATAAATATAACAAATTAAATCTCGTACTAATCAATTGCGAAATGGATGTTTTGTAGGAACCAGGCATACCATACAACAGAATTATACTATTCATTTTTAATAAACCTTTGTAACGACCATTTCTGTTCATAAGTTAATATGTTATCTGTTAGCGAAAAAATAACTTTATTTCTGGAATCATTCATTGAGCTAATCAACCAGCTTGTAAATTCGCGTATTTGAGAAAACTCGTCAGATTTATTAAAATACTCGAAAATATTTATCTTCCTTATATGATAACTTACTTTATTATAATCAAGAACCCATTTGCTAGAATTAAATAAAGACTCTATTTCTCTCTCTGTGTATACGCTTTTTCTTAAAGGTTGAATGTGTTTTTTCAGCTTTATCAGTATGTTTTTAGAGAACTCATCCTCTGGAGAAACAAAATGATGAGATAAAATAACACAATCATTACTTATTGCTAATCTATCTATTTCTTTGAGTAACTCTTCCATCTCAGAGGGTGTAAAATATTGTAGTAATTGTCTAATTAAAAAAAAAGATGTGGAGTTATCAATAATAGGAATATCCCTGACGTCTGAGCAAATCGATTTCAAATTATTATTACTATACCTTTTACACATTTCTGATGAACAGTCAATCCCAATAATATTCTTAGTCTTCAATTTTTTGCTTATGATACCAGTTCCACAACCTAACTCTAAAATCAAGCCTTTTAAGTCAGGTAACCCATGGATAAAAATATCTAATAACTCTTTATCTTGTCTCCATGATGTTTCAACATCATATTGTTCTGCAAGTTGGTTAAAATGATTAATAATTTTTTGCATTTTCTAATATATCCACTGTTGATGATACTGTGCCATCAGTATCTATTTTGAATAAAGGATTATTTGCATTCTGTTTTACAAAAACAGATGGTGCATTTGATGTTGAGATTCCAGTAAGATTCGCTGATTGCTCGTGAATGACATTAAACGTGAAATAACTCTTTTTATTAATTCCCTGAACCATTTCAAAGACTCTTGCTCCTTTAAATAGAATAAGTGTACAACCAAGCAATAAAGCTATCAATTCATCACTGAATTCAAGAGGACTAATACCGCTTCCTTTGGGTCCATTCTTAAAAACATTAAATCTTCCATTAAGCTGTTCTTTTAATTTATTGAAACTATGCATTTCTAGTATATCAATTGCATCAAAATAAGAAAAATCATTTGCATATTGTCCGTTTCTTGGCACCAGGGTTATCTCAAGTGTTGAGTTAAACTCTAAAAGGTTTAAAATGATTTTCATGTCAAAAATTGATTCTATATAATCATCTGTAAAAAATACAAGTTTTGTATTAGGTTGTGACACATCATGTAAAAAATCATTAATGTGATCGATAACAAAGTTGTCGTTCAGTTTTTTTAACATCAAGTCTTCTATTGTAGAGTTAGAAATCTTCTTTCCATTATCAAAAAATTTAATAATGTTATCAGTAGTTAGCTTTGATGGTATACAAGATTTATAAGAATTTTTAACATCATATCCAACCGTCCCAGAGATTACAGAGAATCTGATTTGATCTTTTAAGGGTAATGAGTCCATAGTATTTAACATATGAAAACATACATTTTTTCCTAACTCATTAAAATCTTTATTAATGTGGATGGGAAAAAATTGATCAGAAAAAAGAACTATCTTAACTATTCTATTAATAATATCAGTTGTTTGCTGTATAGATGCAATATCTATAACAGAACTATTATATTCAGTAATTTTGTAAGTCAAAATTTCAACAATAAGGTTTCCTAACTCATCAGAATCATAATAGTCATAAGCAATTGTCTCTGTATCCAATAGTGAGTTGTAAAAGTCTTTAACCAATGTTACTATCCAAATTTTAAAGTTCTCTTTATCATCCTTTTCATGCAAATTATTGAATTTATTGCTAACTGTAATTGTACCTGGGAGAAAAAATTCACTAATTAAACTTGTTGATGATGTGTTTTTCTTATTATAAATTAGGTAATCATATACTTCTATGGCATATTCTTCGATATTGTTTGATTTACTTTTTATTCTTGCTTTTTGTTTCATAATTTTTAAGCTCCTTTCCTACAAAATTTCGTTACATATTTATTAGTTACTTATTTTGTTCATCTATCACTATAATCACCTGACATTATTATAGGTAAATGTCCCAAATCTCTTAAATATTGTACAACTCGATGACCTTCATATTCGACTTCATAAACAGTAACTCCAGAGAATTTTGATATATGTTTGGCATGAATTTGGTCAAGTCTATGGTTATTTGATACAAATATAGATATTTCTTTCTTATTGTGCATTGATTCATGAAACAGTGGTTTTAAATCCCAGATTTTCTTCTTGAAAAGACTACATTTATAAGTATTAATTTTTTGGGTTATCCAGCGTAAATCTTTGTTTTTTATCATTAAGTGTGGAGATAAAAACGTCTGAGGTGAAAATGCAATCACCTTACCCATTTTCAATAAAAGCGAAAACAAAATTGCTGCATATCCTCCCATAGAATTACCAACAAAGATAACTTCATTTGGGGTTATTGCTTCAATTTGCTTAAATAAAAATGCTTTCATTGATTCAATGTCATTTGCAACATCAATAATGCCATTTTGATACCAACATTGTGAAAAATCTCGAATAAATATTTTGTTTTCATCAAGGATTCTTGAGGCACTATAGAATTCAAATGGTGGCATAGCAATACCAGCATTTAATCCTCCAAAAAAAACAAACAGTTTTTTGCTTTCTTTATGTAACTCAATTTCAACTGATTTTCTACTATTTTTCATTTCTACTTAGTAGTCTCCTTACCTCTCTTAAAATAAAAATTTACGAGTAACTATACTTGTCAATTTATATATTTATTGAAATCAATTTCCCATTTTCTCTCTTAACTCTCCACAACTCGGTTTGATCTATTTACCCCGCATAGTTTTATTACCTCATTATGAGAAAAAATAAAAATGACGTGTCCGGCTTTATGACGGATTGGAAAGAGATTAACTTCTTTGAAGAGCATGAGTTTGAATGCTCTTGTTGTGGAATAGTAATTATTTCAAAGAAACTTGTTTTGATGCTAGATTTAGCTCGTGAGTTATCAGAAACAGCCTTTGTTATTACAAGCGGATACAGATGCAAAAAACACAACAAGGAAGTTGGTGGAGTTAGGAGTTCATCTCACTTGAAGGGATTTGCCGTAGATATTGCTGTTCCTGATAATATTACTCGTCTTAAAATCCTCAGAGGATTAATCATTGCCGGATTCCGAAGAATAGGCATTGGAAAAGACTTTATCCATGTAGATATTGATCCTACAAAACCAAATAACATCTGGTTGTACAAATGATACCTGTAACCACTGAAACAACTCTCAAAATCCTCAATCTCAATTCAGATGAAAGAATCCTTTCTCTCTTTGAAGAACATTCTGATATTGTTATGCTTTGGCTAAAAAGGGTAACTGATGAATCGATCTGGACAGAAATCAAAGAAGGAACTGCTGAAGCTGATATTCTCAATGTTTATAAGTTTGCCTATTGCTACTATTTACTGTCTTCAACTATAGAATTTCTCAACTTAAAGACCATCGGAGAAGGCATTATCAAAACAACCGGAATCGATCAGCAATCAACAGAGCTGCTCTCCGGTATTGAGATCAAATCATTCAAAAATCAATTAGAAATCAAAGCTCTGGAACTCATTTCAGAACATATCAATGCTGATGGATTTGATCGTCTTCGTGAACTGAAACTTGGTACATCCAAGCTTAAACAAACCAGAACCAGAGCTACTGTAATATGAGTATCGATACTGAAATCCTCAGAGCAATTTACAAAGCACTGGAAAGCAGACTACATCTTATCGGTAGCGTTATTGAAGGTGAAGCCAGACGACTTATTCTGGAACGTGATATTAAAGATAAAGGTGACTTCTTTCAAAACACCGGATATGCTATTCAATTCAACGATGCATCAATTGATCTCGCTGTAGGTTCTAATGTTGCTCATGAGCAATACGTTCTGGGAGGAAAAGTTCCTTCCTGGACTCCACTCGAACCTTTGAGGCTTGGGTTGAACGTAAAGGCTTGGATTGGGTAGATAAAAAGACAGGAAAACAACTAACAATTGAGCAAATCGCATATCTGATTCGTGGGAAAATCAAAAGAGAAGGAATTCCGGAAAGAAACATCTTCGCAGAGATTATCAAGAACAAAGAGCAATGGATTTACCAACAACTTGATTCAATCGAGGTTATAATATGACTTTTATTGAAAAACGAAATCTTATTACTCAAGCTCTTGTTGCTATTGGAATAGATGGGAAAAACATCAACTACTCAAAAGATATTATCCCAAGATCATTCCCTGCTGTTCTTGTTGTGCTACAAGGCGAACAAGGTAAGAATCCAACCTCAAGACAATTCTGCTCGTTTGAGTATAATATCGAAGTTTTCCTCATTGCTGATGTTAATAATTCAAATGATCCGGATACCGTAATTTTAACGCTTTCAGATAAGTTTAAATCCGAATACAGAGAACTAATGAAACAGGATATTCCTCGAATTGAATTCTATCCTGCAAGAGCTGATGCCGGAAGAAAAGTCCGCATAGCAAAGGTTTATACGGTATCAGAATGAGAGTAAAGAAACTCGGTGGATTCAATATCGGAATCGTCAGCACTGAAGAGCTACTTTCAAAGAGTTACTCTTCTGAAGCTGTAAATCTGGATTCATACAACTGGGAAGGAAAGCGAAAACTTTCTAAATCAGCAGAAAAGAAAAAGATGATTCCTGCACCATTCTCAATGGCAAACCTTCTTAAACTTATAGAAAAGGATGAATATCATTCCGGCTGTATTTCCGCTAAGATAAATACAACATTGATGCAGGTTGAAGTAAAGAATAGCCAACTCAAAAAGTGGTTTCTGGATGCAGAATATCCGGGCAATGATGATATTATTCTCACTCTTGGAGAATTGCTCAAATACTTTCTTTCCTGTGGAAATGGTTTCATTATTAAGATGCGAAACTCGGCAGGATTATGGGTTGGTATGGAAAGGCTTCTACCTACTGAAGTGCAACTACTTGAAAACTATGACGAGTTTGGTTTCTTCAAACCTGACTTTCTGCATGTCAAAAACGGTAAAAAGAAGTTCTTCTCCGGTGATGATGTTATCCATTTCAAAAATCCTACTCATAGATCAAATGCTTGGGGTGTTGCCTGTTTACCGGTTGCCATCAATATCGAGATATTAGAGCAGATTAAAACCTTTGATTTCAACAACTTCAAAAACGGACTTCTGGTTGATTACTTCATGATAGTAGAAGGTGGAAGCCTTAAAGATGATGTTGTAGAAGATACTGAAGGAAATGAAGTTCTAAAGGATGCTTTTACAGTAATCGAAGAAACTCTCCAATCCGCTAAAGGCAATAACAAATCACACACTACTGTCTTGATTGAGACTGAGAATAAAGATGCTAAAATCAGGCTTGAACCACTCAGACAACAAGAAAGAGATGGTGGCTTTATATCTTTAAAGAAAGACCTTAGAGAAGGCATTTTTGCTTATCATAGAGTTCCAGCAAGGATAGTGTCTCAGCTCATTCCGGGTCAACTCGGCGGAGACAATAAATCTGACATGCTCATGTTTTATCATTTCGTTATAAAACCGCTCCAACACCGTCTAGGGCAGGTGTTAGCAAAGGAGTTTAATAAAGAATACAAGTGGAATTTAACCGCACAGGACTTCGATTTTGGCGATTTGACTGCCATCTTCGAATCCGCAGACGAGAAGCTCTTTCGAGCAGTTAAAAATTAAAAATGAAAAATGAAAAATTAAAAGGAAGAAAAAAGATGATACATCGAGGATTGAGAGACAGTTACTTAACTTTTGCAAACAACCATCTCTTAATTCTTAATTATTAATTCTTAACTCATTTGGAGGTTGGATTGAAAGCTAAGAAAATCGTAAAAAAGGGAGAACTTAGAAACGTAGAGGTTGAGCTGGTATCTTTGCTTTTTGATGATATGACTCCTGCAAATCAGAAAGGATTTGTGATCAAATCAGCAAACGGAAAGAGCTATCGAATTAAAGGAAGCTCCAAGAAGTTTAAAAGTGAAACAAAAGGTTCACAAGGTCGATTATACGTCACTTTGATGGAACCGGAAGTTGAAGACGCACAGGGTGATTTTTATACTGTAGATGAAATCCAGAAAGCATGTGATTATTTCTCAAAACATGGAATGGTTGGAAAGAATGATATCAACCACAATAATCATCCGGTAAATGATTTCACAGTAGCTGAGAACTATATTCTCAAAACTGCTGATGAAGTGCATTTTCCTGATGTCAAAGTCGGCTCATGGGTTCAAGTTCTCAAGTGTGTTGATCTTACATCTCCACTCTGGAAGAAAGTTGAGAAAGGTGATTTTAACGGTGTTTCCATCTATGGTAGAGCAGATGATTTGGGAGAAACTTCTGCAGCTCTCAAAGCTATCAAAGATGAGCTTTCAGGATTGAAAGAACTTCAAAAATCAATGCAGGATAAAGAACGTCAGACAGAGCTTGAAAAAGCGATTACAGAGTTGGAATCCAAGCTTTCTGAACTTGAGAAAAGTCTTGGTGATTCTTCACTTCGGGAGGCAGTCAAAAGCATTGAGAAGTCGCTTAACAGCTTATCTGTCACAATGAATAAAGCTATTTCTAAATCAATCAAAGGAGAACCATCAGAGTTTGAAGGTGATCGTGAAGTTGTTATCAACGGTGAGAAAATTTTTGTCAAAGCTGCACATCGTGAAATCTACAAAGGCATTGCTGATGTTGATTCAGGTAAAAAGATGAATATTCTTACCCCAAACACAACATCTCTTTTCATTGATGAAGTTGTTGGATCAAAACCGGGTGATACTTTAACAGACATCTCAGTAATTCCACTCTTGAAAGATGAAAGCATCGATGTTGGTTTAATCGAAGATTTGATCTTTAAGAATCAGCTTGATGGAGCATTATCCGCTCAGGATGTTACTTCAGCCGATATGCAATGCCCAACTGGTATCCTCAATGCTGAATTTACTCTCGGAAGAGATATTGTGGAATTTTACAAAGACAAATACGGAGAAGATGCCTTCGGTGCTTATGTTGAACAGCATATTGCTAAGAAAGCAGAAAAAGCGATCCGTCTTTTACTTTTCAAAGGTGATAGAAGTTCTGCAGCAGCTAAACTAAAGGCTTTAAATGGTGTCATCAAACTAGCAACTGACAATTCAGATATCACCACTATAAATCCAACAACTTATGCTGAATGGTCAGAACGCTTTGAACAGACTCTTCTTCTCTTCTCAGATGAGATGCTGGAAGAACAGGAAAACTTCAAAATGTATGTATCTCATAAGGACCTGATACGTATCAGAACTGAGCTTGGAAAACGTGAGACCAATAAAGGTGATAAACTACTTCTTGAAGGTGGAAAAGTGTCATTTGCCGGTATCCCTGTTAAAGCTCGATTAATGCCTGACAATTACATCATCGTTGGTTTGACCAAGTTTATTATAATCGGTTATAGAACCGATGCAGAGCTTAAAGTTGAGCATCATGGTTCAGACTGGAAATACCACTGGTATATCAGAATCAGACCGGGCATCACCTACGTTCCAAACTTTGTAAAAATCTACCAATTAACCGAATAGGAGGATATATGTGGAAATGGATACTGAAACAAGCGTTGAAATCACTCGCTGAACCGATTGTTGATGCAATCATCCTTGCTCTTGAAAACTTAGCAGCAAGAACAGGCAATACTATTGATGATCAGTTTGTTGCTAAGTTCAAAGAGTTCAAAGAAGCAATAATCGGCTTCATCCTCGCTAACTGCGATAAAATCGTCAAATCAAGCTGAGGAGTAACCAATGTCACTTACAAAACCAACATTGCCATCCGGTATGAGTTCAGGAGATTTAGCCGATCTCCTGAACCAGATCGGGAAGGTCGATGTTTATAATATTTATGCTGCAATCGGAAGTATGTCTTCTGCTGAAATTACAGCAATGTTTGCCAATTTGGGTGCAATAAATGCAGAGTTGACAGCTTCATTTGAAGAAGTGGGAGAGCTTGCAGAGAAACCGTTCAAAGCCGAATCCAAAACAGAAAAATTAAAAACTCGCCACTATCAATTGGAAGGCAAACGAACAAACGTGGTTACAACTACCATCGTTGGAATTTCTGAAGCGAAAAAGAACTGGTTGGAAGATCAAAGTGCAGGAATGACACAACTTACTTTTGTAGCTCTTTCTAAAGATAAAACGCAGGCAATTCTGATTAATGGATGCCGATGGACTGTAGATTGGAGCGGTGAAGCTGATGGCTTATACACTCAGGAAATCACAACTGAATTCACAGGCAAAACTTCTGAGAAGATCGTCTTCTTCAATCAGATAAGTGCGTCTGAATAGGAGTTACAATGGATGTTGAAGTAAAAAAGAAAATCGATGATGTGCATAAAGAAATCTACGGTAACGGCAATTCATCTAATTCAATGGTGACTCGTATTGCAAAGATGGAAAGCACAATCAAAATTAACTTTCATTTCAATATATCAAATTGTAAAAGTTGAGATATTTAAATTTTAATGATCAGTAAATACCATGCTGTTCAATAAATCAGAAATTTTTATAACAGCTATACCTGAAGTAATATCAGACATAGCATAAGGAATTATAAGTTTATCATTGTGAACCAATCCTCCACAAGAATATATTACGTTTGGAACATATCCTTCACGTTCCTCATCGTTTGGAGTTAACAAAGGTTCCTCTAGTCTAGCTATAATTTTTGAAGGATTGTCAATATCAAGAAGTATTACTCCCAAAGAATATTGCCTCATAGGACCAACACCATGCGTAAGCACAAGCCAGCCTTCACTTAACTCAATTGGAGATCCACAGTTTCCTATTTGAACAAACTCCCAAGACTCTGTCGGTTCTTGAATTATCTTTGATTCGTACCAGAAATGTAGATTGTCTGAATACATTATACGATTATTTTCACCATCTTGCCTGGAAAGCATTACATATTTTCCATCTATTTTACGAGGAAAAAGTGCCATTCCTTTGTTTTGAACAGCTTCTCCATTTAATGTACTAATATTGAAGGATACAAAATCGGTAGTTTCTATTAGTTGAGGTAGAATTCCATGACCACTGTAGGCAGTATATGTTGCATAATATGTCACTTCGTTATTATCATCAAAGAATTCAACAAAGCGTGCATCTTCTATTCCTCTACTCTCATTATCGGAAACAGGAAATATAACTCTTTCTGAAATTTTTGATTTATCATTAAAATTAATCCTGTAGTTTGAATTTGCTAACCACTTAATATTATTTATAGTTAGGTTATGATAGTTGAAATCTGGTGTTAAATGTAATTTATTTATACTTTCTTTTAATTGCGAATATGTAAAAATCATAGGCATAGTTTTCAATATATTACGACTTGTTTCATTCCAAAATTTCATATCTTCAAGTTTAAGACAGAATAAGGATTTATCATATAAAGGATCATGAGAAATATCAGGAGTTTCCACATAATCAGAAATTTGATCGAAAAGGAAAGAACCATTACATTCTATAATACCACTTCGAAAGACAATAGATGAAATATGCCCTTCTCCAGTAGCTCTTAAGCTCATAATAAATCTTAACTGTCCATGCTTAACACCATTTTGATTTGGATGTGGAACTATTGACGGATTAAAAAGAGCAGCAGATTCAATTGAATATTCCATTGTAAAATATGCACCTATGAGCATTTTCTTTTCTTTACTAATAGTTATATTGGTAGGTATATACTCAGAAACTTTGAAGAAACTATGACTAAGTTGTTGCTCAATATTTTTATGTCTATCGTAAAAATTCGCTCGAACTTTCATTAACAGATTACGAGTATCTTTTTCTGATAACCTTATTACTCGATCAATTATCCTACTTACTCGTAAGTCATTATTTGGTATATGAATTCTAGTAATTACTCTACTAGTATCACGGACAATCCTGATTTGATTCCTTTTAATTTTCGATTGAATATTTTCCATTTCCCATTTCCTATTGTTTTAAGCAATAACTCATTTCAAAAGAATCTTGTTATAAACATTTATATAAGCTGTGATCATTTTTTCACGGCTAAATTTTGATTTTGCCCAATTGTGACAGTTAACTCTATTAATGTATCTAATATTTTTTACTGCAAAAACTGCTTGTGAAATATCATTTACAAGAAAACCCGTTTTCGAGTCATCAATTAATTCCGGCATTGAGCCTTTATTAAAAGCTATTACTGGTGTTCCGCAAAGCATTGCTTCTGCTACACTTAAGCCAAATGGTTCACAAAAATTAATTGGGTGCAATAACGCATAAGCATTTCCCAAGAGTTTATCACGTTCTTTCACTCCTGAATTTCCAACGAATATGATATCTTTGTTGTTAATTAATGGTTTTATCTTGTTTTCATAGTACTTTTCATCTTGGATCAAACCTGAAACAACAAGCTTTCTTCCTGATTTTTTAGCAATTTGAATGGCTTCATAAGTACCCTTTTCAGGGTGAATTCGACCAAAATACAAAAGGTAATCTTTTGCTACTGGTTTAAATGTAAAGTTGGAAGTGTCAATTCCATTGTATACAGTTGCAATATAATCCAATTCAGGGCTTCGGTCAGAATTACTGATAGAAACATAATAGTTATCATTATTGTATTTTTTAAAAACAGGAATTATTTTTGGAGATGAAAATCCATGAATAGTAGTAACCATTGGAGTTTGTATTAATCTAGAAAAACTAAGAGGTAAAAAATCGAAATTATTATGTATCAAATCGAAATCATTCGCCATCTCCATTAAGTTACTTATATGCAAACATTCCCATACTTTAGGTTCAATATTTTGATCTTCTGCATATGCTGTTTCACAAACATACTCCAACTTTCCTTTTGTAATAGAATTCCCTGTGGCAAAAAGAGTTACATCAAAACCTTTTTCTACAAGTCCTTCAGCAATATTAGATGTCACCTGCTCCCAAGGGCCATATTTTATGGGTGGTGTACGCCATGCAATTGGTGATAATACAGCAATTTTCATCATTATAGAGGACTTCTTGAATTATTTAAGCAATGATCAACAAGATCATCAATGACTGCTGTCCCAACACACATCACTTTGTCTGCACCACCCCAATAAATTTTTACTGTTCCATCTGGTTCCGGAACTGCTGCACAAGAAAAAACAACATTATGAACATATCCTGTAATTTCATAATCTTCTTCAGGTTGCAATATCCAGTCATCACCAACTGCAATAATTTTTGAAGGATCAACAAGATCGTGTAATGCAACTCCAAGGCGGTAGACACACCCATCCATTGTTGGAAATACACCATGATAAATATTCAGCCAACCTCGCAAAGTCTTTATTGGTGGAGCTCCAGGACCTATTTTCATTTCATCCCAATGATATTGCATTGGTTTCATTATAAGTTTTGCTTGTCCCCAGTACTTAAGATCAGGGGAATATGATATCCATATTGACCAAGGAGAAATCTCAGAATGAGGTCTGTCTAAACGTGCATATAATCCATTAAATTTTTCAGGGAAGATAACTACATTCCTATAATCAGCTTCTGTAATAAACGATAACCGCTCAATAAAAATAAAATCTATAGTTTTAGCAAGACCAATGCGCACACCATGTCTAGAATAAGCACTGTAAGTAATAAGATACTCACCGTCTATATTTATTATACGTGGATCTTCAATTCCATATTCTTCATAATCTTTGAAAATGCCATCATTCTCTGGAACCATAAATGGTTTCTCATCAACCTTAAAATTATAGCCATCAATACTAATGGCTTTTCCTAAAATACTTCGCCCATTTCTTTTGTGTGACCTAAAAATCATAACGTAAGTATTTTCAAATTTTACAACAGCAGCATTGTGAACAGTAGCAACAGGATAAGGAACATCTTTTTTTGTGAGAATTGGATTGTTTTTATATCGTACTATCATAATTTTGCATCTTTCAAATCGGATATATGATATTCTTCATAAGCTTGCAAAACAGTGATGTAAGAAATTGTATAGGCTAAAATACTTTCAGCTCCTTGATTTCGATTTACTCCATAGCTTTCCAATCCATCGCAACAACCTTTTGTTTCGAAATCGTATAAAATAATTCTTAAATCGTTTTCTCCAAGAAACCACATAAATGAGGAAAATAATTTTTCAAGATAACCCTTTTCATTGGTAAACTTATATGCCTGATGAAACATTAAGACCATTGCCATAGCATCAATTGGCTGTTGGGCAAATTTCGATACTTCTTCACCTTTTTTATACCAGTCTTCGTTTCCAATTATGGATAAATAGCCTTCGCTCATTGTAGTATCTGTTAGGAAATGCATTGTTTTCACACCAATAGTTCTAAAATCATTATCGTTTAAAACTTCTGCTGAATGTAATAATGCTAAAGGTAGAATAGCGTTGTCGTATGCTAGTAGTTCTTCAAACCAAACCCATTTTTCTGTACAATTATTTTTAAAGCCTTCTGCCAATTTTGTTGCTAATTTCTTAAGTAACTCAATCATCTCATCATCAGAAGGAGAAATGCGTAGATAATAACTTAAACCAAGTATAATATTGGCAATACCTCGAATGGATTTTACATTATCAAAATTTGGAACAGCTTTAAAAAATATAGATTTTCCAATTTGAAAATATGAATCGGATGGAGCATTTGCAATCATATAACCAAGTGCCCAAATTGTCCTTCCAAAAGAATCTTCTGATCCTACTTCATCAAGAAAGCTGCGGTTAAAGCTCATGAAGTTCCTAAAAGTTCCATTTTCATTTTGCATATAATCTATATAACTAAGATAAATTGGACATAATTCAAGAGCTGTGTAATCTTTCTTTTGATTAAAAACCATTAAAGCCATGAGTAATGCTCTAGAATTATCATCGATACAATAGCCTTCTTTTAAAAATGGTATCCCATATTTCGCATGTTGTATAATCCCAGTATCATCTGTCATCCTTTTAATATGAGTTAGTGAAAACGTTGGAAGAAGCATCAAATTAAAAGGAGTTGCTTTCCTTTTCTCGATTACTAAATCCTCTGCAACAACATTTACCAGTAAATTGTAATATTTTTTACCAATTTTTGGCCAAGTTATTTCTCTTCCATATTTGTAAGCCTTTTTTCTTATAGCCAGTCTCTTTTGGGGGTTATCAAGTAATTCTATCAAAACCTCTGTGAGTTGGTGCACATCATTGAAATCAAACAACACTCCCTTTTCATCTTCAAGTAATTCAGATGCATGCCAATATGGTGTAGAAACAACTGCAGAACCTACTCCTATCGCATAAGAAAGTGTTCCGCTTGTTATTTGAGCTTCATTCAAATAAGGAGTAATATAAATATCTGAAGCATATAAATATTTGAATAGGTCACTTTGATCTACAAACTTATCTAACATGAGAATATGTTTTTCAAGATTGAGATCTTTTATTAGACTAGAAAGGTAAATTCTATATTCTTCACCTGAGTGGCGAAGCACATTTGGGTGAGTTTTTCCTAAAATGATATACAATGTTTCAGGATGCTTTTCAACAACTTTTGGCAATGCTTTGATGGCTACTTCAATTCCTTTATTCCTACTTATAAAGCCAAAGGTAAGCAATATATTTTTCTTCTCAAGTTTAAATTCTCTTTTGGTATCTATTTGAGAATAGTCAAAATCAGGAACACCATGTTCAATACAAACTATTTTATCTTTTGGAGCTTCATAAATATTTACAAGAAGGTCAATTGCCTTCTGACTCATTACTACTATTCTATTAGCAATCTTACAAATTTCCTTAAGTATTGATTTTTCAGTATATGAAGGTGATTTTAGAATTGTATGTAAGGTAACGATTAATGGGATTTTAAGTCGATATAGAAGAGGGAGTATATATATTCCACTTTGTCCACCATAGATACCAAATTCATGCTCTAGTACACAGCAATCTGCCCCACAATGATTTATATATTTTACTGCCGATAAATAATCCTTTTGCGATTCCTGTTTTATTGTCATTTTTACTTCTTCAGGATACACATAATTTTTACCAAAATCATTCATAGCTACAACAAAATTTTCACTCATTTCTCCTTTATTCTCAGCGAACCTGACGGCGTTATAAAGGTCTCTAGTAAATGCCCCTATACCGCATTCTCGAGGAGGATAAGATCCTATATAAACATTTTTCATAACTTAAAATCCACATCAAAATTATAAAACAAATGTAATCTATTTTTTACAATTACACAACTTCTAGGTATCATATTAATCTCCTCAAATCAAACAACCAAGGTTTCCAAAAAAGTAAAAAAAAGAGAGTGTACTTATCAACTAATGAAAGCAACTTTTCTATTTTTTTAACATCACTCAATAAGGTATCAAAGAACTGAAAATCATATTTTTTTAAATAACTTTTTCCATTTAAATTGTACTAAACAATATGCAACCTATAGAAGTCAAGGTTTTAAAATTCTTAGAGTTAGATTTATTTTAATGTGTTAAATGATTTGCTGCATAAATAGTGGGTGATTCTCCGGACAAACAAGTAAATCCAGAACATATTCACATACGTTTCAGCATATCAATTCGCAAATAGAAGAGCGATTAGCATCAGTAGAAACTCAATTAACTATTGCAAATATCATTGATTCATTTGCTCAAGATACAGATGCATTACAAGCTCTTGCAAATGTTCTTCATTCATCAAATACACTTGCTCAGAAGGTTGTGGAGTTAAGTTAGATGAAGACGATACGACAGAATACTTTGTTTGATTTGGTTAATAAGAAAACCAAGCCAACTATCTCGACATATAAGGGATATTGCCTTTGTTAAATCAGTAATCCCAATAGTTGATGAGAAAGAGGATTTAGGAATTTTTGATAATAATAAAATTCTGAATGAAGAAACATTTCTAATTCAACCAAATACAGGACAGATGTTTAGGAAAGACAATAAATTATACGTTTTTAAGGAGAACAGCGATGACAGCTAAAGAACTAATTAAAATAAGAAAACATGAACTACAACAGGATTATGATAAACTGAATAAAACTCTCAAAGAAACTGAAGAGCTGAAGCTCAAGACTGAAGGTGCTTTGTTAATATTAACCAAAATTGAAAAGGAGATATAAGATGGCAGGAAACTGGGTAGAAGTATTAGATTCATCAAAACTTGGACAAGCAAATGGAATAGCACAATTGGATGATAAACAAGAACTTGCATCTGCACAAATTCCAACATTACCAGTGAGCAAACTATCTGGAACACTAAGTGAATCTCAAATACCGAGTTTGCCAGCAACAAAGATTACTTCTGGAACATTTTCATCTTCTAGAATTCCATCGTTAGATGCTTCGAAAATAACAACCGGAGCTCTTGGAAGTGACAGGATTCCAACCTTATCTCAAAGCAAAATCTCAGGATTATCCACTGCTCTGGCTGGTAAAGTTTCAACGTCTATCAAAGTCAATGGACATGCTTTGACAGGCAATGTTAGCGTTACCAAAACCGATATTGGTTTGTCAAATGTGGAAAACAAATCTTCAGCAACAATAAGAAATGAGATCACAAAAGTTAATATTACAAATACAGGAGTCAATACATCAGATTTAATCAAAGGTGTTAGAGAATTGCCAACATCAGGAACAGATGGAGAAATGGTGAAGTTCAACGATGCCTTATATGTTTGGAAGGATTCTGTATAATGTGGCAGAAATTGGTTCAAAACAATGATATCAAGGACAACTTTTTATTAGAATCGCAGATTTATGAATATACCCTTGGCGAGCCACTACCAGATAAACCTGACTATTCTTGTTCTGATGGTGGAATCCTTATCCGAGTACTTGTTCCTACCTTATTATATGAGTGGGAAACATCAATCAAAGAAATTGGAACACCGCTATTCCAAATTTTCAAATATGAAGCAAATTTTGATACAAGAGCCAGGCTATATCATGAAGAATACATCAAGCATTTATCGGTTGGTAATAACAGAGTTCGAGCGAATATCTATCTTAGTCCCGGTAGATATTATCTGCGAGTATCGAAAGCTGATTTTACGATAAGCAGAACGCTATCATTTAATCCTGAAAACAAGTTCATTCAATTTAATGATTCTTGCCAGATTAAGAAGGACGAACCATATCCAACTTGGAGAGATACTCCAACAACGGATGTATGGTTTTGTATTTTCTCTTTGAAATTTAAGATTAGAAAATCAGATTTGTATCTCGGATTTGAACACAGAATGTTTGATGACCGTCACTTGCTTTATGGAGCTTTTTATCATGCTCCTGACCCAGATGGAATTTTAAGAACATTTATCTTTGATGGCAGAGGACAAGTCGTTGAAGGAATGAAAATTTGAGCAAAGAAATAGCCCATCTCGTTTTGAAATGGGCTTTATTTTTTTACCATTCTCGCCATTGAAATGTAATATCCTGATTGTTATAACTACTCAAATCAATTTGAACAGCCTTTGCAATGCTGATAAAAAGTAAGCATAAATCGTCTCGTTCGCCTGTTTCAATTAAGGTTTCATCTATTTCAGCATTTAATATATTCAATTCTATTACAGCAGTCTTAAATTTTTCAACCATCTTATCTTCGTTAGCTTTGCTTCCCATTTCTATGAGTTCATCAATTAATTTAATAAATATAGCATCAACTTTCAGGAGATTCTTTTCTGTATATTGGTATAAACCAAGTGCAAAAAGATTACTCCATTTTTTTTTAAACAAACCTCTCTCTTTAATATTATTCAAAGTTCTAATATCAATCATTCTTAACTCCTTTTTATGTATCACTTTATGTCTCCAATATAGAGACTTACCATTATACAGTCAAGTAGATAAGAATATGTTTGCGACAAAGTTTATTTATTGAATTGCAACGATTTAACTGTGGTATAAATCAATTTTTAAATACTTTGTGACGCAGGTTTTTCCTTAAGGAAAATACGGTGTCACTTTTTTTCGGGAAGGATTTTCTGTAATTGTATATAAAGCAATCAAATAACAAGTCGCAAAACTTGAATGGCAAAAGTGACGTCATAATTTCCTTACCGAGTGGTAAGGAAAAACCGGTGTCACAAATTTTTAGGACAGAAAAGAGGTAACTCTTTATTTTTCAACGTCTCGCCAAAAGTGACTGCACTTTTTCCTTAATTTGGGCAAAAAATGAAGAATGGAAGAATTGCCGTCACTTGCAGTCTGATGGAATCAATAGAGTTATTTGTTTATTTTTAAATGAGTTATGAATTATGAAGAGATTTAAGATTGCAAAATTAAGGAAATTATGGTGTCACAAGTGGCAAAAACCGGTGTCACTTTATACTTTATATCTACATTACATAAAAAAATCGGCTTCACACAAGCTTCGCCGAATCAGTCTTCCTTTTTCACTTCGTTCAAAACGAAGACTGGTGGAGGTGGCGGGAATCGAACCCGCGTCCAAAGATATACCAGAAACTGAATCTACATGTTTAGGCATTCCAAATCTTATGCATGAACAGGAAATGCTCAAACTGAGTCATGCACCAGCCCCAAAATCTTAGTTGCGTGCAAGAGGCAGGACACGCAAAGCAGCTCTGGAAACATCGCTCGTTGTAAAACCCAAAGCAAATTTTACAGGAGCGTAGCTACGTTATTATGCAGCTAAAGCGTAATTTTCGTTTGCATTTAATTTAAGTATCACCGTGATTAACGGGTAGGTAATCTCCCCGACATGCATCAGCAACCAATTCTATCCCTGTCGAAACCAGTCACCCCCATATAACATGTTATAATGCGGTTGGTACGAAGAATTCATGCCTTAAAGTCAAATTACTGACCTTTGTATTTCGCGCAACTTATTTTTACAGCAATTTCTGCTCATGCCCTTATTATAACATAATTGATTTACAAAATAAGACATTTTTCTAAAAAAGATCTGAGGAAAAATGGAAAATATTAAGTTTAAACTTGATGAAGAAACGATCGAAATCGTACTTGAAAAGAAAAAGATAAAACGCCTTTATCTCAAGGTTAAGAAAGACGGTACAATCCTGATCAGTGCTCCCGTAAATGCGAGTATGGACTATATTATGGATTTTCTGGACTCCAGGAAAAAATGGCTGAAAGACAAGCTCCAGCATGTGTCCGGTATCAGAGATAAAAACAGAAAGGTTTACTTTCTGGGGGAAGAGATCGATCATACCTATACATATTCTGTAGAGTATAGTATATTGTTTCGGGATAAGATTCTGATGCTTACTGGTCCGCAGTGGAACGACGAGATATTCGAACACATGAAAACTGCATGGTATAAACAGCAGGCAAGAAGGATACTCCCTGAAATAGCGAGAGAAGTAGTGATGAAATACAACTTTCCGCAAGATGTTGTGTTTAATGTCCGAAAAATGAAATCACGTCTCGGAACATGCTATTCAAACAGAAGGATGATCAATCTTAACTCGGAGCTGATAAAGATGGAAATTCCTGTCATAGAATTTATTATCTTACATGAGCTGTGCCACCTTAAGCAACCTAACCATGGAAAGAGATTCTATAATCTACTGACAATGTTAATGCCTGATTGGAAGAAACGTAAGAAAAGAATCTTCTGAATCAGTTTGTCAGTTCCTGAGCAATTATAAGTGAGTTGCCGTCCGGATCTCTCAATGAACATGATTTGATATTACCGGCAGTATTAATCTCCTCAATCACTGTTCCACCTGAAATTACAGCAGCCTGATAAGATTTTATAATGTTTTCTACGAAGAAACTGAGCTGAATATTATTTTCGTCAGCGGATATACCTGCAACATCCTTCGGGCATAATATTATGTTAATATCACCAATTGCCGAGCCATAAATAAAGTCGTTGCCCAGATTATACTCTTCAAATTCTATTCCGAAAACTTTACTGTAAAAATCTATGCATTCCTCAACATTATCAATAGCTATGGTTATTTGAAAGATTGAATTGCTCATATCGACTCCTGATGTTTTATTGTAAGATTTACAATGAGTTTGTTTTTGTCAAAATATTTCTAACTTGACACAATAACTACATACTTCTATGTAAAGACAAGATCGGAGGAAATATGAAAAGAAAAGTGCTTCTAATTTTGTTTATTGCAGCAGTACTCACTCTTACTGCTATTCCCAAGAAAGTGCTATACAACAGAATATTGAAAGAGAGAGAGCTTCAGGTTGAAGTGTTAAGAACTTCCTGCAACGAACAGAAAGTTGTTTCACTGCATAGAACTACTGCAGATTCACTGTACAGACAAGTAAAAGTTCTCAAAGAGAAGAAAAAGGATGATGACCTCAGAAAACTTCTCGAAAAGCTTTTCATTCTTTATCGTGTAGCTCTTGCTAAACATGATTTCGAGAATAGTGAGCAGCGAATAGTCAATCAGACACAGTCACTATCAATCGCAAAGGAACAGCTTCAGTATGCTATGCAGCGTCTGCAATACCTCAGAAAGGAGATTGCAAATGAAAAGAAATAAACTGATACTGTTACTCTTATTGATTCCTGTTCTTGTAATGGCAACCAGTTATGAAGATGAAATGCTGTCTCTTAAAACAGGTAAAGAAAGGCTGGAAAAATCTTACGAAGCCTATTTAAAATCAGGTGTAACTCGTGAGGTTGACTTATATCCTCTCGCACTTGCCAGGATTGAAACTGTAATGAGCCTGCCGCAGAGAGACTTCGGAACAATAGAGTTTCAGGACGAAATAGATGTTACATTGTATCTTATAGAAGCAGCAAATCTGCAGATGACTTCTGCCAAAAACTATAGTCTGATCATGGATTTACGTATAGAAAGTGAAGATACATATCGCCGTATAAGTAAGATCCAGAAAGAGATTAATGAACTTGAAAAAAATGTTGCCCAATTACGTGAAGAAAGACTGATGCGGGAGATGGAAGCACGTCTAAGTAAGCTCCAGAGTGAACTTATCAGTGTTCGTTCCACTGCAAAAGGTACAATCATTTCCATGTCCGATATCCTGTTCAGCACCGGCAAGTCAGATCTGACAACTGACCTGAAAATCAGTCTGGCACGAATATCCGGTATATTGTCATTCTATTCTGACTTCAATATCATTGTGGAAGGTCACACCGACAATCACGGAAGCAAAAAACTCAACGACAAGCTCTCACTTGACAGAGCTAAAAGCGTAAAATCATTCCTTATTGATATGGGGGTCGAGAAAACTCGTCTAACAGCAAAAGGACTCGGCTTCAGTGCTCCTGTAGCATCCAATGATACGAAAGCCGGCAGAGCAAAAAACAGACGTGTTGACCTGATTATTGTAGATAAACATAACAAATAGTATTTTCATTACTTATATAATATACGAAAGGCTGCAGTGTAATACTGTGGTCTTTTTTTGTTTCACAGGGAGAGGAAAAGAAGCAGTTGCCAGGATAGTAGGATTATTCCCTTATTCTCTTATCCTTTGTGTCAAAGAAAATTGGTACATCAGCAGTATATATTTTGACATATCCTTTTCTGGACTTTTTTCTGAATATATTGAATTTATTGTATTTCTTGAAAATGTTGAATACTTTGGTGCCCCTATACTTTGTTGGCAATGGCAAGTAATAGTGGAGTCTCAAAAACTTCTGTCTGGATTCAATGAACTCAAAATTTTCCGAATAACAAGCTTCCCAATATTCCTCATCTTCTGATGTAAAATTTTTATCTCCAATCGAACCATACATAAATCCGGAGTGGAAGGAAAGATACATTTTGCCATAAATATCAATATCAACTAAAGACAGATTTGTTATTCTTTCGGTAATTATTTTTCGCTCAAATATTTTATTGCCTTCTAAATCAATTTTAGCTAAATGTAAATTACCAGTATATGAGCTTTCATGAGCTGAAAACACATACAAAAGACTGTCAGGTCCCATAATGAACTGTGAATTAATATTACTTACTACAGGATAAGATTTTTCCCATTCTAGATTTCCATCTTGGTCAAATCTGCTAATTTTCTTAGTTTTACTCGTTTCCCTTCCATAAAGATATTCCTTGGAAGATTCTCTGTAAACAGTATATGAAGTATATATATTCCCATTATTATCAATTAGACATGTAAGGTTTATATCATTAGTATTTGAATCAAACTTTTGTTCCCATATCTGTTGAAAATCCGAAGTCATCTTCAATAATATTATTTCTGAATCTTCAAATGCTTTTACATAATAGTCACCTAAGAAATCATAATTGTAACCTAAAAAAACATAATTACCATCATGATCAATTTTCATGTCGCGTATTTCTAAAATATTATCAGTCAAGTTCTTAACTAATTGGATATTAAGTTTATCATCCGTCTTCAGCAAAAGGCAATTTCCTGATACTTTATTGTTATGCATTTTTACTGTAAGTGTATCATTTAGTATGAGATCACGGGAATATTGTATACTAAAGTAATAACTATCCGGATCGGACTCATCCCTGAAACAGTTTATATCAGCAGGATAGCTTGAATGAATTGACATTTTCCTGTGCTTCCAACCTTTATCAAGACTGATCGTATACTTAAAATGAGGATCATTAGTTTGCTTCTTATCATAAAGCCTATCAATTTTACTGCATATTATTCCACTATCATCTGTAAGTAGTACATTAAATCCGTAGTTTGAGTTAACATTATGTATTTTCTTTTCCAAATCAGTATAGCGCCAGGAAAATAATAGTGATATGATTGAAACTGAGACGTAAATGAAATTCATTAATTCAACTCCCTTTTCTAAAGTTTGAGACATACTTCTTTAAACTAATTTGAACTATATTCGTCAATATTTCTGTGTTATTTCTTGAGAGCAAAGAAAAGCCTGCATGTGGCAGGCTGAAAAATCTATTTTTTCGTTATTTTGAACTTTTCCAAATCTTCCTCGTAAAGGATATAGTCTGTCCCTTCTTTAATGCAATACAAAACACAGTTGTTAGTAAAATCAAGCTTTAGATAGTCTATATTATCGTCTGTAACCTCAAAAGGAACCTCGTATATCTCCTGTAAAACTCCCAGTGTATCTAATACTGCTCCATATCGATAACCTTTTTTAAGTTTATATCCTTTATAAAAAATATTCTCTCGAATAAACAGATTTATACAGAGTTTATCTTTTTCATTTTCATCAAAAAAAGAATATTGAACATCTGGCAATTCTTTTTCCCATTTTATATCACCGGTATGACTATCAAGGCAAATGATTCTACTTTCAAAAAAATTTGATGGTAATCTTTTCAGATCATCCTTATCCAAAACACCTTGATAATGAGTAGAATCAGCTTTGTATAAAACGATTACATCACCCGAATTGAGTAGATTTATACTAAAAATTCTTTCAGGAAATGCATCCTGTACTTTCTTCATCCAAGCTATATTCCCTAAATTATCATATTTTGCAACAAAATCACAACCCTTCATAGGATAAATTTCCCTTCCTTTGTCAACATTGAGATATTCTTTCTCATAGATTATTGAGCTATTTGAAGTACCGCCCACGGATATTTCCCCACTGTCATTGAGTACTGATCTTCTTATGATAATTCCCTTTACTCCAGCATATGTCTTTTTGATTATAGACTCACCTTTTTCATTAAATTTCTCAAATGCTATTTGTTTATTTTCGTTAATATTCAACTTATTCTTTATATTCATATCATTTTTACAAATGATTGATAACCAGTCTTTTTTCTCAACAGTAGTCAAATAAATCTCATTTCCAGTTAAGAAATTAATATCTACTAAGCTTCCTTCATTTTCAAGTTTTCTTACCCACTTTAACTCACACTTATTATTAATCAACATTATGCCAGGAAGATAATTAACTAATGTATTGGGTTCTGGTATAATGTTCCGAAATTGTATACTTTTTACATCACCAGCCCAAATAGCTGTATTTCCATTCTTATCATCAATAAACACATAGGGATAATAATCATCTGAATCAATTTGAAAATTCCATTTAATTCTACTTTTTGAGTCAATGCAAAGTCCAAGTAAGCCATATTTTGTATGAAACTCAAAATCCTGTTTATTTATCATTAGATTAATTTCTTCTTTCTCAAGTTTTGTCCCTCCTTGATTTTCTGATAAATCAATAGTCATATCTCTCTTTGTAATACTCTCATTGGTAATTACGGCAGATATCTGATAATCTCCAGTATCTGTCTTTGAGATATTGTTCAAGAATTGTTCATAAATCATCTCGTCAATTTCTATTTTAAGGATTTCACTTTTTGAATATAGGAAACTGAAAATGGATATCATTGCAATAGTAGCTATATAAATTTTCATTATTTCTCCTTAATTATTGTATTCTATATCATAACAGTCAGGTGTATTTGGGATATATCTAATTTTGTAGGTCTCAGGATTTCTATATGGTCGTATTAATTCATAAAGTCCATTAAAAAATAATTCCCCTCTCTGCACAATAATCAGTCAAGGAAAATATCCGAGGGGTTCAGCAAGTAAAAAAGGCTGCAGTGTACACTACAGCCTGTATATAAAATTATTTTTTGTTTAGAAGTGGTATGTCAATCCGAAGTGCAGAGCTGTCTCAGCAAGACTGCTTGTTGAATCGTCATATTCATTGGCAATAACGCTGGTATCAACGTTGTCTTCCTTCTCCATATTTATTTCGAATGCTACATCTGCTTCGAATCTATCGCTAATTTTATAACCTGTACCAAGAGTTACATGGTGTTCTACGATTGCAGGGAAGATAGGTATCAGGGTTTCTGCCGGAACAGGATTACTCGCATAGTTGTAGCCGGCTCTTAAGGCAACTTTATCGTTCAGGTGGTACTCTGTACCAAGTGCAATTACAACCTGGTTTTCCCATTCTAACGGCATTTCCAGATTAACATCTTTAGAGCCCATCATTGTGTTAATATTTGCATTGTTTCCATCTGTAAATTTCATTGAGAACTTGTCCATCGCGTCTTCCCAGCTTATGTATTTAACATCCATTCCAAGAAGCAGTTTATCAGTAGCCATGAATGCAACTCCAAAGCCTATTTCCTGAGGCCAGGACATCTCAACTTCTACATCATAATCGGATATCATACCAAGCTGCATATTAATACCCATGCCGGCAAGCTGGGTATTTACTCCCAGTCGAGCTGTATCAAGATCAGCACCTTGTTGCATAGCTCCACCGACCATTCTTTCAAATGCCTGCCCAAACTGAGAGTCCATATCCATACTGGCTTCTCCTTCAAAAGTCAGGGTTGAAGGCATTGTATAGGAGAATCCGAATGAGACCTTATCGCTCATTTTGTAGGAAAGTCCCATTGTTCCGCCAAATCCGATCGCTGTTACAGCATCTCCCATATCTGCATAAGCAGTAACTTCTTCATAACCCAGTCCACCGTCAGTTGGGGCGGCTGCAAACATTTGACCGAATGTCATACCTGTTCCCGGAGCAGCAACACCTTCCATTTTCATAGGATCAATAGAATAAGGCATTTTCATTTCCAGCATAGCATAGCCAAAACTTGGTGCTAAACCTATTGCAAATTGTTCATTGAAATTATAGGAAATACTTGGGATAAACTTAATGTATCCGATTTTTGAATGATATTCCAGATCAGTCATAAGAGCATCGCTCTGTGTGGTTGGGTCAGCATCATATTGTCTGAATACATCGTGTTTCATATCTTTGTAGGTTGCTCCCATTCCACCTTGTGAGTACATGCCAAAACCGAATGTGAACTTATCACTCAGCTTTTGCCCATAAGCAACATTTGGCAGCATGAAAACAGCACTTTCAGCTTCCTTGTCATTCATGTCATTCTTAAATGTTACTGCAGGGAAGAGAAGTCCTGTTCCAAGCTTAAGCTGTTTTCCCTCAATTCTGCTGATTCCTGCCGGGTTAGTATTTATAGAGTTCACATCACCTGTAAGACCAAGGCTTATACCGCCCATTGCGGAAGAGCGTGGTCCGTATCCAATCATATTCATACCATTTGTAGAGTATAAAGAAATTGTGAGTATGATTAACATACTGAGTATTGTAAGTTTTTTCATATTTACCTTTCCTATGTTTTATTTTACATAAAGTATAGTAAAATAATGAGAAAAAGCAAGTAAGTAATTAGTTGCTATGTAAGAAACAGTATGAAGATAACTTTACAATGAAAATCTGTTCAAGAAATGGAGATATGAACATTTGGATAGTAATAAGATATCTTTGATGTATATTTCTAATGAGGAAATTAATCTGATTGAAAGATTTGTATTATTAAACAAGTATCTTCTCACATATTTCTTGAAGTATTTCTTTCTTATCAACATAGTTCATCTTCTGGTCAATACAGACGAGATTTAACAGAAGTGTATGAAGATCAGGACTTACTTCTGCAATGTCAGTTTGAAAGCGCTTAAGCGGGGGCATAAACAGTTTTCTGTGAGATGCATAGAAAGCCTTGGCAATATGCTCAAGTATATCCTGAAGTGAAAATGCAAAATGATAGCTATTCTTGAATCCCCAGTCTTCTATGAATTCACTCCTGAGATAATTCAGGGAATCCTTGACAGTCTCCTGTGCTAACTCAGGAGGGTAAGAACCAACATTTTCTTTGAGATTGAAGAAAATTCTCTCAGGATCGTGAACAGGATCTGTTTCCACAAGCTTATGCTGAATAAATGATTGCCATTTCAATAGCGTTTCTTTGGAGCTGAACAGATTACTTGCAGTCTTCTTATACCAATCTTCATTATAGATACAGAAGCAAACTTCCTTGTCTTCGTACTTGAAATGAGGTACTTCATGGAAGTATTTTTCAAACTCAAACATTGCTTTCAATTTCGATTCAACTTGCTGAATTGCATTATCAGAATCAACAATAATTACGAAATCAATATCGGAAGTATCGGTCTGTCTGTTGACAGCATAACTTCCATTTAGGGCAATAGCTTTTATGCAGCTATTTTCAATTGATAAATCTAATAATATTTTTTTTAATGTTTTTACAATATTCATGAGACTATCTCATTTTATAATTGTGATTCTGTCAACAATCATATCTTTTCATGTATACTGCATAATAACACATTCCCGGAAGAATATTTCTTGCTAAATAATATTGCTTCAGATTTGATGCTTTTCACTATGATTAAAGTATTATTCGATGTAAAACAGCTTTATTACTGGGCTATGATGAAGCCAATTTATGACAGACTCTCTCAAGATGATAAATATCAACTCGCAGTTAGAGTGGGGGAGAACCACACAAGATTTCTCGGTATTTTCCTTGTCTCAGATAAGAAGAAGATTGAAGAACAGCTCAGGAAAGATGGATATATCATTTCCAATAACACTGATGGCTATTATTTTGTATTTTGCGGAGATACCCTGAAGAATCCTGAAGAATATGGAAAGGCGATTCTCTGTCATGTGGATCATTCCATAAGCATTAAAAGTCAAAGGTATAGAAGTCTTGCCAGACAGAGCAATGTACGCTATCTGCGTTTTGTTGAAGGACAGTACCGAGTAGATATGTTTAAGAAAATGGGACTGAGTGATAACATCGAACTGCATGTTGTAGGCACTCCCAAGCTGGATGCCTATTTCATGGGTAATTACTCCAGTAAAGATTTTCTACTCAATCTTGGTCTTGATCCGGCCAAAAAAACAATATTATACGGTCCTTCATATAAACCGACATCGATTTTCGATCTTGGTAAGCAGATTACTTCAAAAAGCCTCACAGATAAATATAATGTCATCATTAAGCTGCACCCATACAGCTGGGCAGGAAAATATGCATCCCATAAGCAACACAAGTATATTCAGAAATGCGTTAAAGCGAATCCAAATGTTGTTCTTGTTCCCAAATCTGATCACAATATCGTACCTTATCTGTTTGCGGCAGATACACTAATCAGTGATGCATCCGGTGTTATCAATGAGTTTCTTGTACTGGAAAAATGCGGTGTCATTTTTGATAAAGGATTCAGCGATATTTCTCATTCCGATGGCGAACCGGTACTTGTAGAGAATCTTCAAGATTGGCTTGCAGATATTTTTGTATACATCAATAAACCTGAGCAACTCGAATCAGCAATAGAGACGGCAATTAATCCCGACAGTGCAAGAAAGAAAAAGCTGCTGGATAAAAAGAACTATCTCTGCAATCTGACTGATGGAAAGGCAACAGATAGAATCAAAGTTATATTAGAAGAAAAGGTTAAGAATAGATGATAAAACTCATACCTTACTCAACCCTGAAACTCAGAACTCGATATTCCGAGAATGATGTCCTCTATAAACTTGGGCAGATTCTTGAGCCAAAGAACTATTTCAGATATTTCTGGACGTTGAAGTTTATGGAAATTGAGATGAAATACGAAGGCTCGATGCAGAACAATAGATTCAAAATGAACAGGATTACTCCCAATAACAAGTCTTTTGTTACTGTTTTTGAAGGTATGGTGAACCAGAGAAAATCTCAGACTGATGTCTCTATAACAGTAAGACCCAGTATCGCAACGCTTGTACATTTAATAATCGGGACGTTACTCTTTTCGCTGTTTTCTATAGGATATCTAATGGGGATGATAAATGTACCCGTTGAACCTGAGTTTCTGGTGTGGGTAATTCCCTTTATGTTGTATTCAATTTACATGATGTATTATAATTATGAATTCTATAAATCAAGGAACTTTCTTTCTCAGTACTTGAATGCTGTAGTACATGAGTAAAAAAAGGCTGCCAGAGACAGCCCATAAATTCTGATTGTTTATTCCGATAAATCAACTACCATTATGTCATCATTATCATCTTCAATAATGAAATATCCGTCACCGGCCAAATCTTCAAGAATTACTGCGGTAGTCCAGTCAACATCTGTTCTGCTAACAACTTTGTAATCAACTCCATCATGAAGTACGTTGCGGATTTCAGTTTCATACTTAGGACACTCATTAATCAGTTCATTCATAGTTATTGCTGAAAGAAATACAGGTAACAGTAATAATAGTAAAAATATTTTTTTCATACTTTCTCCTTGTTAATTTATATAAGAGTTCTTAACTCTTTGAGAATTCTCTCGGCATGCCCTTTCGCTCTCACATTATGCCAATGTTTAATGACGTTTCCATCAGGATCAATCAGTATTGTGGATCGTATTACACCTTCATACTCTTTACCGTAGTTTTTCTTTAAGCCCCAGGCTTTGTAAGCCTTCATTACAACAATATCCGGATCGGAGAGCAAATCTATTCCCAACTCCTGCTTTGCAATAAAGTTCTTGTGGGATTTTATGCTGTCTTTACTCACTCCGGCAAGTTTTACATCCAGTTTTTCAAACTCATCTTTCAGACATGTAAAGTCTTTGGATTCCAGAGTACACCCCGGAGTGTTATCTTTTGGGTAAAAATAGAGCAGCAGATAGCTGCCTTCGTAGTCTTTCAGAGAAACGTCTATATTGTCCTGATTCTTTAATGTGAAATCAGGGGCTTTTTCGCCTTTTTGGAATAATTCAGCCATAATAAACTCCTTTTTGAATCTACTGAGGTATTATAGGTTTGAAGTCAAGAATTTAATATTACATATCTGCAATAAGCAGTATCTGTTGAAAAATCATTGACAAATATTCAGCAACAGAAAGATTAAAAAATATCATAGGTAAGTTATGGAGGAACATTGCAATGATGAGTACAAAAGATAAAGATCCGTTTACAGTAATAAATTTTACACGCTCAAGTGCGTTTGCCGCAATTGCCGGATTACTACTTTCTCTATGTGGCTTCGTCTGGATTATTGAATTCTGTGATCCGCATACCAGTATATTTAAATGCCCGGGCTTAGCATTTATAGCTGCAGGCTTTTTGATTATATGGTTAGTTGACAAATCAGTCAGGAAAGACGTTAACAAGAAGAATTAGTGATATATACTATTGTAATCTACTTCTCATTTTCTTTATAGCATCGGCAGAACCTTCGATATTAAATTCGAAATGTACAATACCTTCGCAGTCCCAATTCAATTCAATTAATACTTTTTTACTGGACTCGATGTTTTTTATTGCACTGACAGGATCTTTGAAGAATAAAAAATTCGATCCCTCTGGTTGAAAAAGAAGTACGTTTTCAGTTTTCTTAT
The DNA here is from genome assembly GCA_963665815.1 of Cloacimonadales bacterium (SeqCode). GTDB lineage: Bacteria > Cloacimonadota > Cloacimonadia > Cloacimonadales > JAIOQZ01. Next base: position 131,280 of record OY762463.1, read on the forward strand.
CCCAGGTGATTTTAGCAGTGAACAACTTGAAATTATCCACAACTTCCGGATTCTGCAATACTGGCTCTTCCGTAAAAGCAAAACAAATGTATTCTTCGCTACCTGTGTTGCTGACCTGAATCAGAGACTTTATTCCAACATAAGGGAATTCCATAGGTTTTACAGGATTAACAATATCAGATTGAATATAAGATGTGCTGCTACCTGTTTCTTCATCCTTTTCGAATCTCACCTGCCATTCTGCAATCAGCGATGAAAGAAACAGATGTAATAAAATAATATAGAATAGTTTTTTCATTAGTACTACCTTTAAGTGCTTATATGAGTGTCAGGAGTTTTCTATCAGCCATTCAACAGCATCTCCACGATTCTTAAACATCTTTATCTTCCAACCTTGATTGAAGCAAGTATTATAGTAGTCGTTTACAATCTGTTTAACACTGGGGATATCTGAGTCGATCAGAGCAATGATTTTCTTTCTGCTGATATTTTTTTTCTTATAATAGTTCTGAGGAATAAAATGCACATCAGTGATACTTGCAATAGAGTCAGTTACTTCAAGTGTATTGATAAGTGACTTCAAAGCATTGTTTTTAACTTGAGTTTCAACACTTTCTGCAACAGCTTTTCGAATATCCTCTCCCGTAACCTGACCGTAATAAAAGACTTCAACGATACTATTTTCTTCAATATAAATAATCTTATATGGCATTATTTTCCTCTGAAACTGTTTTGCACTGTTTATGAAAGGGGAAAAGCAAGTTGTCAATTAAAAATTGAATGATACTCATAAAAAAGATCAATATATGCAGATGATGTGTGATTATATGTTACTTACTTTCAAATTGTAATAACCATTCCAGAGCATCTTGACGAGTTTTAAATTTTTTAATTCGCCACCCTCTGTTATAGCAGGAATTAAAGTAATCATTTATTAGCAACTTTATAGTTGGAATATTAGATTCCAATATGGCAATAACTTTTTTTCTTGTATCTGCACTTTGCTTGTAAAACTTTTCAGGTATAAGGTGAACATCAATAATGTTTGCTGTTGTTTCAGTCATTTCTAATGTATTTACAAGTGTTAACTTAGTGTTTTTTTTATTCTGGGTTTCAAGACTTTTTCTTGTCGCGTTGTATATATCATCACTGGTAACATGACCAAAATATAACAGTTCAACAATATTCAAATCTTCCAGATAGCTTATTCTAAATGGCATATTATCTCTCTAATTTTGTTTCCTTAATAGTATAAAAGCAAGTTAACTCAATTGCAAGATAAAATTTTTTCAGTGTTCTCAACTGCATAGTCAATAAAATCCATTGTTTCCAGAAGATCACTTTGCTCTGCACGCTGTCTTATCTTCTTACAGAATCTGACACCTTTTCGTTCTTCCCATGCATCTGAGATTAGTTTGTGCCAGGTTGAATCGAGTTGCTGTAATCCCCATTTCATTCCGGACAGTTTTGATTTAACAACACCTGTAGAGATTGTCTCGAGAAACCTACAGGCACACAGAACTGAGTATGATTGCCCAAAACGAGTATTACAGAAATCAAGGGGACCGTTTAACTCATCTTTGAAAAATTTTTGCAGCATTTGAAGAGTTAACTTTGTCTCTTCAATTATATTTTCTGGTGGGACAGGAGAGAGAAATGAATCCGGCTTTTCTCCACACAATATAACTGCTTTTTCTCTTAGTATCCAGCGTACATGCCATTTGTTGTCATGATCGGATTGCTGAAGAGTAATGTCTCCGTTTTCCAGATACCAGACAGGTTCATCAATTCTGGAGTAATCCGAAATCAATTCTTTACTGATGTAAGAACCCTCAAGATGTTCTGCAGGATAGTATCCAATTTTATGAATTTCGGAATGCATTAAGTTTAGTTCTTCAACATCTGCTTCATTAATATCTCTTTGAGTTATCACAAGAAAATCAATATCACTGTCCAGATCAAAATCTCCTGTAGCGAGAGATCCTATCATATATATTCCTGTAATATTATCGAATAGTATGCTTTTAAGTCCTCCAACAAAAATAGACAAAACTTCTGGTAATTCAGGATAAATCTCAACTCCAATATTAATTTGGTTCATAATAAACCTCCGAATGATTTAATACAATCAATAAGACAAAACCACTTGAGTATGTCAACAATTTGCGTTGTAAGTGATGTATTCTATATAAAAGACATTTTGTGTTGATACAAAATTCAATTATATTATCTGTAAATGTAATTTTCTGTACTTACAGACTCTCAGGAGCATAAATGAGAAATTATATCTTTTCTCTCTTTAAACTTACATATATACTCTTTATTTGTATAGTAATATTTTTTCCAATAAATCTATCTGCGAACTTCAAGCCGGATACACTTGTCGTAACAAATTCAGTTTCCTGGGCTCCATTTTCTTACATTAATCATCAAGGAGACCCCGATGGATTACTAATAGAATTCTGGAGAATGTTCGGAATATATAATAATGTTGAGATAAAATATGATTTAACATCTTGGAATGAAAGTCTTAAGAGAATCAAAAAAGGTAAAGCTGACTGCCATGGAGGGCTGTTTCGTAATTCTGAGCGGGAAGAATACATGCTGTTCTCAAATCCTCTCAATATGTCTTTGGAAACCAGACTGTTTACAAAGAAGGATGTATCTTTTGAAGATCTTGTTACCTCAAATAGTGTTGCTGTAGGAATAGTAAAAGGAGATTTCATCGAATCATATCTTCGAGATCATTATCCCAATCTTCAGCTGCACACATTCCAGACAAGCAGAGATGTAATTCTTGCTGCGGTTTACGGGAAAATCAGTACTTTTGCTTTGGATTTCCCAACTGTATCATATAATATGGTAAAATTTCCACAACTGAATGATTTCCATAGTGCCAGTACATTAAACAGAGATTACATGAGAATTGGAGTTCAGAAAGGAAATACAAAACTCTTGAGATTTATTAATGAAGGTATTGATAGAATTCCGGAAGAAAGACTGAGGCAGATTGTTGGCAAAAGGATTCAATATGAGGAAAAAACACCTGATTGGCTGTTATCATTTATCATTTTGATTGTTTCACTTAGTGTAGTGATTATAATTGTTGTATACATTTCTTTGCTTAAAAAAAATGAAAAGACTCTGAGATATCTGGTAAAAGCTAAAACGAGTGAATTAGAAGAAAAAAACAGTGAACTTACAAAAGCTCTGGATGAAGTGAAGAAGCTCAGTGGAATTCTGCCGATTTGCTCGAGTTGCAAGAAAATCAAAGATAGTAAAGGTTACTGGAATCAGGTTGAAACATATATTACGACACATTCCGATGCTCAATTCAGTCATGGATTATGCGAATCCTGTGCTGAAAAAATATACGGAAAAGAAGACTGGTACAAAGAGATGAAAGATGAGGAAAAGAAAACTGATGATTGAAAAAGCCATGGGAATTCCACGGCTTTTAATATATTGAAATTTTCTAATTTTTTTTATCTTGCTTTACAAATTCCTCTATGTGAGTTTTTCACAAAATCAACGAATACCTGGGCTTCAGGAGTAACATCATTCATCAGCAACACTTCTTCTAATGCCTGTGTAACATTCATTCCTGAATTATAAAACAATTTGTAGATTTTTCTGATATTGGCGATAGCTTCTTCAGAAAAGCCTTTTCTTTGAAGACCTACGCTGTTTATTCCTGCAACTTTATAAGGCATTCCTTCACCTCGAGTATATGGAGGTACATCTTTTTTCACACCGGAAGCTCCACCGACAAAAGTATTTCTGCCAATCTGTACGAATTGATGAATAGCTGTCATTCCGCCAATGCTAGCGTAGTCATTTATAACAACATGTCCGGCAATCTGCACAGCATTTGCAATTATAATATTGTTACCTATTTGACAATTATGAGCAACATGTACATACGCCATAATAAGATTATTGCTGCCGATATTTACGTCTTCATCCATTGTTGCAGATTTGTTCAGAGTAGCAAATTCTCGTATACTGTTGTTATTACCAATTCTAAGTTTTGTTGGTTCTCCGTTGTATTTCAGGTCCTGAGGAACGGTTCCAAGAACAGCGGAATGAAAAACTTTATTATCAGATCCAAGTATAGTATCTCCATCAACTACAACATTTGATTGAAGATATGTTCTGTCACCAATCTGTACATCTTCTCCGATAATACAGTATGGTCCAATCTCGACATCATTTCCAAGTTTCGCACCGGGTGCTACAATTGCAGAAGGATGAATTTTTACCATGTCAGTCTCCTATTTCTCCATTACTTTAGCCATGAAATCAGCTTCACAGACTTTGACTGAACCAACATAGGCATCGCCATGCATTTTACATAAGCTTCGCTTCATGGAGATAACTTTCAGTTCGAATCTTAGTGTATCTCCCGGTAACACCGGTTTTCTGAATTTAACATTGTCAATTGAGGCAAAGTATGCAACATAATTCTGCGGATCAGGATAAGAGTTCAACAGCATAATACCGCCTGTTTGTGCCATAGCTTCTACAGTAAGAACTCCTGGCATAACAGGATGATCCGGGAAGTGTCCCTGGAAGAATGGTTCATTAATCGTAACATTCTTAATACCTGTAATACTTTCACCATTTTTGAAATCAACAATTTTATCTACAAGAAGGAATGGATATCTGTGAGGAAGTATTTTAAGAATAGCATTGATGTCGAACACAACATCTTTAGTCTGTTTCTCTGTAAAAATCTTTTGCAGTTCCTGTTTCTTGTGTAATTGACGAAGTTTTTTCACCAGAGCAACGTTTGTTTTATGACCTGATCTCGCTGCAAGGATATGACCTTTAATCGGAACACCGAGTAAAGCAATATCGCCTACAAGATCAAGAACTTTATGACGTACAAACTCGTTGTAATATCTAAGCTCTGTGTTGTTAAGAAGTCCGTTCTCGTTTATTTCGATTTCGTCTTTATAGTTAAACAATTCTCTAAGGTGATCTATCTCCTCCTTAGAAATGTCCGGTTCGGATATTACAATAGCATTTTCAAGAGAACCACCCTTGATAAGCCCTGCTTCTTTAAGCTGAACAATTTCATTCAGGAAACAGAAAGTTCTGGAGGCAGCAAATTCTTTCTCAAAATAGCTCATATTTGGAAGCCATGTATATTGTGTTCCAAGATATTTATGTTTATAATCTACGAGGAAAGTTATTTTTAATTCATTAGCAGGAACAATTACAATATCAACACCATCTTTTTCAGCAGAGAAATTTATTGGTTCATCAAACTCAAAGTATTCTCTTACACTGTTTTGGGTAACAATGTTTACTTTCTTCAGAAGATTCATGTAGGGGAGAGCTGAACCGTCGGCAACAGGAACTTCCGGACCATCAACTTCAACTCGGATGTTATCGATATCCAGTCCTTTGATTGCAGCCATGATATGCTCAATAGTTGCTATTGTAGCTTTTTTAATACCTATTGTGGTTCCTCGAGATATATCAATAACATGATCGATATCGGCGGGGATTTCAGGACATTCAGGAAGGTCTGATCTGACAAAAATAATGCCATCGTCAGGTCCTGCCGGTTTAAAAGTTACAGTTGAAATCTGTCCATAATGAAGTCCTACACCGGTATAAGTTACCATTCCTCCAATAGTTTTTTTAAATTCTTTCATAATCTTAACTCTTTATTTTTTTCATTTTTTTAACAAGTTCGGGAAGTCTTTTCATTGCAACAATAACTCTTTTCTGCTGCATTGCATCAATAGCAGGTGTTCCGAAATATTTCATGTTACTTTCCAGATTTCCGGCTATACCGGATTGAGCTCCTACCATAACATTATCACCGACTTTTAAGTGACCGCCGGCTCCAACCTGTCCGGCAAGATAAACATTATTACCTATGCCTGTTGAACCGGCAAGTCCAACCTGAGCACAGACAATTGTGTCTTCACCAATTGTACAATTATGCCCAATCTGGACAAGGTTATCTATTTTTGTACCACGAGATATTCTGGTTGTTCCAAGTGTAGCTCTGTCAATACAGGAATTTGCTCCGATTTCAACATCATCCTCCAGAACAACATTACCAACCTGTGGAATCTTCTCCTGTTTCTTATCCCATTCAAGATAACCAAAACCATCTGCACCAATAACAGTACCGGAATGAAGTATCACTCTGTCTCCGACTGCACAATCATGATAGATATTGACATTCGGATAGAAATGACAGTTACTGCCGATTTTTGTATTTTCACCAATAGAGCTGTTAGCATCGATTCTGGTATTGTCCCCGATTTCTGCTCCTCTGGCAACAACAACATTAGCTCCCAGACTTACATTACTACCAAGTTTAACATCTTTAGCAACAATTGCTGAAGGGTGTATTACTGCCTCAATAACTGATTCATCAAGCTTGAGCCATTCTCTTACGAGAAACATAAACATGAAGTAGGGTTTAGGTGTGTAGATAACATTTCTGTCTTCGAACTTGAAGTTCGGAGTTGAAATCAGAAGACCGGCATTGGATTGCTCAGCCTGCTCAAGAAACTTTGGGTTTTCTATAAAACAAATTGAGCTTGAATTGGCCTCTGCAAGTTCAGCGACATTATCAAATTCGCAATCGTTGAGAATTCTAAAATCGCCCTGAATTTTTGTCTTAAGTATATCTGTATTTATTTTAAGCTTGAATTTTTTCATTTACTTCCTCATTTACCTGCTTTAGGTGGCTCAGGAGCTTTAAACTCTTCCTTATCGAAAGGATCGTGAGTTTCATTTTTCTTATCATCCTGCTTCTTGTCATCTTCTTTTGGTCTATCAAATGGATCGCTGCTTTCATCTGATTCATTGGTGATAATCTGTCCTTCACTGTCCAGTTCATCAATAACAAGTTGTGTAATATCTATTCCGGGTACAGCATATACAACAGTTCCACCGGAAGCATCCAGTACTATCGAATAATTATTCTGGTCAGCAACTCTTTTGATTGCTTCCTGAAGTTTAACAAGAATCGGTTCAAGGAGCTCATTGTTTCTCTGAGCTGCCAGACCATTTTCACCAAAAATGCTTTCGATAAAGTCATTAAGCTCTTTTTCTTTTTCTTCGATAAGCTTTTCGGCTTCTTCTCTACCTGAATCAGTAAGAATTACTTTTTTAGCTTCGTAATCATTTTTCAATTGAGTAATGGCTGCTTTTTTCTCGTTGATCTGCTTATCCCAATTCTGCTGATAATTACTGAATTCCGTTTTAGCATCAACGATGTCTTTTGCTTTATTCATTATTTCCTGAGTATCTATATAGGCAGCTTTAAATTCTACTGCACTGCATAATATTACAATTAAAAGCATAGCTGCAATTATTATTTTTTTCATTGTATCCTCCAATAAAAATCTGACTATCAAAAATTATTATCTGAAAATTTGAGTCAACAAAAACGTACTTCAATTACAATTTATCAATAATTTTCTTTTTTAACTCCTTAACTCCCTCAAACTCAGAATCAAGTTCAATAATCTTGTCAAGAATCTGCATTGCTTCTCCATATGACCCTTTTTCATATAAGACTCCACCCAAAACAAAATTCATGTCAATATTTTCCGGTTGAAGTTTTATGAACTTTTTCAAAGGTTCCTCTATAATTTCATAATTACCTGTACGGTATGCAATAGGTAACAAAGACTGCAATGCTTTTGTAAATTGTGGATTTATCTCAAGAGCACCAAGATAATATCTGACAGCATCATCTGTCAATCCATTGCTTTCTGAGATTATTCCTTTGCCCAGAATAGCATTAACATTTTCTCTGTTTAAATCCAATGCCCGGTTCAAATGACTCTCAGCACTTGATATGTCAGAAAACATAAGATAGTAAGTTGCATAAGTAACATGTATTTCATCATTATCAGGATCACTATCCAAGGCTTTTTTTAGAAGATGTTCAGCTTCGAAAGCTCTTTCCAGTTTTATGAGAAGCAGAGCTTTCTGATTCAATATTTCTGCTTTGAGAGCTGAGTTGTGCACATCGTCAATTGCTATTCTATTGATTTTATTGTATGCTTCCTGTATCATATTCTGTTTCTGAAGAGCTATACATGATTTAAGTAGTACATCAGGATCATCCGGAATCATTTCCTGGTAAACATCTACCATTTCATAATCACCATTGAGATAATAAAGATCGATCAGTTCTTTGATTAAATCCGTATTACCCGGATCCTCAGCAATTCTTGACTTAACAAACTCAATTTTGTCGTCCATATCTGCATCATCAGGAATTGAAGGAACTGCTATTTCTCCGGAGGAAGCAGTGCTCCTATTGTCTGGAGATAATGTATTATCCGGATTACTCTGATTTTCAACCTTATAAATAAATGTATCAAAAGCACAGATGAGTCTTCTTCCCATTCTCGCACATTGAAGAATAAGCTCCAGCCAGTTTGTGTGAAAGTTTGATTGTGTTAGTTCGGCTTGCATGAGTATATCTTTTCTTACTGCGAACACGGGAGATTTTGCATATTCAAGCTCACAGGACTGTCCGGTCATTGAGTATGTTAACTGCAAAGCTTTTGTTGATGGATGCATTTGCTGTTTAAAGTCAATGTAATTCCTGTAGTATAAGTTATCTCCCGGAATCTGTTCATTTTTGAGAGGGAGAATAATACCGACATTTTCGGAAACAGCAAAATGATTTTCCATAAATATCGGCATCACTGGGGACATATGGAAGTCTGAGTCACAAAACAGTACAATCTCAGCACGTGAATCTTCCGCTGCTTTCTGAGCCTGTTGTAAAATGTTTTCCCGATCAGGTCCGTTATAGCTGAAGAATAAGTCACTTTTATTGCTGTATTTATTGATAAATTCAGTCTTTTCGTTATCATTTGAAGTATTTACAGCAAGAAGAATCTTCCTTTCTGAATCTGTATCAAGCAGTTTAAGCGCTTCTTCAATAACCAGTTTTGAGGAATTTCCGTTTCTTTCTGACACAAAAGATTGAGCTGATTCAGCAGATTTATCTGAATTCAATGGAGTCATCAGAGACTTATAAAGAAGATCTTTCAGTTTGTTGACATCCGAAAACCTGTAGCCAATATCACGGAATCTGTATTCCAGATCATCAGGATGATAGTTGATGTAGTTTTCGATTGTAGGGCTATCAAAAAGAAGAACAGGTTTTTTGCAGGCTGCAAACTCAAATATAACTGAAGAAACATCTGAAATAAGAATGTCTCCGGCAATAAAGCACTCAGCAATATCCTGAGCTTCTGAATAGAAAACGTTGCTGTGCATACTTGCCAGACTGCTGTATTTTCTTCGCCATTCTTCAGGGGCAGCACCGTGCAGTTTTATGATAATATTAAAATAATCCGGAACCAACTCAGGGATTCTATCTTCAATATGAGGCACTATACTGAATTCAGGATTAAATGTCGGGGCAAACAGTACAGTTTTCTTTTCAGGATCAAGTTTCATTTTTTTAAGAATCTCTTTCTGTTTATGAAGATTCATGAAAACATGATCAAGTTTGGGCATTCCTGTTACTACAATTTTCGTTCTTACCAGTTTTTCCAGTGTAGATTTATGGATTTCACCAGGAACACAAAGAAGATCCGCACAGTTTTCCCTGAGGGAAATTAAGCGATCCGTGAAGAACCAGCCTTTGGAGATTGTGCCATGACCGATGTTGACTATTTTGCCAAGTCCTTCTGTATACTGGTAACTGAAGTCAGCCATGAAAGTAATATCCGGACTGTAAGCATATGGATCAGTGATTACTCTGTAGGGTACTTCAATATTGGCTTTCAGAAAATCTTCTCTTATCCCATATCCGGGATTACCATATGAAGATGGAATGAAAGATTGGCAAAATATACCTGTTTCTCCAAGTTTATTTTCATGGATATGTTTCATCAGATTGTGAAGCAGGGGAAGATGTAATTCGCGCTCTAAAAAAAATAGGAATTTTACTTCGGGCATAATGTCTCCGGAATTATAAAAGAGTGATAGAAAATAAAGAGACCTGAATTAACAGGTCTCAAAGCTTATTTATTCAGTAATGCTGAAATTTTCAATCAGCATGTCTACTTGTTCTTTATTATGATATGGCTTAACTGTTTCCAGCGCTTTTATTGCTATATCTTTGTTCTTAGTATTATTATAATACCTGATAATCATTCTCAGCATTTTTTTATATTGAGGATCTACTTCTACAACTTTTTCAAGAAGATTACTTGCCTCGTCCTTATACTTTTGTTTATCTGTAGTATTTTCCAGATTGGCAATATAAAGTTTCATCTGAATATTAAGGTCATAATAGTCACCGGTTCCGGGATTAAGAGAAAGACCTTTTGCAAGAATTTCTTCAGCTTTTTCGAATTCTCCTGTTCTTTTGTAGTGATCTATTGCAAGTTTATAGAGTTGGATGATATTATCAAGAATTGATGATTTGTTCTGGATGAATTTAAATCCTTCTTCCATATAGTGTACGGCTTTTTCATAATCATTTATTGTAAGATAATACTGTGATAATCTGGTAATGTATGAAGCTCCGTAGTTATTAACAAGTCGAGTAATATTATCATCTTTATAAACAGAATCATCGAATATGCTTTTGTATGTATATACTTCTGTAACATTCTTCTCAAGTCGTTCAATATTGAAATCTGCATTAAGGATTGAAGATGTTCTACCGTATTGGTACAGCATGGAAGAAAATTCTGCATCAGGATCCGGTATCTGTTTTCCATCAACTTCATATACATAATTGTATATAGCAGGGCGCAGAGCAATTTCTTTTCTCCAGATACCGTCTTTACCCTTTTCCATTGGAATTGGTTTCCAGTTATTCATATCTCCAAATATAGCAACATTTTTTGCCTTAGGAGCATCCAGTTTAAATTCATATTTGTTTACAGCAACCAGTCTGTCTACCATTCCTTCATTTCTCAGGTATTTGTTGATACCAAGTTTGCGAATAAAGTCATCCGGAATGGTTACAGCGAAATATATGGGACGTTTTCCAAAATTATCTTTGATAATCTGAATTACTGCCAGATCTCTGGTATAAAGTACTTCTTTTTCATTAAGATGTACTGCGATGTTTTGTCCCGGACGCTGACCTTCTATATTAATATAGCCGGAGCGTCTGTTCATTCTCGGAAACAATACGTTTCCGGGGGTTTCCGGTTCAATCTGCTTATCAGGAATTGTGAATTCAACAGCTTCTTTATCTCGAATCTGTTTTATATACCAGCCTGTATTGAGCAGACTTAGGTTGGCAATGGAAACATCTTTTCTTATACCCTTACACTGCTCGTTCTTATATGCAATTGCATCGGCTATTTTAGCTTTCATGTTTTCATCAGGATAAACATCTTCTGCTGGATAAATATGTTCTTCAGCTTCCGGATCATGTACAGCTTGAGCATACCATAATGGGAAAGTATCATTGTCTCCATTTGTGAAGATAATTGCATTTTCTTCAAGAGAGTTCAGGAAGTTTTGTCCATAACCAATTGCAACAAACTCTTTGGATCTGTCATGGATATGGTAGTGAGATGCAAGATGAAGTACAGGTAATGCGGCAAAAAGTATCAGAGCTACATAACTTAAAGGTCTGATATTGTTCCAGAGTAATTTGATAATACCAACGCATCCGATAGCCATCCAGATGGTCCAGAGGTAATAGGCGTTTGTAAAGAAATACTCTCTGTCTCTTACTTCTTCTGTAGAAAGGTTACTCACAAGAATCATAGCAAATGAACTCATAAAATAGAATGCCATGAAATACGCAAAAGAGTGTCGGTTCTTTCTTATCTGGTATACAATTCCAGTAAAACCTAATGGTAATACAATAAGGATATTAAAGAAGTTCTTTACTAATCTCACCGGCAGGTTTACCCATTCAGCTATAGTATCTGCATTAAAAAACTGCCATTGGAAATAACGCCAGAAATGATAATCTAACTGATAAAATAATGTAGCTCTTCTTTCAAGGAAAGAAACATTGCCATATTGACGTCTTAATATATAGTTAGTGAATAATTCCCAGTTATGTGGGTGACCTTCATTCATGAATGGTCTGAGAGCTGATCTTATCCAGAGATATATGTGTGGAGAAAATCCGATTCCAATAAATATTAATGCCAGAATCCAGGTTCTTTTGCTTATATCTTTTCTTAAATGGAATACAATCATTGCAATAGCAAGAAATGCGAACATCCATTTTCCAAGGCTTGGGAATTGTACTTTTTCAGCAATACCATTGAATATTGCATAAACAACCATTAATAATACAATGTAAACAACGGTGCGTACCCAGAATGATGAAGTCCTGAAACTTTTACTGATTTGCGGGTAAAATACTATGAATAGTAAAGCAGGTGCAAGTTGAAGTGATGTCTGGTGAATACTGAATCCGAGAAAAAATACATAGATAATCAGCATCAGGATATTCTGATGAGACATGTTTCTGTGTTTCTCAACCCAGAGAAGAGTGAGCCAGATTACCAGATTAAGGATAAGTGCAAGCCCTGCATAAACCTCAGCTTCCACTGCGTTGTTCCAGAATGTGTAGGAAAATGCAGTATAAACTGAAGCTGCAATTCCTGCAAAAACAATCAGCCATGGTTTTTTCTCAAACATAGAAATCAATTGAACTGTAATGAGATAAATCAGCATTACCGCAAGAGCGGACATCAACGCTGAAATAAAAGCTACAACCTGAGCATGGGGAAGACCAAAATCAAATATCGTGAAGAAGCGCCCCAATATGATGTAGAATGGGTTGCCGGGAGGGTGTGGAACACCGAGAATACTACTTGAAGTAATGTATTCTCCACAATCCCAGAAAGATAATGATCTTGCCTGAGTCAGGAAGTAAATTAAAAGTGAGAATGCAAACACAGCCGTCGCAGTAATCCTGTTTACTAAGTTCGGGACTATTCGTTGCGGTCTGGTTACATCATGACTTGAAAGTGAAGACTTTATAATATCTGTATGTCCTGTTTCTTTCATTAATTTCTCCATAAAATATAATTATTTTTAAAATTCATTTATAATATCATTGAGTCAAGCAAATAAATTAGAGATAATACTATTACAGCAAAATCTACCGCTCTAAGTATGCTGACCCACTAATCAGATTTTGTTTTCGAACAGGGCTGATAGATAACCCACAACCTCTCGGTTATCTCCGGTAACTTTCCCTGAATGAGTATAGGAAACAATAACTGGTGGGTTTGTTTCCAGTTTGTCTGCTATATGCATTATTGTCATTACAGTTCCAAAACCACATGCCTCAGTATCTCGATATGCAAGTTTATTCTGCATGCTGTCAATATCCATATTCTTTAGAAGATCAATGAATAAACTGTCTTTAATCTCCGCTGTAGCAGCATTATGGAAATGAGATAAATCCGTGCTGGCAACAAACAGAGTGTTCTCCATATCATTGATTGCTTCTGACAGAATTTTTCCGAGCAGTCTACTGTTGTGTTTCTGTTGATTGCTTATAACAATCGGAACAAGAAGAAAATCACCCAAAAAGTATTTCAGTAGAGGCAGTTGTACTTCGAGAGAATGTTCAGCCTCAAATGCCTGAGGAATGAATTCGCAATGCTCAGATTCCAGAAGTTTCGTTATCACAGTTTTATCAGTTTTGATGTTGCCATTGGGAGTTTCAAACTTATCGAAGTTTCCTATGGAAAAATCAAAACCACCTAATCTGTGACTCGGGGCTATTACAACAACACGCTTATAATCGAACTGTCTCAATTGTCTGATGCAGTCAACAGCACATTGTCCGGAATAAACATAACCAGCATGTGGTAAAATTACACATGCCGGTTTGTTAATCTTTATGTTCTTATCAGATTCTTCATCCATAATTTTTATTGTTTTCAATAATGCTTCTGCATTACCCGGATAGAAAGAACCTGCAAACTTAGTTTTCTTTGTTTTGCTCATCTCACTCCCTTAACGAATGAAAACTGTATTCATGTCATTTTTTTTTATTCTTTTTTGCTGCTTTTATGAAACTTGCAAAAATAGGGTGCGGTGTATTAGGTCTGGATTTGAATTCAGGATGAAACTGAACACCAATATAGAATGGGTGGTCCTTAATCTCTACAATCTCTACAAGCAAATCGTCAGGAGATTTACCTGTAATCATCATACCGTTTTCAGTAAGTACATCTCTGTATCTGTTATTAAACTCATATCTATGTCTGTGTCTTTCTGAAATAGTTTTGTTGTCGTATATGCTTCTCGCTAATGATCCTTCCATAAGAGAACATTCATATGATCCAAGTCTCATATTTCCACCGTATTGATCGATATAGCTATGGTCTTCCATTAAATCTATAATAGGGTTTTCACAATGTTCATCGAATTCTGTACTGTATACATCAGGTACATTACAAACATGTTTAGCATACTCAACAACGGCAATCTGCATACCAAGGCATATTCCAAAGAAAGGTATTTTGTTCTCTCTGGCATATTTAGCAATGCTGATTTTACCGTTAATTCCTCTGACTCCGAATCCACCGGGAACAAGGATACCATCAACCCCGTCGAGTTCCTTTTCTATTACATCTGCAGTGTCTGTTCGCTCTGAATCAATCCACCTTATGTTCAGTTTGACTTTATTTTCAGCTGAAGCGTGTATCAATGCCTGTTCAACGCTTTTGTATGCATCCTGATGAATAACGTATTTTCCACAGACAGCGATTGTGACTTCTTCGGTGCTTGTTCTGAGGTTTGTCAGATATGTCTCCCAGTCGGAGAAATCACTTTGTTTATAATTAAGATCAAGCAGATCGCAAAGTACTTTATCCAGACCGGCTTCTTTATATACAAGTGGTACGGAATAAACAGAATCTACATCAATTGCATTTATAACATGATCTTTCTTAACATTTGTAAATAGAGCAATTTTTGATTTGATATCATCATCAAACTTCTTTTCTGATCGGCAGAGAAGAATGTCCGGTTGAATACCAATTCCTCTAAGCGTATGAACACTGTGCTGGGTTGGTTTTGTTTTCAATTCTCCTGCAGCCTTGACAAGTGGTACATAAGTAAGGAATACATATATACCGTTTTTTTCGCCAAGTTCCAGTTTAAATTGTCTAATTGCTTCCAGAAAAGGTAAACTTTCTATATCACCGATTGTTCCACCTACTTCCACAAGAACGATATCATTTTCTTTTTCGATTTTTCTGATATTGTAAATAATTTCATTGGTGATGTGTGGAACTACCTGAACTGTTTTTCCAAGATAATCACCGCGACGTTCTTTTCTGATAACGCTATCATAAATTTGACCGGATGTCGTGTTAGAGTGTTTCCCCATGTTTTTGTCGATGAATCTCTCGTAGTGTCCAAGATCAAGGTCTGCCTCAGCTCCATCATCTGTTACAAAAACTTCTCCGTGCTGGAAAGGACTCATTGTTCCCGGATCTACATTAAGATATGGATCAAGTTTAATCATTCCGATTGAATAACCCATTTTTTTAAGAAGCAGCCCTATTGAAGAAGAGGCTATTCCTTTACCAAGTGAAGATACAACTCCGCCCATAACAAAAATATACTTTGTCATTATTTCTCCTGTTTATCTTTCATTTAATATATCTGATATGTATGTAGAATTTTCGACAGATTCCATTTCTGCACAGCAATTGCTGATTGTAATAGTCTCAGAATTCATGTCTTCAAATTCGATGGATATGTTGCGGTAAGCGCATTTGTCAAACTGCTCGTATCCGATAGGTTTAATTTTACTGTTAATTCCGATGTTTAATATTGGGGATGAATCAAGCTTGAGATTATGCAGAGCATTTTGAAGATGAACATTACCTTTTGCTTCATCTCCGAATCTTACCAGACTTACGCTGCCATTCTTCAACATTAGTTCAACATTTGAATATACTCTGTTTCTGAAATAGACTTTATCTGCTGAGAATGTCCCGTTCAGAGTTGTTGTTATAATTCTCTGCGATATTTTTCCTGCCGGAAGGTAAATGGATTCATTGCTGAATAATCCGTTCTTCAGACTGTCAGGTGTTTCCAGTTGAAAATAAAGATATTCTTTTCCTGAAACCAGTTTGATGTTTCTTTGATCAATCAGCCAGGTAACAATATTTTCATGGATATTCTCAAGCCTGTTGTAATCACAATTAAGACTTTCAAAATAAGTGTAACGCAGATCCTGTAAATCTACATTGTAATATTCTGCAAGAGCAGCTGTCGGGAAACCAAGATAAACCGTTTTCTTATGTTTCTTCTCTATAATCTCTCTTACTTCCTCAGTAGATTTTTTCATCTTATTGAATTTAACATCAGGGATACTTTCATATAGCTGAGGATTACTTCTCCAGCCCAGATCAATAATACAGTCTACTTTCTCAATCAGACTTGTATAATAAGTGAAAGGAGTGTCATATACTTCCTCACTTACTTCACTGAAGAATCTTTCTTTCAGGCGTTCTGTGGAAATCTCAAGCAGAGGAAATGCTTTTTTCTTTCTGATTGCCATAGCGAGTTCTTCTATGAATGGTATTTGCTCCAGAGTTTCAGAACTGTCGGTAGCAGAACCATTTCGAATTTCTCCGTTAATAGAAATAACTTGTCCTGCTCGTACTCGAACAATTTGATTAATAATTTTAAATGCGGTTACAGTATAATCTTTAATCATCAATAAAACTCCGTTATATGTTTCTTGAATCCAGATACCAGGTTTCTCCCAGTTTAACTTTATTCAATGTATTGATATCGCTTCCTAATATTCTTTCGGCAATCATCTTGAATTTTGCTTCATTATCGCTGACAAAGAAAGAATCCTTACCTTTAGTTTCTGTTTCCGGAAAGGGGAGAATGTCTTTAAGACGAGAAGCCACAGCCTCTGCACTGTCTACAAGCGAAACATCATTGCTCATGTATTTCTGTATTGTTTTCTTTAAAATTGGATAGTGAGTACAGCCAAGTACAAGTGTATCGATTTCATTATGTATCATATCGGAAAGATATTCTTTAACAATCAGCTCCGTAATTTCATGGTTTTCCCAGCCTTCTTCCACCAGAGGGACAAAGAGTGGACATGATCTGGAAAAAATTGATGCTGCGGGTTGCAGTTCTTTTATTGCTTCCTCGTATGCTTTACTGTTAATTGTTCCTTCCGTTCCCGTAACACCTATTCTGCTGTTTCTTGTTTTCTGAACTGCTGTAAATGCTCCGGGGTTTATCACATCAACTATTGAAACCGGAAACATCTTTTTAAGGGTGGGAATAGCGGCTGCAGATGCAGTATTACAGGCGACCACAATTATTTTTGCATTAAACTGCATTAGGAATCTGGTGTTTTGAACAGAGTAATCTATTATTGTGGATTTTGATTTCGGACCATATGGAACTCTAGCTGTATCACCAAAATAAACGATGTCTTCATAGGGAAAGTTCTTTCTTATTTCCTTATAAACAGTCAATCCGCCAATACCGGAATCGAATATTCCGATAGGCTGTTTCTTTTGATTGCTCATGAACTAAAACTCCAGAATATCATTGAGGGTCTGTCTTGTGAATTTCCGGCATATTGCTTTCATTAACTCCACGAGGTTCTTATAGTCACTCATATCAATCATTCCGTGATGACTGTGAGCATACCTGACGGGAACTCCAAGCACTATTGAAGGAATTCCATTGTGTGTCAAATGAATTTTACCTGCGTCTGTTCCACCTTTTCTTCTCACTGTTGGCTGAACAGGAATTCCAAATTCAGCTGCTGTATCCATTACGAATTTGCTGAGTCCCGGATGAGCAAGCATAGTAGGGTCGTATAGTCGAAGATGAACACCCTTTCCTAATGCTGTCTGAGGGGCTGTGCTTCCTAATGTGTCATCTGCAGGAGGTCCTTCAACAACAAAGACAACATCCGGTTTAATCATATTAGTATAAACCTGAGCTCCTCTCGTGCCTACTTCTTCCTGCACTGTTGCACCACAGTATACATTTGAATGCAGCTCTATAGAATCAAGAGCTTGACCAAGTTCAATGGCAGATGCAACTCCGATTCTATTGTCAAAAGCTTTGGAAATAACTCTGTCTGTCTGCTTAATATGCTTAAAGTTCGATACAGGAGTAACAGGATTTCCCAGATTAACTCCGAATTTATCTATAACTTCTTCTTTTGATTTTGCTCCAATATCAATTGTGAGATTCTCAATTTTCATCTGACTATATTGGTTACTCAGAAAATGAACCGGAATTGATGAAAAAATTCCGAATACGGATTCTTTGTTGTTATTACGGATCTCCACAGGAGAAGATAATAATGTAAGAGGACTCCATCCACCAATATTCTGTACTTTGATAAGTCCATTACCAGTAATTTCAGCAACAATGAAACCTACTTCGTCCATGTGAGCTACAAAGGCTATATCAGGTGCTTCTGTATCTTTGGAGTTATACTTAAATGCAACAGATCCCATTCTGTCAGAGATTGGATTCGTATTATTTCCGAGATGCTGACACATTATTTTTTTAATATTTTTCTCGTATCCGGAGATGCCGGGAGTAGTGGTGAGTTGTTCGATTAATTTGATTGAATCCATATTTTTTTTCCTTTATGGTTTTTGCAAATTTCAGAGCTGGTCACATGATGTCAAGTTATAAAAACAGCAATTAGTATTCCCTGATTTCCTAAATATTTACATAGCAGAATAAAAAAAAGTTGAGAGTTTTTAGCTTCGACTCTAATAGAGAAAGCAGGATCAGGGTATCTCAGGGAGTTTTATATAAGTGTCATTATCTGATGTTTTCTGGATGAACAGCATAACTCCTCGGTAGCATCCATCTTTAGTAAATCTTGTATATATGTGGTTGATATTGAGTTTATGCAGAGTTCTGAAGACCATGTTAAGGGGATAGTTATACATTTCCATGTATGGAGTGTCTATCTTTCTCCCATTCATGATATTTGCAAACTCAATTGCAAACGGAATTTTAGATTTTGTCCACTCAATGAATTTTCTAAGTATTGTAATGTCGCTTTCATACACGAAATGGATCATTGCAACTCCATTTACAGAAAGTTTGTTAATCAACCTCCAGAATATTGATAATCCCTGTTCAACAGGAATATGCTGAAAAACATATATTGAATGTATGAAATCAAATTTTCCATGAAGCTGGGAGAGTTTTTCATCACTCAGGAATAAACTGATGTTTTTCTTCTGTTTTTTCTCTATATGCTTATCGGTAATGTCCAGGAGACTTGGGGATACATCGAGACCTACTGCTTGATCAACTAAATCTGATAAAGGTAAAAGTACTCTTCCTGCTCCACATCCGAAATCCAGAGCTCTTTTGGGTGAGAAATTGCTATCCAATCTATTTCTTATTATTTGAAAAACGTTTCTGATATAATCGTTACCTTCTTGAAAAAAAAGATTAAGTGATTCCGTATCCCTGATATTTTTGAATTTATCATTTGTTGTAACCCAGAAGTACGGATCCTCTCTGGCAAACTTTTCCCAATAAATCTCAGTTTTATTCATAATTAATCCTTTATAAAAATCTATAAAAAAGTCTATTCTCTTACAAGATTTTTTATAATTAATTCTGCGTGCTCAGTTACCATATATAATTTATTAATTTTCTGGCTCAGATTTAACTCCGTTAATAAAAATACCATCATCATTTAGAACGATTCCTGAAAATTCAGGGATTTTGCCATAACAAATACTGTTTACATATAATGTGTCATTTTCAATGACTATCGTCTTATCACCTGTAATAAAATCATGTCTTTCCAGGTTATTCTCATTTGTCATTGTGTACATACTAATTGCACTTATTGTGTGAACTGCCACAAAATGGCTTCCCATTTTCTGGATTGCAAAATCCTCTGACTGATCCAGAAACATCTGCATTGCTTCTGAAACAGGAGCTCCACTTTTGGGTTTGTTATTTACAAATACGGTACCATCAGTGATGGATATTTTGTCAGTATCATTTAGTTTTCCGTAAGAGAGTTTGTTAAATACCATTTCGTTCTGCCATACATAAAGAGTATTTTCGTCGAAGCATAATATATGCAAATCCTGACCTGATATTTCTTTTGTAGATTTTGAGACATTCTTCGGGAAAGGATCAATTGCTATCTTAATATCTCCGAGAGGGAAGACTAAATCCTCAGATGCAAAAACGAGGTTAACTGATACCACAATAATTATTATCCAGAAAATATTGAATTTAGACATAAATTTCTCCTTAAACAAAAAGATGAAGAAAACAGTTCTCAACTGTCAAGAATATTATATATTATCAATATATTCAGAAATATAGGATGTTAATTATGTTGAGAGATCTGCAAAATGATAAATCTAGCAATCTACGTATAATGAGACAAAATAAAAACTATAGATGAGATTAATGACACACCTGGTAGGGCAGTCATGCTTTGTATTTATAAGTATTGAGTCAACTGCCACAATAATGCAAAGGTCTCATGTTGCAAAAAAAAGAATCAGAAAAAGTTATATGAGATTAACTTTGGATTTTGGTTGACAACAAACTCTCAGAATTATTCTTTAAGGAAATATTATGAAAATAGAGGATCTAATGAAACTAAGAACATTTTTAATTATCGTATCTCTAATGTTATCAACACTTTTTGCGTATGAACCACATTTTATGGAAGATCCGGCAATTTCTCCTGATGGAGAACTCATCAGCTTTATTTATGATGATGATATCTGGACAGTTCCATTCGATGGGGGAGAAGCAAGAAGATTAACTTCAACTCACTCCAGGGAGTATTCTCCGATTTTCTCACCTGATGGTAAATGGATTGCTTACGGAAGCAATAAATCAGGTCAGAACAATATTTATATTATACCTGTAAACGGTGGAAAAGCAGAAATGATTTGCGATCAGAACCTTATGGTTGTAGACTGGTATCCGGATGGTAAATCAATTCTTACAGTTGGAAGTGTTACAATTAAACGTTCAGGGCTATTCAAATGGAAACTGAACAAAAATCCTCAGGAAATGAAAACTCAGCGTCCTGAACTTGTTTCTGAAATGGGAGATTTCTTCTCAGTATTGTCTCCTGATCTTAAAAAAATTGTATTTCCGAGAAGAGGTGATGCTTACCGTGAGAAATATAAAGGATCAAAGAACGGTGAGTTATGGGAATTTGATACAGAAACAGGAAAATACACTCAACTCACTTTTACAGAGACTACAGAACGTTATCCTGTTTTCTCTCACACAAAAAACTCAATTTATTATGGTGGATCAGACGGTGAAAATTTCCAGCTTTGCAGAGTTGATAATGATAATTACCAAAAACCTGTATACCTGACTAAGTTCAAACAGTGGGCTGTAAGAGATTTGAGTATTGCCAGAGAGAATGACAGAATAGTTTTCGAAAAATTCGACGAACTATGGGTGTACAATCCGGATAATAACAAATCAGAAAAGGTAAACATAGAAATTAAAGAAGATACTTATGATGAAAGTCTTGTAGTAAACGAGGCATACAATACTTTTGACAAATATGATGTTTCTCCTGACGGAAAATTTATTGTATTCTCATATAAATTTGATCTTTTTGCCATTCCTGCAAAAGGTGGAGATGTAAGACAGCTTACTTTTGATCAACCGGGAATTGAAAACATTGCTATTTTGAATGATAACAAGACGATCTTTTTCTCTAAGCATGTTAAAGGTCATCCTGAACTGTATAAAACAAGTATAGATACTCCTGGTAAAGATGATGCAATTTCATGGGGTAAAGGAAGATATATAGACGGAATTTTCCTGGATCAGAAGAACAATGTAGTTATCAGACATTCCAAGGGAGAAAAAAGATACATGACTTCCATCTTTGACAGTACAGGAACCAGGAAGAAATTTGATATTCCTGGAGATGTCAACTGGGGTGGTTTTGATCTCTCAGACGATGAAAGGTTCATGGTGTTCTCAAGAGTTCATAAGGAAAACTACTCTTATGATATGGTGATATTAGATCTTGAGAATGATAAAGAACATCTAATCATGACAAAGAACAAATATGTTGGTGGTTATGAGTTCAGTCCCGACATGACTTGTCTGTTCTATACTTATGAGGGTGATATTCACAGGTTGGATTTCGAACCTAAATCAGATTTTTATCTGGAAAAAGATAACTGGGATGCAATTCTGAAAGATAAAGAATCGGATAAAGAGGATAAACCCAAAGAAGAAAAAGCTGATAAAGTAAATCTTGCTGAAATTCTTAAGTCTACAGACAGGTTTGATGTAAAAGAAACAAGAATTGTAAAACAAGTTGGCAGAAACTTCATTTTCCATATGATTGATGATACAACTTTTTACTATAAAAACTCAAATGGTCCGAAGGAAACATTAAGAAAAGCTAACTTCAAAGGTGAGAATGACGAAGTAGTCAAAGAATTCAATGGAAAAGTTGAAAACATTTATACTCCTGATGGAAATACTGTATATTTCAAAAAGGGAACAAAGCTCTATACAATGAGTCTGAGATCCAAACATCCAGAGATGCTTAAAAATTACATCAAATATGAATATGATAAGAAAAAGCTGAATCGTAAAGTATTTGAACAGGTATGGGCTGAATTCGGTCTTGGATTTTATGACAAAGACATGCATGGATTCAACTGGAGTAAAGCTTACAAAACATTCAGTAAGGAAATGGAAAAAGCTGAAAGTGTAAGCGACCTGGAAAAAGTTGTTCGAGAAATGATTGGAGATGTGAATGCTTCACATACAGGTTTCTACCCAAGAAAAGAAAAGAACTACAGATATATTAGAAACACATACCTTGGATTGGAATATGATTACTCGGATTATCCTCGTAAAGGTATCAAGATTGCCAAAGTATATATGACTGGCGTCCTCAGCAACAATTACGGTATTCGTAAAGGTGATATTCTTTTATCTGTGAATGGTGAAGAAATAACTACTGAGCAACCATTGAACAAAATGTTGTTTGATAAGCAGGATAAGAAAATTGAACTTATTTTCTTAAGGGGAAAAGAAAGGATAGAAGCTGCAATCAAAGGTCTTTCCTGGACACAACAGAGAAATATGCAGTATGACAGTTGGGTTCTTGAAAGAGAGGAAATGGTTGATGAACTTTCCAAGGGTAAACTCGGATATCTTCACATAAAGGAGATGAATGGTGAAGCTTATGAAAAGTTCATTAAAGATTTATATTCAGAAAATTATTTCAAAGATGGTCTTATCATTGATGTAAGAGGAAACGGCGGTGGTAATATCCATGAAAGACTGATCGAAGTACTTACAAAGAAATCTTATGCTATGTCTACAACAATTAAACGAAACGAGTATTACAAGACTCCAAGAGATGCCTATGAAAAACCGCTTGTACTACTTATAGATCAGGATTCTTTCTCAGATGCTGAAATATTCCCACAAATATTCAAATATCTTGAGCTGGGAGTGATTGTTGGTATGCCAACATCCGGCTCAGTAATCGGAACTGTTCCTTTTAAACTTTTTGACGGATCCAGTATGAGAATGCCAAGATCAGGCTGGTTTACAAAAGACGGAAAGAACATGGAAGGAAATGGTGCACAACCTCATATTAAAATAGATATGACACCTGAAAACATAATTAATGATAATGATGTGCAGTTGAAGAAAGCTGTATCGGAATTGTTGAAAAAAGTATAAAACCTGACGGGCTGGCTGAAATGCCGGCCCTTTTTGCATGTTATGAAGGAAATCGAACTATATAAAATCTGGGTGGATCAAAAATTTGATGATTCTCTGATTACAACAGACGGAAAAGAAGTTAAGGTTATATTCCCGGGAACAAGGAATAAACTTGAGGGACCGGATTTCAATAACGCTTTTATTCAGATAGACGGTATATCTTATAAAGGTGATATTGAAATTCATGTTCATACATCAGACTGGTATAAACATAATCACAATTTTGACAATAACTACAATAATGTGGTTCTTCATGTTGTTTACAAACATGATTATAAGTACAAGCGTGTGGTGAATGAGAAGAAAAAAGGAATCTTTACACTTGAGCTCAAAGACAAAATCCAGCCTATCCGCGGAAGAAGGAAGGAGAACTACTGTATTGTTTCAGGAATAAGAGATAGAAGCAGACTTGAAGAGTTTTTGATTGTCAAAGGACTTGAAAAATTCTATAGCAAATCTGATAAATATCGTGAATTGATGCATTCAACAAGTAAAAACCAGATGTTATATATGGCAATGCTGGATAGCTTTGGTTATTCCAGAAACAGAGAACCAATGAAAAAATTGTCTCAGGTTGTGTCATATTCTTACCTGAATTTCCTTTTTTCTAACTATTCAAGTGAGGCTGTTACGGGGTTTCTTCTGTATGTCTGCGATTTGTTCGGACATATTCCGATTTCAGTTTCAATGAACAAAGTAATAAAATATCGAAATGCTTATCAAAAAGAATTTCGCAGCTGTCTAACAGTTAAAAAGCTAAATATTGACTGGAATATGTTCAGAGTACGTCCTGTAAATCATCCGGTACTGAGAATTGTGCAGATAGTAAACCTTTTCAGTACAAATGAAGACTTCTATTCTCAGATTTCAGATGTTTTCAAAAGTTGTTCTGAAAAAACGAGTGGGGCAATGTTATACAGGAAAATGTTCTGTAATGCTGATGATACTTATGCAATTAGCAGATCTATGTTTGATAAGGCTATGATTAACGTGTTACTGCCTTTGCTGTATGCAGATTATTCAATGAGAGAAGACGATCCCGAGTCAGAAAATATGAAAGACAAATGTATTGCTCTTTTTTTGAGATACAATCAACTGGAAAAAAATCATGTTGAGACAAAAGCTCTTAACAATCTCACAAAAGGACGAAAACCGGAATTTAAAATGAAAGCAGTTCATCAGCAGGGATTGAACTATCTATATAAAAACTACTGTAAAAACAGACTATGCGAGTTATGTTTCTCAGATTATAAGTAATTGGCACGCAATTTTCTAATTAAAGATGTAGATATGATGTTATAAGGAATTTATTTCCATATATTTTTATTGAGAATGCTGGATAATGTCGGTTTCAAGGGAATGAAACTTCAGAACACATGGATGTGAATGGGAACTCAATAGTTTAAATCCATACAATCCATTGAAGCTTCCATAACGAAGCACAGTGTTTGTATGGATTTTTTTGATTAAAGGAACGTATTATGAATGATGGATTTAAAGGCTCAGAAAGTTCTCACTTTCAGAAAGGCCTTCAGTACTTCAGAAAGAATGCTCTTGATAAAGCTGTAGAGCATTGGGAGAAGGCTACTGAGCAGGAAACAGTTAATGCGGAAATATTTTCCGTGCTTGGTGGAGCATATAAGCTGTTGAATGAGTTTGATAAGAGTAGTCTTGCTTTGAAAAGAGCTCTTGATCTTGAACCTGATAATTTTAAATACATATATAATTATGGTCTTATTCTCTTTGAACAGAAACGTTATAGAGAAGCTCTGGAAAAACTGAACTATGCTCTGCAACTTCATCCCGATAATTTTGAGCTGATAAATGACATTGCCGTAATGTATTTCAATTTGAAAAATTATCCCAAGGCAGAAGAATATTTGATTAGAGCAACTGAGCTGAATCCTGATTATTACTTTGCACTGGTTAATCTTGGTTACGTTTATCTTTATACTGAAAGAATGGATGAGGCTGTGAAAGTAATGAAACGGTTGGATATGGCTAATCTTCACAATATCGAAGTTGCTGATTTCCGACAGCAGCTTAAAACAATGCAGAATAATGACGATATGTCTGAAATTGATCCACATCTCGAGATGTCTGAGAAGACTTATGAGATTGAGCCTATCCATCTGATAAAAGACTTTGAGTTTGAATCTGTTGGTGACAGAATTGATCTTTCAATAGTTGTACCGATAATGAATGAAGAGGGTAATATCCAGATTCTGTACGATAAGATACAGGATGTGATGAAATCTTTAAAACAGTCATTCGAAATAATCTTTATTGATGACGGATCAAGAGATAAATCTTTATCTATAATGAAAGAGATAGCTTCGAAAGATTCAAATGTCAGGGTAATTCAGTTCAGACGGAACTACGGACAGACTGCAGCAATTAGTGCCGGATTCAAATATGCCCACGGTGCAGTGATTATTACAATGGACGGAGATCTTCAAAACGATCCTGCTGATATTCCCAGGCTTCTGGAAAAAATGTCTGAAGGATATGATCTGGTCAGTGGTTGGCGTAAAGATCGAAAAGATAAGGCATTAACAAGAAAAGTACCGTCTAAGGTTGCTAATGCCCTGATAAATAAACTGATTGCCGGTACAGGTATTCAGCTTCATGATTTCGGATGTACTCTGAAGGCTTACAAACGGGGAATTGTTAAGAACATAAATCTTTATGGGGAAATGCACAGATTTATCCCTGTGTTTGCTGCCTGGATTGGTGTAAAAGTTACAGAAATCCCGGTTAAACACCATCCCCGAATTCATGGTTACGCCAAGTATAATCTCTCAAGAGTAACGAGAGTGATTTTTGACCTGCTGGTTGTCAGATTCTTCTCTGATTATATGACAAGACCGATTCAGTTTTTCGGTAAGATAGCCAAAAAAATACTCTTTACAGGAACAGGAATACTGATTGCTTCCGGTATTGTTAAAGCATTTCTGCCATTTCCATTTACCTGGGATACTTTACTGATTCTGTTCGGGATACTCTGTGTTTCCAGTTTTCAGATTGTGATTATGGGACTTCTCGGAGAAATGATAATAAGACACTATTTTGAAGGACAAAAGAAAGATTACTACATTGTTGAGAATATACACAGCAAAGATACAGGAATAAATTAATGTGTGGGATAACCGGATATTTATCCAGGGATAAATTTGATATACAACTGCTGAAGAACATGACTGATACTCTCTTTCATAGAGGACCGGACAGCAGCGGATATGAGATGTTAAAAGATGGTTCTGAGAAATGGTGTGTCGGTTTTGGTCACAGAAGATTGAGTATTCTGGACTTATCAGATAAAGGGCATCAACCGATGACAACATCTGACGGCAGGTTATGGATTACATTCAACGGAGAAATTTATAATTTTGCAGAGATAAAAAGTGATCTGCTGAATAGAGGGTATGTGTTTGATTCCATGACAGATACTGAAGTGATTCTGTATGGATACAGGGAATATGGTGATGAAATCTTTTCCAGAATGAACGGAATGTTTGCACTGGCTATCTGGGATACAGTAAATTCAGAGCTGACAATTGCACGAGACCGTTTTGGACAAAAGCCGTTATTTTATTATCATGACGAGAGGAATTTTGCTTTCAGTTCTGAGCTGAAAGCTATACAATCATTAGATCATCTGGATTTTTCTATAGATATTAACAGTATTGCCCAGTATTTCCTTTTCGAGTATCTTCCTGCTCCAATGACTGTGTATAAGTCGATTCATAAGCTCGAGCAGGGACATGTTCTGAAATGGAGAGACAATAAAATCAATATTGATCGGTTCTGGGATGTATCTTTCGATAAGCATGACTCAGCAGGGATTTCTGAACTTGAAGCTGAAGAAAAGGTAATTGAGCTTCTGAAGGAATCTGTGAAAAAGCGTATGCTGTCGGATGTACCACTTGGTGTATTTCTCAGCGGAGGCATAGACTCCAGTGCTCTTGTAAGTTTAATGAGCGAAATAGTTCCATCCAGAAACATTAAGACATTCTCAATTGGATTCAAGGAAGCTTCATTTGATGAAACAACTTATGCAGATCAGGTCGCCAGACTTTATAGGACAGATCATCATCACAAGATACTGTCAGCTGATAAAATGCTGAGTATTCTGCCGGATCTGCTGAATAAACTTGATGAGCCATTTGCAGACTCTTCCATTATTCCGACATATCTGCTTTCTGAATTCACGAGAGAACATGTAACAGTTGCTTTGGGTGGAGATGGGGGAGATGAGCTGTTTGCAGGTTATGACCCGTTTCTTGCTCATAGATTTGCAGAGATGTATCAATTAATGCCTGAAGCAATGCATAAGTTTTTGTATAACTTTATAATTAAAAAACTGCCAGTATCCAGTAAAAATCTGAGTTTTGATTTTAAATTGAAACAGTTCAGTAAGGGACTTTATTCCGACTCGGTAATAAGAAACCAGAAATGGCTGGGAGCATTTACCGATTCAGAGTTAAAGGGCTTGTTTACATCCGGGGCTGAAGAGAGCATAGACTTTACTCAACCTTACAGTCAGGTTCTGCAACATAAAGCACAGTTGGGAGATAAGTCTTTCTGGAACAATTTGCTTTATCAATACCAGAAGCTGTATCTTGCAGATGATATTCTTGTTAAAATTGACAGAGCTTCCATGATGCACTCGCTTGAAGCCAGATCTCCATTTCTGGATCATGAATTAGCTGAATTCGTGAATTCACTGCCATTCAATTTCAAGATGAGAAGACTTACCCGTAAATACGTACTAAAAAAATCACTTGAATCCAGATTACCGGAAAACATCCTCTACAGAAAGAAAAAAGGATTCGGAATTCCTCTTACTGCCTGGATAAAAGATAAGCTGAATGATGAAATATCTTCAACAATTCTGGATGACAGCTTGTACAAAAGCGGTATTTTCAACAGAAAGCACGTGAAACAGCTTTTTGATGATCATATTAAGGGGAAAGTTGATAACCGCAAGAAATTATGGGCTTTCTATGTGTTTGCTAAGGTTATGGGGGGAAGATTGTAATGAGTCGATTTCTGGTTAAAGATAGATGATTTATCGTCAGTCTTGAAAGTTCAAATAAACAAAGAAATACAATGATATCCTCAAAAGCTATGAACTAAGTGCCGTAGAGATGAAATGACTATTACAAACTAATAAACTCTTTTAACGATTTCTTCCACATCTTTTGCATTACCGAATACAAAGAAATGAAGTCCGGGCATACCATAATCAAGCAGTTTTCTGCATAAATCAGACATAAAGTCTACACCGCATTCGAAAGCTTTCTGTTTATCATGTATCGAGAGCATCCTTTTTTTGAAATCTTCCGGGATAGATACATTAAATGTTTCTTCGTAGCGTCTGACCTGCTTGGATTTAGTGATGGGACGTAGTCCGGGAAAAATAGGTACCGTGATCCCAGCCTGTCTGCATTTTTGCTCCCATTCAACGAATTTATCAAAATCGTAGAACATCTGGGTTACAATATATGAAGCTCCGGCATCGACCTTCTTTTTTAGCCAGTTTATGTCTGTTTCCAGAGATGCAGCTTCTTTATGCTTTTCCGGATATCCGGCAACACCTATACAGAATGCAGGGGATACTTTGGGTGATAGCTGATGGATATAGTGATGATCGTTCATTTCTGTAATGTGTTCCACAAGTCCAATCGCATGTGGGAACGCAGACTTTTCATTGATGAATTTTTTATCACCTTTGGGTTTGTCACCTCTCAGAGCCAGAACGTTATCAATTCCCAGAAAGCACAGATCAAACAGCGCATCTTCCGTTTCAAACTTATCGAACCCACCGCAGAGGATATGAGGAACAACCTCAATGTTATATTTATATCTGATAGCTCCGCAGACACCAACTATACTCGCGTGTTTCTGATATGTGATTGTCTTGAGTTTATTGTCAATCATCTGTTCGGAGATAGTTTCTCTATGGTAAGTAACATTTACAAATGCTGGATTATATGGCACGAGTCTATCAATTACCTTGAATATTTGACTAATAGATTTTGTTTTCAAAGGAGGTGTTACTTCTATGGAGAAAAGAGGTTCGGATGAACTTTTCAGATACTCTGTAACTTGCATAACATACTCCTGGAATACTTTAGTCTATTATCGTCAGAATTCAATGATATATAAATAATAATCTTATTGATTCCGGAGCAAAGAATTTTAGTTGTAATATTGATCCGAATACATGGTTTTCAGAAAAGAGTGGATACCAAACTATTAAAAAAGAAATATTGACCTCATTTGTGTAAAATAGTTATCATTTTAATGATATGCACGATAATTACAGAGATTGAGGAAAAGTATATGGATTTCAGAGAATTTATCAGTAATAATATCTGTTTGTTTGATGGTGCTATGGGAACATCAATACAAGGTCTGGGGCTTGATGATAGTGATTTTGGAGATTTTTCGGGTTGCAACGAATGGCTTGTAATGTCAATACCCGGGAAAATCATTGAAATACATGAATCCTATCTGAAGGCAGGTGCAAATGTTGTTGAAACCAATACTTTTGGGGCTAATGAGATAACTCTATCAGAGTTTGGACTTGCAGATCTGACATACGAGATTAATAAACGTGCCGCTGAAATTGCTGTTCATGCTGTTGACAAATATAGGATGAAAAGACCGGTTTTCGTTTCAGGATCAATCGGACCGGGCAGTAAGCTTCCATCGCTTCTACAAGTAGATTTTACGACATTGAAAAATGCATATATTCCTCAGATTCGTGGTTTAATCGACGGTGGTGTGGACATACTCCAAATTGAAACATGTCAGGATTTACTTCAGATTAAAGCCGCATACAACGCTGCACAGATTATCTTCGAAGAAACAGGAACAAAAATTCCAATCTTTGTACAGGTGACTATGCAGGAGAACGGCAGAATGTTACTTGGTTCAGATTTATCTGCAGTTGTCAGAACTCTAAGTAATCTCGATATCGATGTGATAGGGCTTAACTGTGGAACCGGACCGGTGCAGATGAGAGATTATGTGAGGATTTTATCTGATATAAGTGATAAGCCAGTATCAGTATTGCCCAATGCCGGATTACCTGTTCTACGTAATGACAGACTGGAATATGATATTACTCCTGAACTTTTTGCAGAATATGTTTCAGGATATGTCAGAGATTTCGGCATAAATATTGTAGGTGGGTGTTGTGGAACTACTCAGGAGCATATTAGTCTTTTGCATAATAAGTTAAAAGGCTTGAAACATTACGTGAGACTTGTAAAAAAAAGCGGATATGTTTCATCAATGTTCTCAGGACAGGAAACGAAAGTTGAACCTGCTCCTTTCATAATAGGGGAGAAGTGCAATACAAACGGATCAAAACGATTCAGAAGACTGCTCAAAGAAGAAAAATGGGATGAGATTGTCAGTATGGCACTTGAGCAGCAGAATGAGGGTGCTCATGCTATAGATTTGTGTACTGCTCTGACAGATAGAAACGAGAAAGACGATATGGTGCAAATTGTCAAAATGCTGAACACGGATATACAGCTTCCATTAATGATAGATTCAACAAGCTATGAAGTTATTGAAAATGCTCTTCAATGTTATGGGGGAAAACCGATTATAAACTCTGCGACATTTGAAAATGGAGACAAGCCTGTTAAGGAATATATCAGGTTATGCCGATTGTACAGTGCTTCTTTGATATGCCTGGCAATTGATGAAAAAGGGATGGCTGATAATGCTCAAGATAAAATAAAAATCTTCGAACGATTCCATAGATTAACTCAGATAGAGGGTTTAATGGAAAGTGATATGTTCTTTGACTGTCTTACATTCACCCTCGGAACAGGAGATAAGTCTTACAGTAATTCAGCAAATGAGTCTTTGAAGGCAATTAAACACATTCATGATAACTATCCTGAAGTTAATCTCATAATGGGTATCAGTAATGTTTCTTATGGACTGAAGAAGAACTCCAGAAAGGTTCTCAATTCGGTGTTCCTGCATGAGTGCATTGCCCATGGTCTGAATGCTGCAATTGTTGACGCCGGTAAGATAATACCGGTCTATGAGCTGGATAAGACTGATCTTGATGTATGCCGAGATTTGATCTACAATAGAAAAGCTGATGCATTGGAGCAGTTTATATCCAGGTTCTCTGATTTCTCTTTCAGGAGTGAAATAGTTAGTGAGAAATTATCGGTATCTGACAAAGTAAAAGATTGTATAATAAAAGGAAAGACGTCAGAAATTAAAGTATTTCTTAATGAATTATTGAATGATATGAAACCTGCTGTAATCGTGAATGAAGTACTATTAAGTAGCATGTCTGAGGTTGGTGAGTTATTTGGAAGAGGGGAGCTGCAATTGCCATTCGTACTTAAATCAGCTGAAGTTATGAAAAAAGCTGTCAGCTATCTTGAGAACTTTTTTGAGTCCGATGCCGTGAAAAAGAAATCTACAATACTGCTTGCAACTGTACAGGGAGATGTTCACGATATTGGGAAAAATTTGGTGGAGATCATTCTCTCCAACAACGGTTATAATGTGATTGATCTGGGTGTAAAGCAGACATCTCAGCAGATTGCTGATGCAGTAAGGAACTATAGCCCTGATTTTATCGGATTGAGTGCATTGCTGATTAAATCTACGTATGAGATAAAAAACGCTCTTATTTATCTAAGGGACAATGGAATATCTGTGCCTGTGCTGTGTGGCGGTGCAGCCCTTAATGACAGTTTCGTGAGAAAGGAGTTACAGCTTGTTTATAAAGGTACAGTAGTATATTGCAAAGATGCTCTGGCAGGTTTAAACTATCTTGATAACTATAAGCAGGAAGACAAGATTAAATCGGAAACTGTTAAGTCTGATAAGGTGATAGAGTCTGCAAAATGTAATTGCCCAGCAACAAGAAAGTGGAATGACAATATCATACCTGATCCGCCTTATTTAGGGTGTTCCATGCCGGAGGTTGTCAATCTGGATGATCTGAAAATCTGGCTGAACAAAAGATTCCTATATTACACACAATGGGGTCTGAAGGCTTCAGCTTTGGCAGTAGATGCTGAAATGAGACATTTTGCGGAAAGTAAAATCGAAGAGCTGTTCCGGATAGGCAAAGAGATTGTAAAACCTGCTTATATAAAGGCTTATTTTGAATGTGCTGCTGAGGGTGAACAACTTTTGATTTATACAAAAGATCCAGGACTTAGCTCTGATGTTGCTATTGATACGCCTTTTAGTGGGGGAAAGAGCTGTCGAAGTGTTGGTAGCTATTTCAGGAAAACAACGGACCGGAGACGTGATTTGTGCGCTTTTCAGGTTGTGACTCTCGGAAAGAAAGCTGTTGAGTATGCTGCAGAGCTTAAAATGCAGGATAAATATCAGGACTACCTGCTCTGGCATGGGTTCTGTGCAGCCCTGACAGAAGCTCTGGCAGCAGCTTGTCATTATGAGATTAGAAAAGAGCTGAAGATTGAGAAAGGTTTTACTCCTGATCCTGACAGGGATTTTAAGAACAGGTATCAGGGAGCAAGATACAGCTTTGGTTATAATTGCTGTCCGGATATGAATAATCAGAGAGATGTATTAAAGTTATTAAAAGCCGAGAGAATAGGATTGAGTATGAATAAGGCGGATCAGATAATACCGGAATACTCCACCTGTGCGTTAATCAGCCATAATCCACAGTCGATGTATTGGTAGAAATGAAAACAGTTGAATAAAAGGCTATTCTAAGGTCGGTAAGAATTCCACAGTCAATGTATTGGTAGAAATAATCATCTAACTCGTGAAAGCTTGTACAGCTCAACCAACCGCGTAGAGACAACCGGATGGTTGGCTCATGAATGTCTGAACTTTGATTTGTGTGATATTACTGATTTGATGGATTGCAACATCAAAGAGATGTTGAAAAGTAACGCATTGACAGGAGCCCAAAAAAAATTATCCAATATTAGAGAGTCTGATGAAAGTATTATACGATTTCCAATACGTTTCGACATCAATATCTAGCTCATTATCATACATTAGTTTTAGCATATTACCTAAGAAAAAATCAGTTCTATGAAAATAATTGCTATTTAGACTCTTGCTTGATATTGCATTATATATAATTGTTTTGATTTTTCTTCTGATCAATTCTTTTGGAAAAACTGAATACAAATCTATATATGCAAGTGTGAAACCATGTCCATCATGATAGCATGCAACTTCTTCAGGGAGTAAATGATTTCTTTCTATGTATTCAGTATCATCATCATGTAATATCTTTATTTTTTGATGTTCATTTTGTAACTGGATTTCTTCTTTGGCGTCTTTGATCTTGAAAAGGTCTTTGTACTCTAATGGAATTTCCAATTTTCCAAAGTCATTACTATTTATATTTATTCTGAATTTCCATTCTTTTAAAATTCCCAGAAAGTAAGTTTTTTTTTCTGATTTAAGTACGTTTACAATATTCTTATAATCAAATTTATGAGAATATATTCTGTGTTCCAACTCTTCAAAAATAATGCGGTCAAACAAGTCGTTGGAGATACAGTTTATAAGCTTGATAGGTAGATTAAACCAAAGAACAATTCCCTCATCATTTGTGTAATTTTCCTGAATTATTTCTACTATTTTGCTTGAATGGTTTTCCATATACTCATTTAAAAGGTGCTTGTAGTCCTTTTCTGAAACATCTTGCACTTTCTTAATAAAGCGTATTGAGTCTTCTTCCTTAATAAGTGATTTCAACTCGAATACTGTTAATGCATTAGGTATACTCTGAAGAGAATAATCTCTTCTGTTATGATATTTTAACCAAATTGGATAAATAGCTTCAATATCAAAGATTCGTTTCTCGTTATTAGCCATTCTAAGGAAATTCTTCACTTCATTAATAAGTTCGAAATTGTTCATTTCTATTCTATTTTTAAGGAACTCATCCATACTGTTACTGCTATATATGTTGTCAGATTTAATTATATTACGAACCTGAAGCTCTTTGATGGCAAGATTAAGATATCTATGTAACAGATAACGAGATCTTTGCCAAGAAGGGCAATTTCTTAGAAGTAATTCTAATGCATTTTGCTTCTTGTTTTTTCGAAATAGCTCTATGCTCTTAAATAAGAAAGAGTAATCACGATGATTATCCTTATAGATGTAAGAATTGACTAATATATATACAATTTCATTTTCATCAGAAATTCTATTTGTATCATGAAGGTTTCTTCGAAGTGCATCTTCAGGAATTTTTATCTCATGCCATTTGAAAAAAGAATCTTCTTTGATCTTCATTGCCTGAATTTCCTTAGGAAAATCAGAAGAATCGAACGGATTATCAGAATATTGCCTTGATAACAACGAGATATCATGTTCTTCGATATAAAATAACATTGCGAATAAACAGCCATTGCTTACAATGTCATCATAACTATAGTTATTGCATAATAGATTTTTTGTGAGGAGGTACATGAAATCATGGTGGTCATAAATATGACTTCTTCCTATAATAGAACAAATTATGGCAAGATTGTAATATTCAATTAACTCGAATTCTTCTGGATGAAAATCACTTAAACTAAGACGCAAATTGAAATAAAAGTCTGAGATGTTTTCAAAGTCAATTGTATTTACAGTCAGCTTTTCGAATTCTCCAATATTTGAATATTTCTTTATGATTTCATAATTTTGTTCTTTTGTTAAGTTTAGCAATATGTATCTTGATAAGAAACGCCTTTCACGATTCATAATAGAACTATATACATGTGACCGGATCTGATTTTGAAGCTCAATATCTACTCCAAATTTAATCCTAAGGAAAGTAGTAAAACTATCATGTAGTAATGATACTCTATTAAGTTGTTTTTCAAACAAGTATGGATGTTCTCTTATAAATTCAAAGATAATTACCGAGGTCATTCGACCAAGAAAAACTTCTATTTCAGATTCCATAAAAAAAGTATGTGCACATAAGAATAGAGAAAGTGCTTTCATTCCCTTTTCTTTGGTGATTAACTTGTCGTAATAACTATTTACATCTGAAAGTTGATCTAGTTCAGGTAGTTTTTTATGCAACTTGAAATGCTCAGATATGAACTTTACAAGTATCGCATAACCCTTAGTGATTCTGTAAACTTCATTACAGATATTAATGTCCTTTATTCCATATAATTCATCTAATACTTGCCTTGTCTGATCAAAGTTCCAGTTTGGTAGAATCACTTTCTTGCATTCAAATGATCTTATGATTGGTCTGGAAAGTACGATTGTCCTACAGTATTTAGCAGCCTTAAGAATAAAATTATAATATAAATCAAAATCCTTGTGATTGTAATTTTCTATATGATCTAGCCCATCTAATATTAATGTGTATTTTCTTTTATTAAGTTCTTCCAAAATCTCATTCTCACTTCTGAGTATGTAATTGTGAAACACTTTTTTGGATAAATCAGAAATGAAGTTTCTGTACTTCAATCTGTTTTCATAATCATTATCTTGATTCGATATCCAAAAGCGATATAATATGGTATCTGATCCATCTTTTGTTAATATACTCACATAATGGCTTTTACCTATTCCCGGTTTTCCTTCAACATGTAAAAGGTTTTCAAATTCCATTTTCTCATAAATTACGTTAACAGTCTTATCAGTTAATTCAGTCATGTAAGTTTTTACTGTTGGGAGATCACTTAAATTAATATTTAATTTACGAGTGTTTAGACATTTTTGAAAAAAAGATTGAAGCTGATACATTCTTTCAAAATCATTATTATATAGCGTTGCTATTTCTTCTATTAATGTATTTTCTGAATGGGAAATTACAAAATAATCATCAATTTTACGAGTTGGAATGCCTAATATATAGTATGTAGACTCAAAATCAATTTCATTCACAAAAACTACATTATTTTTATTTGAAAGTTTATGTTTTTTTTTACAAATGAAAAGGTTATCGTCCTTTTGCTGAAGATCATCAAGTGTAATATTCTGAATCTTTTTTATTTGAAAATTGAACTCATCATCTTTCGTGTTCAAAACAATATCATCAAAATTGTGTTTTTCATCAGCTTCAATCCTGATACTTTCTATATCTCTTTCTACATCCATTTTTACTAATAAATAGAATGTTACTAACTGTTGATACGTGTACCCAATAAATGCATTTCTCATAAAATTAACTCATTGTTTTTTACTGCAATATGAATCTGAGCCCAATTTCTGTCAAGTCATAAACTTTCAATCGAATACATAAAAAAACTGCCGCGTTAACGGCAGTCTCTAATAGAAATAAGCTCAAAAAACACTCTGTACATTCTACTCCATAACAGGACCGAAATACATTTCCCAGGTCTCTTTTGAGAGCTGTTCATGGTCTATCTCAAGCCCTGAGCGTGCGAAGTAGTCCGAGATGTTCTTCATGTCCCGTTTATGCATCATCCAGGCATGCGGATTTACATCCGGATCAACACACTGAGGGAAGTCAATTATATACGGTTCTCCGTCTTTATACATAATGTTGAAGGGGGAGAGGTCGGCATGTACTATATTGTTGTTCAACATGATATGAATGTTGTCCATCAGCTTTTTAAAGCACAGTTCAGCTTCTTCGTAATCGAGATGAACATCTTTAAGCAGGGGGGCAGCCTTGGATCCGTAACCTATAAAACCCATAATAACTGCGTCATGTGTGCAGGCAATAGGTTCCGGGACGTTTGCCCCTATATCATACAGCTTGGATAACGTGTCAAACTCATTGCTCACCCAGGTAGTTCTGGTTGAGATTTTACCAAAGCCGGATTTCTTTTCTTCTGCTCTTAACAGTCTTGTGTCCCAAACACGACCAATGTGATATATCTTTTCCTTCTTGAAGCTCCGAAATTCCCTCTGAAAGTAAATTTTTGCTGCCAGATATTTGTGATTCATGCTCGAATGAGCATCACAGCAGAGAACAACCGCTTCTTTACCGCGTTTCACAACTCTGGTGACATCTGTAATCAGCTTCTCGTTCACAAAAATCTCGCAGGACTCTCCATATCGGCTCAAGTCAGTTTTCATCTTATTTTCGTTATGGATAAGAGACTCAAATATGTTTTCCAGATGCTTATTATAGCGTTTGTCAATCCTTGCATTAAGACCGTTGTATACCTGCCCGACTTCTCCCATAAAGCTGAGACAGTGGCATGCAGTGTAGAAGTCCAGCACAAGTTTTTCTTCTTCGTCGAGTCCGTACAGATCAGCAATCAGATCTGTGTATTCCGTGTCCTGATGGTCTGCCAATAACGCCATGCGTGTCAGTGCCAGATTGAAGAGCTTATCTCCAAAGCAGATGTTGTCTACGTCTACAATACCGGCAAGCTTACCGTCTTTGATGAGGACGTTCTTTGTTGTAAGATCATCCAGAAACGGTATAGGTCTAATCCTCGAGAAATATGTGTCAAACTTGCCCAGTTGAGAGAGCAGTATGTCAGCATGTTTACTGTCGAACATACGGTTTCTGTTAATGTTTTTTCTGGCAGAGGATATTGACTTGAGTATCACCATTTTCCAGTCTGAGAGCTCCTGTATATCAGGATCTTCATAACAGCAGGCAAAACCAAAACCATCGGCTGGTCGCAGGTAACTGACAGTATCCTGCATATCTTGTACAGACTTTGCAATATCCGATTTCCGGTCATGGGTGAGATCTGTATATACCTTTCCAAGGTCAACCCCGTCAATGTACTCAATAATCATATAAGGTGTTTCATGCCCTGTGTCCTTGTGGAATAGCTCCGGCAAAGGTAGCCCCAGAGGTTTAAGCTGTTCATACCAGTAGCATCCACCTTGTATAAAGTTACGTTTTTCAGGTGTAGTTATACGTAGTACAACGGATTTATCTTTCATGGTAACTTTGTACACATAATTACAAAGTCCTGTTTCAAAACGTTTTATAGATTTTATATCATTATCATAATGTTTACCGATGATTTTTTCTATGTAAGTATCATCAAATCTTACCATAGTATTCTCCTGTTTTATAAACGGGAGATATACTCAGATTTTTTTTAGCTTCTGAGCTCCCGTCTACTATGTAGTTCACAATTCCATAAATTATTATTCATATATATTAGTGTGTGACAATCCTTCATTCCTTCTGTGTTATTTACTGATACACGGACCATAGTTTACTCCTTTTGTGTTTTGTTTATAAAAAAAAGCCCACGAAACCGGATAGTCCCGTGGGCATTCAAAGTGCTTATTATATATTATGGGATTAGCCGGTACAGACCAATCCCGTATTTGAAATGTCTATTGTAAAAGAGTTCTTTGTATGATATATATTTTTTATGTTATCTTATATTTCATTTTACCAAATTATCAATATGAATTTGGAATATTTACAAAGTTCTTTAATTGGATTCAAACGTTAAGAGATTGATCTTAGATTATTTGGATTCCTTTTTCTAATTTAAATTGCATCTTTGCCTCCTTAACGTTTTTTTATTAAATCAATATTGAGTAGTATTCTAAATCTGTCAAATAAATTATGTTATTCTTCGAAAGACACCATAAACGTATCATCTGCATACTCAGTGAGTTTCACATTTCTGTTTTCTCGATATTTGTGGAGAATCTCATCTATTCTATCAAGTGAAGTTGAGATTCTGTCGAAGTGTTTTTTATTTCTGCTGTTCAAGTTGCCTATCTGAAGTTCTATCATCTCCATATTGCCCTTAATCACAGTCAAAGGCTGGTTAAGCTCATGATTCGCTGTTACAGCCATAGCATAAACCGTGTTCTTTCGAGCAAGAATCCTGATCTCTTCCTGAGCCTTTTCCAGTTCTTCATTTCTTTTTTTTAATTCATCATTTTTTTGTTCAAGAATCTTGTGTTCACGCTCTTTCTGCTCCATTTCAAATTTTGTTCGCAGTTCCGCGGATTTCTCTGAAAGATTTTCATTAAAGATTTCTTCCTGCAGATCGAGTAACTCCTGATACGTTTTTACTTCACCTTCATAATCTTTTCTGGCATGTAAAATCTCGGTTTTATTCCTCAATACCAGCTTCAGTTCTGCAAGATTCCCCTGATCTCGAGTAAGTTTTTCAGATTCTGTTATCTCTTTGCATGCCATATCTAACTTGTCCTGACGATAGTAATTCATGGCAATATTGAGTTTCAACTTTGGCAGTATGGTTGTCATCTTATATTCATTGCACAATTTAAGTGCTTTATCAAATTCTGTTTGAGCTTTATCATGAAGTTTGAGTTCCCTGTAAGAAGCTCCAATGTTCATAGTGGAAAGTGCAATCCACTCATGGTTTATATTCTGTTCTATAAGATAATCTCTGGCATGAGAGAAAAAATCAATTGCTTTATCGTATTTATGATTTGAGAAGTAATGTGTACCAAGGTTGGCGAGGAATGCACTCTCAAGTCGCTTATTGTTCTGCTCAGAAGAGATTTTCAAACCCTTAAGTCCTATTTCCTCAAAAGATTTCTGATCGTTAATTGCATAAAAATATGATTGCATGTTAATATAGATATCAGGAAGTATAGCCTGCTTATCAAGTCTTAAAGCAAGTTCTTCAGCCAGCAGATAGTTCTTGTATGCTTCTTCCAGATTATTAATGTAAACATTGCACAGTCCAATATTGATATGGACATTTATCAGGTGTTTACAGTCTGGATCACCTTGAGATAGAATGTATTCTTTCAATTTAAGAAGGCTTTCTAATGCTTCCTGATGCCTGCCCGAGTTAATTGTCAGAGCAGCTATTCTGTTTCTGGTTATAATAATCTTTTCAAAAACATCTGTTAACTCCCAGTATTGAAGAAGCTTCTTCTCCAGAATAAAGGCTTTTTCTCTTTCTGTTGTTCTCCAAATTCTGGCAGCCAGCTCACCGATTGCCATAGGGAGATCCTGATTTTTTTCAAACATACTGAAGAGTTTATCCAAATCTATCGAGTTAAAGATTTCAATGGGACTCCGGGATTCAGAATTAATTTCTTTAATTAAAGATTCAATATATTCCATAATAACCACCAACTGTATTATTGTTTATAATATATGTGTAATTCAAAAATTAGACTATAAATAAATTTTTAATGTAAGAGTTGTAAATGAATATTTCTTCAAAAAGATGTAAGGATGTTAAAAAGAAGCAGTCGAAAATACATGATTACAAGAAATTAGCACAAAAAAAAGGACCGGATTAAAACCAGTCCTTTTAAGAGATTTATTATCGCTGCTATTTGAGCAACAGCATTTTACTTGTTTGTACCGTGCTTGCAGTTCTAAGTCTGAAGAAGTAAACACCTGTACCAACAGATTTTTCACTGTTATCTTTACCAGACCATACGATTGTATGACTTCCTTCGGAATATACCTTGTTATCAAGTGTCTTAACAAGCTGACCCTTGATGTTGTATACTTGAAGAAGTGCAGGTTGACTGCTGTCTTTCTGATTAATGCTGAAAGCTATTGTTGTTTCAGGATTAAATGGATTTGGATAGTTTCCAGTAACAGCAGTTTCGTAATTATTTACATCTGAATTATCATTATCAACAATATAGCTTACTGAACCGTTTCTTGAATATGATCCTTTGAAAGTATGCCATTTATTGATATGACCTCTATGAGTTTTTATATCCCATCCGAGTAGCTTTCCAGGTGCTCCGATGAATATATCAGGATTTCTGTCCATGTCAAGGTTATCTACAGTGAGAAGTCCGTTTGACTGATAAACTCCTGCTACAGGGTAACCATCGTGTGATGTTCCGTCTCCGTTGTAAACAAAGAGACTTGAGTAATCGTCCACAAGAATGATATCATTCAAATCGTCTGCATTTATATCAGCTATAACGGGACTTGTAGAAATGTCATGCGGAAGAGTTACAGGCCATGAACCTGTAAGGTTCTGAAGGCTGCTGTCTACTGCGAATATT
The DNA here is from genome assembly GCA_963665815.1 of Cloacimonadales bacterium (SeqCode). GTDB lineage: Bacteria > Cloacimonadota > Cloacimonadia > Cloacimonadales > JAIOQZ01. Next base: position 172,953 of record OY762463.1, read on the forward strand.
TCTTTAGAATCAAGAGATAAAATAATATCGTTATTGCTATCTCCGTTTACATCAGCTATTGCAAATGAACCAATAATCTGACTGTTAAATTCCCTTGAATGAATGATTTGACCGTTTTGAACAACAAATACTTTACCTGCATTATTTCCAACAACAATCTTATCGGAATCAAAGACTACAGGATCTACTGAAAGGAATCCTTCAAGGTCAACATAGCTTACTGTTCCATCACTTTCGATGATAGCCAGTTTTTCACTTGCTGTTGCAGCAACTATTTCGTTAGCACCGTCATTATCGATATCAGCAACAGTAACAGATACTCTGACTGAAGCTGTCAGATTGACAGGGAAGTTTGCAACAGAATTTCCATCTTTATCATACACCATTATCTGGTTATTTTCATTAGGACTACCTGCAATGATTGTCTCTAAACCGGAATCGGTAGTGAAATCTGCGAATACCGGAGTCGTGAAAACAAAACCAAGATTGTCCTTCTGGAATTTCATGCTTCCGTCGTTGTTAATCACTTTAAGATTACCATCAAGGAAGTGTGTTACAGCAATTTCTTTGTTTCCGTCACCATCAATGTCTGCAACAGCTATTGAGGCTTTAGAATTTCCACTTGATGATCCTGCAACAGGGAATCCTGCTAAAGCTGAACCATCAGCGTTGAATGCATAAACTTTGCTGTATTCGTCACAAAAAATAACTTCTTTAACATTATCGTTGTTAATATCTGTAATTACTGGTGCACCGATAACATCGGCATCATCGATATTAATTGGGAAACCTGCATACTCAAAACCTGTCTGGATTGGTACATGGTGGTACTCAACATAATTTCTTCCGGTTGAAGCATCAGTGCCTGCTTCTACTTTTACGATAATATCGAAAACACCTGTTGCACAATCAGAATTAAGCCTGAATAGTACAGATGCACTGGCATTGGCTGATTCAATTGAAGAATCTATGGCAAGATCACCAATGTTGGCTGTTCCAAGACCGGTAACATTATCGTCATCCATAACAGTGATATTAATACCTGTGGCAGAACCACCAACAGGCATATTGTATTCGTTAAGGATTGTGTTGTTTGAGAGAGTAAATCTGAGAGCTGCTCTTTCTCCAGGGTTGATTTTGCCATCACCATCTCCCGGTGATTCAACAGCTCCGGTTGTTCCGTCTTCAAACACAAGGTTTGGAACATCACCATAACCTCTTTTGTATTCAAGAGAAGGATCTCCGAAAAGAACTAATTCATAATAAACCCATCTGAATACTCCATTGTCAATATCATTGATATGTGGAAGTTTTGAGTTTGTGAGTACTGAACCAATATTGTAATTACCTTCTTCCATTATATCATGGAAGAAAGTCTTATCAAACTTATATGAAGTTGCATCAGTAACATACTGACGACTATAGAAACCGTATCTTGTATTTCCAACGTAAGCAGCAAGCCCACCCGGAGCAACCATGAGGTTTTCTCCGATACATTCGTCTGCTCCACTGACAGAATCATCAAATGCAAGTGAATAACATCCAATAGAATATACGATTGGGAATTTTGTATTAGAAAGCTCAAATGCTTCTGTTCTTGTGAGCCCCATTGCAATTGGATAATCACAGTGACCAACGTGGTTTATAACAGAACCATGATTTCTGTTGAATTCATCTTCAACTCCCTGCTGACTGAAAGTATTGTATCTTTCATACAGTGTTTTCATGTCATATTCAAACTGGAACTGATAAAATTCCTGAGCAATGGCATTCTTATAACTTGATCCGTATGAATAGTTCTGTCCGTCATTATCAAGTTTTTCACCGATGAAAAGTGCTGTATCATGATAATGTGAAAATGTATTTTCGTATTCTTTTGATTTAGCAATCATGTTTAGGAAATCCTGAGTAATATCACCAGGCATTCTACCGATATGAACTTCAGGAGTTAAGTCAGTACCATCATTGAATTCACCATAAAAACCGTCACCATCGTCGTTCCATGTTCCATCAAGTGCTCCAAAATAGAGATCACATGGGATATAGCCTCTTTCGTTGCCGTTATTTGCTACAGCAAGTCTGAATGGGATTATTTCATCATCGCCTGCAAGTATTACATACTCAAGGAAATCAGTTGAACTGTTTGCCCATGATGTATAAGCGTGGTCAATGAATTGTCTCATTTGATCAGCATGATCAAGACCTGTATAGTCTGAATATATTACTGCAATATCAAATACACCGGTTGAAACACCATTTGATTCTTTATATGATGCAAAATCCTGGAAAGTTGCAATATGAGCCTGGTCTGTGATAATAATCATTTTCTTAGGGTCATTAGGGTCAATCTGGCTGTCTCTTTCAAGATTTACAGTTGCGTGATCAGGATATGAGTTAACCGCATCAGGATTTAGGATCAGATTCTTGAATTTATCATGAATTCTTGAATTATTGATGATTCTTTTACTTTGTTCATTTGCAATTGATGCGTCGTATTCTGTATTGATAAACACTTCAACTTTATTGAAATACATGATTTCTTCAGTTTCAGGATTATATTTGTATGGATAGATATTGATGAATGCAAGATCAAATCCATTCATTCTTTGAACTGTAACAAGCTTGTGATCGTATTCAGGGAAGAATACTGAGCTGTTATAGATTTCCTCGTTTCTAGGTGTTCTGACAAACTCCTGAGTTCTTCCTTTTTGAATAGGAATCTGTTGTTGAACCTGATCAAGATCAAAATGTCCGTCAAGCACAACAGGATCATCCATATTAACTTCAATTGAAGTTATTTTCTCTCCAAACGGTAACAAAACATTAGATGTTTTGTAAGGAAGTCTTGGAGCTCCCGGATCAGCAATGAATCTTACGTCAGAATCAACGCTGATAACCTTGTTTTTGCATGTTGGTGCATCAACAAAATGTGTGAAATTAAGTGTTTCAGCTACAAGGCTAAATGCAGCGAAACACAAAAGTATTACTAAAAATCTCTTCATAGTTACTCCTGTTATTATTTATATTAAATCCGTATAAAATTCAGTTCTTCTATCCTCTAAAATATTATTACGAGGCGTAATGTATTTATTACAAGCAATTTCCGGTTCAATTTCTACAATATGCAATGTTTTTTTGTTCGTATCAGCTGAAGATAATTTTTTCCCAAGACTGTCAAGAATCTGTGATCCGCCAGTAAATGTCAGATCTTTTCCACTTTGTGATTCTGTACCAAAACGGTTACATGTTATGGAATAAACTCTGTTCTCAAGTGATCTTGCGAACATTGCCTGTTGACACCACGGTAATACAAGATTGGCGGGATGACAGACAATCTGAGCTCCTTTGATTGCTAAACTGCGCATTGCTTCGGGAAACATCCAGTCAAAGCAGATCATCATACCTATTTTAATTCCGTTTTTTGCTGTGAAAACGTTAAAACCAGTATCACCAGGTTTAAACCAGTTCTTTTCATTCAGAAAAAGATGTGTTTTTCTGTAAATGTGTGATGTTGAATCTGGATTAACAAGCATTGCAGAGTTATATATGCCTGAATCGACTTTTTCTGCAAAACCGAACACTATGCTGCAATTGAGCTTTTGAGAGAGTTCTTTGAAGAAAACTGCTGATAATCCATTCTCTGGATCTTCTGCAGCAATTTCAACTTCAGCCTGATTCTGAAAGTCATATCCAGAAAGACATAACTCAGGCAGAACAATAAGGTCAGCTTCAGCGTCATTCAAATCTTTTTCTATGTTATGCATATTTTTTTCAATATCAAGATAAAGTGGATTAAATTGATAATACCCTACTCTATACATCTGTTTTCTCCATGTAGTTTTCAGGGAATAGAATACGTTCAGCTCCCTCAATAACGTTGTGGAGAATCAGCATATGTATTTCCTGAATACGTGCTGTATTATTGTGTTGGATATGGAATTCAATGTCGAATTTTGATTTTAGTTTTCCCCCGGATTTTCCAATAAGTCCAATAGTCTTAATATTTTTTTTGTTTGCTTCTTCAAGAGCATTTACAATATTGGCTGAGTTACCGCTTGTTGAAATGAGTATTGCCACATCTCCTGGTTGACCAAAAGCTTCAATACCACGTCTGAAGACTTCTTCAAATCCGAAATCATTACCTACGCAGGTAAGATATGCACCATCTGTCAGACTGATAACAGGAAGAGCCTTTCTGTCTTTCTGATATCTTCCTGTAAACTCTTCGGCAAAATGAATCGCATCTGCAGCCGATCCACCGTTACCGGCAATAATAATTTTTTTATCATTGTCAAAGGTTTCAGCAATCAGGTGTGATGCTGCACAGATCAAATCAATATTTGAATTGTCTGAAACAAAACTATTCAAAAGATTAGATGCTTCATTAAGATTCTTTTTTATGTTGCTTTCTAAGCTATTCATATATGATTTTCCTCATTTACTAAAAAAAACACATTAGACAAGATAGTCAAAATATATTTTTTAAATCTTAAATAAAGAACAGGAAATGTATCCTTAAAATTCTGCCCTCAGCTCAATCTGAAATTTCATTACATTTTTCTCCTGTGGATACTTTACTGTACTGAAATCAAAATTTACTACTGTATATTTGTTAATTTTATAAGTTGATGAAATTGAAGATTTCGTTGTTAATCCGTCCCTTTTGCTTTCAAGAGTTCCCAGAAAATCAGAACCGGTTTTTACATTCTTCTGAACTTCAACCTGGGCAAAAATTCTTGATTTAGAATTCATGAAGAAAGATGCTCTTTCCCTCACTTTATATATATTCATTTCATAACTGTCTTCATCAATTCCGGAACGAGTGTTTTCCGCTATAAATTCTCCTTCTGATTGCAGAGTGAATTTACGGGTGAACTTCGTTCGAACTTCCAGATTAATTGAATTGTAGTCGCTCCTTGAGTTGTATTGACTTGTATTCTCTGTCTCATGGGAAAATTTCACTTCAATATTGTTTTTTCTGATATTATAAAATTGTAATCCGGCTTCAAAGAGTCTTGTCTCATCATGCTCAAGAACAATGTACCGCAAGTCAAAACTTTCAGTAAAGTCAGTCTTTAGGTTAACAGCGATTTTCCTCGGAACAATGTTAAACCATAATGAATTTTTGAAATTCCGTCTTCCGTATGTTGTATATTCTTCATCGAATGTCACATCTGGGTGGAATGTGTATATTTTCCATTTGTCTGTACCTTTGTTATTCTCAATCAACTGGACTGAAGAGTCAAACTGAAATTTATCCCATATGTTTTTTCCCTGATCAAATCGTCCCGGGAAAAGAGATACATTTGATTGAGCTGAAACTTCTATACTTAACTCGGATTCACCGGTTTTCTTGAATTCATAGTCCCAGCTTCCTCCTAAACTGTCATTCCCCTCTTTGTCGTAATATCCATTATCAGGACCAACATAAACAAGCTCCTTAACTCTTGGATAAAACTCCAGATTTTCAAGATTGTACTGGTAGGTCCAATGTACAGCTTCTTTATAAAACTTGTGTCTTCCTGAAAATTCAGCTGAATTGAAATCATTATCATCCTGCGTTCCGAAATACTTTATTTTTCTATGAGTGAATTTGCTTGAGAACTGATGATTCCCTTTATTGATGTAATTTTTGACAGTGTAAGTTAATCCGTCCTGAACGTGTTCCCATTTTTTATTATAATTGTACTTCTGCTCGTTAGACAATTCTGTTTCAAATGCTAACGATTTGATGTTTATACTCTCAATTCGATAAGTATTCTCTTTAATTCTGAATCCTGTCTCTGAATTACCTGATTCCCTGCTTGTTCTCTGATCGTACAAACTTGATAGCTTTATCTTTTTGTACTTATATGCTCCTGATCCATAAATCTGATCATAATCTGTTTTTCTGTTTAAAGTATTGTCATCCTCAATCTGCTGTTCAAACTTTACCTGTGTTTCAGGGAAATATTTTTTTTGCTTTGTGTCATTTGAAACAACATACCTGTTGAATTTATAGACCGATCCCGATCTTCTGATATCACTTTCAAAGCCAGGAGTAGTAAAATCATAGAAATTTGTATTGATAGATGTGAAATACTGATGAATATTCAGACTGTCATTACCGGTTGCTCCTGATTTATAGACTGATTCTGCGGATTCGTTCTCAGAGAATGTTTCCAGCTTTTTACCCATGAATCTGTGTCGCAGTACAAGATCGGGAGAAATTTTATCAAAATCAGGTTTGTAGCGTAGTTTGGAAACCGCAGCGAAAGCACTGTTGTCAGAGTCATTTTTCCCGGAAAAGAGGTTTTTGTCATAATATGTGTTAAGAAGCTCTGTTGAGAGTTCCAGACCATCTGACTGATACTTCAGTAATATATCTATGTTTCGCTTTTCCTCCGGAGCAGGAAGAATTTTTCCGGGAGTATAGGTCCCATTTCCTTTACCGACAAACTGATAATATCCTGAACCATAATAATTGTAATCACCGTCAGTTGTCTGAATAAATTCGATATTGAAATTTCCTGTAGAGTCATTTCCAACATACCGATAGTGATTTTCTAATGCATCAATTAAAATATATTTCCCATTTCCCGGTTCTGTTTCTGTTATGCCACTTCCTATTACTTCATTGTCACCGGCTTCATTCAGTATCTGCTTGTCTTCATCTGAGAATGTCAGTTCTATCGGGTAATCCTTGTTGTCTTTTCGAGATATTAAAGCTGTTGAGATAGATAACTTATCAGTAAAATGATATTCTGACGATGTGAGATACATGTTTTTTCTGTAATTCTCATCACTGTATTGGAAATCGATTTGAATAAAAGAAGTCCCTGTTATTATCTGTTCAGAAGTAAACGTTATACTTCCTCCCTCATAATCAATATAATAATCATCTCCACGAAAAACCTTGTTACCATTGAGATAAACTGTTTCGGTCCCGGCAACAATCTGTATGTCTCTTGAGTCAACCTGTACAAAGTAAGGTCCCTGTTTCCCTTCCTGACCATCAAAATTCACTGATGCTTCTCGAGCTTTGGTCACTGCAATAGCAGCTGAAATATCATTTTTTAAACCATATTTGAATCGCAAACCTTCGAATTCCGGTCTGAAATTCATATATTCGGATTCATAAAACTCAAAATCAAGATCTCCAAAAGCAAGTTCATATTGCTTACCAAAAATTTTAATATATACTTGGTCCAGAGTACTGAGTTCTTTCGTATCACCTTCGGGTGTTATCGGAGACTCATTATCTGAGAGCTGTGCTTCGACCATCATATTGTCCGAAAGTTCTCCATTCATTTTAACATATAATGACTGATTAACACGTAAATTCTGATTACTTCCGAGAGAAAAGGAAATTGATTTGGATCCGTTAATCCTTAGCTTTTTGTTATCCTTGAAGTTAAAGATTTTCTGAGGTCTGAACTCCACATTCTGAGAATCTGAAACAACCTGTTCTTTGAAGTAAAAATAATGCTCATAGTAATTTTCAGGGAGTTTGACATATTCTGCAATCACAACCTGTATTGAATCCGGTTTACAATGGAATGAACCTGAATCCGGGAATATCTCAAGATCTGGGATTAAGACAATGGTTGAATCCTTGCGGGATTTGAATATCAGACTTCCTGAGACTATTTTATCATGTTTAAGTTTGTACTTTTGAGTATTGGGATAAAGAGTAAAAGTTTCTCTGAAATGTACAGGAGATACGAAATTTCTGGCTAACAAGATATTTGATGCTATCAGGAGAGCAAAAGCCAGAAAGAACATTTTTTTTTTATTCAACAATGATTTCCCGGTTATCTGAATCAGAGTTAAATCTGATATGTATAGTATTATAGGGGAGTATAAATTCAGCTAAATCAGGCCATTCTACAATGCATAAACCCGTTTCAAAAATCTCGTCAAGACCAAGTTCAAGCACTTCTTCAGGATCATTAAGTCTGTAAAGATCCAGATGGTGAACAACGAATTCTTTCCAGTTTTCATCCACACCATTATAATGATTCATAATTACAAAACTAGGACTGTTAACAATATCGTGTACTCCAAGTTTACACAATAATTTTTGAACAAAAAAAGTTTTACCAGCACCAAGGTTTCCATGCAGGGCAATAGCAGAATTTCTATTAATTTTTCCAATTACTTCATTAATAAAAATATTGTACTCTGATTCAGTATTTACTTGATATTTTTTCATTTAAACTCCATGATAAAAAAAACAAAATATATTTTTTCTGTCAATTTCAAGTTTTTTTATTGCCAATGGAACGATGTTTGCATAAGATTAACATATATTTTCATTAGGGGGAAAAAATGAAAAAATACTTCTATTTACTAATGTTGTGTCTATTTACACATTTACTAACAGCAAATGCAATTCTATTTCATGAATCAAATCTGTTTCAGTTGATTGATTCTGATATTGATGTTGTAATTGATAATCAGGTTGCTATTGTAACCTCAACACAAAAATTCATTAACAATTCGAATTTAGGTCAGTATGCCAGAATGGGGTTTCCTATTCCTGAGGATGCCAGTGCAACTCAGTTAAGTTGGAAAATAAACAATGATTGGCAGCATGCTCAGTTTTCAGCAACGCCTCAGGATTCAATTATACCGGGTCCGGGCACGAATCATCCTTATGAGTATCAGATAAGAGCTTATCTTGGAGAAACACCATTGTACTTTTCTATTCCGGATGGTATTCCTGAGAATGATACGATTTGTGTTCAATTTACTTATGTGCAGCTATTGGAGTATGACCTGGGAACTGTGGATTTTCATTTTCCATCAGACTACACTGCTATTAATAATATCACCGGTCAATTTAATGTGGATCACGTTCATTTCAGGTGCGAAATTAACTCTGTTAGACAGATTGATCTTGCGTACTTAGCTGATCTTGTTCCTGATGTATCTTCAAATGACGGGCACCAGGCGATTATTGAATATGATGAAACATCGACTGCCATGGACTATGATTTTGATGTGAATTACAGTCTGAATCTTGATCAGCTCGGTTTAAGTTCTATCAGTTCAATGTTCGATGAGGTTCCGGACAATCATGGAGATGGTTTTTTTCTCTTCCTCGCAGAACCTGAATCTGATACGCAGGCAATCATAAGGAAAAACCTTACACTTATAGTTGATAAATCGGGCTCTATGTCCGGGAACAAAATTGTTTATGCCAGACAGGCTGCAAGATACATTGCAGAAAACCTTAATGAACAGGATTACTTCAATATTATCACATTCTCGGATGTTGTCAGCAGTTTTCAACCTCAACATGTTCAAGCTACACAGTCGAACATTTCAAGTGCTGTAAACTATATTACATCTGTTAATGCAAATGGAGGAACAAACATTTCTGCTGCTTTCAGTGCAGCTGTTCCACAATTTTCAAGTCTGGGAGACTCAACAGCAAATCTGATAGTTTTTCTTACTGACGGTATGGCAACTGTTGGCATAACAAACAATGTTTCTCTGAAAAATCATGTCAACGGCTTATTCAATCAACTGACATCAAGCGTAAGACTCTTTGCATTTGGAGTTGGAGCATCTGTAAACACTGATGTTTTGACTGCAATATCAAATGATAACAACGGGAGCTATTTTAACATTAATTCTTCTGAGATAGAGGAAACTCTTTCTGAGTTTTACAATAGAATCAGAAATCCTGTTATAATTAATCCTGTAATGACTTTTTCCGATTCAACAAATATTTCCGAAACTTATCCTAGGAATCTTATGAATCTGTATGTCGGGCAACAGCTTGTTGTTGTTGGTCGCTATGCAAATCCGTTAATGGAAAGTGTTAACTTTGCAGGTACCGCCGGTGGATCTGAGGTTTCTTACAATTATGATTTGAATTTTGCCGATTCAACAATAACTCAATTCCAGTTTTTAACAAAGATATGGGCTAAGAGAAAAATTGAATATCTGATGACTCAATACTACTTATATAATGAAAATTCCCAGGAAGCAATGGAAATTGAAGATATGGTTGTTCAAATCAGTATAAGTTACGGAGTTCTTTCTCCTTTCACCAGCTTTTCTGATCCTGGAGATGATCCGGGAGATATTGGTACTGATGATAATGATATTGTTCCTTATGTAGATCAGAAAGATTTTATCTTAAACGGGAACTATCCTAATCCATTTAATCCTGAAACAAATATCAGTTTCTCAGTGAACGCCGACTATAAAGGTCTTGTAAAAATTAAAATTTATAACCTTAAAGGTCAGTTAGTAAAGTTGCTTGCAGTTAAAGTTAATGGTATGGGAGATTACTCAGTAGTCTGGAAAGGAACTGATCAGAAAGATAATAAAGTGGCATCAGGTATGTATATGTATATAGTGGACTTTGGCAAAGTGCAACTTCATTCAAAGATGCTGCTTCTGAAATAAAAAAATATCTACTCTTGTCAGTTGATAAAGATGACAAGTAAATAACAAAAGTTTTCAATAATTTGTTAATCTACTCTGGTAATAGTTATCTGAGGATAACATAAGGGCTGTTGAATCTTCAACAGCCCGTTCTTTGAATGAGAGTTGATTCTATTTTAGAATCCATTTGATTTTGAACATTAAAATGACTATATATTGTGCATTCTCTTTTTATTTCTAAAATCTCATCGATATTTTTATACAAAAGCTGCATAATTTTGCTTTTATGCAAAGTTCTCAACTATTCTATTCTGCTGTAACTGCTTCCATCCACCAGTTGATAGTATTGATGAGGTCTTTGTTATATCCTTTTTCTTCATATACAATATTACCTTTTGTATCAATTAAACAGATATAAGGAATTCCGGTAAATCCATAGGATTCTGAAAGTTCGTCAACACCATAGAGAAGCTCCATGGAATATTGCTTTATCTTCATGAATTCATCAACTGTATCTGGATTCTTTTCCCAGACATTCACTGAGAATACTCTGACATTATGTTTATTGTGTTTTTTATTCCACTCATCCAGTAAAGGCATTGTTTTCTGGCAAGGTCCACACCAGGTTGCCCAGAAATCAAGTATTACATATTGTCCTTTTAAATCTGACAGTTTTACCATTTCACCATTGATATTCTTGAGTTGGAATTCGGGTGCAGGTTTATTAAGTCTGGCAGCTTGAACAGCTTTTTTACGATCCTCTTCTTTAGCCTGCCATTGGTCATCTATCGCTTTGATAATATTGTTCCACTCAGCATGATCCTTAAGTAAATCAAAATCAGGATTGTCTTTTACATAATGAGAATCATCGAATCCATTCTGGGCAGCAAGAAACAGGTTTTCGACAGCTTTCTGAGCTTTATTAAGCTTAACATAACTTCTGGCAAGGTAATAGTATGTCTCAGGAGTCATCGGAGTGTCTTTGTCCTTTTTTACAAAACCTATGTATTCCTTATATAGCTGATTATCATAGAAAAAGGCATGAAGATAATATACATAGAAATAATTCCGATTCTCTTCACTTAGTCTTTTATTTTCAATTCTGCTGTCAGCTTCTTTTTTCAAGTATTTTTTGGCTTCATCGTAATTGCCTTTAAGTACTTCAAATTCACCAAGAGTCATGTTAGTGATCCAGCCATTTGTATCTTTATCAAGTGATTCCAGGTATTTTTCAGCTTTAGAAGTCTTATTGAGATATATGAGATATCTGAAATTAAATTCATGTGCGAACTGATCATCAGTACCTATTTTTTCAAACTTTCTTAAATACTTTTTATCTTTCTTAATGCTTTTCTTAAGCTCATCAATTGTATTCTGCTCGGTCTGTCTGTAGAAGAGAGAAGACATATATGTTGAAGCCATAAGTTTGTAACCGTCGATCCAGCTTTCATCCATTTTGATTAGTTTTCTACTGATCTTCAGTTTTTTCTCAGTGTCTTCTTCATATTTTGCATTTAAGTAGATGTATCTCTTACTTTCAGGGTTTTCCTGCAATTTTTCAGCAAGAAACTTTCTGCAATCATCCTCTTTCATCTGCATCCAATATCTTGTAACTCCACTCACAATGTTCATATCATCAGCATTTTCGATAAAATCAGAACAGATATCTTTTAATTTTGTTTTACTGCGGTATGTCCTTAGAGCTTCATTAAATCCATTAATAGTATATTCTGTACTTACCAGATTCATACAAACCGCAAGCAGAATCAACAACACAAATTTTCTCATATTTACACCTTTGCTAAAGCGTTATTCAAATCATTAATTATGTCTTCGATGTCTTCTATACCTACAGAAAGTCTTACAAGTTCATCGGTAATACCGGCTTTCAACTTGTTTTCTGCTGAAACTTTTGAGTGAGTCATAGAGGCAGGATGTTGAATAAGGGTTTCTACTCCTCCCAGAGATACAGCTAATCCTGCAAGGTTTACATTATTCATAAGTGTTTTACCTGCTTCAAGTCCTCCTTTTACTCCAAAGCTTATCATTGCCCCAAAACCATTCATTTGTTTTTTGGCAAGTTCATGCTGTGGGTGGGACTTGAGCCCCGGATATGTGACCCAGGAAATTTTTTCATGGGATTCAAGGAACTCTGCAACTTTCATAGAGTTTTCCTGAGCTCTGTCTATTCTTATTGCAAGAGTTTTGACTCCACGAAGAACCATGTATGCTTGATGAGGATCGATATTCGGTCCCATATTTTTCATAACTGGTGCAAGTCTGTTAAAATGCTCTTTATTACCGGCAATAATCATACCACCTACGATATCAGCGTGTCCATTAATGAACTTTGTCATTGAATGAAGTACAACATCTGCACCAAGTTTGAGCGGTTTCTGTATATAAGGACTACTGAATGTGTTATCAACAACAAAAGTAAGGTTATTTTCCTTCGCAATTTCTGCACATGCAGCAATATCGGTGATAGCTATTGTAGGATTTGCCGGAGTTTCAACATATAGAAGCTTTGTGTTTTCTTTGATTGCTGCTTTAATCTCTTCAACATCTGATGTGTTTACAAAAGATGATTCAACTCCGAATTTCTTAAAGATTGTTTCAAGTACTCCACGAGCAGGGCCATATACTGCATCGCTGCTGATAATATGTGCACCGGCTTCGAGGTATGTCATATAAACTGTTGTTACAGCCCCCATACCGGATGCTGTTGCGATACCGCCATATCCTTCTTCAAGATCTGTTATACAGTCTTCCAGAGCTTTTGTTGTAGGATTCCCCAATCTTGTGTAAATGTATCCGTCTGACTCTCCAGCAAAGCATGCTGCTCCATGGTCTGCACTGTCAAAGGCGAAAGTTGATGTCTGATAAATCGGTACTGAGACACTGTTGAACTGATCTTTAAAAGCTCCTGAATGAATCAGTTTTGTGTCAAAATTCATTTTTTCATGTTTCATTTTTTATCCTCTCTATTTCTTTTTTTATAGTTAAATTTATAGGTTTTTTCTTTAATTCTTCAAGGAAGTCAGGATTTACTTTATCTCTTATTGCCTTATAAACAGATTGCTGCTCTGAATTAAGAACATTGAATTTTCTACTAAGGAATTCCTCATACATTGCTAAAGCTAAATTTAAGATTCCGCATTCATTAAAAAAATTCCCTGCTGTTATCAATACTTCGTTCTGTAGTGAATCCGGATCAGTAGTAGATATTAGGTTTACCATAGTGTTAAATGCTGAATCGGGCTGTTCTGTATGATAATATGAAGTAAACATGTTGAATTTCATTCTTTGTGACAACGAAATTGAATCGGAAAAGCTGTTTAAATAAACTAATACTCCATAATAGTCATGAATCCTGATCATGTTTTCAGTGATGTTACTCAACATAAGGCTGTCCATTTTGCAGAGACTGTCTGCCAGACAGAGATTATAAACTCTGTTCGCAATATCAAACAGATTGTAGTTTTCATAATGCTTTGCCAGAGTACAAAACAATTCTTTTTTGTGCTGAAGCATGTCCGGATCGTTAAGAATAAGTTCCAGATTATCAGCACCGTTCTCAAGAGATACTTTGCTTGTAATTTCCGGTAATATATTAATTATTTTTTTCTTAAGGGAATCATTGTCAGTGGAAACAGCCAGCTCTGATAAGGTAGTTAAAGCTTCATCATAATGATGAAGACCTTTCAGGGCAATGTATTTGAATACTAAAGTTGAATCTGTACATGTTGAATATTTCTCAGAAAAATTATCTGTGAGTTCAGTAATCTTTTCATAATCCCCAATTTTAAGCCTGTAATGAATTCTATCTTTTAAAGTCTTGTAATCCATCTGCATTTCGTTATCAAGATAAAGTCTCTCCACAAAAATTAGACCATTAATGAATATATCATTATCAGGATTCAAATCAGATATTGCAGTTCTAAGTTTTTTTACAGATAGTTCGTTATTCATCTGCACTTGGTTAATATCAAGATTAAGTCTTTTTATCATAATTGATTTAGAAGAATTGGGCAGTGTCATATTAAGACTGTCTGATAGTTCAAGCGGTGCAACAACAGAATTCTTCATTCTCGAAGCAGCAGCATTTACAATCCTATTTCTCAGATTATCAATGAATTCTGTTGATTCCAGGTCTTTAATGTTATCATAAGCCAGTGCAGGTTCACCTTCATAATAATAGAAATATGCCAACAAGAGTTTTCTGATGTCTTCACGATCAATATTTTCTATACAGTCTAAAACTGAGTCATTAAATGAAACAGCCTTAAAACTCAATAATATTGTGCTTAATGGAGTTGCTAAACTTTCTGTCTCAGATGTAATATAATCTGGAGAATACAGTATGTTACATGTTTGCAGCTCGGAAATCAATTGAGAAACATGAGATATCCTTAATTCCCGATGAGAACGAAATTCTTTTGACAGACTGTTCAGCAGCATTGATGATTTCAGATAATCCTCATTTTGACAGAAGCAATAAGCAAGACATACTTTAAATGTTCCACTAAGTCTTACTTCTACAGGAATATATTGAAGCAGATTATTAAGAGTGAATCTCTTTCCATATTTATTGGCAGTAACAAGCATTAATGCCCACTGCCTTTCAGTTAAATCACTGTAAACAAGCTTTTTTATTATGTAGTGAGATTGAACATTAGAGTTGAAATACTTAAACGAGACTTCATTATAATCAGATATCAGTTCATCCCAATGAGACAAAACATAATCAGGTTCGAGAGTATCGAAATAATCCAGATATATATCATACTGCCTTGTAAAAAGCGAGTAATCATGTATAATGTTAATTTTCAGCAGTAAATCAATATCGGTTAAATTTGAATCCGGCATTTCACTTATTTTGAAGAAAGCCGAGAAAATTTGTCCATGAGCATAGTGATATCTTATTTTCTCAATTCGGTCTGAAAAATTAGCATTCAAAAGAAAAAACTGTGCCAGTAGAGCAATCAGGATAACTTTCTTTAAATGTTTTTGCCAGATCATATTTCTATGCTAATGCTGCACCAAGAGCACCGGTTATAATAGGATTTTCATATCGCGTTATTTCTTTATCGAATACCTTTGACAAGCAATAAGTTAAATCCGAATTGAAAGCAACACCTCCGGTGAAAACAACTGGGTTTTCAACCCGTAGGGCAGAGGATAAACCATAGATTCTGCTTGCAATAGACATGTGAACACCACGAGCAATATCATTTGCAGAAACACCTTTTGATCTGTAACCAATAATTTCTGACTCTGAAAAAACAACGCAGGTCTGGTTAATTTTAACAGGATTTTCTGACTTTGATGCGAGTTCTGATAGCTCTGTCAATTGACAATCAAGAAAGTTTGCAGCCATTTCCAGAAATTTACCTGTTCCGGCAGCACATTTATCGTTCATGACAAAATTACTGACTTTGCCATCAGGAGTTATTTCAATAACTTTGGAATCCTGACCTCCGATATCAATAACTGTTCTCGCTCCAGGGAATAAGTGTAATATACCCTTAGCATGACAGATAATCTCAGACAGGAATTTATCAGCAAACTTAATCTGTTTCCTACCATATCCTGTTGCTTTCACAGTTTCAATATTTTCTGTCTGTAGCTTTAACTTCGACAGCACATTATTATACAGCTTTCTGGCTGTTTCATCCAGATTGAAGCCTGTTAAGCATGTCTCAGAGTAAGTTAACTTGTTTTCCTGCAGGTCAAAAACAGCAATCTTTGTTGTTCTTGATCCCGAATCAATTCCAATGTTATATTTTTTCATAACTATGAGTATATATGTGTTTTGAGATTACCCGGATTAAGATATTCATTGGCAAGCATCTTGATAAAATCAAGTTCAATTTCTTCCAGACGTTTTTCGCGATCAAGGTAGTACTGATAGCCATATCCAAGAGTATTCAGCATTGAAATTACCTGAGCTTGATGCAGATTACTTTCATCTTCCATTAGTCTGTTACCTCGAATTGCATTTTTAGCAATCTGAAGATCTTCTTCGACAATCAATCCGTTTCCTGCTGCACCAAGAAGTTTGTATATGGCATCAAGGCTTTCTTTTTCTTTTCTATTATCCACTGCAGCATACAAATGGAAAAATCCCATATCAGTTAAGGCGGTATGGTCAAAGGAAACAGAATATGCTACTCCCATTTTTTCTCTGAGCTGCTGGAAGAGTTTTGAATTGATATCTCCACCAAGAATATATGAAAGACAATAGAATCCGGTGTTTTCCTTCCGCATTCCTGCATCAACACTGAAACCGCCTGTATTAATAATACTCTGGTTCATTCCTGATCTATTTTTTATCAAATCTTTTGCAGATGTATTGATCTTAGTTCTAATCTTTTCGAGAGATCCAATAGATGTTGAAGTAAAATCTCTGAAGTTTTTCTCCAATAAGTATCTAGTCTCATCAAAATCAAAATCACCTACAATGGTAAACTGCATTTCAGAAGGAATATAGTACTTTTTGTACCAGTTAAAAATCTGTTGTCTCGATATTTTGTTGAGATCTGTTAAAGTACCTTTTCTATTGTTAAGATTACTTTCTTTGCCGAAAAACATTTGTCGCCAGAGCCTCAGTGCATTGCTTGTCGGACGTTCCCTGGATCTGCTTAATGCACTAATTGTTGAGTTTCTGATGTTATTAATATGCTCAGCCGGGAACGTTGGACTTATAAGTATTTCAGAAATGATATTGAGAGCATTTTCTAATTGCTCTGTGAAACATTTTGCATTTAAACTGGTCGACTCAAATGAACTGGAAGAGCCCATTACAATACCGTTTGATGTACAGAAATCAAGAATCTGATTATATTGACGATTCTTATTTCCATAAAGCAGACTTGTGGATGTCAGATGATTTATTCCTTTCTGACCTTTTTCTTCCAGAAGAGATGATACCGGCAGACTGAGAGACAACCCTAAAGTTGGTTTTCCTTTCACTCGTCTGAAGAAAACATTCATACCGTTTGATAATCTGAATTCATCATGGTCTTTATTGCCTGTGAGAATTGCTTTTACGTTTTGGACTCCGTTTCTGACAAAGAACTGCTGTTTTTTAGGACCCATATGAAAAACTTGAATACTGTTGTCGAGATAGACTTGATTGACATACTTAAGAATATCTTCTTTCTTAACAGAAGATATTTTTTCAGGATAATCCATGTAGTTCTTATAATTATCTACCAATTCTTCAGAACCCATACTCATTCCGACATTCTCTATATATTCACTTGAATACCTGTGTGAATGAAGTATTTCTCTCTTCTGCTGTTCAAGTTCGTTCTTGGTTAATCCATATTTTTTCAGATTGTCTATTTCATCGAGAACAATCTCTATAATTCTTGGTATGAACTCAGATTTCTTTGGATATATAAGAATAATCGTTATCCCGGGGAGAATTCCGCTTATGGAGTTAAGTCGGATCGAAGATATCAATTTTTCTTCGAGATAAAGCTTGTTGTATAATCTTGATTTCTTACCCCAGGCAATGGATTTCATTGCAATATTAAGACTGTGTGTTCCTGGATGATTTTCGTCTAATTCCGGCAAAGCAATTGCCAGATAATCATTTCTGAGTTTTCGCTGGATGAAAATGTTTTCTTTCGGTGATGAATCAATATCCATCGGATATTCAGGCTTGTTTACTTTTCCTGATTCCCATGGAGAAAAAGTATCGGATACAAGTTCGTGAAGTTTATCAGGATCGATATCACCTGTGATAATCAGAAAGCAATTCTGCGGTATGTAGTGCTTTTTGTAAAATTCCATCAAATTATTATGTGAGCATTTTGTCAGATTCTCAAGATTTCCTATGATTGGATTTTTATATGGGCTTTCTTTGAAGTATCTCTTAGGGATTTCCTCAAAAAAGAATTCTTCAGGATCGTTCTGGTACTCTTTCAGTTCTTCAATCACGACAGATTTCTCAAAATCAAAATCCTCTTCCGTGAATTCAGCATGCATTACAAGTTCTGACAGTACATCAAGTCCCTGCTCAAGAAATCTTGAGGGGAGAGTCAGATAAAAACAGGTAGAATCAAATTCTGTGTAAGCATTAAAATGTGCTCCAAGGTTTGAAGCATAGGCAGAGATTGAATTCTCGGGGAATTTACGGGTTGTCTTAAATACAAGATGTTCAGTGAAGTGTGAAAATCCTGCTTCTTCAGGTAGTTCCCAGTTTGAGCCCATTCTTACATACATCTGTAAGCTGACAATAGGGTTTGAGCTGTCTTTATAGTAAATATATTTAAGACCATTTTTTAATGTCTGATGGTTTGTTATCAATTTATCCTCAATTCTATTTTGTATATTTTACGCTTGCATAAGCGTTATGGTTGTGTATTGATTCAATGTTTTCAGATTCAACTTTAAACGAGTCTATTCGTTTATCTGCTTTTAACTTAAGGGTTATATCACGTACAATGTCTTCAACAAATCTAGGATTTTCGTATGCTTTCTCAGTAACGTATTTTTCATCCCGTCTCTTTAGGAGTGAATAAATCTCACAGCTTGCAGACTGTTCTACATATTCAATAATTTCCTCAATCCAGACAAACTCAGTATAGGATACTTCCACATTTACGAAAGATCGTTGATTGTGAGCTCCGTATTTACTTATCTCTTTTGAACATGGGCATAGAGTTGTTACCGGAACTTCTACTCCTATTATAAGATTGTATTCTGTATTGTAACTGGCTTTGAAAGTACACTGGTATGACATCAGTGATTCTATTCCGCTTATCGGTGCAGTCTTCTTGATGAAATATGGGAATCTTATCTTTGTGAAAGCCGAATCAGCAAAAAGCCTATCTTTTACCTCGAGAAGGAACGCTTCCAGATTGACTATGAAGTTCCCTGTATGATATCTGTTAAGAATTTCAATGAATCGACTCATATGAGTGCCGCGATGTTCATGGGGGAGATTCACGTATATATCAAGATTTGCTACAGTGTTTTGAACTGAGTTCTCCCTGTCTTCTACAACAATAGGATACTGAACGTTTTTCACTCCAACTCTATCAATTGCAATATTTCTATCGTCTTTCTGGCTCTGTATATCTTTATTTATCATAATTTTACTCTAAATATTTTTTTAATCCGGCAGATCTTAATGATGTCGGTTCTCCATTTTTCATGAAGTATATCATTGTTTCAACATTCGGAAGTTTATTTGATAAATCTACGGCATCCTGTGGGTCCATAACGAAGAAGGCTGTTGATAAAGCATCGGCCTGCATTGCGTTTGGAGCAATAACTGTTACTGATATTGTATTCTCAGCCGGGAATCCGGTTTTTGGATTAAGAATATGATGATACCTTCTATTATCTTTCATAAAGAAACGCTCATAATCTCCTGAGGTTACAATAGCTTCATTTTTCATATGCAGTTTTTCGATAATCTTGTCTTTATCTCTTGGGTGCTGAATTCCTATGTTTACTGCAGAATCTAATCCAAAGTATCTGATATCGCCACCTGCATTTATGTATCCGGTGTAATCTCCTTGTGATTCAATGAAATCAACAGCTTTGTCTATGATGTATCCTTTTGCAAGACTTCCCAGGTTTAATTTAAGCCCTTCCGGCAGATTAATTTTGTTATCATCGATAGTAATTCTGTAAAAGCCGACATTCTTTTGTGCTTCTTCAATCTCCTTTGCCGATGGAATATCTGCTTTGTCAAAATGCCAGATATCTACCAGTGCTCCAACAGACACATCATAAAGTGAATCAGATTGAATATAGACTTTACCTGCTTCAATGAGAATACTTAGTAACTCTTCTGATAAATCAGTCTTTACGTGGTTGTTTATCGCTTGGACTTCACTATTCTCATTGTAATATGAAAGAGCATCATCAAGAACTCTTATAAGTGTAAATGTACTGTCCAGAACAGTTTCAATATTCTTGTTATTCCCGGATATGGAGATGTCAACAATTGTATCCATAAGGATTTTTGAATCTCTGGACTCATATTTTCTGTTTTTGAATCTGTAGGCTGAAATACCTATAACTATCAATAATACAATCAAATAAATAATATCTTTCTTTTTCATTTTCACCTGTTTATACATTATTTTTCATTATAACAGAAATATAATTGGCTCAAATTTGTCAAATAAAACCAGAATTTCAGAATATGTTTAATTTCTTTAAGTATGAAAATTTACTAAAATTACTCAAGAAGTATCAAATGATTTTCTTTATCCAAAATTTTCTTTACAATAATTAATTGTTATTTATTGTAAAACTTATTTTTTGGAAGGGAAACTATCTTAGGTTTTCAAAGGAGAATTATGAAAAAGCTGAATGGAATAATTATTTTTGTTTTTCTGTTATTATTATTTCTGACTGCACTTATGGCAGATACAAACAAGATTGAGGACATAAAGAAACAGATATATTGCTTCGACAGAAATCTTGGTGACAACTTCAGTTTTGATGTGGAATGTCCTGAACTCATTGATAACATTGAAGGTAACGTGGAAATGGCAAATGCAGTTTCCTACCAGGTTGATACAGGATTTGAAAAGGACAAGTGGGAAATAATCTATCAGAAAGACAAAGGTCTGAATGTGAACGAGCCTGAACTATTTCTGGAAATTGTGAATGAGAACATGCCGGAAAATGCAAGAAACCAGATCCATGGATATAATATGCAACTGGAAAATCAGACTAAAGCAACAACTCAGGCAATTGTAATGATTCTCAAAGAGTTTTTTGTGGAAGATGTTATGACTGATTCAACATCAGAATTTAGTTTTGATGGAGACATTGTAATAAGAACAAGGATGAATCAGCATAATCAGAATAAGTCTGTTATTACGATGAAATACAAGAATCTCAAAGGATTGTACATAATGGACGAATATAAGTACTTCGAGCAGAATCCGAGATTTAACGTTGATCAGAAAGTGAAGATTCATTACTCTACAGGTGATAGCAAGAAGATAATACCGGAAAAGTTTGTTGCATCCACGACATTGACTGCACCAGATAACCAACAGCAAAACAGTGTGATGACATATAAGATTACAAACTTAAATATTAACTGAGAAAAATATAAATTGTCATATCGGATTCGGATATTGCCGTAATGATAGGGAATGATTAATCTCTATGTATTATAATTATTTTGTTCGATAACAATAAAGGCTGTGATTTGCAGTCTCTCTGTTTACATAGACCTATTGCCCCATTATCTTATCGATTTTTTCTTTTAGAATATCTGCTGTGAATGGTTTAACTACATAATTAGATACGCCTGATTTCATTGCTTTTATGATATCATCTCTTACTGCTCTGGTTGTTACCATAAGTATGGGGATATGTTTCCATTTCTCTGTAGCTTTAAGGTTCTGAACTAATTGAAGCCCCGTCATTTCCGGCATGTTCCAGTCAGAAATGATGAAATTTATCTCAGGATGAAGTTCTAACCTGGTTAATGCAATTGAACCGTTTTCTGCCTCAATAACATCACGATATCCAATTCGTTTCAGTGTATTTTTTATGATCTTCCTCATTGTTGTGGAATCATCGACTATCAAAATTTTTAATTCTGTCATTTACATCCTCATATAGAATATTCTATTAACTAAAATAAGTTCTACGAAAAGCCTTTTTTTGACAAGTTTTTTATTTATAAATCGTCTTATAAAAAGAGGGGAAGGGACAAAGACTTTTCTGTATTATAGAGGAAAACTAAAAAAAAGAACATTGTTCTTAAAAAGACTTGACAACTATATCTGTTTTAGAGAACGTTGTTCTTGAATGATAACTAAAGGATAAAAAAATGACACAGTTCAAGAAAGATTTTGTGATGAGCTCAATTATTGAGGCAGCTGAAAAAGAATTTCAAGAGAAAGGTTTCAGTAAAGCATCAATGAGATCTATTGCTGCAAATGCAAATGTTACATTAAGCAATATCTATAATTATTTCAAGAACAAAGATGATTTGTTCTTAGCTGTTCTGAAACCTGTTCTTGAAGTAGTGGAAGAAGGAAAATCTGTACTTGAAGAACACGAAAAGTGCCATGAAAGAATTGATCTTAAAGGACACCACGAGTTTATACTGCCTTCAGTTGATTATGTTTTCAAATATAGAGATAAATTCAAACTTCTTGCAAACAAAGCCGCAGGATCTTCGCTGGCTAACTTTAAGAATGAACTTATTGATTGGTATGTTACAAAAATGAGCAGAGAAATCAGTATTGATAATAACCATCATGATTTCTCTGAATTTGGAATATCTGAAAAAATTATGAGAGCAAATGCAATGTCCTGGATCTATTGTATTGAGCATACTGTTAACTCGGATGAAACATTGGAGGAAGCAAGAAAGGATATTCTGGATATGATGACTTATACTCACGGTGGCTGGCACTGCCTGATAGAGTATAAACTGACTCAGTTAAATAAATGTAAGACTGCAGATTAATGCAGTCATTTTTTTTAAGAACAAAAGAGAACGTTGTTCATGAAAGGATTATAAAAAATACAGGAGAATAAAATGAAGACACTTATTATGACAATTATAGCAATCGCAATTGCACTGAGCATATTTGCTGTGGAAGACAAACAGATTACAGGAAGAGAAATCATGGTAATGGTCGATGAAAGAGAGGATGGATATTCCAGAAAGTCAGAAATCACCATGACACTTGTTAACAAGAGAAACCGTCAGAGAGTCAGGAAAATTTCAAATTTGACCCGGGAATACGGAGAAGACTCAAAATCAATTATGATGTTCAACCATCCTGCAGATGTAAAAGGAACAGGTTTTCTTTCCTGGGAATATGATGTGAAGGATAAGGAAGATGCCCGATGGTTGTATATGCCTGCTTTGAAAAAGACAAGACGAATATCCGGTTCATCAGATAACGATTACTTTATGGGATCTGACTTTACTTATGATGACCTGGGAGACAGAAGTGTTGATGAAGATACTCATAAGTTACTTGGTGAGAAAGATTGCAATGATCACACATGCTGGGTTGTTGAATCCACACCTGAAGGTGAAGATGAAGCATATACAAAGAGAATCAGCTATGTCAGCAAGGCTTTGAAAATGTTCATGAAGGTTGAGTATTACAATAAGCTTGGGCTTATGAAGACACTGCATTTTGAAAACATTGAGAAGATAGATGGAATCTGGACAGCTCAGAAACTAATTATGGATAACAGCTCAAACAAACACAAGACTGTAATCGAGTTTTCAGATATTAAGTATAATATAGAAATAGAAGATGATATGTTTACTGTTTCAACAATCAGAAGAGGACGATTATGAGAAAAGCAATCTTCGTTCTTACGTTTTTTACTGTGTTTGCAGTTATGGCTGCAGAAACTGAGTTTTCAGGATTTGCAGATACATTTAACGCAGCCTCGTTCAAGCATGGAGATATGACAGCTTCAAGAACAAGATTCAGAGGGAAGTTGAATGTATACTACGGTGATACTTCAATGTTTGCATCTATTAATGCCGAGAATAATGGTCTAAGTGACGAATCTGTCATAAAGCTGCACGAAGCTTATATGGAAATGCAGATCAGAGACTATAATCTGAGAGTAGGAAAACAACTTATAATCTGGGGTAATTCTGATGGCTTTAGATTAACTGACATGATTTGTCCGCTTGATATGACTGAATTTGTTACTCAGGATTTCGATGATACTAGAATACCGATCAGTGCTGTGAACATTAGTACGATGAAAGGTCCTGTTGAATTACAAATCATTGGAATTCCAACATTCTCAGAATCTGAATTTCCGTTGCAGGATAGTCCATGGCATTATGTACCGAACAATATGAAGGGAATGAAGATCCAGGATGACAAACCAGAGAATAAACTACAGGATTCAGAAGCAGCGTTTAAGGCAGCTTTCTATTTCTCCAGAATTGATTTTGCCGTATCAGGTCTATATGTATGGACTGATTCTCCCCTGCATAAGATTAATGGAGATAATCTGGTAGCTTGTTTCAGACGACAAAAAGTTATAGGTATAGAGTCAAGCTGTACAATTGGAAAGTATGTACTGAGAAGCGAAAACACTGTTCATTTCGAAGAATACATGGAAAAAGAAAACTATGCAGGATTCAAAAAGAAGCATTTCCTGAAAAGTTTGTCCGGACTTGACTGGTATCCTGGAGAAGACTGGAATCTTTCCGGGCAACTATACTCAGAGGTAATATTGGACTATGCAGTCGATCTGAATAAAGATGAGATAGAAACAACAATTACTTTAAACGTAGAAAAAAAACTTATGAATCAGATGCTGGATATTTCAGCAATGACATACTATAACATAAATCAAAAAGATATGTATAATAAATTTCTGATTACCTATGATTTCAATGATAACATTTCTGCTGAAATTGGCATTGATGTATTCAGTGGAGAAGAAGGAACATACAGTAACCAATCAGATAACTCTCAGATAAGAACAAAACTGAAATACAGTTTCTGATTTTTTTGAGAACAAACAAGAACAATGTTCTTTTAAGGGGATTAAAATGAATTTAAAAATGATAAATGAAAAGTTTGGAAAGTTTGGACATCTGATTATCAGAATGAGATGGTTGAACCTGATAGTATTTGTTATTCTTCTTGCAGTATCATTTGCTGGGATGAAAAGAATCAAAACAGATGTGTCTGATGATAACTGGTTTCTTGAGAATGATCCGATGCTGCAGAAACAGGAAGAGTTCGAAGATATATTCGGGAACAATGATTTTGCTGCTGTATTGATAGAAGCTGATGATGTATTTAATCCGGAAGTTTTGAAGGGGATTAAGAAACTCAGCGATGAACTGGAAGCGAAAACTCCATTTGCTGATGAAGTGACGTCTTTAACGCATTTCGAATTCACAGAAGGAAGTGAGTATGGTATAGAAATCAAGGATTTGATACCGGAGCCAATTCCGGAAGATCTGGAAACATTGAATGAAATCAGAGAAAAGGCGTTATCAAGAAAGATACTCATAAACAGGTTCATTTCAGATGACAGTAGGCAGACATGGGTCGTACTGAAGCTGACAACATATCCGGAAGATTGGGAAACAAACGAGGAGTACAAAAGTTTTATAACAAGAATTGTTAAAGAGGATCCTGAATTGTATGAAGGAATAACTCCGGAAAAACTTGAAGCACCTGAAATTATCGTGGGAAAGATCTTTAATAAGATAACAAGGAAAGATAAGTATAAAAAACTGAATCCGGGTACAACCGGAATGCCGATAATGAATACGGAACGATCTGAGTATTTTGGAACAGAATCTCCAAGACTTATGAAACTGGCACTATTGATGACTATAATCATATTGGCATTATCGTTAAAATCCTTCAGGGGCGTGATATTCCCAATAATAAGTGCTGCAGCAGCAATGATAATGGTGTTTGGTTTTCAGGGATTTGCCGGGATCACTTTTGATCCTATCATGATACCGCTTCCTATATTTCTGGGTTTAGCAGTCTCAATTGGATATTCCATACACATAATAACATTCTTCAAAATGGCGTTGAGAGAAGGTAAGAATCGTAAAGAAGCTGCGATACATTCAATATCAGAAGCAGGTTGGCCTGTGTTGTTTACAGCATTGACAACGATTGGTGCATTGATGTCATTCCTGTTCATTAATGTGCGAATTCTGAGGTGGGTTGGATTAACTTCAGCCGGGCTTGTTTTTGTAACGTACTTTCTGGTACTGATTCTTCTTCCATCACTTCTTAGTTTTGGAAAAGCCGGAAGCTTAAAAGTGAGAAAGCGAAAAGCAGAAAATACATTTGTTGAAGGTTTAATGCTGAAAATGAATGATTTTGTTATGGGAAATCAGAAAAAGATAATTGTCACATTTGCAGTGTTTTCTATTGTAAGCATAATTGGACTGAGCATGGTTGAAGTATCTTTTGATATTGAAAGAACAATGGGGCGTGGAGTTGGTTATGTTAACAGAATGCTGGATATTGGAGATTCTAAGGTTGGTTCGATTTATTCATACAATGTTATGGTTGAATTCCCTGAATATGGAGAGGCAAAAGATCCTGCCAATCTGCGTAAATTAGATGAGCTTGATAAGCTGATAAACAGCTTCAAACTGACTAAGAAAACCAGCTCAATTCTCAATATTGTTAAAGATTTGAATCTGGTGATTAATGACGGAAAAGATGAATTTCACAAAGTTCCGGATGTAAATGACATATCGGAGTACAGAAATACAGAGATGACAGGTGATAAGCTTAAGGAAACTGATAAAATGGTGTTAGCCCAGACAATGCTTTTATATGAGAATGCAGGAGGATCTGAAGCTGAAAAATGGATGGATTATGATGAACAGAGACTTAACATTCAGGTAGAGCTTTCCAGATATTCATCATCAATGGTGGTTAAGGACTTTGCCGCAATTGAGGATACTTGCAAAGATTTATTTCCCGGGGCAAGAGTTGTGTTTGCTGGGCAGGTTGCCAAGTATGCAGTAATGCAGAAAAAAGTTGCCTGGGGGCAGATTAAATCATTTGCTATTGCTTTGTGCATGATTGCTGTTCTTCTTATGCTGGTGTTTGGATCAGTAAGAGTTGGACTTATAGGGATGATTCCGAATGTTACACCTGCGTTATCTGTTGGGGCAGTAATGGGATTTCTCAATATTCCGCTGGATATGATAACTGTTACAATTATGCCAGTGCTGCTTGGACTTGCAGTAGATGACACTATTCACTTTATTAATCACTCACAACTGGAGTTTTCTAACACAGGCAGTTACGCAACTAGCATAAAAAGTACCTTCAGAACAATTGGTACAGCGTTGTTTATGACTTCTTTAGTATTAGTGATGAATTTTGGAGTTTACTTAACTTCTTCAACAAAGATGTATCTGAATCTGGGAATATTAACTTGTACCGGTATAGCTTCTGCCCTGATAGCTGATTTCCTGATTACACCGGTATTATTGCAGAAAGCTCGAGTTTTTGGAAATGAAAGAACTGCCGCAAAAGTAAGAAAAGTATCTTAAGGAGATTACAATGGAAAAAAATAAATGTCATGTATGCCCATGGAGAATGGCTTACTTGTTTGATAATCCGGCGAGAAAGATGATCCATAATCCCAAGAAGATTTTTGGGAGATACATAAAGAAGAATTCCGTTAATGTAGATATTGGCTGCGGAATGGGGTACTTCTCTATAGGAATGGCAAAGCTTGCTGATAAAGACTCCAGAGTCTTTGCTGTTGATTTGCAGAATGAAATGCTTGATGTAATGAAGAAAAGAGCCGATAGAGCAGGATTACTTCAAAAAATTACACCTATAAAAGCAGAGTCAAATAACTTCAGAATTCCTGAAGAAGCTGATTTCATGTTGATGTTCTGGGTACTGCATGAAACACCTGACATGAAGCAATCTTTACAGCAAATGTATGACAGATTGAAACCTGATGGGAAACTGATGATTGTTGAGCCCGGAATGCATGTCTCAGATAAAATGGTGGAGGAAGAATTAGAATTAGCCGAACAGATTGGATTTAAGCTGGTGGAGAAACCGAAAGTGAAGTTAAGCAAAGCACTAGTTTTGTCTAAGTGAAAGTAGATATTTAGACCTTCGTATGATTGGTGTAGTTGACTCGATGTTTTGATTCATCAAATTCTGACTCAAAATGAACTTCTCTGAAAAGTTTTTGATGAATACAAAAATCTCATCGATACTTTTTAACCAAAACTACTTGATTATGCTATTATGCATAGCTCTCATATTGTATAATAGATTGAGACTGCTGAACGATCAGCAGTCTTTTTCTTCACACAATCTTTGTCAGATAATTCACATTCCCTCTTGACTTTCATACAATTAACCTCAATTTTTGAGATGGAGGAACGATGGCAGTAAATGAAGTAAATATGTATGAATTCGGTTCGTATATTGCGGACATATATGATCAATCCGAAACATATGCTGATGATGTGGATTTGATCACAAAACTGATAGGTAACAGAAAAAGCCTGAAAATACTGGAACCTTTTTGCGGTACAGGCAGGATTGCGATTCTTTTGAGTGATGCAGGACATCATGTTACCGGTTTTGACAACTCTCCGGCAATGCTGCGGCGAGCAAAAGAAAAATACGGAAATTCTGAAGATTTGAAGCTTGAACTAAAGAATGTCATTGATGATGAATGGGGTAGAGGTTATGATCTGGTTATTCTTGGTGCAAATTGTTTTTATGAACTTGCAGTACCGGAAGAACAGGAACTATTAATCAGAAAAGCAACCCAAAGCTTGAAGTCAAACGGATATTTGTTTATAGACAGTAATTTCATGGAAGGGGCTCTGGAATCAGACTGGAAGACTATTGGACAAAAACGCAGATCTCTGTGTGGAATAGCAGAGGATGGATCCGAAGTTATCACCGAAATGGAGATCGAAAGTTTTGACGAAGAAAATAAAACAACAGTATTCAGAAGATTTATCACCGTTTACAAGCCGAATGGACAAGTCCTGAAAAAGCAGTTCAGACAGCAGAAGCATCCGGTAAGTAATTCTGAGCTGTGCAACTGGATTGAGAGGCATGGATTTAAAGTAATCGAGCATTTTGGTGACAGATTGGGAGCTCCTTTTACTGAAGAGTCAAATAGATCTATTTATTGGCTAAAAAAGCAATAAAAAAAAGCCTGCTGAATTTTCAGCAGGCTAACAAAATTGATATTGTATTATTTATTCATAATTTTTTTAACGTTGTCAAGCGAGTCAGCTTTAGATGAGATTTCTTTAATATCTCCTTTTTGCAGGTGCAGGAAATCGCTTCTTGGAATCTGTACATCATTGTTAAACCATTTCTGTTCTCTTGAACGGGTTTTAGTAGATGGATTCAACTTGCCCCACTCGCACCAGTAGCCGTACTTCATACCATCTTTGTAGTATCCTTCAGTTTTCAATTGTTCATCATCATACCAGAAGTTCCACAGTTTGGATCTCTTTCCGTTTTCATACTCACCTTTGGATTCAAGGTTACCATTAAAGTGGTTAGTTGTCCAGATCCCCTCTTTTGCATTGTTTTCAAATATTCCCTGAGATTCAAGTGAACCATTATCATGCCAGGTTTTCCACAGTCCGGTTTTCATATTTCTTGTATAAGCACCTTCACTCTTCTTTACTGAATTTGAATGCCAGGTCATCCAATGTCCTGTTTTCAGGTCGTTTTTGTAACTTCCTTCGGTTTCTTTTACACCATCCGGATAATATGTTGTCCACATTCCTTCAAGTTTGTTGTCATAGTAACTACCTGTAGATTTAATTTTACCGTTGCTGTGAAAGAACTTCCATTGACCTTGTCTCTTATCATCAACAAGTCGTCCTTCTCTTCCGGTTCCGTCTGTATCCCATTCTTTTACATATTCTGATCTGACACCATTAACATAGCTGTATTCGGCTTTTTTTGCTCCACCAGGATAATAGAGTTTCCAAAGACCAGTCCTATTACCGTTAGCATAATCACCTTCTTCAGATGATCCATCGGAATTCCATTTTTTCCTGTAAGACTGAGGAACACCGTTCAGATACTTTACAAGTTCTTTTTTCTTACCGTCAGGGTAAAATTCCTGCCATTCACCTTCGCGTTGCCCATTCTTAAGATTACCAGTAAAATAAGTTCCATCGGCTTCCCATTCAGTCCATTCTCCATTTTTAATGCCTTTTTCGTAAGTCCCCTTTTTAAGGATTTTACCACTTGCATTGTGAAAGCTCCAGATTCCATCACGCATTTCAGATGTGTAATTTCCGGTTTCATAGTTACCCATGGAGTCCCATTCCGTCCACACTCCATTTTTCACATCATTAATGTATGTTCCTTCGCTTTTCTTATTGCTCTGATTATAATAGTGTACCCAGGAACCATTTTTCTTGTCATTTGTATATGTAGCGTTGGCATATGTTCCATCTTCAAACCAGAGTGTCCAGTTTCCGTTTCTGGTGCCGTTTTCGAATGGACCTTCTGCATGTTTTCTACCGGATTTATCATAAAGAGTCCAGTTCCCGGTTTTCTTACCGTTAACGTAAGCTCCTCTTTCAATTGTTCCGTCAGCATTAATGAATTTCCAGTCTCCGCTTACTGTATTGTTGTTATAATTACATTCAGCAACAACTCCATCCTTCATGTAAACTTTCCAGATTCCCTGCTTAACATTGTTAGAGAAATTACCTTCAGTAGTTTTATTGTTTGCATAATCGTAGTAAACCCAATTGCCGGATTTAACATTGCTGATGTATGGTCCTACGCCATAGGATCTGTCTTTTTCCCACTCTGTCCATCTACCGACTTTAATTCCGTCAGCAAGATTTCCCTGAGCTTTCAGTTGACCATCAGGATAATAGTATTTCCAGTCACCGGTTGTTATCCCATTTTCATAGCGACCTTCGGATTTCGATCCGTCAGATTCCCAGAGAGCCCAGTATCCATGTTTGATGTCTTTAGAAAACGCTCCAACTGCTTTATCAGACTTATCTTTATAGAAGAATGCCCATTCTCCGGATTTAAGATTGTTTGTATATCGTCCGGTTTCACGTTCTCCACTGGCAAATGTTGTATCCCATTTTCCATTTTTTATATCATTTTCGTATATACCTTCGTGATAATCTCCGTTTCTCTTCCATTCTTTCCAGAGTCCATTCTTTCTGCCGTTGGAGAGAGGTCCTTCAGACTTTTCTTTTCCATCAGCACTTGTGAATTTCCAGTATCCGTTTCTTACGTTATTTTCGTAAATGCCTTCAGCTTTAGAACCGTCAGCATTGAATTCTTCCCAGGAACCGTTTTTGATTCCATTGGTGAATTCACCTTTTTCAAGAAGATTATCTTTATTATCGTAAAATGACCAGACTCCGGCTTTAACATTGTTGATGTACTTTCCGGTAGACATGTATCCGTTTTTCTCCCATTCTTTCCATTGTCCATCTTTGACTTGAGCTTTATATTCACCTTCCATGTAAAGAAAGTCGTCTTTATCCCAGAACTTCCATATACCGGCTGTTTTATCATTAATGTAATTCCCGGAAGATTTGCTGCCATTTTCTTCCCATTCTGTCCATCTGCCGGTTCGCTTATTATTGGTATATGTTCCCTCTGCTTTGTCATTTCCATTTTTGTAATATGAAACAAACTTTCCGGATTTAACATCTGGATTCTTTGCAGTAATTTCGCATTCCCAGGCAAGCTGTCCATTCATATAATAAACCTTAGCTTTACCAACAGGTATACCTTTCTTGTATTTAACAATCTGATAGTACTTTGCAGCAAGTGAGTTGTCTGTTTCATTAAATGCTCCATCAAGATAGTGCATCCACTTTCCCGCTCTTAAACCGTCATCGTCTGTTCTGTTAGGCAACTCCGGGAGAGCATTGCTCATTACAGTAAACGATAAAAAAAGAAAAAAGATTATAAATCTGTACATCTATTTTTTTCCTCCAGAAAATCTGTTAAAATTATTAACTGTTCGCTTTAAAAGTCAATCATTTTTTTTTTGAGTATTTTGCCATTATATTATAACTCTTAAGACAATAATAAGATAGCTGATTGAAGAGCAAACTTCGTTTTTTTGTATTAGCATTGTAATTTATGTAATGTCAGTTTTTTAGGTATTATTGAAAATTATATTTACTTTTATCTATAGTATAATTGAGAATATTTGCCTGTCAAGTTCTTCGTATGAAATTTCTTTTTCTTATATTTTCCAGACGTTTTTTTATCATTTTTTCTCCGATTGTGAAATAGAGAATTGCCAGAACCGCAACAGATATAAAAAAAACAATTCTGATTATAGTGATTAAAACAAAAGGAAGAGCAAAATGTCCTAACTCTGTATGACTTATCACATCACCCGGTTCAATATCATAATCAAACAAAGTCATATCCATATCAGGCGCATTCTCGCCAGTGATTTTTGAAAACTCATCAAATGGAATAGAAAGGATTGCTGAAGCTTCCCTCAGGGTTGTGTCTTCCGTGATTTCTGAATAATCCAGACAGGCTCCTGAGTAGCTTTTCAAGTCGCGAAAATCTGCACATATACTTAGAACAACAATTATACCATAATACAGAATCAGGATCCCTGTTACAATATACTTTGAAAACTGTTTCCAGTGTTTAATCAGTTCTTCCATTTACTTTTTTCCCATGAATTTTTTCATTTTTTGGAGATTGTTAATGTTATCTATTCTTTTCTGAGAAGATTGGTGTTTAACACGCTGCTTCTCTGCTTTTCTGATTACATATATCATCATGATCAGCCACCTTAAAATGATGTAGCACAATGCACTTAAAGATATTATTGATGCTGCTATATGGAGATAGTCTCCGGAGAATCGTTCTACATTACTGTTTTTCCACAAAATATCGGTGGATATTTCAAGATCTTTCAGTGTTTTATTGAAATCTATTTCTTTATTTGGGAAAATAAATTCAGCTTCTCTCTGTGGGATGTTCAATCTCTTAAACGCTTTTGCCAGTGTTATATCTTCTTTTATTACAACAAAAAGAACTTCACTTGAAGCAACCCAGAATATCCTTAATGCTGTGATAAACAACATGAAGAAAAATGCTTCATTCATTGGATTACGTTTTATATTACTCATTTATTCTCCGGTAATATTATAGCTTTTATGATCATAATCTTGTTTGGCTGGAGATAATAGTCAAGCTTATTCATTGAAATGTTACTTATAAGAGGGTTCAGTGTCATGAAAATTGATCCGATAAAACATTTGACAATAATATTGGAGTGTTACTATTACTGAACATATTTAAAAACAGGGATGATATTATGATAGATAGAACTTTTAAAGAATATGTTGATGGTTTAGATAAAAAAGGTCTGATAGCTGCAATGGATAGAGTTAACAGAGACCGTTATGAAGATTGTTATCAGTATATGAAAGAAGTGCTTGAAACAAAATACAATAAATATGGTTTATCTGATGTAGTCGTGAACAGGGATGAAGAAACGGAAAGTACTTTCATTAATGTAAAAGATGAGGAAATCGCAGATGAGTTAGCTGAAGTGAATGATGAAGATGATTCAGACGATTCAGTGATTAATGTTTCCGGAATTGATAAAGAAAACCTTAATAGTGAAATCAGTGATATCTTCAGAAAACTGCATGACAAGAGTTATTGCGAGATAAAAGTAATTCATGATCAGTATCCTTCATTAAAAATTATACAAGAAAGGGAGAAGTATTACGTTTCTTATTTCAAATGTCCCGGACTAAGCGAACTGAGTTTAAATGAAGCATCTGTCAAGAAGATACTTAAAGCTTATCTTAAAGACAATGATAGCTGGCAATCAGTATACTTGAGGGAACTGAAAAGTGTTGCCGCTGCGGCTAAAGTAAACAGAACTTTCTATAAATACTCTAAGATATTTGCTGCTGTAGTTTCAGTAGTATTGTTTCTTTCAGCAGCAATACCTGAATTAAGTTTTGTACACAACATGTATTTTAAAGATATTGAGAGAGTCATAGGTATATTCTCACTTACTTTTTTCCTTGGTTTCCTTGATGAACTCATACTTATTTTTAATGGTAATTATAAATTTGTTGGTTTCAGAACGTCCTTATATGTATTAGCTGTCAGTGGAGCAGCAATTGGATTTGTAATATATTTCTACTATGATTTGTTCAGACTTTTGATTAGAATAATATAATTGAGTAACAGGAGGAATTATGAAGTTGAAAAGGTGTGTATTGTTTTTCGCTATTTTAGTTTTAATGACAGGTTGTGCCAGTAGCTTTGTCTCCGTAGAAAATCAACTTCATAAGGATTATAGCAACACATTTGAAAATAATGATTTCAAAACAGAATATTCTTTTCATGTGATGGAATAATCTCAGAATGAGACATATGCAAAGAAGGCACTCAAGAAAGGATTTCAGGTTTTAAGTATTAAACTGACCAACAAGACTGACAGGGTTTTAAATCTGAGAAAGGATGTTAATTTTATGCTGAACGATCAGGTAGTATATCCTCTGAAAGTGCAGCAATTAGATCTGCATATCAGGCAATGGGTGCTTCCTCATTTGTTGTGGACTGGACTTTCTGCCGGTGCAATATTTGTTAATGATGATGCAGAATTTCTGAAAATCCCAATAGCCTTGTTTGGACCTCTCGTTGCATTCACTAATGTAATGAAAAGTAAAAAAGCGAATGAACTATTTGTTAAGTATATCTCAGATAATAATTTGATAAACAGGACAATTAAGTCGGGGGAAACTCTGGAAGGAGTTCTTGTGCTGAAATCATTTACGCATGGACAACTTAATATTGAGGTTATTGAATAAGTAATTACAACGGATTATTCCATTATTTTGACCACAGAATATACGGAAAGAAGAACTTCTTATAAACTCTTTAGAAAGGGGTACGCAGGTAATGTACCTGCATTCACTTCAGGCTCGTAAACTCAATATTTCTACATGTACAAGCTTCAGCAATTCTGCCAAATGCGTAGAGGGATACAGCCGTTTGTCTCATCTTTGTCTCTTAACTCTGAAACAACATCTGTTCATTCTTCATTACTTTTACTTTTTTGATAAGAGTTTAGAGGTTTGCTTTTGAGTTGAAGTCCAATATCTCCTAAGGTTGTAATAGTTTGATGCGAGAATTCATAGGGTATGAGAACTCCACATTGGTAAAGCAAGAATATTTACAGGTCAAGACCAGATATTAATGTGACAATTACTAATATATAAAAGTGTTTTTTTGAAAAGAAATATTAAATTATTTACAATGATCCGATTATAAACAACTAAATATATAATAAGGAGTTAATTATGAAGGCGTTATTAATTTATCCTGAAATTCCTGAAACATTTTGGAGTTTCAAATATGCAATGAAAATTATCAATAAGAAAGCTTCATCTCCTCCTTTAGGGTTGTTAACATTGGCATCATTAATGCCAAACAATTGGGACTTAAAACTGATAGATCTCAATGTAAACAAGATGACTGATGAGTTATTAGAGTGGGCAGATATTGTGCTGATAAGCAGTATGATTGTTCAGAAAGAAGCAACCATAGAGCTTATAAATAAATGTTCAAATTACGATGTTTTTATTGTCGTAGGAGGACCTCTGTTTACTGAAGAATATCTTAGTTTAGACAATATCAATTGCTATGTTTTGAATGAAGCAGAGATAACATTTCCTTTATTTTTGGAAGATCTTAGAAAGGGAGAGCTAAAAAAAATTTATAGAACTACAAACTTCTCAGATATGACAAAAAGTCCTTGTCCTATGTGGGAGCTGGTTAATTTTGATTATTATGATTCTATTGGAATTCAGTTTTCCCGTGGTTGTCCTCATGATTGTGAATTTTGCAGTGTTACTTCTTTGTTTGGGCATAAACCAAGAATAAAAACTGCAGATCAGATATTACAGGAATTAGATAAAATATATAGCCTTGGATGGAAAGGAAGTATCTTTTTTGTAGATGACAATTTTATTGGAAACATGAAATATGTTAAATCTTTTTTGTTACCAAAAATTATTAAATGGAGGGCTCATAAAAAAGGTATTTCCTTTCATACTCAACTATCAATGAATATTGCAGATGATGAGGAAGCTGTGAATTTAATGGTAGAAGCGGGGTTTACGAAAGTTTTTGTTGGAATAGAAACACCTGAAGAAAGCAGTTTGGCTGAATGCAACAAGTATTCTAATCAACATCGTAATTTAATCAAAGATATTAATTTTTGTCAAAAAAAGGGTTTAGAGATACAAGGAGGATTTATCGTAGGGTTTGATCATGACCCTGTTTCAATTTTCAAAAAACAAATTGAGTTTATTCAAGAAAGTGCTATTATTACTGCAATGGTGGGAATACTACAGGCTCTTCCCGGAACAGCTTTGTATAATCGGTTACAAAAGGAAGGCAGACTACAGGAGGCTTCATCAGGAGATAATGTAGATGGTTCTACAAATATAATTCCTGTAATGGGATTGAATAATCTACAGGAAGGATATAAAATGATCATGAAAAAAATCTATTCCCCCAGTTTTTTTTATCAAAGAATAAAGAGATTTCTTCGAATTTACAGAAAGCCTGAAGCAAATGTTACAATAACTTTTAAACGGATACTGATTTTTTTACGTTCAGTTTTTTATATTGGTATCCTTGGTAAAGAACGAGTTTATTACTGGGATTTGATATTCTGGACTTTGGTGCATAGGCCAAAATTGTTTACTTTAGCTATTACATATACGGTTTATGGTCAGCATTTCAGGAAGGTATGTGAGAAGTATAGTCTGATTTAACTTCGGATAGCTGCATATTTTCTTTTGACTTTTTGATTTATTTCCCAATTTATGCGCTTAGGCAACAATGATGCTAATCTCCTCAGAAATAAACATTTATCATTCTTAAATAATAGATATCAAAACAAATTAGACAATAAATCCGTCAATCATTGAATTTTGCAACTGGAGATCACATTCGGAATGGATGTAATCCTTCCGACTAGTGTGACATATAGGCATAAGCATTTTTTTGGGGAACCACGGAAGGAACAAAAGGCCAGGATTGCTTTTGTTGAAGACTTTGAGCATGGAATAAAACCTCCGCAATTGTGAATTTTAAACATGGGTCTATATGTTGTTACACCTCTGATTCAACACTGATGAATCTTTCTTACTATCAGGTAGAGCTTTGTCAATGCGTGTTTGAGTTGTTCTCGCAACCGTGTAAAAATGTGTATGTATCAAATAGCCGTTGCATGCAATGCCTCTACATTGTTCCCAGCCGCGCAGAGACAACCGGATGGTTGTCTAATAGAATGAAGGTAGATGTATGCATTGGTCATGTAGGTAGAAACTGATTTTTTTATGTGAGACTTCAACAAAAAAAAGGCTGTCGAATGATCAACAGCCATATTTTAATATTGTTCAAGAATCTTATTTTTCTTTTCCAATGAAATTATAGATAAATCCACCCAGTGCTCCTCCAATTATAGGGAACACCCAGAAGAACCAGAGTTGCTTCAGAGCTATACCCTGAGCAAAAACAGCAACACCCATGCTTCTCGCAGGATTAACTGATGTGTTTGTAATAGGAATGCTGATGAGGTGAATAAGTGTTAAACCAAGACCGATAGCTATTGGTGCCAGACCTGCAGGGGCTCGTTTGTCAGTAGCACCCATAATTATAAACAGAAACATCATTGTCATAACAACTTCACAAACAAGACCGGCGAGCATTGAATATCCGCCCGGAGAATGTTCTGCAAAGCCATTCGAAGCAAAACCACCGGCTGCACTAAAGTCAGCAACACCACTGGCTATAAGATAAAGAACTCCTCCACCTAATATACCACCGATAACCTGTGCAAGAATATAGGGGAGTACGTCTTTGCCGGGGAAGCGTTTACCAGCCCACAATCCAATTGTTACAGCAGGATTAAGATGACATCCCGAAATATGACCAATTGCATAGGCCATTGTTAAGACAGTAAGACCAAATGCCAGGGATACCCCCAGCAGACCAATACCGACACCAGGAAAAGCAGCAGCCAGAACTGCACTACCGCATCCACCAAGAACAAGCCAGAAAGTACCAATGATTTCAGCTGTAAATCGTTTAGACATATTCATATTTAATCCTCCCTTGGATTTTTCAAAATCTGGTAACATAAACTCATAAATGTCAAGAATATAATTTTCCGGAACTTATAATTATGTGATTTACCTGATTGAGGGATTATTTGGTGAAAGCCCTTGCGTATGGCTGAAAATCTCCGCAATGTTGGATTTAAACTACGGATACTGAGCCATAGATTTCACTGATTTAACAGATAAAATTCTCCTCCAGGGGAGGAGTACGCCGCAATGCGGTGGGAGCTGGTTTACATCATTATCTGAATCGAACTTATGCAAATACTTAACCCTCTTTCTCCATTCTGTCGATATTCACCCGTAGATGTTTTCGAAGAAACACATCCAGGATTAGCGTAGATGTTTACGCAGGAACACATCCAGGATTAGCGTAGGTGTTTCCGCAGGAACACACCTGGAATTAACGTAGATGTCTTTACGAAAAGGACTTATTCGGTGTACTTACAGCGAAGACAGAACCACCCCGCCCTTCGGGCACCCCTCCAAGGGATGGGAATTATAGCCTGCTGCTGTTTTCTAAATATTTGTACTTTTCTGCTAACCGCGTAAAGGCAACCGGACGGTTGACTCATTGGGTGTAGAGCCGATGCATGCATCGGCTATGTTGGTTCAATAATCATTGTTCCTTATATATTGAAAACTACCCGATGCAAAAATAACTGGACATAATTTACCCCTAAAGTAACAAGAATAATATAAATATTCAAGGTTGTATTTTATGAGTGATTATAAGCAAACAAAGTTATGGAAAGAATTTGAATCGAAGGCTGATGTTGACAATGTTGTTGAAGTTGAATCACATATTAAAAAAGCAATTTCTAAACTAAAATTAGTAAGAGATACATTTCCCGCATACACATTACACGACGAAGAGCATTCTTTGAATGTCCTTAAATTAATGGGTGAACTTCTAGGCGATAGTATGCAGTATGTAGATAGTTTAGAACTCGTAATGCTTATTCTGAGCGCATATTATCATGATATTGGAATGGTTTACTCTAATTCAGAAAAAGATGCAATCAAGGACAATCCTCTTTTTAACGATTTTCTGAAAAGTAATCCAAAATACAAATTGAGAATTGCTGAATTGCAAAAAAATAAAAGTTCATTACCTGAAGATATTGTCCAGGCTTTCTGTCGTTGGAATCATCCACAGAAGAGCTATGATGATATTATGATTCAGGAAGGGATGAAATATGGAAAGATAACAATCAATAAAAAATTAGCCCTCCTTTGTCAAAGTCATGGGAATAGCATATATGAGGCAAAAAATAATGAAGCATTATTGGCAAACTTCCATGAAAATACAGATTTACTCTTTTGCGCAATTATCCTGAGATTAGCTGACATCATGGATTTTGATTACTCCAGAACTCCTGAAGAGATATATCAGTATTTATCGTTATCATCTGAAACAAGTTCAAGTGCTAAAATTAGTAATGTAGAATGGTTGAAGCATATAGATTCAGAAGGTTTTTCATTTCCAAGAAATGGAAGAAAAAACAATTATGCAATTAGTTTTCATGCACAACCGGATAAACCAATTATTGAAAAGGGTATCAGAGAATTCTTAAAAATAATTGAAAATGAGATAAATGATTGTATTGCTGCACTTCGATATTGTTCAGACAGATGGAAGAACTTCAAACTTCCATCTAGTTATATTAATAAAGACAATATTTGTAGTCAAGGATACACATATGGAGAATATCGATTTACCCTCGACCATGATAATGTGCTTAAGCTACTAATAGGTGAAAACTTATATTCAGACGATTTTGTTTTCATTAGAGAATTGCTTCAAAATTCAATAGATACCTCAAGATTCAGAGAAAGTTATGAAAAAGGAAGAGGAAATTCAGATTTTAAGTGTGAACCAATAAATATAACATCATGGAGAGATGCGACTGGCTATGTTTGGTTTAGGATTGATGATTATGGAATGGGAATGAGTAAGGAGATAATTGAGAAATATTTCCTTCAGATAGGTCGATCATATTATAATTCTGATGATTTCAAATTGGATACTCTTACTGACAAAAACAAGCTTGTACCGATTAGCAGATTTGGTATTGGTATTCTTTCTTGTTTTATTGTTGGCGACCAAATTGAATTGAGCACAAGATATATTAAGAACGACGTTGCTAGAAATGCAATTAGAATGACAATGGAAGGGTCTTCAGGTTTCTTTACGATGATGCATGAATATAATAACCTCAAAGCTAGTTCGATGCCTGCAAAATATGGGGAGTCTAATGATTATCGGAAAGCTGATGAATATGGAACATCTATTGCAGTCAGGTTAAAACAATCATTCAGTTTTGATGAATTAGATTTCACTGAAGAAATAAAGAACTATGTATCTTTTTCTCCAATACAGATTCAGCATAATGATATGTCTATTGGTTGCGATTATGATCGTATTCTCTATCCATGGATAAAAGATTATAAAATTGATCTTCCTAATGAAATTGTTTTACAGTTAGAAGAAGTTCTCAAAATGGACTTTGAGGATGGAATTAAGATTGGTTTATACACTATTGACATTACAAGACTTTCGCAAAACCCGAGCATAAAAGGACAAGTTCTTTATATAAAACTTGAAATTTCAGATAGAGATAAGAAAACAATAGGTATAGAGTATAAAAGAGAAGTAAAGATTATTTTTGACAATATCTCAAGAACTTTTGAACTTGATGTAAGATTTCGAGATGATGACACATTGAAGAGAATAGTATATATAGATGATAGAATAAACTATCTCAATATATCAATAAGATATGGCCTTCAAAAACTACTAGGTTATAATAAAGCAAAAGTAGAACTAATTCACAGTATCTTGGATAATGCATTCAGATTCAAAAAAGAAGATATAACAGATTTAAAAGAAGTCATGAATGCTAATGAAGATTTGGATTATCTAATGAGTGAAATAGATGCATTATATGATCAGATTACCGAATATAAAAATCTAAAAAAACTTAAGCATAAAGCTCTTATACATAAAAAAATATCTCTAGACCATTGCTTATGTGATGTCGAGAATATTTACCCTGTATTCAGTAAGTTTCACTTAACTTATAATGGAATTAATTTACCCCAAAGTTTATTTGATGCGTTAGAGTTGAGTAACACAGAAGATGGAATATTACTTGGAGTCTGTGCATTATTTGATGAGCTAAGACCAGAAATGTTAATTTCAAGAGATAGAGTAAGATTTATGCCCATTGAAATCTATTTGGCATTGCACTTCCCTTTATACAAAGCTCTAATGGACATTGATAATTGCATTTATAGTCCTTTTTATGGATACTATTATTTTAGTCAGGAAGGCTATAAGAAGTATTATCAACACAACTTAGTTTCATTTAAAGATACTTGGAAAGCTGAAAAAATTTTTTATACACAAAATGGTTTCTTGTCTATCTCTGATATTGATGAACTTATATGTATTAGTAATGAAATATACTTAACAGATTCTGAAGATGTTTTTTTTGGTAGTCTACACAAAAGTATACAATCTTTTAGTCTAGTAAAAGCACTTCTACTACAAACGAATTATTCTATTTCTTATATAAATAAATCTATTGTTATTTCAAGAGTTTTAGAAAATGAGGAAAAGGAAATTTTTACGTATTTTCCACCTGTTTTCTTTATTGCTTATCAGAAGGAATCAAGAATTCTTAAGGCTAACAATATACCACTTAATATAAACCATGATTTGTCAACATGGTTAATTGGGAATGCCCCCTTCTTATTCAATAATTATTCTAAGGTTTTTAATTTTTTGATTGAAAAGCTTATGCGAATTGATAGATTGGAAAGTATTGATATTGCTGAAATAAACTTAAAATTGGATAAATTAAATGAAATCAATTCCAGTGAATACATAAAGGCAAATTTCAAAATTTCTGAAGCAGATTTTGAATTTACTGAATAGTCATTAGTAATCTTTCTATATCTCTCATCCCCATTACCCCCCCCAACCTTTTACGTCAACTCTAAAATTAAAACGTGAAAAAAATCACGAAAAACTCTTGACTCTTTTTGCGGGAATTTTTAATCGTGATTTATATAACGTTATAAATTCACGATAAGGAGTACTCAATATGAAAAGAGAAATACCTGTAGCGGTCATCAGAAGGATGCCGAAGTATCACAGAGAACTGTTAATACTAGATCAGGCGGGAGAAGATTTCGTCTCAACCCCTAAACTGGCAGCAGCAACCGGCGTGCACGATTCACAGATCAGAAAAGATATCGGGCTTACCGGACTTCGGGGAATTCCTAAGAAAGGACACAAAATCAAGGATCTCATTTCAGCTATTGAGACATTCCTTAACTGGAACGATGTTTCCTCAGCATTTCTTATCGGTGTTGGAAACATTGGTAAAGCATTACTCAACTATACTAACTATGAGCAATATGGTTTGAAAATCATCGCAGCATTTGATACTAACCCGGAAGTGGTTGGGCAGAAGATCAACGATATCCAGGTTTTTCCTGTCGAGAAGCTGGAGAATCTTGTGCAGAGACTTAAGGTTCCTGTCGGAGTAATAACCGTGCCTGC
The DNA here is from genome assembly GCA_963665815.1 of Cloacimonadales bacterium (SeqCode). GTDB lineage: Bacteria > Cloacimonadota > Cloacimonadia > Cloacimonadales > JAIOQZ01. The sequence continues at coordinate 215,579 of OY762463.1, forward strand.
AGACGCAGCACAGGAAACTGCTGACATGCTTGTTAAGAGCGGGATCAAGGGCATCTGGAATTTTGCACCGGTCACACTTGATCTCCCGGAACACATAATTCTCGAAAATGTCAATCTATACCATGGACTGGGAGTCCTGTCAAAACGTCTGAAAGAAAAGTTAAACCCTTAACACTATTACTTCATGAGAGTCTTACGCTTAAGAAGCATGTAAACGTAACAAGATCTCTTAATGATGGAGGAAGAATGAACAATACAGAAAACATGAATCAGTTTGAAAAAGTTGTTGAAATCGTTGAAAAGTATAATAACGATCCGACAAAATTAATTCCTATAATGCAGGCTATTCAGGAAGAATACAGATACCTGCCACAGGAAATTCTTACATCCGTAGCCGTTATGCTTGGTGTTTCACCTGCAAAAGTATACGGGATTGCCACTTTTTACTCACATTTCTCACTTGAGCCTAAAGGCAAATACATTATTAAAATATGTGATGGAACTGCATGTCATGTAAAAGGATCAGGAGTACTGATCGAGAAAATGAAAGAACATCTCAAACTTGGAGAAGATCAGACAACAACCCCGGATATGCTGTTTACTCTCGAAAGCGTTTCCTGCCTCGGAGCATGCGGACTTGCTCCCGTAGTAGTTATCAATGATGACGTTTACGGACAGTTAACAGCGGCTAAAGGCGTATCACTTATTGATGAAATCAGAACAAAGGAGCAGGATAATGTATAACAAAACACTTGAAAGCATTAAAGAAAGTTATTCATCAGCTACCGGAAACATCAAAAAAAGAATCGTTGTCTGTGCAGGAACAGGTTGTATAGCTAACGGCTCCAGAGGGGTTTACGATGAGTTAGTTAAAGTAATGAATGAACTTGGTGTTGAATCAGTTGTTGATATTGCAATGGAAGACTGTCACGATGGTAAGGTTCATCTTTCCGAAAGCGGCTGTCAGGGATTCTGTCAGGTTGGTCCTCTTGTAACTGTTCTCCCTGATGATATTCTGTATGTTCATGTAAAGAAAGAATCTGCCAGAGATATAATCGAAAAAACAATATTGAACAATGAAATAGTAGAAGAATTATTATACACTAATCCCGTTGATAAACAGCATTACAAAGGTCACCATGAAATTCCTTTCTACAAGCTTCAGACCAGAAACGTAATTGCTCAGTGCGGTGTAATAGATCCGGGCGATCTTAACGAATACATTGCAAAGGACGGATATAAATCAGCAAGAGACGTAATCACGAACCTGACAGAGGAAGAGACTTGTCAGTATATTCTTGATTCAGGTCTTCGCGGACGCGGCGGCGGTGGATTTCTTACAGGTAGAAAATGGATGTTCGCACAAAAGAAAGCTGCTGATAAGAAATACATAATCTGTAATGGAGATGAGGGAGACCCTGGTGCATTCATGGACAGATCACTTCTGGAAGGTAATCCTCATTCAGTTCTGGAAGGTATGATGATTGCTGCCAGAGCAATTGGTGCAGACGAAGGCTACATCTATGTAAGAGTTGAGTATCCGCTTGCTGTACAGAGAGTAAGAAGAGCGATCAGGGATGCGGAAGAAAACGGAATTCTCGGAAACAACGTATTCGGAACAGACTTTAGTTTTAAAATAAATGTAATGGAAGGTGCAGGTGCGTTTGTCTGTGGTGAAGAAACAGCTCTTATCGCTTCAATTGAAGGTCAGAGAGGTATGCCGAAACCTAAACCGCCTTTTCCTGCTGATAAAGGATTATTTGGTAAACCGACTATCATCAACAACGTCGAAACACTTTCAACTATCCCGCTTATTTTCCTTCAGGGGAACGAAGCTTATACTAAAGTAGGAACAGAAAGCTCTCCTGGAACCAAAACTTTTGCACTCACCGGACATGTTGCTAACACAGGACTTATTGAAGTACCTTTCGGGTCAACTGTCAGAGATATTGTATTTAACATTGGTGGTGGAGTAATTGATAATGATGGTAACGTAGACAACTCCCAGTTTAAAGCAGTACAGATTGGTGGGCCGTCCGGGGGATGCCTTACCGAAGAACACCTCGATGTTCCGCTTGACTTTGATTCTCTGACCTCGATTGGTGCTATGGTTGGCTCCGGCGGACTTGTTGTCATGAACAAAAGCACCTGTATCGTGCAGATTGCCAGATTCTTCATGAACTTCACCCAGAACGAAAGCTGTGGAAAATGTGTTCCATGTAGAGAAGGAACAAGCCAGATGCTGAGACTCCTTGATGATATTATTGAAGGAAACGGATCTCTTGAAACTCTGGATCTTCTGGAAAAAACAGCAAAGACGGTTAAAAGTGCATCACTCTGCGGACTGGGTAAATCAGCTCCAAGTCCTGTACTCTCAACCCTGAAGTACTTCAGAGAAGAATATGAAAAGCATGTTGTTAAAGGATACTGCCCGACAGGTCAATGTAAAGCATTAACGGTATATTCAATTGATCCTGAGCTTTGTAAAGGCTGTACACTTTGCAAAAGAGCCTGCCCGGTAGATGCAATAACCGGTGATGTTAGACAACCACATATTATAGACCCTGAAAAATGCATTAAATGCGGAGCATGCGTTGCTACCTGTAAATTCAATGCAATCAATGGAGGTGCATAGTGAAAAAAGAAAGAAAATACATGTTTGTAAACAATAGAAAAGTTGAAATTACCGATGAAAAAAATGTTCTTCAGGTAGCAAGAAACGCCGGTGTAGAAATCCCGACATTCTGTTATCACTCAGAACTCAGTGTTTATGGTGCCTGCCGTCTCTGCCTCGTAGAAATCGAAGGAATGGGAACAGTTGCATCATGTACAATCACTCCTCAGGAAGGAATGAGAGTTAAAACGCATACTCAGGAAATCAGAGAAACAAGAAAGACTATCATGGAACTGCTTCTGGCGAATCACGATCAGAAATGTACTTCCTGCATTAAAAGCAGTGACTGTAAGCTGAGAGAACTTGCTGACAAAATCGGTGTCGGTGAAAACCATTACAAGCACACCAAACCTGAATATGAAATGGATACAATCTCAGATTGTCTTATCCGCGACCCTAACAAATGCGTACTCTGCGGTGACTGTGTGAGATATTGCGAAGAGATTCAGGGAATCGGTGCCATAGACTTTGCCGGCAGAGGTGAAAACGTGATCGTATCACCTGCATTCGGACAGTCAATTGCTCATGTGGACTGTATAAACTGCGGTCAATGTGCTGCTGTGTGTCCGACCGGTGCAATCGTACCTAAGGGACAGATTGATGATGTCTGGAATGTAATCAACGATGATACAAAAACTGTTGTAGCTCAGGTAGCTCCGGCTGTAAGAGTAGCTCTTGGTGAAATGTTCGGATACAAAGCCGGAGAACTCACAATAGGTGAAATGACAGGCGTTATGAAAATGATGGGATTCAACAAGGTATATGATACATCATTTGCGGCAGACCTTACTACACTGGAAGAAGCTAACGAATTCATACAGAGAAAACAGAATGGCGGAAAGCTTCCTATATTCACATCATGTTGTCCTGCCTGGGTGAAATATGCTGAGCAGTCACTTCCTGAGCTGCTTCCTAATCTTTCATCCTGTAAATCACCTCAGCAGATGTTTGGTTCAGTTGCCAAAGAAGAACTCCCTGAAATGCTGAAAGTAGATAAGAAAGATCTGGTTGTTGTTTCAATCATGCCATGTACAGCAAAAAAATTCGAAGCAAGAAGACCTGAATTCAGCAAAGACGGAGTTAAAGAAGTAGATTATGTCCTTACAACTAAAGAACTGGGACTCATGATAAAAGAAGCAGGCATAATGTTCAATGAAATCAATCCTGAATCAATGGACCTTCCTTACGGATTCGCAACAGGAGCAGGTGTTATTTTTGGTAACACTGGTGGTGTAACAGAGTCTGTACTGAGATATGTTGGTTCATTAACAGACAGCGAAGTATACGCTGATTCTGATTTTGAAGATATTCGCGGATTTGAGGGAGTTAAAGAAACTCAGGTTACTGTCGGTGATCTTAAACTCAAACTTGCGGTAGTTCACGGGATCAAGAACGCTAAGAGTCTGGCAGACAAGATTCAGGCTGGTGAAGTTGAATATGATATCGTAGAAGTAATGGCTTGCCCGGGCGGATGTATCGGTGGAGCGGGACAACCTGTAACACACAACGAAAAAATACGTCAGGCACGTGCAAAAGGTATATATCATGCTGACAAGATCATGCAGCTTCATAAACCTGATGACAACCCATTTATAAAAGAATTGTACACCAGAAAACTCAAAGAACCGGGAAGCAGTGTTGCTCACGAGTTACTCCATACCAAATACAAAATGCGTAAAAGAATTCAGACTAACGACATTCAGGTAATGCAGTCTGAAAATCCTGATGCAGTAAAAGTAAGTGTATGTGTAGGAACCGGATGCTTTATCAGAGGATCAAGAAAAGTACTTACTGACCTGACAAAGCTTGTAGCGAATGATCCGCTTAAAGACAAAGTCAATATTTGTGCAACCTTCTGCAGTGAAAACTGCGATAAAGGTCCTACAGTGACTATCGGAGATGACAAAGTATATAAAGCTGATGCAGATACAGTAATGACGGTTTTGAGAGAGCGAATTAACGCGCATAGTTAGACATAAATTAAGATTTGTGATGTAGTTACGGAAGTTTGGTCGCATTGATAGTTATGTATCGAAGTTCATCTTTTATCTCCAGTCAATGCGACTTCTTCTAATCATTAAAATCTTACAAGGACATAAGGTGGTTGACATGAAACGTGAACCTGAGATAATTATTTGTATGGGAAGTTCCTGTTTCAGCAGGGGCAATAAAGAGAATCTTGAGATTATTAAAAACTGGCTGTCCCTCCATGATGTTAATGCAGTAGTTAAGCTCCGAGGTACACTATGTACTGATAATTGCAGTGCAGGACCCAATATGTGTGTCAACGGGCAATGGTTTCAAGTTCCTGATCGTCAGGTTTTATTGTCAAAACTTAAGAACATGCTCACGGACAGTTAGTAAATAGATAAGGAGAGCTTTGCATAACAGCAAAATCAATTAGATTTGAATAGACTTTTCAGATTTAAACCGTATCTTTTACTTATCAGCCTGTAGAATTAATGAGTCAGATTTAAAACAAAGGATTTTAACATGAACAAGATTGATCCTATTTATACAGAAAAAACCGAATGTCAGGATTGTTATAAATGTGTAAGACATTGTCCGGTTAAGGCTATTACCGTGGAAGATGGTAGTGCTGTTGTTGATTCCGAACTGTGTATTTTCTGCGGAAAATGTGTAGAAATCTGTCCTGTTGGAGCAAAAAGGATCAGACTTGATCTGTCACTGGCTAAGCAACTGTTGAAACAAAAAGATAGAGTATATGTTTCACTGGCACCATCTTATGTCACCGAGTACCCTGATATTCACCCTTCACAGCTTATCCAGGCTATAAAGAGACTTGGCTTCCGGGGCGTTTCTGAAACAGCTATAGGAGCTCAGCTTGTGAGTGATGAATGTCTCAGCTATATAGAATCGGAAGGGCGGAAGTTCTACATTTCTTCCGCTTGTCCGGTTACAAACAACCTTATATCCAAGTATTTCCCTGATATTAAAGATAATGTCACAGCAATAATGTCCCCTGTACTGGCTCATTGTACCTTTTTGAAACAGCACTTAGGGGATGATATAGGCATTGTCTTCATCTCTCCCTGTATTGCAAAAAAGCAGGAAGCAGACAGTTACCCGGATGTTATGGATGTTTCTATCACATTCCGGGATCTGAATCAGTGGTTTGAAGAGGAGCAGATTAAGCCGGAATACTTAAGGGTTGATGAGGCTCAACAGCCAGTACCTTTTGCAGCGGATGACGGGGCGTACTACCCTATAGACGGTGGTATGAGCCGTTCCATGAAAGCTGCAGGTTCTATGGATGATATTGTTGTAATGACTTTTTCCGGTATCAGAGATATCAAAGATGCACTCAAGGATATTGAAAAACTCCCTGATGGTAAAACATATTTTATAGAAGTTCTTGCCTGCGAAGGTGGATGTGTGAACGGACCGTGCTCACAGACAAGAGATTCTACGATTGTCAAAAACAGTCAGATTCTTAACAGAGGCAAAGACTCGCGCTCAGAGAGTGCTTCTGTGAAAGAAAGCATAAAAATGGAAATTGAGACTGCCGGTTTGCATAAGAAGCAGTATACGCTTTCTCAATTGCATGAAGCTCTGTTGAGCGTTGGTAAATACAGCACCAGAGATGAACTTAACTGCGGAGGCTGCGGCTATAACTCTTGTAAGGAATTTGCGGCAGCTATGATAGACGGAAAGGCTGAGAAGACCATGTGCGTTTCCTATATGAGGAAGTTGGCTACCAAGAAAGCTAATGCCTTGATGCAGGCTATGCCGTCCGGTGTTGTGATTGTTGATAAGGATCTGCGAATTGTTGACTGTAACAAAAAGTTTGTAGAGCTTGTTGGTGGTGATGCCGAGTTTGTTTATGAAGCTAACCCCGGGCTTGAGGGAGCATATCTCAAAAAGCTGATTGATTTCCATGAGCATTTCTCTAACATGTTTAATTCGGATAATGCTGAGCTTACAATAAACATAAAGAACAATGATAAATATCTGAATTTGACCTTATTTAACATAGAAGATCAGCGACTGGTCGGAGGTATAATTCAGGATATTACAACACCTTATATACAGAGAGATCATGTTATACTTAAAGCAAAGGAAGTTATCCGCAAGAATTTGACTACAGTACAACAGATTGCCTTCCTTCTTGGTGAAAACGCTTCTGAGAGCGAAGTGATGCTGCAGGAGATAATTGACTCCTTCGGTAGTGCTCAGCATCCGAGAAAAGATTCCTGAGGTAAGTCTCATGCAAACATTTATTGAAGTTGGTTACTATCAGCAGAATAAACATAAGCAGGGGACATGCGGAGATGTGTTTCTCACTAAAAAGACGCCTGACAACAGCAGAACAATAACAGTGCTTTCTGATGGACTTGGGAGTGGAGTAAAAGCTAATGTTCTGGCTACATTGACAGCCTCTATGGCATCTAACTACATTATCGGAGATATTGCACCGGAAAGAGCTGCAAAGATTATAATGGAGACTTTACCGATTTGTGCTAAGAGGAAGATCGGTTACTCAACTTTTACGATAGTAGATATGCATTCTAACGGGTTAACCAGAATTATTGAGCATGATAATCCTCCCTGTATGATCATTCGAGATGGAAAACTCATGGATTTTGAAAGTCGGGAAGTTTTTCGCAGAATGAAGATGGACTACAATCAGGTTGTCTACAGCAAGTCATTTCAGGCTGAACCGGGGGACAGGATTGTTTTCTTCTCAGATGGAGTCAGTCAATCGGGAATAGGATTTATGAATACACCTTTTGGATGGGAGCGGGATAAACTGGAGAAGTATGTTCTCTCAATAATTGAGGATACTCATGATATTACTTGTAAACACCTTAGTGAGAAAATTGTCAAAACAGCTATTCAGTTGGACGGCTCCAGAGCCAGAGACGACATCAGCTGTGCCTGCGTGAGTATAAGAGAGATACGAAAAGCTATTGTGTTTACAGGCCCTCCCTATAAAAAAGAGAGTGATTCAGAGCTTGCCAGAATTGCAGACAGCTTTAAGGGTAGAAAAATAATCTGTGGTGGAACAACCTCCAAGATACTTGCCAGGGAGCTTGATCTGGAGATAAATGTTGACCTGGACGATCTGGAACTGGGCTCTCATATTCCTCCATGTGCTTATATGGACGGATTTGCTCTAGTAACGGAAGGCACAATAACTCTGACTGAGGCATACAGGATACTTAAGCAAAGAAAAGATTACTCCAAATTGAAGAACGCAGCCCAGAGACTGGTAAATGAGCTTCTAAACAGTGATGATATTCAGTTTGTCATTGGGACTAAGGTAAACGAGGCTCATCAGGATCCGACTTTACCGGAAGAACTGGAGATTCGCCGCAACCTGATTAAGAAGCTGTGTAAGATTCTCGAGAATAGCTACCTGAAACAGGTTGGATTCAGGTATATATAGGGGGAGATGTCGACAGAATGGAGACAGAGGGTTAAGTATTAGAATAAACTCGAATTACTTACATATTCATAACTTCCATAGCGAACTAAAGTCTTTCCGGATTTCATCCGTAATAACTTAAGTCCGTGCAAAGTTTGTTCTCTCAATCACGTAGTTCATGAGAAACAAGGTGCAGATGTAAAATTAACAATCTAATTTCTGTATTCTGATTCATTTTGCAAGAAATCATTTGACAATAACGAGTGCCCCTGATTACTGCTGGATTATCTTGATAGAAGGACACAATGTGCTAGATAAAACATTTAAGGAATATGTATTACCTTTCTGTGTTATCAGCAGTTATATAAAAATATTAAAAATATTCATTACTTTTATTAACATATTAAGGAGGAAAATTAAGTTGTATTCAGGGGGAAAAATATTAATTCTAATAGCTGTTTTATTAATAATATCTGGTTGCTCAATTCAGTATAATGTTATTACAGCTAACCAGTTTATTCAAATGAAAGACATAAACTTAGCTGTGAGTAAATTCATTGTTATAAATAATGAAGTTATACAAGACTCAAGTTTCAAGTCGAAATATATTGTGGAAATGTTGAGAGCTATTTATAATAAAAACAAAGCTGAAACTAACTCCATTATTACAGGAATGGAAGTTAATTGTAAGGATAGTGATCAGATGTGGTTTTGTCGTGGACTTTATGCATTTCATGATTATGACTATGTTAAAGCAATATCCTGTTTAAAAAAATATGATGCTGATGAATTCAAGTATTTGAAACATGTGTATATAGGTTTTGCAAAAATGGAACTGAGAAAAAGAAAACTTAAACGCTACAGTGATAAAGAGATTCTGAGTGATTATCAGACTGCATTAAACCATACAGATGATGAGAAGATAAAAGAAAGTATAAGGCTTTATGTGAGATACATAAGGCATGGAGTTTAAAATGATAAAAAAATCTTTAATTCCCATAATTGTATTATTGTTCGTTCTGGGTTGCACCTCTACAAACGAAATGCTTCAAAATATTTCAAGCAATCCAAAAGATCTATATTATTTATATGACAGTGAAATTGATACACTCAAAAAGGAAGTAGGAGTAAATATTGCTCCTGTTACTTCAAATTCAGATGTTTTTTTTCCAGCGACATCTATTACAAATGATAACTGGTTTTTATTGCCATTTCTGGTAGTAAACTTCTGGAACTACGAATACACATGGCGATTAGGTCAAGATTCTTATAAACAGAATTTTGATGAATTTCTGAATACTTCTTTGTATAATGAGGCTATGCGATCCGGTAATTTTGTTACGAATCCTTTAGCAGAAGAATCACAATCAATTGCATCAAATTATACTCTTGATGTAGAGATTGTTGATGCAGCAATATATGGACCGTTCTTTGACAGGGGATTTGCATTAATCAGTCCTTACGGATATGCATATTATTTTTCGGCGTCGGCAGGACCTGGTACAGCTGAAATTAAACTTAAATATACTCTGAATCACGGAGAAAAGACTGTTAGTAGCGGAATTGTAGAGAAATCTACCGAACTGGATAAACTCCCATCCAAAATGAAAAAAGGTCTGATTGAAACATATCATCTCTTGCTGATTGAATGTTTCTGCAGTACCGTAAATGAAGCATGTAAATCAATTGTAAATGAAACAAACCGTTATATAAATCAGAATGAATCAGATGCATTCACAAGAAATGTAAAATATGCCGATATAACCAAGACAACTGAGGTCAAAGATGACGTTGCCTCAAAAAAGATTTTGAAACACCAGCACAAGATTGTTATGAAGAATAGTGACACGTTGATTTGTGAAATCCTGGAAGTGAAAACCGGAAAAGTAATAGCTTGTGCGGATGACACGCTGTATTATATTCAACCTGAATGGATTACGTTGATTGAAGATTATGAGTCAAACAACGTAACAAGAATCAAGATATCACCGGCAAAGTATAAGAAATATAAGTTTAATCAGTTTGAGAATTGTAGAGACTTGAACTCAAGAACTTTGCCTTTAGATCCCCTAAATGGTCGCAAATAGTATCTACTAATCATTCCTTTTTTTCTAACAAAATAAGTAGGAAACGTGAGATTAAAAAAGGTGTGTTTTGCTTGATAATAAATCTTTTTACTTACGGAGAACTAAAAATCGAGCTTGTATAATTGTTAACAATAGATGATTTTCATCTAAATTGTAAAGATCCGGAATGGGCTGGCAATAACCTGTTCCGGATTATGTTTTTTCTGAGTAGTAAAACATAATTCTGTCTGAGACCTCTACATAATTATGGTAGTACTTTACTCGGTTTTTACTAAAAAAAAGAGTTGAAACAATTTTTAGAATTCATCAAACCCTACTCAAAACAAGCTTCATTAAGTATCATTTCGCTTATAAAAATACTGATTAGTCAATTATTCCGGTTTACTCGGATTTTATTCTTGACTATTTGCATGCTGAATACATGTTAAGAACATCTCATTTCGGAGGACTTCAATGAAAAAAATGAACATATTGATAATCTTTCTCATTATATTACTTTTTGCCTGTAGTAAAACTAAAGAAAAACAACAACATCCTGAACATCATCGCTTTGTTGCAAACTATACAGTTGATTTTAACGAGAAATCACCAATTAAAGTTAGATTCTCTGAAAAAATGTCCGGGAATATTAAAGCTGATCCTAAGTTGTTAAAGAAATGTTTCAGTTTTAATGTATCCGTTGATTTTTCAGTTAATGCGTTGAATGATTTTGAAGTTGAAATACAGCCTGAGAAAGGTAGAAAATTTGCCAGAGTAAATAAGCTTATTATTGATGAGAAGAGCCTGTTTGATCTTGATTATGGTGCCGATATTGAACTTCCTGTTAAAGTGCGCAAGAATCAGATTATCACAGTTGAACCTGATTTTAAAAACCTTGGAAAGAAAGCGGTATTCAAAGCTGTTGTGGAATTACGAGATGAGATTACTTCGGAAGAATTGAAAAACTCAATTACATTGCAATTGAGCAATAAGGACATTGAATTCACCGTCTCCAAAAGAATTGGAACAGGAAATCAGTTTATTGTCGAGACTTCAACATTTAATAAAACTGACAAAAATCAGATGGTCAAACTGTCTATAACGGATGATTTAATTCCTCTTGAGTTACCAGTAGACAAAGAATACAACATTGCTTCACTTCATGCAATGCAGGTATTATGCACATATACAAAACTTGTTGAAAACAGAGGGACAATCGAAGTTCTTTTCTCAGAAGAGATAGATTTCAGTCAGCGAATTGAGAATTATGTAGAGCTGAAGCATGATAAGAAAGTAATGAATGTAACTTGTGTGAAGCAGAGTGATAGAATAATTCTGACAGGAAACCTGCAAAGCGGGAAATCTTACGATTTAACATTGAAAAAGGGAATTCTCAACAAGCACAATCATGAGCTTGAGAAGGATTATCATGATACAATAATCATAAATGATGTAAGCCCATACATTGCATTTGCAGAGAGTGGGAATTTATATTCTACAAAAGGGAACAACAAAGTCAGGATTCGTTCGGTAAATTACAGCAAGATTAGAGTTCGGATTTACCGGATTGCTGAAAAAAATATGGGACACTTCATTTACAGGGAAGGATTCAAACCCTATCGTTACAACTTGTATGATGGTCTGTTTTCACGGAAGATTATTGAACAGGAACTGAACTTGAACACTGAAAAAAATAAGTGGGAAGAAACGGATCTTGATTTGTCGAAAATTATCGGAGCAGATAAGAATGGGATGTATGTTGTTGATATTGAGGGAAATAGCGTAAACGAAAATGTTTATGCAAATCCAACCCAGAGCAACGATACTAAAGTGATGTTAATCTCAGACCTTGGAATAACATATAAAAGAGAAGCAGAGGACAGGCATAAGGTTATTGTAACCAACCTCATAACAGCAAAACCTGAATCCGGATGCAATGTCAAAATTTATGATAAACAGAATATTCTGATGATTAATGGCAGTACAGATTCAAGAGGTATGTTTGATTTTCAATTAAATGATAAAGGATTTGAAGGTCGAACAGAGCGTAAGATGATCATTATAACTGCTGAGAACAGTAAATCTCTGACTATATTGTATCCAAATAAAATGCAATGGAATACATCCACATTTGACGTAGCAGGTGCAAGCATAGATCAGGCAGGTAATTCCTTTGTATATACAGAAAGAGGAGTATACAGACCGGGAGATGAAATTAACTTCTCGTTTGTGCTGAGATCAGCCGACGGAACATTTCCTGCAAATCAACCTGTAAATATTGAGATTTTCAATCCGAGGGGATCCAAAAAACTTTCTAAGACCATCAAGAATGGGAAAGATGGCTTTTACACAATGTCATTTACAACTGATGAAAACGCTCAAACGGGAACCTGGTCATTAAAGTACTCTTCCGGAGGAATAAAAGGAAGTCATTCATTCAAAGTTGAAACTGTTGTTGCGGAAAGACTGAAAGTGGAAATTACTCCTGAGAAAAATGTAGTCAATGTTGATGACAAATCATTTAAGATTGATGTGAAATCTCAATATCTTTTCGGAGCCCCAGCAAGCAATCTCAAGTACAAAGTTAATGCCGAAATTTCCAAGGTGAGTAAAAAAATACAGACACTGCCCGGATTTATTTTTGATGATGTTACAACTTCGTTCAAAAGGACAAATGTTATTGTTGGAGAAGGAAATCTGGATAAAAATGGAGATACTCAGGTTAAATGGAAAATACCTGATCTCGGAAACTCTCCGGCTTCTTTAATGGCAGTATTAAAAGCTGAAGTAATTGATAATGGAGGTAGAGCATCCAAAGCAACAAAGTATGTTGATATTAATCCATACAGCTATTACGTAGGTATTAAACTACCGGATGATATGCATATCCGGAGTACTAACAAGGTAAAAGTAGCACTTATTGATGTTGATGGAAAGCTTGTGCCCGGTGAAGATCTCACATTATCTATTTACCACAAAAGTCGATACTGGTGGTATGAGAGGGGAAGAACAAGCAGAAACTCCTACAAGGCAAATGATAAAGTGGCTCTGGTATACTCTCAGAATTTGAAAAGCGATGTTGATCCTCTTGAAGTTGACATTGATATTAGTAACTGGGGGGAATATCTTATTGAAGTAACACATAGTGCTTCTAGTGGTCACACGGCAGCACAATATTTTTATCCCTACTGGTACGGAAGCAAAGAAAATGGAGCTATGGATGATGGAATCCTGTCTCTTAAAACAGATAAGAAAACATATAAATCAGGTGAAACGGCTAAAGTACAGTTTGATGCCCCTGAAAAAAGTGTTGTTCTTGTATCTCTTGAGTCAAAGGGAAAGATTCTCAAGACTTACTGGGATAACCCAAAAGTAAAGGATGGAAAAGGTGAGATTAGTTTCAGAGTAGATGATTCAATGATTCCGAATGGATATTGTACTATATCAGTTATTCAGCCTGTAGAAAATGAAAATGACTTGCCTGTGAGAACTTATGGAGTTGTACCAATATCTGTTTTTGAAGAGAGAAGTAAAAATGCTGTATCAATTACAACCTCCGAAAGCTTCAGATCTAAAAAGAAGTTCAATGTAGAGATACGGACTGAAAGAAAAGAAAAATCTCAGGTAACAATTGCAGTTGTAGATGAAGGATTGTTATCACTTACAAATTTCAGATCACCTGATCCATGGGGGTTTTTCTACAGGAAGATTATTCATTCTGTTATATCTTTTGATAATTACGGATTTGTATCTGGTTTACCACAAGGAGATCCTTATAAATCATTCCTCATAGGTGGTGATCTTGCCGCAAGAGCAGCTATGGAACGAGATTTGAGAAAAAGGAGAAAACTTAGTGAACTGACAGATAATAAAAAGCGTTTCAAACCTGTCTGCATGTATTCAGGAATCCTTGAAACAGATGAAAATGGATACTTGAAGCACGAATTCACAATGCCGGAATATATTGGGGCAGTCAGAATAATGGCTGTTGTTGTTAATGGTAAAACCTATGACTCCGCAGAAAAAACTGTACCTGTAAAAGAAAATTTGATGGTAAAAGCTACATTTCCTCGTTTTCTCAATACAGGAAACAAGTTCTCAATTCCTGTTGAAATATTCAAAGATAAGGATGTGAAAGGTATAAAAAATGTTGATGTCTCAATAGAAACAGACAGTCGAATTGAAATATCCGGTTCAGGCAAAAAGACTGTAACATTGAATGAGAACGGACAAGCTGTTGTGAAATTTGCAGCAGAGAGTAATGATGTATTGGGCTTTTCTCATATTACAGTCAAAGCAGTTTCCGGTAAATATAAAGCGGAATCAAATACTGATATTAATATATATTCACCGAATCCGACAATACTGAAATCTGAAAACAAGAAAGTCAAAAAAGGTGAATATATAGAATTCACAATACCTGATGATGGCTATAAGGGTTCAATGGATGCCGCAGTAACTGTTAATACGTTGGAGAACCTGGATGTATCAAACAGGCTAAAATGGTTGATAAAGTATCCGTATGGTTGTATAGAACAGACAACATCTTCTGTGTTTCCTCAACTTTATTTAGGTGATTTCATTAGAACAAAAACATACAAACTTGATGCAATTGATAGAAATATAAATGCCGGAATTTCACGTTTGAAGAAATTTCAGGTCTCAACAGGAGGTTTAGGTTATTGGCCGGGAAGCTATCATGTAAGTGAATGGGGTACAATGTATGCAGGTCACTTCCTTTTCGAAGCAAAGAAGAAAGGTTACTTTGTTCCTGAAACATTAATTAAATCGGTTTTAACAAAGCTCAGATATGACACTCGTAATTTTATTGCAGATAAAAAGGATACGTATGCATTCAGAACTCAGGTAATGAAACTGTATCTCCTTACTTTAGCTGAAAAACCGGACGAATCTTCCATGAATATTATATACGAGAGCTATCTTGGACAGCTTAACAGAACTTACAGACTCCTTCTTGCAGCAGCGTATCTGAAAATTGGAGATAAAAAAACTTCAGATATAATCATGACAAAGCTGAATGAACCGGTTGCTGATTCTGATGAAAGGAACTACTACAGAAGAAGTTGGGGAAGCGGTTTGCGTGACGAAGGATTAACATTGCTTGCTCTCACAGAACTGAATGCAGATGATGAAGCTTATACATTATTCAACTCAATTGCCAGGAAAATTAATAATAAAAACTGGTATTCCACTCAGACTCTCGGATACACACTTACTGCACTTGGAAAGTACTATATAAAACACAAGGATACTTTTGATGTTGATAACAGTCTTTCATGCTAT
Source organism: Cloacimonadales bacterium (SeqCode) (assembly GCA_963665815.1). Classification (GTDB taxonomy): domain Bacteria; phylum Cloacimonadota; class Cloacimonadia; order Cloacimonadales; family JAIOQZ01. Next base: position 231,012 of record OY762463.1, read on the forward strand.
GTTGAATTTGCTGACAAATCAAGAAAAAGAATCAAAGTAAGTGGGAACACTGCATCATTTGATCTTGGAAATCACTTCGGTGAGAAAATCAAAGTGCATTTTGAGGAAAGTGAAAAGCTGAAAACGCTTTACGTTGCACTCGATTGGTCTGGAGTTATCAAGGATGAAAGAGTTGAAAATGTCAGCGATAACATGACTGTTACCAGAAAATGGAAAAACAGCTCAGGCAAATATGTTGATCCCGGAGAAGTAAAACAGGGTGATATTCTGACCTGTGAACTGACTGTGAAAATTAACACAAATCTCAATAAAGATAACATTGCTCTTGTACAGGCTTTACCGGCAGGCTGGGAAATTGAAAACGAAAGACTTCAAAATAAAACTGCTTCAAAGAAAACCAATTATGACTATCTTGATATCAGAGATGATCGGATAATGTGGTTCTTCAGCATAGACAATTACAAGGATCGTAGATCAAAAACTTTCAGTTTCAAGGTCAGAGCGGTTACAAGTGGTGAATTTATGCTTCCTCCAACATATTGCGAAGCAATGTATGACAATAATTACAAGGCTGTACTTAAAGGATCTCCGGTTAAGGTAATCGAGAAAAAATGAGGTTGTCTCTCAATAAGAAAACAAAAGTACTGATTGCAGTTCTTCTGGCTGTGATTCTTTTATTTGTTTTTCTGCCGGATTCCTCAGAAATGGAGGAAAAGAGTTACAGTAAAGTAATCTGTGATAAAAATGGCGAGATTTTAAGAGTGTTTCTCAATGATTCGCAACAATGGTTTTTGCCTCCTGATGAAAAACTCATTGTTCCTGAGAAGCTGTATAAATGTGTTACAGAATATGAAGATCGCTTTTTCAAGTATCATCTCGGAGTGAATCCGATTGCAGTAGTAAAAGCATTATCAGATAATATCAGGGCTAAAAGAATTGTGCGGGGTGGAAGTACTCTCACAATGCAGCTTGTGAGCCTGAGCAATCCCGTAAAACGATCATACTGGAATAAATTCTGCGAGATGCTGTTTGCAGTGAAACTTGAAATCCTGTACTCTAAACAGGAAATTCTAAGAATGTATCTGGAACGTGCACCTTATGGTGGAAATGTAATTGGATTCAAAGCTGCATCTTTGAAGTACTACAGAAAACTACCATTTGAACTCTCCTGGGGGGAGGCTGCAACTCTGGCTGTTCTGCCAAATGCTCCCGGACTGATTACTCCCGGGAAAAATCATAGCATACTTGTTGCTAAAAGAAACAGCTTACTCAGAAGGCTTCATGAATCAGGAAAGCTAGATGAAAGTGAGCTTCATATTGCTGAGAGCGAGCCTGTTCCTGTTGAATCGGCAGTGTTTAAAATAAAGGCACCTCATTTTACTCGCTATGTTAAAAATAACTCCCCGGATCAGGACGTGATAAAGACAACGCTGGATTCTCATTTACAGTCTCTTGCAGAAAACACAGTTATGGAGTATTCTCGAGAACTAAACAGTGTGGGAATTCAGAATTGTGCAGCAATTATTACAGAAACAAAAACCGGAAAGATAAGAGCCTGGATTGGGTCTCAGGACTTCTGGGACACAGCAGATAATGGTCAGGTAGATGGTGTGATTGCAATGAGATCAACAGGTTCTGTTTTAAAACCATTTCTATATGCTGCAGCTATGGACGAAGGGATTCTTCTGCCTGAAACTTTGATGAACGATGTACCCTCATATTACGGAACATTCTCACCGGAAAATGCATCCCATACTTTTTCAGGACTGGTTCCTGCATCTGAAGCGTTAATTAAATCATTAAATGTACCGGCTGTAAGGTTGCTGAAGAAATATGGATTATACAGCTTTTATTCATTTCTTAAAAGAACATGCGATGAAAGTCTTTTCAGGTCTGCTGATGATTACGGATTAACTTTGATAATAGGAGGTTCTGAGATAACGCTTCTTGAGTTATCAGCTCTATATAATGGATTAGGGAGCTCCGGAGAATTCAGGAAGGCTGTTTTCAGAGAAGATCAGTCAAGTGAGCAGAAAGTGAAGCTTCTCAGTAAAGGTGCATGTTTTTTAACTCTTGAGACACTGAAAGATCTGAAAAGATCAGGATCTGATCGCTACTGGGAAGTTTTCGATGGAAAAAGACAGATTGCCTGGAAAACAGGCACAAGTTATGGACATAGAGATGCCTGGGCGGCAGGAGTAACACCGGAATGGACGGTGTGTGTATGGGCCGGAAATTTTACAGGGGAAATGAATCCCCGGATTATTGGGACATCAGCGGCAGGACCATTAATGTTCAGATTGTTTGAACTTCTTGAAGAAAAGGAGAATAGCTGGTTTGAGTCACCTTTACAGGATATTGAACCTGTTACTCTGTGTGCGGAAACAGGATTTGTTGCCGGTGAGGATTGCAAAAGCACAATCAGTAGCTGGAAGCCGGTTCATGCCCCTCAGTTGCAGACATGTCCATATCATAAAAAGATATTCGTGAGTAAAAGTAAAGGTCATCAGGTGTGTTCTCTATGTTGGGACAGAGAAGATGTCGTTGAAAAAGTTGTGCTGGAGTATCCACCTCATGTAATTGAGTATCTGGCTGAAAGCGGAAAACCGATACCCGAAATTCCCGAGCATAATCCTGAATGTGAAACAAGGAAAATCACTCCGTATCTTCAAATTGTCTATCCTAATAATGGTGCAGAGTTGTTTGTACCCAGAGATGCTTCCGGTGAGCATCAGAAAGTTTTGCTCAAAGCAGCTCATAATAAACCTGAAGCGATGATATATTGGTATCTTAATGACAAATTTGTTACTTCAACGAAAGGAGAGCATAATATTACTGCTGATATTAAGGCAGGTGAATACATTTTAAGCCTCATAGATGAATTTGGTAATGAGAAATCAGTTAAATTCTCCATTTCAAGGAATTGAGACACTATTAGATAATTATTCGTGTTTATATTGGAGTGGAATTTATGTTTCGCAGGAAATTTATTGACTAAATCTTAATTTGTGTTCTAAAATTACAGAAATCATACATAGAGCTATGCATAACAGTAAAATCAAACAGCATTGAATAAAAAGTATTGAGTCAACAACCCCAATTATGCAAAGGTCACATAAAATGTTAGAGGTTCAGATGACAGAAAGAGTAAAAGAACTACTGGGAATTCTGGAAGGTGTTGAAGGAAAAGACAGAATTGATCCGCTTGAAAGGCTAACTAATAATTTAATGTCAACAAAGCCGGGAGAAGCAATTAAATATGCAGCAGAAGGTCTGAAAACTGCAAGCGAATTTCAAGAGGATTACTATGTTTCCACATTCTCTAATAGATTGGGGATTTGTAATTATTACCTCGGAAATTTCGAAGATTCTTTAATGTTCTACAAAAAAGCTGCTGAAATTGATAATAGAATAGGGGAGATGAAGAACTATTGCACTAATATAAGTAATATTGCTGTTATCAAAATTATCCAGGGAAATTATGCTGAAGCTCTTGAGTCCTTGAATTCCTGTATTCCTATTGAAAAGGAACTTGGTAATTATGAAAATCTAAGCTCAACATATAACAACATTGGAAATGTCTATAATAAGCTTAATGATAATGAAAGAGCTCTGAAGTATTATCTCAAAGCATTAAGTATCAGGGAAGAACATAATCTGGAGAGGCTGCTTTTGTCATCTTATGCAAACATTGGAGCTTTGCTGCGTACAAGCTATGAGTCCGAACGTGCGAACATGTATATCGAAAAGGGAATTGAGCTTTGTGATAAACTTGGTCAATTTCATCAAAAACCTTTCCTGCTCAATCAGAGAGCACTGATTCTTGCCTCCAGTGGTGAACTGGATACTGCCCTTGAAATTTTGAATCAATCTGTTGAACTTAATAAACAGAATGGTAATAAAGAAGGACTGGCAGTTGCATATGAGCATATTGCAGAAATTTATAGTGATTTCCAATGCTACAAAGAATCACTTGATGCTCATAATAACTCTTTCAGATATACCAGAGAGCTTAAAATGATGGACTATCTGATCAAAGGTCTGGTTAGAGCGGCAAATTCTTATTTAAAGATTCATGAAGTTGAAAAAGCTGAAGAGATGTTAGCAGAAGCTGAGGAATATCTCAAGAATTACGAAGATGATAATTTAAAATCAGATTTGAACAAGATTAAAGCAAAGTACTATGCTGAGCGGGGTGACTATAAGAAAGCATTTGAATGTTCTGACAGAAATTCGGATCTTGAAGCAAAAATAAGAGATAACGCCCTTAAGCAGAGAGCTCAAGAGCTTGAAATAATATATGCAGTAGAAAGAAAAGAAACGGAAAATGAGATTCTTCAACATAATAATACTGAACTCTCAGAAAAGAATTTAAGACTTGAGGAGCTGAACAGAGAATTGCTCGAAACTCAGAAGTCACTTCAGGAGAAGGAACGCAAAGTTGCTGTACTGGCAATGGCAGCAACAGCGAATCATGAGATAAACCAACCATTAATGATAATAAAAGGCTCACTGGAATTGCTGGAAATGGAACTCGGAAAAGTTTCGCCTAAGGGAAGCAGACACTTCAAACATATCTCTGAGTCGGTAGATCGGATACAAAGAATTCTAAATACATATAAAACTGTAAATAATGTAGAATATGAGGATTATGTCGAAGATAATCCAATGGTTTCAATATAAGCAGGTGTTGTGATGCTTAAAGATATAGCATACAAATTGGAAAATGATAAAGCTTCCTTGATAAAAGAATTAACTGAGATTCTTGAACTCCCAGTCGTAAAAGTCATGTATCACTTGGAAGAAGAACCGATTCGTCATTTTCTCGAGTTTTATATAAATGATTTCGGCGGTTTAGGCAGAATTGAGTATGCAGAATACAACAGACTGGAAGCTCAAGAAGATGCTGTTTCAAGATCAACAATCTGGCGAGTTGATACCTGGAGTAACTTTATCGAAGAAAATTCAGAGTTTTTCAGAGATTTGATAATGATGGAAATTGGTATCAATGAATTTACAATGAGAGCAGACAATATGTATAAGCTTTCTTGCTGGAAAAAACAGGAAGACGGTGTTATCCGGCAAAAAGAACTGATTGCTGAAATTGATTTGAGATTTATAAACAGTTCCTGGCGAGTTCGAACTGAGTAATGAATGAATTTTCAGTGAATATAATGAGGAATTACGAAATAAAAATCTTGACTATACTGTAAAGAAATAAGTTAGTGTCATTCAGTAAAGAGGCTTAAAATGAAAAAATGTCCAATATGTCATCAGCATACTCTATTGAATGAGTTAACTACTGATACCAGAAAAAGAGAAATCAGGGGGATATGTCTTAATTGTGGAAGGTTTAGTATAACTGAATCTTTTATGGATGATGCCAGAGATGCAGGCGTATATAATTCCAGTATTTCTTTGATTACTAAAAGAGAATCTATAAACAGCAATGACGCTACAAGAATCTCTTCTCTTTCTGATTTCAGGAAGCTTGCAGAAAAATACAAAATAAAAATTGCTTACAGGTGCAGACCGGAACTCTAACACTGTTTTACGTGAAAATCTAACTCTTCAAGCTTGTCAAAAAAATCCGGAAAGGATTTTTTAACTGATTCTGTTTCTGACAGTCTCAGAAATGGGAAAACACTCTTCAATATTGAGAAAGACATAACAACTCTGTGATCTTCATAAGTGTCTATTACGACAGGTAATGGATTCATTTTTAATGGATGAATAACAATGCTGTTATCTTTTAAAGCGTATAACACACCAATCTTAGTGAAATTATCTATCATTGCTTTTATTCTATCTGTTTCTTTATATCTTAAATGATTTATCCCGGATATTACTGTGGGTGAATCAGCAAAAAGAGCGAGAATAGCAAGAGTGAGAACCTGGTCAGGCATTGTACTCATATCTGCATTGATACCATGAAGTTCATTCTTTCTGACGCTTGCATATTTTGAAATCAAATTTACTTCTGCCCCCATTTTTTTTAGAATGGAGAAGAATCCTGTATCCGCCTGATCGAAATCAATATCCTTTATCTCAATACCGGTTTGGCTTAATGCTCCCAATGCACCAAAGTAACAGGCCGAGGACATGTCACCGGGAATAAAAATTTCTTTAGGGAATTTGTATTCCTGACTACATCTGATTTTTATTTTATCATCGGATTTATCAACAGCAATACCGTTTTCTTCCATTAAACTGATAGTTAAATCAATATATTTCATACTCACTTGCTTTGGATGTAACATCACTTCTGTGTCTTCAGAAAAATAAGGAGCTGAAAGCAGAATACTACTTAAATACTGACTGCTGACATCAGGGCTGATATCAACAATTCCACCATTAAGCCTTGTCCCGGTTATTTTAACTGAATCTTTATGAGGTGTGACATCCCCCTTCATGTTATTAATCGCCTGATAAAGTAAATCCGTTGGTCTCAAAGCAAGTTGATCTGATACTTTAATTTTTGTAAGTAGCCTTGGATAGTTTGCGAGTCTTGTCAGGAGGAATCGATATGCAGAAGCCGAATTTTTTATGTATAATTCAATATTCTCAGAAATTTGTCCATTATAGTTAATTATCACATTCGAATCATTATGTGTGAAAGTATATCCCAGTTTCTTCATTGTATTCTCAAATGTTTTGATATCTTCAGCTCTTGAGTAGTTCTTAAGTTTAACAGATGTATGAGAATAAGAGATCATTGTCAGTAATCTCTGGATTACAGATTTTGATCCCGGGAAGAGGATACTTTTCTGTTTATTTGTAAGTAATATTGATTTATACATGCAAACCTCATTAATTTGCTTTACATACTACAAACATGTGCTATCTCTTGACAAGATAAATTTATCTTTATGTGAAAAGGATTTATATGGAAGCTATTGAAAAAATCTTTGATATAATGAGATACGGTGTAGAAGATTATCATACTCTCATGCAGAGAAAAGTCAACAGGGTACTAATGGTTTCATCTGTTTATGATGCTTTTACTTTTGAAAAGGATGGAAAGCTATCTGATCGGTTATATGGTGAATACAGAAAACTTGATTTATCCTCCAATCCGGAGTTTGTTAATGTGTCTACTGCAGATCAGGCTCTGGAAGCTATTCGATATGAAAACTTCGATCTGGTCATAACGCTCCTCAGAATAGGTGAAATGTCAGTCTTTGATTTCTCGAAGAAAGTAAAACATATTGCACCGGATCTCGGCTTAGTTCTTCTTCTTAATATACCATCTGATATTTCTATTGTTGAGAGAAACAGGAATCAGATGAGTGCCATAGACGAAGTTTACCTCTGGAATGGAGATATAAATCTATTTCTGGCGATTATTAAGCAGGTTGAAGATAAACTAAACTATGAGAATGATATACTTAAATGCGATATCCCTTTGATTCTGCTTGTAGAGGACAGTATTGCATATTACTCAAAATTTCTCCCTCTTTTGTATTCGGAGATTATGCAGCAGACACAGCGTCTGATTAAAAGCGAACTTGATGATTTGCAAAAAAGATACCACATGAAAGCTAGAGCAAAAGTATTGATGGTACATAATTATGAGGATGCTGTTTTCTTTTTTAAGAAATACAGAAAACAATTATACTTAGTAATTTCTGATGTCAGGTACCCGATGTCGGGTGAATTATGTAAAGACGCAGGTTTGCAGCTCATCAGATTAGTAAAGGAATACGGTACGGATATTCCCTGTATTCTGCAATCATCAGAAGAACATAACAGAGAACTTGCTACAGAAATGTCTGTTTCTTTCCTCAATAAACATTCACATACTCTGCTGAAAGATCTACGGTTTGTGCTTGTCGAATTCCTCGGCTATGGAGAATTTGTTTTCAGGGATAAATACGGGAATGAATGCAGAAGAGCAGAAACTATAAGCGACTTCATAAGCAGTTTACATGATGTCAATAATGAGTGCATTAAGTACCACGCTGAACGTAATCATTTTTCAAGGTGGTTTACTGCTCACGGTTTTTTACAGATGGCTCAGGATTTGAAAAAGAAGAAATTATCTGATTTTTCGTGTGTTGAAGATGTTAAAAAATATCTCAAAGAAATATACTATCACGTTTACAGAAGTAAGTTTCAGGGCAAAGTAATTCAGTATGATAAAAGGAATATAGGTAAGAAGAATCAGATAATGCTCCTGAGTGAAGGATCCTTTGGTGGAAAAGGGCGTGGAATTACTTTCCTTAATGCATTGGCATCGGCAGTTAAAAGAAAATCGAATATTCATGATTTTGATGTTGTTATACCATCGACATACATAATTGGGACTGATGAAATGCTGGAATTTATTCAGAAAAACGGTTATCCGGATATGGAGAACGATGAAGAGCGTGAGGAACTCTTCATGAACGGTACTTTTTCTGATGTGTTAAATGAAAGACTGTTTGAAATTGCAGAAAGAACTCATTCTCCTTTAGTTGTAAGATCTTCCGGGCTGCTCGAAGATACATTGTCAATTCCTGTAGCCGGACTTTACGAAACAGTTTTTGTAAGTAACTCAGATAAAGATGTTAATTTTAGGTTCAACGAACTTAAAAAGGCAGTCAGAAAAGTATATTCATCCCTGTATAAAAAAGAAGTTCAGGATTTTCTCAGATCTGTTAACTATTTGATGCAGAATGAAAAAATGGCTGTCATTATACAGGAAGTTGCCGGTCATAAGAAAATCGGTTACTTTTATCCTGATGTATCAGGGATTGTGAGATCTCCTTTTTTTGAGCAGACTCAAACACCATCAGTATCACTATGTCTCGGACTGGGAACGGCATTAGAGGAGCAGCAGACTTTTTACTCTTGTGTATCTGATTCCGGAAGACCGGATAGCTGTAGACTTCCATATTCAAAACATATTTCCGGGAGACAAGAACTTGTTAGTTTGATTAACCTTCCTGAACACAAGATTGAGAATGTAGACATCGATGTTTTCAACGAAAGAAATGAAACAACTGGATTTAACAACGATCTTGAGTCTGTTTATAATCGTTTCGAAAAAGTCTATGATGATCTAATAAATGTTTTAACTTTATACACAGGTTTGATTGAGAATTTTCTTCAGACTTCAGTTGAAATTGAGTTTTCTTTTGATCTGGCTAAAAAGGAAGGAGCTCGAAACAAAATTTATCTTTTACAGGTTAAGCCGTTCAGCAGAGATCAGTATCAGCTAAACGATTTCAGTTTGTTAAACAAGACTTATAAGCCTGATATTCTTATCACAAATTGTTATGGTCACGGAATTATTGATTCAATAAAGACGATAATTATTCATAAGGTTATTCCTGAAAACGATCTTGAGGCGGGATATATTGCCAGTGAACTCAATGAATTAAACAGTAAAATGAAAAAAATGGATAGAGAATATGTTCTGATAGGTAAAGGGAAATGGGGAGGACGTGTAGCGACCAAAAGCATTCCTGTAAATGCAATGAATATCAGTCATGCAAGAATATTTATCAATATTCTGGACATTGTGGACGAATCATTTTATTTCACTCATTTTTTCTTTAACCTTAATGTTATGGATACTGTTTATATGCAGACAATATCTAACCCTCATCAAGACTACATTAACTTAGAAAAAGTAAAAGAAAAATCTGAAACAGAAGCACATGAGTATTTCGATATAATAGAATTAAAAGCAGATTCAAAAATCATTATGAATGGAAGGAAAAACACTTTTAAGTTCTACACTGATTTCAGGTAGCTGTTTCTCCTTCTTTCTTGATAAGTTTTGATAATATCATGCTGAACTCTTCTTTTTGAAATGGTTTCTTTACTAATGAGAACTCTCCGATTTTTTTCATAAGTTTAACAGTCTGCTCATTAATGAATCCTGTAAGAATAATTACACTTTTTTCTTTATCCATTTCTCTTATGTATTTAAAGGCTTCTTTTCCGTCCATAACCGGCATTGTCATATCCAGAATTACAAGATCTATTAATTCTTTCTTTTGTTCAAAGGTATTTACCGCCTCTGCACCATTTTTTGTAAGAATCACATTATAACCGAGGTATTCAAGAATCTTCTGCAGCGTAATTCTGACAATCTCCTCATCATCTGCAAGGAGAATTGTTCCCTGACCTTTTTGAGCTTCTAATGTACTTTCTTCTGAATCTCCAGAGCTGATGTGAATAGGCAGGAGAATTTTAAAAGTGGTTCCTACACCGGTTTCACTTTCTACATTTATTAAACCATTATGTTCTTTTATAATACCGTATGCTGCCGAGAGTCCCAATCCTGTTCCTTCTCCTTCCTTTTTGGTTGTAAAGAAAGGCTCAAATATTTTTTTCAGGTTTTCAGGAAGTATACCGCAGCCATCGTCAGCAATTGAAAGCTCAATGTATTCTCCTGGTTGTATCAGTTCAGCAATCTCATTAACTTGAGCTTTAGTAAAATTTACATTTCTGGTGCAAAACTTCAATGTCCCGTCAATATTCATTGCATGGCTGGCATTGATTCCCATATTAAGTATTACATTTTGTAATTGTGAACTGTCACAATGCAGCAGAGATGATTCAGCAGAGAAATCAGTAAACACATTAATTTTCTTGTTAATACTTCTCTCAAGGATTGTTTTGGTCTCATTGACAAGACTGTGCAAGTCAATATCTTTTAACTCTTTTTTGCTCTTCCTGCTGAAAAACAACAGTTTTGATGTTAAATCAGCAGCTCTTAATGATGTATTGAATATAATATCCAGAAATTCTCTGGTATCCTCTTCAATGTCTCCATTATCTCTGATAACTTCTACAGCTCCAATTATTCCGGTTAGCAGATTATTGAAATCATGAGCAATTCCTCCGGAAAGCTGCCCAAGAGATTCCATTTTTCTGGCATGTCTCAGCTCGTTCTCGATGTTTATCTTTTCTGTAATATCCTCGGACATGAGAATAAAGCCGTTTATACCTCTTTTATTGTGTACAGGAAATGATCGAATCAGCTTTGTAACTTCTTCATTGCCACTTTTCCTGTGGACTATTTCTTCATGTGGTTCACCATCTGTAAGTGTAAGTATTCCGGGACAATTATCGCAAACACAGTCCTGAGAATTACCAAAGAAATAATAACACTTTCTTCCAATGAAATAGGATTCTTCGCATCTATAATTGTTTTGGAGCTCTGAATTTACCATCTGAATAGTGAAGTATGAATCAACATAGAACAGCTCAAAACTGATGCTATCGAATAAATTTCTGTGCATGTTCTGGATTCTTTTTAACTCATCATCTCTGCTAATGTCATTTACAATACGCATAACCACTTCAGGCAATAAATCCAGAAAATTAGAGTCTTTGACGATATAGTCTCTTGCTCCAAGTTTCATCATTTCTACAGCAATCTTCTCGTCACCTCTTCCTGTGGCTACAAGAAAAGGGGGAATCATTATACGGTTACTCCGTAACTCGGTTATCAACTCTTTGCCATTCATGTCAGGAAGACTGTAGTCCAGAATCAACAGATCCGGAGTTATATCATCCAGCTTTTCTATAACTTCACCTGCGTTGTACATATTGACAACTTTATGCCCTTTGTTTTCAAGAATATCCTTCTGAAGGAATCCTAATCCTATATCATCTTCAATAACTGCAATTTTCATAATTAGTCCCGATTATATTTTTATAACTTGTATAAATAGTCCAAGTCTGCTCAAGGTGTTAACAAATTCAGTGAAATCAATTGGTTTAGTAATGTAGCAACTGCATCCAAGTTCATAACAGTTTTTGATTTCTCGTGGGTCATCTGTTGTAGTAAGTATCATCACCGGAATCTTTTTTAAATCTTTATCTTGCTTCATGTTTTCCAGAACCTCAATCCCTGACATTCTCGGCATATTAATATCAAGAAGCACAAGAGGGTGATTGTTTACAGCGTTGGTTCCTTTTTGGGTTTCATTGAGAAATTCCCAAAGAGATTTACCATCTTCAAATCTGGTTATCGTATTATAAATACCGGCTCTTTGCAGGGTTTCTCTGATCAGGAGAGCATGTCCATCGTCATCTTCTGCAATAAGTATTTCCAGTTTGTTCATCTTTTATTTCCTTTACTCAAAATAAGTTCTTCTTAATGAAACAATAACCTCAGTACCTTCATCTATTTCTGATTTCATGTTTACCTGACCCTTCAGTTTCTCAGAGATTCTCTTTACAATACTGAGTCCCAGTCCCTCCCCTTCTACTTCAGGAATTGTTCCTGCCCTGTAAAATACATTCCAGATTCGTTCCATATTTTTAGCTTCAATACCAATACCGTTGTCACAAACATGGTAATTATTGAAAAGACTATCCTTTTCAGCAAAAATGTTTATTGTAAGATTTTGTCCTCTTTTTCGATACTTGATACAATTTGATACTATGTTAGAGAACAACTGATTCAAGAGATTCTTGTCTGCATAGCAGTTAGGAAGCTCTTCAACACGGACTTCAATTCCATACTTATCAATTTCATATTTGTAACTGTTCAGGACTGACTGTACAAATTCATTCATATCAATATTCTCAACACTGATCGGTGCTCGCCCGGTTCTGGAAATTTTAAGAAGACCCTTGATAAGAATATCCATTTTCTTTACATTGTTGAATATGAAATTCATGGATTGTGGCAACTGATTAACTGTAATATCCTGAAACTCATCGTCATTATATAATTCAAGGCATTTCTCTTTCACGATTTCGGAAATTTTAAATGAATGTCTGCTGATTCTGTCGGTAAATCCCTGAATGTTAACAAGTGGAGATCTTAAATCGTGTGATGCAACATACAGATAATTTTCAAGCTCCTTGTTCTTCTCTTTTATTAAAGCTTCGGCCTTCTTTTTCTCTGTTATGTTCAATCTTGTACCACAAATTCTGGATGGTTTTCCATCTGATGTAAAGCTGACAATTTTACCTCTATCTAATACCCATATCCATTTCCCTGATTTATGTTGGAGTCTTAATTCACACTCAAACATATCGTTAATCCCATTAACATGATCCTCGAATTTTTGTAAAACAGAGCTCAAATCTTTCTCATGTATTAACTCCTTCCAGAATGCTGGATTATCTCCGATCTCATCGACTGTATAACCGAGCATTTCAGCATATCGGTCATTTATGATTAATGAATTTGCAGGAATATCTATATCCCAGCTGCCAAGATCAGCCCCTTTCAATGCCAGATCAAGTCTTTTACTGCTTTCTTTTAAGAGGAATTCCGATTGTTTTCTATCGGATACATCTCGCACTAATTCTACAAGAAATTCAATGTTTCCGTGATTATCAAGTATCGGGAGTATCCGGAGATCAATCCATATATTGTTATCAAGATGTATTTCTTCCTGATATGGTTCTTTCGTTTCAATAACTTTGCTGACTTTGCATTCGGGGCAAATTGCATCAAAATTACGATATGCTTTGTAACACTTTGTACCGTTTTTTCGATTTACAGGTGAAATATTAAATACACCATTCCAATTACTAAAAATTATGTTCATATCAAGATCATGCAGAGAAACGAGATCAGGGACAGTTTTCAGTACTTTATCAAATCTTTCTTCATTTTTACGAATTGTTTCATGAAGTTTATATTCCTGAGTTACATCTCTGAACACTAAAACTACTCCTGTAACAGCTCCGGTTGAGTCTTTTATCGGTGCTGCTGAATCAGCTATCTGATACTCAAGACCATCTCTGGATTTAAGGACTGTATGATTTGCCAGCCCCACTATTTTACCATTCTTAAGAACTTCCTCGACAGGGCATTCTGCCATTTCACCTGTCTGTGAGTTTGAAATATTGAAAACCTCTGAAAGCATTTTACCGGAGGCTTCATCAGATATCCAACCTGTAAGTAATTCAGCTATTGGATTCATCCGGTCAATTTTTCCCTGATAGTCGGTTGTAATGACGGCATCTCCAATTGAATTTAGGGTTGTACTAAGTTTTTCAGCCATCTGTACAAATTTGTTTCTATCTTTACTTAATTTTTCAATTAAAAGCGCGATTATCACACTTCCAACAAAAATTATGAAAAAGCTCATCATTCTCAATATAATATGATGTAAATCATGCTTAATCAGGAATAGATTCAGAATATTAGCACCTTCTTTATTAAACCAGAAGTAATACATCAATACATCAGTAATCCAGACTAAGATTGCTATGGTGACACCTGCAAACAAAGTGTTAAGTGATGCCCTGGTAGAGAATAACTTGCTGAATCCGGAAAGATCACGAATATATTCCGATATTGCAAGTAAATACAGGCAAATAATAAGTATTATGAATATTGATATAAGTATTAAGTTATCGGCTATAATTTTATGTTGATGTTCATCTAAAGCCCATTTTTCAATTATTTTATTATAGTCTTCGGTTAATGTATTGTTTTCATTTTCCATGAAGTTGTTTATTCTGTTCAGTATATTTTTATCGGAAGAACTTGCTGAGGCAAAATATGTTTCAAATGGATGGAAAACAATGGCAGTGTGAATAGCTTGCTTATCGATGAATTTCACATTTAGTAAAGTCATTCTATCACCAATACCACAATCAAACTTTTTACTGATAATACCTTTAAACATTTCCGGGTAATTTTCAACTTCAATCAATGTATATTTGATGTTAAACTTATCGGCAAATTCAATAAAGTGATTCTTAAACATGGATTTTTTTACATATGCAACATTTTTACCGTTAATATCTAACATAGACTCTATTGCATTGTCAGTACTGGAAAATACTGTTCCCCAACTGGATATTACAGGAATTTCAGAAAAATCAAGTAAACTGTCTCTTTGCTGTGTATAGCCTATAGGAACCATAATATCAGCTTTCCCGGTGGAAACTTGCTTTAGTGCATTCGAAAATGTTGTGCTGTGATATGATAATTTCCAGTTGTTTTTTTTCCCTGTTTCTTCAAGGATATCTTTCGCCAGACCACGTGTTTGCCCATCTTTATCAGTAAAAATGACAGGTTTTTTCTCGAAGTAAACAACATCTACATTTATTGATAAGATAACTGAGAACGAAAACAGTATTATCAGTGCAGTAAAGAGCTTATTCAAATCTGTCTCCTTTTAGAGAGTGATGTATGATTTTTATTGCAAAAAAGGGACCTGCTATTATTAAAGTACCTGTCATGTGGGCAAGAGCCCATTTAAGCCAGCCGGAAAGTGCTTTGTCAACAGGTATCAAACCCAGGATGAATTTAGATCCAATTCCTCCTGTAGCTGTAAGAACTGGAGTAAGAATTGCACCAAGGAAGATAAGTAGGAAAACTCCCCGCCTTATTTTGTACTCAGCTGAATGCTCATATTTTTTTATCAGTAAAGCCGAAACAGTTGGTCCAATAGTATTCATTATGGAAATCATGCATGCAAAAATGAAACTGCTGCCAAGAGAAAAATAGTTAGCTGCAATTGCTCCCAGTGCAATTCCCGGAGATACTTTCCATCCAAAGTAATATGCAGCAATGAATGCAATGGATGCTGCTGGCCAGACGGGCATGGGGAGAATTCCTAAATTGTGGAATATGAGATAATTCACATGAGATACACCCCAGTATAGAACAATGACATATAAATTATTCCTTATATTTTTTCTCATAATAAGTCTCCCTGAATTGATACTGATTCAATATTACAAATATACTCTGTATTTGCTACATTGTCAAAACATATTTATTTACAAATGATTTTTTTTATTCCTAAAAAGAATTCATTTCTTTACTAATTTATGAAATGTACAATTCTGGCAGTGGAGTGAATATGGAATTTTTATATCAAAATGAAAAAAAATACTTTGGGCAAATTGCCGGAAGTATGGAGTCTCTGGGACTGCGTGAGTTGATAAGTCTTGGAGCATATGACGTTAAGTCAGGATACAGAGGTGTTTACTTTAAAGCAGATCAGTACACCCTATATCGTATTGTTATGACATCAAGATTGTTTTCACGGGTACTTATACCTTTAAATAAATTTGACTGTCATTCAACAAAATACTTGTACTCTAAAACCAAAGAAATACCCTGGGATTCTTTTTTCAGTGTAAAAAATTCATTCAGGATTTTTTCAACAGTGTCAAACAGTAAAATCAGGCATTCCAAGTATGCGTCGCTTGTTATGAAAGACGCTATTGCTGACTATTTCAGAGAAAAGTATGGTGAAAGACCTTCGGTAGATACTGCTAATCCTGATGTGACCTTTAATCTGCATATAGATAAGAATTTTGCAGTCATCAGTATTGATGCAAGTGGTGAATCAATGCATAAAAGAGGATATCGTATAAAAAGCGTGAATGCTCCAATGCAGGAGACACTTGCTGCTGCAATCCTGGATCTCTCGGGGTGGGATGGAACTAAGAAACTATATGATCCATTCTGCGGATCAGGAACAATACTGTGTGAAGCAATTATGAAGTACTGTAATATTCCAGCTTCCTATAACAGAGCAAAATTTGGTTTTAAGTATCTCCCTGATTTCAATCAGGAGATGTATAATAAGGTTTTAACTGAAATTCACGATGTAACACGGGATTTACCTGAAGGCTTGATTTCCGGTTCTGATATCAGTAAAATGGCTGTAGAAGCAGCAAAAGAAAACATATCAGATCTTGAATACGATCTGGAAATTTTCAGAATGCCTTTCCAGAAACTTGGCAATTTCACTGACACAGTATTTGTAACGAATCCACCATATGGAAAAAGGCTCGGTGATGAGAGCAAAGTAAGAGTAATGCTTAAAGAATTCGGGGATTTCCTGAAAAATAACTGTAAGGGTTGTGAAGCATATATTTATCTCGGAGATTACAAGCTTGTGAAATCTCTTGGTTTAAAACCAACCTGGAAGAAACCGTTAGTTAATGGTTCTCTTGATGGGCGATTAGTCAAGCTGGAGTTATACTAATTTTTCTTATCTGAGTTTTTGAACGGGTGCAAAAAAAATATTTTCCTCTGTGAAATGTTAATATGGTATTAGGATTATGTTAGATTTAATTTCTTGACTGTTATAAACTTAATCAAAACTTTGAAAATGTAAAAATATCAAAAAAAATGGAGGAATAATGATCCGTAAGTCTACAATTGATCGGGTGATTAACAAAGCCTTGTCAAACGGTGCTGATTTTGCAGAAATCTTTGCTGAGAATACTTACTCTTCAACTCTTAATATGAACAATAGAGTTATCAAGCAAAGTATTGTCGGAAATGATTATGGTGCAGGAATCAGAGTGTTCTATGGCAATAGTGCAATTTATGCCTATACAAATGATCTTAGTGAACAATCACTGATGAAAGTCGCTGAGGCTATCAGTAAAGCACAATCTTCAGATACAATCATTAAACCTGTAGAAGTTGAAAAAGAAGATGTAAATTCTATTCATAAGTTTATGCAAAAACATGATGATGTATCCAAACAAGAAAAGATTGAAATATTGACAAGAGCTGACAAAGCTGCAAGAAACTATGATTCTTTGATTACAGAAGTTGATATAAGAATGATGGAGAAAATGCAGAGAGTTTTGATTGCTAACAGTGAAGGGCTTTATAAAGAGGATGAACGATTTTATTCACGACTTTATACTACTGCAATTGCAGAAAAAAATGGTGAAAAGCAAACCGGATCAGATGGTCCCGGATCTTTACAGGGATTTGAGTTTTTCAGAAATCTTGATGTAGATAAAGTTGGTATTGAAGCTGCACGTATCGCAGTAACAATGATAAATGCAGATTACGCACCGGGTGGAACTTTCCCGGTAATTATAGATAATGGATTTGGAGGAGTTATCTTCCACGAAGCGTGTGGACATGCTCTGGAGACAACTTCAGTTGCCAAAGGTGCATCGGTTTTTGCCGATAAACTTAATCAGAAGATTGCTCATGAAGCAGTTACAGCAATTGATGATGGTACAATGCCAAACACATGGGGATCTATTGCAATTGATGATGAAGGAACTCCAACACAGAAAACTGTTCTTATCGAAAATGGTATCCTGAAATCATTTATGATTGATAAACTTGGCGGAAGAAAAATCGGTATGAAATCTACCGGATCCGGAAGACGCCAGTCATATAAGTTTGCTCCTACATCCAGAATGAGAAACACATTTCTTGCTCCGGGGAAATATAAACTGGAAGATCTGATTGCTACTGTTGATTACGGTATATATGCTAAAAAAATGGGTGGCGGATCAGTTATGCCCGGAACAGGAAATTACAATTTCTCAGTTGCAGAAGGCTATATCATAAGAAACGGAAAAATTATGGAACCGGTAAGAGGTGCTACTCTTATTGGAAACGGTGCTGAAACTCTTCATAAAATCAGTATGGTTGCAGATAACCTGGCATTGGCTCCCGGTATGTGCGGTTCTGTGAGTGGAAGTGTACCAACAACAGTTGGGCAGCCTGCTATCAGAGTTGATGAGATAATTGTTGGCGGAAGAAAGGAGCAGTAAGATGAGTGATAAAATGAGAAATGAAGATAAATTTGAACTTATCAGAAAATATGCGGAAGGCAGAGTGGATGATATTGAAGTTGTAATGAGTACTGATCAAACTTTCTCTACCAGGGTGCATAAACAGAAAACAGAATCTTTCGACTACTCCAATAGTAAGGGAATAGGACTCAGAATCAAGAAAGACGGGAAAATCGGTTATTCATACACAGAAAATTTTGATGATGATGTAATTAAAGGAATGATAGATGAAGCTATTGCTAATTCCAAAATTCTAAGCTCTGATGATGAAGAGTATATTGAAAAATTCGATCATGAAGATAAAGATCTTAAAATATATAATCCTGATTTAAATTCTATTCCTATTGAGAAGAAAATTGAACTGCTTAAAGCTCTTGAAGATAAAATCTACAAAATGGACAAAAGAGTAATCAATGTACCTTATTGTGGTTATAGTGATGGCTCATCAAGCTTCAGAATTTTTAACTCTAAAGGAATGGATAAAACTTTCTCAAGCAACAGTGTTGTAATGTATGCTGGAGCTCTTGCCGAAGAAAACGGTGAAAAGAGATCAGCAATGGATTTCATTATTACAAGGGATTTTGCTGACGTTAACCCGGATAAAATCGCAGAGAAATCTGTAAGCAAAACAATTGATCTTCTTAACTCAAAACCTCTCGAAAAGGGACAATATCCTGTTGTATTTAACAACTCTGCAGCTTCATCATTGCTGGGTACTTTTATTGGTACTTTCTCATCAAGAGAAGTACAGGAAGGTCGGTCTCTGCTTAAAGGAAAGATGAACACTAAAATTGCAGGAGATAATGTAACTCTTATTGATGATGGTCTCTATGTTAATGGAATATCTTCCAAGCCATTCGATGGTGAAGGATATCCATCACAGACAACAGTTCTCATGGAAAACGGTGTCTTGAACAATTTCCTTTATAACACAATCACTGCACGAAAAGATGGAGTTAAATCCACAGGCAATGCAAGCCGATACTATAAAGGCGAGATTGGTGTTGGTACAACAAACATTATCCTGAAACCGGGAACAGATAACAGAGAAGCTCTTCTCGGAAGTGCTAATAAGGTAATAGAAATTGTTTCTCTTCAGGGACTCCATTCCGGAGCAAATCCAATATCTGGAGATTTCTCATTGTCAGCTGAAGGATTTCTTTATGAAAACGGCGTAAAGCAGCATTCACTTAAAAGCTTTATCGTCTCAGGAAACTTCTTTGATGTGATGAAGAATATCGATGGGTTTGCTGATGACTTCGAATTCAGTATGAGCTCAATCGGAACAGCATCCATTCTTGTTAATGGACTTGCCGTAAGCGGTTAAGATATATATTATCATAATAGACAGGCTGTAAACTTTGCAGCCTGTTTTTTTTATCCTCTACAATTTTTTTTTACTGACACATTTATTCTGACATAAATAGACAATTTGATTTAACAATTTTGACACATAAGTATGTAAGTTGGCAATGAATTATTTCATTACAATAGTTTTTCATCTTTATTATAGTTTTTTTTGTCAAACATATAATTTGCTTTGAGAACTATTTGATATTATCTATCATACAAAACTGCTGTTTTAACTAATCGGAAAATATAAAAAACTTTACAATGAATAAACTAATATATTTTTTGAATGTGCATTCGAGAGCATTTTTCTCAGGGTGTGAGTTTCCAATTACTTCTTTTATCAGTTTGTTGTTTAATAAATATAATTGCTACCTAATTTAAATTGCCGTTTTTAACTATCAATGTAAGTACTCTATAAAACAAATTATCATTTAATTGACAAAAAACAAATATATTTAAGTCTGCATGTAAAAAATGGTGGAGGTTCCATGATTCCGGTTATAGATTTACATGCAGATTCTTTTTCTAAGCGCATGGCTTACGACAGACATAACATTTTCGATAAATGCTACATCAAAATAAAAAACAACTTCTACAGTCTGGAAAGCTCATTTCATATCAATGATCAGGCTGTTAAACAGGGTAACCTGAGAGTTCAGACGCAATCGCTTTATATAGATGATGCAGAAATGCAGTATCCGTTCAAAGCCGGAATGATGATGATTCAGAAGATGCTGAAGTTCGTACAGGATCATGATGAGTATATAATCATTCGGAATCAGGCTGATCTTGATCGATGTCTCAACGGTGAGAAATACGGCATTCAGATTTCTATTGAAGGTCTGGAAGTACTCGAAAACAATCTTGATCTACTGGATATCTTCCATGAGCTTGGGGTAAGGATTATTGCACCCACATGGAACAGAGTACTCCCGTATATGATGCCTGTTGGCTGCGAGGGGGGATTGCTGAAGAAAGGTAAAAGACTGATTGAGAAGATGAATAACTGGAATTGTCTGATAGATGTTTCTCATATGTCAGAAGGAAGCTTCTTCGATGTGGAAAGGGAATTCAAGGGGATTATGATTGCATCCCACTCCAATCCGAAAACACTTAACTCTCACCAGAGAAATCTGACTGACGATCAGGTTAAGGTTATTCAGGAGCGTGGGGGAGTCATGGGTATAAATCTGGCACCTGCGTTTATAGAACCAATTGACAAAAAATCTGATAACGGTCTGGAATGGATTTATGGGATTGTCGATTATGTATGCTCAAATTTCAGCGAGGATATCATTGCATTTGGCTGTGACTTTGATGGAATAATGTCATTACCTCCCGGAATAAAAGACTGCAGTTTCTTCTCGGAACTCAATTCATATCTATCCCAAAAGGGATTTAGCAATGATCTTCTGGAGAAGCTGTACTACAAAAACGCGGAACGGGTTATCAAGTCAGTGTTACCATAATAAATAAATACCAAAACAAGGAAATATTTAAGAAAAAACATTGGAATTCTTGACATCAATCACGATGTTTCAATTGTAAATCAAATAGAGAGCTTTGCATAATTGCAAAATCGAGTCAAATACTTCAATTATTCAAAGGTCTCAAAAAATATTCGAATAAATTTGGAGGAATGATGATATATAGAAAATCAATAGATGGGAAACTGGAAGTTTCACCTTTAGGCTTTGGTGCAATGCGACTGCCATTAAATAGTGATGATCAGAAAGATATAAATGAAGAAAAAGCAATTGGCATGATCCGCTCTGCGATCGACAGTGGAATTAATTACGTAGACACGGCTTATGACTACCACCAACAGCAAAGCGAACGTCTGGTAAACAAAGCTCTACAAGACGGATACAGAGAAAAAGTTCTGCTGGCTGATAAACTCCCTATGTGGCATATCAAAGAAAAAAAAGATATGGAACGCATTTTTAACGAGCAATTGGAAAAACTCGGAACGGATAAAATTGATCTCTATATGCTTCATGCTATGAATGCTAAGTACTGGCAGCTTGTTAAAGACTTTGATATTATGAGCTGGATGGAACAGAAAAAGAAAGATGGCAAGATCGGACAGATCGGTTTTTCATTTCATGATTCTTTTAACTCCTTCAAAATGATTGTTGATGAATATGATAAATGGGATTTCTGTCAGATTCAGTATAATCTGATGGATGAAGACTATCAGGCTGGAAAGGCAGGTCTGAAGTACGCCTACGAAAGAGGGATTAATGTAGTTGTGATGGAACCGCTCAGAGGTGGAGATATTGTTAAAAGCATACCGGATCAGGTTAAAGAAGTCTATGATACTGCTGAGAATAAAAGATCATACGCAGGGTGGGCATTGCAATGGCTGTGGGATCAACCGGAAGTCTGGCTTGTCCTCAGCGGAATGAACACTCAGGAAGAAGTAGACGAGGATGTACGTCTTGCTGCTGATTCCGAAGTAAACAAATTCTCTGAAGCAGATGCAGCACTGATTAAGAAAGTACAAGATCAGTACAGAAACATGCAGTTCACAAGATGTACCGGGTGTAACTATTGTAAGAGCTGTCCGGAAGGAATAAATATTCCTCAGCAGTTAAAACTTCTTGATGAGTATTCTATGTATCATAATGATGCAAAAGTAAAATTCCACATGATGTTTGTTAAATTCGAAGAACGAGCAATTCATTGTACTGCATGTGGCCATTGCGTTGAGCTTTGTCCTCAGCAGATTGATATTCCTTCACATTTGAAGAAGTACTCAGAAATGTACAAAAACTATGGTCTGCCAATGGAAAAGCCTGAGGTTAAGAAATAATGAATATTCTCGCTATTGATACATCATCAATGTCCGGAAGTGTAGCTGTTGGTAGCTACGAAAAACTGGTAAACCTCTCGTATCTGGACCTCAAATCCACACATTCCGAAAGGCTTATGCCTCAGATAGATTCCTCTTTGAAAGCTTCAGGGCTTACTATTGAAGATATTGGCTGTATTGCTGTTGTAACTGGTCCCGGTTCTTTTACAGGGCTCAGGATCGGACTGGCTACCGCTAAAGGCTTGTGCGTTGCCAGAAAAATCCCACTCGTTGCAGTAAGGTCACTTGATGTCCTGGCATTTCAGGTTACGGGTGTAGAAAAGCCTGTTATCGCCTGTATTGATGCCAGAATGGGGGAGATCTATGCTGCAGTTTACGATAAAAGCATGAATTACTTAATCGAACCGGATAATTTTAAACCAGATGTCTTCACAAAAAAATGCATAGAATTGGATGATACGTTCTATGCTGTTGGTTCCGGATTGATGTTGATAAAAGATGAGATGAAACTTGTGGAAGGTGCAATGCATCAGAACATAATTATGGCATCATCGTTGATAAGCTATATGAAGCATAAAGGGCTTAAACCTGTATATAATCCTGATTTTGTGGCATTAGTTGAGCCTGAATATATGCGTAAATCTCAAGCTGAATTGAATTTTAAGAAGAGTTAGTCTGTTTAAAATTTAAGATTCAGTCTATTTTATATATTTCTTAATATCTTTTGCCAGAATAGAAGAAAATTTCTTTGCACCTGTATGATTCAGATGTAGCTCATCGTAAAAGTATTCCTGTTTCTTCATGTAATCGTATTTACCATTATTATAGTCAAGTAGAGGGATGTTGTACTTTTTTCTGTATTCTGTGAACTTTTCAGGATAATCATTTTTATCAAAATAGTATATAGGAGCATCAACAAAAATTAGATTTATATCATTATCTCTACATATTTTCATTGTATATATGAATTCATCAACTATTTCTTCTTTATATACATGAGGTGAGGTTACAGTTTCTGGGACTTCAGGAACAAGGGTTCCTGTCATTGGGCTGAAACCTTTTGTCCTCATTATATCTTGAGCTAAAAACTTCTCTTTGAGGATATAGAATATTTTTGAGTTATACTTTAGTGATTTTAAGATAAGATACATTCTATTCTTTGAGTTCAGCTTCAGTAGTCTCTCTTTAATAATTGGGTGATCATATATGACAGACAGCTTGTCGAAGCCTGAATCAATCTCTACATTACAGGAAGATCTTCTTACAGTCATAACAAGATTCTCAGGTATGTAACCTTTATCAATCATATACATAAGTGCACTGTTCTGAGAGTATATACTTATTCCATTCACTCCGGTGTTTAATACTGAAATGTTTAGTTCTTTTTCAAGAGTATCCGGGATCAGGTGCTTATATATGCGAGAATTACCATGCAGAAGCAAATCGGGTTTTGACTCTATTGCAGCAAAATATTTTCCACAGTATTTTCCATTCCTTGCTGAAAGAGCCATACGATTTAAAGGAATTGAAACAATATTATCAATAGAAACTACTATTATCACAAGTATAACAATCTTAACAAACAGTTTCATACTAGAATTGGAAATAAATGAACTGGGAATCATTTAATACTCCTAAGAAAATAATTGCAAAAATACCGAAAATATAAATCATCCATCTGGTTATCAAGGATCTTTCTTTAAAGAACTTATCTAACCCTTTAAATCTTATAATTGAATCAACAGTTACTAACAATACAATTCCAAAAATATAGTATACCCATAATCTTGATTTAGCCCAGAAAGGAACATCAATCTGGAATTTAACAAGCTTGTAAATAATAGAAAAAGCATCATTAACAGTAACTGCTCGGAAGAAAATGAGCCCGAAGCAAAGCATTACAAATGTAATCAAACCTCGGATTATTGTCAGAGGATATTCCATAGAATGTTTCCTCATAAATTTTGTGATTGCTTTTTTTCTTTTTCTGACAATTATATCAAAACAAAGATAAACACCTTGTATGATGCCCCATATAACGAAAGTCCAGTTTGCTCCATGCCATAATCCACTGATAGTGAATGTAAGCATTGTAACAGAAAGAATACGCCATAAGACAGGATTTTTCTCTATCAATGGGAAATATATATAATCTCTGAACCAAGTAGTAAGAGAGATATGATTTCTTTTCCAGTATTCAGTAACATTTGTACTGAAATAAGGTGTTTTGAAGTTATCCATCAAACTAAATCCCATGCTTCTGGCAGTTCCGATTGCAATATCAGAGTAGCCAGAGAAATCACAGTAAATTTGAATGGCAAAGAATATTGAAGCAATTAACAAACTTACAGAATTATGATTATCGACATTAGAGTATATAGGTTCAATATAAGTTGCTAGTCTGTCCGCAATAACTACTTTTTTTATCATACCCCAGAGTATAAGTCTGAAACCGCTGATTGCTCTTTGACTATCAAAAACCTTTTCTTTACTAAATTGGGGTAAGAGGTGTGAGGCTCTCTCAATTGGACCTGCGACAAGTTGTGGGAAAAAACTAACAAAAGCGAAAAAATCAATAATACTGTCTGTAGGTTCAAATTCTTTTTTATAAATGTCTATTGTGTAGCTAAGTGTCTGGAATGTATAAAAACTAATTCCTACCGGTAGTATTACATTCATCCTATTGAATTGAATTTCTTTGCCTAAAAAAGTAAAAGCTGTACAAAAACTTTCAATAAAGAAGTTGAAGTATTTGAAGTAAAGTAGCATACCCAGATTAACAAACAAGCTTATCAGTAATAGTATTTTTCTTTTCCTTTGCTCTGGGGTTGCAAAAAGAACTTTACCAATATGAAAATCCAGATATGAGCTGATAACGATTAAGATTAGAAATCTCCAATCCCACCAACCATAAAAAATGTAACTGGCAATTACAAGAAAAGTGTTTCTCATTTTTATACTTGTTCTATTAGAAAAGTACCAGTACAAAATAAATACTATCGGAAAAAAAATTAGAAATTCAATTGAATTGAATAACATTTAGACGTCCCCTGATTAAAATAATGAGCATCTCTAAATATGCTCAATTCAAGGTTTGAATGATGTTGAATTATGTCAAATAAAATATGAGATGAATCATTGAGATATCATGAAGGTTATGAAAAAAAGACTGCATTGAAAGCAGTCTTTAATAAAGATTTACATTGAGAATCTATGAATAAATCACCGGAATTTCATCTCCGAGGCAAACACCAAGTCCTCTTGCTGTTTTTATTATGTTTGATTCAGGATCAATGAAATTGTAATTTTTTATAGCTTTTTTCAATGGTACGGCAACAATGTTAGGATGCTTGTAAGCAACCATTTTACCAAAGTCTTTCTGCATTACAAGTTCAAATGCCTTAACACCGAATTGAGTTGCAAGAACTCTGTCATAAGCACATGGTGTTCCTCCACGTTGGAGGTGACCAAGTATTGATACTCTGGTGGATGCCTGAAGACCGGCAGCTTTAAGTTCTGCATTAAGTCTGTTAGCCGCTCCCTTAAGAATAAGATTCTGATATCCGACTTCATTGCTGGATTCAAAAGAAAGCTCGCCGCCAATCGATTTTGCTCCCTCTGCAATTACTATGTTGCAGAAACCAACACCGCTGTCGTATCTTCTGCGGATTACTTCAAGGACTACTTCTATGTCATATGGTACTTCAGGAATAAGACATATTTCAGCTCCACCTGCAATTGCAGCGTAAATAGCAATCCAGCCTGCAGATCTTCCCATAACCTCCAGAATCATAGTTCTGTTATGACTTTCTGCAGTGGATACAAGTTTATCAACAGCATCGGAGGCAATTTCTACGGCAGTCTGAAATCCAAATGTGAAGTCTGTTGACTGCAGGTCATTATCAATTGTCTTTGGAACTCCAATAATATTACAGCCTTTCTCATATAGTATCTGAGATATCCTCTGAGAACCATCACCACCAATGTTAATCACGGCATCAAAGTTATGTATCTGCAGCTTCTTGACAAGTTCATCAGTTCTGTCAACTTCACCCCAGGATCCATCACTTTTTTTAACTGGCCAGTGAAGAGGACCACCTTTATTAGTAGTACGAATAATAGTTCCACCCTTTACATGAATACCGCTGACTGCTTCAAGATTTAGATCGACCAGATTCATTGGTTCTGTAAGAAATCCATTAAAAGCCTCTATTGAACCAACAACCTCCCAGTCTCTTTCTAAGGAAGCTCTCTTTACGATTGCCCTGATAACAGCATTTAATCCGGGACAGTCACCCCCGCCGGTCAGAACCAGAACTCTTTTTTTCATATATAACCTCGCAAAATATCATAAATTTTTATGAATATATAAATTAGTATACGTTAATAATGTACAGTTGATAAGGAAAGTGTCAATTTTTTAAAATTGTAGGATCAGATAATCTGTTCTTCTTCAACAGGTAAGTTTTCTGCATAAAAGAGAAAACGGTTTTTCCCTGCCTGTTTTGCTCTGTACATGGCAAGGTCAGCATTGTTTATCAGATTGATAACGTTGTCAGTATCATCAGGATAAATACTTATTCCAAGAGATGCGGAAACATGAATATCCTGCTGCTGAATCATATAATTCTTTGATACATCATTGATAATACGGTTTGCAATGTGTTGGGTATTTATCCGCTTTTTTACATCCGGAAGAATAATAGCAAATTCATCACCACCGAGCCTGGCAACAGTATCAACTTTACGAACAGCACTTTTGAGACGTTCTGCAACATGTTTGAGAAGAATATCTCCCACATTATGTCCGTATGTATCATTAACTGCCTTAAAACCATCAAGATCAATAAACATAACAGCAGTTTTGGTTTTAAATCGATTAGTCTGGGCTATTGCCTGATGAAGCCTGTCCTGGAAAAGTACTCTGTTTGGGATACCCGTGATAGCATCATGGTGAGCAATATGAAGTAATTCTGTCTCAAGTTCTTTACGTTCATGAATGTTTACTTGTGTTCCCACGATACGAATAGCCTCCCCGTCAGAATTCCATACAGCTTGGGCTCTGTATGCAAACCACATATATTCTTCGATTTTTGATTTTAATCTAATCTCTATATAAAAACTAACAACCTGTCTTTTGAGATATTTATCCAGTTCATCCTGGAATTTTTGAAGATCGTCTTCATGTATCAGACTATAAAAGTCTGCTTTAGTGTTTATTACATCTTCGTCATCATATGCAAGAGCGTCTTTCCAGTGGGTGGAGAAGAACATCTCATCTGTTCTCAAGTTAAGATCCCAGATTCCCTCGTTAGTAGACTGCATGATAATTTTCCAGCGCTCTTCCAATGCATCAAGTTCTGTAGACGTCTCTTCATATTGTGTCTTCAGTTGATCTCTTTCCATTCTCAGTTTTTCTTCAGAAGCTTTCAGTCTCAGCATGGATTTTATCTGAGCAATAAGTTCAGCGATATGTACAGGCTTGTTAAGAAAAGTATCGGCACCAGCTTCAAGAGTTTTAATCTTGAGTTTACTTTGGGTATTCATCCCGGTGATTATTATTATTGGAATATATTGCGTCTCAGGATTTGCTCTTATAGCAGTACATAACTCAAGACCTGACTTATCCGGTAGAATAAGATCAAGAAGAATCAATGATGGATTCTTGGTCATGACAAGTTCAAGTCCCAACATTCCTGTTGGAGCTGTAATAACTTCAATATCAGGCAAATATTCTTTTATTATATCACTGAATGTTTCAAGTATAAAGCGATCGTCGTCTATTATAAGTATTCTTTCCATAACTTTTCACTAGTTTTTTCTTAAACATACTGAATATACATTGTTTGTGTCAAGTTTATTATTGTGTCAACTTTGTTAAAGTTTAAAAATGATATGGTTATTGAGATAGACATCGCAGTTAAAAGGAATAAGTGAATAACTCTAACTGTCAGAAATAAAACGTATTACATGGTTAGTATGTATGCTATGTTATAAAATTGAATCAATTTCAAAAAAATGTTAAAAACATGATGAGATATTGAAAAAGATACCATATTTCACTACATATTAATAATAATTACACAAACCTTCATTTTACAGATAAAGACTTGACATTTTTAGTATCTTGCAATCGTATTTTCTGATGAATATAAACAGGAGTGAAAATGAACTCAGATAAATGTGGACATATATACGGAAATTCAAATAATCCAATTATTAATATGCTTAAAATAAGGCTTTGCGACTATATTGAGGGGCATTTGCAAAATCCTGAAAATCTGAGACTTCTTGCCGGACAATACAGAATTGATTCTCAACCAGAAAATGAAACTAAGGATTTTGAGTTTTATGTACAGCTGGAAAAGCTTGTACAGCGTGGGATTAGCGAAGGTTTATTCAGGGATCAGAACGTTGATTCTGTAGTTCAGTTTTTGTGGGCTTCTGTGTTTGGACTTAGCTGCCTGCTTGTACTCAGACATGGATTCCCATGGCAGGATGATATTGTGGAATCATCTGTATCTCAGATGATAAATTCTTTGCTTTCGTTGTAATTATTACAGAATGGAGTGCTCATGAATTTCAAAAAGATTCTTTTCTTTTTATCTTTTATTCTTGTCTATCTGATAGTAAAAGAAGCAATTATCTTGACCTCTGCATGCTTCGGAATCAATCAGTACTTTGGTTATGCTGTAGTAATGATTATCTTTGGATTTCTAATCTGGTTCGGAGTCATCCCGCTTATGAAGATGCTCCGATACAAAGCTGTATTTTCTCCTGTAAGATCGGAAGGCCTGATTCAGGAAAATCTGCATCAGCGGCTTGTTCACCTGAGAGATAATCCTAAACTTGCAGTCATTGCTGAAGCAGGAGATTTATCAGGGATGGATTTGTATGATAAGTATATGGTTGAATTACATGTGCATACGGAAAAAATCAGAAGCAAATACGTTTCCCGTTTATTTATGAGTACAGCTGTTTCACAGAATGGATTTCTTGATGCTGTTCTGATATTCTCTGCCAGTGTAAATCTGGTTAAAGAAATATTCAAATTGTATAATGGGCGTGTTAACAACAGGGATATTCTCGTAATATTTAAAAAGATATATTACTCAATCGCAATTGGTGGATCAGAAGGTGTCGAAATCGCTGCAAACGAAATCTATTCAAAGCTGGCAAATGAAAGTATTCGAAAAATTCCATTCCTGAACATGATTACAGGCTCCTTATGTGATGGTTTTGTTAATGCAGCTCTTTTAACAAGAGTGGCATTAATCACAGAAAACTATTGCAGCAAAATTTATATCAACAGGGACAGAGACCTGTATCCATCTCCTACATTTATTGTGAAAACAACAAAACACATTGTGACAGGCAGTATGGATATGTTTAGAAAAGAAGAAGAGAATGGTCATAGTGTAAAATCAGTTTTTTCTCGATTCAGGACTTTACTGAAAGGGAAAGAAGAATAAATTCTGATTTATGCACTAAATATGTATTTAGGAATATTTCTTGCAATATCTGAAGAAAACTTCTGAAGAGGACTTATGAAAACAGTTGTAATAGTTATTGTTCTTGTATTAGTAATAATGGGTTCATTCCTGTTAATTGCAAACATTCTTGCGAATGATCCTGAGGAGATAGAAGTCTCGGAAGAAAAGAAACCGGTTAGTGGATCTGTAAGAGGATTTGTGAGATATGGTTTAGGTAAAGGTCATCCTCTGGAAGGAGTAGAAGTTAAATTTGGAGAGTTGAGTATGACTACCGGGATTGACGGATATTACAGCTTTAACAATCTCGCTGAGACTGAAGATAGATTGTATTTTTTTAAAGAAGATTATTATCACCTTCCCGAGGATGTAAAAGTGTATGGTGATACGGTAATTGTGAACATCAGCATGACGTCTGAAAAATATGTGAGGGATATTTCCGGATTTATAAGAAATTTTGATAATAGCATACCGGTTTCCGAAGCAGAAATTATCCTTGAGTCTGAGAAAGCAGTTACTGATGATGAAGGTCGGTTTGAGCTCAGTGGAATTCCATTCAGTGCATATAGAGTCATAGTTAAACATAAGGATTTTCATTCCTATGATACTACAGGAGTAGTTATAAATAACAAATATGTGCCTGTTACTTGTTATGTTAAACCTGGCAAACCTGTAATAAAATGGATCAAAGCAAGAACGTATCAGCTCAAGGAAGAAAATTATCATTGGACTCTGGATATTAAAACAAAAGTGTTTGATCATGTTGGAATTAAGTATGTTTTCTGCACAGGAGTGTTTGTGGGGAATAATGAGGATTACAAACTATATTGTGAACCTGAAGAGAATGGAGTGTATGCGCTTTTATATAAAGGATCTAGAAGATATAAACCACAATGGCTGCATGTTGTTGATGATGAAGATTTTGAAACAGTGGAAGAGATATTTTACGAGGATTAGTGGTGGATTTACAGCTGATTCTCATGACACAATTTTGCATAATCAGTATTAAAAACAATTTACTGGACATTTTTGAAAGAGTTTTACGATAGTCGCTTTTGAGGATGATATGAGTAAAAAAATATTCTGGCTTGCCGGTGAGAAATCCGGTGATATCCATGCTGCTGGAGCAATTGCTGCCTGTAATAGAAATATTTCTGATGTTGAACATATCGGGATAGGTGGTCCGGCAATGCAGGAACAGGGTCTGAAACCCATTTTTCAGTTTGATCGTTTTCAGGTAATGGGATTTCTGGAAGTCGTGAAGCATCTGGCTTTTTTCCGGAATGTAGAGAAAAAGATACTACATAGATTCAAGACTGATCCACCTGATCTGGCTGTAATGGTTGATTATCCGGGATTGAACATGCGTATTGCCAGAATGGCTGAAGAACATGAAATTCCGGTACTCTGGTACATTTGTCCTCAATTCTGGGCGTGGAAGTTCAAAAGAATCTATAAATTAAGAGATTACACTCGTCACGTTGCCTGTATTCTTCCATTTGAAGAAGAAATCCTCAAACGACACAGACTCAATGCAACTTACGTTGGACATCCAATTGCTGAAGAAATAAAATTCGAGACAACTCGTGAGCAATTTGCAGTAAGATACAGCATTAATCATGAGAAACAATGGATAGGATTTTTCCCGGGATCAAGAGAAATGGAAATCAAACGGCTCCTTCCTGTTCATCTTGATGCAATTAAAAATATGCCCTCAGCTAATTATGAATTTCTTATTTCGAAAGCAGATTCTGTAAACTCTGATTTATTCTACAATATTTTAAAAGAGTCCGGGCTGGAGAACATTCATATTATTCTACAGGATAATTATGATATGATGAAGCATTGTGATTTCCTGACAATAACATCAGGTACAGCAACAATTGAAGCTGCATACATCGGAACTCCTGCACTTATAACATATAAAGCAAACAGACTATCTTATGAAATAGGGAAGAGGATAATCCGGATAGATAAAATCGGGCTTCCCAACATTATTATGGAAGAGATGGTTTTTCCTGAACTTATTCAGGATGATGCAAACGGAAGAAAAATAGCAGATACTATAATGCTTCATTTAAGTAAGAAAGAAATTCTTGATGAAACAAGAACACGTCTCAAAGAACTTCATAACATTCTCGGGGACAGGAAAGCATCAAACACTGTTGCTGAGATTGCAGGGAAAATCCTGAAAAACAAAATGTGGATACCTGAATCAGATGTATAAAGTAGGTTTGTTTTTTGTGAAATATCTCGGAGCAATGCTCGTCAAGTTAATGGGCATGTTCTGGCGATATGAGATTATCAATAAGAATCACAATGATCGTGTGTTATATCTGTTCTGGCACAGGAATATCCTTCCGCTTCTGTATTTACGCAGAGGAGAAGGTGTTGGTGTAATGATATCTTCCTCAAAAGATGGTGATTATGTTGCAGAACCTGCTAAGGTACTGGGATTCCGTCCAATACGCGGCTCAATAACCAGAGGTGGTGCAAAGGCTGCACGTGAGATGATTAAGTTTGCCAGAGAAAACAGTATCTGTATTGTTCCTGATGGTCCGAAAGGTCCTGCCTGTAAAATTAAAAACGGCGCAGGGATTGTAGCATTATTGTCTGGACTTCCAATCATTCCGGCTGTCGTTCACATTGACAGGGAATGGGTTTTTAACTCATGGGATAGATTCCGCCTGCCAAAGCCATTCGCAAAGATTTATGTTGAGTATGGTAAAGAATATAAAATAGATGATAAGAAAAAAATATCAGAAGTGTTGACAGAAATTGAAGCAGATATGAGCAAGACATTAGAAAAATATTCTACAAAATAATATATACGAGGTAATTATGCAATTATCAGATCGAGCCATGAATATTCAGGCATCTCCTATCAGAAAACTGATGCCGTTTGCTAACAAAGCAAAAAAGGATGGTGTACATATATATCACCTTAACATAGGGCAGCCGGATATTCATACTGCACCGGAAATGATGAGCGTTTTCAGAAACTTCGATGAAGTTATTCTGACATACGGACCATCTGACGGACTTCCAGAATATAAGACATCACTTGTTGAATACTACAAAATGAATAATATTGCTGTTAAAGAGAAGGATATCATTGTTACAACTGCCGGATCAGAAGCTATTATTTTTGCTCTTATGGCAGTATGTAATGAAGGTGACGAAGTAATCGTTCCTGAACCGTTTTATGCGAACTATAATGGTTTTGCAACAATGGCAGGTGTTACAATTGTTCCTTTGACAACACATGCAGAAGATGGATTTGAACTTCCTTCCAGTGAAAAGATAAAAGAGCTGATTACCGAAAGAACCAGAGCTATAATCATCTGTAATCCTGGAAACCCAACCGGAGCTGTTTATACTGAAGAACAATTACTCAGACTTGAAAAAATAGCCAAAGATTACAGTCTTTATATTATCTCTGATGAAGTTTACAGAGAGTATGTATATGATGGAATGAAGCATAAAAGTGTACTTACACTTTCGGATTTTGATGATCATGCTATTATGATAGACAGTATCTCAAAAAGATATAGTGCCTGCGGTGCAAGAATCGGTTGTATTGTCAGCAGAAATGAAAAGCTTATGAGCTGTGTTATGAGATTTGCACAAACAAGACTTTGTCCTCCTACACTTGAACAGCTTGCTGCAAATGCCGCTGCTAATCTTGGAGAAGAGTACTTCAAAGAAATTCATGCAGAATGGGATAAAAGACGTAATATTGTATTCAACGAACTGGATAAAAACGAAGATATTATCTGTGTAAAGCCTAAAGGCGCATTCTATGTAATTGCCAAGCTTCCTATCAAGGATTCCGATCACTTTGCACAATGGCTTCTCGAAGAATACAGACATGAAAACGAAACTGTAATGGTAGCTCCTTGTGCAGGTTTCTATGCAACTCCGGGACTTGGAAAAGATGAAATTCGTATCGCTTATGCACTTAACGAACATGACCTGAGAAAAGGAATGCATATCTTTACGAGTGCTCTCGCAGAATACAGAAAGCATTTTGAATAGAACTTAGATATAAGCCCTGCTTTGCGGGGCTTTTTTTGAGGGATAACTATGAATATGAGGTGGACTGCCGGCCTGTTACTGGTTGTGCTTTTGTTAGGTTGTTCGTATAAAAATACTGACACTATATCGCTTACTCCTGTTGACTCCATTGAATACGGCGAGCAGTCTCAATTTGCATTATCATACATTATGGATATGGATATTGCAGACAACAAACTGTATATAGCTGATTTCGAGTTAATGACCTGTCACTCTTTCAACACTGATGATCTCAGCTATATATCGACCATCGGATCTTTGGGGAAAGGTCCCGGAGAGCTTCTGATGCCATGCGATATAGCGGTGATGAAAGATAGAATACTGATTGAAGAATATGGAAACAACAGGATTCAGGAATTCTATATAAGCGGAAATAGTATGTCGGTATACAGGGATTTTTCTCCAACATTAGTTACTAACAGTATGCAGGTTTATGAAGAAGAGGTTTACTTTCGGCAAAAGGTATTTAATAAAGAGGACAACTGGCTATTCCGTTATGCAAACGGAAATGCTGTGCCGGTCTCAGACCTAAGCAGTCTTTCCGATGAACTTATTGAGAAATACAAGTCCAGAGGTAGCATCCAGATTGATTACACGATAATAAAGAATACTGCTTACATGAGCTTCTCAAAGTATAATGATTTTTATAAGGTTAATCTGGATTCAGAAGATAAAGACTTGATTCCAATGCCTGATTTTGCAGTCCCTACCGGATATGTTTCCGTAACTCTCTGTAAAGCTGACGATGATTTGCTAATAATGCTCTACAATGACAGCGGTGGGAAGATAACAACTGCAAATGGACAGGAATTCAATGATTTTGCCTGTGATACAATAATCCGCAGCACAACTGAAGGGAAATTGCTGGCAACTTATAGGATACCGCGCAGGACATACCTTTCTATGGTTTATGACCAAGGTTATCTTTTTATCTCGGAGCTTGAAGATGCTGTGGTTTATAAGTTTGGAATAGGGAGAACTTAATGGAACTACTTCCTCCATTTACCGAAGATATTAAGGTGTCTCAGAGAGAGGGCTAATCCACGCATCACTATGAAGCCAAGGATGAAGATAAAAGCGATATACACTAATTTATCATTAAAACTGAATAGTCTTTTGAAAACGCAAATTATGTACGATAGCTGAAGAGCAACAATGAAAACAATCCCAAGGATAAAAGAAACAGAAACCAGAGTCGATAACTCAGCCTTCTTGTCTTTCATGTAGCCAATTATCATCCTGCAGGCGAGAAAACCACCACCAATGAAAATAACAGCAAATAGACGATCTCTGATCAAGTCACTCCAGAATGCACACATACCTCAGTCCTTTTTTGAATTATAAGATTATCATAATAGCACATGATTAATTTATAGATGGTTGGTTGTTACTTGTCAAGGGAAATGCATATAATCGTTTTTTTTCCAACAAACATTTGTTTCTAATGTATTTTTATAGTTAATAGTAACTTATGTCGCAGATTTTCCCGACTTTATCGGGACTCAATCAACTTAAATAATTGATATACTATGATATAAAAGCTCCCTGACAGCCTGTGTAAAAACGCGAAATATCTTGAAATTTGCAATAATTTATGTCGCGATTTCGACCCCGCTCAATCAGCTTAACTTACTGAAAAAGTATGAGTTGTAAGCACCCTGATCGGAGTCGAAGGGTATTGGTTTTTGAGTGAATGAAGCGACGAAAATATGTTTTTACACACACTGTGAGCGGAGTCGAAGGGTATTGGTTTTAACTGATATAATCGACAAAAATTACGTTTTTGCATAGTCTACAAGAAGCTTAGACGCTAATCTTCCAGAAAATCCTTCCAGGGCTTCAGGACTTCTTAACGGGAATATTTTCCATACAGAGAAAGCCAGCTCCGTAGGCGTGATACTGTTTTCAGTATTTAGAGCAGACTACAAGATTTATGCTCCATGAGGAGCGATCTGTGAATCCAAGAAGCGATTGATTACCGTCGCTGCTTTGGCATCCCAAAGAAAAATAATCCTCCCGAATTTTAACCTTGACAATTCCTGCGACCATCATATTTAAGTATCAAATTAAGTCTAAAAATCTTATTCGGCAACAGTACAGTTACTTAGCCGAATCAATAAAAAATAACAGTCCTTTAAATTGTCCAGAGAGGCAAAAAGGAGGTGGAATGCCACAGACAAAATACTATTGAGTAGAAACTCTTCTTAATCCAATTATGCAATTCATTTATTTAATATCTGTTTCATAATTCGGATATACCTTGCAAATCCCAAAATATTTCAAAAGAAAAGGAGAAAAAATGCCAACTAAACATAATTTTCTGGGTCGCAGCATGTTCGATCTGGATACATATAATGCCGATGAAATCTACTCAATCATGGAAGCATCCAAAGTGATGAAATCTATCAACTTAAGAGACTACAAAAAACTGCCTACACTCAAAGGTAAAACAGTATGTACGCTCTTCTTCGAAAACTCAACAAGAACCCTGATGTCATTCGAACTTGCTGCAAACCGTCTCAGTGCAGACGTTGTCAGCTTCTCTGCAAAAACATCTTCATTGTCAAAAGGTGAATCACTTCAGGATACCATATATACACTCAACGCAATGGGTATCGACCTTTACATAATCCGCCACAGCTACCCGGGTTCACCACAACTTGTAAACAAGTACTCCGGTAAACCAATTCTTAATGGTGGTGACGGACGTCATGCTCACCCTACTCAGGCTCTGCTGGATATCTTCTCAATCTGGGAAAAACGCGGACCGCTCAAAGGTATGAAAGTAACAATAGTCGGCGACATTGCTCACAGCCGTGTTGTACGTTCTAACCTTATCGGAATGAAAACACTCGGTGCGGAAGTAACCGTCTGCGGACCAAGAACACTCGTTCCGGGATTCCTCCCTGAAATTTACGGTTGTAAAGTTGAATACGATCTTAAAACTGCTCTCAAAGATGCAGATGTTGTAATGGGACTCAGAATGCAGATGGAAAGACAGGCTGACGGTCTGTTCCCAAGTCTGGAAGAATACACTAAAAACTATATCCTCTCCAAAGAATCAGTAAAATGGGCAAAAAAAGACGCTCTTATCATGCACCCGGGACCAATGAATCGCGGTATTGAGATTCTTCCGGAAATCGCAGACAGCTCTAACTCGGTTATTATTGAACAGGTTGCAAACGGTGTTGCCGTACGTATGGCTCTGCTGTTCTTAATGCTCGGTGGAAAGTTATAATCAGGAGGTGAAAAATGACTATATTAATTAAAAACGGAAACGTATTCATAGATGGTAAATTTGTAAAAAAAGACATACTCATAGAAAATGACAAAATCAAAGCTGTAGAAGACTGCATTGAACAGGAAGCTGAAAAAGTCATCGATGCTGCCGGTAAATTTGTATCTCCGGGTTTCGTTGATCTTCATGCTCACTTGAGAGATCCGGGGCAAACCTACAAAGAAGACATTGTAACAGGAACAAAATCAGCGGCTAAAGGTGGATTCACCACAATCTGTGCTATGCCAAACACAGATCCTGTTGTAGACAATATTGCAACTGTTGAGTATATCCGCAGAAAAGCTCACGATCTTGGTTCATGTAAAGTTGGAGTTATCGGAGCACTGACAAAGAAATCCGAAGGCAAAGAGATTGCAGAAGTTGCTACCATGCTTGAAGGTGGAATTGTGGCTGTAAGCGATGATGGTAAATGTGTTCAGAACGCAAAACTTAAGTTCAACGCCATGAAGTATGTATCTGCTTTCAACATACCTGTTATTACTCACCCGGAAGATTACAATCTTGCAGGAAGCGGACAGATCAACGCCGGTAAGATGTCCACAAAACTCGGACTTGGCGGAATTCCTGCTCTGGCAGAAGAAATCATGATTTCCCGCGACATTATGTTTGCTGAGAAAACAAAATGTCACCTCCACATTGCGCATATATCCACAGCAAAATCAATTCAGATGGTTAGAGATGCAAAAAAGAATGGTGTTAATATTACTGCTGAAGTAACACCTCACCACCTGGTTCTTAACGAAGAAGCAACAGCGACATTTGACACTAACACCAAGATGAAACCTCCTTTAAGAACAGAGAAAGACAGACTTGCCTGCATCAAAGGTCTTATTGACGGAACAATAGATGCAATTGCAACAGATCATGCTCCTCATTCTGACTTTGAAAAAGAAAGAGAATACAACATAGCACCATTCGGTATAGTTGGCTTCGAGCATGCTTTTTCTATTCTTTATGATAGACTCGTTTCGCAAAACATAATCAGTTTTGAAACACTTATAGATAAAATGGCTGTTTCTCCTGCCAGATTCCTCAAACTTAATTCAGGCGAGATCAAAGAAGGAAAAACAGCAGATATCACAATACTTAACACAGAAGCTGAAACACTTCTCACAAAAGACAATATGCTTTCAAAATCATATAACACACCGTTTATTGATACACCTATGAAAGGTCTGGTGGAAACCACAATCTGTGATGGGAAAATAACATGGCAGGCGTAAAGAACGTAATCTGCAAAATTACCGAAAATCAGATTCTCAATGACAGTTATTTTATTCTGACAGTCAAGAGAAGCAAAGAATTTGGAGAAATCCTACCGGGGCAGTTCTTCGAGATGAGACTTCCGGACGATGAGTATTCTCTGAAAATACCAATCAGTGTTTATGATGCTAATCCTTTTATCATCAGATTTATGATCAAGACAATTGGTGGAGGTACTGATTACCTTTCTACACTCGAGGAAGGAACTGAACTTGAGATTATGGGACCTCTCGGCAACTCATTCCCAATGGTAGAAGATAAGAATGTTCTGCTTATCAGTGGTGGAATTGGTTATGCACCACTTTACTATCTTGAGAATGAACTTTCCAAAAACAACAGCGTACAGTGGATACATGGAGGTAGAAGCGAAGAAGACATCTTTGATGCTGACATGATTGCTACCGATGACGGATCCATCGGGCACAAAGGTTTTGTAACAGACCTGATCGATGAAGCTCTTAAAGTTGGTAAACCTGATGTTATATACTGTTGCGGACCTGATATAATGATGAAAAACTGCTACAATCTGCTTAAAGATACAGGTATTCCGTTCTATGTTTCACTCGAAGAATACATGGCGTGCGGAATAGGGGTCTGTTATGGTTGCGTTGTTAAAATCAAAGAAGGTGACGAAGCTGTGTTCAAAACTGTCTGCAAAGACGGACCGATCTTTGATGCTTCAAAGGTGGTATGGGATGATTAAAACAAAACTTGGTAAACTCCATCTTGATAATCCTGTAACTGTTGCCTCCGGAACATTTGGAAAGGAATTTGGTGATCTTATAGATCTGAACAGACTTGGTGCTATTGTCACCAAGACCATTACAATGGAACCTAAAGCCGGAAATCCTACTCCAAGGCTGTATGAAACAGAAGCGGGACTGCTGAACTCAATAGGACTTCAGAATCCGGGATTGAAAAGCTTTATGCAGGATGTACTTCCTGAGTACGAAAAAATAGATTCTCCTTTACTTGTCAGTTTTTCAGGATCAACCACAGATGAATTCTGTAAAATGGTGGAGGAAATGGAATCTTCAGATGTAATTAAGGGCTATGAAGTTAATGTATCCTGTCCTAATGTGGAAAACGAAGGAATAGCTTTCGGGACAGATCCGGAAGTTGTAAATAAACTTACAAAAGCACTTTCAGAAAGAACAGACAAAGAACTTATAATAAAACTTACTCCAAATGTCACAAATATCATGGAAATTGCCAAAGCAGCAGAGGAAGGTGGGGCAGATAGTCTTGCACTGATTAACACACTTCTCGGTATGGCAATAGACTGGGAAACGGGTAAAACCAGAATTGCCAGAGGTATTTCCGGATATTCAGGTATTGCAATCAAACCTGTTGCCCTTCAGAATGTATACAGAGTTCATAAAGCTGTGAATATACCTATTCTCGCTATGGGGGGAATATTCAACTGGCAGGATGCAATGGAATTTTTCTATGCCGGAGCAAGTGCAATTGCAGTAGGAACAGCGAACTTTGTTAACCCGGAAGCCACAATATCAATAATAGACTCACTGACAAGATACTTTGACAAAAATGATATAATACTGGAAAATGTCATTGGAAAAGTATCAGGAATAAGAAGTTAACATTTAACCGGAGATTTACATGGAAGAAAAAAAATATATAATGGATCAGGAATCAATCAACAGGGCACTTAAAAGAATGGCTCATGAACTTCTCGAACAGAACAGAAATCACGAAAATCTTTATCTGGTAGGAATCCGTTCTCGCGGCGTACCTATGGCAAACAGAATTGCTTCTTATTTAAGCCAGATTGAAAACATAGACATCCCTGTCGGTGTACTCGACATTACTTTGTACCGAGATGATCTTTCAACCATATCACACCAGCCTGTAATTAAAGGATCAGACATCGGTTTTGATATCGAAGGCAAAAATATTGTACTGGTTGATGACGTACTATATACAGGAAGAACAGTAAGAGCTGCCTTTGATGCAATTCTTGACTTTGGACGCCCACAGAAGATTCAACTTTGTGTACTTGTAGACAGAGGTCACAGAGAGCTTCCGATTAAAGCTAATTATGTTGGAAAAAACATTCCTACATCAGCAGAAGAAATAATCAAAGTGTGTTTTGATGAAACTGATGGAGAAGATTCAGTAAGAATCATGGTCAAAAAGCAAAAGGACTAATATTTATGACATTTTTCGAAAAATATAATAAATCACGTGTAAAAAATGCTTCTTATGTATGTGTCGGACTGGATTCCGATATTACTAAGCTACCTGAAGCTGTGAAGAACGAGAAAAACCCTATATTGACATTCAACAAAGCTATAATTGATGCAACTAAAGACTTTGTTGTATCCTATAAACCTAACCTTGCATTTTACCTTTCAGCAGGAAAAATGGGACTTGATGCGTTATTTGAAACTTTTGCATATATTCCATCAGATATTCCTGTGATTCTTGATGCTAAATTCGGAGACATCGGCAACACAATGTTCCAATACGGTAAATTCGCATTTGAACAGGTAAAAGCCGATGCCCTGACAGTCAATCCGCTTATGGGAGAAGATGTTGACAAGTCCATAGAAAGCTTTGAAGGAAAAATGAAATTCCTCCTCTGTCTCACATCAAATCCGGGAGCAAAAGACTATCTTATGCCTAATGAGCTGTATACTAAAATCGCTGCTGCTATTGGTGGAAAGAAAGATCTTGGAGCTGTTGTCGGTGGAACAAACTCTGAACAGCTGGAAAAAGTAAGATCTCTCATGCCTGAAACGATATTCCTTATTCCTGGGATAGGTGCCCAGGGTGGTAATCTTGAACTTGTATGCCAGAAAGCTGCTGCATCAAAAGATGATGCGAGATTTGTTATTAACTCTTCACGAGGAATAATCTTTGCAGATTCATCTGTAGACTTTGCAGAAACTGCAGCAAAGAAAGCGGATGAGCTTCGTAAAGCTATAAATGAAAATCTGTAGACTAATCATTTCCCTGTTTGTCCTGAGTTGTTTCAGTTTTCTGAATGCG
Source organism: Cloacimonadales bacterium (SeqCode) (assembly GCA_963665815.1). Classification (GTDB taxonomy): domain Bacteria; phylum Cloacimonadota; class Cloacimonadia; order Cloacimonadales; family JAIOQZ01. The sequence continues at coordinate 272,806 of OY762463.1, forward strand.
GAGGAATTGTTCTTTAAATGGGATGACAATCCTGCATTCAACTCTGAAATCTACAAAAAGACAATAGGATTCAGATTAGTAAACTCAGATTACGATACATTTGAACAATTAGGAAGGGTGAGTTATCTTCACCCTTCCAGACTTTATGGTAACACAAAGTTCCTTGCAGAAATGCAGAAAGCAGATGACTTCGATCTGTATACAGCCGGAATAAGCTGGGGAAAACGAATCAATCCCGTATTCCATCTTGGTACCGGCCTGGAGCTTTCACGAAACATTGATGATAAGATTAACACTATATCATTTCTTCCCGGTATTCAAATCAAATTCACAGGCAACCTGAGATATTCCGGCTATCTGTGTTTCCAAAAACTCGATAATGATCAGAAAACTTATGTGAATTCTACTCTCTCATATTATCTCAATCCAAACCTTAGAACATCCCTTTCATATGATGTAGATGAAAAGTACAGAGCTGAGATTGACTTAATCAAATCTATTGGTATTTCACTATTTGCACAATCTAACTTAAAGAATAACTTGAAAGATAATTTAACTGCAGGATTAACCTTTTCACTCAATCTGGCAAACAGTTTAGTCAAACTTGAAGGTGCAGTTGTTAATGATCCTGAAGATAAGCAGTACAGACAGTCTGCAGAATATATTTACAGTTTCGGTAAGTATACTCCCCCGATTGTTTATGAAGCTCCTCTATATCCTGTTTCGGGAAATGCTCTCAACAAATACGGTCTAATGATAGATCAGCAACTGAGTGAAACAACGCAAAAAGATGTAGTTATTGTTGTTAAACCGGGAGACAATCTTACACAGATCAGCAGGAATCTACCCATAAACGCTCTTGACCATTACAAAGATAATGTTGCAGCAATATCTGAATATAACGACATAACAGATCCGTCCAGAATCAAAGTCGGTCAGAAGATAAAAATACCGGTAAAGGTACCATCTGCTTCCGATATTACAGTTTCAGATGAGGATAAATCAGAAGTTGATGAGCTGCTTAATACACTTTTAACAACAAATCTTGCTGAGATAAAGATTACTCAGGCATACTGGAACTTGCAGTTAAAAGATATCAATGCAATGAAAAAGCATACTCCGGGTAACATATTGAATACACCAGGTATGCTTAATATCAAAGCAATTGAAGCTGTTGCAGAAAACAATCTTGATGAAGCTGACAGATTACTGAAACAGGCAATATTAATTGATTCAACTTCTCATATCTATCTGTTTAACAAAGCGGTTATAGATTTTCAGACAGGTAAATATCAGGAGTCTTATGATAATCTTGTTAATAGTATTGAGCTTGGGGCAGGCTCAGATTATGCATTCAAGATATATAATCTTGTTAAGAAGAAAACACTATTGAAGGATTTCCCTGATACTGTAATTGCGTTACAACAGAACTTCAAAGCAGAGATTTCCTTGATACCAATGGACAGCCTTAAATCCGAATTTAAGCTGCAAAATGTTGAAAAACAAACAACTGAAAAAAAGCTTAATTTCCTGAGTGAGGAATTTGAGGATTACTTTACACAGAAAGCTACTTACTCAGAAGTTGAGAATACATCTAAAGCAGGTTCGGCATCTCACAATGAAGCTGTAAACATGCTTAAAATAATAAACAGAAAACTGGATCATATCAGTATGTCTTTAAGAACAGAACGTCAGAAACTTGTTATTTTGACTGACAACCTGAACATGATTAAACTGGAGCTGAACAGGAGAATGGCATGGTAAGACAATTCATTCTTCTAATGTTTATATTCCTTATTCTGGGATGTGCTTCTGTTCCTCGAGACGAAGCTGAAACATACGAGCATGCTCTTGCTGTTTATCGTTCAGGTGATTATGAACAGGCAATTCCTCTGTTGAAACATGAGCTTGATAAAGATTCCGATTATGCAAATCTTTATGAAGTACTCGCTCATTCATTTTATATGACAGGCCATCCTGATTCCACTATGAAATACCTGAAAAAAGGTGAGAGCTTCTGGAAGAAAAACATCGAAAACGCTTTATTGTCGGTAAAAACACAGATTACTACAAAGGAATCCCAGAAAGATTTCCTCAGCTATGTTAACAGTGTTGCAAGAAAGTTTGATATGGATCCCGGACTTCTTCTGGCGTTCATGCATCAGGAAAGTGCTTTCAAGGTTGATGCCATTTCTTCTGCAGGTGCTGTTGGACTTGTACAGTTGATGCCGGCAACAGCAAAAGCTCTTGGCTTGAAAGTACCTCCGGAAAACTATGTAAAAGAACCGGAGATAAAAGACCATAAACAGGACGAGAGATTCCATCCCGGTAAAAACATTTATGCTTCAGCTCGTCATATCAGTTTTCTGCTTCAACACTACAAAAAGGGGAAGAAAAAAAGAACTGACTTGCAAAAGGCAATTGCTGCATATCTTTCAGGAACAGGTAATGTAAAAGACAGTATTCCAAACTATGCAAAGCATTATGTAAATAAGGTTTCCGGATATTATAAAGATTACAGATATAATGATAAAACAAAGGCAAAAGCAGCGGATTTGTATAACAAAAGAAATAAAGGGAAGCAATTCTTCAGTTCATATAGTACCGGGAAAATCTCAAAGGGACTGAATTCTGTCAGTAAATACATCAAAAAGATGAACAATCTTGGGATTGATATACAGCGTTCAGCTTTCTACAACAATCTTGCACTTGCAAGCAATGCACTAGGGGAAAATCAGAAAGCGGATTCATTATTCAATATTGCTGTTTCTCTTGATCCAAAGAATGTAACAACTTATACAAACTATGCTGTTTTTCTGTATAATACGGATCAAATGGATAAATGTTTGAATCTCCTGCTTCATCCACCTACTAATGATCTTGAGTTGATCCTGGTTTTAAAATCCGGTATTTACCTGGCAAAGAAGCAATATAATAAGGCTGTAGGAACTGCTGAAAATGGAATCAGAATGTATCCTGACAATCTGCTTTTGAGTAATAATCTGGCTCTTGGATATTTCTTCACACGTGAACGAGACAAAGCATTGTCTATATTGAGCTCTCTAACAAGCGAAGCAGATAATCAGGTGATTATCAATAATTACCTCTGCGTACTATACGATTACTATTATGCTGAGCAATCTCGAATCACTTATACATTGTTTACCAGACTTAATGATGAAGCTCAATCTGAATACATATGGCCAACCGATAGAATTAACATTTCTTCTTATTATGGGTGGAGACCTAATCCGGTTCTACGTAATTGGGATGATAGACTGGAAGATTTGGATTTTCACTATGGGATAGATATTCCCGGTGCTGAAGGTGATCCTATCTATGCTGTGAAATCAGGTATCGTTACAACCTCTACATTCAATGATGTCTCCGGAAATGTTGTTGTACTGCAGCATGATGATGGTGGATATTCTGTTTACTACCACATGAGTAAGAGGGTTTCCGCAAAAGGAGACAGAGTTAAGCAGGGTGATATTATAGGAGAAATTGGAACAACAGGTCGTTCTACCGGAAATCACCTTCATTATGGACTTTACGACAAAAACTGGAAACCCCTGAATCCAATTCTTTTCTATCCATTTTTCTAAACTTTTTCATACACTCAAATTCCTGAAAGAAAACATTTGACTATATGCATAATACTTTTAGAATATTAGCATGGAAAAATATTTTTTTAGATGTATTAATTGCGGAAAGAGCTTTCATGATGTAAATTTCATGTATACATGTCCGGAATGCTATGAATCAAGATTTGATCAACCTCCCAAAGGTTATCTGAAAATGGAGTACAAGTATTCGGAAATCAGTGAAAAGCACTCATGTATTGATAAAGAACTACTTCTGGATCTACTGCCGTTAAAATCTCTGGCAAGCTTACCTACACTTAACGTTGGCAATACTCCTTTGTATGACATTACTCACAATCTGAGTTTATCTGATAATAACTGTAGATTGTATGCAAAAGATGATTCACAGAATCCGACATTCTCATATAAAGACAGAGCTTCTGCACTTGTTTCTGCTTTTGCTAAAGAGCAGGGAATAGATTCAATTGTGGCTGCTTCTACAGGAAATGCCGGATCGTCAATTGCAGGGATTTGTGCTAACCAGAACCAGAAAGCTATTGTTTTCGTTCCGGCATCTGCACCGGAAGCCAAATTAACTCAGATTAACCTTTATGGTGCAGAATTAATAAGAGTAAATGGTACATACGATCAGGCATTTGATGAGAGCTTGAGGTATTCTGAGAAAACCGGTTGCTTTAACAGAAATACAGGATATAATCCACTCACTGTAGAAGGTAAGAAAACTGCTGCTTTTGAACTGGTTGCCGAATTGGAATCCATAGACAGAATTTTTGTACCTGTTGGTGATGGTGTTATTATTTCAGGTGTTTTCAAAGGCTTTGAAGATTTGATTAAATGTGGGATGGCGAAGAAAATTCCTGAGATTATTGCAGTACAGTCAATTCAAAGCAGTAATCTTGTAAATAATCTTAGCTCAGATCAGTTTAACTCAGAGGAATGCACGACTGTCGCAGATTCAATATCAGTAGCCATTCCCAGAAACTTTTATATGGCAAGGGATTATATAAACAGGTACAATTGCAGAACTGTATTGGTCTCTGATTCGGAAATCTTAGATGCATCCGCAGAGTTATGCAGAAAAACAGGTCTTTTCAGTGAGCCGGCCGGAGCATCATCCTATGCCGGATTCAAGAGGTACTGTGAATTATATGACAATTCAGGTGTGAACGTTATATTATTGACAGGAAGCGGTCTGAAGGATATAAAGACAATGCAGAGATATTTAAATCAACAAAAAGAAGGTATAAATGAGTAGTATTCTCAGAGTAGATGGAATAAGAAAACTCGAAGGTAAAACAAAATATGTAGATGACTATACTTTCCCTGCTATGCTTCACGGAGCTGTAATCTGCTCGACAATTCATAAGGGAAAGATTATTAAAATACAATATCCTAATCAATTAAATCCGAGTGATTTCGTAATATGTTCAGCCAGCGATATTCCTGGAATGAATGTTGTGCCTGAACCTGTATCAGATGGTGTTTTCCTCACTGATGGAGAAGTAAGATATTTGGGGCAGCCCATACTTTGTGCTGCACATGCAGATAAACAGATGCTTCATGAATTTATCAGAGATACAAAAATTGTATATGAAGAATACAGTGAAGAGCTTGCCTGCACAAATTACAAAAAGTGTCTTGAGAATGAGGCCAATGCATTTGGTAGAGCAATTGAGATTGATCATGGTAAAAAGCACGATATAGATGATTCCTGGGTTCATTTGAAGAAGATATACTTTACCCCACATCAGGAACAGGCTTATCTTGAAACTCAGGGAATGATTGCCAGTTATAATAAAGCCAGCGGAACAATGAATATTCTGGGATCAATGCAATGTCCGTATTTCGTGAAAGATGCAGTAGAACAGATTATGGGAGATGCTGTTTCAGAAGTAGTGGTTGAAGTAGCTGAAGGTGTAGGCGGTGCATTTGGAGGGAAGGAGGATTTCCCAAACAATATTGCGGGGTTTGCTGCTCTGCTCAGTTACAAATCACATTGTCCTGTGAAGATAGTTTTAGATAGAAATCAGGATATGATGATTACAACCAAAAGACATCCATCCAGAATCGAAATTGATTCTTATGTTGATCCTGAAACAAAGAAGATAAAAAAGATGTCTATAGATTACAGGCTTGATGCAGGATGTTTCCAGACGTTATCTCCTGTCGTGCTGTCTCGTGGTGTGTTACATGCATCAGGTGTATATGCTTGTGATGATGTGTACATTCTTGGTAGGTTGTTCAGATCGAATACTCCGCCTAATGGTGCATTCAGAGGTTTTGGTGCTCCTCAGGCAATATTCGCTGTTGAAAGCCATATTGAAGACCTTGCAGAGATGCTGAATGTTTCACCTGTAGAATTCCGAGAGTTGAATCTCCTTACTGATAATGACAAACTTCCTTCAACACAGATGGTTGACACTTCACCCTTGTATGAATGCTGGAATGAATTGCTTAGTGAATCTGATTTCAGAGCAAAATACAAAGAATTCGAGGACTGGAACAAGTCTCATAAGATAAAAAAGGGGATTGGACTTTCTCTGACTTATCATGGTGGAGGTTACACGGGTAATGGAGAAAAGGTTTTGGCATCTGAAGTAAAAATTACTCTCACAGCAGATAGTTCTGTCGAAGTTTTTGTTTCCAATGTTGATATGGGACAGGGTTGCAGTACAACTCTGGCTCAGAGAGTTGCAGAAGGTTTGCAGTACCCTGTTGAAAAAGTTATTGTCAATACCCCGGACACAAGTAAAACACCGAATTCCGGTCCTACAGTTGCTTCCAGAACAATCTATGTTGTAGGAAAAATCCTGTTTGATCTGGCAAAAGACATCAGAAATCAAGTTGGTGATATAGAAACATATTTTAATACTGGGAAAGCACTTCCTGTTGAGTTTAAAGGTAAGTTTGCTCCTGATCCTACAGTTGTATTTGATGAAGATACATATAAAGGAACAGGTTACAGAGATTACTCCTGGGCAGCCTGTGCAGTAGAAGTCACATATGATCCGGTTTTGTTTACTATCAAAGTTGATAAAATATGGAATGTACTGGATATCGGTAAAGTAGTGAATCCTTCAATTGCAGAAGGACAGGTCGCCGGAGCTGTTGTACAGGGAATTGGCTATGGAACAACTGAGATTACATATAAACCCGGAATTGGTAAAACTGCCGGACTTTCAAACTATGTTGTCCCAATAATTCAGGATGCACCGGACATACACATTAAATTTGTGAATACAGATTGTGATATTGCAAAGGGTCTTGGAGAAATTCCAATGAATTATCCTGCTCCGGCAGTGAGAAATGCCCTTAAACATGCTACGGGTATAACTCTTGATGAAATACCTCTGCTTCCTGAACTGATTTTTGATGAATGGAGTAAAAATGAAAACAAATAAAATCTTTGTTAAGTTTAAACTTAATAACAATAAAACCAGGATAGAAGTTGATCCACTGAAACGTGTTCTGGATTTGCTAAGAGATGATTTTGATTTGAAATCACTAAAAGAAGGATGCGGTGAAGGTGAATGCGGAGCCTGTACCATACTGCTTAATGGAAAACCTGTTACAAGTTGTATATTCAGAGCAGGTCAACTTGAGAGTACGGAAGTACTAACTCTGGAAGGAATCAGAGAATCTGAGCTGGGAAAGATTATTATTGAAGCTTTTCATAACAATAATGCTGTACAATGCGGATTTTGTTTCCCCGGATTTCTCATGACTACTTACGCATATATTCTGTCAGGTGGAGATACACGGCAGGATAATATTAAAAGAGCTCTGGCAGGGAATATCTGCCGTTGCACAGGTTATGACAAGATTATTAAATCTGTTATTGATGCAATCAATACTTATTGCCAGAAGTAAGGATAAACTATGAACCATAAAACACATATTGTAACAGACCTTACCGAATTACTTACATTGATTAGCTCAGACACCAAACCCTGGTTCGTTGCCGGTGGAACTGATATAAGTCTGAACATTTCAAGAAATCAACTTCCGAAGAATTCTGATATATATTTTATCAGTGGAATAAAATGCTTGAAAAGTATTACGAAAAGCAATGGATATATAAAAATAGGAGCTCTAAGTTCAATCACTGATATTCTGGAGTCTTCAATTATTAATGAAAGTCTTCCATTTCTCAGGGAGGCTCTTAAAGATTTTGCTTCAGCACAGATCAGAAATGTTGCAACACTTACGGGAAATATTGCCAATGGTTCCCCCACTGCTGATACAATACCTATACTGCTTGTTCTTGAGGCGGAGCTTCTCTTAAGTTCTAACAAAGGCTCCAGAGTCGTATCACTCTCTGATTTCTTTACAGATTACAAAACGAATGTACTTGAGAATAATGAGGTTATTACCGAGATACTCATTCCGGATAAAAATAAGAATTCTGAACTGTTCAGCTATAAAGTCGGCAATAGATCAGCTCTGACAATCGCAAAAGTAAACATTGCAATATTGAAGGGAGAAGTAGTAAAAATTGCTGCAGGAAGTGTTAATAGTTATCCTATAAGACTTTTTTCTCTAGAGAAACTGATAATCGAAAAAGGTATTGAAAGGTTGACAACACAGGATATAGAAAATGAATTGGCAAATCTGATAACACCAATAACCGACTTCAGATCAACTTCAGAATACAGATATACTGTTACAAGGAACCTTATATGCAGTACATTAGATTCCATAAAGCAAAACTCCTGATAGTTTTTTGCATAGCTTTATTTGGATGTGGTCCGGCTTTGTCCACATTTCAATCAGATTCACTTCGTTTATATAAAGGAAACGGGTATCAAGTTTCATATCCTGTTTCCGCAAGAGTCAGAACAGAGCTTGCTAACACGGATGCTCGAGATGAACTTCATATAGAAGGAGCACAGATAACAATTGAAGGCAGGCGTGTACCTTCTTTTGATCTCGTTATAAGAACTTACAAGAACAGAAACAGTAAAGGACTAAACAGGTGGATTTACGACTATTATGAGAAGAAGTGGCAGCAGACAAGGAATCTGCTTAGTCCTCCGACTCTTCCTGTTGACATGCATGGAAATCTCTCCAGTAATTATGTAAGTGATACAACTGTTGGCCCATACAAGGCTATCGTTGTGAATACACCTGATATAAAATACATTACGAGAACATTTTACGTGTGTAACAACAAAATAGTATATGCAATTGAATATAAAGATTTCGAGCTGGCATACAATCCTCTTGCAGATGTACAGCTTAGTATTTATTCCTTAATACTTAACACTTTTCAATTAACTCAGTAAACATTCCGGGGAGATAAAAATGGCAGATTTAAAATGCAGTTTATGGGGACATGAACTTAAAAATCCAATTATGCCTGCAGCGGGACCTAATTGTGTAGACGGTAAAATGCTTATTGCCGCATCAAGAGGTGGTGCAGGTGGACTTGTAATGAAAACAATATCTGTTGAACCTGCCAGAATACCTTACCCGAATATAAAACGAGTTAATAAAGATACCCTGATGAATGCCGAATTATGGTCTGAATATCCATATCAACAGTATTTAGATAAAGAATATGAGCTGGCTAAATCAACAGGACAATTTCTGATGGCAAGTATAGGCTATAGTGCTGATGAACTAAGTTTTCTGGGACCTCTCGTTGAGAAAACAGGCTTTGTAGATGCAATTGAATTCTCAGTGCATTATGTTGGTAAGGATTATGCCACTGTTGTAGAAAATGCCAGAGCACTTAAGGAATCTGTTTCTCTACCGGTTCTGGTGAAAGTATCTCCCGGATTTCCCGATATTCCTGCATTCGTAAAGGCTATTGAACCTTATGTAGATGGTTTTATAGCAATTAACAGTGTTGGACCCGGATTGGATTTTGATCCGGTAACCCTTAAACCTCTGATGGGCTCTGAAAATGGTTATGGGTATGTTTCAGGCAGGTCTATTTTCCCGATAGCTTTGCAGATTGTACATGAAATCTCTTTAAACACAGATAAACCGATCATTGGAGTCGGAGGTATTTACTCAGGGCTGGAAGCAGTAAAAATGATGATGGCAGGTGCATCAGCCGTACAAGTATGCAGTATAATTATTGAAGAAGGACATTCAGCTTATTCCCGTATTGCAAAAGAAATGTCTGACTGGCTTGATAAAAACAGTTACAGCAGTGTGAATGAAATCGTTGGATTGTATTCTAAACAGCAGAATAATGCAGTTATGGAACGACCTTCAATGAGTATTGATTCTGATAAGTGTATCAGATGCGGAAAATGCATAAAGACATGTCTGCATCATGGTCTGAGTACAGGGGAGAAGCTGTTGCCAAAGTTTAATGAGAACTGTATTCAGTGTGGATTTTGCCAGAGTATCTGTCCTGTTAATGCTATTATAATGGATTAATCTTATGCATGTGCAACATAAATGCATTGCTGGATTCCTTTATATTAATGGAGCCATGGAGGAATGAAACTCATTTCCTTTTCTTAGCTGTAAACTAAAGTTTAACTCATACACTAAATCGATACCTGCATTTTCTCTACGAATTGTTTTACATTTAATATATTGATTAATATGACATTATGATTGAAGGATTGTTATTTGATATGTAACATCCATGAACTCAAAATTAACTCCAATTTTTCCCATTTCAATTTTCGCTGACTAATGAAAAGAATCAATTCCAATTTCATTCAATCCGTTTCAGTCCATGTAAACCTGCAGTATATTAATTTTCGAGTATTTTATTTTTTGTGGATCAAATGAAATTTAGATTTTTCGGAATAATATGTGCTTAATAATGTTAATAATATTAACTTTTACTTGACTGTGAAAAACATAGTCAGGATTAAATTGCAGTATGAAAAAAATAATATTAGCTATTTCAATATATATCGTACTTGCATCAGCGTTTGCATGTACAATAGGAGCAGCGTCCGGTATTGCTACCGAAGACGGTCGTCCAATGATTTGGAAAACAAGAGACAGGTCGGGACATGAAGATAACTTTATCATAATGGATACATCAGGATTGTACCGTTGCGTTTACGTAACAGACGTAGGAAAACCTGATGCCTGGATGGGACTTAATGAAACAGGGTTCTGTATAATGAACTCAACTTCGAACGATCTCACAGGTTTGAGACTATGGGGAGAAGGCGATCTCATGTATGAAGCTCTTAAACATTGTTCAACGGTTGATGATTTCCAGATTTTTCTTGAAAATACTGTTGGTATACGAAGTGTTGCAGCGAACTTTGGTGTTATGGATGCCCAGGGGGGAGCAGCAATATTTGAGACAAGCAGTGATCATTACTGGCGTTACGATGCAGAAGCAAGTGAAAACGGCTACGTTCTGAGGACAAACCATTCAGAGCAGGGTGGAAGTACATACGGGAGAACAAGGTTGCAGCGCTCGCATGAGCTTATAGGCAACATGTATAATACTAATACTCTCAACTATAAAAATGTGCTGCAGGTGCAGATGAGGGATTTTATGGATGATAATCAGGATGGAGTACCGGTTCCTTATGAGGGATTCTGGGAGTCCGGTATGCCCTATGGTTTTGTTGATATATATGGAAGCATATGTGGAAGAGTAACAGTTTCTACGGCTGTTTTTCATGGTGTTAGAGATGGGGAAGATCCGCTTTTGACAACTATGTGGACAATGCTTGGGCATCCTTCGTCAACCATTGCATTCCCGATCTGGGCAGTTGATCCACCCGATAAAGTTACCGGTGAATACAGTTCTCCAATATGCACAAAAGCAAGAGAAATCAAACCACAACTTTTCAGAGATGGAGTTTATTCGGACAGGCACATTGATACTTACCTCTTAAGAAATGATTCCGGTACAGGCATCTGGGACGTTTTCTTTGATGCAGAAGACAGAATATTCTCTCAGACAGATTCAATTCTCTCAGTATGGAGAGACAATGGATTTACTACTTCTGAACTCTATGACTTCAGCAGTAGTATGACCGAGTATGCTTACAGTGTAATGGATTCTCTTCAGATTAACAGATCAGCAGTAGTTAAGTTTTCATCTGATAAGCTGTCTGGGTTAGCTCCATTGAAAGTCCGATTCGCAGATGAATCACTGCACAATCCTACAGATTGGTACTGGGATTTCGACAATGATGGTAATTATGAAGCGTACAGCAAAAATCCTGAATGGACATTTAATACACCCGGAACTTATTCTGTCAGACTGACAGTTAATAACATTGAAGGTATTTCAACCTATACAGCCGATAGTCTAATAACTGTTTTTGATTCCGGTATAATACCTGAAATTCACTTAAGTCCTAATCCGTTCAGTAAGGATGTAATTTTTAATATTAAACTACCCGATCCTTCGTATGCAAAAATAAGGATTTATAATCTGAAAGGTCAGAAAGTACATGGATTTATGTTGGAAAATGACATTCTTGATGAGATAAATTACTTGTGGGATGGTACAGATTCAAATAATATTCAGGTTGCTTCAGGGATTTATCTTTACAAAATTGAAACGATTTCTAAAATTTTCACTGGTAAAATAATAAGAATAAAGTAAATTATATATAAGAGATGATTATGAAAAAAATATACATGATATTCATTATAGCTTTTTTAAGCAGTGTTCAGTTGTTTGCAGCTATTAATCTAAACGCTTTGAAGAGAGAAGCTGCAAAGGGAGATACTATTTCAATGTATCAATTAGGAGCTTTTTACGAAAACCTTCAGCCTGCTCCGAAATATGAGGATGCTTTATATTGGTATAGACTTGCTGCCAATAAAGGTCATGTTAAATCCGAATATAAAGTTGCCATGTTTTTTGAAACAGGTAAAGGTGTCAGAATAAATTACAGGGAGTCCTTCAAGTGGTTCAGAAAAGCCGCAGAAGAAGGATATCCTGATGCTCTGTATAAACTCGGAGTAAAATATTTTCTTGGTAAAGGTGTATCGAAAGATATTGAGAGAGCTAACGAATACCTGAAGAAAGCTTCTGATGCAGGACATCTTCAGGCAAGATCAATGCTGGGGAATTTATAGTGAGATCAATACTTGTATTTCTTTTATTATCATACTCTTTAATTTATGCTGTAGATATCAAAAAACTTGAAAAGGAAGCCAATGCCGGAGACAGAAAAGCTCAATACAATCTTGCAGAAGCTTATTTTCACGGAGATGGTACAAAGGTTAATCATCTGCTTGCTGTTAAATGGTTCAGAATGGCTGCAACAAATGGTGATTCCGTTGCAATGAACAATCTTGGATTAATGTACGAGAAAGGACTTGGAGTAAAATCAAGCCTTGAACTTGCCTTTAAGCTTTACACAAAATCTGCAGGGAAAGAATATCCGCAAGCTCAATATAATCTTGGAAGGATTTATTATAATGGTATACCCGGATTGCTCGAACCGGATTATGAACAGGCGTATGTTTTTTATAAAAAAGCTGCTGAAAATGATATCGCGGTTGCCCAGTATAACTTGGCAATTCTATGTTTCAATGGTCAGGGGTGTAAAAAAGATAAGTCTATTGCAGAAAAATGGTTTAGCAAAGCTGCTGAAAACGGATATACAAAAGCTGAAGATATTTTGAAGAAATATTATTAATATTTTCGTTAAATCAGTTATATTTCTGTGTTGCTATTCAAACGTTGTTATCTATTAAGCAACCTTAATTTCATTCAAGTTTAAATATTGACATTGTGAAACTTCGATAATCTCAAATTTTCAAACTTTTAGTTGGCAAAAACACATCTTAATTTATTTTTTACATAACATTAAGAGAGGAAAAGAATGAATATGAATGATAAACCAAAATTCAGTCAAGATGAAATGTACATGTTGCTGAGAGAAGGTAAAATTGCAGAATTTAATGAAGCACGAAGAAAAGGTAAACCGGTAAACCTGAAAGGAACTAATCTCAGGATGCTTGATTTACGAGGTTTGAATGCTGATGGACTTGATTTGTCAGACACATATTTACGACAATGTGATTTAAGAGGTTTAGACTTAACTAATACTAATCTTGAAGGAGCGAGTATACACGGAGCCCATATTTCAGGCGCATACTTTCCTAAATCTGTTAGTTCTTCCGAGTTAAGACTGTCTCTTGATCATGGAACACGACTACGCTATCGGGATGGTTTATAAATATGAATCTTTTCAATCACCTTAAAGGTGTATTGATTCAGCTTCAAATACTTTACTTCGACATGGCTTCTTATCTTCTCTTTGGCTTAATTGTTGTCGGAGTTCTTCATTTATTTTTTAAACGAGAACTTATACTCAGATTTCTTGGCGGAAATCATTACAAAGCATCAGTAAATGCTTGTTTGTTAGGAGTACCTTTACCATTGTGCTCCTGTGGAGTAATCCCTACAAGTGTTTATCTGTCAAAAAACGGAGCATCCAAAAGTGCAGTACTTGCCTTTCTGGTTTCTACTCCGCAGACAGGTGTAGACAGTATTATGGCTACATTTGGAACCCTTGGGCCTGTATTTGCAGTATTCAGACCTTTTGCTGCCTTTATTATGGGGGTGGTGACAGGTATTTTTACAGAACTTTTCAACCGAAAGGATGATGTAATATTTGATTCTGATGAACCTGAAACTTGCTCTGGTGATTCTTGCAATGGTGAATCCTGTTCAACGGAACATCACGAGGAAAAGCCGGTAAACAGATTCAAGTACATGATGAATTATGCTTTTGGTGAGTTTCTGGATGATATATCTATCCATTTTATTGTTGGATTAATAATTGCAGCATTGATCTCATTTTACATTCCGGATAACTTTTTTGCAGAGACATCTATAAATTCAGGTTTACTGGGAATGATTGTTGTAATTCTTATAGGTGTGCCTATGTATATCTGTGCTACCAGCTCAATACCTATTGCAGTAGCCTTAATAATGAAAGGATTTTCACCCGGAGTAGCTTTTGTTTTTCTTACGGTAGGTCCAGCTACAAATGCAGCGACAATAGCAATTTTATTCAAGGCAATAGGAAAAAAGAACACATTGATTTATCTGGCTTCCATAATAGCCGGTTCAGTAATCTTTGCCTTGCTTTTCGATTTATTCTTAAACACATTTGATATCTCAGTTAAAGAAGTTGTGCATCAACATTATCATGAAGCTGGCAATAATGTCATTAAGGTAATTGGTGGAATTGTATTCGGACTTCTTCTATTGAGATCTGTTTATACAAACCTAAAACACAGATTTTCACGGAAAGAGGTAAAAGTGGAAGAAAAAGCTAAAACAATTGTTGTACACGGAATGTCCTGTAATCATTGTGCAAAGACTGTGCAGGATGCTGTAATGAAATTACACAATGTTAAAGATGTGCAGGTTGATCTACAACATAATCATGTACATGTTGATGGCGATGTTGACCTGAAAGAAGTCAAAAATGCAATCGAAAGTGCAGGATATACAACTGAATAACACAAGAAAAGCCAATATAGTTTATTTCTCTGCTACAGGAAATACTCTTAAGATTGTTAAGGAAGCAGAGCAATTTTTACATTCAACTGGTTATGAAGTTATTGTCAATTCTTTTGGCAGTAACTTCATTCCATCTTTCAAGGATACAGCTCTCCTTATTATTTTTTTCCCTGTAGTATATGGAACGACATACAGATTCATCTTTAATAACCTTTTAAAGCTTCCTGAAGCAAAATCCTTGAAAACAATTACCGCATGTACTTATGGAGGATATGCTCCGGGATTGATGGAAACTGTAAATGGAATTTTGTCTTCAAAGGGTTATTATATACTGCAGAGCCATAAATTGAAAACTGCTTCCATATTCAAGAAACAAGATATATCTGAAGATGATCTAAGATTAGTTGATGAATGTAGCAGATTTTTATGCAATTCTTTGCAAGAAGTTGTAAGTATAAGATATACAGTAAGCTCAAAGGATAGTTGTTCAGATTCTGAATATTCAGAAGACATTGAACTATGGGAAAACCTGCATAAAAGTATATCAATTGATATTGATAGAGATAAATGTATAAAATGCGGTAAATGTATTGAGCTTTGTCCTACTGCCAGCATTGAAAATCGAAGTTTTAACATAAATTTTCAGGGATGCGATCTCTGCTTCAGGTGTTTTCTGTACTGTCCTGTTAATGCATTTTCCATTAAGGGACTTGACATTTTTAGAAACACATTGTTTACAGGTAATGAAATAAATTATTCCTATGGATATACCAATGAAGACAAAAAAGAAGCAAAGCAAAGTAAAAAAGAAACACAAAAGATCACCATTTGACGTATTTGAGAAGTTTAAGATAATCAGGTTCTTCAGAAGTTATGGATATACAGATAAAAATAATACAGTTGAGCTGAATGATCTTAAGGATTTCAAAGGCTATGTGCTGAAAGTACTGATCCAGAAAGAAATTTTGAACACTAAAGATGGAAGACACTATTATATGAGAGAAAAAGCGGCTAATGCGTTTGTTAAGAAAAGAATGAATGCTTTTATCAAATTCTCAGCCGGATTGATATTCTTTGTGACTATATTAATATGGGCAATGAAGTAAAGAAAATCCTGACAGGTCTGCTTCTTCTGCAGATTTTATTTCAGTTTGTATCTTTACATGCAGCTGAAGATGAAAATGAGTTAAAGAAGACAATAGTCCCGGTCCTAATGTATTCTAACAGTGCAGGTTTGGGAAGTGGAGCTTATGTTATGCTCAGAAGAAACTATAAAAAAACTTTCAAATTGGATAAATATTCTTTAGCAGGGATTTTCACTACAGAAAAGCAGATAATGACATTTGCTTCTCTTGATAAGTATATCATGCAAAGCTTCAAGATGAAGGCAAGAATTTCATACAGAGATAAGCCTTCTACAATATACTTGCCCGGACATAATTCAACGTTTACAGACCATGCTGATTACAATTTGCAGGAGTTCAGTATATCTTTGTATCCTACGATAGAAAAAGGTATATTTGAAGTTGGTCCAGCTGTTAACTATTCCTTGTTTGATATTTCGGAAAGAGAAGAAGATAGAGAATATATCTTTGACTGTATAGATGGTTCCGATGATTATGTATTGTTTGGATATGGAACAAGAATATCAGCGGACACAAGAGATAATGATAATTACCCTTTAACCGGATATTATTGGGAAACTGAATTTTTGAATTTTGATAAATCGCTTTATGGTGATTTTAGTTTTCAAGTTTTTGAATCTGATCTCAGGTATTTCTTTAATATCTCAGGAATTGTAATTGCTTCACAGTATTACTCCAAATTGACCTGGGGAGAAACTCCTGTACATAAAATGCCGTCAATGGGATCAAATGATATCATGCGAGGTATATCGTCAAAAAGATATAAAGATATGGATATGATGGTTTTTCAATCAGAAATTAGATATCCGCTTTTCAGAAAATTTTCAGGAACGATTTTTGCAGGAATAGGGAACGTTGCTTCAAAAATTGAAAACCTTGAGATAGGAACATTGAAAGTCGCTTTTGGAATGGGATTACGTTATGCTGTTTCTTCTGACGATCGATTAAACCTTCGTCTTGATATGGGTTCTAATAATAGAGTTTCAAGCAATAAAGATGATGATTTGTTCAATATCTATTTTTCAATAGGTGAAGCTTTTTAAATGTTTATATAAACTAAAATCTTGGTATATTTATGAAAAAACAGGAAGCCGTAGAAAAGAAGTTCATTAGTCTGCAGACAAAATTCAGCTTACAGGCAGCAATGATCACAATTATTGTTGCAGCAATAATTACTGCCAGTCTGTACCTTAATACAAGGTATCAGTTTCGTAAGGATGTATGGGAACGTCTGCATGATGTAACTGCCGTGGCTTCTATGCATATTGTACCAGATGATTTCAAGTCAATTATGCACCCCAAGCAGGAGTTAACTCATTACAACCATGTAAAAAACAAGTTAAGTGAGCTGGAAAAAGCCGGAACGGAAATTAACTCTGTGTATCTGATAAAAGTAAAGGAAAGTACTTTATACTATGTAATCAGCGATTCTATTGAAGCATTACAGAGATCTCATTTAAGTGGAAAGAGAGATATTGAATACAAGATATGGAAGCATTTCTCAGAAACACACGAAACTGACATAAAGAACTACTTTTTTAATGATGCTGCCGGTGCCTGGCTAACGGGTTATGCAGCAATTACGAAGGGTGAAAAACTAATAGGACTGTTTGCAATAGAACTTGATGCTCATGAGATTATTATGAGAGAAAAGAAAATTATCTTTATTGCTCTGTTTATATTTGCCTGTACAATTCCTTTATCGTTGTTTCTTGGTTGGTATAGAGGAAAAAAACTTACAGCTCCTTTAACAATGCTCAGGGAATCTGCAGAAAATATATCCAAGCATCATATTGAGGAGGTAGAAGCTATTGAGTCAAATGACGAGATAGGGGAGCTTTCTTCTGCCTTTCAGATGATGGCAAAACAGTTAAAGCTGAGTTTTGAGAAAATTGAGAATCAGAATAGATTTTTGCGTCAGGAAATTGACGAAAGGAAAATGGTAGAGTCGCAACTTAAAGAATATCGGGCAAAACTGGAAAATCTGGTTGAGCGAAGAACTGCCGATTTGATGGAAAATCAAAGAATATTGTCAACTCTGCTCTCTAACCTTCAGGGTATAGCGTACAGAAGAAATATGGATGAAAACTGGACAATGCTTTTTACAAGTGAAGGTTTGTATTATGTCACGGGGTATTCACCTGAAGAAATGGTAGGTGGAAAAGGAATGTCATTTAAATCTATTATTCTTGATGAGGATTTACCGGAACTTGAAAAAAAAATTATTAAAGCTGTTGAAAATAATCTTCCATTTGAACATAATTATCGAGTAAAAACTAAAGATAATCAGATTGTCTGGGTATGGGAACAGGGAAGAGCTATATATGACGACTCAGGTAAAGTCAGAACAATTGAAGGTTTTATTACGGATATCAATGATTTGAAAAAAGCAGAGGATGCTTTGATAGATTCAGAAAAGAAATACAGAATTCTTGTTGAGGATATCAATGATGTAATCTTCTCTATTGATTCGGATACAGCATTAACATACATCAGTCCTCACTTCAAAATATTGACCGGAGTTGATCCTGCTAACGCTATAGGCTACAGATTAACAGAGTTTGTTTATGAAGAAGATTTACCTATTTTGATGGAAACAATTGAAGAAACCCTTTACGGAGAGCTCAATGCTGATACTGAGTTCAGGATAAAGACAGTTAAAGGTGATCCTATATGGATTCATTTCCGTGGAAGGAATGAAATTGCTGATGGTAAATTTGAAGGAATGCGTGGAGTTTTCTCAGATATCTCTGAACGGAAACAGGTTGAAGAGGATCTCAGGCATGCTAAAGAAGAGGCTGATGAAGCAAATAGAACAAAAAGTATATTCCTGGCAAATATGAGTCATGAGATTAGAACACCTATGAATGCAATTCTTGGTTTCACGGAGGTTCTTGAAGGAAAAATTAAAGATGAGACTCAGCTTGGTTACTTGAAGTCTATTTCTGCCAGCGGTAAAAATCTGTTGGGATTGATTAATGATATTCTGGACCTCTCAAAGATTGAAGTCGGTAAAATTGTACTGAATTATGATGTTCTTCATATTGAAACGTTAATGGAAGAACTCAAACAGATTTTCAAATGGAAGATAGAACAGAAAGAACTTGAATATATATACGAAAAACAGGATAGCGTTCCGGAATCAATATTCTTTGATGAAATCAGATTAAGACAAATTCTTATGAATCTCATTGGAAATGCCATTAAGTTTACTGATGTGGGGCATATTAAAATATCATTATCTACTGAACAGAAGAGAGAAAAGCGTTGTAAGCTGGTATTTGAAATAATTGATACAGGGATTGGAATTGAAGAGAACCAGCATTCCAGAATTTTTGAAGCTTTCAGACAGAAATCAGGACAGAATGAAGCAAAATATGGAGGAACCGGATTAGGTTTATCTATCACTAAGAAATTAGTTGAGTTGATGGGTGGAACAATTTCTCTGACAAGTCAAGTCAATGAAGGAAGCTGTTTCAGAATAGAGTTTCCTGATGTAGAAATGAGAGATAATAATGTCGTTAAGACAAAGACCAATGTTGATCCATCAATGATAGAGTTTGAAGAGGCTACTATTCTTATTGTTGATGATGTTGAACTTAACAGATCTCTTATTATGAGTTTACTGGAGAAGCATCATTTCAAGATGCTGGAAGCAACCAATGGTAAAGAGGCAATAGAAAAAGCTTTTGATTATAAACCTGATTTAATATTCATGGATATGAAAATGAACATTATGAATGGTTATGAAGCAACTAAGTTCATAAAAGATGATGATGAACTTAAGAATATTCCGGTTGTTGCTGTAACAGCTTTTGCTATGAAGGGTGAAGAAAAAAGAATCTATGATGTAGGATGCGATGACATCATTTTTAAGCCTGTGTCAAATCTTGGATTGATTCTTGCTATGATGAAGTATATTCCTTATACTGAAATTGATACGATAATTGAGGAAGATGTCAGCAATGCCGATATCAATGAAGAAATTTCAAAAGAAGTATTGGAGAAACTACCTGAACTTGTTAAAATGATTAATTCCGATTTAATGAAAGATTGGGAAAGTCTCAACCAGACTCCAATAATCAGTAAAATGCAGGAGTTTGCCGGAAAGATTCAGCTTGTCGGAGAAGATTATGGTCTTGCTTTTCTGAAGAAATGGGGAGATACTCTCGTTAATCAGGCTCAGAACTTCGATGTTGAGAATCTGCATAAAACTTTCGATAAGTTTCCTGATATGATTCAGAAAATAAAAGTTTTAAGTTTAATTAGTGATTCTTAGAAGGATAATAATGAAGAAAATATTTTTTATTTTGTTTGCCGTTTTTACTCTGTTTTCCTGCAAAAATACCATAACAGGTAATATTGTGGATGGAGAAGGTAAGCTTCATTTTGTAACTGAATACAACAATGGAAACTACTTCGATAAAGTAGCCATAAGTGATGAGTATATTCTGGCTAATGATTCAGGGGACGGATTGTCACTGTTTTACGAACCTAATTCATCATCTATTTCATTTCTCCATAAACTGTATGCTGATGCAGAGTCTGTTTTTTTCTTTGAGAACAGGTTTGTTGTATATTATAGTGGAGCACTTCATTATTACGAAATAAACAGCTCAAATGATTCTGAATACATTACATCATATCCAATAGGAAGTATCAAGAAAGTGGAAAAATATGGAAATGACTTTTTTCTTCTTGGAACTAATGGGGATATCAGCAGAATACGTCTCTATGATGAAGAGTTTACTCTTATTTCTGAATATCCAATGTCTGATGCTGCTGTTGATATGGTTCTGATATATCCTGTTCTGGCAGTTGTTGATGATTTCTTCATTAACATTTTTGATATTTCAAATTCTGATTTCCTGAACCTTGAGCATACAACTGCTTTTATAGGAGCAAAAGCCATAGATGGATACAATGATAACTTATTCATTGCATCTGATATTGGTATTAAGCATTTTACACTGAATGATGATCAGGTACTTCAGGAAGTTAAAACTAAGGTTATCGGAAACAACTATACAAAGATCATTGTAGAATATCCTGAGATATATTGTGCTAACGGTTCCGGTGGAATTGATCTGCTCACAATCACATCTGGGTCAATAGATTTTGTAGAAACATATGATTCAAGCGGAATTGTAGAGGATATTGCAGTAAAGGGAAGCTATGTATATATGGCAACCGGATATAATGGCATAGTAAAACTTAAATATAACTATTATTAGAAAGGTAAAAGCATGAGCGATGTAAAACTCACTGATTTAATGTCAAAGACTCATCCATCAAAAATGGAGACTTTGATTAAGACAACTATTTTTGCGGTAATTATTATTTTCTTTTTAATATTTCCTGTAATTGTGCTGTCTCAGTGTTCTCAAAGTAAAATTCTGAATAGTGTTGAAATTGTCGACTGGACTACTGAAGAAGACTACGATACAATGATTATTAACTTCAAAATATATAATGGCACTGATTTAAGAATCACGGAGCTGAATGTCAGAATAGAGTATGAAGATGGTTCATTTGAGCACATTGGACTTGATAGTAATAAGCAGATAAGTATTGATCCGGATTATACAGAAAACTTGTTTTTGGCAAAACCTGTTTCACAGGAGATTATTGAAATAGTAATAAGCAAGGTTGGCGGATTCAGAGGTGATTCACATTTCATGTACATAAGAAAATAAAGGAGGGTATATGCCGAAAATTTTCAGGGCGGTAATAATCGGTATACTGTACTTAATTCTAACAATTTCTTCGCTATATGGCAGTTTTGAGGTTCTTATTGAGAGTAATCAGCAGTTGTCAGTAAAATTCAAATTACCTGATTACACAATTGATGAAAACAGGAGGATCCTGTTCGAAAATAATCCTGAGCCTGATGTTGATCTTCAGCAGATGTTTGGCTTTTATGCTTATATACCAACAAATTGTGAGTATACGATAACTCATGAAGTAACTTCCCGTGAGAAGATGGACTTTATTGCAGAGCAGGATAAAAATGATCCTGTTTTTATTTCTATGGATGGCTATTCCAGAGATCACAGAATGATATTAGTGAATGTAAATCCTCTATATGTAAATGAAGATGCATCATATGTCAATGAAGAAGTGATTATCAATCTTTCTTTTACCCTGTCATCAGAGTTTACTGAGGGGGCGAATAACCACGAGTCATATAGCTTTGATCAATATGTCAGATCTTTGGTGATTAACAGAAATACGTTGCAATCAAACACTTCACAAAGAGGATCATACCTGATAATTCATCCGGATAATTTTTCTGTTACTACCGATATGTCTGATTTTATATTATGGAAGAAGATGAAAGGTCTTGAGGTGCACACTCGGGCTTTCAGCAGTAATTCAGCAAATACAGAAATACTCCAGTATATAAGAAATGCTTATAATACATGGGATGTTGCTCCGGAATATGTGTTATTGCTTGGAAATGCTTCAAGCTCATTTGCTGTTCCAACCTGGTATGAAGATTTTGGTAATAATATAGTCTATGGAGATCATCCTTATAGTCTGATGAACGACGGAGATATATTTCCAGACCTGCAGATTGGACGAATAACATATGAAAGCGCTGGGCAACTTCGTTCAATTCTTACTAAAATAATCAATTATGAGTATAAACCTGATCGAGCAGGATCGGACTGGTTTGAAAGATTGCTTCTTGTTGGAGATCATATAGATTCTGGTTCTTCAACTGTTTTAACAATGCATTATGTAAATGATATGATGGATGACTTTCCGGTTGATTACTCCTATTCACTTGTATACAATCAACCATACGTCAATGGTATTCAAAACGCATTGAATAATGGTGTCGGAGCATATTTCTATCGTGGATTCGGGACATTCAGTCACTGGACAGAAACTGACACAGAAAATCTTCTTAATTACAATATGACACCATTAATATCTGCTATTACATGTTTTACAGGAAATTTTGATCAGGATTATGTTTCTTTTGTTGAGAAATTCCTGCATATCGGAACTCCGAATACTTCAAAAGGAGCAGTTGCAGCTTTAGGTTCTACTTCTGCAACTCACACATGCTTTAACAATATTATTACTGCCGGTATTGCCAGTTCATTTTATCAGGACGGGAATTTTAACATTTCTGCCGGACTAAACAAAGGAAAGCTGCAGTTGTATAGAAATTATCCATGGAATCCGGAATACTATGTGGATTGGTATACACTTGGTAAAGAGCATTTTGGTGATCCCGAACTTACTTTAAGATGCAAAACTCCCGGCATAATGACATCTGAGCATTCTGATACTGTTTCAATACATAACAACTTCTTTACCGGAGTAATAGAAGATGAAAACAGTATTGGTATACCTGATGCCTCTGTTACACTATATGATGCGGCAATAGATTCTTTTTTTACAGCTATAACAGATGCTAATGGTAATTACCGGATCAGTATAAATATTGATTCACAAACTGATCTGATGTTAACTGCTTTTCATCCTCAGATGATACCTTATGCAGATACAATATATGTGATTAATGACTATTCTGATATAGATTTAAGAAGCGAATTCACAGATAACATTATATCCGGAACAGTAAACACACTTAGGTTCAGACTTATTAATAATACAAACTCGGATGTTCAGAACGTTACTGTAAGAGTGTCATGTGATTCTCAGTATGTAAATGTCATTGATTCGGTTATATCCGTTACAAATTTACCTGCTGTATCGTCATCTGAATATAATGTTAATATT
The DNA here is from genome assembly GCA_963665815.1 of Cloacimonadales bacterium (SeqCode). GTDB lineage: Bacteria > Cloacimonadota > Cloacimonadia > Cloacimonadales > JAIOQZ01. The sequence continues at coordinate 296,748 of OY762463.1, forward strand.
GATCCCGCATTTGCGATTTCAGATGGTGGTTCTCTTATATTGCATACTGAGATTGATTATGGAGATGTAACAGAAGCATTTTCACATTCATTCAATGTTGAAAATACGGTTCTTGAGATTGAGAGCATTAATTTGCAGACTATCCCATCTCCTCAGGCAGATATTGATTTCTCAATTGAACTTGAAAATATCAGTAATATTCCTGTTGATTCGCTGACAATGGAACTTGAAACATTTGATAACAGGATAACAATCACAGATAGTATTGCATATTTACAGTATGTACTAGATAATTCAATGATTTTTGTAAATGATAATTTTACATTCAGTTTTAACGATATTTATAATACGGAAGATTTTCATTTCTATATAAAATTCAGCAATAATAAGGGATTTTATCAGGAATCAGAGTTTGTTGTAGAGAATTTAGATCCTTCTTTAGATCAACCTACAGGTCCGGATCCTTATGGGTATATTGCAGTTAATAATAATGATGCGGCTGTATACCAGCCTGAAACATATGGCTGGATTGAAATTGATCCAGAAAACGGTGGTTCCGGAACAGTTCTGGATATGGTCGATTATGATTATGAAGGTTCAGGTGATATGGTGACTGTTCAGTTACCGTTCAGTTTCAGATTTTACGGTGATCTCTATTACAATTTAAGCATATCTTCAAATGGATTCGTTATGCCGGGTATACACTTCAACTATGGTTGGATGAACAGGACTATTCCCGGTCCAATGGTTCCCAGACCAATAATTGCTCCTTTCTGGGATGATCTGTTAATCGGAGAAAACTCAAGAATATCTTACTTTGAAGATGATACTAATCACACTTTTATTGTGCAATGGACTGATTTACTCAGCAGGTTTGATAATTCACATCAACGCTTTCAATTGATTATTTATGACAATGAGTATTATTCTCTTCCCGGAAGAGAGAACTCATTTAAATTCCAATATAGTGAAATACACAATACTGATCAAGGTAACTACGGTGGTTTCTATGTGGATCATGGGGAGTATGCAACAGTTGGTATCTGTGATAAAACAGGGCAGACAGGTCTTGAATACACATTTGCCAGCAGATATCCGGATACTGCACAACAACTGACCAATGGAACAGCTTTGACTTTCAAACATAATTTTGAGACTCCTGATAACGCATTTGTCATCCTTGATGATTATTCATCTGTAGATGCAGATAATAGCGGAGAAGTAAACAACGGTGAATCGGTGAATATGACTGTGAGTCTCAGGAACATTGGAAATCAGGATTGTGACTCTGTGACTGTAAGTTTTGAATCGGGATCGCAGTACCTTAGTATATCAACTGACCCTGTAACAGAATACAATATTACATCAAATGCAGTTGCAGATGTTGATACTGATATAAACTTCTCAATAGATCCTCTATGCCCAAACAATGAGAATGTCAATCTGTTTATTATAATAGAACATGATGGAAGAAGATCAGAATATGAGTGTTCCTGGATTGTGAAATCACCGGAATTGATTTATGAAAAATTCGTGTATGATGATAATGATAATAATCAAATTGAAACAATGGAGAGTGGTGATTTTCATATCATATTCAGAAAATCAGGTAGTATAGATATCCTGAATCCTCTATTCAATATCAGATCGAATGTCCCAGGGATAACACTTGGAGCTGTATCTTTTGCTGAAGAGGAAGAGTATTTAACAGTGACTATGCCGTTTATTACTGATAATACACTTGCTCAGGGATTGAAGGTTGAGTTTACCGGATCAATATCATACAATAACGGATATCATAATGATTTCACATTTTACGATGTTTGCGGTAATCTCGAGATGGTCTTTTCAGATGACTTTTCTAATAACTGGCAGGAATGGTGGATGAGAAATGGTACAATAGTCGGTACTTCTAATGCTGGTGGTACTTCTCCGGAATTGCTTATGTCTACTAATCCTGACTACGAGAGTGTTGTTGCCAACTATTCTTTTGTCGGAGATATTTATAGAAAACTGAAAGTCAAATTTAAGAATAAACTGGTGAACAGCCCATTAAAAAGGTCTGTCAGAATTGTTGATATGTCGCCATTACGTAGAAGTTATTACTTTATTAATGAAACATTACCTACAGATGGAGCTGTAGAGGAAGAACATTTCGTGATACCTCCCGTTAGATTCTATGATTTTGCTAACTTATATTTTACAGCCGGTGTTGAACAGCAGTTTACTGCACGCTGGTATATTGATGATGTTGTACTTGAAGGTGTAAGAATTTCCCGAATTCGTCTTCATGGATTAGTGAATCTGGAAGGGAATGCTTCAGACTATGAAAATGTCAGGTTGAGTGTGGAGAATCAAGTCTTTAATCCTTATTCAGATGGGTTATACGAGATATACGTTGATGGGAATGCTGTTACTCTTGAAGTTAATACAAAAGGTTATGTGAATCAAAGTAATTTTTATGTACTTGCTTCTAATTCAGAAGATTCGGACGAGTTCAATTTTCATGAGGTTAATCTGGAAAGACTTCCCGAACCGGAAAACCTTCAATATGACCTGAATGGAAACCATATCGACTTGGACTGGGACTTTAACAATGATTCTGATGTTACCTTTTCTCAGTTTAAGATTATCAGGGAAGCAAACAATATAACGATTATTGATTCTACTACAAATTCTGATTACAGTGTTGATCTGCTTGATGACAGGAACTACAAGCTATATGTTTATGCTGAATTTGCAGATAATATGGAAAGTCACAATTCGGATACTCTTAGTATAAATTTTGTAGATAATGATGACATTAATAATGTGAAATTCGTTACAAGGCTATGCAATAATTACCCTAATCCGTTCAATCCTTCAACTATGATAAAATTCAGCATTGCAGAGGACAATACACATACCGATTTATCTGTATATAATATAAAAGGTCAGAAAGTGAGAACTTTAATATCAGAAGAATTGACATCAGGACTGCATGAAATTTTATGGAATGGAGATAATTCACAACAAAAATCAGTTGCTTCCGGAGTCTATTTTGTAAGACTGAAAGCTAAAGATGATGTCCAATACAAAAAAATAATATTAATAAAATAAACAAGATGAGGAGAAATCATGAAAAAATTTGTACTTGCGATTTTTTTGATTATGGCTGTATTACCTGTATTTGCACAGGATTTGAAAGATCCTTATGAAATTCTGAGAAATGAACTTCAATCTCGGGGTGGAAAGGAAAAACTGGAATCCATTACCAGCACAAGAACATCTCAAACAATTGAAATTAAAGCACAAGGACAGAAATTTAACCAGAAAGACACTAGCATTTTCTTTAATCCTGATACTTCAACAGTAAAAATCTATCAAAAGACTACATCCTCAAGAGGTAGTTTCGTTCTCGGATATAATGGTGAAACCGCCTGGAAAATTGAAAACGGTAAATTCTCATTAATTGAAGATGAAGATGAACAGGAAAATGTTGAAGAGAAAACGAAAACTCCGTATGATGAATACGAATATCTTAATCCTGAATCAGAATACTATTCAATTAAACTGAAAGGTGTAAAGAAAGTAAAAGGAAGAAAATGCTATTATATCAGAATCAAAAATAAAGATAAAGGCATTACTACAAAGAGATACATTGATGTAGAAACATTCGATATTCTGAAGGACATCCGTACAGATAAAAATGGTACTACAGAAACTCTTTACTCCGATTACAAAACTGTGGACGGTTTCAGGAATCCTTATGTAAAAGAAATTCTTAAAGTTACTTATGATAGTCCTGAGCCTGTTAATTATAAAATAGTTGTTACACTTCTTGAATATAACGGCACTTTTGACGAAACAATATTTGAACCACAAAAATAGAAGAAACCTTTACAATATTGGGTAGTTGATTCGATTTCAGAATTCACAATAATCTAAACCCAATATCAGGTTCTCTGAGAAGTTTTTCTTAAAACTGAAAAAGGCTGTCAGTATTCGACAGCCTTTTCATGTATCTAAATTTCTATTACCCAGCCGTCTGGTCCGGGAATATCACCGCATTGAATTCCGGTTAGAAGTTTATAAAGCTCAGTTGTTTTTGGACCGGGAGTTTTTCCTTCATCATAGAAAAGTTTTTCCCTGCTATTATGTGTTATTGCCCCTATAGGTGCAATAACTGCTGCAGTACCGCATGCTCCTGCTTCAATAAACTCTTCAATACTGTCTATCGGAATATCTCTTTCTTCCACCTTCATCCCAAGATTATGCTCTGCAAGATATACAAGTGATCTTCTCGTTATACTTGGTAGTATAGAAGGAGAAACCGGAGTAACAAACACATTGTCTTTAGTTATTCCGAAGAAATTAGCTGCACCTGCTTCTTCAATGTTTGTTTTTGTCTGGGCGTCAAGATAAATACAGTCGGCAAAGCCTTTTGCTTTCGCTTCTGAACCGGCTTTAAGGCTCGCGGCATAGTTACCACCTACTTTTACAGCACCTGTTCCGAAAGGAGCGGCTCGGTCGAACTTTGTTGTAATGAACTTACTTGTTGTAAAGCCATTCTTGAAATATGGTCCTACCGGTGTAACAAATATAGAGAACAGATATTCAGGGGCTGGCTTTACTCCAACATTTGGTCCTACTCCTATAAGATATGGTCTTATATATAAAGATGAACCTGAACCGTAAGGAGGAATAAAATCACTATTAGCTTTTACTACTTTCTTAACAGCTTCAACAAACTTCTCTTCAGGATATGGTTTCATTAAAAGTGCTTCACAGCTGTCTTTCATTCTTTTTGCATTTTCGTAAGGTCTGAAAAGAAGGATTCTGCCATCTTTGGCTCTGTATGCTTTCAAGCCCTCAAAACACTGCTGACCATAATGGATTGCTGTTGATCCTTCATGAATTCTAATGTAGTCATCTGTGGAAAGCTCACCTTCATCCCATGAACCATCTTTGTAATATGAGATGAATCTGTAATCAGCTTTGATGTAATCGAATCTTAAATTTTTGAAATCAATATTTTTCACGAATTCCTCCTTTTGTTTTTGCCATTCTCTTTGAATTCAGTCGGTTTTGTAAAGATAATTAAATGTTTAACTCCCATTAAAATGATTTTTCATTGACGAAGGAGCTTATAAAAGAAATTTGTCCATTCTTTATAAACTGCTTATACTTACTAAGTAGTCGTATTTAAAAATAAACCGTTCAAATCGAATGAAAAGTATAAATGGAAAATTAAGTGACTAAACGAAAGGATATTGATATGCCAGATAAATTTAAAACACAGGTTAATTCTGAAATTGGTGAACTGAAAGGTGTAATCTTACATACACCGGGACCGGAAATTGAGAATATGAATCCGGAAAATGCCGAAAGGGCTTTGTATAGCGATATTCTTAATCTTGCCGTTGCTTCTAAGGAGTATGTACAGTTAAAGGAAGTGCTTGGAAAAACAGCCAGAACTTTTGAAGTAGAAGACCTTCTTAAGAACATTCTATATAACGAGAAAGTAAAACAAGATCTGGTAAAGAAGATTTGTGTTAATGAAAATGCTGAAAATATTATAAATGACCTTTTAAGTATGAAGCCAGAAGATTTATCTAAAAGTCTGCTTCGTGGTGTACCTATGAAGAAGAATAATCTTACTAAATTCCTGAGTAAGGAATCTTATACATTAAAACCTCTGCATAACTTCTTTTTTACAAGAGATGCTTCGATGTCTGTAAGAAATCGTGTTTTGATTGGTAGAATGAAAAGCAATATCAGAGAACGAGAATCGCTTATTATGGAGGCAATATTCGATTATAACTCCTATTTCAGTACAAAAACAGTCAACCCGGTCAATGACCCTGTTTTTGCCGGAACTGCCACAATTGAAGGGGGAGATGTTCTTGTAGCGAGAAAGGATATTCTCTGTATTGGTATTGGAGACAGAACTAACTCTCAAGGTGTAGATTTTATCATTGAGCAACTCAAATCGAGAAAAGAAAAAAGACATTTGATTATACAGGAGCTGCCAAAAACTCCTGAGTCATTCATTCACCTCGATATGGTTTTCACATTCCTTGATAAAGATGCCTGCATGGTATATAAGCCTCTGATTCTAAGACCAAACAGATTCCAGACAGTTCATATTGAGATAGATAATGGCAAAGTGGTTTCAATCAAAGAAAAAGAAAACCTGCTTTCAGTACTGAAAGAACTGGGTATGGACCTTAAACCTGTTCTCTGTGGTGGAGATAATGATGTCAGGATTCAGGAAAGAGAACAATGGCATTCCGGAGCAAATTTCTTTGCGATAGCTCCTGGCAAAGTTATTGGCTATGGAAGAAATGTTTATACTATAGAAGAAATGGCTAAAAACGGTTTTGAAGTAATTAAAGCTAAAGATATAATTAAGAATAAAGCGGATATTAAAAAAGCTAAAAAATGTGTTATAACAATTGATGGCTCTGAACTTTCCAGAGGCGGTGGCGGATGTCGCTGCATGACTATGCCGATAGTCAGAGCGGATGTTAAATAGAATTTTTATTGAGATAAGAAAAGCCTGTTGAAATTTCTCAACAGGCTTTTAACTTATATAATACTAATCTTAGAATAAATCAAAGCAGGTAATAACACCAAAACTTATCATTAATCCTTCGTAATCATGAAAATCATCTTCATTCATGGGACTAGAGCAGCATACCTGGAGCTGAGCTTTAAGAAATGGTGCACCGACTCGAGCAGTTATAGCCGGTTCCCAGAACCAGATATCTCGAATTGCTTTCAACTCGTCCACTTCTTCCTTATAGTAATTGCTCAGGTCTTCAGTGCTGAAACTATAATAATCCACATAAGAAAATCTGGATGATACTGCCAACTCAAATATTTTAAATCTTAAACCAATAGAAGGCTGAACAAACGGACGTGTAAATTTGGCTTTTATAGTTCCATCATCATGCAAATCGTTAAAAGCAGAACCCCATCCCATTCCTCCATAGGCTTCCAATACTAACGGTCCGTAATTTGTAAAGTATCCAGCGCCAAGATTAAAAATGTGCCCAGACCCGGTACCTTCCTCATCATCTTCAGGATCTTCATTAACCTCATTTGCAAGCATTACGCTTCCCATGACAGCAACATTATCCATAATGGCCATTGATCCTTGGAAACCTGTTGCACCAACATCTGTTCCGCCTGAAGTTCCACCGGCGATTCTCAGTTCACCTGCTTCCTTATGGAGGGGAGCATGTACTGTATCCGGTGCGTAATAAACAGGTGAACATCCTGTAGTAATAAAAATTGTAACACTCAACAATATTAACCCTGATATTAATTTTAAGTACCTCATTATATTCTCCTTCAAAGCCTTTTTAAATGTTAAGCATTTTTTGAACCAATCTCTTTAACTTTACTCTTATGGATGTACTCTTCTTCGGCAATCTTTTGTATTTTCTGAGAAGCATCAAGCATAATTTCTGCTCTTGTTTTCATATATTTTGCAATCTGCTCATAAGCATATCCGAGCAATCCTTCAGCTTCTTCCAACAGTGAACTGATTTCATCCTGATCAGATGCATCATGCAGTTTATTAAGCAGATTGGCTTTCAATTTGTTCACAAAAGCCAGATATTTGGATTTATTAAATGGTGTATCATTATATCTGTCAACAATTCCATGGAGAGTTTTGCTATGGTGTTGAGAGTGAATACTCATAAACTTGAAGATTTCATCGTATTTTTCCAGAGCTTTCATTTCATGCAGTTTTGTGTAGAATTGAGCAACATCATCTTCAATTTGTGCCATCATTTGCAGAATATCTTTCATAAATATCTCCTTCATTAAGAAAAAGGGTAACCTTTTCTTTTTATTTTATCCAACAAAATATCTTTACTTATGTACGGGTTATCCATATAAATATCTTCAGCTATTTTCAAAGCAGTTCCAATATCACTGCCTTTAAGTTTCAAGTGTTTTATAATATCTCTACCATTAACAGGCAATGGCGAAACTTTAAGTTCTTCTTCTGCGCTTTCGAGTTTTAGTCTTATCATCTTTGTCTGTTCCGGATACTGATGTTCAGGGGCGTGAGAAATGTTATCGGCATGTATCAGATGCAGAAGATTATCGCAGTAATCCTTGGTGTCCCGTAAAAATTTCCTTGCAGCTTTCTTTGTCATATGTTCTGCATTCGCACCAAATGACTTTGTCCTCATATGGTTTTTAATCAGGAAGTTAACTTCTGAAACAAGTTTTCCGGAGTATTTCAATTTTTTCAGGATTTCCTTTGCTATTTTGGCAGAAGTGTTCTCATGGTTAAAGAATCGTCTGACTCCATCAACTTCATTCATACAACGTAGTTTGCCTATATCATGAAACAAAGCACTTAACCTCAATTCGGGTAGTGGTGGAACGTTTTCAACAACAGACAATGTATGATGCCAGACATCTTTATCGTGATATTTATTCTGCTCCAGATTAAGCATTTCTCCGAGTTCAGGTATAATGCTCTTATACATTTCAGTTTTGATAAGCAGTTCCAGACCTTTTGCCGGTTTATCCGATGTAAGGATTTTTGTGAATTCACAATTTATTCTCTCTATTGTTAGATTTTTTAATAAATGATGGTTTTCTTTAATGCTTTGAAGACAATCTTCTGATATGTCAAAATCGAGTTGCGCAGCAAATCTGACAGCTCTTAGTATTCTCAGTGGATCTTCAATGAAGACATCTGATGGAGCTGCTATTGTTCGAATCAGTTTGTTCCTGATGTCGTGAATACCTTTACCGGTGAGATCAAATATGCTGTTATCTTTCAGATTCAGAAGTAGAGAATTAATTGTAAAATCCCTTCTGAGAACGTCTTCATCAAGACTACCGAAATCAACTGAGGGAAACCTGCATCTTTTTCGGTAGGATTCTTTTCGGGTCATTACAAACTCAATCGAGTAACCCAGAATATCTGACTTTGCAGTACCGAATGTCTTATAGATTGCAGGATAAGTTGAGATTCCTTTTTCGTGAAGGAAAAATGCAAGATTCTGACCACCATTTTCGAGATTAACTACAATATCAATATCGTCAGAAGACCTTTCAAGCTGCAAGTCTCTTACAAATCCTCCTGCAACGTAAGTTCTACCTTCAAATTCTGTGTTTTTTATTGCCTCAGATATAAGATTGAGGATTTTTGCTGATTGATTAGTACTATTCATTCAAAAACTATTAATCGTTTAAGTTCAATCCGGGATATAGTTTTTTCTGGCACTCCGGACAGATTGAATGAGTAAACTTGAGTTCCGGTACTTTTTGAGAAAGAAAATCAGTTGGAGATTCCCATTTTCCTTTCTCTTCATCATCTCTGATTTTGAAGCATGAAGCACATATAGGAATAAGCCCGGTATGATTTACTTTTTGCTCACTGAGACGTTTCAGTATTGCTTTTTGCTCTGAGAAATCTCTGAAAACACAATAAGTTCCCGTCAGCTTACCCTCCCTATTCTTTCTCGGAGTTATCGTAACCAGTAAAGGCATTGTTGCATCAGGTCTTTGAAGTGGAATTTCAAAGGATGCTTTTCCATGCAAAATCATTGTATCAATGTAATTCATTGCACGTTCAATATCTTCCGGACTGAAAATATCTGTAATGTTAAGTTTGCAAAGTTCTTCTCTTTTCATTCCAAATATTTTTTCTGCAGATGGATTGGCATATGTAAAATAAAAGTCTTCTGACAGTATAACAATTCCTTCCCCTTGGTTTTCCACGAGGGTTCTCAGAAGTTCTTCATTCTCTTTTAGTTTTCTTTCTGAAGTTATACGGTGAGTAATGTCAATTCCTGAAGATAGAACAGATACAATTTTCCCATTATCATCCCTAAGATAAGTATTATGCCAGGAAATGGTCATTTCTCTGCCATCTTTTGCAATAATATCATTTTCAAAGTGCTCCGGGTAATCTGTTTCATTATCAATTACTTTTCTGAATACATGTCTGATTTTCTCTCTTTCATCTGCTTTGATACATAAATCAAACCAGTTTTTACCAACGACTTCATCACGATTATATCCAAGAAGAACAAGCCCTTTCTGGTTCATCATCAGTATATTCTCATTAGCATCAATGTTAACAAAAATTGATCCTGCCATATCAAGATAGAGCTCTGCTGTTTCCTTAGCTTTAACTAATGCTTTCTCTGCGGCTTTTTCTCTTGTGATATCATGGATTATGGAGTACAACAAATCTTTACCTCTAATGTTAATTCTGTTAGTGAATACATTAACATCTTTAATTAAATTATTGGCTGTCCTATGTTTAAAAATGAAGTGACTTCTGTTTCCTGCTCTTGCTTTCATCATTTCTGCTTTAACTTCATTATCGGTCAGGATATTAATATCTGATATACTCATTGAGGTCAGCTTTTCATAAGGGTATCCGTAAAAATTTACTGCGCTGTCGTTTGCGTCTTCAATTTTTCCATTTGCAGGATTAATGATCAGCATTATAGATCTGTTTTCTTCAAACATTTTTCGATATTTTAAATCACCCTGGTTGAATACATGATCATTAGAAATAGCATTATCCAATTGCTTAACAATTCCAAAAACAACCATCTCTCCATCAATTTCATCCTTCCATGTTTGTACTTCAACAGGAAACTCATTACCAGATATAGCTTTGTGTATTGAATTAAGCAAATAGCGTTTTTTAGGATCTTTATTCATCCAGAATTTTCTAAACAAAGTATCACTATAGTACGTATCAATATCGGAAACAGATAATTTCAGAATATCTTCTTTTGATCTTCCCAGTATGTTACAATATACTTCGTTTATATCCAGAATATTCCCATCTAAATCTGTAATAATCAGAGCATCTTCAGCATTAGAAAAGAAGTTACTGTGATATCTGTTACTCTTTTCAATTCTGTTAGTTTTAATCCTGAATAAAATCATTTCAATCCGGTTTGACAACTCTTTAAGTGAGTAACCGGTTACCAGAAAATCATTTATAGGGGATTCTATTGAACTAAAAGTCTCTAAGTGTTCTCTATAGCTAGTATTTAAGAATATCTTATATAGATTACTTGAAAGTAGCATTTTTTGAAATTGTGAATTGAAGCCATTCATAAATTTTGTATCGATAATCAATATACTGAATGTATCCAAATCATAACTTGCTAAATCATCAGGGGTACTGCATATTCTGATATCTATATCTTCAGAAAAAACAATACTATTCAAATGTTCATGCAATTTATTACTCTCAGATACCAGTAGAACTTTATTACTCTCCATCTTGACTCCAGAATTTAAAGGTTAACTCTGATCAAAATATATTATTTTTTATCTTTAAGTCAATTTTTTATGGAAGATGATATTATTAAAAAATACGAATATTTGTTAGCGTTTACAAGTAACATGGTTAAATTGTAAAATAAACGGAGGAAAAATGAGAAAATTAATGTTAATTTTATTCCTCTTTACAGGAGTTATAATGAATTCTCAGGAATACAATAAATTGAATGAAATAGAAAAATACGTGATTGAGGAGAAAGGGACAGAGAGGCCTTTTTCAGGAATTTATACCGATCATTTTGATTCTGGTGTTTATAAATGCAAAAAATGTAATACACCTCTTTTTGAGTCTGACAGCAAATTTCATTCAGGATGTGGTTGGCCGAGTTTTGATGATGCTATTGAAGGCAGAGTGAAACAGGTCCCCGATAAAGACGGTGTTCGCACAGAAATAGTATGTAGTAATTGTGGGGGGCATCTCGGACATGTGTTTAAAGGTGAAAAATACACACCTAAGAACACGCGATTTTGTGTAAACTCAGTGTCTCTTGACTTTTATCCGGATGAAGTAAAACCAGAAACTGCAATTTTTGCAGGAGGTTGCTTCTGGGGAGTCGAATACTACTTTATGAAACAGAATGGAGTAATCTCAACAGATGTAGGTTATACAGGTGGAACTCTGGAGAATCCGGAATACTATGACGTAACAACAGGTGCTACAGGTCATGCAGAGGCTGTTAAAGTAGTATATGATCCATCAAAGGTCAGTTATGAAACTCTGACTCGTCTTTTCTTCGAAATACACGATCCAACTCAGGAAAACAGACAGGGTCCTGATATTGGAACTCAATACAGATCTGAAGTATTTTATTCTGATCAAAAACAGAAGGAAACTGCTCAACGACTAATAAATATTCTTAAGGCAAAAGGATATGATGTAAAAACTAAGCTTACAGAGGCTGATGAATTTTATAAGGCAGAAAATTATCATCAGGATTACTATAAGCGTAAAGGCTCTAAACCCTATTGTCATTTCAGAAACAAAAGATTCTGAATAGATGACCTGCTGATAATACGGCAGGTCAATTTCTATAGAACCTGAGAGCTTTGCTAAATTGGTAGTACATCTAAAGGTTTGATGAGTACGTTCAGATGGAATATTGATTTCCATCATTAGTATTCCTTATAATCAATATTGCGTTGATGTAATCAGTAATCATGTTATAGGATTCATAAAATTTATGATCAGTGATTATTCCAATTATGCAAAACATTCCAGTAATAACCATGAAAGTTTATGAAAGGATAAATTCATCATGAATAATAAAACAAAATCGTTGATATATATATTGCTGTCATCTTTATCATTCGCATTCATGTCTGTGATAGTTAAAGATCTCAATAATATACCACTTATACATAAAGTATTCTTCAGAAATCTGATAAGTCTTCTAATAACACTTATTATAATCAGAAAATCAGGTCCGGAGAAATGGGGAAGACCTGAAAACAGGAAGTATCTTGTAATGCGATCAGTACTGGGATTAGGTGGAATATTCCTTTATTTCCATGCTATCAGTAATATGGATCTCGCCGATTCATCCATGTTGAACAGAATCTCACCCTTTTTCGTGACTATCTTCGCTTTTTTCTATCTCGGTGAGAAGATATTCAAACAACAGATATTCGCTTTATTTGTAGTGTTTGCAGCTTCTCTTCTGATTATTCAGCCTGAGTTTAACATGTCAGCACTTCCGGCAGTATCCGGATTTCTTTCGGCTGTTTTTGCCGGAGCTGCATATACTATTGTCAGACTCTTAGCCTTAAGACAAGAAAAACCACAGACAATTGTGTTCTACTTCTCATTAATTTCTGTTATTGCAGTACTGCCTTTTTTCCTTATGGATTTCAGTATTCCTGAACCGGGAACAATGGTGAAGCTCCTACTGATAGGTGTTTTTGCTGCAGGTGGACAGTTTGGGCTGACTTATGCTTATAAGTATGCAAAAGCTTCTGAAGTGTCCATATTTAACTATACTAACATTATCTTTGCAGGTATACTGGGTTTTCTTGTCTGGAGAGAAATACCGGATATGCTTAGTCTCACTGGAACAATATTTATTGTTGCAGCCTCAGTTTATATTTTCCTCTTCAATCAAAGGAGTGTAAAACATGGGAAAAAACTTGGCAATTGTGTTCATTGCTAACAATTACACTAGAAAACAACAGTTCTGTGAGTTTATGGAAGAATAAATCCAATTATGTACATCCGGAGTTGAAATCATTTAGTATAAACGTTTGAACCTACCTCAGACAAGTTTTCATCTGAATGCATTCAGCTCCGGCAGTGTGTAGTCCAAAAGCAGCATGTGAGCGTTAAGTGTCCCTAATGGAAGGAAATCGACTTGGAAATTGATTTTTGACTTACAGGTTGACATAATGAGCTACATCAAAAATCACAACAGCATGAATAACAAAACAAAATCGTTGATATACATATTGCTGTCATCGTTATCATTTGCATTCATGTCGGTAATAGTGAAAGATCTCAATCATGTTCCAGTGCTGCAAAAAGTCTTTTTCAGAAATCTTGTAAGTCTGATTATAACTCTATTTATAATCAGAAAAGCACGTGTAAGACTATGGGGGAGACCTGAAAACAGGAAGTTCCTTATCCTGAGATCTTTGCTGGGACTAAGTGGAGTCTTTCTTTACTTTTTTGCCATAAGCAACATGAATCTGGCTGATTCTTCCATGTTGAACAAGATATCTCCTTTTTTCGTAACTATTTTTTCATTTCTCTTCTTAAGGGAGAAGATATTCAAGCAACAGGTTCTTGCATTAATTGTTGTTTTTGCTGCCTCCCTGCTTATTATCAAGCCAGAATTTAAATTATCTGTACTTCCTGCTTTATCCGGGTTTCTTTCAGCAATTTTTGCGGGAGCTGCTTATACTACCGTAAGATTCCTGGGAGTAAGGAATGAGAAACCTCAGGTCATAGTTTTCTATTTCTCGTTGATCTCCGTAATTGTTGTTTTGCCTTTCTTCCTGATGAACTTAAATTTACCGGATTTTGGTACATTGATAAGGCTTTTCCTGATTGGTACATTTGCGGCAGGAGGGCAGTTTGGACTTACTTATGCCTACAAATATGCAAAAGCTTCTGAAGTCTCCATATACAATTACACAAACATTTTGTTTGCAGGGATTATGGGTTTCTTAATCTGGAAAGAGATACCGGATAATCTGAGTATGGCAGGTTCGATAATTATCATTGCAGCATCAGTTTACATTTTTATGTATAACAGGAAAAAGTCCTGACAGTAGTTTGGATCAATTCAATATTTTGATTTTAATTACTCTGGATCCATTATCATCAAAGATTAACATTCTATCATCTTCGGTAAAAGTATATGTCTTAACAGTTATGTCCGGAATAGTAAAGCAACCCGTTTGAATTCCATCTGAGTTGAATCTCAGTAATTATGACACCTCATCAGATTCGGATTTGCTATTTGTGATAGCGTAAATGTTTCCTGATGCGTCAACTGCTATTCCATTTGAATTAGGCTGTAATACCAATCGCTGCTGAGTATTATCTCCAGTAAGCTGTGACTTTGATTTTGAGAACGTTTCTCTAATTATATTCAGTTCAGGTAGAGTATCACTGTAAACTGTGATTTTATCTGTTCCAACATAGTTCAGGTAGAGTTTATTTTTCTTATGTGTCAGTGCAAGCATATTCTTCAAATATGATTCCTGTGGGTTAGATGATAATCCTGCATCTACAAATGATTTTACATATTTTAAATCTTTATCATATTGCTTTACAAGCTTGAGTGATTTACCTGTTCCTCCGGTTCCAAGTGCAAGTCCAACAGTATAGATCATATCATTTTCGTCAATTGTAAAGCCCATAGGGAAGAAGTCTTCAGTTTTGTTTGAAGTAACAAAGTTTCCATCTGAATCAAAGACAATAAAAGTCATTCTCTTTACATCGAATGTGATCAGTCTATCATCGCTGGTAATAATAAGAGAAACGGCATTTTCAATTTCACCGGGACCAGATCCCTTGTGTGAGAATACTTTGATGAAATTTCCATTCTTATCGAACTTCTTGATATTGCATTCACCGGCATCAATCATGTAGATATTCCCGTCTTTGTCTTCTGCGAAGTCAGAGATTGAGTTGAATACATATTGAGAAGTATCTTCTGATATCTCCATCTCGATCTTATACTTCAGCTCCTCAACAGGATATTTTTTGTTAATGACAGTCTTTACACCGTTTCTTTGTTGTATTTCCGGTTTATATTTGTTTGTGTTGCATGCAGTCAGCAAGAGAATAAAAATTGTTGTGAGGGCTATCTTTTTAATCATAATTTTCTCCTGTTCCTGAATCAGTTATGAACGATCCGTATTTTCTCAAAGTATTGTCATCACATCCATATCCGTATATTTTGTTGTTTCTAATTTTGATTTCAGTTATATAGCCTGGTAAAGCCATGTTTGCAATCTGCTTTCCTTCCGGATTAAATACCTGCAATACACTAACAGGTTCTGATTCATTAATTTTTCTCATAGTATCCTGAACGTAAGTTATAAGATAAATATTTCCTTCAGAATCCATATTAAGGCAGTTAGAAGTTGAATTTACAAATGTACAGTAATCATCTTTCTCAATACCACCTTTGAAATAAAGCTTTCTTTTGATATGTAAAACAGGGATCTTATCTTTTAGAACAGTTATATCATTGTCAATTGTGTTATTAATGACGATCCTCCCATTATATTCAACAAAAGAATAAGGAGTATCAAGATTTTCAATTTCAAAGAAGGAATCAATTAATTCAAACTCAGAATTAAATCTGTGAAGCAAATAGTTTCTATTTACAGAATGTTTTAATAAAATACCTGAGACTAAGTAGGTGTTATCAGGGTTTCTTAAAATCTGGACAGGACGAACTATTTCTATCTTTTTACGTGAAAGGTAATTCCCTTCCGCATCGAATTCATTAAGTATAGTTAGTGAAATATCCTGAATCAATAAAGTATTGTGGGGAGTATAATACATGTAAGCTGGCTTGTGCAGTTCACCAGGACCCTCTCCTTTTTGGGATATGGTTCTCAGGAACTTACCTGTTTCATCAAACTTGAAAATTTTACTTTGAGACATATCAAGGAAATAAATGTTATTATCCTTATCAACCTCTATATCCCTTATGTCTGTAATAGCATAATCAGGTGATTCTCCTGGGATTTCCAGCTCAGTTTTTAGAGAAAATTGAGTTATTGGCATTTCCGGATTAACTGCTGTTTTGACTCCATCAATCATTTTTACTTCATAGCTCTTTTGTGTACAAGCTGCTATGCATATAAAAAGTAGAACAGCTATTATCGAATTCCTCATTTCTCCCCCTATTCAGGCTATTTATATTGGTTTGTATCTTGTTATACTGGATGAATTGTAATTGTATGTGTAGATGAAATCATTGTCGAGACTAATGTAACATATATTTTCATCCAGAGCCATATTTATTATCTGAATACCGTCTTTGTTAAAAACCTGCAGTACGCTTTCCGGCATGTCTTCGGCTTTATCTTCTTTCTGATAGTTATGAGTTGTTGCAATAGTATAAATGTTCCCTTTGGAATCTGTTGCCAAACACCGAGAACTTGGAGTAACATGGGTTCCATGACCTACTCTTTCTATTTTCCCTTCTATATACAGATGTCTTTTAATAGAAAGTTCTGTCTTTTCATTTTTCAGAATATCAATTTTATTCTCAGTTCTTTGAGTTAATATAATTTTATCTCCAAACTTAACTATTGAAATCGGTGTTGAAACATCAGATACTTGATAATACGATTTTGTAACTTTCAGATTTGAATCAAGGGTATAAAGTGCATTTTTTATATCATTTGCTTGCCCATAGTATTTACCAGAGCATATATAAGCAGAATCCGAAGTTGATACTAAATCTCTGAGAAAGAAGTTCTCCATTCTATACTGCATTACATAATTGCCTTCCAAGTCAAATGAATGTATGATTCCTCGACTTTTTTCGCGAATCAATATTTCATTTCTGTCAGTGATAAAAATACTTCCGGGATAAGAAAGTTCACCGGGGCCATTCCCTTTGTGTGAAAGTATTTTATTCAGTTTACCAGTTGTATCAAATTTTTTAATATTACATTCTTTTGAGTCCAACACATAAATATTTCCCTCTTTATCAAAAGCAATATCTTCTATATTATTAATTATGTAACCGTCACCTTCATCAGGTATTGTCATATCTTTCACCAGTGAGAAAGGTGCAATTGGCATTTCATGGTTAATAACGGTTTTCACCCCATCGATAGTCTTTACTTCGTAGTTCTTTTCTGTACAAGCTGTTAAGCATACAAAAAGTAGTGCGTAGATAAAAATCGTTCTCAAAGTACCTCCATGAAATAAAATTAGATTTTCACAGGTTTATATCGGATAAGACATGAATTCTCATTTGAATAAGCATATAAGTAGTCATTAATAATAGTGAAACTGTCGATATCCATATCAATAATACCTATATTTGCTATCTGAACCCCATTATTAGTAAAGATTTGCAGAACATATTCAATCTCTGAATCATCATGTTCTTCTCCCAATGGAAACCTTGGTGCAATTATATAGACATTGCCTTTAGAGTCAACTTCATTGTGAAAAGCTGTGTAATTTCTTTGATAATAGACATTTTTACCGCCCAGAGAAATCTCTTTGGTGCCACCCTCAACATATACATGTCTTTTAATTACTAAACTTGGTTTCTTATCAACAACTTTCACAATCAGATTCTCGGTGAGAAAATTTATAAAGAAATCTTTGTTATACATACTCAGGGCAACTGATTTCATTGGGGATTCCTCTTTACTCAAGGTTGGACTGAATGCCGCTAAATGTTCATAAGATTCAGAAAAAGGATAGATATCCATTTTTGAATTTTCAGTACTCCAGTTTGAGCCAACACAGAAAATAGTATTGTCATCTCCTATGCAAAAATCATTGATAAGAAAGCTCTCAACCTTATGGCTGGAGATGTAATTTCCATCTAAATCAAGTGTTTTTAGTATATTCTGACCTGAATCGTATACAACTAACTCATCTCTGTTGTTGATCCTGAATAAAATCGGATAGTTCAGCTCTTCAGGACCTTGCCCTTTATGGCAAAGAGTTTTCAGGTAATTCCCATTATGGTCGAATTTCTTTATATTCGCTTCTTCATAGTCCAGAACATAAACATTACCGTCCTTATCCTCAAGAATGCTGCTGATCTGGCTAATTGTGAATTGTGATAGATCTTCCCTGAAAAGAACGTCAGGCTCAAACTCATAAACCTGAATAGGCATCTCCTTATTGATAATTGTTTTGACTTCGTCTGTGGTTGTAATTTCGTAGTTGGATCTTGTGCAAGCTGCTATGCACATAAAAACTAATGCGTACACAAAAATTGTTCTCAAATTACCTCCTGTTATGAAAATACTATAGTTTTGGCGGATTATATCTTATAAGCTTAGAACTATTGAGTCCATAAGTATATATCTTGTCATTAATAACTTTTATCCTCATAATATCCTGATCAGTAATCCCCATGTTCATTATCTGAAAACCATTTCTGTCGAAGACCTGAAGTATTCTTGACGGTTGAGTTTCATCTGTCTCTTTACCTGGAAGAAAGCCAACAGCAAGTGTATAGATATTACCTTCAGAGTCCAGACAAATACTTTCGGAACTGAAATTCGTCATATAGCCGATTTGTCCGTTCCCGAAATCAAGTTCCTGAGTCCCCCCTTCAACATAAAGGTGTCTTTTAATAATCAGATCAGAATTTTTATCATAAATTCGTAAAATTAAGTTTTCTGTCAAATAACTTAAATAAGTTTCACTTCCTTTATTACATATTGATACAAAATTCATTGGAGAATCATCTTTGCTCAGCGATTTGTAAAAAGAGGGAAGAGGTTCAAGATTTTCAGATAATGGATAAATATCATGCTTTTCTTTAGATGTATCGCTCCAGTTGATACCTACTCTATATAATGAGTTATCATCTCTTATACAGAAGTCCGATACATTAAGGTTTACGTCCTTATAACTATCAACGTAGTTTCCGTTTTCATCGAAAATCTTTATTGTGGACTGAGTAGCATCATATACTATAAGCTCGTTTCTACTATTGATAGCAAGTATTGTCGGTCCATTAAGATCTTCAGGACCGTTTCCTTTCTGGCTTATTGTCTTGATAAAGAGTCCGTCATGAGAGAATTTCTTGATGTTTGCTTCATTTGAATCAAGTACATATACATTCCCATCCTTATCTTCAGCTACATCTGCTATGCTGCTGATAATGTAATTCTGATTCTCTGTAGCAAATTCTAGATCTACGTCCAGATTGAATTCTGTAATTGGCTGTTCATGGTTATTGATAGTTTTAATTCCATTAGTTGTAGTTACATCATAATTTTTTTCTGAACATCCCATAATCAGAATAATCAATGAAAAGAAAAGTGTGTGTTTCATAATTCTGCTCCTGATTTTAAAATCTGACCTTTTTCAGGAATACTAGTATTCTGGTAAAAGGTTAGTTCTCTCTAAATAAATACAAGGATTACGGAAAGTTACAAAAAATATAAAAAAAAAGACCTGTTGATATTCAACAGGTCTTAAAGTCACATGTTATATGTTATAACTCTTTTTTTCCTCTAATCGCCTCGACAGGGCAAACTTCTTCACATTTACCACATGAAACACAAGAATCAGTGATAATGTAAATTCCTTCACCTTCGACAATCGCTGAAACAGGACAAGCGTCAACGCATAAACCGCAGCTTACACATTCAGATGTAATTACATAAGACATTTAATCTCCTATCAGATCTCTAAGACTTCTTTTTCTTTATTTTTTGCTGATTCAGAAATCTTTTCTATCCAGCTATCTGTTAAATCCTGAATATCAGAGAGCAGTTTCTTTTCATCATCTTCAGTTATTTCACTGCTTTTCTTCATTTTCTTTCCGGCATCATTACCATCTCTACGGATGTTTCTGATACCTATTTTTGCGTCTTCGGAAAGTTTTTTAACCTGTTTTACAATATCTTTTCTCTTTTCTTCAGTAAGCTGAGGGAAAGGAAGACGAATAACGTTTCCGTCATTCTCAGGTGTAATTCCGAGATTAGCAGCAAGTATTTCTTTTTCTATATCGGCTAAAGTAGTCTTATCCCAAGGTTGTATAACAATAAGACGTGATTCCGGTATAGAAATATTACATAACTGTTTTATAGGAGTGGAAGCACCATAATAGTTAATTTTAACATCATCCAGAACTGAAGCAGATGCTCTGCCTGTTCTGAGTTTACTGTATTGATTGAGTAAACTATTAAAAGCTTTTTCCATTTTCTCTTCAAGATTCATTAATAAAGTATCCATAATCTCTCCAATTGGTTAGCTTTGTGTAGGATAAACGTAAGTTCCAACATCTTTATTAAGGATAGCTTTTTCGAAGTTACCTTTTTTCAGGACATTGAATACTTTAACAGGCATGTTATTATCTCTGGCAAGAGAAAATGCCGTCATATCCATCACGTTAAGTTTTTTACTAAGTACTTCGTCAAAATCGACTGCTTCTAGAAATTCAGCTTCGGGATCTTTTTCAGGATCTGAAGTGTAAACTCCATCTACTTTAGTACCTTTTATAACTATATCAGCATCTAATTCCACCGCACGTAGAACTGCAGCAGTATCGGTTGTAAAATAAGGATTACCGGTTCCGGCGCAAATAATGCATATTCTTCCTTCTTTAAGAGATGTTTTAGCTCTTAAAGGAGTATAAAATTTAGTGAATCTATCCATCTGGACTGCAGAATAAACTTCAGAGTTAATATTATGCTGATGAAGATATTCGGAAAGTACAAGAGAATTCTGTACAGTAGCGAGCATTCCGATACTGTCTGCTATTACTCTTCTCATTCCTGCATTACTTCCATTGATACCTCTGAAGATATTTCCTCCTCCGAGAACTATGGCAATACTGACTCCAAGTCTTTTGACGGCGATTATATCATCAACGATAGATTTAATTGTTTCGTCATCATAGCCAAATCCTTTACTGCCACTGAGAACTTCTCCACTAAGTTTAAAGAGTACGCGATGCACTTTTTCCGGTTTATAATACATAATTACAACCTCTGAGATTATTCACCAAGAGAAAAACGTACAAATTTTGCAATCTGGATGTTTTCTCCAAGTTTTGCTACATATTCATGCACAAGGTTTTGTATTGTTTTGTCAGGGTCTTTTACAAATTCCTGATTTAAAAGACAATTTTCTTTCTTGAATTTTGCAACTTGACCGGCAACAATCTTATCAACGATTTTTTCAGGTTTGCCATCGTTGAGGGCTTTATTTTTATAAATTTCAGCTTCTTTTTCAATTAAGCTACTGTCAATATCATCTTCGCTGAGAGCAAGAGGATTTGTTGCTGCAATATGCATTGCGATGTCACGGCATAAACCTTTGAAGTCATCTGTATTTGCAACAAAGTCTGTTTCGCAGTTAATTTCTATAAGTACACCAAGTTTTCCGTTTGAGTGAATATATGACTGAACAAGACCTTCTTTTGTAGCTCTGTCAGATTTTTTTGCAGCCTTACTGAGGCCTTTTTCTCTAAGGTATTTAACTGCAGCTTCGAGATCGCCGTTTGTATGTACGAGTGCTTTTTTGCAATCCATCATACCAACACCGGTTTTTTCTCTGAGATCTTTTACCATCTTTGCACTGATACTCATTTTGTTTCTCCCAAAATTTTATTTGAAAAAAAAGAGAGGCAATGCCTCTCAATATTTATTATTCAGAAGCTGAGGCTTCTTTCTGGTTTTCTGTTTTCTTTTCCTGTGTTCCCTCATCAGCTACTTCAACATTTTCAGTTTGTTCCGCATCCTGTTGTGCATCATCAGCACCTTCGGCAGCTGTTTGTCTACCATCTATTACAGCATTTGCCATAATATCAGAAATAAGATTGATTGCTCTGATAGCATCATCATTTGCAGGGATCACATAATCTATAATATCAGGATCACTATTTGTGTCGACCAATCCTACGATAGGTATATTAAGCTTTCTGGCTTCGTTTACAGCAATTTGCTCGTTCATTGTATCTACAATAAATACTGCACCCGGAGTTTTATCCATACCACGGATCCCACCGAGAGCTTTTTCGATTTTATCATGCTTTCTCTGCATTCTAGTAGCTTCAAGCTTAGTAAAGCTGCTGATTCTGCCATCTTCCTGAATTTCTTCGATATATTCCATTCTTTCAATACTTCTGCGTATGGTTCTCATATTAGTAAGCATTCCACCATACCATCTATTGCTTACAAAGAAAGCTCCACATTTTTTGGCAGCAGCCTGAACAGCATCTTGTGCTTGTTTTTTGGTTCCGACGAATAATATATGTTCACCTTGAGCTGCTATTTCTTTTAAAAACATGTAAGCTTCATTAACTGCATCTACAGTCTGTTTAAGATCCAGTATATGAATACCGTTTCTTTTTAAGAAGATATACTTCTTCATTTTTGGATTCCATTTATGAGTCTGGTGACCAAAATGAACTCCGGCTTCTAAAAGTTGTTTCATTGATACAACTGACATTTTGTCTCCTTTACGGTTGTTTCATTATCGAGCATTCATCTATCAATCCCGCATGGGACACCGCTACATGAATTCTGGTAATCATCTGTAACCATCTCGATAAGTAGTGTTGGAAATTAACGTTTAGAGAATTGGAATCTCTTACGTGCTTTAGGCTGACCACTTTTCTTACGTTCAACCATTCTTGGATCTCTTGTGAGTAATCCAACTTTCTTCAACACAGGTCTCATTTCTTCATCATATTTTACTAACGCTCTTGCTATACCATGTCTGATAGCTCCAGCCTGTCCGGAAAGTCCGCCACCAACTACGTTAACTTTAAGGTCAAATTTTTCTGACATATTAACGAGTTTGAAAGGGTGTTCAACAATCATTTCAAGGATTTCTCTACTGAGATATTCTTTCATGTTTTTCTTGTTGATGATGCGTTTTCCTGTTCCAGGTGTAAGTCTTACTCTGGCTACAGCATTTTTTCTTCTTCCAACTGCATCAAAATATTGCATTAATTTCCTCCGTTTAACTCAATGTTTTAGGAGCTTGAGCAATGTGTGGATGCTCTTCGCCGCAATAAACTTTAAGTTTCTTTAACATCTGTCTGCCTAAAGCATTCTTTGGCAGCATGCCTTTTACAGCATTCTCAATAATTCTTTCCGGATGTTCAGACATCATTCTTTTGTAAGAAATCTGCTTTAATCCGCCAGGATATCCACTATATCGGTCGTATGTCTTCTGAAGCTCTTTATTTCTTGTAAGCTTCACATGCTCAGCGTTGATAACTACTACATAGTCACCAAGGTCAAGGTTTGGGCTGAATTGCGGATTGTGCTTTCCTCTGAGGATAGCAGCAATCTTAGTAGAGATTCTACCCAGTACTTGATCTTTTGCATCAATAACATACCAGTCGTGTGTAATATCCTTACCGCGTTTAGTAAGTGTTTTCATTACAACTCCTTTTGTATTTTTGCGAATAAATCAGGTCAAAATATTGACATAGCTGATTTTGTGTCAAGTAAATTGACGTTTATGGACTTTAATTATCTGCAATTCATTTAAATATAAAAAAATAGAACATATTGTTCAAGCAAGTCAGAATATGGATTTGACATGCTAAATCATTTGTCAGCTGTTCTTTATAAACTTCATTTTGAATTGATATTTTGTTTTCTCTTTGACAGGTATTCTCCAGTTTGTCATAATAATGTCTTCAATCTTGCTTAAGAACCTGTCTGAAAAGTAACTTCCCTGACCAGAAACGATATCTACTCCATCAACTCTGTCATTTTCATTTATATATAGAGTAATCTCCAAAACCCCGTACATTTCTTCCAGTGATTTCTGAAACTCTCGCTTAATCTGTGACTGATATGTATTAACATAATTGCTGATGTTTACGGATTCTATTTCGCTTTGTTCCGGTTTCTCAATGTTCACTTGTTCCTCAGGCATCTTTTTGAACTTGTATGCCTGTGGATTTGCAACTTTGGAAGAACCTTTCTCACGAATCACTTCTCTTCTGGATTTCACTGTTTTAGAGTTTGAAGCTACACTTTCGGTTCTGGCTTCCTTGTCTTTTCCACCAGAACATGATATTATAGTAAGCAGTGTACAAAGTGCAAGAGCTGATATGGTTATTACTTTTATCTTATTCATTCATAATCTCCTTTTGTAGTAAAAAAACAGTACCTTCAAAATGAGTCAAACAAATTATTGTAAAAACATTGTAAATATAGGGGAATAATTATAGTAAGCTTAAACATGTCAATTAACATTTGCTTCGGATTCATCTCTGAATGATGTCTGCAGCTTCTTGTAGTAATCTAAGAGAAGTGGATATAGAGTATCAAACGGAGTACAATGGAAAGTGTTTAATTGCGCACAAAAATCAATTAAATAGCCTATTTATTATATAAGTCCATTTTTTTTTTGAATTATATAAACCTAATCACACCTACAAACAGACCTGTAAGTTTCCAGCAATTTCTGCATTCTTACTTGGTTGCTCATATTCTCAACAATGAAATTTCGGATGTTCTTGCGATATTTTGCTGCAGCTTCAGGATTTTCCCTGATATCACACATAGCTTTATAAATAGCTTCTTCATCCTTACATCCGACTAATAAACCAGTTTTGTGGTTCATTACAAGTTCTCTGTTACCTGCTACATCAGTACTTATGACAGGCAATCCAGATGCTCCTGCTTCTCTGATTGTTCCGGTAAGACCTTCCTGTGCGATTCCTGAGAAAACAAAGCCATCTAAACCAGCCATGCAATTCGACATATCTTTTCTGAATCCGAGAGGGATGACTGTGCTATCGGGCAGAGACTGTACCATTTCCATAATCTTGGCAGTTTCATTAACTCCTATAAGAATCAGTTTGTCATCAGGATATTTCTTATGGTATTCTTTAAATGCACCCAGCAGATATTTAAGACCTTTTCTCTTACCACCATTGCCTGCAAATCCCCAAACAAAAGAATCAACAATTTTCAGTTCCTGCCTGAGCGTGCTTTCCTTGTCAGGTGTGAAATCATCAGTATCAACACTACCGAAAACAACTTCAATTTTATCTGGATTGATTTTACCTGATTGTACCATTACATCTTTTACAGATTGTGATACAGCAACAACTTTTGCTATTTTTGAAGTATGGTACTTGAGTGATTGAAATATATCAAGCTTATCTGTCACACCGCGATTTACAATGAATTTGATCCCAAGCCCAAGTGAAGCCAGGAATACGAGGTCAGCTGTAGCGCTTTTATGAGCATGAATAATATCAAATTTCTCTTCTTTTAGGTACTTTCTGAGTTTCAGGATAGATTTAATATCAATATTGTTAAACTTAAGCCTGGGCAGTTTCATGCGTCTAAAGTCTATATTGTTATTGTAGAACTCAGAAAAATGAGAATCATCTATTTGGGGATCATAGCCCATGACAGCTTTAATTGTGTGGTTAGTTTCGTTAAGTGATTTGGACAAACGAAAAAGCTGGATAGCTCCACCGCTTTTAAGTCTGGTCTGATAGGATATTTGCAGTATCTTCATATAGTTTTATATCTCCGATATGTTAAAGGATTGATATTTGACAATCTGTCAAGCCATATTCATTATCTCCTGATAAAATACTGATGAGTATACTGGATCCTTAACAATTCCTGAACAATACATTGACAGACTTAAAGATTATTTCTTCATTATAATTAATCGAAACAATTATGAAGAAGAACGTTTTAGTTTTAAATAAACTGGAGAATGAATGAAATATATATTAATTTTTATGCTGCTTCTATCAACTTCGATAAGTATCAGCGCAATAGATGAAAGGTTATCGGCAGATGTTTATCCGGTAGATGATAACAGGATTTCAGACTACATATCATGGATAGTTCCTATATCATTTATCACTTATGGGGTAATAGGTATTGAAAGTGATGATCTCAAACTTTTCAATAGTGAAATTAAAGAAGAGGTTAACGAACATATTGATGAAAAGTTCACAATTGATGATGTTTCCCAGTATGTTCCATTTTCTGCAGTTTATGTATTGAACAGCCTGGGAATAGATGGGAAGCACAGCTTAAGAGACAGAACTTTGATTCTCGGTACAGCTTATGGCATAATGGGGACTTCTGTTTTAACACTTAAGCATTCAATTACATTGAAGCGTCCTGATGGTTCTACAAATAATTCTTTTCCATCCGGACATACGGCTACTGCATTCATGGGGGCAGAGTTTTTGTATCAGGAATTTAAGCACGAGTCTATCTGGTTTGGAATTGCAGGATATACTATAGCTGCGGGAACTGGGGCTTTCAGAATGTATAATGACAGACACTGGTTTACTGATGTAGTTGCCGGAGCAGGATTTGGAATCCTGAGTACAAAGCTTTCCTATCTGCTGTACGAGAAAAAGCTCAGACATATTACATCTTTCAGTATAAGTCCTTATGCTAATGATAATAAATACGGACTGTCAGTTACGTTTTAGCCTTTTTTCGATGAGTTGGCTATATGAAACATATAATTGGAAGGAGCTCCTGCTGACTATGAAAGACTGGGCTTCAGTGCTGAGATTCGAAATAATGTACATCGCATAGTGTTTTGCCTTATTGAACGAATTTAAATCACTTACAAAAGTGATTTGTCGAACGTATAATCTTGCATCTTCCAGTCTCCATAAAATCTAATACCTTGTAAGTCATATCAAACAATGGGAACAATATTATAAAGGAATCCCCATAAAAATCCAACAAATCTTATACTTTTTTATTGACATCCTGAAACAAAGAGCTAACTTATTGTCAGGTTAGATAAGCACAATCTCCACAGAACAGGTTACCAAGGTCCCAATACCCTCTGACAATTATTATATTGATAAATCATGCAGCAGCTATATATTGGAGATATATATGGCTTTAAGTATTGATACTTCGTACTTGTCAAACATGATTTCAGGCAATCTGAACAATATTATTGATAATCTGACAACTTCCCTGGAAAGATTATCATCCGGGCTGCGTATAAACTCTTCTTCGGACGATCCGGCCGGACTTGCCAAAAGTGAATTAATGCGTGCTTCTATTGCAACCTACGATCAGGCCAAAGCAAATGCAAACGATGCTGTTTCTCTTATTCAGACTGCAGAAGGATCGCTGGATATCATTGATGAGAAACTCACCCGTATGAAAGAACTTGCTGAGCAATCATCTACCGGAACATATACAACATCTCAACGCTCAATTATGCAGTCAGAGTTTACACTTATGGGAGCAGAAATTGACAGGATTGCAGGTTCTACAACGTATAATGGCATAAAACTCCTCGATGGCTCTCAGGATTCTTCTTCTACCTGGACATCAAGTGGGGGATGGACTGAACCTGATGGTGGTATTCGCATTCAGGTTGATGATGGTTCTTCAAGAGCTGAGGACTACTACTATATAACAATTCCTGATACAACTTCCAGTAGTCTGTTCAATAATCAGACAGTTGCAATCTCAACTCAGACAGCAGCTACTAATGCTCTGGATGTTATCAACACAGCAATAATCAATAAAGAGAATGCCAGAAGCTGGCTGGGAGCTCTGGAAAACAGACTTGAGGGCACAATAAACAATCTTGAAGCCAAAACTCTTGCACTTGAAAGTGCTGAATCAAACATAATGGATATGGATATTGCCACAGAAATGACCGAGTATGTCAAGAATACAGTTTTACTGCAGGCGGCAACTGCTATTCTCGCTCAGGCGAATGTATTTCCTTCTCTCGCTTTGGATCTTATAGAAGGACTTAATTAGTTTTTCTATGGATAATGAAGTATGCAAGTGTATAGGTGTCGTTAAATAACCAGATTAATCTCTCTTTCATCATGTTACGGATTTCAGTCTTAAGTGAATCTACTCTAACAGAATCTGGTTCAGCTAAAGTTATCTCTGCTTTAAGCATATTCTGAAGCTTTTCTGTTTTATCGATCTTCTCCTGATCAAACTTCTCTCGTTTCATGTACATGTGTTGATCAACAAGTTTATCAATGTTTCTGGAGGCATATTCAACAGCAGCCTGAAGAGAATCCGGGAAAGCAATAATCAGCTTAACCGAATCTTCCGTTTCACTTCTGTAGTATGTTTTAATTTCTTTGAAGTAGAGAAGAGTGTTAAACTGAGCGATAGCAGTTTCAAGTGAATCCACTTCGAACTCTCTTTTCAGCTTAAGAAAAATCTTATTCGTCTCAAAAACCTCATCAGGATTTAAATTCGCATAGATATTCTTTTTCTCTACTATTTGTTTGTTACACCCTGTTAATTGATATAATACCGTAAATGATACAATGAACACCAAAAGTGTTATAAAATTTTTTTTCATTAAGTAAGTTCCATTCTGCTATTTATTTCTAATGATATGATATAACCTTTGTCCCATACTAGAAACATTTTTATTAGAATCGCTTTTCCAATCTTGAATTGTTCTTTGAGTAAGCATAATGAATTCCTGAGTTTTGTCTCTTTTACTCTTCTGGATTACAATATTTGCTAGTTTTTTCATTGAAACCCAGAGTGTTTTTAGTCTTCTTTCATTGGCGTTTGTCAACCATTCATGAATAAACGGATAACAGTCTGCAGGACGGCTTCTTGCGACCTGAGTAAGAATATGAGTGATTTTCTTCTGTACTTCCATGCTTTCGTCATCAATAGCTTTGTTAATGAAATCCATAATGTAAAGAGGATCTCGGTGAGCTATATTTTCCATACCGTGAAATGATAATGCTCTTTGTTTTTCACTTTCGGATTCAAGCCAGACAAGCATTCTTTCTTTCATTACTTTAGGGAATCTTTTCCACATGTCGTTGATAATGCTTTCTACTTCCCATGGAACGCTCTCAAAGGTTTTGCCTACAATATCAAGAATTTTTACAGGATCATTTGAATACAGATTGTAATAATAGAACAACCCTGTAGCTCTGATTCCGTAGAATTTATGTTTAAGCATGTCATCGCATATTTCGCTCATTAATTCAATATTTTTATATTTCACCATGGCTTTTCCCATATACTCTCTAATGAAGTAGTTAGGGGATTTAGCATAGCCATTCAGTAACTTTACAGCTTTTGCTTTTGATTGTTTAGTCCCTTTATCCAGTAAATCGAAAATTTCCTCTAAATTGGCGTCAATTTCCTTTAAAGTAGATGTTTCCAGTCTGCCAATATCTTTCAGCATTGTTTCCTCTCTTTTGTTATACTAAGCGTACAATTAATAAGTGACAATAATGTGTTTATTACACAGGTTGTTATTAATAGATACGTGATTTCTTATTCTTAATGCAAAATCTATTCCAAATAGTGTCGGTTTTGCATGAGATTTTTTTTAATAATCGTAATCAGAGATAAATTAAGATAATTGTTTTAAATGTCAATAACAATTTTGCATAAATTATTGAAAAATATCGACATTGAAATGTTGAATGTAATGTTTGCCAGTTCGTTGCGAAAGATTTTCAAGCATTTTAAGTAAAAAAAGAGATCACTCAAATGAATGATCTCTCAGGTATATATTACATAATATTATGCTATTTATTAAGTTCCTTAATTAACTGAGGATCCATTTCAGAATTATCATCTTTTTTCCATCGATCATCAATTCTTGCTTTTACAGGTGAATTTTTACGAATATAATCAGCAATTACATCACGCATATTGTTCTCCAGACGTGTTATGTCTTCTTCAGGAACCTGCGTAAGGAGTGTAAGTCCTGCATTTCCCTGCATGAGAAAGTCAGTTGTGACAATAGTATAAATCTTGTCTTTATCCCAAGGCTCTCCACCGATAAGCAGTTTTGTCACCCTGTCAAAGTTTTTTCGTTTACGATTATACACAACGTTTACACCTGATACCCTCAAACCATGTCTTGAGCCTTCAACCCTTTTCTCGATGATTCTCTTGAGAAACTCACCGGAAGCTTTGAAGACAACAAGCTGGTTATCGAATGGCTGAACATTGAACACTTCTCTATAGGTTATAGGACCCAGATCGATTTCATCTCTGATTCCTCCAAGGTTAAGGAATGAGAAATCTGCATTGGTTGCTTCACGCATTACATCAACAATAAAATTACCAATTACACTTTGAGCACCTGTACCGGATTTAGAAAGAAATACAGATGTTTCACCAATGACTTCATCCATACCTTTTTCGGCCTTTTTTCTTCTTTCTTCAATAAATCCATACATATCTTTATCAGGAATTATCTGGTCTTCAAACAAGGTTACAAGAATGCCCTTTTCAGTCGGAGCTTCCCAACCGGAAAGCTGTTTGGTTTCTTTATCTATTTTGATAAGAATATGTCCGAGACTGCTTCCATAAGCATATCCCTGAATACATAGAGTATGAGTTACAGGATCTTCCCAGGGCTCATCAAAACCTTTATGCATGTGTCCACCGATAATCAGGTCAATACCATCAACCTCATGAGCGAGTTCCTGAGAATCAAGTCCCCAACGGTACTCTCTTTCACGCTTTTTGTCACCATATCTGTAGTCATATGTAGGCTGCGGTGTGTAGGGGAGACCCATGTGACCGGCAACAATAACAATATCGGCACCTTCATCTTTTACGATCTTGATATATTTTTCCACAGCAGGTTTTACCGGAGTGAAGTCTATATTCTTTATATGTTCAGGGAAACTCATCATTTCTGTATCTGTTGTTGTAACACCGATAATACCAATTTTAACTCCCATTTTTTCAACCATTAAATATGGTTGAACATAGTCTACGAGTTTTCCTGTTTTCTTATTTATAATGTTGCAGGCAAGAATAGGAATTTTGGAATGTTCATATGTTTTTATCAGCTCATCTTCACCAATATCATATTCGTGATTACCAACAACAGTCAGATCATAACCAATCTTATTCATGTATTCCATAACAGATACACCTTTAGAAACAGTTCCAATAGGGTGTCCCTGAAAGAAATCTCCAACATCAATAAGCAGGTTATCTCTTTGTTCTCCTGATTTCTCTCTGACTTCTTTGATATATGTTGCAGCTACTGCACCTCCACCAAGCATAGGAGGAAATTCCGGATTCATGAATGTTGCAGGATATCTGTCAATACCACCATGGATATCGTTTGAGAACATTATATCAAGTATTAAATCTTCAGCTGTCAGATATGACAGAAGGAAGAGAATTGCTGTAATTAAAAGTATTTTCTTTGAGATCATATTACCTCATTACCAATGGAAGGATAAACCTGAGTATAACAGCAGAGTTGACTCTTCCACTTCTTCGTTTTCATTATGATTAACTTTTGCTGTTCTCCAGAATTTAGATTCTTCATAAGCGTTTGTATACTGAAGATCATCATAATATCTGTCTTCAAACAAGTCTTCCTGTTTGTAGAGTCTGTTTGTATAAATCGCCGAAATATCCATTGTAAGGTTATCAATAATTTCGAAACCTGTTCCAACGGTGATTGTCTGGTGAATAAGTGATTTGTCTTTTGGAGAATGTTCATACCTGAAACCGCATCTTAAAGGAATACGGTTTTCAATTTTATGCTCCATACCAACGTAATAGCTTAATACATCTTCGTAACTGTCATATACATCAGACCAGTTTGTCAGTTCCATTTCAAAGTTGAAGAAAGTTCTGAACTCGTTCCTTGGCATGAATGTTGTACCAAATCTGATACTGGAAGGAAGTGTGAAATCTGTTGTGGTTTCTTCAAGACCAGCTATTGTAACATCGCAATCTACATCTGTCTCAGGCTTAAAACTGAAACCAAGATTGATTCTTTCATTCACATCAATTACTGCTCCGAAGTTTAATTGTGTACCTGAGAACTCACGTTTTTCAGTTTGATAATAATCCGGAAGCTGGAAGTAAGCAGCTACGGAATCTCTTGCTCTTTGTGTCCATGTTATAGATTTTGTATATTCATGTTCCCCGGTAAGGAATGATACTGTTACCCCAATAGAAGCTTTATCAATAAAATCCATACCATATATGTTGTTGAACTTCGTGGCAAATGTTATGTCAAAAGCATTAAGAGCACCTTCATTTTCAATCTTGTTTTTTGCAACAACAAAAGGATACATTTCAAAATCTGAGTCACCATCAGTTCTGACATCTTCTGAGTAGTCAGAATTGAAGTCTATTGCAGGTCTGTAAGCGATACCGACAGAGTATTGGTTTTCGCCTGCTTTATATGAATAACCGGCAGCTGCAGCAAAGTTAGAATAGAAGTTTTGCTCCTGATTATAAACAGCATCTCCTACTTTTGAATCAAAATAGTTATAAGCAGGTATTTTCCTGTCTTCTTTATGATAAGAAGAAAGATTTACCAGTTGAAAGCTGAATTTATTGTCAGGCAGTGAGAGGGTTGCAGGGTTTATGGTTGCATCGAGTCCGTTTACGGAATACGCAACCCCTGTTGATCCCATACCTGCGGATCTTGGGTTTACAGTATCAATTCTATTTCCGATGTTATCGCTGTCATAGAGCGAAAACGAGAATAGAGATGTACAGATTATCAGAAAAAGCATTATATTAATATATTTCATTCATCCTCCGTTAAAATTTCCAGTCTAACTGAACGAATACTGATCTTTCAGTTACTTTTAATTCACCACCGTTAGCTGAAGATTCAAGCTCTTCGTTGGTCCAGGTTCTTAAGTCAAGTACCTGTGTTTTATATGATTTTATTTTATATTTAAGTTTTACATAAAGATTGTTGGATATTCTGTCATGGAGAGTAATCCAGTACTTTGTACCACCTTCACCCATGAAGTCAATTTCCATATCTTCATAATCCCAGTGACTGATACCGTTTCCATCCCACATTACGAATGAACCCTGAACTTTCAGGTCATCGTTGAAGTTGTGAATGTAATCTACAAGAACATAGTCACCGCGCATCAGAACATTACCGGATACTCTTGTGTTTTGTCCATCAGGGTCAGCATTATTGAAAAGGTAGTTATATGGAGGCATGTGAACCTGATTGTATCTGTATTCTACAGAAAGTTGATCGTATCTGGAAAGATTAGCTGTGACTTTCATTGTAATTTCGTCTGTTGTAGATTTGGATCTGTCAGCATCATTATTGTGACGGTTAACCTGATGCTTGTACTTCAATCTGTACCTGAGTGGGTGAGAAGGTCTATATTCAAGTTCTCCCTGGAATCTCATGGATTTTCTTAAATCAGATTTTCTTTCCCATACATCAATATAAGCATGATTAAGAGTCAGTGATTTGGTGAATTTATATCTTGTCTGGAAGAAGAAACCTCTTTCCGCCTGAGGTTGTACAGAGTTCTCATACAGATCCTGAAGCTCAGGATTTGTCAGAATGTGTGAGTATTTATCAAACACTGTGTCATCGAATTTCTGGTGCTCGGAAAAACCTCTGTTATAAGGATTATCGTAACCCAGATCGTAGTCTCTGTACATCATGAGGAAATTAAGGTTTTCATACTGAGTATAAATTGATGAAACAATAGCTTTAGGATCATCAGCAATTTTTAAGAATTTACCGTCTTTCTCCATTTCAGCATATTCACCCTGAAATGCTACATTATTAATAACAGTTCTCCAGTCGAATCCGTAAACTCTTCTGTAGTTTCTGCTGTAGTCATCTGTTTTTGTTGAATAAAGTGACTGAATCTCTGCATCGGTAGACTTAATTTTTTCCTTGTCTGCTTCAGATATAATAATACTGTTAAAAAGGATGTCAGGATCTTCTGCCACATAGAAATGTCTGTCATACAGCATTTCGTAACCGGATAATCCGATAGAAGAACCAACCATAGGCTCAAACTCTACATGATAACCAAGTACTTTTTCTTCGAGGGCATCTTTAACAGGAGCAAGTTTATATCCGCTTGAATTTGATTCTGTATCATAGTCAGATCTGACTGTTGATGATATGTATGTAAGAACCATATCTTTATTGTTCTTGGAATTTCCGTCATCACCACCGAAGAGACTGTCTGCATTGCTGTCATAGAGTACAGCGTCTTTTTTATCGATGGAACCGAAAATAACAACATTTGTGTTTTTACGTTTCCATTCAACAGCAGCACCGCGAAGAGCATATTCCTGATTCTTGGAAATATCACCAATAACACCTTTAACACGATTGCTGAATCCCATACCTGTGTTTCTGGAACGGTATTCATCTGTGTTATCCATTACAAGTCCCTGACCGAATGCAACATGATAATTACCTGCATATATATTAACAAAATTAACATCGTTATTGATCTTATATTTTGCCTGATTACTAACAAAGAATTTGATGTCATTCCAGTGTTCGTCGGAGTCTTTATCAAAAATAGATTCTTCCATTTTCTTTTTCCAGACTGCAATTCCACCATTCCAGCTTTTTCCGTATCTGAATCTCATTTTGTTAGCGACTTCAGGGGAATAGTCAGCGACTCTTTTAGAAACAGAGACAATTGTTTCACCAGAATCTTCAGAGCTGTTATCTTCCTCTTCTTCACTGTCAAAAGGTTTATCCGCATACTGGAATTGATAGTCGAACGAGAATTTCTTATCAATTGTTGAAGGTTTGTAACGTACATAGTCTCTCATGTTCCTGGCTCCAAAATAGGAAATTCCGTCAGATTTTCTGAGATCTCTGTAGTCTTTCACATAATCCTCATTTCTCGTTCTCTTGATTACAGCATATGCATCAATTGGAGTTACTCCGGGAAGATTCATAATGTCCTGCATGAACAATTCATTGATATTTCTCTGATTCATAAGGTAATCCAGATAGAAGTCAGACATTGAACTTTCTTCGGAGTTAAGCCTTTCAAGCTTGTAAGCAAGATCTTCTCTTCTCTGCTCAGTGTCAGACAGTCCCTTGAAATGGGAAATTATAACGTAGTCTTTCAGTTTCAGCATTGTTTTCTGATCAATTGATTCGATCTTTCTCAAATCAAAGATGCTTTCAAAAAATGCTATGTAAGTTCTGTAATCGTAAATATCTTTTGCCTGTTGTTCCGTTATGGGCAGATGTTTTATCTGCTCAAAGCTTGCTATGTTTAAATCAATTTTTTCTATTGATTCAGCGGCAAACAGAGGTAACAGAAGACAAAAGAACATCGTTGCTAAAAAAAGTTTCTTCATATAACCTTTCCAATATTTTTTCAACTCAAACAATGATAATAAGAATTTACTTGTAAAGATATTCTTAAAAAAAATAGTACTCCGGTAAATATCTGAGAGCTTTGCATAATAGTAAATCAAGCTGCTTTAGTATTATGAATCAAAATAAAATACATTAGGTGATATTTTTGAGTTCATCAGGAATACTTCTTTGGAAAGCTTATTTTGAGTCGGGATTTGATTTAAAAAAGGAGGATTCCAATTTGACACAACAATTTTCTTGACCATTTACCGCGAATGAGCTCAATTTTGCCATATTAATGGAGTAAGGAGGAAGGATTGTTCGTAGGCACTAACTCTTTGAATTTTCAGGGAGACCATTATTATCCGTTCAGTATGGGGATACCGGGACTTTGCTACCAGTATATGAATTGTAAGTTTATTGGTGAAAACAGAGAAATTATTGACGAAATGGATCTTGACTGGATATATTGGGGAAAACGGTTCCTTGAAAAGTAATGTGCCTCCTATGATTCTCGGATTACATCCTACGAATTTCGGAGGTGAGACTCTCGGGCTTAGTCCTACGAGCTCATAGCTTGACGGAGCAGAGTCCGCATATAACTACTATGTGCAGATGATACGCATAAAAGCTCAGTTAGTTAAACGGAGAATGGAATATGAGATTAGACTTGCAGAAGATCTTGCTAAATCACATATACCCATGTACTGTTGTCAAACCGGTCCTATGTTGGGTTGGTTTGAGGACATGGATGATGCAAGTGAGAAAGCGGAACAGGTAGCAGATGAGGATAGAACTACAGTAGATGGCTCAACAAGTGTTGATGGTCCGGCAACTCCGCCAACTGAACCTGCTGTTCCAGCTCAGGAAGATCCACCAGGAGAACCATATAATACAAGAGATACAGAGGGCAAATCTGAACTTGTAAGAAGTGAGATGATAATTGACCAGGAAGCAACTGAAGGAAGTGATAAAAATTATAAAGCACTATGTAAAGCCTCTAACGCTACCTATAAGTTCTTAAATGAAACTAGATTTATTTCATTGGGATATCATCCATCTGATAAATTATT
Organism: Cloacimonadales bacterium (SeqCode); assembly: GCA_963665815.1. Lineage (GTDB taxonomy): Bacteria > Cloacimonadota > Cloacimonadia > Cloacimonadales > JAIOQZ01. The sequence goes on from OY762463.1 coordinate 333,408, forward strand.
TGGGCTAGTGAATGGAACAAAGTATGATATAAATAATGGTTTTATATCAAGGAATATTTATGTTAGAGGAAAAAGAACTAATGTAGTTTTGTGGGATCATAATTCTACATATGGAAAAGAAGAGAAAGTTAGTATATTTGGCAATATACCTCTTATCGGCAGATTATTCAGTAAAACTCATACTGCTTATTTTACGCCATATCATACGTTTCAGCATGAAACATATCACGTGAAGCAGAAAGCTTCACTGGGTGCGTTTTACCATTTTAGAGGAAGAACACTAAACGAATTTTTCTGTATGAAAGCAGTAAAATATTCTAAACTAACAATGATACTTAACTTAGACGATTCGAAGTTTGAAAATATAATGCAGAACAATGACAATGCAATTTATCATAATTTTAGGCAATCATACGGGAACACTGATTTCATATATGATAGTGATCTCTATGGAGTCCCTAAATAAGGTAGGTTATTATGAAAGTATATTTGATTTTTTACCTAGTTCTATTTTCTACAATACTCTTCTCAATTGAAGAAAGCACTACATGCAAAAATACTGTTAATATAATGAAATCGAAGAATTTCCCCGATGAAATTTACGTTAGAACCTTTACAATTGATAGATTTGGCAACATAATTTTGATCACATCAAATAGAAACCAGAAAACAAAAATTAATATGTTCAATATGATAAAGCTGAATAGTAAACTTGAGAAAATATGGGAAGTTCAACTCAATATCAATGGCGTTGTTCAGAAAATAACCACTGATAAAATGAATGATATTGTAATTGTAAGTGAATACTTCTCATTTGAAAAAAGTATTTCATCTATCAGTAAGTACAATCAGGATGGTGAATTAATATGGACAACTACACCGAGGACAAAAAACGAGTTTGCGATTAGGGATATTGATTTTGATGAATCAAATAATATTTATATTGTTGGATATCATAGTGGATATGTGCGGATTGGATTAGAAATTATGAATACGTTTTTACCTTCCTTCAGAGATGGTATTATTGCGAAATTAACATCTGATGGTGATTGGGTTAAATGTAAAGATACTGATTTTTCGTACAGTGATTATATCAGTAACATAGAAATCATTGGTGAGACAATATATACATGGGGAGGGTTTGAGAGTTGGAGTGGAATTCTCAAATCTTTTTTCAGTGAAATAGAAGCTGAATATAATCAAAAGTATTATATTGCAAAATATAGCACTAACTTGAAGAAACAGCTTGAGTTTCGGTTAAATGATGAAAGCAGTGCAATCTTAGGCCCTGAATTTCCCATTGGATCTTATGTGTTAACTTCAAAGTATAACAAAAACTTTATTGCTCTAGATTATATTGACTACTCATCTACACGTTATAATGCAAATTCCCAATTAAATGTTGATGTAATGATTATAGATTCCAACCTGAAAGTATTATACTCCGTTTTTGAAATTAAGTCTTTTAAAAACCAGTCGATAGAATCTTTTCAGAGCTGCATATACAGGTCTGTTAATAGATCAAAGTCTTGTATATATGATTTTTCTAATCAAACAATGTATATTATCAAGCCAGAAGAAAATGAATGGATTGAACACGGTTTAATTGATAATGATCTGTTATATCTTCTTAAAGGAAAAAAAAATGAAAACTCAAAAAATAACTTTTACACTTTGGATATTCTCAAAATAGATAAATCTGAATAAGAATTTACAGCCTGCCTCGTGCAGGCTTTTCTTTCTCATAACTCAAAAGACAGAGAAGAAATTGACGAAATGGATCTTGACTGGATATATTGGCAAAAACGGTTCCTTGACCCGTAAATAGGTTTTGGGAGACTCTCGCCTAAGGCTCCGAGCTCTTTGTTGGCATTCTCTTGATCCGGCAGAGCAGTTTGACAGTCCGTATGTATATTGCGGTAACAATCCTGCAAATAAACAAGGTGTCTCCTATGGTCTTCGAACATAAGTTCTACAGACTTCAGAGACGAGACTCTCGGACTTAGTCCTGCGAGCTCATAGCTTGACGGAGCAGAGTCCGCATATAACTACTATGTGCAGATGATACGCATAAAAGCTCAGTTGGTTTTACAGAGAATGGAATATGAGATTAGACTTGCAGAAGATCTTGCTAAATCACATATACCCATGTACTGTTGTCAAACCGGTCCTATGTTGGGTTGGTTTGAGGACATGGATGATGCAAGTGAGAAAGCGGAACAGGTAGCAGATGAGGATGGATCTACAGTATATGGCTCAACAAGTGTTGATGATCCGGCAACTCCGCCAACTGAACCTGATATGCCAGCTCAAGAAGGACCACCGGGAGAACCATACAACACAAATGAAATTGAAGAAGGTAGTCATAAAATAGATCATAGATCAATCACGGTTGACTCTGAAGCAACTGAGTACGTTCAGTCACAAGTAAAAGAAAAACTTGATGGTAAGACAAGGTCTGATGGTGAACCTATTGAATTGGGAGCAAATGGTTTGAATATCGATAATATAGTTGTGTTGAAACATAATGATTTTGATAATCCTGCCGATTTTAATGATACTTTGGTGGAGCAAATAGTTTTAACAGCAACTGAAGGAAGTGATAAAAATTATAAAGCACTATGTAAAGCCTCTAACGCTACCTATAAGTTCTTAAATGAAACTAGATTTATTTCATTGGGATATCATCCATCTGATAAATTATTTGGGCTAGTGAATGGAACAAAGTATGATATAAACAATGGTTTTATATCAAGGAATACTTATGTTAGAGGAAAAAGAACTAATGTAGTTTTGTGGGATCATAATACTACATATGGAAAAGAAGAGAAAGTTAGTATATTTGGCAATATACCTCTTATCGGCAGATTATTCAGTAAAACTCATACTGCTTATTTTACGCCATATCATACGTTTCAGCATGAAACATATCACGTGAAGCAGAAAGCTTCACTGGGTGCGTTTTACCATTTTAGAGGAAGAACACTAAACGAATTTTTCTGTATGAAAGCAGTAAAATATTCTAAACTAACAATGATACTTAACTTAGACGATTCGAAGTTTGAAAATATAATGCAGAACAATGACAATGCAATTTATCATAATTTTAGGCATCATACGGGAACACTGATTTCATATATGATAGTGATCTCTATGGAGTCCCTAAATAAGGTAGGTTATTATGAAAGTATATCTGATTTTTTACATCGTTTTTATTTCTACGATACTTTTCTCAGTTGAAGAATACAACACGTGTAGAAGTAGTTTTAATTTAATAAAATCAAAGAACTTCTCTGATGATGTTTACGTTGAGTCTTTTACTACTGATAGAAATAGTAATATTATTATGATCACATCAAATAGAAAGAAGAAGCCAAAAACTTTTTCCTTCAAAATGACGAAATTAGATAAAAATCTGGAAAGAGTATGGGAAATTCAACTCAATTCGTTGGGTTTTCCAGTTATCTATACTGATAATAGCAACAACATCATTATTGTTTGTCACGAGGGCACACCTATAAAAAATATTTCTTCAATAAGCAAGTTCAGTGAAAATGGAAAACTTCAATGGACAACTAAGCCGAAAGCAAAAAATGATTTCAGTATTTCAGATATGGAATTTGATGAATCCAATAATATATATATTGTTGGAAATCTTCATGGATATGTGAGAGTTGGATTTAATATAATTAATACAATATTACCATCTTTCAGAGATGGATTCATTGCGAAATTAACCCCGAATGGAGACTGGATTAAATGTAAAGATACTAATATTCCGTTCGATGATTACATTAGTGATATTGAAATCATTGATGGATGTATATATACATGGGGAGGTTTTGAGCGTTGGAGTGGATTATTAAGATCTTTGTTTAGAGATTTTGAAGCTAATTATGAAGCCAAATGTTATGTTTCAAAATATAATACTGACTTAAAGAAACAGCTTGAATTCAAATTAAATATTGATAGTAATGCTTTTTTGGGTGAAAATTTTCCACTATCACCATATATTTCTACAACTGTGCACAATAACAATTTTGTTGCTATAGACACTGGGTATTCTTTTGATGAAGAGAGCAATGGAGAACATCAATGGAATGCTGATATAATGATTTTAGATTCTATGTTAAATATCCTGTTCTCTGAGTATGAAAAAAAACTATTCTCTGAGAAATTACCCGTATCATTTCATGATTGTATATTTTATATTGACTCAAAATTCAAATCAATTCTATACGATTTCTCAGATCAAGCATTATATTTATTAAAGCCAGAAGAAAATGAATCATTTGAAAAAGGTTTTATTGATCATGATATGTTATATATTCTTAGTAGTAAGAAAGATATAAACTCTAAAAATTATTCATTCATTTTAAATGTTTTCAAAACAGATCCCTTTGAATAAGGATTTACAGCCTGCCTCGTGCAGGCTTTTCTTTCTCATAACTCAAAAGACAGAGAAGAAATTGACGAAATGGATCTTGACTGGATATACTGGCAAAAACGGTTCCTTGACCCGCAAATAGGTTTTGGGAGACTCTCGCCTAAGGCTCCGAGCTCTTTGTTGGCATTCTCTTGATCCGGCAGAGCAGTTTGACAGTCCGTATGTATATTGCGGTAACAATCCTGCAAACTTTGTAGAGCTGGACGGAGCAGAGTCCGCATATAACTACTATGTGCAGATGATACGCATAAAAGCTCAGTTGGTTTTACAGAAAATGGAATATGAGATTAGACTTGCAGAAGATCTTGCTAAATCACATATACCCATGTACTGTTGTCAAACCGGTCCTATGTTGGGTTGGTTTGAGGACATGGATGATGCAAGTGAGAAAGCGGAACAGGTAGCTGAGGAGGAGGATTCTGAAAGCATGAATGGAGCAGGCAGTGCTGAAACTCAAGAAGAACCTGTTGCTCCTCCACAAAGTGAAACACCATCTACAAGTGGTAATTCACCTGATAGTCAGGAAAGACAAGCTGATGAGGAAATTAATCAAAAACAAAATGAGGTAATTGAAAATGACTCAGGAAATCTGCAGTTAGAAAACCCTGGGGAACAGGAGAATGGTTACTCCGGTGGTGGCGGAGGAGGTCCAATTACAATTGATATCTCTGCTTTGACTGAGGGAGATTCTCTGAGTAATGGTGCTATTTTATTTGAGTTAATAAAAGGATATGATGTAACTGAAGATATTGACACTCCTGCAGCTCTAGAAGCAGCATTTCACAAGGAGGGGAAGAATAATCGTCATGCATCATACACTGCACCAGAAATTGATCTAAGTCTTGTAAAAGGATTCATAATTAGTAATTTAAAAGTACAACCAAATAGTGAACAAGATAATTCACATGATGCTATTACCTTCAAGAACTATCTCAATGCAATTGTCGTAATAGATCTTATACAAGGAAAGCAAATAAATCGAAAAATTTTTGATACTATTTTTGATAATGCGTTTAGTAGTATAGTTGATGGCATTTCGGGTGGTGCATCATATCTTCCAAGAAAGGCAGCATCTAGTGGAGCTACATTGTTAAAAACATCAAATGACTACAGGCAATTTCGAGAATATATACGTGAGGATATTAGTAATGGTTTAGATGTTCGTCACGGAAATATAGTTTTTTGGAACAGGCTATATTATGATTTTGATCGACGTAGAGAGAATAACTAGTAAAGGAATAGAAATGAGAAATATTAGATTAACGGGTATTGTTTTAATATACTTTATATTATGTAGTTTGCTTTCTTATGAAGGAGTAAGTAATGAAATATTAAGAAACAATGAAGAAAACTATATTGCAACGACCTTTGCTTTAGTAAAAAAACTTAACATCCCTCAAAGAAAAATAAAGTTTGCAATTAGTCACAAAAATAGTAAATTGATAGAATTTGCAAAGACTTGTAATGATACTCTAAAGGAAATACCTCTTGAAAAAAGTTTTGAACATACTGCTCAAAAGTATATGATGCATAGTATTATGCACAATCCTATTGGCTGTATTAAAGACGCTGTCAAAGAGTTTTCTGAAGCTGAAAAAATGTACAATGAATACATAATCGAGTCTGAGTCAATAGCAGATAGCCTTGGTATTGAATTAACTGATAGTTTATATTTTGAGTACGCATTAGGATTAGTCAGTAGAGTAAAACATCTTGAGATTACCTATAATTACCTTTTCAGAAGCCTCCTTCTATGTGAACAATACGATATAATACTCGAAGAAATAGAGAAATTCAAAATAATTTTCCTCTCAGCAAGACTTTTAGAACCCGGAATCACACTGTCATCAGATATTACTTATGCTGATAATTTCAACTATTATTTTGCATTGAAAGCTTATTGCTACGATAAGATAGGGGAAATTGATAAGTCAGATATGAACCTGAGAGAAACATATTTATTCTTTGAGCATCCATATATAAACTCAATTTTCTATTCCGAAGTCTTAGCAAGAATATTCATAGAGTGGGAGTTAGATTACATTGAACCTAAGGTTTTTATAGATAATTTTATTAACCACATTTATATAGTTGCTGGACCGGAATTCATGCTGAGAAGTCATTTTTTAAGGAAAATTCATCCTGATAATTACCTGAATATAATTGAAAATGAGTTGGATGCACACTTTATAAGAGTAAATAAAAAAAAGAACAATGCTGAAAGAGAAGGTTACATTAATAACTTTGAAAGGATATTCATGCATCTGGCATTTCTGCATTACGAAAAAGGAAATAGTAGTGAAGCAATGCATTGGTTCAAGAGATCACTTACTGAGTATTCAACATTTGATGGTGACTGGGATTACTGGCTAAGGTATCGATATTATGAGAAAGGTGAAAAAGAAGCTTTGCTGAAACTGAAAGAGCAGTATTTGAAAGAAAAAGGGAAATAAATTGATCAGCCTGCTCCGTGCAGGCTTTATCTTCTCTAGGTTTTGAAAAAACAGAGAAATTATTGACGAACTCGATTTAGACTGGATATATTGGGGAAAACGGTTCCTTGACCCGCAAATAGGTAGGTGGCACTCTCTTGACCCGGCAGAGCAGTTTGACAGTCCGTATGTATATTGCGGTAACAATCCTGCAAACTTTGTAGAGCTGGACGGAGCAATCTCATTATCATATCATCAGGAGCAGTATGCTAAATTACAAAGTTTGTACCGGGGATTCAGGGGAATATACACTGATAGTAATGGATGGAATGATGTTGCAGAGTTTGAGCAAATGATGGATAGAGAGATACAAGAGTCTGGGCACTGGTTGCTTTGGGTGACTGCTGGAAGAAGTGCAATAAAGGATAAGAAAAAGGGGAAAGCTGAGGATCAACAAAAAAAATGGGAAGTAGAAGATGTAAAAAAAGGTTTGGAAATAAAGAAGAAAAAAGATGATAGAAAGAAGTTCATTTTAAGTATAGTCAATGCAATTGTAAATAATCCACTAACCAATGTTGCCAGTACTATCCTGCAAGGAGCTATTGATATTGTAGGCTTAGAAGGTATTCTTGGTGATAATGGAATTGTTTCTAATTTTATAAGTAATATGTTTCAGGATCAGCCTAAAATAGAAATTACTACAGTTAGTGATGGAATATACTACTCACCAAGAATGCACGACTGGATCAATGTTCCACAAGGATCTAGTATGCAGCACCCTATTCCTTCAATTCAAGCTCAACAGCAATATGGTAAAGACCATACCGATAGAATAAGTATGGAAATAGTTAATTATAGCGATTATTATGGTATCTGGGGTGAAAACCAGGAGCATTATGAAAGATTTGCTGTTGGAGTCGATGCAACATCATCAACAGTCAGTGTAGCTGCTTCCAGTATATCAATGCGCATTGCTTATTTGAGAGGAAGCAATAAGGGAATGTTAAGATATGGGCAATTAACTGCTGCACACCTATCGCTTGCTTTAATGAAATGGACTGCATGTGGAACTGGGCAAAAACCTATTGATATTCCTCACATTACTGAAGCTGAATTAGCCTTGACTATTCCAGCTAAACTAAAATGGGATGTTGAAGATTATATCTTTGCAGGAGTAACTTACGGAGGGGTTACAATGACTAAAATTGTTTATAACAATACTCACTACTATTACAGATTCAGTCAGGAAATGAGAAGAAAACTTCTTGGTAAAAAGAAAGTAATGAAGTGATAATTAAGGATAGCAATTGTGACATATAAAAAATTTATTGTATCTTTCCTTGCAAATTTGATTGATTATGCTTGCTTTACAATAGTTAAGTACTTAATTATATTTGATGACTTATATACAGTAACAAGGCATATTAATGATAGACCATATCTTCAAGTATCATATATGATCTATCCGCTTCTTGTGTTCATTGTATCAATATTATTTAGACGGTTACCTTCCTTAGGTATTGGAGAATTAATTATGAGGATTAAAACTGAATATTCATATAATTGGAAAGATGTACTTATTTGGATAGCTGCAACATTGTTTATTTGTAATATTATTGATATGATAATATTGAGTAAATTATTGTTAAAGATTATACTTTGTATTCCATTACTACGACTCACAAGAACATCTGCACATACAGGAACATCTTTTGGTACTGCATTGATTATTTTTCTTAAAAAGAAAAAAGGAGTTGGAATTATCCATGAAACTGAATAAACTTATTATGTTAGTATTCATGCTGGTAATGACTATTGTTTGTCATTCTATTCCTGAAGAATATTTTGATAAATTAGTAACACTTGATAAGCAGTTAGCAGGAAGATACAGTTGCAAAATAAAATGTAAAGAGGGAATTGACTTTTTAAGTCAATTCCTTTCTGATGCCGGTATGAATGAAGATCAAGTAAAGAAATTCACAGAGAACATATATTGGCTCGTGACGTATGATAATAAGAAACTTGTTGTAATTAACCCTAATCTTTCAAGAAGATTCAAAAAAATTCTTGAAATTAATCCATCTCCGGGATTAGCTGATTATGCTGATAAAGTTGAAGATATCATTGCTGCAGTAGGGAAAACACTAAACAGCATATTTATTTCAATAGATTATGAAGCTATTCAGAATTTTGGTACATCAGATGAAAAGAAAACCGGATTGAATCTTGAGTTTTCCAAATCATTTTATGAGGAGAAAAGATTTATTAAATACAAAATGTCATATACATGTAAAAAGAAGGATGTTTACATTCCAACAGAAGTTGATTTTAGATCAAAGTTTGATAATACGGAAGCAGATTACAATTACAAGTACACATTCGGTAAACAGTTTGGAAAATATGTAATCAACTCAATTATAAGTACACAGAAAGCTACATCAATGGGACAGACAACAACTGTCAATTTTCATTACAGAGTGTTTAACTGGAAATTTTGATTCTCAGCATTTATTACTTTACAATCTGTAAAAATACATGTAAACATAAAAATTTTTATACCGAAAGAGAGAAACTTATGGATGTTTTTGGATCAATATTTTTGATTTTAACTATCTTATCTGCTTTGATTTACTGGATATTACTACTTAAAAATATTAAGTACTTCAATACAGTTCTTAAAAATGAAAGAGTTTTTGTCAGAACAAGAAGAATCTTGTCTGTCAGATGGTATCATTTTCTTACATCTAAAATTGTAAGTCTTGTTGCTGAGAATGTTGATAAGAATGAAAAACCCAAAGTACTTAAAGTGTTGATTGCAGCGTCATTACATCAAGGTTTCAGGATTGTCTATTTGCTGTTTTTACTTGAAAAATATTTTCATATTTCTAAGCTACTTTAAAAACCTACATTATCCGTAAGTGAATACTATGTAAATAGATATTATGGAACTCAGAGCAGCAGCAGTATGGGATGGACCAAAGGTGCCAGTTCATTTGTAAAATCAAGACTGTTCGAACCAGATGAACTCTCATATTCAAATACTATTGATAAAGATAATAACGGAGTTGTCATTCAGAAAGACAGAATTGGCAGACTTATATCCAAGACGACCTTCACCAGCGGAGCAATTCTTGAGAGAAGCTACATCTATGAAGAATATGAGCGTTTATGCGGAGAAATATCCCCTGCATTATCTCAGATTCTCAGTCTATCCGGTGCAACTGAAATTACACAGGCTCAGCAGGAAATGTATATGACTACATTCCGCTACGATGAGAAAAACAGACAGATAAGCAAAACTCTTCCCGGAAATCTGAGAATCGACGTTGTTTATGACCGTTACGGCAGAATAGTTCTGAAACAGGATAACAGACTGAGAGAAATGGATTACTGGTCATTCTCCAAGTATGATCAATACGGCAGAACAATAACATTAAGGACATCTCAACTCTTGTTAGTAATCCTGAATTACTTTATGTATGGTTGGATAATAATAGAATAAATAGTGTTAAACCATTGCTGAAATGCAAAAAACTGCTTGAAATTTGGGTAAACAACAATAAAAAATAAATTCGTACTATATACAGTAGTAAGCAATTCAAAATTAAAAGCTTATTCTCAAACTGTAGAACATATTAGAAATTTTCTTTTCTATGAGTGGAATATCCAGTGATTTCTAACGCCTGCCACGTGCAGGCTTTTCTTTTAATCAGAGGCAATGCAAAGAAATTATTGACGAAAAGTGGCTTTAACTAGATATATTGGGGAAAACGGTTTCAGGAAATAATTTTCATTTCTTGTCTTGAAATGACGTTCTATAATTTTCAAGAAAATTCTCATTTAAGTAGAATTATTTTAATTTACAAAAAACTTAAAATGAAATGATTTTAATAGTTTTGTGTTCTTAAAATGGAGGAACAATGAAAAGAATCAATTATCCATTTTCAGCTATTGCCGGGCAGGATGAATTAATATTAGGTCTACTACTTAATGCTGTTAATCCCGGACTCGGTGGAATCTTGATTAAAGGAACAAAAGGTACAGGCAAGAGTACTGCCGTATACTCATTTGCAGATATTTTCCCGGAAAACAATGTGAATTCAGGCTGTAAGTTTCAGTGTAATCCTGATAAACCGGAAGAATGGTGTAATGATTGCAAAACAAGGCATGGATCAACCGAGTTTAGCACAGAATCAAAACCCGTAGAAATCGTTAACATCCCCATAAGTACTACAGAAGAAAACCTGCTTGGTACTGTAAACATCGAAAAACTTCTTAAAGAAGGGGAAATGGAATTTGTCCCCGGTATACTATCTTATGCCCATCGAAACATTCTTTATATTGATGAGGTAAACCTGCTTTCAGACTATATCGTGGATGATATTCTTGATGTTGCAGCAACAGGGTGGAATCGCATTAAACGTGAAGGTTTCACAGTAGAGCATCCATCAAGATTTATTCTTATCGGTACAATGAATCCGGAAGAAGGCGAATTGAGACCGCAGATTCTGGATAGATTCCCGCTTTCTGTAACGGTAAATTCTGTAAAAGATGCTGGGAAAAGATCAGAAATCATCCGAAGAAACATCATGTTCGAAAGTGACAGGGAAAAATTTACAGCGGATTTTTCTGAGAGGAACAGACAGCTTCAGGCAACAATAAAGGTTGCACGGGGAATGCTGAATAAAGTCTGTACTGACCAGAAATATATAGAGCTGATTGTTAACTTATGCAGTAGTTTTGACGTTGATGGCCACAGAGCAGACATCGCTATATTGAAAACGGCACAATCACATGCTGCTCTCGAATTGAGGGTAAAAGTGGATGAAAGACATGTTCGTCAGGCTGCATTACTTGTACTGAGACATAGAACAAGGCAGGGTGGACTCAAAAAGCCTCTGACTGATGTTGAAATAAATGAATTCTTTGATAATAATCTGATACAGGAAAGTGGCAATACATCCATCATTATAAACAAAGATATGGAAACTCCGGGAGGTGAGCTGCTTCAGCTTGAAAAAAAGTCTTAGAATATCTCAAACATCTTGTTTCCGAATTGGATATTGGAATAGATTATGACGAGAATGTTGATGTTAAACGGAGAATTATCGATCTGCGTGAAAAACTCATCAAAGAGAGAGGACTGCCAAAGAACGAGAAACTTTTGTTACAACAAGCCGAGAGTATGTATAAACGGTATGTTGATAATAAAGCAGATGGAGAATATCTGAGGTTAATGCTGAGTCTTTTCAGTAATCCGGAGACAATGCTAAGTTTTGAAGAACCTGTTATTGGTGATGATGGTAGAAATCGATCTGTCTTTGGTATGTTCAGAAAAATAACTCTCAACCATGCTCTTAGACAAATAATGGGACTTGTGAAAAATAGACAAGTAGATGATATCGACAGCAATTTACCTAAGTATAAAGGTGTTTTAGATAAAATCAATAAGGTTGCTGAGAAAAAGGGTTTTAACATCGAGCCGGGAGATTTATCACAAATCCGAATGAATCTGGCAAAAAGGAAATCAAGCAAATTCAGTAGCTCTAAAGATTTTTATGATTGCAGATCCAGAGTAATCAGATCACAATCCGGCATTAAGAACTCTAGAAATCCGATAGTGTTCAAAGATACGATTCTTAAGAGTATTAAAACCGGAGATTACAACTTTGACAACCGGCAATTTTCAATAAAGTCGGACAATATAATGAGAACAGTTTATGAGAGCCGGATAACCTATAATATTATGATTGTGCTTGATGTCAGTAATTCAATAAAGTGGGTGATACCTGTTCTTGAGAGAATAATTCCGATGATGAGCAGTAAAGTGGCAAGTATTAAGGACAGAATCGGCCTTATAGGCTTCCAGAATGACATGGCAAGAGTTTATCACTATCCTACTCATAACTCCAGATTGATTATTGGGTCAATTAACAGCATGAAGATAGAAGGAATGACTCCGATTGCTGATGGACTGAATCTAGCAGGACAGATTTTCGCTGAACCAGGATATAAGACTCAGGGATTTAAGAATATGATTGTTCTTATCTCAGACTGTTATCCTGAGCCAATTACCGGAAAGTATGAAAATATGTTGGACGAACCATCTTACAAGGCTGTGGAACAGTCTGTTAAACTTCTTGACACTAATAAGATCAGCCTTATGATTATTAATCCTGTTAAACCTGTTGGTAAAATCCAATGGGGGAAAAAACTTGTTGAAAAGCTTCAGTTATATAAGAATGTAAAATACATAGAACTTGATACCAGATTTTCAAATTCAGTATTTGGTGAAGAAAAGGCATTGATAAAGGAATCAGAACTGCAGAAAGTTTGTGATTCCATGCTTGAAATTAAAATATCTCTTTGAGTGCCTATACTTAATTTCTTTAACTTTATACTGATAGCGCATGAATAAGGAGTGAAAATGACAGAGTTTACTGAAAACGTTATTGATATAATCAAGTCTATACCATCGGGTAAAGTTGCAACATATGGTCAAATCGCTTCAATAGCAGGCAGTTCAATGGCAGCCCGGCAAGTTGTCCGAATTCTGAGATCCTGTTCTGAGAAGCACAAACTTCCCTGGCATAGAGTAATAAACAGTAAGGGTGAAGTAGCAATAAAGGATCCGGAAGGAAATTTTATTCAGCAGAACTTACTGAGAGATGAAGGAGTTGATGTTATTAATGGTAAAGTGGATCTTAAGATTTTCAGGTGGAACGGTTGATCGTATTATTCTTATCATAACATTTTATTTTTCATTAACCTCATAATTTCGTCAAGTGCTTGGGTCGCTTCGGTAAACATTGGTGAGCATATAGGATAACAGTGTATCATTCTTTCTCCGATGATTAGGGTAGTATCTACACTTGCAGCTTTTACTTTTTCAGCATATCTTACTGCATCATCTCGTAATGTTTCATGGTTTCTGGTTGTAATTACTATTGGAAGTAATCTTGATATAGATATCTCCTGCTATACAATTTCTTATTATCAAGTAACAAATGTTGTAATAATAAAAAATAGCATGATAGTTGCTGCTTCTATTTCAAAAGACTCTAAAGTTACTATTTTGGGATGCAGTTTAGGTTATACTTATACAGATGGGTTTGAAGATGAGTTCAAGAAAATTGCTAAAAAAAGATAAACAACTATATCGAAACTTCGTTCCTAAGAAGCGAATTCTCTCCTTAAAGCTCCTGCTAATTTGCAAAACTGATGTTAGAATCTTACATGAACAGACTTAAATTTGCAATTTTGAATAAAGGTCTTCTTTTCCTATTTTTAATATCAAAGACAAAAATCCTCTCCATTCTTTTGAAGTAAGAGTTGATCTCTATGCTTTTTTTACTTGACACTATTATACAAGTATAATAGTGTACATGTTAAATAGATAAAAAGGAGAATAATTATGTCGTTGCCTATGGGTTTACTCGGTCTGTTAAATTATCTACCTATGAGTGGTTATGATTTAAAGAAAATGTTTGATGATTCCATTCACTTCTTTTGGGCTGCCCAAACCAGTCAGATTTATCGGGAACTAAAAAAACTCGAAAATAATGGAGACATTGGATCTGAAATGGAAGCAAGTTCAAAAGGTCCCTATAGAAAAGTTTACTCAATTACTGATCAGGGTCGTGAGACGCTAACAAATTGGTTAACCAGTCCTCCAGACCAAATAAAAGAAGATGTCCGCAATGAACTCAATTTACGAATTCTGTTTTCATCAGAGTTGGGATTTACCAAACCTATTGAACAGTTAAAACAACAACTAGCTTTGTATGAACAAGAACTGGCAGATTTATCGGAAGTTGAAGAAAAACTCCAACATTATTTGCAACTTACAGGACGTAACGATTGTGGTCCATATTGGAGAGTTGCTCTGAGTAAAGGTAAATATATTACCGAAGCCAATGTCAAGTGGGCTAAAGATTCAATTGAATATCTTAGAGATATCTCAAAAAAAGTGTAAATCAGAGAAAGTAACTTACAATTATTGATAAAGTTAAATATAATTATCATAAATATCACTGACTGTTTAATTTAATGTTGCTTCATAAGTTTAAAATTTCAGTATGTTCAAAAAAAAATTAATGGAGATTCTATGTCTAAAATTAACAAAAAAACAAAGTTTCTGATTCTTATAGGAATTCTAATAGTTGTTTCCCCTTTTGTGTATAATGTATATACTTTTTCATACATTCCTAAGCTTTTCAAACTGAATAAAAAGTGTCAGGAAGAAGGATATTATATGGCTCTTTTTGAGTTTAAGATGCTGGGGCTTTCCTATTATCTGGATAAAGGGGAATATCTTGAAGCCAGTAAAAGAATTCGAGAATTATACAATCAGATGAGAACCCGCAAAGGACTGATAAAGGTACCAAACTTCACCAGTAAGGAAGAAGAATATAACTTCTATAGGAATTTACAAAATCCTGAAACAGGCTCTTTCATGGATAGTGAGTATCCTTTATGTACACATCACGAGCCAACAAAAAATGTAGTTGCTCATCTTGAGAGACTTTCTCTTGAAATAGGTGTCCCATTATCCCTAAAGTATCCTCTAAGATACTTAGAACAGGTTGATACTCCTGAAGAAATGATCAACTACTTAAATGATATATCAACTATAAGTTGGCCAGCTTATAAGCTTACTCAAACAACATTTCATCATGCCCGGGATATACTAAGCTTGGCTAATGAAAATGATGTAATTACACGTAACAAGTTATTTACACCTACGTCTGAGTTAAAGCAAATTTTATTACAATGGTTCTATGATGCTCAGGATCCAGAGACCGGATTATGGGGACCTAAATCCAAAAAAGGTAAATTGCTAAAAATGGATCTGAGCAATACTTCATCGATTTTAAAAGCGTTCATCAACGCAAAGGGCGAATACATTCATCCTCAGTTTCCGGTACATTATCAGGATAAAATCTTCGCATCTGTTTTCAAAGTTGTTTCAGAAGGAACCCCTCAAAGCGATGATCTTGATTTATGGCACGAGTGGAGACTGAGAACATCCAAAGGATTAAGAGTTTTACCACGCTATCTCTGGAAGAAAGCTTCCATAGAAAATAAGGAAAAGACTGTAGATTTTTATAAACAATACGTAGTTAATATTTTTAAACTATATTATGTAAAAAAGGATGGTGCATTTAGTTATTATCCAAAGTCCCAAAAAGCAACTCTTGATGGTACAGGTGTATATTCTGTTCTAGTGGAAATGGGTGGTTTATCAAATGAGAATTACCAAAAACTTTGGGGAGATTTTGATCAATCTATCAAAAACAGAAAAAGTATAGAAAGAAAACACTTCACACAAGAACAATTGGATGGATTGAATAATCATTCGGAAGTAAATTCTATCCGCTTCTATACAACTGAACCGAATTTAGACACATATTGTTCTGGTGCGGAGTTTGTTTATTATCCCAAAGACACAGATATTCTTGATGCTGTAGAGTTGATTAGCAATATAAAATCATGGCTATCAATAACAGATCAATCTATGGGTAATTGGGTAGCAAAAAGTCAAATTGAAAATTCACTAAAAGTTTTTAATTGGTCATCAACTAATTCATTTAAGGAATTACCTGAAAACTATATCAACACAGCTTTAAAAGAAAACGGAGAAGTATACTTTATAGCATACAACACGTTATCTCTACCTGTGTACAAACTTAAAATTACATCAAATGAGAAGAAAAAATAATGAAAAGAATACTCATACTATTATTCACTCTATCACTATTTACAAATGAAGCCAATGACAAGTTTTCGTTACAAGGAACAATCGTATATGAAGATGCCCGGAAGATTCATTTATCTAATAGTACCGAAGCTAAGTTTAAAGGTAATGATGTTGGTAACTATGATAAACTGGTAACGAACCCAACTTATGTTGGATTGAAAGGTTAATATGTTTTTTTCAGCAAGTAAATATAGATACATAATAGTGGTATTTGCAATGGTCTTAAACTTTAATTTGATGGCCCAAGTTACAAAACCGGAAAAGAATAAATTCCCCAAAGAGTCTTGGGGAGTAGGAGTACACCCAATAATAGGGGTTAGTGATACTGATGGTTTAACTTTGGGTGCTGCTATGGCTTTTTATTTTGAGCCAGAGGATAGAAATCAGGATACAGATGAACTGGGATCCTCAATAAGTTTTAATTTCTCCAGACAGTATGATATTTTGTTGGACTATAGCAAGTATTTTAAAGATAACTGGCTGAGTTTAGACTTGAAGTCTGGTTATCAGAACTATCCGGATGATTATAATGATATGGATTATAATGCAGAGTATATTCCATTTAGAATTGCAGCGAACTTTGTCGTTTCCGAAAATACTTATATTGGGGTGTCCTATAGCTTCAAATTTTCTAAAACTTCTTTTGTGAATAATGAGACTGCTAACAGTACCATAATTGGAGTTGGTAAAAAGTGCCTTTCTGGTTTAGGAGGACAGTTAGTGTATAAGAATATTCCTAAAGGACAAATATATAGAAGAGAAGGTAATTTGTTTAAAGTTTCATTCACACATTTTAACCCGGCTTTAGGAAGTTCACTCAAGTTTACAGAATCTGAAATTGATTATAGGCATTACTTTCCAGTATGGGAAAAATGTGTCCTGGCATTTCAAATTGTGGGGAAATCCTCCTTCGGAGATGTACCATTTTACGATATCTTGGAGCTTAAAGGGAAAATGATTCTGCGAGGAGCTAGTAGTATGTCAGGAAATTATTTTTTAGCTGGGCAAACAGAGTTAAGGTTTCCTGTCTGGTGGAGGTTCGGTGCAACAGTGTTTGCTGGAATGGGTGAAGTAGAAGAAAACCTTAGTGATTTTTGTACAAGAAAAAGCGTTGCTGGTGGAATCGGTTTACGTATAGTTCTAAATAAGAAAAAGAATATAAATTTAAGATTTGATTTTGCTTTCAATGAAGAAGGAAGTAAGAGTGTAGTAATGAAAATTAAAGAAGCTTTCTAGTACCTTCCAGCAACTTGTGATTTTCCAGTTATGGACTATTAATTTATTTTTTATAAAAGAACTATACAAAGAGTTCAGAAATCAATATATTTATATATCAGAATAAAGTGGAATATTAACATGATTGATTTTACATTTATTATGTCTTGTAAACTTTAACTTAATCTCTCGCTTCATGTAAGTAATCACTTAGTCAATTGACTTGCTGATTCTATATTTTACAAAATAGTCCTTGTACATTGAGTGAGTATGAATAAAATAATCAACATATCTACTGGAGAAGTTAAAAAGGTAATAAAAAGAGTACACTGATATCAAATGGTATCGGCTCCTGTATTGTAGTTGCAGCTATCAATTTTAAAGGAAAGTATATTCTTCTCAGAATTTTTCCCATAATTGCCTTTCATTGAATAAAAATGGATTTAATATTGTCAAGGGAATCATAAAAATATTATCTTTTTCCTGTGCAAAAGAAATTTCGAAAAGAATTTATTTACAATATGAAATTATTTTCTTGTTTTCGAAATTATATTGGCTAAATTTTATTATAAACCTCATTAAGAACTGAGTATACAAGGAAACTCTATATGCTAAATTCTTTAAAATCCAGAATAATTTTTACAATAAGCGGCATAATTATAATCTCTTTTATAATTAAAACTGTAATTATAGGTTACATCGCTGAATCCAAAATGGAAGAGGCTTTTGAAAACAATGCCATGAACCTTCTTAATGCTACAACGAATCTGGTGAAAGTCGAATACAATAGTATACAATATAGTAATAATTCTATGCTGGAGAATAGAAAAACAGATCTGAAGACAAATGTGAAATTTTTGATAAAGTTTATGGATAGCGTTTATAGAGGATACAGGAACAGAAGAATTTCGGAAGATTTAGCTAAGGAATATGTAATAAATTACATTAAAAATCTGCGTTATAATGAAGGAGTTGGTTATTTCTGGATAAATGATATTGGACGACCTTACCCCAAAATGATAATGCATCCTACAATCCCCGAGTTAGACAACTCGATTCTTGATAATCCTGAATTCAATTGTGCTTTAGGAAAAAACGAAAATCTGTTTAAAGCTTTTGTCGATTCCTGTCTTCATGATGGTAGTGGTTTCATAGATTATTATTGGCCTAAACCTACGAAGGAAGGATTAACGGAATTACAACCTAAATTATCGTATGTTGAACTTTATGATAAATGGAACTGGATTATTGGTACCGGTATTTACATGGATGATCTCGAAATTGAGAAAGTGAATAGAATTGATGCTGTAGTTGAGAATCTTAACGAGGCACTTAAACAACAAAAGGTAGGAGAACATGGTTATCTGTTTATTTTCACTGATGCAAATCAAATATTAGTTCATCCTACAATGAAAAAGTCCGATCTTATTACATTTGTCAATCTGGAGACAGGCAATTTTCTGATGGATGATTTGCGACAGACTGTTAAATCTGGAAAACATACACTTGAATATTCATATGGTAGACCGGGATTTGATGAACAGAAATACATAAAAGATCCACGCAGTAACGAAGACATACTTGTTCGTAAAAAGGCATATATCAACTATTTTGAGCCACTTGGATGGTATATTTGCAGTTCTGTTTATATAGATGATATGAAAAAGAATGTAAATCATCTATTGCATGCGATTATATTATTTTCATCAATTTTCTTAGTAATCGCTGTTATTGTATCGTATTTACTTTCCAAAAGTATAGTGAATCCAATTAACAAACTTATAGAATCTTTGCATAATTCAGATTCTGAAGGGTTCCCCTTAAGTTCTGTACCGGTAGTTGGTACGGCAGAGATAAAAATATTCGCCTCAACTTTGAACAAAATGCTGAATTCTGTAATTGAATCAAGAAGCAGGCTGAAACAGAGTGAAGGACGTTTCAGGGGGCTTATTGAGTCATCCTGTGACCTTATCTGGGAGCTTAACGGGAAAGGTGAATTCACTTATATCAGTCCTCAGGCATTTGAAATCCTTGGGTATGAAGAAGATGAACTGTATGGTAAGAAATTTCATGACATTCTTGTTCCGGGAGATAAGGATATTAATCCTATAATGTATGGGAAAATCTCTGAATTTAAAGATCCTATTGTCCAGAAGGAGTATATCGGAGTACATAAGTCAGGTAAGAAGATTATTCTTGAGACAAGTGGTCTGCCTGTTTACAATGACGAAAATGAGATGATTGGATTCAGAGGTGTTACTCGCGATATAACTGAGAGAAAAGAAACTGAACAGTTCATGCGACTTGTTCAGTACGGAGTAAATAAGGCAAGGGATAGTGTAATCTGGTTTAATAGTGAGACTCAAATTGTATATGTAAATGATGCTGCTTCGGATATGCTTGGTTATTCCAAAGATGAATTGCTTAAAATGAAAATTCCTCAAATAGACTCTCAGTTCCCTTTGACAAATTGGGAAAAGCATATGACTGCCTTGAGACATGCAGGTTTCAAGAAGTATGAATCAGTATTTCTCAGTCGTGATAATATGGAAATCCCTGTTGAGATTACAAGTAATTATCTGGAATTTGAGGGAGAAGAAGGAGCATTTCTTTTCGTAAGGGATATTACACTAAGGAAAGCAACTGAGAATGCATTAAGAGAAAGTGAATCAAAATACAGAGGGTTGATTGAATCATCAAGTGATTTGATTTGGGAAGTCAACAAAAAGGGTCTGTATACTTATGTAAGCCCTCAGATTGAATCTATTCTGGGCTATTCTCCTGAAGAAGTGATAGGAAAAACACCTTTTGACTTCATGTCTGAATCTGAGAGCGAAAAAATCGAAAATGATTTTACCGTAAGGTTCAGGAATAAGGAAGTTCTTAGAATGCTTGAAAATATAAACATTCATAAGAATGGTAATGAGGTTGTGCTTG
The DNA here is from genome assembly GCA_963665815.1 of Cloacimonadales bacterium (SeqCode). Classification (GTDB taxonomy): domain Bacteria; phylum Cloacimonadota; class Cloacimonadia; order Cloacimonadales; family JAIOQZ01. The sequence continues at coordinate 354,199 of OY762463.1, forward strand.
AAACAAGTGGAGTCCCGATATTCAGTGAAGAAGGGGAATTTGTGGGCTACAGAGGAGTAGATAGAGACATAACTCAGAAAAAACTTCAGCAGAAAAAAATTCAGGAAAGAACAGAACAGCTATCTAAGGCTAATCAAGAACTTTTAAAGCATAAAGAACATTTGGAAGAGCTTGTAAATGAAAGAACAGAAGAGTTAAGGGATTCTTTGATAAATCTCAAAAAAGCACAGGATTTCCTTATTCAGTCAGAAAAGATGGCAGCTCTGGGTGGATTAGTTGCCGGTGTAGCTCACGAAATAAATACACCTGTAGGTATTGGGGTTACTGCAGCATCCTTCCTTGAGGTGAAAACAACTGAAATTGAGGAAAAATTTAACACAAACGGTCTTAAGAAGAGTAACCTTAAGGAATACTTCTCTATTGCGCGTGATAGCTCCAGAATGTTGCTGTCAAACATGAAGAGAGCTGCTGATCTGATTCAGAGTTTTAAACAGGTTGCTGTTGATCAGGCAAGTAAAGAAAGAAGAAAATTCATGATGAAGGAATACATGACAGAGATTCTTGCTAGTCTGAGTTCAAAGTTTAAGAGATCAAAACATACAATCAGTATCCAATGTGAAGAAGATATTGAGGTAAATAGTTTTCCGGGTGCTTTTTCTCAAATAATGACAAATCTTATCATGAATAGTCTTAAACATGGTTTTGAAGATTTAGAAGCAGGTCATATAAACATTAGAATTGAAAGAAGTGGGGAAAATGTTAAACTTGTTTATACTGATAATGGTAAAGGAATTCCACAGAAAAACCTGATAAAAGTGTTTGATCCTTTCTTCACAACTAAGAGAGGTCAGGGTGGAAGCGGATTAGGTATGCATATTGTATATAATCTGGTCACTCAATCTCTCGGTGGAAGCATAACCTGTGACAGCGTGGAAAGTGAAAGTACTGAATTTGTTATTGACTTTCCTGTAGATTATAAAATAACTGATGAAATAAATGAATAATATTAGCATGGGATGATTTATGGAAACACTAAACGATAAAGATACTGATTTTCTGACATTTCTTGATGATGACGACAGTTCAGAATCAGATATGAGTAATCCATGGAAATTACTGATTGTCGACGATGATGAAGAAATTCATAACATTACTTCAATTGTTCTGAGTGGATTTTCATATGATAGTCGATCATTATTGTTTCTTCACGCTTATTCCGGGGATGAAGCTGAGATGATTGTAAAAGATAATCCTGATATAGCTGTTATTCTTCTGGATGTTGTTATGGAAACAGAAGATTCAGGCTTAAAAGTTGTAAAACATATCAGAAATAAGCTGATGAACAAATATGTGAGGATAATCCTGAGAACAGGACAACCAGGGCAGGCCCCCGAACAGCATGTTATTGAAAATTACGATATTAATGATTACAAGGAGAAAACAGAACTAACTGCTCAGAAACTTGTTACTTCAATTGTTGCTTCTCTCAGAACATATGAAAGCATGCAGACCATTGTCAGGCTTAATGCAGAGCTTGAACAGAAAGTTCTTATACGAACTGCCGAACTTCAGGAATCACTGGAAGTTATTAAACGAGATGAGGAAGCAGGAAGGAAGATACAGTTCAAACTCCTGCCTGATAAATCAAAAAAGATTGCTCAATACAAGTTTTCGCATAGAATTATTCCATCTCTATATCTCAGTGGAGACTTTCTTGATTACTTTGAAATCAATAAAAATACGATTGGATTCTATATTGCAGATGTTTCAGGGCATGGTGCCTCGTCTGCATTTGTAACTGTTCTTCTTAAGGGATATGTTAACAATATGGTTGAGAAATACAGAGCTGATAAAGATGACATTATCTGTAGACCGGATAAACTTGTTAAAGCTGTTAATAAACTTCTGTTATCTGAAGATATTGAGAAACACCTTACATTGTTCTATGGAGTTATCGATACAGCAAAAAACACATTGAAATTCTCAAATGGTGGACAATACCCCTTCCCATATCTATACAATCAGGATGAGATAGAAATACTTGATTATAAAGGATTCCCAGTTGGATTACTTGAGTTTGCAGAATTTGACCTGCATGAAGTAATGCTTCCGGGGGTATTTAATTTAACATTCTTTTCAGATGGGATACTCGAAATCTTAGATGATCAGAATATGAATATGTCAGAAGAACTGAAAAATCTTGTGACAAAAACTAAGGGAGATATTAACTCAATGGTCAGGAATACAAGAGCTGATAAACTTAAGAATATTCCTGATGATTTGACTTTTTTTACAATCAGTAAAGGAATTTAACGAGGTAAAATATAATGAATGATGCTGAATATCTTATTGCAGAAAGAAGCGGTAGAATATTTATCAAGATAGTAGGAAACGCTCGCTATACAAACTCAGCAGAGTTTGGCAATTTTGTATTAAATGATCTCTTAAAGAAATCACATTCTGAAGAGGTATTGCTTGATCTTTCGGAAACTAAATTCATGGACAGTACGGTAATGGGATTGATAGCCAGACTTGCTGGATATTCTATCTCGAAGTTTCAGGCAAAACTTAAAGTGAAATCTCAGAATAAGGTAATTAATGACTTGTTATACAACACCGGTTTCAACGATTACATTCTGATTATTGATGATATAGATGAGCAGAATTATAAAGGTCTAAATTGTAGTGATAATCATGATAACTCGCTGGAAAAACTGATACTTGAAGCTCATAAAGCCCTGTCAGAAATGAATGAAATTAATAGAAAAGAATTTAAAACTGTTATTGAAATGCTGTCTAAGTCTCAGGAGGACTAAATGGGAAGATGTAACACAAATAAATTTGAAAAAAATAACAGAACATGGAAAATCCTGATTGTTGATGATGAGCAGGATATTCATAAAATAATTAAAATGATTTTCGATAATCATAAAATAGATGACATGAATCTGGAGATTTTCAGTGCATGCAATTCAGATGAAGCTATCTTTTTACTGAAGGAGAACAGTGATATTGCTGTTGCCCTGGTTGATATTGTCATGGAAACAGAGGATGCCGGTATAAACTGTGTAAGGAGAATAAGAAACGAGCTTAAAAATGATAAAATCAGATTGATTCTTAAAACAGGCTATCCAAGTCAAATACCAGGACCAGAAATTCTGGAGGCATTCGATATAAGTATGTTTAAGCAGGAAACGGATCTTACAACACAGATTATTATTGAGATGATATGTACTTCTATTAAGGAGTTTCAGACAAAATAAAACGAAAAATCAATTTTAGACAATTTTCACTGTATAGATCAGGAAATGGATTGATTTTGATTACATATAACATAAAAGGAGACAATAAATGGAGTTATCCAATATAGAAGGAATTGAATGTATTACAACTGATTCTGGACTTAAATATTACATTACACATAAATCAGAGAGTTCAGATAAACCAAGAAGAGGATCTAAAGTTGATGTTCATTACAGTGGTTTTCTCACAAACGGGAAAATGTTTGATTCTTCACACAGCAGAAATAAGAAATTCACTTTCACTCTTGGAGTCGGACAAGTAATCAAAGGTTGGGACGAAGGTGTTCAGCTGATGAATGTAGGGGACAAATTTCAGTTTCACATTCCTTACAAACTTGCTTATGGTGAAAGAGGGTATCCGGGAGTAATTCCTGCAAGAGCAACATTGATTTTTGATGTTGAACTTCTTGGATATAAGTAAACATTTTTTAAATATAAGCGCCCTTAAGTCCGGATAGATTTTTTAAGGGTGCTTTTTTTTTACTTTTTTTCAGAACAATTAGAATATATCATCCCCTTAGTATGGAAAAGGTTATATATGTTCAGTGAATCACATTCATCAATATATGTGATAAATAAATTGACATTGTTCATACACTTTTATCTTATAAAATTTGCTATTTTTTGCAAAAAATAATACTTGGGAGTATTTTAATGATAAAAAAGTTATCTTTAATTATTAGTTTTGTCTTAACAACAATTCTGTTTGCAGTCCCTGTTTCAGGAACAAGGACAATTGGACAGACAGGATATTATCAAACATTAGAAGAAGCCTGTGACTCGATTATGGCTTATGGAATAGATGGCGATATTGTTTTACTGCTTTCTGCCGGAACATATGATGGACGTGTAGACTTAGGTTATACAGATCCTGCATACGATATTACTATCACAACGAATGAACCGGAAGGCAGCGTTATTCTGACAAACAGTCAATCCACAAGTTCCATAAACTGGATCATGAGACTTTACGCAGCAAATAATGTAGCGATCAGCAATTTGACTTTCCAATCTGATGCAACTTATGGTTGTGCAATATTAATGAATGGTGACTGCGATGATATTCTGATTGACAATAATGTATTTAATGGTGTTGTAAGTACTAATACTTCAAACCACAGCTTGATCAGACTTAATGCAGATTCTGAAGCTCCTGACAATGTGCAGATTTCTCATAACAAGTTTTATGATGGAGCGTATCAGATTTTTAACAGCTCTAATACATATACTGAAGAATTAAACACGCAAAATTTAACTATCACTGATAATGAATTTTACAGAAGCTATAAACACATGTATCTTTCCAGAGCAATGGGTGCGTATATTTCAGATAACATTTTTGATGGTTCAAAATATGGATTTGAGTTAAGAGGATGTAAATGGGTAGACGTTTTAGGAAACTCACTTAAAGCTAAATTGTTCGGTATAACACTTTCTTATTGCGGTGATGGTGATGACTACTGCTATATATACAACAATAAAGTCAGAGTGACCGGTGCAAATGATACTTATACTACCTTTACAGGAGAAGCACATGGGATAACTGTTTCAAACGGAACAGGGAATAGCGTAAGACACAATACTGTCGTCAATACATCCGATCATTCATGGTCTAATGCAATGAGTATTTCAGGTACGCAAAACTATGTTAAAAGCAATCTTATTGTTAATTATGGTAAAGGATATGGAGCTTATTTTAACAATCTCATTGGTGATAATGATGTTGTGAATATTGAAGATTATAATAATATCTTCTCAAAGTCAGTCTACTCTGTAAAAGTAAGTAATACATATTATAAGACACTATTTGATTTCCATGCTGCAATATATATTGATCCTTCCCAGAGAAATGATAAGAATTATGATCCTGTACTGGATACAACTATGACAATGATTCCTCAGAGTTGTGCAATGGAAGATCAGGCATATTATACGGGATACCAGAGCTTTGATTTCTACGGCAATCCAAGAAGCAACTCTCCTGACTTTGGAGCAGTAGAATATTCTTCTACAGGACTGGCACCTCTTAGCGGAGTCTTTACTATCGGATCTGCAGGAAATTACACGTCAATTCAAGCTGCATCAGACGATTTAACTCTTAGAGGTGTTAATGGGCCAACTCAGTTCATACTCGACGGAACAGACTTTAATGAGAAGATAGATATTGGTTTCATATCAGGAACATCTAGTATCAACAGAATTCTATTTAGTGGTTCTCAGTTTACAGATACAAGAATTATAGCAGCTGGTACATCAGACAAGCCTTATGTTATGAACTTAATGAGAACTCAGCATGTTATTTTTGAAGATATTGAGTTCAGAAACGTGCATAACTCTTATGGAGTTTGCTTCTATATTACATCCTTTACTGATGATATAACAGTCAGAAACTGTGAATTTTATCAGGACACGGGAGCAGTTAATGAATATTACAGTAACAATATCTTTGTAGATCAGCCTGGAGAAGCAAATGATTTTACTGTTACTAACTGTACATTTGAGAATGGGAACAGAGCTTTTTACGATCACAGCTACACGAACAGTAGTGAAGTTGAGTTTCTTAACTGTACAACAAACAATCACCGTATAGCAGTTAATGTAGCGAATGTTAAAGGATTGAAAATTAAAGAGAATACAATAAACAATGTAACTTACGGTGGAATTATTGCTAATTATTGCGACTATTTCGAAGTTGAGAAAAACAAAATAACAGGTAGTTCCAGAGGTATAGATGTAAGTTCAGCAAGTGGAATCATTCCACAGTCTCCTTATCAGAATCTGGTTGCCAACAATATAATAAACTTAAGTGGAGGAATGGGGATTAATATTGCTGGGAACTACATAGATATTCTTAACAACAGTATATCCATTACAGGTACAAATCTGTATGGAATTTACCAGTATAATCAGTCCTCAGATTTAAATATTTTTGCAAATGCAATCAGAGTTGAAAATGGATATGTTATTTGGTTAACTAATTCAACAACAACCAGTAACTATAATATAGACGGAAACTCATATTACTCAGAAAATGCAAAATTTGTTAAGCTGGATAATATAAGCTATAATGATTTACAAGAGTGGTGCGCAGCCGATCCCACTCAAAACATCCATTCCGTAGAAGCAGACCCACATTTCGATTCCTTTGGAATGGCTACATCTCCATGGTTGGTTAACAGAGGCTTTGGAGCATCAAGAGTTACTGAAGATTTTAATGGAACAAGTAGAGATGTTTTTAATGATATTGGTGCCAACGAACAGGTCGGTGCTGTGTTCCTATTCCCGGAAAGAAATGATAATGTGCTTACTGTGGGGCCGGGGTATGAGTATTCGACAATTCAGGAATGTTTTGATGATATTGCCTTTCATGGACTAAAAAGATTATCTCCAACTGACGAAACACATAAAGACACTCTGTTTGTCAGAATTGCTGATGGGTTATATGGTGAACTGTCACAGCTTAATCACATGCCAAGAGAGATTCATGAGTTAACATCTGATGATGAAGCTGTTCTTGTAATCGAATCTATGAATGATAATTGTTTCCTTGGCTATCCTGATGATTCCGATAATCAGGATCCAATATTCCTGCTCAATGGTATCGATAACGTTATTATCAGGGATCTAAATTTCTTATCAGATGGTTCACAATTATCAAGTTTTATAAAGAGTATGTCCTACATCAAAAATTGTGAAATAAGTGGTTGTAACTTCACTGTTACAGAGAATACAAATGGTGTTATTGCTGTAAACTTCACAGATTCACCTTCAGAGAACACTGTTTTCAAACACAATGTTTTCAACAACGGACAATACGGCTATAACGTATCTAAAGAATATTATAGTTCTTTGTATCACAAAAATATGATTCTTCACTCAAACGTTTTCTACAATACCGATTATCCGATTCATATTCAGAATGTTACAGGATTGAATGTACATAGATCAGACATCTATGATGCATCACAAGGATTATGGATAACCTATTGTAACGGTTTAACAGAAGTATATAACAATAAAGTGGAAATGAGCGGTTTCTCCGGTTCTTATACAAGAGTTACTGCAAATTATATGGGAAATATTCAATCTGATATTGACGGGGAAGAGCTGAGATTCTACAATAATATTATCAGAGTATTTGATAACACATGTCAAGCTATGACAGGTATTCAGTTCCAGTATTGCGATGATGCCTTGATAGCAAACAACAACGTTGAAGTTGAACATGATTACTCTTATGGCTGGTCCTATGCTGCAAGCTTTTCATCCTGTCCGGATGTTATCTTCAAGAACAATATTCTTTCAGGTATGAAAAAGACTTATGCTTTAACCTATGACTCTAACAACACTGTAGATTTCCTTAACAATTGCTTCTACTCAGAGAATCAATATTTCGGTCGTACAGGAAGTACAGATTATAGAACATTCGAAGATTTTGAATCTGATCATTTCACTAATGATTCTAACTTCCAGGCATACCCATTTTTTGATAACAATGGTTTTGCTCAATCTCAGTTCTTGAAAGACAGAGGTATAACACCTGTTGCGTCCTTTGACTTTTTGACTGATGCAAGAAGTCATCCGTTTGATGTTGGTGCTACGATTATCAGCAATAATGATTTCTTTAGCACAATATATCAGGATATTTATGTTGGTAATGGCTATGCAACACTTGACGATGCTTACGAAGCTCTTATGAAAAGAGGTGTTTCCGCACACATAAATATTTATCTACCGGAAGGAGATTTCTCGGGGAATCATATCTTCAGATATATACCTTATAGTTCAGATCAAAGCACAGTAACAATCAGACCTGTTGATGGAGCAGATGTCACACTTCGCTATACTGCAAGTTCTGAAGATGATAACTATGTTGTAAAAATGATTGGAACGAAAAATCTTATCCTGGATGGACTGACACTTGTAGCAGAAGGAAATACATACAGCAGATGTATTGATATCTCAGGTGTCACTGATAAAATAAAAATCAGAAATTGTGATATTACCGGACCGGTAATTACTTCTTCTGATATATATGACAGACGTCCTTTGATTTTTGCTGATTATGATAATTCGTTCCTTACAACATTAGAAAACAATGCCCTTAACAATGGTTGTTATGGTTTCTCCAGGGGAAGCAATTCAATTGCTGCAAATGACAGAATCGAGAATAACACTTTCTATGCTAACTATCAGGCAATCAACTTGCTTGCAGGTGAAGGTCCCTGGATAAGAAATAATACTATGGATGATAATTATTTCTATAGTATTTACATGCATGATGTTACTGGTTCATACATCATCTCAGAAAACGAGATTGAAGCCCTGAGTGGAACAGTTGTGAACATTTATGATTGCAGAAGTGATGTTCCCAAATATATCTTCAACAACTATATATATGGAGGTTCAGACGGTCATACACTGAATGGAGCTCTTAAAGTAAGTGATACAAACAATCTTGAGATTGTGAACAATACATTGAAGGGGAATTGCTCATCTAACAACCATGTATTTAAGAAAGATGGTGATGTTGACAGCCTTAAGTTCATCAACAATATTGTTTACTGCAGCGAACAGGGAAGAGCTGCCGGTTTCTCATCAACAGATGAAATTTCCGAATGCAAAAACAACATCTTCTATTCTGAAGGACCGGAAGCGATGATCTGGGGAAGTACTATTGTACATAACAACGCTGAAATGGTTACAGACAGTAATGTCCAGAACTGTTTCGTTACTGACCCAAGATTTGACGGGGATTCCGGTCAGGTTCTCTCAGCTTCAACTGCTGTGGATAACGGATGGGATGTTTCATACATTACGGAAGATATTCTTGGAAACGCAAGAGATGAAAACACAGATATGGGAGCTTATGAGTATATCGTTATCTCTCATTTGGATTCACCTCAAAATGTTGTAATATCTGCTGATAATGCGTCAGGTGAAGTTACGATAAACTGGGATTCAGTAGATAATGCGGATTCATATAAAATTGAGATTTCGGATAATCCTGAAAACGGCTTTTCTGTACAGGCAACGGTTACTGAAACAAGTTATACTTTCACACCTACAACTAACGCAGGATTCTTTAAGGTTACTGCTCAAAGAAATGAGAATACAGTACTCAGAGCAGCTCAACCACAATTCAGGGCAGATAAATCTGACAATAGAATCAGACGAGTTAACAAATAACACATTAACTGACAATAAATTGAAAGGCTGTCCGTAAAGGCAGCCTTTTTGTATATTGAGATTATAACATATTAACCCATAAAGCAAACTGACGTTTGACTCAGTCTTTAAAGTGGTATTAAAACATTAAGTAACAGAGCGAGATTATTTCTTAACCCTGGAAAGAAGAATCTACTATAGGTAGTCTGTCTAACATAGAGATATATTCATGCTCTAATATCCCTTCTTAATATCAACTTCGAGTTCTTTTGCCTTATTGTTAAGGATTCTATTAAATGACTCAGTTACATCAGTCAATTCTGTCAAGGCCGCCTGGTGGGGAGTGATGGTTACATCGGGTCTGTCCCAGAGTGTGGATGATGCAGGTAGTGGTTCTATTTCTACAACATCAAGAGTTGCATGTCGTAGGTAGCCTCTGTCCAAAGCTTCTATTACAGTATTGTCTCTCGCTGTTTTACCTCTGCCAATGTTAATGTAGTGGATTCCTTTAAACTGTGAGAAAAATTCGATATTAAGTAGATTGTCTGTTGTTCCTGACCATGGCAGAGCATTTATCAAAAAATCAGCCTTACATGTTGCTTCCTCAACTTTGTTCATAGGTATAACAAGATCAAAGCTTTTTGACGTACTACCTGATCTGTTAACACCAACAGTTTTGATATTCAGAGTTCTGAGCAAAATGGATATAGCTGTTCCAATCGTACCGGTTCCCAGGATAATGACAGTTGTGTCTTGTAGATAACGTTGGCTGGTGCGTCTCCATTCATGCCTGATCTGATTAGTTTTCAGCTCAATTCGATTCAGGTTATCACTGAGGATATGGTTCAGGCAGTATTCCGCTATTTTGCGTCCCATAGAACCTGATGAACGGGTCAAGCGTGTAGCATGTGAAAGGTCTTTGCGTGAAGTATAGCCATCTACACCTGCACCAAAGCAATGTATCCATTCAAGTTTGGAGATATCGGCTGGGGGAGGATTGAATCCGGCATATGCATTATATTCTGAAAGGTCTGTTAAATCTGGTTTTTCTATATAAAAAGCATGTATTTTTTCTGGTTTAAAATTGCTGTCTATATATTCGGCAAACTCTTTTCCTAAACGCCCACTTGTAGCAATTTTCCATTTATTTGACATTTGTGTTCCCCTCAATTAAATTATTTGTGTGTTACAGAATATGAGCAAACAAAACTGTTGCAAAAATATGTTAAGTAATTTGAATTGACAAGACATAAATTATCAGGATTGCGAACTATGAAAGAAACAGAGAAAAAATATAAAGATATGGATAGCGATTATATTAAAGCTCAGATTGATAGCACTGAGTCAGTTGAGGATAAAATTGATTTTCTATATAGATTGGCTGCACATTATTATGAAAATGGCAACTATAAGGAATCAATAATCTATGGAGAGCAAAGTTATGATTTAATGGATGAGGATCATAAAAATCGAGGTAATCTTGTTCAGTTAATTGGAACCGTGAGATTCAATCTGTGCAATTACAGAAAAGCAATAGAGTATTTCAAAGAACATATAGAATATGCTTTTAAGGGAATGAGTAATTTAAGCGTCGAAATGACATTGAATTATATTGGACTAAGTTATCGAGAACTTGGTGAATTAGAACAGGCAATAAATTATTACAAAAAAGCAAATGAAATTTTTGAAAAAAACGGAAACATTGAAGGTGTAGGGGGAACACTTCTTAATATTGGTCATTTATATATTTCTATAAATGATCTCGAAACGGCTCAAAAGTACTTTACTCAATCTCTTGTGTATATGAAAAAAGTAGGTAAACCTGCTAATATTGCAATGGTTTATGGATCTTTAGGAAATGTATGCAGACGAAAAAAAGATTATGAGAATGCCGAAAAGTACTTTCTGAAAGCAATGGAGCAAAGCAAAATTTGCAATAATCAAGTTAAAATTCTGTTTGCGCTGAATAATCTGGGATTGTTGAATATTAATAATAAGCAATACGTTAAGGCAAAAGAGTATTACATCGAAGGACTGAAAATAGCTGAAAATGGTAATGACTCTAAGATAAAGGCAATCTTGTATTCAAACATTGGAAATGCATGCATTTATTTGAAAGAGTTTGATAAAGCTGAAGAGTACCTCAAAAAAGGTATGTTATTGGCAGAGGAAATCAAGTCACAGGAGATTATTGCCAAGAACTACAAAATGCAATCAGAACTATACAAGGAAACAGATAATTCTCAGAAAGTTTATGAAACTCTTATGAATTATATTAGGATCACTGAAGAGATTGATAACAATAAAGAATCAGAAAAAATTCGTGAATTGGAAGTCAGGCTTGAAACCAAACAGAAAGAGCATGAAGCAGAAATCTATAAGTTGAAGAATACAGAGTTAAAAAATGCCCTTATGGAGCTTCAGGAAGCTTATGTAAGACAGGAAGAGGCTCATCAGGAAATTCTCGATCTTGAACGAAAAAACTCTATTCTTGCTATGGCAGTGACAGCTAATCATGAGATTACACAACCATTGATGGTTCTCTCAGGCAATATTGAAATGCTGCATATGAAACTGGAGATGGAAGATTCAAAATACTTGAATGATAAAGCATGGGGAAGAATAACTGAGTCTATTGGCAATATAAAGAAAATTCTCTCTGCTTATAAAGAATCGACTCATTTTGAATTTGATAAATACACTGATAACATTAACATGGTAAACCTGAAAGATTCCTGATTATTCAGAATTCAATGACTCAGCAGCATGTTTTCCTGCAACCCATCCGGTTGAGAAAGCAATCTGCAGGTTGTATCCGCCTGTATCAGCATCAAGATTGATAACTTCTCCTGTAAAATACAAGCCCGGGCATACCTTAGATTCCATAGTCTTTGGATTTATTTCTTTAAGATTAACTCCACCTGCAGTGATAATAGCCTCATCAATAGGACGATGATTTTTCACGGTAAATCTGAAATCTTTCAATATATTCTTTAATTTTTTGCGTTCATCAGAGGTTACTTTGTGACATAGTTTCTCCCCATTCAAAGAGGTTTCTTCAATAAGCACAGGAATCATCCTGTTAGGAACCAGTTTTTTCATTAGTGTTTTCAGTTTGGTTTTGCTGTTTTGCTCAAATTCTCGTATCAGTCTTGCATCAAGAGTTTTATGGTCCAGGGCAGGCTTAAGATCAATTGATAGTTCAACTTGTTTCTTCTCTCTCAGAGCCTGAACACATTTACGGGACAGACTAAGAATTATTGGACCTGATACTCCATAATGTGTAAACAGCATTTCTCCGAAAAGGGAATCATTTTTTTTCCCATTAACAAACACTGTTGTACTAACATTCTTCAGGCTTATTCCCTGCATTTTCGACGCTTTATCGGTGATGGTTTCCAGTGGAATCAGTGCCGGAAAAATATCGGTAACTGTATGTCCGGTCTGAATAGCAAGTCTGTATCCATCTCCTGTTGATCCTGTAAGTGGATAGCTTGTTCCTCCTGTAGCTACAATGACTTTTTCTGCATAAAATTCCTTATCCATGTCATTGCAGATTGCTCCTAATACAAATCCATTATCAGATTTCTTTATCTTAATGACATTGGCGTTGTTAATGATCTCGACATTGTTCTTCTTACAGGAATTGATCAGTACAGAAACAACATCAGAGGCTTTGTCTGATTCAGGAAATATTCTTCCTCCGCGTTCTGTTTTAACTTTAAGATTATTGGATTCCAGAAAATCAATAATATCCTGACTGAAAAACTGTGAAAAGGAATTGTACATAAATTTTGGTTGTGGATATATATGTGTAAGAAATTCTTTCAGATTATCTGTATTGGTTATATTGCATCTGCCTTTACCTGTTATTCTCAGTTTTTTGGCAGACTTACTCATTTTTTCCAGAATCAAAATTTTTGATTCTTTTTTTTCTCCGGCCTTGACTGCTGCAAGAAGCCCTGCTGCACCGGCTCCTATAATTATAATGTCATATGTTTTCATTAAACCTCAATATCGATGTTATTTTGTGTGTCAGTGTTTTGGCTTTACTTCATGTAATTTTCATTCTGATTCGGTTGATTGTTATTGTACGGAGATCTTACTTTCTCTTTCTTTTTCGGTATACTTTTTTATTCCCCTGAAGAATTTCCAGAAACTCAGTTATAAATCGGAAACCGGCATATATTATAATGATTCGGAAAACCAGTCCGGACAAGCTATATAATAGTCTAAGCATGTTTTACCTTTTTTCGATAATGTAATACAAAAGTAGTCTTTTCGCTAATGATAACATTACATTTTACATGTTCAAAGTAATATTCTATCTCTTCTTAGCCTGGCTGAGTCTTACAAGATGTCTTTTTACTGCTATATTTCCCAGAAACTGGAGTATACCAAATAAGATTACTCCTCCAATAAAGCAGATCAAGCTCTTGAAAAACCAGTTTTCATCAGGTACAAACAGAAAGTGTTTTACCCCAAAGAAAATTGTTGATACAGGTCCAATGAGGAGACAATAAAATGAAGAAATCATAATTGTAGCATTTCTTTTTCTCTTTTTTGTATGACTAATTCTTTGTTTCATTTTTTTCCACCCTTCAATTTTAAAATTATATAATTTACTGAAAATGCTTTGTAGTCAGATCCAATACTCAATTTCTTCTCTAATAAAAGTATGTTTTTCTCCTGCTCATTCACTCTGACAAAATCAGCGAAACTCACTTGAAGTTCTGCGGCTTTTTTCAACTCAGATGTTAAAAACTCAATGTTTATTCTGTAATTTTCAACTCCGGATGGGAATAAAGTATCCCAGTCAAAATCAGAGTCGGTCTGGAGAAAAATATGGTATGAGTTGTCAATCAGCTTCATATGTGCTTTAAGTCCTGAATCTTTTGCTCCTAATTGCTCTTTTACAAACACTGGCTTAGGACGAGACTTCAGATCGAAACTTTTTACCTTGACATCATTTTTACTGTAACATGATAATCCGACCATAAGCATTAAAACAAGTAGTGTACTTTTTTTAATAAATTTGTTCATCTTTTTCTCCGAAAACATTAAATTATAATAAGCGAATTTTGTAAATATATTTTGGAGGTTTTATGAAAAGAAATTTCATACTATTTTTGATTTTTATAATATCACTCACTTTACAGGCAAAAGACTATATTAATCTTAACAAAGATTTTAATAAGGTCTCAACTTCAATTGTCAAACTCATAGACAGCAATTATTTTAATTCAGATTCCGAACGTGATAAGTACTTAACTTCTTCTATTAAAGCTGGTTTCGTCAAAACAGAAATAACGAGATCCGGTACAGAAGAGCAACTTTTTGTATATCTCAAACTAAAAGATGAGGGATCGCTTCAGACTCTTAACAGTTCATTTGCGATGCTGCAGGATTATGACAATAAAAACCATATTGCCGTAGTCTGGATTAATGAAAGTAATCTGAAAAGCATAATATCTTCTGATGAAGTTCTATCTGTTAAGCCTGTGCTGAAACCTGTTGTTAACACAGGATCAGCTTTAACTGAAGGTGACGGAATTCATAATGCAGATGATGTCAGATCAATTTATGGTGCAGCTGGACAGAATATAAAGATCGGTATAATATCAGATGGGGTTACATCCAGAGCTACAGCCCAGGCTTCAGGTGATCTACCAGCTGACGGATCGGGACTTACAGTTCTTGACAACTCAATTGGTGGAGAAGAAGGAACAGCAATGCTGGAAATAGTCCATGATATTGTTCCGGATGCTGAACTTTATTTTCATTCATGTGGAAACAATACTGTAGCTTTTAACTCAGCAATTACAGATCTTGTTAATGCCGGATGCGATATTGTTTGCGATGATATTGGCTGGCTTACCCAGCCTGCTTTCTATGACGGCACTGTTGCCCAACATGTAGAAAGTATTCTGAATGACAATAATGTTATTTACGTTTCATCTGCTGGTAATGCCGGAGCTTCACATTATCAGGGACAATTCTATAATGATGGTTCAGATTATCATGACTTCAGTGAAGGATCTGTTTTTAACAATGATCTTAGAATTGGTATGTCTACTAATACAAGTGTAAGAATTGTACTGCACTGGAACGATGAAGACGGTGCATCTGATAATGATTATGACCTTTTTCTATTAAATTCTTCTGACACAGTTGTTGAGTCATCTGAGGATTCACAAAGTGGTTCAGGCACTCCGGTTGAGTTTATATCATTTGACACAGATGGTACTAATGACGGAACATATAAAATCAGAGTCTTGAATTACAGTGCTACCGGAAATGAGGAAATAGAAGTTTTTATTTACGGAAACTCAGGAGTTTCAATATATGGTGATAACATATCTCCTGTTGATGCTATTTTTGGTCATCCCGCAGTAGAAAATGCTGTAGCGGTTGGTGCAATCCGGGCAAGTGATCCCGGGAACAATGATATTGAATACTTTTCATCTCAGGGCCCTGTAACAATAAGTACAGATCCATCTTCATCGACAATGCGAAGTAAACCTGATATCTGCGGAATAGATGGTGTTGCAATTACAGGATCAGGTGGATTCCCGAATCCTTTCTACGGCACAAGTGCATCAGCACCGCATATTGCGGCCTTAATGGGACAACTTTGGAGTGCTAAACCTGAACTTACAGGTGATGAAGTCAGAGATGAGTTCTTACAGAATGCAGTAGATCTCGGTACAGCAGGATTTGACTATGTTTATGGAAATGGTAGAGCAGATTCTTATGATACGTTCACTGCAAATAAACCGGATGCTCCTGATTTGGTTACAGCCCTTAGTGTTAATCAAACTGATTTTACATTATCATGGAACAGTGCAGTAAATGCTGATTCTTACAGGATAGATATCGCATCAGATGGTAACTTCACTTCTTTTGTTTCATCTTATCAGAATTATTCTGTTTCAGGAACAAGTCTGCTTGTTAATAACGGATTAACTTCCGGAACAGATTATTACGTAAGAGTAAGATCTGTTGACGGCATGATTTTCGGTGATAATTCGCATGTTCTGGTTGTTCATACCAGTGAGAGTGCTGATAATTCATCTGGAGAAGTTACGGTTACTGCAAATCAGTCCGACGGAGGAGATGCTTTGAGTATTACGTTTGCAGCAGAATCCGGAACGAGTTCCAATCCAGGACAGGTTTCAATATCTGTCTCTGAAAACGTTATGCCTGACAATATACCGGCAGAGCATACTGCGAGAGTTGTCAGAAGGGGAGTTGATATTGTTCCTCAGAATGATGCAGATAATGGCAACTTCGACTGTAGTATTGTATTTCATTATACAGATGAAGAGGTAACCGGATTGACAGAAGAAGATCTGGTTTTATATAATTATTTTGATGGTGCATGGCATTATATTGGCGGAATAGTAAACACCTCTGCAAACACAATAACAGTTAATAATGTTAATCATCTCTCTGAATGGGTAGCATTTGACAGTGAAGGTGGAAGTCAGACCCTGCCAGTTGAAATGAGTTCTTATAACGGTGTTTATACAGGTGGTTCAATTTTATTGACATGGATCACAGAAAGTGAAAGTGATATGCTGGGTTATAACGTTTATAAATCTGAAAACATGGACATCATTAACTCAGAAAAACTGAACAGTACAATAATTCAGGCACAAAATCTTCCAAGTACTCATGAATACACATTTTATGATGATTTCCCCGGTGAAAAAAGTGAATACTGTTATTGGATAGAAAGTATTGGACTGGATAACAATTCCAAAATGTATGGACCTGTAAAAGTTTATATACCAAGAGAGAAAGATATTGAAGGATACAGTGTACGAGAAACTTTTATTTATAATGTCTGTCCGAATCCATTTAACCCATCAACTGAAATCATGTTTGATTTAGCCGGTGAAAGTACTGATCTTGTAGATGCCAAAGTTACGGTATATAATATAAAAGGTCAGAAAATTAAAACACTTCTTGACGAAAAGATAAATCCGGCATATAAATTCACTCTGCATTGGAACGGTGATGATGCTTCAGGTAAGCATTGTTCTTCCGGCATATATTTCATTATACTTGAGACTGACAATTTCAAGATGACAAGAAAAGCTGTTTTATTAAAATAAAGGAGGATCACATGAATTTAGATCGTGATCTGCTGATTAAAGCACAATTTGTAGATAAGGCTTCAGGAAAACCTATAACTGGAGAAAAGTACTGGGTTAAAGTCATGGATAAAGACTTTCTTAAAGACGACTTTATTGACGCACCAAAGCTTGACGAAGAAGGAAAAATAGCAGTATTAACAACCAGAAGAGTAGTTAAGGAAGCCAATCCTGATATTTATTTCATTCTTCATATGGATGATAAAGTTATCTATAAAAGCAAAGTATTCAAGAATTCAAGATTTGATGATGGAGATGACAACTCTACTGCACCATTAGAAAAAGATTTTGGTGTATTTAAAGTTTAATATTCTGTTTAGAAAAGCTGATGTTGTTTACGACGTCAGCTTTTCTTTTGATAGAATAATAAGTGTAACATCTAATTTCTGAACTAGTATAAATAGATTGACAGAAAAATTCAATGGCTGATATTGATAATACTAATTGAATTCAAGGAGATAAAATGATAAATCAACAAATATTCAGGCAATATGATGTGAGAGGAATTGTAGATAAAGACCTTACAGACGAAACAGTATTTTTACTTGGTAAGGGATTTGGAACTTTTGTACGAAGGAAAAACATGAACACCGTAACGATTGGTGGAGATGCCAGATTAAGTTCACCTCGATTTAAGAAACAGTTTACTGCCGGCCTGATTGAAACAGGTTGTAAAGTATTTGATGTTGGTATACTTGCTACTCCTGTATTGTATTTTTCAATTGCTGAGTTAAAGTGTGATGCTGGCGTTATGATTACAGGAAGCCATAATCCTCCGGAATTTAACGGTTTTAAAATGAATATTGGATTAATGAGTATTTTTGGTGATGATATTCAGGAAATATATAAGATTATCAGTGAAGAATCCTTTGAGAAGGGAGAAGGTACTGTTGAAGTAATAGAAGGGATGATTAAGATCTATCAGGATTATATCGTTAATAACATAAAACTGGAAAGAAAGGTAAAAGTAATTGTTGATGCCGGTAATGGAGCCGGAGGTCCTATAATTCCTGATATCTTAAGAAGAATCGGTTGCGATGTTATTGAGTTATATTGCGAAATGGACGGAACATTCCCTAATCATCATCCGGATCCTACAGTTATTGAGTATATTCAGGATTTAATCAAAAAAGTTAAAGAATCAGACGCTGAAGTTGGTCTTGGTCTTGACGGAGATGCAGACCGTATCGGTGTAGTTGATGAGAACGGCGATATTCTTTTTGGTGATCAGATTCTCAATGTTTTTGCAAGAGATTTTCTGGCAAACAATCCCGGTGAAAAAGTCATGGCTGATGTTAAAACATCAAAGGTATTTTATGATGATATTGCCAGACATGGTGGTATTCCAATGATGTACAAAACCGGTCACTCTATGATTAAAAAACAGATGGTTAAGGAAAATGTTAAAATGGGTGGTGAAATGAGTGGTCATATCTTCTTCAAGGATCGTTTCTTTGGATTTGATGATGCTATTTATGCTTGCTGCCGATTTGTAGAAATTATGTCCAAGACTGATAAAAAAGTCAGTGAGTTTCTGGCTGATCAACCAAAAATGTTTAATACACCTGAGATCAGAGTGGATTGTCCTGATGAAATCAAGTTTGATATCGTTGATAAAGTAAGAGATTCATTCATTGATGAAGGTGCAAATGTAAACGATATTGATGGTATGAGAATTACCTTTGATGATGGGTGGGGGCTTGTAAGAGCTTCTAATACACAGCCTGTTCTGGTTACAAGATTTGAAGCTGAGACTGAATCTCGTCTTCTGGAAATAAGAGAGTTAATTGAAAAAAGAATAGAAAAAATAAAAAACTCATAGAAGGAGAAGGTTGTGCGGATAACAAAACTTTTACTTGCATTAGTATTCGCAGTATTGTTTTTTCCATTACTGAGTCAGGTGCCTGACAGTCTCGTATTTGTGAAAGGCGGAGAATTCATGATGGGAAACTCTAAAGGTGGAGCAGATGAAGATCCTCCACACAAGGTTAGTGTCAGCAGTTTTTATATTTCTAAGTATGAAGTTACTCAGAAAGAATGGGAAGAACTTATGTCTCATAACAGATCCTATAGTAAGGATCCGAATAATCCTGTTGAGAAAGTCAGCTGGTACGAAGCTGTGGATTTTTGTAATAGAATGAGTTTGAAGCAAGGACTTCAACCATGTTATATTATCAAGGGAATAGACGTTAAATGTGATTTCACTAAAAATGGTTACAGGTTACCAACTGAAGCCGAGTGGGAATATGCCGCCCGTGGTGGTAATTTAATGAAAGACACATCCTATTCCGGTGAAAATAAAGTAGACAAAGTTGCATGGTACGCTTCGAATGCAAATAAATTGACCAGTGTTCCAGGTAAGAAAATACCTAATGAACTTGGTTTGTATGATATGAGTGGAAATGTCTGGGAATGGTGCTGGGACTGGTATCAGGACAACTATTACAGGAAATCTGAATCAAGGAATCCTAAAGGTGTTCAAAATGGTGCATATGCTCCATCCGGAAGTTCCTATAAAGTAAGAAGAGGCGGAAGCTGGAATTATGGATCTGATGGTTGCAGAGTTTCATTCAGATACATGGGAGTTCCATCTTTCAGGAGTTATGATATTGGTTTCAGAGTTGTAAGATCTGCAATAGAAGACTGATGTTTAATAAAAGTGCAATTAATTGTTGCATAAATATCACAAAAAAATAGATTTTGATTGAGGGAGAGAAACGCAAACTCTCCCTCTTTTTTTTCGGGAGACTAAAGGAAGTTGAAGTGAAGAGTTCAGAGTATAGTAATTTTAAATTGATTAATGAGCGGTATATATCAGAGATTAAATCAGATGTTTATCATTTTATACACAATGTTACTAAAACTCCAATAATTTATATTTCCAATGATGACAATGATAAATTTATGAGTATAAGCTTCAACACTCCCCCTGAGGATGACTCCGGCAAATCTCATATACTTGAACATCTTGTGCTTAAGAAATCAAAAAAATACAGGACGGAAAATCTTATTGCAAAAGTAAGTGAGGAAGCTCTGGTAAATTATGCTCAGGCATTTACAATAAATGATAAAACCGTTTTTCCATTTTCAACTTCAAATGAAAAGGAATTTATCAATGTAATGGATTTCTATCTAGATAGTGTTTTTAATCCTGCTTTTTACGATGAACCGGAATTATTCAGGAAAGAAGTCTGGAGATACATTTATAACGTAGATGAAGATGAATTGAAATTAAATGGTGTTGTTCTTAATGAAATGCTGGGTTATTTTGCAAACCCGGAGCAACTATTATACATATTGTCTGCTAATTCTTTATTCCCTGACACAAATCTCAAATACAATTTTGCAGGATTACCACGTGAAATTATTAAGCTATCTAATCAGGATATCATCAACTATCATAAAAAACATTTTCATCCTTCAAACAGTTGTATTGTGATATATGGAAATGGTGAAATAAGTGAGCATCTTAAATTTATTGATGAGAATTACCTTAGTAAGTACGAATATCTTGAACCGGTTAAAACTATTCTACAGAATTGTAGATTTACTGAACCGTGTATAGGACGTTACAAATATAATATTGATGAATATGATGAGAGAGAAAACAAGAGCTTTTATAATATAAATTTCCTGCTGAAAAACAGTGATCCTATAGATATTGCCGGATTCAAAATACTAAAAACAATATTGTGTGATTTACCGGGATCACTTGTTAAAAAACATTTTGAAGAAAAATATCCGGAATGCAGTATTTCTGCTGAATTGGATTATTTTTCTGTACAGCCATTTTTCTGTGTATCTGTTTCCGGATTGAACGAAGGCATGCATAGTGAAATTTATAATCTTCTTATAACTATACTTGAAGAAGCTGTTAGAAATGGTATTAATACTGAACTGATTAATTCCGCTGTTCATATGTTCGAGTTTAAACAGCGTGAAAACCATCATAATTTTTTCTCTAAAGGAACAATATATACTCTCAATATTACAAACAGAATTTTCTCAGGTAAATCCCCAATGGATATCCTTCAATACGAAGGAATTATTGATACAGTTAAAGAGAGAATGATGTCCGGTTTTTTTGAAGATTTGATCAAAATGCACCTGCTGGATAATCCCCATGCCGGTGTTACATCAACTGAGCCTGATTATGATGTTGATCAGAAACAGAATACTGAAATGAAGGTTTACCTTGAGCAGACCAAAAATTCTTTCGATAAATCAAAACTCTTACAGTTTTCTTCTGAATATCTGTCAGAAAGTGATAAGAAAGCAGAGACTCTTTCAAAATTGTATAAAATTGATATTGATGATGTTAAATATGAAGAGGAAATTGTATTTTCAGAATCTTGTATAAACTCAATCAATATTAAAGTATCAGAGCATTTTACAAATAAAATTGTTTATGCTGATTTCTCGTTTGATATTTCTGACTTCAGTACTGATGAAATGCAGCGTGCAGTTGTTTTAACTGAGATTTTAGGAAAATCTTTTAATGATAACGATCCCAATTGTAACTTAATCTATAAATTGAAGAATTCCACAGGTTATTTTGAGTGTTTGGTTGAGCCTTACGAAAATGTAAAAAACAACACCGTAAAAGTATTTTTTAATGTTAAGACTAAATTCCTTTATGCTGAGACATCACAAGCTATAAAGGCAATTGCAGATGTTTTGTCAGAATTTGAGATAAGTAATACGGAAATGCTTAAAACATCAATTAATAAAACTGAAATGCAGCTCAACAGAATATTTCTTTCGAATACTTATTCTACAGCATTAACAAGAGCCGGATCTTATATAAACAAATTTTTTCACAAGAGAGATATAGTTGCGAATATCAGTCTTTACAGGAAACTGGAGCAGTTTTCAACTGAAATATCCGATTCAAAATTTGTAAATATTTTCAAGACTGTTATGAAGAAAATATTATGCAGAAATAGACTCACGACAATAGTAACTACTGATTCAGGAACTGGGAAAATCGTTGCTGAGGATATTGCAAAAACTTTCTCAGTCTTTCCAGTAGATGATATCACATCAGTAAAAAATGATGAGTTTGGCAGGTTTCATAATGAAGCTTTTATCGTTCCCTCTCATGTACAGGATTTATCATATTGTGTTGCATTAAACCTCAAAGACGAAGAAACTCCCGGTTCAATAATGCTTTTTAACAAAATTATCAGGAAATTGATGTTTGATTATTCAAGAAGCGAAGGTGGGGGATACGGAGCATTTTCAACAATAAATATGAATGGTGATTTCTTTATTACTTCTTATAGAGATCCGGATTTTATGAGAACCATAGAGAAAATTGAAGATCTTAAAAAAGTATTCTTTTCACTAGGGCATAATGATGACTCATTGAAATCTCAGAAATTGAATGTTCTTGGGAAACTAAACGCTCCTCTAAGTCCTGATCATTTTCATAACAGAAATGTTCGCAGGGTTTATGGTGGATACACTTACCAGTATCTTACTGAGATTACAGATAGTATTAAGCATGCTGATATTGATTCTATCAGCAGAATCGTGGAGAAGTTTGATTCACTTTCTGAAAAAGGGATGTATTGTGTATTCGGTGACGAGAAAGCTTTTTCCGGTAAGACATTCATGTTTCAGTCGATTGAGAGATTAATAAATAGATAATAATCACAGATTACAATTTTATGTTTACACTGTATTAACACTAATTTAAAATAAATTTTGGTTGTATCGGATAAAAAGCTTGACTTTATTCCTTAAACGGTTGTTTTTTTTATTGTAGAAAAAAATTCAATATAGTGAGAACTAATACATCATGAATAACATTGATAATCCACTGAACGTAATTATTATTGATGACGAACCTGTCGTAAGACACATGATCGTCAGCATACTGAACAGATATGAATATCAGGTTCAGGAAGCCTCTAATGGTAGAGATGGTATCAGTTACATTCAGAATCATGATGTGGATATCGTTATTGTTGATTTAATGATGCCGGAAATCTCAGGTTATGATGTTATTAGTTTTGTTACAAATTATGATCCGGATTTACCGATTATTGCTGTTTCAGGACTGGAAGATGTGTCTAAAATTATGCAGGCTATAAGAACCGGTGCATGGGATTTTCTGCTCAAACCAATATCTTCAATGGGGATACTTAACTTATGCCTTAAACGTAATTATGAAAGATCATTATTGCGTCGGGAAAACAGAAAATACAAGGAAAATCTGGAAATCGAGATCAAGAACAGAACTATTGAATTAGAAAAACGAACAATTGAGCTTGAAAAAGAGGTTGTTAGCAGAAAGAGTGCCGAGGAAAAACTTAAAGAACTCAATCTGAATCTGGAAGAACTGGTTAATAAGAGAACTCAGGAGTTAAAGTCAACAAATGAAGAGCTTAAAGAGACTCTTGAAAAACTGAGACAGGATGAGAAATCCGGAAGATCAATTCAGTTTAAACTGCTACCTCCCGAGAAGAAAGTTATCAATGGTTATGAGTTCAGCAGGTATCTGATTCCATCAACCATTCTGAGCGGTGATTTTCTTGACTATTTTGAGATTGATGATGATAACATCGGTTTTTACATGGCTGATGTATCTGGTCATGGTGTTTCTTCTGCCTTTGTAACTGTATTACTGAAATCATTTGTTAATCAGATGTTGACTAACTACAAAACAGATAGAGACAGAACAATCCTTAACCCGGCTGAACTACTCCGAAAACTAAATCTCGAAGTTATATCACAGGATCTGGACAAGTTTCTTACAATGTGTTATTCAGTAATAAACAAAAAAACAAATATTATGGTCTCATCCAATGGCGGCCAGTTCCCATTTCCAATACTTATCAGTAAGGATAGGAAGTCCTATATCAGAAAAAAGGGATATCCTGTTGGTGTGTTTGATCATTTTACATATGATGAATATAAGATTGAACTGCCGGAAGAGTTTACATTTATTCATGTTTCAGATGGTATTTTTGAAGTGATGCCTTATGAAAATCCCGAAGAAATGCATAGTTATCTTCTTGATAAACTCTCGGAACCTGATATTGAGCTTGTCGATCTGATCAAGAAGTTAGAACTCAGTGAGTTTAACAATCCTGATGACATCACTTTCCTTAAGCTGAAAAAAAGAAAATTCTGATTTCTCTATCAACACTTAGCAATTCTTTATCTATTCTCTCAAAAAAAAACTTGCATTTAATTACGATATTATGAAATTCTTGGACCAAATAAAAATTTGGAGGATCCATGTCTGGAAGAATCGCGAATTTCAGTGCAGGACCGGCTGTATTACCGGAATCAGTTATTCTTGAAGCTCAAGAAAATCTGTTTAATTACAAAGGGAAAGGCTTATCAGTAATGGAAATGAGTCACCGTTCTCAGAATTTCCAGGAAATTATTGATGGTGCAATGGATTTGGCAAAAGAACTGATGGGACTTAAAGACGATTATGATATTCTGTTTTTAGGTGGAGGAGCCAGTACTCAATTTTTAACTATTCCTCTTAATCTTTGTCCGGATGATAAAACTGCTAATTATGTTGATACAGGTACCTGGTCAACAAAGGCATTGAAAGAAGCAAAGAAAATCGGGAAGAAAATGCATGTTGCGGCTTCTTCGGAAGATAAAGCTTTCACTTATATCCCAAGAGAATTCAATCTTACTGATGATGCAGCTTACCTTCATATCACGACAAACAATACAATTAGAGGAACAGAATATACATTCATTCCTGAAGTAAATGTTCCACTTATTGGGGACATGTCTTCTAATTTCCTCAGTAAACCAATGGATTTCACAAAATTTGCTCTTATTTATGCTGGTGCTCAAAAAAATATCGGACCTTCCGGTGTTACATTTGTAGCTATCAGAAAAGACATTCAGGATAAATTAAACCCGGGACTTCCTACAATGCTTGATTATAAAACTCATATCAGCAAAGGAACCATGTTTAACACTCCTCCAACATTCCCAATCTACATTGTTGGTCTCGTTCTTAAATGGATAAAAGCAAATGGTGGATTAGAAGGTATCGAAAAAATCAATAAAAAGAAAGCCGGATACATCTATGATGTAATCGATTCAACTGATTTCTATAATGGTCCTGTTGTTCCTGCAGACAGATCACTCATGAACATTCCTTTCAGACTTGTTAATGAAGATCTTGAAAAGAAATTCATAGCTGAAGCTGCTGAAGCTGGTATGATCGGTCTTAAAGGTCACAGATCAGTTGGTGGATGTAGAGCTTCCGTATATAATTCATTACCACTTGAAGCTGCTAAGAAATTATCAGATTTCATGGTTGAATTCGAAAAGAAAAACGGTTAATTAAAAACTATATAAACGGCATTGCATTGCAATGCCGTCTTTTTTTTGATATGGAAAAATTATCTGTTACAATCATCACTAAAAACGAAGAGAATAATATTGATAGATGCCTTAAATCTGTTGCATGGGCTGATGAGATTATCATTGTTGATTCAGGATCTGTTGACAGAACTCTGGATATATGCAAAAATCATAAGTGCAGTATTTTATCAATAGAATGGCTTGGTTTTGGAAAAACAAAGCAGTTTGCCGTTGATCAGGCCTCGTATGAATGGGTATTTTCAATCGATGCAGACGAGGAAGTAACTCCAGAATTGAAAGCTTCAATATTGAAAGTGCTTAAGGACAATCCCGAAACTACAGGATTCAGAATATCAAGAAGATCATTTTATGTTGATAAATGGATAAAGCATTCCGGATGGGATAACGATGCTCCATTGAGACTTTTCAGGAAATCCGGAGGTGGATTTAACGATAAGGAAGTTCACGAAAGCATAGAGGTAAATGGTAAAGTTGATAAGCTCGCAGGCAAAATGCTGCATTATACTTATCCGACTATCAGTTCACACATAGAGAAACTTGACAGATATTCTGAATTGAATGTGAAGAAACAATATAAATCAGGAAAAACATATTCTGTGGGTAAAGCTGTATCAAGAGGTTTTGCTAAATTCCTGAAAATGTATTTTATTCAGAAAGGCTTTCTTGATGGACAGACAGGACTTGTGCTTGCATTGAACTCAGCGTTTGGAGTATATCTGAAATATATCAAATTGTGGGAAAGAACAAAAAAATGAGGATACTTATTACTCAAACGGCTTTTTTGGGAGATGCAGTTATTCTGACGGCGTTAATCAGGGAGTGTCATAGAGTTTTTGAGAACAGTAAGATTGATGTATTAGTGTGTCCTCCGGCAGATCAGTTATTGAAAAACAATCCATACATAAATGATGTCTTAGTATTTGATAAAAAGAAAGAAAAACTTAAAAGTTTTATAAGCAATCTGAAAACTATTAGAAATAACAAATATGATTTATCACTTAATGCACATAGCTCATTCACAACTATCCTGTTCAGTGTTTTAGGAGGAATTCCTGAAAGAACAGGTTTTGACAGGCGATCTTCCAGATTTCTTCTTACAAAGAGAGTTCCTTTTGTTGAAAGTAAAAAAAGAGTACTTAAGAATCTGGATTTACTCAGTCCATTCAGTAATAAAGAAATGTCATTTCAGACAGAGCTGTTTCCTTCAAAAGAGGATTTTAACAGAACTGTAAGTTTGATAGTCAGTTTTACGGGAAAGAGGAAAAAGGTTGTAATATTCCCAGGTTCAGTCTGGAATACAAAAAGATGGTGTGAAGAATATTTTGTGGAGTTGGTTAAACTTCTTTCGGTAGAGGATATTAGTATCATCTTCTCAGGGAGTAATGGTGAATATGCTCTATGTCATGAGATTATTAACCAGTCTGGTATAGATTGTCTTAATCTGGCAGGTAAATGTACATTGCTGGAGACGGCTGCAGTTATTGCTGAATCTGATGTTGTTGTCTGTAATGACAGTGGAGCATTGCATATAGCCAATGCAATGAAGACAGATGCAGTCGTTTTCTTTGGGCCTACCGTAGAAAAATTAGGTTACTTTCCTCTTGGCAAAAAAGATGTTGTTCTTGAAACTGACCTTGACTGTAGACCTTGTGGACTTCATGGAAGCAAGGAATGTCCTTTGGGGCATCATAACTGCATGAAGAAGATTAAACCAATTACTGCCTTTAATGAGGTAATGAATTTATTGAATATAGAACAGGAATTAAAGTAATGAGATTACTTGATAAATATATTATAAGAGAATATTTACGAACACTTTTCATAATTCTGATGTCTTTCTCTGTTATTTTTATTATTGTTGATATTTTTGATCAGCTTCCGAGATTATTAAGGAATGGTGCTGAATTCAATCAGGCAATAATATTTTTCATTCTCAGAATTCCATACTTGTTTATAATGACTTCAGCTCTTGGAGTCTTACTATCGGGTTTATTTCTTATGAATACATTATCGAGATATAATGAGTCTATTGCGATAAGAGCTGCCGGAATAAGTATTACAAGAATGGTTTTACCATTGTTTGTTTTTGCGTTTTTATACAGTATTCTGATAATGATAGTAGGAGAATTTGTTCTACCAAAAACGGAAAGCTATAGAGACTATGTCTATAATGTTGAGATTAAAGGGAAAGAACGGCAGGACAATAGAGTTCGATCTAATATTCATTATCCGGGTAAAGACAATTATCTGTTTGCAATAAATTATTTTGATGGTTACAAGAACGAAATAAGGAATCTTGATATTTCTCAGTTCGATTATGATACCGGTGAAGTGAAAAGGCAGATTATCAGTGAAAGAGCATTATGGAAAGATAATATCTGGATTGGTCAGAAGTGTTATGTGCGGGAAAGAAACAAAGATGGTCGTGTATACAATCAATACTATGATAAGCTGAGGATACCTGAACTTGATGTTACTCCTGAAGGCTTCATTAAGAAAATGAAAGATCCGAATTCTATGAATTTCTTCGAGCTTTACGATTATATTAAGAGACTTAAACATATCGGAGAAATTCATAACAAAGAACTGGTAGATCTGCACTTCAAAGTTGCATTTCCTTTTGCTAACTTCATAATCATTCTGTTCTGTGTTCCTCTTGCTTCTGCATCAACAAGATCCAAAGGGCGAGGGATCGTTTTCCTTATAGGACTATTGATTTGCTTCCTGTACTTGTCAACGCTCAGAATAAGTCAGAGTCTTGGTCATAATGGTGTGCTGGAACCCTGGCTTGCAGCCTGGATGCCTAATATAATATTCCTGTTAGCCGGTATTGGATTTGTTGTTAAATCTGAGATTTGATATGAGATTTCGCAGAAATTAATATGTAAAAACTACTCCACTGTTAGGGAATACCCACTCATCTGTGGAAGTACTGACAATAATTTCCGTTGCTGCTTCTTTCACTTCCGGAAACTTGTTCTGCCCTGAAAAGATTAGTACAGGTTCAACTTGATTAAGTACATTCTCGTAAACAAATTTGATATATATACCTTTCGTTAACTCATTAATGAACACACTCATCTGATGCTGTGATTTTGGATAGTACGTTGCTGTTTTAATCAAAAAAGTTACTTCATTACCTATCATATTTTGCAATGATTCATGTGAACAGTTTATTTCCAGACAACCGGATTTTATTGATGTTTCAATATTAAGGGAGATATCATTCACCTTTATTTCATTCACCAGGAACGTTTTGGAGCTTAAAGGGAGTTTATCATCCAAAAGCCATCTATATTCGACATTTTTCTTCAGAAAGTAACGTGACAGTTTTTTGGAATCTGTTGCACAAGCGATAATAAAGCTTTTATCATCAAGTAGTTTGTCAAAAGATAAGGAGGTTTCGACTTTGTAATAATTAGAAAATTCCTGTTCTTGAGGAACACTGAATTTAATCGTGTGACGAAAGTTTCTTCTGTAATGAATATCTCTGTCTTTATCGCGGAATAATTTCTGTATAATTTCATGCACAATGATTCCGGACACTTCATCATTACCAAGTTTCTGATTTAATGATGCTTTTATTACATCCCTCAGTTTTCGATCTGAGAAATCTTTCGGAAAGAAGTTTCTGAGGAGCAGAGGTGAGGAATGTATTAGTTTACCGTTTCTGTAATATTCACGAGGAGCACGTCTTCCAACCTGACAAAGAAGTTCATATGGAGAACCTTTGAATTGACTTGCAGCTTTCTCAAAACATGCAGTTTCATTTTCGCTGCCAAGTATAACAACTTTTGAGCCGACTCTGCAATTATCTAATTTAGTAACATCAACTGTTATCATGTCCATGCTTACTTTTCCAATAACAGGACATTCCGTATTATTAATTAAAACTATTCCCTTATTAGACAACAAATAGTCATAACCATCGGCGTAACCAATAGGAATAACTGCATACTTAATGTGATCTCTCACTTGATATGTTTTGTTATATCCTATATATTCACCGGGGTCGGCAGACTTGATGAGACTCACTTCAGACTCAAAAATCATTACAGGTTTAAGATTCAGTTTCTCTCTCAGTTCATCAGTTGAATATATTCCGTAGGACAGAAGACCAATTCTTACCATATTAGCAATGTTATTGCTTATGTTAATCATTCCTGCACTATTCGAAATATGAATATACTCAGGTTTGAATTTCAGTTCTGATAATATCTCTTCAAACTTTTTCAGTTGATAACTTGAATATTCTATGTCATTCTCACTTGCAGAATAATGTGAGAAAACTCCCTGTATGTCTATGTTCTTGAGTTTTGAAGTTTTTTCTATCAGCTCAAGAGACTTTATATATTGAACTCCACTTCGTCCCATACCTGTATCAATATTTATATGAACAGGATATAAAGAGCTGAGAACAGAGTTAAACTCTTCGGCAAACTCAATATCTGAAATGGATGGTATTAAGTTGAAACTGATTATATCAGATATCTCTGATTTTAATGAGGGAGAAAGAATAAGAATTGGAGCTGCAATACCTTGATACCTTAAGAATGTACCTTCTTCAGCATTTGCAACTCCCAGAAATTTTACATTGTTTTCAAGTGCAGTTTCAGCAATCTCAAGAGCACCATGACCATAGGCATCTGCTTTCACAATCTGCATAATCTCTGTCTCAGGAGAAATGAATGCTTTCAATTCCCGGAGGTTATGCTCGTAGTTATCGAGATTTATCTTTAATCTGCTTCTTCTGTTCATCTATTTAAAATATTTCGCTGCAATGTCTGCAAGATGTGATCTTTCACCTTTTACAAGGGTTACATGTCCAACAACATCTTCATATTTAAGTTTCTCAACAGCGGTACTCAAACCATTTGATTCTGAGTCAAGATAAGGGATATCTATCTGGTATGGATCTCCAGTTAACACAATTTTAGTGCCTTCACCTGCACGAGTTATAATAGTTTTCATTTCGTGAGGAGAAAGATTCTGGGCTTCGTCAATTACAATGTATTGATTTGGCAGAGATCTACCTCTGATGTAAGTAAGCGGTTCCAACTCAATAAATCCGAAATCAAGATAGTCTTCTATTGTAGGTCTTTTTTTACTGAAAACCTTCCCATTAGACATACCGTCAATCTTGTCACTTTTACCTGAAATCAGGATATCCATATTGTCATGAATTGGCTGCATCCATGGTTTAAACTTATCTGCTTTTGAACCAGGAAGAAAACCAAGATCTTTACCAAGTGGAAAGATTGGTCTGGAAACAACAAGTCTTGTGTACTTGCTTTCTTCTACAACCTGATTCAATCCGGCAGCCATAGCGAGTAATGTTTTACCGGTTCCCGCCTGTCCAACAAGACTTACAAGCTTTACATTTTCATCACAGAGAAGATCCAGAGCACATCTTTGTTCCTCGTTCCTTGGAGTGATTCCGAATATTTCTCCACTTTTACAGCTTTTAAGTGGATATAAAGTTTTATTGGCTTCGTTGTATCTTGTTAAAATACTGTCTTCTTTATAGTAAACTTTTACAAACTCATTTGGAAAGTATTTTTCTCCCTGAACATTCAGATAGTCATTTCTCATTAACGAATCAAATGTTTTTTGAACTACACGTTTTTCTCTGATTCCTGTATAAAGTTCATCAAACTTAATCTTGTCATGTTCGTAGTTTTCTGAATCAATACCAAGTGCATTTGCTTTTATTCTGACATTTGCATCTTTAGAAATGAGCCATACAGCTTTATCCGGATATTTATCCTTCATATTTATTGCAGTGCTGAGTATCCTGTTATCATTATTGTCTTCCATTTTATAGCCGGAGATTGATTTTGCAACAGTATTAGCAAGAGTAACTTTAATAATTCCGTCGTGTGGAGTGGCAACGCCTTCCTGAAGAGAACCTTTTGTTCTGAGATCATCCAGAATTCTACCAATTTGTCTGGCGTTTCTGCCTTTTTCATCCTGACCTTTTTTAAAATTATCAATTTCCTCAATTACTGTAATAGGAATAACAACTTCATTATCCTCAAAGCTGAACAATGCCTGAGGATTATGAATTAATACATTTGTGTCTAAAACAAAAATCTTTTTCATATTGTCTCCAATTGATACTCAAACAAAATTATGTTATTGTATGCTTTTCTTTAAATCTTCTGGTGTATTTATATTATGTAAGATACTGCAATCTTCCGTTCTAAGCAAATCTGTTGAATCAATTTTATTAATAACGGATTTCAAATTATCAGTCATTTCAGCATTCTCAACAGCTTTAAGAGCTTCCGGTTTAAGTACAACCGGATGTCCAAATCTTTTTCTGTCAAGTTCAACAAAAGGAATTACAACATCTTTTTCAGTTATAAAATCCTTCATATTTTTCAACACAGTTTCAGTTACAAACGGGCAGTCTACGGGGTGTATAAATGTCTGATATTCTCCATTGAGTAGAGTTATTCCGGTTTTCACGGAAGAAAACATTCCAAGTTCTCTGTTATTGTTGAGGATTATGCTGCAACTATAGTTCTGTAGAGCTTCTGTAACCGATTTATGATTATCTCCTGTTACAACAATAATCTTATCTGCAATATTTTCATATTTTTTTACAATATGTACAATAAAAGGCTTATCTTTAAATGTTGTCAAAGCTTTATCTTCACCCATTCTTGATGACTTACCTGCACATAAAATTACAACTGCTGTTTTCAATATAGCCTACTTGACGAGTTTGGATATGTCCTTAAATTGAGGGATATTTGCATCTTGTATCATCTCGAAAATAAACATTTCTGTCGAAGATATAATACATCCTTCCTGTCTCAGTCTGTTAATTGCAATATCTTTGTTCTCCATTGTTCTGGAGGAAACAGCATCAGCTATCACGTATACATCAAAGCCTTTCTTTTTTGCGTCAAGAGCGGTTTGAGTAATACAAATATGAGCCTCAATACCATATATAACAACATTGGTTTTTCTATGAATAAATCTGTCTATTTTGTCATCAAAGATACTGAAACGGGTTTTTATGAATGGTTTGGCATGAGATGGCACAT
This sequence comes from Cloacimonadales bacterium (SeqCode), assembly GCA_963665815.1. Taxonomy (GTDB): domain Bacteria; phylum Cloacimonadota; class Cloacimonadia; order Cloacimonadales; family JAIOQZ01. The sequence continues at coordinate 387,253 of OY762463.1, forward strand.
ATATATCTTCCAGTGTTTTTCCAAGTCCCTCAGGGTATTGCTCAGTAACGAATATAGGTATGTTCTGCATTTCTGCAAACTTATTTAAAATAGAGCTGTTTTTAATAATTTTGTCCATTTCAGGTATTACATTTCTGAATTTTTCCTGAATATCAACCATCAGGAAAAGTGTGTTTTTTGACGTAATCATCTATTCTCCTTAGTAATCAAAAAATAATATATATATTGACATAACTAATTACCTTAATTAGTTAATTATTAATATGTCAATAGATTTAAATAAAAATATTGGATTGAATGCATGATGAGAGGAAATATGAAAGATAAATTAACGGGAAACAATAATTCCAGCGATAATATAACAAGTAATCAGATACAGCATTTTAAGAATTTGACAAATATTGGTATAGCATTGTCAGTGGAAAAAGATACTGACAAAGTTTTTGATCTTATACTGGAAGAAGCACTTCTCTTTACAAATGCCGATGGTGCAACAATATATACATTGTCAGATGATCGTAAAAAACTGGATTTCAAGCTTGTTTATAACAGAACAATGAATATTATCATGGGTGGTAAACACTCTGATATTACATGGCCAAGCCTTGTTCTGAAAGAGGAAGATGGAGCTGAAAGTCACAAAAACATGGCTACTTATGCAGCAAATACAGGTAAGGCAGTTAAGTTCGATGATGTATACAAGCAAACCATGTTTGACAACTCCGGCACAAAAAAGTTCGATGAAATGAATAATTATCGTTCTAAGTCAATGGTGGCAATTCCTCTCAAGGATCATGAAGACGATATTCTCGGAGTTATTCAGTTAATCAATCCAACTGATGCTGAAGGCAAAATTATTACATTTACAGATGATCACATGGAACTCTTGTCTTCTCTTTCTTCTATTACAGCTATGATAATGACAAACAGAAAGCTGATAGAGGGTCTTGAATCACTATTACACCAATTCATCAGGTCTATCGCAAAAACAATTGACCGTAAATCTAAATATACCGGTGGACATATCGCACGTGTTGCACTTTTAACTGAGAAGATTGCTGAAAGAATCAATACTACTAATAGAGGCTATTACAGAAATATTTTCTTTGATGATAACGAGATGAAAGAAATCAGCATGTCCGGCTGGATGCATGATCTCGGTAAAATTATCACTCCTGAATGCATCATGGATAAAGGCACTAAGCTGGAATGTATCAATGATAGAATAGATCATGTTAAAACTCGGTTCAGTATGATAAAATCATTGATTAAGAAAGATATTAAAATAAAAGAAATTCAGAATGAAGATGCCGGTCATTTGAAAGATTTGCTTGCACAACTTCAAGAGGATCAGGTATTTATAGAACAGTGTAACATCGGTTCAGAGTTTATGGAGGACTGGGAGCTTGACAGAATTAAGAGTATTGCAGATTTCAGATACACATCAGATGGTGAAACATATCACCTGATCAGTGAAGATGAATCTCGCAATCTTTGCATCAGAAAAGGAACTCTTCTTGGTGAAGAATTCGCTAAAATGAAGGAACATGCTTCTGTTACAGCTTCAATGCTTAGTGAGTTGAGTTTCCCGCATAAATATGAAAATGTTGCTTTGTATGCATCTTCTCACCATGAGAAGATAAACGGAAAAGGTTATCCTGCCGGACTTTCCGGTGAAAAACTTCCGTTGCAGGCAAGAATAATTGCTGTCGCAGATTTGTTTGAAGCTTTGACAGCTGTTGACAGACCTTATAAAAAAGGTAAAAAGCTTACGGAAGCTTTGACAATTATGGCATTCATGGCTAAAGATGGTGAGATTGATAAAAATCTGCTTGATTTGTTTATTGATGAAAAAATGTATATTGATTATGCTGAAAAATACCTTGTAAAGGCTCAGATAGATGATGTTGATACTCGTGTGATAAAAGCATTATACAGATAAAGAGAGAAAAAATGAAACCTGTTGCCCTTGGTCAGAAAAGATATAGAGAGATTATAAAGTATCAATCTAAACGAAACAGAAAGAAAGATCGACTTGTTGTTGTTTCGGGAGAAAGATTGATGGAACAGCTTGCTGAAAAGAATGTGTTTCCAATTGAGGTGTTTGCAGTAGAGAAACGGCAGAAGTATCTCAGTATGTACTCTAAATGCAAAACATTCTACTCTGTCAGTGAATCACAGATGAAGAGAATAACAGATGTTGTTACTCCACAGAAGATTGCAGGATTATATTTTACCGGAAGACGCAATCAGGAGAAATCTGATAGATACGTCTATCTGGATAATATTAGTGATCCTGGAAATCTTGGTACAATTTTGAGAACAGCCTGTGCATTTGATTTACCTGTTTTAGTTTCCGATAGTTGCGCTGAACTGTACAATCCCAAAGTTGTCAGATCATCCATGGGAGCAGCTTTGTATCACAGTATAAAGCCTGTGAAGCTTAGTGAGTTCAAGTCTGATTATAAGATATATCTCGCAGATATGAACGGTACGAACATGAATGAAGTGAATGTTACTGATGAAAAATGGATATTGGTAATTGGCTCGGAAGCTCACGGACTTTCTGATTCCGTAAGAGAGCTTGGAGATGAAATTGTGTCTATCCCTATAGGGGATTCTATGGAATCTTTGAATGCATCAGTTGCAGCAGGAATTTTGATAAATAGATTTGTAACAAAATGAATAACATTATTAATGATATAAAGAAAGGTGTGGTTTTTTTGGCACCTTTGGCAGGATTTACTGATCTGCCTTTCAGGATACTGTGCAAGATGAACGGGGCAGATGTACTTGTTACCGAAATGGTCAGTGCTGACGGTGTTATCAGAGATCAAAGCAAAACTCTTGATTATACTGTTTTCAGAGAGATAGAAAGACCTCTGGGAATTCAGTTATTTGGGTCTGATCCTCTGATTATGGCAAAAGCTGTAGAGAAACTGCTGCCCGATAAACCGGATTTCTTTGATGTTAACATGGGTTGTCCGGTTAAAAAGGTTGCAAAACGCTTTGCCGGGTCAGCATTAATGAAAACAGGCGAAATTGCAGGAGCTATAGTGCGTGAAATGAAACGGGCTCTCTCAGGAACTGATATTCCATTGTCTGTTAAAATCCGATCCGGCTGGGACGCAAACTCAATCAACGCTGTTGATTTTGCTAAATGCCTGGAAGACTCCGGTGCGGACTTTTTAACAGTTCACCCGAGAACAAGAGCTCAGATGTATTCCGGGGAAGCTGACCATAATGTAACTGCTGCGGTAGTTGCAAATGTTTCCATTCCGGTTGTTGCAAATGGAGATATCAGAACTGTGGAGGATGCTGACAAAGTTAAAAAACTTACAGGCTGCTCATCACTGATGATAGGTCGGGGAGCCTTGGGCAAACCATGGATTTTTGATCAAATTAAACAATATTACTTGACTGGTGAGGTGAAGGAGTATTCTAAAGAGTTCAAGCTTGAAACGCTTAGAAAGCACCTTGAGCTGGCTATAGGTTATAAAGATACAAAAAAAACTGTTGTTGATCTGCGTTCTCATTTAGCTTATTATACAAAAGGTACTAAAGGTGGATCCAGAATCAGAGCTTTCATCAATAAATCGGAAAGTATGGATGATATTTACGAAGCAGTTGCTGAATTATGGTAATAAAGGTTTTTAATAAATGAATACAATAGAAAATATTATCTGGCAATCAAAATTCGAAGCAAAAAAGAACTGGCTTAAAGCTGTAAAAATACTTGAAGACGGAGTTATAGAATTCGGAGCTGATGTTGACTTGTTCCTTCAGTTAGCCGATGTTTACTCCGCGAAAAAGATTTATAAAAAAGCTATAGAATACTACCAGAAGGCATCCGAACTTGATACAGAGAACATGAATATCCTGTTCAGATTGGGAAATTGCTATCTGTCCATGAACGAAATTACTGTTGCTTTGTATTATTATGACAAGATAGAGCCGATGTTCCCGGAAGCAATGTACAACAAAGCTATTGCCTATTCCAAGAAAGGAAAACTTCTTCAGTCAATCAAAGTTCTGGAAGATATTGCCAAAATGAAACCTGACTCCGAGTTACCTTATTTCTTCCTGATAGAACAATACCTTTCCAGTAAAGAGTATAATAAGGCTATCGAAAAGCTGAATGTTGTTGAAACCAAATTCGGTAAAAACGGTAAGGTCTGCTTTCTGAGAGGAATAGCTTATTCATATCTGAAAAACTGGCTTAAGGCTTATATCGAGTTTCAGGCTGCTGAGAAGCTGAAATACAGCACAGCAAATTATTTTCGTGCTTACGGCATTACTGCTTCCAAGATAGGGAAGAGCAACCAGGCTGTCGATCTTCTGCTGGAAAGCATCAAACTGGAACCATTCAACCTGGCAACATATCTGGATTTGATCAACATCTATATCACGCAGGAGAGACTTCTTGAAGCATATAAAATTGTAGAACATGCTAAAAGGATAGGTCCTTTCTCCGATGCCCTCTCACTTATCCATAATAAAATCATCCACATGATCAAGAAAAAGTACGGAGATTCTCATCCGATCTTTGATGATTAGGACTTGGAAGAGCATATCCTGTAAGAGCCTGTGTAGAACTGAGTTCCTTTGTATGAGTCGTAGAAACGTATAGGTATCATTTAGCTGCTGCATGCAACGGCTATACATCAATCACATTCTCTGCAACTCTGCTTGATGCGTATAGGCAAACGGACGATTCCTCAAAATACACCTTTGGATGGTTGAAAACCTTCCCAATGGGGTGGATATTCTAACTTTTTTTTGCGAGTTATATCTTCGCATTGACAAAGATAATTTTCCTCAAGCTTATGATAGAAACCAACCAATTCCACCTATTGCATTTGACTGGATATATTCTTATACATTTTCCGTATCTACTAATCCCCTTCTAATCTATCTTCAGAAGTTCAACCTCGAATTTCAGATCAGCATTAGGGGGAATCACACTGCCTGCACCACGAGTTCCATATCCAAGTCTGGAAGGAATAACAAGACGTCGTTTCTCACCGACTTTCATACCAAGGATTCCCAGCTCCCAGCCTCGAATTACTTTACCTTTTCCAATTGTGAATTTGAAGGGGCTTTTACCGATAGATGTATCAAAAAGGGTGCCATCCATAAGCCATCCGGTGTAGTTCATTATTAGCCTGTCATTATTCTGTACTCCACGACCTTCACCCTGTTTAAGAATTGTTATCTCAATGCCGGTATCAGTTACCCAGCGATTTTTGGATATTTTTTTTCCTGAACTACATGCTCCAAGTATTAGTATTGCACTGATAAGTAATAATAAGGTTTTTTTCATAATTTTCTCCTTTATCTGAGATAACTTTAAATTTAGTGTTGAATGTCAATGAAAATTGAATAGTCTCTGAAAATCTATTACTAATTTATAGTATCCTGATCAATTGATTTAGCTGCAATATCAAGATATTTCTTAGAAAGGTTATAGTAATTATACATAGAGAATTTCATTGATAGTTTTTCCGAATCACTTTTCTTTAATCTGGATTTCTCCAGAATAATACTATAAAGCGTATCAGCAATTTCGGGTGAGTTGTTTCTTAAATGAAAATCAGCCAATATTTGATAACTTCTGAAACACTTGGGTTTAAACCCAAACAAGAGATTTCTGTATTTTTCTTTGTCAGATGATTTTCCATTCTCTGCAAGCTGAATATAGGTATTCAGTATCGTAATCTCAGGATTTTCAAAGCTTATGTATGGTTTACCTGATTTAAATACTTTTCTGGTCTTGCTCTTGGGTTTCGAATACACATTTTCCGAGACTTGCTCTTTATGTCTGAAGATACTTTCAAATTTCTCATTGTGCATTATATAATCATCGGGATTGTTGTTCAGGATAAGCTCACATAACTTCAGTGTTTGCTCTGTGAGCCAACGCAGCATTATACTATCTCCTTTTTGGTCAAAATACATTATTGCCTGACAGAATGTTAGACTTTCATTACCGGAAACATTTTGGGATTTAGATATTTTTTCATAAAGTGAGTTCACAAAGTTTGTCACATGTTTCTTGTAATCACTTGAATCTTTTGAATGTTTTCTGTAAAATCCCTGTAACATAAAGTTTGCATATTGCTCAAACTGTTTTTCCCTGCTGAATTCAATGAGTAATTTCTCTTTCATATCCTCATCATACATACTGAGAATACTATTCACATAAACCCTGTTAATACTTTCTCTATTAGTACTTAGTTGCGCAGCAGATTCAAGATATGCTCTGGATTCGCTTAGCATATCAATCTTATAGTAAATGGCTGCAAGCTGAATGTAATAGTCAGCACGAATCCCCTGTTCCTTCTTACCAAATTTCATCAGATTATCCTCAAAGGTCTGAAGCACTTCTATAGCCCTTTTCCTTTTATTCAAATGAACAGCATAAATCTCTGCGAGGTAACCATACGCCTGAAAATGAAATGATTTACGTTCTATAGCTTTCTCAAAGCATATTATAGCTTCGTCAAAACGTTTCCATTCAATGTAAATTTGTCCTAACCCCTCATATGCAAAACGGAATTCTGGATCAATTACCTTAGCCTTTAAGTACATTTTTTCAGCATTAGTGTAGTCTTTACTCCGCAAGTATCGGTCACCAAGTTCTACATAGGGGACAGGTGAAGATGGATCTGATTTGACAAACTCCCTCAGCTCATTAATCTTCATCCTGCGGTATTGCTCGATTTCACTATTGTACAACTGATTGGCTGACAAAACAGATATTGTACATACAAACACTGCAACAAGCACACTTAGTCTTATCAGACTCCTCATTACTCCTCCTTATGCTGAATCGGGAAGGTTTATTTAATTACCCTGTTATCTCTCAACTTTTTAAACTTATCTTCGTATTCCTTAGCTTTTTTCTCGTCTTTCATCTTGTCTCGATATAATGCTATGATTTTCTTATAAGTACTATCCTCTTCAACTTTATCAAGGAGAGTTAAATACTGTTCTTCAGCTAACTTGTATTTCTTCAGTTTAACAAACAAGTCAGCAAGTCTTTCATATCCATAGTTAGAAGGTCTGGCACTTTCATGTTTCTTCATAAACTTATATAATTTTTTTGCTGATTTATAAGCTTTTTTAGGCTCTCCAGTCTCGTATAATGCTACACTGAATGTTATCCTCATATTTGTAATTGCACCACTCAAATTATTCTTTGTCAGCATGTTATATCCATTACTTTCAAGCAGGTAAACGTAATCCATTGCAATATCATGCAATTTTATCAAATCATTATATTGTTCAAGCCCGTAAAGTATTCCATTAATTTTGAAGGCCAGACGTAATGATTCTTGATTCATATCTTTGGCGGTTATGGATTCAACAAGTTCAGATAAATGTTTCTTGCTCTCACCATAACGTCGTTCCCCAAAGTAAAATCCCGCAAGATTGAACTTCGCATATATATCATCAGAATCAATTTCTGCCATCTTTTTGTAAGTTGCTTCCAGTTTGTCTGTGTAGTACTTGTAAGAAGCATCATTAATTCTTCCCTGACGGCAAAAACTGAGTATTGATTTGTAAGAGTTTATCTTGAATTCATTATCGTGAGTATCACGAATCAGTTTTTCAAGCATGTTGATCGCCGTATCGAAATTTCCTTTTTTTCTACCGAACTTGTTAATATTCTTTAAGATTTTTTCCTGAATGTTCTTATCGGCAGGATTGGCATCAAGTAGGTCAGCATAGCAGGTGATTGCCTTCATATACTCTTTGTTCTCTTCGTATTTTTTGCATTCAGCCAGCTTTTTTTCTGATATTTGCTTTGCCGTGAGAGTTTTACTGATGAATAATTCTCTTTTTTCTTTCAGATTGAGAAAATTGCATATATCTGCCAGTCTTTTATAATAGTATTTCTTGTTACTATCTTCCAGTAGATTCTCAAATTTGTCATAATATGCAAGGTATTCAGCAGCTTTAGTAGCATTGTCCTGTTTCTCTGCAAGAAATGTCATGTAATTGATGTAGATATCTACGATGATCCTCTTTGCCTTCATTAGGTCATTCTTGCTCGCATTGGACTTAGAGTTGTTAAGATTCTCTCTAAAGCTCATTTTAGATTCGATATTCTCAAATCTCTTATCAATTGCTTTATCAGTTATGTACGGTTCAAGAATTGATGATATAAACTGATTTGCTTCATCAAAAAGGTCTGAATCCATATAGCATTTTGCCATGGACTCAATAACTTTGAAGTGCTGATTGTTCATCTTGTAGGCTTTTTTCAGGAAATGTAGACTGTTCCTGTAATCCTTAGCATAGTAGAATTTTAATCCGGCATCATGATTAGCACGTATCTTGTTATCCATAACTTCTATAGCTTTTGTATAGTAGCTGTTAGCTTCATCGGACATTTGCAGATGAAGATACATCTCAGCCATATTGATCATGTTATATTGAGTTGAAGGGTTGTACTTCTCCACTTCAGCTAGGTACTGCAATCTTGTGTTCTTGTCACCATTTGCTTTAAACAGGATATAGTAAGTATCGATAAGCATTTCTGAGGGATTATCGAAATTGAAGTTGGTCATCGTAAGTCGTGGATTACCAGGTATAAGTTCATATACAATTCTATCTGAGATAATCTGCTTGAACGGTATTGCTACTTCACCGTCTTTTCTGTTGATATTTACTTCAACACCTTCATTGATGATTCTTGTGCACAGATCAATAATTTTCTTGTGTACAATCGTCATATCAACATTGACTCTTTTCTTCAAACTCTGAAAACAGAAGTTTCTGTATACACGAAGATCTTGAGTTTCCAGGGGAGCAGCAGCAAGTCGGTCTAATTCCTTGTAGAAAAGTTCTTCTTTTCTGCCCTTTCTCATATCATATCCGGCAGTATATTCTATTTTCGCCAATGCAATTTTATTGTTGTTCGGATACTTTTTCTCGAGCTGGTAAATAATGGTATCTGCTTCCAGAACATTAAATTTAGCATACTGGTGTATGAATTTAAGCTGAGGGAACTCGTCTTCCGGATATAGTCTGGAGTATCGTGCAACACATGAATCTATAAGGGATAGTTCTTTAATCTGTGCATATATGTCCCCCAGACCTTTGTAATAGCTGAGTCTGGACTCTTTATCTTTATCTCCGAAGTCCATCAGGTTGTTTTCAAAAGTCTGCAGGAGCTCAACAGCTTTTTCTCTATCATCAAGGTGAACAGCATATATCTCTGCCAGCTTCTCATAAGCTTCGAAATGCAGAGATTTTTTCTCTATAGCTTTTTCAAAACATTTAACAGCTTCCTCAAACCTTTCCATCTCCATATAAGTCTTACCAAGTCCTTCATATGCATAACGGAACTCATTATCAATATCTTTAGCTTGTAAATAGTATACTTCTGCAATATCGTAGACTTTGCTTTCAAAGTATTTGTCCCCCAGAGCAACATAGGGAACAGGTGAGTCCGGCTTGGTATTTACAAACTCTTCCAGCTTTTTGATTGGCATGATGCGGTATCGACCGATTTCCGTGTTGTAGAGAGTGTTCGCTGAAAGGTTTGTTATGATAAAAATGGATATTATCCATGAAAAGATGTGTTTTGTAATGTTGCTATTAATCATATTATGATTTTCTCCTGTATTGTATGAATCACCAATAGTGTTCCATGTTTTTTTATATTTTTGTATATGATATGGAATCTCTTGTTATCTTTTATGTCTGCATCATCAGTCTGATTGAGTAGATTAAGCTCTTATAGAATAAGATTACTGTCGGGAAATAGTTCCAACGCTTTATCGTACAACTTTCTGGCTTCGATTATATCTCCTGCATACAGGTACGATCTTGCCAGAAATAAGTAGGCTCTATCGCTTTTATTACAACTGTCTGCTTTGACTTCCGAATCAAAATATGTCCTGAGATTACTCAAAACTATCTGAGTTTCATTTATATTATTGTCAATATAATACGTTTGAAGCCTAATCAATTTAAGGAATTCTGATTCCTGTTCTTCTATCAAGATCACTCATAGTGTGTGAAAAAAGTAATTTTTGTCAATTGAATCAGTTAAAAACTAATCTCCTTTCCCGACTTAATCGGGACTCAGGGGACTTTCAACTCTATCTTTATCAGTAATTTAAGTTGATTGAGTGGAGTCGAAATCTACGACACAAATTACTATTAACTATAAGAAAACTTACGTTTTACACAATCTGTCAATGGAATCGAATTCCATTATATGGTATCTACTTATCTCTGTATTGTAAAGAGTATTAGCCGAAAGATTAATATTTACCAGAAGCAACGATAATACTGCAAATAATGTAAGTCTTATGACTTTCAGTATGTTCATCTGACCCATCTCACCCTTCTTTTTATATCAGAAATTGCACTTTTGTCTTTGATGTTGGTGTTACCATTTTCCTTCATATCCTCAAGTTCGGTTTCAGGAAAACTATAGTGTATTTTATACTTTATTGCTTCCCGATAAATCTTCTCAGCTTTTTCAAAATCATTTATAAATCTGTAGGACCTGGCCATATATAAGTATAACTGCACAGGAATGTCATCTTTCTTAATCTTTCTGAAGTACTTATACATCTTTTTAACATTCTTCCGGGCTTTCTTCTCATTACCCGGGTAGAAGCATGTATAAAGACGAGTCAATTCATAATGAAGAACTATCTTAGTGTAAAATTCTTTTTCATAGTAATAGGGTTTGATTTTCAGTGTATCCAGATAACCGAAAGCTTTTGAGGGCAGATTGAGGTAATCCACAATAACCTTTGCGGCATTGGCATAATCCTGGAGTTCGAAATAGTCTTCATATAAATTCATAACTGCTTTAAAGAAGGCAGGATTTGCCTTTACAGATCTCTTGAGAAGCTCTATAGTATACAGGGGGTATTTATATGAAGTTTTTATAGATAAACCGTAGTAATCTAGTGCAGGATTGGTCGAGAAAGAAAGAGCATATTCGAAGAATTCTTTTGCTGTTTTGGTGTCACTGTGTCGTAGGTGAAGATTTGTCATTTCCTTCAAGATAGAAGCTGTTTTGGGTTTTATCATCAATAGTTTTCGGATATACCAATCTTTTAATTCAGGATTTTTTATTTTTGTTACAGGATTATAAAGCATCCATTCAGCTTGCCCGGGACTGGTTATTTTCAGTGTACCCGGATCAAGGATATGTATTACATCTGTCGGTTCAGGGAAGATAATGAACTTTGTTGATCGTTTCTCAACTATTACTGAATCAGGCAAGTTATTCAGATAATTTACTATTCGGTCAATTTCTCGTGATAGTCTTTCCTTAAGATCGAAATCAACGTTATAATCAATACAAAAGGAATGAAGCTCACAAATTTCCATCATAGATTTGTTCTCAAGAGGTTGTTTATCCATCTGGTCAATGAAATCCCGAAGAAGGTTTTGGATATCTGCATCAGCTCTGTATTGATTTCTGTAAGAATAATATAAACCCCTGTACCACTCAAATTTATAGCCATTCTGATTTATTAATTGTTTAAAATTGTCTTCCACCAAATTATACTTTCCCATTCTGTTGAGCATATTCGCTTGTTTTTCAAAGTCATCAGGTGTAGATGGTACAAGTCTGGAAGACTTAACCTGCATGGAATCTGCAAGCTCAGGCTCATAAATTCTTTTATATATGCTTTTTAGTTTGTTGTAATACCAGGTTTTGCTTTGGTAGTCTTTTTTTCCATACTTCAGAAGATTATTTTCAAATGTCTGCAGCACTTCAATTGCTTTATCTCTGTTGTTCAGGTGTTCCTTATATATTTTAGCCAGATACCTGTACGCCATAAAATGCAGAGACTTTCTTTCAATAGCCTTTTCAAAGCATGCGATAGCCTCATCATATCGCTTCCATTCAATGTATATCCGCCCAAGTCCTTCATAAGCGAAACGAAAGTCAGGATTAATGGCTTTTGCCTTAAGAAACACTTGCTCAGCTTCCTTGTATTTCTTCTTACTAAGATATCTGTTTCCTAATTCTACATAAGGGGTTGGTGATGATGGGTTAGTTTTGACTAAAGACTCGAGTTGTTTCATTTTCATTATGCGTAAACGCTCTATATCTCTATTGTATATTGCATTTGCTGCCAGATTTACCGTAGAAGCAAACATAAATGAAATCACAAAAACTTTCAGAAATCTATGTACCATTGCTATACTCACCTTTATTCACAAATCAAATATATAACTTCATCTTTTCTCTGCTTCTGGGAACATTCCGGTAGTTTTTCAAATTTTTCAAGTCAATACTCTCATATCTCTGCATTTCTCTTTGCTCATAGATCAGGCTTTGATAATCAGGGAATAGTTTCAATGCTTTTTTATACAGCTTATTAGCTTTTCTCTTTTTATCAATAATTCTGTATGCTCTTGCCATCAGAAGATAAGATCGTTCGCATTGGTCATTATTACTCCCCGATCTAAAATACTTTGCCATCTTTTTCACAACTGCCTTTGCATCAGATTCCTTTTCATCCCAGTAATACGCATATAGTCTTACCAGTTTATAGTATATCATTAACTTTGATAAAAACTCTGTTTCTCCTTCATAGCTGTTATTGAATTCCGGTTCGGGGAATTGTCTTGATGAGAATTTTTCAGATGGTAGTTCAAGGAAACTCAGGCATGTTTTTTCAGCGTCAAGATAGAATTTCCAATCAATGTATGTATCTATTACTGATACGGCAGCTAAGACAGCAGCAGGATCGTGCTCCAGGGTCTTCTTAAACAAGTACATTTTAGTTTCTTTATCTTCAAGTTTCACTCTTTTAGCCAACCAGTAACTGTCTAATGCAAGATTAGATGAGAATCTCAGAAAGTATACTGCATGAGCAATTGCTTCCCCCTCAGGACAATTGTGAAGATGAGTTGAGATTAATCTTTTTGCTCCTGCTGTAGTTCTTGGATAATACTGAGCAAGTCTTTCATAATACCATTCTCTAAAATTCATATCAAGAATCGGTCCTGTAGCACTATGTAAAAGAAGCTCTGCCTGTTCCGGATTTTCAATCTTAAGGATATATGATTTCATACCACCATGATGTCCCTTTTTACCTTGTGATAGAATTGTCTTATTATTGTATTTTTCAAAACTGGAATCCGGCAGGCTATTTAGATAATTTTCAATTCTGTCCAGTTCATTAGATATTCTGGTTTGCAAATCATAATTGTATTTATAAGTGTGGCAAAGCATCGACAAATCAACGTAATCACGGAAACGTTTTTTATCAAGAGGAAGACTATCCAGTTCCTCAATGAGTTTGTTTAATGTTCTGATTGCTTTGGCTTCATCTTGTGCATATTTTTTGTAAAAACTGATTAAACGTTTATAGGTATCAAAGCTGAAGCCTTCTTCCTGAAGAAGGTCCAGAAAAATTTTCTCTACTTTATCAAACTGCTTTGTTTTAATGTATAAACCAGTCAGGAGTATTTTATCTCCTCTGTCAGCCGGTTTAATCTTAAATTTCTTTTTCTCTATTTCAATGGCAATTTCAGGCTCATCAATTCTGTTATAGATTCTTGAAAGAAGCTCGTAGTTCTGACATTTAGAGTCAATGTCCTGTTTTCCGTACTTCATTAGATGATCTTCAAATGTCTGCAGGATTTCAATAGCCTTATCTCTTTTATCAAGTTGTAGTGCGTATATCCGGGCAAGCATGGAATATGCATGAAAATGAAGAGACTTTCTCTCGATAGCTTTCTCATAGCATTTTATAGCTTCATCGAAACGTTCCCACATAAAATAAATACGCCCCAAACCTCATAAGCGAAACGAAAGTTAACGTCTTTTTCAATTGCTTTCAGGTATGCAGCTTCAGCTTTCTCCAGTTCCTGTCTATGAACATAACGTTTTCCCAGTTCCACATAAGCAGTTGGTGAGTCTGTACCCTTTGTTGTAAGTTCTTCCAAGTCCTCAAAAGACATAGGACGATAGATTTTAATTTCACTATTGTATCTTGGATTTGTGTACAATGCTGAACACAATAAAACTGTAACTATCAACCCGAAAAATACTCTCTTTCCCATAGTGTTTGCTCCCTTGTAAGATTGCATCAAGTTTCATGATAATTTCAAGATTATTCTTAAAAAGAAATTACTGATCAGAACTTAAATATATTTGTAATCAATTAAGAGTCAAGGAAATTATATTGCTGCTACCACACTACCCTATCCTGCTGCGGAACCACTCCATTTTGAATTTTAGCTGACTGAAGAAAAGCCCAAAAATAACGACACCCATTCCAGCTACTTTTTGCAATGTAAATAGTTCATCAAAAAAGAAGTAGGATATTACTCCTGTAAAAACAGGGATAAGGTTAGAGATTAGTCCTGTCATGTTAATCCCCAGATCACGGATAGAGATTGCCAGAAAGATATATGCTACACCGGAAGCCATCACACCCAGACCTAGTAGAGAAAACGTCTGATACATTGTGTAACCACTCATTATCGGATGTCCCCAGTGGAATGTCAGAAGCAAAGGCAAAAATAAAAGTGTACTGATTGAATTCTGGTAAGCTACAAGAGTGATGCTCGAGTACTTCGTAACCAGGTGTTTTGTAACAATGGAATAACCTACTGCTGCAAAGATTGCCAGTGTCATGAATGCGATGCCTTTGAGGGTTGCTCCTCCTTCAAAATTAGAGGTTACAATCATTAAGATACCGCCAAAGGAGACAATCAGACTGATGATCTCACGCAGGGTTACTTTTTCCTTAAGAAGAAGCCATGTAAATATAGGATTGAACAGTGGAATAGTTGCAATGAGCACAGCTGCAAGAGAAGCCGATATGAGTCTTAGTCCAAAGCTTTCACCTATGAAATATAAGAAGGGTTCGAAGAATGCTGCAAGGAAAATAAAAAATCTGTCTTTCTTCTCAATTCGCATTGATCTCTTAGATATAAGTATAATCAGGAAAAGAAATACTGTTGATATACTCAGACGTTGGAACAGAATAACAATTGGTGGATTGCTGTCCAAAAGGCTTTTTAATACAACAAAGCTGGAACCCCAGATCGTCATTGCTATTATAGAAATCAGAAAAGCAAATTTGTTACTCTTCATTTCATTGTTCCCATAATGTATTTTTTTACCAGTTTATGCAGCAGTTCTTCTCTCACATCAAGTACCTGATAAGATCTTTTATAATTAATAGCAATACTGAATAAGTACTCTTTATCATTGTGAATAATCATACCGGAAAGAGCAGTTTTCCCGTCAAGATAACCTGTTTTCGCTCTAATCTGCACACCATCCAACTTTTCCTTTTCACTTAATGTGCCTTCACTTCCATGAATTGGTAGAGTTGAGAAAATGTCCCATTTTAACTCTGGTTTTCTGTAGCAGTATTTCAGTAGTTTTAGAATATCCATTGTACTTAACAGATTACTGTCGTGGTACAAGCCGGATGCATTTGCTATCTTTGCATTATGTATGTGCAGGCTGTCTGTAAGCCATGATTCCGGAACATGAGTCATGTTTATCGAATCAGCTGTTTCTGTATGTCTCAGGAGAGTCTCAGCTATAAAGTTAGAGGAATAGATATTCATCATCTTGACCATGCTTCTCAGGTTCTGTTTGGAAATATGTGTATAGGTTGGATCATCAAAACAATCGATACTGTCTGCGTATGAAACGATCTTCAAATCAGCATCAATGTTCAGTTTAGCTGTTAAGGCAGCGTGAAAATATCTGACAGGCTCGTAGACTTTGCGGTAATAGACCGGATGAAAACTGATGTCCTTTCCTATTGTCCCGGTAAGAATAATCTCCTGCTGAGTTCCTGTATTATTGAACTCTACTTCCAGCCTTTTTCTTTTTCCATCAATCGTTTTAGCCTTATTATTGATCTTGAAATAACTGATTCCGTCAAAGACTATTATCTCCGGTTTTTCGTTAAGCTCTCCCGGAATAACAGTAAACTTGAATGTGTTATAGTTGAATGATAAAGGACAGAACGATGCCTGATAAGATTTCATTGGTTCTTTGTGAATGAGTAGAGAGTCGTATTTAGCAGGTATATAATAACAGACAGTATCGACTTTTGTCAGATCATGTTGTTTGAGTATATATGCGATCTTCAGCAGGTTATCAGATACTAAAGATGGATCCATGCCTGAAACAACACAAAGCTTATTTTCCTGCAGGAAGAACCAGGTCTTGAATTCGGTACCCGGGTCAAGATTCTCAAGCACATAGGCACTGGTAAATAATTTAACATTGGAAGCAACATTGAATTTTTTATCAGTGTTATGCTCAACAACCAGAGTATCGCTCGCAATGTCGTAAAGGATGTAGCTGTAATCGTCCGGCTGAATATCTATTGTATAGGCATTAAGGCAGAAAAGCTGTATTGCTGTGAATGTGAGTAAGAACAGTATTAAGTATTTTCTCATAGTGTGAGTTCCTGATAAATTAAATCTCTGTTTATTATATGGCAGTTTGTCGAGATCTCGAGTCTGCTCACAGTGTTTAAAAAACGTAAGTTATTTCAAAGTTTATAGTAATTTATGTCGTAGATTTCGACTCCGCTCAATCAACTTAATATACTGATAAAGAAACATTTGAAAGCTCCCTGAGCGGAGTCGAAGGGATATGCTTTTAACCAAAAGAACGACAAAAATTACATATTTATACACACTGTCAATGCATTCGAAACAACATCAATAATACTGTTTTGTATCAATTAAAAAACAAAGAACCTTATAAAAAATCAAAGCCCCGAATTAACGGGGCTTTAAAAGTAAGTTTATATCAAACCATCCCGTTTCAGGAGAGAATCAACCTCAGGTTCATGCCCTCTGAACGCTTTATAGAGTTCCATAGGATGTTTTGAGTCACCTTTTTCAAGGATTTCAGTTCTGAATTTAGCTGCAGTTTCTTTGTTGAAGATTCCTGTGTCTTTAAAATACTGGAATGCGTCAGCTTCGAGAACTTCAGCCCATTTATATGAATAATAACCTGCAGAGTATCCACCGGCAAAGATATGTGCAAATGCACATGACATGTTAGATTCGTCTGAAGCAGGGAAGAGGGATGTACGAGCAAGCAGTTTGTCTTCGTATTCTTTCACATCTTTAACTTCGGAAGTATCTTTATAGTGCCAACCCATATCAAGGTCACCAAAAGCAACCTGTCTTATATTCATATAACCTTTATTATATGTTTCTGATGCCTGAACTTTCTTGATCAGTTCTTCAGGGATTCTTTCACCTGTTTCGTGATGTACTGCAAACATATCCAGAGCTTCTTTTTCTTTGATCCAGTTTTCCATAATTTGAGATGGAAGTTCAACAAAGTCCCAGAGTACGTTAGGGCTTGCCACTGCTTTATATTTACAATTGGAAAGCAAACCGTGAAGTGCGTGACCGAACTCATGGAAGAGTGTTCTTAACTCACCATAAGAAAGCAGAGCAGGTCTGTCGCCTGTAGGAGGTGTAAGGTTAGCAACTATTGCTACGTGAGGACGTTTGATAACGCCGTCGCTTAAACCCTGATCTCTGAATGTAGTCATCCAGGCTCCACCGCGTTTGGTAGCTCTTGGGAAAAGGTCGAGATAAAGAATACCAATATCTTTTCCTTCTTCATCTGTTACATCGAAAACTCTTACATCTTCATGGTAAACAGGGATATCATGTAATTCTTTATATTTAAGCCCGTAAAGCTTTGAGGATACATCAAATACACCTTGAATACAATTATCTGCTTTAAGGTATGGTCTTAATTCTTCTGAATCAAAATCGAATTTCTTTTTCTTAAGGATTTCGCTGTAATAGCCAAAGTCCCATGTCTCAAGTTCTTCGATTCCGTCCATTTCTTTGGCGAGATCTTTAATTTCCTGAAGTTCTTCTTTTGCTTTAGGGTAAGCAACTTCATAAATTCTGTTGAGGAAATTAATTACGTTTTCAGGTGATTCTGCCATTCTTTCGGTAATAACATAGTCTGCATGTGTATTGTATCCGAGAAGTTTAGCTCTTTGTGTTCTCAGTTCAACAGTTCTGAGTACAGTTGCCTGATTGTCAAACTCATCTCTGAATGCTCTTTTTTTGAATGCACTGGAGATTTGCTGTCTTAGCTCACGTTTCTTTGCATAAGTAGAAACAGGCAGCATGCTTGGGAATTGCAGTGTGAATACCCAGCCGTCTTTTCCTCTCTGCTCAGCAGTATGCTTTGCAGCCATCTTAGCATTTTCAGGGATTCCCTCAAGGTCTGCTTCGTCTGTGATGTGCATTTCGTATGCATTTGTAGAGTTAAGCAGGTTCTGATTAAAGGTAGGACTTAATCTGGAAAGCTCCTGATCTATTGCTTTGAGCTTTTCTTTGTCTTCATCTGACAGTAAAGCTCCGTTTCTTGTAAATCCTTTATAGCTGTTTTTTACGATTCTCATTTCTTCTTCGGAAAGATTGAGAGAATCTCTTTTGTCATAAACAGCTTTTACTTTTTCAAATAATACAGGATCAGTAGAAATACTGCTACTGAATGCAGCGATTTTGGGGGAGATTTCCTGGGCAAGCGCTTTGAATTCGTTATCAGATTCAGCACCAAGTAAGTTGAAAAATACTGTTGTAGCTTTGTCAAGAGCCGGGGAGCAGTTGCTTAAAGCAAAGATTGTGTTTTCGAATGTCGGTTCTTCCGTATTTGCTTTAATTGCTTCAAGATTGTTTTTAGCCTCTTCAAGACCAAAGTCTACTGCAGGGATGTAATGTTCCTTTTTGAAAAGATTAAAGGGAATTGCTTCGTACTTTCCAACCCTTTCTGCGAACAGAAGTGGATTTTTTTGAATATCACTCATCATATTCTCCTTGTTAGATTGACTTAAGTGAATCCTCCCTCGATCACTTTAGTTTGAAACCAATAAAAAAAATGGACAAAATTATGCAATCAATTTCTTGTTAATTTAAAATCATTACAGGACGGACACAATGAGCAGAAAACATTCTGTTGTTTTAATTTTATTGATAATATCAATTACTCTCGGTGCTGTGGACACATATATACAGGAAGTCTACAGAAAAATGTACCTTAGCGACTATACGGGAGCGCTGGAACAGGTGGAAAAAGCACTGAAAAAAGAACCCCTTAATATAGAAGTTCTGGAGCTGAAGGCCTATGTTTTTTTCCAGATGGAAAAGTACGACAAAGCCCTTATCTGGATTGAACAGGCAATAGCTCAGGATTCCACTAAAATCTCTGCTGCCATGCTTAAAGGCTCGATATACGATCTGCAGAACAAGAACAAGAAGGCTATAGCTGTCTACGATAAAATCCTTGCTATAAACTTTGACAATGATACAGTCTGGGAAATGAAAGCTGTTTCTCTGGAAGGCATGGAAAAATACGAGGATGCTATTAAGAGCATTGACAAGGCGATCCAGTTCAATCCGGAAAAACCGGAATACCTGTACACTAAAGCCCGAATCCTGGAGAAAACCGGTAAAAAAGCCGAAGCCAGAAAACTACGCGAGGAAGCTAAGAAGATTGAGATAAGGATGTAAAAATTGATTTTAGGAGATTTTTTATGGGTAGAGTGATACTGATTGTTTTAACACTTGTGATAGCTGTATTATGTTTTGGTGGTTTTGAAATTGACTCGCTATATAATATAAATCCTGAAGTGAAGAAATTTATTGATGTTAACGGGATTCTCGCAAAGAAAATTGGAATAACAAGCGATAATAGCATTGTGATTTTTGGAGATTACAAAAGCTACAATGACTCTCCTTGCTATATTGACAAATATAAATGTATTTCTACTAATAAAAACGGTTGCTTTATTGCAAAATATGATAGTCTAATGATTTTACAATGGGTTAAAGATATCAATATTACTCAAATAACATCTCTTATAGGCAATACGAGATTCGGTAGTGTCTCAGCTGTCGATCTTGAAATTGATAGTAAAGATAACATTGTTGTTTCAGGAACTTTCTCTGGTAATCTGAACATTGATAATGAGTTAGTTCTGAAATCTTCGAGATGGCAGACTTCATTGAAATCGTATATCATTAAAATCTCAAATCATAGTGAAATTTTGTGGTCAAAGAAACTTAAGTACAACTTATCATGCAAGATCAAAAATATATGTCTTGATAGTTCAGATAATATATATATGACTGGAAGTTACGTAAAAGAATTTTTTAACTTCTCATTTGGTAAATCGTTTTTAGATAGTTTTTTTAATGATAATTTATTTATTGGCAAAATATCTGCTAATGGAAGAAGAAAATGGTTCAGAAAATTTAAATCTGAAAAGCAGAATTCTGGAACAGATTTGTGTTATCTTAATGGTAATTTATATGTAATTGGTTATTATGAGAAAGACTTGCAATTTAGCAAAGGGAAAATCTTAAAAATTGATTCTGAAGTTCAACAACATTGTGATGTATTTATTGCTAAGCTTTCAGCTTTAAATGGTGAAAAGAAAGACATCAGAAAAACAAGTTACAGACTATTCTTCAGTAAATCAAACCCAACCGTGCAAACAAGTTCAGATTTCTACACATTCAATATTGACTTGAAAATATTCCCGGATGGAGACAATCTATATGTTACAGGATTCAAAGACATTTACACTTATCTTTTAATTTTGACATCTGATCCTGTTTGCATGATTTATCCTGAGCAAATACTGACAAAAGTAAGTGAGAAACTTGAGATCAAAGATTATGAACTTCAATTGAAAAAACTTCAAAACTTCTCATATCAGGAAGGAGACACTATCTTTACCTCATATCTGTATAGACATATGCATGGAATTATAAAGAATAATGAACTGTATTCTGAGAAATACACAAAAGAGATTACATTTCTTGATAGCACAATTTCAGGAAACTACTACTACTTACTAACATCAGAAATTTCGAGTAATACTGGGATGAAGAGTAATTTAGTTCTTAAGAAATACAATCTGAATCGACCAAGCAGGATATAATTATGCATAAAATTGCCCCCCAAAAGCTACTAACCTCCATGGCAGCCACAGAGTACACCATTTTCTATCATCCGGAGTACACTGTAGACACAGAATACGGCAGGTTTGAGCATATTCCTCAGTTCCGGGAAAGACACGATGCACACCAGATTTTCAATTGCAACCTTAAAGGTCGAGATATTAGTGACTTCATCAATTATGCTGAGAAGCTGTTTAAAGAAAATGAATTGGATTACATTAAATTTACAGGGCATTGTCAGGAAACATATCAGAGACTGGTTGATGCGGGATATAATCCTGAACGCGAATGGATGATGCTCAAGAAGAATCCCTCTTCCAAATCGGATAATCCTGATGTAACAGTTGAAATCGTAGAGCCTAATTCCAAACGGGAGCAAGAATTAGACAAAGATTGTCCTGAACTCAGGAGATGCGATTACTATAAAAACGCTGACTCCCATCTCGAGGGTAAACTGGTGTATGCATTCCTTAATAACAAGTTAGCCGGATCAACAGGCTGGTACTTTGCAGGTGATTTTGCCAGATTCCGTTTTGTGCAGACCTTACCTGAATTCCGCAGACAGGGCGTTGCTACAACAATGATTCATCATGTACAGAACCATAGAGATATACTAGCTAAAAAGGGCCTGGTAATATTCTGTGACGATGAAAACACAATAAGGCTATATGAAAGTCTGGGATTCAAAAAGCAGGGATTTGTCTGGTCAGTGAGGAGGGAGATGTGAAAAGAATCAACTATTACGGTATACTAATATTTTTGTTATACTGTACATATTGTTTTAGCACTGCTGTAAGTATATCTAGATTTCCTAGCAAAGGTCCAACAGAAATGAGTAGATATTCACACGATTTTTTTGATATAGAGGGTGCAGAAAAAATTACTGAAATATACAAAGGTACTCTTTGGGACGATCTTGACACATTATCTGTTACTGAATGCGTAAATTTAGAATATTTTGATGTATCAGGTACAAGGATAAATTGCATTAATGGTATTGATACTTGTATAAAGTTGGAAAAACTATTTATTGATTACTCAAACATTAAGGATTTTTCATTTATTGGAAAGTTGGAGAACCTTACTCATCTTTCTATCGCAAGCAATAATCTATCTGATGTCTCATTTCTGAAAAATCTTAAAAAACTGGAATATCTTGATATAAGCGCAAATAATATTTCTGATATCAGTGTTTTAGCTGATTTACACAATCTTAAGTCACTGTATTTTGCAGGAAACAATATTGATGATATATCAATAATTTCATCTCTGAAACAACTTGAAGTTCTTGATCTTAATTACAATAACATCAGAATGCTTGATTTTCGCTCAAGTTTCCCAAACCTGAAGTATTTTACTGCTGCTGAGAATGCAATTGATAGTGTTCTTAATTCTGAATCTCTGTTAAATCTGGAAGAAATCAATCTACAGCAGAACAGAATAAATGATATATCATTCCTGAGAAATTCAACAAAACTTAAGAAAATCTGGTTGGACGGAAATAATGTTTCAAATCTTGAGCCATTAAGCAATTTGGCATCGTTGAAACAATTGTGGATAAATGAAAATCCCCTGAATGATTCTGATTTAGCAGCTTTACAGAATGTAGGCTGGATATGGTTCAACAACAATCCGATTATAAATCTTGCAGATGATGATCCAATTGAATTTGCTGATTCTAATTTTAAGGAGGCGTTAAAGATATATTTTGACATTGGAGATCGGGATATACTTCTGAGAGACTGTAATAAGCTGGAATCTATACATTTAATAGGTTCATTCACCAGTTTTGATGGGATTCAGTACTTCAGGAATTTAAAAGAGGTATGGATTGAGAAGGAGATTTGTAATGTAAATGATATTACTGATATTGGTGTAAGTACATTAGAAGGAATGACAATTGATCCTGATAAAAAGACATGTTTCAAAACCTATAAAACGCTGTATTTTAATGAGATACAGTCAATGACAAATTGTACTAATCTCAGAATATCTGGGTTCAACATAAATTATATTCCTAAGTTGACTAATTTCTGTAAATTAAATTACTTAGTAGTTGATGATGCTAAACTCTACCATCATTTGCATTTGGAATGCCCTGATTTGAAAGGTTTACTGCTTCGCTCCAATTACTATAGGGATTTTGATTTTTCTACTATACCTGAATCTTTAATTAACCTTTATCTTAGAGGAAACAGCTTCAGAGACATAAGCCTGAAAGAAAATGAAGCCTCAAAACTTAAAAGACTGGAATTAGAGGATTGTGAAATTCAATCATTCTCTTGCAGTTCAGATATGGAACTAAAAGAACTTAATCTGGGATTGAACTACATTTCAAGTTTTGATTGTAGTTTCGGAAAAGATCTAGAAGAACTTCTGTTAAATAATAATCAAATTGATAGTGTTCTGCATTTGAATATGTTGGCGAACCTGAAAGTTATTAATCTTTCAAATAATAACTTCACATCTTTAAACGGTTTAAATGATTTACTTTCATTGGAAATCATACATGCTGATAATAACAGAATAAAATCTATGAAGGCTTTATCAAATCTCCCTAAACTCAGCACTCTGAACTTGAATTATAATGAAATAGAGAAGCTCCCGAATTTTAAAAAGAAAAACATGCTTGCAATAGAGGTTTTAGAAATAAAATCAAATAATCTCTCAAAAATAGATAATTTGAAGTTTCTGAATAAACTAAGAGAATTGGATGTAAGTTCAAATAGTATAAAGTCTTTTAGTATTTTGAAAAAACTGAAGAATATTGAACAGCTATTTATCTCAAGGAATAAAGTGAAAAATATAAATTTTGCTTCTAAGATGAATAATTTACTTGTATTCACTGCTAATGGTAGTAAAATCAAGAAAATTCCTAAATTCAAAGGTTTTAATCATGGAGTTCGTTTGTCTTTACGTAACAATGAGATTGAAGATATTAAAAACCTAAATCTTCTTGATGAAAGTAGTAGTATAGATTTGACTAATAATAAGATACAAAGTCTAGAAGATTTGGAGAAGAAATTTCGTATCCTATGGATTGGAGGTAATCCGTTAAATGAGGAATCAATTAGAATTGCGGAAGATAGTAACAAGATCAATTTAGATTAACAATAATCCTCAAAAATAGTTTGATACAATGTTTTTTTATGGAAAGTGTGAAGCAATATTTGATATTATTAAAAGGTGTTGGAATATATATGTATGGATTTAGTGCTCAGGTTTTTCTCGTAACTATACTATTAATATCATGTCATTTAATCAGTATTGATAATCTTTAATATACAAGCTCTCTGACAGATCGTGTAAAAACGTGTTTTTCATTTTAATTTATTAACATATTTTGTCGCAGATTTTCCCGAATTATCGGGACTCAATCAACTTAACCTGCTGAAAAAAATATAAATATAAGCTCCCTGAGCGGAGTCCAAGGGGATTAGTTTTAAGGGAATGAAACGACAAAAATTACGTTTATGTACAAACTTTATGCAGAGTCGAAAACATAGTAAGATTAGTTATCCAGATTTTCAGAAATCTTCTTTAAATAGTTAGTATGTCAGTGAGTTCAATATAAAAACTATTATAGAGAACTCAAGTCATTCTGATAATTCGTAACAACTCAAATTCTTAAATCTTTATTTCATCCTCTTTTCCATATTGTAGGATTCTTCTTCAGGGTCTCCCGGATTAGAGATGCTGACAATATGGAATCCGCATTTATTAACGTAGAAATTATGATTACGTTTAGAGAATCCGGGTGTTTCAGTCTTCCACATAATTGTATCGGGGTACTTCTCTTCAATCATTTTCCAGACATGTAAGCCAAGACCTTTGTCCTGCAGGTTAACATCGAGATACAGACAACCAAGCATGTTAATGTTGTCAGGGCGAATCCAGAGGATAGCAGCACCTATTGCTTTTTCGTTCTGCTCAATAACATAAGCCGTGCTATGTTGGTGCAAAGCCCACTTTCTGAGAAAGTCACCATTGTCGTATCCGGGAGGTCCACCTTCCGGCTTGTTAAGGTGTCGTCTGGAATCTTCATCAAAAGAGCGTTTCATAATAGCTGTGAGTTCTTCTATATCGTTTTCCGAAAAAGGTCTGAATTTTATGTCCATAATTATCTCCTGATAAAGAAAAGCAGCAGCAGCGAATTTATTGTCAATTTATTTGTAAGCCATGGAATGAATGAAAAAAATGGAAGAAGATATCAAGCATAATCCCTTGCAAATGGGCAAAGTCCTTCGCAATGGCTGACTTTATCTATCGAGTAAATTGTACCTGACGGATATACTTCTGCAATATATGTAAGTTGCTCAGGAAGAGCTAAATGTCTTTAGAAAAACCATGGTCAAAATCACTCTCCTTCAAGTTCTTCCATCTGGGGTTTGATATGTTTTTCCATACAATCTGGGCAGATACTATGGCTGAATTCAGCAGAGGAGTGACTGGCAATGTAGCTTTCTATTTCCTGCCAGTAATTCTTGTCATCACGGATTTTCTTACAGTAGGAGCAAATAGGGAGGAGTCCCTGCAGTGTTTTAACTTCGCTGAGTGCTTTCTGAAGCTCCTGTCTCTGCCATTCAACTTTCAAAGCGTTTTTAATTCGCATTACCAGTTCAATCTCATCGATAGGTTTCTTGAGAAAATCGGATGCACCTGCTTCAAAGCTTTGTCTGAGGGGTTCAGAGTTATGCATGTCAGCTGCTGTAATCATGATAATCGGGACATTGCGCCATTCTTTCACAGATTTCACTTTCTCACATAATTGATATCCATTCATTTCCGGCATCATTATATCAGAAAGGATTATATCCGGAATATCTTCACCAAGCTTCCTGAGCAGACTTTCAGCTTTCAGGAATTCCTGAGTATTACGGAATCCGGCTTCCTTAAGAAGCTCGTTTATCAGTAAAAGATTATATTGGTCATTATCCAGAACATATATTCTTGCATCAGTGTAATTTCTCATTTGGACTCCTGTTTAATCATTGCAAAGATGTCTTCCTTATTCTCGGAATTATTGATTATACTCAGTGCTTTTTGCACCTGTTGGTCTCTTGTCAGTAATTCCTTATATTTGAAATCTTCTCCGTGTTCCAATCCCATAAATTCTGATTTTATCAGATAAGAAATTGTTGATTTATTTTTATATATCTCTTTTGTGTTGATGTTCTTTATTGAAGATTTGGCAAAAGCTGCAAACTCTTTGAAAATATTGTCAGAAAGAATAAAATCTTCAGTCACATTTAAAGAATTTTTGCTAAAATAATCCACGGCAAAACTAAAATATATATGTTTTTCAAGTAATTCTGTCGCAACATCAGTAAGTTCAAGTTGTGTTACTTCGAGATCCGGCTTTATTCCATCACCGGAGTTAACTTCTCTTCCATGCAAAGTATAGTACTCTGTAGAATCATCAATTTCTGCATTTTTCTGTATACATCTGCCGGATTTAAGGTAATAGTGAGATGTTGTAATTTTGACTCCACCGGTTGAAACAGGGAATATTTGCTGAACAGATCCTTTTCCATAAGATTTCTCACCAATAACCAGGCCAAGATCATAATCCTGAATCGTTCCTGCAAAAATTTCAGATGCACTTGCACTTGTATTGTTGATCAATATAATAATAGGGTATTTCTTGTCATATTCATCATCTTTAGTAAGATAAACAGATGATTTCTTTCCGTCTCTACCTTTTGTGTAAACAATCTGTTCACCTGAATCAATAAATTCATCGAGGCATTTAACGGTTTGAGAAAGAATTCCACCCGGATTAGATCGAAGATCAATAATCAGTCCCTCGATATTTTCATACTCCAGTTTTCTCAAACTTTCTTCGAACTCCTGCCCGGTGTTTGAGTTAAATGTAGATATTCGTATGTAACCTGTATTACTTATTGTAAATGCATAGGGGACACTTGGAACAATGATTTTTTCACGTTTCAGGTATAAATCCACATCCTCGTTTTCATTTGGGTGTCTTACCGTAATTTTAATCTGAGTTCCGGCATCTCCTCTTATAAGAGTAGAAGACTTTTCAATAGTAATGCCTTTGACATCAATATCATCAACTTTTGTGATTATATCACCGGCTGTTATTCCGGCTCTCGATGCAGGAGAACTTTCCCTTATGGACTTAACAGTAATATAATCGTTTATAGTATCGACATTAACACCGATTCCATAGAACAATCCTTGAGAATCATCTTTAAACTCATCAAGCTGATAACCATTCATATAATAAGTGTAGTTATCGAATTTTGACATTATGCCATCAATTGCAGCCTGCAATAGAGTATCGGAGGGAATTTCTCGAAAATATTCGTCTTCAAGTTTTTGAATAACTTCAGAGAGCAGCTGATATTTTCCGGATATATTTCCTTCAGAAAGGTTATGTTTTATCCTTTTGTCAATCTGAGTAAATATAGCCTTACCAATTATAACCCAGATTATTATAGCAAGAACAGTAAGGACAATATACTTTACGGCCGACTTCTCCGAGATATTCAAATTACTCACCAATATCGTTTATAATAGACATCGCTTCGTCGATATAAATGTCCTTTTTGAGGTTAGATGTCCAGTTGTTGAATTCATCCAGTTTAGCGGAATCTTCTTTTTCTATGTTATCATCAATATTTGGATTAATTATGTTGAGGTATGGAAGTTCCTTAGTCTTTTCTTTAAGGCTTTCAACGTCACTGCTGACATTTAATCGCTCATTCAGGATATCATCGAATTTCAAGTTCAGTTCAGTATCTTCCATTTTAGCTCTAAGTTTAGCATTTCTTTCTTTAATCATCTGGAATGCTTCATTGGATGTCACTCTGTTTTCGCTTCTCATTCTTAGTTTATCCATATTGTAGATATTACGGTTATACCATTTCTCATATTTTGCAGCTTCAATCTTATCCCACTTCAGGGGGTAATCCAGATCTTTTTCTCCCATATCAAGATAATCGTAAGTTGTTGGAACTTTTATATCCGGGATAACACCCTTATACTGGGTTGATCCACCATTGATTCGATAGAATTTCTGAATAGTCAGTTTAATACTGCCAAGTGGTTTAAACTTGTTGAATGATCTGAAAAGGCTTCTGTCAAGAGGGAGCAAAGACTGGACTGTTCCCTTACCAAAAGATTGATCAGGACCAAGAATTACCGCTCTTTCATAATCTTGAAGGGCAGCAGAAGTAATTTCAGAAGCAGAAGCACTGAGCTGATTAACCAGAACAACAAGAGGTCCATCATAATAAGATTCGAAATCTCTGTCATTTCTTACTTGTCTTCCATAAAGATTATCATTTACCTGAACCATTGGACCATCCGGAATAAACAATCCGGCAACACCAATAGCATCAACAAGAGCTCCACCACCATTGTTTCTTAAATCGAGAATAACTCCGTCGACATTGTAATCTTTAAATTGAAGAAGAGCTTTTTTAACATCATCAGTTGCATTTCTGGAGTTTCTGTTCTGAAAATCTCTGTAATATTTTGGCAGATAAATATATCCGTACTTTTTACCATACTTATCGTTTTTTATAATAACATCTTTCGCATATGTTTCTTCCAGCACAACTACATCTCTGATAATAGGAACGACCTTTATTTCACCAGTAGGTTTTTTAATAGTCAATCGGACTTCCGTACCCTTTTTACCTCTGATATGCTGTACTGCTTCGGAAAGTGGAAGATCAACAACATCAAGTGGTTCTTCATCACCTTGGGCAACTTTAATTATAAGATCTTCAGGTTCAAGTTCTTTCTGTCTCCAGGATGGTGAACCGGGTATGATTTTCGTAATTTTTATGTAACCGTCTTTTTCTGTTAGTGTAGCTCCAATACCTTCGAATTTTCCAGTCATATCAATATCAAAGTCTTCTTTTTCCTTTGGAGGCATGTAAGTTGTATGAGGATCAACAGCATTGAGTATTGAGTTTACATAAATAGCAAAGTTTTCCTCATCTGTTCTTTCATCAATTCTTCTGAAGTAGTTTTTGTAACGATTAGAAATTTTCTCTCTGGCTTCAGCTTCAATCTTACTGTCTATCTTCCCGCCTTTAAGGTAATCTTCGGCACTGAGTTTTTTTGTGGAATCAGGATTATTCATTTCAATAATGTCAATATATCTGAGTGCAACCTGATATTTGAGAGTCTTGCGCCACCTTTCTTTCAGATCTTCAAGTGACTTGCAGTATTCACTTTTTTCGGCATCTGACTGATATATTTCATTTTTTGAGAAATCAAAAGGTTTTGAGAGAATTTCTTCGTATATACCTTTAAGATAGTTTATTCTTTTTTGATAGACTTTATTAACTTCAATGTAAAACTCGAATTTCCTGTTCAAATCTCCATTCATTAAATCATCAATTAAGTATTTATACTTTGCGAATTTATCTATATCTGACTGAATAAATGTTTTCTTGCTGTAATCCATTCTATGAAGGTATAAATGGTGTATTCTCACAGAAAGTGAATCATCAATATCATGCGGTTCATAATGGTTAGCCTTTAGTATACCCATGTTCTGAAGGTATGCCACTTTGTTTTTATCACTTACTTCAATTTTTTTAAGTGCACTTTCAGATACTGAAAATACAGTTTGAAATGCAATCAGTAATAATGCTATTGCGAATATTTTCTTGTTCTTCATCGTTTGCTGTCCTTTATCTAAAAATTTTCGAATATCTTTTTTTAAGAGAATTTACAATGAAATCATGGATTTCTTCAATATTTTTTTCTGCATTTATAATTATGCAACGATTTGATTCTGATTTTGCTACATCAAGAAATCCTTTTCTTACAGATTTATGAAAGTTGATATTTTCCTGTTCAAGTCTGTCCTTCTTTCGAGAAGCAATTCTTGACATTCCCTTTTCAACATCCATATCAAAAATGAATGTCACATCCGGTTTAATGTCAAATGCAGCAAACTTATTCAGCATTGCTATACGGGGAAGAGGTATGTCTCTTGCTGCCCCCTGATACGCAATGGTTGAATCTGTGTAGCGATCTGAAATCACGTGAATTCCATTTTCAAGATTAGGAATAATCCACTGACCTGTGTGTTGACTTCTGGAAGCCATGTATAACAATACTTCAGTTTCAGGAAGCATTGTATCATTAGAGGGATCCAGAAGCAGATGTCTGATCTTCTCGGAAATTTCCGGTCCTCCGGGTTCCCTTGTAAAAAAAGCCTTGATCCTATTTTTTTCAAACCAGTTTTTCAGAAGCTCTATCTGGGTTGATTTTCCACAACCTTCAGTGCCTTCGAATGTTATAAAGATTCCTTTCATATTATATCCGTCCAATTGATTTGTAAGATAGTTATTAAATCTTTCTTTTTTTGTAAAGATTATTATAACAAATTATTAACACATAGCTATATTGAGAGCTTTTTTAATTAGAATTGCTGATGAAATTATCCAGTTAAATAGTATTTGATATTAGAGAAAGGGCTGATTTATGATCAGCCCTGAAGTACAAAGTTATCTCAGCATCACGCCTATGAATTTATTTGAGAAGAATACATTTCTTAATATCCTGTTCTTTTTCCGTATTAAGTCTATAGAAATAAACTCCGGAGCATACATCATCTCCTCTGTCGTTTTTACCCTGCCAGATAACAGAATTTTTTCCTTTTGAAAGCCTTGCATTAACAAGCGTTCTTACTTTCTGTCCCTTGATATTATAAATATCAATTCTGACATGTGAGTTTTCAGCAAGTTTGAAGTCTATTCGCGTTTCAGGATTGAATGGATTAGGGTAGTTACCGGTTAATCCTGTCTTGAATTGATTCACGTCCTCATTAGCGTTATCTACAAGAATCAGTTCAACAGTATCTGTCGGTAGAGATTCATATCCATCTGAAACAGACACTACAAAGTACTTAAGATTCAGTTCGTCTGAATAATTCTGAGACCAGGTTGTAGTTAAGGTAGTATCTACGGGTGTGAATATCTCGTTATTCATGCTTCTGTAAATGATATACTCATCTATTTCTTCCGGAGTAGAGCATGTCCAGTTAAGAGTTAAGGATCCGGTGTTGTCAGTAAGAGAAAGATTCTCCGGGGCTACGATAGATTCCATTATGATATCAAAATTGTATATTTGATTTGCATCAAAATCATTAGCAGGGCTTGTGTAATCCTTATAACCGGGACAACTTGCTGTGAACCAGCCACTCATCTGAGGTACAGCAAGGTAATAAGTATTATCTGAATTTACTACTCCGCTTGTAAAGAACGTTTCAATGCTTAAATTATCTGATAACGGATCAATTCTGCTGTCGATATCTCCTTTAACAAATGCAAATCCCTGATAGTGATTAACAACGGATTTCAGATCATCAATATAGATGGTCAAACCTCCTGAAGGAACTTCTGACTTGATTCTTACTTTCATTAACTTATCACCATAATCAACCGAACTTACAAGTTCATTTATTTCTGTAGAAGTATTCTCATTGAGTGTAAGTAAATTAAACCAGATATCATCAAAGCCTACTTGAAGCGTATGAGTACCTCCTGTAGAGGAAATATAATATTTCATTGATAATCTTGTGCTTGAAGTATTTAAACTGTAATATCTTCCGAGTTCAAGATATGATACATATGGATATGTTTGAGAATCATGGGCAAATACAAGTTCTTCCGAGCTTCCACCGGCAAAGCTTGTGGAGTCCGAAATTCCAAATTGTCCATTTGATGCTTTTATTCCAGATAACTCATGAGAATTAAAGTCATTATAAAGCAGAATTTCTTTAGAATCAACTTTAATATTGAATTTGTAATTCCTGTTGAAGTCTTCATGAGATATCGTCATAGTACAATCAAAGATATCATTTGTCATACCGTTTTGATATTCCATAGGGAACAGAAGATACTTTAGTGCATTGCCTTCCCAGAAATATATGGTTTTACTGTTAGTACTGCTGTCAAAAATCCCACTTTCTGAATTAACTGTTACATCAACATTGTTGAAGTCGATAGGGCTATTATTGTTGATTTCAAAGCAGCACATGAGAGAATCTCCAGTATTGAATTCTCTGTTATTATCAAAAGTGAAGTAATACCTTTGAAGATCGAAATTACTCTTTTGCACATTTAGATCGACTACACGGATAATATTTTTATCTCCATTATGAATTGTCAGCTTCAATCTCAAAGCATTTTCTTCTAAGTTATCGTTTATATGCAGTCTTAACTTATTGAATGACATTTCTGATTCACCTGAATCAATGGCAGGAAAATTAATCTCGTTATTGTAGACAATTACATTTTCATTAAAAACCTGCATCTTAACATACATACCATCTATGGTATTCAATGAATTATTTCTGATTTTGAGACTTATGTTTGCATCGTATCCTGCGATTAACTCAGCTTCACCGAACTCATTGATAATATTTATAGATTCAATATTAATATCTGAATCAACAAAGGTCATGTCTAAGGTTTTAAACATTATCGCTTTGCCATCTGATAATTCTGATGCCGATGCTGGATAAGTGTTATTGAATGTATATTCCAGCCCGGATGATGCATTATAGTTTTGGATTCCCACAGTGGCATAGTTTCCATGCTGAACAATTAAATCTCCGTATTGTCCGACGTTATCATTATTGATGTCATTGTACTGAATCTTGATCTTACTGTCTCCACTTATTGTCGGATACTCCATACAATCAAAGATGATCATCTGGAATGTCTGGTTCGAAAGAGTGTAGTCACCTTTCATGTCTTTCCATTCTATTATGAAATACTTGTTTACATCATCATATTCATAGTAGATATTTCCTGTGTTAAGATCATCCCAGAAAGCGGCAATAATTGGTTTAGGTCCGCATATTGAAGGCAGATGCCAGTTCATGAAATCTCTGAGATCAACAGAACCGGGAGAAACCCAGCCATTACTGGATATTGTCAGTCTATCGTGTGTCGAACCGTAGAATCTGAAATTCATTGGTATGTCAACATCTATTCTGTCTCCATTATCTCCGTCATCAAACATATAGGTGTTTGTTCCGGTGTTTTCAATTTCTATCCAGTTGTATGCCAGATC
This sequence comes from Cloacimonadales bacterium (SeqCode), assembly GCA_963665815.1. GTDB lineage: Bacteria > Cloacimonadota > Cloacimonadia > Cloacimonadales > JAIOQZ01. The sequence goes on from OY762463.1 coordinate 420,310, forward strand.
AGGGTCCGCGACTTCATCATTTTCCTCAAGACACACATACCCATATGCATCCGGCCCGGTAATTGACGATTGCGTAACATTTCCAAAGCAAATAGTTAAAGGAATCGTCTGCTGAAAATCAATGTTAGATATCTTCAGCAGGAACTGTTCTTCTCGACCGGTATAAAAGCTGCTGTTGAAATTGGCTGAGAACGCATCAGTTAAATTCAATGGAGTATCTAAAGACAGGCTTGCTATTGATTCCGTACTGTCTGTTAATACTATATTATCTCTTATAGGGCGCAGTGTAAGAGTAGTATTAGTAATATCCTGAGATCCTTGATTAGTAATATCCATACTTATGTAGAACTGCGTTTCAGGTATATCCATCTCTATTGCAACTGCATTCGAAATTGTAATATCCGGAGCAGAAGCGTAAAGGTAGAAAGTTTCCTGCCAGGTTTCATTGTTTACTGTATCAGTATAATGTATTGTTACCGGAACTCTCATTCCGTCTGAAAGTGTGTTAATAAAATCAATATTCACATTCTGATCCGCCTGATACACCTGATTTGAGGTAAGCGAAGGTAATTGTATATAGTTATTGTTTACCAGAACAAGAAAATCCGGAATTTCAAGCGTTACATTGATTGGGTTTGAAGCCGTATTGCTGTGGTTTTCGAATGTAAGCGATAAGTCTATTGCATCGTTCGGATGAATAATCGGAGCAGAATTACTGTTTACAAAAGAAAAATTACTCATTCTTACTCTCAAGTTATTCGAATTTATTGTCTGGGTGCTAACATCAGGAATAAAATTGTGATACTTGCATACAAGATCAAACTCGTTTTCAAGCTCATCTTTAACAGGGATAACACATGTTCCGTTCTCTGCAGTTCCCGAAAAATATACTGTAGAATCTGAAACAACTATTACTTCAGCATTAACCGGGTTTCCTTCATTATCTGCAACTTCAACTCTGAAAGAATTCATTCCTTCTTCAAGATTATCCGGTAGAGAAACCTGAAGCTGTTCAGGTGTTCCTGTCCATAAATGTAAAGCAGGATCTCCCATCAGGTTGTTCCAGTAGGAAAACTTGCTGACAAAATCGTGAGGATTAGTCGGGAAATTTCTCCACATTTCGAATTTTGCCTTTGCCAGAGCAATACCGGGTGAAAACTGTTTCTCCACAAATATTGTGTGATATATACCGGCATCGACAATATTGTTAAAAACTGTGTGTGTATAAGAAGTTGCCAGAGCTATTGCTGCTATAGCACCTTTTGGCGAAGTAGGGGTTCCAAGTCTGAGGAGTTCTTCCGGTCTGGATGATTCATTGCTTGCAAAATTACCTACAGCACAAGTGAGGAATACTGCAAGAGGTAGTTTATTCGTGTTGTCAAGCTGTATGATATCATCGACTGTCCATCCGCTCATCCCATGAAATCCCCTATAATTAAAGTATGAGACTCCGCTGTTGATTTCATGAGTCATTACATAATCAAAATTGGATACATATTCCTCGGTGAATGAAAAATTGGGATTGTTATCCTGAATCATCTGTTTTACCTGTCTTTTAGTATCAACACATGATGGACCTGAATCATCAGGATCTCCAACAAGCAAAACTTTATTATACCAGTCACTGTTTCCTGCAGGTAGAAGTCCGAACTCATACTTGTAAATCTTGTTTACTATAACAATCAGCTCTGAGATATTTTCAAATGACAATCTTCCTACAAAAGCATCTGCCAGAATATCGTTCCCATCAAGCAGAGAATAATAATGATCACCCTCTCCGGTTGCATACCTTTCCGTTGGAATATCATAAGCTGTTCCTAAGGCATCTCCGGCAAGACATATAAACTCCGGTGGATTCTCCCAGTTATTATATGCGTCTAATAAATATGTTTTTATGTTCGATTTAGTTGCTTCTGCGTCAGAGAATTCTGCAATTTTTACATCAAATCCAAGATGTGTTTTAATGTTTGCATATTCATTCATCAAATCACGAATGTCATTGTTTTCTCTATGGATTACAAGGATTGAAGGCCTTTGAAAATCTCCCGATTCCAGATTATTGTAGTTTAACAATGTTGTAGAAAAAAGCTTATCAAATACTCTTGATTTTTTAATTACAGCATTTACAGGATTTGTAGTCAGGGAATTGTCCATGGACAGTGTAATTTCTGCTTTTTTAATAATTTGCAACTGTCTGTCACCAGGATTATACCTGAATGGATTGACCGTAATTGCACTTACTCTCTGGTTGCGAATTACTCCCGGTTCGGATGCAGTACAGGATTTTGACGGATACAGGATATTTTTGCTGTATAATCCGGAATCAATAATAAATTCTGAAGATTTTGGCTTGCTCTCTGACTGTAACTCCTGCTGTGGATACAGATCAATATTGTCGATTATCTCAGATTCGATAATCTTAAGGCTGACAATTGGATTTCCTTTGTCCGGTAAAGCAATGATTGTGCTGACAGTTGGAATTTCAGGTTTCCCAAAATCTACAATGAAGCCTTTGGTTGCATGTTCAATTCGTTTATAAGTAATTCCTTTTACATTAATATCTGAAAGTGAATATTCACCCAGATTAAAAATAATCTCCTCATTGCCCAGACTGCCCGATTTAATCTCGAAATTAGTTTCTGATGCAGCTATATTAAGCATTACAGATAACATTAAAATTATACCAACTAACTTGTACACTTTATCCTCCTTAATAGCGAAAATTATGCAAGATATGTTCCAAAACGAATCGAACATTAAATATTAATAAAAAGGACTTCATGAAGCATAAAGTCCTGATTTATATTGCTTGTTACTTTTTCTTAGCTATGTTCAACAATACTGACAAAAGTCATTTTACACTATTTCAACAACATACACTTTCTGAGCTTCTTTGATTTCCCATTAACCTTGAAGTTATAGAAGTATACTCCTGAAGCTACAGGATCGTTATTCTCGTTATCTCCATTCCAGACAATTACATGAAGACCTCTTGGGGTTAATCCTTCATCAATAGTTTTGACTTTCTGTCCTTTTACATTATAGATTTCAAGTGTTATCCGGGCAGGATCAGCGAGAGAATACTCAATTGATGTGGTTGGATTAAACGGATTCGGGTAATTTCCGGATACTTCCAGGATTTCCGGTACTGAGAACCCAAAATCAGCATATTCATCTTCTCCTGAAATCGGATTTACTGTTGTAGGAGGATTATTAACGAGATATGGATATCCGTTGTTGATATCCGGATTAATGTTCCAGATATCTTCATCAAGGGTATCATCAAAAGGATTATATACAAAATCGAAAGGAGTGTCCAGAAAATCATTGCTGAGGTCAGTGTATGTGGAAATATTTGTCATTTGAGAATGGGTTAGTCCCAAATTATCTATATCGGAATTATGTCTATACAAAAATGAAAATACATTGGACGAATCATTATCCCAGAAGATATTACTCACTACAGAATTGTCAATATCATCATAATAAATAAAGATACAACTGCCTGTTTCCAATGAATCAAATCTTCCTGAAAATATGAAATTCCTGATGTGGGAATTACTATACTGAGTAGCTAATGCTGCGGCAACTGTATTAATATTAATTGTAGCTTTGACATATGAATTTTGTATTGTATCATTTAATGTTGAATTGATTAACCCTACACTGATCAATGAAGCGGAGAGTTTTCCGGAAGAATAACATTCACTGATAGTGGTTTCGCATGTTACATCAATCAATCCTGAAGTACGAATGGAGAATATCGAATCATTTCGGATACCTAAATCTCCCATTGTTGAGCAATTTGAAATTAATGACTCTGATGCATAATTTATCAATCCGGTAGTAATCTGTCCAGCAACGTTTCCTCTATTATGGTTCTTTAAAAATTTAGTATTTGTACATACCATTGCTATGCCGGATGCATTGCCGTCAGATATAGTAATACTGTTAGAAACACAGTTTTCGATTTTTGATAAATAATATAATCCTGAGTAATAGTGCGATGACCATGAATCTAAAGCAATTCCTGCTGCTTGTTCTTCTCCGTAAATGAAACCGTTAGAAAAACAGTGTTTTATTGTGGATTCAAAGGAATTGTTTACAATTCCTGCTGCATGTTTAGCATCAATCTTACCCTTAAATGTACATCTTAAGATATATGATAATTCGATACTGTTGCATATTCCTCCAGCGGATCTTCCTGCACTGATTGATCCTTCAAATGTGCATTCTTCAAACCGTAAACCTCGATTCTTCAAACAGATGCCGCCGGCATCTTCTTCAGCAAAAAGCTCTGCATCTGAATAACATTGATATATTTTTAAGGGATTTGCCTCTCCACATACTGAAGCAGAATACTTACCTCTGATTTTGGCGTCTCTCATAATAATATTTCTTATTGTACTGCCTTGGCAGTATTTAAACAATGCAGCGATTTCCAAAGGTCTGTTTATGTACAGATTAGATATATAATAGTTCTGCCCATTGTAACTTCCGGTAAAGGGATTTTCCTCTGTACCGACAGGTCTGAATCCTACTGTCGAATCCGGAGTATTGGGATTATTATCATGGTCTCTCAGTTCCCAGTTGATTGTTTCAGACATGTCTATATCAGCAGTTTGAATAAAATAACAGTTCCAGACATCTTCAGTTATTGTCAGCCATTGCAGGTGATCTACACAAGATATCTCATATGGAGCTTCCTCTGTGCCATCTCCAATTATATCGGTGCCCGATAATATAGAAATCATACTCATTACAAATAAAATATAAACAATGTTTCTTCTCATAGTTCCTCCAAATTTATGTCTTCATTCAGATGAAATTGTTGTCAAATGATATTTTCATCTTAAGCAAAGAAAATATTGAGCATGATATTGAATTTTACTACGAAAAACAGTGCCGAGGAATAATTGATTTGACATTTTCTTCTGTGCATCAAAAATCATATAAATACTCTAATTGGAGGATAATGTTGCAAACAGAGATTATTGTGCTTATACTATCAATTATATTTATATTTGGTTTTCGATATTTTTTCTATAGGAGAGTATCAATTATCTTCCCAATAGCTTTTTTTGCTTTGGAAGTTCTGGCTTATATTCTTCTTAAGAATATGGGACAGGTTTATTACATATTTGTTATAACTATAGCTTTTGTATCTGCAAAACCGATTTTTTCATCAATAAGAAATAGAAAATAAATTCAAGGAGACAAAAATGGTCGATTGGCAAAGCCTTTATAATAAAGGTATGGAAATGTTGGTTCAGTATGCCCCCAAAGTTCTTTTAGGGATTATTACCCTTATATTAGGGTTCTGGATTGTTAAAATTGTGGTAAAACTTACAAAAAAAGCAATGATCAAAGCAAAAGTAGAAGAATCTCTGGTGGATTTCATCTCGAACCTGGTTGGAATTCTTCTTAAGGTTATGGTTATTATCAGTGTAGCATCAATGCTTGGCGTGAAGATGACCTCTTTCATAGCAATACTTAGTGCTATGGCATTGGCTGTTGGTCTTGCTCTTCAGGGATCTTTAAGCAACTTCTCTGGTGGAGTACTGATTATCATACTTAAACCTTTCAAGCTTGGCGATTTCATCGAAGCTCAGGGATTTACGGGTATTGTTACATCAATTCAGATTTTCCATACAATCCTCAGAACACCTGATAATAAGACTATCATTATCCCTAACGGTCCTCTTTCCAATGGTAACATTATGAATTTCACAATGGAAGATAAACGTCGTGTTGATATTACATTCGGTATCGGCTATGATGATGATTTCAGAAAAGCAAAAGACATTATCATGGATGTAGTTAATAATCACGAAAAAGTTATTAAAGACCCTGCTCCATTTGCCAGAGTCGGTGAACTTGGAGACAGCTCTGTGAATATTAAAATGAGAATCTGGGCTAAAACTGCTGATTACTGGGATGTATATTTTGATGTAATGGAAACTGTGAAGCTGAAATTTGATGAAAACGATATTACTATTCCATATCCTCAGAGAGATGTTCATATTTTCAATCAGAACCAATAAACTGTTATTTAGGAGAAATAATGGCTGACGTAATAGATTATAAGATTTTTGGAAGCGAAATGCAGCTTGTCGAAATTGAACTTGATCCTGGAGAAGCTGTCAGAGCCGAAGCAGGTGCTATGATGTACATGGATAATTATATCGAAATGCAGACCGGTGTTGACGGCGGAGTCTGGAAAGGTTTCAAAAGAATGTTTACAGGTGAGAGTTTCTTCATCACTACATTCTACAATCAGGGAAATACAAAACAGAGCGTTGCATTTTCAGCACCTTATCCCGGAAAGATTATTCCGCTTGATTTATCCCGATATCATAATGAGTTTATCTGCCAGAAAGATTCGTTTCTCTGTGCTGCTAATGGGGTAGACCTTGACATAGCTTTCACCAGAAGACTGGGTGCCGGATTCTTTGGTGGAGAAGGATTTATCCTCCAGCGTCTGACAGGTAACGGACTGGCTTTTATCCATGCCGGAGGTACAATCGTAGAACGAGAGTTAATGCCCGGTGAAACATTAAGGGTTGACACAGGATGCATTGTAGGTTTTGAGGCTTCAGTAAACTATGATATAAAATTCGTCAAAGGAATAACCAATGCACTCTTTGGCGGGGAAGGTCTGTTTTACGCTACTTTGTCCGGACCGGGAAAAGTATTCTTACAGAGCTTACCATTCTCAAGGCTTGCAGACAGAGTTATGGTTGCTGCTTCCGGCAGAAACAAAGGCGAACAAAAAGGTCTTGGCGGCTTACTCGGTGATTTTATCAGCGGGGACTAAGCGAAAAAATAAGGAGCTTTAATGAAATTTCTATCTAAGGAAGAATTACAGAATCTTGAAAAAAAATCTTCCGATTTACGTGGTGCTATAATAACTATGACAAGTCTTGCAGCTTCCGGTCATCCGGGAGGCTCAATGTCTTCTCTCGATATGATGCTTGTTGCCTATTCAATGGCTGACTGTCCGGCTGACGTTCACGAAAAAGGTGATTACGTAGTTGTCAGTAACGGTCACGTATCACCGGCTGTTTACAGTTGTCTCAGTGAAAAAGGTTTTTTCAACCTTGATGATGCTGTTTCTCAGTTCAGACTTGCAGGAAGTATCTTTGAAGGTCACATAGAACCTGACGTTCCCGGAGTATTACTTGCTTCCGGTAACCTAGGGCAAGGACTTTCCGCTGCTGTCGGTTTTGGAATCGGTTCCAGACTGCAGAAACAGGATAATCAGATATTTGTTTTCATGGGAGACGGAGAACAGCAGAAAGGTCAGATTGGCGAAGCAAGAAGATTTGCAGCAAAATATGATCTCAAAAACATAACAGTATTTGTTGACTTCAATGAACTGCAGATTGGCGGAGATATCAAAAAGGTTATGCCTCAGAATATCAAAGCTAATTACGAAGCGGACGGATGGTATGTTATCGAAATTGACGGACATAACTACAACGAGATCCATGAAGCGATCAAAACTGCAGTTGATATTGAGAAGCCGGTTATGGTGCTTGCCCATACTGTTATGGGTAAAGGTGTTTCCTTTATGGAGAACAAAGAGAAGTATCATGGTTCGACTCTATCAAGAGAACAGCTTATAGATGCGTTGAAAGAACTTGGTGCAGAAGATAACTGGGATAAGTACATGGAAATGCGTAATGCATTTGTACCGGAACAACACAAAAAAACTGAGCATCCTGTTATAAAATTTACTGCGTCAGAACCACAGATTTATGATGCTAAAACAGATAACAGATCTGCCTGGGGGAATGCAATCAATAACATCGCTAAGGTTAATTGTGAAAACACTAAGTATGTTGTGTTCGATTGTGACCTGGCAGGATCAGTTAAAGTTGACAGCTTTGCAAAAACATGTCCTGAGAACTTCTTTGAAGCAGGAATTACCGAGCATTCAACAGCTACAATGGCAGGATCTCTGTCTAAAATGGGATTCCATGTTTATTTTGCAGATTTCGGTGTGTTCGGGGTTGATGAAACATTCAATCAGCATAGACTGAACGATATAAACAACACTAACCTTAAGATAATTACTACTCACGTTGGTCTGGATGTTGGTGAAGATGGTAAAACACACCAGTGTGTTGACTATCTTGGTCTGATGAGAAATCTCTATGGATTCAAGACTATTGTTCCGGCTGATCCTAACCAGACTGATCATATTATCAGATACATATCTTCTGTATATGGCAACTTCCTGGTCCCAATGGGAAGAAGCAAACTCCCTGTTGTTAAAAACGCTGAGGGAAACACTGCTTTTGATGAAAGATATAAGTTTGAGTATGGTAAAGCTGATTTACTTATGGATGGTAAAGATGCAGCTATGTTTGTTATGGGAACAGTTACAGGCAGAGCTGTAGAAGCTTGCACAAAACTTGCCGAAGAAGGTATATCCGTACAATTATGGAATATTGCCTGCCCTGAAGATATCGATGTGGAAGCTCTGAAAAAAGCATCTGAAACAGGTATGATATTTACTTATGAAGATCATAATGTAAATACCGGACTTGGTGCAATTACCGCTGTAGAATTGATGAAGAACAGATTGTATCCTGAGCTTCATTGCTTTGGAGTGGAAGGCTATGCACTTTCCGGAAAATCTGATGATGTGTTCAGATACTGCCGACTTGATGCGGAATCAGTTTACACAAGAATGAAAGATTTAATAAAGAAATAATATGTTTAAGGCTGTTGGATAACTCTGACAGCCTTTTTTTAATGCGTATTGACGTCTGTCAACCAGCTTAACATATTGATATATAATGATATGAACGTTCCCTGAGCGAAGTCGAAGGGAGAATTATTACCAGAAACTACCGAAAATTAAGAATTGGGGAGACATTATGAAAGATATTGATAAGACTGAACTTAAAATAGTTGAAGATCCAAAAGACAATACAGATGAAGAACCGATTATTCTTGATGAAAGACTGGAAAGACCAACTTTCAAAAAGAGGAATCATATTTTGTTTTTGGCATCCCTCTTATGCGTAGTTTCATTGTTTTTCCCATATTTCAAACCGGAAGATACTGCCGGAGTAATGACAATCAATTTATCTGTTATGAAGAAAGAAGTGCATGTAATTGATACACCTTCTTTGTTTGTTGTTCTCTGGAAAAACGCTACCGGAAAGGAAGTAGAGAACTATCAGCCGAATCTACGTATTATGTTCAAGAGCGAGAATGATTTTCTGAGAGAATCATCCAAGCTGCTGCTGCATTTGTTTCCTCTGCTGATGCTTTACTATTTCTTTCAGTTTCTGACTGATACTGTATTATTAAAGCGAATCCGCTTTCTCTTGCCGGAGCTGATCGCTTATTTCTTCACGACACTCTTTGCGTTAAAGATAAACTATGATAATGATTACTCTGTATTCGATATGTATGGAATCGGAAGTTATCTGGCTGGTGGGGCATTGGTACTGGCAATTATAGCCTATTTTGTGCATTCTAAAAAAGAAGAGAATCAGTATTAGCTGATGCATGCATCAGCTCTACAGGTTTGTGCGAACAAGAGAAAGGTTTAACTGTAGAGACGTTGCATGCAGCGTCTACTAATGAGAAGTACACTATGTGCATCCTCATTAAGAAGAAATTAAACTAAGCATTGCATACAATGTTTTATGTAAAAAAATAAGGATTACAGGTGTGAAGGGAAAGAACACTTTTTACCGTTCTGATACTATCAGACATAAGCATTGGGATTACAGGTCAAATGGAGTCTACTTCATCACAATTTGTACACAATGTAGGAAAAACTACTTTGGTAGGATAGATAATGGAGTAATGAATTTATCAAAAGTCGGTATCATTGTAGATTTATGTATCAATGAAGTTCCTTACCACGCTAAAGATGTTATGGTTTCAAATTATATAGTGATGCCCAATCATATACATATGTTATTGCAGAAGTCTTCTAACAATGAAAAAATAGCTGATGCATGTATCAGCTCTACAGACTTGCCTGAACAGGAAAGGTGTTCAAAAGATGTAGAGACGTTGCATGCAACGTCTACTAATGAACATGATTATAGGACTTTGGCTGTAGATGTCTATTCAAGAATCTCACCTAAATCAGGATCAATTTCCACAATTGTAAGATCTCTTAAATCAGCAGCATCGAGGCATTCAAACAGATTGGGATTGAGTTTGAAGTGGCAAAGTGGCTTTTATGACCATATTGTCAGAGACTTAAAAGAACTTGAGATGATCAATGAATATATTACGCAGAATCCTGTAAACTGGAGTAAAGATGATTATTATAAAGAATATGAAGTATGACTTTGGTGTGAGCCCTTATGAATGGTCCCGAGACATTCGCAATGTTGGACTTCCCATAACAAAATGTCCGAACCTTGATTTAAAGGATTGAAGGATTTCATGATTCTTTACGTCGCATAAGCGACGTTTGTAGAAGCTAGTGAAAAATTCTCCTCCGATGGAGGAGTACGTCGAAGACGGGAGGTGGTGTTCCTTAATATTCTCCAAAACATTCTATTCTCGAACCAAACCTAATTATAGTCAGATAAAATCGCTGTATTAGGCATGTTTTCTTTTAACCAATCAATATGTGATTTTGGGATGGGGTTGATCTTTATGTCTAATACTCGAAGTTTCTTCAATTTAATGATAGTTTTAGGTAGTTCCTCTAATTTGTTTCCCATTAAATCAAGTAATTCCAGATTTAACAACCCACCAATTGATTCCGGGAGTTCTGTAAGTTGATTGTTATCTAACCTAAGTAGCTGAAGGTTAACTAATTTACCAAATGATTCCGGAAGTTCTGTAAGTTGACTATTATATAATAAAAGTTCTTGGAGATTAACTAAATTTCCAATTGATTCAGGAAGTTTAGTAAGTTGATTGTTATCTAACAAAAGTTCTTTGAGGTTAGCTAAATTTCCAATTGAGTCTGGAAGTTCTGTGAGTTCATTATGGCTTACTTCAAGTGCTTTCAGATTTATAAGTTTACCAATAATTTCAGGAAGAGTTCCAATTCTGTTAACGCTTAGATCAAGTTTTTCCAATTTCTGTAAATCGCCTATGGTTTCGGAAAGTAGCTCCAGATCAAAATTAAAAGCAAGATCTAAACCTGAAAGATTAGTGAGAGCAGAAATCCTGTCATCAAGTTTGTAAAACCGTCCTGAGAAAGTAGAATTCGAGAAATCTGCCCCTTCAAAATTAGTTTCAAGAATCTCATCTCTTACTACAATATTTTTCAAATTACAATTTCTTAAATCCAAACCATTAAAATATTCATCACCAAGTAGTTGCAGTATCATTACCGCGTTTCCAGCCTGCCAGTAGTATTCTTCCGGACTGTCAATTTTCCCTTCTGTCGCTGTTTGCTTCAGTTTATCAATATCTTTTATCTGTTCGCTTATAAACTTAGCAATTTCCTTTGAGATCTGAGCCTTCCCGAAGTTCACAATATTTCCGGATTCAATCTCTTTGGTAAAGCTTACTGCAACAAGGTAATCTCTGAAAGACTTGTGGGAGATTCTGAAGTGATTATCCTTCTCACGGGTCATGAAATCAAAGCAGAGAAATTTATCAAGGTCGTTTTCAATTTGTCCCTGAGTTTTACTCTTATAGTTTTCGTTGTTTTTCATGTGCTCGGAAATTTCTTTAACATCCATGGAAAGTCTGTCTTCGTTAATATAAAGTTCTACAGCAACTTGCTCTAATAAACTCCTTCTATCAAAGGAATCTGTTTCCAGATAACGATTTTTCTTTGCGACTCTTCTACATTCAGCATCAATCGCTTCTTTATATAAATCAGAAACTTTAAAATCTCCTGATTTCAATTTGTTTTTTATTTTCTTAAAATATTTACATACCAGATCAAGGAGAACCGGTCTCTCCATAGTATCTGAAAGCTTCTCTTTCAATTTTTCTGCTTCTTTGGGATTAATCCCGTGCGTAACAAGGAATTGATTAATCTGCTCATCATTGAATAGCTTTAAGTGCAATATATTTTCTTTGTACTTATCAAATACTTTTCTCAGTTCCTCATCTGTTCTGAAATATTCTTCACGAGTTGTAAGGATGAATTTAGATTTTTTGCAGTCCTCGACAATCTTCAATATTTTGCTGAAATTAATTCTTTTACTCTCGGTACTATTTCTGATTGCCATTTCATCAAAGCCATCAAAAACAACAGTAAATTCATCTTTTGCTGCTTTATCAGCAAATTGATCATAATCTAAAGATTTAAGACGCTTCCCTACAAGCTGAGCATTTATGTAATCTTCAATATCTTCTTCGCGGAACTTGCGGAGTGGAAAAATCATAGGAATTCTGTTATTATTATCCTCAACCTTTAGGTCACATTTCTTATCAAGCAGCTTACAGGTTAGATTATATTTTATGTAATCGCATAGTGTAGTTTTTCCTGTTCCATACTCACCCATAATAATCAGAAAGTTACTGCTGTTATTATTCAGCCAGTTGTTAATGTATTTGTAAACAGGGTCATAGTTGACTATATCGTATTTTTCTTCATCTTTTGCGTCAGGTTTCAGATCTACAAGGTTCTTTTTTGGTTTCATTGTCCTGGCGTTAAGGTCTATATATTTATTATCCTTAATGAATTTATTGTGGAATTTGGCATAATCTATTTCCAGTTTCTTTTCTATCTGATAGTCGAAGGATTTCTCTATAGAATCCTTTGTTAGTTGTATCATAAAATCATACTGCCGCATTTCAAGAGGAGTTGAAACTTTTGAAAGATAAAATTTGTACTGTGTATGTATTTCTTCTAATGCGGTAATTATTTCGTCATCTTTATTTTCTGAGTTGTATTCTATATACGTATCATGACATCTGACTGCTTTTAGAAAACTGGAATTGATTGGATTACTAATATAAGCCCTGACTTGTTCAACAATAAATGGTTCAATGAAAAAGCTTCTAAGAAACCCTGAATCCTGATTAATGCAAAATTTTATATAAGCATGAATGTATAAACTGTCGAAAGTATTTGATAGCATGTCTATACCTACATCATTTAAAACTTTGACTACTGCATGATTTTCAGATAAGCTTTTCTTCAGTTTCTTTATTGCCGGTTTTGCTATTAGTCCTGCAGCTGTTGAAAGTACTTTACTTAGTGCCATTTGTCACTCCCATTTTATTATGGGCAAAGTACATATTGTTAATGAGATTATGTCAATGTAATAATTTTCATAGATAATGCAGGTGATGATCTTAAACGGAACAATAATCATTGTTAACAACAAGAGAATGCCATTCAGTTAAAATCTCCAAAACTGTTGTCATCAGTTATTCGTGGTTTTAAGATTCGATCAACAAAACTCATGAGAATGAACTGATACCATGACTTCAGCAGGTTAAAATCATTTTATGTATCACTCCCGCATCCAGTCTTTAAATGCTTTAACCTTACGTTTACTGACAATCACATCCTCTGTATACTCAGGTTGAATTTTAAGAACAAGCCTGTTGCTGAAGTAAGGTTCTATTCTGCAGATACAATCAAAAGAAATAATCATTTGGCGGTTAATACGGAAGAATTTGTCCGGATCAACTGATGATTCGATATCTGCTATTGTCATGTCAACCATATAGCTGTGTCCTTTTGCTGTCATTATATAGGAAAGCTGATTTTTTGAATAAAAATAAGCAATATTCTGTACCGGAACAGGACGCATCACAGTACCAATGCTGACAAGAAACCTTTCTTTATATCGTTTTCTTCTGTTTTTCATTGCGTCTATAACAGCTTTAAAATCTGCTGACAAATCAGATTCAGCAGGTTTGAACAATTTGTCATACTTATTCAGGCTATTCTGCAATTCTTTTTCATCAATTGGTTTAAGAAGATAGTCTATACTGTTTACCTTGAAAGCCTGAATAGCATATTCATCAAAAGCGGTAGTAAAGATTATCGGAGAATTAATTTCGGCATGTTCAAAAATACTGAAACTTAAGCCATCTGAAAGCTGTATATCGAGAAAAACAAGATCATAATTATCAACTGTATTGAAGAACTTAACGGCACTTTCCACAGAGTCAAGACTTGAAATGATTTCTGAGTGGGGAAGAAGCTTGTCTATGATTTTCTTAAGTCTTTCAACTGCATAAAATTCATCTTCTACAATAACTATTCTCATATAATTATCCTTATTGTATTTCATCGATTAAAGGCAGAACAACAACAAAAGAATCTGAAGTTTCCCGGATATCAATCTGTCTGTCAGTGAAAAAAGATAGTCTCTTTCGGAGATTGTCCAACCCGATTTTCTCACTTCTATCTGAGTTCTGCTTTATCTGTAGATTATTCTCAACAATAATTGACTGATCATCTTTGGAGTAAACTTGTATATTCAAAGGGTGAGATTGAGAAACTACATTATGTTTTACAGCATTTTCTACAAGAAGCTGGATTGCTGCCGGAACAATATATTTACTTTCTGTTTCGGGAGATATATTAAACTCAATTGTAAGATTACCATGAAATCTCTGCTTCATAAGAAACATGTAAGATTCAACAAACTTCAGTTCTTCATCGATAGGAATAATATCCTTCTTTTGAATCCTGAGTACATAATGATACACATTTGACAATTCCTGCACAAACTCTGAAGCAGTTTCCTTAGAAAAGTCTATTAGAGAAATCAAAGTATTGAGACTGTTGAATAGAAAATGAGGATCTATCTGCCTTTTTAGAGAGTTTAATTCTGCTTCAATATTCTGGCGTTCTAATCCTACAATTTTCAATTTATAATCAGTACGCTCTTTGTATACTTGCCTGTAGTGCTCAAACAAAAGGTAAACAAGACCAACAGCAATTAGATTAATTTCTGTTCCAAAAAGAGTGAAATCGTCAAAAAAAACAACGATATCTGCTAAAGATAGGAGTGCAGAAAATCCAAATATTAATAAAATGACCCATTTTGCCCGTGTTGAAAACCTGTCTTGTTTGATTACTATAATAAAAACTTCAATCATTAGTATCAGATGCAGGATGGTAAAAAACTGTCGATTAACATAGGGAATTTTAAACATAAAGTTCAGGATAACTGCCAGAATTAGTATTGAGACAATATAAAAAATAAATCTTTTAGTATTAAGGTTAAAAAAAACTTTTATAAACAGGAACAGCAATGTAAAAATTGCTACATACCCGATCATGAACAGACTGTAATCTACAAGAGTAAATGGATTCAGGAAAATAGAAAGTGCTGATGTTCTATACTGAACAAGTCCGGAAAGAACTCCCATCAGTCCAAAGAGTAAAAGAGCAAGGTTTGTTTTCTTCCTACCAAATACAAAGAAAACAATTAAAGCAATAAGCCCTATAATAAACAAAGATACAGCCTGGTAAAAGTAGAATTGATCATCTATAAGCTTGATTCTGTTTATTTCAAGTGCAAAATTGTAAATATCTTCTGCTTCTCCAATGTTAATATCCTCAACATCAAAAAATGGAATAGATTCATCAGCAAGTTTGATATATATACAGGAGGGTACTTCATTCAGGTAAATCAACACGGGACCGGATTCATAAGACTGCATATTGAGAATTTTGTGTTTTTCTGAGTAGCTGGAGTAAAGAAGAGAATCCTGAGTATAAATCTCAAACAGAGATGTTGTTGAAGCCATACAGAAGACTGGATTCTTGAGAGCTTTATATTCAAATTCAATCTTAAAGAACTTTACCCAGTCATGATATGAGCGTACGTATCCCTCATGCAAATCAGCAGATTTCATATCTTGCAAATCAAAATAATTATCTTCGAAATACTCCTGATCCACCGGTGAATAGATTTTCTTTTTCAGGAAGTTTTCGTAATCATCATCTTCCATTCCGCACAAAATTGATGATATTGAGATCAGAATTATCAAATATATAGTTTTCATAAATTCTTCTTATTGTTTCAAAAAAATCTGTCAATACTTTCGTGTGTATATTCTGATTTTGGACAACGAAAACACCTTCCATGGAATAAATTTACAGGAAAGGTGCTTTCATTATAATTACATGCTATATGATTTCTTTAAAATCTGCATCTGAATTTGCCAGATTTTTCAGAGATTCTTCTAAACTAATGTGTTCTTTAAACCTTGTAAGGCCTATTTTACCAAAGAAAGAGTCAATAAGTGAATAAACTACAGGAACCGCAAACAATGTAAGAAATGTTGAAAAAGCCAGCCCAAATGCAATTGCAACTGCCATTGGCTTATAATCATTAGCTGCAGCTGTTGTTGAGATTATCATTGGCACAAATCCGGCAATTGTAGTAACCGATGTCATAACAATAGGTCTAAGTCTTACTTTTCCAGCTTCAATAAGTGATCTCCATCTGTCATGTCCCTCCCCTCGAGATTTGTTAACAAAGTCAACGAGAACAAGAGAGTCATTAACTACAATACCACAAAGAGTTACAAAAGCTATCATTGTCATAAGAGAGAAGGGTAGATGTGTAATAGCCAGTCCAAAAATTACACCACAAATTGCGAATGGAATTGTCATCATAACAATTAACGGTTGTACATAGGATTTGAATTGTGTTCCAAGAATTGCATATATGAGAAGCATTGCTATAACAAGCGAAATGTACAGAGAATCGAAAGTTTCTTCTTCCTCTTCAACCTCACCGCCAAATTCCAGAACGTAACCAGGATAATCTTCTATGATGTTATAAAGTGAACCTTTTGTTTTTTCGTCACCCATAAGCATATCATTCACAGTGTCAGATGATTGAGAATACTCCTTGCCGTCTTTAACATAATTTTTAACCCTTGCAATAATACTGAAGAATCTGTTTCTGTCATAGTGTTCAATAACAGAATAACCACTTGTGATAACAAAGTCTGCTACTGCAGATAACTTAATTGAATTACCTGATTCTGTTGGAACAATCAGATTATAAATTTCCTCAAGCTTAATATCCTGTTTTTCATTTGATTCAAGCCTGATATCAATTACCTTGTTGTCTACAGTATTGAAAGAACCAATATCCATACCATAAGATGCGATTCTAACTATGTTATGAATCGTTTCATCACTGATTCCATAAAGCTTAAGTTTCTCCCAGTCAGGATATATCCTTATTTCACTTTTCCCTCTTGCCAGGCTGCTTTGGATCTCAATGACTCCCGGTATATCTTCAAGGTGTTTTACCACTCTATCACTGATTTCTCTGAATACAGCCATATCCTTTCCACTGATTCTCAGCTCAATATCATCTCCAACCGGAGGTCCTTCTGTACCGCCAGCTCTGAATGTGAAGCTCTCAACATCGTCAATAGCCTTTACATAATCTCCTATTTTTGCCTTAAGGTGATCATGCGAATACTTCATAAACTCTTCTTCCACAACATCAATTTTAATTTCAGCAAAATTGGAATTGGTTATAATTCGTTCATCTTCTTCTAATTGACCAATATTGGTTACAAGAGCAACGACATCATCATTCTGTTCCATGTGCATGATATGAGACTCAATATTATCAACAATTGATTCAGTATGAGTTATTGCAGTTCCGGGTTTCAGTTTCAAGTTCATGATAATAGTTGTAGAATATTGTTCAGGGAAAAATTCAATCAGTATTGCTCCTGATGTTAGAAGTAATACTGATAATGCCATTCCTGCAATCAACATCATTATTACAGATTTTCTATGTCGCAGAGCCCAGACGATTCCATGCTCATATTTTGACACTAGGAATTGTGTGAGTTTGTTTGCTCCTTTAGATGATTTAGCTTTCTTTGTTCCTCCAAGTTCTACAATATGACATGGAAGTATCAGAAGACACTCTAATAGTGATGCAGAAAGTGCAATAATAACAACAATCGGGAACATTTTGAGAAACTCTCCCATATGTCCTTGCATTATAAGCAGAGGTAGAAAAGCAGAAATTGTTGTGGAAACGGCTGATATTACAGGCCACATAATCTCTTTTGTACCTTTTATTGTTGCATCCTTAACACTGTATCCTTTTTCCAGATACCTCTGTACATTCTCAATCACAATAATTGCATCATCAACAATCATCCCAAGAACCAGAATCAAAGCAAAAAAACTGAGATTGTTTATTGTTATACCATAAAACTGCATAATCACAAAAGTAAGAAGAAAACTGAAGGGAAGTCCCCATGCAGCAAACAAAGCATTCTTCCAACCTATAAACATCCACAATACAATAAAAACAAGTATTATACCATATATGGAATTCGATGCCAGAGTCTTTAAGCTTCTGTTAACAACAATAGTGTCATCGTTTCGAATATCTACTTCCAGATCAGGAACAGTTTTATTAAAGTCAGCAATAACTTCTCTTACTTCTTCCATTACTGAAATGATGTTGCCTTCTTCACGCTTATATATAGTAAGGCTTACTCCGGTTTTCATATCAATCCTTGATATGGTCTTAGAATCTTCGAGAGTGTCAGAAACAACAGCTACATCTTTGATCCTTAAAGTGTTTCCTTCAATATCAGTCCTGATGACTGTTTGTGCAATCTCTTCAACATCATTATAAGTACCCATACTTCTGAGAAGATACTCCTCATTATTATGTCTGACTCCACCACCGGCGACATTTCTGCTTCGACTCGCAATTATTGATTCAATTTCACTTAAGGATACATTATGATGTTCAAGCTTATCTGTATCGACTTTTATTTTGATTTCTTTTTCTCTCGTTCCAGTAATATCGATTTTAGTTATATTTTCTACTCTGGATATTCTGTCTTTCAGATCATTGGCAATTTCACGTAATCCATTTTCGTTATATGGACCGGAGAAGCTAACCGAGCAAATTGGATTAACTTCAGCCATGTTAACGCGTTTTACATAGATATCAGATGCTTCTTCAGGAAGATCCTTAATTCTGTTAACTATCCTGAGAATTGCATCTTCGGTAGCATCAATATCTGCATAAGTGTCTGTTTCAACTTCAATAAATGCAAAACCTTCTTCTGCTACAGATTCCATACATCGTAAATTCTGCAGATCAGCTAACTCTTCTTCTATAGGAATCAGAACTTCTTTCTCAATTTGTTCAGGAGATACTCCGGGATAGGCAACAGAGATTTCGAATATTCCCAAATCAATGTTTGGCATTTCTTCCTTGGGGATTGTTGCGGTTGTGTAAAACCCTGCAACAAATACAATTATCATGAATATGTTAACGAGAACAGGGTTCTTTACCGATAAATCAGCTAACGACATGTAACCTCCTTCGCAGTAATCTCAGAGTCCGAATTACTATTATTTTTTAAAGACATTCCAGACTTAATTTTACCGGAAGGTGAAAACACAACAACATCACCAAAATCGAGACCTGAGCTTATTTCAATTTTATTCTGAAACTTGAGTCCTATGCTTATCTCTCTTTTCTCAACAATGCCATACTTATTTATTACATATACAAAATCTCTGCTGTAAATAGTAGAAATGTACCTGACAGGAACTACTTTCATATTGTTATACTCTTTTGAATCAATAAATCCTTCTACTACTTGCCCGGAAAACACTTTTTCTGGTTTATCCACTATTATCTCCACAGGATAGTTCATGTTATCCTCATCAGGTTTAAAACCTATACCGGAAATTCTTCCTGTGATTTCAGTTCTATCGCTTTTAACAACAAGGGTTAGTTCTTTTCCAACCTCAATCTGTGAAACCTGAGACTCAGGTACACCTGTTGATACCTTCATTTTACTATTATTCACAATGCTGCAAATTATTGTTCCCACAGATACGAAATCACCTTTTTCAATGTCAATTGATGCAACAACACCATTAAACGGAGCTATGAAGTTAGTTCTTTCGAGTTCCATTTTAATTGATTCCAGATCTGCTTTAGCACCTTCACACTGAGCTTTTGCTTCATCATATTGTGCAATAGACAGCTTATTTTCCTTTTCAGAAATTGCGTTTAACTCAAAAAGTCTTTTATTGCTGTTTGCTATTACTTCACGAGAATCAAGATTTGCTTCCGCAGCTTTAACAATTGCTTTTGCCTGTTTAATTTTTAAAACTATATCTTTATTGTCTATCGACGCAACTCTTTCACCTTTAACAACTTTATCACCAAGCTTTTTATATATATTTACGATTTTTCCGTTCACTTCTGATATCATTTCAACATCATTTATCCCTTCCAGTACTCCTGTAACTCTGATTCTGGACTGAATAACTTCCGGTTTTATTTTCAGGAACTCTATATCACTTGTCTGTTCTCTACTGTATACGTTTGTTTTATCAACTTCTTCATCTTCACAACCTGTTAGTATGAACAGAATTGCAAGTATGAGTATTATGTATCCTGATGAATTTTTCATTTTATCTCCTTATTGTAAATTTTTAGAAAAAGCCTACAGCTCTTTAAGGCTGAATGCAGGTACTAAGTAGTGTAATTTGGATTTCGTCATTAGAAAGTCGTAATAGCAGTTCTCATGTTTAATTTTTGCCTTATTAAATGCTATAGATGAATTAAGAAAATCCGTGGCTGAAATACTGTTCTCTTCAAGTTGTATTCTGGATTTATCAAGAAGTTCTTGAGCTCTTTCCATTTCTATTCTCGCAGAAACAACACATTTGGCAATAGCAATCAAGTTATTGAACTCTCCGGAAATTTCAATACTCAAATTTCTTCGAAGCTTCTCCAGTTTATTTTCTGCAATATATACATTTCTTTTGCTTTTAATAAGATCGCTTCCTTTACTTAATAAAGGAAATGCATCCATAGAAAGATTCAGAGCTATGTAATCAGATCTCTCATATGAGGATTGATTCTCATTTTTATCCCAATCTTTACCTCCGGAAATGTATATCGAGGGTAAGAAATCCAAATGTGCCTGTAATCTGCTTAGTTTAGCATTTTTCACATCAAGTTTTGAGTTAAGAATAGTTTGGTTTTGCTTTTCAGCAGCTTTAATCAACAGATTAATTCTATAAGTGATTTCTTTTTTACTGAAATTTATACAACGATCTATTTCAAGATCGTATTTGCTGATATTCGGATCTTCCAGAACAAAGTCATTTAAATCTATTAAATACCCCAGTTCTTTATGTACTTGATCATAGTCATTTCTATATTTTATAACATCGCTTTCTCTTTCTGAGAGATTTATTGAATAATTCAGGTATTCCGTTCTTGAAATTGCTCCTGTTTCAAATCTGATTTTGGCAATTTCTTCTTCCCTTTGTGCGTGTTCAAGACTTGTCTGAGCATATTCTAAAATTCTTTTCTTTAGTAATCCCTCATAAAAAAGGAACTCTATTGTGTACTTAATTGAGTTTATTGTCTGATCTTTACTATTTTTGAAAATCTTGCTATTATTTCCTGCTTCAAAAATTCCGCAATAGATTTTACCACCATCAAACAGATATTGTCGTCCTTCATACCCATATCCTCTTGACTCTATATCATTTTGAGCTCCCTTATTGTATTTAACTGATATTGATGGTAAAAGCTTTTCATATGCCTTGAGTTTTTCTGTTGCAGCATTTTTACTCATAATCTCAGCAATCTTTACATCATGGTTATTCTCAAGTCCCAGCTTGATTGCCTCATCCATTGTCAATGATGCAAGTACGAAACAGCTGAGTGATAGCATGAGTGTAATTATTAACCTGTTCATTTTGTCTCCTTTTAGTTTTTGATTCAAATTAATTGAGAAAGGGCAGAAGCCTGTCCTTTCTCATTTCCGCTATTGAACAAGTTCAATTACTTCTTTTGGTGATCCCGGACCTTCTTCCGGAACAACTGATTTGAGTAACATGCCGTCTGATTCTCTTACCCAGTATACTCCGCTCCATACAAAAGCAGGTACAAGATTGGATTTAAGAACCAGTTTTTGAGCTGCGACTTTCTGGCCGTTGATGTTGATTGTATCTTTACCCTTCTTTACAAAAACCAATTTATGAGTCTCTAACCCTTCTTCAAAGTCTTCTTCATCGTCCATTTCTTCAATAAAGAACATTTCGATTTTTTTTTTATTGTTACTCAAAATATGTTTGAAATCAAATGACTGCTGCTGCCACATAACTCCGTCAGTTTCTGCATAAAACTGCCTGTTGTCTGTCACAAAAATTTTACCATTTTCTTTGTGCATGGCAAATACAACACTGTTATCATTAATTACTACTTTTGAAATATTTCTATCATTATTCATGGTATAGGTAGTAGTTTTTGTCCCCTGTACTTCTTTTAATATGTATTGGTTGTTATCGAAAATTCTTTCTACAAATATCTCTGATGTTCTATTTTTGCATGTAAGCTTGTATTTCAATATATTATCAGCGCTGATCAATGTTACTGAAATCAGTATTAGTATAAGTATTATTATGTTTTTCATTATCCTCTCCTTTAGTCCTCTTTATCCCATTTCCACGCACCAATCTCCACAGCCACATATGGTCCTTGACGTTTCATGCCAGGTCCACCTGTAATATCAATCGCATGGGTTTCCCAGTCTGTGGAGAAAAGATCATTCTCAGGTAAATCAATGCCGAATGTGTATCCTGCTCTTAGACCAAAAGCTAAACCTTCCAGTTCAAGCATGTTGATATACTTGTTTCTCTTAAAGAAAGGTACTTTTACTAAATAATCGAACTGAACACCTATATCAATTGTGATTTCTTTCTTCTCAAAAGTTATTTCTCTTTTAGGGTCTGCCAGAGCATCATCAAAACTGATTTTATCCTTTTCTGTAACAGTCATCTCGAACTGGCTGTATCCACCGGATATCACCGGATAGAATTTAAAGTTGTCATTTTCATATAGGATACGACCATAACCTATCATGAGGTTCATTTCATTTTCATAATCAATTACAAATTTTTTGCCGTTTTTATTGGCTTTCGTTTCTTCGGAATAAGCAATTGAGAACTCTCCCGTGAAAACATTTTTTTCTTCAATTGTAGTTTGTCTGAAAAAGAACCCATTCACATTTTCATCAAATTTTTTGAACCCGTTTTTTTTCATTTTATTGTTCAGATTCTTATAATCAAGTTTCTGAACTGATGCACCACCGTAGTATATCACGAGTTTTTTGTCTTCACATTCATTTTCTTCTGCGTTAAGTAGATATAATGCTCCCAGAATCATCATTATAATTATTATCCTCTTCATTTTTTTCTCCTCTTAATTGTTGCTTTTTTGCTGGTAAAAGAATTGTTAACATCCTCCTCAAGTGAGTGGGTGTTTACTGAGGACATGATTTCCCTTACAATAAAGAGACTTAATGTCTCGAGTATGATGTAAGTTACTGAAATCAGTAAAAATATTGAGATAGCTATATTCATTTATCACTCCTTAGTTTTCATTCGAGTGAATAATATGAAAATTGGTCCTAAGATTGGGGATTATGAAAGCGAAAGGGGAGATGTGTATGCTGAATGGGAATAGCTTTAAGTTGAATGGGTAAAGAAAGTATGTTTTATAGTATTACATTTCTGGAGCTTGATTGTGTTATGTTAGTTTTGTGTTTATAGGATATTAGAAACAGAATTATTACTTATAACTTCTAAATGTATAGTCTACTGAGTTATTTTAGTCTTCAACATCTCATAATCTATCTTGAAATTATGTCTTGGATCTCTTGTAACTTTTTTCATTACTATCAGTTTATCATAGGCAATTTTTATTGCAGATAGTTTTTCTTTCAAACTTGCCGTATCAAATATTCTCGATGTTTGTGCAACAAGGCAAATCTTGTACCTGACTTTAATGATCGTCCCGAATTCTATCTCAGGAATAATATCCAGTTTACATTCAACCTGAAAAGAAAATATATGTGTTCCATTATTGTTAATTATGGACTTGGTTCTACCAGTTAAATACAGATTTCCAAATGAATCAAGATACTCGGAGTCTCCTGTCCTTTGAATTGCAACATCACCAATCTTATTATCTTCAAGTATCAGTTCAGATAATTCTTCCATATTATTTATTTTTATGGGTCATCAGTAATTGAAAGAATGCATACTTTGATGGAATCAACAGGTTTACAAACAAGCAAACCAGATGATTTCATCGGATTACTCTCAAGAAATTCATCGACAGATATAAAACTGACAGGTTCTGCTTCAGATGATCCGTACACTATTAAGGAATAGCAATCAGGGAATGCTTCCTAAAGTATTCTCGCAGGTGATGGAAAAACTGGAGTACAACCCTGAAACAACTACAGCCTGACAACCTATAAATTAAACACCGTTAAGACAACAAATAATAATATTGACATTTATCTGTACCTGTGATCTGTTATACTCGTGTGAAAATTTACATACCGAAAGCAATACTAACAAGGAAGATAAGGAGAGTAAACAATGAAAAGGGTTCTATTAATTGCCGCAATGATTATGGTAGGCGCTTTGTTGTTTGGGGAAATTGAGTATGACAGTGGATTTAACTATAATTCGTTTAAAAGCACACATGATTATACTATTATTAAGAAGAAGTATTTTAAGGAACCATTAGCAAATGAGTTTCTGGTCTCAAGTCCTACAGAAACAAGTGCAGGTGAACTTGTGCTGGAGCGTATATATGAAAAGGATCACAGAAAAACATTAGTATACTTTGATCAGAATCTGAACAGAGTTAACATGGGAACACACAAAAACTGGATCTACACAAAAGAAGGTAAATATATTTGGTATGCAGACTGGATAAATGAAGCGATTAGTGATTATGAACAAAAATCAGTCACAACGGATTTTGGATTATACAAGAAGCAAACAAATGGTTACTCAAAAACTACTACACAGGTTAATACGGAGGAATTCTTCAAAGTTTATGACAGTGGTTACATTTCATTATCAAGTGAGTATTTTGAAGAGGATGCCCATTACTATGAGAATGGCTTCTTAAATATGAAAACTAATGAAGAAATCAGTATAAACCTGTTAAGTGAGTATTCAAAACCTGGAGACGATTTTGAGTACAGTCTTGCATATATTGATGAAAGTAAAGTTGTATACACTTTTTTCTTATATTATTACAATGAGAAAATTGGGGGTGGGCCTTTTAATGGTAATGCAGGAATTGTTTATTACAATGTTGATGGGAGTATAAAAAAAATGATTGAGCTCCCTTACAAGTATGCTGGTTGTGTTAGTACATCACCCAATGGAGATGTTATAATTGTAGAAGAACTGACAGGAAGATATTTCACCGATGGTCCCACAGGAAATAGAGCTCTCGTTTTCGAAGATGGCCGTATTGTTACAGGCAAGAGTATTGGATCAGAGCTTTGGTCATCTCGCTGGTCTGCAGATGGATCTATGCTTTTCTCCAGTGGATGCCTTATCGATGTACAAGCCGGTAAAAAAATAATGTCAATTAAAGGAGATGTTTATCCGTCTAACAAAGTAGCTGGAAGAGTACTTGCAATTACAGATGATAGACTGAGAGTATTTGATATAGAAACGAAAGAATTGATAATGTCATATCCAATGAATACTGCAACAGGATACTATGGGATTTCAGGAGATGGGAATGAGATTATCGGTGTGTCCCAGACAAATTATGTGAAAATTAAAATTGGTGAGAGGAAGAAATGAAATCTCCTCTTAAATCGACGTGCAGCGTCAAACAATAATTATTGCACCGTAACACCACCACTCACACCCAAAACAACCTACATAAAACCACCCTGAAACAACTACAGCCTGACAACCTATAAATTAAACACCGTTAAGACAACAAATAATAATATTGACATTTATCTGTACCTGTGATCTGTTATGCTCGTGTGAAAATTTACATACCGAAAGCAATATTAAAAAGGAAGATAAGGAGAGTAAACAATGAAAAGGGTTCTATTAATTGCCGCAATGATTATGGTAGGCGCTTTGTTGTTTGGGGAAATTGAGTATGACAGTGGATTTAACTACAGAACTAAAGAGGGAACACATAATTATACTGTTGTAAAGCAAAAAACGTTTAAGAAACCGTTAGCTTATAAGTATGTACTATCTCCACCAACAGAAACAAGTGCGGGTGAACTCCTATTTGAGCATGATGTTAAAAAAATAAATGGAAAAACTACTTATATCCTGAATAGTTTTAACAGAAACTTGGATAGAGTGAGTATGGGGAGTAATGGTGTGTGGCTATGGACTAAGAACGGTAAGTATCTTAGAAACAGGGTATTTGGTTATGAAAGATTATCAAATAATCAGAGAAAGAGGGCTCTGCTGAAAGATGTAATATATAAGTATTCTAACAACACATATAAACCAATAAACTATATAAAACCTAAACAGGAGATAACAGAAATTACTAATAACGGTTATTTCAAGATTACAGATTTATATGATGATTTAGGACCATATTGGCAAGGGGTCCAGAAGTTCAACATGGATAAGGCAATAATATTTAATTTTGAGTATGATGCTGACAAGCCAAATTACAGCATAGAAAGAAGACTAGAGTACGTTGATGACTCAAAGATTGTTTTTTCATTTTTCTCATATTATGCAAGTGAGGAATCAATGCACGAAATTTTGGATGCTCGAGCAGGTATAATCATATACAATCATGATAGAACATTACGGAGGAAAATTGATTTACCCTTTAGAGGATTAGGGGAAGTTTACTCATCACCTGATGGAAGCGTTTTTGCATTAGTTGAAGGTGACCCTCATGGTATAATTAATGATAAAAATAGTGCACTTCTGTATGAAGATGGGCGTATAGTAACAAGTGAGTCAATAGGATGCAGCCTCTCACCTGATTTCTGGTCTGCAGACGGCTCTTTAATGACAACAAACTGTGGGGATTTGATTGATGTTATGAAAGGGAAAAAATTAATGAGTATCAAAGAGGCTGGGCCTCCATCAAATGCTTCAGCAGGAAGAATACTTGTTACCTATAAACATATGATAAAAGTATTTGATATAAAGACAAAAGAAATGATAGCTTCATTCTCCATTGGAAGTGGTGCACTTGGTTATAACTTTAGTATATCTGGTGATGGAACTGAAGTTCTTACCGTTACAGACATGAAGTATACTA
Organism: Cloacimonadales bacterium (SeqCode); assembly: GCA_963665815.1. GTDB lineage: Bacteria > Cloacimonadota > Cloacimonadia > Cloacimonadales > JAIOQZ01. Next base: position 447,354 of record OY762463.1, read on the forward strand.
AAATTAAAATTGGTGAGAGGAAGAAATGAAATCTCCTCTTAAATCGACGTGCAGCGTCAAACAATAATTATTGCACCGTAACACCACCATCCCTACCCAAAACAACCTACATAAAACCACCCTGAAACAACTACAGCCTGACAACCTATAAATTAAACACCGTTAAGACAACAAATAATAATATTGACATTTATCTGTACCTGTGATCTGTTATACTCGTGTGAAAATTTACATACCGAAAGCAATACTAACAAGGAAGATAAGGAGAGTAAACAATGAAAAGGATTCTATTAATTGCCGTAATAATTATGGCAGGTGTTTTAATGTATGGGGAAATTGAGTATGACAGTGGATTTAACTATAATTCGTTTAAAAGCACACATGATTATACTATTATTAAGAAGAAGTATTTTAAGGAACCATTAGCAAACGAGTTTCTGGTCTCAAGTCCTACAGAAACAAGTGCAGGAGAACTTGTGCTGGAGCGCTTTTATGAAAAAGGAGACAGAAGAACCTTAGCATACTTTGATCAGAATCTGAACAGAGTTAACATGGGAACACACAAAAACTGGGTCTACACAAAAGAAGGTGAATACATTTGGTATGCCGACTGGACAACTGAAGTAACTAGTGATAATGAGCAAAAATCAGTCACAACGGATTTTGGATTATACAAGAAGCAAACAAATGGTTACTCAAAAACTACTACACAGGTTAATACGGAGGAATTCTTCAAAGTTTATGACAGTGGTTACATTTCATTATCAAGTGAGTATTTTGAAGAGGATGCCCATTACTATGAGAATGGCTTCTTAAATATGAAAACTAATGAAGAAATCAGTATAAACCTGTTAAGTGAGTATTCAAAACCTGGAGACGATTTTGAGTACAGTCTTGCATATATTGATGAAAGTAAAGTTGTATACACTTTTTTCTTATATTATTACAATGAGAAAATTGGGGGTGGGCCTTTTAATGGTAATGCAGGAATTGTTTATTACAATGTTGATGGGAGTATAAAAAAAATGATTGAGCTCCCTTACAAGTATGCTGGTTGTGTTAGTACATCACCCAATGGAGATGTTATAATTGTAGAAGAACTGACAGGAAGATATTTCACCGATGGTCCCACAGGAAATAGAGCTCTCGTTTTCGAAGATGGCCGTATTGTTACAGGCAAGAGTATTGGATCAGAGCTTTGGTCATCTCGCTGGTCTGCCGATGGATCTATGCTTTTCTCCAGTGGATGCCTTATCGATGTACAAGCCGGTAAAAAAATAATGTCAATTGAAGGATCGGTTTATCCCTCAAATAAGTCAGCAAGTAGAGTTCTAGTAAAATATGGAAATCGATTAAGAGTATTTGATATTAACACAAAAGAATTGATAATGTCTGTACAAGTAAATCCATATACAAGTCATTTTCGAATTTCTGGTGATGGAACCGAGATTATCGGTGTGTCCCAGACAAATTATGTGAAAATCAGGATTGATGGGAGAAAGAAATAACACAGAAAACCCACCATCCCTACCCAAAACAACCTACATAAAACCACCCTGAAACAACTACAGCCTGACAACCTATAAATTAAACACCGTTAAGACATATCGAAATGCTAATTACTTCAAGTGATTAGCAAAAAATAGATGAAATTTAGTAAAATCACTTTGCATTTAAAATTTATTCAGACTAATTATACCTTTTCATCCCTATATTTCAAAGTAAATCCAATAAAAAACATTTACAAAAAACACCAAATAATCTAATATTGATGAAAATAAATCTATTTAATATTTTGCAGAGGAATTATACATGGAAACTAAGAAACCACTGATACTTATAGTTGATGATATACCAAGAAATTTACAGGTACTCGGTAACATTCTACAGAAATACGATTGCGAAATTGCTATAGCTGCTGGTGGAAAACAGGCTCTTAGCATTGTAAATAATATTATTCCTGATCTTATCCTGCTGGATGTAATGATGCCCGATATGAATGGTTTTGATGTCTGTATAAAGATTAAAGAGATGTACCCGAAAGAAGACATTCCAATAATTTTCCTGACTGCAAAAACAGAAACAAAAGACGTAGTGCGTGGCTTCGAAATAGGTGCTGTAGACTACGTAACCAAACCTTTTAACGGTACAGAGTTAATCTCCAGAGTAGATACGCACATTTCTCTACGTAGAGCCAGAATGGAGCAGAAACGTATTAATAAAGAACTTGAAATAGAGATAAGCGAGAGAAAAAAAGCTGAAGAGAAGGTCACAAACCTTTACGAATCACTTCTCGAAGACCTAAAAACAGCATCAATTGTTCAGTCCTACCTCGTTCCTTCCGGTATAGTTCATTACGACGGAGTGATGTTCAACTCCTTCTATTCTCCTTCCACAGACGTTGGAGGTGATTCTTTCGATATCATCAAAGTTGATGATAATAAATTCTATGTCTATATGGCTGATATTTCCGGACACGGGGTTCAGGCAGCACTTTTAATGACCGCAGTTAACTCTCTGCTCCGCATCATGATAGAACAGAATCATAATGAGGGACCCTTATTTATTATGGAGCATTTTAATCAGATAGCCATGGAGAAGCTCTTCAACCACACACGTTCTTATATGACAATGATTCTTGGGGTTGTGGATATAAAGGAAAAAACTTTCAGCTATTGCAATGCAGGACATCCGCCTGTTATTGCAATTGACAAGGTTACAAAAAAGGTTGATACGATCATGGATATGGAAGGTTCGATTCCGGTTGGCTGGAAAAACAACTATAAATACACTGAAGACAAACTTCATGTGGTTAATCTTAGTGCGGATAAATTCTACTTTATGTATACAGACGGTTTGACAGAATGCACCGATCCTGATGGAGATGAGCTGGATATTGATGGTCTGGAACGATATATTGAAGAACACTGCAAATCTGACAACAAGCTGATGATGCCGCAGAGATTGAAAACCATGCTTGTGGAAAGCGGTTACCAGACAGAGTCGGACGACTTCTCAATTATGACATTCTCCTTATATGATGAAGAGTTCTATAAGGATACTCTGATTCAGCAAATACCGCTTAATACATTTATCATAAAACCTTATGTGCTTGAACTGATGGAGTTCCTGGAAGAACAAAAATATCCTCTTGCAAAGACCGAATCCATTATGCAGGTTTATAACAAAGTTGTGGATATGACTATGGATAGGAACAGGCATAGTGTTACAGATAAAAAAGTTACAGTACTTTGCGGAGCTGATACTGAAGGTAAGTTTTCTATCACTATTCTGGATTATGATGATTCTATTTCTGAAGCTCATCTGGCAAAATCCAAAGCTAAGTATAAGCGATATGAAGATGTGAATGTAAGCCAGTGGGTGTTTGAGTAGAGAAAACTACACCACTTTATCTTATTGTCAAATTCACAGCTTATAATATTTCTTCTCTCTATAAGAAACTGCTCCTTCAAATGCCAGTGATTTACTAAAACTACATTTATGTCTTTGCAAGAATAAGTTTCTTGAGTTCCTTAAGGGTTATCTTCTCCTTTCCACTCAACACATATTCCAGAATCGGCAGCGTATACTGCAGGGTTCCTGTGTTAATAATTATCTTCCAAAGCCATTCGAATTTTTTCCAGGCTCCGGTGTATAAAAGCTGTCTGAATCTTCTTTCAGTTCCTTCAAGCTTGAGAGATGATCTGATAATATTGTTCCATTTGTAAAACTCATTATATGACCACCAATAGCCTTCCTCAAGTTCCTCCGGAGATAGTTTTACGGGCTGGAAGACTGTATTTCTGGTATTGTAAAGATCCCAGTTTTCGGTAATGATTCTTCCTGAAGCCTTCATTCTGCTGTGCAGTGGAGTACCCGGATATGGTGTCAGAATATGATATGTCGCTGTTGTCAGTGAATGTTCGATTCCCCAGTCAACAGTCCTTTTGAATACATCCTTGTCATCATTATCCATACCGAAAACGAAAGACCCGTTTATCATGATTCCCAGGCTTTGTAGTCTCCTGACAGCCGTCTCATACTCATGATTAAGATTCTGAAGCTTGTTATTCTCACGGAGATTTTCAGGTGAGAAAGTCTCGAATCCAACAAAAACACTTTTCATTCCTGCATCAGCAGCTTTTTCAATCAGATCACCCTGGATTATGGATTTAACAGTTGCAGCACCTTGAAAGACTCTGTTCATTCCTTTCATCTCTCTGAAGAGATCAGACATCAGATTGTAGTCAGCAAATAAATGATCATCCAGAAAATAGAGGTGTTTCCCGGGAAGTCTGTCGATATCTGTCAGTATGTGATCAAGGGTTTTTGTATAGAAAGAGTTTCCACCTTTGAAGAAAGCGTCTTTGTAACAGAAATCACAGTGGTGAATACAGCCTCTTGAGACAATCATAGTATTGGGGACCAGATATTTCTGTCGTTTAATCAGTTCACGCCTGATCGGGGGATGGTTCTTTATACATCTGAATTTTGGTGCTGCATATATTTTGCGAGGCTGCCTGTTTCTGAAATCATGAAGGAATTCGGGGAAAGTCTGTTCTCCCGGTCCTGAGAAGATAGAGTCTGCATGTTGCAATGCCTCTTCCGGACAGGATGTAACGTGTAATCCACCCATTGCAACATGGACTCCCTTATTTCTGTATTTATCTGCTATTTTATAAGCCCTGTAGGCATTTGTTATATATACTTGGATTATGACCAGATCAGGTTGATCATCTGTGTTCAGCTTTTCTACATGCTGATCTATCAGCTCCACTTCGTCGTCTGCATTCAGATAGGCTGCCAGAGTAGCCAATCCCAGAGGTGGGAATAACGAATACTTTATTGCTCTGAATAGAGGATTGCCTGCTTCCATTATTGCAGGGAGTATCATTTTAACTTTCATATATACCTCATAGTAAATGGTGAGACTTTAGCATATTAGCAATGATCTCAATGTTTTATAATTGTGAAGCTTCACATAGAGAACGAAGAGTAGTGAACATGTTACAATGAAAAATCACTTCCTGCAGCATTCCATAAACATTAAAAATATCTATGTGGAAATCAATAGTATGATTAGCAATGTCGTACAGACCTGGAGCAATTCAACCTTAATTTATCTTGACTATATGTTGTATGTTTCTAATTTAAATCACAATAAATTTGATTATGACTTTAATTTTCAATTTGAACTTTTATAATTACTATGAGGAATGAAATGAAGATATTGTTTATGCATGGAGTAAAAAACACTGATTGGTTTTCTGATTTTATAAGTAAGATGGCAAAAGACTATCATTTGATTGACTATAATAATATTCAACTTTTTTTAGAAGGGTCCAAAACACATAAAAATGCTGTTCATCTTACATTTGATGATGGTGATCTTGATTTTTATCATAATATTTTTCCATTAATGAGAAAGAGAAAAATTCCATTTTCCATTTTCGTTTCCCCCAATAGTGTAAAAAATGGAGATAACTTCTGGTTTCAGGAGATTACAAACTATGATAATAGCAAACTAAAGCAGGTAGTTTGTGATGTCTTAAATATTCAAAAGGAAGATTTGTCCGGATACAGTGTTAAATCTGCACTAAAGACACTCCCAATAGATACTATATGGGAAGTTATCAATATTTATAAACAGAGATTTAAAGAGAATGATAAACCAAGAATGAATATGAATCTCTCAGAATTGAATATTGTAAAAGAATCAGGACTTGTAACTATCGGGGCTCATACTCAACGACATCCAATTCTCTCTAATGAGGATGATTCTTCCAGTAAAAAAGAAATTGTAAATTCTATTAATGAATTGTCAGAAATTCTTAACGAATCGGTAAAATGTTTTGCATATCCCAATGGAGTTCCAGGACTTGATTTCAGTCAAAGAGAAATAGACATTCTAAGCACTACTTCCAGTGAAATATCTTTTTCTACTCTGGAGAATAAAGTGAAGGTGAATGATAACAAGCATGCAATTCCAAGATTCGGAGTTCCGGAAAGTAATATTAAGCTGCTCCCAATTAAGTTTTTACTTGGTCAGAATTGGTCATTGCTTAAATCAAAGCTTAAAGGTAAAGATGAAATGCAGCAGAGACTTGAAATTAAAGCAAAGTTTTTTAAATAAATCATGAAGAAGGTTAATTAATGGCAATTCAAACTTATACAATAAAAGATCTTCAACAAGAATTAAAGTCCGAAAATATTTGGAAAAACAGGAATATTGGTATTTCAAAAGATATTGCATTTACTTTAGTTACCAACCCAAGAGCATCCTGTGATGATCCTGCTCTAATAATAGACAGGGTGGAAAATGGTGATATTGCAAGTGCTGTATGCTGCTTCAAAGATTTCTATTATGTTAACGGTGAGAAAAAGGTGATGTTTTGGGGGAACAATTGGTGGACAGATACTAGCAAAACTAAATCTCCGTCAGGTTTGTTTGTTGAAATGGAAGTTAATGCTGCAACAGGTAACACTCACTGTAGCAGCGGAGGCACAGAGGATGCAAGACGAATTCAGGACTTGTATGTAAAAAAAGGGTTTAAGCAAAGAGCTTTTTTTAGAAATAAATATGTTTTTTTTTCAGGCAAAATAGATTTATCTGAAAATGCAGGTCTGAAGAAGAAGATAGTAGCTAATGCACTTTCAATAATGTCAATTAAAAAAGCTTTTGATAGGAAGAAAGTCATCTACTCAGATAAGAAATACTTTCTGGATTATATCCATAGAGTGGACAATGAAACAGATAGTTTTATACGAAAATTGAACAAAAATACAATTAACAGAAGAGGTAAAGAAGAGCTTAACTGGATAGCTGAGAACACATTCAAGGGATGTAATCTGATTAATTCACCATACCATGACTTTTTTATAAGGAAAAAAGGGAATATTCAACCCAGATCAGCCTTTTTTGTTAAGATTTATAATTCCAAGTACGAACTTTGTGGATTCTGCATGTTTGTTTTAAGAGGAAGAGATTTGGCGTTAGCTTATGCTTATTATACAGATGTAAAACTTATAGCGGAGGTTATAGCTGATCATTTTTTCACCTTGAATTCTACACGATTAAGTTTATGTGGCGATGAATTATTCAATGAACTGATTCGAAACAGAATGAAGAGATATCCAAGAGTCTGTACTTCTCTATATGGATATGCTGATTCTGCAATATTCGAGGATTTAAAGGCCAAGAAAGAATTTCATTTTGGAGATGGGGAAGAAGCATTAATATAAAAAAAGCCGCATCACTGCGACTTTTATAGTGTCAGGTATATTTGCTTTTCAGATTTATTTAACACCTTTTGATAAAAGATATTCGGAATACTCCATGTCTGTCTGTTTAATGTGTTTTGTCAGCCATTTGCGAAGAAATGTCATGAGCTCAAGTGATACAATTGTTTTTTGTGAGCCCTTTGTTTTCATCCGATTCACTTCGTCAAAAATGAATTTGTGCTTACGCTTATGGGTTGCGGAATCTATATAGAAATACTTATCGAAGAGCTTTTCTTCATATGCAAAATGCTCATGTGTGTAATCAATCAATTCCTTAAAAATACTATTCAATACTTCATCACTATTCCCATTCTGCAATGCTGCATGTAGTTCATTAATTATGCCAACTAGTTTTTTATGTTGTTCATCGATGCTTGGGATTTTTACACTGAAACTGCTATCCCATGTGAATAATGCCATTTTTACTTCCTTTTATGTCGTGAGATCTTTGCATAATTTGGATAGTTGACTTGATTTTGAAATTCAACAAATTCTGACTCAAAACAAGCTTCTTAATAATCTTTTTTTGATGAATTCAAAAATCACATCGATTCTTTTCAGCCCAAGAGGGACTGTCCAATTAAATTATCCTCAATCTCATCTATATTTTTTTAGTTTACTTAATTTATATCAAATCTGCTTGATTCTACTATTATGCAAGCTTCCGCTATTTATCTCATACCATGAGAAATCATGAATTCAGAATATTCCTTATCTGTTCCCTTAATGTGTTTGGTCAGCCATTTTGTCAAAAACTGCATTAATTCAATAGATAACACAGTTCCCTGACCCTCTACTTTACTCATTCTGTCGATCTCATCAAAAATAAATCTGTGTTTTCTCTTATGCGCACCTCTATCGGGATACTTGTACATTTCGAAATACTTTTCTTCAAAAGAAAAATGTTCATGTGTATAATCAATAAGCTCTTTAAATACTTTTTCGATAATATCACTCGTTTTTCCCATTGTCATAGCATCATGAACACGATTAATGATATCCATTAACTTCTTGTGCTGAGTGTCTATACTGTCGATACCGACACTGAAACTGTTGTCCCATACGAATAAAGCCATATTTTTATCCTCTCAATGTTAATATTTGCTGTCTTACAAAGAAATATTAGACTTTTTGCAGCAAAATGCAAACTGATATTTTTTTTTGAATATATCTTGATTGTTTAAATTCATAAAAAAAAATATTTAATATAAGATTTTACAACGCTTTACTTGACATTGTTAATACCTTAATTTAAATTGAATTATATGTAAGTTCTGGTTTTAAAATAAAATATGGAGACCCAATGAAAACTTTAATAGCATTTACTACAAAATACGGAAGCGTCGAAAAGACAGCGAATTTATTGAAGAATTTATTGAATGACCATGTTACGGTTAAAAATCTTAAAGACGAAAAAATTAAAACTCTGGAATTATATGACACTGTAATCCTGGGTGGTTCAATATACAGGGGAAAGGTTCAATCTGAGTTAACAGACTTTATAAACTCGAATATGTCTTTACTTATGAATAAAAGAATTGGTATTTTTGTTAATGCAGGAGAGAGCGATCCTGTGAAAAAGGATAAACAATTTGAAAATGCTTTTCCTGAGAAAATTTTCAGTCATGCTTTCTCAAGACATATCTTTGGTGATGAAATTGATTTTAAGAAGCTTACACTGATTGAGAAAACAATGTTATATCTTATTAAAAAAACAAAAGAAAGTTATTCAAACATAGATATTAACGAAATTAACAAGATGGCAAACGAGATTAATAGCAACAAATAATTTATAAACATATATCTATCAGCCTGCATGTTAACATATGCAGGTTTTTTTGCATTAAAAAATATAAAAGATGCCATCAGTGATTTTAGCAGGATTATTATTGACAATTCACATACATGTATTGCAATTTATACTGTTAAGGAGGAATAATGAAATTCGGAATAATTTTATCAGTACTTTTGTTCTGCACAGCTTTGACGGCAGAAACAACAACGTTCTTATTTTATATAAATGGAGATAATTCACTTGAATCAGATGCAATTGCTCTGGTAAATCATCTGGAAGAGGCTCAACAGTCTGACAGTATTACAATTATAGCTCAGATTGACAGAACTCCGGACTATGATGCAACTAATTCTGACTGGGTAAATACAAGAAGGTATCTTGTAACACAGGATACTGACACAAATGCTATAGGATCCCAATTTCTGGAAGATATTGGAGAAACTAATATGGCAGATCCTGATGAGCTGGAAACCTTTCTTAACTGGGCAGAGACAAACTATTCTGCTGATAATTATCATCTTGTGATCTGGGATTATATGCACGCTTGGCAAAGAAATAATACTTCTGCTCACAGAACAGCTCTTTATGATAGAACTAATAATTGTTATATGACTGTTCCGGGTATAGCAGAGGCTATTGAAGGATCTGGACTGGATATTAGTCTTCTAATTCTTGATATGGAATATAAAGGAACCGTTGAGACTGTTTTTGAGTTAAAAGATGCATCTGATTATTCTGTGGTTTCTCAGTTCGGCTTAGGGACAAAACGTTTTGGTTATGTTGATTTAGTAGAGTACATTGCTCAAAATAACAGTACCGGAACAGAAGATGCCGGACAGATGATTATAAATCAAACCGGAACTGAAAATACTGCATCAGAGCATTGTGTATCTTTGATAAACAATAATAAAGTAGAAAACATGAAAAACCTCATCAACGATTTTGTGAACGCTTTTGATGAAAATCAGGAATGGGATGTTGTAAATAGTTCAATCTCAATTGCTCAAACAGGACACCTCAAAAATTATATGGATTTTGCAGTTTTTGTTGAAGGGTTAGATAACTCATTTGGGTCTGTTGAAGTAAACACAAAAGTAACAGACATTATAGATTTTACTGATTCTCTAATAGTTGCAAATTCTTTCAATGGAACCGAAACAACAGGGAAGGGACTGTCGATTTTTGTATATGACTATTATATTAATGACTGGTTAAAGTATAAGTATCCTTATTGTAACTTTGCAGCGAGATCCTACTGGAAATCATTTCTTGTTTCACGGCTTGCCAATACTTCATTTAAAAGCTTCAACTGTGGTTTTGAAGACGAAATGAATTCTTCATGGGAAATTAAAAACAGCAATGATGATGATTTTTTCTGGGAACTTGGTGCAGTTAATGGAGATTCACATAATGGTGATAGATGTGCAGTTCTGGATGCAACTTCGGGCAATGAAGATCATGATGACTGGCTTGTATTACCTAAAATATATGTTGAACCCGGAACAAGAATCCAATTCTGGGCAAGATCTGCAACAAATTCTCTTTCAGATATTATTGTCAGAGCTTCACATGATGATGATATTAATTCGGATGATCCGCTAGTACTTATCATGAGTGATATTCCTACACAATGGAGTAGATATGTAATTGATAATACTAATCTGGTACAGTATGAAGGATCAACAATAAAAATAGGCATTCATTGCGATGACTCACAGGGAGATGCTCTTCTTGTAGATGATGTTGATGTTGCTTACACAAATGATGAATCAATTATAATATCTGAAAATTTTGAGCATGGTGAATTTCCTCCTGCCGGCTGGACATTATCAATTACAAATGCTACACATACCTGGGAAGTAGGTCAAAATGAGAATCATCCGTTCTCAGATATATTTCCTAACAGTCACAGATCAATTGTTTGTAACTGGGATGGTGAAAATGCTCAGGATGAATGGCTGATAACAAATTCATTCAATCTTGATGATGTACCGGCAACACTAATGTTCTGGGCAGGGCACAGTAGTGCCTATCTTGCTAATGCAACTCTTAGAGTACATGTGTCAGCAGATAACGGAGTAAACTGGAATCAGGTCTATGAACTTGTTGATGATGGTTTAAGCTGGAGCTGGCATTATGTGAATATAGATTTAAGTGATTACAAGAATAATTCAGATGTAAAACTTGCCTTTCAATATGTTGGAATGGACGGTGATCTGGTTGTAATTGACAATGTTGTTGTGTTTACTGAAACAACAGATATTGATGATGAAACAAACAGCTATAAAAATATTGTTACTTTGAAACAGAATACTCCAAATCCATTCAATCCTTCAACATCAATTTCATATAACCTACCCCAAAAGGCTGATGTAAGTCTGAATATATATAACATTAAGGGGCAGCTTGTAAAAAAACTTGTTAAAGAAGTTCAGGAACAGGGTGATCACTCTGTTGTATGGCATGGTAAAGACTCTTCAGGAGATGATTGTGGATCCGGAGTGTATTTCTATAGGTTGATATCAGGAGAAAACTCAGTAATAAAGAAAATGGTGCTGCTGAAATAATTTATGACTCTGATTACAAAAGAGAATCTGTTTCAGAAGTATTTTGAAACAAATAACCTGTATCACGGCTTGATGAAAAGAAGGGTTAGAAATATCTTACTTGCAGCAAGTTACTATGATTCTTACATGCTTGAACGAGATGGTCGACTCTTTGAAGATGTGTATTCAGAATTCAGAGAATTAGATTTACTTTTATCTCCAACGATCAAATCAGTGCTTTATGGTGACTCTTTAAAGAAAAATCTTTCAGGAAATCACTGGGATCTGCTTATTATAAATCTGAATGTATACAAAGAAGACTTGAGGGATATTCTGATCCACATTAACAATCAGTATCCCGATTTACCTGTATTAATGCTTGTTAACCAGAAAGTATACTCAAAAATTAACATGCACTTCGAAGACATAGATTTGTATGTCAAAAATATGTTTCTCTGGAATGGAGATCCAAGACTTTTTTTTGCAATGATAAAATCCACTGAAGATTCATTAAATCTTGCTCATGATGTTGGTTCAGGTATAACTAACATGATTCTTCTTGCTGAGAGCTCTATTCAGTTTTATTCAAATTATCTTTCGCTCATCTATTCAGAATTGATATCTCAGACAAAGCAACTTGTTAAGGAAGAATCCGATGATGATAATAAACATTTGAGGATGAGAGCAAGACCAAAGCTGATTCTGGTCAGGGATTATGAAGAAGCAATAAAATACTGGGACTTATATAGCGAGAATTGTATTGGGATAATCACTTGTAGTAACTTGCGCAAAAAAGGCTATAATTCTGCTGATTCCGGTATAGATTTTGTGCGGGAAGTACGGAAAAGAAGTTCATCTGTTCCTGTGATTATGCAATCTGTTGACGACTATTACAAGAATTTCTCAAGTGATCTAAATATCAGATTCATCAATAAGAATACAAAAAATTATATTCTTCATTTCAGGACATTTATTAAAGAATACTTCGGACTTGGTGACTTTGTCTTCAGAGACTCCGGAGATAGAGTTATTAGACGGGTCAGCAGTTTTGTCGATTTTGAAAGTGTACTTGAATTTATTCCAGAGGAATCGTTAATATATCATGCATCTAATGATCACTTTTCAGCCTGGCTTTATGCTCATGGAGAGATAGAAATTGCTCGAGATGTTCAGCCAAGAAAGATAAGTGATTTTGCAACAATCAAGAACATAAGAGATTACTTGAAAGACAAGATTGCAGAAGCTCGATCAAAGAAGAACAAAGGTAAGATAGTCAATTTCGAGTTTTCAGATAAATATTTTAACGACAGAATATATTTAATCTCCGATGGATCACTGGGAGGAAAGGGAAGAGGATTGGCCTTTTTTTGCTCATTGATAAACATTCTGGATATGGAAAAACATCACAAGAGCATTAATGTTGGAATACCTGTAACCTTTGTTATTGGTACAGATGAATTCTCTTATATTTCAAGCAGTATAGATTACAACAAAGTAACACATATGAACGATGAGCAAATCCGATCTGAAATTGATTCTCTCGATTTGTCCGATAAGGTTATGACAAGATTGCGTCATCTTATCAGAGTAATAAAAAAGCCGCTTGCCGTTAGATCTTCCGGTTTACTTGAGGACTCTCAGGCACAACCGTTTGCGGGGATCTATCAAACATATATGATACCCAATAACCACTATGATGAGGAAGTAAGGCTGAATCAGCTTGCATCTGCTGTTAAACAGGTATTTGCTTCTCCTTTTTTAGCTCAGGCGAGAGCTTATGTCAACAGCATAAATTACCGCATTGAAGAAGAGATGATTGCTGTGGTCATACAAGAGATTGTTGGAGATGAATTCATTAAGGACTGCTATTTTCCGATGATGTCAGGTGTTGCTCAATCATACAATTTCTATCCGGCTTTTTTTGATAACTCCGATGGGGTTGTAGATCTTGCCCTCGGGATGGGTAAAGCTGTTGTTGATGGAGAGTTGACATACAGATACATACCTGAACATCCAACTTCTCCTCTTGAACTTCCCGAAGATGTTGTAAGGAACAATCAAAGAAGTTTCTATGCACTTGACCTGAGTAGCCGCGAATACAATGTTGTGTCAGATGAAGATGTCACAATGAAGAAACTCAGGATAACCAACAAACATAAAGATGAAATATTCAAGCCATTCACTTCGATATGGGATCATGAAAGACTTAGCTTTATTGATTCGTCTTATGCAAAAGGTCCCAGAGTTTTCACTTTCAGGAATATTACTCATTATGGTTTGAAAGCTGTTAACGATGTTATTCGAGAAGTTCTTGATCTTTGTGAATCCGCTACGGGAGTACCAGTTGAAATTGAGTTTGCAGTAAATGCACTTCCGGGAAAAACCACGTTCACAATGCTTCAGATGAGACCAATGATAATGCATTCTGAGGATGTTGAAATAGATCTAAAAACGATTGATTATAATAACCTCATTCTTACATCAACAAATAGTCTCGGGAATGGGGAAATTGATGAGATATTTAATATTATCTATGTGAGCCCTGAAAAGTTTGATGTAACAAAGACTTTGGAAATCAGAATGGAGATTGAACAACTGAATGCCAGGTTAAAGCAGAATGGGGAACACTACATACTAATTGGACCGGGAAGATGGGGATCTCATGACAGATTTCTGGGTGTTCCTGTAATGTGGTCAAACATTGATATGGCACAGGTTATAGTAGAAATTGCAACTAAAGAATTTCAGATGGATCCTTCTTCAGGGTCTCATTTTATGCACAATATTGCAGCTTTGAATATTGGCTACTTTCATTCAAAAATGACTGATTACTTTTCATATGAGTGGTTGGAATTACAAATGCCTGCTGAGATTAAGAATTATTGCAGATTATATACATTTCAGAAACCTTGCCTTGTTAAAATGAACGGATTAGATAATACTGCTGTAATATATAAACCATAATTTTTTAAAATCAAATTCATTTTCGATATATATATTTATTATATAAAAAAATTTAAGTAAAAATATTAACAAAGACATTTAGTATTTTTTTATTGACATTTTTTCTATTAGACTTCTTACATAGTCATGTTGTGCGATTGAATTTTAGTATTGCTTGCAAATGTTGAAGAATGAGGTAAGATGGAAGGACATACTGATAACATTCTTAAAATCAAGAATAAAGTATTAAAAGCATCTATAAAACTCTTTATTGAAAAAGGTTATGATGCAACTACTCTGACTATGATAGAAGAAGAAAGTCAGGTTGATCTCGAAGGAATAAGTCTTTTTTTCAAAACGAAACGCCAGATACTTGGTGAGATGTTCGATCTTTATTTCAAGAATTATGGTGAACTGATGGGAGAGTGTCTTAATAAGGAACCGGCTCCAATGGAAAAATTAAAACTATTGATTCAGTACATTCTCCTAATAGAAGAAAAAGATAAATTCATGAAATGCATGAATGATTTTATAGCTTATAAGTTTCAGGTAACATCAGATACAACAGATATTTTTAAAAAATATATTAATCTCAGACGGAAACAGAATGAAGTCCTGCTGAAGCTTATTGAAGAATGCAAAGAAAAGAACGTTATAAATACGAGTAATCCCATGAAATTAATGCTTTCTATTACATCTTTTCTGGATGATATTTCTAATTACTATGCATTTAGATATGGAACTCAAATCGAGAAAAGTGTAAATGATATCTTTGAAGCAATCGTAGGAAAGCTCGGATAAAAAACTTTAAAACATAAACTGAATATTATAAATTGGTTAACTGTTCATTGTAACATCAATCTGATGTTAGGGCTTGACATCATTACTATCACTCTTCTTTTTAACAATTATGATTAATAGTAACAGTATAAGATATTATGGAAATAAACCATACTCAATTGCAGTGGTTCATGGTGGACCCGGTGCACCGGGAAGTGTTTCGGATATTGCAGAGAATCTATCTAAAAACTATGGAGTTATTGAACCATTACAGACTGAACAAAGTCTCAGAGGACAAATTGAAGAGCTGAGAACTCAAATTGTGGAAAATGCGGATTATCCTGTTACTCTGATTGGTCATTCCTGGGGAGCATTTCTGTCTTTCTTCCTTACCGTAAACTATCCTGAACTTGTTAACAAGCTGATACTATTATCTTCAGGTCCATTCGATACTTCTTATGTTGAAGAAATTCATAGAAGACGACTGATGAACTTCAATGATGAAGAAGCAGAAAGATTTGATTTTCTTCTTAGTGAACTACAGAAAAGAAACGAGGATAATAATACACATTGGTATGAACTGGGAGCTCTGGTCGAAAAATCAGACAATTTTGATACTTATGATGAGATATTCGATAAACATATTGATGTTGAGGGGGATCCGTTTTCCGGTGTGTGGTACGAAGCGGCCAAAGTCCGGTCAACAGGAAAGCTTCTTTCTATGGCAGAACTAATTGCTTGCCCGGTTATCTGTATTCATGGAGATTATGATCCCCATCCTTACGAAGGAGTTATTGAGCCTCTGAAAGAAAAGATTTCTGATTTCAGTAGTTATATTTTCAAGAATTGTGGTCACTATATCTGGAGAGAAAAAGCTGGAAGAAAGAAATTCTATAGCTTACTGAATGAAATTGTTACTAATCAGAATACTTGTGATCCAGATGAACAAAAAGAAGGTGAATGACTACCTGAAAGATAAAAGCTGTTAATACAATTACAACAAGATAGAAAAACATTTCATTCATATTAAAGAAAATTTTCGCATCATTTAGCAACTTACCTATTCCATTTTCAGATCCGAGAAATTCTCCGAGTACAATAATCTTTAATGCAAGTCCTGAACCGATAATCAGATTACTTTTTATTGCAGGAAGTATAGCCGGGATCCAGACATTTGAAAATATATCGTAATTGTTACCACCAAAGACTTTCACAACATCTTCAAGATTATGGTTTATTGCTGAAAGTGCATTAAGGTTGTTTATAGTCAAAGCAGGCGTTACCATAACAACAATAAGCATTATAGGTGTTGAGTTTCCTACTCCAAAGATAATGATAAATATAATCCCCAATACAATTCCCGGGATGACCTGAAAAAGTGATAATGTATTCTCTAACAGTATTCTGAACTTGAAATAATGAGCGCAGATACTGATAAATAATGCCGAAAGGAATGATATAACAAAACCAATAAGCAGTCTCGTGATTGTGGCAACGTAGTTTGAGAAAAAAAATGTAGTGATGAAATCTTCAGAATTACTGATGATATCAATGGGGGATGGGACAATATTTGATTTCACAAAAATGGACACAAATGTCCAGATTATACAGAAAATCAGGAAGGCGTACGTATTATTTTTCAGCGATAATAACGAAGCTTTCTTGCGGGGCAAAATTGTCTCCAATAATTTTATGATATTCTATAAGGTTCTCAGTAAGCTCTGATCCCATTAAGCATTGATAACCAATTCTGCTAGTGCTGTTCATGAGAATTTGTTTGCTGAATGCAAGATCATTTAATGCGGAATCAACAGCTTTCGCTTGATTTTCAAGAATGTATTCAGACGATTCATCAACTTGATCCAACAGTAACTTTATAGCCCTTTTGTCTATAGAGGATTTTGTAAACAATGCAAGCTGTGGAGCTTGAACATTATATTGATCTTGGAATCTTTTCTGAAGACTGATATAAGACTTTATCTTGTTCTGAGCAAGAAGAACCGAAACAAATGGCTCAGGAAGAACTGCATTTTCGATTTCTCCACGTTTGAGAAGTTCAATTGTTGAAGGAAAAGCAAGATAATGTCTTTTGTATTCATCAGTACTTGACTTGTCTTCTGCTATGATAATAGAATCAAGCAGCAATTCAATTGGACTGCCTTTAAACGGAAGATTGACTTCCTTTGTTTTAAGCTTGAAAACAGAATCAACATTTGTCTGATTAGATACTAAATAGGATAACTCACCGACAAGTGAACTGAGTATTCTGACATTTTTGTTATTTTTTCTGAAATTTACTCCCACATTATATCCTGTTGCAATGAATTCTGCATCACCACGAAGAAATGAAGCGTGAGCTTTTGTATGATTTGTAAAAAGTTTAATCTCAAAAATATCCAGTTTCCTGCAGGCAAGAATCAATGGTATGGATGCTGGAGATGCAGGAGCAAGAATTGTATACTTTTGAGGATTATCATCTTTTTTCCCTGTGCAGGATACATTTAGCAGTACTGCAAATAGTAGTGACAGCATTATCAATTTTCTCATCAGAATTTTCTCCTGATCATTGTTCTGTAGTGTTCGAGCGGTCCGAATCCATATTTTCTGTATAAATGAACAGCAGACTGGTTTTGCTCGTCAACTTCAAGTTTCATCTGCATCTGTTTTTCTGAAGCTACCTTGCAGGCTTCATTCATAAGGGTATTCCCATAGCCTTTGTTCTGATATTCAGGCAGAACAGCCATGTGATGTAAATACAATCTTCGGTGATCGGATGTTATCCAGCATGTTCCAACACATTTATCATTATCATATACTGTCAGAATAACTCCATCATGTTTAAGTGTCCTTATTACCTGTTGATAATCATCACCTCTTTCCGGTTTACCAACTCCTGTAACAGTCCATATATTACATATATCATCGAAGATATTTCTATCAAAATCTCTTAATGCTTTAATCATTGCTCTCTCCGGAGGTCTGAAACGAGAAAAGGTTTGTTGTCTTCAGTAATCCATGCTTTTGTTACTTCACCTGTGAAAATTGTGTGATCTCCTGATTTTAACTGGGATATTACTTTGCATTCAAAACAGGCCGTACTTTCATGCAGAATAGGTAATCCTGTTACTGAACTCTTGAACCAGGGATCTTTCAGCTTTGCAAATTTATCTATATTTCTACCGGACTTAAATCCGCTGAGTGACACAAAATCATGTTGGTGTTGTGCCGGGAAAATAAGATTAAAAAATCTGAAGTTCATCAAGCATTCGTAACTGTACCGGGATTGAGCAACTGAAATAGCAAACATTGGTGGTTCAATTGCTGTTCTCATAAACCATTCAAGAGCTATTGAGTTAAATTTTCCTTCAGGGCTTTTTGTTATCGCACAGGCAATTTTAGCCGGATTTTTAATGTGTTTTATTGCATCTGAAATTTCTATTTTCTTCATAAAACAACAAAAAAAAAGCAAAATATTAATGCAAGTTTTTAAACCGGTCATTATTAGAAATTCAGTCCAATCTGTTTTTTTTATGTTGAACTCAGTAACATACTCGTTTTATTTAACCCAAAAAATAGGATTGAGTTAACTTCTGTATAAAAATTAATTGACTGATGAAATGGATTTTGTAGTTTGCCAGTGAATACATTCAAGGAGATATTGTGATAAAGAAAATATTTCTATTATTTACTCTGACGCTGATGCTTATATCATGTTCAGGAGGAGAAAAGAAAGCAGATAATGTTCAGGAAGTTCTCTTCTGGCATGCAATGGGGGGACCTCTTGGGGAAGCTCTCATAAGTCTGGTTGATGAATTTAACGATACTCATCCGGATATACATATTAAAGCGGTTAATATGGGTAATTATGGAGCTTTATCCACAAAACTTATGGCGAGTATGCAGACTGATGAAAATCCTGATATTGCTCAGGCTTTTGAATCCTGGACAGCTAATCTTGTTGAGGGTAATAAATTGTGTGATCTTAACAGATTCATAGACTCTGATCCTGAATACAAGAAAGACTTAATGGAAGATATGTTTCCAGTTATGCTTGAAAGCAATAAGGTAGACGGTAAATTCTGGTCATTCGCATTCAACAAAAGTGTTCGCTGTTTGTACTACAACAAAGATATGCTTTTTAAATACGGATATGATCCGAATAAACCACCAAAGACCTGGGATGAATTCAGGGATTTTTGCAAGAAGTTAACAATTCGCGATAAAGACGGAAATACGGAGGTATTCGGGACGACTTTCCCTGTAAGTGCATGGCAGTTTGAAAATCTGCTGTTACAGGCTGGGGGAGAGATTATGACTCCTGACTATACAACTCCATTATTTGCCAGTGAAGAAGGAATTGAGGCACTTAATTTTCTTGAAGCACTTCTGAATGTTGATAAAAGTGCTTATCTGTCAACTGGCTATGAAGGTCAAAGTGATTTTCAGGCAGGCAAGGTTGCAATGGTTGAAGGATCGAGTGTTTCAAAATCCTATATGGATTTGTCTGAATACGATTTCTTTATGGGAATATCAGCTATTCCTTATTATAAAACAAAGAAAAACATAATATCCGGTTCAAATGTAGTCATTTTCAAGAATGAGGATGAGAAAAAAGAAAGAGCAGCCTGGGAATTTGTAAGATGGTTTACAGATTCGAAACAGACAGCAAGATGGTCACAAATGACTTACTACATGCCGGTAAGAAAAAGTGCTTTTGAGCAGCCTGCACTAAAAGAGAGACTTGAGAGTAATCCTGAGATTGCCTCTGTATACGATCAGCTTAATTATGCTACTTTTGAGCCTCCAATAAGTCAATGGTATGCAACCAGAAAATTTCTGGAAGAGCAGGTTATAGAGAAAGTGCTCAGAAAAACAATAACCCCTGAAAAGGCATTGAAGAATGCTGAGAGGGAATTAAAAAGAAATTTGAAATAGAAAATAAAGAGGAAATTATGAAAATTAATATTACTTTTCCTGATGGTTCTGTAAAGGAATATGATAAAGGTATATGTCCTCAGGAAATTGCAGAAAACATTAGTCATAATCTTGCTCTCAGAGCAATTGCAGCAGAAGTAAATGGAAAACTGACAGATATAGATCAGCCGATCGAAGAAGATGCTGAGTTAATCCTTCATACATTCGATACTGAAATAGGTAAAGAAGTTTACTGGCATAGTACAGCTCACCTTATGGCTCAAGCGGTTAAACAATTGTATCCCGATGTAAAAGTAACTATCGGACCTGCTATTGAATATGGTTTTTACTATGACTTTGACAGAGAAAAATCATTCTCAGATGAAGAATTGAAAGAAATCGAAAAAAGAATGAAAGAGCTGGCAAAAAAGAAACTCAAATATGAGCGTCAGGAAATGCCAAGAAACGAAGCATACAAGAAGTTCGAAGAAATGGGCGAGACCTATAAACTTGAGATTCTTGATGAAATCCCGGAAAATGAAACTATTTCCCTTTATACTCAGGGAGATTTTGTTGATCTGTGCCGTGGTCCACACATTATCCATACAGGTAAAATTAAGGCTGTAAAACTTCTTAAAACTTCCGGAGCATACTGGCGTGGTGATGAAAACAAGAAGATGCTTAAAAGAATATATGGTATATCATTCCCTACAAAAAAGGAAATGAAAGAATATATTGATTTCATTGAAGAAGCTAAGAAAAGAGATCATAGAAAACTCGGTAAAGAACTAGATCTTTTCTCATTCTCAGATGAAGTTGGTCCGGGACTCATGTTATGGCATCCTAATGGTGCAATGACAAGATCAATCATTGAGCAATACTGGAAGAAAAGGCATTTTGAAGATGATTATAAAATTGTATATACTCCGCATATAGGTAAATCTGTTCTTTGGGAAACCAGTGGACATCTGGATTTCTATAAAGAAGGTATGTATAATGCAATGGATGTTGATGGTCAGGATTATTACATCAAACCAATGAACTGTCCATTCCATATTGAAATATATAAGTCATCCAAGAGATCTTATAGAGAACTGCCTCTTAAGTACGCAGAGCTTGGTACAGTATACAGATATGAACCTTCAGGAACACTTAATGGGCTTAAGAGAGTTCGAGGTTTTACTCAGGATGATGCTCACTTGATTTGTACTCCTGATCAGCTTAAAAAAGAAGTTGAAAAGCTTATTCAGTTTTCAATGAGTATGCTCAGGGATTTTGGATTTGAAGATTTTACAGTTAAACTTGCTACAAGACCTGAAAAAGCTGTTGGTGAAGAAGAAAGATGGAATCAGGCTATTGATTCTCTTAGATCTGCTCTTGTCAGCCAGAATATTGACTATGTTATGGATGATGGTGGCGGTGCTTTCTACGGTCCTAAGATAGACATCCATATTAAGGATTCACTTAACAGATCATGGCAGCTGTCAACAATCCAGTTTGACTTCAATCTTCCTGAAAGATTTGATATGGAATATGTTGGTGCAGATAATAATCCTCATAGACCTTACATGCTTCACAGAGCTCTGTTAGGTTCAATCGAGAGATTCTTCGGAATCCTTATAGAACATTATGCAGGTAATTTCCCAAGCTGGCTGGCTCCTGTTCAGGTAATGGTAATTCCGGTATCAGAAAACTTTGAGCATTATGCTGAAAGAGAATATAAAAGACTTCGTAAATTTGGATTCAGAGCTGAAATCGATTTAAGAAACGAAAAAATCGGTTACAGAATCAGGGATGCTGAAATGAAGAAAATTCCTTTCATGATGATTATTGGACAGAGAGAAGAAGATACTAATACTGTATCTCTCAGAGAGCATACAAAAGGTGATATTGGTTCATTCTCTCTTGATGAAGCAATGAAGATAATTAAGAAAGATAACAAATAGTAAATATATATTACACAGACTGCTGTCATAAGTGGTCTGTGTTTTCTTTTCAGGGATGAACAATGGATGTTTTAGAAATAGCAAAATATGAATTAGAGTTGGTTAAGAAAGCTGTAGATTTTTCACTTTCCAATATTGGAGGAGAATTCGAAGAAGCAGTAAATTTGCTGAATGAATGTAAGGGGAAAGTTGTTGTAACCGGTCTGGGTAAAACCGGTATAATTGGTAGAAAACTTGCAGCAACTCTCACAAGTACCGGTACAACTGCAATTTTTCTTCATGCTGCAGAAGGTGTTCATGGAGATCTTGGAATGCTTAGTAAAGATGATGTTGTTATCGCAATTTCAAGTAGTGGTAATTCAGGTGAACTTGTGTCGATTCTGCCATTCTTTAAATTTTTGAAAGTCCCTGTAATTGCAATGACTGCTAACATGAATTCTAAACTGGCAATGAATTCTGATATTGTTATTGATTGCTCTGTTCCTCAAAACTCAGAACCTTTCGGACTTGTCCCTACAATAACAACAACGATTACTCTGATTCTTGCGGATGCTGTTGCGGTTGCTTTGCTTAAGAAAAAGGATTTTCAGATTCAGGATTTTGCCAGAGTGCATCCGGGTGGAACAATCGGAAGAAAACTTTTACTTCGTGTAGAAGATTTAATGCATTCCGGTGAAAGCAATCCTATGTCTTCTGTTCATGATTCAATGAAGAAAGTTATCATGACTATGACAACTAAGGGGCTTGGATGTTCAAATATAATCGGTGATGATGGAAAGCTAAAAGGTATAATCACAGATGGTGACTTGAGACGTCTGTTATCTTCAGAAGATTTTAATCTTGATAAAACAGCAGAAGAATGCATGGTTCGAAATCCGAGAACTGTCACAAGAAAAACACTTGCTGTCAAAGCATTGACCTTGATGGAAGATATGAAAATAACAATGCTTCCGGTTGTTGATGAAGAAAACAGTCCTGAAGGTATGCTGCATATGCATGATCTCATTCAGGCAGGTGTTGTAGGATAATTAAAGATTGTTAACGCATTCTATTAGTTTCTCCTTACTGAAAGGTTTAATAAGTGTTTTATTTGCTCCCAACAAATGTGCAGATTTGAGAAAGTCCCTGTGAAAGCGTCCGATAACGCCGGTCATTGCAATAATCTTAGCTTTGGGATATTCTTTTTTCAGGTTCACAATTGTTTCTATTCCATCCATTTCAGGCATAAATAGATCAGTTATAATAATGTCAAATGAGTTGGTTGCATGTAATTCGATTCCTTCATAACCATTTACAGCAGTCATAACCTCAAAAGACTCTTGCTCGAGCATGTGTTTTAAAACTGTCCGCACAGTTCTTTCGTCGTCTATCACCAGTATTTTTTTCATTATACTCTCCAATATTAATCCTATATTAAATATAATCAATATGACTGCATAAACAAGATATATTAAGGATATTTATGATTTATATGTTGACTTAAATACATTGATAATACATATTCTATTATACTGAATGCAAAATCATAATTCATTGGAAAGGATAATCATGAATACACATTTCTTTAATGCTGTGACAATTATACCAGACAGCAATAATCATACGTTATCAGTTTCAAAAGAAGATATATATGTTAATGATGGCATAATTGGTGATAAACTTGAGAACAGC
Organism: Cloacimonadales bacterium (SeqCode); assembly: GCA_963665815.1. GTDB lineage: Bacteria > Cloacimonadota > Cloacimonadia > Cloacimonadales > JAIOQZ01. Next base: position 471,230 of record OY762463.1, read on the forward strand.
GATTATACAGATATTGACTTACATCATGCTCTGATTCTTCCGGGAATGGTTAATTCTCACCATCATATATACTCTTATTTTGCAAAAGCACTCTCGTTTTCGGGCAAATTCAACACATTTGAAAATATACTTCAGAATATCTGGTGGAAACTTGATAGAGTTTTAACAGAGGAAACTGTAAAGATTTCATCAGAACTGACTGCTCAAGAATGTATTGCTCATGGAGTGACTACAGTTTTCGATCATCACTCCTCCCCTTATTACATAAGAGGGTCGCTTGATATCATCGGAAATACTTTATCGGAATATTCTCTGAATGGTGTGCTCTGCCATGAAATATCTGATAGAAATGGCATTAATGTAATGGAGGAAACACTCGAAGAAAACATTGACTTTGCCCATAGTGACAGGTTTGATAACATTCAGGGAATTATTGGTTTACATGCTTTGTTCACATTGTCTGATAAAAGCTTGAAGAGAATCGCCGGAAATTCCGGATATATTCCGATTCATCTGCATATTGCTGAAGGCAAAGTAGATGGCAGGCAAAGCAGAATGAAACATGGGAAAAGACTGGCTGAAAGATTAAATGAATTTAACTTGATTAGAGAAAATTCAATTTTTGTACATGGTAATTATCTCACCCCAGAAGATATAGAAATTCTGAGTGCAGGCAGGAATGTTTTTTTTTCGCAATGTGTTGATTCAAATATGAATAACAATCAGGATATACTCAATTTGTTGTTTGCTGATGCAGGAAACCTGATTTACACTGCCGGTACAGACGGAATGACATCGGATATTCTGAAAAGTATTAAGAGTTCTATTTTGCTGAATAAATACAATTTTTCTACATCTCCTGTCTTGAGTGAAGTCTCCCCGGATAGTTATCCAACTAAAATTTTCAGCAATCTGTTCCTGAATCAATACAGGCTTAAAAATGCTTATGGGTATGATCTTGGACTTAATAAAGGCGATATGGCCGATTTTGCTGTTGTTGAATATCCTTTTGCTGAGTTGATAAATGAAAGCAATTTCTTCAATCATTTCTTGTATGGAATAACAGAGTCCAGGGTTAAGCACGTTTTTAAGAATAATAATTTCTTAATGAAAGATTTTGTCGTACAAAATAAAAAAGATACTGAAATTAAACGAATGCAGAATATTATTGCTGACGTGACAGACAGGCTCGGAAAAATATGAAAATTAAGTGTATTCTAATTTCAGTTTTGATACTATTTCTTCTTCAGATAATCATAGTATCTGTAAGTATTCCTTTTTTAGGTAAATTTCTTGCTAAAAATGATCCTGTAAATGGGCAGGTGCTGATTGTGGAGGGATGGATCCCTACTTATATGTACATGGAAGTAAAGAAAATAATTGATAATGCTGATTATGGGAAAGTTATATGTGTTGGAGCCGAATTTCCTGAAGTTAAGACATATAGACACAGTGAATCAGCGTCAGAGTATTCGGCTTATTATCTCAGATATCTGGGAGTTCCGGATTCATTGTTGGAAGTTGTTACAACGCCATATTATGCGAAGGAAAGAACATATAACTCAGCTAATGCAGCAATCAGGTTACTAAATACTGAACATGGAAATGTCAGGTCTTTTGATGTTGTAACAAGTGGAGTGCACTCCAGAAGATCATGGATTCTTTTCAACAAAGCAGCTAAAAAAAAATTCGATATTGGAGTAATATCACTTACACCAGAAGACTATCTTATCGAAAAATGGTGGACTAACAGTGTGGGATTCAGGACAGTAATTAATGAATATTTGGCATATATATATGTTAAAGTAATATTTAGACCATAGAGGTAAATATGATTGGAAAAAAAATTAAAAGAGTTGATGGAAAATCAAAAGTAAATGGTAGTGCTTTGTATGGTCAGGACGAAAGCAATGTGAATATGCTTTATGCGGCATGTAAGTATCCTGACATTGCCTGTGGTAATATTCTCGCTATTGATTTTACTGGAATAGAAGAGGTTGATGAAGATATTCATCTTATTACTATACTGGATGTTCCGGGTAAGAAGAGAATAGGACCAATCAGAAAAGACCAGTATCCAATTGTCGATAAAAGCATCTTTTATGAGGGAGATGTAATTGCTGTTGTTGCTGCTGATACTCCCGAAATGGCAAGAGAGGCAGTTGATAAAATAAAAGTAGAGTATATTGAGAAAGAAGGTGTGTTTAATGTTAAGGATGCATTTGACAGAAGGCAGATTGTCCATGAAGAATACCCGGACAACATTGTAGTACACTATCCTTTACGCAAAGGTAATGTAAAAGATGCTTTTGAAGTTTCTGATTTTGTTATTGAAAGAGAATTTGACACAGGTTTTCATGAACACGCATATATTGAGCCTGAAAGTGTAACTGTCATACCTGATTTTCATACAAACGGATTTGTTGTTAAAGGTTCAATTCAGAATCCATTTACTACGAGAAAGGCTGTAGCTGAATATCTTGGTATAAACATGAATAAAGTAAATGTTATACCCTCGGTAATGGGTGGTTCTTTTGGTGGTAAAGACGATACGGTAAACATGATGGCGTGCAGAGCTGCTCTGATGAGTCTTAAGACAGGTCGACCTGTTCAGTTGACACTTAACAGAGAAGAATCGTTAAAAGAAAGTTACAAGAGACATCCTTACAACATGGTTTACAAAGCCGGATTTAATCAGGATGGGAAAATTAATGCCTTAAAAATCTTGATCCTCGCAGATAGTGGAGCTTATTCATCACAGACATTCTTTGTAACCTGGAGATCTGTAGTTCAGGCAACAGGACCTTATTCAATACCAAATGTTGAAACTGATGTTTACGGAGTATACACAAATAATGTTTATACCGGTGCTTATAGAGGTTTTGGTACTCCACAGGTCATATTTGCACAGGAATCTCTTATGAATGAAATTGCAGAGATATGCAATATTTCTCCGGTTGAAATCAGATGGATAAATGGTTTCAAACAAAACAGCATAACTGCTTCCGGACAGAAACTCGAAGACCATAGAGTGTCATTGATTCAAGTTATGAATAAGGCATTAAAGGAATCTGACTATGAGAGTCAGGTTGAGATTCTCAAACAGCAGAATACGGATAGATATAAGCATGGAATTGGCTTTGCCGTAAGTTACAGAGGTTGTTCTCTCGGGGCAGAAGGTGTTGATGCAACATCTGCAATGGTTTCGATTCAGGCAGATGGTTCGGTTATTTTGACAACTGCACTGCATGAAAATGGCCAGGGATTGAGAACAACTTTTTCTATGATCGTTGCAGAACAGTTCGGAATTGATATAAAGGATATTGTATTCATTAATCCGTCAACTTCACACATTGGTGATGGTGGACCAACAGTTGCATCAAGATCTACACTTCTGGGTGGTCAGGCAATAATTAATGCCTGTACAAAGCTTAAAAAAAGGTTGGTAGGTGTGATTGACTGTAATTCTGAGCAGGTAGACAGTGAATATGAGTGGAAGAATGGAAGTATAGTATGCAAGAACAATAACAAGAAACAATTCAGTTTTTTAGATACTGTTCAATCTGCAATTGGAAAAGGAATCAGTCTTTCTGAATATGGCTGGTATAAAGGTCCCGATGCCACTTGGAACGAAGAAACCGGACAGGGGAATGCTTATTTTACATATGTTTATGGTTGCCATGTAGCAAAGATAACTGTGGATGTTTTAACGGGAAAGATCGATGTTAACAAGATAACTGCTGTTCATGATGTCGGAAAGGTAATAAATCTTCTGGGAGCAGAAGGACAGGTTTACGGTGGAGTGCTACAGGGAATGGGCTATGGTGTTCTTGAAGAATATCAACAGACAAAGGGAAGAACCAGGACTGCAAACTTTGATGAATATCTTATTCCTACAATAAAGGATATGCCGGAAATTGATGCTTTCTTTGTGGAAAATCCGGATCCATTTGGTCCTTATGGGGCTAAATCTCTTGGAGAACCGACCCTTGAACTTACGGCTGCAGCAATTAACAATGCGTTTGCAAACGCCACTCACAAGCATAATTACAGATTACCATTATCTTTAGAACAGGTACTTCTTGGATATAATCCTGTGAAGCCGGCGAGAAGCAGCGAAACACAATCATGTAAGACAAGCAGTATAAAGATTGATAGCTGTATGAATGTTATAGTACCTCAGAATTTGGAAGAAGCACTTAAAATGAAAAAAGAAAGTGGTTTTGATCTTTATGCAGGTGGTACTGACAAAGTAATTGAAATCTCTAAAGGTAAAAAAACAGAAGGACTCATTTACATAGCTAACCTTGATAAACTAAAAGGTGTTACTAAGAATGATAATCTGATAAGAATTGCAGCCTGTAGTACATTTACAGAAATTCTATCCAATTTATACGTAAGGGAATATCTGCCTCTGTTAACAAAAGCATGTGCTCTTATAGGATCTACACAGGTTAGGAACACTGCGACAATAGGTGGAAATATCTGCAATGCAGCTTCCTGTGCCGACTCTGTGCCTCCTTTACTGGCATACGAGGCGGAGCTTGAACTGCAATCTACAGAAGGTACACGAGTTGTTAAACTATCTGATTTCATTACAGGTAGTTATAAAACAATTATCAATGATAATGAAATACTCACAGCTGTACTTGTACCGTCAGACAAAGGTAAGCTTGTGAGTTACTATGAACAGCTTGGAAGAAGAAATGCAGTAAATATTACAAGAATGAGTTTATCAATCCTGACCGATATAAAAGAAGGAAAGATTAATGATATCGCTATTAGTGCAGGCTCTCTGATTTACAAACCTGCAAGATTAAGCTTTCTTGAGGAATTCCTTGAGGGGAAAGCTTTTTCAGAAGATCTGATCAATGATTCTGTAGAAATACTGAATGAAGAGCTTAATAAACAGATTGGAAAGAGATGGTCGGCAAAGTATAAAATACCTGTGTTCAAGTCCATGTTCAGACATGCATTAAAAAAGTTATGGAGAGAAGAAAAATGACTCTGAAAATAAATATAAATGGAAAAGATGTAACACTGGATGTTAATCCTAATGAAAGGATGTTGGATATTCTGAGAAACAGACTGCATCTGACTGGGACAAAGGAAGGTTGTTCAATAGGTGAATGTGGTGCCTGCACGGTAATACTTAATGGGAAAGCTGTAAATTCATGTATGATACTTGCTTTTCAGATCCAGAACGGGATTATTGAGACTATTGAGAATGTTAACGAAAATGTTGTCTTGAATATTCTGAAAGATAAGTTTCTGGAGAACGGAGCTGTTCAATGTGGATTCTGCACGCCGGGTATGATAATGAGTGCAAAAGCATTACTGGATAAAAACTCAAAACCATCAATTGAGGATATTAAGACTGCATTAGAGGGAAATTTATGTAGGTGCACAGGCTATAAACCAATATTGGATGCTGTAAAAGACACTGTGAGGGTGCTGAATAATGAAACTGATAAAAAACGCTTTGATTGATCCTGATTTACCACTTCAGGACATTTTATTTGATGAATGTATTTATGCTGTTCAGGAGCACATAGAATGCTCAGAAAAGTATGAAGAAGTAACAGAAATAATTGATGCTGAAGGAAATCTGCTTATTCCGGGCGGTATAGATCCGCATGTTCATTTCAATGATCCCGGATTTGAAACCAGGGAAGACTTTCTGACAGGAACAGCCTCTGCATGTGCCGGAGGTATAACAACAGTAATTGATATGCCTTGTACATCAATCCCACCGGTCACTGATGTAAAATCATTGAAACACAAGATTGATAAAATAAAAGACAAAGCTTATGTTGATTTTGCCTTATGGGGTGGAATAAGAAATATCGGTGACAATTATTCCGGTGACATTAGAGCATTGTGGAATGAAGGTATTGCAGGCTTCAAGATATATACTATCTCCGGAATGGAAACATTCAAAGCCTTACCTTATGAAAAAATATCGAGAGTACTGAAAGAATATCCTGATGTTCTATTTGCGTTTCATGCAGAAGACGAGGATGTAATAAATGATGCTGTTTCATCGTTCAGTTCAGATGAACTCGCAGATTTTCATTCTTATGTGAAATGCAGACCGATAGAAGCAGAATTCACTGCTGTTTCGAAGATTCTTGAATTGATGAAACCGGAAAGCAGATGTCATTTTGTTCATATCAGTTCCAGAAAGGCTGCTGAACTGCTAATCAACTCTAAGAAGGAGTATCATTATCTGAGTCTGGAAACATGTCCTCACTATCTTGAGTTTACCAGTGAAGATTATGGTGAGTTAAGAGGACGTCTTAAAACTGCTCCTCCGGTGAAGTATGAAAATGATCGCATATACTTAAGAACATGTTTGAAACATGCTGATATTGATTTTATTGCATCTGATCATGCAGGTTGTATATATGAGACTGAGAAAAACTTCGATGATTTTTCAAAGATTTATAACGGAATTCCCGGGACGCAATTCATGATTCCTTATATTGTCTCTGAGTTCCTGTGCAAAGGAAAGATTACTGTAAAGACTTTCGTTGATTTAGTATCGGCTAATGCTGCAAAGAGATATGGACTTTATCCGACTAAAGGATCAATTAAGGTAGGTTCTGATGCTGATTTTGCGCTAATCAGTTTAACAGAGAGCACTCAAATTAACGAGAAGGATTTGTTTTCAAAAGGTAAGTATTCACCATTTCATGGAAACGAATTTAAAGGGAGAATATTAAAAACAATATTGAGAGGACAAATAGTTTTCGATAATGGAAATTTACTGGACAGAAAACCAATAGGTAAAATGATTAGATGTTTTCATAATAACAGTTAAGGGAGATATAATGCAATTTGATTTGAATTCATTTCTTGCTTCAATTACAATGGCTCTGGATTTCGTTGAGAATGAAGCACTTGATGTAACTCCGAATCACTCAAAAAGAGTAACCTATCTGGCTTTGAAGATGGGTAAGCAATTGAATTTTACTGATAAAGAACTATATGAATTGTGTACACTTTCTTTAATGCATGATAATGGGCTTTCAGAAGATATACTTAACACGAAATATGCGAAAGAACTGATTCCGGAATCTGAAAGATTATCATTTCTTTCAGAACATAGTGTCATCGGAGAAAAGAATATTAAGAATATTCTACAGTCTGATGAGCATCAGAATGTACTTAAATATCACCATGAGCAGTTTAATGGTAAAGGTTATTATGGGCTTGCAGGTAATGATATACCTATTTATTCTCAGATTATTGGTTTAGCAGATCATATTGATTCAAAATTTCATCTGGAAAATCCTGATATTGCTAATCAATTTAATGTTACTGATTATGTAAAAGCCAACAAAAATGTATTGTATTCAAACAATATTGTTAATCTGTTCTGTGAAGTAAGTAGAAATTCAAGTTTTTGGATGGATATGCAGAATCTTTTTATTGATCAGGCTTTAAATGAAATTCTCCCTGTAAATTATAGTGAAATAACTTTTAAGAATGTATTCGAAAAATTAAATTTCTTTTCAATAATTATCGACTCAAAATCAAAATATACAAAGAATCATACTTCCGGATTAATTAAAAAAATGGATACTGTTACAGATAACTTAAGGGTTAATGAGTCCACAAAGTATAAGCTGATGCTTGCGGCTAATCTTCATGATATTGGAAAACTTGCTATTCCTGCCAGTATTCTGGATGATACAAAGAGTCTTAATGAAGAGCAGCACAAATTAATTCAGTATCACACTTATCTGACCGGGGCAATGCTTGGAAATCTGAAGGATTTCAGCGATGTCAGAACCTGGGCAGCTAATCATCATGAAAAATTGAATGGTAAGGGTTACCCTTATGGCAAGAAAGCAAAAGATCTTGATTTTGAATCACGCTTAATGACTTGTCTTGATATATATCAAGCTTTAACTGAAGAGCGACCATACAGAAAATCTGCAGAACATTCACATGCAATCAAAATTATGAATAATATGGCGTTGAATTATTACATTGATGGTGATATTGTAGATATTATTGAAAAGACGTTCAGGGACTAATACTCAATAGATTTAATAATATCTTCGATATTAAATTCTTTCGAGATAAAATTAACTTCATCTCTCTTTAAGCTTGTATTGTATTCAGTAACAGCTTTCGCAGATCCTGAAGCAGAACCGAAATACCAGCCAGAGCCAAACAGACATATTGCTCCACCAGTAATATAGTTTTCGTTGCTGAACAATTCATATGCTGAGAATATTATAAGACCATTTACAATAAAACTGGCAATACCTGTACTTTTGCGTTCAGCATAAATATAGCCTGATCCGGGAATTACATATCCGGAGTATTTTGCTAACCCCGGGCTTTTCAGCTTCAAATTACTGAGATTCTGAATTTGCTCAATAGTAATATCATACTTTTGCATGATAGTTCTATAATAGTCCTGATTATTCAGAATTTCAAAGTAATCGAAGTTTTTGAGATTAGCGAAGAAAAGAATTATCTTCATCTGCAGGTTGTTGTCTATATATTCCGAACCTGAAGATAGTAGTTTACCTATTGCCATTTCATAGTTCTCGTGGAAGTACAATTTAGCGGAAAGTAAAACAATAAGTTTCTGCATATATTCATCATCATCATGGAAAAGATCTTCAAAATGGATAGCATAAACATAGAATGATCCGACATCAAGTCCCTGGAAACCTGTCTTCAAAAACTCGAGAGAAATATGCTTACGCATCGAATCATTTTTACATTCATAAAAGCTTTGAATCCTTGTTAAAAGGGAAAAATCAATAAATCCTGCAGCAATAAGAGAATCTGCTATATTATATTTCAAAGGCAATTTTTTTTCATTTAAACTTGTTTCTAAATCCGGAAGCTTAAAGTTTTTGGGTAGATCAAGGTACCTGTATTCTCCATCTACAAAAACACTTCTCTTGTATTCAGTATCTCTTCCGCAAACCAGAATTCTATTCATTGTTGAACTATATGCTGAAACCGGATTTTCTGTCTCAAAGGCAATCTTTGCATACTGAGAACAGGTTGGATACATTCGGCAATTACCGCGGCCGTCAATAGGGGAGATGTACTTCTGATAGAAGTTCAGGAATAGTCCTTTCCCCGAACCATAGTGGAGATCGAGCTTATCATCAGAACAATAGACAGTGCTGAAAATAAAAAGAATAACAAATACAAAGAAATGGTTTTTGGAGTATCTTGTTCTCATGGTTACCTTATTGACAGGAAATCATCCAGAACTTTTATCACTTGCTTTGCATTCTTTTCGATAGTTAATTTATCACGTAAGATAAGAGTAGATATCTTAAAGAAGAAACTGTGATTATATGCCCCGGAATCGAAAACCAGCGTACCTTCGGATAAATCCCATATTTGAAATTCAATAGTAGAAGTGTATCCAAAATATTGTGAGACTGTTGGTACTGACTCATTCCTGAAATCTCTTTCAGTGAAATGCAGATATGGATTGATAAATATAATCGCATAGTCAGCATTGTATTCATTTAGATATGGTTGAAGTTTACACTTCATGTCATGATTTACTTTCTTCTGAAAATATTCTTTCTTTTTTTCATCACGATTGCGAGGATCAAAAATCCTGACATGACTGGATTCATATGCAATATGCTTCATAGTAAAAATTGAGGATTCTTCTTCAAATAGTAAGGAATCATTACTGGAAATGAATTTGAAATTTGTATCTGGCATTATTTCTCGTGCATTCTTCTGAATTTCAGAGTTCCATAATTGCTCAATTCTGATTTTGTCTTTAGCGGAATAAGTGTAGAATATTGAATTAGGTACGTTAAATGTAACATCATGTACAGGAAATACTATAAAGGTGCTACCTGAATCAATTTTACCCTTTTCCAGCTCCCTGTCAATATGTTGAGAATATCTTAGAGATGAGCAGCCTGATACAACAGTAGTAACGAGTATCATAAACACGGATAACATTACATTCTTAATAATAAAATATATTCGGTTAATTCTTGATTGAGTCATCAATTAATTCCTTCCTGTCAGTCTGTCTGGCTCAGGGCGTTTTCTCTCAATTACTTTTTTAAAACTGCGGATATTTCCAATGCACTTTCAAATTTTTAGCAATACTCTCTTTCTGTGATCCCGCATTTGAATTTCAACTTTAGATGTATTATATATTTAATCAATCCTTTTTTCTGATAACCATATTGCATATTCCGGGAAAAAATCAAAAAACTGTCCTTACATTTTATTTCTCTATTATACGTTTTAGTAAGTCAACAACACCCTTTGAATTTTCCTCAAAGAGTTTTTTGCTTTCAGAGAATCCAACAATAGAATCGTCAATACCGGAACTTAAGGAACCTGAACTATAAAGCATTGTTCCTTTATGGCAATCCCATATCTGCACCTCAGTTCTAATATAAACTTTTTTCTCATATAATCCTGAACCATAAGACATACCTCTGGAATCAGTATATGTTTTTTCAACTTCATAAGCTTTAATAAATGGATCAACAAATATTACCGCATAGTCAGCAGAGAACTTCTTTGAATAATCGGATAAGAGATTTTTCATTTTTTCATTTTCTTCGGAATCATAAAATTGAGTTGGAAGAGGAGGATCATCAAGCCCGATAATTCGAGCCATACTTGATTCGGATGTTTCAAATATGATTGCTTGCAAAGATGAATTTTCCTGAATAAACAGTTCCTCATCGGAAGCAGGGAAACTAAAATTCTGAGATGGAAACCCATTTTTTATTTCTTCAACAATACTCTTATTCCATACATATTTGTATTGTTTTTTTAATTCTCCGAAAGTGGTTGTGACCATTACAGCTTTGTAATCTAACTCAAAATCATCAATCGGAAAAACAATAAATTTCTTTCCTTTTACGATTTTATCTTTCTTCAATGAATTTTCAATGTTAATCGAATATTCTGTATATGTACATGCCATTAAGATAAAAACAATAATCATCATTAAAAAGTTTTTCATACTTCATCCTATTTTGAAAAAAAAGTAAGCCGAACAAACGGCTTACTATTAATATTTATTTTTTAATAATTATTTACATTGACTGCACCCGAAACAACTTCTGCAAGTCTTTCGGTCAGTTTTTTTGAATTATTTTTCATGGATACTTCTTCAGGGGTTACAAGCATGCAGCCTCCATCAGAATTTTTAACATAAGCTCCGGAATTGAATAATAATATTCCGCTATTGCAATCCCACACCTGAATTTCAACATTAGCAGTATATATTGTCTGGCTGGAAGAGCTTGTTGACATTCCACCTGATGAAACATTGTAACTTGTTGTTGTACTTGTGTGAATACTTCCGGAAAGAGAGGGTTCAACAAAGATTACCGCATAATCTGCCGGATATTTAGTGAGATATGGTTTGAGCTTTTCTTTTATTACTTTGTTAGGTTCACTTTGAATGTACTCAATAGGATTTTCTTCACCATTATATAAGTTTATTATCTTTACGTAACTTGACTCAAAAGCTTCAGCTTTGAGTGCAAAGAAAGTTGATTTTTCTTCTCTGTATAACTGACTATCATCTTTCATGAAATTGAATTGTTGATTTGGAAAATTCTCTTTAAGGAACATGGCAATTTTATCGTTCCAAAAATCTTCTACAGTATCTTTTGTATGCTTACTTGTAGGTGATCCACAACTTGTTGGTGGTTGAAAATTTGGGTTATCAAGAGGGAAGACAATAAATGTTTTGCTGTCCTCGATCTTTGTGCCTCTGAGTGAAACATCTGCGTGCTTTGTGTAGTCCATGACTGCACATGAAATTAAAAGTATTGGTAATACCAGCATTACTAATTTTTTAATCAATTTAAGTTCCTCCATTTTATATTTAAGTGTCTTTATTTTTTTATTTCTGATTTCTCTTTTTTTTAATTACTGAAAAATCCACCGGAACTACTTTTGATCTGTGATCTGATTACATTCTTAAGGCTTTTTACTGCATTCTCAATAGTCTTCCCCTTTTTCTTGAACGCATCGTATTGGCTTGCAATCTTTGTATCTGTAATATGCTTTGCGTCAAAAAGCATTTTTCCGGTTTTACCATCGAATACGAATACTTCAATAACCGGATGTTGAATGTAAATTGTTTTAGTAGTAGTATAAGGAACAAAAGTGCCAAATACCTGTGTGCCAGTAACAAACGTTTTCTCGCAGGGAAATTCCACCGTGGAAGTCAGCCAGACAATTGCATAATCGAAGTCATATTTCTTCTTCAATTCATCAAATTGCTGTATTAATCTTTTATTCTCAGGAAAATCTCTGTACTTAAGGTTTCTTTTGAATTCTGTCTCAATGAGTTGTGATTCAGAACGACGTATTGCAGTTCTTCTGATTCTTCTGATTTCAGGTGAGTCATCGTAATCTGGTAAGAATTTCCAGTTTTCAGTGTTATATCTTTCTCTAAGCAAAGATATCAGGTCATCATTAAAATCACATTTAGTTCCACCACTGAAAATACCATTTATGACAAAGCATCCGGTTTTTTTTATCTTAACAGGTTCTGCCGGTATTACGAGAATTTTCTGATCATCTGTAATTCTTTTATACTCGACTGATTTGTCAGCCCAAATGGAGTATTTCTTTGCAATCAATGGTGTCAGCATAAAAAAAGCTATTAAGATAATTGAAAATTTTTTCACAAAGTCTCCTTTAATTTTACATTTTGCTTCTAAATAATGCTTAGCACTGCATAAGTAATTAATTTTTTTTACTCTCCAAAAAATCCACCCTTCTGAGGTTCTATTTTCTTTTTAACAAGTTTTCTGATTTTTTTCACAGCATCTTCTGCAATTTCATTTCTGTGTTTATAAGTTTTTTTCTCTTTATTGCCATCAATAAAATGCTTAGAGTTAAATATCAGTTTCCCCGTTGTGCATTCAAAAATGAATATCTGAACGACTGGAATCTCAATAGCTTTGTTGTAAGCTGTGTTGAAAGCCATTGCATTTGTATTGAAGAAAGCAATATTCTGATACTCAAAATTTCCTATTGATGTTTCAATATACATTGCATACTGGCAATTGTGTCTCTCATTTATTTTTTTAAAAATCGGTACAAGATCTTTTATAACGGGAAGGTTATCATATATTGGACTCTTAATATAGCTGTGCTTATCTGAAAGATGAGGAATAGTAATTTCCTCAGACATTCTTTTCATTTTCTTTTTTGTGTTGAAATCAATGTCTTTATCGGAAATCCAGAACCAATTTTCAGTATTGTAAGTTTGTTTCAATTCTTCTTCAATCAGTTTGGGAAAATCAATTTCTGAGTACTTCAGTCCTACCAAACCAGCGAGGAAGCAAGTTGATTTAATTACACTTACGGATTCCGTCGGGATTATAAGTATCTTATCATTTTCATCAATGTACGAGTTTTCAAAAGATAAATCAATATGATAGCTGAAATCTCGCAGCTTTTCTGGATTCTCATTTCTGGGATAGTACTTGGAAACATAATTACTGTTGTCAATTGAAAAAGCATGTGATGAAATAATAAACATTAAAAAAAGAGCTTTTCTCAAAATCCCCTCCATAACAATTTCTAATTGAACATCCCTGTAGCTTTTTTGGATTTACGTTTAATCTTCAGCATTTTCTGCATAAATTCAACCGATTCTTTTGAAAGCTGCCTCAGATAATCATCAATTGTATTAATATCTTTTCCCTGAGTCATGAATATTTTGCCACTGTATATCTGTTTTCCGTCAGTGCAATCCCATATTTGAGTCTCTATTATTCCCGGACTGAAGAGAAATTCTTCTCCGCCAATTTTTCCTTTAATTCTTTCAACTGATGTAAGGTTAAGTACAACATAATCGCAATTAAAGAATTTTTTGAATTTCTTAATCTGCTTATACATTGCCTTATTGGGTTTCATGTTTCTATAGCTTAATCTTGGGGCCTTAATAAAAGCATCAATTTTCTTTGCATAAGAGTTTTCTTTAGCAATAGTTATTATCGTATTCATATTTGCGGCATCAGAAGTAAACAAGCTATGATTCTCATTGAAGGGTTGAAATTCAAAATCCGGGAAAATAAGCTGAAAATTACTATGCAAGTATTGATCGATTCTGTATTCTTCGGGTTGATTTCCACCTTTGAACATGCTCGCTAAATCTTCAAATAGATTGCCCTGAGTTTTTATATTAAAAGTTTCTGCAGGCAGAATTGCAAACTTAAGCCCTTTTTCAAATTTTTTGTACTCGAATTCCCTTGATCCGTAATTTCTGAAATAGGAATATAGTGGATCAGGAGTTTGTGCGAATAATGGAATATATAGTAAAGATAACAACAATGTGGATACAATAATTTTAACTCTTCTCATAATCTCCTCAATAAGCTTTTTGATACATCGGGCAGGAAGTGAATTATAAAAAACTCCTTTTACTATTTGTAGAAATTATACGAGTGAAAACTTGTCAATAAAAAAAAGACTGCCCTGAAAGGACAGTCTTCGGATACTAAAACTATTTATTAAGGCGTTTAAATACTAAACTAAACCTTGATCTAACATTGAATCTGCAACTTTGATGAATCCTGCAATGTTTGCACCATTCACGTAGTTAACAAAGTCACCTTCTTTACCATGCTCAACACACTGATTGTGAACAGCGATCATGATGTTATGAAGTTTTTCATCAACTTCTTCACGAGTCCAGTTCATTCTCAGGCTGTTTTGAGACATTTCAAGACCTGATGTTGCAACACCACCGGCGTTAGCAGCTTTACCTGGTCCGTAAAGGATTTTGTTTTCGATGAATACGTTAACACCTTCAGGAACTGTAGGCATGTTAGCACCTTCGGAAACAACATAACAACCGTTTTTAACGAGTGTTTTAGCTTCTTCAAGATTGATTTCGTTTTGTGTTGCACATGGGAATGCAGCATCACAAGGAATAATCCAAGGTCTTTGACCTTCGTAGTATTTGCAGCCGAATTCTTCTGCGTATTCTTTGATTCTTCCACGACGTACGTTTTTAAGATCCATAACGTATTCGAGTTTTTCCGGTGTGATACCGTCAGGATCATGAATAAATCCTGAAGAATCTGAAAGAGTAACTACTTTTGCGCCTAATTGATTAAGTTTTTCTGTTGCGTATTGTGCAACGTTACCTGAACCGGAAACAACACATGTTTTACCTTTGAATGTTTCGCCTCTTGTTTTAAGCATTTCATCTGCAAAGTAAACTGCACCGTAACCTGTAGCTTCAGGTCTGATTAATGAACCACCCCAGTTAAGGGCTTTACCGGTAAGAACACCGGTGAATTCGTTTCTGATTCTTTTGTACTGTCCAAACATGAAACCGATTTCACGTCCACCAACACCGATATCTCCGGCTGGTACGTCTGTGTTAGCACCGATGTGTTTGCAAAGTTCAGTCATGAATGACTGACAGAAACGCATTACTTCAGAATCTGATTTTCCTTTAGGGTCAAAGTCGGATCCACCTTTTCCGCCGCCCATAGGAAGTGTTGTTAAGGAATTCTTGAATACCTGCTCGAAACCTAAGAATTTAAGAATACTTAAGTTTACGCTTGGGTGAAAACGAAGTCCACCTTTGTATGGTCCGATTGCACTGTTAAATTCAACACGGTAACCACGGTTAACTTGAACTTCGCCATTGTCTCTTTGCCATGGTACGCGGAACATAAGTACGCGTTCAGGCTCAACAATGCGATCCAGAATTTTGGCTTTTTGATAACGTGGGTTAGCTTCGTATACAGGCCATAATGATTCAATTACTTCAGTTACAGCTTGCATAAATTCTGGTTGATTCTGATTTCTGGCTTCCACCTTAGCAAGAAATTCGTTTAATGTCATATCGAAAACCTCCAATTGAAATTTGACAGATTCGTACTTCTAAAAAAAAATGTGTCAATAATAAAATATTTATTTCTTGTTTGATTACTATAAAGAAATACTTAAACTGTAACAATAGTTTTTACAGCAGGTTTACAATTGTAATGTGACTCATCTGACAAATAACCGAGCTAAGAAATTCTTATAATTGTTTATAACTGAAATATCATGTTATACTCTATGTTTTACAGGAAAAATTACAATTGATAGCAGAAGGCTTTTCCCTTTTCTAATGAGAAAAACTTATAACAATATTTATATGATTCTGAGTTGAATGTAAAAATTAAGAATCGGGGTCCGATTTCTCTATTCTCTATCCAGAATTTTCATGTACTGTTTGAAATGTTCCTTTGATACATACCTGATCGGGAAATAAAACGGAGTATAGCAAGTATTCCAGCAACCGGAGCATTTCTCGAATTTCTTTCGGAAGTTTTTCCATGTTTCTGAGGAAGTAAGTTCTGCCGGAGTTCTCTCCAGTATATTACCAATACTGTTACCAATGCACACAGAAACGTTTCCCTGAGGATGGATAAAAAATTTAGATCCGAACGTAGGAGACTCGATATAAGGGCAAAGCTTCGGTGCTTCATTACGGAAGTAGTTTTCGTAACCATTAAGAAGCCAGTCCGGAGTAAGTATGTTTTTCGATTTTTTAAGCTGCTCTATTACCTTTGAGAACTTGTCATCCAGTTCGATCTTCATCTTTTCATTTTCGTTGTGGCTGTCGGAAGACCAGCGATAGATATCTGTATAGGCTTTCCAACCAAATTCTTCCAGTTTTTCCAATATCTGCGGAACCTGATCAATATTCATTTTACTCACAACCAGACTGATCCTTGTTTGAATCTTATTTGCAGTCTCCGCATTCATTCTGTTGATTTTGTGAATG
The DNA here is from genome assembly GCA_963665815.1 of Cloacimonadales bacterium (SeqCode). Lineage (GTDB taxonomy): Bacteria > Cloacimonadota > Cloacimonadia > Cloacimonadales > JAIOQZ01. The sequence continues at coordinate 488,022 of OY762463.1, forward strand.
TTGGCTGCTACGGTTTTCTCAACATTCTTTGCTCCGCGTATAATATCTGCAGTTTTACCAAGTCCGTCAAAAGAAGTTTGAATCGGAATTTGATGCTTGAAACATTTCTCCAGAAGTGGTTCAAGAATTTTGTCAGGAAGATAAAGATTTGTCAGAAGTTGTGTTCTCAGCAATTTCTTAGAGCTTATGTATTCTATCATCTCGTTAACATGAGGATTAAGTGCCGGTTCTCCACCGGAAAGCGTGATGCCCTGAGTCCCATGCTCAACAAGCTTGTCAACAATCAGCTTAAAGTTCTCCAGATTCATGATTGTATTCTCATTTGCTTTTTCCGGAATACTGCATTGCAGACATCGTTGTGTACATTGATAGTTAAGCAGAAGGTTGACCAGAATAAATCCGGGTTTACGTTTTACAAAGTTCTTTATGTTTTTTCCAAGTCGGAAGATTACTTCTTTTTTCATATTGTCTCCATTGTAGATAGCATGATTTCTGTAAATCATTGCTTATGAAAACATTGTCAAGCAAACATTTTCACAGCTCAGCAAATCCCAAGGATTTTTGCTCCAACATAAAAGATAGCAGCATCTGCAATAGCATGACTTATAAACCCCGGAATAACAGATTTGCTTATTCTGTAGTGGATAGCCCAGATTATCCCTGCAAAGAATATACAACCTGACCAGAAAAGGGATGAAGTAAGATCCAGATAGAACCGAAGCACAAAAAAATGGTGTAGAGTAAACATAAGGGCTGATGCAGGTATTGTTAAAAATGCAGGAAGCATCCTTCCAAGTGATCTGATAAGAAAGAATCTCCAGACAAATTCTTCCAATAGTGAATTCAGAAATACCCAGTAAATGAATCCCAGAACAAAGATACCTGTGCTTTTCACACCAATATCAGACAGTTTCTCTGAGATTACAGCGTTATCTGCAAAAGTATGTCCTAACCACTTATAAGCTGCAATAATGAATATCGATATTACGATTCCACTGCCGACTCCCGACAGAATATGCTTTAGTGATACAGGTTTCCTTTTGAACTTGTATTTCTCTGCGAATTTCAACCAGAGAAGCGGTACAGCCAGTATCGATAACCTGCAAAATCCGTAGATTGCATTACCGGGAACTGAATCTGGGAACCAATACATTGCCGATAGCGTGCCTATTGTGGGCAGAATCAGGATATTTAAAACAGGGAAAAGACTATTCGTGTTTCTCATAAATCTGATTTTTGATTGAGTAGGGTAGATGTCAATGAATTTGGGAATTTACTATGCTTTTCGTTCTGATACAGCCAATGCTTGGATCGGTTAAGTAATTTCTGAATAATTCTTTGAGCTTTTCACTAAATCTATATTTTAGTAATCTGAATTATCTGAGGATAATAAAAAGAGTTGATGATTGTGATTGATATGGAGTTTGAATTAGCAATATACAACAAACAGGCTGTCGAATAATCAACAGCCTGCTTTTAATATATGGTAAAGTAAAGTTTTATGGTTTGACGAATGTTCCTGCAAAAAGGATTGTATCAGTTTCATCATCTACGATAAGATATATGAAAGGTTTGTTTGCATTGAACTGTTTAGCCATACTGATTGTTCTGGCAACTGCAGCAGTTGCTCCAGCTGCTTCTGTTCCTTCTTCGTTTACTTCGATAAATGTTTTATGGATAATATCATCAATTACAAGCTGTTCTCTTTTATTGATTTTAGTAAAATCAGCCTGAGATGAAAATATGTTTGAGTAGCCAAGATCAGTCAGTTTTTCTTTAAGTGAGTATCTGACTGTATTAGTAAATCTTGGAAGCATTACGTTGGTTTTTCTGCTTTTCATTTCACTTTTCTTAGTATAAAGCTGTTCAAGAGTGACACTTTTGAGTAGCTCATTGAATGTTCTGAGAGAACCATCGCCTTTATCCTTTGGCAGGATAACAAGCATACTGGATTTTTCGTTGATGTAGGGAAGACTTACCATCTGCACCAGTTTATCTTCGTAGTAGCTATATTTTGATTCATCAGACATCATATCTACCTGTTCGTTATTTTTCATAGGCATGTATGATCTGAAATCTCTTTTTCGAGTATTGGCAGGATCGAACTTGTTTTTCCACTGTCCCTTGAAGTATACGGCATTGGTGAGAACAAATCTGGTTGTAGGAGTTATGGAACTTGGCTTAAGCAGATCTTTAATCTTATCCATAGTCTTCTCTTCAACCCATTTGTTGATGTCAAGTCTTGCTGACTCATATCTCTTCTGGAAATCCACATGATGAATCTCTGATTTGTAGTATTTTTTCATTACTCTTCTGAATCCCCAGCGAGGTTTGATAGTGTTATCAAGCCAGATTGAGTTAGCTGTCATGATATTGAATTTATCAGAGCTGTTTGCTTTGAGAGTTGCATCAAGTTTTCTCAGTGATTTGTATGGTTTTTTTGTTTTTAGATTCATGGCTTCTGACATTGCATTCTTTGTGGACTTACCTGCTCCGGAATGAAGCATGGATAACACAGATGTAATGCTGTAAGGTGCTATAAAACTGTTTTCATCCTCACTCATTACTTCTTTAAGAAGTTTGAAGGATAGCTCATTGTTAACCTTGGACATCTCATTTGCTTCGGCACTAATGAATGAGACAGCAAAGAGACAGATGATAGAGAAAATAAATAGTTTCTTCATATAATTTTCCTTTCGTAGATGAATTTATTCTTTTTAAATCATTAACATCAAAATTGAATATCTGCTTCAATATTGCTTATTAAATGAATTTTCTTAACATTAAGTATATTCTGTTTTTCGTCAATAAATTTGCTGAAAAGAGATAAATAAAGGTTATGAGAATAGATAATCCCAGAGAATACAATATTGATAAATTTCTGATAAAGTAAAAGCCGGTAATCAGTAACAGAATTGCAAATCCATTTATCAATAGTTTGTTTAGAAAAATCCTGAATTTCAGTTTCAGCATTCTGAAAATGATAAATCCATATGTCAGGTGTGATACAAAAGTTGCTGCTACATATCCGGCAAGTGATGCTTTGAATCCAAAATGACTGCCTGCAAAAACGGCAATAATAATCGTTAGAAGAGTAAAAATTCTCCAGTAAAGTTCGTATTGTGCTTTTTCCATGATAACCGGAATCGAGCTGATTGGATTAACAAAAAGCAGAGTAGCAGAATTAAGTGAAAGCATAACCATGACAGGCAGTGCATCTGCCCATTTATCTCCAAGGATGACAGGGATAATTTTCACAAGAAAGAAAACAAACCAAGCGAGTAATGCCCAGAAAATTCCGGTTACTGCAAAGAGATAGTTATGGATCCCTCTGTTCCTTTCTTCATTTGTCATTTGACTGAATGATGGAAAAAATACATTCTTGATTGCAGTTGTAATAAACGATACCGGTGTATTGATCATTTTTCCTGCCAGACCAAACACACCGATTTCTGCAACAGAGAATGCATGACCCAGATAGATAATCATGAAATTATTGCATAGAAAGCCAATAACATGTGTGATTGTAGTTATCTTAAGGAACCTGATGTCTTTTGACTTATCTACTCCATCCGTAACAGGTTCTTTTTTTAATGATCCTGCTATTCTATACAAAATCCCTGCTTTTCTGTTTGTAAGCAGTAATATAACTTCGAACAGATCACCTGCGAGAAAACAGAGAAATAAAATCCAATAATTCGCTTTGAAGTGGAAAGAAATAAGTATCAAGGCAGAATAAAGAATGACATTAAATGTTTCGAATAAAGAAAACTGCTTGAACATGAGTTTTTTCTGCAGATATGTTTTGGCTATTTTCCTGATAGAATACAGGAATACGAATATTGCGAAATAGCGAAACAAATCAATAAGCCGTTCATCTTTCATGTATATTGAAACCGGGACGGCAGAAAAAAAGAATAGAACAGTAAAAACAGAGGCAACAGTCAGAGTGATTTTTGTCAGGAGCGAGAAATAGTATTTTTCAGCCTTTTTACGTACAACATAGAGATATTCAGTACTCAATGTTGCCAGCATTACTGCAAATGTTATTGCCCTGACGAACACCTCAAACAAGCCAATGTCTTCTTTATCAAGACAGCGAGCTATGTACAGTGATAGTATTGCAACACCGCTTCGTCTGATCACTGAGAGACTCAAATTCCATTTTATTGATGAGATTACTTTCTTCATATTTATTCCGAAACACAGAATATAAACAGTATTTCGATAGTCTATACTTTTTTATCAATATTCTTTATTAATACATGTTTTTTTTTATAAATCATTAACAATTATGTGCTATCATTAAGGAAAGATATTATATTTCCTGCAGGAAGAGATCTAAGTAATTGCGAATTTTATAAGGAGCCGATGATGGAGAAGAGTATAGAGAAGTATGGAGAACTCACGTTTTCTCTCAAAGTAATGAAGAATAAACTCAGCAGGAATGTTTACAGGAGATTTATAGATTGTGTGGAAAACGGTCTTGAATTTGATTCCGAGCTTGCAGATGATGTTGCTCATGCGATGAAAGAATGGGCGTTGGAAAATGGAGCAACTCATTTCACGCATTGGTTTCAGCCTTATAGATCCGGTACTGCTGAGAAGCATGAAACGTTTCTGATGTATGAGGATAGTGATGTAATTCAACGATTTTCCGGTAAGTGCCTGATGAAATCCGAGCCTGATGCTTCATCTTTCCCGTCTGGTGGAATGCGTTCAACATTTGAAGCTCGTGGTTATGCAAGCTGGGATCCGTTATCTCAGGCATTTCTTCTCGAAGCAGAAAAAACAAAAACGCTTGTAATCCCTTCTGTGTTTTTCTCATACTCTGGTTTGGTATTAGACTTGAAAACTCCTATGCTTCGTTCTCAAAATGCTTTAAACAAGGAATGTATTAGACTACAGAAATTTCTGGGAAATCGGTTAGCAAAAAATCTGAAGGTCAATATCGGAATTGAACAGGAGTATTTTCTTGTTAGAAAAAGTCTGTTTGATAAACGGCCTGATCTTAAGATATGTAACAGAACACTCATGGGTTTACCACCTGTTAAAGGTCAGCTTATGGAAGATCATTATTTCAGCTCCATCAAACCGGAAGTACTTGCTTTCATGGAGGAACTTGATCATCAGCTCTTCCGAAGGGGTATACCTGTAAAGACCAGGCATAACGAAGTTGCTCCAAATCAGTTCGAGCTGGCTCCTTTATACGAGGAATCTAATCCTGCAGTAGATCATAATCTTCAGATAATGGATTTGCTTCAAAGAGTAGCTGGAAAGCATGGATTTTCTGCGTTGCTGCATGAGAAACCTTTTGCCTCAGTAAACGGATCCGGTAAGCATGTGAACTGGTCTATCAGTGATAACACTGGAGCAAATTATCTTGAACCATCTAAATCACCTCTTAAAAATATTATGTTTCTTCTGACAATTGCTGCAATATTGTATGGAATTAAAAAACATGGTAAACTGTTGAGAGCAGTAATTGCAGATGCAGGAAATGAGCATAGACTCGGTGGAAATGAAGCACCTCCTGAAATTATCTCTGTTTATCTTGGAGATTATCTGACTAACTTATTCACTAATCTTGAAAATTCTCATGATATTACAACAGAGAAAATGGATTTTATTAATTCAGGACTTCAAAATCTCCCTAAAATCAGCAAGGATTTCTCAGACAGAAACAGGACGTCTCCATTTGCTTTTACCGGAAACAAGTTCGAGTTCAGAGCTGTAGGCTCAAATCAGAATCCATCTGAAGCTATAACAATTATCAATACAATCACTGCATGTGGTTACAATAAAATATTCAGAATGCTGGAAGAAATGGAGGGAAATCCACGCGAAAATGCATTCAAAGTATTTTCACGAATATACAATTATAGTTCTGAGGTCGTGTTTAATGGTAATTGCTATTGTGAAGAGTGGGAAGCAGAAGCCCAAAAGAGAAATCTGTCATGTATAAAGAGTACATCTGATGCTATATTGGTGATGAATGACGAGTGTTCAGTAAAGCTATTCAGGAGCTACAAAGTTTTATCTCCGGAAGAACTTAATTCCAAGGTTCTTGCAAAACTTGATAACTATATAAACATGAAAAAGATAGAGATTAAATGTGCCGTGAGAATGATTGAGCAGGGATATCTACCGGTATTGCTGAAAGTAATGGATGAAGCTTCAGGTTTATTGAACAGTCTGAATCAACTGAATATCAGTAATGAAGATATTATGAATAAACTCAGACATCTTTCCAGATTGTATTCATCTCTGAAAGGGAAAAGTAACAGGCTGATTGAATTACTATCGGAAATTGAGACAGTGGATAGCCAGAATTTTTCATCGGATGCAATTCATACAGCTGACGATTTACTTAAAAAACTCAGTGAATTGATTTCTCAGTGTGAGATGCAGTTACCTGAAAGCATGTTACCTTTTCCATCTCATGAGGAACTGCTTTCAATATAAGTTTATAGATAAGAGACAACCTGTTAATGATTCAGCAGGCTGCTCATTAGGATGAGAAGACTAATATCCTGTCCTGAAAAGGTTTCTTGCCCCTTTTATCCCGCATTTCTGGTATTTATTATATACTTTTGCTGCTCTTTCGAGGATTTGCTCGTCAGTTTCTTCTATCAGCCAGCCATCTAAGGCCCACTTCAGAGTGTATGCTTCAGGAGCCATAAGGTTTGTTGTCCATAGCAACGGGTTTACTCCGGTTTTCATAATATATTTTTTAAAATACCTTTTACTTGCACATGCAAGAATGATTGCCTCTTGTTTATCTTTTCTTCTTGAAAGTGAATCTTCGATTTCAAATTCCATCAGTCCATCATGTCCCACGTAAGAAATAAGATCGGATTTCCCACCAAATCTGAGTTTAAGAGAGTCTATCGCGATATCTACTGTAAAGTTATCACTTGCAGATAACAGAAAATCTGTGATTGTCTGTTTGATTTCTGCACCGTTATATGCATCTGCCAACAAATAAGCATTATGAACTTTATGTTTAAAAATAACTCTCTGGATAACAATGCTGTCAGGAGTATTTACCGTTTTAACAAGTTTCCACTCTTTACTGTTTTTGAAATATGTTTTTACTCCACCCGACAATCCCCAATATAGATTGTTATCAGCATCTTTACCGTTTCCCATAAATGCAGGAACTTTATGGATGCCCTGATGAATATTATCACAAAGAGCCACAAATACATGAATAGTCTCAATTCCCTCATTTGAAAGTAATGGGATTCCAATAATTAATATGATGAAAACAATTATATTTTTTTTCATACAAGCGACTCCTGAATATTTCAGTCAATTGATGAAAGTTTCTTGAATAAATGTCAATAAAAGAAAAGGCAAACATGCCCCCTTTTTTTAGAAATTTTGATACTGCATTAATGCTCAGTCACCATCAGTACTTATTTATGTTTTCATTTCTTTTCATCGGAAAAGAAACGAAACAAAGAAAACTCCCCACGGTCGAAAGATTATTTAAGAAACTTGTTCATCATGGGCTTTGTTAGGCTCGCTGCAAAGCTCTTTTATTACGTAAAATAGTTCAATCATGAACTTTTCGTAATACAGTAAATCATATCATTAGCTCGAACAGGTAACAAAGCCTGTTCAAGATTCACTTTATTTCTTCGAGACAATAATCTTTCTCAAATGTGGGTCTTTGCTATAAGATTATCTGAGTTTCTTCAAGACCTGTAAATTGTTAAATTTTCATTAGATACAGGTATTATGTATCTATATTACAATCAGTTGCATTATATTGGAAATGTAATTTTGGGGATATGCCTCAAATCAAAAGGCAGTCAGTTAGACTGCCTTGAAAACATGTATAATCTTAAAGTTAAACTTCCTCTACAATCTCATCATAGGTATATCTGAAACCTCTGGGATACAACTCTTTTGATTTATCATAATATCCCATGGTAATAACCATGACAACGTGTTCATCTTCTTTCAAGTTGAACTTACTTTTTATTCCATCAAAGTCAATACCGCTCATTGGGTGAGTGTCTACACCTTTTGATTTTGCGGTGTACATGATTGACATGGCAAGTAATCCTGCGTTACTCTCTGCAAACTTAATCTTCCTTTCTTCACTTGAACCATACAAATAGTTTGCAGCGTCTTTAGCTCCCTGTACTACCTGTTCATTTGTCAGCTTCAGCATTTCTGCCCAAGTTTTGCTCTCATCTCTGAAACCTTTTCTATCTCCTGCAATTATTAAACTTACCGGAGCATCCAGAACTTTTGGTTGCTTGTTGGAAAGCTCAAACAGGTCTTTCTTTGCCTGATCTGACTTTACTGCTATAACTTTCCATGGTTGCAGATTAAATGCAGATGGAGCAAGTACGGCAGTATCAATTATTTCTCTTAAAACATTATCAGCTATAGGTTTTGATTTATCAAAGAAGTTTACGGATCTTCTTTCATTAATAACATCTATATATTTCATTTTTTTTCTCCTGTTAGTTCATTCTATTAATTATTTCAATTAATACTTTTATTATAGTATAAGTAAACGGTATGAAATGCAATATCTTTTTTTTTCTATCAAAAGAGTTTTAAATAATTTGTCCATGCAGTGAATAGTATTACTTTTTTATTATAGCTCTTAAAAATATATATGATGGGGATTACATGAAAATTCTTATATTCTTTTTTATTATGTTATTAGTCCTATTGGGGTGCAGTGATGATAATGGGGCTAATAAACTATCTTCTGTTCGTATCGGTGTGCAGAATAATACTGCTTCAGCCTTGATTTTTATTGCTGCTCAAAGAGGTTTCTTTAAAAGCAATGGATTAAAAGCCGAAATTGTTCAATATCCTTCCGGAAAAATCGCACTTCAGAACATGTTAAAGGGAAATGTCGATATGGCTGTCTCAAGTGATATTCCTGTTACCGTGAACGCAATCAGAAATGAGAATTTCAGAATACTATCAACAATTTCCAAAACAACCCAGGGAGCCTGGATAATTGCAAGAGCTGATCGGGCCATTGATGAGCCTGCGGATTTATCAGGAAAGACAATTGGCACACAGTCAAATTCTGCAGTCCATTACTTTCTATGGCTTTTCGCAGAGAAGTACGGTATTTTTGATGAAATCACTATTAAGTTTATACCTGCTGTTAATCTTGTAGATTCTCTTGAAACGGGTACGATAGATGCTTTTTCTATGAGAAATCCCTTTATTAAAGATGCGGAGAATAGATTAAAGGGAAATACAATTGAATTCAAAGAGAGTGACTTATATATTCAAAATTTCCTTTTGTTAGTCAATAATGAGTTCATGTCAGACAATCAATATACATTGAATAAAGTATTGAAATCTTTGCAGGATGCCGAAAAATTGACCATTATCAATCAGGATAATGCCTGTAAAGCTCTTTGCTCTTATTGGGAAGATAAAAGAAACGAAGAAGTTGAAGAAAGCTGGGATAAATATGATTTTGAAATTTCATTAAGTCAGCAGCTGATAAATTTGATTGAGGATGAGTTTCAGTTTGCAGAGCATATTGGAGTACCAACCCAAATTGATAACGTGAATATATTTAATTACATTTATATCGAGCCTCTTCAGGATATTGCTCCGTCTAAAGTTTCAGTTTACAGGTAAAGATAATGAGTATTAGAGCGAAGATATCGGTTTTTACGACAATTTTTATAATTCTTTTTGTTTCAAGCGTCTTGCTGTTAGTGTCGCTCAACGCCAGAAACTCTGAAATATACAAACAAAGAATATATATTAATGATATTTTATACAAAATTTTTGAGATTAATATTTTATCAAAGGATTTATTACTTAAAAATAATGAAAGGTCTATCAAACAATGGGAAGCAAGTTACAAAAATCTCCAGAAGGCAATTGAGTTAGCTCATTCAATAAGGCTGGATGACTTTTCTCATAATATATTGCATGAAAGAGTAATTGAAAAGAGTGTTGCACTTTATGAGTATTACAGGTCATTCAGAAATAATGATTTGAGCAAAGAAATGAAGCTTAGAGTATTAAAAAATATGGATCTTACTTCCTTGGAAATGACAAGTGCCGTTCAGCAATGCAAAGATTTGGTCATGAAGAAAGAGAAAAAGGAGCTTAAAGCTTATAATTATGGAATGCTGACCATATTTACATCTAATTTTGCCTTATTGCTCTGGTTGATAATTTTTTATCTTTTCAATATCGGTAGACCTTTAATCAGCTTGAATAAGGATATAAAAAAAATAAAAGATGGAGATCTGACTCACGTTGCTGAAGTTCATCACAAAGATGAGATAGGTGCAGTGGCTATGGCTTTCAATGAACTTAAGATACAGCTGGCTGAAGCTTATGCAGTGACTAAAAAACACAATCTTCTCTTAGAACATGAAATAGGTGACAGAATTGCAGAAATTCAAAAAGCAAGTGCTGATTTATCTACGCAGAAAGAGACATTTGAAATGCTTCTTAACGGTATAGATGATGTAATATATGTAGCCGATCCCGAGACATATGAACTGATCTACTTTAATGAAACAGCTGAGAAAACATGGGGTGAAGGACAAATTGGGAAAAAATGTCACAAAGTTTTGCAAGACAGAGATGAACCATGTCCATTCTGTACTAACTACATTATTTTTGGAGAAAAACTTGGTACAACTCATTACTGGGAATTCAAAAATGAGGTTAATGAACACTGGTACCGCTGTGCAGATAAAGCAATAAAATGGCTTGATGGTCGCAAGGTAAGATTTGAACTGGCTTCAGATATTAATGAATTGAAACAAGCCAGACTTGATTTGGAAGAATCTAATAAAGAGCTTGAACAGTTTGCTTATGTTGCTTCACATGATCTTCAGGAACCTTTAAGGAAGATTAACAGTTTCTCAGAGCTTTTTGCAAGAAAATTTTCTGATTTAGTAGACGAGACAGGCGAAAGGTATCTGTTTTACATAACTGATGGTACAAAGCGAATGCAGAATCTTATTTCAGACTTACTGACTTTATCGCGGATAAATACTCAGGGGTGTGTGTTCAAGAAAGTGGATATATATAAAGTAATGACCCAAATCTCTGAATTGTTTAGTGATAAGTTAGATAGGCTGGATGGAAGAATAATCTACAATGAACTTCCTGTGATTTTTGGAGATGAGGGACAGATAACTCAATTATTTCAAAACCTCATTGGAAATGCAATAAAGTTCAGAAGGTCCGATGTTAAACCAAAAGTTGAAATTACATTTGAAGCCAATAATAAAGAGTGGATCTTTTATGTAAAAGATAATGGTATTGGAATTAACAGTGACTATTTTGAAAGAGTATTTGTTATTTTTCAGAGACTTCACAGTAAAGAAAAGTTTTCAGGAACCGGAATTGGTCTTGCAATTTGCAAGCAGATTGTTAACAGACATGGCGGTAAAATCAGTATTGAGTCTGAGGTAGGGAATGGCTCAACATTCAGATTCAGTATCGCAAAACCAAAATAAAATGGAGGAAAAAAAATGAGCAAACTTGAACTTGAAATTCTTCTGGTTGAAGATGATCCGGCAGATATTGAACTAACTAGAGAAATGCTGATTGAATCTAAGTTAAAGCTGAATCTCAATGAAGTCCATGATGGGGTTGAAGCCATGGAATATCTCAGAAAAGATGGCAAGTATGAAAATGCACCAACTCCTGATTTGATTATGCTGGATTTGAACATGCCGAGAAAGGATGGAAGAGAGACTCTGGAAGAGATAAAATCTGATGAGGAATTCAAGAAAATACCAGTTGTGATTCTTACAACATCAGATTCGAACAATGATATAATAAAAAGTTACACTTCTGGGGCAAATTGCTATATTACTAAACCTGTAGGACTGGATCAATTCAGAAAAGTTGTAGATGCTATTGAGTGTTTCTGGTTTACAATTGTCAAACTTCCTGGGAAATCATAATGGGGTAGTAATGAAATACAGATGTATCAAGATTCTTTATATTGAGGATGATCCAACTGAAGTGTTTTTAGTTAAAGAATTGCTGAGGGAGATCGAACATCTTAATTTTGATTTGAAGACGGAGTGTGATTTAAAGAGTGGACTACAAAGTCTTAAGCATAACAGTTTTGATATAGTTCTTCTTGATATGGGATTACCGGACAGTTCAGGAGAAAACACTGTTCACACCATTGTAGATAACTGCTCGGATACGGCAATTATCGTCTTAACAGGTCTTGATGATTTTAAAACTTCGTTGGATATTCTCGATTATGGTGTTCAGGATTATCTTGTCAAAGGGCAGTACAGTCCGGAACTTTTGTATAAATCAATTGTGTATGCTATTGAAAGAAAGAACTTTGAGAAAAAGCTTCTGGCCAGTAGTGAAAAGACTCTCAAATATCTGAATATCGTTGCTGAAATCGTAATGACAATTGATTTTGAAGGTCATATTATGCAGATTAATAATACCGGATGTAAACTTTTAGGTTATAGTGAAAATGAAGTGATTGGTAAGAATTGGTTTAAGGAGTTTATGCGTGAGGAAGACAGATGTGAATTCGTTGACTACATAAAGGCGATATTAGAAACATCTGAGAATCAGATTTTCTTTAACGAGAGTACAATAGTTACTGCAGATGGCAAAAACAGAATTATCTCCTGGAGAAACAAATTAATCGTTGATAAAGTAAAAGGGTTCAGGGGAGTTTTATGCTCAGGTCAGGATGTAACAGAAAAGAAGAGTGTTGAAGAACAATTATATCAGAGTCAAAGACTGGAAAGTATAGGTAGACTGGCTGGAGGAATTGCTCATGACTTTAATAATCTTTTATCCGTAATATTGGGGTACTCGGAGATCGCAATGCTTAGTCTATCAAAAGAAGACAGACTGTATGAAGATATACACGAAATCAGTGCAGCTGCTGAACGTTCAAAAAAGATTACCAGACAACTTCTAACATTTGCCAGAAAGGATATCAGCTCTCCACGTAAAATTAACGTGATCGAACATATAAATGGTATGTATAAAATGATAAAATGCCTTATTGGTGAAGATATTGACCTTAATATAAAAGATGATTGTAAGAAATGTAACATTTATATTGATCCTTCTCATCTTGATCAAATCATAATGAATTTGAGCGTAAATGCCAGAGACGCAGTTGCTGGAGTGGGGGGAATAACAATTTCTGTACACAATATTGAAGAATGTCGAGGTGCAGAAGGAATTGTAGTACGTGAAAAATTTGTACAGATAAAATTCACAGATAGTGGTTGCGGAATGAGTGAAGATGTTGTTAACAAGGTATTCGAGCCTTTCTTCACAACAAAAAAAGTTGGTCAGGGGACAGGATTGGGATTATCGACAGTTTATGGAATTGTGAAACAGAATAGAGGTTTCATAGAAATTGAGTCAAAAGAACATTATGGTACAACATTCTTGATCTGTTTTCCACAGACAGAAGATGCATCTGAAATAAATGGACATTATGACATAAAACATGAATTTCATGTAGATAATGTTAATATTCTCCTCGTTGAGGATGATGAAAAAGTAATTAAAATGGTTCGTAGAATGCTTGAGCTTCTGGGATTCAATATCCATGCATGTACATCGCCTAAACAGGCATTAAATGAGGTTTTATCTGGAACAATCAAAGTTGATCTGCTTATTACGGATGTGATTATGCCGGATATTAACGGGCGAGATCTGGCATTGCAGATCAGCCAGAGATATCCCGATGTGAAAATTCTTTTCATGTCAGGCTACTCAAAAGATGTAATACTGGAGAGAACTCACTTTGCAGAAAATTTGAACTACATACATAAACCATTTACTCAGATAGAACTTGTAGAAAAGCTGAAGTTATTGCTGTAGAACACAATAAATATTTAACTTATAAAATTAGAAGTTCTAATGATAAAACTTAAATATGTATAAGATTTCAAATTATTTATGGATTTCATGTAACATCAATTGATGAACTGCAATCAGAAAACACTATCTGGGCTATTGAGAAGAAAAAGAAGATAATTCAGACGGTTTTTTAGATATTGTATCACTTTGTATCTTTAAGTTCATCAGATAATACTTGACCATTATAAATGCGTTATCAGTCTCGCGAAATACAAAATGAAAGGATTGTTGATGAGACTGAGAGATTATATATTTGATGTTATTCCCAAGGGAATTACTTATGAGAGAGCAAGAAGAGGAATAGGGAAACCTGCAAATCCACTTACAATAACACATTCTGTAACTGCTGCCTGCAGGAGCTTATGTAAAACATGTAACATAGGTAGAGTGTATCTTGAAAATCCCGATATTGCTAAGAACGATCTTTCTATAGAAGAAGTAGAGAAAGTATTCAAGTCTCTTGGACCGATATATTTCTTTAATGTCTCCGGTGGTGAGCCTTTCATGAGAATGGATCTCGCTGAAATTCTCAAACTGGCTTTTATCTATCTAAAGCCTAAGCTGATAAGTATTCCAACTAATTCCCTTGCTCCTAAATCAATCGAAAAAACTACTCTTAAGATTCTGGAATATATGGATATTTATCTCCCAAAGCATGTACCACTAAGTATAAAACCTTCTATTGATGGTGTGGGAGAAGTTCATGATTTTATCAGAGGTATAAAAGGGAATTTTGTTAAACTTGAGGAAACTATAGACAGACTGTTGGCTATCAGGAAAAAAAATCCAAGGTTACATGTTGATCTGGGTTCGGTACTGTCTAACTACAATATCAATCACATTGATGAACTTGAGGAATGGGTACATAAGCGCGGAATAGAGTCTTATCGACATGAAATAGCGGAACAGAGAGTGGAGTTTCATAATATTGGTGATCCGATAACTCCTTCAGCAAAAGTATATACTCAATTGACCAGGAAGTTCTCTGATGAGATAATTAAAAATATAAAAGATAAAGCATTCCATACAAAGATAACAGAGTCTATCAGACTGGCATATTATGATGTTGCCTGCAAGATCCTTGAATTCAAGAAACAGGTAACTCCCTGCTATGGCGGCACTGCAAATATTCATCTGAATTTCGATGGAGAGATGTGGCCATGTTGTATTCTGGGTGGAGACCAGTCCATGGGCAATGTAAGAGATTGGAATTATGATGTACAAGCCTTGCTGGGATCTCCTAAAGCTAAGGATGTTATCAAATATATAGCTGATGGTAATTGTGCCTGTCCGCTCGCCAGTCAATGGCTCAACAATGTTCTACTTACTCCGGAACACATGCTTAATGTCTTCAAATACCTTCTGATCAAGTTTCCCTTCTCACAATTTCATAAAACATACTCAGACGGATCAAAAATAATTCCTGAAACTATTGTGCAGTCAAAAGCCGGTAAACTGAGCAAACCGAGAAAACTGACTGATGCAGACCTCAATACTGATGAAAAAGATTTCACTGAAGCTAAATCTGTTGAAGTAAGTAAACCTTTCAAAGTCTTGAGTGTAAAAGATATCTCAGAGAAGAGTTATGTTCTGCGTATCGAAAGACATGGTTTGGATTTTATTCCGGGGCAGTACTTCATCATTGGAAGAAAAGGAGCAGACACTGCTCGCGAATATACAGTGTATTCTTCTGTAAACGATGATTATCTGGAATTCATGATAACTAAGATTAAAGATGGTATTGTTTCCAATGATCTGGCAAACTGTGAAACGGGAGAAGAATTGAATGTGGAAGGACCCTTGGGTTATTTCGAGCTGGATAATGATCCTGAATTCAATGGAAAGCATATATTTATTGCAACGGGTTCAGGTATTGCTCCTTTCAGATCGATAGTCCTGAGTAATCCTGATTTAGACTATGAGATAATCCACGGAGCAAGACATTTGCATGATTGCTATAACAGGGAAGACTACGATTCAAACAAATACACTTCCTGTATTACGCGTGAGGATACCGGTGATTTTAAAGGGCGTGTAACAGATTATCTGAAACAGAATCCCGTTGATCCAGAAGATATGTTCTATATATGCGGTAACACGGAAATGCTGTATGAAGTTTACGATATACTCATTTCTCAGGGAGTTGTCAGAGAATCAGTGAGAGTGGAAGTATTTTATTAAATGTTCATAACTTCTCAATCTCAAACACATAGATTGATCCTGAAATTACCAGTAATCTGTTTGAAGTGCTGTCATAAATTATACTGCATGTTTCATCCGGTATATAATCCTGAAATTCGTATTGAAGAATAACATTACCTGAATCATCATAACCTGTAAGAATATTAGTTAGTTCGGATTTTTCTGCCAGCTCTTCCCAGCCGGTGAGTGACATGGTTACCAGCATGTTCAATTCTTTGATATATTCAATATCCTTATATGCGAATAATCCCCATATTTTCCTGTCGTTTTGGAAGACCTTAAACTCCGGGACAGGAAGTTTCGTTTTTGCCAATGTTTTAGATACAAACGATTTTTCATAGGTTTTGCTTGAAAACTTGTGAATGGTAAAATCTGGATATTTTCGAACGAGATAGATGTTTCCTTTATCATCAAATTCTGTAATCAGATTCTTTGAAAGCATATCTGACAAATTGTTGCTATGAGTTTCTTTTATCACAAAAAGCGTTTCGAATGATTTATCAGTACAATTGTAAATATACCCCATTTGATTTCCAGTCATACCATCATAAGTATTGATCGCAATATCAGAACCGAAGAAACTAAGCTTTGAGGGTCTGAATTCAGTTTTAATTGTCTCAATTGATTTAAATTCTTTATTGTAAAGATTGATCCTGTTGTTATTGCCGTCAGAAACATATATTTTATTTTTCTGTAACTGCATGTCCATTATGAATGAGATTTCTCCAGGACCTTTTCCGGAAGTAAGGAAGTACTCATCAATTGGTGTCATATTCTTATCAAGTTTTGACAAATCGAAAGATAAAACAATCTTTTCATAAGCAGAGTAGAGGAAAAGTTTGTTGTTACAGATATAGCCATTTCTGAAGTAAGCATTTTCAGACTGTCCATCACTGTTATAGCAATCAATTTTTGCTTTTTGTTTCAAATTATAAAGAATATTTTCCCTTGAGACATCAATTTTGACTTTACTGAAGTCAAATAAGTCTGTTTCAGCTTGAATAGCAAATACTGATACTATTATTAAGATTAAGATAACAGTTCTCATATACTCCTCCTAAAGAAAAAAAAGCAAATCTTATAGTTTAGTCAATTTATATTTTGCAGTGAAGATTGAGCAAGATGAAAGAAAACAAAGATAAGTCGATTAACATGAAATTGCAAATGCTGTCGTTAATGGCTGAACGGGAAAGAAATTAAGAGATTTCCACTTTAAAATTCAATATTTTTTGGTGGGGTATCCACTCTGTAAGGAATAGCTTTAACGCAGCCTTCTTTTTTAAAGATTAATCGGTGTATTCACACTTAATGAAAAATCTGTTTAAAACTGCTTTGGAGTTGTCTGGTCAGTACTATTGATTAGTTTTTCATTTTCAGTTTACAGAAAATCCTTAAAACACATAATACACAAGCATTAATGATTATCTGCTGTTTAACTTATTTATGTACTTCATTTAATAATAACTCTTGACTATAAGAAGCCCTGAGAAACCTGTATCCTCAAAAGGAAGAAATACAATGAATAAAGGTACAAAAGATTTAACAAAGGGAAACATTCTTAAGGCTCTGGTCAGTCTGTCTATTCCTATTGTAGGAACATCTTTTGTACAGATGGCATATAATCTTATTGATTTGATATGGATTGGAAGACTCGGAAGCAATTCTGTTGCAGCTGTAGGAACTGTTGGCTTTTACACCTGGCTCGGTTTTGGTATAATACTAGTTACCAAAGTTGGGGCAGAAGTAGGTGTTTCTCAATCAGCAGGAAGAAAAAATCTTGCTGAAGAAAAGGAGTTTGCCCGAAATTCTCTGCAGTTTAATATAACAACTTCGTTAATTTATGCAGCAATGATGCTCTTGTTCTCAGGATTACTTGTTTCTGTATTCAATATCAAAGACAAAACTGTTGTTTCAATGGCAATCAGATATATGAAGATTATTGCATTCGGAATTCCGTTTTTCTTTATAAATCCAATCTTTTCCGGTATCATGAACGGTAGGGGAGATAGTCGAACTCCATTTCTTATAAATGCCACCGGATTAGTTCTGAATATATTACTGGATCCTTTAATGATCTTCGGATATGGAATCGTTCCTGCACTTGGTGTAAGAGGGGCTGCAATAGCAACAGTATTTTCTCAGTTCAGTGTAACAATGATTTTCGTTTATATCTTCTTTGTAAGAAATAGAGTATACAGAAAATTTACATTGCTCCGAAAACCTGATTTGGGATACTTCAAACGCATTGCTTCTGTTGGAAGTCCAATAGGCCTTCAATCTGCCATGTTTACTATATTTGCTATGATTATTGCAAGGTTGATTGCAAAATGGGGAGCAGTTCCGATTGCAGCTCAGAAGATCGGATCTCAGATTGAAGCTATTTCATGGATGACAGCAAGCGGTTTCTCTTCGGCTATGTCAGCTTTTGTAGGTCAGAATTTCGGGGCAGACAAATGGGATAGAATAAAGCGTGGTTACTGGACAGGAATGGGGGCGATTTCCGGATTAGGATTCATTGCAACGATTTTGTTTGTTGTTTTCCCTGAGCCAATTTTCCGCTTTTTTATTCAAGATCCGGAGACAATAAAGTGTGGAGCTGTTTACTTGAGAATACTGGGATATTCTCAGATTTTCATGAGTCTTGAAATTGCTTCAACTGGTGCTTATAATGGACTTGGGAAAACTATTCCACCTTCTGTTATTACAATTGTCTTTACAGGTTTGAGAATTCCAGCTGCCTATATTTTATCGGCTGAAGATATTCTTGGATTGAATGGAATCTGGTGGTCTATAAGTATGACTACTGTGCTTAAAGGTACATTATTACTGCTATTCTTCAGCGTATATCTGAAACAGCATCCTGAAAAATGTCCAGACCATTGGATTAAACAGTTCATTTTCCGGCAGGAATGCAAAGCTTTACGAGACAAGAGATCAATCACAGGTAAATAAAGAATAATGAAAAGAAAAAGCCCATAAGTCAGCACCTACAGGCTCTATACAACTCATTATTCTACATCTGCTTCAGTATTTCTTCCACAGCTTTCACAATCAGGTTATGGGCCGGATAGAATGATTGATACGGTTGAGAACTGTATGAAAAGTTAACAAGATCTTTCAGTTTTATTTTATATTGAACTGCCATGGTTATTTGATCAACTTTATCTGCAACGGGAACTCCACTAACCACTTGGCCGCCAATAATGGTCTGAGTGTGTTTGTCAGCAATCAGTTTTACTTTTACTTTTTTGGCAAAAGGCATGATTGGGAATGCTGTAGTGAACTCAGCGTATCCTGTAACGATGTCAAAGTGCGACTCAGCCTTCTTAGCAGTAAATCCGGTACTGCCCACATAATAACCTTCAACTTTTGTCGCTGCTCCATTGTAGAAGCCCGGATAATCTTCGTTTCCTCCTAAAAGATTCTTTGCTAAAACTCTCCCCATTGGTACTGCATTAGTAGCAAGTTTTCCGGAAATTATTCCACCTGTGATTCCGCTTGTAAACTGGCAGCAATCACCTACAGCATATATATCCGGTATATTAGTTTCCATTTTACTGTTAACTATTATTCCGTCTTTGCCTATATCAAGTTCTGTTTCCTCATACATGTCTATTGAGGGGCTCATGCCAACGGCAAAGACGACCAAACTAATCAGGGAAGGTTTATCTCCAATACTGCAATTATCAATATCATTCAAATGTATTGCCTGATTGTTATCGAGTAATACCTTCTCTGCATATTCTACACCTTCCAGTTTGATAACTCTGCTCTTGAGGTGAAGATTGATCCCTGATTTAACTAACTCTTCCTGTGCTTCTTCAATCATTTCATAATCAATCATATTAGGTAGGATATGATCTGCCATGTCAATCAAGTGTGTTTCAATATTTCTTGAATTCAGAGCTTGAGCTAATTCTATTCCAATAGCTCCTGCACCGACAACAACGGCTTTAGTTAATCCATTTTCTGCTAACTTCATGATGTTGTTAAGATCGTTTTCGGTCTTGAAAGTCATTACATTTTTCAAATCGACTCCGGGAACAGGAGGAACTACAGGGGTTGCTCCTGTAGCAATTACTAGTTTATTATAACTGAATTTGTTACCTGAAGCAGTCAAAACACTCTTTTCATTAAAATCAGTATTAACAACCGCATCTCTGATCAGCTCTGCACCGGTTTCAGTAACAATAACATCTTTTTTAAGTGTTTTATCGAAGGGAAGTAACCCTTCAATAGCATAAGGCATTGCACAATAGATCATAGAGTGATCTTCCGGGCGGATTATCCCAATCTTCATTTTACCTTTCAGATTCTTAGCTATTGTTATTGCAGCAGGTCCACCACCTATAATCAGTAATTCAAAATGCGTTTTCATTTTATCTCCTTCATTAATTAATATTAAATTATAAATTTAACGTTATAAAACATAAACCCTATTAAGAGTTTATGGGTGAAACAAAGTTCATTCAGAATTGACTTTCTGGCAAGCTTTAAATCATTTAAATATGAATAGTATGCTTAAAGAGTAAGAGTTTTGAGAAATTTATTATGAAAAAGCCTATCTGGGAATTCATTGGTAAGCCCGAATAACAGGTTATAATGATAATACATAAATGAAGATGTGAATTACTCAGATAATTCGATATTTTCTTGTTAAGCAATTATTAAACATATTTTATAAAATATGTAAGAAAATTTTTCAATTAACTTTGTTTTTACAAAAAAAATGATATATTTTCTTCGCAAGAGATAAAATATTCTTACATTGGAGGATTTATGACAAAGAAAAGTACGATTGTGCTGATAATCTTTTTTTTGTTTCTAATGTCGGCATGTAAAGATGATGATACTAACCCAACGGGTCTAAGTGATGAAGAAGAACTGTTTAAGGCAAACGAAATTGCAATGCAGGGAATTCAGCTTTTGAATGACGAACTGGTTAACATCGAAGAAATTAGTGATAATCCAACAGAAGGGAATGACATATTTTCAGAGTCAACATACAACATAATTAAAGCTAAGTTTGAAGCAGCTTTGCAAATTGATGATGATAATCCGATGGCACATCTTGGAATGGCTGTTCTGGAAGTTGCCAGTGTAAATTATGATGCAGAATTCTGGGATTTCTATAATGATCTTAATGTAGAATTTGACCTTATGGCTGATGATACGAATAGTCTCATGCACAAAGGCTTTGGATTAATTGCTGATGCATCGGAAATAAATGTCAGTAATCTAATGAATGTAACTGAAAGAGAAGACTTGATCACCATGAGTAGGTTCCAGAATCTTATTGATTCTAATTTACAGCCAAAACTTGATAGTGCTGTTTCTCATCTTGTATATGCTGTGAGTTTAGCAGATTCAAACAATATAAGTTTGGATAATGGTGAAGAAATCGTAGAGATTGACTGTGGTGAAATATACATGTTAACTGCCTGCGTCAGAGCTTTTTCCACTGCATTTGAGATGATGGTGATGTATGATAATGATGTGATTGACCAAGATGGTGGATATGACTGGATTCATGAAATGGAAGATATGGATGATGATCAGTATTGGCAGGATTACTCTGTGAGTAATGATACTCTTTACATGAACACATATAGAAAAATGGATGTATCTGATTCTTTGCTTTTCTCTGTCTTGAAGTACAATCTGAATCGAAATGCATTTATGAAGATTCGTTCAGGTAAGGATCCTGCTGTTATCAGAACAAAGTTTCTCAGTATAATTTCAGATATGGAAGCTGCAAAGAACTATATTGAGGCTGAGACTGACAATCAGGATGATGATCTTATTAAACTGTCTGATATTATCAACATTAATGATGATATTAGCGACGTTGATCCTGAGGATCCTCAATTTATGCAGGACTGGCATGATTTGCAGGATGTTTTTGATTGGGTCAGAGATGTAATGGATAACTCTTTCTCAATTACTGAAAACGGTGAAACCTTTGAAATCAATATTTCTGCATTTTATTCCGGAGCAATGAATGATATGAAATTGTTTTTGCCCCTGCATGAATGGAAAGCAGAGAATGAATGGCTGGAGCGTCATCTTGATTGGGATTGGGAATATTTAAATCCCAATGGAGATCAAACTTATGATTTTGAAATGAATGGAGAATCTGTACATTTAACAGGAATATTAATGATAGTCGAAAGAGAATTTGAAGATGAATTTGTACCTATGAACTTTGTTGATAATATTGGTAATAAGATATCAGATGATGTAATGCCTTATTTCCCGGATTATACTTTTGGAGGCCTATTTCCGGATATGACACGAAGTAAAATGGAAATGATAACCGAATAATTTAATACAGTTAGAGACTGATTAATGTCAGTCTCTTTTTTTATTACTATGAATAAAACTATTTTTGCCTTTATGATCTTTCTAATACCATTAAATGCTTTTTCCTATGACTTTATTACTGATAACTTTTTCCCGAAATCATCATCTGAGAATAATTTTGGATTAGTAAACGATTACAGAAAGCTATATAACTATAAGCATGAAGATGGCAAAAAAAAGAAACTCTATATTCTGAGTAGTTCTTTTAAATATGCTGGTGAAGTAAAACACTTCAAATATGATATTGAGCTCAGAAACAGAAAAGAAGAATATTATTTCAACAATCTTTCAGAAATCAGAGATAATTTGTCATTCAATGCTGATAACACACACATAGCGTGTGTTGTGAGGATGGAAAAGAATGATAAGAATTACAAACTGGGAGGACTATTTTCTGAAAAACCGGGAATTATTGC
Organism: Cloacimonadales bacterium (SeqCode); assembly: GCA_963665815.1. GTDB lineage: Bacteria > Cloacimonadota > Cloacimonadia > Cloacimonadales > JAIOQZ01. The sequence goes on from OY762463.1 coordinate 510,899, forward strand.
CGGATTCTCGAAAAACTGGAATAAGAATGCTCTAAATATTGATTACAAATTAATGTATTCAAAACATCAGTTTGAATATGGTATTCAGTCTGTTAATGACAGAATGCATTTCAACTGGTACAGATCAGAAGCAAATATAGATTTCAAACTTGAAAAGCATGTTTTTTTTACATCGCTCACAACCTACTTGCCAGATAATCAGAATGACAATTTCACTTACGAAATAAAAGGATACGAACTCAGATACGGATATCAATACAATACTGCGGAGTTGCTGAAAATATCATCATGTTTACTTCATAAAAGAATTTCTGTAGATTTATTCAGCTCAGGCAATAAATATGCACATCTCGACAATTTCAGACTATCTAAAATAAATATAGAAGTAGAATACTTCAAGCATGATAACGTTGTCTATGCAATAGGAATGAATTATTACAAAACAAGAATAGGGGAGGAGTCTTTCTTTGATATCTGGCCATTTACTTTCTGGGATGTTTTCATGTGCTCCAGAACAAGATTAAAAAAAATGGATGTTGATGTTTTTATACCGCACGCAGGTTTTAGCAGGGAGTTGACTCATGAAATATCAGGTTTTGTTTTTAATCATACTTTCAGCAGTTTTTACAATCATTTATTCGTCAATTATGATATTATCTACAAAGAACGATATTTTGTGCTGTACCCGATTATAACAGCATATAGGACAAAGGAATTCAAGTTCAGTAAAATACCAGATGGTGTTGTGGATGTAAAGTATAAGCTGAGTGTAAATCATAAGAAACTTACTTTCAATATTTATTTTGCACAACTTGTGCCTGTTGATTTCAGTTCCCTGAAAGATATAAAAGATGATTCAGATATTTCCAACTCAGGAAAATCGAAAACATGGGGAGGATTTAGTGCAGGGTTGATCATGAGTTATAATTTATAGATAACTCTCATTGCTTTCTGTTTACTTTTAATCCCGGATACCATTTCCTAATACAGTCCGGACACATTGTATGCGAAAACTCAACATCATTGAATCTTTCTGATATGTATTCGGCAGGATTAATCCAGGGATTTCCTTCTTTATCGTCATCACGAATCATGTTGCAGCTTGCACAAATAGGTATATGACTAATCTGTTCATCATTATTTTTTTGATTATTCATAATGATTTCCATCATCGCTTTTTGCCTGGTTATGTCCCTTATTTCAAGAAATCCGGCATTTCTCTTATTGAATATTACAGATTGTGCGTATACCTCAACAACAAGTTCTTTACCATTCTTCAGGGTAACAGTAGATTCATATCTGGTTCCGTCGGATATAATCATATTACCATTAAGCAATTGAGAAACAAGTAACATTACTCTGCCAGGATTATTATCAAAATTTAATTCTTTTTCAGAATATCCAAGCAGATTTCTAAAAGCAGTATTCGTGAAAGTGAAAAAATTATCCTGAATAATTACAATTGATGAAGATGAGTTTTCTATAAGCATACGATATTTTGCTTCGCTTTCTTTAAGTATTGACTCTGCTATTTTCCTGTCAGTAATATCTTTTGCCGATGCCAGTAAATATCTTCTACCATTGAGATTAATGATTTCAGCGGAAATAAGCGCATAAACCTCTTTATCTGAATGTGTTTTGAGTTTGATTTCAAAGTCTTCAATATAGCCTTTTTCCTTTATCATCTTAGTGATAAGATTTCGATCAACCTCATTTTCAAAAATACCCAAACCAATGGATGTACGCCCAATCACATCTTCTCTCTCAAGATCAAGAAATTTGAGAAATTTCTTATTCACTTCAACAAACTGTCCTGATTCAATATCACTTATAGACATACCTGATGTATTAGAATGGAAAGCTTTATTGAATTTTTCCTCTGATGACTTTAAACTTGTTATATCTGTATGGGTTCCAATCATCCTTAAAGGTTTATTCTTATCGGTAAAAGAAACTATTTTCCCTCGATCAAGAATCCACTTATATCGTCCGTCCTTGCATAAAACCCGGTGTTCATTTTCGTAAATTTTTGATTTCCCGTCAAAATGTTTGTTAATATCCTTGAACACATTATCAAGATCATCAGGATGTACGCGTTTCTCCCATTCTTCAAGGCTTCCTGATATTTCATGATCTTCAAATCCTAACATTCTCTTCCATTGTTTTGAAAAAAACACTTCGTTTGTAGAGATATTCCAATCCCATAAACCTAATTCACTTCCATCAACAGCAAACTGCCATCGTAACTCACTTTCTTTAAGACTTTTCTGAGTAGCTAATAGTTTTTTGCGTTCAGATTCCAATTTTGTGACTTCATCAGCTTCATATAGGTATACTTCAGTGATCTCATCCCACATAAAAGGTGATATCTTAAATCTGAATATCCTTTTGTTTTTTTTGTCATGAAAATCCCATGATCTAACAATAGGTAATTGCTCTTGAAGATTTTCTGAGATGAATTCAGGGCATATTTCGAGTACTTCTGAAGTTTTGCTGTTTTTGAAACAAACTATCCCTGTTACGGGATCTGCAATAAATGCACTGATACTTAGAGTATTCAGAATATTCTTGAATGTAGATATATTGATTGAACTCATTTTACTGTGAATCATTTCATCTTCTTCCTGTCTTAGGTATTGGTGGTCATAAGAAAATATATGCTAGAATGTCTGGAATACAAAAAATAAAGTATCACTTTGTTTTGTTAAGTTAACTCCTTCTTGATAATAAATTTCATTTAAAGTAGAAACCTGATAAATTTGGATATCAATCACAAATAAGTTGCAAAACACTGAATCTAATTTTTTGCAAATTGGCAGATTAAAGTAAAATTAGTAAAAATCCCGATTCGCTATGTAGAGAATCGGGATTAAACATTAAATAACTTTTTCTATTTGAGTAGCAGCATTTTACTTGTCTCAGAATGTTTCTCAGTCTTTAACTTATAGAAGTATACTCCACTGGAAACATCGTTGTTATTTGAGTCTTTACCATTCCAAACTATTGAGTGTTCTCCTTGATTAATATAATCATTAACAAGTGTTCTCACTTTTTGTCCCTTCAAATTGTATATAGACAATTCTGCACGACCTTCTTCAGCGATTGAGAATTTTATCTCAGTCTGAGGATTGAATGGATTAGGGTAATTACTCAAAGATATGATGTCATAAGCATAGCTTTCATTATTACTTACATTTACCTGATTTTCAATTGCTCCCATGTCGATTTCCGTTCCGAAAATTCTTGGATTACCAAGAAAGTCAAATTCAGTAAGAGTTACAATAGTTGTATCACTGATTCCTGTATCAATACAGGGTGAACTTGATTGAAGAGAGAAATCAAAGTTAGCTTCATCTGTGAACATAGGGTTTACTTCAATATTATTTTGTCCATAGTTGTAGGTTGGATCTCCCATACTTGATTCACTTATAGATGAAACACCGTATTCTACGTTACAGTAATCAATATCAACATTACCGTCAATCATGAAGAATTGGTTCTGTCTGTTTCCATAGAAAATACAGTTATAGAACTTGTCAGATCCACTGTAGCGCCCCAGCATAACTCTTCCATTTGTTGCAGAATTCTCATACATCACGCAGTTTATAAATGAACTATATGCATATCCTGATCCAAAATAAACTCCTCCGTAACGAGCTCCGTTGTTATAGAAGACGCAGTTGTTAAAACAAGGTGAAGAACTGTATACTGTAACTGCTCCTCCCGAATCATTGCCTCTGTTTTGAGTGAACACGCAATTCTCAATCAGTCCATTAGAATTATACCATATTAATAATCCACCACCATCATCACCAGCTTCATTATCATGAAATAAGACATTCTTAAGATGATATGTTATGTCTCTGGAAAATCCAAGTCCTCCACCTCTAACTTCCGCCTCATTACCGCTGATTTCGCAATCATACATTTCAAGATGACAGTATCTTGCATGGATTCCACCAGAGAAACTGCTTCGATTGTTCTTTATCTCTGAGTTAGTTATAGTGATTGAGGAAGAATGCATCAAGATTCCACCTCCGGTTCTTATTGTATGATTCGGAGTTCCATAAAGCCTGTTATGCTTTACAACACAATGATCCAGGTTACTTGTTGAGTTCTTAAAGAATATTCCTCCACCTTTACCAAATGATGTGTCTACACCAGCGTAGTTATACTCAATACTGCAGTATGAAATCGTTGGTGACGCATCAACGCAGAGAATTCCTCCTCCATAATTATACTCGAATCCAGGATTCTCAAAATCTCCCCAGGTTCCATTACCATTTGTTATTGTAAATCCAATGATTTTTGTGCTGTCTGATTCCTGAGAATTGAAAGTAACAACAGATGTGCTGTCTCTACCATCAATAATTGTCTGACTAATGTATGAAGTATCACTTGCCGTAATAAACTCTGAGGTCAGAACAATATTTTTACCCATCAGGTTAATATTCTCATAATATGTACCCGGAGATACTATTATTGTGTCCGGCTCTACAGCCGCGTTAATTGCACTCTGAATAGACAGGAAATCTGCAGGAACATATATTACAGCTGAAGCCCCGCAAGCAATAATCAATATTAATAGAAAACTAATTTTTTTTAACATACTCTTTCTCCCTAATATACTAAATTGACCAGTACTCATTTAGTCAACTTTTTATTTTATTGTGATATAATTATCTATTTAAATGTTTTATTGTATGAATTAATTTTCATGTAAAACAAAACCCCGCTTTTTCGAAACGGGGTTAATGTATGATTGAGAGATGTGCTTTCTATTTAAGCAGCAGCATTTTACTTGTCTCAGAATGTTTATCAGTCTTTAGTTTATAGAAGTATACTCCACTGGAAACATCTTTGTTATTTAAGTCTTTACCATTCCAAACTATTGAGTGTTCTCCTTGATTAATATAATCATTAACAAGTGTTCTCACTTTTTGTCCCTTCAAATTGTATATCGACAATTCTGCACGACCTTCTTCAGCGATTGAGAATTTTATCTCAGTCTGAGGATTGAATGGATTAGGGTAGTTTCCTATGATTTGAGTACAATAAGGTTCAATAAAGCCATCTGTGTTAGGAGTAATAATAGTATTGTTCAGTATTTCGAGGATTTCCCCGGATGAGGTTGCAAATACTATATCAATAGAATTATTGTTGTCAATATCACCTGCTGTTAATGCTGTTATTAAATTGTTTTGCGCAAGTACATTATTAGACCAGTTCGTCATTGAACCGTTATTCTCCAGAACTCCAATAACATTCATAGGTTGACTTGAGTTAAGATAAGCGAAATCAAGGTCTCCATCGTCATCAACATCAATTATTTCACCGTAATCATAGTAGTCAAGATATCCGATTACTTGTGGAGTAGATGAGAACTGTCCAAAATTTATCGTACCTGTATATACTGAAATGGAATTATCCTGATAATGTGGAGGGACGATAATATCCAGGAAACCATCATTATTCATGTCGCAGCATTTGAAAATATTAACTCCATCTTCATTAAAAACCAGATCGGAAAGTCCAAAAGACATATTTCCGTTGTTATAACTAACTCTGATGTATCCATTGGGTACAGAATAAAGCATATCCGGTAGATTATCATTATTTACATCAACAAGCTCGAGATGATTGAAATCTTCCTGACTAACAATTATGCCGTTACTGAAAGTTCCCTGTGAGTTCTCGTATATAGTTATGTGATCACCATCATTCCTGTTGCAAGCATATACAATGTCGAGATCTCCATCATTGTCCATATCTTTGAAACAGCAACTCGAGTTCCCATACAAATAATCAGTTGAGTTTAACACAGTTTTCTGTCCATTCTGATAATAACATAACTGTTCTATTCGTGAATATCTTGAATAAAGGTCATCTATGACTACATAATCTAAATCTCCGTTAAAATCGATATCTGCACAGTCATAGTTGTGAATATTATTCATGTCTGTTTCAGGAACTGTCGTTGGAAGAAATACATTGTTATCTACTTCGATTTCACTGATAAAAGCCCAGCTAGAGTAAGTAATAAAGGGACTTCCTCCGGCTTCAGCAACTTTCATGTTTCTAATAGATTTATATGATTCCAGACTTCTATTGTCAAGATTGAAAACACCTGCATTGTTCTGATAGACAAGATAGCAGCCTGCATCAAGTTCACAGTTGATTTCCGGATAGCCATCATAGTTATAGTCAGCAATGAAAAAGTACATTCCGGATGTTTCAAGGGAATAAGCTTGAGAGTATCCACCAGTTCCTGCATAATAAACGTCAAGTTCATTGAAATCATGTTTTACACAGAAATCATCAATACTATCGTTGTTCAAATCTGCAACTGTAATGCATCTCGCATCAAGAACAGAGTCAGCAAGAACTACAGAATTGCTGAAGCTCTGGTTAACATCATTCTCGTAAATTACAAGCTGTTCCTGACTGGAATCATAATGAAGAATATCCTTCAAACCGTCATTGTTATTGTCTACTAATGCATACTGATCCTGATAATCAAACATGGCAATATCGTGATTAGTTATGAAAGTATTTGCCGAAGAATCAAACTCCAGCCATTTCAATGGTGAATTATATTGAGAAACACCAACAATATCCATATCACCATCGTTATCCATATCAGCAATAATATTATAATTATTATGCAATTGATCTTTACGTTGATTGTACACTGAATTGTTAAGATTTACTATAGCGAAAGTGTCTGTAAGTGTTGCTCTGGAAAGGTATTTTCCCATATTATAGTTACCCAGATAGATGTCTTTAAATCCGTCGTTGTTGAAATCATAGTAAAGAGTAGTTTCGCATTTATCAAAACCTATATACACCGGTGATTCCATTGTGAAGTTTCCTGCCCCGTCATTTGTGAATATGTATAGGTTTTCTTCTACAAGAACAGTTACAACGATGTCATTGTATCCATCATTATTCATATCGGTAAACTCAATTGATTCCAGCCAATATGAGAAACTTCCCAGATTGTGCATCTGATAGTAAGACCCATCTCCGTTTGTGTCCTCTTGCCACACAAGATCATTTTGATTATTCTCAATATAATCCATGTCTCCATCATAGTCAATGTCTGCAATAGTGCATTTTCCTATGTTCGTTAATCTGTTTTGTCTAAGCATTGATTGAGATGGTGAATAATCAACTGCCCCAACATGACTTGATAATAAAAAAAGAAATAGTGTAAAATGAAAATATCTCATATTTCCTCCTTAAATTAAAATAAATCCGTAAATAAAAAAAAAGTAAAGATAATTCTTCCGGAATTCAGTAAAAAAGTAGATACTGCAAAATGCATTTCTTGTAAAATCCCAAACTGCAAAATATCTTAATGTACACATTTGCTATCATAGCAAATTAAGTTCCAATGTGGAATATTATCCATATTACATTGAAGATTCAATATTGGAAATATTTGTAAAATCATAAAATCAATAAATTCAGGAGAATTAATATGGTAAAACTTTTTTCGATGCAACATAAAACATCAGGAACATTTATAGTATTGATGATTACTATTGTATATGATATTGTCAATATACATAGACGTATGTGTTTGGTCAAGAAGATGACTTATTAATTCAACAAAGAAACTATTTTGTTCTTCAAAAATTATTTTTTTGGGTGCGTTCAAATAACTGGGTCTGAAGGAGACCCTAATTAGTTTTGACAAAAAGAGTTACATTAGATTATTCGCATGTCATGCGGATAAAGAAAAAAAACGATGTCCTCTTTGTGAAAGTTTGAACACAAAAAAGAAAGGTTTTACAACTAGGATTATTAGTACAATGCGAGGTAAAACACATAGTAAACTGCAACGATACTATTGTAACGATTGTCAGCATAGTTTTACATCTCAAGGTTATAATAAACGGAAATCATTTTCCAGCGATCTTAAAGAGAAAGTGATACTTGATTACGTATTAACAAAAAGTTCTCTTTCTGAGACAGGGCAAAGATACAACGTTAGTAAAAGTAGTATATGCAATTGGATCATAGAGAACAGTGCTAAATTTTCATCAATAAACAAGTTGCCTATGTATCAGAAAACAAGTGGATACATTCAGTTTGACGGTAAATTTCCAACAATTGCGGGAACTGCCTATTGCTTGCTGCATGCATCTGATGCACACACAAATGAACCAATATGTTATGGACTCTATCGCCGGGAAGATACTGAAGCAACTAATACTTTTCTCAAAATGTTAAAAAGAATCTATCCATCCGAAATTAAGGGAATTATCAGTGACTTTGGTAAAGGAAGGTGCTTCATTAAGCCAATAGAACAGTTATTCCCTGAAGCCTTGCACCAGATATGCATTGTACACTATCTAAGGTATGTAAGTATGTTCTTACCCAGAACCAAACGCAGTCAATATTTCATAAGAAATCGATTTATGAAAGGACTTATACGCAATATGTTAAGAGCACCGGACAGAAGTGAATCGGAATTTTGGTATCTACTATTTAATCACTTCATACCTTTCTTCAAAGCAGATTATCATAAGCGATTTATTCGTTCCATAACAAAACATTATAGTAAATTAACTGCATTCTATGAAGATGAAATGTTAATATCAAATACCAATATGATTGAAAATAGAAACAGACAACTTGAAAGAAAACTGAAAAACATAGATGGCTTTGGTGCAATTAACAATGCAAAAAAGTTCTTGCAAATATGGTTTCACTTTCAGAAAATGAAATACAAATAAAAATCAGAATAACTTCAACAATAATTTTGAAACTATTCTGATTTGAAAATAATTATTAGACCCAGTTATTTGGACGCTGCTGATAAAACAGAAATTGATACGTTTGAATCATCTGCTACAGGTGTTCCAGATTTAGTCGTGGGTAGCTTAAGATATTCTACACATGAAAAATGGCACAGGGCTCAAAAATTGTTTGGAATTCCTGAAAGCTTTCAAAGTGAGTGGAGTTCACTTGAATTTAAGGAAAAATTAAGATACAGTAATGATATCAATGAATATGATTGCATACAAAATATGAACAAATTCTTTGGTGGAACGGAAAGGGAATATCATTAAGATTTCCTCTTACCGACCAAGCATTCTGAAGAACAGGAGTAACAATATGCATTTTAAAAAAATAGCGATACTGACATTAATTCTTTTTACTCAGTTTGTTATTATTAAAGCTGAAGTAATAGACACAATTAATATACCTGAGAGAATAAAAAATCATTCAAACAATATTGGTAGGAATGATGACATCATAGCTTTATTTGTCGAAAAATCAAACTCAGATATGGAACATTTCGATGAGTTCAATCTTCTACTTAAAAATACAGATAGTAGGGGCAATGTTGTATTAGAAAAACAATACTCCTATTATTGTACTAAAAGCAGGTATAGCAGCAATTACGGAATACATGAAGCAACTTGCGATATTCAAGGTAACATTTATGTTTTTGGATATTTCACTGGAATTATTGAAATTTTCGGAGACCTGCTAAAGTCCGAACCTTGCAGGGTATCTTTGCAGTTTGATATTTTTGAGCGTGATAAAGTTACCACAAATACATTGAAGATTTACAATGGTTTTGTTGCAAAACTTGATAGTCTGGGAAATCCCTTGTGGGTCGTAAAAACAACCGGTCCAAAGCGTGATTACTGCTGGGATGATGACGGTAATTTATGCCTCTTAAATGGATATAGATCCAGATGGACATATATGTCTGGACAAAGAGATGATGAAAAATATATTTCATCTGCATTGAAAATTAATAGTGATGGGAAAATAATCAGTTCATATTTTCCTGGTGATGTATCTTTCTTCAAGGAGTACTTTTATACATGGAGTAAATCAGGTAAGCTCTATATTATTGGACTTCAGGGAGCACCATCGAAATATAATGAATTACTTCTGGCAACAAGAGTAAACACGGAATTACACTTTCAGAAGCTCAATATCTCTGCGATCAGGGGAAGTAAAATAATCACCTGTGCGTTCCTGGATAGTTCTGAGAATCCGGTTTTTACTCTTTACAGTAGGGATTTTTTTAGGTTGGGAGAGTATAGCAAAAAAGACACACTTATAATAAATGGGGAGAAAATATTTCAGGATAGCCCAATAACGTTCAAGTACAATATAAGATCTGATAGCCTTGATTTTGATTTGAATAAGAGCAATGGACGTAGAACCAGTGTGATTGAGAGAACAGGTAACTTTGTAATCAAGGAATCTATCTCGGATACTGTTAGAATATCATATAAAAATTTATCCAGTCCAATGTTTAGAATTTTTCATAACGACTTTTGGCGTAAGAGAGAAAAAGGAAATGAAAGAGAGTTTTTGATCGAGGATATAGATAATAACGAAGTTGCTCGATTTAGAACTAAAGGATATTTTGAGGTACAATTCGTAAGACCATTGGATGAAGGATACCTGATATTAGGCCAGATGGGGAACACTTTAAGGATAAACGGACATATGGTTATCAAGAATGAACAACAAAAGTCAAACTGGATTGAAATACTGGTAGATCGGGATAATAATATTTATCATTTAGCATTTATGGATTTCCGTCCGTCAATATATCCGGGATACTTTAACAAATATTTAGAAGATATTTTCTTAAACAACAGTGATCATATTATTTATTATATGATAGAAAATGATAAGTCAGATAATGAAACTGACTCTAAAAAGGAAGTTCTTAATATATATAAGTATGGAATTCCCTCAAATCCTGAAGGAAATTTTATCAAATAGTTGAAAGCCTGCCTTGAGCAGGCTTTTCTTTTAATCACATGTATTGCAAAGAAAGAATTGACTAAAAAAAGGCTATACTAAGGGTATTCATTGTAGTAGGTCATTGAAAAGAATAGGAAAGTTCGTTGTATAAGCAATATACAAAGTTCTTTAAATGTATCTCCTATGGTCTTCGAACTGACGTTCTACAAACCTGATGAAAGATTCTCGGGTATGCACCCTACGAACTTGTGGAGATGAGACTCTCGGACATATGTCCTACGAGCTCATAGCTTGACGGAGCTTTAGCAGCATCCGGATGGGATTTCGGGCAATTACTGAAGTATCACCAGATGAAAATTCAGGCAGAAGAAAGAATGAGATATCTGAATTCTCTGGCAAAAGCAAAAGCAGAGTGTGAAGCAGCTAATAAATATTATTGGGATCGAGCTAAAGCTGAACATGATGCCTGGTCGGATGAAATTGCAGAACTGGGCTGGGAAATGATAGAGGAAGCACTTGCTATTAAGGAGTTGTTAGAGACACTTGATGCATTGAAGGTTATGGGATTTAATGATAAAGACAATATTCCTGAAAACTATCCTACAAATGAGCTTTCAAAAGATAAAGAAGAAAACAAAAATCCTTCTAGAGTGCTTCAGGAAAAACTTACAAAAGTTATCAATGATCATTTCAGCACAGATTTTGAAGCAAGTATTCTAAAAAATCTGACAATAGGATCATTAGTTGGCGAAGGTTTCATTGACAAATTTGTTCAAGGATTTAGTGATATGCTTGAGCATGGTGGAACTGAAGGTTATGATCTAGTCAACAGTTTACTTGATGGCTTTGAAAATGGGAAAAAACTTACCTTATTTGATACTTCACTAATTCCAGATGATTCTTCAACTGGATTTAATGGTATTCTACCTTTTACTAATGAAAAGAAACTAACAAACAATGTTCATTTGTATCTTGACTTACATACTTCCGTTGATGATAAAATGACTTCAACATTGCATACACAGTATATTACTTTAACACCTTTAAGAAAAATGGTTCATGAGTTAACTCATGTGGCAGATTATTTTGGGTTTGAAAATTATGAAGAGTATACTGAATATAGAAAAGATTACAAAAAGTTTGGTAAAACGAGCATTATGAATGTTGGAGGAAGGAACTATAAACTTGATGTTCCAAATCCTGGAGAACTGAGTGCTCTAATGACAACCAATATAATTTTGAATAATATTCAGAATTCAAAAGGTATTCGGGACCAAGATGTGAGAACAGTATATGGAAGATTTAAGAATGAAGACTATAGCCCCATTCATTTTGAAACAGATTTGTATGGAAATAAACTTTAACAAGGAGCAAATCAGATGGTTAGATATATATACTTAGTAACATATTTTCTTTGTTTTACTTTCATCCTTAGCACAAATTGTTTTGCCAAGGATTTATGGGAATCTATTAAATTTGTTAAGCCTGAAAATGAAAATGAGGATTATTTTGTAGAGGATATTCAAAAGGACAAATTATTGATACAGAAGAGAACTATATCATATCCTAATAAAGGAGTAAACCGACCATTTCAAGAGTCTTCTATTCTATTTGTTATGGATACATCAAATTCTCGAATTGATAGTATTATGTATGCAGGATCAAATGATTTTTCTATAAGTAGTCCAAAGTTTAGTAAAGATGCTCAAGAATTATTTATGTATATATCATATAGAGATTCCTTATATGTTAATGACTCACTCACTGCTGTTTATGATTATCCACAAAAAAATAACGGTCTTTTTGCAAAATTTAACAACAAGAAAGAGATTCAATGGATATTTTTTCCAGAAGTTAAATACTTACGATCAGCAAGATCTGGAAGAATAATTGGACAAAATAATAAATCTGATGTGTTTACTTCATTCAATTATCAAAGAATTGATAGCTTGAGTGAAAACTACGTTAAAAATGTAGTATACACAAAATTTTCTAGTTCTGGGCAGATACAATGGCAGCGAGAAATCGAGTACAATCTCGTTGAGATATCAAACCCAATTACTTTTTTGTCAGATAATAATCTTTATTGTGCTACTGCTTTTAAAGATAGTATAAAACTTGAATCAAAGACAATCAAATCGAAATTCAATGAATCGATAATAGTCTTAAAATTTGATACAGATGGTAACATCTTATGGCACAAACAAATTAATAAAGATTCGATAATTGAGGAAAAGAGAATCTGTAAAGGAGAAGATGGAAATTTATACTTAGCATTAATGTGTATAAATGATGTTGCTTTTGATGATAAAGTTATTAAATGTGCTCCCCTGAGTCTCGATGATGTTAATTCATTAAGGAATTACGGTAGATGGTTAATTATTAAGTTTGATGATAATGGTGAAATTTTAAATGCAGGTTCAACAGGAATTTATGGATCAAATAGAGTAGACTTCATGCGCATTGATAGTAATGGTAATGTTTTCTTTCAAGGAATCTTCTCGACATTATATAATGAAATGGCAAGTAAGAAACTTACTAATGACACCTATGATCGATATTTCGAAGCGGTATTTGATTCTGACTTAAATCTAATCGAATACAAAATCTGTGAGGAAACATTTCCAGCAAGAATTCAATGGATGGACAATTTCATTATTAGAGAAGAGTTTGAGCAAAAAAAAGATTGTGACGATGTTAAATACAAAATACTGAAAGCAGATCTCCCTTTGCTGTTAAAAACAAAACCTGTGGAGTAAATATATAAGCCTGCCTCGAGCAGGCTTTTCTTTTAATCACATGTATTGCAAAGAAAGAATTGACTAAAAAAACGCTGTACTAAGAGTATTCATTTTAGTAGGTCATTGAAAAGGATAAGAAACTTCGCTGTATAAGCAATATACAAAGTTCTTTAAATGTATCTTCTATGGTCTTCGAACTGACGTTCTACAGACCTGATGAAAGATTCTCGGGTATGCACCCTACGAACTTGTGGAGATGAGACTCTCGGACATATGTCCTACCAGCTCATAGCTTGACGGAGCTTTAGCAGCATCCGGATGGGATTTCGGGCAACTTTTGAAGTACCACCAGACAAAAGTTCAGTATGAAGAAAGAATGAAGTTTCTGGAAGCTCTTGCTATTAAGGAGTTGCTATCTAAGCTTCATGAAATGCGGATTCCAAAATTTTTTGTTTATGGTAAGATTTGTTTCTGATACTCACAAATAAAAGGAACATGTAAGTTTGTAGATTTCCTGAACATTTTACACCTGATCAATGTTTTTAAGTATCAACAAAATAATGAATATACTTCATAACGGATTAAACACAAAATATTTACAGGCTTTAAAATGGTCGGGATGACAGGATTTGAACCTGCGGCCTCGCGGTCCTGAACCGGAAAGCTGAGTTTACTCAGTCTTCGAACGCTACCGAACTGCGCTACATCCCGACTATGAAGTATAAAAAAACATGCTGACATTTGCTGTAAAGTAATTTTTCAAGTTAATCTGTGATTTGTTGATTTATATCAGGAGCTAATGGCTATCAGGTTTCGGGATGATCCCGATTTATCGGGACGGCCTCACGGTCCTGAACCGGAAAGCTGAGTTTACTCAGTCTTCGAACGCTACCGAACTGAGCTACATCCCGACTATGAAGTATAAAAAAAACATGCTGACATTTGCTGTAAAGTAATTTTTCAAGTTAATCTGTGATTTGTTGATTTATATCAGGAACTAATGGCTATCAGGTTTCGGGATGATCCCGATTTATCGGGACGGCCTCGCGGTCCTGAACCGGAAAGCTGAGTTTACTCAGTCTTCGAACGCTACCGAACTGCGCTACATCCCGACTATGAAGTATAAAAAAACATGCTGACATTTGCTGTAAAGTAATTTTTCAAGTTAATCTGTGATTTGTTGATTTATATCAGGAGCTAATGGCTATCAGGTTTCGGGATGATCCCGATTTATCGGGACGGCCTCGCGGTCCTGAACCGGAAAGCTGAGTTTACTCAGTCTTCGATTTATTCTGAGAGAAGTAATTTTTTCATTTCCAAATAATCTCAAATTTATACTTGACTTACAAACTATATGTACTATAATTTCTTGTTAAACTAAAAAACAAGGAGGATAATATGGAACGATCACCCAAGCAACTTAGTATGGAACGAAAAATCCTCAGGATTGCCAGTGGTAAAGCTGTAACCCTACTGGAAAGAATATTTGCAGATGATGAACTGCAGGCCATGCAGGATTATGCAAATTATGTGTCAATTAAACGTCTTGGATTCAACGATCATGGTCCTGTCCACATGAGAACAGCGACATATAACGCTCTGAAGATGTTCAACCTGCTTAGAGAAGCAAATGTGAAGTTCACTTTGGAAGAAGAAGGAATTGGTGCTTCTGACGACAGTTTATGTGCTGTTGTAATGGGATCACTTTTTCACGATCTCGGTATGACAATCACTCGCAGTAATCATGAATTCTACAGTTTTCAACTGGCTTTACCGTATATCCAGAGATTTCTGGATGAGATATATTCACCAGACCAGTTACTATTAAAAAAAGCAGTGCAGTCTGTTACTCTGGAAAGTATTATAGGACATATGGCAACAACTAAAATAAACTCTCTTGAAGCCGGTTTGGTTTTGATTGCCGATGGTTCTGACATGGAAAAGGGGAGAGCGAGAATACCGACTTTATTGTCCGGGGACCCAAAGCCCGGAGATATTCACAGAACATCAGCAGGAGAAATTGAGAATGTGATAATCTGTAAGGGTGAAGAAAAACCTATTAAGATTATTGTTAAGATGAATGCTTCGGTTGGACTATTCCAGATTGAGGAAGTGTTCTATCCAAAAATCAATTTTTCCCCAGTTAAAAAGTATATAGAACTTTATGCCGGTGTGAAAGAAAGAGAGCTGCTGAAATATCTTTAGCAATGATTGTGTGGGGTGAATACGGAGGATAGTTGTATTGTCAAATTAAAGGAAATTATCGGGATACCCTCTGAATGCTGAATCAGTATTATACACCGTGTATCCTGACTTCTTATGATATTTTCAGAAGTTAAATAGTAATCCTTTAAATAACCTCTTAATTTATACAACCAACAGGAAAGATTTTTCTGAAAACAGTTCTGATGACAGGAACGGCAAAAAGTAACTGCAACAGAATAGCTGATGTAAATCTGTGGGGAATATTCATAATTCAGACCGGGATAGTACTTGCTGATAAACCAATATGATGATTAGCACCAGAGAGTTACCTGTAAGTGAGTTAATTAGTTCATGATATTTAAATTATACGTTTTAAAAATGGGGCAATAAATAATATGGCGATTGCTGTAATTTTCAAAATGTAGGAATTTTGTGTAAAAAATATATTGACAAACAGAAAATATGCTCAATTAGTTTGACAGTAAACTAAGGAGGTGCTTATGTATAGAACTCTTATGTTAGTTCTTATAGTAATATTATTCACTGGATGTTCAACATCTGTAAGAAGCGGCTTAGATGAAATCGATACTGCTCCTGCTGCATCCTCACATATGGAAGGTTACGGGTATAGACCAGAGGATACAGATTATGATTCAATGACAATGTACGAGTTATTAGAGAAACACAAGTTTGAATTCATTATCAAAAAATATGCCGGATGTGATACTCTAAAACCACATGAAACATCAATAGTAGGTCAAGCATACTATTTTCTGGATGATGATTTAAAAGCCATCGAATTTTTTGATAAAGCAATAGACTCCGGCATGGAGAAAGCTCCTACATACTATTATAGAGCAGGCGCATATGCTATGCTGGGAAAATATGAAGAGTCCCTGAAAGATTACAGAAAAGTATTGGAGATAGATCCATATGATGCCATGGCTTTTAATAAAATGAGTGAAATGTTTCTTAAAATGAATTTACCGGATTCAGCAATTGCATTAGGAAACAAAATCATTGAATTGAAAAGCGAAGAAAGAACTCCTCCAGTTTTCCTATATACTATTATCCCTAAAGCGTATCTGCATAAGGGAGAGACAGAGAAGGCTCTGGCGAAAATCGATGAAATTGCTCCTATGATCCCGAATGATGAAAATGAAAGAGCTATGTTCCTTTATCTGAAATTTGATATCTGTGCATATGAATTACAGGATACATTAAGGGCTGAAAAAGCCCTCTTGGATATTATAAATGATAACCGGAAAAGCTATTTAAGTTATTCGGTCGTTATGAGGGGACTGAATGAAATAAAGAAATATGAAAAAGCTGATTCATTGTTCAGAGTATTGAAAGATTTTTATGATACTGGGGTTTTGGCTGAAGCAGTCGGATCTGATTATAACTCTGTTATTTATGAACAGATTTTCCTGAAGGATGGATACAGAATTTATGTTTGGAGAGAATTGAAGTATCCTGAAAAGTTTCCTGAATCAATTTATATTGCCGAATTATATGACCCTTATGATAAAATGATCAGGCGAATTCAGACTGAGCTGGGAAAATCAATATTTTCTGAAGAACCTTCCCATTTTCTCGGAGAATACCTGGTTAATGGACACCAGACTTTTCAATATGGGTGGAATTCAAAAGATATACCTTATGAATCTTTCCGCAGAATAGCTGTGGAAATACTGAAGTCAGGGATTGAATAAAGAGGTTTATAATGGAAAAACCTGCCGAGTAATCAGCAGGCTTTTGTTTATGTATAGTTTATACTTTTTCTGCCATTAATTCCTGATAAAAGTGATAAATTTCTTCATCATCATTATCGTTCGCATCCATATACTTTTTCAGGATAGATTTTGCATGGTTCTTCTTTCCGGTTGAAGCATACATCAGGGCAAGATTATAATACGCGTCAGGATTGTCCGGTTCAATTACAATTGCTTTTATGTAGTAACCTTCGGCGTCTTCTATTCTGTCCAGTTTCTCATAAAGAACAGCAAGATTAAGGGCAGCAGATGAATAGTCCTGAGAAAGTTTCAGGGCTTCATGATAATGGGTTTCAGCTTTTTCAAAGTCTTCTTTGTTTTCCTGCAGGATTGCATAATTATAGTGTGTTTCCGCGTTTTCAGGATCATTCTCCAGGCTTTTGATATAGAGCTCTTCAGCTTTGTCATTTTTACCTACATTATTAAAGAAATCAGCAGCAACATTAATCAGGCTTGCATCATTCGGGTATTGTTCCAGAGCTTTGAGCAGAATGTCTTCAGCTTTTTCCAATTCATCAGAATCCAGATAAAAATAAACTATGTTAAGAATATCGAATGTGTCAGAATTTGGAGATTCCATATTCATGATAAATTGCTTTTCTGCTTTTTCAGACATATCATTAATAAGGTAAAGCATTGCCAGATTCTCATAAGAATCTCTATACTCGGGATAACGTTCTATGGCGTTTTTATATGCCTGTTCTGCATTCTCGAATTCTTCAAGTTCATTGTAGAGAGCACCGAGATAATTGAACGCGTCTGCCTCTACTTTCATTGTTTTAATGTAGTGATTCACAACAGCAATCTCCTGCTTTATCTGCGATTCTTCAAGATCATGTATATCTTTAAATTCTATCATTTTGACTCCATTTTTTATTAGTGGAGGAATCTTCAAATAAGGGGTATTCATGTCAAACAAATAGTAATGTTTATTTTTACAAGATTCTTTTAATGATGTCAATTATTTTTGAGACACTTAGAATTCTTCTGATAAAGTTATTGACTTTTAAAAATATCAAGATATTCTTTACTATAGAAAAAATTAGTTTAAGGAGAAATTATGAAAGTTATTTCGGCAACCGATGTAAAACTTGAAGAAGTGAATATTGAAGGAGCTAAAAAGACGAAGATCAGATGGTTGATTTCTCAAAAAGATAAAGCTCCCAATTTTGCAATGCGCATGTTCGAAGTAGAACCGGGAGGATTCACACCATACCACTCTCATTCATGGGAACATGAAGTATTTGTCGTTGAGGGAAGCGGAACATTCGTTACTGAAGAAAAAGAATATCCATTCAAAGCCGGTGACGTCATTTTTGCGGATCCGGAAATGAAGCACCAATTCAGAAATGCAGGAGAATCTGTAATGAAGTTTCTCTGCCTTATTCCTTTGAACGATAAGCCAGTGCAGAAGAAAAAAGCAGCAAATCCTTTTGCTGCCGGAACTGCAAATAACTGTTAACCAACAGAGAATGTTATATATTTAAAGCAGGATACATTGTGTATCCTGCTTTTTTAACAAAAACAGCCTCCAATATAGAGGCTGTAGAACAAAATATCAACTTTATTTATTTCAGTAATACCATTTTTTTGATTAGTTGCTTACCTCTATTGGTTTCTGCCTTAATAAGATAAATTCCATTGGAAACAGACTTATTATGTTCATCCTTACCATTCCATTGAACAGATTTCACAACTGAATTTTCTGAATGAGTAATAGTTTTAATAAGCTGGCCCTTAATATTATAAATTTTAATATCACCCCTGAGTGATTCGTTTCTACCCGTTGAAGAAAATGATATATTGAGTAGATTAGATTTTCCGGTACAGAAAGGATTAGGATAAAGACTAAGCTTGGATATTGAATTCTCAATGTCATTATTAACAGTACTTGTTCCGTTCACATATACTTTTTGAAAACCGTTTTCCGGGTATGAAGTGAAATTAGGTGGAGTACCGTTATCCGCAGTATGAATTCTATAGAAAAGGGAATCTGCTTCGTTCGGAGGGGAATCAAAAGTATATGTCCAGGTGTTTGCATCCTGTTGTATAAACTGTGCATATTGTGCAATACCGACTGTCTTGTATTCTATAAGCACGGTTGAAACAAATCCGTCATCTTTAACATCTGCAGTTAATGTATAGGGGAAATCTGTGGCGGAAATTACTGTATCCGGTGTATGGTTGATTACGGGTCGCATAATATCATTAGTAATTGTGAAAGCAAACGGATCGATACTGCCCATAACAGGAAGATTTACACTTCGTCCGGACATATCTGCAGCATGAATATAGTAATATACAGTTGTTCCAAGAGGTTGAGCAGGGATTTGACCTCTATATGTATCTTCGTTATGATAACTCATTTGTACAGGCTGATAAGTATCATTATAAGCTGTCTTATAATATACAAGAAGAGAATCCGTATAAAGACTATAACCACTGTAAGCAATAATCTCAGCATCAATAATTATGTCGGAACGTGTAACATCAACAGTTGTCTGAGGCATATGTCCAATATGAAGCATGTATTTATCTGGAACTTCATGAGTTCTACAGTGAAGAGCATCAGTGCTTCTCCAGGCAATAGTTCCGCTGCTGTAGTATCCCCGCACGTGATAACCGGGCATTGCCATTCTGTAGACGTTAAGAGCAATTGAATCCTCAGCTGTATCTGTAAGAGGAACATAAACATTATTGTTAAGTATCAGCGAGTTTGTATATGGTTCATCATTATTTGTATTTACACGAAATATCCTATAAGGTGTCCCATAACAGGAGAGAGTATTCAGGAAATAGTTATATGTGTTTTCAAGCTCTTGAAACTGGGAGTGTGTGGGACTGACTGACCTGAGTAGAATTTTATCAGGTGCCAGGAATTTTCCCCAGCAGTCGATGTGATCAATATATGTGTTATTCGGATCGCTTATAGTAAAATATCTTGTAGTACCAAGATATTGGGCAAGACGATTTTTAATCTCCAATTCATTCATATGAGGATTTTCATTAATTACCAGATCGGAAGATGCACCGGTTGATACACCATCATTCATATAGTTTCCACCTGTGTGAATGATATCCATTCCGTACATATCAAGTGTGTCCGCAGTGGCAAAAAAGGGAGGAAAATCATTATCAAGTGGACGGTATGTTCTGTTATAGGGGAAATCCACAACAGCAACTTCATTGTTGCCGTCAACAACGAAGAAAGGACCGAAATCCCTTGTCCAGTATGAATTAGTATTATAAATAAGGAATTCGCAATTACTCATATTGATTCCATTATCTGTTAATTGAGTATCTGCGATCTGCCTTGTACTCTCATCTTCAACAGCAATAATCAGTTTTGTATCATTTGCCAGGTCGTTAATCAGCTCCATGGGTATTCCAAAGGGATATGCTATTATAACAGCTGACATCTGCTCGAACTCTGCAACAGGTCGTACAGGTGATGCTGGAGGTTGAGTTTCATTAAAATCTCTTCCTATAAGGTAACGGTCTCTTTCCTCAGCTTCTGTCATGCGATGAGGAAAAGCAAATTGAGCGAAAACTGTGCTGCAAAACACAAAAAACATAAATATAGATATAATTCTCTTCATAGTTTCTCCTATGTCAAACTTAGATATGATTACATAAATTGAAAAGAGTTTTTTTTAATTGATTGTTTTTTCTTTTTTTTTAAAAAAATATTTTTTTGGAATAACTATTGCATATTAGATTAGGCAGAAGGGTACTGTAAACACGGGAGCAGAATCTACAAAAAGTTTGTTCTCGTTTTAAAAATGTGCTTTATTAGTCGGGTAAGAATAATGCACAGCATTCTGCCTCAGTTTCTGAAATTCATCCTTTGGATGTTTTTCAGAGGCTGACAATGTTACTACTTATAGATTAACTTCCACAAAATACAATAATAATATCGAGATCATTGTATAATCAACTAAAAGCGAACACTTTTGCTATATTGGACATCTTGCAGGTACTGTATACTTTGTGTACAACTATTGACAATTAAATATTGAAAATCTTTGTGAGATAAACCATATAATACAATACCAATGAATTAACATAAAAGAAATGTATATACTGCAGGTATATTAATAATTTTTTCAATTGATTTATCATGTATTTGACATATTTGGATTTTCCCTCCTTGACATTACACCATGAATTATTATAAAAGAATTTCAAATTCTAACCACACTTAAGGATGTATAATGAAAACACTGATTTTAGCAGAGAAGCCTAGCGTAGGTAAAGAGATTGGACGTGTTCTAAACTGCAGAAGCAGGGGGAAAGCCTTTATGGAAGGAAACACCCATATTGTAACCTGGGCAATGGGGCATCTTGTAGAACTTGTTGAACCGCACTATTATGATGCTAAATATAAAAATTGGAATCTTGATGACCTGCCAATAATTCCTGAAAAGATGAAACTGCGAGTAATGAGGAAAACATCACATCAATATAAGTCTGTTTCTTCTCTTATCAAAAGAAAGGATGTAAATGAAATAATCATTGCGACTGATGCTGGTAGGGAAGGAGAGCTTGTTGCTCGCTGGATTCTTAAACTTTGCGGAAACAGAAAGCCAATTAAGAGACTCTGGATTTCTTCCCAGACAGATAAAGCAATTAAAGACGGGATGAACAACCTACAGCCAGGTGAAAATTATATGGGATTGTTCCGAGCAGCAGAATCTCGGGCTTATGCAGATTGGATTGTAGGTCTAAACATTACCAGAGCATTAACATGCAAACATGATTCTCAGTTGAGTGCTGGCAGAGTACAGACTCCAACTCTGGCAATGATGGTTCAAAGAGAGGAAGAAAGAAAGAATTTTGTCAGTAAGAAATACTGGAAACTTTATGCCGATATAAACGGTTTAAGATTCCATAGAGTGAATAGTAAGAACTCAGCAACATCATTCGATTGTGATAAGCTTCTTGCTGTTAAAAACAAGTGTAAAGATTCAGGAGAATTCAAGATAACTGAGTTTACCCAGAAAAAAGTCAGAAAACAACCGCCATTAGCTTATGATCTTACGGAACTTCAGAGAGACGCAAACAAGCTGTTCGGATTTTCTGCAAAGAAAACACTTTCCTGTGCCCAGACTCTGTATGAAAGAATGAAGCTGATTACATATCCCAGAACGGACTCGCGCTGTATAACTGATGATATGGTCGCAACCCTTAATGAAAAACTTACAGCCTTAACCGTGTATCCAGGAACCTCTAAAGCATCGAAAAAACTGTTAAGCGATGGCTATATTAAAAGAAAAAGTTTTATAAACAATGATAGAGTATCTGATCACCATGCACTTTTGCCAACTGAGACAAAACCTCACTTTTCTTCAGGAGATAATGATGAGAGAAAAATCTATGAACTGATTGCATTCCGATTTCTGGCTGTATTGTCTGAAGATGCTGTTGTAAGTAAGATAAGTGCTTCTGCTGAATGCTGTGGTGAGAAATTTACATTTTCAGACCAGATTGTCATGGATAGAACCTGGATGGATCTTCCTCATCAGGATAATTCCTCGGTGTCTGTTAAAAGAGTCTCTCTTAAACCGGGACAGACAATAAAAGCATCCCGCATAGAGACGTCTGAGCATGAGACTGAACCTCCACCAAGATATACTGAGGCAACACTGCTGACAGCTATGGAATTCTGTTCCAAGTTTGTAAAGAATCCGAAACTGAAAGAAAAGCTGAAGGGTACAGGACTGGGAACTCCGGCAACAAGAGCAGATATTATAGAAAAGCTCATAAGTAATCATTATGTAGAGCGTGATGGTAAGCAGCTTGTTCCTACAGGTAAAGCAAGTGAATTTATAAGGATTGCTCCTGAAGAACTTGTTTACCCGGATTTAACTGCTATATGGGAGAATCAGCTTGATTTGATTGCAAAGAGCAAAATGGATTCACGGAAGTTTCTTGATGAAATAAAGCAAAGAACTGTCGATATTCTTATCGGTGTTAAAAAGAATGATGTTAAGTTTGTACCGGATAATCTTTCAAAACAGAAATGTCCTGTATGTGGTAAAAATTTGATGTTTGTACAGAAGCGAAACAAGAAAGTTCTGATTTGTCCTGATGGACGTTGTGACTATAATGGTGAAAAGCAACAGGAAGGTATGAGATCCGGAAGAAAGTCAAAGAAACAGTTTAAACAGGATAAATATCTGGTTAGTAAATACGGAAAACAGAATCAGCAGACTGAAACTCTTGGCGATCTGTTCGGAGATCTGTTCGATGATTAGCTCTGTTACGGAGATTACTTCCGCTCAGGCTCGGAGTCTTGCTATCAATTCACAGAAGCTTTATGGAAACATCAAAGCAGATAAGATGAGTATTCTGGAGTTGATTAAGGCTCTTGGTTATGTTCAGATTGATACGATAAATATTATTAACAGGGCTCATCATCATACTTTGTTTACAAGAACCAATGGATATTCACCAGCATATCTTGATGAGTTACTGAGCAGAGATAAATCTGTTTTCGAGTTCTTTGGACACGCTTTGTCTTATCTGCCAATGGAAGATTACAGATTTTACAGTAGGAGAATCAGGGAGTTCCCCACTAAAGCATGGGAGAAGCAGTGGCTGAAAGAAGCTGAACCATATATTGATAAAGTGCTTCAAAGAATAAAGGATGATGGTCCACTTGGTATCAAAGACTTCAGCAAAGTAAGAGGAGATAAACAGACCATCTGGACATACAGTCCGATTAAAGTAGCCTTGGAGACACTCGTCTGGCGAGGTGATCTGATGATTGATCGACGTGATAATTTTCAGAGAATTTATAACTTAACTGAACGGATTATTCCTGAAGATATTAATGCTTCTAATCCTGATGATTTGGAAATGGGGATTTTCTTTGTGCGAAAAACACTATCTGCTCATGGTATTCTTACTGCGAAGGAAATGGAAAAATTTGTAAATATTAATGCAAAGAAGATCATAAAAGCAGGTATTGCACATCTTATAAACAGTGGGGAAGTTATAAAGGTCAGGCTTGAAGGTGATACTACTGAATATTTCATGCTTGAGTACAAAATGGAAAATATTGATAAACCGATTGAAAATGAAATAAGGATACTATCACCGTTTGATAATCTGATAATTATCAGAGAACGGATTGAAAAATTGTTTAATTTCTCATACAGGTTAGAATGCTATGTACCTGAAAAGAAAAGGATTTTCGGTTACTTTGTTCTTCCTGTAATCTGGAGAGATAAATTTGCCTTAAGAATTGATGTTAAAGCTGAACGCAAAAAGAAAGAACTTGTTATAAAAAGACTGCATAAAGAACTTCCTGAAGCTGACAGCAAGGAATTTAAGAATATTTTTGAATATGAACTACAGAGATTCATGAAATTTCAGAATTGTGAGAAAATTGTCTGGGAGTGTGAAAATTTATAAAAAAGACTGATGAAAAAATCACCAGTCTTAATATTTATATGATTTATTATATATGATTTATCTTTTTCGTCGTTTATTACCGAAGCTTTTTCGACCTCTATCGCTGTCTTTGTCCCGATCTCGGTCTCTACCTTTGTAACCGCCACGGCTTTTGTTTTTATCTCTATCTTTGTCTCTATCTTTATAGCTGCCTCTGGATCTACTACTGTCTTTTCCTTTATAGTTCCCACGAGGTCTTCTGTTATCACCGGATCGTCCGCTATCCTGCTGAACATTATCCTGAACAAGTCCCAGATAAAGGTCATCATCTACACGTTCAATTCTGACTGACAATCTGTCTGCAAGCCTGATCTTCTGATTTTTGCGTTTACCAATCATTGTAGCGGACTCTCTGTAGAACACATAGTAGTCGTCATTGAAATAGCTCATTGGCAGAACACCGCTTACAGGAATGTCATCCAGTTCTATAAAAAGGTTAGAGTTATTCATGCCAGTAACAAGCCCGGTAAACTCTTCTCCAACTTTGTCTTTCAGGAAGCTGAGTACATTAATTCTGTTTACGCTTCTTTCTGCTTCGTCAGCCAGTATCTCCTGTTTGGAAGCAACTTCAGCCAGATTTATCAACTCCTGCTGAGTGAACTTGGTTGTCTGAGAGTTCAACAGGAATGACTTGCATAACTGATGAATAACCAGGTCACACAAACGTCTGATAGGTGATGTAAAGTGAGTATAAGTCTCCATTGCCAGACCAAAATGTCGCTTATGCATAATGGAATACTTTGCTTTTTTCATGCTTCTGAGAATCTTTCTGTCAAATACTCTGTGGAAGTCCTGACTCGGTAATTCAGCAAGAACGTTTTGAACGGTTAAGTTCATGTTGCTGGAACGTTTAATAGGAATCTTATATGTTTTAAGCAGATTAAGGATTTCGGATACCTTTCTTTCTTCCGGATCTTCGTGAATTCTGAAGAGAGGGAAGAGAGGCTGCTTTCTTTTCAGTCTTTTTAATCGGCTCTCAAGACTCTGAGCTACAAACTCATTTGCAATAAGCATGAAGTTCTCAACCAATAGATGAGAGTCTGTTTCTTTTGATCTGGTAAGTTTACCAAGATAACCCAGTTCGTCGAACTTGAATTCGACTTCAGGAAGATCAAAATACAGCGCGCCTTGTTTACGACGCTTCTCGGACAGTTTCTGTGAGAGCTTAAGCATCATTTCCAGAGTCAGATAGAACTCATCCGGCACTGCTGTTTTATCTCCATCAAAGAACTTGTCTATATCCTCATATGCAAAACGATAATCCGATTTAATTATAGATTCGTACAGCTTCTGAGCTTTTATATTGAAATCAAAGTCGAATGTTGTTTTCACGGTCATGGTCAGCTTTTCTTCATAAGGTCTCAAACTGCATATACCGTTGGATAACGCTTCTGGAAGCATAGGTATCACTTTACGAGGAAAATAAAAACTGTTTCCTCTGTTTACCGCTTCATGATATATAGGTGTTTCCTTTGTTATATAATGAGATACATCTGCGATGTGAACGTAAAGGTTGAAGTCATTCTCGTTAAGTTCAAGAGATATAGCATCATCATAATCCTTGGCAGAAACCGGGTCGATGGTGAATGTCTGTAAATCTCTGAAATCCTGACGCCTTTTATATTCTTCTTCAGGGATCTCAGGACTGATTTCCTGAGCGGCTTCAAGAACTTCTTCCGGGAAATCAAGAGGCAGATCATATTCTCTGATAACACTCATGAATTCAACATCTGGTTCTCCTGCCATACCGAGTATCTCTTTAACTCTGGCTCGGGGTGAAATGTTGAATTTGTGATCACCCCAGTCATAGACTTCAACGAAAGCTTTCTGGCCTGATTTTAATCCTGATTCGGGATCAAGCTGAAACGATCTATGAACTTTTGGATTATCACAGATCAGCAGAAACTTGTTTTTATAACCTTCAATTCTGCCGGTAAAAGTGGTTTTGTGTCTCTCAAGAATATCTGTAACAATACCATAAGCACGTTTTTCTCCTCCACCTTTGCGGTAAAGAATTTCAACTTCAACCAGGTCGTTATGGTAAGCATTACCAACATCTTCACCTGAGATGAAAATATCCTCGTTCTTAGTAATAACAAAGGCGAAAGAAGCATTCTTGGATAGCGGAGTAGCGTCAAATTTTCCTACTGCGATCCTGGTATCACCGGACTTGGTCATTCTTCTCTCTGTTCTGGTTAGTTTGCTTTTTTCAGCAGGTTTACTGCTTGTAAGAACTTTACTCTCTGATCTACGGTAACGTTGTTTTCCGTCTTCAGCACTGCTGAAGTATTTACGCTGCCTTTTGATTATTTTTTCCTTAACCATGCTGTTTAATGTGGTTTGAAGGTATCTGTAATCATGTTTACCAATATGCAGTATAGCAGCAAGGTCTTGCATATTGTATTTTCCAGCCGGGTTAGCATTTAGAAATCTAACTATTTTATCGGCAAATTTTTTATTATACATGGTTCTCCATTAGTATTTTCGTAAGTTTTTAGATTCGAGCAGTTTCATTAAGGAATCTTTTTCAGCCTGATCCTTACTGAACCGTATTGATATTCCCCTGAATCTGTCAATTCGTCTTGGACGCATGAAAGTGCCCAGCATAACGCCTTTTTTATCAGCATAAAAACAGCGGAAATCAGTGAAATTTTTTTTAATTTTAGTGATTGTGTAATCAATCGTAACAGTATTATTATCTATAATATAATAAGTGGGGAAGAAGTAATTGCCAAGACTTAAAACAAAGATCAGCATTCCAAGAAGATAATAATAAAACATGTGCCATTCAACAACTGCGATATCCCACAAAAGCCAGGCAAAGAATATAATGAAGGCTGAGAGAAAAATACTGCTCTTAGGGTAGTCAACTAACGGGAAAGATCTCCATTCAAGAGGTTCTTCCAGTACGAATTTCTCTTTGTTATCTATTTGTTTCTTTTCTTCAGTCTTATTCGACATTCTGTACAAGCTCCCTGCACTTCTCTATTTCTTCTTTGATTGTGAGAATTTGTGAAAATACTTTGCTTGAATTGAATTTTGCACTTATAGTATTGGCTTCTCTCTGCATCTCTAATAAGATGAAGTTCATCGATTTACCAATCTCAACATTTTCTACGTAAAGCTTTTCACGGAACTTCTCAATATGGTCCTTCAACCTGACAATTTCTTCGTTAATATCTGCCTTTTCAACAAATACTGCAGCTTCCAGCATGAGTCTTCTTTCTTCTTCTTCAGTAAGTGTTTTCTGTAATAATGAAGTGATCTGCGTATTATATTTCAAGAAAATATCGTTCTTGTACTCAGGGAATTCTGATTCAATTGTATTGAGTGCACTTGTGATACGGGATAGGGAAGAGACGAAGAAATCCTGCATTGATTCACCTTCTCTCAGTGCCATTTCCTCATGCTTCATCAAAGCAGATTCCAGATTAGTATCGATGATTCCGGTAAACTCATCGGTTTCACTATTCTGATTCCTTTCAATCAGTAAAGTCTTGTTTTCCAATATTTTCTCAATAGATATCTGCTGTGTTACATTAAGATGCTCAATAGCTGAATTGTAGAGATTCCACAGCTTTTCGAGTTTATGCATATCTATTTCAAGGTCGGGGAGACGTTTGTCTCTGACAGTTATTCTTACTTCCAGCTTTCCCCTCTTTATATATCGGGAAATCATTTCACGCATCTGGAACTCGTACCAGTTTAATTCTCTTGGTGTCATCAATTTCAGATCCAGGTATCTGTGATTCACAGATTTAACTTCAATATCAAGTTCATAGTTATCATCAATGTAGGAAGCTTTTCCATAGCCTGTCATACTCTTCATAAGATCTCCTTAGGACATAATTCTTTTATATACAAAATAGTTACAGCCACTATTCTGTCAAAGTAAATTCGATTGATAGATTGTAATAATGATAAAATATCGGAATTCAGGTCAGTTTTGCATATATTATCCGGATATATCAGGAACTCAGAGACTTGGTTAGTATCATCTATAAGCGAAGTTCATTGAAAGACTGTGTGGAGCCGACGTAAAATATAAAATTACAAATTATTTATGTCTCAGATTTTCCAGATTCTTCGGAGCTCAATCTACTTATCTTACTGATAATGATAATGATGAAAGCTCCCTGAGTCCCGATTATGTCGGGAAAGGGAATTTGCCGTGAACAAAAGAAACGACCAAAATCACGTTTTACACACACTGTGAGCGGAGTCGAAGGGGAAAAGATACATAAAGAAAGAATAAAGTAATTAATCCGGGAAATCAATTGTTTGCTCAATAGCAAAATTACCCGACCTCGAAAAATCGATTCTAAGCGACGATAATAATTTCCGAATGATATTAGACTCGGAATATTAAATTAAATCCCAAAACAGCCTTAAAATCGATATTTACATTTTTACATAAAACTTGACAGCTTGCTGAGATTAACAAAACTTAATACATCTTAACCAAAAGAACCCCAAACAATTAAATAAACATATTAAAGTTTACATAATGTAGATTATAATACATTGTGACTGTTTTTAAGAAAAGGGTACCCTATTCACTTTTTTCAGTTATTTTTGCATCCATCAAAAACACGAAAGTATTGATTATCAAGTTCAATGATACATACCTTTGGAATGGTCGAAGATCTTTATCAATCATTCCCTTCTCAATGATTCTCGAAGTGATCCTTGTGAATGGTGTAAATATGCAATGGTCGTATCGAAAACTTCTTTGAAATGTCTGAACCTTGATCTTCATGATTTTCTTGATATAATGATTTATGATGCAAAGCATCGTTTGCAGGGAACAATAATCATTGCTCCGTCTTGTATGATTATTGATAGGAGAGATGCTGCAATGTATGAGCCTCAGTCTCAGAATTATATACCCAGCTCTACCCTATGATTCTTTTCAACAACGAAAAACATGAAAGGACACGAAAAAGAAATTGAATTATTGAAAATATGTAGCAGATTTTCCCGATAACTCGGGACTCAAGCAGCTTAACTTACTGATAAATACCAGGATAGAAGATCCCTGAGCGGAGTCGAAGGGAAAAGACTGAGAGCAAAAGTACGATAAAATTTACTTTTTTACACAGTCTGTCAGGGAACTTTTTAACTATATCTTTATCTATAGGTTAAATCCCCGTAGTCTTGATTAAGTCGGGAAAGGGAATTAATTTCAAATGAACAGAACAACATAAATGAGGTTTTACACATAGAATTAATGGGGACAACAATATCACACTATTATGGAATGTCTCTGACCATTCCAAAGATGTTTATCCAGGTACAAAAACCACCTCTTCCCTATTTTGTTTGACATTTTTATCAACTGATTGTTAATTTTGCCAAAAAGGATGTTACTATGGATTTGGCATACTTTATTTTTTAAGGAGTTTAAGATGGAAATAAAAATTAACTACAATTATAAGGATTATGAAAAGGCAAACAATATTCATTATTCTTTATTATTCATGAAACCAATATATTTACTATTTAAATTATTAATTATATACCTTGCTCTCGTGCAAGTTGGAACAATTTATACTAAAGGTTTTTCATTTTACTCAGCATTCTGGTTATTCTTCTCTCTAAACTATATTTTTCCTAATTTGATTATATTGAAGATAGCATATCGAATATCATTTAAAAAGCAAAAAATGCTGCAAAACGAAAATACAATTCAAATATTTGATGATTATATTATAGAAAATACCGGAATAAGTGAATCAAAGTTTACTGAATTTGAGAAAATTGTTATTACTAATGAGACTATTCTTCTATATAATACAAGAGTTACTTTTATCATTATTCCCAGAAGAGCTTTGAATGAGATTGAGTTTGAGAGAGTAATTAGCATTGTTAAAGAATTTAAAACGAGTAAATTAGTTAATAAATTTCGTAAAAAATAAGTCCGTAATTTCGTTTTAAAATGATCTTGTACTTTATATCCACCTCTTCCCTATTTTGTTTGACATTTTTATCAACTGATTGTTAATTTTGCAAAAAAGGATGTTAATATGGATATTGATTACGCATTTACAGATAAAAAGACCGTACCTACAGCCGAGACCTTACAGGAAGCATTAAAAGAAGTACACAGCTTTTATCTCGATATGCTTGCTGTTACAAATGCATTTGATACTAAATGGACATTTTACAAAGGCTGGACCCTCAAGATATTCTCCAGGTAGAAAGCCCTCTGTTACATTATCCCCTGTAGTTCCCATTTCCACCTCAATATGGCAATCCGCCCCAAAGAAAGAGACGCATTCCTCGCCGATCCTGAAATGCTGCCTTACCACCACGACCTTTCCAACTCCGAGAAGTTTATGGAAGGCTATGCAATGAGATTTAAGGTTATAGACAAACCCAGCTATGACTATTGCAAGAGGTTTGTTGAGAGGTTAGTTGGGGTTAGGGGGTGACTATTTCAGGAGCTTAAGAAACTACAATTATTACTTCAAGGTTTACTCATTTTGCATCATCACTTCACTTATTTCAGCAATCTTTTGTCCAACACTTGTTAGATCAAATCTCCATAGATTACTTCTTGAGTATGTCCCAAAAATATTGTGAGATTCTTCTGATATATTTTGGATAGTTTCCTTAAAATAGGTAAAGTTTTGATTACCCAGTATACTGGAATAAAGTTTATAAAACTGAAACAATGGTCTATCACTTTCAAGCGTATACAATGGTCTAAGTGTAATAGATTTACAATAGTCTAAATGTCGTATATCCAGGTCGGTGAATGCAAACTTTGTATTCAAAGGTATTATTTTTTTTTCTACAAATTCTTGAAAATCACTAATGCTATTTACTGACTCATCCTTAAACGTGAGCAAGTATATTAGTCTCAATGTGAAAATTTGGTTTCTATTCATTAATGGGATAGTCTGAATACAAGCATCTAAAATAATTTTTAACAGATCATTGTTGCTATTCAATGCTCTCTCAATCAAAGTTTCCAACAACATTGTTTTGTGTTCTATCCTTCCAGATTTTGCGTATTCTATTTCAGCATTCATAAGAGATACTTGCATGCTGGGCTCCTTAAATACTTCCAAATTATCTGGGCATGTTTCAATAAATCTTCTCGCAAACTCAATATTGAAATCTTTAAATCGTCTATTTGCCGTTTTTCTGGATTCTTCAAAGTATGGAAACATTTCTCTAATTTTTAACTCAACAATATTTTTTATTGCATCCTCATCAAGTGCAATATTGTTTATTATTAAATTTTCTGCTTGTATATTATTATTGCTATTCTTACCTACTGTTTTCTTGATTGTCATTTGTTTTTGTCCTTACTATCTTCATTATTATTTATATTCACATTTCCATTAATCTGTATATTATTATTGGACTTATTACCTATTTTTTGATTATTGCTATTACTTCTCCTAATCAGACTGAAAATAGTTGTTATAATTAATACGCCAATACCACTAAAAATCCATTTATAATTAAATTTAATAATATCTATAATATCCATACATATCTCCTTTTACACAAACAATCACAGTTGCATTTCATATAAAATTATCATAACACCAATGGCTATATATCATAGCTTCCCATAAACATAACAAGGAATGAGCATCATTTCATATTTTGTCAATTCAAAAATAAAAAGAGGGTGAACTAAATTCATTCACCCTCAACACTTAATAATCAATAGAATAAATTTTGTTAATTGTCTATATCAATTCATATATTTTTGCAAGCAAACGAAATGCTTTCATCTTATCTTGCATTACTATATGGAAATTGTTTCCTTCAGAGTTAGTTTTTAATTTCTTCACACCTGTAAAATCTATCTCTGAGATAGATTTGAGTTTCCATTTACAATTAGTTTGATCATTACAAACTTCTCTTTCAAATAGATTTCCTATATCACTATTAATGATACAATAAAGTGAATATACAAACTCATCTTTAGAAGTCAGAAACTCTGTAATATAACGTCTCCTTAGAATCTTTATCACTTCAGACATTTCAGTTTTCTTCAATAAACTTCTACCTTTATCTGATTTACATTTTACACTAAATCCAGCTGCTTCAACTGATTTTGTATAAATGCCAGTTGCAGCATATTCTATGCAGAACCTTATTTCTCTTAAAGACAGTTTAGAAATGTATTCTTTTAGTTCAAGAATATATTTTCCCTCATCTACATGATTTTTTGTTTTTTTCATTATAGCCCTCCTTAAAGGCTAATATTTATTCTCATCAATTATTAAATGTTTATAAAGAGTATTTTTTTTACATAAGAAGATTTAATAATGTTTTCTACATTAGTAAATGACCTCATTAATTAAGAATAAGAAATCGTCACTATATTGTCAATAACAAAAAAACACCCATCTAACGACAGGTGTTCTAAAAGTATTTTATATTAGCTAAAAACTGTTACAGAATGTATCTCGAAAGATCTTCATTCTTCACGAGATCGCTCAGTTTTTCAACAACTATTTCTTTATTAATGTTAATGCTCTTGTACTTGGTTTCCGGCATTTCAAACAGGTATTCTTCCAGGAGAGTACTCAGGATTGTGTGCAGTCTTCTTGCTCCAATATCTTCCATCTTTTCGTTGGCATCGGCCGCATAAGCAGCAAGCTCGGAAATAGCCTCTGCTTCAAAGCTGAGTTTTACGCGTTCTGTTTTGAATAAGGCTTCGTACTGCTTAATAAGAGCGTTTTTAGGTATAGTGAGTATCTTTTCAAAATCTTCTCTCGTCAGACTGTTAAGCTCAACGCGGATCGGGAATCTACCCTGCAGTTCCGGAATTAAATCGGACGGCTTGGCTGTATGGAATGCACCGGCAGCAATAAACAGAATATGAGATGTATTGATAATACCGTGTTTTGTCGGCACGTTAGATCCTTCTACAATCGGGAGTAAATCGCGCTGTACACCGGATCTGGAAACATCGGTTTTGTTATCTTTATTTGTAGAAGCAATTTTATCAATCTCATCAATAAAGATAATGCCGTGGTTCTCTACCTTATCTTTGGCAATCTCCATAACCTTTTCTTTATTCACAAGTCTGGTTTCTTCCGCCTGCTGCAGATGGGCAAGAGCCTGAGGTACTTTCATACTCTTAGCTTTCTTATCTTTCTTCTGCGGCATCATATTGGAGATCATCTCCCCTATGTTCAGGTCAAAAGCTTCGAACCCGATGTTAGAGAATACTTCCACATGGGGTGGTCCTGCATTCTCAACACTGATTTCCACATCTCTGTCGTCAAGCTGTCCGTCTTCCAGTTTCTTAAGGAACTTGGCTCTGGTTCGCTTGTAGCTTGCCAGTTTTTCTTCATAATCAACATCTGAGTTCTCGCTGGTGAAAGACTTCTTAGGTGGAGGCAGCATCTGATCGAGAAGCTTATGTTTTGCATTCTCAAAGGCCTTTGCTTTAACCTGCTCAACAAGTTCCGCTCTGGTGTCATTGATTGCAACATCCATGAGCTCACGCACCATAGATTCCACATCACGTCCAACATAACCGACTTCGGTAAATTTTGAAGCTTCTACCTTAATGAAAGGGGCATTGGCGAGCTTGGAAAGCCTTCTTGCTATCTCGGTCTTCCCCACTCCGGTTGGCCCGATAAGAATTATATTGTTTGGCATAATCTCTGACTGAATATCTGTTTTAACATTCTGTCTACGCCATCTGTTTCTCATGGCAATAGCAACATGACGCTTGGCTTCATCCTGCCCGATAATGTATTTATTGAGTTCTTTTACTATTTTTCTTGGTGTCAGTGTTTTCATTTCCGCCATACTAAATTTCCTCAATTACCAGATTATTGTTTGTATAAATGCAAATCTCCGAAGCGATATTCAGAGACGTTTCGACTATCTCTTTCAAATCCAGATCAGGATTTTTCATAGTAAGAGCTTTAGCAGAAGCCAGAGCATACGAACCGCCTGAACCGATTGCAGCAATGCCGTCGTTTGGTTCAACTACATCACCGTTACCGGTAAGGATCAGAATTGTTTCTTTATCAGCCACAATAATCATAGCTTCCAGTCTTCTCAGAATCTTGTCTGAACGCCAGTCCTTAGCAAGCTCGACTGCAGATTTTCTTAAATTGCCTTTATATTCTTTTAGTTTAATGTCAAATTTTTCGAAAAGCGTAAATGCATCGGCTGTCGCACCGGCAAATCCGGCGATAATTCTGTCGTAATACAGTTTTCTGATCTTCACTGCATTAGATTTCAGTACGGTATGCCCGAATGTAACCTGTCCGTCCCCGCCAATAACTGCTTTTCCGTCTTTAATAATACCAAGTATTGTTGTTCCTCTGATATCCATTTTTACTCCATAATCTATCTAAAACTAAGATTCTTTCGAATCATCAGTTTCATTTACTTCTATATTCTCAGTTTTTTCAGCTTCTTCAGTTTCTTCTGCTGCTGCTTCGATATCCTCATCATGCATTTCGGAACTGAGAACCATTTCCAGAGCGATTGCTCTGCGCTTCTCAATAAATTCCTTCATATCGTCATCAACATGCTTCATCACAGTATCAAAAATTTCGGTAGCTCCCATTGTCTCTTTTTCATAGAGCTCCATGGACAGTACTTCAAGCAATTCCTTATGTTCTGTCAAGATAGCCATAGCTTTCTCATGTGCTTCATGAATAATATCCCTGATCTCCTGATCAATAATCTCAGCAGTTTTCTCAGAATGATAATCACTTTGCGTTAGCTCTTTACCAAGGAAGACCTGCTCGTTTTCCTTACCGACTTTCATAGGACCTATCTTCCTGCTCATACCCCAGTGACAGACCATTTTGGTTACAATATCAGTTGCTCTTTGAATATCGTTTCCTGCACCGGTTGTAAGTTCGTTGAAAATAATCTCTTCGGCACAACGTCCACCCAGCAGAGAAACAAGTTTCTGCTCCAGATAGCTTCTGGAATAACTGGATTTATCTGTCTGCAGATAGTGAGTAGCTCCACCGGTAAATCCACGAGGTATGATAGATACTTTATGCACCGGTTCAACCTTATCCAGAAAAACTGATGTGAGTACGTGTCCAACTTCATGATAAGATGTATTTTTCTTTTCCTCTTCGGAAATTACTTTCGATTTTCTTGCTTTTCCAAGTACTTGCTTGTCTTTAGCTTCTTCAAAGTCATCCATCTCGATTCTTTTCTTGTTTTTACGGGCAGCAAGAAGTGCGGCTTCGTTTACAAGGTTAGCAAGGTCTGCCCCGCTGAATCCGGATGTTCCTCTGGCAACAATAGAAAGATTAACTGAATCAGCAAGCGGGAGCTTTTTAACGTGTACTTTAAGAATAGCTTCACGACCTTTAATATCCGGCAGATCAACCACAACCTGTCTGTCAAAACGCCCCGGACGAAGTAACGCCGGGTCAAGTACATCAGGTCTGTTTGTTGCGGCGATAATTATGACTGAATCATTTGCTTCAAAACCGTCCATTTCAACGAGTAACTGGTTAAGAGTCTGTTCTCTTTCATCGTGACCACCACCGAGACCGCTTCCTCTGTGACGACCGACAGCATCAATCTCATCGATAAAAGCTATACACGGTGAGTTTTTCTTTGCGTTTTCAAAAAGGTCTCTAACTCTGGATGCACCTACACCAACGAACATTTCCACAAAATCAGATCCACTGATACTGAAGAAAGGCACTTTGGCTTCTCCTGCTACTGCTTTGGCAAGAAGGGTTTTACCTGTACCCGGTCTACCGAGAAGAAGTACACCGCGAGGGATTCTTCCACCAAGTTTCTGGAATTTAGAAGGTGATTTAAGGAATTCAACGATTTCCTCAAGTTCTTCTTTAGCTTCTTTAACTCCTGCGACATCTTTAAATGTGATGTTGGTTTTACCGCCAAGGAAGAGTTTCGCTTTGCTTTTACCAAAACTGAAAGCTTTTCTGCCACCACCCTGCATTGATCTCATCATGAACAGCCAGAACCCTATAATTAAGAGGAATGGCAGAATGTTCATCAGGAAAGCGAACATCTTGGATGGTTTCTTGGAAGAAACATTGATTCCTGCAGATGTAAGCTCTTTCATGAAATCAGGATCAGGATACATAGGGAGAAGAGTATGATATTTCTGGCTATCTGCATCAATGTACTCAACATCTCTGTCTACAAATTGGGCTTCCATGATACTGCCGCTCTTTGCCATAGACATGAATGTTGAATATGTTACTTCTTTTATCTGACTTTTTCGTATCATCGGCTGAATGTTCCAAAGGGCAGCCATAATAAGTGCTATGACAATCCACATTGTGACTGTCTGCATCTTTTTAGGTCTGTTCGGCGGCATTCCACCCGGTTTATTATTATTGTTACGATTATTATCGTTTCTATTTTGCATCATTTATAAACTTCCTCCTTAAGGATTCCGATGTAAGGCAGATTTCTGTATTTTTCAGCAAAATCTAACCCGTACCCGACAACAAATTCATTTCCGACTTCAAAACCGACATATTCCAGATGAAGATCAGCCTTATGAGCTTCAGGTTTATCCAGTAAGACACATGCTTTGAGTGACGCTGGTTTATGTTTTGACAGATATTTAAGAAGATACTTCAAAGTCAGACCACTGTCCACAATATCCTCAACGATAATAACATGACGGTCTGTAATGTCTGTATCAATATCTTTTCTGATTTTTACAACTCCGGAAGACTGTGTACTGGCTCCATAACTGGAAATACTCATGAAATCCATTTCAACCTGTGCTTCGATAGCACGTACAAGGTCAGCCGTAAATATTGCGGATCCTCTCAGAATGCAGATTAGTACCGGATTTGTATCTTTATAATCTTCAGCTATTTTCTTTCCTAATTCGTTAATTTTTCCCTGAAGCTTTTCTTTAGAAAGTAGAATTTTCTCTATATCGTTATGCATTGTATCCTCTTACTTTTTCCTTTCGGCTGAACGCGGTCTGCCTGAGATGATTTTTTCCAGTTTTATCATCAAGATATTTTTGGTTTCATCAGAAATAACAACTCTGTTGTCAATTCGTTTCCCACAAATCCAGATGATCTTATTATTATCAGTTAAAACTATAACCTTATCTCTGTCGAATTTTGACACTTTTTCGTCAATGAAAAAATCCTTTAATTTCTTATGATGCTTCATGCCGAACGGTATGAATTTATCCCCGGGGAGTCTGTGACGGAATACAAGAGGAAGCTCCAGTTTGTCATAATCGAAGTAAGCTGTATTCTTATCTTCAAACTGATTCTTCTTCTTTGGCATAACCCTGAACTTTTTCATGGAAACTCTGTAATTCTCGAATGTGAAACGGTTTCTAACAGAATCTATTATCCTTTCCTGAGGTTCATACTCTTCTATTTTCTCTTTGGTTGTGAATATCAGATTTTTGTAGTCTTTCCTGACTATGACATCAGACGGGAGATTGAGTTCTTTACAGCCTTTGGAATGAATTATCTCCTCAATTGCTTCGTAATGAGATGTATAAAAATCATTTTCATGACCTGTAAACTCACAATATATCTGACGGTAAATGTAAAAACGAATAAGACGTTTCTGTTTGAGTAGATCACGCAGATCGAGCGAATGAAACTCCTCTTCAGAATCATCTGTAAGTCTGTGCAGTCTGGAGTTTGTCATTTCTCTGAAGATTTCATCGGCATCCTGAAAGATCAGGCTCATATCGTAGAGCTTGTCCACAATCTTATGTGACAGGTTTTCTTCCATGCATGGAATAAGAACGTTGCGTACTTTGTTACGATCAAAGTCATTCTTGAAGTTAGACTGATCTGTGCGATACTCCTGATTCAGTTCTGCGAGAAAACGCTTGATCTCTTTTTTGGTGAATATCAGGAGCGGATGAATCACGTTACCGCTTTTGACTTCAATTCCCTTCATCCCGGAGATGGCAGAACCGCGTCCCATGCGCAGAAGCAGTGTCTCAGCCTGGTCGTCCTTAGTGTGTCCCAGAGCAATTCTGTTGATCTTGTATACCTTGAGAAGTCTGTTAAACTGCTCGAAACGAATTTTTCTGGCAGTGTTCTCCAGATTGGCTTTATCAGTTATTTTTGCATTCTTAACAACAATATTAACAGCATTCTTGAAGCAATATTCTTTCACAAACTTTTCGTCATTGTCAGAGTCTTCCCCTCTCAATCCGTAGTTGATATGCACGGCAAGGAGAAAGAGCTTGTATTTGGGTCTGAGTAAACGAAGAGCTTCAATTAACGCAGTGGAATCCGGACCTCCCGAAAAGCCTACAATAAGCTTGTCACGCTGGTGTATCAGATTGTTTTCGAGCAGAAAAGACTCGAATCTGGCTAGGAATTGTTCTACAAACTGCATGATACTTCCTGTTATTTTTATTCCACTACACTATTTAGAAGTAGTTTATAAATGTCAAATAAAAATGTCTTTTGTCGGTATTATGAGTAGAATACCAGTATAAACTCATTATAGCACTTACAGAACTTGAGTTGTTACGATTTATCGGAATGACTTGAGTTCTCTATTGCAATTCGAGAAGCATATTCTCTACCTGGCAAAGCTATTTGAAGTAGAAAACATTTGTATAAGAGAAAGTAAGTCTATCCAGATGCAAGATCGGTATAAACTCATTATAATGCTCGTGCTATCGCGTAGAGGCAACCGGACGGTTGTCTTATTTAAAGCTGTTTACTAACACTTAATTCTTCTTTTGCAAGGCGTTAAACTTTTCCCTGAACTCATTCAGTTTCCATTCAGGTATATTAGAAGACTGAATAATTAATTCAAAATCAGGATTCTTTGCAAAGTACATGTCCAGAATTGGATTCAGATCAAGATTCAGATTGTTAAGGTAGAGTTTCTCTAAGTAGGGAGTTTTGATATTCTTTAAGCTAGTAACATTATTATCTGAAATGTCCAATT
Source organism: Cloacimonadales bacterium (SeqCode) (assembly GCA_963665815.1). Taxonomy (GTDB): domain Bacteria; phylum Cloacimonadota; class Cloacimonadia; order Cloacimonadales; family JAIOQZ01. Next base: position 550,731 of record OY762463.1, read on the forward strand.
CTCTTAATTGATAGAATCGATCACCAATATCAATATTCTCAAGTTTATTTCCGTTAACATATAGCTTCCTTAAGTAATCTCTTTGAGTAATTGATCTAATTTTCTCCAGTCTATTATTGGAACACCTTAGTTCTCTTATTCTATCAAGGGAAATCAAATCTAAAACCTTGAACTTATTATTAGAAATGTTCAATACTCTAATATCATTGAAAGCACAGAATTCAGGTAACTCATGCAGAAGATTGTTACTTACGTTAACTTCCTCTAAGTTAGTAACATTTCTTAAACCTTCAATGCTAACAAGATTTCCTTCTGTTATCCGCACGGATTTCAATTCTTTGAAATTTGATAAATCAGGAATATATGAAATTTCTAAATCTCTCAGGTTAATTCGTTCTAAAAAGATTAGTGCTGACAATTCTCTCAGATCATTATTTCTAAGTTCCATTTTTACAGGTTCTTTGAAGTTCCCATCACGAGTAATAATTTTGCTTTCAAAAATCAAACTTCTCAAATTGGATAAGTATTTAATACCTCGAAGACTTTTGCACTTATCCATCAGTATTGCATGATATGGTTCTAAGTTCTCTATATCAATATCAAAATTCATCTTAAATAATGATACACCAGCATCACTTACACCCTTCCACTTATTCAGGTCTATTTTATTATCAATTAAACGGAGCAAATGAATTTTTTCCAAATCTGAGGGAAAAATAGATCTATCATGGATATCTGTAACATCTCGGATATATTCCTCAAACGCATCATCATCGAATCTTACAGGTTTTTCTTCCTCCCAGAGTACTACAGATTTATCTTCAAACCATATCCACTCAAGTGAATCCAGCACTGAAAGTACCTCTAAATCTTTCACTGGATTATTATTAATCCAGACTTCTCTTAGTTTTCTGCATGTCAATAAAGGCTTTACACTTTTTATATTATTATTGCTTATCCAGACCAACTGTAGCTCAGAGTTACTACTTAGTGCTGAGATATCTGATATGTTGTTATTTTGCAAATCTACATCAATTAGTTTTGGCAGATTTGATAATCCTGCAATACTCTCTATATTATTGAAAACTGCACTGAAGCGTTCAAGCTTCTTATTCTTCATCTTTTGATCAATCTTCTTAATGTTATTATGATTAAGACTCAGTATTCTCAATTCTTTCAGTTCAGATAATGGAGATATGTCATCGATCAGATTATCATCCAGATACAACTCTTTGAGCTTTTTTAGTTTTCTTAATGGTTCCAGATTCTTAATATTATTAGCTCTTAATTCAAGGTGTTGAAGATTCTTGAATTTGGATATTCCGGATATATCCTCGATATCACGGCAATTCAGAATGATAGATTTAACTGTGTCAGGATCAGATACTATTTTATAGTAATCATTGATAACATCAGCCATCAATATATAGATAGAAAAAGTCATTGTAAAAACTAATATAAGCACTCTTTTCGAAAACATTCTTCACCCTTTATAGTAATTTGATTAATTATCAGAAATTTGCATTTGATGTCAAGAAAGAGTTATTTATCAAAAACTCCAAAATAATCTCTATTCCGAATTAACAGTGATAATTCGATTGATCCTGGACAAATACCTTTGTTATATCCGTATCCAGCTTCAAATACATATTCGTCTCTATTCTGTAAATTATCTGGATGTGAAGCATTTAAGAATAAATCTGATAATAAAATAAGGGCTTTGATAGTTCCAGATATTACCAGCACATCTCTTGATTTCATCTCACTCGCACACTTTACAATTTCTGTGTCATTTGTAAGATAGAATCCAGGATTATTATAGTGGTCATTAAGTTCTTCAAATGGGTGTTTCTCGTACTCATGAACGTTAAAACTGTAAAAATCAGGTTGCATGCAAAAATTTATATCATCAAAATACGGTTTATTATGATCAAATCTTAGCTTTATTTTACTGATCTCCGAGTGCTTATTATCTATGATGATACATATTTCACTCATTTCATTTGAAAAAAGCAATGCAAGAATCAAGAGTCCAAGATTTCTCAATGAATTTTCTGTCATGTATACAAAAAGCTTATCATAGGCAATATCTCCATAACTATGAGAACCTTTTTTAATAATTATTTTCTCAGAAAAATATTTCATTTTCGGCTCGAAAGAAGTTTCATTGAACTTGATTATATTATAATCATTGTTAAAATGTTGTGTGAACATATCATTCATCTTCATAGGATATCTTCCTTCTGGTTATCAATTAAATGAATTGCAAATTCTGAACTATCCATATTAGTACTAATCTTCCCAGGTGCGTTTTCAAAAGAATAGTACTCAGTTTTATGATTCGGATTACTGGCATTAAGCAGAAAGTGAGACAATATAGCCAATGCGTAATGGTTTCCCATAATTAAAAAGATGTCAGGATAAAACTTTTCAGCTTCGAGATTTCCTTTATTCTCATTGGATATCCAGAAACTTGGCAAATTGGAATCCTTGTACTGAGACATGTACTTTAACACATAAAATGGATACTTGGAGAATTCGGTTTCAGAGTATATATATGACATAGGTTTCTGTTCAAAATCAAGTTGATACCTTGGGCTGAAAACATTGAAGGTTTCTATATTCATATACTCTATGTCAGTTTCTTTGTTCGTTAGCTCTATACTCACACTTTTTTTATCTGAAAAGAGCATAGACAAAAACAATAATCCTAAATTGCATAATTCTGTCCTTGATATATACATATTACATCTTTCATTGAATACTAATGAACTGTAGTTATGATAGTCTTTTTTAAGAATTATACTACCTGATTTATATGATCTCTCTGAATAAAGAAATTTTTCTTGCAAACAATATTGTCGAATCTGCTTCTGAAGGCAATTTCAAATATATCCGGCTGTTCTTTTATTGGCATATAACATTACTCTCCTGTATGGATTATGCGACGTATGTTAGTATTTACTATAATGCTCGTGCTATCGCGTAGAGGCAACCGGACGGTTGTCTATATGTGTATGCCGGAGCATTGATATAATTGCAAACTACTCTTTATTATGTATCCATAAACAGAGTTCTGCTGAACCGGGACAGGTACTTACATATCCAGGTTCATTTTCAAAAACATATTCATCACGATTTTTAAAATGTTTTGGGTGAGAAACATTTATCAAAAAATCTGCTAATAGAATTAATGCAACATAAGATCCTGTTATTACCAATACATCACGTGATTTTATGTCTTCTTTTGATCTGATTTGTTCTTTATCGTTAGTCAGAAAAAAACCTGGTAAATCGTAGGTAAATTCATTATAATCAAATGGATGCTTTTCATATTCAATCATCTTATATCTGTATTTATCAATCTTCATGAGTAAATGTAAGTCATCAAAATATGATTTTTGCTTATCGAACCTGATTTTAAGCTTTTTGATTTCTGATTCTTTATGACTCAAATTAATGCAGACTTCTCTTGAGTTCTCAGAGAACAGCAAAGCCAGAATTAATAAACCGAGATTACATAATTCATTTACAGGTATATGCAAATGCAATTGATCATTGTATACTGCTAATCCATAAACATGACCAATATTTTTGATACCTATAAAATCTGTAATATATTCCTCAGAAAGAGTAAAGAATTCCTTCTTACAGTTAATTGATCTATATTTTTCATTGAATAGTTGTTTAAAAATATCAGGCAATCTCATACATCAATCTCCTCAAACTTTTCAATAATACTGACTGTCAATTCTGAACTACCAGATCCGACAGATCCTTTACCTACATTGGACTCAAAGGCATAAGTTTTATCATTCTTCTGAGCATAGCAAATATTCAAGATAAAGTGCGAAAACAACACTAAGGAATGAATACCACCCTCAACAGAGAAAAAGGTTTGTTCGGCATGTTCCAGACCAAATCTTTCATAGAAATTATAAATATAGAATCTTGGTAGATTAGGTTCTCTATATTTTGCTTTCTGCTGCATATCATAGAAGGGATACTCGGAGTATTCTGTATGTGAATACTTATAATTTAAAGGTACAATGGAGCAGTTCATCAAATCTGAAGAATAAAAATCAATTTCCGGGTTTATTTTAAAAATCTCTAACTCAGTTTTCTCGTTAGTCAAATGTATTTGTATTTCTTTAGTTCTTGAAAATAACATTGATAAAATGAGCAGCCCTAAATTACGTAATTCATCTTTTGCGGCATACATATTCAATCTTTCTACGAAAACTAACGAATCATAATTATGATAGTCTTTAGTAACAATTATCTTATCTGTTTTATATACTTTAGCCGGCTTGAAAAAATTTTCTAAACATGTTATATTGTTGTAATCACTATTGAAAACTTTGCTAAAAATATCGGGTAAATTCTTTACTTTTGCAGTCATTAATACTCTCCTGTACTAAATATGTACTTTGTTTATGTAATTGTCATCTGATTGTCAAGGATATTCGTTTCATGAGTTTGAATCCCTCCCCCGTTTTTTCTTGAAAATCTGACTTCAAGATAACAGTAAGGATTTTTACAGACATTTCTTTGAAAAATGCACTCTTCATTTTCTTTGGTGCCAAAGAAAACGAAAGAAAAGAAAATGGAGAAGTTGATGAAATTGTAAATTTCATCTAAATGTATTTCCAGTAAACTGGAACCATAAATTTTTCCTGAAATCCTTCCAAGGCTTCAGGATTTCTTAGCGGGAAAATTTACTATACGGACAAAAAAGAGAAAATACTATCATCAATGCAAAACAATCATACTTAGTTCAAAGCTATTACATTGATTCATATTTTCCACTGATTTACTGTTTCAAAACTTTTATTTATAATAAGTTATATATACATTGTATTTGGTTTTCGGGGGGATGCCTGTATTCGTTTCTTGAGTCTTTCCATTAATGCAATACTGGAAAAGAACACTACCTTCCATCAGATTTGCACACCCCATCCGTCTTGGTTGTAACTACGCCGGATTGCCCCTCTTGATTTTAAAATTAATGAAGAGGGGATTCATACAACGCTTTGCGTCGTTATAATCATGAAATCCTGCAATCCTTCTAATCAAGGTTCGGACATTTTGTTTTGGAAAGTCCACCCTTGCGAACTTCACTGGATGTGTTCCTTCGGAAACATCTACGTCAATTCTGGATGTGTTCCTTCGGAAACATCTACGTCAATTCTGGATGTGTTCCTTCGGAAACATCTACGTCAATTCTGGATGTGTTCCTTCGGAAACATCTACGGGTCTAAGTACCATTCGCAAGGTCTTTACATTAAATCTTCTCATTTCCGAGTCCTTCCGTTCATTCCGTGGTTAATAGAATGCGTTTTTTTTCAATAGTTTGGCGATCGAAAATTTAACCGGTATATGCTCTATTATCATTATTATTAGTATGTTTCTTAAAATTCATTTACAAAAATACAAACACTAAATTAATTGATACAAAAAAAATAGACTTATGGAGGATTCATGAATTACAAGATTGGTTCACTTAATGACGTTAAAAAGTATATTGTCTTTTTCGGTTACGAAGACAATAGTGCAAACCTTGCACAATACGATGATTCACTCTCAATCGAAAAGCTTAACAAGTTCATTGAGCTTAAAGAATGGAAATGGAAAAAAGAAGCTTCAGCGAGTTATATTGACGTGGAAACAGGTCAGGAAGTTATGCTTTGCGGACTTGGTAAGAAAGACAAGTTAACTAAAGTTATTCTTCGTCAGGCAATGGCAAAACTCACTGCTGCAATCGCTAAAGTCAAAGCAGAAGACATCTATGTTGTTATTCCGGAATTCGAAGATAAAGAGCTTAAAGTTGCTTACATCGAAGCACTTATTGATGGACTTGAAAGCGTGGAATACGACTTTATCAAATACAAAGAAAAGAAAAAAGACGATAAAGAAGACGAAAAGAAAGATAAAAACGTAAATCTTCTTAACTGGGATTTATGCGAGCATTTCTTAAATGAATGTGTTTATGTTGCAAAAGCAAAATCCATTACAAAAAACCTTGTTAACGAGCCAGCAAATGTTATGACTCCTCAAAAGCTTGCTGATACAACAAAAGCACTTGGTGAAGAATTCGGTTTTAAAGTTGATGTATACGATGAAAACTATATTCAGGAAAAGAAAATGGAGTCTTACTGGTCAGTTGCTATGGGTTCCGACCTTATGCCAAGACTGATTGTCTGTAAATACATGGGAAATCCTGACAATAAAGAAGACATCATTGCTCTCGTTGGAAAAGGTTTGACATATGACAGTGGCGGTTATGCTATTAAAACTGCCTCAGGAATGGCTACAATGAAAAGCGACATGGGTGGTAGTGCAGCTGTAATCGGAGCTATTACCGCTATTGCAAGAATGAAACTGAAAGTTAACGTTGTATGTGTTGTTGCTGCTTGTGAAAATATGATTTCCGGCAGAGCTTACAGAAACGGTGATATTATCGGATCAATGGCAGGAAAACACATTGAAGTCCTTAATACTGATGCGGAAGGTCGTCTTACGCTTATTGATGCAGTTACTTATGCTGTTAGAGAAATGAAAGCAACTAAAGTTGTAGATATTGCAACTCTTACAGGTGCTGCACTTGTCGCATTAGGTTCTACAAGAACTGCAGTTGTTTCGAATAACGACGAGTTCTTTGCTGAACTTGAAGATGCTTCAGAACAGGCTAACGAAAAAATCTGGCGTCTTCCTCATGATAAAGAATACAAAGACCTTCTGAAATCAGATATTGCTGATCTTAAAAACATCGGTGGAAGGTATGCCGGCACAATCACAGCAGGACTGTTTATTGGTGAGTTCGTTGAAGAAAAACCCTGGCTGCACCTCGATATCGCTGGAACATCCTGGAATGATAAAAAAGGTTCAACCGGTCACGGAGCTAAATTACTTTACCACTTAGTGAAAAATACGGAAAAATAATTATGAAACATCTCAGTTTATATGTATTGATTTTAAGTTTACTTTTTACTGCCTGCGGCAAAAAGGAAGAACCTTCAATTCAGACAGCAATTCAGCAGGATCCACAAGTTCTGGAAATGCTCTCAGACAGTCTTCTACAAAACATGATATCTGAAGCCTTGATTGAACGAACAAGCTTTTCTACAGAATTTACAAACCGGATTACTCGAAGAATAATGGAATCTGCTGTTGCAAACAGAATTGAGTTAAGTGAAATTGTTCCTGAAGAACAGGTATATAATGGTAATTACGTAAAACAGACATATAAACTGAGATTCTCTTCTGAATACAGAGAACTTCTTAATTTTGTTAAAGATTTGGAGAATTCCACAATTCTTGGTAAAATTGAGAGTTTTACTCTTAACCAGGGAGAAGAAAAACCTGTTACTGCCGGTATTGACTTCAGTATTTTCCGAATTGTTAACAAAAAAGTCGTAAATACGGCAGAACTGAAGCATCTTTCTTATGATATAAAATCAGAGCAAGTCAGAGCAAAAAGGATCGGAATTTTCTGTGAGTTATATGCCCAGAATTATCACTGGTCAGATCTGCTTAACTGGTTAGGTAAATCTTTGCAAGAAAATGTTTCACTAAACAGTCTTGAGTACAAAGATGCAAAAATGATCATTGAATTCAGGAGTATATCTGATGAGCATTCAAATAATTACTCGTTAATATATAAAGTAATAGATGAGATTCAGAAGCTTCCTGATTCTAAACTTTTTTTTGATGGTATAGTTTTTGAGGGAAGTAAGAAAGATCCTGATTCTGATAATGTTACTTTCTTCACAGTCTCTGCTGCCGAGAAGGAAAAAGTTATTGTTACAAGAAAGCTATATAAAGCTCTGAAAAGTATTAAAAACTGTATGAAGCACCAGCCAGTTGTTATTGATTCCATTCTCAATAATCCGTTTAATTTTGTGTCAATTGCAAAAGAAGACCAGGCACCTGTTCTCATAAATCAAGAAGAAGCAGGTTTTCGTATTTCAAGCACTATGAAAAACAGTAGCGGAAAATACTTTGCAATGATAACTGTTGGCGACAAAAAAGAGCTTATGTCTGTAGGTGAACATGTTTATGAATACACTATTACCGGAATCAGTCGTGAAGAAGTTAACCTTGAAGATGAAAAGGGTAATAAATTTATACTGCAGGTTGCAGGTATAATCAAAAAAACGCCTGAAGAGATACAAGAGAAAACGATTGAAGAAAGAAAAAAAGCTAAGAACGATGAAAAATATGGAGATTATTAAGAATAACTTCCAGTCTTATATACAGGGATTTGGACTAGAAAATCTTCTTGAAACCATATCTGAAATTTTTACAACATCTTTGAGTGATAACCTTATTGGTATTTACCTGCATGGCTCGCTTGCTATGGGCTGTTTCAACGATAAATACAGTGATATAGATTTGCTTGTAATTGTCGAAAATGAATTTTCACCGGAGATAAAAAAAACTATCATTGATAAAATTATTGAGTTATCCGATTCTGGAAAGTTTCCACCAAAGGATCTGGAATTCAGCATTGTAAAAAAGAACTACCTTAAGCCATTCTTCTACCCTACTCCTTATGAACTGCATTATTCTTTATACTGGAAAGAAAAACTCAGAGACAAACCGGCTGATTTTTTTGTTAGTGAAAAAAGAGTTGATAAAGATCTGGGTACACATTTCAGAGTTCTCTATGAACGAGGATATACTCTATATGGCACAGACATCAAGGATGTTCTGGAAAAACCATCCAATGACATTTATCTTGATGCAATTATGTATGACATTGTTGACAGCAAAGAAGAGAATGTAAGCGATAAAGAATATCATATCCTCAATCTGTGCAGAACTTATGCATTTCTTAAAACGAATGATATAATGTCCAAGAGAGAGGGTGGTGTATGGATGTATAGCACTTCTGATATTGAAAATCGAGATGTGATAAAAAAAGCTCTGGACTATTATTCAGGGAAAAACTATATTAAGATCGAAATAAATGAATTCAAAAATTTTGTACAGCAACTAATGAGTATGATCAAGACTCAGCTATCTGTACTACAATAAAATACCTTAAACATTGAATTTAATTTTTTACTATTGAGGAGTTAAGATGAAGAAAATACTTTTAACTGTTTTAATTATTTGTATGGCATTGTTTATTTATGCCGGAACCCCTTCATACAAATTCAAATCAGGAAAATTTGTTACTAAAACTACTGGTCCGTTCCAATCTACAGCCATTACTTATTTTGATGATTATGGCAAGAAGATATATGTCGAGAATTCTATGGAAATAAGGATGTATGGTGAAGTGCGGAAGCAGAATAATTCAATGCTTATACTGCCAGATAAATCATACATGATTCAACATGACCAGAAATCATACCTGAAAGTACCTGATGATGAAGAAATTAGTATTGATGAAGAATTTATGAACCATAAAGACGACATGGGTAAGAAAGTAGGTACTGAAAAAATCTTAGGCAGAACCTGTGACATTTATGTAAAAGATAATATGAAATTCTGGATTTGGAAAGAAATGCCTTTGAAATACGAAATTACTGAAGAAGGTGAAACAATTGTTTCTGAAGTGATTAGTATTGAAGAAAATGCAAAAATCCCAGCAAGCAGGTTTAAACTACCTGAAGGTTATTCCAGTCAAGCAGCTCCATCCTTAAACAGAATGAATATGGATATGGAAGCAATGCAAAAAGCAATGGAAGCTCAGGAAGTTCAAAGCAGTGATGCTAAAGTCAAAGCGACACAGGAGACGCGAACCAAACGTCTTGAGCCTGTTTCTGCAGATAAATTTCAGAAAACAAAATCAGCAGAAAGACTTGATAAAAGCAGAAATAAACGTCTTAAACCTGTTTCTGCAGATAGATTTGAGAAAAAAGCAACAGAAACTGATAAAGCGGCTGAAGCAAAGAAATTAGCCGAAGAGGAAAAGAAAAAACCAGCCGTAGAAAAAGAAGATACAATCAAGAAAATCAAAAAATTGAAGAAACTAAAAAATCTCTTCAATTAATATAGAATCTTCAGAAATTCGCCCTTTGAGAAATCAAGGGGCTTTTTTTGCACATGAATTTCCTGGAAATTAGCAAACAGTTATTTCTTGTTCATCGACAACATATATGAAGAGATAGTTGAGTCAGAGGATTTATAACAATTAATTCCGTGTCCTTACGCTCTTTCCATGGTTAGAGTTGAAAATCTTTCCCCTGCTTGATTCCCTCTGCCAGCAAATGCTTTCTCAGCTTTTCTATCCACTGAGTCTTATGCCCCGGGAATGGATTCAGTACTTTCGCACTATCTGCAACATGCGATGTAAACAATCTTGAAATCACAATATCAGGATTAAGCCTTTCAATAACTTTACTGAGCATCACAATATACTCTTCATAATCAGGAATCTGATCCTTCACATCTTCATAAATTCCAGACAGCCTTGTTCCCTCATATGCAACCATATTATGAAATTTCACTTCTGATATTACTTTAGATTCTGACACGTAATCGATTGTATTCATTATATTTTGCTCAGTTTCTCCGGGTATACCTAATATAAGGTGAACACCAATATGCCTTATGTACTTTGAGGTAATCTTCAGAGCTTTTTCAAAATCTGCAAACGAGTGTCCCCTATTGAGAAAGCTCAGGCTTTTATCATGTATCGACTGCAGACCGAACTCAACAGATACAAATTTCTCCTGCCTGCTGAGGAACTCCAAAACTGACTCCGGTATATAATCAGGTCGTGTTGAGATGATCAGTCCCAGACATTCATCAAGTTCCAGAATCTCCTTGAATGTGTTGATCAACAGCTCAGGAGAACCTGCCAGAGATGTTTCATCCTGAAAATAAGCCAGTAAACCTACATCCCCAAACATATCTCTTATTCTTTCAGCAGATTTCCTGAATTGCTGCAGTACATCAGACTCAGATGCCTGGTTCTCCCCTACGAACGTAGAGGGATTGCAGTAAATACAGCCTGAGTTATTTACTCGATGTGGACATATAAGCCCGGTACTTAAACCTGCTTTATAGACTTTTCTTCCGAATTTTTTCTTGATGAAATCGGAATAGGAATTAATCAATTCGTTAATCTGCATAGTCAACCTTTCTTCAAAATACGGCATTACAGTTCATATTCAATATCTTATGACAAATTTTTGTTTACAAATATCATGCACAAGTTTTTTTTACAATATAGAATTTTGCACTATTTATTGCATTTGATTCAACAAATAGATGCATTAGATCACAAGCAAATATGTTTGACCAAAGTATGTTAAACTATTTTGCTGACAATAATTATTTACATTCAGGAGATACCATGAGAAACAGAGACCTTCAAACTGAATCGGTAAAGATACAGAATTTCATCAAAAAGCAATTGGAAAATGCCGGAAAAGAAAAGATAATCATTGGTCTTTCCGGTGGAATAGATTCCTCACTTTCAGCCACTCTTGCAGTTAATGCAATTGGGAAAGAAAATGTTATAGGCATTATGCTTCCGTATAAAACAAGCCATCCGGACAGTCTGAATCATGCAAAGCTCATAGCAGATCAGCTTGGAATAGAAACAACAACAATTGATATATCTCCTATGGTGGATGCATATTTTGATTACTACGAAAAAGATGCTGACAGACTCAGAATAGGCAACAGAAAAGCCAGAGAAAGAATGTGTGTTCTGTACGATTATTCTTCAAAATACAATGGTTTAGTACTCGGTACAGGTAACAAAACAGAGCTTTTAATCGGTTATTTTACTCAATATGGTGATGGCGCATGTGCATTCGAACCATTAGGACATATTTACAAGACAGAAGTATGGGATATGAGCAGACTTCTCGGTATTCCTGAAGTTATCATTGATAAAAAACCAACGGCTGATCTCTGGGATGACCAGACTGATGAAGGTGAACTTGGAATAACATATAAGAACCTTGATGAGCTTCTTTACAGGATCTTTGAAATTGACACAACTATCACAGAATTAATGGACTCAGGGTTCTCTCATGATGATATCCTGAAAGTCAAAGCTCTCGTTAAGAATTCTTCATTTAAAAGAAAACTCCCTCCTGTAATGGAAGAAATTGACGTGTGAATCTGCCTGATTGAAAGAAAGGATATTAATGCTGAATTTAAAAAAACTATTTAAAACTGATAGATGTGTAAAATGCAAGGACAACAAAGGCAGCAGATTCTGCCTGAGACTCGGTAAAGATATATGCTGGAGCTGCTGTAACAAGCTGAGAATTGACCTTACATGCTCTGAAAACTGTAAATACGCATTGCAGGAATACGAACAGAAAGGAATGTTCCAGTTTAAAGCACATACAGAGTCATTTTCAGAATATATTTCTTTGATTAAAGAAAGCATGACTAAATGGATGATGTCTGAACAGGAAGCATTCGACAATCAGGTTCCGATACTGATGGCAGACGATCCTGAGAATAAAGAAATACTGCAGAAATACTTGAATTCTGTCAATTTCCCTGATTTCTTTCCTGTAAAATACCTGTACAAAAAGTTAAAACTTCCGGCAAGAAATACACCGGTTCTCATAAACCATGAGTCTGTGGCAAACAGATTTCTTGACTTGTCAATTGAGAATAGCTGGGATGAAGCTGTTAAACTGCTTGACTATTACAGAGATGAAGTTCCTATAGAAATTATAAAAAAACACTTATTGCTATGTAAACATCAGGATAGGATACGATCACGTGATGTTCTAACCTCTGCAACAACCAAAGACAATAATTCTGCATTGGTACATTATGAGATAAACAAAGCTTTTGAGTTGACCCTGCATGTTGTTAACAGAAACGGAGAATGGAGAGTAAAAAGCAGAATTTTCGGTCCTCCAACTCTATTTCACGATGAGACAACTATTTGCAAACAGATTGCTGTGTTTTTGCAAACTCAAGATCTCAGTACAACCTTTGATATGCTCAAGAAGTACCTTGATGTTTATCCGGATTCTCCTGATTTGAACTACTATCAGGGAATGTATCAGTTATTCCATAACAGATTCGAAGCTGCAGCAGAATGGTTTGAAGCTGCTCTTATATTAGAGCCATCAGTCTATGAGGCTAAGTACAATCTTGCATTTATCAACCAGGTTACTAAAAAGACAGATATTGCAGAGAAAATGTACAAAGAGCTGCTTACAAGAAATAAACAGGATGTCAGAGTTCTTAATAATCTGGCATCGATTAATTACGAAAACAATAAACTTGAGGAAGCAAAGAAATATGTTGATGAATGCCTCAAGCTTCATCCTGACTACGAAATTGCTCTCAAGAATCTCGAAAGAATAGAGAAAGCACTTAGTTAAACTTCGGAGTAAGTTAATGAAAATCGTTAGTATTATAGGGGCAAGACCTCAATTTATAAAGGCAGCAACTGTCACAAGAGAAATTGGTAAACACGATGATGTAACAGAAATTCTGGTGCATACCGGGCAGCATTACGATAAAAACATGTCAGATGTTTTTTTTGAAGAACTGCAGATTCCACAACCGAAATACAATCTTGAAGTTGGTTCCGGTACTCATGGAGCACAAACAGCAAAAATGCTGATCAAAATTGAAGAAGTTCTTCTTGAGGAAAAACCTGACTGGGTACTGGTATACGGTGATACAAATTCTACAATAGCAGGTGCACTCGCTGCTGTGAAACTTCACATACCTGTAGCACATGTAGAAGCATGTCTCAGATCGTTCAACAGGAAAATGCCAGAAGAAATAAACAGAATAACAACTGATCATGCATCAAGTCTGTTATTCACTGCCACAAAGAAATCAATCATGCAGTCAGCTAAAGAAGGACTGGAAGAAAAAACTGTGTTCTCCGGAGATGTTATGTATGATTCAATCCTTTTCTATAAAGAGTTTCTGAAAAACAATCCTGATTCTCACTCTGTTGAAGGCATACCTGACAAATTCTATCTTGCAACCATTCACAGACCACAAAACACAGACAACCCTGAAAGAATGAAATCCATTTTTTCGGCATTTGAACAACTGAAGTATCCTGTTGTTCTCCCCCTTCACCCGAGAACTCATAAGATAGTTAACGAAATGGGTTTAAACGGAGATAACATTGTGATAATCCCTCCTGTAAGTTATCTGGAAATGATAAAATTGCTGAATGACTGCGAAAAAGTCCTCACAGACTCAGGTGGTCTTCAGAAAGAAGCTTACTTCATGCAGAGGCAATGCATAACAATGCGTGACGAGACCGAATGGGTGGACACTCTGCACAATAACTGGAACACTATAACTAGTGCAGACGAAGAAAAAATACTTGCCGCAGTAAATTCTGAAATTACCGATTACAAACAAGTTAATGAATTCGGTAACGGTAATGCTGCTGAAATTATAGTTAATACTCTTAAGAAATCAAATATAACATTATAGAACAGTTTCAGGAGCTCTAATGAGAAAACAATATTTATTGTATTTATTTATAACTTGTCTATTGCAGATTGTTTCCTGCAAAACGTCAGTTTCTCGAAATATTGACGGTGTAAATATCATAGAGAATAAAAACTGCGATATTGTTAATTTCAATTATGAACCTGAAACTACCATATCAGATAGTGAAGAACACGAAATCTTTTTTTCTAGAATTGTTGATTTAGATGTTGATTCTGATGGTAATATTTACATTCTTGATGGAGATAAATGCAGTTTGTTCAAATACTCAAAAAATGGGGACTTTGAAAGACAATTCTGTTCTCAAGGTAAAGGTCCTGAAGAATTGCTGTTTCCTGAAAGCATGACAATAACTGAAAACAATGAGATATTTGTTTATGATGGAGGTAATCAGAGAATATCTATCCTGAATACTGAAGGCAAATACTTAAGAACAATTAAAACTGACATTGTTTTAGGTAGATTAGAATCATATATGAGTAATATTCTTGTATCTTCAAGCAGTTTAGAAAGCTTTAGTGAAGCTCAGGAATATTATTTCCATGAATACGATTCAAACATGAAGCATATTAAGTCTTTTGGTGAATTTATGCCTGAACTGAAAACTGAGGAAAACTATCTGTTGAAATGTTCAGTGACTTCCACATGTAACAATATTGCAGTTAACTCATATATAGCTTCAACTGTATCTGATATTTTCAAAGATGGTGTTCTATCTTACAGAGTAGTAAGACCTTTACCATACAAACCTGCTAAATCAGGTCAAAAAGAAAAAAACATTTATGAAGTTGATGTTGTCACAAAAAGTGTTGCAGTATCTGATGAGGGTGAAATTTTTTACCTGACTGCCGGCTATAAAGAACATAAGGACGGACAACCTGCTCTCAGTTATTTAGACGTTACTACATCTGATGGCTTGATGTACAACCGTTATAGCATTAATAAAAATATCAGCATGATTCATGTTGATTCATTCAAAAGACTATTTCTTGTAGATTCCGAAAATCAGAATATTCTTGTCTATAATTCTGTTGTTGATAATGTTGAATCTGCAATGAAAAAAAAGAAGTAAAATAATTTTAAATATTAACGATAATTCAATAGAGGTAAAAATGAAAGAATTAAAATTTAATCTGATCGGATGCGGAAGAATATCTAAAAATCATTTTGAATCTTTCCAGCAGATTGAAGGGGCTGAAATTACAGCTTGTGCAGACATAATCGTTGAGAGAGCTGAAGAAGCTGCTCAGAAATACAACATTCCTAAATTCTATCAAGACTACATCGAAATGCTGGAAACAGAAAAACCTGATTGTGTAATCATCTGTACTCCTAGCGGAATGCACCCTGAAATGGGTATCGAAGCTGCAAACAGAAAAATAAATGTTGTCACTGAAAAACCAATGGCAATTAAACTTGATGAGGCTGATGCTCTTGTAAAAGCGTGCGACAGAAACGGTGTAAGACTTTTTGTTGTTAAGCAGAACAGACTCAACACAACTATCCAGCTTCTAAAACGGGCAGTTGATAAAGGCAGATTCGGTAGAATTTACATGGCTCATTGTAATGTTTTCTGGCAAAGACCTCAGAGCTATTACGATCTGGCTAAGTGGAGAGGAACCTGGGAATTTGACGGTGGCGCATTTATGAATCAAGCCAGCCACTATGTTGATAAAATGCATTGGTTGATCGGGCATGTGGACCATGTTCTTGCAGAAACTGCCACTCTCGACAGACATATTGAAGGGGAAGATACCGGTTCAGCTATCCTTAAGTTCCGTAATGGAGCAATAGGAACACTCAACGTAACGATGCTTACCTACCCGAAAAACTTTGAAGGATCTCTAACAATACTCGGAGAAAAAGGTACCGTAAAAGTAGGTGGAATTGCCGTTAATAAAATTGAAAAATGGGAATTCGAAGATTATGATGATGATGACAGAATTGTCCATGAAAGCAATTACCAACCACCAAATATCTATGGTCTTGGACACCTTCCATATCACAAGAATGTTGTGGAAACACTTCGTGGTAAAGCAGAAGCCAATACAGACGGTCGTGACGGAAGAAAATCTCTCGAGATAATTCAGGCAATCTACCTGTCAGCAAAAACAGGTAAAAAAGTTTCCTTACCACTTTCGATCTAATATGGCTGGATTTGTACTCTGGTTTACAGGACTTTCAGGTTCAGGAAAGACTACACTTGCAAAGTCTGTGATCTCTGCTATAGAAGGCAAAACTCCGGTTGAGCATCTTGATGGAGATGTAATCAGAGACAGGTTTCCCGGAACAGGATTTACAGGAAAAGAAAGAAAAAAACATATACAAAGGGTGGGCTTTATAGCCCACCTTCTCGAAAAACACAATGTGGCTGTTGTCGTATCATTAATTTCTCCGTTCAGAGAAACCAGAGATGACATCAGAGCAATGTGTACAAACTTCATTGAAATTCATTTATCAACCAATCTCTGTGTGTGTGAAAACAGGGATGTAAAAGGACTTTACCGGAAAGCCAGAAATGGTGAAATAAAACATTTCACAGGAATTGACAGTCCTTACGAACCACCATTGAACCCAGAGCTTACCATCAATACTGAAATCATTTCTATCGAAAATTCCACTACCGAAATTGTTAATTACCTGATCTCAAGAGGTTTAATATGAACGATCTGCAAAAACTTGAAAGCAACAGTATTCAGATAATCCGAGAAGCCTATGCCTGTTTTAAAAACATGGGAATGCTCTGGTCTATAGGCAAAGACAGTACTGTTTTGCTCTGGCTAACCAGAAAAGCCTTTTTCGGTCATGTTCCGTTTCCATTAATTCATATTGATACGAAGTACAAGATTCCTGAGATGATACGTTATAGGGATGATCTTGTCAGAAGATGGAAACTGAAGATGGTCGTGGGCAGCAATATAAAAGCTCTTGCAGATAAGGAAACCTATCCTGATGGAAAAACAGACCGACTTACTTGCTGTAAAAACCTTAAATCCGAAGCATTGAAGAATACATTGAACGGCTACTGGAGAAGACAGATTTTCGATCATGAAAAAGACTGCTACGTAAATGATGAAAACAGATATGCATTTCAAGGTGTTATCGTTGGTATCAGAGCTGACGAAGAAGGTTCCCGTTCTAAAGAACGCTACTTCTCTGCACGTAATTATGATAACGACTGGGAAATTGCCAGCCAGCCTCCTGAATTCTGGAGTTATTTTAAAACAGACTTTGCTCCGGGAACTCATGTAAGAGTTCATCCGCTTCTGGACTGGACAGAACTTGACATCTGGAGATACATTGAGCATGAAAACATCCCAATGGTTTCCCTTTATTATGATCAGGGAGATGGTAAGCGATATCGCTCTTTAGGCTGCGGCACCTGCACCTTCCCTATTGACTCAACTGCTGCTGACAATGCAGATATTATCGAGGAACTGGAATCAGGGCAGCTTGCTAATATTGGAGAACGTTCCGGTAGAGCTCAGGATAAAGAAGATGGTGGTCTGGAAACCCTGAGGAAGAACGGGTATATGTAAGGAGTGTGATGATGGAAACAATGAAGATAGTTATTGCCGGACATGTAGATCATGGTAAATCAACCATTATTGGACGCCTGCTTGCAGATACCGATTCACTCCCTGAAGGAAAGCTGGATCAGGTAAAACAGTTTTGCCACAACAACTCCCGTCCCTTCGAATACGCTTTTCTGTTAGATGCGTTGAAAGACGAACAGGCTCAGGGAATTACAATAGACTCTGCACGGGTTTTCTTTAAATCAGCGAAACGTAAATACATTATTTTCGATGCTCCCGGGCACATAGAGTTTCTCAAAAACATGGTAACCGGTGCTTCACAGGCAGAAGCTGCATTACTGGTTATAGACAGTTCTGAAGGTATTAGGGAGAATTCAAGAAGACATGCTTACATGCTTTCTCTGCTTGGAATAAAACAGATTGCCGTTTTGGTTAATAAAATGGATCTCGTTAACTGGTCTGAAGAAGTCTTCAACAGCATAAAATCGGAATTCACAGAGTTCCTCAAAGGTCTTTGTATAGAACCGAGAGCATTTATACCTGTCAGTGGGCTCACAGGTTCCGGTATAACCGATACTGTTAAGAACCAATACAGCGAGTATGAAAACCATGTCCTGAATGTACTGGATACGTTCGAATCAGTCAGTTCGTCATCTGATCTGCCGTTCAGGATGCCTGTACAGGATGTCTACAAATTCACCGCAGAGGGTGATAACAGAAGAATTGTTGCAGGATCTATAAGATCAGGATCAATCAAAACTTCTGATGAAGTCGTTTTCTATCCATCTCTGAAAAAAAGCAGGATTTTCTCTATAGAGAGTTTTCCTCCAGTAAAAACCGGTAAACTTTCTACCGGAGACCACTGCGGTTTTACTCTGGAAGAGCAGATATTTATCACCAGAGGTGAAATTGCTGCCTTGCAGAATGAAACACCTCCTCACGTTTCCGGCAAACTTCTGGTTAGTCTGTTCTGGTTGAGTAAAAACAATCTTGTGTTAAACAAAGAATATCTGATAAAAATAGGAACAACCAAAGTTCCCTGTAAAATAGAACAGTTTAATAAAATACTCAACAGCTCAGATCTCAACATTATCTCTGATAGAAAACATCTTGAGAACCACGAGGTCTGTGAATGTGTCATATCCTGCAGAACCCCAATTGCATTTGATGCGGATAACAGACTACCCGATACATCCCGTTTTGTTCTGATTGATGATTATGAGATTTCCGGTGGTGGAATCATTAGAGAAGCAGTTTCCGACGATCAGCAGAAGATACGCGATGATGTCAGGATCCGTGAATCTAAATGGATACACAGTAATATAAACCTTGCCGAACGCTCAGAACGATACAACCAGAAACCTTTACTGATAATGATTACCGGTAAAGGGAAAACCGGACGTAAGACTCTCGCACGTGATCTTGAGAAAAAAATGTTTGAAAAAGGAAAGTTCGTTTATTATCTTGGTATGGGAAGTGTCCTTTATGGTGTAAGCTCTGATCTGAAAGAACGTGATGCTGATAGCAGACAGGAAATCATAAGAAGATTCACGGAGGTTGCCAATATCATGCTTAATGCCGGGCTTATCCTGATTGTAACAGCTCTTGAATTCACTCTTATTGAGCAGAGAATGCTGGAAACAATCATAAACAACGTAGATGTTAAAACTATCTGGACAGGAAATGAGATCAGTACAGATCTTAAACCGGATATACATTTCAGCAATGATATGGATCTACAGTCCCGTACATCTGAAGTTCTCGATATCCTCGGAAATGAAGGTTATATATTTAAGTCGTGGTAAAACTATGGTAACTTTTATTCAATGCAGTTTGCGGAGTAATATTCATAAAATTCTTTATCCTTCAATTCATGTTCAAGAATATTCTGGAATTGATATTTCAACATCATTTTGTGTCTCATAGGCATTTCATTGTCAAACCTTCAGCAATTTTATCTGGATTTAACTCGTCGAAAACATTATCAATATTAGAGCATTCCACTGGTGTTCAGGATAAATCAACCGTAGGATTGTCTCTACGCGATATAAAAAAAGAGGAACAAACTGTTCCTCTTCTATAAACTATTTATATATCACACCAATTCTGGCCTGATATTTCTTCAGCCATTCCTGATACTTCTCTTCCCGAAGCTGCTCACGAAAAGCTTTTCTTTCTTTGTAATAACGAGATTTATTCCCCTTCACAATTCTGTCTACTCTATAGAACATGTAGTGGTCATCATCCAATCTGATAGGAGAACTGTAATCACCAGGTTTTCTTCTCAACAAATCTTGAATAACAGCGTCACTGTATTTTATTCCAGGGATTTCACTTTTGATAGAAAGATCCTTTAATGTTACCCATTCTCCAAAAACTTTCAGCAGGTAATCCGGAGAGCGTCCCAGCTTCAACTCAGAAATTAACTCGTTAATGTATTCTTTTATCATAACCTGTCTTGATTTCTCATAGAGCTTAGTTTTTATCAAAGGTAAAGCTGTTTCAAAATCAGCAGGTTCAGATGTCCTCTTTTTGATAAGGAAAACAACTGCTGCACCTGTTTCGGTTTTGACAATACTTGAGTACTTCTCGTTGTTCCAGAGCAACATCAGTTTACGTTTAAGGTGTTTGATATTACCAAGAGGAGGAAAGTCCAGATCAGCATCCTGAAACTCAGTTTTGAACACAAGAGAGTCACCATATTTAATGCACTCACCAAAATATGTGAGAGAATCAAACACAGCCTTAGCTTTAGAAAAAGCAGTATCTCTCGCTGCTTCCATTCTCAGTTTATTTCTAATGCTTTCTTTGGTCTGATTAAATGTAAGATAAGCAGGGCTGTAATTCTTAATCTTATAGAATATAAACCAGCCATTATCATAAAAAACAGGTTGAGAAACATCTCCTTCGGAGACCTGTCTGAGCATCTTAGATATTTCTTCAGGCAAGGATTTGTATTCCCTTCTACTGTTACGCACAAGACTGTAAGGATCAGAAATTACACTACCTGACATCTGGAAAACCTCGGCACTTAGCTGAAAACTCAAATCAGTAACATACTTGTTTCTAATCTTCTTCTCATCTTTTATATAAATATAGTCATACAAAACCGACTCATCCATATAATATTCTTTCTCATGCTGATCGAAGTAATCTTTCAACACATCGTCTTCAATCTCAATGTTTGAGGCGTCATATGGGAAATACACACCTCCGAGCTGAAGGCTGTCCGGAATAGTAAAACTGGATGAATTCTCTTCAAAGTATTTTCTGTGCATTTCAGTGTCGTACTCAATTTCATCTCTGGTCTTTATCTTCTGAATATCCTGAGCAACTTCCTCATATGCAGGAATATAGCCAGGGATAAGAGTATTAAGTTTATAGAAATAGTATTGACCATCAATGTAAACAAATCCCGGTGTTCCATCATAACTTTCATCATTGATCACTTCACCAATAAAATCCAGAACCTTGGTTTTATTTTCCATTTTCTCAAGATAAATCCGTTCATCCGATATTATAAAACCATATTCAGAACAGATTTTCTCAAGTTTCTTTGTCCTGAAACTGTTTTTAAGAATCAATTTTTTAATATTCTCAATCTTTTGCTCAGTTTCCCTGTTCACAATAGCTGTATGAATTTTATCTTTAACTTCTGCATAAGGCATCACCTCTCCAAAAGTAGTAAATTCCATGATGTTATCTTCATAGTATTTTTTCTTTTCAGTTTCAGTGATATTCCTGACTACTTTTACTTTGGATGTATCAATTGGAATAGTAGTAACACGAGCAATTTTCACTTTGAATGAATCAATATTTGCCCTGAAATATTCTATATTATCTGTACTGAATTTACCTTTTCTACTGGAATTTATATAATCTTCCCAGACCTGATCCGATACTTCTTCAAACTCAGCAAGAGATGGCTCAATTCTGTTCTTAACTTTGAGAATAAGATAACCGTTTCGGAATTCCCGTATTACCGGTTGAGATGAAACTACATCATGAAATGCATCGGCAACAATATCCTTTGACTCTGGATAACTACCGAAGCTTTGACCTTCCTTAAGGTAATCCGTATCAAGACTATAGAACTCAGATTGAAAGTTATACCTTAAGTTATTTGCAAACTTGAAAGCTTCTTCGTGAACCAGTATTTCCTTAACAACAACTGCGAGACTGTCCTTAACTTCCGGGAACGTTGCCTGAGCTCCGATACCTGAATCCACATAGTATTTTGTCAGAACAGAGTCAGTCACTTTTAGATCATTCACGAAGAGGCTATCAGGTATATATGTAAACATGAGCTTTATTTTTTCAGGAGATTTATATTTTTCTCTATTACTCTCAAAAAAAGCATATGCTTCTTCAGGATGAAAGTCTGTTGAAATATCCAACTTATTATCATCTATTACAATGTAGCTCATATCAAAACTGATCTTTCTTTTTACATATTCTTCCTTAAGCTGTTCATCGGAAATATTGAAAGTATCGAACACAATTGATTTCATCTTGCTTATAAGCAGATCGTGTTTAAGGTCATTCAATATCTTTTGTACTTTTTTCTTCTGCTTAGCTTTTATATACTTTGCCTTACTGAATGATCCATTGTCCTGAAACATCGGGTGATTCCCATATTCAGTAATGAAAAAGTCATCAACTTCCTGTTCGGAGACATTGACGCCAATCTCTTCAGCATAGTTCATCAAGGTCTTTTCTTCAATAAGATTGTTTATGATCTTATTATATTTAGCTCTACCAAGTAAATCGGATTTATCTGCTAACCATGCCCTGTCAATCTCCTTACGAGTGATTGTTAAGTCACCGACTGTAATTTTTGTTACAGCATTAAGTGATAATGCAATTGCTAACAGGACAAAACACAATACATGTTTTCTCAAAAACTACTCCCATTCGATTGTTGCAGGAGGTTTAGAGCTGATGTCATACACTACTCTGTTAACTCCCCTGACTTCATTTATTATTCTGCTCGATACTTTTTTAAGGAACCAGTAAGGAAACTCTGTCCAATCTGCAGTCATTCCATCAGAAGATCCAACTGCTCTTAAAGCACAAACATTCTCATATGTTCTCTCATCCCCCATAACACCAACAGACTGAATAGGCAGAAGTACTGCAAATGCCTGCCAGGTTTCATGGTACAAGTTTTCCTTGTATAATTCTTCAATGAATATGGAATCTATTTCCTGAAGTAATGTTACTTTTTCAGGAGTAATATCACCAATAATTCTGATTGCCAGTCCGGGACCGGGAAATGGATGTCTGTCAACCAGACGTGAAGATAGTCCAAGTTCTCTACCGGCAAGTCGAACTTCATCTTTGAACAATTCTCTTAAAGGCTCAACAAGTTTGAGATTCATTTTCTCAGGTAAACCACCAACATTATGATGTGATTTTATTGTTGCAGAAGGTCCCTTAAAGGAGACACTTTCGATAACATCCGGATATAAAGTCCCCTGAGCCAGAAAGATAGCATCAGAATGTTTTTTAGCTTCCTGATCGAATATTTCGATAAATGTATGTCCTATGATTTTACGTTTTTCTTCAGGATCAGATACACCTTTCAAACGTCCAAGGAACAGATCTCCTGCTCTAACTGTATTCAGTTTAAGACCAAAAGCAGATGCAAAAGCTTCTTCTACATCCTCAACTTCGTTCTTTCTTAACAGTCCTGTATCAACAAAAATCGGAATAAGCTGATCTCCAATAGCTTTATAAAGAAGTCCGGCTGTTACAGAGGAGTCTACACCACCGCTGAGTCCAAGTATTACTTTATTGCTACCTATCTGTTCTTTCATCTCTGCAATAGAATTACTTACGAATGAAACAGGAGTCCAGTCTCTTTTAAAATCATACAGCTTCAGGAAGTTATCAATAATCATCAAACCGTTTTCGGTGTTAACAACTTCCGGATGAAACTGAAGTGCATACAAACCCTTTTCGATATTGGCAATTGCAGAGTATGGTGAGTTTTCAGTATGAGCAATTTTTTCGAATCCTTCAGGAAGGTTCACAACACCGTCTCCATGACTCATCCACACGTTTTCCTCTTCATTCAATCCAGCAAAGAGATTATCATGTGTATCAATTTTGATTTTTGCATAACCGTATTCTTTTTTGTCAGCAGTTTCCACTTTACCTTTGAAGTGTGATGTCATAAGCTGCATACCGTAACAAATCCCCAGAATTGGAATATTCAAGTCCCATATTCTTTCATCAGGGATAGGTGCATCTACTCTGTTTACACTGTATGGTGAACCGGAGAGAATCAACACTTTTGGCTGTTTCTTTTCAATCTCAGAGAATTCAATATTAAAAGGCACAATTTCTGAGTATATATTTAGTTTTCTAATACATTTTGCGATTAATTGGGTATACTGAGATCCAAAATCCAGGATCAATGCTGTCTCATGCTGAGTATACGACATAATATTATCCTTTTTTAATTTTTTTAAATTCTATTTCGTAGTTTTTGTATTGTAATTTATGAGTTGTATATCTGGATGGAATACGTCTGAAAAAAATGAAACCGGATTTCTGATTTCCGGGGTTGAGTTTACCAAAGTAGAAAGAATTCTGCATCAAATTTCTTCTTGTAATCTCATAGTCATTTTCCAGAGTATTAATTGATTCAGTATCATTATATAGAATTGCCCTTTTTGACAATACTCTCTGACCATAGAAATCCAGAACATCTTCATCCGGGAATGCATCATATTGATTCCCGTACTCATCTGCAAGTTTCAGATCTTCAGCCTCAATAACAATCTGTTTATCAGACCTGTTCTTAATAATAACATAGTAAGTGGTATAGTATTCAGACACATCCATGGGATCCATATTCCAGTATCTGTTTGCTGCAATCAGCTTGATATCATCAGTTTGAAGCACACCATATTCCTCATCTGTTTTAACAGAATCGGTTGCGATCGGCATAAACTGCTGACCACAACCAATTACTGATAATATCATTAAGACAAGAACGTACAATGTGACTCTATACTTCGTCTCCATCAGTTTCTTCATCTTTGTTGCTCTCTTCTTCATCGAATTCAGACACGTCATCATCACCTAAGTTATCAGAACTGTCATCTTCGATTTCTTCATCAATATTCTCTACAGAAACTATATCAGCTTCTGTTATTTCTTCATCATCATCTTCTTCTGCGATAATTCTTGTAATGTCATAAACTCTGTCTTTCTCACTAAGGTTAATCAGTCTTACTCCCTGAGTATTTCTTCCAATAACACTTATTTTATCAACACCTTGTCTGATTATCATTCCGGAACGAGTAACTATCATCAGATCATCGCTGTCAACAACTTCCATAAGAGAAATTAATGCTCCGTTTCTATCGGAGGTTTTAAGAGTAATTACACCTTTTGAACCTCGCTTGGTTGCTTTGTAGCTGCTTACGTCTGTTCTCTTACCATAACCGTTTTCACTGATAGCAAGTAATGTACCTGTTCTTCTTACTACAACCATTGCAACAACTTCATCGTCGCCTCTTAAGCTGATTCCGCGAACACCCTGAGAATTTCTTCCCATTGATCTGACATCCATTTCATTGAAACGATTTGCATAACCACCTTTAGTTGCAAGGATAATGTCGTTGGAACCTTCTGTGATTTGTGCATCAATAAGTTCATCACCGTCAACAAGTTTTATTGCGATAATACCACTGATTCTTGGTCTGGAGTAAGCAGAAAGTTCTGATTTCTTGATTGTTCCGTTTTTAGTAATCATTGTTACATAATGTGGATCTTCAAAGTTTCTTACTGTAACGTAAGCTCTGATCTTTTCATCTTTTTCAAGTTGAAGAAGATTGATTATAGCTTTTCCGCGTGCAAGGCGTCCAACCTTAGGGATTTTATGTACTTTAAGCCAGTAGCACTTACCATAATCAGTAAAGAACAGAATATATGAGTGAGTTGATGCGATAAAAATGCTTTCAACAAAGTCTTCATCTTTAAGGTTAGAGCCCGAAAGTCCCTTACCACCTCTTCCCTGTTTTCTGTATGTATCTACCGGGAGTCTCTTTATATAACCCTGATGAGAAATTGTTACAACCATTTCCTCATCTGCTATCATATCTTCTGTTTCAATATCAGCTGATCCTTCAAGAATCTGGGTTCTTCTTATATCAGAATATTTATCTTTAATATATTGCGTTTCTTCTTTCATAATATCAAGACGCAATTGTTTGTGATCAAGAATTCCTTTAAGTTTTTTTACGGTATCAAGAATCTCGTTATATTCCTGCTCAACCTTTTCTCTTTCAAGTCCGGTCAATCTCTGCAATCTCATCTCGAGAATAGCTTTTGCCTGAATCTCACTTAACTTGAATTTTGCCTGTAATGCCTGATTAGCGTCTGTAGTTGTTTTGGAAGCTCTGATCGTGGCTATTACTTCATCAATATTATCCAGAGCGATTCTGTAACCTTCTAAAATATGAAGTCTTCTTTCGGCATTCTTCAATAAAAACTTAGTTCTTCGTACAACAACTTCATGTCTGAAATCAATGAAATGCTGGAGAAGCTGTTTTATGTTTAGAACATGAGGAACCGTACCGATAAGAGCTCTGTTATTAACGCTGAATGTTTCCTGTAACTGAGAATATTTGTAAAGCTGTTGAAGAACAACGTTAGCCTCGTTATTTCTCTTAATCGCTATAACAAGCCTCATTCCCTGTCTACCGGACTCATCTCTAATATCACTGATACCATCAATTCTCTTATCTTTAACAAGTTTAACAATCCTGTCAATCAGGAGGGTCTTGTTCAGCTGATATGGGATTTCTGTAATAACAATAAATTCAGAGCCATTCTGTTTGGTTTCAATTGCAGCTTTACCTCTTAGTGTTATCTTTCCGTGACCTGTTTCAAAATATGATCTTATTCCGGCTGTACCAATAATGTATCCACCTGTAGGGAAATCCGGTCCTTTGATATATTTCATCAGTTCGAGAGGTTCCATATCCGGATTATCTATCAAGGCAACAATACCGTCACAAACTTCATTAATATTATGAGGAGCCATATTGGTTGCCATTCCGACTGCAATACCGGAACAACCATTAACAATAAGATTAGGAAACTTAGAGGGAAAAACTACAGGTTCCTTTCTTGTATCATCATAGTTTGAGCGGTAATCAACGGTTTCTTTTTCAATATCTTCCAGAAGGTCTACAGATGCCTTCTGAAGTCTTGCTTCGGTATAACGCATAGCAGCAGGTGGATCACCATCCTGTGATCCAAAGTTTCCCTGTCCATCTACCAGCATATATCTCAGACTCCATGGTTGAGCCATTCTCACAAGAGTAGGATATACAACCTGCTCACCATGAGGGTGATAGTTACCTGATGTATCACCGGCAATCTTTGCGCATTTACGAAATCCTCTTCCCGGAGTAAGATTAAGTTCATGCATTGCATAAAGTATTCTTCTTTGAGAAGGCTTAAGACCATCTCGTACATCCGGAAGAGCTCTGGAGGCTATCACACTGAGAGAATACTCCAGGTACGACTTCTTCATTACATCTTCAATCTCTATTAATTCTATTCTTGATCTATCGTGAATCATTTATCCTCCATTAAACATCAATCTCAACAAATTGTGCATTCTTTTCGATAAACTCTCTTCTTGGTTCAACTTCTTCACCCATTAGAATAGTGAATATCCTGTCTGCTTCAATCGCATCATCAATACGAACAGCTGTGAGCATACGTTTTTCAGGATCCATAGTTGTTTCCCATAACTGATCAGGATTCATCTCTCCAAGACCTTTATAACGTTGAACATGAAGTCCTTTTCCTCCGAGCTCCTGCATCAGTTCATCCCTTTCAGCGTCAGAATAAGCATATCTCTTAATTCTGCCCTTCTGAACCAGGAATAATGGTGATCTTGCAATATAAACATGACCACACTCAACGAGAGGACGCATATAGCGGAAAAAGAATGTCAGAAGCAATGTTGCAATGTGCTGGCCGTCAACATCGGCATCCGCCATAATTACAATCTTGTTATATCTCAGTTTCGTAACATCAAAATCTTCTCCGATACCAGCTCCAAGAGCAAGGATAATCGGTTGTATCTTATCATTATTTAATACTTTATCAATTCTGGACTTTTCTGTATTAAGCATTTTACCCCAGAGAGCAAGAATAGCTTGAAATCTTCTATCTCGTCCCATTTTTGCTGAACCACCCGCAGAGTCTCCCTCCACCAGGAAAATTTCAGTTTGAGTAGGATCCTGAATTGAACAATCAGCAAGTTTTCCCGGAAGACTGCCTGATTCAAGTACAGATTTTCTTCTTGTAAGCTCTCGTGCCTTACGAGCAGCTTCTCTTGACCGTGCTCCAAGTATTGCTTTCATGGAAATATTCTTAGCATCATGCGGATGCTCTTCAAAGTACTCCATCAGTTTTTCGTAAACAACTGAGTTCACGATACCTTCAACTTCTGAGTTCTGAAGTTTGGTCTTTGTCTGACCTTCAAATTGAGGATCCGGGATTTTAACACTTATTACACATGTAATACCTTCCCGGATGTCGCTTCCCTGAGGACTCACTTTTTCGTTCTTAAGTAAATTCTCATTTTTAATGTAAGTGTTTACAGCACGAGTTAATGCAGATTTAAATCCACTTAAGTGTGTACCACCTTCAATCGTGTTAATATTATTGGCGAAACTGATTATATTTTCCTGAAATCCCTCATTATACTGAAGTGAAACTTCGAACTCAATACCTTCACGTTCCCCTGTAATATAAATCGGATTCTTCAGAGCAGGTTTTTTATTTTCATTCAGAAATTCTACGAATGAATTTATTCCACCTTCATAACAGAAATCATGACATTTATCCTTGCGGACATCTTTGAGAATAATGCGAATTCCTTTGTTAAGAAATGCGAGTTCCCTGAGACGTACAGAAAGATAGTCAAAACTGAAATCAACAGTTTCGAAAATTTCCGGATCTGGAGTGAATCTGATTATTGTACCTGTACGATCAGTTGTCCCGATAACCTTCAGATCTTCCTTCGGAGCTCCGATACAATATTCTTGAAAATGAACTTTACCGTCCAGGTGTACATGGGCAGTCAGTTTGCTGGAAAGCGCATTAACTACGGATACACCAACCCCGTGAAGACCTCCTGAAACCTTGTAAGAGTCATTATCAAATTTACCGCCGGCATGAAGAGTAGTCATAACAACTTCAAGACCTGATTTATTCATTGTTGAGTGCATTCCAACAGGAATACCACGACCATTATCATCCACCTCAACAGAACCGTCTTCATGAATGGTAATATGAATTCTTGTACAGTATCCTGCAAGGGCTTCATCGATACTGTTATCAACGACTTCATACACTAAATGGTGAAGTCCTCGTTCACTGGTTCCCCCGATATACATTGCGGGTCTTTTTCTAACTGCTTCTAAACCCTTGAGAACCTTAATATTACTGGCGTCATATGTATGTGCAGCCATATGTTTAATCTCCTATTTATGTTTAACTGTTTCAAATACTTAAATCATATAGGTAAAAAAAACATACTGAGTAAATATGTCAACGTATTTTTATGATGAAATCAAGAATTGTTTTAGATTTGTATCTAATATATTTTTCAGGCAGTTATGACTCTCATTTTTACTCGTTATTTGCCTCGTCGAGAATTTCCCAGTGCTGAGATTTCATACCATCAGTTTTTGGCAGTTTTCCGGAACTGATAACAAGATCGATTTTGCTTTTTCGAGGTACAGGAGTCACAGCCTGCGGACTGCTGTAAATTATCTTATTCTTCTTCACTTCGTCCGAATACCTGTAGTTTATCTTTCCCGGCTGCAAATCGGCGTTCTTAAGTCTTAATTTTGCCTGACTTAAACTGATATTATCGAGATGAGGTACATAAACCATCTCAGGACCGTTACTTACAACAACCTCAATGGATCTGTTCTTCTTTGTTTTCATTCCAACACCAGGCACTTGAGAAATAATCTTACCTTTTGGGATATCATTGTCGTGAACTCGCTTCTTTTCCTGAACGTAAAGCCCAAGACTTTTCAGCTCTTTTCTGGCAACATCGAAATTTTTCATTTTTATGTCCGGGACATCTACTTCTTTACCCTGTTTTGTCACAAGTTTCATGGAAAAGTTTGCACCCCAGAATCCAACAAGTATAGTTGCAAGAATAACACCAAGAACAATCGAATATGATATAATATGACTTAGGATTTTATTCGGAGCTTCATTTTCGTGTTCCTCTTCAAATACAACTGTGTTTTCCAGATCATTTATAATTCCGCTTTCAGGAATTTCTTCTTGTTTTACCTGTTTGCTGTGAGTAACTTTTTTTACAGGTACTTTTATGGCAACAGGCTTCTTCTCTGTTTCATTTTCAGGGATCTCTTCTTCAGGTTCTCTGCCTTCAATTGATTTCAATTTGAGCATTTTTTTCTCAAACTTCTTCTGAAGCTCTTCCTGCCTTTTCAGCTCTTTCTGCCTTCTGGCTTCCTCCAGCTCTTTTTTCTGTTCTTCTTCCCTGCGTTTAATAATTTCCTTATCATGCTGTTCTGCAAAGTTCTGCCCCTTTTTTTTAAAAGGAGAAAAACTATCATCGATTTTACCTTGAGCATTCAGAATAACCTTGCTGAGCACATGTATGAATCTTGATTTATCTTCAACATCAATCATATGTACTTTGAAAACATATAGATTTACTTTTGCTTCATCAATTGGAAGGTATGCTTCAAGAGACTTAATTGCATCAGCATGACTCTTGTTGTTCTTGTAATATTTAGTTTTATAATATTTGTAAACTTCTTCCATAGTTACATCTGAAAGCTTTCTGTGCATCAGTTCTCCTAAATCTTCTTCTGTAGTTTCGCAGCAAATGCTCCATCAATATGATGAACATGAGGTGTTGTCATAATACAACCCTCATTGACGAATTCAGCAGGAACAAAACCTTTTGCGTCAATCAATGTAAAGTCCTTATGTTGTTCAAGGAATTTTTTTATCTGATCAAAATTTTCTTTTCTGTTAAGTGTACATGTACTATAAACAATATGTCCGCCGGGGGCAACAAACTTTGCCCCGTAACTCAGTGCAGCCTCCTGTAATTTCAGGATATTATTCATATCTTGAGCTTTCTGCCATCTGAGTTCTGATTTTTTCTGGAATACACCCCAGCCGGAACATGGTACATCAAGCAGAACATGGTCATATACGGGAGCTACAGGACCATATGTATAAGAATCTGCTGTAATAAGTTTAATATTAGTAAGCTGGAGTCTTTCTGCTGTCTTTTTAATCTTTTTAACTTTATTAGGAATCTTATCTACAGCAATAACCTCTCCTGTGTTTTCTACTTTCTCAGAGATGTATGTACATTTTCCTCCCGGACCGGCAAACAAATCCAGAATTGATTCATGTTTTTGTGGATTTAAAAGGTCAACTACCATTGCAGCAGCTGCATCCTGAATAGTGAAATATCCTTCAGAAAAAGTAACATCATTTATTACTTCTTGTGGAGAATCTGTACAGACAACAGATGGACTGGCACTGGAAGGTATAATACTGATTCCTTTTTTACTAAAGTATGATATTACCTTTTCAACAGTTGTTGCAGTCTTGTTCACTCTGATATTCAGTTTTGGTACATCATTGAAGTACATGCACAGGTATTCTGTTTGTTCCTCACCATAATATTTCAGCCATTCTTTTATAATTTCTGTAGGGAAAGAATACTCTATTCCTATTCTTTCTGCTGTATCCTTTATATCATAAGTAATTTCCGGATTTCTCAGGAAGTTCCTGATAACGGCATTTACAAAATCAGCAATTTTCTGATTCATAAGTTTTTTTGCTAATTCTACAGTCTCATGAACTGCAGCATGATCAGGAATATTATCGCAATCTTTTATCTGGAAAATTCCCAGATAGATGAACACCTTGATTTTCAGATCTGTATTGGCAAATTTCTTTTCATCAGCGAATCTGGAAGCAATATAATCCAGATTTCTGTGCATTTTAATGATACCTTTAACCAGAGTGTAAAACAAATCATGATTTCCATTCTGTTTCTTTATCTTAGCTTGAGATTTCTGCAGCAGATTATCTGAGAACATGTTCTTTTTGAGAACTTTCACAATAATTTTATAAGCTTCTTCTCTTTCATTAACCATAGCATTCCTCACTATTTTTTATAAAGATGCTTTATAGATCGTTTAACAATCTCTTCTACTGAAAGCAATTCACCGGATTCTTTAACAGTTCTCAGCACATTTGCAATTTCATGTTGCTTATAGCCAAGAGTAACAAGTGCAGTAAGAGCTTCACTGTAATTTGTATCAAAATCAGTAAGCGTATCATCCTGAATTTCATGACTGATAACATCACCGACTTTATCCTTCAGTTCAATAATCAATCTCTGAGCTTTCTTCTTTCCAAGACCCGATACTGTAGAAAGTATTTTTGTGTCATTAAGAAGTATAGCATTAACTATTGAAGACACATTAAGGGTAGATAAAATTGACAGTGCAAGTTTAGGTCCTATTCCTGAAATAGAAATTACTTTTCTGAACATGTTTTTTTCAGCTTTAGTATGGAATCCGAAAAGTCTGATACCATCATCAGTCATGTGAAAGTGAACATATACATGGACATTCTGCTCAAGTTCCGGCAATCTCTCGAATGTACTTAATGGTATTTCGACTTCATACCCAACACCACTGCAATCTATACAGGCAAAATTATTTTCTTTATCTGCCAGTTTACCTTTTAAAAAACTTATCATACTACCTCGATTTAATCATACTTGAAAATCTTTCTCTATTGTAATAACATAACGCAACACCCAGTGCATCTGTTGCATCTTCACTTTCAGGAAGATTTTTAATCGGGATCATTTGCTTAACCATATAACGAATCTGCTGTTTGGAGGCATTACCATTTCCCACAACAGATTTTTTCACTTCTCGTGGACTGTATTCATATATCGGGATTCCGAATTTGGCGATTGTAAAAAGAATTACACCTCTTGCATGTCCAAGCTTAAACGAAGATTGAACATTCTTACCATTGAAGATATTTTCTACGGCAGCAACTTCAGGATTGTATTTACTTATCACAGATTCAAGCTCTTTATTAATGTATACGAGTCTTTCCGGAAGTGAAAGAGCCGGCGAGATACGTATAGTATCACAACCGGCTGCTAATATTTTATTGTTTTCGAATTCCAGAAGACCGTAACCGCAGTTACGACTACCCGGATCAATTCCTAAAACGAGCAATTTAAGCCAGTCCCTGAATTACTTCATCTGATATATCAAAGTTAGCATAAACTTTTTGTACATCATCAAGATCTTCAAGTTGATCTAATAATTTCAGAAGTTTTTCAGCAACGGAATCTGCATTAACTGTAGATTTTGGAACTCTTGTGAGTTCGGCTTTATCTATTTGGTATCCACCATTTTCAAGTTCGATCATCACTTTATGAAGATCAGCACCTGATGTGTAGATTTCGAATTTATCGTCTTCCAGAACAACATCTTCAGCTCCTGCTTCCAGAGCAATCATCATGAATTCGTCTTCATCATGACCTTCAGATGGAGTTTCAATCAAACCTTTCTGTTCAAAGTTCCAGGCAACAGCACCTGTTTCAGCCATTGATCCACCATATTTAGAAAAACAATGTCTTACTTCGGCTACTGTTCTGTTCTTATTATCAGTTAAGGTCTCAACAAGAATAGCTACGCCTGCTTGACCATAACCTTCGTATGTAGCTTCTTCATAGCTGACCCCTTCAAGTTCACCTGTACCTCTTTTTATTGCTTTATCAATATTAGAGTTAGGCATATTATTATTTTTGGCGTTACTGACAGCAGTTCTCAAACGAGGATTAGAGTCAACATCTCCACCACCTTCTTTAGCGGCAATAATGATTTCCCTTACTATTCTTGTGAATAGTTTACCTCTTTTAGCATCTGCTGCGCCTTTTTTGTGCTTTATCGAGCTCCACTTACTATGTCCAGACATTAATCCTCCTGTCTATTCATCAGAAGATTTGTATTCATCTATTACTTTTTGAGCTATATCATTAGGAACTTTTTCATAGTGTGAGAACTTCTGATTAAATCTACCACGACCCTGTGTAAGAGACTTAAGAGCAGGGAAGTATTCGTGAAGTTCAGCAAGCGGAAGCATTGCAGTAAGAATTTGTTTCTTACCAACTTGTTCCATACCGTTGATTTTACCGCGACGTGTAGATACGTCGCCCATTACATCACCCATGTACTCGTTAGGGATGATGATCTGCACTTCATGGATAGGCTCAAGAAGAATTGGTTTAGCTTCAGCAAACCCTTTTTGAAGAGCTTGTGATGAAGCTATTTTGAAGGCCATCTCAGAAGAGTCAACATCATGGTATGATCCGAAGTATACATCAACACTGATATCAACAACGTTGTATCCTGCGATAATACCTTTTTCCATAGTTTCTTTCACACCTTTTTCAATAGCAGGTATGAATTTACTTGGAATTGTTCCACCAACAATAGAGTTGATGAATTTGAATGCTTCACCACGTGGAAGAGCTTTAATTCTGAAGTAAACTTCACCGTATTGTCCTCTACCACCTGATTGTTTTTTGTGTTTATAACTTACATCTGCATTACCGACGATAGTTTCTTTGTAAGGAATCCTTGGGTTTTTAAGGTCTGCCCCAACTTTGTAACGAGATTTAAGACGTTTTACGAGGAGGTTAACCTGTTGTTCTCCGGCACATGAAATAACTTGCTCATGTGTTTCACCGTTGAAGTCAGCTGAAATTGTAGGGTCTTCATCAAGAAGTCTGTTAAGAGCTGAACCAATTTTATCTTCATCACTCTGGTTAGAAGCTTTGATAGATTGCCAGAAGATTGGAGCTGGGATTTCTGGTGTTGGGAATTTGAATTCATTTCCCGGTTTTGTAAGCGTGTTGAGTCCGCGACCATATTTCAGCTTAACAAGACCACCGATTTCACCTGCTCTGAGTTCGGATGCATCTTTACGATTTTTCCCGAAGAGGAGATAGATACCACCAATTTTGTCTTTTGTATCTTTTTCAGGAATGAAAACATCCATTCCACTTTTGATTGTTCCTGAAAGAACTCTTACATATGCAACATCACCAATATTTGGATCTGCAAATGATTTAAAGATATAAGCTACAAGATCATCATCTGCTGAAGCAGTGATAACTTTTTCTTCATTATCTTTAACAAGAGTGATTTCTTTTTTATCTGCAGGAGAAGGAAGATAATCAACAATTGCCTGTGTCAGCTCATTGACTCCAATGTTTTTCCCTGCTGATGTAGCAAATACAGGAATAACAGCACCTTTAGTGATACCTTTTTTGAGCCCGGTCATAATTTCAGCATCAGTGAGTTCACCTTCTTCAAAGTATTTTTCGAGAAGATCGTCATCAGCTTCAGCTACGGCTTCCATAAGCTTCATTCTTGCTTCTTCAGCAAAATCAGCAACTTCAGCAGGAATATCTACAGCCTGACCGTCTATGTAAGCTTTGTTTTTTACTAAATCTACAACACCTGAAAGAGCTGATTCTTTTCCAATTGGAATCTGTACAGGTGCTAATGTGTAGTCAGTATTTTCCTGAATAAGCTCAATGATTTTAGTAAAATCAGCTTGTTCGTTATCCATTCTGTTAATAATAACAGCAGTAGAAGCATTAGAATTTTCAATAGCTTCAAATGCAAGTTCAAGACCAACATCAAAAACAGAAGCAGTTGCACTTGCAACAACAAATGCAGTTTCAGCAGCAGTTACAGCACCAAGAACTTCACCGTAGAAGTCCGGATATCCCGGAGTATCAATAATATTAATACGATGGCTTTTGTAATCGAAGAACGCTGTACCGAGAGCAATAGACATAGTTTTTTCAATTTCATCCTGGTCATGATCCATTACAGTGTTGCCTTCTTCAATTTTACCGACTCTGGTTATAGCTTTCATATTGTAAAGCATGTGCTCGGCAAGGCTGGTTTTTCCGGATCCACTTGAACCGCAGAATACAATGTTACGAATTTTGTTCAAATCGTAGTTCTTCATTTTTCCCCCGTGTATTTTATGATATATTTTTAAATATTTATACTAATTTAACATAGTTATCAATTTTTTAAATTAATGCACAACTTGTCAATGAAATAGATTTGCATTGAAATACATTATGACATTATTATGTTGAATGATCAGTACAAGTCTGCAATATCAATGTTATTCACAGATCACATTACAAGCATTCTGTTTTATTGATTAATATTTCACATTCATTAAGTATTAAATACTACCTTTCTGATCTCTATGAAGCAAGTTGTGCTTAAAATTATTAGAATGAATTATATATGTTGATAAAAGTATCTGAAGAGATTGATTTTATAAAGTTATATTAAGTTTGCTGCAAATTTTTATTGACATATTTTTAATAAATATCAATTTTTTTTAAAAAGGAGAAATTTATGAAAAAATTTTTAGTTTCAATTTTATTTGTCTTATTTGTATTTACCGGGCTTTTTGCTGATGCTGCGGTTTTCTATAATCCGCTTGCACATTATGTTGCAAATGCGAAGAATATTGCATTTGAAGGTGAGATTAACCCTAATACCACTTTCTCTCTATATTATGCAGATACCGGAATTACAGCACCGGAATATGATGACGTTTGGGTAATATTCTCAGAGCAATACATTGGGGTAAACAGATATTTTAATAAAGCATTTCAAGGTCCATATCTTGGTCCACAACTCATTTTAACAACAGGATCAATCACAGGGAAAAGCAATTCATTTTACGATTTTTCAAATGTTACTCTCGCAGTAGAAGGCGGTTATGCTTTGAGATCAGGTAAATTATGTTTAACTCCATTTGCAAAAGTCGGTTATATCTTCACACACAACTTCTACGGACAATTACAGGAATTTGGATCAGGAGAAGTCGACAAATTAGAACTTGTTGATTTTTCATTCAACTATGGTCTCAAGATTGGAGTTGTATTCTAA
Organism: Cloacimonadales bacterium (SeqCode); assembly: GCA_963665815.1. Lineage (GTDB taxonomy): Bacteria > Cloacimonadota > Cloacimonadia > Cloacimonadales > JAIOQZ01. The sequence continues at coordinate 587,767 of OY762463.1, forward strand.
ATAGAAGCACATATATGATCAAAGCCTGTTGGATATTCAGCAGGCTTCTTTTTTTATAGAATTATTTAAAACTGTTATTGTAAAACTCCATCAGATTACCTGTCTTTCTCTCTCCAAGTTTTTCAAGAATGGACAAGTACAACATAAGAGAATACTCATAAGAGTCTTTTTCTGAATTACAATTATAATAATGAGGTTTGAACTCATCATTCAGGGCAAAATGAGCATAACACAAAGAGCAAATCTCTTTTATCCAGCAATTCGAGCAGTACTTTTCTTTGAAATCAAAGAATTTCTGCAACATACTCTTTATTTTACTACGATTCACCCATGAATCAACATTACCTATCCTGAAACTGTGATCCATCTTTTCGCATACATAGAAATCACCATTAGTTGTGACCATAAGACTTCCATCTTCTGTATCAAGACATATTCCGCCCTTCCTGTAACTATTCTTTCTGAAGTGTATTCTCAACAAGTTCTTCACCGTTTCATCATCAAAGAAATCAAGTCTTTTACTTATAACTCGCTCAAGTAGATTGTCAAACCTGCTTCTTTTGTATTCATTGGATAGATTTTCATAATATTCTCTATTTTCAGCGAATTTGACTCTTTCATCATGTTTACATACAATCATTGAGATTTTCTTAAGCTTATACTCAGGGTTGTTTTCACGATATTTCATCAGTTCCAGATAATCCTCTGTTGTTTCAATTGTAGAAACAAAGTTAAGTCTTTCTTTGCAAAAATCAGGATACCTTTTCTGAAACAGCTTTATATTATTCATTACCTTATCATATGTTGGCTGATTACAAAGATCTACTCTATTTTTATTATGCATTTCTTTGGGACCATCTACAGTTACAAGAATCCTTAGATTGTTTTCAACAATGAAATCCTGCATAGCTTTTGTCATTACAGAACCATTTGTAGTAAAATGATATTCAATATCCAAATCAATTTTATTGATCTCCTCCACGAAGTACTTGATAAGATCAAAATTTAGACAAGGTTCTCCACCGTAAAATCCTATTGTCAGCATATCTCCGGCAGTATAAATTTTTTTTATCCATCCTAAGACTTTATTGGCTGTTTCGAATGTCATATTTTCATTGGACAAGTCTTTAGTATGGTTATAGTTTTCTCCATATATACAATATTTACATCTGAAGTTGCAGTTATCTGTAACATTAACAGTGAGTAGGTCCGGCTTATAGATACTGTTCTGTTCTATATTATCCAGAATTTCTATCTTTTTCTTGCGTATATCCTGCCGTACAAATCGTTTACTGAATTCAGAAATATAGTCATATACCTTATCTGCCCCATCTTCATTATTACTATAACTGATAAAGCTATTCTTAGATAAAGACCATACATTTTCCAGAATATCATCCAGCTTTTGATTTATTTTTAGAATTTCACTTGTATCCGAATTATACAGATAATAGTTATCCCTTGTCTTTATTCTCTTCAAATGAGTACTTTCATTGTTTAACATAAAAAATCCTTTATTAATTAAAAGAAGAAATCTGATTGTTAATTTTGTTTATTAATTAATGATTAATTTACACACCGTTTGCTGTCATTCCGCCGGTTCTTGTAAAACCACCGGTATTATCGTATGCTGACGCTGATTTCTCGCCTGATTTTATACATGCTCTTGTGCATGTACATGTACTAGAAGTCCCTGCTTCTCCAGTAGCCCCTGAGGATACTATAGTTACATCATTTAACAAATTTGACATCTTATCTCCTTTCCCTACTACCCGAATCAGATTTCTTCTACTTTCCATTTATATTGTATATTTGTATATCTTCTCCATTCTGATATCGACAATGAACACATATTCATCAGTAATAACAACTGAAGACTCAAAAATTCTGTGTTTTTCAGGTAATTCATACTGCTTTAAAACTTTTCCATTTTTATTGATAAGAACCAGACAGGATTGACAAGCCTCTACATTGGTTTTATAGTTTCCGTATTGAATTTCTTTACCATACTTGTTACCATTAATAAATAGCCAGATGCCATTATCATTGCTTCCACAAATATATGCTGCCGTCCCATCATCATACTTCAAATCAAGATCAACCAGTTCAAGTATTCGGCTGCTTTCTCCCTCCTCGAAATATTTAATACTGAATTGATTATCCTTATAGGTAGACGCAAATAAACAATCATCTTCCAACCAGAATGATCGCCCATTCTGATCTTCCTTGAAGTATTTCTCAAATCTGGAATACTCTTCAATTTTGTCTTTAGATAGTTTATAAATTTTGTTATCCGGAATCAATTTGTAACCGAAATCTCTACAGTAAACGTTACCTCCGGAGACAATTAAATTATCTGTTCTAACATTACTGAATTCACTGATATACTTTCCATCATAATCAAATAAAGATACTCGGGAGTTTCCAATATCGCATACATATAGTATTGAATCTTCAGTTCCTGTTATTGAAACAACCTGAAAGAATTCTCCTGGTCCACGCCCTTCATTTCCAAATTTTGAGATGAGACTTAAATCATCAACATTGTACATGTAAATACCATTAAACTCATCTGCGACGTATAAACGATCATCAATTACAGTTAAATCCATTGCAAAAGACATATCAAAATCCAGACTATCAGCAGAGGTTAAATACTTGATTGAGTCATTACTATCAGAGCATGAAATTATGAGAAAACAATTAACTGAAAGCATGAGAAACATAACAATAAAATGAAGTCTTCCTTGTGATTCTACATTAACAATATTCATATTACACCTTTTTATGGATTAAGTCCATATATTTTTCTACAAGAAATGCCTTATTTGTTAAGACCTTTGCATAATTGTTAAATCAAAAAAAATCAACCAGTATGTAAGCTCTTATATTATCATTTTTTTACTAAAGATTCATTTTTATGTCAATAAAAAAAATATTCCGGATAGAGATTTATCAATACTTGAAATGAATATAAAAATGAAAGCTAAATATAGGTAAAAATTCAGAAAATACAGTATTATAAATAGTTATATTAAATGCTAATTCTTAATCTTAACTGACAACTCCGTTATCCTGTTACCATTAACAGCATAAAGGCATTTTTTAACATGATCATACTCACTGATCATTTCGATATCATCCATAAAGGAATACGTTGATATTACCTTTCCGTCAACACTACTTACAAACTCTATTTTCATGCCGGTTATTCTCAACAATACACTATTCTTCAGTCTTTTCTCTTCAAAGAAAGATATCTGAATCGGGAAGACAGTCTTTCCCAGTCTTTTAACCGGATTATATTCTACTGATTTTCTCCAGATTTCTTCACCTGTTTTTCTGTTAATGCAAATCTCTTCTTTTTTTCCGCATAACAGAATTCTATTGCCATCAATGAGTTCTGTATGTAAAATATTTTGTCCTGCTGCATATTCCCATTTCTTTCTGAAACTCCTTCTCATATAAGCAGTCAAAGTATTACCTGTACAAACATAAAGATGTTTTATGTCAAACATTGGACTGGAGCATACACTATTTTCCATCACAATAGAATCCGTGCTTTCAACAATAATTTCTTTCGCAGGCTGAGTCATTTTACTGAGATAATCCTGAATAAACTCTTCTACTTTTTCTTTCTCAAACTTCGGATACAATTCTTTCATTCTTGTTGTTACATTAAGAGTAATATCTTCAATATCAGTATTTCTGATGTTCTCCTGAATAAGTGTCTTAAGGATTGAAAGCTGATTCTCAACTTCTCTATTGCCGAACATATTGTACATAACAGATGATATCAGAAGAGCAGTAATAATGATTGTTCCTATAGTTTGAGCCTTTATCTTGAAGAAAGATTTCCCTTTCTCGTATTTTGCCGGAACAGTAAACAAACAGTATGGATAAGGATTAATAAGATATACTTCTTTCAGATTCTCCTCAATTGTTCTTGGATGAATTCCTTTTGCCAGAAGTTTTTCAGTTGCACCTGAAAACAGAATTGTAAACATTTCTGCATCAGTTAACTCAACTTTATATACTGGTATTTTAATATCAACGCTTTCTGCACCTAAGAGATTAAGTTCTTTCTGGGATTTTACTCTGGCATTATCCCACTTCTCACCTATTTGACTGAAGAGATCTTCTTCAGAATTTCTTTTTACAATACCACAAAGCATTCTCCCAAACTGTACAATGTATATTCTGTTCTCATAACTCATCATGAAGCATAAAGAAAGCCCCTTCTCATTAACTTTTGAGAAGATGTTTTTGTTTTTCTCAGATAGATTCTCAGCTGTCTTGAAAGCAATCTGTTTGAACAGATTGCTTAACTGCCAGTTCAGTTTCTGAAAAACATCTTTCAACTGAGATTCAATGCCTGATTCTTTCCAGTCATTTTTCAGCAGCTCATTCAGAATAATCTGATTAATCTGTTTTAATCTGTAATCAGAGTTATATGAATGAGTAAGTAAAGCAAAATTGCGATTCCTGTTCTGAAAAAAATCAGTATATACATAGTAATTGTTTACGGAATCATTATTCTCCTGACTATTATTCTCGGAAAATGCCTGCAGACACAGCATAATAGCCTCCTATGTCCACCATCTGAAAAATGATCTGTAAGTAACTCTTATTAATGTAGGAATATCCATCAGCATGTTTGTGTAAGATGCGTTGGCAAGAGGACAATAGCATTCTTTATTTTTTATGGCTATTCTCTCTTTAACCATTTCCTTTGAGTTCCATATCTTCCTGAAGTTATATTTATGGTCCCTGAGATTCCCTACTGATTTTGCTTTTATACAACATGCCCATACTTCTCCATCCGGAGAAATCTGTACAGAAGTAATACCTGCATAACATGGAATAATCTGAGTTTTATCTCTGAGTATTTTCTTTACCAGATTGTAATATTCTATCCTGAATGCCTGAGTAATCTTGGACATCCCGGTGTATTTGTTGTTTTTAATCCTGTGAATAAGAAAATCTATGGCAGAACGATAATCCAAAACCGTTGGAGTAATTCCGGAACCAATAGTATCCAGCTCAACTCGTTCTTCTGCAATCTCAGTAATGTAAGAATCAGGTTCCATATTCATTAGGGTATTTGCTATTTTTGCAAAGTTCTTAACATTGAATCTGGAGATGACAGTATGGAATCCTATTGAGAAGTTAGGAGATTCTATCTCTCTGAGACGCTTATAAGTAGCAAGGACTTTCTCATAATTACCTTTAACATTTCTGATATTATCATGTTCTTCAGCAATGCCATCAATTGAGAGATTTATAATGATCTGTGTTTTCTTACAGTAATTTACTATTTCCAATACGCTCTGAGCAATTTTATCTGTCAAAATTCCGTTTGTTGGAATATTAATTATTTTAGGGCGACAGTAATCATATGCCATTTTGCAGATTTCTACTATTTCCTTATGAAGAAATGGTTCCCCACCACTTAATGTAAACCAGTATGGAGAATGACTGATGGACTTAAATACTTTTCTGTATTCATCCAGAGTAAAATTATCTGCTTTTTTGCGATAGATATTACATGTACTGCACTTTGAGTTACATCTATATGTAAGACTGATTGTGTAATTCATCGGCATTATTCTTGGAAAACCAAGAGCTCTGAAACATTTATAAGCAAATATTTTAGGAATTATTTCCAACATAACTTAGACCTTCCTGGATAAATTCTTTGTAGACTCGGCAATATCCCATTTAAAAGGATTCTTCTTGAGCAGATTGAAATCAATCCAGCCAAGAACTCTTCCGTATATTTCAAGCATCATTGTTGCTGCAAGTCTGCAAGTATTCATTGGGTGAATTGCAATCTCTGCCAACATAATTTCCAGAAGAAGCATGGAATTTTGAGATGTAACCTGATAATTGTGCTCTTTCTTCAACCAGATATGACCGGCAGCAATTCTTCTTCTCTGCTTAATAAAATCTTCGATATTTTCAGGACCTTTATTGTGTACAATTGCTGAAGGAATATAAACTTTCCTGAGACCCTGTTCTTTTATCACAGCTTCTATACTGGCTTCATCAACCGCACTTTCTTCCGGAATGGATTTTACAACATTCCTGAAAGCAATCATTTCACCCAGTTTGGGCTCATGTAATGCCATAATATGATGAAAATGCCACATGATATTTACAGCATAGCCTACCAGTGTATCATCCGGGTTTTCAGGTACAGGTCTTCCCCCGCTCATGCCAACTTCGGGATTATCAAACACTGAAATCATTTTTTCTACCGTTGTTGGAGCAGGAATAGTATCACCGCTCTCAATTACGAGTGTTTCTGAATTTGCAGCTTCCAGAAACATGTTTATTGCAGCGGATTTTCCACGTCTTTCAGGTTCTGTAATCAACTTTATACGCTTATCTTTCTGTTCATATTCTTTGACAATATCATCTGTTCGATCTGTACAGGCACTGGATACAACGAAAATTTCTTTAATACAGACTTTCTCAAGCTCCTGTTTCAAAAGTGCATCAAGCAGCTTGGAAATATTCTTTTCCTCATTGTATACAATAACGCCTATACTACAGTTAATCATCTTTCTTTCCCTTATCATCCCTGTTTTCATGGGCGATTGTATTCAATACACCATTTATGAATTTCCCGGATTTATCAGAACAGAATTTCTTGGCCACTTCTATAGCCTCATTTATGATTATCGGAGACGGTACCTCTGAAAAAAGAATCTCACCTGTAGCAATTCTCATAATATTTTTGTCGAGAATAGCTATTCTGTCAAACTTCCAGTTCTTGGCGTATTTACCGATTTCTTCATCTATTGCTTCTATGTTTGATAAAGTTGTTTTTAGAAGATTATCGGCAAAAGTGAATATTCCACTTTCGATTTCAATATTGTTTGACTCTGCCACATCGTTCAACACTTCAGTATATTGTCCGATGTATGCCAGATTGCCAAGAACCGGATCCTCTTCGTTGAAGTCCAGTATGTATAATGTCTGTAAAGCTACTTCTCGAGCTTTTCTGCGAATTCCCATAATTCTTATATTTCCTTGTAAAGATTAATCATTTCAATACAACTTAACGCTGCATCCCAGCCTTTATTTCCTACTTTTGTTCCTGCTCTTTCAATTGCCTGCTCTATACTGTCAGTTGTAAGAACACCAAATAGTACTGGAATACCTGTCTGGAGACTCACGTTTGCAATACCTTTACTTACTTCCGCACTTACATAATCAAAATGAGGAGTTGCTCCACGAATAACAGTACCAAGACAGATTACGGCATCATATTTCTTTGTGTCTGCAATCTTTTTAGCTGTAAGAGGTATTTCAAAAGCACCGGGTACCCAGTAAATACTCATATCATCATTGTCTACTCCATGTCTGACAAGACAATCTATAGCACCATCCATAAGTTTGGAATTGATGAACTCATTAAATCTGCTGACAACTAATGCAACCTTGATTCCTTCAGCATTAAGTTTTCCTTCTATAATTTTCATTATATCTCCTTGAGTAATAAGATTACGTCAATTCTGAAACCGATTTAAAGCATTCAATTCATAACATTTCAGTCTCGGAATTTCAATATTGTATAATCATTCAACATTGTTTTTCTGTCAATAATCATTTTCAGCAACCATGATCAAACTGATTCAAAACAGTAATTGACTTACTGGACAAAATCGTATTTGTATTTGTATTTCCTGATTGATTCCGCAATTGCATTTACAAGCTTGTCCTGGAAATTTGATGAACTGAGTAGTTTTGCTTCTTTGTAATTAGTGATAAATCCCAATTCCACCAGAACTGCAGGCATGAATGCGCCACGCAATACATAGAAATTAGCCTGTTTAACTCCTCTGTCCTTCAATCCGCTGACTGATACGAGACTCTTCTGCAATCTGACCGCAAGGTCACTGCTTTCTCTTAACTGCTCTGTCTGCTCCATATCCATCAGGATAAATGATAAGTCATCGTACTTTTTAAGAGCTGATTCACCACCCTCATACTTTGAAACAACAGAGTTCTCCAGAGCTTCAACAGCTCGAGCTTCGTCTGTTTTAGCGGTAGAAAGGAAAAATACTTCTATTCCTGAAGCTTTCTTAGATCGAGATGCATTGCAGTGTAGAGAAATGAATAAATCGCTATGAGTGTCATTTGCCATTTTTGTTCTGTTCTGCAAGGATACAAATTTATCTGAATCTCTGGTGAGAATAACCTCTACATTGAGTTCTTTCTGAAGCTTGGCTTTCAGCTTTCGAGCAACATCCAGAACAATCTTCTTTTCTCTTGTTCCTGTTGATCGACCTACTGCACCAGGGTCCTTTCCACCATGTCCGGCATCTAATACAATTCGTCGAATAGAGTTATCAATCGGAGTCTTGACATGAATAGAGAAATCTTTCTGTCTGATGAAATTTTCTTTGAACAGTTCAGGAAAAACTCTTTGGAAGAAAGTAAGAGGAAGATACATCTTACCGCTGTGGTATTTTAAAGGGTAAGTCATATTGTAAAAATCTGAAGATGCCTGTAAGTATGGAGAATTGATCAGAAAAATAATCTGCTGATTGTAAAGAGTTACGTACAACCTCTGATCATCAATATCTTCTCTGATAGATGCATGAAAAGCTTTGTTCAGCTCAAACGCATTGAAATAGTACAGAGAATCGATACTTACTACCTTGATTTCCTCAGTGTTTACCGGTTTATCAAAATGAATATTATAGCAGGAACTACTGAATAACAATCCTGCTAACATTACAATAATTATTAATAATACAAGTTTTCTCAAATCTTTACCTCATGAAATGAAAAAATTTAAGATTTACAAAATTGTCAATAATATGTTGTAATTAATGGTGTTTATTGTCGATGAATTTAATATGCACTACTTCAGGCAGAACAGAATATATAGTACGCTAGCATCCCTGCTCGCTTTATCACAGCCTGTTAGTTCAGAGAAATATTATTATTGATTCATTTATTCTCAGATATTCAAAGGATTATATTTATTACTCCTTAACAGCGGTAACATAATAGAATTTCTTAGAGCTGTTTACAGGTGCTGTCCAGCTTGTCCCGGAAAATGTACCCGTTGTATCTTCTGTAAATCCAGCATTTTCCTGATCGGAAGAATAAACTTTATAAGATTGAGCAAAAGCAACAGGTTCCCAAGTAATAAGAACATCATTTGCATTGATTGATACTTCAGTATTAACAGGGATATCAAGAGCAGAAACATCATACTGCCAACTGAGTATCGGATAACCATTATTAATAGCCGGATCAATATGCCAGACACTGTTGTTCAACGTATCATTGTTTGTATTATAGGCGAAATCCCAGGCACTTGTTAAACCGGATGACAGTGTATCCGTAAATGTTGCTATGTTTTGCATTTCTGACATAGTTTTCCCTGTACCATGACTACTGGATATTCCAATTACCTCATTCTCCTCCCAGAAACAATTTGTTACAATAGCAACACCATTGGCTGCTGGTTCAATAAGACAATCATAATATCCTTCATTACGGGTAGGTATACTGGCGGAGTAACAATTATTCAGGATAGAGGTATTATGAGCAAGACCTATCAGTCCGGCTGAATTAGATCCCTCTATAGTATTCACTGTGAAACAGTTTGATAGCGTGAGATATGAACCGCCTCCTATTAATCCCCCGATGAAATGACTACCTTTAACATGACAACCACTACAACAATTAATTATTTGACAATTATTAGCCCCTCCAATAAGACCTCCAACATTATATCTTCCTGATACATATCCATTAGATCCACAATTTTCGATTATAGAATTGCTTGCTTTAGCGACCAATGCACCTGAAAGAGTTCCACCATTGATATTAATATTGGAAAGCGAAAGGTTTTTTATAACTGCGTAATTAGTTTCACCAAAAACACCACACTTCTGATCTCCAAATATCAGGTTCATATTTGAAATTGAATGACCTTTGCCATCGTAATTTCCTTCAAACATCAGCCCACTTACACCAATGGACGAATAGCCAATTCTTGCAAGCCATAAACTTACCTGATTAGCATCAATGTCACAAGTTTGTTCAATGTAAGTACCACTACTCCATGTTTGTGAATTATATGCAATCCAATACAGGCAGTTCATAGAATTAACAATGTAAGGATCATCTTGAGTTCCCATCCCTGTTATATCTGTTACAAAACCTTCATTTTCTCCATAATATATCCCTGTTGAATCAATTGCATAAGCTCGAACATAATACTGTGTACAAGATGGTAATAAACCGTTAATTGTAGATGAAAACTGTCCACTGCCTGATCCTAAATCAATGTTATAATCATCAATTAACGGATTTATATCTGTGCTAAAGCAGACCCCCTTGTTTGTAATGGCTGCAACTCCGGATTCTGTAGCTTCTCCCCCTATTAATGCACCATTCTGAGTATTTGAAGTAACAACAGATGTAACAACCGTAGGTTGTAGAGAAATACTTTCGTTGATTAATGACAAACTATCCATGTTTGATAGAAAACCATAAACAATTCTATCACTATCAAATACGACATTATCATGTACTTGATTAAACTGCCAATATACCAGCAAAAATCCATCAAATGGATTCGCTACCGAATTCATGTTAGCTCTAACTTCGTCTATGGATCTTTCAGCTTGCCAAATTCTCACTTCATCAATCTTTCCATCAAAATATGTTGGAGAAGATGAAAAATCAGCTCCTATTGTAATGTCGCTTGAATTATAATAATTGTCATATGGATTCCCTATTAGAAAAACTTCATTACCATTAACATAAAGTCTCCTCGTGTTACCATTCTTAACTGCGGCTATATGCGTCCACTGACCCGCATGCAATATTCCATTTCCTGTAGTCATCCCATTGAAGTTGATTCCGGTATAAGGTGCTGTATTGTTCAATTTCAAGCTAAAACCATTACTAATTCCGTCATTATTTGAGATAAGTCCTGCTGAGTTACTGAATGAGTCGGGTTTTATCCATAATTCAATCGTATATCTGGTGGCAACATTAGTTGTAGAATTATTTCCTATCAATACATAATCATCAATACCATCAAAATCGAGACAATTCCCGGAAAATGGACCGGGAGCTTCCCAATGATCAAAAATTATATCAGATGCAATCCAATCAGCATCCGTCATATTATTCAATGTATAGTTTGTAGATCTAACATAATCATATGCCGTATTTCCGGAACTTTCGTTAAACTGTAGATAACACAAGAAAGCACTATGTATACGTTCCACAGCATGATGTCTATGGTGTATCAATTCATGCTGTGTCCTGACATAACTCCATATCCTTATTTCATCCATTTCGCCCTGAAAAAACTGTGTTGCACTTGCTGATGATCTACCAATCGCTAAATTGAAGACTGTATCCTGATTGCCAGGAACACTGCCATAAATATATTCTGTTCCATCAACATAACATCTAACTTCTCCAGGTTCAAAAACAACAGCAACATGAGCCCATTCATTTTCAGTCAAAACAGCATGAGTATTCCAGCCATTGCCGCCTATTCCTATAATAATTTCATTTGTTATTGGAGTAATCCAGATCGCTCTGTCCCATCCACCATCATCTGTAGAGAGAATTGCCTGATACTCATTATGATTCAACCTTGTAGGTTTCACCCATACTTCCCAGGTTGACACGGGTATAGTAGATGGCTGCACATCTAAATCGGTATATATATAGTCATCATTACCATCAAAACTCAAACAATTACCGGCATTGAGATCAACAGCGTTAAGGTGTGTAAGAACAATCAATAGTAACATTAGAAATGTAAATTTTTTCATCATTTTCTCCAATTGCAGGTTAAAATAGGTTTAGATCATGCAAAGTTAAAGATTTGATACTAATTGTCAAATAAAAAAAATGGTAAGCAATGATTTTATATATATGTTCTGACTTTCAAATGAAGATCAGTCAATTTGTCGAAATAATGGATTAATTCAGTAAAATTATAACGAAATCGTATACTTGCTTTTTCTGTAGGAGAATTGATGTTCTTTTCTTCTTTTCACCATTTCCACGATTAATTCTGTGGTCAACCAAAATCCAGGGAGCAGAAAACTGCCCCCTGATAAATCAGTCTATCCCGGGTATTACCTTAATTGTCTTTTCTCGTCTGGTTAATACAGAGCCAGGCTTCATTCCGCTTTTTTTACTTACATTGCCTGTCTGAGTATATGTAACGGGTGCAGATTTGGCTGTTCTGTACTTACTGTGGTAAGCTGCCACCTCGGCTGCTTTGGTTATATCGGATTTCTCAGCATCAGCAGCATTACAAAGTAAAACAACATGACTCCCGGGAACCCCCTTAGCATGGAACCAAAGGTTATATGGTTTTGCCACTTTGAATGTCAGATAATCATTATCATAGTCTGTTTTGCCTGCCAACACTATGTGACCGTTCTCAGTCTTATACTCCCAGTATTTGCATTTGATTTCCATTTTTCCTCATTTCTTTATCAGTGATCTCAAACTGTCTACTCTGACAGTTTAAAATTTTCCAATTATGTGACAAAATTATTCTCCTCAATTGAGTCAATAAGTTCCTCAACATCATGTAAAGAATGAATGATATGATTCACGATGTCAATTCTTTCATCCTTAACAGCCCTGATTTCCTGATCATAATGATGCCTTTCCGTATTGTTTTCTGTTATCTGTGACTGGCTCCAGAACTTTTTCTCTCTTATTACTGCCAGATATTTACCAAAATCAATTGATGCATGTTCCTCATAAATAGGAATCCTGATATTCAGTCTGTTTCTGTATTTAACTACCCTTAATTTAAGTTTAGTTAACAGATCTTTCCTGATATTAACCTGAATTAACTCTTTCGTCATTATTCCTTCCCCGATTCAAGATTAAAAAAATAAATTGATGCTCTGGTTCTTAAAGGTAAAGCTTTTACTCTCTGATTCTCTACAAGGGAAAGCCAAGTACGGCTGATATTCAATTCTTCAGAAAGCTGCTTCATGCTAATGTTGTGTAAAATCCTCTTAATCCTTACTTCTTTGCCTGTCAATATTCTCATCATTCCTCCACAAAATATTTTAGTTTGAAAAAAGTATTTGACAATTAACATAAATTAATATATATTAATCAACGATAACTAAGAGTCTTATATTTAACTTTAATTAAATTGTCAAGAATATATTTTACTTTTATTAAGGAAGTGTAATGATAGGTGATAGATTTAAAGAACTACGTAGTACGCTTAACATGCGTCAATCAGACTTTGCAGCTAAGCTTGGAGTATCTTCTGCTGCACTTTCGAAAATCGAAAATAATCTAACCGTAAACCCCAGAACTGAAATAGTGAATTCTTTAATTCATGAGTTCAAAGTTAACATGGAATGGCTTTTTTCGGGTACAGGAGAAATGTTTACTAATTCTGAAATACATGAGGATAATGGTACTATTGAAGAGTACAGACAGAAAACCATGGAACTTCAGGAAGAACTCTCAAATGTACAAAAAAAACTGATCAGCGAAATTGAAGAAAACAAGCTTATGAGAAAAGAGTTTAACAGCAAACTGCGCGAAATTGTGAAAAGCATCAAAAAAGGTGAAATAGATATAGAACGACTGCTCAGTCTTAGTTTTCTGGATTAAATCTATAAACTGACTTTGAGACTGACAGATCCCGCAAATGTTGTTCCGGGTTGAGGTTCATGACTCTGGATTTCGTATTCGGTGTTGAGGATATTATCTACAGAAAGGTTGCAATTAACAATGTACCTCTTCCCTGCTTCTATTCTATATGAAATAATGGCATTCAAAAGTTCGTAAGGTGTGATAACTCCATTAAGATTGTCATTGGTTTTCCATTGTCTGCCGAAGCGTTCCCAGTATAAACCTGATTCAAGATTTGTAATTTTGCATTTCAGAGAAAGTCTGGTCTCGGAAGAAAAGATATTCGGAATATTCTTATCATAATGATCAGAGCCATCTGTTTTGTTAACTGCGAAGTTTCGTTTCCAGTCAAAACCTGCAGAAAAACCATATGGGAGTTTCTGCGTTATATTTATGTGCCAGATTTCATATTCAGCATCAGCAATATTACCAGTTGTCCAGGAATTCAGAGATTTATACCAGAATATCATATCCTTTAACTCTGATTTCTGTAATTCTACTGTAAACTCAGTATATTGCATTTTTATTCTAAGGAAAGTATTGATTCCGGTAAGTTTCTCTTCTTTTAAATCAGGATTACCTTTTACTCTTGAATCTCCTTTCCAGTAAAGTTCATAAAATGAAGGCACAGTGTATGCCTGTCCATAGTTTACACCTGAATGAACTCCGAATAAATCCGGAAAATCTTTGCTTAGCTCAATACTACCACTATAGTTTAAATATCTACTGTCATTTTCAAAGGCATAACCCGAGCTGATTTCCCCCTTGATACTCCCAATGGATTTTACTTCAAATGTCATAAGGGTGTCTGATCTGCTAAGGTTTATGTATTCTCCCAGTTTCTGCATTGTCAGTGACTCTGAATTTTTAAAGACCGGAATTGTTAAATCCTGCTGTTTATAATACTCGTTTGTGTAGTTTGCAACTTGACTGATTTTCAGGTATTTAATATCAATTTCAGTATTGAATCTAATGTCATTTTTCCTGTATTTTTCTTTTGTAAGACTTCGGGAAGCAGGCACTTTTGAAGCCATATTATCGTATCTCGTATGTTGATCTGAGAATAAATATGACAAGGTGCAAACACTTTTCCCAAAAGAATCTCTATAGCTTAATAGGTAATTTCCATTGTGACCGGATAGTCTGCTATTCTCATACTTGGTTACATTGGTGACTGCTCCGGGAGTACCTCTCTCAAACTCATTGTAAAATGCTGTAATCCCAAATTTTTGGGTTTTCAATGCTCCGGAAAAAGTATACTCTTCTATGTCATTATTGCTTCTTTCGTGAGTGACATCTTGAAGATTGATATAATCAAAATTGTTTTTCCCCGTGTTGTATTCCCCTGATATAACCGAACTGAACATTGAGTTACTGGTGCTTAAATGAAGCTTTTCAGTATAGTTTTTGAATGAACCCATTGAAGTAGTCGCAGTCAATGATGATTTACCTGAAGTACTTTTAGATCTTGTTTTTATAGAAATTATTCCACCTGCTGCACCGGAAGAATATGTAGAATTCCCTTCCAGTATATCAATGCTTTCAACTATGTTAAGGGGAATTGCCGAAAGATCATATGCCTGACCTGATTTGTTCAGGGGAACACCATCCAGAAGTATCAAAGTATGCTTTGCAGATTTTCCCTTAAGAGATACTTTCTGCTCTCCTCCATCTGTGAATTTGTTTCCTTTCACATAAATTCCGGCTGAATCTTTTAGAAGAGTCTCCAAAGTACTGTTTTCTCTATCATTGTCATTGAGCTCAATAGACTTTACATTTCCAGCATCAATGTAAGAACTCTTATTTCGTGATTCGACAACTTTTATTTGTTTTCCTTTCAGCGCATTGCTTTTCAACGATACTGTACGAGGAACCGGTTTAAAAACTGCGGACTCGAAACCCAGCTTAATTATTGTTACCGAATCCGGTTTTGCCTGAAAACGTACAATTCCTTTTTCATTTGTCAGATATATTTTTCCCAAATAGATAACAGCGGCGTTTTCTACAGGTTTATTATCTGAATCATATACTGCTAAATTAAAAGCACCGGCATAAATGGGAATTACAAGGATAAGGAATAAAAGTAGTGTTTTCATTATTTATATAGGACATGCGGAATATTGGAATCTTTGTAATTCATAATATTGATATTATGGTCGTACAAAGTTTTAAGATTTTCACTGTTTATAACTGAAGCAGGAGAACCATCTGCAATTATCGATCCTTTTTTTAACATGATGATACGATCACAATATGAAGATGCCAGATTGATATTATGGGAAACAAGAATAATAAGCATGTTTCGTTCTTTCTTAAGTTTTTTCAGCAAGTTCATCAGTTCGATCTGGTGATTGAGATCCAGATTGGAAAAGCTTTCATCCATCAGCAGGATTGGAGTTTTCTGAATTAGTGATCTGGCAATAGATACTCTCTGTTTTTCTCCACCGGAAAGAGATCTGTAAAAGTCCTTTCTCTTATGAGTCAGTTCAAGTCTGCTGAGTACTTCTTCAACATCATCTTGAATATCATTATCATTAAGCTGAAACAAACTGCTGTGTGGATAATTACCCATTATTATAAGATCTTCCACAAGATAACTGAATTGAGGAAAAAATTCCTGAGGAATTATTGAAATTTGCTTTGCCAACTCTTTTCTTTTCCATTTAGCAACGGATTTTTCAAAAACGTCTACCCCGCCGGATGTAGTTGGAATTGTACCAATAAGGGTGTGCAGCAAAGTTGTCTTACCACTTCCGTTAGGACCGATAATTCCAACAAAGCTGTTTAAAGTGAAGTCCAGATTCAGATCCTTCAACACAATTTTATCAGGATATCCGGCTGTAACGTTGTTGACTTTCAAACATTTTTGCATAAGCCAATAAATTGAAGATGTGAAAAAGTTACAAGTTTTAAATCAGAACTTGCAAAAACAGCATTTATGTATTATAGTTTTTTTGAGACAAAAATCATTGACTTTTATGATAGAAAGCTTGGTCTTGGTTACTTAGAAAAAAAAGGATTAATTATGAACAGAATATATATGAATAATTGTGTGACAACCAGAATAGACGATGAAGTTCTGGATCACATGATTCCTTACATGAAGGAGAGTTTTTACTTTCCTGCCAACTTTATTAAAACAGGTGAAGAGGCCAACGATATGATAGCTGCTGCCAAACAAGCAATTGCAAAAACAATCAATGCAGATGCAAATGAAATACACTTTACTAAAGGTGGAACATCAGCAAACAATCTGGCAATAAAGGGTTTCCTCACAGCAAATGCATCTAAGGGAACACACATAATCTGCTCAGTTGTAGATTATCCTGATATTCTCACAAACGCATCTTTCTTTGAAAGCAGTGGATTTGATGTATCATACATTTCTTGTGATGACAAAGGATTCATTAACCTGGATGAACTTAAAGAAGCAATTAGAGAAGACACTGTCCTGTTTATGACCACTCTTGCCAATCATACCTCAGGAACAATCCAACCGATTGCGAAAATCAGAGAAATTCTCGATACTGCGGATCATAGAATATACTTCCATGTGGATGCTTGTCAGGCATACGGAAAAATTGATATTGATGTCAACGATCCTAAGATTGATATGATGTCATTATCAGCACATAAAATACACGGACCTCAGGGAGTCGGTGCATTATATCAACGAAAAGGTGTTGTGCTAGGTCAGATGCATCATGGGATTTCCAGAATAGATAATCTTGAGAACGGTGGCATAAGCATAGCAGGGATTGCCGGTTTCCATAAAGCCGTGGAAGTGTTGTTCAGGGACATAGAAGGATACAGAAACCATCTTAAGGAAATGTCTGATTACCTGTTCAGCAAAGTTAAGAATGACATTCCTTATATTCTTATTAATGGTCCTGAAGGAGATGAAAGAATTCTCCATAATGTGAATATCTCTTTCGATTATATTGAAGGAGAAGCTATCATGATGATGCTTGATATTCAGGATATTATAGTAGCTACAGGTTCTGCCTGTGCTTCTCAGGGTCTCAAACCTAATTATATTCTGATGGCAATGGGAAGATCCCATGAACAATCACATGGTTCAATCAAATTTACACTTAGCAAATATACAACCAAAGAAGAAATAGACCGAACAGTTTCCAGCCTGGCTGAAATTGTTGAAAAATTGAGATTAAGAAGTCCTCTTTACAATAAGTAAATAACAGGGAGATAATATGCAGTATTCACAGAAAGTCTTAGATCACTTCATGAATCCTCATAATGTTGGTAAACTTGAACATGCAGATATCATTGCTACAGAAGGTTCACCGGCTTGTGGAGATCAGGTTACATTGTACTTAAAAATAAATGATGATACAAAAGTCATAGAAGATATATCTTTTCAGTCATACGGATGCGCTTCCAATATCGCAACCGGATCAATTATAACCGACCTTGCCAAAGGCAAAACACTTGATGAAGCAAAAAACATTACATGGAAGGATGCTGCCGCAGAACTTGATGGACTCCCTCCTCAAAAAATGCACTGCTCAGTTCTGGCAGTTGATACTCTTATGACTGCAATTAAGCAATATGAGATTGAGCATAGTTTATCTGAGAAGGATGTGTTTTCTAAGGATCAGATTATCGAAGAGCTTCATAAAATCATTTACCCTAAAGTAGGTGAAGATATTATTGCTCTGAAAATGGTGAAATATGTTGGTTTTGATCATGGTGTAGCAACAATTGATATTGAGATTCCGAAGTTTGATACATACCGTGATAATGTAGCAGAAGAAATTAGAGAACACCTCGAAAAATTCCCGGAAATCAAAGATATTAAGATAAATATGTAAATTTTGTTAAAGTTTATTTATGATTGTTCGATATTGTATTGAAAACAATATTGGAGGATACGATGATAATATCAGGAGTAAGTTCACTAGCCAATGCCTACACAGCAGGCTCAGTAACTAATAACACTAATAATACAGATTCTGTTAAAGAAAACGATGGAGCTGTAAAACTAGAAGATAAAGAAGAAGAAGAAGTTGATTATGCTAATGAAGATGTTGAAGATGTAGATCCTTATAACTATCATAACCCAAAGCCTCAGAAAATTCTTTCTGCTGCCGGTAACGAGCAAATCGATATTCTTTTGTAGAGTGGTCTTAATTTAATGAAGGTTATCCTTTCGGGTGACCTTCTTTTTTTTATCTTTTAGAGACCTTCTAATAATTGGAGTAGTTGATTAGTTTATAGACTTCATCATACTCTGACAAAATTAGTCTACTCTAAGAAGTTATTTTGATGATTTCATAAATCTCATTGAAACTGCTTACTCAATACTGCTTAATTTTGCTATTATGCAAACTCTCATTTATTTTCAATGAGAAAATTATTTGACAAATTTCTAGTGGGATTTAGGTTTATAATAAATACTATTTTTAAGGAGTTAGTAATGAAAAAAATCATTTTTGCCGCATTAATACTGATTGTTGGAATCGCAGTATTAAAAAAAATAAAGAAAAACTAATTTTCTGCTAAAGCTTTTTTTAGCATCGACGATCATTAACTGAGCGACGGCTCGGACAGATAAGCAGGTTAAGAAAGAATGAATCACATCACGTAATGTTCTTTCTTGATTGGAAAAGAAAAACCCCGCATTGCGGGGTTTTTTTTGCCCAAAATCAGGTGCAAAATTATTTATACTTCAAATTACCAAAACCGTAATTGATTTTACTTGATATTTTTATGGAATATTCTTTCTTGCTGTCTGGATATACTCCTTTGCCTTCAAGATTCTGTTCAAGGATACCTTCCCAGAAATTAGTATTTTCCAGTTGATATCTAATATTCCCATCTGATTTTCCCTTCAGAGTGATTAGCTCTTTCCCGTTTTCTGAAACAGATTGAAGCTTTCCTTTTACCTGAATTTTTCCCACGTCAATAGAGATTTTATCCACAGAATATTCTTCATCAGTATCAATTGAAATTCCGGTGCGTTTTTGTCCTGAGTAATTCCATTTCATCCCGGGCTTGATACTCCCTGAAGGAATTGTATCGAATATTCTTTTAAACTCTTCGGTCACAGCATTGTCGTTAAACTGCTTAATGATGACATCTTTTAGATTCAGGTTACCGGGCATATTGTGAAGCTTATCAGCTGTTTTAGTAATAATATCATTAAGTCCGAACACTCTTTCTACTTTCAGCTCTTTGTTAAGCTTAAGAGAGAAAGATTTACTTTTCAGCTCACTCAGAAATACTTTCAGGAAGTGTTTGCTGTCATTTGATTCTGAATCATATGCAAGTTTTGTACTTCCGTCACTGCTACTGTAATAGAGAGAATCAATTATTACCCTTGCATTGTATTTATCAAGAGGAATAATATTGTAAAGAGCAATATACTCTATATTGTAGTTAAGTGTATCGTTAATTGTAGTCTTCTGGTTGATTTTGTACAACACTTTACTGTTTACATCTTTTGAAAAAGGAACTTTAACTTCAGTTGACTTGGAACTACAGGCAAAAATGACATAGACTAATGTCATAAATAATAAATAATGTGTTAATTTTTTCATGATCGTATGAAATGTTAATCTGGCAATTCTTGTCTATAAAAATTTTTAGGGTGTATATAACTTGATTCCTGACTCTGACTATATCTTTGTTTTTATTTCATTTAAGAGACTCTTCTGCTCTGCTCCAAGTAAATTCAGTTTATGTATAGCATTTAAAACACTGTCCAGTTCCTGATGTCTGATAATCAAAGTCCTGAGCCAGATGTCGTTTATGACAAGATTTGCGATTTCAACAGCAGCATCTTCTACTGAGTAGTATGACTCTTTCTTGTATATGTCATAACGTTTGAGCTTTGATTGTCCCGGTATAACATTCTGTATAAAATCTTCATAGGTGATAATTTCATCGGATGAAGCTTGAAATGGAATTCTGAAACACTTACAGATCAGCAGAAGCTCCTGAATATAGATGGGAAACCTGGCTTTATAGATAGTAGCCCATTGATGAAGTCCATATTTATTGGAACGCAGTATGACTCTGATTTCTATTGTCTGGTCAGTAATCTTATCACTGATCTGCACATACTCACTGTCCGACTCAGAAAGTAGATAGCAAATATTGAAACTCTTTGTTTTAAGTTCTTTATAAGGCATCAGATTAACCAGTGCCTGTTTATCAGTATCCAGTATCGTACACCATTCCCATTCAGGTCTTTTGTGTTGCATAAATCCTCCGGTATCTTATAACATAATATAAGTAAATGTTTTAGAATAATAAAGGAATTATTAAGAATGTGTTATTGGATGACAGACTAAGTAAAAATTGCAAGTTAGCTTAAAGGTAGTATAAATTTATGTCGTAGGTTTTCCGATTCTTCTGATCTCAGTTTACTTAACCTACAGATAAAGAAAGGTTTGAGAGCTCCCGAGTTTGGATATTAAAAGGCTCAAATACTTCATGGAAATCCAAAATAATAGTCTTAAAGTAATAAATAATCTAGGAGGTTCAATTCAGTAATCCTATTCTTTAAACCATACAATGACACTCAATTACTCCTAGTAGTAAGAATTTATAAATCAATAAGGTTAGCCCCTTCTATTTCATCCTCTTTCTCACTAACTCTGACACTGCTAAGAACAGTACGCCCATATTAATTGACAATTTGACTACACTGTCAATACTTGAATCAAATTAAATCAAAGGAAAAATACTATGTGTGGAATAGTTGGATATATTGGTTACAGAAACTCTGTACCGCTCATTATAGAAGGAATTAAAAGACTGGAATATAGAGGTTACGACAGCTCGGGAACTGCTGTTATCAACGATAACAAAGAACTGCAATTCGTAAAACGTAAAGGTAAAATCATTGAGCTTGAAAGGGCGTTACCTGCCCCAAGCAAGTTTTCAGGAACTATTGGCATTGCTCATACACGCTGGGCAACTCACGGAGAACCGAACGAAGTCAACTCTCACCCGCATTTCAACAAAGAAAATACTATTGCTCTAGTCCATAATGGTATCATAGAAAACTATGAAGCCATTAAGAAGAGACTGGAAAAAGAAGGATACTCCTTTGTTTCCGAAACAGACTCTGAGGTTCTTGTTCAGCTTATAGATTATTTCTACAAAAAAGATAATGATATGAAGTCTGCCGTACAAACCGCCTGCAGAATGGTAGAAGGTACATTCGGGATTGCGGTGATAAACTCTGATACACCGGATTATATTTATGCGGCCAGAAAAGGTTCCCCTCTTATTCTCGGAATTGGCAATAACGAGTATTTCATTACATCAGACGTTAATGCTACGATTGTACATACAAACAAAGTCATATACATCAACGACAACGAAATGGTTACAATTAACAGAAAGAGTTATGAGATTACAACTTTGGAGAATGAAGCTGTAAAAGCAAAGATCTCTGAGATTGACTGGGACATATCTTCTATAGAAAAAGGTGATTATAAGCACTTTATGCTGAAGGAAATATTCGAGCAACCTGTTTCTGTATCAAATGCCTATAGAGGAAGGCTTATTGAAAAGCTTTCTACAACAAAGCTTGGCGGACTGGCAATGTCAAATGAACAGTTACGTAAAGTCAAGAAAGTGCAGATTATTGCCTGCGGAACTTCATGGCATGCCGGAATGATTGGAAAATATCTAATAGAGATGCTGGCAAGAATCCCTGTAGAAGTTGAATATGCAGGAGAATACCGTTATAGAAACCCCATTATCCCTGAAGACACAATTGTCTTTGTAATCAGTCAATCCGGCGAAACAGCAGACACTCTTGCTGCATTGCGGGAAGCTCAGGCACGTGGAGCTAAGGTTCTGGGTATCACTAACACAATAGGCTCTACAATTGCCCGTGAATCAGATGGCGGTGTCTACATTCATGCCGGAACAGAAATCGGGGTGGCTTCAACCAAAGCTTTCACCTCTCAAGTGACAGTGTTATCTTTGTTCGCTGTTCTGATGGGGAGAATGAGAAACCTTTCTCCTACATATGGTTCTGAATTTATCAAGGAAATAAAGAACATTCCTTCTAAAATAAAGCAGATTCTCGCACTCAATGATGAAATCAGAGACTTTGCCCGATCTATCAAAGACTCTACGAATGCATTGTTTCTGGGCAGAGGATTGCACTATCCTGTTGCCCTGGAAGGAGCTTTGAAACTTAAGGAAATCTCGTATATACATGCAGAAGGTTATCCGGCGGCAGAGATGAAACACGGTCCTATTGCTCTAATTGATGAAAACATGCCAGTTGTAGCAATTGCTATGAATGATGCAATATACGATAAGGTGATATCCAATCTGCAGGAAGTTAAAGCAAGAAAAGGTCGTATCTTTGCAATAGCGACTGAAGGAGACACTCAGATTGCTGAACTTGCTGAAAAGGTTATCTATATCCCTGATACAAAATATGCACTGCAGCCGTTACTATCTGTTATTCCACTCCAGATGTTGTCATATCATGTAGCAGATCTGAAAGAGCTGGATGTTGATCAACCTAGAAATCTTGCTAAAAGCGTTACAGTTGAATAGAAATGATTAACTTTGCTGATTACTCTCAGTATTTTCAGTATGAATACGGAGATGTTGTTTATGATTCTGAGAACTTAAAGATTTTTGTTTCGAAGAACAGATCTCATGTAAATCCGCATGGAGTATCATTTCCTTGCATCTTCTATGAAGATAATGGTATACTGTATCTTTCAGTATCTCCAAATGTATTTGGCAAAATAGAGAATATGACATTCCCAGTAGATAAGTTGTCAAATAATCCTGTTAATTCCCTGGAGAATCTCTTTCCCAAAGACGTGAAATGGCTGAGAATAAACAGATATATTTCTAATTATGATTCTATAATAGATAATGTAGATGTGACTAAATACTTTAACAATAAAGATATAATTGTACGTATAGAAAGTAATACTACAATACTCATGAATTCAGATAACGATATGATTGGAAAAGCATTTATTACTCGTGACTCCAAAGAATGGAGCGAAATTTCTATAAGAATCAGCAAAGAGTATCGTAATAACTCTCTTGGCTATTTTCTGGCAAAGTATATGCTTCTTAAAATTACTGAATCAGGTAAAAATATTATATATGTATGCGAGTCGGCAAATATTCCTTTCGTAAGAATAGCTGAAAAACTAGGACTATCCTTAGTTTCTGAAGAAAAAATTGCATATCTTAAACATCAACCATAGCAAACACTGGAGCTTTCATGAGCATTAAAACCATATACCTCCTTCCCCACTCTCACACGGATATTGGCTACACTGAATATCAGAAGAAGATTGAGCTGTGGCAGATTGATTTTATCAGACAAGTATTGAGAATACAGGATAGTCCTGAATATGCTTCTTTTAAGTGGAATTGCGAAAGTTTCTGGGTGGTTGAAAAATTTCTGAGATCAGCTTCTCCTGATGAGAAATTATCGTTTGTAAATGCTGTCAGAGAAGAAAAAATTGGAGTTTCAGCCAGTTATCTTAATTTCTCAGAGATACTTGACTTCGACTTGCTTAAATCTTTGACAAAACGTTCTGTTGACTGGGGTAAGTCAAATGGAATAAATATTGATACAGCCATGACAGCTGATATAAACGGTTATGGTTGGGGATTTGCCAGAGTATTATCGGAACTTGGTGTCAAAAATCTGTTTTCATGCGTACATACTCACCATGGGATGTTTCCTGCTTTTGCCAAGCAGCGACCATTCTGGTGGGAAGAGTCTAATAAAGACAGAATTCTGGTATGGAACGGAGAACATTATCACTTTGGTAACGAATTCGGAATTGCTCCTGATGCAGGTGCATGTTATCTGATAAAAGACGAATTTGATCTGGACCATATCTTCCATAAACTGGATGTTGTGATGAAAACCAGAATTCCACGCTATATAGAAAATCTTGAGAAAGAAGGCTATCCATTCGATTTCGCTCCTGTAATGATATCCGGATTACGTACAGATAATTCACCTCCGGGAAAAGAAATAGTTAAAGCGATTTCGGTATGGAATGCAAAAAATGATGTTAAATTAGAGTTGATTACATTGTCTGACTTTTTCAGCAAAGTTGATAGAGAAAGTACAGATATTCCTGTGTATCATGGAGACTGGCCCGATTGGTGGACAGATGGAGCTGCAAGTAAGCCTGCCGAACTCAAGCTTTATAAATCTACTCAACGCAAAAGAAACCTCATGAAGAAAATCTATGGAGCAAAATCATTGAAAATAGTTGATGAGAAACTCGGACTCTATGCAGAGCATACTTACGGTCATTCTGATTCTGTGTCGCAACCCTGGAATGAAGAAGTAAGTCTTATTTCAACACGCAAGAATGCATATATAACAGAGGCTATAGATATTCTGGATGAAATGCAATACAAATATGAACTGGAGCACGGAGGCAGTGCTTTACAATATGAAAGAACACTCAAATACATGATATGTAATCTGTCATCTGAATCGGTAAATGATCTGGTATATTTAAAAGTCAATCACTTTGAAATCAATGAGTTGTACCTGAATGAAGGTGCCGACATTATTGATTGTGAATCAGGAGAAAAGCTAAACTACTCCAAAGAGGGAACTCCCGGAGGAGTACACTTTGTTGTTAAGATGGAGCTTGCAGGTAAATCAGAACGAATGCTGGAGATAATTCCTGTAAAAAAAGACAGATTTGTCACAGTGAACAGCTATTCTCTTAAAGGCTCAGATGGCATAGATGACATTGTCCTTGAATCGAAACTGATAAGCAATTCTTACAGCAATGATAGAGTAAAGATATTCTGGTCATTTCCTGGAGGTATAACATCCATTCTTGATACAGATAATGATATTGAGCTTATCAATCAGGAGAATGATCATCCCCTGTTTACCCCTGTTTATGACGTTACTCCAGTAAAAGATATAAATCAAATGTGTTCAGTACGAAGCGCAATGGGCAGAAACCGTAAAGGTAAGAATTTTCAACAGCATTCAGGAAAGCTTAATTCTGTAGACTTAACATTCACATCTGACCTCTATGACAAACTTCAGTTTGATTATGAGATAGAAGGAGCACGCTTCTACAGAATGATTCTCACTGTTCATAATTATGAAGGTAGGATTGACGTAAATGTTATCATGCATAAAGACTCCATCTGGGAACCGGAAAATATGTATTTGTCTATTCCATTACAGGTTAGTAATTCGGAAATATTTTTATGTAAAGCCGGTGAATTTGTGCAACCATTGAAAGATCAGCTTCCGGGAACTTGTATTGACTATTACAGTGTTGAACATGGGATTTTATTTAGTTCTGATTCTTATGGAATCGGTCTACGTACTCCTGACACTTCATTATTACAGCTTGGTGATCTCAGACACAAAAGTAGAATACTCTTTAATGGAGAAGACAAATACTATGGTAAACGTCTCCCCTA
The DNA here is from genome assembly GCA_963665815.1 of Cloacimonadales bacterium (SeqCode). Classification (GTDB taxonomy): domain Bacteria; phylum Cloacimonadota; class Cloacimonadia; order Cloacimonadales; family JAIOQZ01. The sequence continues at coordinate 613,888 of OY762463.1, forward strand.
TATCTGGCTAATGACCAACTACTGGGAAACAAACTTTGCCGCAGAACTCGGAGGTTTCCACAAGTTTAACTTCAATCTGCTTTTTGGGAAAGATTATACTGATAATGAAGTTTCAAGACAAAGAATGAAAGGTTTATCCGAATCACTCATTGTTGTAAGGCAAAAAACTGATTAAAAAAGTCAGGCTCATGGAGTAAGCCTGACTTTCGGGTGTATTATGTTAGAAATAAAGTAACGTTTATATCTGATTAGCTATTTCATCATAATAAGTTTTTTAGTTGCTGATCCTTCACTTGTGATAATTCTGGCAAAGTACACACCGGAAGCTGAATTGCCACCATTATCATCTTTACCGTTCCATTTTACACTGTGATTACCTGAAGTGAAATGTCTGTCTGCAAGAGTTCTTACTTTCTGACCTCTGATGTTGTATATTGAGATGTTTACGTTTGATTCATTTTTAAGGTTAAAAGCCAGATTGGTTTCCGGATTAAATGGATTAGGGTATACACTGAGTTCAATGTTAAAATGAACAACTTCATTCTGTTCGTTTGCAACAGGCATCGGATTATGGTAAACAATATCTGTTACACCAACGCCAACCGTGAAAGTCAAAGTCTGATTAAATGCGTTATTAATATCATATACGTAAATATGAGAGTTCTGGATATAATCTACAGCATCTGCTGAAACAAGCAGGTTGTCATGACCTGTAATTACGTTTCCACCGGAGAAAGAACCTGTTGCAGAACTCAGATCAGACATATTGAATGCGAAAACATCTGCAGGGTAAGAATTACCGAGGAAGAGATAGTTGTCTGTCAAGTAGATTGAACCCGGGGCATTCTGACAATCGAAAGTCTGTTCCAGAGAATCTGAGGATGCATTGTAAATGTCCACTTTACCTGTTTCAGTATCGAAGTTTCCTGTGCAGACAACATAGTATTTATCATTTCTGAAAACTACATTTCGCGGATTAGTTGAGCAGTTGATGATTGAGTCTGATGTGAAATCATTCAGGTTGATTTTATAAACTTCACCCTGTCCATAACTCCAGTCACCAGGATTGAAACCTGTGCAGGCGACATACAGGTAGTTATTATAGATAGCCATTCCTTCCGGTGCTCTACCAACGTTAACTGTACCGAGAATTGTACCGTTCTGCAGATCGACTTTGTATACTTTATCCAGGTCGTTACTGTTAACATAGGCTGTATCACCATCGATCACGAAGTAGTTAGGACTTGAGCTATCTTCCATATAGATGTAACAGGTGTTTGACGGATTATCCAGATCGATTTTCTGAAGAGCGTTTTCGTAAGTTATTACAACAATAGCATAGTTGTTCCAGATTCGAACGATGTTTGGAGCTGATTCCTGTCCCTGCCCCAGCATGGCAAAAGCATTGTTGACCTGACTGGTAGCAGCATCATATTTACTGAGTGTTTCGGACTCGGAGTTAACAACATAATAATCGGCAAATAATAATGATGTGATAAAAAGTATTGTTAAGAGAATTCTGATTCGCATATTAAATCTCCTTATGCAGGAGAAAGGCCAAATAGTTGTGCCTATCTGACTTTCCCACCGAAAGTATTATAGATTTGCACTGGCATGTTTCCTGACTCGAAAGGATTACCTCGATCTAACCTTCCCATTCTTGCGAACAGTGGAATTCAGATCTCGCCTTTCTTACAGTAGCGGGGGCTGTTACGGCTTTTCACCGTATTCCATCTTAGCACTTCAGAACGAAGTGAACCAACACATATATGTACAGAAATTTTAATACTGGTTGATGCGTCAAGCAAATTGTAAAATGAAAAATGCATTACGAAAGGTTGAAAACCTTTGGGAAGCTTTGCATAATATCAAAATCGGTTAGCTTTTGCGAAATAAATTCGATGAGATTTTAGAATATATTAAGAAAACCATATTGTCCTGAAATGTTTTTAATTCTAAAATCGAATCAACTACTCCCAATAATGAAAAATGCATTACGAAAGGTTGAAAACCTTTGGGAAGCTTTGCATAATATCAAAATCGGTTAGCTTTTGCGAAATAAATTCGATGAGATTTTAGAATATATTAAGAAAACCATATTGTCCTGAAATCTGATTAATTCTAAAATCGAGTCAACTACTCCCAATAATGAAAAATGCATTACGAAAGGTTGAAAACCTTTAGAAAGCTTTGCATAATATCAAAATCGGTTAGCTTTTGCAAAATAAATTCGATGAGATTTTAGAATATATTAAGAAAACCATATTGTCCTGAAATGTGATTAATTCTAAAATCGAGTCAACTACTCCCAATAATGAAAAATGCATTACGAAAGGTTGAAAACCTTTAGAAAGCTTTGTATAATATCAAAATCGGTTAGCTTTTGCGAAATAAATTCGATGAGATTTTAGAATATATTAAGAAAACCATATTGTCCTGAAATGTGATTAATTCTAAAATTGAGTCAACTACTCCCAATAATGAAAAATGCATTACGAAAGGTTGAAAACCTTTGGAGAGCTTTGCATAATGACAAAACATGTAGCTTTTGCAAAATAAATTCGATGAGATTTTAGAATATATTAAGAAAACCATATTGTCCTGAAATGTGATTAATTCTAAAATCGAGTCAACTACTCCCAATAATGAAAAATGCATTACGAAAGGTTGAAAACCTTTAGAAAGCTTTGTATAATATCAAAAATAGGTTAGCTTTTGCGAAAAAAATTGATCCTGATAATTCTTACAATCAACATCGTCTATTTAAACAAAAATTACTTCTTTTAAATTTTCTTGCAGTAATCATGGGAACAACAATATTTTGTTTTAAGGAGTAATGAATGATATCCAAAGAAATGATCACAGTTCCAGCCTCTATAGAAGAAAAATGGCAGGAGATTATTGATTTAATGGCGAAAATAATCGGTGTTCCATCCGGTTTAATAATGAGGATCAATGGCAGCAACATTGAAGTCTTCATTGCCAGTCAAACACAAAATAACCCCTATAAACCCGGAGATCGTGAATATCTGCCAAATTCCGGTTTATATTGTGAAACTGTTATAAACACATCTGATAAATTGATTGTACCAAATGCCTTGAATGATCCTGACTGGTGTAGCAATCCGGATGTAAAACTGAACATGATTTCCTATATGGGATTTCCAATTCTGCTTCCGGATAATACTCCATTTGGCACAATATGCGTTCTTGATAACAAGGAGAATAAATATTCAGAATTGTTTTCTGATTTAGTTGAAAAGTTCCGGAATATTATTAACAGAGATATTGAACTACTTTACTTAAACCAGGAACTTGGGCTGAAGAACAAGCAATTGACTGACATTATAAGCGAAATTAAAACTCTCAAAGGATTGATTCCGATTTGCTCCTGGTGCAGAAAAGTCAGAGATGATGATGGTTTCTGGAAAAGTGTTGAAACATATCTTGAAGAACATTCGGCAGCAGAATTTACACATGGAATCTGCGAGGAATGCAAGAAGAAACTGTTTGATTCACCGATAAAAAGTAATACATAATTTTTAACATCAATGCTAATTATCCAAAAGATGAAGTGACTACCATATACTACTTTAATGCTGGATATAATTTTCCTCAAAGTTCCAGAGTATCCACTTTATCATCCTTGGCAGAGGCAAGACAACGAGGGATGATGCCGTTATTCAAGCTCTGGACAAAGGATTTCTGCGACATGCCACTCTCGATGTTGTTGAAAATGAGCAATTGGCTTCATCTTCCCCACTCTGGGACAGGCCTGATGTGACTATTACTCCCCACCAGGCAGCCCTGACGGAACTTGATGATGTGATCAAGTCATTCAACAAAGTCCTGAATGGCAAGGCAAAAGAGCTTGAGGTTGATATTAAGAGAGGGTATTAAGTTGTGTCATAAAGAGTACTGTGCATAGAAACTGCTCACAGACTGTGTAAAAACGGTTTGTGATAGAAAATTAATACTTATTTTTATAGCAGATTTTCCCGATTATTCGGGACTCAATCAGCTTAAATTACTGATAAATTTAGGGATGAAAGATCCCTGAGCGGAGTCGAAGGAATTAGTTTTTGAGTGAATGAAGCGACAAAAACTATGTTTTTACACACACTGTCAGGAGAAACAAAGTAATATTGCACAATTATAAATAAACTTGACTTACTTTCATCCCGCATCTTTTATTTACATATACTCAAGGAGGAATTATGAGAAAATTGTTTTTATTTGTTTTTTTAGTTTGTCTTAGCACTGTTTGTATTGCTGAAGAAAGACCGGATTCAATATTGGCCGTTACTCTTGTATCATTTAATTTAAGCACTTCCATAGGATTAGACCTTCAAGTATCATGGTCTACTGCTCAGGAGACAAATGTTCTAGGATATAGAATTTATCGAAATACAACGAATGATTTTACTACAGCCCTTCCCTTGTTCAATGATTTGATAAGTGCAACAAACACAGATTCCATGGCTTACTACACATATAATGATCTTACCGTACAAAACAGTCATACTTACTATTACTGGCTCAGTGCTGTTGATTTTGCTAATACGAATTTACTGTTCGGACCTTTGGATGTTGAGTTTGCAATAATAGGTTATGATGATAATTATTTGGCAGAAAGTCTCACAAACCTCAAAAACGCTTACCCGAATCCATTCAACCCGGAGACCAAAATAGAACTTTCCATTAAAGATAACGAAACCGGCGAACTCACTATCCTGAATATTAAAGGGCAGGTAATAAGACGAATTACCAATCTTACTGCCGGAAACCATACTTATACATGGAACGGCACAGATGAAACAGGTAAGGACGTAGCTTCCGGAATTTACTACTACAGTCTTAAAACCCAAACTACTGATATACTGAAGAAAATGGTGTTGATTAAGTAGGGGAAAATTTAAGGGCTGCAGTTTTTGCAGCCCTTTGTATATAAAGTTCCTCTCTAGTTTTGATCTTAAGATATTTCATTTTAGTATATAATGTTTTATCCTTTCTAATAACCTGTAGATACGACTTTTCCTTTCTTGAAAAATCCAACTCTCACTCTGCATATTCCTGTTTTCCATCTTGAGAAGTACTTATAAATCTATTACTGACAAACAAATCCCAGCCTACAGAGAATGATATCGAAGTCAGGAAGTAACATACATAGTCTTTCCAGAATCTTTTTAGTAAATAGACGATATCAGGTGGAAAATGTTTAAAACCAACACATAGGATTGTTATAAAAGAAAAAGAGTAGAAAACAGCAAAAACAATTTGTAACACAATGATTAAACTTCTACTCCTCAGCTTGCAGATGAAAAAATTTGCTGGTGTAAAAATGAGTAAAATCACACAAAGTATTGCTAAATACAATACACATAATTCCAAGAGATCTGATAATGAAGTGAAACTAGTAAAAAAAGTATATATTATCAATAAAAAAGTCAACACAAGGATAGCGAAATTCCGGTGTTTAATCTTCTTGTTTACAGGTTCTTTATCCAAAACATCCCCCTCATAAGATTTTTTCAGAGACTGTCAATTCCTGTTCCGATAACATAAGAAAACTGTATATACAACGCTAAAATCATCGATATCACAACATTGAACAAAAACAACAGGATTCTTGAGAGTTTTTTCTCAATACCCTTAAGATTCCATAAAATCATGAGCAGACTCATTATCCCTAAAGCAATCATCAGGCTTATTTCTGTTAATTCAGGTATTCCATGAGACGGTAATGAATATACTGCTCCTTTTCCAAACTCATTCCCTTGAAGAGACGGATTCATTTTTAATCTTAAATAGTAATCCAATAGAAGAATTAGCAAGTGTCCTATTGTCCAGACAAGTGCTCCTGAGAAGAGTTTAACGATTTTTGACAATTTATTTAAATCTGTTCTCATCTATTTTGATTTTCCTTCCAGTATCAATTGTAAATTGATCATTTCCCTCAACATATTCCAAATCATCTCTCCGTTCTACGTATAAACCAACATCTTCATTTAGATTCAACATTTCAATCAAAGCAAGTCTCGATTGATAAAGGAAACCAAGGTTTTGCTCTTTAGCTGAATATTTATCACACATTTTTTTTTCTACTAATCCTTAAGTTACTATTAGAAACAATCATACAAGTATATTTAAAGTATTTAGTTAATAAAATTTGATAATATGTAAAAAAAATGTCAAGTGAATATTTAATCCATGTTTTTTTCAAAATCCCTTCTCCCCTTCCCCCAACAAATTTTACTTTACAGAAAACCTGTCTGCAAATTACTTTTCTTTGAAAAGTACGAGATATCTATTATATTATCAATCAATAAGTTATAGGTTGAGTCGTTTTAGGTTCATGTTTCGTACTTACATAATCTACTGATTTACAGAATAAAATTTTGCTGTTCCGCATCATATTTTTTTGCGGGATATATATAAGGAGTAAAAATGAAAGTTGGATTTAAATTTCCTGCAGAACCTCGTCAAACTGCACTTCATAATGTTGAAGAATGGTATCAGAAATTAATTTGTGAAAAACTCGGACGCGAATACGAACCTATCAAGCGTTCTAACTTCGGTCAATACTCCATGGCAGTTAACTACATAACATCCGTTATGGAAGAAGCTGTTGCTATAGAAAAAGTTGCCATATTCAATATCGACCATATGGCACAGATTCAGTTCAAGGGTGCTGATGCGGAAGCTCTTCTCGACAGAGTTCTCCCTGCGAATATCCCTTCCATGAAGATCGGTCAGTGTAAATATACTCTCCTGCTTACCGAGCAGGGAACTGTTCTCGATGACCTTATCATCATGAAACAGGCTGACGATGACTTTATCCTGGTTATCAACGCCGGACACGACATTACAGATACAGCCGAAGATCATGGCGAAATGAAAGAATTCACTGCAGATGCAGATTTCATTCTTTCCTATAAAAAAGACAACGAAGATGTGGACGTAAAAGATATTTCTGCTGAGCTCGTAAAAATCGATGTTCAGGGTCCGCTCTCCTATAAATTACTGAAAGAACTCTACGGTCAGGAAGTTCTGAGAAACAGGAACAAACCAGCTAAAAACATGGGATTCTTCTCATTCAATAACTTCACTTACGAAGGAAATGACTATATTCTCAGCAGAACCGGTTACACAAACCGTTGGGGATGGGAATTATACGTTCCTGTAGCTGTTGCTGAAGATCAGTTCAAGAGAATCGCAGAAAAAGCTCTGGAGCTTGGCGGTCTGGTTGTTGGTCTTGGCGGTAGAGATGAAAACAGAATCTCAGCCGGACAGTACGGTCTACCGTTAAACGGATCAGAATACGATCCTCAGCATACTCCGACTAACTCACCTCTGTTCAACGCAGCAGTTGATATGACTAAAGAAAACTTTGTCGGTAAAAAAGCCCTCGAAGAAGATGATACAACTCAGAAAATGGTTGTAGTAATCAGCGAAGGTATTGTTGTGGGCAGAGCTGTTTATAAAGACGGACAGAGACTTGGAAAGGTAACTTCCAGCATTAATTCACCTAACGTTTCTCTTGAGAAAAGACTGCTTATCGGCTCAAAGAGAAAGTATGTGAATCAGGAAAACGGTTACGCGGCAATCGGACTTGCCTGGTTGAATAACACACCTTTCGAGGTTGATGCCGATGGTAAAGAAATAATGGAAAAAGACGGTAAACCTGTTTACATTCCTGTGGAATTCTTTACAGAACTGGAAGACGGATCAATAAAAGGAAAAGCTTTAAAAGGATTTATCAGCAGTGACGGAATCAATCCTGCAACTGCTCCAAGACCTTTAAAAAACATAGAAAAATTATAAGATTGGTATGGAATTAACAGAAAAGAACTATAGAGGTATAAAATATTGTATTAAATGCGGATCAGACCTGGATATCAGGAACGATCGAGAAGGGAAACTTCGTCCGCACTGTGACTCCTGCGGCTGGATTTACTACCGTAACCCGGTACCGGCAGCAGCCTGTATCGTGTTTAAGGATGATCAGCTTTTGATCATCAAGCGTAAGTTTGAACCGAAAGCAGGAGAATGGGCTCTACCGAGTGGTTATATAGAACTGTATGACACACCCGCAGAGACTGCTGTTACAGAGCTGGAAGAAGAGACCGGACTGATTGGTGAATCGGATATTTCACTTGGTCATTACGCAGGTAATTCTCCATTGTATGATCGTATAATATCTTTCGGATATATCATGAAGGTAACCGGAGGTAAGCTTCAGGCAGGCGATGACGCTGCTGAAGCGTGCTATGTCAACATTAACGAAATACCGGAACTTGCATTTGATTCACACGAATATTTCGTTGAGGAAGCTTTAAAAATACGAGCTTTGCATAATAGCTGAAAATTGAATCGACACTTTGACTTTCAACTGAAAGTATGAGAAGAGACTATTCCGGTTATGCAAAGCATAAAACTACAAAAAGGATTAAAAGATGGATATAAGTAAAACATATCAACCGAATGAAATAGAAAAAAAATGGTATAATTACTGGATGGAAAACAAATATTTCCATGCGGAAAAAGATGAAACGAAGAAACCGTTTTCAATCCTGATTCCACCACCAAACGTTACCGGAATCCTGCACATGGGACACGTTCTCAATAATACTCTTCAGGATACATTAATCCGCTATAAGAGAATGACAGGTGTTCCGACTCTCTGGCTGCCGGGTGTAGACCATGCCGGAATCGCAACCCAGAACGTTGTTGAAAAAGGACTCAAAGCAGAAGGTCTTACCAGACACCAGCTTGGTAGAGAAAAACTGCTGGAAAGAATCTGGAAATGGAAAGATGAAAAGGGCGGAAGAATAATTGAGCAGCTTAAACAGCTTGGTTGTTCCTGCGACTGGGACAGAGAACGTTTCACTATGGACGAAGTTCTCTCCAAAGCAGTTAAAGAAGTTTTCGTTCACCTGTACGAAAAAGACCTTATATATAAAGGTAAATACATTATCAACTGGTGTCCACGCTGTACAACAGCTCTCGCAAACGATGAAGTTGATTACGAAGACGAAAAAGGCAAGCTCTGGAATATCAAATATCCTCTTAAGAGCGGTAAAGGATTCCTCACAATTGCCACAACCAGACCTGAAACAATGCTGGGTGATGTTGCAGTAGCTGTTAATCCTAAAGACGAACGTTATGCAGATTTAATCGGTGAGACACTGATTCTGCCATTCGTTGAAAGAGAAATTCCTATCATCGCAGATGATTATGTAGAAAAAGATTTCGGAAGCGGATGTGTTAAGATTACGCCTGCTCATGATCCTAATGATTTTGAAGTAGGTCTGAGACACGATCTTGAGCGTATCCTTATTATGGATGAGCACGGTGTAATGAATGAAAAAGCCGGAAAGGATTTTGAAGGTATGGACCGTTATGAATGCCGTAAGAAAATCCTTGAAATGCTTAAAGAACGCGATCTGCTTGCTGAGATAGAAGATCATGACCATCAGGTTGGACACTGCTACAGATGTGCAACTGTTATAGAACCGTACTTGTCAGATCAGTGGTTTGTACGCATGAAGCCTCTTGCAGAAAGAGCAATTGATGTTGTTAAGAGCGGAGAAATCAAGCTTGTTCCCGAGCGATGGACTAAGGTTTACCTGCACTGGATGGATAACATTCGTGATTGGTGTATTTCCCGTCAGATCTGGTGGGGACACAGAATCCCTGTATTCTATTGTGATGAATGTGGTGAGATGACTGTGACTACCGAAGACATTACAGAATGTCCAAAGTGTAAAAACGGTAATATCAGACAGGACGAAGACGTTCTTGATACCTGGTTCTCATCATGGTTATGGCCTTTTTCAACAATGGGCTGGCCGGAAGAAACAGAAGATCTGAACTACTTCCTTCCTACGAGCACGCTTGTAACAGCACCGGGAATTATCTATCTGTGGGTTGCCAGAATGATTATGTCTACTCTAGAATTCAGAGATGTAATTCCATTTGATACAGTACTTCTGCACGGTATGGTCCTGGATGAAACCGGAAGAAAAATGAGTAAATCTTTCGGGAACTCACCTGATCCTATCGATATCATCGAATCACACGGAGCAGACGCTCTCAGATTCAGCATGATATTCAATACACCTCGTGGTCAGGACAGTTATTATTCAGAAGCTATTCTCGATAACGGACGTAACTTTGCCAATAAAATCTGGAATGCTTACCGTTACATTATGGGTAATGTTGAGAACATCGAAGGGCTCCAAACTAAGGATGAGCTTAAGATGGAACTGGCTGATCACTGGATTTACAGCCGTCTTAACAACACAGTAAAAACTGTAATAGATAATCTTGAGAAACTCAGATTCAACGATGCTGCTTCTGCTATGCAGGACTTCATCTGGAAGGAATATTGTTCCTGGTATCTTGAGCTTTCCAAAGAACGTATATATGATAAGGAAAATGCTGAAGGTCAGAAAACGGCTAAATACATTCTGCTTGATATTCTGGAAAAATCCATGCGTTTACTGCATCCGATTATGCCGTTTATCACAGAGGAAATCTGGCAGTCACTTAAGAGCGTCTTCCCAATGGACGAAGAAGCATTGATTATTGCGAAATATCCTGTAGCAGATGAAAACGCAATTGATCTTGAGATCGAAGCTCAGATGTCAAAGATACAGGAATGTATCTCAACGGTAAGAAACCTGAGAAAGCAGGTTAACATTGCTCCGGGTAAGAAAGTTAATATAAGTATTAAAACTGTTTCTGATGCAGATACTGAACTGACTGAGAAGTATTCTTACTACTTCCGTAAGCTTGCTAACATTGAAGACATTAATGTTGGAACAGAGATTGATAAGCCAAAGTCTTCTATTGCTTCAGTTGCAGTAGATATGGAGATTTATCTTCATCTTGACGGATTGATTGATCTGGAAGCGGAAAAAGCAAGAATCAACAAGCAGCTTGGAAAACTGGAAGGTGAACTGAAGAGAATCAACGGAAAGCTTAATAACAAGAAGTTTGTAGATAATGCCCCGGAACAGGTAGTAACTAAGGAAAAAGAGAAATTCGAGGAAGTTTCCACTAAAGTAAACAAATTGAAGGAAATGCTCGATAACTTATAAACTTGATGAGACAGGTGTGATGCCTGTCTCTTTTATTATTTTCCCTTGCGAATGGTTGCAGACCTTCGCAATGGTGTGAAAGAATAGTGATCATCTCAAAGGAGAAAAGATATGAGAACAGTACTTGAAGTTTCAGACTCAAGCGGACACAGCACATTTGTTGTTGTACCTAAAATACGCGAATTTTTTATAGGACTTGGCAACGTAATCCTTGTTTTTGACAATGGAGACAAACGTACTCTCAACACAAACGAACCTAAAGAACTTGTAAAACAACTGACAGAAACTATAGAGACTTATTATAAGAATAAGTAATGTTATCTGGCAAAATAATATATTAACCACTCGAAAGAGTGGTTTCTATTGTGTAATGATTTTTATTTAACAATCCTGTATTTCCTGTAAAGATTATTGAAAATAACTGAAATCTCTTCCCCATTTCCGGAAATCTGAAGATTAGGGTTGAAGTCAAGGTGTTTCCAAGATTTTATTGTTGTAAGTTTGTCCTTGAAAAGTAACTTTGATTTGCGGTAATCAATTATATATAAGGATTCTTCGAAAATTTCAGCAGCTATACCGGAGTCACTGTCTGCAAGAAATAGACAACCTCCCCCTTTTAGTTCAACAACATCCCCACTGTTAATATCGACTATCATTCCCTCTTCACTGTTACTGCAGAAGAATAATTTCTCATCTATTGAAAAACCGGCATTACAGAAATTACCCTGCACCCTTGCACATTCTTTACCACGTTTATCAATTAGAACAGTTTCACTGTTACAACATATCAGAACATAATCCTTACTTTCACTTGTAACAAATTTGTGATGCGTTTTCTCTGGAGCAAAATACTTATGTGATACTGAATCATTTCTGCTAATGAAGAATACTCCTTCATTACTGTTTACATTATCACTCCCCTCACTTATATCATCATTAATAAAAATCCTTGCTTCAATATCGTTCATGTAATATGCAATACATCCAGAAGTTCCGGCATCAACGATATTCATCTCATCCTCATAGACTCTAACCCTTTCACCGGTTTTGATGTTGAAAATTCTGTTTTGATCAAGAGAATAAAATGAATTATAGAACCCATTTTCGTTAATCCTTAATGGTGCATGATTCTTTACAGATGATTTAATTTTTTTGTAGGATGAAGCATTAAATGAATAGAAATCTGCAAATGTCTCATAGCTAATGAAATCATTTGTATCAACTTCATAGGAGCAAACGTATTTCCCATACTCAGAAAAAGCCACATGTTCTGCAGAAATAACTTCAGGTGAGGACAAAATCCCACCAAACAGCAAAAGCTCAGATACATCCTGTCCCTGATTCAGTTTATAAAGATCATGACTATACCAGACAAGCATCAAATCTCCACTGTTATGTTCATCTGGTTCTGTAAAAGCTGATTTAACTACCGGATAACTGAATCTATATTCCTCGGTGACAGTATAATTGCAGATTTGTTCTTGTGATCTGATATAACTCATGTTAATGAGTAAAGAATCATTTGCGAACATATTGGACACTACAAAAAACATAAAATATCTTATCAACTTCATTATTCCTCACTTACCCTGAATACTGTTAACAAATTTCTATAATATAATTATAAGATAATTGAGAAATGTTTTACAGCAAGTGCTAAAACAGAAAAATTACAGGATTTTGGTCATTCCTCAACACAAACGAACCCAAAGAACTTGTAAAACAACTGACGGAAACTATAGAGACTTATTATAAGAATAGGTAGGTAACAATTAGCTTTATGCAATCATCTTTCAAGACTAGTAGTTTAAAACATTGAAAATTTGAATATACAAAAAAGGAGTAACGAATTACTCCTTTTAAATTTATAAGATAGTTTTCTATCTAGCTGTTTCTTCATGAACCTTATTTCTGTAATAATCAACCATTCTTTCTTTCATTTTCTTGTTTTCTTCAAAAATGCGCTCAGCATTTTTTCCGGATGAAACAATATTCCCTGTTCCTCCGGCATGTTCGTATATTAGTTCATATACCCAGAAAACATCATTCAGAAAATAAACTAACTGTCCTAATGACAGATAGTAATCAGTATATCTTTCCTGTGATGAAGGCAGCCAGTTGGCAGGCAATGTAACTCCTCTATCCGAGGAATCCAGCATTTTATATTTATCACCAGATTCATCATCAATAAAATAAGAACCCCATATACACAATTCATCAGGATTATTATCCAGATCCCATGATATTGGATAAGACGATGAAGGATCATACGTTTCGGGATACGATATGTTCTGAAATTCTGATGCTCTGACAAAGTCTACATTAATTTCATCTGTACTATCTATAAGACAGGATATGCTCAGAGTATCACCATAATTTGACTCAATACTGCCGTAGCAATAGTAGTTTCGACTTGAAAGATCAACTTCTACAGTTTGTCCATTTACTTCTAATTCAACTGACTGCATATCTGTTTCGTCAACCTTAGACACATAAAACATCGCATCTTCACCAACCTGGAATATGCTGATTTCGTATTTCGATCTGTCTTCTTCAAATCCGGTAATAAGATAGTTCTTGCTACCTCCATCATCCTTACAAGCAAAGATTGAGATTAACAGTAATACAATTAATAAATGTTTTAACATACTTTCTCCTTATTTTGTTTCTTACTATTCGTTAATTATCAATATCTTATCTTTTCTCGAAACTCCTCAACAATCATCTTCTTAATATTCTCCTTATATTCCTCTTCCTCAGGAGATTTCATTGATTCGGACTTATTCTCCCCGGAAACATAGTAGGTTCCAAGAACCTTATCTTCTATCTCGTATATCCAGAATGTATCGTCCAGATAGTAGTTCATGCTTCCTAAAGCAAGATAAAAAGAATAGGTTGAGTGAATTTCTCCTAGCCAACCACCGGGAACAGTGTAAGAACGAGCGGAATTAGAGAGAATTTTATATTTAGTCAAAAGATGATCAGTATTATCTGTACCATCATCCCGCATACCTACTATGTACAGTTCATCTGGATTATTTGCCAGTTCCCAGGAAGCATCAACCTGGTTATTGGGATTGTACTTGGGAGTAAATTCCAGATTCACAAAATTTGAACGACGCTGAAAGTCTACATTTATCGAATCAACCCCGTCAATAACACAATTTATATTCAGCATTTCATCATAATCTGAGTCAATGAGACTATATCCTGAATTACCTGATTCACCTATATTAAATCCGACAGGTGTATCGTTTATTATCAAGTCAATTGTTTGAAACTGCGTTTTATCAACTTTATATACAAACAGATATGTACTGCTTGAAATCTGCTGAATCTCTATTTCGTACTTTGATCTGTCCTCGCCCAATGAGGTTACTAAATACATTTTGCTTGATTTATCATCACTGCATCCTAAGAAAGTAAGGACAACTGCTAACAAAAATATTTTTTTTAACATCATACTTCCAATGGAATATAACTATCATTCAACATCTTCAAATTTATAATACATTCTATTGCTATAATTACTTGCACAGTTCTCGGTATCCGTAAATACAGGAACATAGGTAGAATCTTCACAAGCTGAAATTTCTATTCGGCTATAATTGTTAGTTTTGTAAAAGGCAATAGAGTTCCATTCATTACTATAATCATACTCAAATCTATCCTCGGTTACCAGGTACTCAGGATTGCCCCGATAACCTTTTATAATGAAATGTCTGTAAGAACTATTGTTCCACATCATTATTTTCATCATATTTTCCGGTATATTAAAAAGGTAAGTATAATTTCTATCACTTAAATTGAGTCTCTCAGATATCTCAATATCAGATCCTAATCGTCCATTTTCTGACTTGATTCCGCAAGTTCTCCATGTAACATTAAAAGAGTTCTGATAAAATCCAACCGGATAGTATTTACTTTCTACATTTGTGTCAATAAAAAAAGAATCAATGTTTGAAACTTCGACATCAACGCGAGAGTCGAATAGTTGTTTCTGAAAATATATACATCTATTAAAAACTATTTCTCTTTGCAATTCAGCATATTCACCGGTATTATCCCAGCATTTAATTAAAAGATCTTTCTTCCCCGGAGGATGGATAAAAACATTCCAACTGGCTGATGTAGGTTGGTTGTTATAAATTTGTCGAACAATTTCATCATTACAATGAACTTCTATATAACCGTGTCCGTTTTCGTCAAAAACACCAATATCCAGATCTACCAGTCCATATATCGTATCTGCTTCAGAAGAAGGACTATTAAACCATACTTCAGGAGGAACCCCATCTTTACTGCATGTTGTAAACGTATGGATATCCGTGTAATATCTGATTTCATTATAATTATCATCATCTAATGCAGCATATTCCCAGTAGTACTGAGTATTATTCTTAAGCTGTATCTCTGCAATATATATTGAGTCTACATCCGACCATATGTCATTTGGACTATCTAAAAACGGCGGATTAGAAGTATCGAGATAGAAATAGTGCTGATTAGTATTTATGTTTTTTCTTTTAATCCTGAAAACGGGAAATACCGACACACTGTCAGCACCTGCTTCAGGAGCAAATTCAGTTATGTAGTTGTTTTCATAATTTGAATAATAATCACAGCATTCATCATAACAACCTGCAAGAATGAACATAACTACAAAGAGCATTAAAATTTTGACTGAAAGTGATAGTTTGAAGATACTCATCGTGTCTCCCGAAGTTCAAATTTAACATGGTTACTGCCATTATTCAATCCTGAATCTCTGATAAGAGTTTTTGAAGGTGTATAACTTGAATCCATACAGCATTCTAACTGGAAGTAGTCAAATGAAGAAAACTTCAAATAACCCAGATTGTAGACTTCATTATTCCCGGAAGCGAGATGTAGTTTTCTCTTGTATTTCAAGTGTTCATTTCCGCTGTATGGTACGCCGGTGAAAATAAAATAACTGTAGTTAGATGTGTTAGTAAATATTGATATAAGCCCATACTCATCCGGAGACTCAAATCTCAGAGTCTCCCCTATACTGCTGCTGTAAATTGTTCCTGAATGATTTATCACTTCTCCGAACAATAAACCATTATAATTGTTTCCATGCATACTATATGTGTAGTTTATCTGATCACAATACTGAGGGAAGTACACTCGAAATTCACAATTGGGTGAAAGACTGAAGCCCTGATTAAAATCAAAATCAAATACCATCGTATGATATGTATTGTTATAAACCGTTGTATAATAACTACTCAAAGTCCCATTATTTATTGTTACGGAATCAGTTCCAAAATCACCATCAACCTCATAACATATTACTGTAAATGTATTCAAACCTGTTGGGAAATAGTCCAAATCAATAGTAAAAGTTTCATTTTCAGTAACATCATAATTTTCATAAATGATTTCATTGTTATCATCGATGCACTGCAATAATTCCATTTCTTTTTCTGAAGTGATTTGAACATTAAACTCTACATGATGATGTTCAGTTATATTGCTTTCAGGACTTGTAATTTCAACAACAGGGATACTGTCGTCTCTATCAATTGTTGTAAATTCCTGAATTCCTGTTCTGTAAGTACTTGTAAAAATTTTCGTTTTACTCTCAAGAACTGCTTCCCAGTAATATGTTGTATTATTTTTAAGATTTCTAACTCTAAACTCAGGTGTGTAATTAGTAAAATCAACAAAGTTCAAAGTGTCGATAGTTGAAGGTGGGTTTGTCTCACTAAGATAGAATGAATAAGAATAACTGATTTCTGAAAGATTATTCATTTTGAAAACCGGCAATACACTCACATCAATTGCAAGACTGTCAGGTTCAAAATCTCTTATAGTGTAAATCCTTTCTAATGGTGGAACATATGGATTTCCATCGTTATTATCATTATCATCACCAAAGTCAATATCAGTACAGCCGAAAAGAGCAAATACAATTACGAAAATTAGTAATATTCTCATAAACCCTCCATCTATATAATAAATTATCAGTTCATATATAAAGCCGGAATATCCTTCTCACTAATGCTGTTTAACAGAACTTTCTTCTGAAACTCTTTTATTTTCTCTGTGTATTGAATAACATAGGAGACACTTCTCAAGGCTTGCTGAGAAAATTTGTGGTGTATACCAAAAGCTTTGTTAAAGTTTATATAGCTGGCATCGGGATATGTATTAATAATAGAATTTGCATGTTTCATTCTTTCAATAAGAAACTTAACTTCTTCATTTACAGCAGTTTTATTAACAAGTAAATCATAAGATGTATATAATGGATATTTCTCAAGAAAGTAATTGCTGACAATAGATGAATCAGTGTATTTGAAAGCATCGGGGATATCAAGAATCATAATTTCAAGGTTACCTTCAGAATAAGCTTTTTTCATTTTTCTAACATTCTTGAATTGTACGAATTCTGTATCTTTCATGTCCTTACCAATTAAATTACACAATTCTTTCTGAAGTCCTTTATCAACATAACCTACTCTTGCATTGAGAAATGACTTATCATCTCCGGGATCATTCTTTGCAATGAGGAAATTTCCTCCTCTTAAAACAGGCATTGCCAGATTAACCTTCCCTGAAAGCCTTGTATCTACTGTTCTGGAAAACGGAAGAACCGCCAAGTGAACCTTTCCTTTTGCCATTGCGTTAACGAGATCATCCTCATTTCTATAGTATTTCATAACAAATTTACTATTATCATATTCACTGTCACTAAGAGTCAGGATAACCGTGAAATTTGCTATATTTTTCCTTATCAATCCAATAGTTATCTTTCCATCACTATTACTACTACATGCAAAAAGTATTGCTGATAAAATAATCATTAAGATTAATTTTGTTCCTGTGTTTTTCATTATGCCTACTTATATACCGGAAGTTTTCCAAGTTTTTCTGCTTTTTTACCAGTGTTAACTGATGTTGCTATCACTTTATATAAATATGTGTTATTCGCTATTTCATCACCATCATCATCCCTGAGATCCCATTCTATCTGATTGTAACCGCTTGCAAAATCATCCAGTCCTTCAATTGTCTTTATCTTCTTTCCGGTCAATGTATAAACTTTGATCTTCACATTAGCTTTTTCAGATAACACAAACGTAAAATTGAAATCTCCTTTTCCGGCAGGACTTGGGTATGGTAAAACATCTGTTACTGAAATATCTGCATCTGCGGATCCACCAGAAACATTACAGTCTATCTTTTGAAATCCCGGTTCATTGAAATTATCGAATGCAATGAGATAGAATTCCTGTTTACCTGATGGAATATTCTCAAGTCTGGTTCTCAGTTCACCTCTTGTATAACTGTTATTGTAATAGTAAAAGTCCTCTGTGACATCCCATAAGTCATTATATCCTGTGAATCCTGCAAGAATCTTGTGTCCTGGTTTGGATAGAATATTTACACCATTTGAGTCAGATATTTCCGCAATAAGTAAAGGATTACTTGAAATGGACTGCCCCGGCTGATATTCTTTATTCTCAAACCAGATGTTTATCTCAGGCTGATCAGTATTAACTGAACCTGTATCCTGTCCTCTGAAAGTCACTTCAGGGTTATAAGCAATATATTCTTCATGAGTTTGCTCGTCTTCAAGATAGACAATTACTCTACCAAGATCTCCTCCATATATATCAAACGGGACATAGAATTCAACATCATTGAATTCTCCATTAACAACATCTATTGTACCGCGATATAGAGCTTTTCCGTTTTTGTAATATGTAACTGCATCATTAGGAGTTCTGTAAATTGTTGAAACGTCAGTATCCATAACAAAAACTGTTGCTTCACCACTGATATCATTATTATTGAATGATCCGCTTATGGAAGCTTTGGAAAGAGCTTTTATAGTGTCTGACTGAGCACTGAATGTTACTGTATTGAATTTCTGAGGAGGATATGATGGAGTATAAGGATCACCAAAAAGTTGATAATAAAGTACTTGTGAACGAGAAGTTGATCCTGATTTTATCTCAAACATCGATTGACCTATAGTTTTTCTTTCATTAATAGTTTTTCTAAGTAGAGTTCCAAAAAAAGTTGTATTTGCTCCTCCTGCTGTCGGTCTGGAAGCAGCAATTGACACTATAGATCCGCCACTGGGTAACTCATGAATAAGCTCTGCAAGACTGAGTCCTGAATATTTGTCATATAGTCCCACAGAACAAGAAGCTGCCATGAAAACCGGAAGATAGTCAATATTATCCAATCTGGCTAAATCAGGTACTGCAAAATACTTCTCATCACCAAGGGATGATTCAGAACCATGACCGTTATAATACCAGTAAAGATAACCATCATTCAAGGCATCAACAATAATGTTTCTAACCTGCGGTTTATGTGCAAATTCATCAAGTTCGTATTCAATTGAATAAACTTTGTTTATCATAAATGATCTATCAATCACTCCACTGTTACTTTCTGCATTCTCTGTGTGGTATACTTGATCAACCGATCCACCATTGTATTCATCATCAGCAATAATTAGACATCTGTTTCTCCATAAACCAGTTGCTCTGTCCAGAAAATAGCTTTCTGTTTTATTGATCATCTTTTCAAGAGCTGTTTCACTGATAGCTGAATACCTTCCTGTCATTATACTTGCCTTTGAATTATTTTCGAGGAAAGTATAAAAGTCATCAGATGCTGTAATACCGTTTGTAAGAATCGGAATAATTACCCTTCTCTTTTCTGTGTTTGATGAATTTGCAAAGTTTCTCCAGTCTTTTACTCCTGCTCCGAGAATAACAAGACTCTCAAGCTGGTTATGTGTTTCAAGTAGATACTTGCAATATAACTGAACTGCAACAGGATCCGGCATTCCGCAGTTGAACTGATCAAAAACTTTCTGCTGATCAACAACTTTTGCATTTATTCCCATAGATTCTTGGTAGATATCAACTAATCTTTGACCCTGACTTAGGAACTCTTCAGGAGCAAGTATTATACTCTGGATATTCTCCGTACCGGATATTAAATCTTCTGCCTGATATTTGCTGATAGATGCCACACTTTCCAGATCATTCTGATTAACAATATAATATTTCTGCTCAGCATCTCCATTAAATGTAAAACCATCAGATGTTGTTTCATAAGGTCTGAGTACAACATCATGAAAATTATCTACTTCAAAAATCAGCATATCAGATTCAGGTGTACCTGTAAATCTATACGTATTTGCAATAGACTCATAATCTTTGTTATTTAGCATGAATGTTTCATTTTGATGCTTCACAAAGCTCTGCATGTAAGAGAATTGTAGATAATCAAGATAAATAGAAATACCTGCTGCACGAGTAACTTTGATTTTTACATTATTATTACCTTCAGTCAGAAGGTCTCCTTCTTTAATGAATCTGAGGGCATTTGTTGTGTTAACCATACCTTCATAAGTACTTTCACCGAATATCTGGTTATTATTAGAGAAAACTTCTATTTTATGGCTGTAGCTTGAATTAGAGCCATGCTCCTGTCTTACGCGCATAAACATCGTCTGGGGATCTGTTGTAACAATATCCTTTATGGGAATGTCATAATCATGATTAGTAATCAGGTTACCGAGATACGCAAAGTTATCGGAGTACCATTCTAGAGTATTATAATAGTATTCTACAGCTTCCTGCTCATATCTGTATGTTGCTTTATGCTTTTCCTGAGTATATTCCTGCATTGATATTGATTGAGTCTCAATCCTTTCTGATGGTTCTGAATCTGAATCCAATTGCAGCCAGTAAACACCATTAGCGGAATAAGGATTAAAATAACTTTCGTCATTAAGATTTTTATCACCATCTCTGTTCTCAGCATAGAATAGAATGTAATCTCCTGAATCAAAACTGTGATCATCTTCCCCACTGATCATTAATGGAATCTCTTCTATTGGTAATCCGGTATTAGTATTGTATGTACCCTCATTCTTTACTTCCATCTGTCTTCCGCTGTTAGAGTACATTCTGAACTCTGTTGGATCCTTATCAGATAAATTACTGATAACATTATTTAACTCACTGTATGTTAATTTATGGATTCCTGTTTCAGAAACTTCTATTTTATACCAGATACTGTGATCTCTGAAGTTCAAATGCTCAACGGTTGATTCTCGCATTGTATTCCATGTACGTAATCCTTCCGGATTAATAAAATTTCCTGCAACTGTTTTAACAATGGTTTCAGAAATCTGACCTGTTTGAATGCCTCTGCTTTCTCCTGCAATAGTAACTTCCAGAGTTAAACCTGTATATACTTCAAGATCACCTGAACCTGCATTATATATAAAAGGATGAATTTCTATAGGTATATATTCTGCATTTCTGAATTTTGCTTTAACTCCAAGCTTTATAACTTGCTGAGCAGATGAATTCTTATCAGAATCTATATTGTATACAGGAACAAAACTTTCACCGTCCTCTTTTATGGATGGATGAGGTTGAGGAGGAAGCTCAAGTTTATGGGTTTTACTTTGCTGATCAATAATCCTGTATGTAATATGACCACCGGGAGGAATTACAGCATTCCGTGTAAGATATGGAAGATAGTATTTCCCGGGCACATTATTATAGTCAGCGATATCGCTTTTTATCTCTGTATATTCGCTATTTTCAAACAGTTGATAATCAATGTTTGTTAGTTCAATCAAAAATCTGTTTTTATCTAATTCTGTAGTTTTTACGTTTACCGCATTAAGTATCGAAAACGAAACAAGCATAATTATTAATGCTATTCTCATTTATCCTCCACAATAATAATCTCTATTAATAATCTTTATCAAAGATTAAGCATATTTTAATCCAAACAGAAAATTGACAACAACATTAAAAATGTCAACCTCTAAGAAAAGTTATGTATTTTCTATACAATTATAGAGCTCTGCATAATAGCAAATAAAAACGAGTTGCTTTGGTGGAAAAAATCGAGTCAACTACTCCATTTAAACAAAGCACTCAATTGAAATTAATGATATTCTTGCATAATTAATGTAAATGAATTTTTTCCGTTCATCAGATTTTAATGTAAAATGGTTGTTACCCTGTAAAGTTAACAATATATTTAGTTGCCGCTCCCTTATTTATGGTTTTGAGAAAACATTATCCCTATATCCGAAAAATGTATTCTCGGAAATAGCTGATACTATTACATAGCTTTCAGTTCATAATTACCAAAACGATTTTTCAAATGATCATCTAAAACAACTGAGAGATTTAAAGCAGGGATATCTTTGATGTCAGTTTTGCCATTATACTGATCAAAAATCATTGCCTCATACTTATCTTCTGCAACGTCTCTATCGATAATCAAAGACCCAACACCTTTCAGCCCTTGTTTAATAAGATAAATACCTTGTTTCATATTCTCTCCTGTTACTTATTAAACTTAAAATTAAATATCTTGTTACTGAAAAAATGAATCATTTTATTAACCACTATTTTAAAATAAAATATAAATTACTTTTTTTTATCAGTGAAAGTATCAAAAATTCAAAGTTTTAATTGTAAAAAAAACTTAGCATTACATATAATTTGAAATGAGATATAAATTTTCCTGCTTCTTCAATTTTTATTTTGTGAATCTGTAACTTATACGTTATCAATTACTAATAAAACTCACATATAAGATAATAGAAACTCTTTGAAAAAGCAAAAAAAAGTGAAGATATTTATTGCGTAAAAATAGGGCATTTTTAATTTAGATTGTATGAGAAACAATGAATTAGCAATTACTTTTGAGTCAAACTACAATATGTTTTTTACGGCAGCCTTCAGAGTTACAGGAAATGTTGAAGATACGGAAGATGCTATCCAGAATTCAATGATTAAAGCGTACTTGAATTTGAAAGCTTTTCGATCCGAATCTAAGTTAAGTACATGGATATTCAGAATAATATTGAATGAAGCATTAAACCTTTCAAGAGACAGAAAAAAACTACCTACAACAAAATACGCAGAAACTCATAACATGACAGAAAACCAGGTATATGATTATATAAATTCTTTTGGATTATGCGATAATAATGTTATAAATGAAAAAACTCGTGAATCCTGTCTGCAAATGTTTATGAATTGCATGCCCGGTTTATTGAGGGTCACATACACACTAAGAATAATCCTAGAATTTTCTACAGCTGAGACTGCCGAAATACTGAAGATTAGTCAAAATAATGTTAAAACTCGATTATACAGAGCCAGAAAAATCATTCGTGATCATTTTACAGGTAGATGTTCTCTTATAAAAAAAGATTCAATGTGTAATTGCAGAAGTTATGCAAAATTTCTGGTTCTGAATGACAAAGCTGATAAACTGATTCGTGTTGACATCTTGAGAAACGATGAAAAAGAAGCTGTTCTTGAATTTGAAGATGAGATAAAGAAAATAAATGAAATAGATGATTTTTACAGAAATAGTTTCTGTATTGATAGTGATGACAATTTTAAAAGAAGAATCATAAATATCATAAAATCAGGTGAGTTACGAATATTACAGAACTCAGATCTCAAAGCTGATAAACTCTGAGTTATTTGAAATCAAAATTTAAACTCTTAAGGGAATCCCACACCCGTTTATTCTATGTGCTCTTTAATATATTCGTATCCCTACTTCTTTATAGCCTTTAATCTTTCTAAAACAGAGTCCTTATGTCTTCGGACAAATTCAGATGCCGGCTCGTGTTTACACTTTCTGCATGATACATCATATGCTGAGTTCATGGTTCCACATTCAGGGCATGTATGCAATTGTTCCATTAATTCATTCCATTCTGTCAGATCTTCTTTTTTTAACAGTTCCAGACTTTCCCATAATTCGATTCTGTGAACAGCGTTTTTCTGAAACTCCTCTAATTGTGAACATGGATAATCTTTACACCTTGAGCAAAATTTTACATCTCTGCTCTGGGAGCATTTGAGAAATTCACATTCCCGGCATTCAACATATCTCGTATCTGATCCACATCCATAGCAGAGAGCTTCATCAGTACTTATTCCAAGCATATCAGCCAGTGTTTGCAATCTGACTCTGTCATCTGTAGATGCTATATACAAAGTACAGGCAGCACAATTAAGTCCACAAACAGCAATAAGCTTTTCATTAATATTCATTAACAACCCCCTTGGAACTACTCACAATTGTAAATTCTGTATTTATAGCTACCCGTGTACTCAGCATATCTGTAACAGGACATAGATTGTGAATTGCATAATCTGAGATCTCGGTAAGCATATCTTTATTTATATCTTCTGAGTTTACTCTGATATGGATATCGATATTTTTTAATGAAGTAGGATGCTCAATTCTCCTTTCCCCTGAAACGGTTATGAACATACCATTTACAGATTTACTGTATTTACATACGATGATAGCCTTTAATGTTGTAGAAATGCAGCTTGCAACACTCATAAGCAGCAATTCCAGAGATGTGTAGCCTTCTCCTGACCCCAATGGTGGAAAGTAATCAATAACTATACCGGGATTATCTCTAACAGAACCTTCAAATTTTACCTTATTATCAATAAGTCTCAATTCACAACTAAGTAAATTTTCCATATTTTCTCCTAATTTTACAGTATGCTAAAATCATTTTTTTAAAATTAGACAACTGAGAACAAAAAAGGTTACATTCGAAATATATTTTTTTTAAAAATTATGTAATCTTACAGATTATCGTTTTTCTGAGGGAAAAAATCATTCAGAATTTCAATTTGCTTCAACACTTTGATTACTTCACCGGTTGAATTATAATATTCCCATTTTGAATATCCGTCTATAGTAACGAAGCGTTTAGTTTTCAACTCTCCTGCTTCACCAAATTCACTTTGCAGATACGCATTGTATTTCTTACCGGCTAACTCAATATTCTCAACTTCTTCAATGTAAAGTGAATCAAAATGACACAGAAAACCATTATCAATTAAATCATCACTTGTGAAAGAGCCCACACGTGAGCTATATGACCAGAAAACCGGAGTATCATAGATGTTTACTTCACTAAAATACTTTGCTCCAATTTTGTACACCATACCATTCTCCTGCTTAATTATTGCAGAATATCCATCTTCATTGTCCCAGCTATAGAGAAAAGCATCCTGATAAGTTCCATGAATATAAAGAGTATCAAGGAAAGTCTGAGATTCATCCAGGATTCCATTATTATAGAATGTGTTTTCATATACCCATGCTTTCCCAACAGTCAATGGAAACTCATTGGGTAGAGAAACAACGTTCTCTGGTCCTGTTGAATTATTACAAGCGATAAATGATAATCCCCAAATTATCATTATACAGAAATAAATTATTTTCTTCATTATAAGACCCCTATGCTTATTTTAAGAATATTTTAATGATAATTACTCCTCTACTTATGTCAAACAATAAATTTAATTTACAAAAATTACTTACTTTTAAGTATATACATTTCACAATCTACTATATATCTTTGAAAATTATGTATTTTAATATTAAACATATATAATAGAGGCCTTTGCACAATTGGTGCAGTTGACTCGATTTCAGTGTCCATCAAAATCTGACTATAATAAGCTTTCCCTTAAATATTTCATTTTGATTTCAAAAATCTCGTCGATGCTTTTTAATCAGCTTGATTAGCTATTGAGCAAAGCTCTAATATTCGTATATCAAACAGTATTTTAATTTGAGTTTACTATTGAATATTAGCAATGATTCGGATTTATTGTTGACATGTTCAAAGGTTAAATCAATATTAACAATATGGAAAAAAACGATATTCAAGCAGACATAGAAGAAATAACAAATCACAATACGGATTCGTTTATCAATTCTCTTTATTCCCTCCGCCATACATTACACATGAATGCAGAATTATCACACAGGGAGAAGAAGACTTCTGGTATACTGAAAGATTTTGTGAAATCATATAACCCTGATGAGATTATTGATTTTGACTTTGGTTTTGCTATCATCTGGGATAGTGGAAAGCCCGGGAAGACATTAATGTTCAGAGCTGATATTGACGCTCTACCAATTTCTGAGCAGCTCGGAATAGAATATATTTCTCTTAACTCTGGAGTTATGCATGCTTGTGGTCATGATGGACACTCTACGATTATGGCTGGTCTGGCAGTAAAAATAAGCAATAATCCACCCGATACAGGTAAAGCAGTATTACTTTTTCAACCAGCCGAAGAAACAGGAGAAGGAGCTGAACGGGTTGTAACAAATTCTAAGTTCAGTCGTATTGAACCGGATTATGTCTTTGGTCTTCATAATATACCCGGCTATCCTCTGCATAGCATTCTTGTAAAAGACAACAGTTTTGCCTGTGCTTCCAGGGGAATGACAATAAAACTAATTGGGAAAACATCTCACGCTGCAGAACCTGAGAATGGAGTTAATCCTGTATTTGCCATCAAAGAACTGATTGACAAGTTCTATGCACTCATTGCTGAAAAGGATACTTTTTCTGCATTTACTAATCTTACAATCATTCACATCAGACTTGGTGAGATTGCCTTTGGTACTTCTCCGGGATATGCTGAAGTAATGGCAACATTGCGTTCAGAAACAAATGATGATATGGATTTACTTGTTAGTAATTGCGAGAATATACTTCAGAAAGTTGCCAAAAAAGAAAAACTGCAATTTGATATATCTTATTCAGAAATTTTCCCGGCAACAATCAATGATAAAGAAGCTTCTGATATGATAAGAGATGCTTCTTCCGAGCTTAATCTTTATATTACTGAACTTAAAAATGCATTCAGATGGTCAGAAGACTTTTCTCAATACACAAGCAGATTTAAAGGAGCATTTTTCGGACTGGGTGCCGGATCTGATCATCCAATGCTGCACAATCCTGATTATGACTTTCCCGATGAGATCATAGAAACAGGAATTAACACGTTTTACAAAATATACACTAAACTTATGAAAAAAAATAAAAGGATTTTATGAGCTGTTCAACTGAAATTTTTCTTAGCAAAAAAGCAATTATAAACAATATCCGTTTTCTACAGAAAACTTTCGGAGAAAAAGTGAGAATATCATCCGTCGTTAAAGCTAATGCATATGGTCACGGAATAGAACACTTTGTACCTGCAGTTGAAGAATGCGGTGTGAATCATTTTTCCACTTTCAGTTATCATGAAGCTCTGAGGGTTAGAAATGTCGTTAAGGATTCAACAGACATTATGATAATGGGTTGGATTGATATTGAAGACCTGGAAAATGCTATTAAAAATGGATTTGAGTTTTTTGTCTTTGAGCTGGTCATTATCAAAAATGCTGTGAAATTTGCAAAGGACCTTAACACAAAAGCTAAAATCCACATTGAAATTGAAACAGGCTTGAATAGAACAGGCTTATCAAATAGTGATTTCATTCAGGTCATGGAACTTATTAATGACAATAAAGACTGTTTCGAGGTAAAAGGAGTTTGTTCACATCTTGCAGGTGCGGAAAGTATTGCAAACCATGTAAGGGTAGAGTCTCAGATAAACAAGTTCAAACTATACAGGGAAATACTTCATTCAAACGGTATCAAACCAGAATATTCTCATATAGGATGCTCAGCCGGAGCAATGAGCTATCCGCATTCCAGATTCAACATGGTGCGAATTGGCATAATGCAATATGGATTCTGGTCGAGTATGGAAACATTCATCAGGTATAAATCCAGCAATGGCGACATGAATGATCCATTAGAGCGAGTTATCTGCTGGAAATCTAAAGTAATGAGTATTAAGAAAGTAACAACAGGTGAATTCATCAGTTACGGGACAACCTACCTTGCATCTGAAGATAAAACACTGGCAATTGTTCCTGTTGGATATTCTAACGGATACAGTAGATCGCTCAGTAATAACGGACGTGTATTAATCAACGGTACCAGATGCGGAGTAATAGGTCTGGTTAATATGAATATGATTATTGCTGATATTACAGCACTGCCGGACAATCAGGTTCAGATTGGTGATGAAGTTGTAATTGTTGGTGAACAGGATGATTTGGAAATATCAGTTGATTCCTTTAGCGAAATCAGTCAGCAGGTGAATTACGAGATTCTTTCACGTATTCCAAAAGAAATTCCAAGATATATTATAGATTAATATTTCAATACATACGTTCATGTATAAACCATCTTCAATATTTGATATCAGAACATGAATCAATTTTAGCTTATATAATCATTGACACACCTGAGCACCATTCTTTAATTAAGAATAAAATTTTAAGAGGAGCCGGTGATGAAATTTTTTGTATTTTCTTTAATGTTAGTGTTATCTTTCTGTCTTTGTGCAGAAACTTTGATAAATCTCAATTTCGAAAACAGTTTTGAAAACTGGACTGTAGTTGACAATGATGAAGATGGTAAGCAATGGGAACGATCAGATGATGCTGATGCTGTACATAATGGTGCCTGGGGGGCACAGATAGAATATAACAGAGAGCAAAACGATGACTGGCTTCTCAGCCCTCAGCTTAGCATTCCCTATAACAGAACTCTTGAATTAAAATTGTGGGCTAAATCTTCATCCAATAATTTACCTGAATCGTTCAAAGTTAAAATATCCACAGCATCCAGCGATATAGCAGACTTCACCGATTATATTGCTGGAGTATCAGCTGTTCCGAATGTATGGACTGAATACGTTTATGATCTGACTGATTATCAGGGAAATGTATTTTATATTGGTATACAGTGTGATTCTGAGGATCAGGCTTTTCTTTACATTGATGATATAACTCTGACTATGGAAGATGGTCCCGGGGTTGATGGGTGGCTGTTATCCAACAATTATGATATTGGAATGGATTTTAACTCAATCTATTTCCCTACTGAAACAATCGGATATGCCTGTGGCCTTGCTGGTACAACAACAAGTGCCTACAAATCTACTGATGGTGGAGCTCATTGGACAGGACTTGATGTAAACACAACTAATTCCACAAATCGTTACTTGAGAGATGTATACTTTAAAACGGATTTAACAGGTTTCTTTTTTGGAGGGCTTGGTGGAGATGCAGTTATCATTAAGACAGAAGATGGTGGTACCACATGGAACGAAGTGACTAACAATGCAGAAGGATATGTCAACTCAGTCGATTTTCTTGATGATAATCACGGAATTGCCTGTCTAAATACTGGCAAGATACTGGAAACAACAGATGGAGGAAGTACCTGGACTCAGAGAGATATCGGAAATCTGGTACACCTTAATGTTGTTCAGTTTGTAGATAATCTGGTTGGCTACATGGGTGGAAGACTTTCGACAGTTCTTAAAACGACTGACGGTGGTCAAAACTGGACTAATCTTGATATAGGAGCGGACAATTATGATATTCATGATCTTCATTTTATCACGTCCGATTACGGTTATGTAATTACCGGAACAAGTCTTTACTTCACAGATGACGGTGGAGTAACCTGGAATGAACGTGTTGTTACAGGTAATACTCAGGATTTAAGAGCTATTGAGTTTGCCGATGCCAGCAATGGCTGGTTAGCAGGTAACAACGGAACAATATACAAAACAGGGAATGGTGGACTGACATGGTATTCTCAGCCCAGTGGAACTCTCAGTAATCTTCTCGACATTTACTGCTATGATTTTGAAAAAGACTGGATTGCAGGAGCAGAAGGTATTGTTCTTTATTCTGTTACAGGTGGTGGAGTAGATAACGATGAGAATACTGTTGAAAGAGTAACTGATATGGAGGCGTCCAACTATCCCAATCCGTTCAATCCAAGAACAACAATTAGTTTTTCAATCAAAGATGCGAATATAGCAAATGTTGCCATATATAATATTAAGGGTCAAAAGGTATTCTCTTTCGACAATGTGAAAATGAACACTAATTCCGGTCAGGTTGTCTGGAACGGTATAGACAGAAGTGGAAAAGTTGTTGGAACAGGTGTTTATTTTTACAAAATAACAACAGATAATCAAGCTATTCTCACAAAAAAAATGGTGCTGATTAAATAGTATCATGCCGTTTTTCCAGAGATAACTGAATAGTATTATAAATAATTCATATCAAAATTTGCTATTTATAAAAATTTAGATAATATTTATTGCTGGACTGATTTCAATTAGAATAACCCAGTAAATAATAGAAAGGTAGAAATAAACAATGAATGGAAAACTCATAATTGTAATAGGAGCTTATGGAAGCGGAAAAAGTGAGTATGCAATAAATCTGGCTTATAATATGAATAAAAATCACGATAATGTCGTACTTGTAGATATGGATGTTGTTAATCCTTACTTCAGATCAAGAGATGTAACCGAAGCTTTCACAGATCAAGGAATTGATGTTATCAGCCCGGAAGGAGAATACAGATTTGCTGACCTTCCCATGATTTCCCCTAGAATTCGGGGTGCAATTGTCAACAAAGAAAAGAACGTCATCCTTGATGTTGGCGGAGATCCTGCCGGCTGTAGAACTCTTGGTAGATTCGTTAAGGAGATTAAAAACAGAGGATACGAAATGCATCATGTTGTAAACACAAACAGACCATTCACATCTGATGTTAAAGGCGTAATAGACATGAAGTTCATGCTTGAGAATACATCTCAACTGAAGATTACGGAATACGTGTCAAATGCAAATCTGATGGAACTGACTGATATTGAAGTCATTACATCAGGTATAAATATACTTTCGGAAGTATCAGAGAAGACAGGTGTTGCATTCAGTAATTTCCTTGTCCTCGATAAGCTCGATAGAAATATTCCTTCAGAAATAAACGGTAAAAAGAAAATGATTCTTGATTATTATCTGAAAAAACCCTGGGAATTGAAATAGTTTTTTAATATAAGGAGACTTTAATATAGTCGATGTCTGGAACTCAGCGATGGAACAACAAAGGAGATATTCCGGAACAGAATAATAACACAAAATCTGATTCCGAAGTTTCTCTTTTTGCTGAGAATGACCAGATTATTGATTTTCGCTATAGTGTTGTCAGCTCAATTGGTTCTGGAAATTTCGCCGAAGTCTTCCGAGTTCGCGACCTGAATGACAAATCTGAAAAAGCCCTGAAGCTGTTCTACAATACAGGAATTCTTCATCCGGAGCAAGTTCAGGAGGAGATCAAATTACTTAGATCTCTCAAACACGATAATATTCCCAAAGTCAATGACTTCAACATAAGAGCAGAAAAACCTTATATTGTAACTAATCTTATAAAAGGAAAAACACTTTCGGACAAGTTAACTCAATATGACCTGTCAGATAAGAATAAGACAAAAATTTTTGTCAGCCTGCTAAAAACCCTCATATATGTTCATAACATGAATATCCTTCACTGCGATATAAATCCTGATAACATTCTTGTAAAAAATGATAACTCTATAGGACTAATAGATTTCAGCAGTGCAAGAAACAAACAGTCTATAGACTACAGCAGAAAAGAAGGAACCTTTGAGTACACAGCACCGGAGGTTCTGGAAAGCAATAAACTTTCCGACTCAAGTGATATCTTTTCATTCGGAGTAACCTGCTTTAGACTATTTCATGGGAAACATCCCTTCAAACTCAATACTGTCAGTGTTGACTATACTATGCCATTAGAGATAAGGAACTCCGACAGTAAAATAGATAAAATCCTGAAGAAATGCCTCTATCTGAAACCTGAAGATCGCTATAAATGTTTCCCGGATATACTAAAAGACTTTGAGGCAAGTCCAGCAGAAGATGAAGCTGTCAGGTCTGAGATTCCTCAAAAATTTACACCGGTAAAACAAGAAGAAGAATCTGATAATACGAAATATTATATATATACAATAGCAATTCTTATAATGCTTAATCTGCTATTACTGAAACCATTTGTAGAATCAATGGAAATACTGGTTAACCCGGTCAGAAAAATACAGTTCAGTGCAGAAGGTTATTCTGTTGAAGTCAATAACCAGAATCAATCCCAAAGTGATGGAACAGTCTCTGTAAAACCAGGTGATTTGATAACACTTATGAGAAAAAACGGAGATAAGCTGAAAAAGTTCAGTTTCATCTATGATAATCAGGACTCACTGATGTTCAACATCAATAACAGCAGGATTGTATTAAATAACAGATTGTTCGGTGCTGCAATAAACCGTGAAGAAGACCTTGATTCACTTAACAATCTCTCAGTGTATGAGTTTCATATACCGCTGACAAACCTCATTGTGAACCGTCTCAAAAGCAGACAGATAAGCATATCGATAAAAGACTCTCTTGCAGCAGACAGTCTGTCTGAAAATATTATTGTGATGCAGTTAAATGATATGACAATAAGTTGTCCAGTTCTCAAAAAGCTGAAGCGTGTTAGGGCTATATCCCTCAACAATACTATTGTATGTTCCGGGGCTGATTCAATAAATTCAGAATTTTCTGACAGTTTGAAATTTCTGAGCATTAACAACAGCAGAATCTCTAATAAGTCGTTATTTAATTCTCTAAATAATCTGGAATACTTCAATATCAATAACAGTATTCTACCATATATTGATCTGAGAAATGCAAAGAACCTTAAGAACTTGAACCTTGGAGACAAAAGTCAGGGCTACACAATCCATTATCCGGAAAAAACCAGCCAGACATTCAGTAATGACTCTACCGGAAATTCAAAAAGACTGAGAAAAGAACGTATTATTGAGCAATATGCAGGTTTAAAAGAGAAATTGATTATCTTTGTATTTGTAATATCACTCCTTATAATAGTCTACTATGCATTCAAATTAATAAAAATCTTACTTGAACAGAGAAAGTATCTGATAAAAAAGAAGAATAAACCTGAACATATTCCTACAAATACTTCTGATGTTGAGCCTGATTCTGAAGATGTAAATCCTGAGCTGAAAGAACCAGAAGAAAATGTTTTTGATAATGAGAAGAAAGCTGATGTTGAACCGGAATCTGAACCTCAGCATGTTGAAACAATCTCCAGAGACGAGTTCAAGCAGCTAAAAAAGAAGATTGCAGTATATAGAAAACACAATGAGTTCGAACCAATCTACCATATAGCAAAGAAATTGCAGACAAGAGATTCTTCTGCAAAATGGATTAAGCTTGAAAAAGAAATGCTTAAGAAGCTGAGTCGCAATAACGCTCTAAGCTTTATAGAAGTAAAAGGCGGTAGCTTCAAAATTGGTGATTTTATGGATAAATCCCTTAGTATAGCCTTACCGGTCAAAGATATAATGATATCTACTTTCTACATGAGTGATGTCCCTGTTACTAATCAGCAATTCTGTGATTTCCTTAATGCAATGGGTCAACATAAATCGGGCAGATATAACTGGCTGAACTTGAACAGCCGTTACTGCCTCATAGAGAAAACGGATCGTTACCAGCCGAAACTGCCCTATGGAGACTTTCCTGTAATAGAAGTTACCTGGTACGGAGCTAAAGCCTATTGTGACTGGTGTGACTGTAGACTGCCCACTGAAGCAGAATGGGAGTTTGCTGCAAGAGACAGAGGTCTTCCCCATCCTTTCAGTTTTTATGGAAAAGTTGATAGAAATAAAGCGAATTATCTGGTTGACCAGAATGATAACCGGTGGCACTCGTTAGTTCCAGTGAAATCATTTAAACCCAATAAACTGGGATTGTATGAGATGTCAGGAAATATTCTTGAGTGGTGTCTCGACTATTATGATGCTGAATACTACCAGACAATACCCAAGGTTAATCCTCTATACAATGGTACAACCGGAATGCGTTCTGTTCGCGGTGGAGCTTGGTGCTTTGAAGCAAGAAAAATGATGACGTATTACAGAGGTGGACTTAATCCTGCATCAAACAATAACTTTACGGGATTCCGTATAGTAAAGAAAGGAACCGAATGAAAAAAGTAATTACTGAAGATAAATCTATTACATTCTACAATGAAGAGTTTGACGAAACTTATCACTCGACAACAGGAGCTGTAGAAGAAGCTTATGAGAAATATGTAAAACCGCTCAATGTATCTGATGGGATGACAATACTGGACTTCTGTTATGGGTTAGGCTATAATTCTGCAGCAGCTATGTCCTCATGCAGCAATCTCAACATCACTGCTCTGGAGGTTGACGAGGATATTATCAGTAAATCATTCACTATAAACATTCCTGAGAAACTGGAAGAGACATATAAATATCTACGTCAACTTATGGGAAAAAATCCTGTTAGTGACGCAAAAGGTAATGTCATCCATTTAATTATCGATGATGCATTGAAAGTAATGTATGAGCTACTCCCAAATATGTTTGATCGTGTTTTTTTTGATCCTTTTTCCCCACAGAAGCATCCTGATATGTGGACAGAAGATGTTTTCAAGGAAATGATCAGGATTATGAAGCCAGGAGGAAAACTGGCAACTTACAGTTGTTCAAAGAGAGTCCGCAGAGCAATGTCAGCAGCGGGATTTGATGTTAAAGATGGTCCGTGCATTGGCAGAAGAAGTCCATCCACAATAGCTGTTAAACCGTCGATATAACTGTATAATCTTTTGCATGGTAATTTAGCAACGGGTTTATATAAATTATTTGTGGAAATCATAATCATTATTTCCTAAAGCCTGAAACATGATTGAAAAGAGTTAAAGATCTATATTATTGTAGAACAATTATATAGTATTATGCAATTACAATTAAGTAAAAACAGACTGTCAGTAATTAACAGTCTGTTCATTGTGGTATTTATTAGAGATCTCTGCATATTTGAGCACATATTTTTACTTCTATACAAAGCACTCTTCATTTATTTGATTAAGATCATTTTGTTAACTTTAACATCTCCCCCATATTCAAGCATTGTGAAATATACACCGGATCCAACAGATAAACCTTCTGAATCTCGCCCTTTCCAGACTATACTATTATCTCCTTTTTCACAGAAACAATCTATAAGTACTGCAACCTTCTGTCCTTTAATATTATATACAGATAACTTCACTTGCTGTCTCTCAGGTAAATTAAAACTTATAGTTGTTTCGGGATTAAATGGGTTTGGGTAGTTTATCAGACTTACTCCAGTATATGAAGATGCACTGCTATGATCAATGTCTGTATTATTTCTACCATATATCCTGAAATCATCGATTGATACATCTCCAAATCCAATTCCTGCACATTCAAAGGCAAATTCAACATTACTGGACGTTAAAGCTGTAATATCTGCCGTCTGCTTTGTCCAGCAGAACATTCCCGTCTCATCAGTACTTACCCAGAGAGTTATCCAGTTCTGAGTCCCGACAAATCTTGCTTTTAATCTCAGCGAAGGACTCTGCGGATACTGGTGTGCATATGCAGTATAAAATTCTACATTCAATTCATCCATATAAGGAATTTGAATTTGAGGTGAGATTATTTCAGTACTCTGATTCTGAAAATCAGCATGTACTGTCGGACTAAATACATTCATTTCATCAATTACACTGAAATCCTGTAGACTGTTTGAGTCATTTTCCCACAGATTGTTTTGGCAAATCCAGCCATTCAAACCATTATCGAAATTTTCATTGTATATCAAACTATCTTTACTCACAATTACATTAACACTCTTGTAGTTGCATATACTGTCATTGTTTGTGACAGCAACCGTAATGGTATGAAATCCGTTTCCCATTGTTAGAGTATTATATGTAAAATTTATAGGTGTAGACCCTGTATACCATTGCTCTCCATCTATATAGTAGCATATCTCTGAAACTGATTGAGCGTCTTCCAAATTTGCAGCAACCAAAATACATTCATTATCTCCATAGACTGATGAAGGTATCGGAGATGTTATAGAGAAATCAGCATAGTTTGAGCTGTCTTTATTTATATCCAGAACTACAGAAGAGAAAATATTCAGACCGGAAGGCATTCCCGAAAGCGGGAAACTATACCAACCATCAGCCATTCCACCCCAGCCAAAGTTAAAGTGAAACTCCTCATTAGTATTGTAGCCATCAACAATAATCTGATGTCCTCCCCCTGATGCTATCAATGCACACATTTGAGCAGGCATTCCAAGTTTCATGTTTTGTTTCATTCTCTCGGAAAGATCAATATCTGAATCAAGCAGAGTTACTGCATCGGTAAATCCAAATCTTTTGTATCCGTTTTCAATCTGCGGAGTAAAGTATGTTCCTGATCCACTCACGGTATATGCTTGTTGCTTAGCAGATACACCACAGGCGAATATCAGTGCAGCCTTCAAGGTATCATTAAGAGCAATATTATTGTCATAGCAGTTCTGAATTTGCCCGATGTATGAATTAATATCGGAAAAACTGAGAAAATCCCAGGCAACATAATCAACACCAATTGAATAATTATAAGGTGTAATGTAACTATCACTCTGGGAGAACGTAGTATTGTTAGTCTGTTTGTGATAATCAACTATCATACCCATAGCAACTGAGGGACAACCTGCCAATGATTTTGATGACTGATCTGTTGGATCATTTGGACAGAACATGTTATAAGGTGCATACTGCTCCCAGCTGGTTTCAATCCAACCCCCGGAAACTGTTGTTCCGTCAGGTGGCCAATATTCCACTGGACGATCAATGGTTTGTCCTGAAAGCAATAAATCCCATTCGAGTATGTTATCTGCGTCGGAATAGCTAATACTGTTAAGTAACATCAATTTACTGATAAATTTACTGAAAGTGTGAGAATACTTCTCACATATTTCCAGGTTTGAACTGAACGAATATCCCAGAACTGGAACATCTTCCCTGCTATCTGACATTAGAATGAATCCTGTTGGTTCTAATTTTACTACGTTAGTTTTCATTTTGCCCTTAATTTGAAGATGTTTCACTGATTTGATTGAAAAATCACGATTGTGTTCTCTCAGAAATGAACTTGCAGCTCTTTCGATTTCGTTGGTAGTCAAAGC
This sequence comes from Cloacimonadales bacterium (SeqCode), assembly GCA_963665815.1. Lineage (GTDB taxonomy): Bacteria > Cloacimonadota > Cloacimonadia > Cloacimonadales > JAIOQZ01. The sequence goes on from OY762463.1 coordinate 650,838, forward strand.
GAAAGAATAGGTTAAAATTAAATAGAAAACAACTGTCAATATACAAGCCTTCTTCATTTTTCCTCCTTTATCTGAATGCTTTTAACAGCATTTCGAATAGCGCATTAAATTTGTCCTCTCTTTCAGATGGGTGTTCAGAGATTAGAATAGCGTTCTTCATTATTGACTGAATTGTTGACATGTAAAACTGACAACATAGCTCTACGTCCAAATCTTTGGTAAAACTTCCGTCATTCATTCCAATCTGAAATATATCTGATAAGCGTTTAAGAAAAAGCTTTTTCTGATCAAAATACTCTTCAAGAGTTTCTTTGCTGATGTTATGTCTATTATCTTCAATTATATGAAAGTAATCATCTAAAGTAAAAAAACCGAAGTTTTTGTTATATGTCCTGAAGCGTTCAATTCCGTATACTCTGAATTTCTCTATACCTGTTTCTTTTTCAGAGATCAGTTTATCATAACGTTTTTGATTCATTTTAACCATTACGAGATAAGCATGCAAAAACAAATCCGGTTTGCTTGAGAAGTAGTTGTAAACAGTTCTTTTTGTGAATTCTGCCTTTTCAGCAATCTCATCAAGTGAAACATGATCATATCCCTTTTTCATGAAAAGTCTATACGCAACAGAAATTATCTCTTTTTTCTTTCTGTACTTATCTCTTTCCTTTCTATTCATTATGACTCCTTTAGTATACTGTGAGTATACTAAATATCCCCTCTGTGTTTTCAGTCAAGATTTTTTTGATTGACTTTATATTTCAAATCTTGAAATTTTTGATAGTTGAGTATTCATGAAAGTATTCCTAATTGCAGATGATCTAACAGGAGAAAAGCAGGAGGAGATAATGAGTAGTAAGAAAAAATTCAAGACAAGAAAAGTCTTTATTAATGTTGGACTAAAACTAGAAGCTGTATTTTGACTTTACCAAGAGAAACAAGAATAATTTTTATACTGTTATTGCTGACATCCTCATTGGCATATGGTGAATCAGCTTTATACTATAACCCCCTTTCTCAAATTTTCTCAGGTAAGGATAATATATCTATTGAGAATCAAGTTTCAGAGAAAGTTACCATTTCATTCTCATACAGCGAGACACAGACAAAAGTTCCAAAAATTGATAACACTGAAACACACTCAGTAGAACAAAGTATCAGTGTTTCTGGATACAGAAAGAAAGCTTTTGAAGGAGGTTATCTCGGGTATTCAATCAATTTTGTCACATCTGATATTCTTGGGGAAAATAATGCAGTTTATGATGTATCATCTTTAGGAATGTCCATAGATGGAGGTTATATACTAAGACTAAGAAGTATTTGTATAACGCCTATCTGTAAAGTAAATTATGACTTGACTGATAATCTTTGGGGGAACAAATACCGAGAAAGATGGGGTGATGGTGAAAAAGTGGATATTGTCGATTTTTACATTCAGCTTGGATTGAAACTTGGTTACAGATTTTGATTATTACTTATATATATACATTTAGTTCAAATCATTATTGACAGCATTTATTATGTTAATATGTATTTGACAAAGAAAATTTTAATTGATTTGAAATTATTTTTGTGCTGCAAGCGTTTTTTGATTAATATTTGTATAAAGGAGAAGCTATGATACCAAAGGATTTGATTGATAAAGAAATTAGTCTGTTAGACAAATGGGAAGAAAAAGCAAAGTCTGTTTCCTTATATAGTGGAATAGGATCAATAGTTACCATTTTGTTTTTAATTGGATACCTGTTTATTTTTTCAAATTCCAGTATGGATATTTATACCAGATTCTTCATTCTCTTATTGGGAATCAATGCTTTATCTATTACTCTGAGCCCATTTTTGAAGACAAGAAGATTGGTAAAAATGTATAACTTCTATAAAGAACAGCTTGTAAAACTTGCAGATGATAGTTCAGATAATTCAGAGGCTATTGCCAGAATCAACTATATCTGTAAGCATAAATTCATCAAGAAAGATCAGATCCACGATGCAATAATCCATAAGATCAACAGCTTTGAACTGAAGTCCAAGAAAAGCATATACAAGATAGTTCTCCACACTGCTTATATTTTCATTGTTGTTATGACATCAATTCAGTACATTGCTGGAGAGCAGGACTTCAAAATTCTTTCAATGGTTTTCCCGATAGCACTTGTAATGTTTTCTATACATTCAATAATCAACTACTATCAGCAGAAGAATAACTTTTCTCGTTTGACAAAGCAATGGAAACATCATCTTGAAAAAATACAGGAAAAAGCGTATAATGCAGAATTAGTCGAAATCCTGAATGATACGCTTTGCAATCCAGAAAAAATTGTTGTGATTGAATAGACCTATTCAAATATGGGAAGACTGCAGCTTGAACCCAATCCGGCAGTACAACCATAGCAATGGTTTGCCAGGTTGATCCTCCTCTCCGAAAGTTCATCATAGTCAAAATCCCGGATATGACTTACTGCGTTACTACTTAAACCCAGGATATGATTGAAATCACAGTCATAAATATTACCATCCCTGTCTATTGTAATCTGATTACGGCATGCCAAAGTATTGACTGTTTCAGAATTAAAATTATTGTAAAGCTTTTCAAGATAGCTTTCAACAGAATTAGTTTTATGTAGAACAAACAAGAATCTATTAATCGGCATATTATTCATACAATACAGATTCGTGAATTTTATATCATGATCTCTTTTTAATACTGCCCTGTAAGCACTCTCAATAACACAATGAGAATCAGGAATATCTGTTCCCTGGGGATTATATATAAAATGCAGGGGTAGAAAATCTCCATATCCAAGACTATTAAGTTTTTTTATCACAGAGACAGATTTTGCAAAAACTCCGTCTCCTCTCTGAGAATCTGTCTTGCATGGATAATAAAAGGGCAGGGAAGCCATAATCTCTACATTATGCTTAGATAGAAACTCAGGAAGATGAGAATATTTTTCTTCTGCCATTATTGTCAGATTGGTTCTAACAACAACAGTTTTGTACATTTCTGTAACAGTCTTCACGATGTACTCAAAATCCGGATGCATTTCAGGAGCACCACCTGTCAAATCTACAGTTTCGATATCTCCATGATTTTGAATAATTTCGAGACACCTATCAATTACTTCACGAGACATTTCCTCACTCTGATCCGGTCCGGAATTTGTATGGCAATGCTCGCATGTTTGATTACACTTGAGTGTCAAGCTCAGCTGAAGAGTATTTATCGAAAAAGGAGTAATATCACTATATCCGATTTTTTCATTCAATCTTGAATGGATATTGTGTTTGAAATTCTCAAGAAGTTTCAGTTGCTTTAGTTTATCAGTATGCATCTAAGATATCCTGTACAAGTCCTATTTACTATTCTTTCTTAAATAGCTTTTAATTTTAAAATTTTTCTTCTCAAGAGTTTTTATGATTCCATTATCTCCAATGTAATGAGCAGCTCCTACAACAACAAAATGTACTCCACCTTCATTAGTCATTTTTACAATTTTATCAGCCATTTCAACATTTCTTTTATCTAAAAGAACTTTATATAACTCTGAGTAAGCTTTGTTATTTCTTTCTTTGAGAAGTTCATTTTCAAGTTCTGTCATATCACCGTTTTTCCATGAATCAGCAATCTTTTTCAGTTGATCTCCAATATTTTCTCCCGGTTCTGCAACTTCCTTCAGAAATGATAATTGAAGATCCAGGCTAAGATTATCAAAAATCTGAAGCTGATAAATAAAAGATTCCAATTCACTGACTTTTTTCTTTTTTTCTCTTGCCTCAGCAATGAAATATGCATCAATACCATGTTCCGGAGATAATCCTGCATTAAGGTATTCTACATTTGATAACTGTATTGCAGCAGCCCAGGGTTTAAAGTTTACGAGCTTTTGAACAATAAAAGGGTTAAACTTATCTTTCAGCTTCTTCCATGTATCGGATGGTACAATATTATCAAGAGTTTTACCATTTTTCAAAAGCATCATTTTTGTCATTGTTGACTGCATTTTGGCTGCAGAACTCGGATCCGCCTCTACATAAAGAGTCGAACTCTCATCAAATGCCTCTGTAATATATTTCGGTAATGGGTAGAAAGATTCATCAGCTACATGAATTGACCCCAGCATGTATATCGTTGTGTTATCTGTCTTCAGCTCCCAGAATGGAGCATACTTTACATCTTCAGCGAATAATCCAGATGCAATTGCCAGAATTATTATTATAATCAAACTAATATTTCTTTTTTTCATTTTTACCTCTATTTTAGAAAATACTTAATAATTTTATCAATATATGAAGAGAGCAGTATATACACAAATAACGCTCCCAGAATAACACTTGACCAAGCGTTAGAAGTTAATGGACATCCCCCACTCCTGCATCCAACAAATTTATAATAAAGATAGCCTGCTCCGGCTCCCAGCAAAAGAAGCAGAACATGCATAGCAATCTTAAACACTAACATTCTATCTTGTATCCTTTTTCAAAATAATATACATAAAAAACGGAGTTCCTATGAATGCTGTTACAATTCCAACCGGAACAGGCACAACAGATATATGTAATGCAAAAAAGTCACATATTGTCAATAGAAAAGCTCCTGCAATTCCTGACCATAATATTGAAAACCTCTGATTAACACCAAACAGCATTCTTACAATATGCGGTACAATCAGTCCGGCAAATCCAATAATTCCTGTATATGAGACAATAAATCCGGTGAGAAGTGAGCATATTATAAACATCTCTATCCTGAACTTCTTGATTGAGATACCAAGATTTTCAGCTATAAGATCTCCACATGCAAGTATATGAATCTTTCTGGCAATTATATTCAGATATAACATCAGAACTACTGCGATTGCAGAAAATATCAAGAAGTAATTCCATTCTCTGTCAGTAAAAATATGTCCAAGATTACCAAGTAAAACCTGTAGAATATTCCCGGCATCATCCTGATGTAAGTACATAATCAAAGAGATACATGCAGAGAAAAACATACTGATGATTATCCCCGACAGAATCAGCTTTGTCTGATTGAAAAAGCCTTGAAAATTAGCAAGAGTCCAGACAGCCAGCATGCTGATCAAAGCTCCTGCGAACCCCAGAACAGGCATTAGAATAAACATGTTCATTACAGCTGCAAGAGTACTGCCCAGAGCAGCTCCTGATGAAACACCCAGAATATAAGGATCAGCAATCGGATTATTAAGCATAAGCTGAAATACGTAGCCTACTGTAGAAAGTATTGCTCCTGCCATAATTGTCAGTACAAGACGCGGAAGCCTTATTCTGGTGATAATGTTCTCACTACCTGCATCAAATGTCAGGTAAATCCAGATCACAGACGCAAATGCAATAAGCATAAAAATCAGATACAAACCTTTTCTATTTCGTATCAATCTCATATTCTCCAAATATTTCTTCCATTTTCCTGACACCTTCGACAATTCTCGGACCTGCTCTCAATATAAGATCAGGGTCAATATCTTCAACAGTGTAGACCTTTCTGCTTCTGATAGCCGATATATCCTGCCATCCCTTTCTATTGAGAACAGTTTCTTTGTCTGTTTCATACGTCAATAAAATAATGTCAGGATTTGCCAGAATAACGTCCTCGGTGTTAATCATGGAGTAATCCCTTGGGAGTGTTTCAAAAATATTATCACCACCTGCAGTAGTAATCAGTTCACCGAGAAAAGACTCATCAGATGCCGACATCACAGGATCACCATAAATCTCAATATAAACTCTGGGTTTAATCTCCAAATTTCGTTGTTGAAGATTTGTTTTGATATAATCATTCAATGAATCTGCTTCTGTTCTTAGTCCCGTAAGTTCTCCGAGTTCAGTAACAACCGTATAGAGCCCTTCAACAGATTTCGGATAGAATGATCTTGTTTTAATTCCCAGCTTGTTAAAATCTGAATTTAACTTCTCCTGCTCAAGACCCGAAGTAAAGACATACTCTGGGTTTAACCTTATCACTGATTCGACATTTATTGTACTGAAAGAGCCAACAATCTCCGGCTTTTTCTGTAAATCAGGAAATGTACATTCTCTAGTTCTGCCTGAAATCATAGAAGATCCCCCAATAGCACATACTATTTCATATACTTCCGGACTTGTAATAACAAAATTTGCAGCAGATTTTTGCCTTTTATCGTTTGAAGTGCAGGCTGTAAGCACTACGATAACAGGTAAAAACCTGATAATAAAAGAAAAGGCGGATTTAACTCCGCCTGAATTATATTTATTGAGTCTACTCATCTGTACCATTATCATTAAGAATTTCTTCGTTTTCTTTCTGAACAAGTGCAGCTTCTGTTTTCTCAATTTTAATTTCATCGTTAATTATCTTGTATTTTTCGTATTCACCTTCGATAGTGTATTTAGCTTTATACTCCTGAACAACATCTCTGCTATCACCGTAAATATTCGCAATCTTCGGAGCATAGGCAACAATAAGTCCCGCAAATACAATACTTACCATACTCATAAGCTTGATAAGAATATTGATTGATGGTCCGGCTGTATCTTTGAATGGATCACCAACAGTATCACCAACAACACATGCTTTATGGCAATCTGAACCTTTACCACCCATGTGACCTGATTCAACATACTTCTTAGCATTGTCCCAGGCACCACCGGCGTTGTTCATCATAATTGCAAGAACAAAACCTGTAGCAAGTCCACCGGCAAGAAGACCGAGAACACCTGCTATACCAAGAGTCAATCCGATTACAATTGGTGTAAAAAGACCAAGAAGTGCAGGTGCAACCATTTCTTTCTGAGCACCCATTGTTGAGATTTTCACACAACGAGCGTAATCAGGTGTTGCTTTTCCTTCCATGATACCTTTGATTTCTCTGAACTGTCTTCTTACTTCTGCAACCATGTCGCCTGCAGCTCTACCAACAGCTTTCATGGTCATCGCTGCAAAAACGAAAGAAACCATCGCACCGATAAAGATACCGATGAGGAACTTAGGATTCATAAGGTGTACTTCATAGTAATTCATGAAGTCAGTAGCTGTGGCTGTTTTTGTTACAATCCATTTATTCGCAACTTCTACAAATATTCTATGTGTTTCAGGGTTAAGTCCGGCTTTTTCTACGAGGATAAGAATACCCGTTCTTACTTCTTCAAGATAAGCAGCGAGAAGAGCCATAGCTGTAAGAGCTGCTGAACCGATTGCAAAGCCCTTACCTGTAGCAGCAGTAGTGTTACCAACGGAGTCAAGAGCATCTGTTCTTTCTCTTACGCTTTTTGGAAGCTCGGACATTTCTGCATTACCACCTGCGTTATCTGCGATAGGACCAAAAGCATCCATAGCCAGAGTAACACCAAGTGTTGCCAGCATACCAACTGCACCAAAACCGATTCCGTAGAGTCCCATTTCAGGCATTGTAAATCCACCGCTCACACTGAATGCTGCGATGATACCAATACCGATAATGATAACAGGAGCGGCTGTAGAGTTCATACCAACTGCAAGACCGTCAATTATAACGGTTGCAGGACCGAACTCAGCCTGTTTAGCAATACCCTGTGTAGGTTTGTAAGCATCAGAAGTAGCTCTTTCTGTGAAGTATCCGATAAGTATTCCTGCAACAAGACCAATCACACTTGCCATAAATACGCCAAATGCATATTTCTCAGGAAGCATGTATTTTGTTACGAAGAATGCAACGATTGCGATAAGAACTGAACTTCCGTAAACACCTTTATTTAATGCGAACATTAAGTCTTTAGTTGTAGCATCTTCTTTTGTAGATGCCATATAGATTCCGATAATGGAAAGGAATGCTCCAACACCAGCCAGTACCATCGGTGCTGTGATAAACTTTATAGCCCAGTCATGGAAAGCCGGTCCAAGCTGAGTGACAGCAGCCATACCAAGCGCAGCAGTAGCCAGAATTGAACCTGCATAAGATTCATAAAGGTCTGCTCCCATACCGGCAACGTCACCAACGTTATCACCAACATTATCTGCTATTGTAGCCGGATTACGCGGATCGTCTTCCGGGATACCAGCCTCAACCTTACCAACAAGGTCAGCACCAACATCAGCAGCTTTTGTATAGATACCACCACCGAGACGTGCGAACAACGCCTGAGTAGATGCTCCCATACCGAAGCTGAGCATGATAACAGTTATTTTGTGTAAGTCCATACCGTAGAGTTTAAGGCCGTAGAACCATGCTGAAATATCAATCAAAGCCAGTCCTACAACAACAAGTCCCATTACTCCGCCTGCTCTGAATGCAACTTTCAGTCCCTGATTAAGACTTTTTGAAGCTGCCTGAGCTGTTCTGTTGGAGGCGAGAGTAGCTGTATTCATTCCAATGAAGCCTGCCAGACCGGAAAAAAAACCACCGGAAAGGAATGCCCATGGAATAAGCGGGTGAAGAACCTTTAAGCCCCAAGCCATAATATTAAATACTATAATTGCACCTATAAAGAAGAAACCAACTCCCTTATACTGCTGTCTCAGATATGCAAAAGAACCGTCTCTGACATGCTTTGCAATTTCCTGCATTCTTGCATTGCCCGGATCCTGTTTTTTTACATTTCTGAAGAGAATATACGAAAAAATCAGTGCTACGACTGCTCCGGCAGGAGCTACGTACCATATTGCCGGTATATTCATTTAAACCTCCAAATATTGTTTCGTGAGATGCCAACATTCTCACTTGAAATTAGTTGTCAAGTCACTGTCTAAAAAAGTCAAGTTCTTTGTATTTAAAAATGTGCTTATTTTGCTTTGATAGCATAATAATCTGAAATAGCGTTCGCATTATCCGTGTATAGTTTTGACATAGAAATTATGTAGTGAGAAATAGTAGTCTGGTGCAACTGAAATTGTTTTAAGATATGTTATTGTGGTTGCAAACCAGGTAAGATAGAACCACGAAATACACAAAAAGACACGAAAGTATTGTTCTTCCAAGCCCCGGGATTAACTCTTTTGGAATGGTCAGAGACATTCTATAAAGGTGTAGCACAAAAGTTCCTGACATACCGTGTGAAAGGAGTCGAAACATGCGTAAATATAAGTATTTACATGCCTTGAAGAAATTCGGGACTATTTCATTAAGAAATGATGTTTCAACATCACATTTAGTAAAGCTGAATCAATTCTTCCATTGGAGTGAAGTTTTTACTCAATGTTTCATGGCAATGAGCCTACCCCATATTTTGTACCAAGTCTAAGTTTAGTAAGTTTGAGTTATTCTGATTGATTTTGTTTCAACAAGATTTTTTATAGTAATTTCTATATTATACCAAACACTGTTACTATTCCAGTGGAATCCATTCTCCTTTATTTACATCGTAACGATAACGTATCCGTGATTTCCAATCGACTGCATAGTATTTCTTCATGAAGTAAGTTACTTCAGATTCATCATTAATTTCTCTATCAATAAAACATGCCATCCATCCAGAAGGCAATAAAGTATATGTATCCCAAACATCTTGGAACACAAATGTATCAAATTTCATTTTTTTTAGATCATTTAGAGTCGTCCCAATAGAAACACCTTCTGGACTAATGAAGGAACTATCTGAAACGTGAATGATGCGAACAGTATCTGAAAATATCAAAAATTTGAACTCAATTCCATCAACTTTTGAGTGATACCATCTAGAACCATTTAAGTAATGATCGTCATGGTAGTACATGAATAACCTGCAGTCTATTTTGTCTCCGATATTCAAACTATCCATATTAGGCACAAATTTGAGAAATGTGCAAGAAAAACAAACTAATGCTGATGCAATCAAAATAAACTTTCTCATTTTCATTTTATAAATACTCCTTTCTTAAAGCAAAGTGAGATATCTCACTTCATCTCGTGCGTAAATCTAAGAAGAGGGACGTATGAGTTTATAATTCCTGGACTAATGGCAATATCTGCTCTCGGGCGTTTATCAAGAATTCATCTACAGACATCTCTTTGTAGAACAACAGTCCATGACAAGCACGCAATCTCGGTATTTCACTCTGATAAAAATAGTATTCCCCTTATACAATTCAGCCTCCTTACTCCATAATATGGCAAAATTGAGCTCATTAGTGGCAAAAGGTCAAGAAAATTGTTCACTTGATTATAATCCTCCTATACATTTTTCAACATCATACCTTGTACAGCTAAAGCAGTACTCCTGAATATAGTCCCCTTCGCAATGGACCTGTCCTTGCGAATGGTGGTCTTGATAGGCTCTAAGGGCTATTTTTTGGAGTGCATTGACTGTGTCAATGCAAAGACGGAACAATGATTATTGTTCCCTACACACGTAACTTCCTGCGAAGAACGTAAAACATATTTCAACCTCATATCATGTACAGCTAAAGTAGTACTTCCATGGGGTTGACGTTTTAATGTCACATCATCAACTAATAAGCCAATTGGAGTAGGCTTATATTTTCTTTGGGATCACTGTCAGTGAATCCCATGGAAAACTTTTAACTATTTGCTTGGTCTCCGGATCTAGTATTGCTAAATGATATATGTCTTGGGGAGATACTAAACCTATCATAAGATCGGATTCCGGTAAAAACTGAACATTTTCAATTCCGATTCTTCCCCAAAGAGTATCAAATGGTTTTCCATCTATTGTACCGGTGAAATCCAAGATAGTGCCTTCCTCAAATTTCATTTTGTATAAACCGGATTTGTTGCTTGAAATTACATAATTTTTATGTTTTGGGATTTTAATATCATTATTAACATTAAAATCACTATTTGTTGAAATGTTTCCAATGTATTTCATACTTAGTTTTTCAAGTCTATTATCGTCCAGATAGAACTTATAGTAGCCATTTGCAAATGGCTTTCTGCTGAATTCCACATTGTATCTCTTATTGTTCTTCTTAATATAATTTTCATCTGAGACAATCTCACAGTAAAATAAATTATTGTTTTCATTGTATATCACATTCCCAAGACATCCAATCATCCATTTACTAAGCCTATGCATTTTCTTGTTCTCAATATCAAATTCATAAAAATCATTACTATAGTGTGTCCAGTGCTGTTTATTATATAGTTCATCAGTCATTCGAGATCCGACAATGTAAAGCTTAGTATTTGTAGAGTTAACAAAATAGCGTTTGATCATCATAGAGCTGTCATTGTTTTTGAGTATAGTATCCTGAACTGACCCATCAGTATTTGTTCGACATATATCATAACAAAATCTTTCGTCTGAGTAATGCATATAATACACTTGCTTACCATCGTCCGAGACTACAGGATATATATTATTTCCTTTGTCTATCAGAACATGAACATTTCCTGTTGATGTATCAAGTTTACAAATTTTCAGATCACCGTTCATATTCATTGAGAAGTATACATTGTCATCTATTCCGACAGAGTATTTGTAAGGAAACATACCATACAGTGGACTTCTCACTCTTCCGGCGTTAAATATTTTATTGAATGTGTATCCACAGCCTGCTAAAGTCAATGTACTAAGGAATAAGAGAAAAAGTCTCTTTAGCATAATAACTCCTATTGATATTGAGAGAAGTTATTCCCTCTCATTGAAACATAATTACAATTCTCGATAATGATCAACTTTATCACAACTCCATTCCTTCCATTGAGCGTTGCAGTTCTCGTGCGTTTATCAGGAACTCATCCACAGACATCTCTTTGTAGAACAGCAGTCCATGGCAGGCACGCAGTCGCGGAATTTCACTCTGATAGAAATAGTGTTTCCCAAGCAGTAACTGGATTGTCTTTAGCTGATCCACCCATATTTTCTGAGCAAGCTCGTTAAACTTTCCGTCATGACGATAACTCGGAAATGAAGCGTTTACCTGGCTGAGATAAGAGTTCGTGAATGCGGAATCCAGATTTGACATAGCATTGAGAGATACAGGCACTATCACATTTGCTTCTGCCGGATGGAACTGATACCACACATTACGGTATCCCCAGATTCTCAAACCTGTCAAATCCTTTTCCTTCTTCCAATACCTTACAGCTTCTGCTATCGTCTGCAAAACTTTGTAATGAGTATCAGGACCGGAGCCTTCCGGATCAAGTGCCAGACTGATTACCGTAGGGTCAATCTTTTTGAGCATATCGAGAACAGGTTTTACATCTCTCTCAAAGTTAGGTTGTTCCGTAAAAATATCTCCTGTGTAAAAGCCCAGTCGTAAATGCTGCACCTGTCTGGTTGGTATACCATAATGTGCCCAGACCAACTCTTCTTCGTATTCCCTAACCATTCCTTTCAACTTCTGTATCTCAGGAACATCCTTTTCCCCATTGTAAATAGATTTCAATCCTGTTAGAATCTCATTTATCTGTGCAATAAGCTGTTCTTTGCTTTTTATCTGCCATATTTCTACAATACTGCGGACAAGTCTGTGTGACAACGCTCTGTTCAGTTCCTTAGGTTCACAGGAAGCAACGCGAATAAGGTAATGGTAAACATCCTTATCTCTTTTGTGTAGGTAGCCCGATTCAAAGAAATCAGCATACTTAAGCATCTGCACCTGTCCAATATCAATAAAATGCAATGTATCTTCCAAGGCTTTGATGATGAATTTGTTGGTAACGGCAGTAAATCCGGAAGTAAGCACAGCAAAATGAGCCGAGTTTGTCTCGTTACGCAAAGTCCGGTGAATATGCGGAAGCAGTCCGAGCATAATATCATCGTGGTGAGGTCCTGTGTGCAGAAATCTTTGATTGCTCTCCCCTGCCATGCCTTTGTGTATCTTCTTCTCAATCGTCTGCTGTACCTGTGGTACCGTTTCTTCATTAACCGACGGAATAAGTCTGCAGTATTCATCATGATTAAGGTCATCCATAGTAATATGATGTCCGTACTTATACAGTCTGCTGCATAAATCGATGATAGCTCGTTCAGTTTTCTCTCGGTTCCACTCTCCACCGGTATAATACTGCTTAATCATGTCATCTAAACGGCAGGCTGCTCCCTGAGTGATATAAAATCTGCTGTTCTTCAACCCTCTCAGCACTGAAGCGGGATAGATATTAGAAGGCGTGTTCTCCAGAGCATCTTTCACGACAGGTGCTTTTGCTTCTCCCGCTGCAATGATAATTGCTGTAACATCCTTATTATAGACAATAGTATCCAGCCCGATCGTGATAACAAGGTGGTCTCTGGCAACTTCGATTCCTCCCAGGTCACCTGCAGCAACAGCTTCTGTTTCAAAGTTGATTGAGGTTAACCTGGTTGTAGAGTAATGGTCAGATCCTCTGGTGTTAAATGCTATATGACCGTCCGGTCCAATACCTCCAAGAAAGAATCCTATTCCTCCCTTAGCTCGGATTTTTGCTTCATACTCGCTGCACCAGTTATCAATGGCAAAGATTGACTGCTGTTGGATAACTTCGAAGGCATTCTTAGCTTCACGGTAACGCAGACTGAGATCAACTTTGCCTTCCGGGAATACTTCTGAATAGGTTATCCCTTCCGGTAAAGGAATCTCGTTGCAGTTAATCAGTTGTGCTTTAGCAGGATCAAGCCCCAGACCCTGAATATAAAATTTATTTACATAATAGTAAAAGCTGTTGTGCTGTTTTGAGTTGATTGGGTAAAATTCATCGATCTGTACAAAATGCAGATTATTAAAGCAGGGCTTGTTTTTGCCGTCTATGTCATATCTTTTAAGGATAGCCTGAATTTTATCAGTATCCCAGTTACTGATAATATGCTGTGTCCATTTAATGAAAAACTCAGGAGTCTTCCCTGTAGGCAGACTGATAACACCATTGGGATTATTCTGTACCCACTCGATAAATCGCAAAGCTGTCAAAAAACCAAGTTGAGGAAAATTCTCGACAATTAAATATGGTATATCAGTTGTAATTGATTGTTGCTCTGAAATCTGAAGGAATGCCTGTTCTATTTTTGAGAAGTGATAGTCTTTCATTATTGCTCCAACATTTTACTTTGTGATTGAGATTGCATAGATGATTATCGTACTAAGAGTGTCAATAAAATAAAGGCGGTAGAGATTTTTTTTGAAAGAAGTATAGATTTTCGCACATTTCTGATTATGATGAGAATCAGTATTCATCTATTTTCTTAAAAGATGATTCATAGACATTTCTTGTATGAATTTTACTCATTCTTTAATCCTAAAATACTTGGTTTACAAAGAGAAATCGTTACTTTCTATTAAAAAGGAGATTCCAATGAAAAATTTGTTTTTTACAATTTTAGTATTCTTTTTGATGTTTTCTAATATGCAGGCAGAAGAAGTATGGAAAATTACTTCTCTCGACTGGCAGCCTTATTCAGGAGGAGACTTAACTAATCAGGGAAATTCTATTCAGAAGCTGAGAGAGGAGTTGAAGAAAGAAAATATACGGCTTCTTGTCGAATTTTATCCATGGAAGCGAGCTCAGAATATTGCGATAAACAAGGATTATGTCGGTTACTTCCCAGCATGGCCTGAAGAAGTCTCTGATGGTTTTGAGGAATCAATTGCCATAGACTGGTCCGAGATTGCCTTAATGACAAAATCAGACTTTAATGTAGAATATACGAGTATTGATGAACTTTGCAGTAAATACAAATTCGCCATAATAACCACATATGTTTATCCTAAAGAAATAAATGATGCTGTAAAAAAATATTCATCAAACGTTGTTGAAGCACAAGATGAAATGTCGTTACTGAAGATGCTGTCAAAAGATCGTTTTTCTATTGCAATAACTGACCCAAATGTAATGCTGTATCATGCTGGTAAAGCGGGAATTTCCGGTATAAAGGAATACAAAGTTCTTCAGAAAAAGAAACTAGTTTTAGCACTTAGAAGAGGTAAGAATACTGAGAAAAGAGCAAAGTTGTTAAGGAAATTATTTAGAAAATAGATTACTCTTGTTATCCAGATAATGTGAAGAAAGACTAATGATTATTCAGTTCTTCTTTTTTCAAGATTAGGATAAACTATTATACACAATATCCCTTCCCTTTGCATACTTACAAGAATTTCTTTTCCAAAATTGATTTAAAATATTGAACAACGGAGCAATGATTATTATTTCCGGCTTCAGTTTACGAAGTTGTAATTCCGACAATTGTGACGGAACAGCATAAACATGTGTGTCTCGGTGCAATACATAGGCTGCAACCGGCAAAAATAGAGAAAAAAAATCCATTTACCTCTAACGCAATGTCAATTTTTGAGTAAGTGACTGATAAATATAAAGGGAGCAAGATAGTTGCTCCCATAGATAGAAACTAGTTATTTATCATTACTTCAACAGCATCAGTTTTTGATGCAATATCTTCTTCCCGGCTTTTAGAACAGCAAAGTATACTCCGGATGAAACAGACTTACCTTCATCTGATCTGCCTTTCCAGATTGCTGAGTATTCTCCCGGTGCATGGTTTTCATTGACCAGACTTCTTACTTTCTGGCCTTTGATGTTGTATATAGCCAATTCAGTTTTCCCTTCTTCCGCAATACTGTAGCTCAGATTCGTTTCCGGATTAAACGGATTAGGATAAGCACCAATAAGTTCTGTACTGAACTTAACTACATTGTTTTCATTAGTTCCTGTCAGTTGATCAAGAACAACATCAATTGTATCACATGTTCCGGGGTCAACTACATTACCCAAAGATGTAAATGGGGTACATCCATCTCGAGTAACAGTTACGTCATAGGTGCCCGGTCTCATATCCCGCAGAGTAATCTGATCATAATGATGAGGGAATGAGTAGTCCTGTGCTCCGGTTAAATTGATCTGCATATTGTCGTAAACATTATCGAAAGTTGATATAGCAAGGTGGATTCGGCAGTTTCGCATAAGCTGGAAATCTACAACAGTTACAGAATCATCAGCTATGAATATGCTATCTGCAACATCCGCACAATGCAGGATATCTAAGACATGTACATCATAAAAACCTTCCTGAACCTGAACTAAGCAATAGTTTCCAAGAGAGTCTGTACTTGTCTGATATAATAATCCCGATAGATTTACTGTACAGAATACTGGAATTCCTCTATCATCAACAATGTTACCGGTAATTATTCCACCACGTGATACAGGAATAGCAACATCAGTAATTGAGCCGGTACTGACTATAACATTATCATAAAGCTCAATTCTATATCCATTTTGTGCAATTTCAAGTTCATAAACACCAGGGCTGATATTCTGAAAACTGAAAAATCCGGTTGAATCTGTAATGCATGATTCTCCCGTTTGAATTATGGTTACATTAAGATCAGTGTATGCACCTCCATCAGTATCTGTAATCACTCCGGTAATCGATCCGGGCATTATGACACCAGCAGAATAAATGCTGGCACTATCAAAATAGAAATCAGCACCATAATCAGAAACTCCACGAACTCTGATATATATACTCTGCCCTGAATACTGTGCCAGAGAAATAGTTTCAGTTATGAAAGCCGGTGGAAACATATCGTTGGGATCAGAATCAAAAGTAGAACCAATCTGAGACCACAAGGTTGTCCAAGTTGAATTATCTGTGGAAACTTCTACATACCCGGCTTCTGCTGGTGCAGTTATCCAATAATTATGTCCCCACTCAAAACTTAATTCCATTACATCACTTGCGGGAAGATTGATTACATCGGATGTAATGATAGCTTCAGTACCGCTTGCCCAGTTGAAAAAATCACAATAGACATGGTTTAGCCTTGCCATATGCTGCCAATTGCCAGTTCCCGATAATGTCCAGAAATTTGTATCGAAAGTTGAAAAATCATCTGACCAGGGAAAAGTATCAACGCTTCTGGTCTCCTCCATTGAAATGTTAAATTGTCTGCTGTCGCCCTGAGTTTCTGATGCATTAAGCATCAGAGAAAATGCAAATAGGACCACACAGACAAAAATTACTTTTTGTCGCATAGTATAGCTCCTGTTTTTGTTTTTCCTCCCTCAGATAAACATGCAAATATATAAATGAATTTCAATCAGTGTCAACAGATTTAATGAGATAATCAATATTTTTTGGTGTAGTGTATTTATTTAGCCTTGTTTATGAATATACTTACTGCAAAGTTTTGTATTTTACTCTGCAAGTCTCCAGCTTGAATTGATCTCTGTTCCCGGAAAATAGTGTTCAAGAATCCTGGTGTATTTCCAACCTCTTCTCGCAAGATTCAACGCTCCCACCTGACACATGCCTACTCCATGTCCCGATCCCTTTCCATTTACAAATACTATTCCTTTTCTTCTGTCTATCTCCACCATAAGCAAAGTCGATTTTGCTCCCGGAAAAAGACTTCTTATCTTGTATTCACCTTCAATGTTCGTCACACCTTCAGAAGAAACAATACGTAATACTGAAATGCGTCCTGACTTCCCTCTTGTAAGCGGTTCAATTCGACTGATATCATGTAGGTTCAACTTCTGTTCAATAAATGACAGTTTTACTTCTTCCGACCATTTGAATGCTCTATGCTCCCAACTGAAAGAATCTTCATTTGGAGAACAGAATACCTTCCTGTTAGATTTTATCCATTTCTCAGCTTCAGCATTTGTTGATAAATCAGGCACACTACCATCCAGTACATCAGATTTACTTGTCAGATAATCCCGTTTCCCCCCATTCCAGATGAAATCAGAATCTTCTGTTCTTCCGCCACAGCAGCTTGCAAACACAGCATCTGCCACATAGACCGTTCGGCATAATATCTCATGTTTTGTGTCATCAACAGCTTTATTAACAAATTCATTCCTTCTTGATAGTCCTCCGAACACTTGACAATGAGTAGTCGAACATAAATCAATATATGGCTCTTCATGCTTGGATGCCAGAAGTTTAATCAAGGTCATTGATCTGCTCGCAACTGCTTGAGCTTTCAGTGCTTCCTCCGGTGAGTTAGAACCGATCTCGTAAGCGACAACGCTTTTGAGGTATTCTTCTATCTCAATAATGTTAACAAGCTGAAGCTTGCCTTTGTTCGAGTATAATCTGAATTTTCCGGTATACTTGTATTTATTTGCAGTAATAGTATCTACTGTAGTAATATTAATCGGAAGCTGCCCAAGAATATCCTTACTATCATCAGATATCTTTACAATATGATGGTTTTCTCTGATCGGAGTAATTCCGCATATATCAATTTCATTCTCAAGAGCATAAGCAATAGCTTCGGATTTCGTTCTGAATATCAGAGAATCGTCATTGTGGTGACATCTGATAGTAAAATCCTGCCAGGTAACAGGTTTTACATTTACAGTATTTCTAATTGTCCACACTTCTGTTGTATCCTGCTCAACTATTTCAATATTCATTCTTTCTGTAAAATTGCTTACGAATGGAGAATTATCTTCAAAAACAGATGCATTATCAGATAGCTCAAGAACCATCTCCTTGCTTTCAGCTATAAGAACATTGATTATAAGCTTGTTATCTATAATTGCTGCCGCAAAAATTCCGACTGATAGTATATGCAGAAAGAGTATTGTAAAAATTGATTTCATAATAATTAAAAAAGGCTGGTACTCAAATACCAGCCAAAAAATAAATCAGGATACGTCTGATCCGTCTTTTAAATCTTTATCAGGTACTAATAATGAAAGAACACCATCATTTTCTGCTGCAAGAATCATTCCCTGTGATTCAACTCCCATCATTTTTCTTGGTTTAAGATTCAATAGCATTGTTACTGTTTTTCCAACCAGATCATCCGGTGAATAATGATTGGATATACCTGACATAACTGTTCTCTGAACATTACCGCACTGAATCTGAAGTTTAAGCAGCTTCTTTGATTTCTTAACTTTCTCTGCTGATAAAATCTTAACGAGTTTAATATCAAGCTTCATAAAATCATCGAATTCTATTTCCGGTTTAATTTCAATTTCCGGAGCTGGTTCTGCAGCTTTTGATTTTTCTTCAAGAATTTCTATCTGTTTCTGAATTTCCTCATCAGTAATTTTTGGGAAAAGAGGTTGCTGAACACTGAATGTATATCCATCCGGTGTGTTTGATAAATCATTCCATATAAAGTCATTGCTGAGTCCAAGCATATCTCTCAGAGCTTTCATTTTAACAGGAAGTACAGGAGAAAAAACTATTGATACAGTTCTGAGAATTTCTGCACAGATATAGAGTATATCATTAGTTTCATCTTTCGATTCCTTAACCTTTTTCCAAGGCTGCTGTTCGTCAAAAAACTTGTTTCCAAGTCTTGCAATATCCATAATTGTATTTACTGCTTTCCTTACTCTGTAATTTGCAAAACAGTCTTTAACTTCAGAAGTCATTGTATCTATTTTTTCAAAAAGTTCTTTGTAACTATCAAGATTTTCAGGTTTAATAATATCTGAATCAAAATACTTCTTCGCGAAAACAAGAACTCTGTTAATGAGGTTACCCAGTACATTAGCTAAATCGGTATTTACTCTGTTCTGGAAATCAGTCCAGTAGAAATCACAGTCTTTAGTTTCGGGGGCATTGGCAGCCAGAACATATCTGAGAAGTTCGCCATCAAAGTATTCCAGAAATTCATCCACCCAGATAGCCCAGTTTCTACTTGTTGAAAGCTGCTTTCCTTCCAGATTAAGATATTCGTTTGCAGGAACATCATGAGGAAGGATGTATTTCTTTTCCTGTTCCATTACCATAGCAGGCCAGATAATAGTATGGAAAGGGATATTGTCTTTACCAATAAAGTGTATCAGCTTTGTATTCTGATCGAACCAGTAGTCTTTCCATTTGTCAGAATTTCCCTGGGCTTCAGCCCATTCTATTGTTGAAGATATGTAACCGATAGGTGCATCAAACCAGACATAAAGAACTTTGCCTTCAGCATCTTCTACAGGTAAAGGAACACCCCAGTTGATATCTCTTGTGATTGCACGTTTTCTGAGTCCGTCATTAAGCCAACCCATAATAAACTTATGGACGTTGTCTTTCCAGTATGTTTTTGTTTCAAGCCATTCTCGTAAATGAGGTTCAAATTTAGGAAGGTCAAGGAACCAGTGCTTTGTCTCTTTAATAACAGGAGTATTACCGCACAGTTTACATTTTGGTTCTTTAAGTTCCAGTGCATCAATTAGTTTTCCACAATGATCACATTGATCACCTCGAGCACCTTCTTCATTACAGAAAGGACAAATCCCTTCAACATACCTGTCTGCGAGAAAACGTTTATCATGCTCGCAGTAAAACTGAGTAATAACTTCAGTATCTATAAAACCTTTTGTCAGCAAAGTTGAGAAGAATTCCTGAGCAAGTTTGTGGTGCTGTGGTCTGGCAGTTCCGGAAAAGTTATCAAAACAAAAGTTAAGACCTTCAAAACTCTTCTTAATGCTTTCATGGTAGAAATCAACAATTTTCTGGGGTTCAGTTCCTTCTGCATCAGCTTTGATAGATATTGGAGCACCGTGTTCGTCAGTACCGCAAATGTAAATTACGTCATTCTCAATAAGTTTTTGAAATCTGACAAAAATATCTGCAGGTAGATAGGCTCCTGCAACATGTCCTATATGAAGTTTACCGTTAGCATACGGCAGTGCACTTGTTACTAAATATTTTTCCATCTTAAATCCTCAAAAAAAATAGCCTGCAAAGCGCAGGCATTTAAAATATTTCTGCGTTTTACGCCTGTTGTTTGTAGCTCATTATAATTTTGTGTAAATCTTTGAATGAATATGGTTTTGGTATAATTTCGTTGAATCCCATGCTTTTATATTCATCAATATCAGAGTCTGTAATCATTCCGGAAGAAAGAATTGATATAAAATTATCGTCAATCTTCTTTAACTCGTTGAATACTTCAATACCAGTATTATACTCAAGATTCATATCAAAAATTATCAGCCAGATATTTTCCTGATCATTTTTATAAACATCAATAGCCTGTTCCATATCTTCAGCAGACAGTACTGAGACTCCAAATACTGAAAGTAATTCTTTAGTTAAATCAACCAGAGTTGGATCATCATCAATCAACAATATACTTTTTTTATTCTCCATAATACCTGTCTTCAATGTATTTCTTGTGCAGTGTCTTTACTGCGTTATTATAACTATCGGTTTCAATGAAAAAACGAAATCCTGTTTGAATTCTGTCAAACATTATTACTTTAACATTTAAAATATCAAAATCTGTGAGTATGTCCGACAATAAATCAAAGTCATCCTTTATTCTGTATCCGCTTATGCAGATCAATGATAAATTAGACGCTTTTTCATTAAAATCCAAACTAAATTTTTCAATGATTCGTAGCAACTTATTTTTAAATGAATTTGAGATTATCACCTCAAGCCCATTATCCTGACTGAATCTGGATTCTTCTGTAGATATCTTATTCAACTCACGTAGAATGATATTTCTGCTGTTGTAAGGTTTCAATGTGTAATATATAAGATCAGTTTTCCCTGTTATACCAACAATTTTCTGTTCTTGCATTTCTTCTCCATGAAATATCTGAGTTCCCGGTTTAAATGTATAGGAAGACTTTACTTCAACCGGAATTTTATATTGAATAGCAAATTCCAATGCCCTGGAGTGTAATACTCCTGCTCCGCAGTTTGCCAGATCAAGAACAACACTGCTTTCAGCAGAATCAAGTTTGACAGCCCTATCAGTTATTCGGGGATCAATTGTAAAAACTCCGTCTACATCAGTAAAAATCTCACAGGAATCCGCATTCAGGTAACATGCCAGAGCTACTGCAGTTGTATCCGAGCCACCTCTTCCAAGAGTAGTAACTTCCTTTAATCCGCTTACACCCTGAAAACCGGCAACAATAACTATTTTACTGTTCTTGAGTTCCTCTCTTATACGAAATGCACTAACATTCAGAATTTTTGCATTCCCATGATTATTGCATGTAATGATTCCACTTTGTGAACCGGTAAAAGAAATTGACTCCAGCCCATGCTCGTGTAATGCAAGAGCAAGGAGTGACATACTTATACGCTCTCCTGCGGTCATCAGCATATCAAGTTCCCTGTCAGAGGGATTTGCAGAAATACTCTCAGCCATATCCAGCAGCTTATTTGTAGTATCACCCATTGCAGATACTACTATAACCATCTGATCTTCTTTGGAAAAATCAGATGCCAGTTTATCAGCTATGTTTTTTATCTTATTGATATCAGCCAGAGATGTTCCGCCAAACTTCTTTACTATTAAACTCATAAGCCTATCTGCAAAGAAGTGTAAAGAATGTCAAGATTTATCAAGCAATAGAGACTTTGCATAGTTTTAAGAAGTTGATAAAATTCCTGTATTCAATTGAAATCTGTTACCTGAAACTACAGTTTTACTCCAGATAGAAACAAATGATCCCTATGTATGCTTTGGTTCGGTTGTAAATATACTGTCTGCGAATGATTTGTTCATTCGTATCAGGTTTTCATAATTACTGATTGAACTCTTTCCATGTTTTTTAGCATCTTTGAGAGCATAATCTGCATTCTTAATCATTTCGTCAACGGAATCAGGCAAGCCAATACAAGAATCTGTCAGCCCAATACTTACTGTCATCTGAATAATACCGCGGTCCGTAGCTATGATAGAGTCTTCAATCTTTGTGTTAATCTTATCAGCAACAAGTTGAGCATTAGCTATAGATGTATTAGGCAAAACAATGAGGAATTCTTTACTCGAATATCGACCAAAAATATCCATTCTCCTGATATTCTGCTGAATAATCAGCGAAACCTGTTGTAAAATCTGATCTCCGATCAGGTGACCATACGTATCGTTAATAAAACTGAAATTATCTATATCCAGCAGCATGCAGGAAAGATTTATACCGTATCTCTGGGTCTTACTGAATTCCTTCAGAAACATATCGAGAACAAATCTTCGATTGTATATTTTTGTGAGATAATCATGAGTTGCCAGCATGAATAACTCTTCGTTCTTCTGCGACAGAACAGCATTTTTCTTTTTCAGTTGACTGTTAAGCTGCTTGAGTTTATTGCGCTGTTTTCTTACTTCTGAGTATAATTCTTTCAGCAGGTTATTTTTAACAGAATGAGAAATTTCAGTATATTTAGTATCGAAGACAATTTCTGAAACAGCCTCAAAAATATTCTCATTAATCTGAGGTACGATATCAATAATTACTGCCAGATTATCATAATCGATAAGAACAAGCTCTGCTTCTTCATGACACACTATTTCATCGGTAACAATCTCCCTGTTAAAATAACCAAGTTCACCAGTAAAACTATTAGCTGATCGCTCTAATCTCAACTCTCTGAACTTTCCATCTCCTGAATCATTATCTGAGACAGAACAATGTACTGAGATTAATCCGTTAACAACAAGTATTAATTCGACATCACTTAGTGACTCTTTTTTAAGCTTTTCTCCGGCATCTAACTTTACGGAAGTAAACATATCATCAGTTAAATCAATCAAATCACTTTGTTCAATACCATGGAACAGGAGATTGCGGATTATCTTATCGGCATATTTTGCTGAAATCATACATACCTCATTATTAAGTATTTTACACTATAAATATACTTGATATTTGCTTCATGTAAATAAAAAGATTTTAAAATGTGTTGTCAATCTTATATATTATTTTATATATTACTTTCTTTAAAGAGACTTTTGCATAATTTTGATTAGTTGATTCGATTTTGGAAATCATCTTGCAATGGTCTTCTATAACTGGAAACTCAGGAGATTCTTATGCATAAATTTTTAACTTTGTTTTTCTTTTTAATTATTTTAATTCCGGGAGGACTTCTCTGTAAAATGAGCAATAACAATAATGCAAAAAAATACGTCTTCAGGTTTGAACCACTGACAGCCGGGGATTACGAAGTCTACGTTGTTGGAGATTTTAACGGTTGGAAGAAAAATGACGACTCAAAAATGTTAAATAATAATGGGATCTATACTAAGGAATATTCACTTATTCCCGGTGAATATGCTTATAAATTCTACGTAAACGGAAAATGGATTAAAGACGAAAAAGCTGAAAAGTTTGCACCTGACAGCTTTGGTGGAGAAAATTCAATTCTGGTTATCGAAGAGACTGACAAAACTCTTCGGCGTATACATCTTGAATATCCTGCATCATCAGGCATATCTTCTGCTGCCGTTACAGGCAGTTTCAATAAATGGAATCCTAAGAAATTCGAGATGATTAAAAAAAATGGCAGATTTCAACTCGATTTCATGCTTTATGATGGGAAATATGAGTTTAAATTTTTGATTGATGGAAAGGAATATCTGCTCAACAAGTTAAAATATAGAACAGTCCCGGATGGACTTGGAGGAGAAAATCACCTGTTAGTAGTTGATAGTAAACATCCTGAAATAATTGCTGAAAAAGGAGATTCAAGCATTGAAACTGACGTTCTATCAGGTATTAACAGAAATATCTTAGAAAAGATAAGCGATAATCTGATTCAATTTACTTTCAGAACGGTAAGAAATGATGTAGAGTATGTCAAACTAAACCTTAATAATAAAGATTATGTAATGCATAAAGCGTATACTGCCAATAATTTCGATGTATATCAGATTATTCTTGATGCTGAGGAGAACATTGATATTCTTGTTGAATTAACTGACGGTTCAAAAAGTTTGTATTGGAATGGATCAAAATTCTCAGATACTAAGGTAGCACCACTAAAAAATGTTCTCAGTGAGATTGATAATCCTGAGCCCAAATGGATTAAAGAAGGGATTATCTATCAGATTTTTCCGGATAGATTTCAGAATGGCAATGCTGATCTGAATCAGGATTTCAGTGAATGGTATTATCAGGGTATGACAACACCTCCACCAAAAGGTAAAAAGCTAAAACCTAAGCAGAAATATTTCAGATTTGTTAAAAACTGGTATGATCATGCGCTTCTGCAGCATAATCCTCTTGCAGAAGACGGAGGACCGGACCTTAACACTTTTTATGGTGGTGATATTGATGGAATTCACCAGAAACTTGATTATATAGACGATCTGGGCATAAACATCATATATCTGAATCCAGTTAATGAAGCACGATCCAACCACAAGTATGACGTTATAGATTTTAAGAAAATAGATCCACACTTCGGGGATAAAGCTACATTCAAGAAATTTGTTGCTGCTGCACATAGAAAAGGTATTCAAGTAATTCTTGATCTGGTTCTGAATCATACTGGAGATGGCTTTCATGCGTTTCAACATGTCATAAAGTATGGAAAAGACTCAAAGTATTTCAATTGGTATGAATGGCGTAAGCTGCCTGTACCTTATCCATTCCCGGATGGATTCAATCCCGAAGAGTATTATGCATCATGGTGGGAACATGCAGACCTGCCGGATCTGAACTATGATCTTGCTCATCCCATTCCACAGGAAAATAAAATCGAAAATATTGAGGATGCTTCCCCCAATCAGGAGCTTGTTGACTATATGCTTTCAGTTGCAGATTTTTGGCTTTCAGAGATGGACATAGATGGGTTCAGACTGGATGTTCCTAATGAAGTTCCTTTCTGGTTTCTGGAGCTATTCAGGGATAAATGTTATTCAATAAAGCCTGATGCAGTTATTATCGGGGAAATCTGGCAAAACGCTGAAAAATGGATGGATAATGATTATTTCAACGGGATAATGAACTACGAATATTTTAAAGATCCTGTTTTGGACTTTATCTGTAACAGTAAAATTAGTGCTGAAGAATTTGATAATAAGATCACTCATGGTCTTGATAAATATAGAAACAGTCAGATATCCAGCATGATGAACCTTCTCGACAGTCATGACACCTACAGAATTCTCCGGGTTTCTAATGGTATTTACGATAAAGTAAAACTGGCAGCATTGTTTCAGATGACATTTAAAGGAATGCCTCACATCTGGTATGGAGATGAAATAGCTATGACCGGAGGTAAAGATCCTGACAATCGCAGACCATTCAATTGGAAATATTATAGAGACAAGAAAAGCGTTGAGATGAGAAATTATTATAAAATACTGATTGCTCTACGTAAAGACAATAGTGAATTCACATTGGGAGGATTCAAGACTATTCTTACAGATAAAGATGTATATGTATACTCCAGATTTCTCAAAGATAAAGAATCATTTGTTGTTCTCAACACGGGAAACTCTGAAAGAACAATCACAATAGATATTGAAAATGCTGCAGACAAATACGTAAATCTCCTGGATGGTACCGAATTCAATTCTGAAAATGGAAAGCTGATTATAAAAGTATCCCCTGTTTCAGGAGCTGTTCTCAAAGCTGCGGACTAATTTCATAAACTCAGATATCTTACCGGAACTTATAGCAGTCTCAGACATTTTCCAGTTCCAGTTACCTGTTCTGGTTCCAGGTGTATTCATTCTTCCATAAGAACCCAGTCCGAGTGCATCCTGAACAGGAAATATCAGCGTTTCCGCTCCTGAACATACAGCAGCCTTCAAAATCTCTCGGAATATTGCTGATTCGCCGAAAGTATGCATATTTCTGCTCTTGCACCAATCCATCAGTTGCCTGTTATTACTGCGAATTGATGATTTGATCCAGCCAATCAGAGTATCATTGTCATGTGTTCCCGTGTAAAGATAATCACTTTTATCCATATGTTTCAGGTCTTCGATGTAATGAAATTGCATAACCTTCATACCGGGAATATCATTTTCTTTTCTTATGGATTCCACTACATCTGTCAAGATACCAAGATTCTCTGCTAATACCTTTATTTTTACGTGTTTTATAACATGTTCAATAAATTTTACTCCCGGACCATCTTTCCATAATCCTTTTTTTGCAGTATTGGAACCATAAGGTATTGACCAGTAATTAATCAGACCAATAAAGTGATCGATCCTTACTTCATCCATCAGCTCAGATAAATGATTCAATCTTTCCTGCCACCAGAGATATACCTTATCACTATTACTGTTCCACCTGTATAACGGATTACCCCATAATTGCCCTGTTTTTGAGAAATAATCCGGAGGTACGCCTGCAACAGAATTTGGAAGACTCTTGTCGGAAAGATCAAAAATATCTTTGTTACTCCAAACATCAGAACTATCCATAGCAACATATACTGGTATGTCACCAATGATTCTTATTCCTTTTTTGTTCGCATATTTCCTCAAAGCTGTCCATTGCATATAAAACAAATACTGTTTGAAAACGATGTAATCGAATTTTTCCTGATTACCATAGATTGTACTTTTAACCAGTTCATGTGAGAAACATCTATCGGAAGTTCTCCATTCAATCCACGATTTTCCTTCATTATCCTCTTTCAAAATCTTATATGCCGCAAAAGGTTCTATCCAGTATGAATTACCCAGCACAAAATCATTGTATGTTTTACTATCTTTGTATATCCCGTTTAATGAGTTAAACAGTATTTTAAGGAGCCTTGCTTTTGCAGAATAAGATTTTTGATAATCTATCTTAGGTGTCTTCTTCCATGCTTCAAGTACCAGTATATATTCCTTTGTTACCCCTGAAACATCAATATATTCTGAAAAATACATCAAAGCTTGTGAGACGGATATCATAATTGGATTACCTGCAAAAGCGGATATAGAGCTGTAAGGAGAATTATCAAATCCTGTGTGGTTCAGAGGTAGAATCTGCCAATATCTGATATGTTCAGCATGCAACATATCGATAAATTTATAAGCCTCGTTTCCAAAGTCTCCAATGCTGAATTCAGATGATAGTGATACAGGATGAAGGAGAAACCCGTATTTTCTTTTATTTTCTTTCATTATTTCTATTCCATTAACATTCTTTCTATACTCTGAAAAAAGATTGTCAATTTATGTTTTCAGGATATATTATTTTAAAAATTACATCGAACAAGGAGAAAGTATGCTAATCAGAACAAAATCAACAATTACTTTACCTCTTTACAATATGAAATCAAGAGATTACGATGAACAGAAAGATAAAATAAGCAACTTAAAAATTACTGGAAGGATAAAAAAAATATCATTCCATGCTCCTTCAGATGAAAAAGTCACTATTATAACTAGTCACATAATTGAGATTCGCAAAATCAAAAGAACAGATGAAATACATAAGAATCGTGATGGAAGTTTCACTTTAGCAAAACAGGAAATTATTGTAAAAGTACAATCCGTAAACAATACATATATGATTTTTGCAAAACTATTCAATAATGAAAATGAAAAAGAGATAAATGAAGAAGCAGATTTAATAGTTAGAGAAATTACTGCTGCAATTGATGATATGGTTACAAACTCGAATCCATTTGTTAATATATCTAATCAATTGGAACATAGATTCAATAAAATTACAGATACCCTATAAAAAAGCGGCATTGCTTAATATGATTAAAGTATTCAATACAAAGAACTAATTTCCCAGTATACTATCCAAAGTTCCATCAGACTTCATTTCATGTAGAGCTGCGGATACTTTCATTTCTAACATTCTACCTTTATCAGTATCTCTGAAAACATAATATGTATTCGCAATGGCAATAGGCGAGTTCTTATCATAGTGCACTTTATCCAGTATTCCCAAGATTCTGCAGGACCCAAGAACTGCAGTTTCCTCTCCTACAAAAGCATCTATCCTATTGTTTCTAAGTTTAATTGCACTTTGCTGAAGGTTATCAGTTTCCTCAATTTTAAAATCTCTGTCTTCAGCTTTAAAATCCTTACTAACACAATGATCAAGGTATCCACGGAGTATACCAACAGTCAATCCTTTAAGTTCTTTTACGTCACTGAAAATTGGTTGATTCTTATGTGTAAAGATATAATCTTTTTTCGTATAGAAAGATTCCTCAGACTGTATTATTCCATCTTTTTTCTTGTAGATTCCTTCAACTGCCGGAAAGAGCATATCCCCCTCCCCTGCTTTGAAATCTTCTACAGCACGTTTTGTAGGCTTAAATACAATATTGAATTTTAATCCGGTTCTTCGTTCTACTTCTCGAGTAATTAACACGAAAGTACCTTCAGTATCATTGATCATAAGTTCCGGAACAAGAAATGACATTACTTTAACAGGCTCTCCATCAAAATCATAAAGACAATTAATTGAGCTTGTAACAATAATAAAAAGATAAAATAAAATACATTTTCTCAGACGCATCATAATCTCTACCTCCGGAAAGAGATTCATTCAATTGTAAAGGAATACACGGAGTATCAATACTATTTTAATAACTTTTTTTGCAAATATTTAATAGTCAAAATAGATTTGTCAATATAATTTTCATAACTTGAACATACTCTCTTATGAAGTTATGATTTTTTAAAATTAACACTATCCATGTTTAGAATCAGGTTATGGAAAAAGCAGTCCTGATACAGAACTGGAAAGATTCTGTTGACAGACATTTAGAGAATATTCAATCTTTCTCAAATCAAAAAAAATAATAAGGAACTTGAGGTAATATGGCAATAGAAACAGCAGCAATAACTAAAATTGTATCTCAACTCACTACTGTAGTTCCTAAAATAATCAGCAAATACAGACAATCAGGCCTGCAACGGAAAGTGATGTTTCTTGATATGCTGGAAGAAGCTCAGGATAATCTGACAATGCTCAAAGAAGACTATATCAGAAACGCAGCAGCACACAATTTGATTATCGATAATCTTGAAAATGAGAAGCTTAAAGAGTTGATAAAAGCAATCCGGTATAAAAAATTCAGCCCGAAAGCAATTGTTTTGAATGAGCAGTCCAAAGACCTGTGTTCCTGTTACAAACAATATAAACAGTTTAATTCAATGGGGCTACAGGATTTTTTGGTTAATATAAACAAAAAGATCAAGGAACTTAAAATAAAGAGAAAGCTATATCAGGAAAATGAATCAGGAAAATACAAACCTGATATCCGCCTGAGAAACCTGATAAAGATGTATGAACTGTTATTCGCCAGATTGAAACTTTAGTCACCCATTATTGGCATTGTTAGATACTACTTTGAATACTAGTCTGATAATGCCAGTTCAGCAAGTTCCACAAAAGTTTTTAAGTACCCGATCATACCTATTCCATTAATAATAGCTCATCATATGCAGAATGCTATTAATTTTTTTTAATCCCCAATATTAACCAGTTCATGTTCCTGTAAAGGCAAACTGTATTTATACACTTTTTCACTTTTAATATCAATAAAGAACATGAGATTATCTTTGATGACTTCAGAATTATCCAAGAGTACATGATGCTCGGGAAGAGCAAACTGCCTGAGTACTTTCCCTTTTCGACTTACTAGTGCAATAACAGATCGTGATCTCTCCACTTTTGTTCTGAAATCTCTGACCTGTTGTTCTTCACCATATTTGTATGATGTTACAACTAACCATAATCCAATATCGTTGTAACCGCATATATGAGCTGAAGAGCCGTCATCATACTCCCGGTACAGATTTTCCAGCAAATTCTCTTTATCTTCAGCAACATCGGAATAGGTATTCAGATATAAGTTTTCTTCCTTTTTATCCAGAATATAGGTGTAATCACCTTTGATAAAATATGAACTGAAACTGTAGTTCTCCCTTAGAAATTTCTCAACCTTGCCTTTTATGACCAGGCTTCCGTCTTCAATTGAATACAGCTTATTCTCTGGCAGAAGCTTACCTGTAAAATCTCTGCAATAAATACCTGAACTGCTTCTCAACATATCACTGACCTGCACATCACTGATTTCATTAACCAGCTTACCATCTCCATTCAATACTGATATTCGATTGTTACCGATATCACTTATATAAACAAATGAGTCATCGCTTGTGACACTCATGACCTGAAAGAACTCTCCGGGACCTCTTCCCTCTTCACCGGTTTTCCTGATAAATGACATATCTTTTATTCTGTACTCCCAGATTCCCTTAAATTCATCAGCAATCACAAGTTTGTCATCAAAAACTGCTAAATCAATGGCATTGCTCATATCCAACTCAAGGCTATCAGCAGAAGTCAGAAAATCTATTCTGTACTTTTCTACCGTACAGGAAGTAATGCTCACTGCTAAAATTATAAGAAATGATATTGCTGAAATATTCATGATATTTAAGATGGCTCTTTTATACAACATATTATACCTTTCATTTTTTAGATTTTTAATTTTTTAAAATGATTTTCCATTATTAACTGTCAATTAGAATAACTCTACAGAATTATATTTACATAACATAGCACTAAATAATAATCAATCATTGAAGGAGATAAATCATGATTTATAAAAATGGTAACACTGAAATATACTATGAAGTTTATGGTGAAGGTAACCCTGTGCTTCTTATTGCAGGTCTGGCTTCAAATTCTGTTAGCTGGGGATCTGTAACACAAGAGCTTGCAAAAAAACATAGAGTTATTGTGTTTGACAATAGATACTGCGGTCGAACAAAAACAACAGAATCAGATCTCAATGTGAATATAATGGCTAATGATGCTAAGAGTCTTCTTGAATACCTTTGTATTGATAAACTGGATATTGTTGGGCATTCCATGGGTGGAATAATTGCCCTGGAACTTGTGCAGCTTATTCCGGATAAAGTAAATAAGGTTATAGCTGCTGCATGTCCACATAAAATATCAGCCAGAAACACAGCATTATTCAATAGCTGGTTAGAATTGAAGAATGCAGGAATTACTGCCAGATTATGGTTTGAGAATATTTTTTACTGGATTCTAACTCTTGACTTTTTTGAGGACAAGGAACTCCTGAAAACTGCTCTTGACTTCTCTGAAAACTATCCTTTCAATCAAACAGCTCAAGCTTTGGGTAAGCAGGTTCAAGCACTTAACGACTTTAATTTCGGGGAAAACCTGAGTAAAATTGATGCGAAAGTGCTTGTAATAGCCGGAGAAAAAGATATCCTGATACCGATTGAAGAATGCAGAATTTTAGCAAGGAGCCTCGAGAATTCTCAATTCAAAATTATACCTGATGCAGCTCATTCATTACACTCTGAAAAACCATTGGAGTTTGTCAGAGTTATCGAAGATTTTCTTCAGTAATAAATGCTGTAAATTTCATTGAAATGATTATCCTTTGACATTAAATCAATGATTTTAAATATGGTTAACCAAAATAATAAAGAAACAGGAATTGAAAATGGAAAACAAAATTTTAGCAAAGGTAAACGGAAAAGAAATCACTCAGAACGACATGAACATGCTTTTACATAGCCTTGGACAGCAAAGAGCTGCACAATTCAACAGCGAAGAAGGAAGAAAGCATATACTGAATGAACTCATTAATCAAAATCTGTTTTTAATGGACGCAAGAGCTAATAAAATAGATGAAACCAAAATGTTTAAAGAAGAACTTGATAGAATGATCGACACAATGATGATTCAATTCAGAATGAATCAGGTTATGGGATCTGTTCAAGTATCTGACGAAGAACTTAAAGAGTATTATGAAGTACACAAAGCTCATTACAGCAAACAGGAATCTGTGACAGCATCACATATTCTTGTGGCTTCCGAAGAT
The DNA here is from genome assembly GCA_963665815.1 of Cloacimonadales bacterium (SeqCode). Classification (GTDB taxonomy): domain Bacteria; phylum Cloacimonadota; class Cloacimonadia; order Cloacimonadales; family JAIOQZ01. Next base: position 683,238 of record OY762463.1, read on the forward strand.
GAATGCCGTTCTATAAAAGAGAAGATCACTGCAGGTGATGTAACTTTTGAAGATGCTGCTATGGAATACTCATCATGTCCATCTAAACAAAATGGTGGATCACTCGGTAATTTTGGTAGAGGAAGAATGGTTCCTGAATTTGATCAGGCTGCTTTTGAAATGGAAGTTGGTGAAGTCAGTGATCCTATTCAAACACAATTCGGTTTTCATCTGATTAAAGTTACAGAAAAAACTGATGCAGAACCATCAACTTTTGAAGAATCTAAAGAGCATGTATTCAATCATTTAATGCAGGATCGTCAAAAAGAAGTTTATATGTCTAAACTTGAAGAACTTAAAAAACAATATACAGTTGAAATGCTGTAGATAGATCAAAATTTCTATGCCCCTGTACAAGGGGCTTTTTCTTTTGGAGCTAACATGTACAAAATCAGAACTTCAGCAAAAGCCATTATCATTCATGAAGACAAGATACTTCTTTCTAAGCACGCAGACGAAAATGGAAAAATATACTACATACTCCCGGGTGGAGGGCAAAACCATTATGAGGATTTAGAATCTACAGTTAAACGAGAATGTCTCGAGGAAGTCGGTGCAGAAGTAAAAGTGCAGGATATTGCCTTTGTACGTGACTATATAGAGGAAAATCATGAGTTTGCAGGCAGGAATAAGGATTTCCATCAAGTAGAGTTGATGTTCCTCTGCAATATTACTAATCCGTATAATCTGCATCATCCTACAGAGCTGGATACCAGACAGGTTTCCCGTGAATGGATTCCGCTGAGTGAAATCCCGGAGATCAATCTCTATCCAAAAGTACTTAAGGACAAAATACCGGAATACCTGAACGGAAATACGTGTAGGATATATTTAGGTGATGTGAATTAAAGGAATTGGATTACAAAACTCCGCAGACCAAACTACAACGTTCAATCTGCGGATATAAACACTTTTCTAAAGTTTCAGCATAGTCAAAGAGTAATCTTAGTAACATTTAATTAATAACAGTATTGAACATCCCTCTTAATGATCCTTCAGAGGACTGGTATAGTTGATGAAAACAAGCTTTCATCTAAGAATTTCGTTCGAATCTGTTTATTGTGATATTTTGAGTACAAACCTCTTAATGATCCTTAAGAGGACTCCATTCTTTCCACACGTTTCCGACTAATGCAGGTCCAGGTTTAAGGACTTTCTTGCCCTCGTCCCAACCGGCAGGACAGACTTCAGCACCTTTAGTTTTTCTAACATGCTGATAAGCCTTAATTTGACGTATTGTTTCTTCCAGTTTACGACCAACCGGTGGTGTCAGTACTTCCATTGCCTGGATAACACCATCCGGGTCTATAATAAAGCGTCCACGGAATTCTACCCCGGCAGCTTCATCATAAACACCATATATTCTTCCAACATGACCGGCTCCATCCGAAGCCATATGGAAAGGCACATCCTTTCCTGCCATCTTGCTTAATTCCTGATCATTCCATACCTTGTGGACAAATTGACTATCGACACTAACGGATACAACATCTGCACCCAGATCAAGTAACTTTTCATAATTGGCAGCGACCGCTGACACTTCTGTTGCGCAAACAAACGTAAAGTCGCCCGGGTAAAAACACAGTACGAGCCACTTTCCTTTAAAATCAGAAAACTTTACAGTAGTAAAACCTCCCTGATAATAAGCCGGAGCTTCAAAATCAGGAGCTTTATGACCTACTCTTGCTACTTCCATAGCAATCTCCTTAACAACAGCTTCTTCTGCTTTTGCTTCGGGAACGCCTTCGACCTTGCTTATTGGTCTGGCACATCCTGCAGATTTTTCAGCCATTACTTTCTCCTTGATATCCGACTATGCTGAATAAAATTTATATCAATGATCTAATACATCCTTATATGAATAAATAATAATTGTTATAGGGAATATGTAAAGAAAATAATTGGAAATACCTAAAATTCTAAGTGAAAATAAGCTTACCCAATCTGTGAATTATATTTTAGAAAATTATAAAAATCATTGCGACCTATACTGTTAATAAGACTAATCTTGTATTGCTCATAAAATCCTGATTTCAGATCTCCCCTATCAAAATACCACAAACAGTCTATAAGAATACAGAATTTTAGTAAATCGAATATATGTTTCATTTCTAACTCATTTAAAGGTCTAATTGAATTGTATATCGCAATTATATTTTTTGCACTTTCGAAATCCAAAGAACATTCATCTGAATTAGTATCTCTCCAATTTTTCCAATTAAACTTGAATATTACTGAGTCAATTAACAAAACCAGATCCAACATCAGATATGTATAATTTGCATCATCAAAGTCAATAAGTGCCTGAAATTCATTATTCTTGTACAGGATATTGGTAAAATGAAAATCGCAATGGCAAACACCTAATGGAAGTTCCACGTAAAGATTGAGGTTATACATTTCATTTCTGAACCATTTGAATTTCTCATAGATCGGCTTACTTGGATCTTCACCTATTTTCTTGGTCAATGCCTTCATAATTGATTCAGGATTATAGTTAAAGCGAAATTGCTTGTATTCAGATTGAAAGCTTCTGGTGATAACACTCAATTCAGCCGTTTTTTTTACGAGTTCTTCTTCTTGGAGTTTATCAGGATTTACAATGTGAGAACCCTCAATATACGTGAATAAAGCAATGGGTTTATCCATATGTGTACCGGCATAAGCTCCATCTCTATCCATAATTGCATAAGGACAAGGAAAACCATGATTATAAAGAAAGTTGATCAACTCAAGTTCAAAATACACAGATTCAAGTAATCTGCCTTGTTGGTAATATCTCAGTACATATCTATCATACTCCGTTCGAATAAGAATATTGATCTGAACTGTGCCAGATTCAAAATATTCATAGTCTAAAAGTCTTCCTATATTGAACCTACTAACAATTTCTTCAAGATCAGATTTTACTAGTATCTCATTTCCCATATTTTCTATCCTGATTTAAATCTGAATGATCATTTCCATGTAATATCCTTTGTATATAATCCCTCTGGCTAACCTCTTTGAAAACTTCATACCCTTTTTCTGCAATCTGTTTTCGTTCTGCATCCCTATGTAGAAAATGCAGACAGGCTGCAACAAGGTCTTTATAGTTGCAGAATACTGCTCCTTTTCTGAATTTCATTTCCATTTCAAGATCATTACCTGCTTCCGTAATTACGAATTGCTTGTTCGCGAATAGATATGATACTCTAATGATTTCAAATATTGATGCCTCATAGTAGTGAACATTCAACACTATTTTAGATCGAGCTATATACTTATCCCGCTCTGCCCCATACACATCATATAAATGCTTAACTCTCACTCCTTGTCTGGCAAGCTCATTCAAAATCTTTATTCTGCGCTCATTCAGACTCCCGTAAAAAAGCACATCAATATCCTTGCTTTCAATATGCATTTCATGTTCAAGTGTTTTATTATATCCGATACCGCAATAATTGACATTACATATATTTAATCGCTTCAGTTCTTTTATATTTTGAGGTGAATAATCCCAGACCCTGAATCTCTTCAGTAACTCAGGATATTGTCCTTTCATCCAGGGAGATTCCGGACTTATCTGCTCAAGATTGAATATTATGGTGTCTTCAGATAAATATTTAGCTTCACTACCCAGCAGATTTGCACCGAACACAATAGGAGTTCCTTCAATCTCGTCAACACTGACTGCATGCTTACAATCATATCCGAGTTCCAATAGAGAATCTTTAAATGACAGAGCAATCTCATCAAATGCACGAGAATGCTTATATTCTTCCGGTGTAACCTGAAACACTGTATATTGTTTCATACCTGTCTGTTCAACCACATTTCTTTTAACAGTTTATACTTTTCAAACAGCTCCTGTGAATCCTTTATATTTCTCGGAAAGCTGATTTCCATTTTTGCATTTCTCAAGAATCTTCTGAACTCTTTTATTTCTTCAGATTCACTAAGTACCGAATCTACGTCCAGAGAATATTTGAGTCTATCTAAGGAGTATTCCGGCTTTAAAATGTATCTTCTCTCTGCTTTTTTGGATTTTATACCAAGGAGATACATAAAGAAATTTGCTGCCATCATTTTTGATAAATCATTGAATTTCTTCTGTTTGAAATCCATGTATTTCTCATCCTTTACATCCTCTGTCTCTCCATGATGGAGCATAAGATTATCTTCTCTGATAAACGCACAATTATAACCGGACAGCATTAACCTGATTCCGTAATCAGTGTCCTCCCAACCATATCTTCCGAAATCTTCACACCAGAATCCAAGTTCTTTATGTATGGCTTTGTTAATGAACACACATCCACCGTAAATCTCGGCAGTATTCTGAGGTATTTCAAACCTGACACCTTCTGATTCAACTTGATTAACTACCGGAGCATCCGGAGCATTACGGTAAAAGTTATATGATACAGCACCTATATTATTTCTCTTCCCAGCTTTTAGGATATTTAGAAATGGTTCTGTCCAACCTGCCTGATTTATCTCAATATCGTTATCAAGCTTCACAAAGTAATCTGCATCAGATAGTTCCCACAAACAGTTTGACGCTGCTGCAATTCCATAGTTACGATTGAGTAATATCAGTTTATCTATGACACCTTCGTCATATAATTTCGTCAGATAATCTCGAGTACCATCTGCACTGGCGTTATCTGCTATCAGAATGTTAATCTCTTTCTCAGTATATCGTTTTAATGAGTCTATGCACTTTTGGGTCAGTTCCAGTCTGTTCCAGGTCACGATGCAAATATCTATCAAACTAATTCTCCTTAAATACGTATTGTAAACATACAAGCAGGTTCTGTCAATTCTTTATCGACCTTTAGATGATTTTATAAAGCACTAATTACATTTCGTCTAAATGAATCAAGTGTATTGTGTCTGAACATCTATAATTGATTAGTACTGGAATACGCAATTTATTTGCAGACTTCAATAGAAATTACAGCAATTCAAATCTTAGGATTGTGAATTTGCTTGACATTGATTGCTATTTAACACCGACTATATAGGAATTTTTATTAGAATAAGGAGATTAAATGAAAAAGATAGTTTTCATACTATTTGTTATGTTGCTTTTTATCATAAGCTGTAACAAAAGAGAGAAAATTACAGACCTGAACCAGTTAGCTGAGAAAGAATTTGCAGTTCCCACAGGAACCATTGCAGATAAGCTTGTACAATCAAAGTTTCCGGACACATCATTCAAGTATTTTAACACAGTACTTGATGCATGCATGGCTGTAAAAACAGGTAAAGCAGATGCTGCAGCTTACGATGAACCTATCCTTAAAAATATAGCAGCAAAAGTAGAAGGGTTAACCGTACTGCCTGACATGATCACCATAGATGAATACGGCTTTGCAGTTGATAAAGAAAATGTAGAACTTAAAAAAGTAATAGATGAAGTTGTGGCATCTTTAAATGCTGATGGCAGCTATAATGATATGATGAAACGCTGGTTACCGGAACAGGGGGCTCCTGCAGATATGCCTCAATTTGATTACTCCGGTACTGATGGTATTTTAAGATTTGGAACATCCGCTGTCACTGAGCCATTCTCATTTATTGATGGTAAACAGAATGTTGTTGGACTTGACATTGAAATTGCTTCACTCGTTGCAAAAAAAATGAATATGAAACTCGAAATAGTAAATATGGATTTTGGTGCGATGATACCGGCTGTTCTTTCCAAAAAAGTTGATTTTATAGGTGCCTGCATTACAATTTCTGAAGAAAGAAAACAGAAAGTACTTTTCTCAGAACCATATTACAAGGGTGGGATTGCTGCACTTGTTGCAGAATAAAAACCTTATTTTTGAAATAAAAACTTTGTCATCTAATGAGCCGATTGTAAAATCGGCTTATCTTTAATAAAGGGATGTTTATGGATTCTTTAGTATCAAGCTTTGTTAATAATATCATTGTTGAAGACCGTTATCTGTTAATTATTGACGGTCTGCTTACAACAATTACTATTACTTTACTATCTGTTCTGTTCGGGGTTTTACTGGGAAGTATTATCTGTATGCTGAGAATGTCGGGAAACAAAATACTTTCCGGATTTGCCAGAGCTTATATATCCATTCTAAGAGGTACACCACTACTGGTACTGCTGATGCTGATTTTCTATGTTGTTTTCGCATCAGTGGATATTGACCCTGTTCTGGTTGCAGTTATAGCATTCGGATTAAACTTTGGAGCTTATTCCTCAGAGATATTCCGTAATGGGATTAACAGTGTTCCAAAGGGACAGACTGAAGCCGGTCTTTCCATGGGATTCTCCGCTTACCAGACTTTCATCCATATAATCCTCCCACAGGCATTAAAGAGAATTATCCCTGTACTTAAAGGGGAAATTATCACATTGCTGAAAACTACTTCTATTGTTGGTTATATTGCTGTGCAGGATTTAACCAAAGCAAGCGATCTGATTCGCGCCAGAACATTTGACCCGTTTTTCCCTCTTGTACTGATTGCGATTATTTACTTCCTTCTGTCAAAGCTTCTTACGGTACTACTTGATTTTGCAGGCAACCATCTGATTCATGGTGGTTCAAAATGATCAAAGTACGAAATTTAAAGAAATCATTTGGTGATACTTTGGTCCTGAAAGATGTTAATGCAGAAATCAGTAAAGGTGAGGTCATATCAATTATCGGACCATCAGGAACCGGTAAATCAACATTCCTGCGGTGTCTTAATCTGCTTGAAGTACCTGACTCCGGAGAGATACAATTCCAGAGCAAAGACCTTCTTGCCGACTCTACTGATATAAGTCTTGTACGTCAAAAAATGGGGATGGTTTTCCAGGCATTTAATCTGTTTGAACACTTGACGGTAATCCACAATCTTACGATTGCCCCAATCAAGTTACTGGGTATGAGCAAATCCAAAGCACACAAGAAAGCTATCGAAACACTCAAGAAAGTAGGGCTGACTGAGAAGGCGGACAGTTACCCGGATGAATTGTCCGGAGGCCAGAAACAGCGTGTAGCCATTGCCAGATGCCTGATGATGAATCCGGAGGTCATATTATTTGATGAACCGACATCAGCTCTTGATCCAACCATGGTCGGAGAGGTATTATCAGTAATAAAAAACCTCGCAAAAACTGGAATGACAATGGTGATAGTAACTCACGAAATGGACTTCGCAAGAGATGTTTCAGACAGAGTATTCTATATGGATCAGGGAATTATTTTTGAGAACGGTTCTCCTGAACAGATATTTGAATCACCGCTGACAATTGAAGCGGATGTATTTATTAACAGAATTAAGAATTTCCATTACAGCATAAAATCCAGAAACTATGACCTTTATGCTCTTAATGCAGAAATAGTAACATTTGCAGAGAGACAGTTCCTGAACAAACTATTGATTGAGAGAATCGAACTTGTTACAGAGGAAATCATTCAGATGTATCTTGATAACAGTGCTACAGTCGATGCTGAACTTGAAATAGCTTATTCAGGTAAAAAGAAGCAGTTGCAAATAATCCTGAACTACAAAGGCAGCAAACACGATGTATTTGAGATGTCAGATAATGCTATCTCTCGCAAGTTGTTGGAAAGCTATACAGATAAGATAGAATATGAATATTTAGGTGACAATCGAATTGTACTTTTCGTAAAACTTGATCACATTGATCATTAAGATTTTTTTGTCTGATTTTCAGCCAGAAAATATATCTGCCATAGCTCTTTTACAGATTGATTAAGTAAAGGAGAAACCACTTTCTGACCAGACTTTCCTATACTTTTTTTCAAGTATTCCAGTTCTTTGAACTTGTCCTTAATTTCCTGTTCAACCGGTTCATTGAATCCTGCTTCTCGCATCATAAGAACCCCCTTAGACCTTATAGCTAATTCCAGGTAAACTCTTAAATAGCAGTGAAGATCTAAAACAATCTCAGGAGTAAAGCTGGATGAGAATCTGGACATATATTGCCCTGTTTTCGAGTCTTTAAACTTTCCGCTCTTCAGGTTGTTAAGCAGCTCAACGTTTGTATCAAAACCTGTTTGAAGCCATTTCTTAAGTCCCTTTTCACTCTCAGTAAATACAAAACTGATTATTACCGGAAGAACAATGACCTGAGAAATAACTTTGTATAATGGATCAATGCTGAGTGTATTAAATGCAAAATGGATTGATGCAGCAGCAATATACCCGGGGAAAAATCTACTTACTTGAAAAGTGGTACTTTTACTAATTAGCATTATTGATATCATGGAAAAGATTGCCGTTGTACCACCATGCATTATTGCAGTACCAAAACCTCTGACAATCCAGAAATAGATTCCTGAGTCATGTATATAAGTCAGATAATAGATATTCTCAAAAATTGCAAAGCCACATCCGACAGAAAATCCGGATATTGCTGCATCGATAGTAAATCCTATCTTATTTCTTCTTATCAGAATGATTGGCATTATCACCTTTAAAGCTTCCTCAAGAAATGGAGCAATGTATCTTATCAGAACACTGTCTGCAACACCAAAATGATTTAAGAGCGAAAAGTTTGCAATCCAGGCAACAATAGCGACAATAAGACCTGAACCGATATAAATCAAAATCCTTCTATAGCTCATCAGCTTGTATGAGTCAAGAAAAGCCAGAAGTGCAGAGAACAATACTATCGGGGCAATACTTATCAGAATATCTAAAACTAACATGGCATCCTATAGTATTTTAAGACTGAACATGATTTCTTCTTCTCGGTTGCTGTCTCTATCCCAACCTGTAGAATAACCAATTGAGAAAGTTGTCTTAATGAATGAGAGAGTCACAACTCTTAAATCTATCTGAGTTCCTGCATTATAATAGTATGCCTTATCGTCATTATCAATGTCAGTATGGATAATCGATCCAAAAAGAGACATTCTGAGCCATCTCATGTAAAATGCAGCGTTTCCTATTTCTTCAAATCTTAGTGGTGGTAAATTCAGTTCCAACATATTTCTTACGAAAGATTTACCTTTGATTTCATTTATATCAAATCCTGGAAACGAGCTGTATTTCCTGTACTGTTTCTCATGTTTCTTTTCTACATAGTTGTTACCAAAACCACCAAAATAGTAATTACTGAAAGAGTCTTTTCTATCGCCAAAAGCATAACCTGCAGCAGACCTGAGAAATATTGATGTATGTTTAACAGGAAGTAAATAACCCAGCGAAAAATCTCCGTGAATTTTCGGATGAATATCTGAATTTACTTTTGTTCCCTGTACATTCACTGAAAATGCAGCTCCCTGCTCATCATCTACATGTCCCAGAGAGTTCTGAAAGAATTTGTAATCCAGTTTTGCTGCTGCAACATACATTTCAGTAAAATCAGAGCCTATTTTCTGATACTCAGGAAGTTTTTTCAGGTCTCCATAACCATCAAAATCCAGAGAAAGATTCATCATCTCAGGTTTATTGTAAATCAGGCTTTGAGTAAAACCTGCACCATAAGAATATCCCTTTCTACTCACTTTTACTGGGCCGAATATATCGTAGAAATCAGCCTTATTGTAAGTTCCTCGCAAGTTGAACATCCTGTAAGAATATCTACAGCCCAGATGCAGCTTCTCTTCATCTTTTAAATTATCACCAATCGGAGAGTAAGATACGGATAGTTTAATGCTGTTGAATCCGATATCATCCGAGTAGTTCATAAGATAACCATAAGCCATATAGTCTTTATAGCCTTCAATAATGGGATAAGTACCTTTATTTCGAAAATTGCGGATATAACTGTATTTTCCTTCATATGTTTTGAGAGAATCCAGATTAATTTTTGCAGGCGAGCCATCTCCCCACTCTTTTATGTATGGATACTTCTCATAAACTTTCTGTCCAAGGAAAGCAATAGCACTGACATTTTCCACATTTTCATTCTTTATAAATCCCGGCTGCCATCCTTTACCACCAACATAGTTATAGACAATAAGACTATCATTGCTTATCGGAAGAGGACGAAAGAATCCGGTTTCGCTGTTGGATATGATTGATATATCATTTTCTTCAAAATCGTATCTGTATATGTTTGAAACTCCTGAATAATAGGATGTACCAAACAAATATCGACCATCATCTGAGAATACAAAATTTGCCGGAGAGCTGTAGTCAAAGTCATAGATCAGATTTTCTACTACCTTGCCTGACTGCAATGCAGCCATATCATAATACACAAGCTTCTGATTTCCATCTATCTGTGTCAGTGCCCCGGTTAGTTTTGTTCCATCTGGAGAAATGTCCAGATCATATAAGTCGCTTCCATACTCAAATGCATAAATTGCAGTCCAGTCTTTATATGGAGGATCGATTTTCACAATTGTGGAGATACCGTTCTCATGCCTGATACCCCATATTGATTTATCTACCTTATTCAGAGCCAGTTCTCCTGTTCGACTGTCTCGAATCAACAATTCTGTTTTCCCTGTTGATATATCAACAGTGTTAAGGTCTCTTCTGTAAAAGTTGTCTGTAGTAAATATTATTCTGTTCTCATCTTCAATGTAGACAGGATTGGTTGTAAAATATGTGGAGGCACCTTTGATATTACATATCTTTCTTTTCTTTCCGGATTCCAGATCAATTTCCATCAAACCTGGTAATTGACCTGCATACTTCACACCTACAAACAGTTTTTTTCTGTCTTTGCTCAGGTAACTACGCGAAACTGATCCCATTGGTTTTGAACCATTCACAGGTCTGAAATCAGTAACCGGATTCTGTCTTATTCTTTGCAGATTCATCAGTTGAAACTCTCTTTCAAACTCAATCCATCGATCCCATTCCTCAGAAAGGTTTTTGTTATATACTTTAGTAAACTGCGAAGCGTAAAAACCCTTTGACTCTTTGTCTCTTTTCACCCATTCAACAAGTTTATCCGGACCATACATATAAGCGAGATATCCGAAAAAACGTGTGCCATACATATAAGAGTTAGCTCCAACCTGAAAGTCAATTGCTGTTCCTTCCGCTTCCAGCCCCACCATTCTGTAGAAATGGGCATCATCTTTAATCATTCCACGGAAAACCATTTCATCATAGGCACCCATTGCCCTGCCTATACCACCTCCCATCCAGGTTTCCATAGAGACGGCTATTCCTTCATGATACCATCTGGGAGCGTATTTTCTTGGGTTTGTAAGATATCCGTAGAGAAATGTTATAGGATCATCTGCAGTATGCTGTATTTTGCTTCTGAATAGCTTTCTGAAAAAGTAATCCTGAGGAGAATACATATCCATAGCCAACACATGAGTAAGTTCATGGTGCATAAGTAAACTCATTCGTTCTGCTGCAGGAGCAACTTCAAAAACATACATATACGGAGACATACTGATATAAACAAAATTGTTTGTAACAGCTGTTGCTCCACCATTAGACCAATCAGAGAAATCCTCAATGAATATTGATGTTTTTTCGTATGGTTTATACTTCCAGAAATCCTTATAGTAATCCCATGTCCTCAAATAGCATCTTGAAATATGAGGTATGATATAGCTATGAGAATTACTGTAGTATATTAAATTCATGTCATCTGTTTTGATATTGTTTAAAGGAAATGAAAATATCAGCACATTAACTGCTAGCAAAATCAATGTCATTTTGAATTTCATAGAAATTTTAAACTCCTGTAACTTATTTTGAGAGAACCTGATTGGAACATATAAATGTAAAAAAAAGAGCCGAATAAACGGCTCAGAACTTTCTACCAGCCACTTAACTTCAGTTGATTATGTTTCAAATCCTGAAAATCACTCTCATGCAAGTGAATTACAACGTTCTGAAAAGATTGATTAAATGCCAATGCTTTGAAAGCAGTATTATTAAAATCAAGACCATAAGCACCTATACTTTTCTGAAAATCTGCTGACCAAAATTTATTGAAATCTGAGGAAAACGTACCGACACTGGATTTCAAACCAGTACTAAAGAATTTTTCCAGATTCATATTAGTATAAAGTAACTTAGAAAGTTCATCTGAACTTATTGCTTTGTCTGCATCATAGCCAGGAATAATAAAAGCATGAATATCACTGTCATTCTGTAGTGCATTACCAATATCCGTATTCTGCATAACAGCCATAAAAAGATTGAATTGATTATCACCTTTATCTGAACTCCATGCAAAGTTTTTTTGATATTCTAACGCCCATGCACAGAATTTTTGTATATCAATCGAAAAATAGCTTAGAAATGATCCCAGAACTGAATCATTCTCCGAGTTATTTGTTACATAGTTCTTGTATTGCTCACTTAGCTTATTCACATCCATGTTTTCGAAGTCGACTTCTAAAAACATCTTATTGACACTTCTCATCCAGAGTGCGGAACCCTTCAACTTATAAATAGCTCTCATTCCCTGTTGAAAGTGATCACTCTGAAGCATTTTTACGAACTTTTCATCTTTCATGGCATTCTGCCACTCTGCACTCTGAGTAAGCTTTGTCACTTCAGGGCTATCCAGAGTTAAATCCTTTTCAGACATCTGTTTTCCCCTGAACTTCTCAGCTTTCTGAACACCACCAAGGGTTCCCTGAGTGTTATTATTATCAGTTAAAGGCCAGTTTTTGGCAACATACATTATCCCTGCAGCTATTACAAAAACGACGACCAAAATAATGATTTTTTTCAATTTTTCCTCCAGTGATTAAAATTTTTCTATCGAATTTTCCAGTTTATCATCAATATTCAGAATTCTTGAAAATCCTGCTATATCGAATATCTCTTTTATGAACTCTTTCATACAGCATAATCTGAAATGACCACCATTTTTTTTCATTTTTTTGGCATTCATCAGGATTATCCTTAATCCGGCACTACTGATGTATTCCAGCCCAGAAAAATCCATTATAATTTTCATGTTATCTACAGATTTCATCTTCTGACCCAGCTTATCAAATGTATTGGAATCAAGTCTACCGGATAGTTTTATTATCAAAACATCATTATACAAGACTTCAGTAATATCCATTCTTACTCCTTTATTATCTTTTTTAAAACTAATATATTATGTTCATTATCTCTTGAGTATCTTACATCATCCATTTTTTCTTTGACCAGCATAATTCCCAGTCCTCCAATCTCCATCTCATCAATTTCCAAATCAAGATCAGGTGTATCACTTTCAAGAGGATTAAATGCTTTGCCATCGTCAGTAATAGTGAGTTCCAGTGTATCACCATTGTAATCATAGGAGACATGGATAATGTGTTTTTCAGTATCATCAAAACCATAGGAGATAATATTCGTCAGAATCTCATCAAGTGAAAGAGTTAAATCAAAAACTGATTTCACGGGGAAATCCAGTTTCTCTCCGATACTTTCTATCCATTCAACAACTTTTCCAATTTCCGGAATCTTATTCTCTATTTCGATTTTATCTGTATGTTTCATAATATCTCACATATTACGTTTGAGGAACAATAATGTAATATCATCGAACTGCCTGTTCCTCTGAAAATCAGCTAACTGGTCAGTTAACTTATTAATCAATTCTTCCATTGTCAGAGAATGATTCTCCTCAAGATAGTTAAGAAACCTATCCTCTCCGAACAAGTTATTGTCTGCATCAGTAGCTTCAATTACGCCATCTGTATACAGTATAAGAGATTCATTAACATCAAGTTTTATTTCACCATTATGAAATTCATGTTCATCATCAATACCAAGTGCTATATCCTGTTCTGTCTTCACAACTTTGGAAATCCCTGATTCAGATATAATTATCGGATAATCATGACCGGCATTGGAATATGTCAGTACTCCGGTTGAAACATCATAGAATCCAAGAAACAATGTGGTGAACATGCAGGCGTCATTATCCTGACAAAGTATGTAATTTGCTTTATTCAGTGCTTCAGCAGGTGTTAAATCAACTGTACAAACCGTTTTCAGCAGGGTTCTGGTTACAGCCATAAACAATCCGGCAGAAATCCCCTTTCCGGAAACATCTGCCATAATTACAGCAAGAACGTTATCATTCAAAAAAAAGAAATCGTAAAAGTCACCGGCAACCTCTTTTGCTGCAATATTCTTTGCATATAAGTCAAATTCTTTTCTGTGAGGGAAAGCAGGGAAAATCTGAGGAAGAAGCGATTCCTGAATCTGACGGGCAATTCTCATTTCACTTTCTACGGCTTCTTTTGCCTGAGTCACACTGGTGAGATTACTGATGTATTGCTTCAAGTCTGCAACCATCTTAACAAATGAATGCTGAAGAGCCGCAATCTCATCCTGGCTGTCATTTGTTTCCATCTTGACATCTAATTCACCATAAGCAATTCTTTCGGTTACATCAACCAGTTTTTTCATCGGCACAGAAAAACGTTTTGCAGAAATAATAATTATAACCAATACAATAATCAATCCTGAAAACATTATGAGAAACTGCTTAATCACGTTTTTTCTGACTTCTGACAATACAATTTCTTCCGGTATTACAGCGGCAAAGCTCCATCCTGTTGACTGTATAGGTGTATAAACAATCCACTTTTTTTGATCATTATCAAGATCGTTATAACTCTCTATCCCACTCTCTCCTGCCAGCATACTTCTGCCAAGCTCTCTCAGTTCAGGTCTTCCGTATTGTTCTGCAAGGCTGAATATAGACTCGACCATGATATAATCCTCTCGCGGATGATATATAAATGTCCCGTTTTTACTGATTATAAATGTATAACCATTCATTATCTTTATATTACTTAGCATTTCAGACATGACTTTCAAAGAAATATCAGCATAAGAAACTCCAATAACCTTATCTTTTTTAATAATAGGATATGCCCGTAACATCAGCAGTGTTTTGCTAATTCTACCCCAGAATGGATCAGACCAGTATCCCTTTTTTAATACTGCCGGGATTACAAACCAGTCCTCTTTTAGATAATCGTATTGTGCAGCAACATCAGACATTGCGAATTCGCCGTCTTTTCTGTGAATAAAATTTGCATACTTCTTATTCTTGAAAGCTTCAGGATAAAATGCTACTCCCGAGCCAACATTATCCGGATCGCTTTCCAGTTCCTTAACAACAAAATCGAAAACCAGGTCTTCATTATAGGTGTCGGTTGACTCTACCAGATTTCTTATACTGTTTGAAGTCTGAGACAGTTGCTCGAACTCTCTATCAAGCTTTTGAGCATTGTGACGAGTAAGCTCTTTTAAATACCTTTTTGTTTGATCAAGAGCATTATTCTTATTAATTATATAATTGTAAATGAGAACAAACATATAGATTATTATTAGAGGGATTCCAAGTCTAGCTGTGAGCTTAAGCCATATTGGTCTTTTAATTTTCATTGTCTGCTCCTTCAGGATCATAAATGAAATCATTATACTCAATCTTATTTTTAATCATTTTCTGATTAAACAGAGCTTCTCTCACATTTTTATACTTGGATTCGTCCAGTTCACCAAAAGTATCATCTGTGAAAGCAGATTCAAGTATAGTTTCCAGCATCCACCTCTGCTCAGCATAGTTTGTTTTCAGTTTCCACTTAGAACAATATTCAAGAACCTTATTGATAGTCTCTTCCTTATTATCTCTGGCATACTCCCAGCCTCTTTTCACTGCTTTTCTGACACTATCTACTTCATTTCTATTTGATTCCATGTATTTAGAGGTAACGTATAAGCCATCTTCCGGGAAGTTCATATCTGGATCTTTGGAAAAGAATATTGTGTTCATCTCATCGAAGTTTTTTCCTGCCAGATACAACTTGTAATATTCATTGTAGTACATTGCTGCTGTGGCTTCGCAGGCACCGGATAAAAACAGGTCCATATTATAAGAACCTTCAATTCTATCAAATTTCAAATTATGCTTTCGGATAAATGCATTGAATGACACATCAAAATCACCACTCCAGAGTCTGATTTTTCTGCCGTTCAAGTTATCAGGTGTCTCAATCCCGCTTTTACTGTCAGAAACAATCATCAACGAGGAGTTTTGCAATATCTGCATAATATTTACAACTGATTTGTCATCATTATTTCTAATTGCACCTGTCAGCCAGGCTGTACAATAATCGATTTCACCGGATTTCAACTCATTAATCAAATTCTGAGAACCATCGGAAAAAATGAACTCAACTTCAAGATTGTTTTCTTCAAAGAATCCCTTTTCTTCTGCCATGATAAAACCAGCAAACTGGGCTTGAGGGTACCACTGAAATTTCATTTTAATAACATCTGCATTACAGTATACTGATACAAAAAAAATCATTATTACAATTGCTTTTCTCATTAATTGTTCCCTTATTCCTGTTTGATTTCCGGATTTTATGTATATTTATACAATAATATTAACATATATGTAAAAATGTCCACATAAAAAAAGAGGTTAGTATACAGTGCTACTTTAAAAATCTGCTCAATTTCACTGTTGATAGTAAATTAACAATTATCTATACAAATGTAAAATTTCTACTATCACAACATCAACACATGTTTTTTCATTTTCAAAATCTTGTCTTATACAGCAGGCTATGAGTATATTTTCTCGAATGATGAATATAGTTAATATGTAAAATAAATGATTAACTAACTCAACTAACTTACAGTCTTAAAAGTATAACAAAAATTGACACTGACTTCAGGAATACCTTCATTGAAAGTTAATGTTAGAAATACTTCCTGTAATATACTCTTAGCTCTCATATCTTAGCATTATAAACTTCAAATGTTGAAATTGTTGGTACAGCAAGCGCATCTTCAATATTCAGCCTGATCTTATCTGCTTTAACCTTGTCAAATCGTATTACTTTTCTGACTCCGATAGTCGTTCCAGTATGTAATCTCTGCCAGCCATCTTCCGTATGAATATCAATGCTGAATGATGATATTCTCTGACCTAGCGGATAGTATTCTTCAATTCTTATAACATTAAAATCCGTATTATCTTCCATATCAAGTATTACTTGAGATTCTTTCTGCTTATCTTTAGCAGACCAATATGTTTGCCTGTCTCCATCATTAATATTCATACCGTCAAAATTACCTGAGTCATCTCTAACACTTGTGACTGAAATACTCTTACCTTTTGCCAGATCTTCTTTATAAATACCTTTTATAATACTGCCAAAGTCTTTGAGCCTTTTAACATCTTCATCAGGAATTAAGCCTCTTTTATCAGGTGTAATGTTCAACAAAAGATTTGCTCCGTTCCCGACACTGTCGAAATATATCTGCAATAGTTTTTCTATGGATTTTGGTGATTGATCCTCGTGGAAGAACCAGCCATCTCTGATTGATACATCTACTTCAGCAGGTCTCCATACTTCTCCCCCAGGTGTTCCATTGCCTAATACTTTTGTATCTGCAATCCCGGGATACATTCCTTCCGGGTTTATAGAAGCCCAACAAGTTGATGGAGCAAAACCTTGTTCATTTCCCACCCAGCGAGCGTCAGGACCGGCATCACTGAAAACAACTGCACCAGGCTGTAATTCTCTGATCATTGCCCATGTTTTATCCCAGCCGTAGTAGGTTTTCTTGTCTATCTTTCTGGTGGAGTTATCACCACCATAATATCCATCTCCCCCATTCGCACCATCATGCCATATTTCAAACATATCACCGTAGTTTGTCATAAGCTCTCTAAGCTGGTTTCTGTAATATTCAACATACTGAGGTTTTCCATAGTCTTTATGATTCCTGTCCCATGGTGAGAGATAAACGCCAAACTTCAGATTATATTTATCACAGGCATCTTTCAGCTCTCGAACAATATCGCCTTTCCCCTTTTTGTAGGGTGAGTTTTTAATTGAATGTTCTGTATATTTTGTTGGCCATAGGCAAAATCCGTCATGGTGCTTAGCAGTAAGAATCAAGCCTTTCATTCCGGCATCAGAGGCAGCTTTAGCCCATTGTTCTGCGTTAAGTTCAGAGGGATTGAACAGTTCAGGTGATTCATCACCATATCCCCATTCCTTACCTGTAAATGTATTTATAGTAAAATGAATAAATCCATAGAACTGCATTTGATGCCAATTAATCTGCCTTTCAGATGGTACGGCTTTCATAGGTTTTAGTGGATCTGAATCTTTTCCACACAATGCGGATGAAACTACGCTTATCATGAATATTATCAGTATGATCTTCATTTATTCTCCTTTATCTCTAAAAATCTGATTTTAAATCCATAATTGTAATTACCGGGTTGAATCTTGTACTTTTCATGAGTTTGCGCTCCCCAACTGTCATCTCCCCCAACGCCCATCTGCATCAAGTCCAAATTCAGTTCAAAATGCTCAGACTCGATTAAATCAATGGGATGCCTGTTGTAGTCGTAGTTGTTCCGTTCAAGTTCTTTATAGCAGTATTTCAGACAGGAGAAAGAAAGCAGATCATCAGCTTCAATATTTATTTCCATTTCAGTGCTCTTAAACTCGATCCATCTCACGTCTGTTCTGTATCCATTTTCCTGAGGTCGAATATAATCAAAACCTAAATCATCTGTATCAAAAGTATACATACCGATAAATGCCGATGCTTTACGATCAATGTAGTTTTCATGAGGACCTCTGCCATAATACTTTGTCCTGCTAAAATACTTGTTCAACTGCATATGAAGCCCGATCCTCGGAATCTCAGGTAAATCCTTATCGAGATAAGAAAAGTTATATGATACATGCAATTCAGAATCACTCAGAAATTCAAATACTAACTCCACCTGAGAAATCATATTATTGAACCCGTATAAAATTCTGATCTGTTTTTTATCTTCATCAATTTCCACTGATATTACAATCCTGTTCTCAGAGTTATCAAACCAGATTTTACTTCTATTAAAAAGATGATTCCCATGATCATTATCATTTATAGCTCTTCTGAAGTCAGGTACAAATCCGTTTAGCATAATTTTCTTCCCGGTAAAAGAGATATACTCGAATAATCCGGTTTTAAGACTGATCTTTGCTTCAATTTGACCTTTTTGGACTACAGCAAATCCAGCTGATTTAACGTAATCGAATGACCTGTCATGCAAGAAATCAGTATTTAAAAACCGTCTTTTAATAAAAAACTGTTCCTGTGCAATAATGTACCCTTTTCTCATTAACTGATGAGCTTTGTTGAGCTGGGCATAGAAATTGACGAATATTTCACCTATTTCCGGGATTTCTTCTTCCAGAATAAATGAAACAGAGCTTTGAGGACAAATCAAACCTGATTTTATCTCATCAACTGCAACAACTTCACCATTTTGTGTTATCTCGTAAAAGAATCTCACATCAGAAGAATCTTTAAAAAACCTTTCATTGAAGATTTCGTAGGTTCTGTTATCTACTTTCCTGAAATGGAAATCCTGATGGACTTTTTTGACCTCCCAATATGCAGGATGCGGGGTTCTATCCGGATTTACAATACCGTTAATGCAAAAGTTTTCGTCACTTGGTGTATTTTCATCACCATAATCTCCACCATAAGTAAAGTACTGTTTTCCTTCATGAGTCTCTGCCAGGAATCCCTGATCAACCCAATCCCAGATGAATCCTCCCTGCAAATATTTATGGCTTCTGAATGTATCCCAGTAATCACTCAAATTACCATTACTGTTGCCCATTGCATGAGAGTACTCACACAAAATCAACGGTTTCAGTCTTTTGGAATTTCTGTACTCCTCTGTCTGCTGTAAATGGGAATATTCTTTCAAATGATTAATATGAGAATACATAGGACAGTAAATATCAGTATTATCCCCGTGAATAGCTCTTTCATAGTGAATAGGACGACTCGGGTCTTTTTCCTTTAACCACTTATAGCATTCAGTAAAACATACACCGTCACCAGCTTCATTTCCCAAAGACCAAATTATCACTGATGGGTGATTTTTATCTCGTTCCACCATTCGTTTGACTCGATCAAGATGTGCATCTATCCAATCGGGATTATTCCCCAGAGTTATATCAGGTTCATAGCTCATACCATGTGATTCTATGTTAGCTTCGTCAATCAAGTATAACCCATACTCATCGCAAAGCTCATACCAGCGTGGGTCACATGGATAGTGACAGGTCCGCACAGCATTGATGTTCGCTTCCTTCATAAGCTTTATATCTGCCAACATGGATTCTTCCGATACAATATGTCCGGTCACAGGATCATGTTCATGACGGTTCACACCTTTGAATAAAACAGGCTTTCCGTTCACAAGCAAAACACCTTCAACTATTTCAATCCTTCTGAATCCGATTTTCTTCTTATGCTTTTCAATGACTTTCTCTGAAATTCCATCAACAAGTGAGAACTCAACATCATATAATGTAGGAATCTCTGCAGACCATTGCTTTACATCTTCTAATACTTCCCTGAACTCAAACTTACTGTTGTTAATCTTATATTTATAACTTAAAGTATTACTTTTACTATATTTTATATTTAATTGCAAATAAAGTTTATTACAAACCCTGTTCAGCTCACCTTTTATTATCAAAACACCATCGTTAAATGAATCAGAAAGCCCCGTATCAAACCAGATATCTTTTATATGAATTGATGGTTTGGTGTAGATAAAAACATCTCTTTCTATTCCGGAAATCCTCCAGAAATCCTGACATTCCAGATAAGATCCGTCACTCCAGCGGAACACTTCCAGAGCAATAGTGTTTTCTCCACTTGAGAGGTATTCCGTGATATTCCATTCGGCAGGAGTCTTACTTCCCTGTGAATAGCCAACTTTTCTACCATTTACCCAGATGTAAAATGCAGACTTCACAGCTCCGAAATAGATAAAGTATTCGTTATTATCTGATAACTCATCCAATACAATTTTCTTTCGATAAAAGCCTGCTTCATTGTTTTCATCAGGTACTTGAGGGGGAATCGGTCTGTAATCAACCCTTGATGATGCTATGGCTTCTGATTTGCCTAAAGCATGAAATTCATAAGGTACATTCACATATATTGGTACACCATAACCATGAAGTTCCCAGTTTGCAGGAACCGGTATTTCATTCCAGTCCGAATCATCAAATTCAGGTCTAAAGAACGAATCAGGTTTGTTCTCACTCCGGTTAATCCAGAAAAACTTCCAGAGTCCATTCAAAGTAACTCTCACGGAATCTTCCGGTATAAGCAGCGTATGCGGTGTTTCTTTATTCACATCAAAGACAGATGGATTCATCCAGTCCTGCATACTTTCTCCAAACTAAGCCTTACCAATCTGACTGGCTTAATTACTTAGTCTCAGATATTTTTACAGTCCAGATGTAATCACAAGGTGGTTGTTTTCTCATCTCATCAGGAATTATTATTTCACAACCTTTTTTGCCTTTCTTTTCCCATTTGAGTGGTTTGTCATAACCAAGAAGATGTACTTCCGCGTCTTTTACCGGGCGATGAGAATTAATTTTAATAGTTGCAGGCATTTGGGTTTCGGTTTCTTCGCAGATGTAGAAGAAGTATGAATTACCGTCTTTAGTTTTTGTCATGCAGATATTCTTTTCTTTGTAAGGCTCAAGAACATCACTGCTGTATATACCTTCGCTGTTTATTTTCATCCAGGCTGCAATACCTTCAAGTCTGTCATATGCTCTCGGGTCCCAGTCCCCTGTTGGAGCAGGTCCAATGTTAAGAAGCAGGTTACCACCCTTTGAGACTACGTTTACAAGAAGTTGAACCAACTCACGAGTGGATTTATATTGATGATATCTATTATATGACCAACCCGGTGCCATGGGTACACATGCTTCCCATGGATCCAGCAAAGCTTCTTCAGGAACTTTATTTTCCGGTGTCAGGTAATTCTCATATTCTCCCTCTACCCATCTGTCTACAACAATAAGGTCTTTCTGATGAGATCTCGCCATTTCTGCCAGTTTCGGCATATCTATATCCTGATCGTAATCTTTGGTTATAGCCCAATCTTTGAATTCCTCAGGAGTGTTTTTTCTAGGTCTTACCCAAGCTCCATCCAACCAGAGTATGTCAATCTGACCATAATCAGTCATAAGTTCTTCAACTTGAGTGTATGTAAATTTCTTAAAGTTCTCCCATTTTTCAGGATATTTTTTAGGATTGTAATTTACGTGTCTTGGTCCTTTAGGATAAAAAGACCACCAGTAATCCTGACTATGCCAGTCTGGCTTTGAGAAGTATGCACCAATCCAGAAACCCTCTTCTCTAAATGTATCGAATATCTGTTTTGTTACATCAGCCTTAGGGTATTTTGAGTATGGGCATTTTTCAGATGTAATTTTGTAATCTGTAGTTTTTGTATCAAACATACAGAATCCGTCATGATGTTTAGTAGTAAACACTACATATTTCATACCTGCTTCTTTAGCTGCGTTCATCCATTTTTGAGGATCGAAATCTCTGGGAATGAATGTCCTCTGAAGGTTTTCATAGTCTTCAACATAATCGGGATAATTTTCAAACCGTGCAAGATCTCTTCCAATCCAATCCTCAGAACAAAGAGTCCAGGATTCCATTACTCCCCATTGTGAATATGGTCCCCAATGCATCATCAACCCGAACTTAAGTTCCTGCCATTGTTCTATTTTCTTAACAACTCCACTGTCTTCAGGTTTATGATATTCTTTATTGTAACAAAATCCTACAGAAATAAAAGAAGCAATAATAAATATTAAAAGTATTCTCATGGACATTCCCCTTTCTTTGTGGTTCATTAAAAAAATATTATAACTTCAGATTGTCAAAATAAAAAAAGTATAAACTTTCATAATAGTAAGTAATTTCTCAGAAAATGTCTCAAGATCTCCCAGACTTTATATGATTTGAAAGCTTTGTGCTACTGAAGAAAATGACAATATTTCTTACATCAATTACACATAAAAAAAGTCTTATCAAATCCCTGTGATATAATATAGTATTGATACTTACTGTAAACGTCTTGAGTTTTTATACAATTGATATGCTTTACATATAAAAACTTTTATTTTCTATATTGGCATGAAGTGAAAGATTGAGCCTTTTATAATTTCTCTTTATAGTTGTACTCACTGAGTGTGACTCTTAAAAATCCCCAACATCTCTCTGCATCTCTCCGTAAAAGTATTTTCCTTCAGCCTGTCATATACAAGCTCACTATTACGTGTTTTTGCCTGCTCATGCTTCAAGTAGAACTCAATTTTCTTTTCAAGATCAGGACTGTCATTATATGTGACTATCCCATATTGCCTGAGTCCAGGTACATCATCGCTGATCTGAAAGATCTTTAGCAGTGCCAGATCATATGTCCTGTTGTTAATAAATCCATGCTGTTTCATGAGTCCATGGTGATCATTCAGTACAATCTTTGCCGAAGAATACAATTCCGGTAAATCCACATATTCAACCTGATCTGCAATGATTCTGTTTGACGGGACTAATCCATGCCATCCTGCACCAACATAATGACACTTATCAGCATAAGCTGTCAGCTGTAAATCCTCTATGATTTTTCTATATTTAAGTTTATCATAGTAATTATTGCCCACAAAGAGCAGATAGTATTTTTTTTCGACATCTCTTGGATAAAAAAGCCTTTCGTCTGATGCCTGAAACAGTGAGTAACAAGGAGAAGTTATATCTCCTTTGACAGTTTCACAAAAAGGTTCAGAAGCTATAAACACAATATTATAGCTGTTTAGTTCCTCAGGAGTTCTTACTTCAGGATGACTGATATTCCACATGATGTTAAAGTTTCTATTGTCAGGTCTGTATTGCACAAGCCCACCCAGAAAAATTACCACATCATATTGAGAATTGTTTACATACCACTCGTCACGAAAATTAATAACAGCCGTATGTCCGAACTGCATAAATGCAGTGCATAATCTTTCGGCAAATGGTCCGTCTCCCCCATTTCGGCAATCTTTATTCGGTGTGCAAATCTTCACAGCAATCTTCATATTATCCTCTATATGCAAAACAGTCTTTTGCGATCCTGACAGACATATCTTGTTCCTTGACTATTTTATTGTTAACGCAAGCATCTACTAACACTGCCAGGGTCTTTGAATCACTACCGGCATAACTGAAAGCAACAGGAAAAAAGTCTGAATTATAATATACTGATTCTCCAGGAGATGCAGACACTACCGGATCACCGATCAGACTATCTGCAATACCATTTGCCTGAGGATGATATACGTTTACACTCTGTGTAATAGAACCAAATCGCTCTGAAATCATTGGAATATATATTTCTGCATCTTCAAACTCATGATGATTTCTCAGCAATGAGGAAAACATGGAAGAATACTGATAATTACCATTTAAAACTACAATAGGGTCACCATTTTTCACTCCATTGATTTCAGAATGATCTTTAATTATACGTACATTGAAGTCCCTGCTGAAACGTCTGGAAAGCTTATTGTGATTACCATTGATTGACTCAGTTATATGAAGTGCAGATTTCTCAATTTTGTTTTCCAGATACTCTATAGCTTTTGTAATGACTCGTTCTGTAGAAGAACCATCTCTGACAGAAACAAACTGACTGGCAATGCTTTCAGTTGATTCCGGCATAATTAAAAACTGTAGAATCAAGTGCTTCAAGTAATACGGATTAGAAAAACGAGATCCTACATCCCTGAATCTGTATTCCAGATCATTTTCATTATACTTCGGATGCTTTTTCTGCAAAGGTGAATCAAAGAGTATAACCGGTTTGCCGGAAGCAGCAAATTCATATACAACTGACGAAACATCCGATACAAGCAGATCTGCTGCTGCGAAACACTCAACAATATTATGGTTTTCCGAATAGGAAATACTTTTGTCATTGTCAGAGAGATTTCGATAATGTTCTTTCACTTCTTCACGTTCAATACCATGAAGTTTAACAATAACATTCGTATAATCAGGAAAATAACTTCGAAAATCTCCTTTTAAAAATGGTAACAATGAGAACTCTCTGTTATAAGTTGGTGCAAACAGAATCGTTCTTTTTTGCGGATCAAGACCAAACTTTTCAAGAATATCATTTCTTTTCAATTTTCCGGAAAACATGGGATCCAGTTTCGGAATGCCTGTTACTTCAATCGGTTTGAAGATATTCTTTTGCAGAACCTCTTTATGGATTGATCCCGGTACACAAATCAAATCAGCAAAGTTATCTCGTCTAATTTTTGTCGAGTCTACATAAAACGAGCCCTTACATATTGTTCCATGCCCAATACATACTTTAAATCCGAGATGACCATCATATTCAGACGGTGTATCTGCAAAATAGGTAATATCAGGACTAAAATCAGCAGGAACATTCACCGGGATAAATTCATTCCCGATAATTTCAGTGATAACATTCAATCTTGCACCGGATGATGCTCTTCCATCTCTACTCGGTATGTATGATGTAGACATAATCCCTATTTCACCTAAATCCTGATTCCTGATATGTTTAATCAAATTCTCGAACAGTGAAATATGAAATTCACGTTCAAGTAAAAATAAAAACCTGTACTTTTTCAAATGATATTCCTGACTCTTCTTTATTATTAGATCGGAAAAATTCAATAATTCATTAGACAAATCCGATGAATACTCATATTTAGTAAACATCAGTGGTAACAATTTACTGAGAATTTAGTTTTTCAATAGACATCACTTACTCAAGGAATATTATGAAATTTAACAAAATCTGGTCAATCGTGTTTCTGGCTTATTTCGCAATCATTGTATTAATTGTTTATCTTGCTTATCAGGGAATACTGCCTACAAATTTACCTACAAACAAGTATTTTGATGAATGCGGACATTTTACCCTAATTGGTATTACTGCTCTTTTTGCTCATCTTGCAATGAATAGGCATTTCTTTAAACTAAGCTATATAAAAGTACCTGTCGGTCCTGCGATAATCCTTTTAATGGCAACAATCGAAGAGTTTTTCCAGACATTG
Source organism: Cloacimonadales bacterium (SeqCode) (assembly GCA_963665815.1). Taxonomy (GTDB): domain Bacteria; phylum Cloacimonadota; class Cloacimonadia; order Cloacimonadales; family JAIOQZ01. The sequence goes on from OY762463.1 coordinate 709,121, forward strand.
TCTCCTATACGAGAGTTCAGCTTAACAGACTTGCTATCCGACTTAGCCGGAATAGTTTTCTTTCTTTTTCTCGATTATTTAGTCAGGTTCTTTTTAAGGAAATTTAAAAAATTATACAATAATTAACCTGAAACTTACTCAATTTCTAAAATATTCTCATAATCAGCTCAAAATCAATAATACATAAAAGATTTATAACAAATTAGTTGACCAATTTACACATCTGAAACTCCTGCCTTAGTTTTAACATTGTACTGTATAATTGCAGATATTCATCCATTATACAAAAATTGATCAGATAAAAACTGGAGAAAAATAAATGAAAATTAAGAATATTGCTATAATAGCTCACGTTGATCATGGAAAAACAACACTCGTAGATGGTGCACTTAAGCAATCCGGTGTTTTTAGAGACAACCAGAATGTTGAAGATCGAATCATGGATTCAAACGATCTTGAAAGAGAACGCGGTATAACAATCTTTTCCAAGAATGCATCACTTTATTATAAAGATTACAAAATTAATATTGTTGATACTCCCGGTCACGCTGACTTTGGTGGAGAAGTTCAACGTATCCTTAAAATGGTAGATTCTGTACTGTTACTTGTTGATGCGTTTGAGGGTCCAATGCCTCAAACAAAATACGTACTGAAAAAATCCCTTGAACTTGGTTTGAAACCAATTGTTGTAATTAACAAAATAGACAGACCTAACAGTCGTCCTCAGGAAGTTCTTGATATGGTATTTGATCTGTTTACGGATCTTAATGCAAATGATGACCAGCTAGATTTCCCATATGTATATGCATCAGGTAAAGATGCATTAGCAAAGTATGAACTGGAAGACGAAAGTGATAACCTTGTTCCTTTGTTTGAAACAATTCTGAATCATGTGGAAGACGCTCAAGGTGATCCTGAAAAACCATTGCAAATGCTTGTATCAGCTATTGAGTACAACAATTATCTCGGAAAAATAGGAACAGGCCGAATCTCTAACGGAACAGTTAGTCAGGGAGAAGAAGTCGTTTTAATGAAAAGAGATGGAGAAAGACTTTTGTACAGAATCTCCAAAGTATTCCATTATGAAGGTCTGAAAAAGAAAGAAGTCAAAAAAGCCTATGCAGGAGATATTGTTTCACTCGCCGGAATGGAAATGGTTGATGTTGGAGAAACTGTAGCATGCAGGATTCATCCGGAACCATTACCAATTATTGATATTGATGCTCCCACCCTGGCAATGGAATTCTGTGTAAATGATTCACCCTTTGCCGGCAAAGAAGGAAAATACGTCACATCCAGAAACATCTGGGATAGACTTCAGAAAGAGCTCCAGACCAATGTGAGTATTATTGTGGAATCTACTGATTCAGCAGATAAATTTACCGTAAAGGGTCGTGGAGAGCTACAGTTATCTATTCTTATTGAGAATATGAGACGCGAGGGATTCGAATTTGCCGTATCCAAACCCAAGGTTATTTACCGCGAACTCAAAGGCAAACGTACTGAACCTATAGAGCTTGCTCTGATTGATGTTGCAGATGAATTTGTTGGTGCAGTGATTGAAATGTTGGGAATCAGAAAAGGTGAAATGCTTGATATGGAAGTGGGTTCCGATGGATACACCAGACTGGAATTCAAAGTGCCGGCAAGAGGTTTGATAGGATTCCGTAACGAATTCCTGACAACAACAAGAGGAACCGGTATTCTCAATCATAGTTTTTATGAATATGAATATTATAAAGGTGAGATAGACAAAAAAAATCGTGGTGCGCTTATTGCGTTGGAACAAGGATCATCTATGGCATATTCCCTGTTCAGTTTCCAACCAAGAGGAATTCTGTTTATTGGTCCCGGAGTTAATGTCTATCCCGGAATGATCGTCGGTGAACACAGTAAGGATCAGGATCTTGTTATAAATGTAATTAAGAACAAGAAATTGACTAATGTCAGAGCATCCGGATCTGATGAAGCTCTTAAACTTATTCCGCCAAAACAGTTCAGTCTGGAACAGGCACTGGAATATATTGAAGATGATGAGCTTCTGGAAATCACTCCGGAGAGTATGAGAATGCGTAAGAAGATTCTTGATCACACCGAGAGGAAAAGATCTCAGAAAACTGTTGAATAGATTATCTGAAAAATAAATTGTTTGTAGAACGCTCGGAAACGAGCGTTTTTTTACATTATCTGCGTCATTATTTTGATTTAGCAAAAACATGTTTCTTGAGCATCGCGAGCATCGCTGCAATCTTTATCTGAATCCATCTGTCTTCAAGTGTTTTCGAAGTCTTTACCTAATAAATTTTTTGCGCAACATCATCTCTTTACGCAGGCAAGATGACTGCGTCTCTGGATATATTCTTTCAGAAACATTAACGAGTTTCCAACCCTTTGGAAGGTGTAAGTAAAGTGTATATTTACATGTTACACATCAACCAGTTCTGTGGGTTCGTATTGATCTGCAACAAGTAATCTGACAGCATAATTGTTATTCGTAAGAAATCTATTCATATTCTGAAACGCTATCTCGGGAGTATTATTCGTTTCACTAAGGTGTGCAAGAATAAGGTTCTTAAGTCCTTCATGCATAACTTCATCAACAACTTTGACTGCATCTACATTAGAGAGGTGACCATGTCTGGAACGCACTCTCTGTTTCAGTTTCCAGGGATATGGACCATCCATAAGCATCTGCATATCATGATTACTCTCCAGAATAATTGTAGAGCAATTTTTGAGATACTTAAGCATCAGCTTAGTTGGAAATCCAACATCCGTCACAACACCAAGCTTTCTTTCGTTATCACCTTCCTTGTAGAATAGGAAATCACAACTGTCAACTGCATCATGTGAAGATGTGAAGGGATATACTACGATATCCCCTATCTGAAAAAGTTTCCCTGGTTCGAAGAATTTTGGACCTCCGGGGAGATTACCTAACTTAACTTTGCACTCATAATATGTTTTTTGAGTAACATATAATGGAATATTCAGATTCCTGCAGACAACTCCGACGCTTTTTCTGTGGTCAGAGTGTTCATGACTGAGGATCAATCCGGCTATTCTATGTTGATTAAGCTGCAGCTTGTTTATCGCCTCATATATCCGCTTCCCGGACAATCCCGCATCATAAAGCAGCTTTGTCTTTTCTGTTCGGATAAGTATAGCATTACCCTTACTGCCGCTGGCAAGTACGCTTGTCTGAAACATTTATCAGTCTTTCTTAGCCAAGGTAAAAATAGCGATTATTCAACTTGTCGTATTCCGACCACTCAGAACCGGAATTCAGAGAAGATGATACAAGCTGAGTAACTCCAACAGTCTGAGCATCAAGGTTGTCTGCATAGTGCAGAACAACAGCTTCAAGCATCTGTGGAAGTCTTGCAGAAGCTTTTTCATATTCACCATGATGAGCAAGAATTAAATGACGCAGCTTCATCAAAGTGTTTTCAGGGAAATTATTTATTTCTCGAGCTTTTCTGCAAATCAGTTCGTCTCCGAGACAAATATGCCCGATTAACCTTCCGATTGTAGAAAAGTCAATTGTAGATTTCATATTGTATTCGTATACCTTACCCATATCATGGAGTAATGCACCAGTAATAAGTAGATCAGATTGAACAGAATACATTCTGGCAGAGAAATCACAGATTTTTGCAACAGAAATAGTATGTTCCAGTAATCCGCCCATATAATTGTGGTGCCATGTTTTAGCTGCCGGAGCTTTGCAGAACATTGAAAGAAATTCTTTATCATCGAATATCTTATGAAGCAGTTCTTTCAGATGAATGTCTTCCATTTTATCAATATAATAGAAAAGGGCATCGCTGAGTTTTTTAATATCCTTACCGGTAGCAGGGATAAACTCAGAAAGATCATATTCAGCTTCATCTGCTGTGCGGATCTTGTTAATAGTAATCTGCACCTGTTCTCTGTATTTTATTACAATACCTTTTACCTTAACAATATCACCTTCTTTAAACTGGCTGTTATAGTGTTTGGCATTATTCCATATATTCGCAGTGACCGATCCTGTTTTGTCACTTAGTTTCATGCGGATAAATTTGTCCTTTGTTCCTTCTCTCATTTCCTTGTGTGAAACAAGATAATATTCAACAACCTCTTCATTAATGTAGTTTCCCAGGACATTCACATAAAGCTTATCCATTAAATTCCTCTCTTTCTATTCTAACTGAATACATATATCGGATTTGTATATATCCATCCGGAACCCCAGCGTTTTATTTCCAGTCTGTAAATTCCGGGTCCATTTATTTCAAATTTTCCTTTGTCGTCAATTTTTTGATTGATGCACGCTCCATCCTTAATGAGTTTTACACGTGTAATTCTTTTTGTCATAAAGTAATAGACCATACCTTCGCTATACTCAATTTTTTCTCCATAGATAGCTGATGTTCCATTTTTCGCTGTAATTCCACCATAAAATTTCTCGGGATAAGCCGATTTGTAGTTAACAATATAAGAATTCCCATTCCTGAGAGCCTGTTTAACAGAATCTTTATTTACTTCTTTATCTAAGGGTATAAGTACGTTAGTACGAACTGTCTTGAAAAGATAGTAATGAGGAAGAACTTTCAGGTTTATAAAGCCTAGCTTATATGAATGAGTATGAGCATCAACGCTGCCAATTCCAACTGTTTTACAGCCTTTAATATTGAGATCATCCCAAAGTTTCAGAGTTTTCTTCAAAGGCTTATTCGCACAAATAGCAGGAAAAAGCATATGATACGCTCCAGTAACAAAAGGATGCAAAGTACTGAGCCAGCATGAAACAAAATTCCATACTTCAATACCTGCAGTGAAATCAAAATCTTTATCCCACTCATAAGTCGGATATTCAGAGCAAATTCTTTTTTCCAGTGGATGAGCAGCAAAACCATTATCAGAATATCCACCCTTCTCTTTTATATCAAGTCCCGGTTCGACAAACTGCAGATAATGATTTTTATCGCGAGAATCATTGATTTCAATTCCGGGGACAATTATTAAATCTTTTTCGTTAATATATGCAGGATCATTCATAAAATCGTAATTATTGTGATCTGTGATCATAATATAATCAAGTCTGTTCTTTTTCGCCTGCTTAATAACTTCACTTAAGGGAATAGAGCAATCATGCGAATATTCAGTATGAATATGCACAGCTCCTGTCAGCTCATGAAATTCTCTATTGAAAATCTTCTTCTTCAAAATACTGTTTTCTCTTTCTATTTCAGCAATACGCTCTTTGTGTGAAAAGTTCTCGTTTTCCCGCCTGTTCTAACATTAAATCGATATAAATATACTCCGGAAGAAACAGACTTATCTCTGCTATCCTTAAAATTCCAGAAGAAATTGTATTTTTTCCCCTTCTCAGAATTTACGATTCTCTTTACTTTCTGACCTTTTATATTATAGATTTCCAATTCTGCTCCATCACATTGTTCCTTTATACTGAAAGAAATGTGTTGAGATCCATTTATTCCCGATGGATTCGGATATACTGATATATCAGGTATTGAAAGATCTACATCATTATCTTTTACAGATACACCTTCAAGAAGATAATCAAGAGTAGCGGAATCTATCAGAAATATCTGCTTAGTTTCTTCATGCTGAATCCAGTATACAAAATGCAGATCAGTAAGGATATCATCAAATTCATGATCATCTATAATATCCAGATCATATCTGGAAAAATCTATTGCAAAGAAAGCTTCTGTAGAATCAGCCAGCCCTTGTAAATTCATTCCGTTAATAGGAGTGAGACTTTTAAGCAAAATCATACCGGGAATTATGTCATCGGAAGAAGCTATCAATGGTACGTTCGTCTGAAAAATCCCAGCATGAAAAGCACAGTCCCCATAATATTGACTGAAAAGATATGTGTCTTCTATTTGCTGTACGTAAGTATCAATATATATGTTTTCACTTGCATCCATACCGACCATATATCCACTGCTCTGAAGAAATGTTTTGTCTGAAGCAATACTGTTTGTCGCTGCATAGTACGTATCTGCAAACTCATTTTCGTCCGAATATCCTGTGAGTTTGTTGTAACCCTGAACAACAATATTCGGTAGACCAAAGTTGTTGTAGAAACTACTTCTTGTTCCCGAAGAAGTTCTGAAAAATCTTAAATCGGATTGCTCCGGAAAATAATTAAGAATAAAGAAATCAGGAGTAAATATTTCTTCGTTAGTCATTATTGAACTGAAGTAATTAGCATCAGAATCAACAAAATTTTCCACAACTTTATTATCTAAAGGAGTAAGAAACACATTGATTTCTGTACTTAAAGCATTGTTCGTCAGTATATCGTCATGTGATGATGTCAGGTTTGCCAAAATATCGTATTGTGCTGAAATAGATGGTAACAGAAAAGAATCATCAAATGAAGCTGTGTCAGATTTTGTCTCATATGGATCAAGATGTAAATCTGTAAGTGCCAGAGGAATACTGCTGAGTCCAGAAGAAGGAGGTGGAGTCAGTGAATAGTTGATATTGATATCATTCACTGTATAAGAATTGTTGTTCCTTATTGTATAATATGCTTGAACTTCTCCATCCGGATAAACACGTCCGGTAATTCCAAAGTCAATTAAAGCTATATCATTGCTTGAAGCAAAAGTATAATGCCCCTGAAGACCTACAAGAAAATCTGAACTTAAGCCACTTCCAGCATTATTCCTGAAATAACCTTCCGTCTCAGAAAGTGCTTCCCAGTAGAAGCACCTGGAACCATCTCCGTTATTAGCTGACATATAAGGACTGTCTTCATCTGTTTCATAATCAATTACAAGCCATAAGTCTGGAAGAGCTTCAACATCACCATCAAAATTGAAATCATACCAGTCAGATGCATCTCCATCCTGGAATGTATGGTTGCATGATGTTAAAAGACTATCGTCATCAATTATTGTTTTGTATAGCCTGAATGAAATAGTACCTGACGGATTGAACAGGTAAATCGACACTCCTTCTGCATCAAACATAGCTGAATCATTTACAGAATAAAAGTCACTGCTTACAAAATGCACTGCCCATCTGTTAGTTCCGTACCAGTGCTGTTCATCAATACCGTTATGGTATGCCATTACCCCTGAATTTCTTTCAGGAAAAGTATTAACCGGATTATCTAACTCAATAACATTAACTCCGTATAATCCGGAAAACAAAACAATTACTATTAAAGCTATATATGCCTTCATGTTTATGACCTGTCCTCTATTTTTATATCTCTTCATAGTGTAATATGAATAACTCATGAAATAGGTTTCAAATATGCAAAGAGATATTTATAATAGTCAATTTCAGAAAAAAACAAAACATGTAAAGAATTAAATCAATAAAAATGGATCATACACCTTTTCTCAGCTTCTCTTACTACAGGAGAAGAAAGTCTTTATCGCTTGACATTTAGCTTTGTGAAATTTTCCTGACTCTGTCTTCGAGCTTATGTATCTACGGCAATCCCGCTATGAGACATAAGCCGATAGGGTTTATCCGGAAACAGATGAGCCTCCCGTGTTTGGAAAGAAGATGTAAGATGAATATAATAAAATATACCCACCATTTATGAATATCTATTCATATCCACGGGGTTTTTACGCCATTTTTCCATCCATCCTACCGGAAAATTGATGAGAAACCTGAAATCAACTCTTAGCAATTTTCCTTCTTGAATATTATAAAAACACTGACTACAAAATACAATGGAGGAAACAATGAACGACTTTCTCAAAGATTTGGGAATTAGGAACGTAAACTACGGAGCAACTACAGGCTCTACCAATGGCTGGCTTAAAACAAGTGGAAGTGAATTGATATCATATTCACCAATTGACGGAAAACCTATTGCGGCAATAATCCAGGCTACCGAAGATGATTACGAAAAAGTAATGATTAAGGCAGTGAAAGCTTTCAAGAAGTGGAGAATGATGCCGGCACCACATAGAGGTGAGATTGTTCGGGAAATAGGTGAACAGCTCAGAAAATACAAAGAACCATTAGGTAAACTTATAACTCTTGAAATGGGTAAAATCGTCAATGAAGGTATAGGTGAGGTACAGGAAATGATTGATATTGCAGATTTTGCCGTTGGGCTATCCAGACAGCTCTATGGAAACACCATGCACAGTGAAAGACCATATCACAGAATGTATGAACAATGGCATCCTCTTGGAGTAGTAGGAGTTATTACAGCTTTCAACTTCCCGGCTGCTGTCTGGTCATGGAATTGTCTTATTGCCGCTGTATGCGGAGATGTTAACCTGCTTAAGCCTTCTTCCAAAACTCCACTCACAGCTATTGCGATACACAATATCATAGCTCCGGTTGTGGACAAATATGGAATTGATGGAGTATTCAATCTGGTGATTGGAAAAGGTAGTGTTATCGGCGAAAAAATCAACAACGACAGAAGAATTCCACTTGTCAGCGCAACGGGTAGCTGTAATATGGGAAGAAGAATCGGTCAGGCTGTAGCAAAGAGACTAGGTAGAACTATCCTTGAACTTGGCGGTAACAATGCAGTAATTGTTAGCGGGGATGCAGATATTAAAATGGCTGTGAGAGCTGTTCTGTTCGGTGCCGTTGGTACTGCAGGACAAAGGTGCACATCAACCAGAAGGATTATTCTTCATGAATCGCTGAAAGAAGAATTTCTGGAAAGACTCATCAATGGGTACAAACAGATTAGAATAGGTAATCCACTTGAGGAAAACACACTTATGGGTCCACTTGTTGATGAATCGGCAGTTAATGATATGATGAATGCAATCAAGAATATCAAAAAAGAAGGAGGGGATATTATTTATGGAGGTGGAAAATACAAGCTTAAAGGCTATGAAAAAGGAAGTTATGTTGAACCGACAATAGTCATAGCTGATAAAGATTTACCTATGATGAAAGAAGAGACTTTCGCTCCGATTCTATATATAACTACATTCAGGGATTTCAACGAAGCAATTGCAATCCAGAATAGTGTTGATCAGGGACTCTCATCATCAGTATTTACAACAAACATGAGATCTATGGAGCAGTTTCTCTCTCACGAAGGCTCTGACTGCGGTATAGCTAATGTAAACCTCGGAACAAACGGAGCTGAGATTGGTGGAGCATTTGGAGGAGAAAAAGATACTGGTGGAGGAAGAGAAGCCGGATCTGACTCGTGGAAAGCATACATGCGCAGACAGACAAACACTATTAACTGGGGTACAGCTTTACCGCTAGCACAGGGAATAAATTTCATAATAGACTAATAGATAAAAAACAGGCTGTCATTGCTGATAGCCTGTTTTTCAAATTTTGAGGGTGAATCCAAACTACTTGTAATGCAGTTTCAATATGTCACCATGATTAACTTCTGAAAGAGTAACAATATATTTATCTTCAACCTTTTTTATAGAATATCCACTTTTGAACACAATTTTTTCTGGTTTGTTGTCCAGAGTGAAACTCAGGTTTTTTATTTTTCGTCTTTTAGTCTGACTGAATGAGATTTCTGAACTTCTTTTTTCATCCTTAATAATTACGGTTAAATCAAAGAGCTGATTCCATCGTTGTGATATCATTTTTAGATTTGCAATCCAGCTACCATCATTTTCTGCTCTATCAACTGCATTTTCTAGTACCTTCAAGGTTTTATCATTGTATCCGGAATATGCAGGATGTGCAATAATTGTCATCAGTCCTTTATTCGGTCTAATAGCTCTATTCCAGAGACTTTTGAGATAAGTATCATATTTTGAAATATCTGAATCAAGTTTACTGCCTGTATTACTGTTAGAATCAAGTGCTTTCAAATAATACCAGTCATCATGTAAATTCTGAGAAATCTCAAGTAAATCCAGTGAAAGATAGTATTTTTCATGAAAAACAGGAACATTATAAGGATATACAGATCCTCGATAGTATTCAATGTGATTGACTCCAATACTTGAATCATACATATAGCCCATTTCCTGAAGAGCAAGCATTCCGAAAAAACTGTTATTTGTGTTTGGAAATCTAAAGCCATCCGGGTGAATATCCATCTTGCTTTCAGAGGTCAGAAGTTCACTCATAGTTCCAGCATAATTCAGTGTTCTGTAATCAACTCTGTTTCGAGAGTTTGATGCAATCTCAAGTAAGTCATTACTTCTGATTACCTTGACGATTTCTTTATCTATTTCAGCATTTAAAAAAAAAGTAGCAGGCAGTTTTCTTTTTTTCAGAAATCTTAGTACTCTACTATACTGTTGCTGATTACCATTTGCATTAAAGCTTAAACACAAAGCAGATTCTGCACCTTTTTCCCAAACATTCATTCTGAGTTTATGATAGTTTTCACCTACAGCAAGGTCATAAATAAACTCATAGAAATTTGCTATTTCTTTAGAATTCGAGAATCCATTATCAATCGCTGGGTGGATCATACTGAAATTACCAAGCAGTACTGCTTTCCCTTGATGAAAGCTGTTAACTGTTAATGCAGGATAAACGCTTTCCTCTTTTTTCCATTCAGCAATCGTACTCATTTTTGATGAAATCCTTTTAGTAATTACAGGTGTCCATTCATCTTTAGAAAAAGCTTCAACTATCTCACCTTTCCAGATACCCTGCCCAATAATTGAATACCCCTTCATATTGAGTTCCTTAAGCTCTACACCAAAGCACTCAGACATCAACCAATTGCTTTTGCTGAACTTTCCCTCTGCATCGATTCTATCTTGCCCGTCCAGTTTATTTCTTCCAATATACACATCACTAACAAGCGTACCACCATTCTTAACCCAGTTCAGTAAATTCTGCATTTCAAAATCACTCAGATAAGAAAGCGAATACTGTCTGTCCCCATCATGGTAACCGTATGTAGTTGGAGCGATTATTATTGAGTATTGCTGCATTTCCGAAGCATTATGCAGAATTTTACGATTTTCAATTCTCACAACTGATCCCAGTTTTGCAAATACTTCATTTGCAATAACCAGTCCATCTGATATTGTGCCACGACCATCTCCATCTCCTGTAGACAAGAACAGCACTTTGGGTAATTGGTACTCCAGTGTGGTTAAATTACTCAGAATGAGGAGTGCAAAAACTATAAATAAAACTCTCTGATTTTTCATTTTATCCTCTCGATTATAATTTTCTTGTTAACAGCAGCAGAAAAAACAATCTCATTATTTCGAACATTATAAACTCCATCACTGCTGCTGTTTGATACTTTTACAATTTTCCAGTCTGTCTTGAATGTTACAGATAAAGGTTGATCATATACTAAAGGATTAAGTTCAGAATACAATTCCACAATATATGAGTTGAAACCATTTTGAGTTTTAACTGTTGTGTTTTCCCTTTCAATAATGTATTTTCCTACTGCTGAGACAGGAGCAATCCAGTAATCAGAATTTCTTATTAACCTAATTTGATTGTCAAAAACTCTTGGAGTTACTGAATACCGGTTATATACATTATGATAATCAAAAAGATGCATTTCTTTTGAATTCTCTGGGAAAATGTGATGATACATAAAAACAGTCCATTCACCATAATTATCTTCAATAATTTTTTGAATTTCAATTTGTGATGGATCTTTATCATTAAGAATTGTTTTACTGTTAAGATGAAGAAGGTTCTCAATGCAATTATTCTGCGAGTTGTCTCCAATTCTTCCAAACATGAATCCGCTTCTTTCAGCCGCAGAATAAATCTTTTCATCTGCAAAAGAATATGGGTATTGAATTGTATATACCTGGTCTCCAATTTTACTCTCAATCAAGTCCTTATTTTTTTTTAATTGAAAAACGATATCCTCTATTTTTTTATTCTTATCAATTCTCTTATGTAGATAACCATGGGAACTAATTTCATTTCCATATTCATGCAATTTTCTTATCTGCTCCCAACCCATTCTTTCAATTCCAAATCCACCATCTTCAGTGGTTGTATGAGGACTTTCTGCAACCCATTCACCAACAACACCAAACGTACCGGTGATATGATATTTTTTTAGTGTCTCAAAGGCAAACTCGTACTGTCCCATTCCGGTATCATCGAATGTAACTGAAATTGCTCCTTTCTTATTTTCATACCACTTTGCTATTTCAAACTCTTCCGTAACAGACTCTGAGTAAATGGTTTCATTGGGTTTCAGGCTGGCAAAAAGCGTTTTCAGAGTATCATATTGTGCTTTTTTCCTGACTTCATATTCAGGAATATCCCACTTGCTCCAGATATATTTGTAACTCTTTTCGTTTTCGGGAACAGTATATAATACATTGTTCTTATTATCTGTTATGTACGTATATATCTTGAAATTTTCAATCTCTGTAGTTTCGATATCCGGTGTATCAGGTTTATCATCCAGAACCTGCAGAGATGACGGATCAGAAACATTAAGCAAATGCCATGGTAATCTTATTTCCAAAATACCTGTTTCATCGCTATAGTACCAATCGGCATTAGAGTTTTCATCCACGTTTCCACAAACCAGTTTACTCCGATTATGAATTTTCTGAGGAAACTTCTCACCAAGCAATGTTTCCCTTGCTCTGTTCGAGATAAGCTCTTGTGGAACAAATCTACCGTCGCTGTTTGACATAGATCTGTATACCGGAACATAGTCATTGTAAATATCTGAAAACACAGAATACTCATCATCTATCAAAACATAGGCAGAATCTCTGGAAGAAAGTTCAAGTAAAAATTCGATTCCTGTGGGGGCATCCTTTTTCAGCATTGCAAGATTGTGTTCACCTTTATTTTCATCATAAGTATCAATTGCAATTAATAGATTTTTTTCATCAAATCTGAAATCATCTAATTCATACTTCAGGTAAAAGTAACTTGGATCAGCATGAGCCTGAACATTCTTCTCATCAAACTTTGAAGGTTCCTGCCAGTCATTTTTTTGACCATCAGGAATTATTGTTCTATTTTCAACTGCCAGAACACCAAAATTCTGTTCCGGGTTTTCCTTATTATGCCAATACTTCCTTCTATGTTGAGGTTGTTCAAAATCCATAACCATCCAGTTAAATTTAAACCACTCATCAATCCATTCAAACATAATTGCTCCACCACAATCAGTTTCATGAATATTCTCTGTTAAAATTTTGTTTATGTTTGCCTGTTCAATTTCATTATGACCACCCTGATCAAAACCATAAGGAGTATAATGACTATTTCCTCTGCTTGATGGAACCCCATATTCTGCAATTATCAAAGGGATATCAGGACAAAAATCCTTTAGATCTTTGAGATATGCTTTATAATTATTCTCATCATGACGATACTTGATATCCAGATATACATAATCCGGATAATACGGATACGCATGATAAGCAGCATAAATTCCAGATTTAGCAAACTTGGTGTTATGAAATTTCTGAAAATCTATAGATTCAAGATCATTATCATATTCCCGGACTTTATCATTTTCAATGAATTCTGAATTATGATGCATCGGATCAAGAGGTAACCAGTTTACAAAAGAAACCGGATGCTGTGACTTATATTTAAGTGTTTCATATTTATATGTATAATCCATCATTTCCGCCAGCCATGTTTCCATTGGTGTTCCTGAAGGTACACAGACAAAATCCCCGGAAAAACTTTTTCTCCGGTTATTCTGGTTAGTATAAGTTACACTCCTGGGCTCCCACTCTCTCCCTAACAGAAAAGCGACAGTATACTTAGATACATCAGAAACATATGTCCCAGAGGCTTTGCCCTTTAAAGGCTCAAGAACACTATTCCCATGAATTACATCAATCACATCCTTTATCTCTTTTCGGAAATCATAAGAGTAATCTTCATTCATATAGTCATGTGAGTCCGGAACTGTAGCCCAGACACCCTGCATCAGATACAAAGGCTTGTCAGAATAGATAAGATTATAATTCGCAAAAGCTTCGTAGAAAACAGGAGGTAAGATTGTGTAAACCCTGACTACATTGGAGTTCATTTCACCTATCTGGATAAACCAATTCATGTATAAATCAAAATCCTGAGGAAATTCTGAAGGAAATTTTCCGGGTAGAGCAGCCCCTAAATTGACTCCCTTAAGAAATATTGACTCCCATTCATTTACGCCTTTAACATTCTTTTTGATCTGGAAATAATCCTTCTTTATACGGAAATCAGGAGATACTTTTTCTGCAGCAGCCGAAAGTATTTTGATATCAAACTCTGGTAAGAGTTCAACCCTGACTACTGTGCTGTCTACGACAATTATCTTCTCCTGACGAATTTTGTTCTCGACTTTCATCATGAAGTACAGAATTATTGAAATCAGGATTACAAGTATTGAAATTACAAAGTATTTTGATTTCATTATAAACTTCCCCCGAATACTAATGAGATATTATCACTCTTGTAATAATCATTATTAAACTTCGATATGGATAAAGCTATCGAAAACCCGGAGAAGTTCCAACCTATCTCGTAATCATAATTACTCTCATATTCATCGTTGTTATCTTTAAAGAAACCGAAATTTCCGTAAAGATAAACATCTCGATATTCATAGAATGCAGAAACTGAAGCTCCAAAAATCTCACGATTCGAAGGTGAATAGTAAAGTGATGAATCGTACTTGTAATCCATAAATCTGTAGTTCCCATTCAATGTCAGCTTCGGGATATTCATAAACTTATATTTCAGATTGTAACTATAATTCACAAATGGATTCTCGACTTTGGAATACTTATTCCATATCCAGTTTTTTAAGACTTTGCCTACTTCATAGTCTGCAGTAAAACTGAGTTTCTTCCAGTCTATCTGCAGATTGTCATGCACATATTGTTTTCTGACTCTCTTCCAGAAATAAAAATACTTTTCTCCTGAACCGATCTTATTCACAAGTTTTATATTCTTAAATCTTTCTCTAAACTCCCAGTTCATTTCCGATACAGATATAGTAGAATCGTTGATTGATCCACCTAGAATGCAAGAAAATCTGTTATTCTTAAGCATCAAATCGGTAGTTATCAAACTTGAGTCATAATATCTCTCCACGGTAATCCGGTTTTCCTTTTTTTGAGAGTACTGCCAGTTACTGTTCAGTTTTATTTGAATGAAATCGTTAACTCTTTTGCTTACTGAGTAATTATGTTGTATAAAAGATATCTCATAATCTTCTTCTTCCTCATTTCCGAAAGAAAACTTGAGAGAGTAATCCCATATAGTTTCCCTTTTAACTTTATTGATTTCATCTTTAATCTCAGTATTTGAGGGATCAAGCAATAAAGCCTTCTCATAAAATTCCAGTGCTTTCAAAGGTTTATTGCTCCACCATAGCATTCTTCCTATTCCTGCATAAGCTTCTGAGTAAGTGTCATCAATATCAATAATTTGTCTGTATGTTAAGATTGCGGCGTCCAGATTATTATCATAACTATATACCTTTGCAAGTTCAAAAAGTGCTGTAACATATCCTGGCAGATACTCAAGTGCTGAGTTATAATAGTAAACTGATTTACCAAATTCTTCTGTAGCGGAGAATACACGAGCTAATCCAAGATAAGCTTCTACATCAGTTTTGTCATTAGCCAAAATCATCTGAAAAAATTTTGTTGCTTCCTGAAACTGCTCTTTATCATAGTATAGTCTTCCTAATGCAAGTCGCGCATCATAATCATTGCTGTCGAATGAGTATACTGACTTATATGCGGCAATGGCATTATCCAGTTGATTGTTCTGTTTGTATAGAAAGCCCAAGCTTCTCCACAATTCAATGTCATTGTTACCTGAACTTTTCATTAGAACAAAAGCCTCATCCAATTTCTGTTCTTTAAGCAAATTCAGCAGATTTTCAGTCGAACTGAGAAATGAAAACAGTAATACCAGAATAATCGTTGAGATCAATTTTTTCTGCATTTAGTTGTTAACCTCAAAATTAACCAGTTGTGAATAACTGAAATTACCTGATGAATCGTAGATGACAGCTAGTACAGTATGATTACCATTAGTTAACTGGACTGTATCAATATCCAGATTGTATGGTTGAGATGTAATGTCTGTGAAGTTCTCTCCATCAACCAGTATTTCAATTGAATTGACTGCTTCATTATCTGTTGCAGAGATTCTGACTTGCATATTACCGCTATGTGAAGACCAGTTTGCAGGATGAGTTATATAGCCCACCGGAACTTCAGTATCAGGCAGCTTTACTGAAAAGTTTACAAGTGTAGATCGTTTGTAATATCCAGTAGAATCTGTTACAATTGCGTAAAAGTTATGTTCTCCCGGAGTACTGACATCAATAGATGTTGAGTAAGGTTCCGTGTTTATCGTACTCATAAGATTGCCATCAATATAAAGTTCGACTTTATCTATTTCGATGCTGCTTTCAACATTAACCAGAGCTTCAATCTGATTGGTCTCAAATAATTCCCAGGAAACAGGTCTTACTACATCGACGATTATTTCAGATTCGATATCTGGATCTGATTCTTGTTCCCAATAGAAATTCACAAGATCAGATACTTCAATATTTCCATCACTGTCATATGCTTTACAATGTGTTGTATAAAGTCCATCATTAAAATCAGCTTTATTGAGTTCAATCTCAAAAGGTGGTTGATAGAAAGTATCATAGCTTTTTCCACTTAGATAAACAATTACAGAATCAAGATTTGTATCAATAACTTCAAAACTGATAGTTAAGTTTTCATCATAAATATATGCCCAGTTAGCAGGATGAGTTACTAGTAAAGTAGGTGAAGACTCTACTGGAGAAACTGTATCCTCTACATCACATCCAATGAGAAATAGAACAGCAAGTATCAAGATTAGAAATTTCTTCATTTTTCCTCCGTTTTTCCAAAACCTTTTCTGGAAAATTTATACCAATTATTTTTTTTCTTTAAAAAATCAATCAATCCGATTAATTGTGCGTATATTCTGAAAGGTGAATATATAAAATCACCAATAATACTAATAAAAATAAGTTGAAGCCAGTCTGAAACGGACTTGTATCTGAGAGCTTCCTTTGAATTCAATTTATTCCTGTTGGTCCACTGCTCTATGAAGACTGTAGCCAAGCTTGTTATAACCGCTGAAACAAGAGTAGTAAAAATGATTGCCAGCAGCATCCATGACTGATTAAAATACCCCATAAGACCGGCAATTATCAAAAACAGGAATGTAAAAATTTTAACTACAGGTGAAAATAGTTCAAAAAAAAAGTAATATGGAAACGCCAATAGACCAATTTCCTTATATTTCGGCTCAAACAACATTGCCTTGTGTATCTTCATTGTCTCGGCCAGTCCTCTGTGCCAGCGATTTCGCTGACGTCTCAAAAAATCTGCATTGTCCGGAACCTCCGTCCAACAAACAGGATGAGGAAGAAATACAGCTCGAGCTTCTTTATTTATATCGAAAAAGTATCTCCATAGTCGTACAACAATTTCCATGTCTTCACAAACCGTCTGTTCTCCATATCCACCAATCTTTTTTATATAATCACTTTTGTTTGATTGAGTGAGAAATCCACCTACTTCAAGTAAATCTCTTTTTTTATAAACTGAAAATGCTCCGGACATAATCAAAATCATGTTCATTTTGCTCATACTGTAACGTGCGATCATGAAAGATTTTAAATACTCAATAATCTGCCATTGCACCCAGATATTCCGAGGCAATCTGGAAGACTTAACTTCATTGTTTACAAGTTCAACACCATTGGCCACTGCCAGCTGTCCCCCACTGACAAAAACTGATTTATCATTGATAAATGGCTGCACGGTTTGTTTTAGTGCCAGTTTATCGAGTACAGAATCGGCATCAATAGTACATATCATACTCTTAGATGAAAAATTTATACCTACATTCACCGAATCAGCCTTTCCTCCATTCTCTTTATCAATCAGTATAAGATTCCTGAATTTCTTGATATTTCTAATTGGTTTAGCATCTATAGACTCATTACTTGTTATTTCAATATCTTTAAAATCATATTTCTTTTCCAGCACACTGCTTGTGCCATCTTTAGAACCATCATTCACTACAATTACTTCAAAATCTGGATAATCAAGAGCCAAAAGCATTCTCACGCTCTCAAGTATTGTGACTTCCTCGTTATAAGCAGGCACAACAATAGATACAGGAAATTCCCTGAAATCATCATTGCAGGAGATTTCAAGGTTCTCTTTCTTTATTGATCTCATGAAAACCAATAAAAATATCCAATCTATAATAAAATAACTGACATAATATATGATAAGCAGATTTTCAACTATTCTTAACATTAAGACTCCAAATACAGATTCGAGCATGAAATATTCCAATAAACCGAGATCTTATCAGATAATATGTCAAGTTTCTTACTAATTACTATAACATTCCCTGAGTATCACTTAATTAGTCTTATTAATCCATATATAGATAACTTTTACTAATCATCCTGTCATTCACAGCAACAACTTTTAACATTATGAAGTTTTTTACTTGCCTTATCTATATCATTTGTTTTATGATCTTATTTTCTTTTAAATTCTTATATTACATGTTTTTCTTAAACTTATGATATTGGAAATATATATGTTTGTAAACTTACAAATCATGCATGTCAACCTGAAATCAATTGTGATTACTAGTTTTTCAGATTAGTATTCTATTGAATTTCCGATTATTTTGCTTTCAAATTATCTGCTTAGTTTTCATTGTTATACATCTCACTGATTGAGTCCGGTACAATAAACCAATCCTGAGTGTCTTCTTTATATTTACCATCTATCTTTTTTACCTGAAAGTCGTATAGTCCCTTCATCTTGTTGTCTTTAATGAAAGTCAGATCATCCCAGAACCGTGGATCAGGCAGGCAGTATTGATTTGAAATTACCCTGTAAGTATCGGTTTCCTTTCTAACTTTTCCTGCATACTTTAGCTTATCATTGAAAACTTTTACGGAAGATTTTCTTATATGGTAACTGAAATAGTCAAAGAGAAATCTATCCTTTTGAGTATCAAATTTATTAGAGTTTTTATCCGGAATATAATACTTCAACTCAAACAACTTCCATAATTCATATTTCGTATTTCTCACACCTCTGAGAACAACTGCAGACCATGTTGATTCACTGCTATTAGCATTCATTTGCTTACAATAGCAAATGAAAGATATCATTTTTAATGAATCGGGACTATAAATAATATCCTGAACTTGATATTGAAGACCCAAATCAAGTGAATCGAATACTGTCTTCATATAAGTCTCAACAAGCAAACTATCTCTGTACAGGAATCGTTTTCCGTTTTCCTTCTCTGATATATCAAGATACTTCTGATAATTACCAGTTGCCTGTTTTGTCATTGTTTTTCTATAAAGTGTCCTGATACCAAACACAGTAAGACAGAATACAACACATAACGTTACAAGAAATACAATTACATACATTGCACTTTTCATTATTTACCTCAGTACCGGCAAGTTGATATTATTTCTTTTTCTTTGCTCTCTTATGCAGTCTAATCATGGATTTCACAAGGAACGATTCATCATTTTCCATTGTGTAGAGAATTTCATCTGTTTCATCGGTTTTGAAAGCTTTTAGTGAAGCAGCGGTAATAAATCTCAGTTTTTCAGAGCTATTCGTAGTAAAGCTTTTGAGAATATTAATACTTTCGTTTGTATGAAGTGCTCCAAGAGCACTCAGACAGGTTGCAACATATTGCTTGTTATCTATGAACCCTTTTATTCTGCTTACATAAGTTGTATCTTTTTTTGACGCAATAAACCTAATAGTGTTCTTTACTGAAGTTGAATCTTCGAGTTCAAGACCTTTTGGGAAATACTGATTCATTGCATCACTTTCTTTCAGAAATCTGCCAATTGCACGCAGGACAAGACCGGACTTCGTATTCATTCTGTTGTTAAATATATATTCTGCAGCTTCTTCGTCTCTCTTAAAAAGGATACTGAGAGCTTTTTCAACACGTTCCTTATTATTTCCTACTCCCCACTCCGAAGCTATACCAAAGATCTCTTTGATTGCAGCGGTAGAATCTACTTCCGCAGCCATTTCTTCAGCTTCTTCCTCAATCTTCTTCTGAACTTCTACCATGAGTGTATCAATTCCAAAACCATACATGTCTGTTATCCAGCGAGAGTTTTCTCCAACAGCACTTCTGGAGCTGTCTGCAGGTACAGGATATTGGTCTTTACCTCCTGTATCCATGAATATTCCTATTCCTCCGGCACTTCTCGCCGTGTTTGCAAATCCGAAATTTTCTCTTTTCTGCATTTGATACTTATCGTCACCTGATCTATCAATGAAAACACCTACTGAGTTTGTAAGTCCCAATCCGTTACCACCTTCTACAGAGTAAGAGTCATTGCCGGAATGGTCAATCATAAATCCAACACCATAGTCGTGTCCAGCTCCCTGTCCCGGTCCATGCTTGGAATGATAATGATCTTCTCCTTCACCATCAAACAGGAATCCTGCAGCAAGGTGAATTCCGCTTCCCTGAGGATAGTAAACAGAGTTATAAAAATCGTTTCCGGCATCATCAAGAAGCATTCCCAGTGCATACCAGTATGCTCCCGCTTGAGAGTATACTCCCCCCATATATCTATCGTTCCCGGCGTGGTCGAATAATATACCAACTCCACCACCCATTTTGCCGCGGAAACCAAAACTGAAACCCTGGCCCATACTTCGACTGTCATATGGTGCTAACGGTTTGTGCATATATTTACCACCTGCAAAATAAATATCACTGCCTTCCAGATCAGCAAGTATACCAACACCGAGTGGTCCTGCATAACCTTCACCGTATTGAGTAGTGTTATACATATCGTTTCCAGATCTGTCTACATGCACTCCCAATCCGAAAGTTGATGCACCAAGACTGTGATATCCTGTTCTATATGAATCATTTCCACTATGGTCTTCAGCATAGAAATAGCCGAAGATTGATGAGAATGACATATCACCAATGTCATAGTAGTCATCCCCTTCAAGATCACTAAATACGCTGAATCCACCTATTGCAGAAAGCATGGCTGCCATATCATTATTGCGATAAACATCATCACCTTTGAAGTCAATAATCATACTTAATGGTGATCCGAATGTTGAGCTGATATTACATTCATAAGTATCATTACCTGCAAAATCTACGATTATACAACAATCATCAGTATATACATCATCATTGGTTGAGCCTATCACAATCTTACCGAAATGTGTTTTCTTAACGTATGGTTTTTTAAGCTTCATTTCCTCGTTTTTGTATTCTTCTATAACTACTTCTGCAACAGCTTTCAGCCTGTAACCGGCATAAAGCAGTGCTTCAAAATTAATTTTCTTTATAATTGGTATAATTGTATCTTCTGTTGAAATTCCTTCAATTTGATTTAAATTAAGCTTCCTTAAAATGGCATTTATTTTGAGACTATCCTCAGCCTCTCCATACATACTAAGTGCATAAGCAGTTAATGTGTCTCTTTCAGCCTCAGTGACATGTTCCCAGGCAATTTTGTGTACAACATTTATCTCTGCTCTACAAGCACTTAGATAATCAGGCAGGTGCTTTTTCTTGTTCTTAACTAAATCCTTGAACATTTTTCTGTAGTGATCAGAAAAATTTAAGTCTTCTCTACTGTTTTCTACAAGAATAGATACAGCAAGATTATTTATGTCATAAGGATTACTTCTTTTAAGTATATTTCTCACGGAATCAGCAAATTCTGCATAATATAAAGGATCAGACAGAACTTTCAGCACAACGGGTAGCTTGAATTGTGTATCACTACCCCAATCTTTGAGAAAGTTCAAATCATTAAGATTAAGCTGTCTCCTGCTCAACATATCTTCAATCAGTTTGATTTCCTGATCATTTATGATTTCCGCATAAATATTATTAAATCCCAGCACAATAAACATTAATAAAAAAATAGTTATTCTCTTCATACATTTTTCCTGTTCTTTTTTTTTGTCGAGAATCTTTAAATCAATTTCTTTTTGCAATCTTTTTTTGTATGAAATGTCTTTTTTTAGAAATCTGAACAAAATAATTGTCTAAAATTGTCCTTAACTGATATTTGAATCGGAGATAAAATGAAGAAACTAATCATTGAAATAACATTATTTATAATTGTCATGACTGCCATATCTGCACTGTTCATCAGCTCAGATTGGGATATTCAACTACAGAAACCATTTTATAACACTTCTGAAGGCTGGTTTATGAAGGACAGTCAACCATGGAAGTTACTGTACAAAGCCGGTACAATCCCTGGCTTGCTGTTGGCTGTATCAGGGATAGTCCTCCTGATTTTATCTTTTACAAAGAGCAAATATCTAAAATATCGTAAAATCGGAGCGTTCATTCTTTTAGTTATGATTATTGCTCCAGGGATTATTGTAAATGCAGGTTTCAAGGATCATTGGGGAAGGATACGGCCACGTAACATTCAGGAGTTCAACGGAAAATACGAATATATAGAATTATGGGAGAAGGGTATAACCGGAAAAGGTAAATCATTCCCATGTGGTCATGCTTCCATGGGATTTTATTTCTTCGTCTTATTTTTTCTTTATAGAAAATCAAACAAAAAAGCGGCAATATTCTGGTTTGTATTTGCCATGGTTTATGGCACACTTATTGGGATAGCCAGAATGATCGGTGGAGGTCATTTTGCAAGTGATGTCCTC
Organism: Cloacimonadales bacterium (SeqCode); assembly: GCA_963665815.1. Classification (GTDB taxonomy): domain Bacteria; phylum Cloacimonadota; class Cloacimonadia; order Cloacimonadales; family JAIOQZ01. The sequence continues at coordinate 731,773 of OY762463.1, forward strand.
TGGGCGGGAGCTTTTGTTTATATTACCTGCATTATCCTGTATTACTCTCTTGGAATGTCAAAAGATGTTTATTACGTCTCAGAATCTGCATTCAAAGTCAGAAAAACACCGATAATCATTCTAAGTCTTATGCTGGGCGGATTAATTGCCTTCTATCTCACCAGTATCCCATACTATAAGGACAGACATTTCTCAGCCGGTAAAAACATTGAAAAGGCAGTATTCAATATAGATAATGGCAACATTGAAATTAATGTTTGTGACTCGCTTGTTGTAAAAAGTCAAATACATGGTTTCGGATTTCCTGAAAGCAGCATTAAGCAGAAGCTGACAAAAGACAATGGACTGGCAGAATTTTCATCAAAGACAAAAGGGCTTTTCACAGAACTTAACATGACGACTACTCTGGGAATTGACAGACAGACAGATTCCATTTTTGTCTATTTGAAATCGGATAAATCAGCTCTTGTAATTGATTCTTTGAAAAACAAAGACTTTACGGAGATTATTCTTAATGGTAACAAAATAAAAAATGCTGAAGCCCGGGAAGATGTTATGTATATAATTATTGTGAAGTAGTTAAATTCAAAAATAATTGTACTATTTCACCTTATTGTCCTGACTGTTTTTCAAGTATTCTTTATTCTTGCGTAAAGGTTCTTTAGACAGGAACTTCATTGAAGAATCAACTTCTCCCCATTTACCAAATATTGAATAACTCGCTATTGACACACCATTGCCATCGGTTAGCATTTTTATTATGGGAACTTTATTCATGAAATCACTGAGTTTCTGGAACAGAGAAATCTCACCTGAAAGGTTTATCTCCTTTTCATTAAGGAAACCATGAGAAGTTATATAGAGCCCGGGATTAACAAGCTGGACATTTGAGAAGTCAATTCTTTTATCTTTCCAGTCATAATTAAAAGTCAATTTTTCAAATGGAACACCTCCGGTCTTAAATCCTTCTGCAAAACCTTTGAGAGATCCCATACTGATAAATTTCGCAGATGTTGGAGTATCGAGTATTACAAAATCCTTAACCTCAACTTTTCCCTTGAGTGCTTTTTTTATGCCGTCAGGCTGTATTGAAACAGAGACTTTCCCTGCTTTAACATTATCATATAACTCAAGATCTTTCAGGAGTTCCCCAAGATTATCAAACTCCATTTCATATGTAGAATTATCAGCAGCTTTTTTAACAGTAAACTTATCTGTTTCATTTATGTATGCATCAATGGAAGCATCAATAATTTTTTTATTTCCGGCTTTGAACTTGAAATTAACTTTACTAAGCAATTTTTCTTTCTTAAAATAAAGCGCATCAGTATCGACTTTCAGATCCATATTTCTCATACTGGATCCTTCCTCAGAATTGAGGTTCATATTAGCAATAAGTGCAAGATTAAGAGATGTTCCATCATAAATCATCTTATTAGAATCTTTGTTCTTTATGTATCTGAATAATCCATTGCAATTCTGAACATTTTTAATCTGAAATGTAACATTCTGTTCAAGATCATTAAATCTGGCATTAAGCTGTACAGATGCTTTGCCTGACCTGTATTTAACTCCTTCAAGTGAAAAACCATTATCAAAAAGTTTCATGGAGCCTTTGATAGTGCTGATTTCATTTCTATTCTTCAGAATATTCCGCTTTTTATCGGTTATCATCACATCGGTTGCAATTGAATTAATGTCTATTTTCAGTTGATCTTCAAGGAAATTGTATTTACCTCTTATCTCCTGCTGTCCTCTCAGGAATAAGGGAAGATTAAGGCTTTTACTTGACTGTTCATTCCAGTAAAGAGTAGCATCAAAACTGCTTGCACCTGTATTTAAGTTAGTTCTCCAGTCACATCTGGAGTTAAGATGATTATAAACAGTAGAGGTTTTCACATAAATTTTGTCTGTCTGAATCCTGATTCTTGTTTGATCAGTATATACAGAATCCAATCCGAATATATTAGAGTAGCTGTTTTTTGCAGTACCTTTATAATCGACATTCAACTCTGTGAACTCTTTTATGTCTTTCAAAGGGAAATGTAATGATAGTTCAGACTCTGCATTCCCCCCTTCCAGTTTAGTCTTGTTCAGAAACTCAGAACTGTTATCAGTAATTGCTCTGGCAAAAACCATGACATCCTCTGTTGGTCCGATTGCATTACCGCTGATATCAAAGTATTTAACATCGTCTCTGAAATCGCTGAGAAGCAGTTTGCAATTCTTAAGATGCGAATTAAGCATTTTCCCGTAAGAAAAATCTATAGATAGTCTTTTGGTGTTTACTTTTAGTAAGCCTGAAGCATCTGTTATCTCGGGATAATCAAGAACATATTCGAACTTGAAATTATTGAAAGGCATTGTTACCTGAAAATCGAAATCAGGTTTCAGATCCTCTTTTTTGGGAATTGAAAACTCTACAAAAATTGATCCATTCTGCATTTTCCCGGAATGGATATGAGACTCAATCCAGTTACATGTTACCGGAGCAAATTCAAATGGAGCATACTTGGAAAAGACTTCTTTATTAAAGGCTGAAACCCAGAGTTTTGTCATAAATTCAATTTTTTCAGGCGATTCAGTAGCGTATACAGATCCGTGGAAATTAAGGTCTTTATTTCTTATTTTAACATCTTCTATTGAGATAACCTGCTCGCGCTTTATTTCAATCCCCTTAAAATCAATCTGATCTATGTAATAAGGATCTTTTTTTACATTAGATGCAAAAACTTCAATGTTCTTAACTGTTGCAGAACTTTTTGAAAAATTCATAAGGTTATTCTGATCTACTTCAGCAAGAACGTTAAGAAGAATTTCTCCTTTAATATCAGGAAGTTTCACACCTTTAACATAAGCATAGGCATCCTGAACACTGAATTTACTAAGAAAGCCATCCAGAGTAAACAAATCAGGATTCTTCTTCCTCTCGAGGTTTACATAGAAGTTTGACCTTTTATCCTGTGATGTGATAAAATCACCTGAAAGCTTATAAGGACCATTAAAAATCCTTCTTGCATGTACTTTCTCCACGAGAAGAGATGTATATTCATACTCAAGTTTTAGAGAACTAATCTTCAGAATAATGTTAAGATTATCAATCTTCTTCAAAATCCTGTATATTGGAAATTCATTCTTTTTCTTCTCATCATCAATTGTTCCGGACATAAACCGGATTGTACATTCACTGATATCAGCCGAAAAAATTCTATATCTGTTTCTTAATAATTGCCAGGCAGATAACGTAACATCAACATTGCTCATACTGAAGTTTATTTTGCCATTCAAAACTGCGTTTTCAATATGTATAACAGGTATGAAAAGCCTTTTCCATCTCAGTTCAAGATCTGAAATGGTTACATCTGAACCGGTGATTATATTTTTTACACTTGATTCCAAGTATGGTTTCAGGAAATTTATATCTTTCTTTCCAATTCTAAGCCAGGCATAGCTTGATATAATTAACATAGTGACTGACAAAAGAATTATGGTTACTATCTTAGGTATCTTCTTCATATTACATCTTCTCTGATGTATGAATTTCAAGTGCAAAAAAATAGTCAATACAAATCTGATTTTTTATACTCCTGTCAAAAATATATTGACGATTAATATTAAACAGACTTTTTTAAATTGATTAAACTGGCAGTATTATCGGAGTCAAAATGAAATTCAAATTTTTCATTATTCTATTGATTATCTGGATTGCAATCAAGCTTGATGCTTCAGAAACAAGAACTTATACATGGAATTTCCTTGGATCAAGCTGGACGTTTGAGCTTGAGCTGAATGAAGAATCCATGAAATTCTATAAATCAAGATCCCGACTCAGGGATTATGACCTTTATGTTACAGATTCTTTCGATGATAAGTTCATCAAGTCAGTTGTAAGCTCACTTGAGAAGGCTGCAGAAGAAAACAATATCCCTCAATCACAGGTTCCACACTTTGTGATTTCTTTTGTGCAGCATCTCCCCTATACTGAAGACAATGTAACAGCGGGATTTGACGAATACCCAAGATTTCCCTATGAAACATTATATGAGAATGGTGGTGACTGTGAAGATACATCGATTCTGGTATCCGCACTTCTCAGAGAAATGGGTTACGATGTTGTGCTGCTTAAATACAAATCTCATCTTGCTGTTGGTGTTATGGCGAAACTTGCCGGTGGAAGCTATTTCATTCATAACAACCAAAAGTACTATTACCTGGAAACAACCGGAAGTAATTGGAAACTTGGTTCTATCCCGGATGAATACGCTAATGAGGATCTGGATGTAATTCCAATAAAAGTACGCGAAGATTTTGATGTTGTTTTAAAATCCGAATATACATACAATGCCACAGCTGCTTCTGTTGATGTCATTGCTGAATTGACAAATGTTGGATCAAAACGATCGAGCAACACAAGAATATTTGTTTATCTACTCAAAAAAAATGGAAATCTCTGGTCATCTAAATCAGACAATCTTAAACAACTTAAACCTGAAGATAAAATAACTTACAAGTTTACTGATCTTCATGCGTCATCCATTGAGCCGTTTAAAATAAGACTTGCTATCAAGAGAAAACATGAATTAATCACACAGATTGAGAGTGAATGGATAACATGTACAGCTCCAATGCCAGAGATAATGCTTGATTTTGCATCTTCATACAGATACAATAAAATTCTTTCAAGCGTAGAAGTAGATGTTGATATAAATCTGGAAAACAAGGGCTCTCTGAATGCAAAAGATGCTTATCTGCTTGTTTCACTTGAAAATCCCGAAACACACATTTCCTGGGACATTGAAAAAAGAGTAATCGGCTCACTAAATACGGGAGAGAAAAGAAAGATCAGGATAACAGATCTAAAGGCCAAAACAAAACTTGATATAAAAATCGTGGTTAAACTGAAAGGTTCTAATTTTGATGAATTAAAACTTGCCAGTGACTGGCTTGTTCTTAAATAATTGAATAAAAAACATTCAGGCAGGTTAAATGTTAGAGTACTCTTATCAAAACAGCACAAAAGATTCTGGTTCTCAATGGAAATCATATCTTGAACTGGATATAAAAATATCTGATATTGCAGACAATAGTATTAATGATTCCTTATTTGAGAAAAGACTTGAAGATAACTGTATTCTTAACAACATTTCAGATTCCGGCAAAAAATATTCGAAAACTGTCTGTGGAAGCTTTTCGAAAGGCATTGAGTACCTGATTAAAAGTTATTCGATGCTCGAACAAGACATATACTGGAAGAACAGTTTAAAATTTGATGCTTCACTTCTGGCAAACATCATCAGTTCAGACATGACCTTTTTAAGTGATCAGCTAAATTGGAAGGATGATGAGATTGAACTCCTTAGATCTGCTTTTGAAAATTACTATTCTCTGACAAACAGTTACGAAAATGCAGATAAAGCATTACAAAAGTTGCTTGAAATTGATAAACTCAAACCTGAGAATTACTATATACATTACAAAATCGGCATGATTTATCTGTTTTCTCCTTCATGCCTCGATATTGAAAAAGCTGAATTTTTCTTCAGAAAATGTATACATAATTCAATGTCAAAGCATTCTTCTCTGGCAATTCAACTTACAAAGCACACACTGCCTTCATCTATAGATATTTTGAATATCAATGATCTTGTAAGATATTACACTGCTGAAGCATATTATAAGTATAGCATATTGAATTATATAAAGGGAGAATTTGATAAAGGTTTAAAGAATGCGGCCAAAGCATTCACAATAAATCCTGATCTTCATAATTCATTATATCTACAGGCAAAAATCTTTGCTGTGCAGAATAAAATTCAGGAGGCAATATCAATCTTCAATAAACTGTCTGATATTAATCCCATCTATGCAGTTAAATCAGTTTTTGATCATGACTTCTGTTCAAAGTCAAGAATACTTGATTATTTCGATAAAATCCGAAATGTTAATGTATCAATGGTACTTAACCTTTTAGTATTATTAAAGAAAAAAAAGGTAAAAAATAGTGTTACAAACCAGTACATCGTAAAAATTGAAAAATCTCTCGAACAGGATAATTCATTTCTATCATCTTATCGGGCCCTAAGGCTTGTTAAAGATAAAAGAATATGGGTAATAAAAGATTATGTAATTGATACAACATCAAAACCGATTGTTCTGCAAGCTCATAAATCGCCTGTATCATCGTTGTGTTTTCATCCATACCTTAACATGCTTGTTTCAGGGAGCTGGGATTCTTCAATTATTGAGTGGAATCTCAAGAATCAGAAGATTATCAAGCATTACAGGGGCTTTCGCGGAGAAATAACCTGTGCAGCGTACAGCAGTTCAGGTAAATACATTATTGCAGTAACTTCAGAAGGCCATGCAAAACTAATTGACTCCTCAGAATCAATTGTTATAAAGGATTGGGATTTCGGGAAATGCATAATATCCTCTGCCTGTTTTTCAAGAGATGATAAAACTATTTATTTTGGGTGCTCAGATAAGCAGATACGGATAATTGATCGAAAATCCGATTCCGTTTCCAGCATCAGGACATCCGATTCTGTGACCGTAATGGAACATTTGAATATGTCAGAAGGAATTGTCTGGGGTGAAAGTTCAGGGGCAGTCCACTATAACAACTTCGACAGTAACACAAAACTTGTTTTTAAAGAACACAATGCGACTATTACGGCATTATCCCTGAATAGTATTGACTCAAAAATTGTTTCAGCAAGTGAAGATAAAATTGCAGTTATCTGGGATCTTGAGACTGAAAAAGCAGTTACGAAAATTAAAAGTACAGGTATAAAGTTCCATGATATTGATTTCAGTCCAAACGATACTTTGTTCGCAGCTGCCTGCTCTGATAATTTTACAAGGCTGTATAACCTGTCAGGACGAGAGATAGGAAAATACTCAGGTCATAAAATAAGTGTTGAAGCTGTTAAGATGCAGAAAACAGGAAATGTTCTTGCAACAGCCGGATATGATAAAAACGTAAAGCTCTGGGGAAAATTCATAGTTCAAAATACATTCAATGTTTCTCTAAGAGATATTGTATCTGTAGAAATTAAGAATGCAAAGAATCTCGAAGCTTATGAATCTAACATTACTCGAATCAAAGAAAAAACCGCAAGCTGTCTTCTTATAGAAGGAAAAGAATACTTTGAAAATGCAAGAGAAGAAGAAAAAAAGCAAAACAAACGTTTTGGAACTAAAGATTACAAGAAAGCATACAATTTATATGTTAAAGCATATGAAGCAGGTGTTACCGATGCAGAAGATAAAATCAAGGAACTCAAATCCAAGCTATAGATTTATATAAGCTCCCAGTCTTTATAAATTATCTGATATCCTGCGTTCTCTACAAATTCAACAATTTCTTCCGTTGTTCTTGCATCAGAAATCTCAAATTGCGGTGTTTCCTCAGAATGATCACTGGAATAGCCACCAACCTGTGTATTTGACTCTGCAGAAAATCTTGTTACTCCCAATGGTAAAACATTATTGCGGAATTCTGCATTTTCTCTTGTCGAAACAGTGATTCCAACTCTTGGCAGGAATAATCTGAATGCACTCATATATTGAACAAATTTTTTATCTGATAATGGATACTTTGCCAAATATGATCCTTCAGCATTATTTATTCGAGGTAAAGAAATACTTATTTCTGTATCAAGATATTTCCGTTGTAGGTAGTCAGCATGTAAAGCACAGAAAAAAGCTTCTTTATATGTATCAGTCAGCCCAAACAAAGGACCTATACCTATCATACGAAAGCCTGCTTCAGCTCCTCTTTCCGGAGTAAGAATCCTGAAATCATAATCACGCTTTTTACCTTTAAGGTGTACTTCTTTGTATACATCACGGTTATATACTTCCTGATACACTGTCAAACCATCTACACCAGCTTCCTTCAGTCTATGGTAATCCTCGGTTTCCATTGGATACACTTCGATGGATATTGAAGAAAAATAATCTTTGGCAATTTCAACTGCTTTAATAATATAATCCACAGTTGCCATGCCAGGAGCTTCTCCGGTTAGCAGAAGAAGATGCTTCATTTTTGTATGAGATATTATCTTCATCTGTTCTCGTATTTCATCTTCTGTCAACTGCAGTCTCTTAATCTGGTTTTTATGATTGAATCCACAGTATATGCATTCATTACTGCAGTAGTTGGAAATATAAAGAGGAATATAGAGTTGGATTGTTCTCCCGAAATACTGTATTGTTTCATTGTGAGATTTTCGAGCCATTTCTTCTATGAAAGTTTCAGCCCTATCTGACAATAAATTAAGTAAATCATTAATATTTCTATCTTTTTTATTAAGACTTCTTCTTATATCTTCATCTGTTACATTCTTATTATATGCTTCGAAATCGAAATTTTCGTATTTATTTATCAGGTCTCTGAAGTCACAGTTTAACATGTTTATCTTCCTATTTTATCGGAGAAATCCGGTTAATGGAGATGATGCATCTGCCACCATTTTTTCTTCTGCAAGTCTTGCTGTAAAAGCCATTCTACCTGCTTTAACAGCCATACTGAAAGCTTTACCCATTGCTTCAGGATCAGCAGCAGCAGAAATTGCAGTATTAACAAGAACAGCATCTGCTCCCATTTCCATAGCTTCAGCAGCTTGAGAAGGTCTGCCTATTCCTGCATCAACAATTACCGGAACGGATGAAACATCAATCATCATTCTGATGATTTCTTTTGTTTGAAGTCCTCTGTTAGATCCAATTGCAGAGCCAAGAGGCATTACTGCTGAAGCACCTGCATCAATCATTTTTCTGGTTGCAGCAACATCTGCCATCATATATGGTAAAACAACAAATCCTTCATTTGCTAAAATTCGGGTTGCTTTAAGTGTTTCTTCATTATCCGGCATAAGATATTTAAGATCTGTTATGACTTCAATTTTAATAAAATCTCCACAACCGGCAGCTCTGGCAATTCTGGCTATTCTAATGGCTTCTTCTGCATTTCTTGCACCTGAAGTATTAGGAAGCAGTCTTACAGTGTCAGGAATATATGATAGTATATTATCTTGTTCTGTCGATGGATCTACTCTTCTTAACGCAACAGTAATCATTTCAGATCCGCTTGCTTCCAGCATCTTGGGGATAAGCAATTTAGAGGAAAATTTCCCGGTACCTGTAAACAACCTGTTACTGAATTCATAATCTGCAATTTTAAATGTATCTTTCATAATCATCCACCTCCGACAAAACTGAGAACTTCAATCTTGTCATTTTCTTTGAGAGCTTGAGTTGACCAGTCTTCCGGCTTAACAATCAAACCGTTGTATTCAACAATTAAAGAAGCTCTGTTCAGCTTGAGTAAATCTATATATTCGGAAAGAGTTACCGAATCAGTATTTTCTTCTTTTCCATTTACTATTATTTTCACTTTTTTCTCCTGAATCAAGGCTTTTTTTTAGAGAGCTCAGGTCAATAGATTTTTGGATTAACTTTCACGGTACAATTTAATACTCTTAAATTCATCGGCAATAAGAAATTTGTCATCTGAGTTCCATTCTCATTTTTAACCAGCAGCTGATATTAAAAACTTTTTTAAGTATTAATGATTTACTCTTACTGCTAATGAAGAATCCAACTCGTTTGTAAAGATGGATTGCAGGATTTGAACTGGCAACATTGATTGTGAGAAGTCTTAACCCTCTTATACTGGCAATATTCCGGGCATATTTCAGCAATGCTGTTCCAACCCCTTGATTCCGGTATTCTGAACCCACAGCTACAAGCTCAATATAGCATTCATTCCCGGCTGGCTTGTTATGCAAGATTCTCAAGCCTGCCCAGATTCTTATACTTTTCCATAGACCTACCTGCAAAGCTTTGAAGTAATACAGAAAATTCGTTTTTCTGGTTTTCTGATTTTTCCACCTCAATATAAGAAGTCCCACAATTTCTCCATCAACTACAGCAACATAATAACCCTTGAAAGGTATCGTCTTTATGACTGAAACCAGATGCATTAGCTCCACTAAGTTAGAGTCTTCAAAGCTGAGCAGCTTAGTATACTTACTCTTATATGCATCCACAATTATACTTTTACAAATATCCAGATCAGATTCGTAAAAGGGTCTTATAACAAGGTTCTTTTTTTCCAAAATATCATCCTGTTTAAATTTAGTTAACTACAACTATTGAGTATGCCATATTAATTAACTCAAATTAAAAATCAAGTTTCGTTTTGAGAAAATTTTATTCTTGACAATTTATATTATACATATTTTATTTTTGGGAATTCAAACAGTACTGTAAAAAATGCAGGTAAGTGAGACATTTACCAGCAAAAGAATCAGATTCTTATTTTATGTATATTTTCGATTAAATGTGTACGGGATACATGTATTCTTTTTTTAGAATATATGTATTAGTGTGTATGCTTGAGGGAGCATATATTTAATCGACTGCAACTGCAGTTATAGCGGAGGAAATAAATGAACTACAGATTCTTAATTCTACTAATCTTATTAATTGGTGCAGCAACATTCGTACAAGCAGACATGATGGCAATGATAGCGAAAAAAGGACACACTGTTTCCGAACAGGATAGTCTTGATGGGGCATTTAATGATCCTTTTGATTACTTTGAATTTATGATGCTGATGTCTACTGATAATAATGGAATTTACCCTGGTTATCTTTCAGGTTTGGAGGATGATCATCATGCAGATCGAGTTATTAACAATGATGGATATGGAGTTATTTTTTATAGAACTAACAGCCATTACATAATTGATAATGAAGCTTATGTCGGTAATTCAAATTGCCAGAAATTCTACCAGAGAGGAGAAGATACTTATTTTCCTGGTTCAACCTGGAATCCCAATGGTGATGGAAGAGCCTTATCTTTTGCATACTCCAGAATTTTGAATGAATCCGGTTATCCAGTTCCGTATGATAATGACAATGAAATAGCAAAAATCGTTATGGGGCATGACAGGCATGGTACAGTAGGTACAGGGAATCATCCATTCACTATTACAGATGATGACTTTGACCCAAATAGAACCTATTCCATGATGGGTACTGGTACACTAAGCTCAGCCTGCTATTCAGCTATGAGAACATTCCTTAATAATCATAACTGGTGGGCAACTCACCAGACAAATTACTACACAAATTATTTAACCTGTCCGGATACTGAAATACTTTTTCACTATTTAGTGTACTTTATACAACAACACGATGGAGAAGTTGAAGAGGGTATTACGCTTGCTTTAAATCAGACTAATATAAACGGTTTTAATGTCAGAGAATATTTAATGAACCCGACTGAAGGAGTTGGTGATTATGAGGATTACTGGTTAGGTGTTACAAACTTCGTATTCAGTGATGGTCAATCTTTATACCTCTTTACTAATGCAGATGAAGAGGATTTACGTCATGAACTTTCCTATAAAGATTTAGGTTCAGTATATGCAGTTAAAACACTCGCACCTGAAGGTGGAACTCTGGTCGATCAATTCAGTCTAGTAACACTCTCATCAGGTAGTACTCCTACAATTACTCAAGGTATTCTTGATTTACAACCAGTAATTGAGCCGGGAATAAGTACAACAGATTCCAGATTCGGACATAGTGTAGATGTTTACGGCGATTTTGCTGTGATCGGTGCTCCATCTGATGATCTTGGAGGTTGGGTAACCGGTGCCGGAGCTGTTTATGTGTATAAGAAAAATGCTGAAGGTATATGGAATTTCTTCCAGCTCCTCAATCTTGATAATCCAACTTACAGTGATAATTTTGGTTATTCCGTTTCAATTGCCGGTGATTATATTGCAGTGGGTTGTCCGGGAAAAGATAATGGAAGAATTATAAACTGTGGAGCTGTTTACAGATATGAGTACAACAGTCAGTTGAATACCTGGAGACTTAATCAGTATGCTTATGGTCAGACCGCACAAGATCTGTTAGGAAGCTCAGTTGCAGTAAGTACTGCAAATTATGTTGCAGCCGGAGCTCCAGGCTTTGACAGCCTTGCAGGCAGATCTGTCGGTAGAGTTAACATCTACAAAACCGATACACACGGAACACCAGTTGATCCTCTATATCACATTCAGTCATCCTTTGGTATAGAAGCTGGTTCATACTATGGATCTTCAGTAGACATTAACAATTACCTTGCTGTTGGCGGTGCTCCTAGTCATGATTTGTATGGTACTGATTCAGGATCAATTAAGTTCATTTTCTTCATCTCGGGAACCGAATCCCCCTTTACAGCCCCTGTTGAAGTTCGTGAATATGACTGCTACGGATACTCCCTTGATCTGGCGTCAGATTGTAATGATGCCGACGTAAACACTGGCACAGGTGGAATATATGCAACAGCATTCAAAACAAAACCAACAGGTTATGACTTGATTGTAGGTGCACCGGGAACAATGAGAACTATTCCTAACTATGATTATCAAGGAAAAGCTTATATAAGCTGTCAAACAGTCATTGATGCAGAAGAAACATTTGAGTACAGACCTTACTTCGGCTACTCAGTTGCGATTGAAGAACAACAGGCTGCAGTTGGTGCAAGAGATGCAAATCTTCAAGGTGCAGTTTATACATATAGCTATTCAGGCTCATTCCTTGATCGCTTCACTAGTCATCAGCCAGAAGACAACCAGATGTTTGGCTGTGCAGTAGCATATGATGCCGAAACATTGATGATGGGAGCATGTAATCATTTAAATGAATTAGCAAATGGTGCAGTTTACTTCCTGAATTATCCTTCAATGGGAATGCCTGCATCACGCTCTACTCTTACTTCAGGTGCAGGATACTCAGAAGAGACACCTGATGCAGGTCTTAGAACTTGCCTTAAAGGAAACTACCCAAATCCGTTCAACCCTGAAACTGTCATCAGCTTCTCACTCAAGGAAGATACTGAAGCTGTCCTTTCTATATACAATATGAAAGGTCAGAAAATCAAAACTCTTAAGAGCGAATACATGACTGCTGGTGAACATTCAGTTGTCTGGAATGGTAAAGACGATAATGGAAATGATGTTTCCAGCGGTGTATACTTCTATAAACTTAATACAAACAACTATTCACAGATCAATAAAATGATTCTTATGAAATAATCTATAAGAAAACTGAACATTACAGGCTGCCGAGAAATCGGCAGCCGCATTAACCCGTCTTCAGTTAACTCAACGTTACAAACAAACGATCCTTTAAGTTAATTTCGATGCTGATATGTACGGGATACATAATTATTCCTGAGGAAAGAATAATCTTGTATTAGTGTGTATGCATGAGGGACATATACGTAATTTACTGCAACCGCAGTATATTGTTGAGGAAAGAAAAATGAATAACAAGTTTTTGCTAATTGCTATTTTATTAGTTTTGGCATCTGCTTTCATGTATGCAGATTGCGATTTAATGGCTTTACTGGCTAAAGATGGCTACACTATTTCAGAGCAGGATGAAGTTACCGGAGATTTTAACGATCCTTTCGATTACTTCGAATACTTGATGTTAATGTCTAACAATTCGAATTATCAACCACCTTATTTAAGTACATTAGGAAACTCCTGGGCTCGAAGAAAAAGCAATGATGATGGATATGGTCTTGTTTTTTACAGAGAAGGAAGCAATATTGTATGGGATAATGAAACTTATACTGACGCAGGTTGCCAGAAGTTCTATCTCAGAGGACTGAATAATGTATATTATCATGGTACAGTCTGGGACAGTCTACCTGATGCTAATAAACCACTGGCTTATGCCTATTCCAGAATACTGAATGAATCACCTCACGTAGTGCCAAATGATTTCGATAACGAAACAGCGAGAATTATAATGGGACATGCCAGAAAAGCTACAGTCAGTTTTGGGAATCATCCATTTACTCTTGTTGATGCAGATCTTGGTTTAAACAGAACATACACATTCATGGCAAATGGAACAATACCAACTCTGGAAATGGACGCTATGGATACTCTTCTGGTTGACGAAGGATGGTGGACAACTCACCCACCTAACGATGGGAATGATCACAACGTGATTTCGGATAGCGAAGTGTTCTTTAACTACATAATGTACTTTGTAAAAGAAAACAATGGAAATGTTGAAGAAGGAATAATTGAAGCTCTGAATCAAACAGAGATATATGGACAAGACATAAGAGCTATGATTCAAGATGCTAACGATGATGATGGAGATGATTACTGGAGTAATATTGCAAACTTTGTTCTAAGCGATGGAGAATCCTTATATCTTTTCAGAAACTCTCCGCTGGCAGACTTACGTCATGATCTTTCATATATTGACCATGGAGAATTTTACGGTGTGAAAACACTTGACCCTGAGGGCGGAACTCAACTGCAGCAATATGACTTGGTAAAACTGTCTCCAGACCATGAACCGGAACTCCACTATAACATATTCGATATTCAAATTGTCAATGCCCCGGATGACATCACGAACAGCTGTTATTTTGGTCAAACTGTATCAATAGACGGTGATTACGCAGTAGTTGGAGCTCCTTATGAGCATTCTAATGGTGTCTCCTATTCCGGTGCAGCATACATTTACAAGATAAATGCTCAAGGTGTATGGGAACACTTCCAGGATCTTGAACTACCCAATCCCGCAACATCAGATAAATTCGGTTGGTCAGTTTCTATAGATGATGATTATATTGCTGTGGGATGTCCCGGAGAAGATAACCTCCTTACATCAAATTGTGGTGCAGTCTACAGATACAAATACAGTCCCTTCACAAATACATTCAACCTTAATCAGCTGGCTTATGGAGTAAATGGCAATGATCAGCTTGGCTTCTCTGTAGCAGTTAATCATGGTGGATATGTTGCTGCAGGATCACCATATCATGATAACCTTTTCCTCTCAAACATGGGAATGGTAAGAATCTACAAAACAAACAGTCTTGCTCCTGCTAATGGCATATTGACAACCATGCAGTCATCATATGGTATGGAAAATAATCAGTATTTCGGATGGGCGGTTGATATCAATAAATATATTGCTGTTGCCGGTGGTCCCGGACATGACCTTAATGGTACAGACTCTGGCTCAATCCGATTCATTTATTTCAACGATGGTACAGAGTCAGCATTTACAGCCCCGGTTGAAGTTTCAACAAGAGATTATTATGGCTGGGACCTGGACCTTGATAAGCTCTGTGACGACGCTAAAGTAAGGACCTATCCAATAGGAACAGATTCTGAAGCATTTAAAACTTACCCTACAGGTTATGACCTGATTGTTGGGGCTCCTGGAGTCAACAGCTACATACAAGGTTATGACTATCAAGGAGCAGCCTACATTTCCTGTAGAACTGTAATTAACGCTGAGGAAACCTTTGACTACAGACCGTACTTTGGCTATTCAGTAGCAATCGAAGAGCAACATGCTGTTGTTGGAGCGAGAGATGTGCACCGCAGAGGAGCAGTTTACAGTTATAATAACATGGGAACACACCTGGACACATTCTATAGCTACGGAACAGGTCCAAAACAACAATTTGGCTGTGATGTTGCATATGATGCAGAAAACATGATTATTGGTTCACGGGGACATGATAACGATGACAATAGAGGAGCGGTATACTTCTTCAACGATCCTTCAGCAGGCATGACAACCAACAGAGGTATTGCTGCAGGTGGTAATAACAATGTTCCTGATACAGGCTTCAGAAATTACTTGAAGGGTAACTATCCTAATCCATTCAATCCTGAAACCGCAATCAGCTTCTCACTTAAAGAAGATACAAAAGCGACAATATCAATTTACAATATGAAAGGTCAGAAAGTTAAAACACTTAAGAACGAGTTTATGACTGCCGGAGAACACTCAGTTGTCTGGAATGGTAAAGATGATAACGGAAGTGATGTATCGAGTGGTGTATATTTCTATAAACTTAACACAAACAGCTATTCACAGATCAGAAAAATGATCCTGATGAAATAGATGCATTATTGAAAGCAATATTCAGGCTGTCGAAATCTCGACAGCCTGTTTTTTGCACAAAATAAACTGAATTTATTTTCTTATTTCCAGAAAAAGCTTATATTTATACCAACAGGAGAAATTATGGAAAATAGAAAAACAATGTTTGCTCCAGATGAAAGAAAATCCATAGAACAAGTAACAACGGATTACAGAAAATTTGTATCAGTAGATCCGTTTCATCAGGTAACTAACTCATTACCGAGTATCGTAATGATACTTAACAATGAAAGACAGATTGTATATTTCAATCATATTCTGATGAAAAATCTGCAAATAAATTCCGAGATGAATATTATTGGAAAACGACCAGGCGAACTCCTAAATTGTATTCATGCAGATAATGAGTTTTCCGGATGTGGTACATCAGAGTTCTGTCGGGAATGTGGTGCTGTAAATGCAATACTTCAATCACAGAATCTCGGCATTATAACATGTTTTGAATGCAGAATAACTACGAAAGATAACACTGCTCTGGATTTTAGAGTATGGGCATCCCCATACTTGTTCAACGGAAAGAAGTATACAATATTCAGTGTAATTGATATCAGCAATGAGAAAAGAAAAGAAATACTTGAAAGAACTTTCTTTCATGATATAAACAACCTTCTGATGATACTCATTGGATATTCATCCATGCTTAAACTTTCTAATAATGAGAATGTGAAAAACGAATACATAGACTCAATATGTTCGGTTGGAGTTCAGCTTTCGGAAGAAATAACTTCTCAGCAAAAACTACTTCAGGCAGAAAATGGAAGTCTTAATATTAGTACGGCTTCGCTGAATTCCATTGAGATACTCCGGGAACTTTCAGATTTTTACGATAACTCTAACCTGTATGTAAACAGAAAAGTAAATATAGAAGAGGCTGCTCAGAATTTCATTTTTACTACAGATAAAGCCCTGTTAGTCAGAATTTTAGCCAATATGATTAAAAATGCTCTGGAGGCATCCTGTGAAAATCAGAATGTTACTATCAATGTAGTTAAGAAAGGTGAAAATGCAGAATTCAGCGTCTCCAATACAGGCTGCATGCCCAGATCATCTCAATTGCAGATGTTTCAACGATCATTTTCGACAAAGGGAAAAGGACGCGGTATAGGAACTTACAGTATGAAGTTGTTCGGAGAAAAGTACCTTAAAGGAAAAGTCTGGTTTAAATCTGATAAAATTAGCGGAACAACTTTCTTTCTGTCAATTCCTGTTAACTTTTCAAGTAAGAAAACAGTCCTGTAATATCTGAGTTGCATGTCACATAACGAATTATCTATATAAGTACCTTAAAGTAACAAAAACTTTACCAATGTAAGGTTTTGTCTAATTTTGCTTGACATGGTTCAGGGATAATACAAGTAATGAATCGTACATGGTATAAATATTTAATGGAGTATAGATGAGTCGAGATCAAAAAGAATCAATCCCTGATCATATTAGTGATTACTGTTTTGAAAATATAAAGGAATCTACATTTGTAAAGAAAATTGCGGATACTCTTCCCTGCATTGTTCTGGTTATCAATGACGACAAAGAAGTAATCTATTTTAACCAAAATCTACCGAACCTGTTAGAAGCTGAAAATCCCAATATTGACTTATCTGATGATCTTAAGATCATCGGAAAAAAACTTGGTGATATCTTTCATTGCATTAATGCAAAGAGAACCGGTAAAGGTTGCGGTTTTTCAGATTTCTGTGGTGAGTGCGGAATTGCAAAGTCTGTAAGCCAATCTTATACAGGAAGTGCTGATGCGTTTTTTGAATGCAGAATTTCAACTACAGAAAATGAATCTTTTGACTTTCAAGTATTATCTACAGTTTATGATTTCAATGACAAACGCTTTACATTTGTAAGCCTTGAAGATATCAGCGAGCATAAGAGAAAAGAAGTGCTTGAACATACTTTCTTCCATGATATTAACAATCTGCTTCATATAATTAATGCCTATTCAGAATTACTGTCTTCTGACCTGGATCATCCGTCAAAAGAGAGGTTCCTTACGTCAATCAAAACTGCGGCTCAGAGAATGAAGGATGAAATTGATACTCATAAGAGAATCATTCAAGCTGAGAACGGCAGCCTTGCAGTCAATATGACTGAAGTTAACTCTATTGAAATACTTGCTGAATTGACAACATTATTCACAAAAAGCAAAACTTGGGCTGACAAACACATTTTAATTGACGATAACGTTATGATTGTTGATTTCAAAACGGATAAAGCTATCTTGTTGAGAATCCTCAACAATATGACCAAAAATGCTCTGGAAGCATCTTCAGATTGTGGTGATGTTAAGGTTAACTGTTATGTAAAAGATGAGAGCATAATATTCAATGTACATAATTGCGGTTACATTCCATATCCTGCTCAAGGTCAGATATTTCAACGTTCATTTTCTACCAAAGGTAAAGGTCGAGGTATTGGAACTTACAGTATGAAACTCTTCGGAGAAAAATACCTTAATGGTAAAGTCTGGTTTGAATCATCTATGCAAAATGGAACATCATTCAATATTTCTATTCCGCTTTACTGATAATTTTTATTAATCCACATTCAATATAGTGCAAATTTATTGACAGGGAAACATGTTTGGAAATAATCTTTTCGTCTTGATTAATTCATTGGAGATATTATGCAAAATACCAGAATAGTTTTTGATCCCACAAAAAGAGAAAAAAAAGAGCAAATAAATTTCTGCTTTGATTTACTTAGAAACTCTGGACTCCTGAAGAGAATTTCTGATTCTGTCCCATGTATTGTAATTATCCTGAATCATGATAGACAGGTCATATTCTTCAACAAAAATCTTTCAGAGTCACTGGAAGAATCCAATTATGACATGATTCTGGGAAGACGTCTTGGGGAAGTATTCAATTGTGTGCATTCCAGAGAAACTGAAGATGGCTGCGGAAGTACGGTTTTCTGTAAAGAATGCGGAGCAAACAAGGCAATGACAGAAGTTGATAATCTTGCTGAGGAATCTTGCTATGAATGTAGAATTAATACTATCGACAATGAATCATATGACTTCAAAGTATGGGTAACACCATATCGTTTTGCAAAAGGAAGATACACCTTTGTCAGTCTGGAAGACATAAGCGATCAGAAGCGAAAGGAAGTGCTGGAAAGAACATTCTTCCATGATATCAACAATCTGCTTATGCTTATAACGAGCTATTCGGAATTGCTTACAGATCCAAAAGATTCTGAGTTTCATACAACATATTCAAAGACAATTCATAATGCCAGTCTGAGATTAACAGAAGAAATATCCGCTCACAAAAAACTGCTTATGGCGGAAAAAGGGAAACTCAATGTTACGATTTCAGAACTTCATACAAAACTTTTGCTGAAACAGATTACAGGATTGTATTCTTCAGATGACTTTTATACTGATGTAAAGGTTGTAATAACTGAAGATACCGAGGACTTCAGTTTGTTCACAGAAAAATCTCTTCTTCAACGTATACTTATCAATATGACTAAAAATGCTATTGAAGCCTCCAAAGCAGGAGATACAGTTACTGTTTCATGCAGAAAAGATAACGATAATGCTGTTTTTTCCGTTCATAATAACAGCTATATAAATCCACAGAATCAACTTCAGATTTTTAAGAGATCCTTTTCAACCAAAGGAAAAGGCCGTGGAATAGGAACTTACAGTATCAAACTTTTTGGCGAAAAATATCTTGATGGGAAAGTCAGTTTTGAAAGTAATAAAGAGACTGGTACAACATTCTATATAAGCATCCCCATTATGCACAAAAAAGCTGCACTCCTGATGTAACACTTGTTATTGAAGTACAGCTTACGGATTCTATTCAACCAATCCGGGTTACAGATTTTTCTTTTTAAAGTAGTCAGACATTACTATTCTCGTATTTGATAATGCTGTCATTAACATTACGCTTATTTTAATATCAATGTTTACTTCGATGGGTTTCCACTCACCTTTTTCGTTGTAATCAAACAGCATTGTATTGTGCATATCTTTAATCATTCTTGATGGTGCTTTGGCAAATGAGCTTTCCTGCTTTATCATTGCACCGGATTTTTCATCCAGCCAGAAAGTCCCAGCCATCTTCATTTTCTTCATTTTTGTTCCGGATTTATCTTTACTCATATCCACCATATCTTCATACGAGAAGTCATAGCCTATGCAGTTGAATCCTGAAATTTTTTTTCTCTTTGATGTTTGTTCCAGGTGAAGATCTTTTCTGTCCGATATTGATCCTTCACTGTCATCATCTTCTTTTCCCGAATACTGTGTTAAAAAAGCATCAACAATAGGATTGTCTTTATCTAATGAGTCTCCATCCGAGATACCCCAGATAAATTCGGACTCAATCCCTAAGTCTGTTTCCTTATACTTAACTACAATTTCAAGATCATTCTGGATGGCACCTTTCTTATTCTTTGTAACCTGTTTTGTTGTTACCATACCAGGCTGCCAGTTTCTATTATTCTTCTTTATTTTTCGGAATTTTTTCCATAGCTCATCTGTTTCCTGTACTCCGGCAAACAAACCGGAGAAAACTGCAATAACACATACCAGTGCAATAATTCTTTTCATTATTAAATCCTTGTTACTTGTTCTGTTGATTGATCATCTGATTTCTTTACTTTGATAAGATTATCATTCGAATCTCTGTCTATAAGCTTGTTCAGCGGATCAAGTCCAGCCTTTTCAGGTTCACTGTCCACAATAATGCTGAAAGTATTGTCCTCAGCTGAAACTTTGTGTTTTTCCAAGTATAGTGCTACTTCTTTCTTTTCACCATTGATTGTCTTTTCCGCAAATACTCCCACATCAATCCATTCTGTCAGAGCCGCCTCATTCATTACACCAAGACTATCTGCATAGAATTTCTTTGATTTAGTGTTGATCACAACTTCGTATCTGCCGTCATCCAGTTTATGATATTCCGCTGACTCTGTCATATTATCGAAAATTGTTATCTTTTCAAACATATCTGTTACAACGTATTGAAGTGAATCCGGTGTTGCTTCTCTGATGTACTCCAGAAACTCAATAGAGTTTGTGTAAGGAGCTTTCTGCCATTTCTTATCTGCGACATACTTCTTGAGTGCACCATTCAGAGCTTCTTCTCCGATGTAGTCTTTTAATGCGTACATCACAACTGATCCCTTATTATAATGCAGATACTGCTGGTTTTCCACAAGATACAACGGCATCTCCGCTCTGGACTCATAGCCCCTGCCACTGAGATAGCTGTCGAGTTCATGTTTCAGATAATTCTTCATCTGGGCTTCCCCATGCTCCTTCTCCAGAACCATAAGGGCTGAATACTGAGCAAGAGCTTCCGACATCAGAACAGCACCCTGAACATCTGCACCAATAACCTGATGTGCCCACCATTGATGAGCAAGTTCATGAGCAGTGATATTGAATGGATAGTTTACGCCTTTACCTCTTTTGGTATCGGCAATGAATCCTATTCCCTCAGAATATGGAATTGTATTTGGGAAGGACTGTGCGAAAGTGCCATATCGAGGGAATTCAAGGATTCTTACTTGTTTATGCGGATATTCTCCATATTGATTAGAATAATAATCAAGTGATACTTCAAGTGAACGTATCATTGTATCTATATTATATGGGTGTTTTTTATCATAGTAAATTTCAATGCTTACATCTTTACCGGACGGTAGTGACCAGTTTTGTTTTTTAACTTCATATCTCGCTGATACAAAAGAGAAGAAATGCAGAATAGGATGATCCATCTTGTAATGGAAGTACCTCCTATCGTTATCTAACCATTCTTTCTGTAGATAACCAGGGGCAATAGCTATCTGATTCTTACTGGTGCTGACAATAGCTTCAAAATTAACCCAGTCAGAGTCTTTACTTATATATGTATTCATACGTGCTTCTTCATCATCAACCTTTGCCATACGGGGTTTTGGTGGAAGTCCATGCTTCTTTCTCAAGACTTTACTGCTTAACTCTCCCCCGCTGGAATAGCCAAGTCCCGGAGTGAACATTTTGTTGTTAAGGAAAGTACCGTTTTCGCATAATGATGTTGTTGGATAAAATGAGTCACGTCTGGATTTGAATGCAAATTCCAGATTCATGGAATCCCCTGGCATCATCGAATTTTCCAGTTCCAGAATGTATATTCCTCTGTCCTCATTTTCATGGACTCTTTTGCTTTTCGCAGATACTTCCAGTTGCTCCATTTCCAATCCACTGTTTACATTAAAGTACAAAGTATCAATCGGAGAATCGGATTTGTTAACCATTACCATTTTACCTCTGGCATCTGCTCCCTGAATTTCCGGGAAAATATCGACTTCAAGGTAAACGTCAGTAAATCGAGGCATTACAAGATGTTCATATTTCTTATATGTCTTTTCGTAATCTATTGCCTGCTGAATTCCTTCTTTGTTAGTAGTATAATCGTTAACAACATTAACATTATAGAATATCCATCCACCGGTTGAGAACATGGCAAGCATAAGAAATGAAAGAACTGCAATACTCGGTTTGTTCATTTTAAGAGGGAAAGCTTTGATTCTCTTGAAAAACCCTGTTTCCCGACCTCTTACTACAACTTTTTCAGCAATGAAAAGCAGAATGAGTCCTACAAGAAGCCAATGACCTTCATAAGCCAGGAATGCATCCCAGAAATTACCATAACCGTTCATATCTGAATACATCAAAGATCCACCCTTACCATAGTGCCAGAGCGGGTGTTCCAAACCAAATTTTGATATGAACACATTTAGTACACTGAAACTGATTATTGCCAGATGTCCTGCATATTTATTATTAATCAGTGAGTGGAAAAAGAAAGCAATGAACACAATTTGAGAGATGTTGATTATCTGCTTTCCAAGTGAAACTGTATATTGAAACATGTCAATATTATCAACATGTAGAACCATCTGCGTAATTATTCCGATAAGCATTGCAAATGCATATAGAACTAATGGGATAAACATAACGGCTATAAATTTCGAGAGATACATTACCCAGGTTCTGACAGGTGTTGAATCAATTAAAAGATCTATCTTTTGTTCTCTGTCTCTCCAAATTAATTCACCACTGAAGATGATTACAATTATAAGAGACATTGTAGATACTGTTCCTGCAAGAATACCAATTATAATATATGTAACTTTGATCAGGGGTGTATCATACATCTGACCGGATTCTGACATCGAACTCATTACCATTGCCAGAGTACAAAGACCCAGCACAATAAATAATGGTGACTTAAAGAGCTTCTTAATCTCTGTATTACACATATAAAAGAATTGTCTGATTGAATTAAATACTGAATAATTATGTGATACTACCGGAACTCTTGTTTTGTTCAACACAAGGTCTTCATGTGATAGACTGTCTTTATATGCTTTAGGTTTCATTCTGAATAGTTTTCTGATATCCACTCTCTGCTTATATGCAAAGCGGAAAAGCCAGGTAGAAAATATCAAAATAACAACACTGATTCCAAGCCAGACAATTCTGTTCATCAGAAAATAAGATTCCAACGGAACAATCATTGTGTTCTTCTCAGCAACTGTCCAGTACTTGGTCATCAGCTCCATTGAGTTCATTCCAAATGGATCAAGCAGAGCAGCCAGCCATTGAGTATCGAGATCTGTTGAGAACTGAGAAGAAATTCCATTAAGAACCATCAATATAATGCCGCTGACATAAAGAGCAGCCATTTTTCTGGTAAGAATTATAAGTGAAAGGAAAATTGCACCTGTTAAAATGAAAGTTGGTAGAACTTGTGTAAGATATGGTGCTGCATAATACATGAACTTTGCCGGTCCCAGTAAATCCTTGCTGACCCATGGAGTCAGAGTTGCCAGATACATACCGATCCCCATTGCAATCATAATCAAAAAAGCAAGAAGCACACTGGCTGCATATCTTGCCATCAGGTAACTTACTTTTGATACCGGTTTCGTAAAGAATATCATATAGGTCTTGTTTTCATAGTCTCTGTATACTGAGTTTCCAACAAACGCCGCAATAATGAACGTTGCAAACATAGTAAATACCGCAAGAAGCATGTGGTTGAAGAAAGGTCCGTTGTAAAGCATTGTCTCACTGCTACCGAAACCAAAAGACACGTTTACTCCGCTGAATGCACCGGATGCTCCAACAATAATGAAGAATCCCAGCAGCAAAGCAAGTATATTGAATACATAGGTAGAAATCTTTGTAAATTTATACTTTATTTCAAATGTAAATATATTCCAGAACATAACGTCCTCCTAAACTTCAATTTCAGGTGGAATTGTAGAAAAATATACATGTTCCAGATCAGGTTGAGCCGTTTTAAACTCTTCAGCAGGTTTATCTTCGCTGTACACATGGATGAGTTGTTTCCCCATGAAGAGGCGTGTTGAAATAATCTGATAGCTTCTGTTATAATCTGGCAACTCATTCTTTTCTATCAGGCTTGACCAAACTTTTCCTTCAAGTTCATTGATTGCGTCGGCAGGATTACCTGTAACACGAACACTACCCTTGTTTATGATAGCCATATCCTTGCAGAGATCGCTGACATCATCCACAATGTGAGTTGAGAGAATAACTATCATGTTCTCCCCTATTTCACTGAGCAGATTGTGGAAGTGACGTCTTTCTTTAGGATCAAGACCTGCGGTAGGTTCATCCACAATGAGCAATTCCGGATTTCCGATCAGCGCTTGAGCAATCCCCAACCTCTGTTTCATACCACCGGAAAACCCACCGACTTTCTTTCTTCTGTGTTCATATAAGTTTGTTCTGTTAAGGAGAACTTTTACGAGCTCTTTTCTTTCTTTAGTATTGGAAACACCTTTGAGGATTGCGAAGTGATCTAGCATGTCTTCAGCTTTGATCTTTGGATAGAAATCGAATTCCTGAGGGAGAAACCCCAGAACCTTGCGAACATCCTGTTTTTGTTTAAGCACATCCATACCGTTAAGTGTAACAGACCCTTCATCAGGATCCTGCAAAGTTGCGATAATTCTCATTAGAGTGGATTTCCCCGCACCATTAGGTCCGAGTAGTCCGAACATTCCGCTGTTGATAGTTAAATTAACGTCATTCAGAGCTTTGACACCGTTAGGATAGGTTTTTGAGAGACCGTTGATCACAAGCTGTTTCATAGTATTCCCCTTTGTTGTGTTATTCTTTTGGTGTACCACTACACCAGTACAGTAAATCTGTCAAGAGGAAAATATTTTTTTATTTGTTTTCAAAGATTGTATGAGGTTATATTTTGCTTGCTTTGGATCCGGGAGAGAGGAAAGAAGAAAATCCCCCCGGTGGGTGGGTTTAATAAACTCCTTTGAATGACATAAATGTGAAAAGATTATCAACATGACTAAATGTAGATTCAATCTTCTCTTTCAAGTAATCACGTTCTACGATTACTTTTTTGCTTGGGGGGCAATATGTTGTATAGTTTAATGCAATATCCTTAAGTTTCTTGAATTCCTTAAGTAATAAACGGGTTTCTTCTGTAATGTCCTTATCATAGTTTAACATATTAATATTTCTGATAACTACAACATAATTTTCAATATGATTAATGACTACTTCAACATTACCATTTTTACTACCATTATGGCAATTGAAGAAATTGGAGCGAAACTCTCTAAGATGTTGTCTTCTGTTCCTGAACAGATTATATCCAGATGCAAAAGCCTGTGCTATGTTTTGATTTCTAATTATATTATGCGATTTAGTTGAAGTTATATATGCCACAATTATAGATATCAACGCACATATTGCTTGCACAATTAATGCTATATTAGAGAGAATACTGTTCATAGACATTTCCTCCGATTACAGTAATTTGAGTAAACTAGAGGATAAGGACTAATGTCGTCAATCTAAAAATTCTCTGGAATTTTTGCGAACTTTTGGAAATGTGTTTATTTGTATCGAACCTTGATTCACCTGATTTTCCTGATTGCAGGATTATCTAATTCATAGCATCATCGGAGCGCAAAACTCACTGCCAGTTTCAGTTATTTTTAAATAGGATTTAACGAAATAATCAAGTAATCCTTTAATCCTTATAATCATGGTTCAAGGAATTATTATGCACTCTTTTAAATTGTGGGCTCTTACTTCCGAAATTTAAAAGCAAACCAATCTCAAGGTTATATGCTTCCAAGTAGTTAATAGCCTGAGCAAGGTGCACATCATCAAGATTGGTTATTGCTTTTATCTCAACCATAATTCTGTTGTTTACAAAGAAATCGACCCGTCTTGTACCAACATCATATCCTTTGTATTTTATACACATCTCCTGCTCTCGAACATGATCTATTCCCTTAATTTTAAGCTCAATTGAAAGTGCCCTTTGGTAAACTACTTCCTGAAAGCCATTACCCAGAGTTTTGTGTACTTCCATTGCACACCCAATAATCTTATGTGTTAAGTCTTTGTGTTTCACATAACCTCCATTTGTCCCGAACCTTGATTCACCTGATTTTCCTGATTGCAGGATTATCTAATGCTAAGCATCATCGGAGCGCAAAACTCACTGCCGGTTTCTGTTATTTTAAAACAGAATTTAGCGAAACAATCAAGTAATCCTTTAATCCTTTTAATCATGGTTCAGATAATGAGATAATCCAATATATTGTGTACATCGTGTCAATAATATTCAATTCTCATCAGTATTGACTAAATCCTTCTTCTGTCTCGAACCTTGATTCACCTGATTTTCCTGATTGCAGGATTATCTAATGCTAAGCATCATCGGAGCGCAAAACTCACTGCCAGTTTCAGTTATTTTAAAACAGAATTTAGCGAAAAAATCAAGTAATCCTTTAATCCTTTTAATCATGGTTCAAGAACGAATAATAATTGGAAAATTAGTAAAAAAAAATTAACTCACAAAGTAGGCATAACAGTCTTCTCCAGAAAACTATATTTTTTATGCCAATTTTTTATTGACAATATAATTCATTTTGTTATCAGTTTGTTAAATTTGTTAACTGCAATCATGGCATTTTATATATGTAAGGAAATGAGGAAAAATGGAACATTATTTTGATCTTAATCACGCTGTTAAGGCAAAGCACAAGGACTATCATTATTTATCTTACAAGTCTTACGACAAAGCAATCCATGAACTTAGTAAAGGTAAAAAGGTAACATTCGTAAAGGGAGACAATCAGTTTGTGTCCGTAACAAATCACGATGATTTCTATTTTTTTTTGAAACTTCTTGTTACCGGAGAAGCTGAACATCCCAATAGCAATTGATTTCAAAACAGTTTGCAAAAGACTTTGCATAGAAGTTAAATCAAACAGCTTTGGCTTATAGTTTCGATGAGATTTTGTTTTCATCAAGAAAACATTATTGAAAGTCTTTATATATTAAAATTTGATGAAACAGAAAATCGAGTCAACTATCTCTTATATGCAAAGGTATGAGAACTTTGCAAAGAAGTTAAATCAAACAGCTTTGGCTTATAATTTCGATGAGATTTTGTTTTCATCAAGAAAACATTATTGAAAGTCTTTATATATTAAAATTTGATGAAACAGAAAATCGAGTCAACTATCTCTTATATGCAAAGGTATGAGAACTTTGCATAGAAGTTAAATCAAACAGCTTTGGCTTATAATTTCGATGAGATTTTGTTTTCATCAAGAAAACATTTTTGAAAGTTCTTAATAGATTGAAAATTGATGAAATAGAAAATCGAGTCAACTATTTCTTATATGCAAAGGTATGAGAACTTTGCATAGAAGTTAAATCAAACAGCTTTGGCTTATAGTTTCGATGAGATTTTGTTTTCATCAAGAAAACATTATTGAAAGTCTTTATAGATTGAAAATTGATGAAATAGAAAATCGAGTCAACTATTTCTTATATGCAAAGGTATGAGAACTTTGCATAGAAGTTAAATCAAACAGCTTTGGCTTATAGTTTCGATGAGATTTTGTTTTCATCAAGAAAACATTATTGAAAGTCTTTATAGATTAAAATTTGATGAAACAGAAAATCGAGTCAACTATCTCTTATATGCAAAGGTATGAGAACTTTGCATAGAAGTTAAATCAAACAGCTTTGGCTTATAGTTTCGATGAGATTTTGTTTTCATCAAGAAAACATTTTTGAAAGTCTTTATATATTAAAATTTGATGAAACAGAAAATCGAGTCAACTATCTCTTATATGCAAAGGCTTCAAAATCATCAAAAGCCCATCGTGAAGGTGGGCTTAGTTTTTTAAGACAATATAATTATTTTAAATATTAGTTATCTGTGATACGGCAGTCTCAGCTTCAAGCCAAGTGTTCTGAAAACCTTATTCATTCCTCTACGCAAAATGTAACAGATAAAAAGCTGAGTTCGGTTTATCCTGTGTAAACTGTCAAGAAGCTTCATATTCTCACAATCACCATAAAACTCTTTGAACTTCAGATATGCATCATCGAATGAAAAAGTTCTTTTCCCGGTAACCTTGTTAAAGATTTTAAAATTCATCATGTGAAAATCAAGTACAAGTTTGAGCACATTATTTTTAAACAAACTGTAGTCATTGTCAGAAATACAACCGAGTGATTTCCCATATTTCAGGCATTGCTCAATATCATAAGTCCAGGATTCAACAAGGTTGTACGAAAATTTGCCTGGAATACTCCTGAAAGATTCACCTTTAATCTGAAATGCCTTTTTAGAATGTAAAAATGTAGTCAATACAAGAGCAAAACCAAGAAATGAATTACTTTTGAATTCAGAAAATACTGATGAATCCTTTTCTTTATTATTGTTAAAGATACAGGAACTTATCAGAGTCATTTTATAGTTAAACTCATGGAAACAGTCCTCAAAAGTAGTCTCAATGATTTCTTCTTCCCCACGATTAGCAAGAAAGATATAAGCAAAATTATCTGAGTCATCAATGATATTTAGAATCTTGCCCAGGAGACTATCTGCAATCCTTTCATTATCCGAAAGAATCCAGATGTATTTCCCTTTCGCTAATTCCTTCACTTTCTTAAAGTTTCCAAAATATCCGGTATTTTCCCTCTGACGATAATGAACAATATTCAACTCTGCATTTCTATTAACATGTTTCAATATAACTTCATTTGTCGAATCTGTTGAAGCATTATCAGAGACAATTAATTCGATTCTCTGACCAAAGGGTTTTATGTACTCTATTATTTCTTTCAGTGACTGGTCAAGAATCTCAGCCCTGTTCCATGTAGGTATTGCAACAGTTAAATCTATCTGCAAACATTCCTCCGGTTTATAAATCGAGTAATTACTGTTAAGACACTACTCCCAGTCATCAATAATTATTTTTTCTTCAGATACACCTTTTCCCTTAAGAAAAGAGTTAAAGTTTTTAATCATTTCAACAGGACCGGAAAGGTAGAAGGCAGGATTTTCCATATCTGCACATTTATTATAAATATCTTCAATATCTATTATACCTTCTGTGAATTCAGAGTTTTCAGCAGAATTCTCACAATAAACAGTCATGTTAAAGTTCTTCAGCTTTTGATCTATCTCCTTCAATGTTTCATTGAAAAAATTCTGATCAGGAGTCCTGATACCATAATAAAGCTTATAGTTCTTCTCAGAATTAACATCTATTCCATAAAGAAGAATTGAAAGGAAAGGAGTTATCCCTGTACCTCCGGCAACCAGAATATGGTCTGAGGCATCAGGTACTTCCAGAAAACTGCCATAAGGGAACTTCAACCATAACTTACTGCCAAGCTTTATCTCATCAAACATTTTTGTGGTATATCGACCTTTAACAGCATAAGTAATGCTTATCTGAGCTTTATTCTTAGGGGAACTTGATATGGAAAAAACTCTTGATTCCGGCCATTGAGCACTTGGATCATAATCTGACAATGTCAGATGCAGAAACTGCCCTGGTTTAAATCTGGGCATTCTGGATAGAGGTTTCATACCAATTGTACTGACTGAATCTGTATGGTGAATCAGCTCAGTTACTTCTACCTGAACTTTATATGGATTAGCCAAACTATTTCTCCTCGAAAAACTTCTTGAATGATTCAATAATATATATCATCTTCTCTTCAGTCATTCCCGGATACAATCCAATAAAGAATGTATTGTTCATTGCAAAATCAGTATTTTCAAGATCAGATACTGTTCTGTGTTTGATATTAAGGTAAGCTGGTTGTCTGAGAATGTTTCCGCAGAAAAGATTTCTTGTTTCTATTCTACAGCCGTTCAGATATTTTGTAAGATCGTCTCTAGTGAATACGGCGTCATCTTTAACTGAAAGAATGAAAACAAACCAGGATGGATCAGAATTCTCTGTCGCACGAGGTAGTATCAGTTTATCTTCAAATTGTTTTAAACCTTCATACAGGAATTTGAAATTACTCTTTCTTTTAGCAGTAAATGAGTCGATTTTATCCATCTGAGAAGCACCAATAGCTGCCTGCATGTCAGTCATTTTTAAATTATAACCAATATGACTGTATACATATTTATGATCATAGCCAAGAGGTAACTCACCATATTTCTGGGTAAATCTTTTTCCACATGTATCGTTCTCACCGCCGGCACAATAACAGTCTCTACCCCAGTCTCTGAATGACCTTGCTATTTTTGCAAGAAGCTCATCGTTTGTTACCACTGCTCCGCCTTCACCGGTTGTAATATGGTGTGCAGGATAGAATGATAAGGTTGCCAGGTGTCCAAATGTACCTGTCAGTTGACCGTCATATGTACTTCCGAGAGCATCACAATTATCTTCAATTAGCCAGAGATCATTTTCTTCAACAATCTTTGTTATTGCTCCAAGATCAATAGGATTTCCAAGAGTATGTGCGATAAATATAGCTCTTGTTTTATCTGATAATGCTTTTCTGACTTCATCAATAATAACATTATATGTACCAATTTCTACATCAACAAAAACAGGAATAAGTCCATTCTGAATTATTGGAGCAACTGTTGCAGGAAATCCGGCAGCAACTGTAATAACTTCATCTCCTGGCTTAAGTGCTTTATCACCAAGTTTTTCTGATGTAAGCGTACTCATTGCAACCAGATTAGCAGATGATCCTGAGTTTGTTAAAATAACATCAGATACATCAAGATAGTCTGATAATGCCATTTCAAAGTCCTGACTGAACCTACCTGATGTAAGCCAGAAATCCAGAGATGAATCAACAAGGTTAGTAAGTTCTTTTTCATCAAACATTCTGCCTGCATAGTTTACCAATGTTTCTCCAGGTATAAAATCCGCAGGTTTGAAAGCTTCTTTGTAATACTCAACAACTAATTCACGAATCTTTCCACGAATCTGATCTTTATTCATAATTTATTTTCCTTTTGTAGATATTTTTTATTCCAGTTTCAAAATTTACTTTTGCTTCCCAATCCGGTATCGGTTTTCCCGGAAATTCAGGCTTCATAAATTCCATTTCCCTGTACGGGAAAGCACCCCAATCTATATTTAGTTTCACATTAAGGGTTTTTTCAAAAATTTCTGCATACTCCCTGAGTGTTTTTTCTTCAATTGCCGAAAGGTGATAAACTCCACCATTCTCAATCCTGCTATCATCAGCACTAAGCAATTCTGTCATTTTTTTGTATGCTCTAACAATATCCTCAACATAGTGAAGACTTAGCTTCTGACCACCCGGTGACATTTTCAGTTTACGCTCTGTATCTGCAATATCAAACCAAAGGTTGATCAGTTTAGACCTTACATCATCAGGTCCATAGTTATCACCCAGTCTGACAGTTACAAACTTCAAAGAATTGTTTCGGTAATATGAGACTGCAATATCCTCTAATGCCTGCTTTGTTGCGGCATAGAGATTCACAGGATAATAGACTTCACCTTCAAAATTCTGCCAGTAGCTTCCGGTGTTTATAAACCACTTGACGTTATCAGAAACGGCATAATCAAGCAGCCAGGTTGGAAAAAGTACATTAGCCCTGATAATAGACTCGATTTGCTCATATTTATGTTTATTCACAACTTGAGATGCAAGATGAATTATTCCCTCAGGAGAAAAATTCTTCAGATGTTTCAGCAATGACTCAGATTGTCCATTCCAGACAAACAAATCAACTGACATATCATTAAAGAATTCAAGTGATTCTCCAGGCAGGCATATTCCTGAGATTTCATGATCTCTGCAAAGAGATTCTGCAACATGTTTTCCGATAAATCCGGTTATTCCGGTAATAAGTATTTTCATAGAGATCCAACCAGATAATATTTTTATAAATCTAAAAATCTCTGCATAATTGGGATAGTTGACCCGATTTTGTAATTCATCAAATTCTGACTAAAAATACGCTTCACTATATCTAAGCTATTTGATTCTGTTATTATGCAAAAATCTCAAATCTATACTATTTTGTCCAGGCAATGTTCTTTGATACGGCAGTGTTCAGAAATTCATTCAGATCTGATTCAGTACTGATAACACCGTTTTCATAATAGTTCTTATACCATTCGACAGTTTTTCTGAAAGTATCTTCGGCATTCCAGACACTTTTCCAGTTGAGTTTATGGTTTGCCTTCGAACAATCAAGTTTCAGCAATCCTGCTTCATGAGGGATGTCATCCAGATTAAGCAGTGTATAGTTAATTTTATCCCAGTATTTTCCGGAATACTCCACAACACTTTTAACTGTAATTGTTCCTTCCTGATCAGGTCCAAAGTTCCAGGCTTCTGCAAAGCTTTCTTTTTCTTCGAGGAGTTTCTGACCCAGCATCAGGTAACCACTCAGAGGTTCCAGTACATGCTGCCACGGTCTTGTTGCATAAGGACTTCTTATCACAACTTTTTCACCAACAGAAGCAGCTCGCATGATATCAGGAACAAGTCTGTCAAGAGCCCAGTCTCCACCACCGATTACATTTCCAGCTCTACTGCTTGCTAAAAGAAGATTATGGTCTTTTTTGTATTTACTGATATTAAAGAAAGAATTTCTGTATGCAGATGTTACAAGTTCAGAACAACCTTTTGAAACAGAATACGGATCATAGCCACCAACTGGATCATTTTCTCTGTATCCCCAAACCCACTCTTTATTTTCGTAGCATTTGTCGCTTGTAATATTCACTATAGCTTTAACAGAATTAGTATTCCTTGCAGCTTCAAAAACATTTGCTGTACCAATAATGTTTACTTCGAGAGTCTCTACCGGAATGCTGTAAGAAAGTCTTACTAGTGGCTGAGCAGCTAAGTGAAAAATTATTTCGGGTTCAAATTCACAGATTGTACTTTCAATAAGTTCCTTGTTTCGAACGTCGCCAATAACAGTTTTAATGTCAAGATTCAGAAGCTCGAAGTGGCTGGGATCTGTAGGTGCTTCGAGAGAATAACCCAGAATCTCAGCTCCCATATTTTTTAACCAGAAACATAACCAGGAACCTTTAAATCCCGTATGACCTGTTACAAGTACTTTTCTCCCTTTATATATGTTGTTAAAATATTTACTCAAAAGAACTCCTGTTTATTCCCAGACTTTCCAGAATGCATTATGATTATTCCAAAGCTTGTTCAAGTGATTAAGATCACGTTCAGTATCAACACATTCCCAGCTTCCGAAATGCTTATAGACCATTATTTGACCTTCTTTAGCAAGAATATCAAACGGTCCGTATTCAAGATCACATTTTTCGTCTGTCGTAAGATAATTAAGAAGCTCTTTATTGAATACCATGAAACCACCGTTAATAAGTCCGACAGATGTTTGTGGCTTTTCCTCAAACGAAATCAGTTTTCCGTCTTCTTCAATGATTTCACCAAATCTTGCAGGAGGATGCACACCGCTGATTGTTATAATCTTGTTATGAGATTTGTGGTATTCCACAAGTTCTTTTATGTTAATATCAGCCACACCATCACCATAAGTAAGCATATTTATATCATCAAGATAGTTCTCAACACGTTTGATTCTGGCACCTTTTAAAGTATCCAGACCAGTGTCTATAAGTGATATTTTCCAGTCTTTCTCAGTATGGGAATTATGTTTGACAATTTCTTTTGATCCAAGATCAATTGTATAATCATCACAGTATGCACTGTAATTGTAGAAATATTCTTTTATGTATTCGGCCTTATAGCCAAGCGATAAAATAAAATCGTTATATCCATAGTGAGAGTAAATTTTTAATATATGCCAAAGTATTGGTTTATTACCAACTTTAACCATAGGTTTTGGAATTGCTTCAGTAATATTACCTAATCTTGAACCATATCCGCCAGCAAGAATAATAGTCTTCATTTTTCCTCTTCCGATGTTTTTTTTGAATTTCGAATGTATGAAATGTTTAAAAAAGGAATCAAGTCAAGAAGTTTTAACATAAATAACATTCTTTGATCAGATAGTAGCAATCTGTATAAAAGAGTTTATGAACAAATCTGAAATTGATTGCAATATCAATAGAAATTGTTTAGATCATTTGTATTAGTCATCTGTAATACAGACCTAATTCAAAAAAATTATTCATCTCAACTTTTTTTATTTACTCATGTCCTTTATAGCCTTTTCAGGTTTCTTAAAAAATTTTGTACAAAGTATAGACCATTCTACAATATTATATATTTAAAAAATGAAAATGTCTTGCTATTAATTGAATTGAAAATATATTTTGCAATATAGTAAAATGTTTTGGGAGAGAATATGTTTTCAGATTACAATATCAAAATTTCTGATTCACTAATGCATAAATGGCAGAATATTATTGATATTATGGCTGAAATCCTTAATGTACCTGCCGGATTGATCATGCGAATAAACAATGAAGATATTGAAGTTTTTCTGGCAAGTGCAACTGAAGGGAATCCTTATTCACCGGGAGACAAGGAATATCTACCCGGATCAGGACTATATTGTGAAACCGTTATAAATACAGTAAATATGCTGCTTGTTCCAAATGCATTGAAAAGTGAAACATGGAAAAACAATCCGGATATCAAGCTCAATATGATATCCTATCTGGGATTCCCGATTTCATTTCCGGATAACACAGTTTTCGGTACAATTTGTGTTCTTGATAACAAAGAAAATGCTTATTCAGATTTATATATTGATCTCATTAGAAAATTCCGAGACACAATCAATACCGATCTGGAACTAATATATGTCAATCGTGAACTTGGACATGAAAACCAGAAACTTGTTGATTACGCAGAGGAAGTCAAAACACTCAGAGGTATGATTCCAATCTGTGCACGCTGTAAAAAGGTTAAAGGTAAGGATGACAGAGATTGGAAAAACATGCTCTCATATATCAAAAAGCACTCTGAAGCTCATTTTTCACATTTCCTGTGCAATGACTGCATACACGAACTGTATGGCGGTCAAGACTGGTTTGAACAAGTTAAAAATCAATTCCCTTCGGATTAAATCATATAGTAAGATTGGATGCAATAATGAAAATGTTTATTGTTCTATTAAACTTGAATCACAATTAAGAAAATATAAGAAATTGATTAACGCAATGGAAGAAATGTCTGCAAGTCACAATTTTTTCAATTCTTTCTGAGTCATTAAATCCGATAACTCTACCGAACATATCAGGGACAACTTTGGAAGCTTTATTAAACCTATTGATTGCGTGTTTGAGCAGGCCTGGCAGATGAATGTGCATGGAGAAACTTGAATCCTGACGATTCATCATGGATAATGCAAAACTTCGAGTGAGAATTAAAAACTACTAAACTTAAATCCCTTATATTTTTTCCTTTACAAATAATTATCAATTAAGTATCTTAAGCTAAAATCTTAAACGAACAGCATTAACGTAGCAAAACTGTTTCTATTGCTTTTATCACGGGAAAAAGTTGGGATTCCCATAAAAAAAAAGGGATATTACAATGAGAATTTTATTTGTATTTTATGTGTTACTTGTTTTTACTTTTACACTATCTGCCAATATAATAAACATTCCTAATGACTACTCCTCAATTCAACTTGGGATTGATGCATCAGTAGATGGAGATACAGTTCTGGTTCAACCCGCAATCTATTCAGAAGGAATCAATTTTAACGGCAAGAACATTATTGTGGCCTCTCTTTTTCTGACAACTGCTGATTCTTCATATATTGATAATACACTCATCGAAGGTGGTACTATTAATACTTGTGCAGTTTTCGAAAATGGAGAAGATTCAACTGCAGCATTAATCGGTTTTACATTATTCAAGGGGTATTCACAACTAAACGGTGGTGGTGTAAGAATTGAAAATTCATCCCCCACACTGTCTCATCTTATAATCCAATACAATTATTCCCTTGTATCCGGGGGAGGTATGTATATCAACAACTCTACATCCAGGCTAAATGATATTGAGTTTTTCAGTAACAACTCACCCGATGGTGCCGGTGCTTTCATCTGTGCAAACTCAAATATTGAAATGTCAAATATCTCATTCCTACAGAATTTCGCATCAAACTCTGGCGGGGGTATATATAGTGATGCTTCTTATCTAACAGTAAATTCAGCAATATTTGAGAAAAACTTTTCAGATAATACAGGTGGAGGCTTGTATTTGTGTAACAACTCCGTACTCACTCTTGATGATGCTTTGATAAATGAAAACATAGGTAATTACCATGGTGGCTCCGGAGTGTGCAGCTACGATTCCAGTGTAAATATTTCGAATTCATGCTTTATATTGAATACTACTAACCAGGGATCAGGTGGTGCAATGCTGCTTGTCAACTCCACAACAGACATTTTTAACACCGGATTTGATGATAATCAAGCTCATTCCGGAGGTGCAATAACTGCCCATGGAGGTACATTTAATTCCTCAGAAAACAGCTACCAGCATAATTCAGCCAGAAATTCCGGTGCCCTGTCAATAATTGCCAGTTCAACAGCATCCTTCATCAGAGATGAGATTTTTGAGAACTCCGCTTTACTTGATGCCGGTGTATGTGTTGACAGCTCGATTGCCACCTTCTCATATTGTGGATTTTTATCAAATTCCGCATTAGGTGTTGATTTTGATGGTTCAAAAACAGGACAAACCGGAGCACTGGGTGTTAGGAACTACTCCGATGTAACCATAGATAACTCACTTTTTAACAGCAATTTTTCTTTTAAAGACGGTGCAATAGCTGTATTTCTGTCCGTTCTGGAAATAACTGACACTGAAATAAGCAGTAATGATACCGGAGAAAACTCCATTGGCGGTGCCATGCGAATTGACTACTTGTCAGATGTAATTATTAATAACTGCGAAATTTATAATAACAGAGCTTCTCAAGGTGGAGCATTATATGTGAATCAATCCAATTTGACAGTGAATAATGCAAATATTTTTGAGAATTATGCAGAATCCGACAGCATTGATAACATCAGCAATTGTGGTGGTGGGATGTATGTAACAAATTCCTGCAATGTATCCATCAATGGTGGAGATATCTATAAGAACAGGTCGTCCGAACATGGAGGAGCCCTATATATAGAAAATTCAACATATCATGTTAATGATGTCTTGTTTGGGCTGAACAATGCAGGATATAAGGGTGGAGTTATGTACATGTCAAATTGTAGTAATTCTGCAATATATGGCTCAGTTATTGAACATAACTGTGCAGATACAGCAGCTGTTATGTACATTACAGATAATACAGACATTAAAATCATAAATTGCGATATACATCAAAATGCTTCAGGTGCCAATAATAGTATCATTTATTGTAACAATGGGGCTGTTCCTGACTTCACAGGGTGTCTTATTTACGACAATTCCTACTCAAATCCGGCTATAATATTCCTTACAGATGATTGTATGTCAAAAATAACAAACTGTACTATTGTATATAATGATCAGGTTGCAGTATCAACACTTAGCACTGAGGTTGATATAAAAAATTGTATTGTATGGCAGAATGCCGCACCAAATATTATCGGTAATCCTGCGGTTACTTTCTCATGTGTTCAGGACGCGTATACAGGTACAGGAAACATAAATACCATTCCTGGATTCGTAGACATTGCTGCTAATGACTACAGATTGGTCTCAGGCTCTCCATGCATAGATACCGGATGCCCTGATACTACAGGACTTTCCTTACCAGTACTGGATATCGACGGTAACTTCAGAATTTTTGACGGTGATGTTGATCCATCAGTTGTAATAGATATGGGTGCATATGAATATACAATACCAATAATCAATACTCATGATGACTCTCCTGTTCCGGAGAAAACAGCTTTAACCAATTATCCGAATCCTTTTAATCCTGAAACATCTATTGAGTTCAGTCTCCCCCATTCCTCTCAGGTAAACCTTACCGTATATAATATTAAGGGTCAGAAAGTTACTACACTCATAAATGAGCATAGAGATAAAGGAGAACACAAGACTGTCTGGAAAGGGACTGATGCAAACGGTGAACCTGTCAGCTCCGGAGTGTATTTCTTTAAGCTGCTGACAGACAAAGAAAGCCTGATTCGTAAGAGTATCCTATTGAAGTAAGGATTTAAGATAATAAATCGCGGAAAAACAGAGGACTGTTTAGAAACAAATATTTGAAACCACTTTCAGCTATATATCAGTTGAGAGTGGTTTTCTTTCCTAATTCAAGCTTTTCTTGACAAAGAATCACAATGTTTTCTCAATTCGAACATCATATCATGCACTACATAAATATAAACAGGAGGAGCTGATTTTATATGGGCTTAACTGATAGACTAAGGAAAGCACAGGAACAAGTCAAAGAAGAAGTTCTTGAAAAGATTAATAACATTCTTGCAGATGATGAAAAAATCATCTGGGTTGGTAATAGACAGGGACCGGCTTTTAGTTTTATGAATATCCTTTTCTCTTTAATTATCTGTATTGCGCCAATTATTTTTGTAACATTTTTAATCGATGTAACTAAACTAAGTAAATTGGGGTATAGCTCAAAGACTTTAATTGTCATCTTTTTCGTTGGATCTACAATTTGTATTATATTGAAATACATATACACTCACAAGAAGAATTCAGTGTATGTATTAACAACAGAAAGAATCTTAATTCGGACAAAAGTTTTGACTGAGAAAATAAAATATTGCTTTTATGGCAACATTTCATATGTGAAATACAGCATTGGGTTGTTAATGCGAGGATACATTTTTGCGACAGAAATGAATCTTGTATTTATGACAAATAATTCATTCAGAAGAAACCTTTTTAATGGCTCTCCCAAACACTTTGTCTTCGAGGATTTAGAAAACAGTGAAGAAGTTTACAATATCATGTCAAAGTACATAAGGAAAGGTGCATTAAAAGGTGGTGATATGCTTAGTAAACTATAAAGGTGGTTAATCCATGTTTTTCTCTAAAAAAATTAATAAGAAGCAGCCGGAAATTAAGGAAAAAGTTCTGAATGCTATCACAAAAATTCTAGAGACGGATGAAAAAATCATCTGGGTTGGTAATAGACAGGGACCGATATTCAGATTCACAGAAATATTTATCTCCTTTTTCTTTCTGATATTCCTGACCACAATTATTAAGAATACTATGTCCATTAATGATAACTCATTCTTCCTAAAGGCAGCATTATGGTTTGTTAGTGTTCTATTATCAGGGGGAATAACAAGTTTAACTTATTGGTTAATTTACA
The DNA here is from genome assembly GCA_963665815.1 of Cloacimonadales bacterium (SeqCode). Lineage (GTDB taxonomy): Bacteria > Cloacimonadota > Cloacimonadia > Cloacimonadales > JAIOQZ01. The sequence goes on from OY762463.1 coordinate 771,357, forward strand.
CTCACAAAAAAAATACTGTGTACGTGCTGACAAACAGGAGAATAATAATCAGAACGAGAGTCTTTACCGAGAAAGTCAAACACTGTTATTATAGTGACATTAAGTTTGCTCATTATGATACTTTAAAGGGATACCTATTTGCTTCTTTACGAAAACATAGTCATTTGACAAATCAATGCTTTTGGAGCAATCTGTTGAATGGTTCACCAAGATACTTTGTATTCTTCAACCAGAAAGATCCGGAAAATACTTATAGATTGTTATCTGACTACATAAACAAAGATGCATTAAATGGAGACAACTTGTTTTGGTAATTTCAAGGAGATAATATGAAATATAATGAATTGTTTGTTATATTGGTAATAGTATAATTACATCTCAACTCAAACAAATTTACCCTATCCATTTCGACAACTATAAAAATATATTGACAAATTTATTCTACACTTTTGATTTGACTTCGATCTAATTAAATATCCAAGGAGTAATTCTATGATCACCATTAATAATGTGATTGAAAACTACAGGAACTACCTGACTGAAACAGCACACAGGTATAACTCGGAGTTTTTCAAGCTGAATGAGGAAAACAGGAAAGACGAAGCTGTTTTCGCAAAGATTAAAGAATCTGCCATTGCTAACATGATTGTCGGATTTCTCAATATCTCAGTATCTGCGGCAAAAGCGAACTATGGAGAGATTGAAGACAGACGTTATGAAAAAGGCAGCCTGTTCTGGAAAAAATGGGAAAAAGAGATAGGCCCAACAAGTACTGTCGGTGAACGGATATACAAACTGCATGTACTTGGCTGGACTCCCCGAATAAGAAAAGAATCAACCGAGCTGATGAAGCTTCATAAAGAACATAGCAATAACTCGGAGTTCTTTAAGGAAAAAAGTAAGCTCGATGTTTTAAACGAAACACTGACAGTATTCAAAAGCATGTTTAGGGAGCTGCCGACTTACAATAAGAGCTGGGACAGCAGACACTCATACTCAAGAAACGGAGGTACACAATGAAATTACTGGAATCAATAAAACTGATGAAAGCTCTCGCAGACAAATCAAGATTGTTTATCATAAACGCATTGTACGAAAAACCTATGTATGTGGAAGAGATATCTGAGCGGTTAGACTTGGCAGCATCCACAGTATCGTTCCATCTGAAAAAACTGGTTGAGAGCGGACTGGTATCATCTCATAAGGAGCAATACTATGTTGTGTATAATCTTGATAAGGCAATACTGGATAAGTCTTTAAAAGAGTTGGTTATCATGGACAGGGGAAACAACCTGGAGAAGAAGATTCAAGATGACCGTTTTAACGAATACAGAGCTAAGGTAATCAAGACATTCTTCCAGTACGGTAAACTGAAGAAAATGCCTACTCAGCGTAAGAAAAGACTGATTGTTCTCGAAGAAATGCTGAAAGCATTTGAAACGGACAGGAAATACACAGAGAAAGAAGTGAACATCATAATTGCCGACTTTAATGATGACTTTTGTACTATCAGACGTGAAATGATTGATGAAAGAATGCTTGATCGTGATCAATACGGTAAAGAGTATTGGAAAAAATAAGGCAGTGATTTAATTACACTGCCTTTCTATAACACTTAAATTTCTATACCAATGGGACAATGATCCGATCCCATTACTTCCTGTTGAATAAAAGCATTTTTGACTGAGTCTTTAAATCGTTCATTCACGAAGAAATAGTCGATTCTCCAGCCGGCGTTCTTCTCTCTTGCTTTAAACCTGTAAGACCACCATGAATATTGCTCCGGAGACTTATCAAACTCCCGGAACGTATCAACAAAACCGTTCGCTATGTATTTATCAATCCATTCGCGCTCTATTGGCAGGAAACCGGATCTATCTTTATTACTTTTAGGATTTTTCAAATCTATTTCTTTATGAGCTGTATTGTAGTCACCACATACAATAACATTCTTTCCTTCGTCATCAAGTTTTTTAACAACTTTCAGGAACTGGTCATAGAAGTCCATTTTATATTGAAGTCTTTCATCGCTCATCTGTCCATTAGGGAAATAGATGTTATAGAGTATAAAGTCCTTGTATTCCAACCTCAGGATACGTCCTTCATTGTCGAAACGATCTTCTTCAATTGTGTTTGATACTGATATCGGTTCTTCTTTAGTAAAGACTGCAACTCCGGAATATCCTTTTTTCTCGGCAAAACTCCAGTACTTATGATATCCGTTTATTGCCAGTACTTCTTCCGGTATCTGTTCTTCCTGAAGCTTTGTCTCCTGCAGACATAATATATCGGGAGATTCATCATTTATATAATCCAGAAAATTCTTCTTTATTACAGCTCGCAATCCATTTACATTCCATGATATAATTTTCATAATTCCTCATTTAATTTTTAGCATGTTTTGTTTTAACATCTACTCTGTTGCACTGATCATATATTATACATCGATTACACTCCGGATTAATTGGCTTACAAAGTCTCTGTCCGTAAGAGACAAAAAAGGAGTTAAATTTAACCCAATATTTCTCTGGCATTTTCTTCCTTAAAGCCATTTCTGATTCAAGTGGAGTCTTTGTTTTTATGTAACCCAACCTGTTCATAATCCTGTGCACGTGAATATCAACACAAACAGCAGGTTTCTGAAAAGCAACAGCCACAACCAGATTAGCGGTCTTCCTCCCTACTCCGGGAAGCTTTACCAGCTCATCTACAGTATCGGGAATTACACCCTTAAAAAGTTTTTCTAAAGTGGCAGGCAGTTTTTTCAGGTATGACGCTTTGTTTTTGTAGAAGCCAATCGGGAAAATCAACTCTCTGATCTGCTTTTCAGTGTAATTGTTAAAATCTCTGTATGTATTGATCTTTTTGAATAGCTTTTCGCAGACTTCGGCAGTAGTCTGATCTTTTGTTCTGGCACTGAGTATAGTTGCAACCAGAACTTTGAACGGATCCTGTGTCTGGATCTGTATAAGATCAACAACTGGAGCAGCAACTTTTTCGAAATCTTTTTCCAATGTGTGATATACTCTATCAATATTAACTTTTTTCATAGAGGAAAGTATACGAGAATATTTTGTAGTGTCAACAATTTTGTTGCTATTATAAAAATTATGTATTTTTTGATACTCTAAGTAACAATACTCTTCAAAATGAAGATGCTTATTTTATTCTGACACTATCGGTATATCTCTGAATTCGTACTTTTCTTTAGTATTTCCACTCAGAATCTGAAGAAGCAGTATTTTCTTTATATCAGGATCGACCTTATCAAAAACAAGTGTCATTTCTGCGGTACTTCCAGCAATAATCTTCTTAGAAGCACCATCGTACTGGCTGAGTCCTTTGATTTTAGTTACATTGCTTCCAAATTTCACGGCGGAAACAATAGTCTCATTACTATTCTGGTCAAAAACTTTTGTTTTATACTGCCAGCCATAGGTAACCTCAAACTTAACATCATCCGGTCCATTATTAGTTATTTCAAAATCACAGTATAATGTTCTGCCTTTAACTTCAGCTTGTATAAGCTTGATTTTCAGATTATTGCGATCAATCTCATAAAGGGATTTTATATATGAAGAAATCTGTTCTTCTCTGTTGATACCAGTCTCCAGCATTGAAACTAAATCCTTATCTTTTATAACTGAAGCCGATGCTGCAGAAAGAACTTTTCCGGTTTTAGCAGAGATAACCCGGGCATTAATTCTTATATCCTTACCAATTACAGTTATCGTTCCGGTTACAATAGCATCTGCACCAAGAATATTACCTATTGAGACAGCAGTTTGTTCGTCAATGTACCCTGTAAGCCCAAGATTCTGTTCTTTTAGTATTTTCTTAAACATTTGTCTCTCAACAATTTCCAGTTTGCTTTTCTGATACAATTTAGTTGTGAGCTCCTCAGCTATATACAATCCAAGTTCGGAAACACTTCCTTTTACATCGGTGAACTCAGTTATTGCAACAAGCTGATTTTCATTTTGCAGAGTATTGATTATCTTAACAGCAATAGTATCAAGCTGAATATCGAGATCATTTACTACTGTTGTTTCTTTCACTGCTGTTGAGCACGAGATTATAACCATCGCAAGTAAAATTACATAATATCTCATAATATATCCTTATTTATAGAACACATAGTTTCTCAGAAATGCATTTAGTACGATAATTGGAGATAGCACAAATATGTAAGCTACAACGGAAACTGGAATTCCAATTTTGAATGCCAAGCCCACTGCAATCACAGGATTCAGAACAAATGAATTCTCAGTTCTCCCGCTCCGGAATGTAGTCTCAACATCCCATCCAACAGGTTGATTATTAATAAGTATATCATTCATTTTGTAATATAACCCGTAGAAGAAGTTTTTAAGCAGACCAGCTACTGGTTTTCTTTCATTTCTCTTTTCAAACAAGTAAGTTGGCACCATATGAGCTTTTTTATACAGCAGTCCTGTCATTAAAAACACTAAGCCAACAATAAGCTGCGGTAATTTCCTGCTCTTATTTACTTCAATAGACAATTCTTCGATCTCTTTATCAGTTAAGTTAGTCATTTCGTTGTATTTTTTACTTAAAGGCTCAAGCTTCCCTTGAAGCTCGGTGATCTTGTCCAGTTTTTCTTTTTCACTAAATTTGCTATATTTCCTATACCCTCTTTTTACATTACTTATTTCTTTCTCATAGTAATGTACTTTTTGATATGCAGATCCAATTTCTTTTTTATACCAATCTTGTGGAGATCTCATACTAACATCTGGTTTTACGAAAAATGGAATAATATACAATATAAGAGCATAAGCAATCAGTCCAAACCTCACCCAGTTTTTGCCGACATATAGCCTTTTCTTCTGAAAATTTACTGCATTGAGCAATACTGTGAGTCTTGCTCTCAACTTTTCGTCATCAGGGTTTAGTGATTTTGCTTTATTAAGAAGTTTCTCAGATTCTTCAACCTGCTTTCGAGTTTTAGGACTCCTTATAACTTCACCGGTATCTTCATTTTCTTCGATTATATCCCAATTAAGAAATACATCTTGCAGTATCTGCTTAATCTGTTCATCTTTTTGATTCATCATTTTCCTTCAAAACATTTACTTGTATATCTTTTTCAAGTCATACTTCATGCTTTGAAAAAAACATGGTAACCGGAAAATTATATTGTGTTAACGGTTTCCTATAATTCTTTTTTATAGGTCAGATTTATTTACTAAATTACATATCAAGTCAGTATCGCTCTCCAAAAATAAGTTTTATTGTGCCATAGGCAATATGTCTCATCCACAACCTGGCAAAAAATCCGGGTCTACCTGAAGCAATCACTTTGCCATCTTTGTTAAACTTCAACTCTGTATACTTTTTGTATACTATTCCATTGTATACAGTATTATTACCAACAACAAGACTCTTAGGAGTTCCATCCTCATAGAATCTTACCGGGGAAAGCCCACCTGGATCACACTCTATACCATTAATAACACAAGGTTTATACAGAAAAATAGTTTTGAGATTCCCGTTAGGATAAAATGAAGTTGATGCTTTTGTCTTTCCACCATCGCAGGGATATCCGTTTATCATTAAATCTTCCCAAAGATAAAGATGTGTAACTTCACCTTTTTCGTTCCTGAAAACACGAGTATGGGCAGGCATTAAAACATTGTATATCTTAGTATCTCTGGCAATATCATAGCTTTTAACTTTACCACTTTCATAGAAATGACACCAGCCGTATAATTCAATACTATCAGCAACAATGGGATTTTTCAGAAATACTCTTTTAAGGTTACCATTATCATAATACTTCTTCTTACTTCCCTTATCAGTATCAAATGCATAAGAAGTCAAATATGTAAGTGTCAGCAATACAATAAATAAGATTCTTTTCATTCTTCCTCCATATACATAATTTAATTACTGTTTACTAAAACCTGTAATATCATTACTTATTAAAGTGATAACTTATGTTTTTATACAATTTAAGTAAAGCAAAATATACAATTATAGTTTAAATTGAGACATACTAACTCATATATTTTCAAACATTATTTTGTAACTCAAAGTACAGGAATTCAGTTTCTGCTATTCAATACAAAAGCAAGTTTTCAAAAAAAATATTTACAGAAATGAAATGTTCTTGTTTTTTTGTAAAAATTAATCTGTAGGATTTCACTATGAACGAGCAACAGTATATGCAACTTAGAGACAATGCTGTAAGAATAGCATTTAAGATAACAAAAAACCGTGATGATGCTGAAGATGTTGCTCAAGAAGCACTGTTAAAGCTTATGATGATGGATAAGGAAATTGAAAATCCTGCAGGTTGGATCACTACTGTAGTCAGAAATCAATCTCTTTCAGTTATCAAAAAAAAATCCAGGACAGTAAGATTAACTGATGAAAAGCTTTCAACAGAGAACTCGTTTTCAGAACCTGAACATGATGAACTTCCTGATCTTGATATGGATCATGTCAAAGCTCTGCTTTCTGCCGCAGATTTCCGAGTTTACAAAATGATGCTCAAATATAAAACTGTGAAAGCTTATGCTACTGCTGCAAAGAAAAAGTATTCCAGTACCGCTGCAAATGTACAGAGAATGAAGCAGAATCTTGTTGCCGCCTACAATCGTGATAAGCAAGTTGTAACAGGTATAAACCTTCTGACATATAATGAAGCTCGTTCCTGTAGAGAGATGCTAAAAATTTTACCTACTATATCTAATAGTGAAGATATGAAAAAGCATGTGAGATACTTTGAAGAGTATGAGGGTAATTCGTTCAATCTTGATATTGATGCAATAAGAGTATGGAATATTCATCTTAAGAAAAATATTATTAATCTTTTTATTACATTTGAGAGCAAGTCGCACGATATAGAAAATTGCAAGATAGATTTTGTGATAAATAAACTTAACAGAATAAAGATTAGAAATATAAGGACACTACCGACTGCCAGAATAAAAGATATTGACAAAGAAGAGTTTCTCAGGAAATTTAAATTATCTAAATCAGGAATTCTTAATCTTGATGAAGAAAGTGCTGATATTTTAGAAAAATTGCTTAAAGATAAATAATTGGTATAAAAATTGCATCTAAATTTTTATAATAATATTCAGGGAGATTATTATGAAAAAGAAAATATTCATAATATTATTTTTAACAGTTATTGTACTAAATAGTTTTGCTTTCCCCTTTTTCAAAGTAGGTAAAAAAGGATTCGGAGATAAAGACAAGCTCAAAGAAAAAGGCAGAACAAGATTTATAGATTTTAATCGTTTAATTCCAATTGATTTTGGTTCCTGGTCATCTTTTGAAGATGCAATTGAAGATTTACCATATATTGATCCCCATACAGCAAAAAGCGACGGTACAATTCTTTTTATTGGAACTGATTTCATTGTTGTCTGGATAGATGGTCAAGCATATGTATCTACATTAAAACAATAATCCAGAATTTTTAAAAATATACTCCACTAATAGTGGAGTTTTTTTTGTAAATCATCATATTTCACTGTAAACATTGTACACATAGACTGAACAACAGCAATAAACATTTCGGGAAAGATTTATCTCAATATAATTAGTTAATGCACCATTTTTTATTAAGGCTATTTCTTTTTGACTAAGACTCATTTTTATATAGACAAACCTGATTTTCTCTTTAAATTTTTGTTCGTAAACTTAAAATATGAGTTTACGATGTCACAATCTATGAACAAAATATAACATGAGAAGAAGGAGAATTTATGAGAATAAGAGTTATCACGTTTTTTATTTTTGCATTTGTTTCATTGAAATCCATTACAAACTTATCTGAAATATCTATTCTGACCGGGCAGGATCCATATAGTACAGAATACAGTAATTACGGATATTGTACTGACATTGAAGGTGATTATGCAGTTATAGGTGCTCCATACTCGGAAAATGGAACAGGTAATGCAATTGGCGCAGTTTTCGTCTATCATTGGGATGGTTCTCAGTGGACACAACAGAATAAGTTAACCCTTTCCAATCCGGGATATAGCCTGAATTTTGGTGAATCCGTAGCAATTTCAGGTGATTACATTGTTGTGGGATGTACAGGTCACAGATCCAACGGTGAATTAAGCGGAGCAGCTTATGTATACTACAGATCAGGAACATCCTGGAATTACCAGGCAATACTTCAGCCTTCATCAGTACAACCCTATGACTACTTTGGAGGACATGTCGACATAAGTGGTGATTATGTTATCGTCGGAGCTCAACAGCATGATCACAATGGCATGGAAGACTCGGGAGCAGCATACATATTTCACAGGAACGGTACATCCTGGAATGAACAGAGTAAGCTTACAGCCAGCGATGCTGCCGAATACAGCTACATTGGTAAAGATGTTGCAATTAGTGGTGACTATTGTACTGTTACAACTGAACACCTTAACAAGGCCTATGTATACCAACGAGTAAATACAACATGGACACAGCTTCAGATTATCAGTGGAGCAGGCATGCTGGCAGCAGATACTTTTGGCAAATCAGTCACAATGCAGGGAGTATACACACTTGTTGGTGGAACATTCTACAATGGTATGGAAGGTGTTGTTTATACTTTCCATAGAGGAGCAACAACTTATTCGGAAGAAGGTAAACTACACCCATCTAACGGTTCTCTTGAAGGTTCATTTGGATTCTCGATTTCGTTATCAGGTGATAAAGCAGTAGTTGGTCAATATGCTAATAGTGAAGTTGCAGACTATGCAGGAAGTGCATATGTTTTCGAACGAACCGGAACAACTTGGAATGAAGTACAACAACTTTTTGGATCACAAATCGGTGAATATGATAATTTCGGATGGGGTGTTGCAATTTCGGGAGACAAGGCTCTTATTGGTGCTACACAGGATGAAGGAGATCAACCCTACTCCGGAGCCGTGTATGCATATACACTTACAACAACAATTGCTAATACTAGTGTTCCTGATAATGACCAATCACTCCAACAGCTTCCGGACGCAGATACAGAATTCCAGTTTACTGGAAACCATGCCGCAACAGATATTACTGTTTCAAGATTCGGACACACACCATCAGTATCCGGTTCTCTCCCGTCTGGAATACAGACTATTGCCTCTGATTCATACTGGCAGGTTTTCTCTTCCGAAGGTAATGTTGGTTCATATAACATAACTTTTGATCTCTCCGGGGTTTCCGGTATTGAGAATTTCAACACCCTGAAAATACTGAAAAGAGATAATTCTTCAAGTGAATGGCAGGATGTTACTCTTGCACCACATAATGCCACACTGATATACAACAACCCATACATTACTGTACAAGGATTGAGCAGCTTTTCGGATTTTGTTCCGGCGGGAAGCGGAGATAACTCTCTACCTGTTGAATTATCATCATTTACAGGTATATTTATTAATGATTTTGTGACAATCAGATGGGAAACAAGCTCAGAAACAGAGAATAACGGATTCAATATATTCCGCTCTGAAACTGCGGATTTTGCAGAATCAGAAAATGTTAATCCTTACATGATTGCAGCAAACAATTCATCAACCGGAAGCTCATACTCATTCGATGATACAGATGTTGAAATAAATAAAACCTATTACTACTGGCTTGAAAGTCTTTCATTAGACGGCAATTCAATTCTTCATAAAAATATCTCAGTCAATACAGATAAGAAAGATGAGGAAATCACACCTGATTTACCGGTTAGAACAGTTTTATTTGATGCTTATCCTAATCCATTCAATCCTGAAACAACAATTGAATTCAACGTTAAAGAAAATGAGACTGCAACTTTGACAATTTTCAATTTAAAAGGACAAGTTGTAAAATCATTCCATGAGTTTAATCCTGGACACCATCAGATTCAGTGGGATGGCCTCGGTGATAACAATGAAGCTTCGTCATCAGGTATTTATTTCTATATTTTACAGTCATTAACAAGCAAACATTGCAAGAAAATGATTCTTATAAAATAATTTATCTTAGAAGCTGTCTGATACATCTACTATCTGACAGCTTCTTCCCTACTTTATACCCATTGTTAACACACTGCTTTTCAACTGAAAGTTTTTTAATATTATATTTGACTACTTTTCAATCATTTACAATTTTTGTAATTATTACAATTTGCATTATTTCATACATCATTTATATTATAACTGTAAGTTGAATTGTAATGTTAATAAAGAAATAGAAGAGAAATATAAAGGAGATGATTTGAGAGTAAAAATACTGCTCTTGAGTCTCATCTCTGTAGTGGCACTATCTATGAGTGCTGTTCCGAGAAATATTCTCGGAGAGTTATTCACTGAAACATGTTCCAGCTGCGGAGGGGACTATTCATCAGCGCGGTCTGCGTTGATTCAACTCGCTGATCAAAACAGCAACATCGTACCGATTATCTGGCAGACGTCTGATCCTCAGTCGCCGGGTCTTTCGGACAGAATGAACATGTATAACGTGAGTCTTATTCCACATGCGTGGTTTAATGGTCTTATGAACTATCAGGGAGAAGACTACGTTGTTGATAATTATGGCAATATAGTTAATCAGCTTAGTAATCTTCAATCACCAATTGCCATTGAAATGGATCTGGAAACACACAATGATACACTAAGAGCTGTAGCCCATATATCACTTGAAAATGATATTACAGGTGGAAACTCCATGTATTTTCTGCTGACTAATAGAGATAATTCCAACTATTCTTCACTAATCATTCAAAATTCAGGATCTCAACCATTTAATCTTGTAACATCCGGACAAAACCAGTCATACACACATGACTTCAGGTTAGATCCTGATGTAAACATAGATGACTATAGAGCTGTTGTATTCATCCAGAATGATGCTACAAATGAAATTTTACAGACAAAACAAACAATTGTTACGGACCTGAGAGCTGACTTCAATGTTGCCAGTCAGGTTGGTCCTGCAAGTTTTCTTGCCAGCTTTGAAAATCTTTCTCAACCTGAAGGCAGAATTACTCAATGGATGTGGGATTTCCAGAACGATGGAACTATTGACAGCTATGAAGAAAATCCACGTTTTCTTTATGATACCCCTGAAGTTTATGATGTAGCACTATATGTCAGTGACGGAGAAGATACTATCAGTATTGTTAAGCAAAGGGCTGTATTTGTTACGGATGCATCCAATGTTGGAGGAAATGTTACCGGTATCTGGAGAGCGGAATACTCACCATACATTATTACACTTGATACTGTTGTGCCAGATTACGGAGAGCTGACAATTGAACCGGGAGTGGAAGTCCGATTTAATACCGGAAAAAAGATGACCATCTTTGGCAAAATTGCTATTGATGCTGATCCTGACACCAAAGTTCTAATGTTCTCTGAAACAAACTGGAAAGGATTGAAGCTCGTCAACTCACAGCATAACAATCTTATAAGAAATGTTGAAATACGTAATGCCACTTTGAGCGGAATCTATCTGACAACATCCAATGCAGAGATTGATGGAGTCTGGGTTCATAACAATAATACCGGGCTTCTTGCCGGAGGTATTGAAATATTTAATTCTGATTCTGTAACAGTTAAAAACAGTGTTATCAGTAACAACATATCTGATGATAATGCAGGTGGCATTGGTATAAGAAGTTCAAATGTCACATTGAAGAATACTGTAATTGTAAATAATTCGGGACTTACTGCCGGAAGCATATCTGTCAGTGGTGACTCCCTGTTTATAGCAGTTAATAACACAATGTCACACAATATAGGAATTGATAATGCATCTGTTCTAATTGATGCGGATAATGCTGTATTCAAGAATAATATCGTATATTCTGCATCTGATATCCAGGTTAACGGATCCAATGTTGATGTTTCTTACTCAAATATAAGCGGATATTCTGGTGGAACGGGTAATATTGACTCTGATCCGTTATTTGTAAATCCAACTTCAGGTTATGGACCTAACTTCCCGGCTCAGAATTCTGACTGGCGATTAAGTGCTTCTTCCCCATCTGTTGATGCAGGAGATCCCTCATCAGACTATAATGATGTGAACGATCCGGAAAATCCGGGTTATGCTCTGTTCCCTGCAATGGGAACCATAAGAAACGACATGGGAGCCTTTGGAGGAAGAGGCAATTATGTTGATATAACAGAAATAGAAGATGAAAATAAGATAAATACCCCATCCCGCTCCTTAATATCAAATTACCCCAATCCATTCAATCCTAAAACAACGATACAGGTGTCACTCAGTAAAAACGATGCAAATGAACAGGTGAATATATCAATATACAATCTGAAAGGACAGAGAGTGACGACTTTGTACAATGATATACCGAAGCAGGAAAAATATAATATTGTCTGGAATGGGACAAGTTCGAGTGGTCTAAATGTCGCAAGTGGAATTTACTTCGTTAAATTAACTACACAGACAGAACATTCAATGAAAAAAATCGTTCTATTAAAGTAATGTCATAATTTAGATGGAAAGCGGATTAGCCCGGTTTTCATCAACTTTACTAACTATTAAAGTAATGTCATAATTTAGATGGAAAGCGGATTAGCCCGGTTTTCATCAACTTTACTAACTATTAAAGTAATGTCATAATTTAGATGGAAAACGGATTAGTCCGGTTTTCATCAACTTTACTAACTATTAAAGTAATGTCATAATTTAGATGGAAAACGGATTAGTCCGGTTTTCATAACTTTTACATTCTATTAAATTAATGTCGTAACCATAGTGAGACCTGCTGAATATTTGGCAGGTCTTTTTTTGCTTTAGTTATCTACTTAGTTCAGATGAAAAACGATTAATTTTTCTTTTTGAAAATTACAATACAGACAAGGTCTGCTGAGTAATCGGCAGACCTTATATCGCGGGAGTGCGATGACTTGTGTCGAAGTTATACTGACAGATATTCAGTTGACTCAGTATCTTCTTAAGATGTTTATACAAAACATCATATCCTGGATAAAAGATCGAGTATTCGCCATCAGTCAATATGAACTGCATTTCATTGATAATACTGTTTTTGCAGGGATTAGATTAATTAAAAAAATACTATGGAATTATACTATATATGACACAACTTGGCATATATGGCAATAGCATTCATCAGGGAACTGTTTATATTAGGGGAATTATTGATAGATTATATTTTTTTTCTTAAATTACTCTGCTTAAAATTACATTCCATTTTCGACATAGACAATTTAAGGAGCACATTTCTCTTGACTGCAATAGTAAATGATGACTTTCTGAGTTAATAATGCTGATTAATGGGAAATGTTAATGAAACACAGTAAAACAGTCCTGATTAAATTATATGGTGTATCAGTAGTTACAACATTGGTTATATTTGCCATGGCTATCGGTTTATTAAAAACAAGCATCTCAGAAACAAGAGACTACAAAGCTATGCAGAAAATCGATATGAATACTGACCTTATCGATGCTATTGTTCCACTTAGAATACCAATGAATGACGTAAAAAAAATAGCTGAGGAAGAGGGTTGGGACCTTTATAAGAGCTTTGAGGAAAACGAGATTTATCCGAGCAGACTTATTGCAATGTCCACAATAGAGCAATTCCCAATGAGTCGAGCGATCTTGGGATATATACTCTCCTTTCTGATGCTTGTTATTGTTACAATATACTTCATATATCAGACTTCGATTACAATAAAAGGTTTAAAGGGATGCAAAAACAGAAGTGCAGAAGAAAAAAATGAGTAAAAAACGCCGCACGCCTTTACTTACAACTGTTTACACGATATGAGGACAATGGCAGGAATAAAGAATTTACAACATTTTAGCCACTTTTTGCAATATATTTAGAGAATTTTTAAAGACTTTTTAAGAAAACCACTCCCATTTTGGGCAAAAATTACAGAGAATAAAACACCTTTCTATTTTCGCAATAATTAAAGAGAATTTCTAAAACGTGCAAAAATTAGAGAGAATTAGCCTACTTTTGTTTTTTTATCACATTATATAGCCTATTAATATCTGCATTATTTGCATCTACATTTGCTCTGTAGTTCTCAAGCAAATCCAGAGCTTCTTCTTCTCTATTAGTTATTACATACAGAACAGCCAGATTGTTATGTGCTTCATCCCTGTCCGGTTTAATCTCTATTGCTCTCTGATAATGCTTTTCTGCTTTATCATACTCTTTCATGCTTTGGTATAGATTAGCCAGATTGTAATGTGATGAATCCTTGTCCAGTTTAATCTCTATTGCTCTTTGATAATGCTTTTCTGCTTTATCATACTCTTTCAGATCAGCATACAGAACAGCCAGATTGTAATGTGCTTCATACATGTCCGGTTTAATCTCTATTGCTCTAAGATAATGCTTTTCTGCTTTATCATACTCTTTCTTGTCTTGGTATAGAAGACCCAGATTGTAATGTGCTTCAAGCATGTCCGGTTTAATCTCTATTGCTCTCAGATAATGCTTTTCTGCTTTATCATACTCTTTCAGATCAATGTATAGATTTGCCAGATTGTAATGTGCTTCATCCTTGTCCGGTTTAATCTCTATTGCTCTCAGAAAATGCTTTTCTGCTTTGTAATACTCTTTCAGATCAGCATACAGATTAGCCAGATTGTTATGTGCTTCATCCTTGTCCGGTTTAATCTCTATTGCTCTAAGATAATGCTTTTCTGCTTTATCATACTCTTTCAGATCACCATACAGAACAGCCAGATTGTTATGAGCTTCATACATGTCCGGTTTAATCTCTATTGCTCTCAGGTAGTGCTTTTCTGCTTTGTAATACTCTTTCAGATCAGCATAAAGAACAGCCAGATTGTAATGTGCTTCATACATGTCCGGTTTAATCTCTATTGCTCTCAGAAAATGCTTTTCTGCTTTGTAATACTCTTTCAGATCAGCATACAGATTAGCCAGATTGTAATGTGCTTCATCCTTGTCCGGTTTAATCTCTATTGCTCTCAGATAATGCTTTTCTGCTTTATCATACTCTTTCTTGTCTTGGTATAGAAGACCCAGATTGTTATGTGCTAAACCATTGTCCGGATTAATCTCTATTGCTCTCAGATAATGCTTTTCTGCTTTATCATACTCTTTCAGATCACCATACAGAACAGCCAGATTGTTATGTGCATCATCCTTGTCCGGATTAATCTCTATTGCTTTAGTGTAGTAGAGTTCAGCTTTGCCTGTATTGCCTTTGTTCTGTGCTTCACATGCTCTGGCAAACCATACATCAGAGTTATCTGGATTATCTAATACTAATTTCTCCAGCTCTAAATCAAGTTTCTCATAATCATCTTTATATTTTTGTATTATCTCAATAATTTTGTACATAATGTCATCTTCAGATATTCCTATATGATCCAGAAGTGTTCTGAAGTTTTCATTCTTTAATTTCTTATAAGTAAGATATTTCCTGCTGCACAGCTCCTCTAAGAAAGTATTGATCTCGTTCTGGATCAACTGATAGTGTTTCAGTTTTACTGAGAATTCAGCATTTGCCGACATTGGTATATCACGCATTTTTTCTTCATGAGCTCTACATTGCTCAGCCCAATATTTAACAAGTTTAAACCTATAATCATCCGTGAGAAAATCTGAGTCCTTTTCCTTAATTATTATAGGGAGAATCTTATCCCAGGAATCTTGCTCTTTTCTCACTTCAAGGATCTCATACAGGCAATAGTATGAATGCAGATACTCATTACTTATCAGTAGTAATGCATGATCCTTCTCCCTAATTGAATCCATGAATTTCTTGAAGCTTTGCTTATACTTCACATCCCTTATGTCTCTATTGACTGTTATAGGTAAAGATTTAAATATATTGTCAATTTCATCTGCAATTTCTTCGTTCTTTGAGCAGTAAGATAGAAACATTGTCTTTTGTTCTGACATGGTGGACTCCCTGATATTCTGTGCTTATGCCATTAATAAGTAATGAAACACAAACTTGTCAACACATTTCCAAAAGTTCGCAAAAATTACAGAGAAATACAGTCAAAATGTCCTCATTATACAATAAAGTCAATTATGTAAACTATTTACAGCACGCCACGAAACAGCCTATAACAACAAAAACAGGCGTTTTACCGCCTGTTAGAGTTCTTTTCTACTCCGGTATGTTAACTTATATTAACATTTATTAACTAAATAGACTGGAATTAACTATTCTAAATCTTTTAACTCGTATTTGCTGCTTAAGAAGACAACACCATGCATATAAATATCTAAATCATCTTCAGATAGTTGATGATGATGATTCTTTAATGTGGTTTTTAATGATTTCCAGTGTTTCAGTCTTTCTGCGTTTGAAAGACTATCTAAATACTTCTCAAAACAAATTTTATAAGGCTTCTTGTCTCTTCTTCTATCTTCCACTCTCACTCCCTTCCCTCATAAAAGACATACCCTATTACAAAAGCTTGTCCATTTCTCTACACTTGTCAACATATTTCCAAAAGTTCGCAATAATTCCAGAGAATTTTTATATTGACGACAGTTCACAAATTATGTTGACAGCTTTCAATCTACCATTTATAAACCGGATCACCACAACACGGAGGAAAAATATGAAAAAGAGTGTATTAATAATTTGTATTATGTCCATAGTATCACTTGTTTGTGCTTATAACATCGAACTAAAAAGCGGAGAAACTATCAAGGATGTAGACATCCTGGGTAAAGAGTCTGACAAGCTATATATTATTCATAATAAAAGGATTGTAATGATTAATTATAATGATGTATCTGCAATTTGGAGTTATGGTGTTAATAAAAAGAAAAACTGGGATGAGAGAGATTTAGAGGTCAGTGCAGAGCTGAAATCTAAGGCTAAAAATATCGATTTCTCTGAATCCGGTATAGACGATGAGCTGAGTAATATTGGTAAATACCATATAAAGGTTAACTATTTGAATGCTGCCTTTACAATAGGCTTTGCTGTCTTGGCTTATGACAAGTTTTCGGAAGCCGGAGACTATAATGATTTAGCTGACATATATGGTGATCTCGGAAATGATAAGCTAAAAGATAAGATGGAAGATCAGGCAAGTAAGGCTACTACAAGAGGAGTTGTTTTTGCAGGTGTTGCCGTTGTTGGAGCTTTTAATACTTTTGAAAAAGTCCGAGTACAGGTCGAACCGGATAAGGTTGCTGTTACTTACAGCATTAAATTTTAACTCACCAAGCCCACTTCACCAGGTGGGCTTTTCTTATCCCATCTCTCCCCCCAATCACAGCATCCCTGCTCAATAAACTTGACAATTGTATCATTATAGTTACATATTGTACCGTTAAGGAGAATATATGGATTATAATATTGTCAGACAGATTGGTGAAGGGGCTTTTTCAGAAGTATTCCTCGTGGAGAAAGATAACACACAATACATACTTAAACGTTTCCGCAGTAAAGATATAAAAGAAGCTGAAAGAGAATTTCTTTTTCTCAAAATGATTAACTCTTCCCATGTACCGGAAGCAGTCGAGATTGTGAAAGATGAGTATCCGGGAATTATCGAGGAGTATATTGCAGGAACTTCTCTCGAGGTTTATCTGAAAGAGAATCCGGATAAAAAAGCCATTCTGCAGGTCAGACTGTGCGAAGTGCTTTCGGAAATCCATTCCTTTGGCATCTGCCTTAACGATATAAAGCCCGACAATATCATAATCCGTAACGACATCCCTGTGTTTATTGACTTCGGGCTGGCAACCCTGAATAATTTCTGGGACAAACGTATTAGAGGATCTATCTCCTATTCCTCACCGGAAAAGCTGAAAAAACAGATTAACACACAGGCATCCGATGTATTTTCCCTGGGACTTGTGCTATACTATACAGATACACTAAAACATTTTGCCGATAACTTTGAACCTGCCGAATATCAGAGCATTCTGGCTGATAATACCAGATGGAGCGAAGCAAGAGACAGATTTATTTCAAATCCTGTTATTGCCGAACTGACAGACTATACTCCTGACAACCGACCTTCGGCTATTTCCCTTTTCCTGAGTATAGCAGAAAAAACCGGTTATGATATCGGAGAAAGCAGTTTCAATCTGCTTAAGTCCTATGTATTCACCTGTCACCAGAAAGCCTTGTCAATATTGAAGAGAAATCGTAAACTTACTATTACAGCAGAGGACGAACCGGATATTATCACCAGTTTGTTTATCACCAAAGAAATCTCCGAGAATAACAAAGTTGCAGTGATTGATGAAGAATTGTTTACCTATAACACCGAACTGTTTATGTCAAGATTGAGAGATATTGTTGAGTTCAAAGATGCTAATGAGAAAAACCTGATTGATATGCTGATTGCTTCGGAATTCAAGATATTGCTGATCACAAAAAATAATCTTGAAGGCTTTTTCTACCGGCTTCACTCAAATAAAAACACTTATATTCTTATGATGTCCGAAACTGTCAGCGAAGCACCACTGGTAGATGAAGAAGAATTGAAAGAGCTTTCTGAAAGATTTAGCTCAGATATTGACTTTGATCTTTTTAAGGGAGTTAAACCGCTATCTGCCAAAAAGATATTCGAGAAACAGGATTCAGACAGCAATGAATATATACAAGATATTGAACAGTTTACCAGGCTATACAATTTCTTCCGGCTACCCATACCTTTGAAACTCTTTCAGAAACTTTTCTCCAACTGGGCAGGCTTACTGAAATTTATGCTGAGCAATTCGATTGTCATTATATCTGAAAATGCCATATCTCTGAAATCCACAGGTGATAACAGTTTAGAGCTGAATTTAAGTGACATAGAACTAGTGGAATCAATCTTCCATGGCTGGGAAGCCGATATGCTGAAGACGGTTTATTATGTAAAAACAGATGAAACTGACAAAGCTGTTCAATCAACTCTGGATTACTTCAAAAATCTTGCAGACAGACAACTTTATATGCAGATTTACTTTTCTTACAGTCAAATTGGAAATATTTCAGATTCAATATTCTTAGATTACTTTTTAGGAAAACTTAGTGCTTCATCCATCAGCCATGCAGGTTTTAAAGAAGAAGCTCTAAAGCTGTACGGCAAATTGAGTGAAACATTAGAAGGCAATCAAAAGGCCACAATAGCAATGGATAAGGCAAAAGTTTTACAAGAATTGCACAAGTGGGATCAAGCAGAAAAGGAATATGCGATTGCAACTGGTATCTTCAATGTTTCAGGTAATACAATGGGACAAATACGTATTGCAAATAATCTTGGGGCAATGTACACAACCAATAAAGATTACAAAAAAGCTCAATTTAATTTATATAGGGTAATTGAATTGAGTGATTTAATTTCGGATATTGTTAAGCAAAATATCTACAGAATGGTTGCGTATTATAATCTTGCTGAGTTATGTCTTTTTAATGGTTTATGGAAAAAAAGTATTCAACTGACAAAAAAATCTCTTGAGCTTGCTATCCGAGATAAAAATAAAGCTATCCAGAATTATTGTGATTCTAACCTTCTGACAGCAATGCTTGCCGATGGTCAACTAGAAGGTACTTCAGAACTGGCTTCTGAACTAATCACTGCTATAGAGCACGAACAAGAACGAGACACTGCAGACTTTATGTTAGCAAAAGTACTCTTTTGGTCAAATATTAATGATCATGATAAATATTTTAAACTCATAGAAAGCAATATCGATAGACTTAATAATACCATTTCAAAAGAGCTTTTAACAGAGTTCTTCTTCTATGCACTTAAGGCTATGAATGTTAATACACTTATCAAGATTACTGAGATAATGCCCGATATCCAGTATAGAAATATAATAATGGCAGTAATTGAGAAAGACAATGATAGAATTCTGGATACTTTACGTCAGTTTGCATCAAATGATGATATTTTTCAGTTTCTACATATTTCTTATTATTTGATCAAGTATGAATTAATCGATCATGGTAGTAAAACTGAAAATTATATTAACGATTTTCTTGAATACAACGAATTCTATCCAATCAAACAAATTCAGCAAAAAGAAACTGATAACAATACAAGTAGCGGAATATTCTGGGATGCATTTTCCAGGATACAAGCTCAAACAGATTTTGAATCAATTGCAATGGAAACCTTAAAAAGCATTCTCAAAGTCGGTAATTTGGAAAGAGCTATTTTCTTCGGATATAAAAAAGGAGAATTCATTACCGAGCTCTGCATAAATGACCAGATGGATATTCTGCCAAAAGAGAACATGAAGGTCAGCAAAACAATCCTCATGGAGACCGTTCAGGAAAAGAAGATGATGTACTATTTCAACTTACAGGAAGATACACCATTTGACCTACACTCCAGTATTTTTGGGTTAGGACTGAGAACTGCAATATGCTACCCGGTTATAATAAACAAAACAACAAAAGGTGTTATATATTCTGATGCCCAGTCAGACAGAACATTCAGTGATGAAGAGAAAAAAATGCTGGAAACATTCCTGATGCTTTGCGAGTCTATCATGGAAAAGAACCAGCTTCTCGATGATATAAATAATCCTGTTCTTTCCTCTGCAAACTTCAGTACACCTAATCAATATTATGAGATTATCGGGACAAGCAGAAAGATGCAGAAAGTATTTTCTCTGATGAATGTAGTCGCTAAACACAATGTAAATGTACTTATCACCGGAGAAACAGGTTCGGGTAAAGAACTTATTGCCAGAGCATTGCATAAGGATTACACCAAGTCTGCCCCGTTTGTTGCCGTGAACTGTGCAGCCATACCGGAAAACCTTTTGGAAAGTGAATTATTCGGTTATGTAAAAGGAGCTTTCACCGGAGCTGTGCAAAATAAGATGGGTAAACTTGAACTGGCTAATAATGGAACTCTCTTTCTCGATGAAATCGGAGATATGCCGTTCCAGTTACAGGCTAAACTACTACGGGTAATTCAGGAACGAGAATTTACACCTGTTGGAGATGTGAAGCCAAAACCGGTTTCAGTTAGAATAATTTCCGCAACGAACAGGAAGCTGGAAGAAATGGTCAGTTCGAACGAGTTCAGGCAGGATCTGCTTTTCAGACTGAAAGTGTTCGAAATAGAAATCCCACCATTGAGAGAGAGAAAAGATGATATCCCACTTCTTATACATCACTTTATTAAACTTAACAACAACAAATTCGGGAAATCCATTAAAGGTATTTCAGCTGATGCCGTATCCATGCTCCAGAGCAGAGAATGGAAAGGTAATGTCAGAGAGTTACAGAATGAAATCGAAAAAGCATCAATCCTCTGTCAGGCAGATGTGATATCGGAGGAACAATTTCTCAATCCATCAAACAGTAACGGATTTAACCTTATAGATGAAATGCCTGACAAATGGGCTGATTTCCTCAATTATAAAAGGAACATTACTCGAAAATTGGATAAGATATATATTGATAAAATATTAAAGACTACAGAAGGCAATATATCTCAGGCAGGTAAACTCTCAGGGATACCGAGAAATCAGATATACAGGATAATGAAACTTTCTTGATACATATGCTTCTTTTTTGTTACGTATTCTTTATACTCTATATTTGCAGTATATTATAATTTTTCTATAATTTTCTTTCAACACAAATATTCGAATGTGTTTCTTTTTTGTTACAGTTCAAACCTTAACATCAATAATCAGCCTAAGATAATAACTGTTTTATCTTGTTTATTAACAGCATGTTACATGCTAAGGCAACTTTCGTTTTCAGCAATTGGAAGAGGATTTGCAATTAGGATGTGTGAAAATAATAGGCTTGTGATGAATTTTCAAAAGGAGTATCGATGAAAAAGTTTATATTTGTACTAATACTAACAGCTTTGACCTTGTCATGTTTTTCGGCAAGCATATCTGGAAGAGTACTAACAGATAATGATGTTAATGGTATCCCCGGGATACGAGTTGCTTATATCGGTGACTCCCTGTTTACTATTCCCATGTTAGATAGTATATATAGTAATGGTATAAATATTGAAAACTATATATTGGCTTATGATATTACAGACCAGAATGGGTATTATTCAATCCAGATAACTCCCGGAACTGAGGGAATTGTTGTTGCTCAGGACATTTTGAATTTTCATTTTATGGAACAGTTCATAGGAATTGGTGAGGATTCAGTAAATGATTTTGAGAATGCCGGAATATTTGTTTTTGATGAAATGGATATCAACTTCACTCAATTTGATTTTATGCTTCATACAATAAATCTTATTGGAAACAACACAATCTCCGGAACTATAACACCTCCGACAAACACAGCAGGGCTCAATATTGAATTTGATGTAAGACTTGAGTATCTTCATTCACATGTATTACCACCTTACACATGTACTGTCAGTACCAATAGTCCTTCTTTTGCTTTTAATAATATAAGAGATGGTGTATATAGATTGAAAGTTTTCTCAAGGTTCAACCCAAACGGGAACTTCTATCATCGTAATGATACATTGATGTTTGCCAGATTAGCTGTCAGAGGAGGTCAAACAATTGACACAGTTAATGTTGAACTTCCAGACATACAGTATAATACTATTACATTCAGCGTTAATGATGATTCAGAAAATCCGCTATCTGATGCTGAAGTAACACTTGTTTCTCTGAATTCAGACCTGAACTACAGCATCATTACAGATACAAACGGTTCAGCAGTTATTGATAATCTTATAAACGGAAGATATACAATATCAGTAGAGAAGGATAATTTCCAGAGAACAGATAACTATGGTAACATTATTACTGTAAGCAATGATCAAAACTACACTTTCGAGATGTCCCCCGTACAGGTTTTTGATAACTCAATTTCCGGAGTAGTTTCAACAAGTCATGACTTTGTTGATCCTCCCACATTCCCGACAATGGCAATTGCCGTATCAAGTGATGATGAAGAGTCATGGGTAAGAACATCCACAGTTGGCGGTAGTACTGGTCAATTCGTTTTAAGAAATCTACCGTCAGATGATTACTATGTGTATGTTATTTCCAGTGATGCTCCTCCAACATTCTTCCCTAATACCGATACATGGGAAACAGCCCAGACAGTTCTGGCCACTGGTGATGTAGAAAATATCGATGTAGTTATCACACCGGCAACAAACGAAGGATCATTCTCTGTTTCCGGTAATGTGATGGAGCAAAGCGGAAGAGCCCTAATATCTGAAGCATCTGTTATTCTATATAATGATGATAATGTACCTGTAGGATTTTCAATAACAGGTGAAAATGGCAGATATTTTATAAATAATCTCAGATCAGGTAATTACACAAGAAAAGTTACAAAACTGAACTATAACAGTCAAAGTCAGCCATTCCAGTTACTGGGTAACAGTTCATGCGACTTGTTTATTCAGGAAACTCAAACAGCTAATGATAATGTAAACATAGCGAGCGAAGCTATTGAACTGAGGTGCTACCCAAATCCGTTTAATCCGGAGACAACTATTGAGTATTCAATAAACAGAGATTCTAACGTCGAAATTATAGTGTTTAATATCAAGGGACAGAAAGTGTACACTTTCCAACCTGAATTTAAAGAAAAAGGGATTCATAAAGTCAAATGGAGCGGAGTGTCAGACAGTAATCAACCTGTGGCTTCCGGAGTTTACTTCTATCAGCTTAAGACTGAGACAGAATCCAGAATCAGAAAAATGTTACTACTGAAATAAGGGAATGAAAATGACCTTAAAATTGATCAATACAAAGAGCAAAGGAGAAACTATGAGAACGAAACAAATTAAGTTCTTACTGGCTGCAGTTGTTTTCATGATGTTGAGCGGCATCATGAATGCTGTGACATTCAGCGGCCATGTTACATCTGCCGAAGATGGTTCTGATGTAGCCAATGCAAATGTTATCTGCTTCATAATGCCAGATGACTCAACAGGTACCGGTAACAGACCGGAATCCACAACCACAGATGTGAGCGGAAACTTTACATTTTATAATATCAACGATGGTTCTAATGTAATGCTTGAAGTTTCACACGGTGACTTTTTGCTATTCAACCAGAACTATACCGTGAATGGTAATATGTCTGTAGATATAGCGCTTAGTACCATGAATAACGTGACAACATACTCTGTTAGTGGCGTTGTAATAGACAGTCTGAATAACCAGCCTGTTCCAAACCTGAATATTATTCTGGGGGGAAGCCTTCTGGAAATAGCTTATAATGCTGTAACAGACGCAAATGGAGCATTCAGTTTTGCAGAAGTGATTTCACAGGAATATGACATTTATCTTGGTAATCCAAACTTCATACCTCCTGCATACCATATCACTGTGGATCAGGATTTGAATCTTACATTATATCACACTCCTGCTAATACTAACAACCATGTTGTAGGAACAATAGTTGATGAAAATGGAAATCCTGTTCCTCATCTTCCTGTAGCAATTGCAGGTAACCTCATGGATGTCATGTATCTTGAACAGACAAACAATAATGGAGTGGTACACTTTAATGATGTTGTGACACAACCTTATAATGTATATCTCGGACCACGCAATCCAATGCAGGTTCCTGATGCGGTCATCAATGTTGATGGTGATAATCAATTTACAGCCGTATTTGGAAACAATAATCCTGATACTATGTATACGGTTACAATAAATATTGTAGATGAAAACAATGCTCCTGTTCAGTTCACACAGTTCGTTATAGCCGGTCAATTAATGGATATTGGTTACAACGGCATTACAGACAATATGGGAACAGCAGTTATAACAGGCGTTATCCCACAACCGTATAATCTTTACATTGGTAACCACGGTCCCATGGTTAATCCGGATGCAAGCTTCATAGTAGACAGCGACACATTAATAACTGTTGTATATACAGACACTGTAATGACAGATACATATACTTTATCCGGAGACGTAATTGACTTTGATACAAATCAACCTTTACAGGGGATTGAAATTGTTATTTCTTATCGTAACCCATGGAATCAGGATTCTGTTGTTTTAACAGATGCTGCTGGTCATTTCAATGTGGACTCTCTTTCTGCCGGACGTTATTTCGTGTCTATTACAGATCCTGCCTATAATGTCTATATGAACGAAGTTATTCTTGATCAGGATATCAATCTCAGCATACCTCTTCACACTTTTGCAGGTGGAGACATAACTTTCTCAGGTAGCGTATTCAATGCAAGAACAGGTATGCCTGTTGATGGAATCAATGTTACACTTACAGAAATTGACAGTAATAATACAACAGAAAATTATTCTGTTGTTACAGATTATCAGGGACAATTTGTAATTGATAATATGACCGCAGGTAATTATGAAGTAACACTTATGCTTAATGGTATGATGCTTTCATATCAAATAGTACACATTAATCATTCAAGACATATGAACTTCCCTGTCAGAGTTATTCAAATTGATGCTCCTGTTCTCAGCGGAAGAGTAATGGACTTCAATAGAAACCCTGTAGTTAATGCAGCAGTTGAAATTTACTGTGAATTCCTTGATTGTGCTCCGGAAACAGTATATACAGATAATAGAGGTTTCTATAATACTGATCAGGTAATTAATGATGAACCTTACATTGTAACAGTTCAAGAAACCGGCTACTTACCTTTCGAAGGAAGAGTTTTTGTCAATGGTGATACCAGATTTGACGTAAGACTGATTGGCGATGACATGGTTATCAATTCTTCAGTTTCAGGAACAGTAATATCAGACGATACAAGTAATCCTGTTAGTAATGCTGTTGTTCATTTAATCCCTGAAAATGGCGGATTCCACAATCCATTCTTAACCGCTATGACAGATGTAAACGGACAATATACTATCAACGTTCCTGCAGGGAACTATATGGCTGTATGTCATGTAAGAAATGTAGAATTCTGGAATACAGATTCATTATACATTAATTACTACAGAGAGTTTTATGATGATACGCAAGAAATCGAAACCGCACAGCTCATTACTGTAGGTGATGATCAGGATGTTAGTGGTATCGATTTTGGTGTACCCGATTATAACTCAACCTTTGATCCTGTTTTCCCTGAAATCTTTGGGCTTCTTGACACAGACGACAGAACAAATCTTCAAATCGCTCAGATTACTCTGAAAGACACTGATAATAACATATTAGCTCAGACAACTTCTGGTGATGACGGAAGATTTTCATTTGAAGGAGCAAGAGAAGGTAATTCATACACAGTTATTGTTGAACTTGATGGTTATGAAACTCAAACAATAGAGTTAACTCATTATGGCATGGATTCATTCTTGAGCTTTGATATGGAAGCAGTTATTGCTAATGATCCAGTTAATGAGTTTGAAGAGTTATCACTTGGAAACTATCCAAATCCATTTAATCCGGAAACTACAATAAATTATTCACTTACTAATGATGAAAGAGTCGAAATATCAATATATAACCTTAAGGGACAAAAAGTAAAAACACTCATTAATGGTCATCAAACCGCAGGAAAGCATGAAGTAATGTGGAATGGTACAAACAACAGTAACAATCCTGTTGCTTCAGGTGTTTACTTTACGATCCTTAAAACATCAAAAGAAACTTTGAAACACAAAGTTTTGTTATTGAAATAGGAATTTATATGCTTCAGCTTAATTATACCCCTAATGAAAATAATGTAGATTACCCCCCTGTAATTTACAATACCCCTACAGCTGAACGCATGTTTAACAGAGCAGGAGCCCCTAACTCCTGCTCTTTCCCCTCAGCGTTTAAAAGTAACTTGAAATATAAAGCATTGATTACGAAATACCCCTATACCCCTAAATCTGCATTTTACTACCCGGTATCATGCAAAGATAAGTTTTCAATGCTGAATGAGAACGGATTTTCCCCTAAATCCGACTCTTATTTCGAAGTTAGTTTCATACATAATCTACACCGGAGTCTAATTACCCCTAATGAAAATAATGTAGATTACCCCCCTGTAATTTACAGTACCCTAAACTCCGAGTGTAAGATTATCGGAGCGGGATCCCCCTATCCCGCTCCACATTTTATCAATTGATATTACATTAAACCTCTTCCCCTCTTCTTTGACATATTTAATTCATTGACATTTTATCCAGCAAACTGAACCTCTTAACTGAGGTAAAAATGTTTGAAAAAGTTCATGAAGCTATAAAATTACTGATTGATTTGTCGAAGAGCGAAACAGATCATATCAGTTTTCTTGAAAATGCCGTACATTCTCTATCTGAATCCTTTAAATTAAGCAAGTCGTTGACTGTTTTTGGAATTGACGGTCAGATTTTCGAGTGCGAATACTCCCAAAAAAGAAATCAGTTCACTAATTATGTTCTTAAAGAAGAGTCACTCAATGATAGACTCAGCAGCATAATTGCTGATAAATCAGAAGAATATGGTCACAGTCTTACTATTCATGATAATAAAGACTCACTGACCGGAATTATAAATTTTTCATTAACTGATAACACTGAAAATGCCTTTGAAATTCTTACTGAGGCAAAAGATATTTTTCATCTGATTTTTACTTACCATTACCGTCAGTTTCAACTCGGGGAGAGAGTTAAAGAACTTTCATGTCTGCATCAGATAAACAAAATTGCCAAACAGGTTGATTTAAGTACAGATGAATTACTGAGTAAAATTGTGAAACTTCTACCTCCCGCATGGCAATTCCCTACATACACATATTCACGAATCACTTTCAATAAAAACGTTTTCATCTCCGAGCCTTTTGTTGAAACTAATTTATTGTTGAAATCTGAAATTATTATTGATAAAGAAAATTCAGGGCATGTTGAAGTATTTCTTGCTGAGAGCTTCAGAAAACCCTTGAATGAACCTTTCCTGAAGGAAGAGGAAATTCTGATATCTACAATAGCTCAGGAACTGAAAAATATACTCAAAAGAAGAATCATTGAAGAAGAGAGGAAGCAACTTGAACAACAATTACTTCATGCAGACAGGCTCGCGACACTTGGTCAGCTTTCAGCAGGAATTGCGCATGAGATAAATGAACCTCTTGCCGGAATTCTTGGTCTTGCTCAGTTAATGGAAAAAAATCCCAGTCTTAATAACGAAGCGATGTCTGATCTTGAAAACATAATCTCTGCATCACTTCATGCTCGTGAAGTAGTGAAAAAGCTCATGTTGTTTGCCAGACAGATGCCAAGTTCTCACAGTAAACTTAACCTTAATGATGCTGTAAAAAATGCCCAGTTCTTTCTTGAGTCGCGATGTAATAAAGAAGGCATCAGGATTGAACTGAACCTTGCAGAGAATATTCCGATGATATCTGCTGATTCATCACAAATACACCAGGTACTTATAAATCTGATTGTCAATGCTATGCAGGCAATGAATGACGGTGGTAAAATCACAATATCAACATACTTTGATGAGTTTAACATATATCTTAAATGTGAAGATACCGGTTCCGGGATTCCTGAAGAAATTATTGATAAAATATTCAATCCTTTTTTTACAACTAAAAAGGTCAACGAGGGAACAGGGCTTGGATTGTCAGTTGTGCACGGAATCATATACTCACATAACGGAGAGATTACTGTAAGCAGTAAGGAGAATATTGGCACGGAATTCATTGTATCTTTACCGGGGATAGAAAGTTATGAAAAATAAAGTAATTGTTATTCTGGATGATAATGCTGTAACACGAGATATTATAAAAAGAAATCTGAAGAAACATGGTTATGCTACTTTTACTGCAATGAATTTCAATATTGCAAAAGAAATCTTGCAAAAAGAAAAACCTGATCTGATTATTACAGATCTTATGATGCCGGATGTCAGTGGACTGGATGTTATTCGTTATGTTAAAGAAAATCATACAAACACAGAAATCATAGTTCTTACCGGTTACCCAACAATTAACACTGCTGTTGATGCAGTAAAACTCGGTGCAGATGATTATCTGACAAAACCTTTTACAGATGTCGAACTTCATCTTGCCGTGAAAAAGACACTTGAAAAAGCAGAAGCCAGAAAATCCTTGAGTATCGCAACAAAAAATGATTTCGAAACAAAATTTGGAATAATCGGTAAGTCAAAACTTATGCTCGAAGTATTTAAAACTATTGAAAAAGCTTCAGACATTAAAAGTACTGTTCTTATTACCGGTGAAAGCGGTACAGGAAAAGAGTTGATTGCCAGGGCTATTCATTATGGAGGCAAGAGATCAGCTGAGCATTTTGTTCCGATTAATTGTGGAGCAATTCCTGAAACGCTGCTTGAAAGCGAACTGTTTGGTTACAGAAAGGGTGCATTTACTAATGCAAATGTGGATAGAGACGGTTTTTTCCAAAGTGCTGACAGAGGAACAATCTTTCTGGATGAGATATCAGAAACCAGTTCTCTGATGCAGATCAAACTTCTTCGTGTTATTCAGGAGAAAGAAGTTTATAGAATTGGATCTAACTCAGCAGAGAAAGTCGATGTAAGAATCCTTGTTGCCTCTAACAAAGATCTATATGAACTCGTTGAACATAATAGATTCAGGCAGGATTTGTTCTATAGACTCAATGTACTTACAATCAGCGTACCTCCTCTCAGAGATCGAGGTAATGATATTCTTCTACTGACCAATTACTTCAGCAGTAAATTCTCCAATGAATTTGGGAAACCGGCTCCAGAATTCAGCGATGACGTTCTGGAAGTCTTCAAAAAATACATCTGGCCCGGAAATGTTAGAGAATTGGAAAACCTTATTCACAGATTGATAATTATGAATGAGGGAGAATGCATCTCTTTATCAGATCTGCCTGAGTTGATGAAAACAAGACAGGAAACCAGATACGACATAAACAAACCATTGAAGGAAGTTGAAAAAGAACACATTATGAATGTTCTTGAATATGTTGATAACAATAAATCCAAAGCTGCAGATATTCTCAAAATCGACAGAAAGACACTGCACAACAAACTTAAGCAATATGAGTAATTTTTCCCCAATGAGGTTGAATTACTCATATTTTCACATAATCACTACTTCTACAATTTAACCATAAAATTTCAACTATTCTCATTTACTAGCCTATCTAACTGTATATAAATCTTTTATCCTGAATCTCAGTTATAATAAACTGTCATTATTCAGAAATGGCAAACAGATTGCTTTAATCAGAGTAAAAATACCTGGAGATGAATATGAGTTATTCGTTTAACGCTTATGCAATGGCTCAGGAACAGTTTGATTCAATAGCAGATAAACTTAGTCTGGATCGTGCTGCCCGAGATTTACTTCGAAATCCAATGAGAGAATTTCATTTCAACATTCCGATTAAAATGGACGATGGGACTTCACGAGTATTCAGAGGATTCAGAATTCAGCATAATGATGCTCTTGGACCAGCCAAAGGCGGAATAAGATTTCATCCTCAGGAAACCGCAGACACAGTGAGAGCTTTAGCAATGTGGATGACATGGAAAACATCTGTTGTAGATATTCCGCTTGGAGGCGGAAAAGGTGGAGTTGTGTGTGATCCGCATAATTTATCTTTCAGAGAACAGGAACAGATCTGCAGAGGTTATGTTAGACAACTTGGGCAAAATATTGGACCGTTGCGAGATGTTCCGGCTACAGATATCATGACAAACGGACAGCATATGGTCTGGATGCTTGATGAATACGAAACGATGACCGGCAAAAAATATCCAGGAATGATTACAGGGAAACCTGTTGGCATGGGTGGGTCACTTGGAAGAACCGAAGCAACCGGATATGGTGTAATCTTTAATATTCGTGAAGCCCTGAAGCAGATGAATATCCGACCTGCTGAAACGACTGCATCTTTTCAGGGTTTTGGAAACGTAGCTCAACATGCAATCAAGCTGTATAATCAGATGGGTGGAACAGTTCTCTGTGTATCTTCATGGGATCAGGATGACCAGAAGTCTTACGCATTTTACAAGAAAGATGGTATTATTCTTACAGAACTCCAGAAAATAACAGACCATTTTGGCGGAATTGATAAAAGCAGAGCTAAAGATGCAGGCTACACAGTTATGCCAGGAGATAAATGGGTTGAAATAGAGTGCGATATACTTATTCCTTCTGCTCTGGAAAACCAGATTACCGAAGTAAATGCCAAACTGATTAACAACAAAGTAAAAATTATTGCAGAAGGTGCTAACGGACCAACAAACCCAAAAGCAGATAAAATTCTTCACGAAAGAGGAATTTTCCTCATTCCTGATTTTCTTTGTAATGCCGGAGGCGTAACATGCAGTTATTTTGAGCAGGTGCAGTGCAATATGAACTATTTCTGGAGTAAGGATGAAGTTCTGGGAAAACTGGATTATAAACTTACTTCTGCATATCATAAAGTATCTACTCTGGCGAGAAACAAGAATCTTTATATGAGGGATGCAGCATATATGATCTCTATTGATCGTGTTGTAAGAACCGCAAGAGCAAGAGGATGGATTTAATGTACGATTTGACTTCCGGTTTACTGGACACTTATACAGAATCAAAACCTGAAAAAATTAGATTTATAGGATCAGGTTTACCGGGAGGAAAAGCTTCCGGACTTATAAAATTGAACGACATACTTGATAAGCATCTCCCTGAAAGGGAAATTGATGGCATGAAAGTAGATATTCCTGGAATGTTCGTAATATTGAGTGATGTATTCGATCAGTTCATGAGCAATAACAATCTTTATGAGATTGCTCTCTCAGATACTTCTGATGAGGAAATAGCACTTGCTTTTGTAAACGCTTCAATAGGACCATTATTCACAGGTGAATTGTATGAAGTAATTGATTCAATCAATGAACCTCTTGCAATTCGGTCTTCCAGTATTTGCGAAGACTCCATGAATGAGCCTTTTGCCGGAGTATATGAAACAAAAATGATAGCTAATAATCAATTTGAGAAATCAGTAAGATTCAAGTCTTTTGTTGATGCTGTGAAATTTGTTTATGCTTCTTTATTTTTCAGGCAATCAAAAGAATACTTTAAAGCAACAGGCTATGACATAAAACAGGAAAAAATGGCTGTAATTGTTCAGGCTGTTACAGGAGATCACTATGGTGAATACTATCACCCGATGATTTCCGGAGTATTAAAGTCTTACAATTTCTATCCGTCTGAAGCAATCAAACCTGACTCCGGTTTCGCAGCTCTGGCATATGGTATGGGTAAAACTATCGTAGATGGAGGGACCTGTTGGAGCTATTGCCCGTCTTGTCCGCAAACTCCTCAGCCTTTCAATGGCATTAAAGATATGCTTAACAATACGCAAAAAAAATTCTGGTCGGTAAACCTTCAGGCTACAAATAATTATAATCCGGTATCTCAAGACGAATATATGATAAAGAAATCAATATTTGATAAAGACATAAGAGGACAACTTCAACAAGTATGCTGCTCATATGATTATCGAAATGACATGCTTATTCCCGGTATTGCAGAAATGTGTTCACCAGTGATGGACTTTTCCCCTATCCTTAAGGATGAAACATTGCCTTTGAATAGCATTGTTCGAAAAATTATGGATATCTGCGAAAATGAAACAAACGAAAAAGTCGAAATAGAATTTGCGGTTTCGCATAATAGACATACAGAGCACAAGCCTTTTTTCAGCTTGCTGCAGCTAAGACCAATTAATATTTCACACGACCTTATTGATGTTCCGGTTGAAATGTTCAAGTCAAGAGATACAATTCTTAGTTCCGATAAAGTAATGGGAAACGGTTCATGTAATACAATTAAAGATATAATTTACATTAAACCGGAAGCATTTAACATCACTGAAACTGAGCAGATTGCTTCTGATGTTTCAGAACTGAACTACAATTTCAGAAATGGAGGCAGGTATCTTCTTATTGGATTTGGTCGCTGGGGAACTTCAGATAAATGGTGCGGAATTCCAGTCAACTGGTCACAAATATCCAGAGCCAAAGCAATAGTTGAAACAGTATTACCTACAATGAAATCCGATTTCAGTCAAGGTGCTCACTTCTTCCATAATATGACTGCACACCATGTTTTCTATTTTTCAGTTAACAATGAACATGCTAAAAATCTCGATTGGACCTGGATACAGAATCAAAAAGTAGTAAATGAAACTCGATACGTTCGTCATGTAAGACTTGAAGGAGAACTTACAATCCTCGTTGATGGCAGAACAAATAGAGGAGTTATACTTAAATGAGACATAATAATGACTCAAGGCACATCATATATGAATTAACAGAAAGGCAGAAAGAGCTTAATTGTATTCATGATGTTGAGAACATTCTTACCAACTTTGATTTATCTTATGATGAAATCTTTAAATCTCTTCTTCAGATACTTCCACTTGGCTGGCAGTTTCCTGAACAGTGTTTCTGTGAAATTGAATATCTGAATAATATATATAAGAATTCAAATAATGGAGTAAAAAAATACTCTCAGTCTTCCCCACTTCATAAAAACAACGTACATTATGGTGAAATTTGTATTTACTACAAAGATGTACCTGAACAACACAAAGATAAACCTTTTCTTCTCGAAGAATATTCTCTTCTTAACACTATTGCCAGCATGCTTGCTTCTTATCTTGCTGTAAGATCAATCAAATCAACAGAAAAACCGGAAAAAGCAGAAACTCCCAACAGAAGTGAATGGAAAATAGTTGTTAACATGCTGAAAAACACAGATGTCAGGTTATATATCAAGATAGCGAGAAAAGTACTGAATCTGATGTTTCAGACAGGTGTATCCGATCATGTAGATATTTTCTCAATTCTGGGGAAAAATCCTGAGTTAACCAACCCTGAAGTATTTCAGGATATAAATACTCCATCTAAGAAGAATGAATTTCAAGCGTCTATAGCCCAAAGTACAAAGTTGTTTGAACTGGCTGAAAAAAATCTGTCAGGTGAAGATCTGATGCTAAATGTAAACAGGTGGATTCAGGAGGATAAGCTTAGCTTCCTCATAGCTGCTTTAAAAAACAAACACACTCCACTATATGGGATTCAAGATGCTATAACTCGCTACGTTAATCTTGAAATGGATGAAAGTAAACTTTCTCCATATTCTCACATGAATGTAAAAGTTCTTCTCATTCAACGATTGTTTACGAGCCACCTGAAATTTGTAAACATTGCAAAAAACTATATTGAACTTACTGATTTCCATGATGTTCTGCAACATACAATATATCCAACAAATTCGCATGGAAAACTTGGTGGGAAAAGTACAGGTTTATATTTTGCTAACAATATTATAAAAAGGGAAACAGATCCGGAATTTCATAAAGGTGTTAAAACCCCTGAAACATGGTACATAGCTTCTGATGCTATGCTTAGTTTTCTTCATTTCAATAATCTGGAAGAAATGGTAGAGCAAAAGTACAAAGACATTGAGCAAGTAAGAGCTGAATACAGTAATATTATACAAATTTTTAAAAATTCAAGTTTCCCTCACGAGATTTCAAAGGGTCTGTCTCACATTTTGGACTCCTTAGGTAACAAACCTGTAATTGTCAGAAGTTCTTCACTCCTGGAGGACAGTTTCGGAGCTGCTTTCTCCGGTAAATACAAAAGCCTCTTCTTAGCAAACCAGGGAACAAAAGAAGAACGGCTTGCAGCTCTTAAGGACGCTATTGCAGAAGTATACGCATCAATTGTCGGGCCAGACCCTATTGAGTATCGTAAGGAACATGGATTCATTGATTTTCAGGAAGAAATGGCAATCCTGATTCAGGAAGTTGTCGGAGTAAAAACAGGTAAATACTTCCTGCCGGCTTTTGCTGGAGTTGCATTTTCTAATAATGAGTTCCGCTGGTCTTCACGAATAGAAAGAAATGATGGGCTTGTAAGACTTGTTCCGGGACTGGGAACAAGAGCTGTAGATCGTCTCAGCAGTGATTACTGCATTCTGGCATCCCCCGGAAAACCGGGAATCAGAGTAAACGCCTCAACAGATGAATTCCTGAGATATTGCCCGAGATACATTGACTTGATTAATCTTGAAACCAATACTTTTGAAACTCTCCCTATTTCTGATGTAATTAGGGAATGCAAGGATGATTTCCCAATGTTTCAGAAACTGTTTTCCGTATACAGTGATGGAAATCTTCATGAGAAATCCGGATTTACAATTGATTTTGATAAAGAACAGTTAATTGTCACAGGGAACAATCTCATCAACAACACAAATTTCCTGAAAAGAATGAATACAATACTACAGGTACTGAACACTAAAATGGGAACTCCGGTAGATATTGAGTTTGCTGTTGTTAACGATGATATTTACCTGCTTCAATGCAGACCGCAGACTTTCTCTGTTAATGATGAACCATTGCCAATACCAAAAGATATACCGAAAAAGGATGTCATTTTTTCTGCCAATAAGTATATTTCAAATGGTAGAGTTCCGGAAATCACTCATATTGTTTATGTTGATCCTGAAAAATACTCAGACTTACGCAGAATAGATGATCTGAAAAACGTAGGACGTTGTATTGGAAAACTAAATCTCCTGTTGCCAAAGAAAAAATTCATTCTGCTTGGTCCCGGAAGATGGGGATCAAAAGGGGACATTAAACTTGGAGTTAATGTCACATATTCCGATATTAATAAAACTGCAGTTCTGATTGAAATTGCAAAGGAAAAAGGTCGATACTTGCCAGATTTGTCATTCGGAACACATTTCTTTCAAGACCTTGTCGAAGCACAGATAAGATACATCCCGCTTTATCCTGACAAGAAAGAAATCATATTCAACGATGCGTTTTTCAATTGTGCAGAGAATATTCTTGTAAAAATGCTGCCGGAGTACAAAGACATCTCTGATGTTGTTAAAGTTATAGATGTTCAAGCTGAAACCGGAGGTAACATTCTTAATATTGTGATGAACTCGGAACTTGAAGAAGCACTTGCTTTTATAAAGAAACCGGAGACTCATACAGACCACACATCATACTTATATAACAGCTCGGATATCATTGATGATAATCATTGGTACTGGCGTATGGAAATCGCTGAATATATAGCTTCGCAACTGGAATCTGACTTTTTTGGTGTAAAAAACCTTTACATTTTTGGCTCTGTAAAAAATGCAAGTTCTGGACCATCAAGTGATATAGATTTGATTGTACACTTCGATGGAACTGATGAACAGAAAGAGAAATTGAGCATCTGGTTCAATGCCTGGAGTATGTGTCTTGATCATATAAACTACCTGAAAACCGGATACAGATGCGGCGGACTTCTCGATGTTCACTTTGTCACTGACGAAGACATAAAAAACAAATCCAGCTTTGCTGTAAAAATAAATGCAGTAACAGATGCTGCAAAAAAACTGGAGATTAGATAATGATAAAAGCTTTGTTTACAAGTGATCTTCACTGTAAAAAACATAAATACGAATTTCTGTTTAGAAATATCAGAACAGAAAAACCGGATGTTGTTTTTATATCAGGAGATTTAACAAGCTTATCATGCAATCATGATCAACAGAAAATATTCAGTAACTTTTACAGCGATTATCTTGCAGAAAAACTGTTTGCTTTAAAAAATGAACTTAAAGAAGAATATCCTGATATCTTTGTTATTCCCGGGAATGACGATGGAAAGGCTGCCATCGCTCCATTAAAAGAAATGGAAGAAAGGCATCTGCTTACTAATGTTAACGAACGATTCTTAAACTTTGGCAAATTCACAGTTTTTGGATATTCCTATGTACCGCCAACTCCGTTCATGAATAAAGACTGGGAAAAGTATGATGTTTCGGCATTTGTGGATGTCGGATGTGTATCACCTGAAGAAGGATACAGATCAGAAGAAGTCAGCTTTCATGATTTACGTTATTATACAATAAAGAAGGATCTGGAAATACTTTTTGAGGAAAGAAATCCGGAATCCCTGATCTGTATGTTTCATTCTCCACCTTATCAAACTAATCTTGATAGAGCAGCTCTCGATGGTAAACTTTTTAATGGTGTTCCATTAGATGTACATGTGGGAAGCATTGCTATAAAAGATTTTATTATTAATAAAAAACCTCTGTTATCTCTGCATGGACATGTCCATGAGTCCACCACAATAACCGGATCATGGAAAGAGCGTTTGAATTCAACTGTCTGCCTGCAGGGAGCATCATTAATGAATGAATCAGTTGTAATAAAATTAGATCTGGAAAATCCGGAATCTGCAGAGATACTAAAGAATCCAAAGACGAATGATTCCGGATATAAGTGAAAGTATTATTAAAATACTATAAATAACTCCAATTGAAAGAAGCCTGTTTACGAGTTAACACTAACCCACCAAGCCTTGTGTTACAGTAAGCAGGCGTTTTTTATTATTGAAATTCATCTCTACAATAAATCATCTTCGTAATACTTGACTTATTTTGTGACATGTACTTTGTTAGAAGTCAAGATAATTTTATGGAGATTATATGATTTCTGTTTGTGGAGTTATATGCAAAACTGATTGCGGCTCATTTGAAAATCCATGTAAAGGCTGTAATGAACTCAAAGGGGAAGTATCCTGGGTTGAATTTATTGGCAAAAAAGTATGTCCAATTTATCAATGTGTTATTGATAAAAAAATTACCACATGCGCTTCATGTGAAGAAAGACCATGTGATATCTGGTTAGTCGAAACTAGGAATCCTTCCGTATCAGATGAAGAATTTATGCAAGATATACAGAGTAGACTTAAGAATTTAAAAAAGCTCTGATCCAAACATATTGACATACAAATATCATAGTATGGATTACAATTATTTTTGCAGATGCACATTGCAAAATCTCAAACATAGTGCAACAAAGTTAAATTTTCGATGTTAACCCCCAAACATCACTTATGTTCAGGAGAAATCTCTGACAAAAAAAGGCTTCCATGTAAAGGAAGCCCCTGAAGTGTTAATCCGATTCTAATTCGCCGGTTTGAGGTTATACATATCAAGAATTTCTTTTATCTTGCCTGAATCGGTTAACTCTTTCAGTTTATTGTTAAATTTGTCGAAAGTTGCTTTATCAATATTGTCTTTCAGGAATCCAATAAAATAGTTTAGTTTTTTTGAATGACCGGCATATCTTACATTTTTCAATTTAAGCTTGCGTACAAGCTGATTTCCGACATCCACGTTTGAAAAAACAGCTTGAGTATCTTTGAGGGAAAGATTCTGGAAAGCAGCTTCATCAAGTGGATACACTTCAATATTAATAGATTTTTCCTGCTCAGCTATCTTCCTGAGACTTTTTTCGGTATTTGAAGGACCATAAACACCAATTTTATAATCAAGAAGCTGACGCGGATTCTTATATTCAAGGTCATCTGATGTCTTCACAAAGAAACCATACTCAGTTTCGTTAATCGGATGACTGAAATATAACCATGATTCTCTGCTTTTGTTTTTCCCCATAACAAACAGTGCATGGGCTTCACCTTTTTTTGCTCTCTCTTGTGCATCTCCCCATTCAAAAAGTCCGATTTCTGCTTCAACTCCAATTTCCTTGCATACAAGTTTTATTATATCTACATATGGACCGCT
Source organism: Cloacimonadales bacterium (SeqCode) (assembly GCA_963665815.1). Classification (GTDB taxonomy): domain Bacteria; phylum Cloacimonadota; class Cloacimonadia; order Cloacimonadales; family JAIOQZ01. The sequence continues at coordinate 809,802 of OY762463.1, forward strand.
AATCTGTCCGTTGAATGTAAAACTGAATGGAGGAAAGTCCTGGGTGTAAAATACAATCTTATCGACTGCAATTGCATAGGTTGCTGCAAGTATTAAAATTAAAAGTACTGCTATTCTTTTTTTTAACATTCTTAACCTCTCTCATCTTGATTTATAAATACAAACAAATGTAATTATGTTAATAGTGATCCATTTTCAGCAAGATAATCAACAATAATAAGATTATCATATTTAGCAGCAACATGTAAAGCATTAAGAAAATCCTTATTTTTAATGTTTACATCCGCTTTATTTTTTATCAGAAGACGCACAATATCCAAATGATCGTTACGGGCAGCTTCATGTAAGGGGGTGTTTCCGTACTTATTAATTGCGTTAATGTTAGCACCTTTAGTAATAAGGTATTCAACAATTTCTTTGTGTCCGTTTCTGGCAGAAACATGCAAAGGCGTAGAGTGATCTGCCGTCTGAGGAGAATTCATGACGAGGTCATTATCTTCATCCACAAGTGATTTCACGATTTCAAGATAACCGTTAAGTGAAGATTTATGCAATGCATAGTCTTTATCGTAGATGGTTTTTGCCTTATGAGCACCCTTATTTACTAAATATTCTACAATTTCAGTGTAACCTGCTACAAGAGCTTCATACAATGGATTCTTACCGTAAGAACTTTCAGCATTGATGTTTGCTCCGTTACTTATAAGGTATTCAACTATTTCAGAGTTCCCTCTTCTGATAGCTTCGTGCAATGCAGTTAAACCATCATGTTCATTCTTTGCATTGACATCTGCCCCATTTTCAACCAGAAACTTAATCACATCTAATTGTCCATGATATGCGGCAACCGGTAAGGCTTTTTCACCATTTTCAGATTGAGTATTAATATTCACACCACTTTTAAGTAGCTCTTTCATTCTTTCGATATTTCCGCTTATAATTGAGGAAAAGAATTTTCTTGTTAACATTTTATCTCCAATGACTGTCAAACAATATTAAATCTTATCTTTCAGCTTTAACATTAAATTTTTCTTAGCCTTTTTGATTGTAATTCCGACGCCTGTAATTGTAATAAACTCAGGTTGATTATTGGTTTGCATATCTCTTTTTGAAAAATCTTCTTTAGCCAACAGAGCAACCACATAATAAACACCATTAATTAATTTAGGTTTAAAGAACTTTCTTATGTACATTTCTTTCTCCTTGTGCTTTTGAAAATAATATATTCATTTTTTGGGAAAAAGTAAACATTTAAAAATTAACTACACTCAGTAATTATTTACCATGAAAAGCAATTATTAGTTTTTTCACAGAAATAAATCAGAATACTTTTAATCAACTGCTTAGTTTGTAGCCTTGATTGATTAATCATTAGTTAACATCTTTTAGCATAAAGTAAAATGTATGTCAACAAAAAAAAGACAGCTTTTCGCTGTCTTATACTGTTTGATAGTATTAAATTATTATTTCAAAAGTAACATTTTTTTATTTTGAACACCATCTGCTGTTTTCAGTCTGTAGAAATACACGCCACTGGATACATCTGCTCCATTCAGGTCTTTACCGTTCCAGATTATAGAATGCTCACCTGCATCTACATGATCATTCACCAGATTCTTAACTTTCTGTCCCTTAATGTTGTATATTGTGAGTTCTGCATCTCCAGCCTTCGCCATAGAATAACTGATCTTTGTTTCAGGATTGAAAGGATTGGGGTAGTTGGAAAGGAGATGTGTTTTGTATTGCGGAATTTGCTCGTCTGTGTTTACGGGATTGCCAAAATTATATTTAACTTTGAACTTTCCATCAAAGTAATCTATATAAGCAAGGTCTTCACAACCATCTCCATTAAAATCAACCATTGAATAAGAATAGAAACTGTTACCATCCATATTTATATTATAAGTGTTCCAGTCGCTGTTTCTTCCATTATTTACTATTGCTTTCAAAGTTGATGCAAGCATTCCTTGCCTGAAAACGATATCCATATCATTATCATTATCAATATCCGAAAGTAGTATTCTTTCAAATGGAAAAGTCAGAATAGGCCGAAACCATCCTGCGGAGATACTATCTAGGCTTTCCTCAAAGTAATCTTCACTATTATCTCCCCAAAGAACAGAGAATTCACCAGAATCCTGATAGTCTATTGCAAAAACAATATCGAGATATCCATCATTGTCAAAATCGTTACACTCATATGTCACATTGGGTGCAGGGAAATTATATAAAGTACTTTCATGATTGAACCCATTCCCGTTATTATTGATGAAACACCCAATTTCTGCAATTCCAAAGTAGATTCTGACAAATAGTATATCGGGATAGTTGTCTCCATTAATATCAGCAAAAATTAATGGCAAGTTATCAATATAATTCAGTTCAAAATAATCTTCAAGAGAGAACTGTCCGTTTCGATTTAGATAAATCTTTAATGGAGAAAAGATACCCTGAACAAGAATATCTTGATCTCCATCACAGTCAATATCAATAAAATCACATCTAATCTTAAACATAACTTCATCATTTAACGACAAATCTGGAATTCCGGAAGAGTTCATGTACAGACATAATCTGCCTGGAGTTCTATAAGGAAGCGATTGAACTTCTTCTATAGTAATGAAATCTGCAATCTCATTGCCATCAATATCACCGATATCATAATCAACTATTAGATTCGTTCTTACAATATTGCTTAATGTATCACTTAATGAGCTATTTTGATTAAATAGTGACATGCAATTATTTGTTACTAAAAGGTTAATGTCTTCTTCCTGCAATTTCTCAATGCACTTAACAGATCTGTAATCCTGCAAACAGAATGCTTCATTAGAATAACTACCATTTACATTATAGTGGACCAGAGGTGCTCCCCCTGTAAATGATGTGTTATGTGTACGTCTATAAAATGAGATAACATCTTCATATCCATTGCCATCGAAATCTACAATATCTACAATAGAATTGCATTTAGGGAATGACGGATCAGGTATATAACTATCTCCACTTAATCGGTATAGCATTGAATTAAAATTGAAATCGACGAAAATTTCAAATATGTTGTCAATATTGATATCTCTTACTATAACATTTTTAACTCCTCTTTGAGTTTCAATAATGTTATAAGTATATGTAAATAACTGATTGCTATCATTCAATATAACAGTCAAATGACTATCATCTCTATCAGAATATATTAGATCTATTAATCAGTCTTCGTTAAAATCAAAGAAACCAATAAAGTCATTACTTTCTGCATCAGGTAGAACTGGATGATAGTTAGTAAAACTCATTAGCGCAGAATCAAACTCCAGCCACCCAAAAGAATTACGAGCTTCTGTCATAACAAAAAGATCTTTGTCTCCATCTAAATCTACATCATATGCCGATTTATTACTGTATGCGATGTAATTAACTGTATCCTGGATTTGAACAATGTTGAATGTATCATTTACAGTTGCTCGCCATAGAAAAAGCATATAATTACCACTACAACAAAGATCTGTTACTCCATCATTATTAAAATCATCACCTACAGTAATTGCTTGCCCCATCAGATCAGAAAAGGAAATTACAGAATCTGTAAAATTTCCAAATCCATTATTTTTGTATAGTTTCACCCATATATTTGTTGTATGAACAATATCATTATCACCATCATCATCAATATCAAAAATCGAAATGTTTCTCATTGAAGTTAAATAGTCCCCAATAATGTTCTCTTCACCTAAAATACCATTATTATTTTTGAACCAGACAAGTTGATGGCTTTGAGTGGAATAAGTGACTAAATCCTTTAAACCATCCCCATCAATGTCTCCAAAAATAGATTCACTACCCATTATTTTGGGCACAACAGATGAATAATCAATCGAACTTTGAAAATAAGGATCCGAAAAGCACTCAGGGATTATAATTAGTAGAAATGCAATAGACAGAAATAGTTTTAACTTATTGTATCCACATGTATTTATGATACTAATTTCCATGTAAACTCCTTAATAATTTTGATAACTACTTCTTATATACACTATTTAAGAAGTAACATTTTTCTATTTTGAACACCATCTGCTGTTTTCAGTCTGTAGAAATACACGCCACTGGATACATCTGCTCCATTCTGGTCTTTACCGTTCCAGATTATAGAATGTTCTCCTGCTTCGACATGATCGTTCACCAGAGTTTTTACTTTCTGCCCTTTTATGTTATAGATTGTAAGCTCTGCATTGCCGGTCTTTGCCATAGAGAAACCGATCTTTGTTTCAGGATTGAAAGGATTGGGATAGTTGGAAAGAAGAGTTGTCTTATAATGCGAGATTAGTTGGTCATTACAACCCAACAAAGACTCATTATAGATAAGATTGAGCTTACCGGAAAGCCTGTCTACATAGACAATATCAACTAAATCATCACTATTAAAGTCCACGCAAACAGCACTTACCATGCCTTCTTCTTCAATTAGAGATATTTGATTCCAGGACTCATCAGCACCTCGGTTCTCATATATAGTGATAGATCCTCGAGTGTCACTATTATATCCTCTACCGACATATAACAGATCTTTATCTCCATCATTATCAAAATCTACAACTGAAGAATTCGAAAAGAAAAAATCATTATCACCAATAACCTGTTCCTCGCTGTTCATGAAGTTATAATTAGAATTTCCGGTGAAAATGCAAATAGTATTATTGCTGTTTACTCCATATACTATTAAATCTTTGTAGCCATCATTATCCACGTCTTCTAGAAGATAATAATTTATCGGTGAATCTCCGATAGCACTATGTTGTGTAAAAGTGAAGTCTCCATTTCCGTCCATATTGACTAGTTCTCCTGTATCTTTACAATATAGAATATCCGGCACACCATCATTATTTAAGTCATCTATTGTCATTTTTCTCCAATAATCCTGAAGTGTTTCATCGGCTAAGAAGTTAAAGATTCCTTCGTCGTTCTCATAGAATCTTATTACACCTCTTGAGAAGTCGTAAATATCCATATCTCCATCTGCATCAAAATCAGAAAATCCCCAACTAAGTCCTCCCTGATCTGCTAAAGATAAATGCTGGTATGGTTGTTGTCCATCATATGTAAGATGCAAGAAACGTCCTATTGGATCATCATTCATTCTTGCATAAAAGATATAGTCAAGTTGTCCATTTGAATTCACATCCACACAATCAAATCCGGACAAGTCTCTGCAACATAGCACGGTGCTCAGAGAAACACCCATATCATCATTAAACCTCATCTCACCTAACACATTGCGATTACAGTATGAAATCAAAGTTTCACCGGCAACATCACTGAGCTTTAGACCATGAACGTCTATGAGGGAATTTACTTCAATGTTTTCTCTGGAGAACTGCCCATTATTATTAAGATGAACACAAAAAATATCATCGGCAATTTCAGTTACAATCTCAGGGTAATTATCATCATTGCAGTCCCTGATCCATATATGCAAGGCATGCTCCATGTTTTGGGTAATTAGTTGATAACTTGTATCTGTTTTCATGAATATATAAATTCTATCATTCCGGTTACTATGTAGAACAAAATCATCCAGATTATCATCATTTAAGTCAGTCTTTAAAACACTTGTTAAAAGATCAAAGAAGTACCCCGCAACAAGTGTACTATCAGAGAAGCTCTGATTAATATCATTTTCATAAACTATTACACAACTGAGATCACTGTTCCAATGAAGAATATCTGGCAAATCATCATCATTATAGTTTATTAGAATAAACAAATCGTGTTCAGTAATATTAACTGGTAGTGTATGCCTTACAAAATTAACAATTAACGGATCGAACTCAAACCAGACAGCAACACTGTCGGTATAGTCGTATCCCAGAATATCGTCATATCCATCATTGTTTAAATCTGCAATGAAATCATATTTCTGACTGCTTTTGTTAAATGATGTATGCTGATTCAGAATTACTGCAAATGAATCAGTAACAGTCGATCTCCATATTAATGCAGAACCTGAATTACCTGCAGTATAAATATCCATAATACCATCAAGGTTGAAATCATTTACTACAAGTAATTCTCCATTCATCAGTTGCGAATCAATAGTTATTGAATTGTTTACATTGAACTGTCCGTTTCCATCATTAAAATAAATATTTATGTTTTGATCTAGTTCTGTTGAAACTACCAGATCAAGTGCAGCATCATTATTCATATCAAAGCAATCAAGAGATAAAATAGATGTCAGCTGCAAATCCATACGATGTTCAGAATCAAAAACCCCATCAATATCAGAATCTTCAACCCAATAAATACCATCCAGATCAAAATCTACAACATCAATAACACTGTCATTATTGATATCTACTTCTAAGTTATTACCTTCTTTATAGTTGCTGTTACTATTGTAAATTTCTAAGGGTTCACTGAAACTAATAGCCCCCAATAAACACCAGATTGACATCATTATTATAGAAACCAGTTTAACTTGCATTTTTCCTCCAAAATACATATTGCCTTAAGAAAATATTACATTGCTTATCAGTTTTTAAAAATTATAAGAAAAAATAGTTAGAAACATGCAATTTATAAGTAATTGCAATTTTGATTGAAAGAATATGAATATATGATTTCACAACCTATACTTATAACAACTTTTAAGCCTTGTAACCTCCGCTTATATGTATCTCTGGATTAAAAAAAAATGAAAACTAAACCGACAATTCACACGCATATCTTAATCTGTCAATAAAAAAGACAGCCGAAGCTGCCTTTTTTTTAGTTGACTTGATTAATACATTATTTCAAAAGTAACATTTTTTTATTTTGAACACCATCTGCTGTTTTCAGTCTGTAGAAATACACGCCACTGGATACATCTGCTCCATTCAGGTCTTTACCGTTCCAGATTATAGAATGCTCACCTGCATCTACATGATCATTCACCAGATTCTTAACTTTCTGTCCCTTTATGTTGTAGATTGTGAGTTCTGCATCTCCAGCCTTCGCCATAGAATAACTGATCTTTGTTTCAGGATTGAATGGATTGGGGTAGTTAGCGTTTAAGACATTACTGAAGTCAGAAGTTTCATCTTCTCGATTTGATATATGTACTGGCTCTACTTCTATACTGCAAATATCATTAGTTCTATAATCCATAAATATGAACTCATTCAGATTGTCTTCATCCATACCAGCAATTCCTACTTTCAAAGCGCAATAATCTTCAGGAATATCAATTGTGCATGGATACCATGAATCATTGTTATTCTGAAGAATAACCAGTCCTTCTGGATTCATTACGGAATGAACAATTAGATCCTTGTCTCCGTCAAAATCAATATCTTCTACCTTCACATATCTGCCTTCAAACTCTAAACTATTATACTCTATATTGTCAGTATATATGATTTCACCTGATTGATTTACCATAGAGCTGTCATTAATACCATAATGAATAGCAACATTACTACCGTTTGCCATATAGCTTGAATATATGATAAAATCATCCTTGGAATCCATGTTTAAATCATCTACTACAACCTCATCAAAACTGACTGATGGTGTCAGTAAAACATTGAAATCTCCAAAATTCTGATTTCCATCATTAAGAGAATATACAATCTGGCCTGTATTGTAACTCACCACTATAATATCCTTATATCCATCATTATTAACATCCGAGACATTAACTGAGCTAATTCTAATAATATCATGATCACAAACTACAGATATATCTCTAATACTCCTTCTATCGATCTGCTGAGTATTATCTAAACGAGTTGATGAACAATGCAATGTCATCCTGTGAAAACCTTTTTCGAATAGAATGTAATCATTAATTGAGTCAGAATCAATATCCTCAACATATATCCCCGGATACCCCCCGTATGAATCGTAAACATCCGGACGTATTGTTGAAGACTGGTCCAGACAATAGTAAAAATAGTTCATATCAGATGTATGATTCTGAATTTTCTTAAGTACCATTATTTCATAAGCGTTGTCACTATCAAAATTATTAACTGCTGAGCAAGTCGTAATTCCTCTTGGAGTATCAATAAAAAAAGGACTCTGAATTCCATTATCACCGCATTCTAAAGATCCAAAGTAAAGACTTTTTAGAAACAGTTCCATTGTTCCGTTGTCATCATAATCAATATAACTTACTTCAGCATTTCGATTTATTCCCCTAACAATACCAGTGTTCAGATTAGTACTTAGATTTTGACCATACACAAGATAATCTAAACCATTATAACAATATACTAAGTCTTGCTTTCCATCTCCATCAATATCGCATAAACTTGTGTTAAAATTTATCTGATCGCTTTGTGATTCTACATGTAGCCTTCCATTTTCAAAGTCAAGTATCTCAATACTGAACTTATTGGTAATAATTGTTTCTGTTTCATCATCATCATCAATGTTGCCCTGTATAATTATACCTTCAGGGTCGAAGACACAACTGTTTGTTACAGAAGTATATGATGTAAGGAAATTATCCTGCAAATTGCTGAGTGTATCTGCTTCATTAACTCTAACCTCAAAGTTGTTGTTTGTATCAAAGAAAATCATATCTGAAAATGAGCCTGCTCCCGGTTCTGCCATAATCAGTTTTGAGAACATTGGAAAATAGAAGTTGAATGTAATAATATTATCATATAAACACAATGCACTATTGTTCAACATCCAGATACACTCCAAAGAGTCTGTTTCTGAATTAAACTTATAAGCAAGAATATCAACATCAGAGTCATTTTCAAAATCACTGAATATTTTCTCGTAACTATTATAAAAAGCCATATCGAAGTCAGAAGTCAAACAATGAGTATCGAAGTCATTATTTAAAAAATTTCTCTTGAAGTATGAGTTTTCCCCCATTACCAGAATCTCTGAAACACCATCGCCATCCAGATCTGCAACTCTGAACTCCTCACTTTGATTAACAACATTAAAAATATTTTGACCTGAGAGATGCTGGTATGTTGAATCTCCATAGAATATTCTTCCATGGCCACTGTTAATGCAGAAAAAGTCATTGAAATTGTCTCCATTAAAGTCAGCAACGTAATCAATATCATAGCTATCAATGTAGTTTGTACTGAAACCCAACGGGATCAAACCATTAAAATCGGAATTATCATTTCTTATCCAGAAAAGCTCTCGACTTGAACGTTTCTGAGTAATAATATCGTCATCTCCATCCATATCAAGATCAATAAAAATTGAGTTTTCTACTCTGAAATCATCATATAGTGACTTCAGAACAATTGGTTCATTATATGTAAATTCTCCAGATAGAACTGCAATAACTAACCATAGGTAACAAGCAGCAGCATACTTCATAATTCCTCCTCTTATACTACTATAGAATATTGATTCCCCAATCTGTTCCATCATAAATATCTTCCTGTTTTGCCATGAACTCAAAAAAATTACGATGCATATCAAGTTTGAGAGCTTTGCTGATTAATCATATATTGACAGAGCAAAGCTCTCAAAGTCATTATTTCAAAAGTAACATTTTTCTGTTTTGAACACCATCTGCTGTTTTCAGTCTGTAGAAATATACACCACTGGAAACATCAGAACCTTTTTCATCTTTACCATTCCAGATTATAGAATGCTCACCTGCATCTACATGATCGTTCACCAGATTCTTAACTTTCTGTCCCTTTATGTTGTAGATTGTGAGTTCTGCATCTCCAGCCTTCGCCATAGAATAACTGATCTTTGTTTCTGGATTGAATGGGTTAGGGTAGTTGGAAAGGAGTTGAGTAGAGTATTCAAACTTGTTATAATCCATATTGGCAATAGAATTATCACAGTTGTTTTCAAATAGATATATTTTCCCGTTTGAGAAATCATGGAAAAGAATATCCACATCATTATCATAATTAAGTGTGAAAGTACTACAACTCGTCAAATCCATCAACCCCAGAACGTTGTTTAAGTTAATTGAATCTCTTCCGCAATTTTCAGCAATAACTAATTCGTAATGTTCAGGCTCATTCTTAACATAGTAAATATCCAGATCATCATCGTTGTCAAAATCAGCAATACCACTAAAACTATATCTTGCTCCATGGGTATCAATTACTCTTACATCCTTGAGAAGAGAATCCTGAAAGCTATAGAATATTTTTGTTGTGTCACCGGAAGCGCAAAAATCCAAGCGTCCATCCATATCAAAATCAACAATTTTGACATTCTGAAAATGATTCAGTTCAGAATAAGAGCTAATCAATGTGAAACCAAAATTCTCGTTATTCTGAAACAAACTGTAACCGGCATTCATTTCACTTCCCGAAAAATCAACTAATCCATCATCATTAAGATCTATAAAATCAGTTTTCTTGCTAAAGGACACATCACAAAGCGTATTAACAAGAGAAAACTGATTATTGCAGTTCTCAAAAAAGAATAATTTATTCACTCTGTTCTGTAAGTTTAAAGTTGCATTGCAGACAATATCCAAATCAGAATCATTATCAAAATCAATAAATTTCAGGAACGAGCAACTACCATATTCCGATAAATCATTTAATGATAAAAGTACTTGAGTTTTAACTCCATTAATATATACACAGAGAAAATCTTCTAATTCGCCGGGGATTAAACAGTTATAGTAAGAAAAAATAATATAGTCTCTTACGCCGTTGTTATCCAGATCTGCATCATCGTGAAGATTAATCCATGACAAACCTGACAGTGGAGGATCAATATAAGCCAGAGTATCCTGAGTCTATACCAGTCCTCCTATGATGTGTCTGCCTCTATAGGAAATAATGTTATCATCACATTTGTAACAATTTAGGAACACAGAACTGAGGCTTCTCAAATCTGCATTACAAGAGTAAAAACAACCGTTATCACTGTAGATTACGTTCCCGCTTGAACAGATTAAGTCTTTATAACCGTCATTGTTAACATCATAAGTATTTACAGGGAGAAAACCCTTCAAAGTGCTCTCATGAATAAAGCTCATGCTGCTTCCTGAAGTCACATTCTTGTAAACCCAAGCATCACCGATTTGTTTTTGCACAACGAAATCATCTCTTCCATCATTATTGAAGTCATCAAAATAGATATGCCAAAAGTCCCTGAGGCTATCCTGCAGAATTACCTGATCTGAAAATCCGAAACCTGAGTTATTCAGCAAAAATCTTATTCCTTCATCAATCATACTTATTCCAATATCAGGAAAGCAATCCCCATTCAATTCAATAACCTCAGGCACGCAATATTCATCTGTTTGAGGTGCTACATTATGTGTAATACTGAAGTTATTTATGTTCATGTCGAACTCAAGCCAGGCAAGAGAATCTCCAGCAGAATTACTTCCAAAAATATCTAAATCTCCATCATTGTCGAAGTCTGCAATAGATTGAATATTTTGTACGGATATTCTATTACTCTTGAAAATAAAATCACATAAAGAAGTATTAACACTGAAGTCATCATCAGTAAAATTTCTGGTGCAGAAAGCAATAGTATTTGTAAAATTATCTGCTGCAAGTATATCTTCAAGATTGTCATTATTGATATCATCAATTATCAGATTTGTAATATTGCTCAGACCTGTTTCAAACTGTCTGTACAAATTGAAGTTTCCGGTTCCATCATTATAATAAATATAAATAGTTCCTGATGTTTCATTGCAGATAACAACATCTTCAAACCCATCATTAGTCACATTTGCCACACTGGCATGAATATAATAATTATCAAATTCATGGATTACGTGGCAAATATCACCATTATTGTCACAATCTGTATCTTCATCCCAAACAACTTGGCAGCTAGTGATTCGAATCCTGTCCAGATCACCGTCCTGATCCACATCCAGAATAGATTCATGACTCCAGAATTTATGCCCACCGTTATTATATGCAAGAGATGCCTTGTTAAACTCAATTTCACCAAAGAGAAAAACTGATGTAAAAAAAATGATAAGAACTAATATCTTTCCCATTATTTCCTCATTATTTATTTGTTCCAAGTGTTATTACTATTCATTTTAGAGTTACTTCAAAAGTAACATTTTCCTGTTTTGAACACCATCTGCTGTTTTCAGTCTGTAGAAATACACACCACTTGAAACATCAGAGTCTTTTTCATCTTTACCATTCCAGATTATAGAATGCTCTCCGGATTCGACATGATCGTTTATCAGAGTTTTTACTTTCTGTCCCTTTATGTTATATATTGTCAGATTTGCACTGCCGGCTTTCGCCATTGAATATTTGATATTTGTTTCCGGATTGAACGGATTTGGGTAGTTAGCGTAGAGTTGTGTATTACAGAACGACAAATCATGTTTTCTTATTCCCGTATGTATGTTGTTATATAATATGTACATTTCCCCTGTCACATTATCAAGGTAAACAATATCATCAGTTCCATTCTGATCAACATCACCTGAAGACATTCTCACTATGTTATCAGGTATATGAGCAAGAGTCACTATTTCCCAGTTTGTGCTATCAACCGGATTTAGAGCAACATCAATCAAACTTTCCCAAACGATTTCACCATAATGAAAATTGTTAACAGCAATATCTTTAACACCATCATTATTGAAATCTCCAAGTTCAATACTATATATATATCCTGGGAAAAATAATGTATCAGGTACCTGACTGAAGCTGAAAGAAGAGTTACTACCCTCTCCATAACGAATGAGGAGATTATTTCTGGAAGAATCATCCTTGACAATCATATCAATGCGTCCATCCAGGTTAAGATCGTCAAAGGCAATGATATCAGAACTGATATCTGCTATCCATTCTGATAATCCAAAGCTGAATAAGCCATTATTCTTTATCCAGAAAAGTTGATCATTACTTCCAGTATATACAATATCCCTGATGCCGTCATTATCCATATCAACATATTTGCATGTATTTCTGTAAAATAGATTATCTGTATTCACAACCACAGAGTCTACTAAAGTTCCATTTTCATTGCTGAATAAATGGGTATTCTCATTGCGTATATCAATTAAGTCCATATCTCCGTCAAAATCAAGATCAACAAACATTAATTCACGTCCACCACGATAATTACTATCATCAAGGATGATGTTCTGACCATTCAAAGACAAAATCAGTGCTTTGGTATCATCGTCGGTATAAGTTGCATAAGCGCAGTCAAGTTGTCCATCCCCATCTACATCTGCAAAAGCAGCGTCACTTACCGTAGCTATCCCTGGAGTAAGAAAATTTGAGTGAACAAACATACTGTCTTCTAACATGAGATAATTAAGATTGTAACGATGTCTGCACCCCAAAAAAAACCGATCATCATGAATTATTAATGATATCTCATCCGTATTTCTAAATGAACTCACTCTTATGTTTTCATTATCGATATTTCCATTGTTGTTCTTATATACTCTGAAAATATACGTGTCAGGTTCGGTAACAATTTCTTTGTACTCATCTCCATCAAAATCTTTGAACCAGAGGTTACCCCCTGTACCATACAAATTGCAATCAAAAATAAAACCGGTTCCATTATTTACATATATGCCTGCCTTCTCTCCATAGTATAAGATAATTAAATCATCACGGGCATCCTGATTCAGGTCATATTTGTAGATATCATAGACTGAATCCAGATTGTTAAACAGAATTGAAGAGTTTGAGAAGCTCTGATTTTCATCATTTTCGAACATCTGAATTGCATTCAAACTATCTGAATAAACCAGGAGGTCTGTTAAACCGTCTGAATTGACATCAATTGGAGTAATACCGGAATTTTCCCCCATGAATCTAATCGGAAGTTGATGATATATAAAACTATTTGTATTGGGATCGAACTCACGCCAGTTATAAGGTTCGTTATATCCTGCAAAACCAACAACATCCATATAACTATCATTATTTAAATCAGCAAGAGAACAATATCTGTCATATTTATCCTGAATTGTTCCATATGGTAATGCAATTGAATTGAAAGGTGCCGTTGTCTGAGTTCTGGAAAAGTACTTAACTGAATCACCATCACAGGTATAAATATCCTGAATTCCGTCCTGATTAAAATCATGAATGAGAATCATTCCAAAATTTCCAATAGAAGTTTCCAGTGCATCCATATTATTCATGCTGAAGTCACCTGTTCCATTTCCGTAGAATATATACAAGTTATGATCCCCATCGAATTTAGCAATGATTTCTTCAGTTCCATCATTATTCATATCAACATAATCCAACGAATAAAAATTGTTTGTAAAATGACCAACATAATGTTTGGTGTCCGGGATGGAATCTCCATCAGTGTCCTCAGCCCAGTATGGACCATCCTGATCATAAAATATAACATCGAGATTGCCATCCGAGTTCACATCATCAACAAATCCGTCCTGATCAAGGAAGTTTTGATCACTATTGGCAATTTCAACCGGACCGGTAAAATCAACTGCCCAAATATTGCAAACCATTAACAAAACAATTGATACAAGATGATGTCTCATTTTTCCTCCGTTCTGTATCAATATCCCAACATACTGATTTAATATTATATTTAAACTTTCATTCAAATGAAAGATTGCACTACATAGACGTATCAATTCGAGAGCTTCACCGGAACTCTCTGTCTGCTAATCAGGTAAAGCTCTCAATTATTATTTATTTCAAAAGTAACATTTTTTTATTTTGAACACCATCTGCTGTTTTCAGTCTGTAGAAATACACACCACTGGAAACATCAGAGTCTTTTTCATCTTTACCATTCCAGATTATAGAATGTTCTCCTGCTTCGACATGATCGTTAACCAGAGTTTTTACTCTCTGTCCTTTAATATTATAAATTGTCAGCTCCGCATTACCTGAATTTGCCATTGAATAGCTGATTTTTGTTTCCGGGTTGAACGGATTCGGGTAGTTGCCAAGGAGTTGTGTATTACAGAACGATAAATCATTATTTTCTTTGATTCCGATAAGAGGATTGTTATAGAGTACTTTAATCTCGCCTGTGCTATTATCTACATAAGCAATATCATCAGTACCGTTTTCATCAAGATCTGCACCAGCCATTCTAATTTCGGTATCTGATATATTCAGCAAACTGACAACTTCCCAATTATTATCAATTACTGGATTTATCGCAACACTGACACTGCTTGAATGTCCATGATTATCATGATAGAAGCAATTTACTGCAATATCATCAACACCGTCATTATTATAGTCTCCCAGCTCAAGTTCAGTTATATCTCCCGGTAGTAACAATGTGTCTGCAGATTGACTGAAACTGAAATTATAGTCATTACCTTCTCCGTAACGTACAAGCAAATGGTTTGGAGCAAAGTCATCTCTTACAAGCATATCAATGCGTCCATCCAGATTTAGATCAGTAAAAGCAATTATATCTGAACTAATTGTTGTTAGCAGCTCTGATTCTCCAAAGTTGAAAGAACCATTATTCTTGATCCAGAACAGTTGATTATTGCTTCCTGTATAAACAATATCCCTGATGCCATCATTATCCATATCAATATATTTACTTTTACTTCCCTCAAAAACAAATCCTAAATCATCTGTATCGATAACAACAGAATCAATTAATGTTCCATTTATATAATTGTAAAAATGAGTATATTCAATGCCGAAATCAACTAAATCACTATCTCCATCATCATCCAGATCCGCAAACATTAATCCACGTCCACCACGATAATTACTATTCTCGAGAATCATATTCTGACCATTCAGAGATAGTATCAGGTTTTTAGTATAAGAATTATCATAGAAATTAATTGCGTAAACATAATCAAGCTGTCCATTGCCGTCTATGTCAGCACAATCTGATTTATTTATTTCACCAACTGAAACTGATGGTGCTTGAATATTTGACAGATCTGCAATACCATCATCCAACATCAGATAGTTAAAATTATAAAAGTGGCTGCAAGATATAAAGGTGAGGTTATCCGATTCTCTTATTGATAACCTATCTGTGTTTCTGAATGAACTGATTCTTACATCATCATTACTGAAACTACCATTGCTATTATTGAAGACTTTGAAAACATCATTTTCAGATTCTGTAACAATCTCTTTATAACCATCTCCATCTAAATCTTTGAACCAGAGGTAATCTCCTGTTCCATAAATATCTGTGATATAATTGAATCCATTCCCATTGTTTAGATATATGTTTGCTATTTTCCAATCAGTTTGGATTACAAGATCTTCTAGTCCATCTGAATTTAAATCACATTTATAGATATTTCTGACATTTCCAACATTATTTATCAAAATTGATGAATTTGAAAAACTTTGGGTTGCATCATTTTCATATAGTACACAAGCGTTAAGACTATCTTCATAAACCAAAAGATCAATTAAACCGTCAGTATTTCCATCAATTGGAGTGATTCCGCTACTTACTCCCCTAAACCAGAGAGGAAGATAGTGATGTATGAAACTGTTTGTCGCAGGATCAAACTCTTGCCATGAATAAGGCTCGTCATAACTCCAAAAACCGACAATGTCCATGTAGCCATCGTTATTTATGTCTGCAAGGCAGCTTGATTTGACATACCTATGCTGACTCGTTCCATTCTGAAGATCAACTAAAATGAATTGAGACCAGGCTTGAGTTTTGTAAAAGTATTTGCATGATCCGCCTGAAGTATAAATATCCTGTATTCCATCATGATTAAAATCATGAATAAGAATAAGCCCATCTTTATAAACACCACTATCCAGAATATCCATGTCATTTAGGCTGAAGTTCCCTGTACCGTGACCATAAAATATATAGAGATTAGTATCAGCTTCAAAATTAACAATAATATCTTTCTCCCCATCATTATTCATATCAATATAATCTAATGAAGACAACATTTGAGTAAAGTTACCTACATGATGTTTTGTATCAGGAAAACCATCCCCATTAGTATCTTCAGCCCAGTATGGGCCATTATAATCATCATAAAAAATCACATCAGGACTGCCATCTGAATTTACATCATCAATAAATCCGTTCTGATCAAAGTAGTTTTGACCACTGTTTGCTATCTCTACCGGAACATTAAAATCCACAGCTCCAATATTAGAAAGCACTACTAAAATAATTACTACAAAGTTAAGTCTCATTTTTCCTCCGTTTTGTATCAATATCCCAACATACTGATTTAATATTATATTTAAACTTTCATTCAAATGAAAGATTGCACTACATAGACGTATCAATTCGAGAGCTTCACCGGAACTCTCTGTCTGCTAATCAGGTAAAGCTCTCAATTATTATTTATTTCAAAAGTAACATTTTTTTATTTTGAACACCATCTGCTGTTTTCAGTCTGTAGAAATACACACCACTGGAAACATCAGAGTCTTTTTCATCTTTACCATTCCAGATTATAGAATGTTCTCCTGCTTCGACATGATCGTTAACCAGAGTTTTTACTCTCTGTCCTTTAATATTATAAATTGTCAGCTCCGCATTACCTGAATTTGCCATTGAATAGCTGATTTTTGTTTCCGGGTTGAATGGGTTAGGGTAGTTGCAGAGAAGTTGTGTTCTATATTCAGGAAAATCAGTGTCTTCATTAGGAGTGATTTCGGTAGTATTGATATGAGCTTTTATCTTCTTTGAGCTATAATCAATAAACATAATATCCTGTAATCCATCCTCATTCACATCAGCTGCACAATGTAATATTTGATTATTGAAAATGTAGGAAGAACTGTCTAAAAGCATAGTATTTATTAGATTCACGCTTCCATCGTTCTCTGCAACTTCCATTTTAACAGTCTGAAAATCATAATAATGAAGCTGAGTATATAAAAAATCATTATCATTATCATTATCTAAATCAACGAAATCAAAACTTCTATAATAGCCACTTGGACCAACAATAATGGGAACTGTTGCGAAACCATTTGATAATCCAAGATAAGCCTTAGGAGCTGAACCAGTATTGAAATCCCAGGTTACAATATCTTTTACACCATCACCATTTGCGTCCCTATATTCAAAATCACTGAAAACCGTACTCAATATTGAGACCGGATCATCAAAGCTAAATCCACCCAGATTATATGCTAAATTCAGTGAACCAGTTACATTAGTATAGAGTAAATCGCAAAAACCATCTTCATTAATATCAGAAAAATCAAATCTTCTGACATAAGATGGTCCGTCAACATGGTATAGATTTGAGAATGTACAATTGTTGTTTTCATATACTTTAATTCTGAAGACATCATCATCAACAGAATAGCATGTAATATCAAAATCCCCATCGTTATCTACATCGTTGAACTCAGCACATGCAATTAGGTTTTCAGATGCGAACGAAACAATATCCTGCATTCTGGTTCCATTAAGATAAAAAATTATTTTGTCCTTTAAAAAGCCTTGCTCAACATATTCCTCAACAAAAATATAATCTAATACTCCATTGTTATCAATATCTTCACAATCAAAATCATTGAAGAATCTGATATCTCTTACTGGTCGATCTTGAATTATGATCTCACCATCAACCAGCTCTGCTTCAGCAACATAATAATATCCTGCAATTACATATCTGTCCGTACCGGAAACATTCTTTTTAAAGAAGGATTGAACGTATTTCAAAGGAAGTATTTTTGAATTATCAAAACTGAATGATCCGTTGCTATTCAGATAAATCATATAGTCCCCACCAAGATCACACGTCATATCAAGTTCACCGTCATCATTCATGTCTTCAATCCAGAAATTAGTTACATCAGAAGTTATTTCTGATGATATTTGAAGTCCGGATGTGCTGTTTAGATAAACTTGCATTTTGGCATTCCCTGATTCCTTACAACTTAGTTCAAAATCAGGCAGACCATCATTATTAACATCATAGGACTCCATTTGATATATTCTATCAATATTATCAGCAAAAGGTGTCAAATTTGTGAAGCCATTTGTCTGATTATTCTGAACAATCCTGATAGTTTGAGCATTTCTGTCATAGACAATAACATCTGCATACCCGTCATTATTCATGTCGCTTACTATAAATGAGCTGTAATCATTACAGTTGCATATAAAATGAGAAGTGTTAAAAGAGTTAGTACCTGGATCAAACTCATACCAGACAATTTGCCCCGTATCTGTCTTAAGTCCAATATAATCCATATAACCATCATTATTAACATCTGCAATGTTTGAATTATCATTATATACACCATTTCTTAAACATAACATATTATCGTTTAGCTGATTAACTCTGAATGTATCATTCACAGATGGTCGAGTGAGATACACAGATTTACTGTTATCAGAGATTATTATATCCTGAATTCCATCAAGATTGAAATCATATATGGTCATAGCAAAGCCAAAGTAATGCGATGTATGATAATCTTCTCTGGAAAAAATTCCAGTACCGTCGTTTGTGTAAATATAAAGTAGATCTCTCGCATCATCTGCTGTAACTAAATCTTTGAAACCATCATTATTCATATCTACATAGTATAATGTCCCAGAAACAGTTTGGTCTATTAGATGCGTCATGTCAATACAATCGTCAAAGACACCATTATTGTTTGAGTCCTCATGCCAGAGAACACCATTACTATGCTTTGGAATGAAATCATCATCACCATCATTATCAATGTCATCAACAATAAATTGATTCTTGTCAACACAACCATATTCCTGATTGGATATTGTAACCGGAGCAGCAAACTCTATAGCTGTAATACTACTAATCAACAATACAAGAATTCCTATACAAAAAATCTTTTTCATCTTTTCCTCCAACAAAAAGATCGTGGCACCCCAACGTGCCTAATTGAGAGCTTTGCAACAATTCACACCTTATGAATTATGCAAAGCCCCCAAATATTTATTATTTCAAAAGCAACATTTTTCTATTTTGAACACCTTCTGCTGTTTTCAGTCTGTAGAAATATACACCACTGGAAACATCAGAATCTTTGTCATCCTTACCATTCCAGATTATAGAATGCTCTCCGGATTCGACATGATCATTCACCAGAGTTTTTACTCTCTGTCCTTTAATATTATAAATTGTTAGCTCCGCATTACCCGTTTCTGCAAGTGAATAGTTGATCTTAGTTTCCGGATTGAACGGATTGGGATAGTTGCCATAAAGCTTTGTTGAATACTCTGGTATATCGGTATCTGAATTGGAAGTTACTATTGTGTTATTGATATATGTTTTTATTTTTTTTGTACTGTAATCAATGTACATAATATCCTGCAAACCATCTTCGTTTACATCAGCAGTGCAATGCAGTATTTGGCTATTTATCATATAAAAACAGCTATCCAGGAGTACAGAATTAGTAAGGTTCATTGTTCCATCATTCTCTAAAATCTCCATTTCCAGATATTCATAACTATTATTATGCAAGTGTGTTAATAGAACATCGTTATCATTGTCGTTATCAAAATCTACAAAATCAAGACTTCTATACCGACATTCAGAACCAATTGTTACAGGTGTTGATGAAAAATTACTACTTGATGTACCTAAGTATACTTCCGGAGCTACATAATTCTCAAAATTCCAGGTTACAATGTCTTTCACTCCATCTCCGTTGGCATCTTTATGTTCAAAATCACTGAAAACCGTACTCAATAGTGAGATCGGAGCATCAAAGCTCATTCCTCCCAGATTATATGCCACGTTTAATGAGCTATTTACATCTGTATAAAGTAAATCACAGAAACCATCACCATTAACATCAGCAAAATCATGCCTTCTAATTGAAGACTGAGCTACTTCATCATACTGATTAAAGAAAACACAATTACAGTTTTCATATACTTTTACACTGCTTACACCATCATCAACTCCATAAAATGTAATATCATAGTTTCCGTCATTATCTACATCATTGAATTCAGCATCTTTAATAGAATTCCAGGAAGCAGATGATACTAAATCCTGCATTCTGGTTCCATTAATATAGAGTACTATTTTTTGTTTAGTCAATCCCTGCACAGAATAACTCTCAACAAAGATGTAATCCAAAACACCATTGTTGTCAATATCTTCACAATCAAAATCATTGAAGAATCTGATATCCCTTACAGGTTTATCTTCAATAATCATCTCACCATTAATCAATTCAGCTTCTACAATATAATAATATCCTGCAATGATATATCTGTCTGAGCCCAAAACATTTTTTTTAGTAATAGATTGAACTTGCTCTAATGGAATTATTTTTGAATTATCGAAACTAAATATACCGTTGTCATTCAGATAAATCATAAAATCATTTCCAATATCACATAACATATCAAGTTCACCATCTTCATTAATGTCTTCAATCCAGAAGTAACGAAAGTCAGATTGAATTTCTGAGGATAATTGAAGCCCGGAAGTACTGTTCAGGTATATACTCTTCTTTGTGTTCGAGGATTCACCATAACTTACTGCAATATCGAGCAGACCATCGTTGTTAAAATCATAAGATTCAATCTGTGAAAGATAATCAATACTATAAACAAAAGGAGTCTGGCTTGAAAAACCATTAGCCTGATTATTCAAAACCACTCTAAGAGAGTAAGCATTATTGTCATAAATGATAATATCGGAATTCCCATCATTATTAATATCACTAAAAATGAATGTACCATAATCAGGATTATTACAGATAGAGTGAGAATTTGTAAAAGTATTAACATTCGGATCAAATTCATACCAGACAACTTGATTTGTATATATGTCATAACCGATATAATCCATATATCCATCATTGTTAACATCAATAATGTTTGAGTTGTCGTTATATAAACCATTTTTGAGATACAACACATGGTCGTTTAAATGATTAACTTGAAATGTATCATTAACAGATGATCTTGTAAGATAGACAGATTTACTGTCACTGGAAATAAATAAATCCTGAACTCCATCAATATTAAAATCATAAATGTTTATTGCAAAAGCCATATACATAGATGTACAATATGCTTCTTTCGAAAAAAATCCTGTTCCGTTATTAGTAAATATATACAATGAGTCATGGCTTTGACCAGTAGTGACAATATCTTTAACACCATCATTATTCATGTCCACATAGTATAATCCCGAATGACAAATTCTATCTATAGAATGAGGCATATCTATACAACCATCATAAACACTATTACCATTAATGTCTTCATACCAGTAAACATTATTACCAAACTTTGGAATAAAGTCATCATCACCATCATTATCAACGTCATCAACGATAAAACGATTCTTGTTCACACACCCATAATCCTGATTGGATATTGTAATAGGAGCAGCAAACTCTATGGCTGCAATACTGCCAATTAACAATACAATAATACCAATGCAAAAAATCTTCTTCATCTTTTCCTCCAACAAAAAGATCGTGGCACCCCAACGTGCCTAATTGAGAGCTTTGCAACAATTCACACCTTATGAATTATGCAAAGCCCCCAAATATTTATTATTTCAAAAGCAACATTTTTCTATTTTGAACACCTTCTGCTGTTTTCAGTCTGTAGAAATATACACCACTGGAAACATCAGAATCTTTGTCATCCTTACCATTCCAGATTGTGGAATGCTCTCCGGATTCGACATGATCATTCACCAGAGTTTTTACTCTCTGTCCTTTAATATTATAAATTGTCAGCTCCGCATTACCTGAATTTGCCATTGAATAGCTGATCTTAGTTTCCGGATTGAATGGGTTAGGGTAGTTGCCAAGGAGTTGTGTTTTATATTCAGGTATATCAGTGTCTGAATTCGGGAATACAACACTATTATTAATCATTACATTTATCTTCTTACCCTTGATTCCATAATAGACAATATCCTGCAATCCATCATCATTTATATCTATGAGTTTGAAATCAAAGCAATAATCAGAATCTTCTTCTGTTGCAGGCACATCGTTCCAATTTGACATAACTCCCTCGTTTTCAAGAGAATGTATTGCCATGCACTCATATCCGGTTTCAATGCTGTAAACTAAATCCTTATCTCCATCCAAATCAAGATCACTAATACGCATTGTTTGCGTGCTTCCTGCATATCCAAAAACCATTGGAACTGTGGAAAAACCATTAGATGTGTTTCCTGCATAAACAGCAATAATCGAATCCTGATAAGTACTATATTTTATGATATCTTTAATTCCATCATCAGTAATATCCTCATAGATGAACCTGCTGAAATACCCATTCATAATCAAAGTCGGATCTGAAAAATTGAAATTCCCGTTATTATATGAAATATAGAGATCCTGATTCCCATCTGAGAAAATCAGATCTTTATCCAGATCCCCGTCAACATCATCAAACACATGCCAGGATGTAATAGAGTTCAGAACAACATGCGCATTATCTGTAAACCCATTGTTGTTTTCGTATATTTTGATTGATCTCTGGAAATCCTCGTTTACATGGCATTTCAGATCAAAATCTCCATCGTTATCAATGTCTATGAAATCTAATCTATTTATTGTGCTGTACCTGCTATACGGAAGATTCAATACAGTATCAAGTTGGTTATTCATATAAATTAACAGTCTGCAATGTTCCGGATTAACTTCATTATCTTCGGCATAATCTTCCGAGATAACAAAGTCAAGAATTCCATTGTTATCAATATCTTCTACATCATATGAGAAAATATATCCTTTGCATACTAAAGGAACATCGTCAACAACCCATTCACCGGAAATCAACTCAGCTTTTACCAGGTAGTTCGCTCCTTTAATTATCAATTCAGGATTAATACCGTCATCAAGGTACCTGACATCATATACTAAGCTTAATCCATCAAGTTTGCAGTTATCAAACCCAAAAGATCCATTATTATTGTAAAAATAAAGAAAATCATCTCTGTTTATTTCAGCTACTATATCCGATGCTCCATCGTCATTTACGTCTTCAATAAATACTCCTGTAACAGGAATTTCAATTTCTTCACTGAATGCAAAGCCATTTCCTGTGTTGAGAAATATTTTCAGATGATTAAACCCATGATGAAGAACAATATCAACCATGCCATCACCATTCATATCCCCTACAAGCAGATGCTTAAGGTTAACTAAACTGTCTGCAATAACTGTTCTCTGGGTAAAATCGTGATTCTGATCATTTTCGAGAAGTGATAAGGTCTGTAATCCGCTCTCATACAGAAAAACATCCTGATCGTTATCATTATCTGCATCAGCCACAACAAATTGATTGTAAGGATCGTAATTGGAAATCACATTGCAGTTTACAAATGTGTCAGCTGTCGGATCGAACTCATACCATAACAAATTGCTGAACGAATCATTTACACCCACAACATCCATATAACCATCATTATTGAAATCAACGAGATACGAATAATCATTGAATGCCCCTCTTCTATGCCCATGGACAATGCCGGATAAAACATCAACCCGAAAAGTGTCATTCACTGATGAACGTGTCAAAAATATAGTTCTTCCCCATCCGGAAAAATAAGCGTCTTTAATTCCATCATTGTTAAAATCGTAGTATAATGCATTATCAGACTTATAATCTGTTGCATAATATGTTTCAAGAGTGAAGTTGCCTGATCCGTCATTCACAAATATATAGAAGTTTTCATCAACATATACAGTAACTGCAATATCCTTAAATCCATCGTTATTCATGTCTACAAATTCAATAGATTCAAGCCAGTAACTGAAATTTCCAATATCATGATTTGTATCCGGAACACCATCCCCATCAGTATCTTCTACCCATACAGGACCGTTTGCATCACGAATAATATAGTCGAGGTCTCCATCATAATCAATATCATCAATAATCCTGTTACGGTTTTCATAAGTACAATTGGACTGAATAATTGTCTCCGGATCAAGAAAATTGATTGCCCCAATAGAGCATACAATAAGCAAAGTAAATATAAACATTATTTGCTTCATTTTTCCTCCAATGCCAGCAAATACCCAACATATCTACTGGTAAACAAGTTATTTAACTAATAGCATTTTACCGTTAAAAGTACTCCTTCCTGTCGAAATTCTATAGAAATAAATGCCGCTTGATACATGACGTTCATTATCATCAGTTCCATTCCAGTTTAACGAATGTTTACCTTTAGTTTCAAAACTGTCAAGCAAAGTTTTTACCTTCTGTCCCTTAATATTATAAACGTTAATTTCAATATTACAATCTTTATCGATATTGTATTGTATTGTGGCTTCGGGATTAAAAGGATTAGGATAGCAACTCGCTTCTATTCCTTTAATTTTACTCATATCTGTTACTTCTGCGAATTCGTTAAATACCCCTGAAGAAATGCTTCCATTGGCTGAATCAAACACAAGTAAATCAAAGTAGCTGCCGAATGTACTAACTATTTCCTGCTCTAAAGTAAAATTCTGATCAATGATTTGATACTCTTCCCAGAGACTACCGAAATAGTTATTCTCAAGAACAGAAATCATATATCCATCATTACTATAAGAAACATTCAGAATATCATTGCTGTCATCATCGCCTATATCAACAATTGGATAACTGACTAATCCATCTGAGAAAGCTACAAAATTATCATGTTCCTGAAATCCATTGACTGATCTGTCCCCATATCGTATATATAATCTTCCGTTTCTTACAATAAGCAGATCAACTATAGAGTCATTATTAAAATCTGCAGGATGTATACTATTAAAATCCAAGAAATTATCAATTAAAACAGATTCGCTAAAGCTGATACCATCCAGATTAAAACTCACTTGTAGAGAATTATCCTGAGATGTTTCAGAAGAAAAGTAAATAATATCCTCTAATCCATCCCCATTAACATCTGCAAGAGAAAATTTACCTGAGGTATTATCGACTACCACAACTTCCCTGTCCCCCATAAACTCACCGTTAATATTGTAGTAAACAGAAATTTGTTCCATTTGTGAATTGTATATAACCAAGTCACATTCAGAATCATTATCAATATCTACAAATTCCAGTTTCATGTAAGTTTGTTCATATAGTTCAATATTGTTGTTTAACAAATATTTTCTATTGTTATCATGCTCTATAACAAGTGAAAACTCATTATTACCTGTAGACAATAATGCTGCCATGTCAGCTTCACCATTTCCATCAATATCTGATATACAGAAATCTGACACATTCTCTGCTAAAAAAGGTTTCAGTTTAAAGTCCAATCCTGAATCAGCAATATCAGCTCTTATAACCCTGCCTTCATGAAGAAAGTAAACTACCTTTTCATTTGTACTTATTGGGCTATATACAGTTACATTAGAGTAGTCGAACCTGCAACCTGCTATAAAAAATCTATCTTGATTTCCGGTATCAGACAACACGAGATATTGTAGACACTCACCATTAAAATCTGAAAGAATCGGATTAAACATCCCATCATTATTTAGATCAGAAAAGCCACACAAAGATTCCCACTCATTTAGAATTAGATTAAAGCTTTCCACAAACAAGTTCTCATGATTTTCAATAAAAGTCACTACAGAATCTGAATGAGTAATAACCATATCATTTTCACCATCCCCTGAAAAATCTACGATATTCAGTGTATTTATATGTCCGTATGAATCAAGAATTGTTCCTGAGTACTGATAATTCTGAGTATCAGTTGCAGAAAACGTATTAATATTACCGTTTTTCACTGCGAGAATTTCTTTCACACCGTCACCATTGATATCTTCAGCACTTAGCGATTCATATAATGTACTGTCGGAAATCAGAGAGTCTTCAATATGGACACCCTCAATAAGATCAGCTATTATCAACCCCTGACCATTGCTGAAGATGATCTCATTATCATTATCATCATCAATATTAACAAAGGCATAACCTGATATGTCACTAAGACATTCTAAAGAGTCAATATCACTGATCAATCCATCAGAGCTCTGTTCATACACCAGGATTAATCTATTGGAAACAACACCCAAAGTAATTAAACCATCATCTGCTTCTCTTAACACATTTATACTTGAAACATTTCTGCCAGTATTAATGGGAAACGTACTTAACAGGTTAATCTGAGCATCATCTATTTCATACATTGTATTTATGTCATTAATCAATAAAAACAAGTAAATGCTTTCAGTAATATCTGATTTATAAACAGAAGCGTATTCAATTGTACCATCGACCGTTAGTAAAGAGTATTCTTCGTTGTACAATACTCCGTAATTGCTTTTAATCCATGAAACACGGCTATCATAAATGGTAATAATATCATTGAAACTATCATTATCAATATCAGCAAAAAAATAGAAATTACAATCTTCCAAAACGGGAATGTACTCGCGATTATTATCGAGCTGATATTCAGCAGCAAGATTTAATGAAATGCTGAAAAAAACAATCAATAGCAATATTCTCAAATTGACTCCTATAATTTTAAAAAAATACTTTAAAATCGACTATATATTTTTAAGCATAAAATGTTCCAAAATATAATTATTTTTTTAACATTTATACTAACTGTGAGCTCTAAAATAGCAAAACTGAGAAGCTTTAACTAAAGAATTTTGATGAGAATTTTGAATTCATATATAAATCCTTTCAGAGAAGCTTATTTTGAGCTTAATCTGATGAATTCCAAAACCAAGTCAACTATCCCAGTTATGCGAATCTCTCAAAATATTATAAGATAGTAAAATTGTGACAACAAAAAAATATAATATAAGTTGATTAATATTTCTTGCTTGACATTCAATAATGATTTAATTCTCTAACATAGTTAAAGGAGAACTCATGGATAGACCAAGTTGGCAGAAATATTTCATAGAAATGGCTTACCTTGTAGCCCAAAGAGCAACTTGTACCAGAAGAAAGGTTGGAGCTGTACTTGTTAAGAATAATCAGATTATTTCCACAGGATATAATGGTGCCCCAAAAAGAGTTGCACATTGCTCAATTACCGGATGTTTGAGAAAACAGTTAAATGTACCTTCCGGACAGAATCATGAACTTTGCAGAGGAATTCACGCTGAACAGAATGCTATCATTCAGGCTGCGGTCAATGGAACACCCATAAACGGCTCTGTACTATATTGCACAACTCAGCCGTGCATAATCTGCACAAAAATGATAATCAACGCTGAAATTACAAAAATATTCATTGCTGAGACATATCCGGACAATATGAGTCTCGACATGCTTGATGAGGCAGGTGTCGAAGTAATCTATGTTGACAGAAAAACAGGAGAACTTAAGAAAATTACTAACGCTGAGCTTGTTTAACATCAATAGATTTATAACTATCTCCAAAGTATTTTCTCAATAAATCTTGATACTCCTTTGTTTTCTTAAACTCTCTAGTTATATGCGAAAAGTGTTCAGTAAACTCATGAGATACTTTTCTTTTGTTAAAGATTATATACAGACCATCGGTTTTTACCGGATTCTTCAGCCAGGGTACAATATTGCTAAAACCTAATTCATTAAGAAGAGCTGAACCGTTTCCATATTCGGCGATTATATAGTCTAACCTACCATCTTCAAGTTTCATGAAATTCTGTTTATCGTAAGTGGTTTCTTCTACCAGACAATACTTGCTGATAAATGAAATAAACTCTTCAGTATAACTGTACCCACGTACAATTCCAACTGCTTTACCTTTCAGATCGCCTAAATTTGTGTATTCATCAGTGGAATCTGCATTTGTCCATATTGCCCACGGAGAGATGATTAATGGTTCATCGGGATAATAGGCATAAGCGGCTCTTTCATGAGTATAGTTTGCAGAAAATAATGCATCCGTCTTATCGTTTTTAAGCATCTCAACAGCTCTTTTCCATGGCAACATATCCATAGAATTTATATCCGTATCAAGTTCTCTCATAACATGTATCACAATATCATAACTATATCCGAGAACAACTCCCTGCTCAGAAAACTGATAAGGCTTCCAATCATCGCAGACAAGCCTGATTCCCTTTTGAATCTGTTGGCTATACAATATGCAGGAAATTATGATCAATAATACAACTAACTTTGTTTTCAATTTAAATCTTATCATAATAATAAAATAGCAGAACAGTAATTCAAGGCAAGAGTAAATTTTTCTTTTTTTTCTTGACATCATTTCCTCAAGAGTTACATTTTAGCTAAATTTCTCCCCCCTCTCTATACTTTTATAGTATATTGTCTTTGAAAAGTTATTTTCTTAGTTCTGAAAGTGGATTAAATCCATTGTAGGAATTCTATGCTTAAAGTAATATATTAATTAATAAATGAGAGGCCAACATGAGAAAGTTTATAACATTCTTTCTGGTAGTATTTTTCGGCACAGTACTGTTTGCACAGACTGATGCAGATTTTACTGCTGACATCCATTTCGGGTTTAAATCTCAAGTAGTTAATTTTACCGATCAATCTAATGCTAATCCTATAGGATGGGATTGGGATTTTGATAATGACGGTACGGTTGACTCACAAGTGCAGAACCCAACCCACACCTTCAACGAAGCAGGTGTGCATGTCGTTGCATTGACTGCATCTTTCTTTTCATTAACAGGTACTGTTCAAGATACCAAACTTGATACTATCGTTATTTATGAAATTAAATTTGATGCAATTACAGCCAGTGGTGACACTGTAGGTGCTATTCCTTTTGCTGTACAATTTGCTGACAGAACTTTCGATGATTTCCAGAATAACCTGCCACCTCTTCCGGTATCATTTGCCTGGGATTTCGGTGATGGAAACACATCAACTGAGCAACATCCTGTTCATTCCTATGATACAGGCGGTTACTATGATGTTTCATTGGAAATTACTCTTGATGAAAACCTTACTGTAAACACTTACCTTGTACAGGATGAACTTATCAAATGGGACAGAAATGATCCTGATGTAAGTTATATCCGTGTTTATGATGTCGACTTTACAAAAGACATCTTATGGGGATTTGCACCTCAGGTTGTGAACTTCACAGATATATCTGTACCAACACCTGATGCATGGAACTGGGATCTTGATTTCCAGAATGCTCCAATGCAAATTGATTCTAATGTACAGAATCCACAGTTTACTTATAACGACGCCGGCCCATATTACAATATTTTCCAGGCAATCTACAATCATCCTGACGGACCAGATACAGTAACAGTATATGACTCAGTGGCAATCTTCCTTGTTGATTTTCATGCGACAGAAGATTTCTCCGATCCTGATATTGTTGACTCAGTTGGAATGGTAAACTTTGAAATCAACTTTACAGATTATTACACATGGCGACCTTGGATTGATGCAGGTCTTCAATCATGGCTTCCACCTGCGGATCTCGTTACATGGGATTGGGACTTCGGAACCGGTGATTTTGATACTGTAGAAAATCCTTATTATATTTATACTGATTGTGGTTTCTATGATGTTGAACTGACTATGGAAATTGATCCCCAAATGACAATCAATCAGGTTCTTGCCACACAAACTCATGTCAAGTGGGACCCGGCTGATCCTGATAACTGGTACATCTGGGTTAAAGGACCAATATCAGCATTGGTATGTGACAACTCAGAAAGTATGATGTATGACAATAAAGCAGGAACATTAATCAATGCTGCAGGCAGTTACATTAATCTTTTTGATCCTGGTTTCCAGATTTCTGTTGTAAAATTCCGTGAATGGGCAGAAACACTGTTTGAAATGGAATTGTATGATTATGACGGAACAAACAGCCCTCTAAACGCAGCGAACTCCACTCTTGGTGGT
Source organism: Cloacimonadales bacterium (SeqCode) (assembly GCA_963665815.1). Classification (GTDB taxonomy): domain Bacteria; phylum Cloacimonadota; class Cloacimonadia; order Cloacimonadales; family JAIOQZ01. The sequence continues at coordinate 840,474 of OY762463.1, forward strand.
ATGGGTAATCCACTGGGATACTCAGGACCGGGAGAAGGTCTGATTGAAGGACTTAATCAATGCCTTAATCATTCAGATCCAACACCTGCATCACAGATTTTTGAAGCAGTAAATAATCCACAAGATATCGTAGATACTATTCATGTTGTATTATTCACAGACGGACTCGAAAACTGTGCTCCGGCACTTAATCCAAATCCTCCATTCAATGGAACTATTCTCAATTGGATTGCCGGTCAAGCCTGGGCACCATATCTCAAAATCCATACAATTACTATGGGTTCTAATACTACAATGTTTGCTTTAATGCAGGCTATTGCACAGAACTTCCAGGGTGTTTATCACGATGCAAGTACGGATAATATAGTAAATATTATGCAGGATATCAGTGTTGCTATGCGTGGACCTGCTGCAACAAGAATTGCAAATATAGCTGGTTCTTTTGATCCATCTGATGCTTCCAGAACATTACCTGAACATCAGGTATATGTAGATTCTTATGCCAAAGATGTTACTTTTGTTCTCAATTGGGACAAACCACAGGCAGATTTATTCTTTGAACTGATTGCACCTGACGGAACAATAGCATTTGAAAGAGCTACATTGCTTACTCATGCATTACCATCTTCTGAAACAAATATTAACTATACAATAAAGAATCCTATACCGGGAGCATGGACTGTTCGCATTTCAGACAATTCAGTTGGTAAATATCGTAATGTTAATTATGAATTATATGCTCACGCATCATCAGAATTAACTGGTAAACTTTATTTTGCACAAGAAACTCCGCTTCCTGGAGATCCTCTTGATGTAACTGCTGTTTTAAGAGATGTTCATGGAGAAGCATATTCTGTAGATAACGTATATGCGGAAATTACAAGACCTGATGCTTCTATTGAGTATGTAACACTTACAAACTCTTCACCTAATCACTATACTACTCAGTATACTAACACAAGTCTTGAAGGTGCTTACAGATTCAGAATATATGTTGAAGCACATAACTCTCAAGGTGAAATAAGAAGATCATTTGGTTATACTAAAGCTTTAGTTAACGATAACTCTCGTCTTGCTGACGGTGAAGATGTAAACAACATAGAAAAATTCACTGTAAGAAACTATCCAAATCCATTCAATCCTGAGACAACCATCGAATTCAGTCTTCCTGCTAAAGAAGCTGTTACTGTTGACATCTATAATATCAAAGGTGAAAGAGTAACAAGATTAGTAAACAGTGAAGTTTATGAATCAGGTGTACACTCTGTTAAATGGAATGGTGTTGACTCTCAAAACAAACAGGTAGGGTCAGGAACTTACTTCTACAAAGTAAAAACTCCTGCTCATTCAGAAGTTAAAAAAATGATATTACTCAAGTAATATCTTAAACATAATTTACTGGGGATAGTTTATTAACTGTCCCCCTTTTTTTTTAGGATCATGCATCATGAAAGAATCTATAATGCAAAGCAACAGAATTTACCTCAGAGAGTTTTGTATCTCCGATCTGAACGAGATATATGATATGAGTAGAGAATCAGACCTGAAGAGATTCCTGCCAGACCAATATTATGAAAACATCGAAGTAGCAGAAAAAACTCTTAACTTCCTTATGTCTCAATATCCAAGCTCCACTCGGATTGATAAAGCTTATGTTTTAGGTGTTGTTGATAAAGCTTCTGAGAGACTAATTGGACATGTTGGATTAAGCCCTGTCAAATCAGGTATTGAGGTTGGTTACGCAATCAGGGATTCTCATAAGAATGAAGGACTGGCAACTGAGAGTGTTAGACTACTGCTTAATATAGCGAGAAAGAAGTTTCATTTGTCGCAAGTTTTTGGAATAGTGAATAAAAAAAACATTCCCTCAATTAAAGTATTGGAGAAATGCGGTTTCATACTATCTCAATCTAACGATAATTCCTTAGTATACATAGCAACTATATTGTAAATCAAATCACCATTCATTAACAGAGAAAGAAATATTCACCTACATACCTATTAACTTTTCCACTATTATACTTGACAATATATTAATCTACTCTAATATCAGGAAAATTCTTCAAGGAGTATATATGTCAATATCCGATATGATCGTTCTTGGTGAGCTCAATAAGCATCCTACATACGGTTATGAGCTTTGCAAAGCAATTAAGGATAAAGGTATACATAGTCATTCAGGCATCAAGATGCCATCAGTATACAAATCACTTTCCAAACTGGAAAAGAAAGAATATATCACAGGAAAAAGAATTGAAGGCGATAAAAATCCCTCCAGAACTGTTTATCAATTATCTGATTCCGGCTATTTATACTTTGCAGATCTCGTAAAAAAATCAATAATTACATACAGAAAAACTCGTAATGAATTCTGGATAGCATTAAATTATATAGATAACATAATATCAAAAGAGGAGTTCATTCACATTCTGCGAGAACGAATTAGTAATATCAAAAATGAACTCGAAAAAATCATGGGGAAATTATTGGGTGCAGAGAAGCTTCCTCTTCAAATTGAATACATGGTTAAGATGAGTACAAAGTCTAAAGAATCTGAAATTGAAGTACTACAGGAAATGCTGGAATCAATAACCAACAATGCAGACAGTAGTACTATAACTTTTAAAAAATAAGGAGTAAGTATGAAAAAGTTTCTACTTTTTTCAATTATATTGCTTTTAAGCAGCTTAACTTTGCTGGCAGTTCCAAATCATCCGTCAGTTATAAAAGAATTGCTTGAAAACGGGAAAAGAGATTATCAAGATCTCATACAGCAGGGAGAGCTGGATAGTCCGTCAAGACTTGAACGTGTACCTTATCAGGTTGGTGATACACAGTCATTCTGGAAATGGAATCTGTCTGTTATGCCTCCTACTAACGTTCTTGCACCAGCAACATGCCGGGCTGTAGGAGATCATTGTTACTTGTTTGTTGCTGATTCAGAATGGAATGTACATATGGATCAGACCGATGTTGATTCCATAATGACGTATCTTGAGGAAAAAACACTTAGGGACACTGTATATGGTGCAATTGAAATGGATACACTTCATTTCGGTCAGATTCCGGATGTTCATGACAACGATCCTAAACTCATTGTTTTCTACTCAGCATTACAAAATTTTAACGGTTCATCATTTGACGGATATTTCAGTGTATACAACCAGATGACAGATGCTCAGGCACAGATGTACAATCAAAGATCCAACGAATGCGAAATGATTTACATGACATGTCATCCCCTTGATCCTTCAGCTCATATAAGGATTTCTGTTCTGTCTCATGAGCTGCAGCATCTTATTCACTGGGGAGCAGACAACGATGAAGAAACATGGGTAGATGAAGGTGTAGCTGAATATGCAATGCATTTGTTTGGCATGCCAGATCCCATAACTGATTTCAATCATACCCCTGATAACAGCCTAACATCCTGGGATCAGCATTTCAGTGATTATGTTCAGACATATTTGTTTATGGAATATCTTGCTGAAAACTTTGGTGGACCTTCCATAATGCACGATATAGTTCAGGAGCAACAGAATAGTATAACAGGGATTCAACAGGTATTGATAGATAGAGGATACATGATTCCTGTTCAAGCGGTATTTTCTAACTGGACTGTAGCGAATTTCACAAACGATTATCAGGAAATTGATTTACCTGAATTTGACTGTTCTTATGTACATAACAGTCTCCCCGGATCAAATTCATCCACTGTTGAGGCATGGTCATGCAATTACATCAAACCTGTCTCAGATAGTGATATACTTTTCACATTCACAGCAAATCAAAACCTGGATATAGTTATAATTAAGAAAATGCTTGATGGCACATACGCAACTGAACAGGGAATAATAAATTCTCAAACCGGCAGTATACTGGTAGCAAATCCTGATTCAGTAGACTTCATTGTTTTCGATGTAGTTAACACAAATGACAGTCAGGTTTCTTATTCCTATACATTAGCAGAGGAAATTGCAGATGAACAGAGAAACTTCAATGTGTACAGCTATCAATCCAATAACTATACACAGATATCTGCAACAAAGAGAGCTTCAGGAATGCATTGTAATGTATTTGTTGAAGATAATATCTGGCTGAACAGTGTAGACCAGACAGATGCTGATCTTCTCAGAAGAGTGTTTGAAGACTCAACTTCAGCAGATCCGCAAGCTGGTATATATGATATCGATACTGCATTATTCGGTGTACCGTCAGATATTGATGCAAACGGAAAAGTAAACATTCTGGTTTATGATATTGATAATACTGAAATTAACGGTTACTTCTCCCCTATGGATTTGATGGACACTCCAAACAGCAATCATATGGAGCTCTTGTACATTGATGACAATCCTCATCAGTCAGGCGTAAACAGCAGTTATTGCTTTTCAACTCTTACACATGAGTTTCAACATCTGATCCACCATAATCATGACAATGACGAAGAGACTTGGGTAAATGAAGGACTCTCAGCACTTGCCCAGGACGTTTCGGGATGGATAAGTACAGGCTGGATGATGGCATATCTTATTGATCCGGATAACAACCTGACACAATGGGATGCAGGAGCAGATTACCCGCAAACCTTTATGTTCATGAGATACTTGTATGAACATTACAATCAGGATGGAAGAATAATAGAACATCTTGTAAATGCTCAGGACAATGGAATAGATGGAGTAAACTCAGCTCTGACAGCATCTGGATATCAGCAACCGGTTTCCGCTGTAGAAGTATACAATTCCTGGCTGATTGCAAATTACGTAAATGATGCAGACTTTGAGAATGGTAGATACAGCTATGAGACTTATCCTGTAGCATCAAGCATGTACCGGTTATCACATACAGGTGAATACAACACATATCCTGTGAATAACTACTCAGGCACTGTTAAAAATTGGGGAGTTGATTACATTGAATTCACAAATCTCGATAATGATTTAAAAGTAATGTTCTTTGATACACCTGCAAGCTCAGATCATCATATACAGTTTATTCGTTTTGAAAATGACACACCAATCGAAGTGTTATATTTTGAACCTGATGATTCAGGTATAACTGAAATTGAAGTTTCATCTCACATCCCGGGAAATGATTCCACTATGTGCAATAAAATAGTAATGGTAATTTCCGAAACAAGTGATGGAACTGATGATACAGCTTATTCATTCTCTGCTGAATTGATAGCATTATCAGTAGATAACGATGTTCCCAAAAAAACAAAAAACAGACTAAAAGCCTATCCGAATCCTTTTAATCCTGAAGTGAACATTAGCTTCAGTATGGAGAAAGATGGGCATGCACAAATTGAAATCTACAATCTGAAGGGACAACATGTGAAAACTTTGTACTCAGATAATGCAGTCAAAGGGAATCATGAAATTCAATGGAATGGTAAAGACGACAATAACAATTCAGTATCTTCCGGTGTTTATTTCGTAAGAATGAAAACAGTAGATACAACCCTGAATCATAAAATAACATTGCTTAAGTAAAATCAAAAGTTCCCTTTTGCATAAGACAGGCTATTGATTTTTCTGCAATAGCCTGTTTTCATATATAAATCTTCCCTGTATGTAATACATATTAACTACATTAGATATAAAAAAAGCCATATTAATGAACAAATATTTTTGTTTAAGATGAATTGGTATTAAATTATTAATGATGATTTATTCATCCCAAAAAGTCACATGTGAGGAATTATGCATATTATTACAGCTCTTGAAAACAGCAGTTTTATGAAAAAGTTAACCGATTCTGTGTCCTATTTTAAAGATGAAGTAAGTTTACACTCATTTAATGAAATTGATTCAATGGAAACTTACAATGGAAACCAAGGTATTACTTTTATTGATTTCAGTAATTTTGAGATTCTCAATGAGGAACTACAATCTACATTCATCATTTTAGTTCTTCCTGAGAATGTTATAATTCCTGAACCTATATCCAAAATAAAGCGAAATTTTGATTCTGTAATAGATGATTCCATTTCCATAACATCACTTAAATCACTAATAGATAATCATCTGAGATTCAGTTATATAAGAAAGAGCAAATCCATAAAAACATGGTTTGATACACTTCCAATTGGCTTATTCAGATTATGCCTTGAGCCAGACGAGAAGGTTGTTTATTTGAATAATAAGATTTTGTCAATGCTTGGATACACTTTTGAAGAGATACATAATCTGAAACTCTGTGATTTTTTTGATGATTCGGAGCTAAGAGAAAATCTCAGAGAGATAATATATAGAGATAAAAAAATCAGTAATGTCGAAATGGAAGTTAAGCGAAAGAATGGAAGTAGAACATGGGTTAAATGGTCAGGTACTCTCAGAGAAATTGACCAGCAATTGTTTCTTGATGGTGCAGTTGAAAACATAGACGAACTGATTAGTCTGCGTAAGGAACACAAAGGACTTGAAGATCAGTTAAAAAGATCTCAAAAACTTGAAGCAATAGGTGTTTTAACTGGAGGTATAGCTCATGATTTCAATAATATTTTAACTCCAATAATGGCTTATTCTGAAATGGCAATGTACAAACTTTCTCCATCAAACATTATATACAAAGATTTGAAGGAAATAGAATACGCATCCAGGAAAGGGAAGAAATTGATTTCACAGCTAATGAGTTTCAGCAGGAAAACAGAAAGTGTAAAACAGGTTTCGCAATTGAAACCAATAATTAAGGAAGCGATAGACCTGATAAGAGCTTCAATTCCCTCAAATATTGAGTTAATTACTCTTTTTGATCGTGATTGTGGATATGTTATGGCAGAACCCACAAAAATTCATCAGGTAATTGTCAATTTCTGCACAAATGCATCTCATGCAATTGATGGGCAAAATGGGAAAATCAGAATTAAACTTGAAAAAAAGAAGCTATTTGAAGATGACTTAGTTGCATTTGATAAACTGTTGAAAGGAGTTTACAATATTATAACCATAGAAGACTCGGGAAAAGGTATTCCTGCTGAACACCTCCAACATATTTTTGATCCATTTTATACAACTAAAACAGAAGATAAAGGTACAGGACTTGGATTATCAGTAGCAAAACGAATAATTCATAATCATAATGGTGAAATTTCTGTTTCCAGCAACTTAAAAAAAGGTACAACCTTTAAGATATTTCTACCTACAGTAAAGTATAAGGCTAAAAATGTGGAAAAAGACAATGATGTTCACTTTATGAAGGGAAATGGAGAAAATATTCTTGTAATTGATGATGATGTTTCAGTGACAAAAGCTCTAAGAAGAACATTGGAATTTATGGGATATCATGTGACTCAGTTAAATAACAGCTTCATTGCTCTTGATAAACTCAAGTCTGCTGAGGTATCTTTTAAACTAGTAATTTCAGATTTTATGATGCCTGAACTGAATGGGATTCAACTTTCTCATGCAATAAGAGAATTTGATACTGATACTCCGATAATAATTTTAACAGGTAATGAAGAAAAGATAAACAATTCAGAATTGGAGAAGTGCAATATTTCTGATGTTATACGAAAACCTGTTTCGATTCAGGGCTTGTCAAATGCACTCTACAAAGCATTAACAAATAAAAAAAGATAAGTGTAAAAAATGAAAAAGATACTATTAGCGCTTGATTATGAAACTTCTTTGCAAATTAAGAGTATCATTGAACCTCATTTTGATGATATACAACTCATTGATGATTATAATATATACAAGAAAACTGAGAAAGATCTTCCTGATATAATTATTACGGATGAGAATAGTATTAATAATATAGCTGAACTTTGTGAGCTTTCGACAGACACATATCAAGAAAATACTTTTCTGATCATTCTTAAAAATGTAAATGAGAATTTTGAGTCTCTCGAACTCAACAAGATACCTTTTGAATACAGTGTAATCAAATTCAATGCTATTGATGTTGTTTCCGAAATCAAATCAATTTTTAAAAGTAAAAAGAGCATTTCAGACAATTTGAGAAAGAAATACGAACTTGGTAAAACTTTAACCTATCTTTCAGAGTCCTATAAAGACCTGTATCACTCCATGACAGATTTGCTTTTTGTAATAGCTCCGGATGGGAGCATACTGGATGTAAACAGCAGATCCTGCGAGGTTTTGTGGTATAATCGTGAAGAGTTGTTAGAAATGAATTTTTCTGATATACTTGATACAGAACTTCTGGACACAGATGAGAATTATTGGGATAATCTCGGGGCAATTAATGAAGTAAAAGAATATGAAATTGTTTCAAAATTTGATAAGAAGATACCTGTAGAAATCAATACAACTCTCTTTTCATTTCGAGGAAAGAGAGCAATACTGAAAATAGCTAGAAATATAATTGATAGAAAAAGAATAGAGAGAGAAAGTCTGAGTAATATTTACAGACTTGAAACCTTCCTACATAATTCTCCGGATGCTTATGCAATATTTGATTCAAATATGAAGTATGTGTTATGTAATATGAGTGAAATAAAATTACTGAATCCTTATTCCAAAGTGGTTTCTGAAGCAGACTGCAAAGAATGCAGTTTTAACTCAGATAGACTTGATTTCAGTTTGCTATCGGAATACAAAGATGTAATGAGGACTGGTATTCCTAAGAAGTTTGAACAGTCTTTTGTGCATCCTTTCAAGGGAACTGTCCACCTTCAGATAAAAGCATTCAGAATCGGCAATGAGCTTGGTCTTATTGCAACCGATAGTACAGAATTTATAACAGCGAAAAAAAAGTATGAAGATTTCTTCAACTACTCTCAGGATCCTCTGATTATAATTTCACCTGAAAATTACAAAGTAATAGAAGCTAATCCTTCGGCATTTTCAGTTTTTAAAGCAAATAATGAAAATCCAATATTAGAACGTACTCTTTTAGAAATAACTCCCATTTTTCAACCAGATGGTAAAAGAACCAATAAACTTCTTTCCGAAATGTTTAAATATGCGCTAAAATTCGGAAGCATTTATTTTGATCTGCAAATGATTAGAATGGATCAATCAAAATTCTACGCAACCTTAATGCTAAGCAAAGTGATTCATGATGAAAAGATTCTGGTGCAGGCAACGGTAAGAGATGTAACGGCAAGAAAAAGGGTTCAGGATGAGTTAAAGAAACTCAGTACAGTCATTGAGCAAAGTCCAGTATCTGTATTGATTACAGATTCAAAAGGGCTAATCGAATATGTGAATCCCAAATTTTGCGAGATAACCGGTTATAACATAAATGATGCTTTAGGAAAAAACCCCAGTATTTTACAATCAGGAAAAACTTCGGAAGAAACATATATTGAACTTTGGAATACAATAAACAATGGAAATGTATGGAAAGGAGAGTTACTGAATAAGAAAAAGAATGGGGAACTATATTGGGAAGATGTTGTAATCTCCCCTGTTCTAGATGGAAATCATAAAATAACTAATTTTCTGGCAATGAAAGAAGATATTACAAAGCGAAAAAAATATCAATCAGAAAAGAAAGATCTTGAGCAGCAGCTTAACCAGGCTCTTCGCTTAGAATCAATTGGTACTCTTGCCGCAGGAATAGCTCATGAAATCAACACACCAATTCAATTTATTGGTAATAACACAGGGTTTGTTTCCAAAGCAATGAAAAGAATTTTCAATCTGATTGAAAAATATCACAATGTTTTATTGAATCAATCCGATTGCATTAAACCCACAGAAATTCTTGAAATGTATAAGCAAATTGATAAAAATTTCAAACTGCAATTCATGCAAAAAGAAGTACCGGAAGCAATTTCAGAAACACTTGAAGGAGTCAACAGAGTTGCTAAAATTGTACAGGCAATGAAAAATTTCTCTCATATGGGTTCCGAGGAAGAGCAACTTGAAAACATTAATGATGCAATTGAAAGTACAGTTATTATTTCTAAGAATGAATGGAAGTATGTTGCTGATGTTAAAACAGAATTAGAACCTGATCTCCCTAAAGTGAAATGTGTCATAGGTGATATTAAACAAGTTTTATTGAACTTGATTGTTAACTCATCTCATGCAATAAAAGATAAGGTTGATGGTGGTATCATAACTAAAGGATTGATAAAGATTAAAACATTTTCAGATAGTGACTCTGTAAATATTATTATATCAGATAATGGTACAGGTATCCCTGAACATATACAGAATAGAATTTATGAACCCTTCTTTACAACAAAGGAAGTAGGAAGAGGAACAGGGCAAGGACTTTCAATTGCATATCAATCAATTGTTGAAAGGCATAAAGGAGAATTATCCTTCAATTCTGTTACAGGAGAAGGAACAGAGTTTATTATCAAGCTCTATATTGATGGCTCAGACAACCAGCTAAACCACACATTAAAACTATATGAGAAACTTGAATGGAGTGATAATGATTAACTCAGGAAGAAATTTGAAAGTAATATTTGTTGACGATGATCTGGCAATGCTTGAATCCACAAAGAGATTGTTCTTTGATATGGACGAGTGGGATATGGAGTTCTACGAATCCGGTGCAGAAGTAGTGAAAAGAATAAAAGAAGAATTCATAGACATTGTTGTAAGCGATATGAGAATGCCAGAGATGAATGGTGCTGAACTTCTTGATATTGTAAAGAACTTATCTCCCGGTACAATCCGAATAATCTTGTCCGGTTATTCGGACAAAGAAATGATTTTGAAGACTGTATACTCTGCTGATCAGTTTATTGCAAAACCTTGCAAACCGGAAACTTTGAAAAAAGCGATAACAAGAACAAGAATGACAATTGAGAATGTCTCCCCCGAGGCAATGAAAGAAATTGGTAAAATAACTCGGAAAATACCTACCCTGCCAGATATATACATTGAACTGGAAAAAAGGGTGAAAAAAGATACATGTTCTATGAAAGATATAGCATGTTTAATTAAGAAAGATATTGGGATAACAGCAAAAATTTTTCAAGTAGTAAACTCAGCTTTTTTTGGGCACTCTGTTAGAATTAACAATATTGAAATGGCAGTTTCCCATCTCGGTATTGAAACACTTCAATCAATTTTACTTGCCGAAAAGATCTTTAGAACTTTTTCAAAAAAAGACATTAGTGATTTCGATATTGTAGAAATTTATCAACATTGCTTTCTAGTGAGTATGCTATCTAAAAAAATCACTTCCAGTCTGACCGACAATGACCATTTAATAAACATATCTTCAATAGCAGGAATGTTGCATGATATTGGAAAACTTTTACTGATAAAAAACAAGCGTGATTATTACTTTTCTTTGTTTAAACAAGCAAAAACTGAAAATGTTCCATTAATTGTTAAGGAAAAAGAGTTACTGGGTTTTACACATGCAGATATCGGATCCTATTTAGCAAAAAGATGGGGGCTGGATGAAGAGATATATCATGCATTACTATACCATCACAATCCCCACCACGCCATTACTAAAGAGAAACCAGTAACAATGGCTGTTTACATGGCAAATTTATTGAGCTATTATGAATATGATAAAATAGACAAATCACATGATTTCGATAAAGGTTTTTTGACAAAACTTGATTTGTTCAAGTATCTACCGGAATGGAATGATGTTTCCAGAGAAATGAAAGAAATACTTGCCCGAGGTGAAGTATTGTAAGCAGGAGAGATAATGGAATTTGAGAACAGGAAAGTTCTTTTTGTTGATGATGATCCAAATATACTTAGAGCACTGAAAAGAGATTTGTGGGGAGAATTCAATGTCTTAACAGCTGTTGGAGCATTAGAAGGTTTAAAAGTTTTAGCAAATGAAAGTCCTGTTGAAGTCGTTGTATCAGATATGACTATGCCAGTGATGAATGGTTTGATTTTCCTCAGAAGAGTTCAGAATGAATATCCCAACTGTATAAGAGTTGTTCTTACAGGTAATGCTGATCTTGATATTGCCGTAAAAGCTGTTAATCAGGGACAAGTATTCAAGTATCTTCAAAAACCAAGCAATACGGAAAACATAATCAATGTAATCAAAGAAAGCATTGAGAAATACGACCAGAATAAGGCAGAAAAGCAACTTCTTGAAAGTACATTTCAATCAACAATTAATGTCCTGATAGATATAATGGCTTTAATCAATCCTGTTTCTTTCAGTAGAACAAACAGAATAAAGTACTTTGTGACTAAATTGGTTAATTTTCTTAAGCTCCCAAATGCATGGCAATATGAAGTTGCAGCAATGCTGTCCCAGATTGGCAGTGTGACTGTCCCTCCTGAAATTATGGAAAAACTGTATTCAATTGAGGAGTTCACTGAAGCAGAAAGCAAAATGCTTAGAAGTATTCCAGAAACAGGATATAATCTAATATCAAAAATTCCTAGAATGAATACTATTGCGTTGATTATTGCGAATCAAATGCTTGAATACAAAGCAGATGAGGATCGTATTGAAGATATAACTACTCCTGAGATTATTGGAGGTTATATACTGAGGATTTCATATGATTTTGATTCCTTCCTATCAAAGTGTTTTACACATAGAGAAGCATATTTAGAATTAGAAAGAAACAAAAATGTTTATCATCCCGTACTACTTGATCTGATTAAGAAAATCAAACCCCCAGAAATGCAAAAAAAGAAAACCATGGTTGCAATCAGGAAACTCATGGTCGGAATGATTCTTGAAAATGATGTAAAAACTAAACACGGGGTTCTCTTAGCAAAAAAAGGACAAAAAATCTCTTCAACTATGAAAACAATGTTTGAAAATAGATTAACTCATGATGATATTCCGGAAAAAATCATGGTTTCTATACATAAAAAAATAAGTATGCATTTTTGAGTTATAAGGGTATGTCTGTTATTTTCTATTTCATCAAAACCATTTTTCCTGTTTCAGAATAATCCGGTGTCTGCAATTTATAGAAATATACTCCGGAACTAACGGAATTTCCTGTATCGTCTTTTCCACTCCACCTCACAGAATGTTGTCCGGAAGGATTAATCTTCCCGTCTATGAGAGTAATTACTTTCTGACCTTTAATATTGTAAACTGTGAGATTAACTTCAACTTCTTCATTTGAATGTCCCTTTAGTGAGAACTCTATAGATGTTTCAGGATTGAATGGGTTTGGATAGTTACCCTTTACATTGGTTACTTCTGTATATCTGTTTACATCTGAGTTATCTGTTATATCATCTCCAATGGGGTTATTGGGATTAAGATAAGCCATAGGATCGTAATCCGTGAATTCATGAATATTGAGTTCATATGTATTTCCCCCACCAATCCCAAGTCTCGGATTTCCTACAATGAAATTATCATAATGCGGGTAAATCCCCCAGCCTTGCTCAAATTCATGAAGGCTAGCTCCATTAGATATAAACAATTCACTCCCTACGTCCAGATAAATACTGCAAGGGCCATAATGCAGTGCATATTTATATCCCGGACTATTTGTTCTTGTGAGTATAGAGTACTGAAGCCTTAGCACTACATCACTGAGATTTTCAATAACTATATATGATAATGAAGGATCTAAACCATAACTTCTAGCGTTAATTTCAGCAAACTTCAAATCTCCGGGCATAGCATAACGCCAATAGCCTAAAAGTAGGGCATCACTTAGCACACCGGGGTCTGCAAAGCTGATATTATCTCCATAATTATATGCTCTTCTCTGATTTGTCCCGATTGCCGGAAAAGAATTCCACTGCTCAAGGTTTGAGTCAACAAGACTATAGGATACTCCTTCGCCAATATCAAGCTCAAATTCTCCCTGAAGGAAATTCGCAGGTATATCAACACCATAAGCAAGTGCATTAACTCCACCACCAATCCAAGTTGATGCAAACTCACTTAAAGTAGCTCCCCTGGAAACAACAAGACAACCATATGGTGGAATTAAACCTGTAAGATAAAATCTATAGTCAGAATCATTACTTTTGGTTAATATTAGATTTGATATATCTACTGTATAGCATGATGCATTATAAATTTCCAGGAATGCAGCATTCTCATTACTTCCGGGAACATTATCCGAACCTTCCGAAATATAGATATCTCCCTTATCAGGGAATACAATCACAGAATCTGTTATGCAAACTGTATCTATAACAGTCGTTAAACCGGTGACAGTAAAATTGATATCTTGAGAAAAGCTCCCATTCGGTACCGGATTGCCATCATATAATGTTATCTGGTTTTGCACACCGCTTTGATCCCAGTGTATTCCGAGGAATTCGAAATCATCAATGACATCAAAAACCATTACTGCACAATCAGTCCATGTATCTCCGAGATTGTAACATACTCCCGGAATTGTCGGTGCCCAGGGGTAAAGACCATTTATACCACATTTTATAGAAGACATTTCAACAGGTACAATTGTATAGACATCTAATACACTGAAAGCAGTATGGTCTTCAATTGGTCCAAGACTGTAGGAGTCCGAACAGTTAAAACTAATTGCAGCATTATTATATAGTATTCTCTGTGCAAAAAAACCAAGAGGAACATCCCCGGCATTTGATTTAATCTGGAGTTTTATTTTATATTGATTGTTCACAGCATCATAACCCATGCCATCAGAATCATAAACCATGTTATAATCTATACTGCCGTATAAAAAAACAGACAAACCAAAATACAATGTAAGTATAAAAAATATTTTCATAAACTCCTCTCAGATCAAAGTTAAAAAAAAATCTATTTCATCAAAACCATTTTTCCTGTTTCAGAATAATCCGGTGTTTGAAGTTTATAGAAATATACTCCGGAACTAACGGAATTTCCTGTATCGTCTTTTCCACTCCACCTCACAGAATGTTGTCCGGAAGGATTAAGCTTCCCGTCTATGAGAGTAATTACTTTCTGACCTTTAATATTGTAAACTGTGAGATTAACTTCAACTTCTTCATTTGAATGTCCCTTTAGTGAGAACTCTATAGATGTTTCAGGATTGAATGGGTTTGGATAGTTACCCTTTACATTGGTTACTTCTGTATATCTGTTTACATCTGAATTACCGGTTAATTTGTCACCTTGGGTTGGATCAATAAGATTAGTAGCAACAAGGTCATCTATTCTGTCATCTTCAGACATAATTGTTAATGCATTAGAGTCTGTACTGAATTCACGTATAGAGAGTTCATAGTAGTTTCCTCCACCAATCGCAAGTTGAGAATCACCTTGAAGAAATTGTCCTTGAAAACCATCACCCCAGAAACGTTCGAAAATATCCTGTGATGCCCCATTAGTTATTATAACTTCTTCTCCGGCTAAAAGGTATACCCAGTCAAAACCGTTTATCAAAGCAAAACTGAAGCTTTCTCCATTTATCTTTCGAAGCAGACAGTTTTCCAGCTTCAAGGTTTCGTTACTTGTATTTTTTACAACAATATATGAAACCGAAGGATCTATGTCATAAGCTCTGGCATTGACTTCTCCAAAACTTAAATCCCCCTCTGCAGGATGACGCCAGGTTATTGGTCCGCCAATTGAGAAAAAACCCGGAGTTGCGAATGAGGGATTACCAGGACTCCAATTATCAGGAGTGACTCTCTGCATTCTTGAACCACTTACAACAACAGGGGAAATATCTAAAATTTCACCGCTTACATGAACCAGATTGTAACTATGACCTCCACCAATATCAAGGCTGATACTTCCTCGTATAAAAGCACTATTTTGATTAAAACCATTTCCTCCCCAGACATTCAGAAAATTAGTAATCGTTGCACCGTTTGAAACGACCATGCATTCGAGAGGCGTGATTCTGCCACTAAGAGGAATAAAACTTGTAGTGTTATTATTTTGTGCTATTGTCAAAGTGGACAGATCAACAACATTACCTGAAACATTAAGAATTTCAATAAAACCTGTGTTCAGGTCGTTTCCAGGTGAGTGTGGAGAGATTTCGGATATAAACAAGTCTCCAACTGAAGGTTGAACTGCATTGCCGGATATAGAAATATCATGATCCCCCAAAAAACTTCCATTAGCTACATCAGGGCTGTTATATTGTGTAATGTGGTTTTGCACCCCGCTTTGATCCCAATGAATATCGACTGTAAACTCACTATTAACCACATCGAAAACCATAACTGCACAGTCTGTCCAGGTATCCCCAAGATTGTAACACATCACGGGAGAAGTTGCAGGTCCATCGTAAATGCCATTAATTCCGCATTTCACTGGTGACATCTCCACTGGCAGAAGAGTATAAACATCCATTGCACTTGCAAATAAATAATCTTCAACAGGTCCTAAACTGTAAGAATCTGTAATATTGAATGAAAGACAAGCATTGTTATAAAGCAATCTCAGATTAAAGTACCCCATTGGAATATCACCTGCATTGGATTTAATCTGCAATTTAACTCTATATTGATTATTCACATTGTCATATCCCATGCCATCAGAATCATAAACCATGTTATAATCTATACTGCTATACAAGAAAGCAGTTAATACAAAAAATACAAAAAAAATTGAAACCAGTCTCATATTTCCTCCATTTGCTAGAAAATCTTTATTATTATGTTTGTGTAATTATTCTAAAATTTATATTTTCTCCGTTTTGAACCTGAGTAAATTCTGTATCTGAAACAATGTTTACCATGCTCCAGCCCGATCATTCCACACTTCTCTATACATTTCAGCAGAATTAAATTATTTATTGATTAACACTTTAATTTATTCTTACTTAATATTATATATCGTAAGTTCAGTGTCAACAAATTTATTTTTATCAAAAAAATATTTTATTCGAGTTAACTTAATTATTTTCTCAAATTATCTAACAAATATTTATTTCATCAGAACCATTTTTCTGGTCTGTATAGAATCATTAGTTCTAAGTTTGTAAAAATACACTCCCGAGCTGACTGATTTTCCTGATTCATCCCTGCCGTTCCATTTAACCGAATGCTTCTCTTTTAAGCTCATTACATCGTCGATTAATGTAATAACCTTCTGTCCTTTAATATTATAAACTGATAGATCTACATCTACAGGGCTGGTATACTTGTCGCTCATGTCAAACTCAATTGTTGTTTCAGGATTGAACGGATTAGGGTAGTTAGAGATATGAAGATTTGCCTCAGCGAAATCAGTTACTCCCGCAGGAATAGTTATTGACTTAGGGAAATAATATCCCTCAATTATTCCTCCGGTCTGTACAACCTCAATCCAATAGTGGTATATCTGCTCCGAATGCACATCAGTATCAACAAACTCATATTGGTTGTTATTATCCATCTCATGCAAAATAAAATTACCTGAATTCAATATCGAGGCAGTTGAGAAATCAGAACTTACACTTCTCCAGAGTCTGAACCCCATCAAATCTGTTTCGGATATTGATACCCAAAACACATGTACATCAAAATATCTGTCTACTGAAACATAAAAACTTTGGAAATCTACTGAAAGGATCTGGTACTCACTAGTTACTCCCGGATCAGCTGTTGTTGGAGGTGAAGGAGCTGACCATTGGTTTGGTTGTGTTTGAACTACACGTTCCCAGGCATTTACTACAGGTGTTGCATCAATTTCTAAACGTACATCCGGTAAATTTAGAGAATAATCGTAACCGCAACCGATACCGATTAATAAATCACCTTGTACGAATAATGTTGTATTTATATCAAGTGTTACTCCCCAGGCAGATTCGAATGAAACTAGATCAGCACCGTTAGTAATTATAACTATACCGAATGCAGGAACTGTTCCTGCGAGGTTAACTGTATATAATGTTTTAGCGTTTTCTAATGTTACGCCTGAAAGAGATACTTCGTCTGCCGTGATGTTTTTTATTTCAATAAATCCTGTTGATTGAGATTCACCTGCATTGTTGCATGAAATTTCACTGAAATATATTTGACCTTGGTTAACAGCATTAAGACTGGAACCTGCAGCAAAATATAAAAAAAATAAAACAAATGATGTTAATAATAATCTCTTCAATTTACTCTCCTGTATTTTAAAATTCCATTTATTTCATCAGAACCATTTTTCTGGTCTGTATAGAATCATTAGTTCTAAGTTTGTAAAAATACACTCCCGAGCTGACTGGTTTTCCTGATTCATCCCTGCCGTTCCATTTAACAGTGTACTTTTCTTTCAAGCTTTGAATGCCATCAACAAGACTGATTACCTTTTGCCCTTTAGCATTATAGATTGTCAAGTTAACATTGATCGGTTCACCATATCTCCCCTTCAGTCTGTATTCGATTGTTGTTTCCGGATTGAACGGATTGGGATAATTACATTTCAATTCAGTTCTATCGCTGTAATATGGTGGAATATCATCTGAATCCCATAAAGTTGCACTTACAGGACCATGAGTTACAGAATTTCCATCCAGACTTACAATCTGCAGCCAGTAGTAAAGTTTTGTACCTTCCGGTATATCTTCAGTATCATTATCAATGTATTTAAATTCTAATGTGTTAACAGTGGTTGAAATATCCTCGAATGTCAGGAATTCAGCCTGATCATAGAATTCGTTGTCATTCCTGTATAATGTGAATCCAAGCAGATCAGAATCAGAACCAAGACTCCAATCCAGACTAACTTTGTTTCCGGATATTGCTACAGCTTCAAATGACGAAAGTATAACAGG
This sequence comes from Cloacimonadales bacterium (SeqCode), assembly GCA_963665815.1. Taxonomy (GTDB): domain Bacteria; phylum Cloacimonadota; class Cloacimonadia; order Cloacimonadales; family JAIOQZ01. Next base: position 859,027 of record OY762463.1, read on the forward strand.
TAAAGACTGATCTTCCGGATCTCCAATTGCCCAGTTCGAGAACTCTGTAACTCCTGTTACAGTTACCGAATTATTCGCAGTATTAACAACTCCTCCCGCAAATTGCCACTCAGCACCATTGAATCTGTATAAGCTTAGCCTTGCTTCCGATTCCGAGGGAGAAGTAAATCCTGCCCCTGCCAGTTCTTCATCAGTATAATATAAGGTAAGATCAGCATTGAAAGCTGCTCCGCCTGCATCAATGTCAAACCAGCAAGACAGACATGTTGAGCCATCAGGTATATTGGACGGCTTTGAAGTATGCTTAATCAATTTCAGTGTATCTATTGATTCAGATACAAAATCTATCACTGCAATTGTATCCTGAGAAACAAAGTCATATTCACCTGTACCGTTAATCTCCGCATTTACCTGCAGAGCAGATGCATCAACTGCTGCTTTTGCATTCAGTTTACCATAACCGAATTTATAGTTTGGACTGTTTCCGCCATAGGAAGAGCTCTGAGTTTCTATATCGGTATAAACATTATCTGTCAGTTTGTTCAATATATAAGATGCATCAGCATCATTATACTTTTCCAGCAACAATGCAGCAGTACCTGCAACATGTGGAGCTGCTCCGCTTGTACAGCACAAGGAACTGTAACCGGTATCCGAAGAAGCATCCGGTGCGTATACATCCGTAGGCGCAGAAACATCCGGTTTCTGTATGCCATAATACCCACCAAAACTTGAGCCCCAGTACGCTCTGCCATTAGAACAGCTATAACCTCCAACAAGTATTACTGACTCAGACATTCCATATACATTGAGTGATGGAGCCTGTACTGTATAATTGTTGAACTCGGCATCAATTCCGGAAGAATAAACCTGTCCCCACCATTCTCCACCATTATCATCATGAGCTTCACTGATAGGTTCCAGAGAAAGTGTCCAAATATCTCCGGCTGTAATTGTTCCGCTTTCGTCCGATACAACAAATTCGATGTAAGGATTATCAATTGCAGTGGAGTCATGAGCTACATACACTCTGCCATATGGTGTATCAAAAGATGATGTTCCTGAAATTACTGCATATTGCGTAGATCCGGGATCAGTAATCCTGAGATTAAATTGATCTCCCGTATAATAATAGTATCTACTTACCAGATAATCAATATTTTCTGTCAGTGATCCTGATATTTCGATTTCAATATCATCAACCGGATTAGAATAGCTTGTTGCAGATGCACTCAGTTGGTGAGAATTATACCAGTTACCACCGGCAACCGATACTGCTCTCCCCTCTCCAGAAAAAGACTCAAGAGCTTCAGCAACAGGATGAGAACCATCAGGTTCTCCCCAGAATGTTCCAAGACTGATAGATAACACAACAGGTACTCCTGGATAAGCAGCATCAGAAATCTGTTTAATGTAATTTATCGCATCAATAGTATATGAGGTTCCCGATGCCTTCTGCACATAAATTATGCTTGCACCGGGAGCAATTCCTTTCAATTCATTATTTATAGAACCGGAACCATCTCCGCTTGCAATACCTGCACATTGAGTACCGTGGTTATATCCGTTAACGATTGCAGGACCGGAACCGGAATTCAAGTCACTTTCGGAATATTCATAACCAAAATCGTATCCGGATGGAGCATTCCCATCATGCTGCTGATCCCATATTCTGAGAATTCTTGTTGAATCCTCATCATCTTTGAAAGCTGCGTGTGCCCAGTTAAAAGGATGTGAATCTATAATCCCGATGATCACTCCGGCTCCAGTAAATCCCTCAGCGTGAACAGAGTCTGCATTAATGCCTGCATATCGACTGCTTATGTAATTGTATGGTCTGGAATTATCCATTAACTCAATATCAGAAACATCCTTGTAGATTTTGCGTAATAATCTTCTGCAATCCGGATTATTCAAAGATTGTAAAGGAACAACAGCAGATTTTATGTTACCCAAATCAGTAATAACCTGTATTCCCTTTTCAGCCAGTTGACAAGGAGAAGCATCAGATTCAATAATACATCTTACTAAATCATTATTTCTTTCAGTTGTATTAGACCAATTGAGGTAAACAGGTACTCTTAAACAGTAAATTGAGCTAAAACTCAGTATGATCATAATTAATAGGGTTTTATATTGTTTTTTCATACTCAAAATTATGAACATGACTCAGTATTTTGCAAGTTTTTTTTATCATGACAACTTTTTTTTTGTGTTTCCAGTGCTTTATGCTTAATTTTTCATTGTTATCAAATTTTAAAAAAATCTCGATAAATACTGATATAATGTTTTTTATTGACAAAAATAGTGATTTAACTAACAAAAAGAAAAAACGAAATAGGTGAAGCATGTCTTTTCAAGAAAAAATTGAGAACAATCTTAATGAGCTATCTGCAGCAATAATTGATATTGATGAAAAAGATAATCAGGAAATCGGTCAGTTACTGATTCAGTTTGAAAATCTCGTAAAACTTATGAAAGATGAAATCACTCCTGAAGTTGATTATATCATCAAAGAAATTTCGAAATGTCTGGAATCATTAATTCTTAACGATATTGATCCTGTTGATGATATTGATGCAGTCTATGAAGCAATCTTTAAAAACTTTGAAGATTTAAGCAACTATATAACAAAACCTGCAAAACGAACCGGACTCTCAGAGCAGATTAAAACCAGAATGAATGCTCCCGATGAAAGATCAGCAAAAGAGCAAGTCCCACTTGATGAAACTGAAGAACCGAGCGAAATTGATGAACCATCTGCATCTGAAGAGTCAATAACTGCTGAGCAGAATGATCCCTATGCAGATTTGAATAAGCAGGATGAAGAACTGGATATGAATGATGAAGATGACGATATTTTCCTGGACTTTCTTCAGGAAACTCATGAATATATCGAAACTCTTGAAAATGAAATCATAGACCTTGAAGGTGATCCTACAAACAAAGAAATCATTAACAATGTATTTCGACCTTTCCATACGCTTAAAGGGGTTTCAGGATTCATGGGATTGAAATTACTGACAAATATTTCTCATGAGACTGAAAATCTGCTTGATATGGCAAGAAACGATAAACTGGCAATAGACGAGTCTATTATACAGGGGATTCTTAACTCTCTTGATATGATAAAAAGCATTGTAAATAAATTGTCACCGGAAAACAGAAAAGAGCAAATTGATCAAAGCAGAGTAGACCAGCAGATAAATCTTCTTAAGATTTTGATCTCTCAGGAAAAGAAACCGGCAGATTTGAAACTGGATCTTACAAAACCTGAAGATAAAGATGAAGCCGATGATAAACCTGCATCATCTTCTAATTCAAATGAACGCCAGAAAGATGCCCGGGTAAAAGTAAAAACCGATAAACTTGATTATCTCGTGGATATGGTAGGTGAATTAGTTATCAATGCAAACCTTGTTGCTCAGGATAAAAACATTGCTAAGATAACTAATCAGGAATTTCTCAAAAAACTAAGTCATATGAACAGGGTTGTCAGTGAACTTCAGAATGCTTCCATGGCATTACGTATGATTCCTATTGCGTCAACATTTTCCAGAATGAAAAGAGTTGTCAGGGATTACACTCATAAATCCGGCAAAAAAATAAATCTTGTTCTCAAAGGTGAAGACACTGAAATCGACAGAAACATTGTAGACAGTCTTTACGATCCGCTTGTACATATGATTCGAAACTCCTGTGATCATGGAATAGAAGACTCAGAAGCCAGGAGTAAAACCGACAAACCCAAAGAAGGTACAATCACCCTTGAAGCATATCACAAGGGAAACAATATTGTGATAGAGGTTATTGATGATGGTAAGGGACTGGATAAAGAAGCTATTCTTGAAAGAGCAATTGAAAGAGGACTTGCAAAGCCAAACGAAACCCTTACAGACCAGCAGATATTCCAATTTATTATGATGGCTGGATTTTCTACCGCAAAAAAAATAACAAATGTTTCCGGTCGTGGTGTAGGAATGGATGTTGTTAATCAGACATTAAAGAACCTTGGTGGACGTGTTGATATAAAATCAGAAAAAGGGAAAGGCAGTATATTCAGTATCAGTTTACCGCTTACTCTGGCAATAATTGAAGGTATGCTGGTCAAGAATGGTGATGAACTGTTTATCATTCCGGTTATAAATGTGAAGAGAACACTAAAACCTGATCCTGCTGCAATCAACAAAATTGTTGGTAAGGGCGAAACCCTTAATCTGCACGATAATCTTATACCTATTTTAAAGCTTTATGATGTTTTTGATACACCAAATGCTAAAAAGAACTATGAAGATACACTGCTGATTATTGTTGCAGGCGGTAAAGGAAAAGACTTTGCAATACTTGTGGACCAACTTATTGGTATACAGGATGTAGTAATTAAGAGTCTTGGAGAAAAATTCAAAAAACTTAAAGGTATCTCAGGAGCAACTATTCTCGGAGATGGATCAGTTGGACTGATTCTGGACGTTAACAGTCTGCATGATTGAGGACTCTATGGCTAATATATTCAAAAAACACGAAGTATCAGATAAACTGTTTGAAAAATTCTCTAAACTTCTCTATGATAAAACAGGTATTAATCTGCATTATGGCAAGAAACAACTTCTTCAATCACGTTTAAGCAAAGTTCTGCGAGAAAGGAATCTTGAGTCATTTGAAGAATATTATGATATTGTAATGCAGGATAAATCAAATCAGGAATTAGTAAAGCTGATAGATATTATATCAACAAATGTCACTTATTTTTTCAGAGAAGAAAAGCATTTCGAATTCATGAAAAATGTCTGGATTGATGAAGTAGGATTAACCGGTGACACCTTGAACATCTGGAGTTCTGCTTGCTCAACAGGTGAGGAGCCTTATTCAATAGCCATACAGCTATTCGAGCTTCTTGGAAAATCCCGTAAATTCAATATACTTGCCTCCGACATCTCAACAAGAGTCTTAAAGACTGCTCAAAGAGGTGTATATTCAATTGACAAGATAGACTCATTGTCGGTCCCGATGAAGAAGAAGTATTTTCTTAAGGGAAAAGGAGATTCAGCAGGATTTGTTAAAGTGAAGAAAGATCTTATTGATCCTATTGAGTACAGAAGAATAAATCTCATCGAAAATAATGCTTTTCAAAAAAAGTTTGATATAATTTTTTGTAGAAATGTAATGATATATTTTGATTCGCAGACAAAGAACAGCATTGTTAAAAAGTTTGAAACACATCTTAAAGACGGAGGATACCTGTTCATAGGGCACTCAGAATCGTTAAATGGTTTAGACCATAATCTGAAGTACATTGCCCCTGCGATCTACAGGAAAACTTAATGGCTATACATGATGTTGTCGAAAATAAATATTTGATTAAGCCCGGATATCTTGTTATTTATAAGGAAGACCTCCACGTATATGGAGTGCTTGCTTCCGGTGTCTTCGTTGCTTTATGCGATGAGCGAAAGAAATACTCAGGCTGCTGTTTCTATCTTTACCCAAATTCATACAAATCCAAAGATACGCCTAAATATGGTGATATTGCTGTAAGTCATCTCATTTCCAAGATGAAAAAGGAAGGATCATCGTTATCTGATATTAAAGCTCATGTTATCGGTGGTTCTATTAATGATAAAAATGACTATGGGAAAAAAAATACAGATAAGGCAATTGAACTGCTGAAGCGAAACAATATTGAAGTTCATTCTGAAGATACCGGAGGGAGACTTGCCAGAAAATTCATTTATCATACAAAAACCGGAGAAAGTATGGTAATGAAGGTTCACAATGTCAGAAAGAAAGACTGGTATCCATACTGTTAGAAAGCTCTACTTAATAGTCAAAACGTATGTTTCACAATATGAGACAAACTTAAAGATATATATACTTCCTCATCAGCAATAATTATTTGCTTTTTTGCACAGTTAGTTTAGATTTTAGATTAAATAACAATACAGGATGAGTTATGGCAAAATACGTAGTCGTAAACATTGCAGACATGAAAATTTCTAATAAACCGGAAGACACACTCATCACATATTCATTAGGTTCATGTATTGCTGTTGTACTTTATGATCCACGCACTCGAAACGGAGGAATGATACACATCATGCTTCCTGATTCAAAAATTGAGAGAGACAAATCAAAGATAATACCATATAAATATGTTGACACAGGTATTCCTTTACTGTTTAAATCATTATTTAAGATGGGATCAAAAAGAAACAGTATTGTCGTCAAAGTAATAGGCGGCAGCAACGTAATGGATAAAAATAAATTTTTTAATATTGGAGAAAGAAATTATGCAGCAGTACGTAAAATACTGTGGCGTAATAACATTATGATTTCAGCAGAAGATGTTGGCGGTAGTAAAAGCAGAACAGTAAAACTTTTTTTGGATACAGGCAAAGTAGTTGTTTCAAATACTAAAGAGGAGTATGAAGTATGATTAAGATGTCAGATGTTATTGCGGACATTGAATTCCTTCCTCCATTTAGTAAGGTAGCTCAAAAAGCTCTTGAATTATTGAGAGAAAAAGACTTTACGATGAAAATGCTTGCCGAAATAATCATGTATGATGCAGCTCTTACAGCTAATATTCTAAAAGTTGCCAACTCAGCAGCTTATACAAAGCATAATGAAGTAAACGATCTCCAAACTGCAATTTCCCTCATCGGATCAAAAGAGATCAGTTCAATCATCATGATATCGGCCGCAAAAAAATACTTTGAGAATCAAATGGCAGGATATGAGATGTTTCAGGGAGAAATCTGGGAGCATTCACTTGCAGTTGCAATTATAAGCCAAAATCTACAGCATCTTGAACCCGGAATAGACAGTTCGGTATTGTATACGTCTGCATTACTCCATTCAATTGGAAAAATCGTTCTGAGCCAATATGTTCAAAAGGATATTGAACTTGTAAATGATCTTGCGTCTGAGGATTCATTCGACTTTATCACAATTGAGAGAAAAGTAGTTGGATTTACTCATCCGGTTGTAGGCTCGGCTATCCTGAAAAAATGGAATTTTTCCCAGACAATCAGTGATGTTGCAAAATATTACAAAGAGCCGCATAAGTGTGACAGTCCCTATGTAAGACTTGTTGCCCTGGCAGACCATATTGCTGTGTTGATTGGGAAAACATCTCAGCGCGACGGATTGCAGTATAAAGGTTGCTCTGAATTATTTGTAAAATACAATATCAAAAGCAGAGATCTGGATAACATTATATCTGCTTCAGTTGATAAAATAAATGAATTGATAGAAAGTTTTAAGTAACAGGAGATTGAGCATATGCCATATAATATATTAGTTGTTGATGATTCAAGATCACTCAGAAAAGTTCTTATCAAAACAATCCGCATGTGTCATATTGGAGATACATCTTTCCTGCAGGCTGCCAATGGCAAAGAAGCTCTGGAAATTCTAAACCATGAATGGGTGGATGTAATATTCTCAGATATTAACATGCCGGTAATGGATGGATATGCTTTTATTGAAGAAGTGAGAAAAAATGATGTTTTTGCTCAAACTCCCATAATTGTAATAACATCAGAAACCAGACGCGATGAAATGGAATCGGTATTAGCCGGCAAAATTGCCGGAATTGTATCCAAACCTTTCAGACCCGAAGATATAAAACAATACTTAAACGAATTACTACATTTGGAGGAAGAATCATATGAGTATGATGACGAACCTGAGGGATTTGATTTCTAAAGTTCTTGAAGAAATGTTTTTCATGATTGAGGAAACTCCTCCTGATGATACATCTGAAAATTATCAGTATGAGTCAGTTATTGATGATCCTTTTTTTACGATAAAAATACTTTTAGGCAAAGAACTTGCCATGGAAATTACGACAAATTTCCTGGGGATGGAAGACGATATAGAAGAAGAAGATATCCATGATTGCCTGAAAGAAATAGTCAATATGTTTGCAGGTAACTTTATTGGAGATTATTACCCACAGCATGATAAACTCATTCCAATTCCCGAAACAACACATATTGAGAATTACAACGTAGAAAATTATAAAGACTTTGAGTCTACTGTATTCTACTATGACAGTAAACCTTTAAAACTTTTACTTAAAGAGAAATAATGCGAAAAATCAGAGTTATAGTTGTTGATGACAGTGCCGTTGTAAGGCGGTCATTATCCCAGTTGATAAATAATGAACCGGATATGGAAGTTATTGCTACAGCCCCCAATCCATATCTTGCAAGAGATAAAATTGTTGAGCTCAAACCGGATGTAATGACTTTGGATATTGAAATGCCGAGAATGGATGGTATTACCTTCCTTGGAAAAGTCATGCATTATTTCCCCATTCCAACAGTCATTGTGAGTTCTGTTACCAAAAAAGGATGCCGTGTTTCAATGAGAGCACTTGAGATAGGAGCTGTAAGCGTTGTACCAAAACCATCCGAAGCATATTCTATCGAATCTATTGAAAATGATCTACTTATGGCTGTAAGATCTGCTTCAAGGGCTGTTATCAGGAAAAAGAGAAAAGTAGAAGCAATTACACCGGCACAAGATCTGCAAATTACTACAACAAACAAAATCATTGCCATTGGTGCATCAACCGGTGGAACGGAAGCAATAAAAGAAGTACTTACAAGACTTCCCGGTAATTCTCCTGGAATTGTTATCGTGCAGCATATGCCTCCCGGATTCACTGCAGCATACGCAGAAAGACTTAACGGAATATGCAAAATGGAAGTGAAAGAAGCTCAGAACGGAGATGTTTGCAGACCCGGTGTTGCTTTACTTGCTCCCGGAGATTATCACATGGTACTCCGTAGAGTTGGTGCAAGGTATACGGTGAAAACCAAAAAAGGTCCAAGAGTATGGCATCAGAGACCTGCTGTTGATGTTCTGTTTAACTCTGTAGCAGAACACTCCGGTGTTAACTCTGTCGGTGTTCTGTTAACCGGTATGGGAAAAGATGGTGCAGACGGCTTGATGAAAATGAAAGAAATGGGTTCAAGAACAGTCTGTCAGAATGAGGAATCCTGCGTTGTATATGGAATGCCGAGAGCTGCAGTTGAAATAGGTGCAGCAGACTATGTTGATGACTTGTATAAGATTTCTGACAGAGTTATCAAACTTCTTAAGCAGATTAAGTAATTTCCTTGTAATCTTAAGTCACATGAATTTTCCTCAGCATGAGTATTAAAGTTCTTCCATACGACAATAAATGGAATAAGGAGTTCATTCTTCTTAAGAATTTTCTGCAAGATAAAATCAATTTTAAAGGAATAGATATCCAGCATATTGGCAGCACTTCCGTAGAAGGTTTATGGGCAAAGCCAATAATTGACATAGATATAATTGTAGAGAAAGAAAATGAAAAACTCTCAGTTATTAACGATTTAGTACATATTGGATACAATCATCTTGGAAATCTCGGAATTATTGGCAGAGAAGCATTTAGACTCAAGATAGAGCAAGCCCATTTTTTTTTTGGAAAACTCCAGTTCAAGCATAATCTCTACCTCTGCAAAAGAGGAATCTTGAGTTTGGAAAATCACTTGAGATTCAGAGATTACTTACGATTGCATCCTGAAGAATGCATGCAATACAGTGAATTGAAAAGAAAGCTGGCAGCTAAATATCCTACCGATATAAACTCATATACTGAGGCAAAAACTGAATTCATAACCAGAATACTCAATGAAACAGGAATATCAGTACTGGACATCATAGATATTACTTGCCAGAATAAAGTAAACTTATAAGAAATTTGTGAGGACTAAATGAAAAGAAAAATTTACATATCATTTGATTTTGAAGGACTCGGTGGAGTAACAAACTGGAAGGAAACATTTGATAACGAGAGATTCAACAGGCTTGCAACGGAACAGATTAACGTTTTCGTTGAAGGAATTCTTGAAAAACATCCAGATGCAGTAATTGTTCTTTGCGACTCCCATAGCAAAGGGCAAAATATTATCTGGGAACAGCTTAATCCTGCAATAATATTGATAAAAGGTTATCCCAGAGTTTACTATATGGTTGAAGGACTTGATGAAACATTCACAGACTTCGTTTTGTTTGGCTACCACTCCCCTATTGGAAAAAAAGGGAACATGGATCACTCATACTCTGCTTCATCTATCCACAATATCACTGTCAATGGCAAAACTGTCGGTGAAGCTGAGATAAATACATTAGTAGCATCTTACTACAATGTTCCACTCAGATTCTTTTATGCGGATTCGGATGCCGTGGCCTGGATGAATAACACCACTTCTGACAGAATTGATTATCTTGTGTCAAAGTATCCCATTTCTAGATTTTCTGCAGGTCTAATTCCATATGAGAAAAACCTTAATAATCTAAGAGATGCAGGGAAAACATTTACTGAAAGCCCCGGATTTCTATATTCTGAAGCAGAATCCTACAAAATGACTATTGAACTTGCTGATACCGCAATTGCTTATGCTTGTCATGTAATTCCAGGAATAGAAGTTGTTGATCCCAGAACTATCAGTGTTACAGCAGATAACCCATTGATAATGTATAAGTACCTAATGACTGTATTATCATGTTCAATTGCTGCTAAACATTTCTAAGTGTCAATGATTAATGAAAATACTTCTTCCCCATCTCTGGCTGTCCTTAAAGCCTTTGGCTGCAAACATAATCCTGTAAAGATAACTGGTGGGCAAAACCATAATTTCAGATCCGGAGACATTGTATTAAAACCAGCAGTTGATAATGAAGAAACTAACTGGATTGCAGAATTTTATTTAAATACTGTTATACCCGGTGTGAAACTACCTGTCCCTGTTAGATGCATGAATGGCGAGTTCATTTTCAATGGTTGGCAGGCATGGGAGTATATAGATGGAGAACATAATTTCAAAGATTGGAATAAAATCATTGAGGTGTGTCTTAGGTTTCATGATGGAATAAAACATGTTTCCAAGCCTGAGTACTTCCCCAAAAGAGAGCAAAATCCCTGGGTAGTTGCTGATAAAGCTGTTTGGGATGGATTAGAAATGAACTTTCATCCTATTCTTAAGCCACATATTGAAAAACTTGAATCTCTTCTAAAACCTGTTAGTGATGAACCTCAACTTATTCATGGTGATTTTGGGGGGAATGTTTTGTTTTCAGCCAACAGTAATCCTGCAGTTATAGATTTCTCACCTTATTGGAGACCTGCTCAGTTTGCGATAGGCGTAATCATTGCTGATGCATTTGTCTGGAACAATGCAGGACGAGATATTTTCAAGATATTTCCTTCTGAAAGTCTACTACAGTATATCATTAGAGCTGAGTTAAGAAGAGTTATTGAACTGGACAGATTGTATTACATGTATGGAGTAAACAAGTTGAGTGAAATAAATCTGCACACAAAATTAATCAATCTTCTAACTAAAATATCATAAACGAATACACTTGCTGCCAATGAAGTAACAAACGAAAAAAAAGCTTAAGAAAATTGACAAATTTCAATGAGAAGTTATTATATTTATAATTAATTACACCTCATTGGAGCAAGTATGGACAAAACCTTTTTTGAATATTTCAAAAAAGAATATATCAAAAATGAAGAGCACAGAAAAATAATAGAGTTATGTCATAAATCATCTGATTTATGTTTTGAAGACAGTGCTAAAGCCATAGAGTATGCAAGTCTTGCTTTGGACACTGCAGAACAACTTACTGATCCCGGTCATCATAACTTTAACATTCTTGCTTTGATTTCAGTTGCTTATGCATATTGGTATCATAACAATCTTACAGTTGGTGAAGCTTTTGCTCAAAGAGCTTTGGACATGCATAATGACTCTTACAGAAATCATATCTGCGAAGGACGTATATGGAGTTTACTTGCATTGTTTGCTGCCCAAAAAGGAGAATGGTCCCTTGCATTACATCATTTTGAGAAGGCAGTTAAAACTGAGATCAATGAGTGTTGTGGAGAAAACTTCAGAATGATGCAGTTAAACAATCTTGCTGGAGTACATAATCATTTGGGAGACCTGAAAGCATCATTAAAAATCATCGAAGAAATTGTTGAACATTATAAATCAAATAAAAACTGGCTGACATATTGTCAGGTTCTGTTAAACAAAGCTGTTGTCCTTCATAAATTGAATGATTTAGATAATTCAATATTCGCAATAAATGAAGTTTTGGATGTTTACATAAATGAAAATTTAAGTAATCTGGAAATGAAAGGATTAATTTACAGTAATCTTTCTGCAGTGAAGCTGGATAAAGATCAGAGCGAAACTGCAGAAGTAGAGATTGAAGAATCCTGGAAAGTAGAAAACAAAATTGGATTTTCTCACCATCATTTTGATCTGATAACCAATACCGTACGCTCTTTGACGAGAAGAGATAGATTAGATGAAGCAGAAAAACTATTTAAGGAGAATATACAGAAAGTTCAAGTTGAAAATTGTTTAAATTACCCAAGGCTCCTCTCTGCCGGAATAATCCTCTATAAGAAGTTGGGAGACCTTCAGACTATTATAGATCTGCAAAATGATCTTCTACAATTTAAAGACAGAAATTTCGATCAAGCTCTTGCTGAACAGCAAGCTAAATTCAACGCAATATATGAGTTTGAGAAAAGTGAAAACGAGAAAGAAATATACAGAATCAAGAACATACAACTTGCTACTCTCAATGAAGAACTATCTCAAGTTAATGATGAAGTGTCATCACAGAAAGAAAGCCTGATGAAACTGAATGAGCAATTACAAAACATGATTGCAACGAAAGACAGAATGTTTTCCGTTATTGCTCACGACGTTAGAAATCCCTTTCAAAATCTCCTTACAACTCTGGAAAGCCTGACTGAGCATTATGATTCATTTTCAGATTCAGAAAAGAAGAAATACCTCTTTAAAAGTAATGAAATGGTCCATAAGCTTATTGATTTTTTTGAGAACTTACTCGAGTGGTCCAGAATTCAAACAGATTCAATCAGCGCAAAATTCATAGAACTTAAACTTGATAAAATTATTAGTGATGTATTATACTTCTCTGAAGATAAGATTAAAATTAAAGAATTGAGTATTATCAGAGAATATGATGATGATATCGCCATTTGCGGAGACTATCATATGATGCATTCAATTATCAGGAATCTCATCAACAACGCCATAAAGTTTTCTTTTCCACGTAAAAAGTTGATTATAAGAGCATTAAAGTTTGATGATCTCACAGAAATCAGTATAATAGATGAAGGCACAGGTATTTCTGAGGATAACATTAAAAAGATATTCGACCCCGATATCATGTTTTCTAAGAATGGTACTGACAAAGAAAGAGGTTTTGGACTTGGACTTGTTCTGACAAATGAATTTATAAAGAAACATAATGGAACAATTAAGTGTATTAGTACTCCCGGCAAAGGAACTACAATGAAGATTAGAATACCTTGCTGCAGATTTATGATTGAATAAATTAAGACAAATAATTGAAATTTCCAGATTCACTCAATATGCAGCTATATAGATCTTTATAACAATGAATTACAATTCAAATATTTTCCAATTCAAATATTGACTTGTTTTTGTAATAACTTTTTCTTGCATTGTTACTACACTGAATGAGACCTTTACATTATTGACTTATTGATGATATTTAGAAGGCTGAACTTTCACCCTATGCATAGAGGTCTCGTAAATAATTTTCACGCAGGAGAAAAAATGAATAAGATTTTCCTGAATCTTTTTAAACAGAAATATGCTGAAGATGAAGTTCAGATCAAAATTATTGATCACTGTATTTCGGCATTAGATATTATCTCAAAGAATAGCTCGAATTTTCATGAAGCTGTAAGTTTTATTAATTCAGGTGAAGAACTTTTAAACTCTGTTGATTCTTCTGTTAGTCCGAGATTCGAGATTCTACTTCTGACCATCAAGAGTTCCTTGTACTCTAATCAAAAGGAAAGTGATAAAGGACTTTTATTGGCAAATCAGGCAATTGAAATTTCGCACAGGACAGGACAGTTACCGGAAATACTTGTGAGACTGTTCAGTATAATGGGTATTCTTGAAATAAGGAGAAGCAACTGGGCAAAAGCACTTCAACACCTTAATGAAGCCTATAAGACTCCGGTCTGTGAATTTAATCCTGAAGAATTCAAAATCATGCTGCTCAACAATATTGCAGGTATTTACAATCACCTTGGAGACTTTGAAACATCTGCAAACCTGATAAATAGACTAATGGAACATTACAAAGAAAATCAGAACTGGTTTCTGTATTGTAAGGCTTTGATGAATAAAGGTGTAATTCTTCACAAAATGAATAATTTTCAGGAATCCCTTGATGCTTTTTATGAGGCAAAAACGATTTATGAAGAGAAGAATATTGATGATGATTCAGCTCTGGGATTGATATATAACAATCTTGTCTCTGTGAAATTGAATCTTTTCCCTGATGAGACTGCAGAAGAAGAGCTTGCTGCTGCCTGGAACCTTGAGAATAAGTATGGAAAAACCCCTCACCATTTTGCTTTAAAAGCAAATACTATCAAATCTCTTGTTAGAAGGAAAGATTTCGATTCCGCAGAAAAGCTATATCATGAGGTTCTTGAATCAATCAGTGAAACGGATTATAATTATAGCCTTATTCTCAATGTTTCCTTACCTGCATTTAAAGAAAAGGAAGACTGGAAGAAGGTAGCTGAGATTCAGGAACAGCTGATAAAAATTAACGAAAAAAACTTTGGGAAACAACTTGTTGAACAACAGGCCAGATTTAAAGCTCTTTATGAATTTGAGCAATCTGAAAAAGAAAAGGAAATATATCGTAATAAAAATATTGAGCTTGAAAAACTGAATATTAAACTATCTGAAGCTTACAATGAAATTACTGCTCAGAAAGATGGATTAGAGAATCTAAACACTAAGCTCCAAAATATGATTGATACTAAAGACAGAATGTTTTCTGTAATTGCTCATGATGTTCGTAATCCATTCCAAAATCTTCTTACAACACTGGAAAGCCTGATTGAATATTATGATGATTTTACTGATATTGAGAAAAGAGATTATCTTTCAAAAAGTAATGAGATGCTGAGTAAACTTATTGATTTCTTTGAAAACCTACTTGAATGGGCTCGAATACAGACAGATACAATAAAAATGAATATAACAGATCTGGATTTAAGTAAAATGATCGATGATGAAATTTTCCTTCTTAAGCCTAAGGCAGATGCAAAGAGAATTGATATATTGCATAATTACAATAAAAATATTATGATAAAAGCTGATAAGCAAATGATGCACTCAATTATGAGAAATCTAATTAATAACGCAATTAAGTTTTCGAATCCTGATTCCAGATTCGAGATATATGCTGGAATTTCAGATAACTATACAAATATAAAAGTAATTGATCAAGGTATTGGTATATCTGAAGAAAGCATTAAAAAGATATTTGATCCTGATATTTTGTACTCTCAAAATGGTACTGACAAAGAAAGAGGTTTTGGGTTTGGTTTGGTATTAACTCAGGAGTTTGTAAAAAAACATAATGGTAAGTTAAACTGTGTCAGTTCTCCCGGTAAGGGAACAACTATGGAAATTAAAATTCCCAGTTGACTTTTTGTTATCAGTTGAGAATTAAGAAAGAAAAGGAACTAATTTGAAAAAGCAGTTATTTATATCCGATCTTGATCATACATTATTGAATGATGATGGAAAACTTTCCGAGTTTTCCAGAAATACTCTGAATAATCTTATATCCTATGGACTTAACTTCACCATAGCAAGTGCCAGAAGTTATTCTTCTATCATGCAAATACTGGATGGATTGAACCTGCAGCTTCCAATAATAGAATTTAATGGTTCTTTTGTTACCGATTTTGATACAGGAAAGCATGTATATGTGAATGCAATAGATGATGATGTTGCAGCTGAAGTACTTAGAATTTGTCATGAAATGAAACATCCTGTTTTTGTTTCTTCTTATGATGGAGAAAATGACCTTCTGTTTTATCCTGAATCCAATCTATCAGGTGTAAAGTGGTATGTTAACAACCGAATTGAAAACAAAGATAATAGACTCAGGGAGATGATCCCGGATGAAGAGCTACTTAAACTGCATACGATCTGTTTCAGTATCATTAATACTGAAGAAGATTTATCAGAAATATATGAGGTTCTTAAGACAAAGTTCGCAGACAATATGGAAGTTCATCTTATTGAAAATCCATACAGTCCTGGTAATGCCTGGCTTACTTGTCATCATTCAAGTTCCTCTAAAGATAAAGCTATTGAGCAATTAAAGAAATTGTGTAATATGAATGATTTTGAGACTATTGTCTTCGGTGACAACATGAATGACCTGAAAATGATTGAAAATGCTGATACAGGCATTGCAGTTGGAAATGCTGTTCAGGTAATCAAGGATGTTGCTGATAATATAATAGATACAAACAGCAATGACAGTGTTGTTAAATACATAATAAAAAACGCGAAATAGCATTATTCAGTTAATTGGAGATTACTATGAAGTTGAGAGTGTTAATAATTTTCTTGATGTTCCTTGCATTTTATGTCCATGCAGAAGATGGTTATTTCATGTCAATGAAACAGAAAAAAGAGTTGATTCTTCATGGCAAAGTTACAGAAGATCACCATTTGTACAATATCTTAGTTTGTCCAGGATATGTACCTCCTGTGAAGAATGCTGCAACGAACAACAAAAAAGCCATTAAAGCCTTAGGAGAGTATTTCAAGAAAAAGAAGTATCAGGATTGTAAAAATGCTTTTAAGAGATCAAATAAATTTGCTTTCAAAGATGTTTTATGGAAGTTCACAATAAAAGATGGGGCAAAAAAGTGGAAGACTAACTTTGAAAAAGCACATATTGCATCTGATAAAAAAGTTGCCGGTCACATGTTTGCTTATCCATGGGCAATTCTCAAAAGCACATTTGACAATGCATTCAGAATTCCCTGGGGATTAGCTGAGTTCGGAGTAGTATCATTTGCAAATTCTTTTATTCCAGTATATTATGGCACTAACTCTACAATAAAGGCAGCATACTATTTTGGAATTCAAGGTACAACATATCCTGTTATGCAGTTGGGATGGAACACATTAACAGCAACACCGATTTCTTTGATTTCTCAGAAACCTTCTGAAGACAGATATGATGGATTCTGGGTGCAGTGTCTCGGTAATGTCGATGTGGACTACATAAACGATCCTGAAGATGTTAAAAAGGTAATGCTGAGTGTCATTGATTCCCTGATCATTGAGAACTCCGAGTATTTTGCTGATAGAATAAAATGCCGCGAAGATTTTCGTGTAAAATATAATTCCTTAAAAGCCAAAATGGATTCTCTGAAAAAAGAAAATGAATTTAATCTCAGGGAAATTGACAAGAAGATCGAAATTTCTGTAAACTCATCATTGGATTCATTAAGAAACAATCCTGATTCAGATTATGGGAATTGTATTTTTCAAGAAAAACAACGGTTGAGAACGTCAAATTTCAAATGGGAATTAAAAGGGAATGACAGGTCAAACTTTATTGTTTTGTATAACATCATTGTCAAAGATTTTGATAAAAAGAACGAAAATGTAAATGAAGAGGAAAATACCGAGCCCGTCAAAGAAGCAGTTAAAGCCTTTGAGGAAGTAGACAAGACAGATCCATTGAAGTTTTAGTTTCAGAAGAACTCCCTTACACTGAAGGCAATTACTTTATCATCTTGAAGTTCTTCCTGATATAACTTTTGCTGAATCCGTTAAAATGCCACCATTCATGTTTAAGTGGTTTGAAACCGGCCTGAGTCATCACACGTTTCAAGAGCTCTCTGTTGCCTTTCTGTTTGTCAGATAGTTTTCTCAATTTACTCCAACCGTAGGAGAACATAACACCGGTTTTGGTTCTGTAAAAGGGATTAAATCCCATATCAAGCAACTTGCCGTTTGAATCAATAATTGTAATATCAACAGCCGCTCCGTAATTGTGCATTGAACCGGTATTGGGATTTGCAACAAATACTTCGAATTCTGTTCCTCTTACTTGTTCGAACATTACTCTGGATACAGAGTTAGGTCGTGCAGCATCCATAATGAGAAGACTGTAATTCGGATGATCTTTTTTAAGAAGTTTTTGTGCAACTGCAAGCTTCTCAGCAACAGGTTTTTGTAAGTATGCCTTCTTCATGTTACCGTAAAAATTATGTCTGAAGACATTCCATTTTTCGTTTGAGTTGACCAACTTTACATGTATTGATTTATCATACATTGATACATTAACAAGCCCTGCATCAATAAAAGTCTGTTCAACTTCCCCTACAACCGCAAAAGCTAATTGGACTGAGATGTATAAAATCAGCAGTAACAATCTTTTTTGCATTATCAAAATTTATTCAAACAAACTTTTAAGAGATTCTGAGTATGATTTGTAGTTGTAGACTTCCATTCCCATCTGGTAAGCATTCTTACTTATCTGTTCAATTTTTTCAGGATTATCAATAGCATACTGCATTTTCTCTGCAAACATGTTCACATCGTATTTTTTAGCCAGAAGTGCTGTTTCACCATCTTTGAACTGAAGCTTAACTTCTCCTTCATTTGTGGAAATTATTGCCCTTCCTGCAGCAACATATTCACTGATCTTATGTGGGTACCTTGCAATATCCTGAATTGTGTGCCTTATAGGGATAAGTAGGGCATAAGCATTAACGTATTTCTGCACGAGTTCTTCATAAGGGATATCATAGCAATGTTTAATCAGGTCTTTCTTTGGATGCCTGTCTATTCTGTACTGTAGTTTCTTAATTAGTTTTTTAGAGCCTCCACTAATTAAAAACAGCTTTGTAGAATCATCATTAACCTTTTCGTAAGAATCCAGAATAAACTCTATCAATTCCCAGTATGAAATTGCTCCACAGAAAAGAAAGTACTTATCTTTTGAATTTCTTTTGAACCTCTTGAATGTAACAAAATCACAAATAGGAGTGACTTTAAGATACTTGCGACCAGGAGCATATTCCTTAAGAACACCAATAAGATACTCACTTATAGGCATAACTACGTCAACAATTTTGAAAGCAAACTTATGATACATTGCTATGCTGAAACGGTGTAAAACTGTATCATTACCTTCCAGTTCTATTGATCTGTGCTCCACATAATTCAAAACAGTTTTAACATTGAGCATTTTCAAAATAAAGCTATAAAGTAATATCCACTTGAAACTCCTTGCAGAGATTATTGCTCCGTCCAGTCTATTCTGCTGTTTCAATTTACACAAATAGCTGATTTCGCCAAATAATCCTTTAACTGAGTCAATTACGTTACTTATTTTGCCGGTAGGTCTTACTGAAGTTCCAGTAGTATAAATATAGTCAATTCCTTCGAAACTCCCCTCTGCAGGAATTCTATCCGAATTCTTTAGAACAGACTTCCTGTTGATTACCTTTACATTACATCCTGCAAGTATCAATGATTTTGAAACCATTATCATTTTCTGAACTTCTGCATAGCCTAAAGGGAATCCACTATAACCCAGATAGACTATATGCTTTTTATTAATCATTGTGTTTCCTTTGCGAAAAACAGCGAATTCTATAAAAATTTATAGAATTCGCTTTTATGTTATATATTTTTGTTGTTATTTGAATATCTATTGACGCTGATCAGCTTCCACTTTATTATCAATATACCAGTTAATTGTCTTCTCCAGACCTTCTTTAAGAGTGTAAGGAGAATACTCAGGATAAAGAGATCTCAGTTTCTTTCCGCTGAGAACTTTTCTTGCAACACCATTAGGTTTTGTAGGATCCCATTTTATTTTACTTTTATCCAGTCCGGCAATATCAGCAATAAGATTTGAAAGATCAAAGATTGAAGTCTCTTCCCCGTTAACATTCACAGGCTCAAGATCATGCTCAAACTTAATACTCTGAATAATTACATCTGCGGCATCTTTCACGTATACAAATTCACGAATTGGTTCACCTGTTCCCCATGCGTTAACAAAACCATCATTCTGCTGTGCTTCTACGACTTTTTTAATCAGTGCAGAAATAACATGACTTCTCTTTTCATTAAAAACGTCATGCTCACCATACAGGTTTGTCAAAACAATCTGGTTTGATTCGATTGCATATTGTTTAAAATAAGCTTTTTGTAAAACAAGATGAATTCTTTTAGTAAATCCATAAGCTTCAACAGAATCATGACATCTTCCATTGAACATATCAACTTCTTTCAATTCATCATGTATGTGTCCCGGATAACTGCATGCACTTCCAACGGAAACAATTTTCTTTACTTTCCATTCTGCAGCAGCTCTGAATATATTAAGAGCCATTCTTGCGTTTCTGTCAATAAGTCCGACAGGATCACTCATATTAATCCCGATTCCGCCATAATATGCAGCTGAATGAATAACACAATCAATTGCTATACCTTTTTCATTCAGACCGGCAAAATACTCAGAAACACCTTCGTTTGTTTCAAGATTGAACTCCTTAGATCTTGGTGCAAAAACATTGTAACCTTTTTCTTCTGCTGAGGTTACAAGCTGACGTCCAAGAAATCCTGAACCACCAGTAATAAGAACATTCTTCATTAAGCATTTCTCCATTCATTATAAATTGTTAAATACTTAAGTACTTTCACAAGTTCATCCATACCTTCATGAATTGAGGTTTTAGCCTGATAACCGAGATCTTTAATTTTCTTGTATGAAACTTCATAGTCTCTCTTGTCAAGATCTTCACCAATAGCAGCTTCATGCAGATAATAATCAACTTTAGTTTTAATAAGATCTGCGATATCTTTCTTAGTGAAGTTCATGCTTTCATCACCTACATTGAAAGCCTGACCACTCATTTTGTCATAGTTTTCAATAGTAAACTCAATACTTCTTACAGCATCACTGACATGAAGGAATGTTCTTCTGAATGAGCTTTCATAAAGTACAATTTGTCTGCTGTGAAGAGCCTGATGAATGAAGTCATTCACGAGAAGGTCAAGTCTGATTCGTGGAGAAACCCCAAACACTGTTGCAAACCTGAGACCAACACCATTAGCTCCAAGTACTAACTTTTCAGCTTCGGCTTTTGTTGATCCATAGAGCGTTAATGGAGCAATTGGAGTATTTTCATCACAAATACCATCAACTTTTCCATATGTGGAACCGGTTGATGCAAAAATCATTCTCTGTCCTTCAGTTAAACCTTCAACAATGTTTCTTGTGCCTTCAACATTAATTGTTGTTGCTCTATGTGGATCTGCAGCACATGCAGGATATCCAACGATTGCTGCAAGATGAACTACAATATCAACTCCCTTCATAGCTTCCTGAATTTTTTTTCGATCTCTTACATCACCTTTTACAATTGTTAAATTTTTGTTACTAACAAAGTGAAGAATTGATCTAAGCCCAAATGAGAAATTATCATAAAGAATGACTTCATGGTTGCTTAAAAGTTTTGGTAATAAAAGTGAGCCAATATATCCACTTCCGCCTGTTACGAGTATCTTCATAGTTTCCTCCAGTTATGATTCTATGACATTATTCATGTATATTTTTATTTTTGTAACACTAATGTATTTACAATGTGCAAAAAAAAGGAGATTTTACTATAAAGTCAACAAAAAAAGTCATTATTATCTTATATATATAATATCATTTACAAAATACGTGCTTAATTGATGTATTTCCCTGAAGTATGTCACTACATTTCCAGTTTAAACATATCAATTATCCAAGATATACGTTAATCATTGCTTAAACATTGCCACTAAATGATTATGAAGTGTTTTATCCACGAGATGATTTCAGTTACTATAAAAAAAATTAAAGTAGTATTACTATTATCCGATAATATACCAGTTCTTTGAAACATTCGTGATTCTGACAAAGGAGGATGGATGACAATCCAAAGAGAGTTAAGCTTTTTAAAAGGCTTGGCGACTCATTCTTCTGCTCTTCAGAAGAGTTCCACCCCAGGAATAAGGAGCGTCTCATCGATCAAACACAAGCAGAAGAAACAAGCCGAAAATGATCGGCGAGATGAGCAAGACAGGGATGTCAGAAGCACGGAATTCAATGGTACGGAGTCAGCTTTTTTAAATAATGATTCGATGCCGTTGGATGGAACCCCTAAGGAATTGACAGATTACTCCAAAGGGGATAAAACTCCACCAATGGAAATTTTAAAGGCTGAGGACCCCCAGCACGCACACCGGTCCTCAGATCCTTTAAACAGAAGAAACAGATTTGAAAACAAAACAGCTTCCGTATCTAAATCTGGAAATCCGGAAAGTGCAATCATAAAGTTTAAAGCTACTGATGAATCTGACCATGCCAAGGACAACCAGGTTGATATCACTATTTAAAAAAGCCATGTCTCATGGCTTTTTTTTATGCTAAAAAAAAAGGCTGCCCTAATTGACAGCCTGATATTATAGTTAAACCCTACATCTTTTTCGAAATGTAAGAAATTGCACTACCTACCGTAGTAATCATCATTGCATCCTCATCCGGAATCTCAATATCAAAGATAGTTTCCAGATTATCCATTATCTGCCTTACTTCTGCCCAGCTTGCTCCAAGATCAGAATAATAATTCTGAGATGGAGTAATCCTGCTCTGGTCAATATTAAGAACAATAGAAGTCTGCTTAATAACCATATACTCAATATCCACAGCTGCTAATGTTCCAGTTAATAAAAGCAATGCGAAAATGATCATTACAAGTTTGGTCTTCATAGTTTCTCCTTTTATTTAAGTTATAAAACTCAGCTTGTTAATCTTTGGCAAGATATGCACTTACATTACCAACAGTTGTTAAATTTTCGGCTTCTTCATCCGGAATATCAATCTCAAAAATCTCGGCAAGTTCATCAATAATCTTCAGTCTTTGAAAATTGGTTGCACCAAGATCAAATATGAAATGATCTGACTTATCAATATTATTTGGATCAAGATTCAAATGTTCTGCAGTAACATCTTTGACTACCTGCAGTTCATCCACAGCAGATAAAGAACCCAAAACTAGTACAGCAAACATTATAAACATGAGTAATTTTGTTTTCATATACTTCTCCTTACTTTGATGTAATAATTCCATAACTATATTTCCACTTGTCAATTTTTTTAATCTCTCCGGCATTGAATAATGATTTCAGTTTCAGAAATTATTTTTCTTGTTAAGAAAATTATAATTTACCAACATTGTCTTTATGGAAAAGAATAATAGAATTATCAGAAATATTATTTTAGTATATATCTTAATGAGTTGTGGATTAATGTTTGCGTCTGATAGTCTTATCACTAAAATCAATGATAAGACATTGGATGATATCTCGCGTTTGAGATTCATTAATCAATATATTGAGAAAGTATACAGATCAGACCCTGTAGAAGCATTAAAATACGTAGAGATTGCCATTCCTATATGCAAAAGGAACAATCTTCCTGAGTTTGAAGCGAAGATACTCGGAACTGTAGGAGTAGGTTATATCAGACATGAAATGTTTGATAAAGCACTGGACTTGATTACCCGTTCACTGGAAATCTCAGAATCCTGCAATGATACGCTGGGAGTAGCCTACAGTTATCAGGATCTCGCAGAAATTCATATTAAACTGAAGAATCCTGACAAAGCTAAGGAATTTTTGCATAATTCCATAGAACTTTGGGAAAAACTTAATGATCCTGTGAATCTGTCTATTTCTCACAGTAGAATGGCTAAAGTACATGCAGGTCTTAATGAACCTTTGAAAGCTCTGGAGTACTTCAAATCAGCGTTGAAATATGCAAAACTAACTAAAAACGATGACAAGATTGGAAGAGCTCTGAATAATTTAGGCGCATTTTACAGACACGCCAAGGATTTTGAGACTGCTTTAAAGTTTTATAATGAAGCTCTTATATACAGACAAAAAACAGGAAATCCATATACAATTGGGTTTATGTTGAACAATATTGGTGATATTTACTATCAGGTTGGAAAGTATAACAAGGCTGAAGAATCTGTCCGAAAAGCTCTTGTTTATGCAGAACAAAGCGGAGTTGAACAACTCGTTACTACATCATACCAATATCTGGCTACAATTCTGGAAGCAAGACGGAAGTATAAGGAAGCTTTAACCTATTATAGAAAATATGTGGGGTACAGAGACAGTTTGTTCAACGAACAGGTAAGTCAGAAAATTGTAGATATTCAAGTAAATCATGAAAAAGATAAAAAAAATCGTGAGATTGAAACACTGAAGAAAATCAATAATCTTACACTTCAGAAAACAAGGCTAACCAGAAATCTTATTGGTGCAGGTGGACTTTTTGTACTCATGATCGCATTGGCACTGTTCTTGCGACATAGAAACATTGTAAAACTTAATAGAGTACTCGATGAAAGCAAAAGGAAGTTCCAGGATATGTTTATAAAACACAGCGCTGTTATGATTCTGATAGAGCCGCATACGGGAGATATAAAAGGCTGTAACAATTCTGCAATTGAATATTATGGATATTCTGAAGATGAGCTGAATAAAGCAAATCTAACTGATATCTCTGCAATTGATTATGATGAACTAATAGGTAGAATAAGCATAATAGAATGTAATACTGTGCTTAAAATGCGTCACAGAATGCATGATTCAACCATGAAAGATGTAGAAATGTACATAACCCCAATGGTTCTTGAAGGTAATAAACTGCTTTATGCAATTGTTCAGGATGTTACTGAGAGAAACCAGTATCAGGCTAATCTTCATCACCTCAATAAGACTCTGGAAGAAAGAGTTGCGGAAGAAATTCAGATAAGAAGACAGCAGGAAGAGAAGGCTATTGAACAGTCCAAGCTTGCTGCTCTTGGTCAATTAGCCGCAGGTATAGCCCATGAGATCAATCAACCATTGCAAAGCTTGTCATTCACTCTTGATAATTTGTTCGATATATTGAGAGATGAGGATATTAAAAGCCCATACTTCAGTAAGAAATCAAAATATCTGTATGAGGATATTGCCAGAATCAGAACCATAATTGATCATATAAGGGTTTTTTCCAGAAATCAATCGGAAGAAGCAATTGAGATGTTTGATGTAAACATAAGTATTGAAAACGCATTACGTATGGTGAGTCAGCAATGTTTTAATAAGGGCATCAGAATAGTTGATACTTTATCAAAGCAATTACCTGAAGTATCAGGTAACACCTACAAACTTGAGCAGGTCATACTGAATATTCTTGCAAATGCAAGAGATGCAATTCTTGAGAAAGCAAATACATACTGTACTGATTTCGAGATGATGATAAGAATATCATCTTACATGAATGATAAATGCGTGCAGATTGCCATTGAGGACACCGGAACCGGACTTGATGAAGAAGTTAAAAAAAGCATATTCCTACCTTTCTTTACAACAAAGGAACCCGGTGAAGGAACCGGACTGGGAATGTCAATCTCATATGGAATAATAAAGGATATGCAGGGAGAAATTGAAATAAGCAGTGAACCGGGTAAGGGAACTAAAATGATTATTTCACTGC
Source organism: Cloacimonadales bacterium (SeqCode) (assembly GCA_963665815.1). GTDB lineage: Bacteria > Cloacimonadota > Cloacimonadia > Cloacimonadales > JAIOQZ01. The sequence goes on from OY762463.1 coordinate 884,530, forward strand.
CGGTTGTAGAAGGAGAACATATTGAAAATACTTGTAATAGATGATGAAATAAGAGTATGTGAAGAACTCGAAGAATACCTTAACAGAAAAAACTATTATGTAAAAACAGCTCATAGACCTTCTCTTGCATTTAATATACTTGATGAAGAAGACTTTGATATTGTAATACTTGATATCAAAATGCCGGAACTCAGCGGACTTGAAGTTTTAAAGATAATCAAGGGCAAATTCCCTGCAATAGAGGTAATAATGATCTCCGGTCATGGTGATATGGATGTAGTAATTGAAGCTATGCAGTCCGGAGCTATTGATTTTCTGAAAAAACCATTCAGGATATTTGAGATACAGATTGCAATCCAGAGAACCAGGAAATTCGTTGAACAGCAAAAAAGACTTAATCTTCTTGAGGATAGTAAGTCTTTGTTATCAGGAGAACTGGAAGAGATGACCGGTAAAGAACTGGTTGGAAGCAGTGAAGCAATCAGGAATACATTGTCTCAAGCTCTTAAAGCAGCTGAGTTTCCTGATGTTAACGTGCTTATAACAGGAGAAAGTGGTACCGGGAAAGAGATATTCGCAAGAATTATCCATTACGCAAGCCCCAGAGCATCCCAGAAAGTTTTTTCTGTAAACTGTTCAGCTATCCCTGAATCTCTTATGGAGAGTCAGTTTTTCGGTCATGAGAAAGGTGCATTTACAGGAGCAGTAACATCAAAAAAAGGTTTTTTTGAATTAGCTGATCGTGGTTCACTTTTTCTGGATGAAATCGCTGAAATGCCTCTAAATCTGCAGTCAAAATTACTGAGGACACTTGAGGAAAAAAGTATAACAAAAGTTGGTAGTTCTAAAGAGACTCATGTAGATGTAAGAGTCATATCGGCAACACATTGTAATGTGGAGAACATGATAGCAGATAAGACTTTCAGACTCGATCTTTACCACAGACTTAATGTTATAAAAATACATATACCCCCATTACGTGAAAGAACAGAAGACATAGAGCCATTAGTGAATCATTTCGTACATAATTTTGCCAGAAAAACCGGTAAAAATATTCCCGATATTCCCTACAGATTCATTGAAGATCTGAAACAATACTCCTTTCCGGGGAATGTACGAGAATTAAAAAATCTTGTTGAGAGAACGATGATCTTATGCGAGGGTAAAAGCCTTTCACCGGAATTGATCCCTGTTAGCAAAGAAATTACTGTAAAGGATGATAATTCTTTAAGGAGAAAGAGTTTCAATCTGGATGAGAATGAGAGACAGTTGATTACTGAAGTTCTTGAAGAAACTTCAGGTAACCAGAGCAAGGCTGCTGCTCTGCTCGGAATCTCAAGACATTCACTAATAAGAAGACTCAGTAAATATGATATTAAATAGACAAATTGATACTTGTATCAAAAAAGCACACTGTGCGATTATGCTACAATATTCCGCACAATCATTACAGTATTGTCGAGTTATATCAGCAAAATGACAATAATTCAAAAGAAAAATACTTAATTTTGAATGGCACGGTTCTTGTTATATTAAAGACCGTTAATTAAAAAAAATCATAGAATGGAGTACAAAATGAAGAAATTTATTTTATTGTTATTATTAACATCATTAGCAATCACTTCAGTATCTGCGTTGAAAATTTTCGGCGACAGACTTACTAATGAACAATTTGGTAATAGCGTTGCAAGTGATGGAAATTGGGCTGTAACAGGCGCAAAATTCTGGTATGGAGGAGATCCAAATTATTCCGGAGCAATTTATATTTACAAAAGAACTTCCCCCGAATGGAATACAGACTGGCTCAGGTATGACAGAATTCAGCCTGCCAACAGTTCAACATGGGGACACGCAGGATTTGATGTAGATATTAAAGGTAGTTACATCATCACTGGTGGAGACTATGCGGCAAAAGCAAGTATCTTTAAACTTGTCGGAGACAACTGGAATAATGAAATAGTCTTAGCTAATCCCTCAAGTGATAATTATTTCGGAAGATCAGTAGATCTTGCAACCAATTACGCAATTGTCGGAGCAAATGATCATACATTTGCTTCACATGCAGGAACAGCCTATATTTACTCAAAGAACGAGGGTGGAGCTGATAACTGGGGTTATATCAAACAGCTTGTTGCATCAGATGTTTCGAGTAATGATTACTTTGGCACTTCTGTAGCTATCGATGGTAATATTGCCGTTGTTGGAGCTTACGGAAGAGATGGAGTTTATGTATACAGAAGAGATGAAGGTGGAGCAAATAACTGGGGAGAATCTCAGATACTTGTTGGTAGTGACACTGTTCCCGGAGATGACTTCGGATATGATGTTGATCTTGATGGAATATGGCTTACTGTCGGTTCAAAGGATTCGTATGAATTCTATATTTTTAAAGATGTTAATGGAACTTTCGTTGAGCATGCACATTTTAACACACCGGCTGCAGGTGCTTCAGTTGCGATTGATGCTCCATATTGCATTGTTGGTGGATCACCTACACATACAACACAAAAAGCATACCTTTACAAACTTGATCTTAATTCAGATTCATGGAATTTACTGGAAGAAGTACAGAGACCTGTTGAGTCTGCTACATGGTCAGCAGATGTTGAAGTTTCAGGTAATCAAATCTTCATTACAGATGATCAGCAGGAATTAAATACACTTAATTCAGGAACAGAAGGTGCATGTTACATTTTTGGTGCTGAAGCTGATTATGAAGGTAAACCTCATGGAACTTTCACTATTGAAAACTATGAAGCAGGACCTGTTCTTGCAAACTGGATGTACAGTGAAGCAAACATGCCTTATGTTCATAATGCAAATGATATTTATAACGTATATGCTTATGAGACACTTCAATGGAATGAAACAGAAGGTGCTGGAAGATATCTTACAGAAGCACATCTGCACAGAGAAGATGCAGCTGTTTTTGATGGGTTAAATCCCGATCTTCTTGATATGTCAATGGACAGCTTCAGTTTATCAGGATATAGAAAATTCAATACAGAGAGTAATTTCTTAACCTGGGATGACTGGGGAACTCCAGCAGCAGGTGATAATAGATTCTATGATGGTGGAAACGGCTCAATAACATATGATGGGCAAAACAAACTTGTATGGAGTAATATGAGAATTAACTTCACGACTCCTTATCCATTCAAACAAACAATAAGTGGAAATAGAGTTGGAACAGGTGGAGCAATTGTCGGTGATGGTCAGGCTGATCTTGACGTTGCAAACTGTGATCCTGCCTGGTTAGCTGAATTTGACCCTGACGGAACCGGTCAATTAAGATTTGTGTTCGATTCATTCTCTCCCGTACATCAGAGTGCATATGGATACTATAATTTTGATGTTACTATTACACCTGTACTGGTTCCGATAACTTACAGCAGAGATGATGTACCAGTTGAAGGTGATGGTGTTAATCATCCTGTCTCAATGGATGACGAAGGTGTAGATTTCTTCTTCCAGGATATCTATTTTGGAACAGGTGACGGTAATGACTTAATCTGTGAACTATTCAGAGAAGCACCAAATGGAAACGTACCGGATGGAATTAATTCAATGCCTGACAGATACTGGCACTTTGGTACAACTTTTGATAGTTTCCTTGCAAGCATATATTTTGATATCAGTCAATTACCAAGTCCGGGAGACATGGCAAACCTGAGAATATATCGCAGAATTGATGAAGATTCTGACTGGGAAGAATGGGCAGATGTATCAATCGAGGATCAGGTTACACTGAGAGCAGACAATGTAAACGGTTTCAGTGACTGGATGGTAGCCTCCACTGAAGATGGAACACTTCCTGTTGAACTTTCTTCATTTAATGCAATTCAGACAAAGTCTAACTTTGCTGAGATTCAGTGGATCACTCAATCAGAATCAGATAATCAGGGATTCAATATATACAAGAGTGAAAGCGATTTATATTATGAATCACAAAAAATAAATGCAGGTGTTATCAGTGGTCATAATTCCAGTACTCAGTCAGAGTACAGTTTCACTGATATCGATGTAAACTTTGAAAGAACTTACTACTACTGGCTGGAAAGTGTTTCCCTTGACGGAAACTCAAAAACTTACGGTCCTGTATCAGTAACAATTAAGAGAGAAGATTCCGACGTTCCTGATGTACAGTACGTAACAGAATTGTCGTCAATCTATCCAAATCCATTCAATCCAAAGACAAACATCAGTTACAGTATTGAGGAATCAGGAATGGTACAACTGGATGTCTTCAATCTTAAAGGTCAAAAAGTGAAAACTCTGGTAAGCTCTGTTGTTGACGCCGGTGAACATGTTGTAACCTGGAAAGGTGATACAGATTCCGGTAAAAGTGCGGCAACAGGCATGTATTTCGTAAGAATGAATACGAAAAATTTCAGGGAAACAAGAAAGATACTCATGATTAAATAACATAGTATCATCATGTACAGATTTCAAGAATCACATTTTTGAAATTTGTTGATATATGATGTCACAAAAGCAGGAGTCCGGTCAACTCCTGCTTTTTTTATGCGTGCTCAGAAAAAAAAACTTGCAGAAAAAGTGGCTTTACACATTACTTCAGCATTATTTCTTTATTACAATAAACTATCTTGACTAAATCGTTAATTGACTAACTTTTCAACATTTTAACTCTGAAGGAGTACCTATGAAAACTTGTTTCAAACATCTTATGTTACTTTTGTTTGTGTTTACTTCAACCTTAATTTTCGCTGAAGAATTTTTAATTGATTTCGGTGCTCAGTACACTCACTCTGGTCCATGGAACACGATTGATGGAACCTCAACAATTTATAATAATTTGATTGATAATGATACAGAAACAGCTACTTCAGCATTTCTTACATTGTCAGAAGTTTTGGAAGGGTTTGGTAATGAAAGTAACTATTCATCAGGTGATATGCACTGGTTTCATGAAGAAATATGTGATGATATGCTTTATTATGATGGAGGTCAACCACAAATAATTACTATTTCAGGTCTTGTAGAAAGCTCATATCAAGTTGAGATTATCAGTCTTTCAAGTCTGGGAGTTCTATCAGGAACATATGAAGTTAATTCCACTTATGCTCAACGTTCATTCAATACGAGCCCGAATCCAGACTGTAGTCTTGACTGGGACTCATATAATGATGGTTATATGACTACAGACTGGATGATATGGGATGATGTAGCACCAGTTGGTGGTGTTATAACAATTGATGCAATCAGTTCCGGTATAAATCCTTTAATGCTGATAAATGCTATCAGAATAAACTATAATGACGGTTCTCTCCCAGTCGAACTTTCATCTTTTAATGCTATGCAGAATGAATCAGATTTTGCAGAAATCCAGTGGATTACACAATCTGAAACTGAGCAGGCAGGATTCAATATCCTTAAAAGTAGCTCCCAAAACAATGATGAAGCTATGATAGTTAACAGCAGTATTATTGCTGCAGCCAACACTGCAACCGGAAGTGAATATTCTTTTACAGATATAGATGTTGATTTTGATGAAACATACTACTATTGGCTTGAGAGTGTTTCACTGGATAATAATGTAAAACTTTACGGTCCGGTTTCAATTACAATTGAAAGAGACAAGGAAGATGATACACCTGATGCAGAATATTCAGATATGATCTCTGCAATTTACCCTAATCCATTCAATCCTGAAACAAACATCGATTTCAGTATTAAATCAACAGGTAATGTGACACTGGAAGTCTATAATCTTAAAGGTCAGGTAGTGAAAACTCTAATTAATAGTGAAGTCGAAGCCGGAGAGCATAGTATTACCTGGCACGGTGACACAGATTCCGGTGCTAATGCTGCAACGGGAGTTTATTTTATTAAGCTGCAGACAAATGAGTATCAACAGACTAAAAAAGTTATGATGATTAAATAATTATAAAAATTTACACGCACTTTTTAAGCAGGAATCAGCTTGATTCCTGCTTTTTTATTTTATAATTTACTAAAGTGTTGCTCCAAATTCTTCGTACTTCTTCAATAATTCAGGTTTATCACATTTTCCACTCATTCCGGTGAAATCACCTTCATGAATTACTGCTACTTTTTCCATTCCCCAGAACTGCTTGCCCAGCCATTTTTCCAGATAGTCAGAGACTTCCTTGAATACTTCAGTTGGAGCACCGGAAGTAACAACAGTAATAAATTTCTTTCCGGGGATGTCTCTCATGCTGAAATCCTTCATTACAAATGTATAAAAACGATCCAGCATAGTTTTGAACTTACCGGTAACCTGTCCCATATAGACAGGTGAGGAAAATATAACAAGGTCAGCATCACGTATTGCAGGCAGAAGCGTATTTTTGAAATCATCGTCAAAGATGCAGTCTTTTTCCAAGTGCACTTCATTAGAGTTCTCGCAAGCCACACAGTGTTTAATATCCATGTCATATAGCTGCATGTCTTTGCAGGTATGATTGTTCTTTTCTGCTCCTCTCATAATCGCTTTTGCAATATTGTGGGTGTTTCCTTTGGGGTTCGGACTTCCGTTTATAGCCAGTATTTTCATAGTTTCACTCCGGTATTAGATTAGTAAGTTAGCATAGTTTCAAGTGGAATATTGAGAGATATTCAGTGTTTTGTCAAATGAAATCGTTTCGTTATCTCTTAATACTTTCTGTTATATTTGGTTCTGAAACAGATTGAGTTGCATCATTATACAAATGAGAGGCATCAATAAAATTATAGTTTTCATCAATCTCATCAAGCACTTTATTAGCAAAATCTTTTGGATTGACATGAAATTTACCATCATCAATAACAATATCTGAAACATTCCAATTGATTACTCCCTGTTCTTTAAAAACTGCATTATGGAACAAACCGTTTCGGAATTGTGACCAGAAATCTCTAGCTTTTTTTTTCTGTTTGAGCTCAAACATATTAAACAAATACTTCACAGCTTCATTAGTTATATCATCATTGTCTTTGATATTAAATTTATCCCTTAAGTACCGTTCAAGTATCGGAAATGTTGCTATCAGAATAATGAAACCATTATGATTACTCTTGCACAATTCTCTAATTGGGTCGTAGTACCAACGTTTGAAATCCTCTTTTGTCATTTTCTAACTCCTATATCCTACTCCAGCCCCTTATTCTATCGAACTCTTCAGAACTGATAATGTACGGCTTTTCTCCCGGCTTACGTACAACTATTATACTATAGCTTCGCTCTTCCCCACACCAGACACCTCCATTGTCTATGTTATACTTCTTTGTGAGTTCCGAATCAAAAGCATAATTCCCATTTTTCATAGTATAAACAAAAGATGGACAATACTCCTGATAAATATCGCTTTCATCTATTTGCTGTCTTCACCATCTGACTCCAACTATCTCCTTAGTTCCATCTCCGTCAAGATCAATATCTTATGCCCTTTTTAACCCCCTCATTCATTATAATTTCCAGTTTATCATCTTTATCAATAGCAATCAGAAACATTAGTGAAGTCCCACCATCATAAACATGTTCTTCAAATGAAAAAAGCAATATTATTGAAATAAGTTATTTTTTTGTTTGATAAAAAAACTTTGTTTTTGATTGATTGTTCGCCAGATATCCTTATAATATCTGTGAGCTCTGCATAATTGTAAAATCAAGCAGCTTTGGTTAAAAAGTATTGATGATATTTTAATACATAAATAAAAATTCTTGGGAAGCTTGTTCTGAGTCAAAATTTGATGATTTCTAAAATCGAGTCACCTAACCCAATTATGCAAAGGTCCCTATCTGTATCAGTAATTATTAGAAGCATAGGAAAACAAAATGACTAATAAAGAAAAAGAACTCACTCGAAAAGTTGCTTCTCTTGAAAAGCAATTGGAAGACATAAAAAAAAGATATCAGGAAGCATTACTTTTTAAGCAGAAAGCAAGTATTCTGGAAGACTCTGCTACAGAAGCTATTGTTGTAATGGATGACAAAATGGATATCATTGATGTGAATCAACATTTACTGGATATGCTGGGTTATAAACGTGAAGAAGTAATCGGGAGCAGTGGACTGGCATCAGTAGATCCGGAATATTACGAAACTCTAAAAAAACGAGGATTATCAGATCATGCAGAACCTCTTGAAGCAAAACTGATAAAAAAAGATAAATCTAGAGTTCCAATTATTATTCAGGGGGATTTCTTTGATCTATTCGGCAAGAAAATCAGAATTACAACAATCAGAGATATGTCCAAAATGGCAGATTTGAACGAGAAAATAACTGAAAAAACTCAGCAGTTTGATTCAATTTTCCTTAATAGCGGTGCAGGAATAGCTTTTATAGATGGTGACAGAATTGTTAGAAAAGTCAATGAAGAAACTTTGCGTATCTTTGGTTGCAATAATGCAGATGAAATGGTAGGTAAAAGCATCCAGGAGTTTCATTACTCTGAGAGTAGCTTCAAAGAGATTGGAGAATACTACAAAACTGCTCTTATTGAAAGAAAACCTGTCAAGGTGGACCTTAAATTTATTAAAAAAGATGGATCTCCAATCTGGATTAATTCCAGCGGAAGAATTGTTGATCAGAATGATCCTCCCGATCTTTCTAAAGGGGTTGTCTGGGTTTTTGAAGATATAACAGATAGGAAAGAAACTGAACTCAGATTAAAAAAAGCTCATGATGAGCTGGAGTCAATCTTCAGTAATACGATGGTGGGTATTATCATGCTTCTCGGAGGAAGATACATATACAGAGCAAATAAACAGGTTGCGAAAATTTTTGGCTATGATAATCCAAATTCAATGAAAGGCAAGTCTGTTGAACATTTCCATTTATCTCATGAGAACTTCATTGATTTCGGTAAAAAATTCTATTATTCTCTAAGTTACCATAAAGTGCAGGAAGTCGAATATAAGTTAAAGCGCAAGGACGGTTCTGGAGTTTGGTGTTCCATTTCCGGGCAGGCATTAGATAAATCTATTCCCGCCAACCTGGACAATGGTGTAGTATGGGTAATCAAAGATATTACTGACAGAAAAACTGTTGAACAGGAAAAAGAAAATCTTATTCACGATCTACAGAAAGCTCTGGCAGAGATCAGAACATTGCAGGGCATAGTACCTATCTGTTCGCACTGTAAAAAAATCAGAGATGACAGCGGATACTGGAAAGCTCTCGAATCTTATATTCAGGAACACTCAGAAGCATCTTTCAGTCATGGGATTTGCCCGGATTGTGCTAAGAAGTACTTCCCTGAATATATTGATGAGAAGGACTACGAAGAATAAGCGACTATAAAAGACCTGATTCCAATACAGCATTAGCTATAGCATTTTCCGTTTCCACAAAACTGTATTTATTCTTGAGAATCTCAGGAGCAGAATCAACAACAAAGCTCTTTTCTGCCCAGTCCAGCATGGCAATATCATTAAAATCATTACCCAATGCAACTGTCTTGTTGTGATCAATCCTGAGAATATCACAAAGATGAGCTGAAGCTGATCCTTTATCGACTTCAGGGGGAAATATCTCAATCCACATAGTCTTTCCATCAAGAGGAGAAGTAGCGCGAATAATTGAATATTCCGGTAGAGCTTTTTCGATTTTATCAAGCACTTCTTCGTCGTGATCAAGAATCACCAGAAATTGAGTCGAGTTTCTCAGATATGATTTATCCTCTACATGCTCCTCTGCAAATTCAGAATAAATTTTTATCCTTCTTCTGAAATCAGCTATATTCTTGTTTGCTACATAATAAAACTTATGATTTTCCGGGATAGGATAATGTATACAGAAATCCAGTTCCAGAGTTTTCAAGAAGTAGTATATCTCTTTTATCTGAGGTTTAGTAAATGATCTTGAATGCTTGATCTCTTTAGTTTTCCATTTTACAATTCCGGCACCGGATGAGAATATCAGATAATCAATAGGAAAATCATCATACAGTACTTTCCTTGCAGAATACAAAGATCTGCCAGTCACAATTGTTCTTAAGAGAATGTTCTCCTGCCTTCTGAGGAACTCAAGTTCTTTTTCATCAAATCCTTTACCTGAATGTAGAATTGTACCATCAAGATCTGTAAAAAAAGCAGCCTTATGTTTATCAATCATTTCTTATCACCTTTCTGTTCTTTAACATAATTCTTCATACCAAAACTGAGAGCTCGATCATTATTCTTCCTGAATGAAAAGCTGTCACCGGTGCGACTGTCACCAATATTTATAATCTCAGTACCGAATCTTTTCTTCAAATTATCTATTGTTTCTGCAGTCAATTGTTTTTTTACATCATATCGAGGGAATATTTCGAGCTGATCAGGATGTTTCTCATAAGTTAACTTAGTAACACCAACCCCTATAAGCCGGACTTTGTGAGGTTCAAACCGTACGGAGTCAAACAAATGAATAATCTCCTCATATAATTCCGTATCAAAAAAAATCTCCCTACCAACTGTATGATGGTATTGGTGTGTCTCAAAATTCTCATTTCTGATTCTCAGCCTGATCGTTCTTGCTTTTGCTCCGTGTTTTCTCATGCGGAATGATACTTTGTGCACAAGTGCCAGAAGAATCTTTTTCAAGTGGTATCTGTTATCTGTTGGTTCATATAATGTTGTTTCATTGGATATTGATTTAGGATCATCGGAATCCTCCACAGTATCTACTCTGGAATTATCAATCCCCTTTGCTTTCAGAATAAGATCTACTCCACCTTTACCGAATTTATGTTCGAGAATATGCTGAGGGAAACGGCTCAATTCACCAGCGGTATGAATTCCCAGCAGATTTAGTTTTTCTGTTGTCTTAGGTCCGACACCAAACAAGTCTTTAACAGGCAGGTTTTCCAGAAGTCCGGATACATCTTCCTTTTCAATAACAAAAGTACCATCTGGTTTGGCAAAACGACTTGCAAGTTTAGCCAATAGCTTATTGGGAGCTATCCCAACAGAACTTGGTAAATTCAGCAAAGACCGGATTCCTGATCTTATTCCATCACCTATTGCCTTTTTTGACCCGAAAAGTTTAAGAGAACCTGAAATATCAAGAAACATCTCGTCTACAGAGAATGGCTCCACTATCGGTGTGAACCTATAACAGATTTCAATAATCCGGGAGGAAGCATAGCAGTATTTCGCATGGTTTCCAGAAACATAATAACCATTCGGACAGCGTTTTCTGGCATCAATTGTAGCCATACCAGACCTGATACCGAATTTACGAGCCTCATAAGAACAAGTTGATACAATTCCTTTCTGGGCATGAGAACCGGCAATCAGCACAGGTTTACCCCTTAGACAGGGATTATCTCTCTGTTCTATTGATGCAAAAAAAGCATCCATATCAATCAATGCTATAACTCTTTCCATACATCAACAGAATATTGCTGAGAAGAATAGTCAAGTTATGAATATCAAAAGAAGATAGTATGCTTTAAATTTCAATTTATGATTGACAGATTTATAATCTCATTTGTTTTGATATCTATTATTTTAATATGGATAAATGTTTATTTCTGACGAGATCAGCATATTTTTCCCTGAATCGCAGAAACTGGAGATAAAATGAGAAAAGCAATAGTAGCCATTGTTGGACGTCCGAACGTTGGTAAATCGACCCTGTTCAACAGGCTTTGCAATAAAAGACGAGCTATCGTGGACTTTGAAGAAGGTATCACACGTGATCGCAAATATGAAAATGTAGAATGGGCAGGCAAACGCTTTATTGTTGTTGATACAGGCGGAATCGTTCCCAAATCAAATGATGTTATGGATAGAGCTATTCGTTTTCAAGCTGAAGTATCAATTGAAGAAGCCGATTTTATCCTGTTTGTCGTTGATGCTCAGACAGGTCCAACCGATATTGATATGGAGATAGCTAAAATCCTGTCAAAACACAGACAAAGAGTTATGCTGGTCGTAAATAAAGTTGATAATGAAAAGCTTGATCTGGAGATATACGATTTTATGACATTGGGGTTGGGAGAACCATTCCCTGTTGCAGCCGTCAGTGGAAGAAATACAGGTAACTTCCTCGATGCAATACTGTCACAGATTCAAACACAAACCGTGGGAGAGCAGGAAGACGAAGATGACAGTTTCAAGATTGCAATAGTAGGAAAACCTAATGTGGGCAAATCCTCACTTGTGAACAAACTGATAGGTGATGATGTTGTGATTGTCAGTGATATACCGGGAACTACCCGTGATGCAATCGACACAAAACTCAAATATCACAATAAAACATTCACTTTTATTGATACAGCCGGACTGAAAAAGAAAACCAGAATCAAGTATGGTGTAGACTATTTCAGTTCAATGAGAACAATTGAAAGTATTCGGAGAGCAGATATTGTACTCCTTGTGATGGATGCTGAAAATGAAATCTCTTCACAAGACAAGAAAATTGCATCTCTTGCCCACAGAAATTATAGAGACCTCATTATTGTATTCAACAAGTGGGATCTTATAGAAAAGAATCATAAAACAATAAACGAGTACAGAGATAAAATTGTTGATTCACTTCCGTTCCTGGAACACGCTCCTTTTGTAACAACATCTGCATTGAGCGGTCAACGTGTAAGAAAACTCCTTGATTTGATTATAGAAGTTGAGGAAAACAGTCACCAGAGAATCACAACATCAAAACTGAATGAATTTTTAGAAAAAGCCATTAATAAATGGCAGCCTACTCACCCAAGCGGCAAACAGGTTAAGTTCTTATACGTGTCTCAGGTAAAAACTCACCCGCCAACATTCGTATTCTTTTGTAATGACCATAAGCGTGTTACAGAGAACTACAAGCGATACCTTCATAACAGACTTCGCGATGAGTATGGATTTCAAGGTGCAGCTCTTAAGCTTCTTTTCAGAGGAAGAAAGAAAGATGAGCAATAGCATTCTGATCCTGATTCATATTACTGCTGCTTATGTTATCGGGAGTATCCCGACCAGCTATATAGCCGGTAAAATTTTTAAAGGAATCGACATTCGCGAACATGGAAGCGGAAACGTTGGTGCAACCAATGCTGTTCGTGTACTTGGAGTAAAAATCGGTATCCCTGTAATGCTTGTAGACATATTCAAAGGTGCAATTCCAGTGATTATTGCCCGTAGTACTCTTTCCGATATAGAACATGCTTCAGAGTGGCTTCTCCTTGTAGGTGTAGCTACTATCGTCGGGCATATTTTTACTCTTTTCCTCAGATTCAAGGGAGGAAAGGGTGTTGCAACATCCGCAGGAGTTTTTGGAGCATTAACCCCGATTGCATTAGGATTTGCTCTGGCAGTATTCATTATCCTTGTAGCTGTCAGCAGGTATGTGTCTCTCGGATCAATTTTCGCTGCATTCACTCTTGCAGTATCACAGATTGTATTATTTATTGCAGGAAAAGAATCAAGTGTATATCTGCTTGCTTTAACCTGCGTTATAGCATTATTGATCATCGTAAAACATAAGAAGAATATTAGTCGTCTTGTAAAAGGCAATGAAAATAAACTTACCTTCACTAAAAAATAAATTAATTGTATAAAAGACAGAGAGCTTTGCATAATAGCAAAATCAAAAAGAATTGGCTAAAAGTATCGATAAGATTTTTGAATTCATCAAGAATACTTCTTAGAGAAGCTTATTTTTGTCAGTATTTGATGAATTATAAAATCGAGTCAACTACCCCAGTTATGTAAAGATCTTAAACAATATTGAAAAGGAAAAAAAATGTGTGGAATCATTGGTATTTTCAATCATGAAAATGCTGCTGAACTTGCAGCATTAGGTTTGTTCGCAGAACAACACAGAGGTCAGGAAAGTTGTGGAATGGCAGTCAGTGACGGAAGTGTCTTTCATTTAAGAAAGAAACTTGGACTTGTAAAGCATGTATTTACTCCCAAACATCTCGATAAGCTGAAAGGAAAAATCGCAATTGGTCATGTTCGTTATCCTACCAGAGGAACATCTACCGAATATAATTCTCAACCTCATGTTGTAGAAACTCTTTCAGGTCCCAGATTTGCTCTGGCAAGTAACGGAGATATAATCAACTATCATGATATCCGCAGATACCTTGAATCTCAGGGTGTATATTTCAAAAGCTACAATGATGGTGAATTAATTCTCAAATACATTGTATTCCAGATAGAGAAAAAGAAAAAATCTACAGTTGATGCTATTAAAACAATGATGAAACATGTGAAAGGTGCCTTTTCAACAGTTTTAGCAACACCTACAGAAATGTACCTTTTCAGAGATCCTCACGCTATGCGTCCTATGACGTATGGGACGCTGGAAGACGGAGCAGTTGTTGTTGCATCAGAAAGCTGTGCACTGGATATTCTTGCTCCTATAATGAAAAAAGAATTGAAAGCTGCCGAAATAATTGTTGTTAATGAAAAAGGTATCCGATCAATCAGTAATGATCCTGCATTATACCGCAGTACGAACACAGACAAACACTGTATTTTCGAACACATCTATTTCTCAAGACCAGACAGTCATGAATTCTGCGAAAATGTATATGAAGTAAGAGAAAACATAGGCGCTCAACTGGCTGATGACGATACCGATATAGATGTTGATGTTGCTGTTCCTGTCCCTGATTCTTCGAACTTTATTGCACTCGGATATGCTAAAAGAAAGAAAATACCTTTTGAAATGGGATTAATCCGAAATCATTATGTTGGAAGGACATTCATCAAACCACAACAGACTGTAAGAGATGAGAGTGTTAAACAGAAATTCAATCCTCTCCCCAACTTCTTCAAAGGTAAAAAAGTTGTTCTTATTGATGACTCAATTGTTCGAGGAACTACAATTAAAAAGATTATAAATGTAATAAAAGGTCAGGGAGCTGCTGAGGTTCATCTCCGAATCGGTTCACCTCAGGTCAAGTACTCATGTTTCTATGGAATCGACACTCCGACAAAAGACGAGTTGATTGCTAACAGAATGTCTTTGGAAGAAATGAAGCAATATCTCAATGTTGCATCAATCAAATACATTACAAAAGAAAAACTGAGTAAATGCGTTACAACTCCTGAAGATTATTGTTATGCCTGTTTTACAGGAAACTACCCTGTGGAGTAAGTATGCACATCAAGAATCATAAGGAAATACTTAAGAATCTCGAAGGAAAGAAAATACTTGTAATTGGTGATCTGATGATTGATCATTACATCTGGGGTGATGTTTCCAGAATATCTCCCGAAGCTCCTGTTCCAGTAGTAAATGTTGAGCGGGAAGAACATAGACTTGGTGGCGCTGCTAATGTTGTGTTTAATATTTCCTGTCTTGGCGGTATTCCTTATGTAATTGGTCTTAGTGGAGACGATTCAAATGCATCTGTACTTGAGAATGAATTCAAGAAGAACTCCATAAGCAACCTTTATATTGCAAAAGATAAATGCAGACCAACTACAATTAAAACACGTCTTATTGCCAATAATCAGCAGGTAGCAAGAATTGATTTCGAGAAAATTGATGAAATCCAGAAGCAGACTGAATCTGAAATCATTTCACATTTCGATAATATAATTACTGAAATGGATGCTGTACTTATAGAAGACTATAATAAAGGACTTCTTACAGACTCCCTTGTCAGGCATATTATCAAACGATGTAATGAATTTGATAAAATAGTAACTGTTGACCCGAAATATAAGAATTTCTTCAGCTATCAGAATTGTACTGTGTTTAAGCCAAATTATCTGGAATTAAAGAAGAATATGAATGTTATCATTGAATCCGAAGAAGAGTTTTATGAAACATCTTTCAAGCTTCTTGAGGAAATCAACTCTGAATACCTGATTGTGACTCGAGGCAGCAAAGGATTATCAATATTCACCAAGGGAAATGATGTTGTTAACATTCCAACCTTCGCCAAACAGGTTTTTGATGTTTCCGGAGCAGGAGATACGGTAATCAGTACACTAACTCTATGCTTAGCAGCCGGAGTACCAATAAAGGATGCGGCAATCATTGCTAATCGAGCTGCAGGAAAAGTCTGCGGTATTGTTGGTATTGCTCCTGTATACCCTCATGATATTATTGATTCATTCAAAGAAGAAGAATAACACATATAGAATATTTTTTTTCAGCGATTCCTGAAGGAGTCGCTTTTTTTTATCATATGTTTTTATTATCTGATCATTTAGTAAATAGTATTTTTCTGAAATATACAGCAAAATAATCATGTAAACAAGCTCATCACTACTCAAGGAAAAATAAGTTTAGATTCTTATTCTTTCCATCAAAATCAACAATTATATTGATTGGTTATATATTCTCAACATTGTATAAACAGCATTTAGATTGAATTAAACTCATAAATCAGGAAAAACATGTTAACGAAATATTAATATTTCTTGACATCTACCGAAAACAAACCATACTATGAGTATGAAATACAAAATAGTTGTTTTATCAGGTGGAACATCTGAAGAAAAGGATGTTTCAAAGATTTCTGCTAATGAAATCAGCACTGCTTTAAACAGCATTGGTTTTGAAGCTATAGAGATTGATCCTGAAGAATTTTATTCTCCGGAGTACTCTGTATCACCTAATCTCTTTCTGATAGAAGAGATAAAAAAACAGAAACCATTAGTTGTTTTTAATGGACTGCATGGTGGATGTGGTGAGAATGGAATGCTGCAGGCACTGTTGGAGATGGAAAATATTCCATTTACCGGATCAGGACATAAATCCTGTGCAATTGCTATGGATAAAGAGCTTTCCAATCTTATTGCTGAAAAAGCTAAACTTGTAATTCCTAGGACAATTGTTTTGAATGTTTCCAGCGACTACGACCTTAAACAGATCATCGACAAGCTTGGACTTCCACTTGTTGTCAAACCGGTTTCTTCCGGGTCTTCATTTGGAATATCCATAGTAAGAAAAGAAGAAGATCTCCCTGATGCATTGAGTTATGCTTTTGAATACGATAACAGGATCATGCTGCAGGAATTCATAGAAGGTAAAGAACTTACCGTGACCATTCTAGATGATATTCCTCTTCCTGTTGTAGAAATACAACCATTCGACGGCTGGTATGATTACAAAAACAAATATACAAAAGGTAAAACCAAGTATATTGTACCGGCAGAAATTGATGACAGGGAGTCTCACATAGTTCAGGAGCAGGCATTCAGAGTCTTTAAAATGATGCAGTGTTCCGGTTATGCAAGAGTAGATTTCCGCTATGACGGAATTAACTTCTATTTTCTTGAAGTCAATACTCTACCAGGCATGACACCTTTAAGTCTCACTCCAATGGCAGCACAGAACGTGGGACTGACCTTTCCCGACTTATTATTAAACATTATTGATTCCTCTTTGAGGAAACAGATTAAACAGAAATTTAAAAGTAATCTTAGGAGAATATTATGAAAAAGTACATTTTCTCTGTACTGATAACCCTGCTCCTTGCGACAGGATTATTCGCTGATATTAACATTAACTTTGGTGTCGAAAGTGCTACATTCAACGCATTTTATCCATCATACCTGAATCCGCTTGAGCCGGAAACACAACCCATCTTATTTACAGTTTCAATAGAAAATGATGCGGATACACCTCAAGATTTTATGCTGATTGCAAATCTTACATGGAATGGTGCATCTCTTCTTGACGATGTTGAAATTACAGCAGACCGTGCGCTTACTGCTCACGAAGTATGGAATTTGACATCTCGCGATGTATTTACACAGACTTCAAGTTATTTCAGTGCGGATTTTGATTTTGATGATATCATTGAAGGTAACTCAAATTTTGAAGATCAGATAATGAATACCGGGCAATTTCCAAACGGTGTTTATGAATTTACCATTGAACCTCAAAACACATCAGGAAGCAATATTGGTGATGTAAAGAATTTCACATTTATCATTCAGAGTCCTGCTCCAATTATTCTTATTACACCCGGAACAGTACTTGGTATGACTCCTGTAGAAATTCAGGATTCCAATCCAGCATTTATCTGGAATTCTAACCTTGCATCCATGGCTTATACAAGTGGTTTAACATTTACGCTTAATGTGTATTCACTGGAAGACATTCCTGAAGCACTTCTCAATGCTGATGCAATAGGTAATGAATCACCTTACTTTACTACAGAATCCCCAATTACTTCTGTATCATACCCGGCAGATGCAAGACCACTTGAAGCAGGTAAGCTGTATGCATGGCAGGTAACATTCCCGCTTGTATATCCGGGCTCATCAGGTAATGAAGAGATTAAAAGTGATATGTTTATCTTCAGAATCGCTTCAGGTTCAGATGGTTTCACAACTTCATCTTTTGATCCGGGAGCAGGAACAGACGATAATCAACAGTCACTTGAAGCTATAAACTACTTCATACAGACTCTTCCTACTGAGTACAAAAACGAAGTAACAAAACTTCTTAATTCAGGCTTTGTTCCAAAAACAATTATTAATTATCAAAACGATTATAAACATATCAACACTCTGTATGATCTTTCCGAGCTTATACTCAGTGGAGATAAAAAAATTATAAGTGTAACAATTGAGTAGAGGTGATTATGAAAATTAAAACTAAGAGAAAAGGATTTATCTTCATACTAATGTTGTTCTCAATATGCTTATTGATTGCTGAAAGCCCTGTTGCCATAACACTTAAAGCGAAAGGTGATGTTACACTTGAAAGAGATAAAAAAGTTTCAGATCTTAAGAGCGGTACCCCACTTCAAAACAATGACTATCTGGAAAGTAAGGACAATTCTTACGCTGCATTCAGATTTGTTGATGGAAATTCATTGATGAAACTTTTCCCTAACAGTACTCTTCAGGTAAAAACTGAAAAAGTAAATGGTGAACTCAATAAAAAGACATATCTCAAATCAGGTAGTGTTTTTTCAAAAATATCCAAAAAGAAAGGTGACTTCTCAATTGAAACACCTTCAACAGTTGCTAGTGTAAAAGGAACAAAATGGTTCTACAAAACAACTCAAGGTGGTGATTACATAATTACTTTCACCGGAGTTGTTGAATTTACAAATAAAGGCGATAACAAATCCGTTTTCGTTAAAGCAGGAGAGATTGGATATTCAAGAGGATCCGGAGAAATTGAAGTAAGAACATTCAACCCGGCTGATCTTGATGAAACTGATGAAGATCTCAAGGAAATCAAAGATTACATGGAAGATGATGAACTTCTTGGAACTGATTCAAGAAATGATGTACTTGAAATAGTCTTCACAGATGAAGATGGAAATACAAAAAAACTTAAAGTAAACCTTCAGTAGATGATACAATTTGTATCATCTGCTGTTCTTTTAAATACGTAAAAACGAGGAAAATATGAATAAAATTTCGGTGGTTTTAATATTCATTCTACTTGCAGGCTTTGCACACGCAGAAGTTATTCTTCAGCACAACACACCGGCAGGCATCAAAAAAGGACATGAGATTAATCTCAGTGTTGATGTTCAGCTTGGTTTTGATGAGATTGAAGATGTAACAGTCTTCTACAGACCGACAGGCGATATTACATATATAACAGAACTTATGGTTAACACAGGTGAATCTGATCCTGTATACAGAGTGCAGCTTCCTGATAATGTTGACAAAGGAAACGGTGTTGAGTATTATTTCGAAGCCCGGCTTAAAAACAACACTGTAAAAACTCTTCCTGAAAATCAACCCGGCATTAATCCTTACAGACTTCACAAAACAGAAAAATCCGTTACACCATCATCAAACTTTGTAAGACTCAGTCCTGAGTTCAATACAATAGAAGCAGATGATGAACTTGTAATTGCAATTTCTACTTATACTATTGAAAACAAGATTCAGGACGGATCAGTAAAAATCATGTTTGATAATAAGGATATGACTAAAAAAGCTTATATCTCTCCAAACATGGTAGTTCTTACACTTGACAATCCTTCTGCCGGGACACACTCATTTCAAGTAACCGCAGAACTTAAAAACGGAAAGAAAATTCTTTCCAGACAGTGGATTGTTTCCGTGAAATCAGATTACGATTTCAAAATGCCTTATAACATTTCAGGTAATGTAAAATTTAAATCAAATACATTTTCACGTTCTGCAGATGATTCCGAATTGGAATCAAGCAAAAAATCTGCAACCGTATCAACCCATATTCAGTCATATTACAAGAAAACTATGTTCTATACAGATATGACTTTCTCATCCAAAGAGTCTTCTAAAAAGCAATCTGTTAACAGATTCACACTTGGTCTGAACGTTCCTCATCTGGAACTTAAATTTGGTGATTACAGTCCTTCTTACTCTAACTTCATTATGAGTTCAATAAATGTAAGAGGTTTTCACTCAAAATTCTTCACCCGTAAATTCAGATTCATGCTTAACTATGGTAAATCCAAACGTGCAATTGACTCTGAAGTTCATACAATAGATGAAGCATCATTCGTCTCAAATGCTGGGGAATTTGAAAGAAATACTTTGGGTGCAAGAGTTGAAGTAGGTGATTATGACGGTTTCTTCTGGGGATTCAGTTTTGTTAAAAACAAAGATGATGTTGAATCACTTGATGAAAATAACTATATGAATATCTCAATTGAAGGTGATAACACTATTGAAAACAGAGTTTTCACTCCAAAAGATAACTTTGTAGTCGGTGGTGACCTCCATATGAATCTGTGGCAGAAACGTTTCAAAGTTGGTACAGAAATAGCCATCAGTCTTTATAATAATGATATTATTGATGGTGTTATGGAAAAAGATACTCTTATTGATAAATATGATATTGATCCGCCTATCGATCCTAAAGACTGGGAAGATATCATTGTAATTAATCCAAACCTCGAACCGTTAAAACCTGGAGATGCTAACATTGCTCTCAGAGGATATGCAAATCTTTTTGTTTTCAGAAATCAGATTATGGCATCTTACTCTGAAATAGGTTCAAGCTTCCGATCATTATCTGCTGGTTCTTTGCAACAGGACTTCAGATCAATAAGTTTAAGTGATAATGTTTCTCTTCTGGAAAACCAGATATTCTTCAATGGTGGAGTCACCATTACATCAGATAATCTGGAGAAACAAAGAACTCATACAAACACATCAACAAGTATATTCAGTACAATGAATATGAGATTCCAAAACATGCCTACACTATCATTAACATATAATAATACAGGTACAACAAGTGAAGAAGATGAAGCTCTTGGAGACTCTGTTAGCGTCAGTGCTGCTGACACATATAACCCGGAAGTTGATATGGACTTCAGTACTATCACTACAAGACTGGCATATAATGTTAAACAGATTAATGCAGCACCAACTACCTTCAGTATCGGTTACAGCATGTCCAATAGTGTAGATAATCAAAATAATTATTTTGATAACAGTTCAAACTCAATAACTTTCGGAGCAAACTCAGTTTTCAGAGATTTCCCGTTAACTACTACATTCACTTATACATTCTATGAAACTGATGAAAAATTTATTGCCGTTCCGGATTCAACAGATTCTGATGAATTGACTTTCAATAAAAGTTCGAGAAACTACAATTCTATTTATTTCAAGTCAGCTTACGATATGATGCAGCATAAAGTTAAACCTTACGCCAGCATCAAGTATACAAAACATGGTGGAGATACTGATTCGCAAAGTCTTATCTACTTCAACACAGGCGTTGTATATAGACCATACAAACCTCTGTCAATGTCTACATCAATAGGATTGAACAGTTATGCCAATGATGATAGTGATAATGCAGATTATTCATCATTCAGCTGGCGATTTAATTTAACATATAATTTCTGATAAGGAAATTAATATACAAGGGTTTGCTTCAGCAAACCCTTTATTTTTTGAGGATTTATGAAGTATCTTGTACATTTGATTATTCCAATTATTCTTTTTGTCGGCTGTATAACAATATTTCAGCTTGAGTTCTGGCATCAACTTGAAAGAAAAGCATATGATAGTCTTTTCCAATTGAGAGGTCCGAAGAAAGTATCCGAAGATATTGTTATTGTAGCCCTTGACGATGATACATTTTCTACCCTTGATATGCAGTGGCCATTCCCTCGCGAACTCCATGCCAGACTTATTGACAACCTGGAAACAGCCGGAGCAAGACAAATAATATTTGATATTGAATTTACGGAGAGCTCAAATTCAATATCTGATAGTATTCTTGCGGAAACTGCTGCAAAATATGACAACATTATTTTTGCCGGCAAAATACTCAAAGATTACTCAAACAGATATGTCAGAGAACAGCTTCTTGATCCTGTTGATGCTATATCAATGAAAAAGCTTCCATGGGGACTTGTAAATATGTACATTGACTCCGATGGCTTTGTTAGACAATACAATCTAGAAATGACCTATGGTAAGGAAAGTTATCACACACTTGGTATTGTATCACTGGCAATGGAAAATAACAATTCAAGATTCAGCCGATCTACAATAAGTAAAACCTTGAAAGAGTTTATCATAAATTCCAACAAAAAAGATAAATTGACCGGAGAAATTCGAATTCCCCGCTTCAAAGAGCAGACGGCGCTGATAAACTTTTACGGTCCTGCCAGATCATTCCCGACATTTTCTTATGCAAATGTAGTAGATGACAGTACCTATGAAGTACCTACAATAGATTTTGATGCATTCAATGAGCATCTCGCAGCCGGAACATTTAAAGATAAGATAGTACTTGTTGGGGCAACAATCGAAGAACTGCACGATACTTTTAACACTCCTTATATGAGAATGCATAACCTGACTCCGGGAGTGGAAATACATGCAAACTTCATTGAGATGTGCAAAAACAGGGATTTTCTGTATTCTCCAAACATCTTTTTACTGTTGTTTGTTCAACTCATATTCTCAATTGCTGCCTATATATTGTTCCTGAAGATAAAACCGAATATCAGCTTTATATTCCTTTTACTGCTCATGGGAGGCTCACTTTACGGTGCATATTACGCATTTGCTGAAAAAAGCTTTGTATTCCCTGTACTTGAGACTCCTGCATTGATTTTCGTTATTTATGTTGTTACACTTGTTGTGCAATATATAAGAAGCCTGAAAGAAAGAAGATTTATAAAACACGCATTCCAGCAATATATAGCACCGGATCTTGTTGATGAGCTTCTTAAGAATCCGGGTAATCTTGAGTATGGTGGATCCCTTAGAGAATTGTCCGTATTATTTTCCGATATCAGATCTTTTACTACTTATACTGAAAGTCACAGTCCAAAAGAAACAGTGACACAGCTCAGGGAATATCTGACTGCGATGGTAGAAATTATCTTAAGGCATTCGGGAACACTGGACAAATTTGTAGGGGATGAAATAATGGCATTGTTCGGAGCACCGGTTGATCTGGAAAACCATGCTCTTTCTGCTTGTAAGGTTGCTCTTGAAATGCGGGAGAAATTGACTCTTCTTCAAGAAAAATGGAGAAGCGAAGGCAAAGATATTTTCGAGATAGGCATAGGTGTTAACAGTGGATTCGCCACAGTTGGGAATCTGGGTTCAGAGCAGATTTTTGATTATACTGCAATTGGAGACTGTATAAATCTCGGTGCTCGTCTGGAAGCAATAAACAAACAATATTCTACACAGAAAAAAATTATTATAAGTGAATTCACTTATGAGATTGTGAAAGATGATATTATTGCGGAATATCTTGATGAAGTACAGGTGAAAGGTAAAAATCAATTTGTCAAGATATACCAATTGATCGGACTAAAACAGATTTAAGGAAAATCAATGAAAATAGAAGATAAGATAAAAGACGTTGAAACCATGAAAACTCTGCTGAAAAATTGCAGAGAAAACAGAAAGATAGTATTCACAAACGGCTGTTTTGATATTCTGCATGCCGGTCATGTCCAGTATCTTGAAGATGCAAAAGCATGTGGTGATGTGCTTATTCTGGGATTGAACTCCGATGCATCAGTCAGAAGACTTAAAGGTCCGACACGACCTGTAAACAGTGAAAGCGACAGGGCTTTTGTTCTTGCAGGATTGAGATCTGTTGATTATGTTGTAATCTTTGAAGAGGATACACCGATGAGTTTGATTAATGAGCTCATACCTGATGTACTTGTTAAAGGTGGAGACTGGGCCATAAAAGATATTGTTGGAGCAGAGACTGTAATTGGAAACGGAGGCGAAGTAAAATCTCTCTCATTCAGAGATGGACTTTCTACAACAAATGTTATAGACAAAATAATGAGTATTTCTAATATTGAAAACAATTCAAAATCCAGCGTCAGGGAGAATTAATGTCAGAACATAATACAGAAGACAGAGCAGTTGTTAAGGAAGTGAGAGGAAAGAAAGTAATTCTGGAAACAATGAAATCAGGAGCTTGTGACAGTTGTGCAGCACATGCACTTTGTGCCGGACAGGACAGATGCGTTGAAATTGTTACAGAATCGGATATTCCTTTAAAGAAAGGAGACATTGTAAACATTGAGATATCAGCGGGAATCAAACTGTTTTCTTCATTCATAATCTTTGTATTTCCAATACTGGTAATGTTTGCTGCATATTTCATTTCGAAAATGTTGTTATCACTTAGTGAGAATTTTTCTGTTCTAATTACAATATTAAGTCTTTTACCCAGTATTGTTATCATTAGAATACTGGATAAAAAATATGCAAAGAAAGTACATTTCGAAATTATTAAAAAAATTGGTGAAGAGGACGCACAATGAAAGCAGTTTTGCATGATATGATTTTTTACGGATTCCATGGAGTACATCCTGAAGAAAGAACACTGGGACAAAGATTTATTGTTACAATATCCTTCGAAAGTGATCATTCAAAGGATCAACAGATCAGACACTTGCATGATACTGTTGATTATTCCAGAGTCTATGCTGATGTAAAACACATTATGGAAAAGAAGCAATTCGAACTGCTTGAAGCTTGTGCAAATGACATACTTGATGAACTCTTACAGAATTACCCAAAAATTGAATCTGCTGAGGTTTCGATTAAAAAGCCGTCAGTTCCGTTGAACGGTCCACTTAATTCTGTTGAGGTCGTTATGAAGAGAAGCAGAAAATGACAAACACAGTTATATTAGGTTTGGGTTCAAACCTTGGAGATAGAGAGAGTAATATTCAATTTGCTTTAGAAAAGCTTGAAAACTACGGCTCTGAAATACTCAGTACAAGTAAGATAATTGAGACAGAACCTTATGGGTTTACAGATCAACCAGAATTCCTTAATTGTGCGGCAATCATAAAAACTTGTAAACCCCCTCTGGAATTACTTGATACATGCAAACGCATAGAAACAGAAGTCGGTAGAATTAAGACTGTTCATTGGGGACCTCGAGTTATTGATCTTGATATCCTTTTTTACAATGATATTGTGATGCAGCATGATCGTTTAACGATCCCCCACCCTGAGCTTCATAAACGTAAATTTGTTCTTGATTCTCTCCTGGAAATATGTCCAAATATGATGCATCCTGTGCTCAAAACAACAATAAGAAATATATATAATGAGTTCAAAGCTTACTGATAAATAATACTGTTATGACATTGTAAAAAGTACAGAATAAAAAAAAATCTGATCTAAGGAAGAAAAAACTTGCATTATCAATACATAATATCGTAAAATATCAATTATGAAAAGATTTAAAAAGTTGTTCCCTTTTATTGAAAACATACTTGAGTCAAGATTACCCCGGAATCTTACTTATCATAATAAAGAGCATACATTGATTTATGTTCTTGATGCTGTTGACAGGCTTGCTGTTTCTGAAAAAGTTAATGAAAATGATCACGAGTTGCTTCTCGTAAGTGTTCTTTTTCATGATGTAGGTTATGTTTTCAAAATGGAAGAGCATGAGAAAACGGGAATTAACTTTGCCAGAGAAATATTGCCTGATTACGGTTTCTCCGTTTCAGAAATAGATAAAGTAGCAGACATTATTCAATCAACAAAAGTTGAAATAGTTAATGGACTTCCTTTGCAGCACCCGGGAGATAATGTACTATTCAAAATAATGTGCGATGCTGATCTCGACAGTCTGGGAAGAGAAGATTATCCTCAGAGATCATGGGCGCTTTATACAGAGAATACTAATCTTGGAGCAACAATTGATCTGAAAGACTGGTGGAAAGGGCAATGGATTTTCCTGAATCGTCATGAGTACTTTACAGAATCCAACATTGAATTCCGCAAAGAAGGCAAGAAAAAAAATCTCGAATATATAAAAGCAAAATTAGATGAACTTGGTATAAATATATCAGATATCTCTGTTTAGCAAAAACTACTTATTCCAAATTCCTTTTGCAGTACCTCTATACAACTTATAACACTGAATCGGTGCAAGAACAGGACCAAAGAAATTACATATAATCGTCGATATTATTAGTGCTTCCGGTCCCATACCAAAATTTCTTATAAGAATATGTGCAACAGGTAGGAATAGTGCAGCTCCTATTAATGCAGAAACAAATTGAAGTCTGAGCTTACCTGTACTGTTAACAATAATTGAGAAAATTCCACCAAAACTGAAGATTGAGTAGTTAAGGAATTGCAGAAAATTCATTTTGAATCCTACTGTAGCTTCTCCATCCAACCAGAAATTGTATATCCAGGGTGCAGCAATCAGGACACCTCCGCTTATGAAAACTGCAATCACCCATATTGACATTTGAATACTAAAAATCTTTTTAATCCTTGCATTGTCTTTTACAGTCCAAGCTCTTGTAAGATATGGCCATACTGTGTTTTGGATTATTGAACCAAGAAATGCAATAGTGGAAAACAGCTTTCTTGAGAGAGAATACTGCACAACATTTTTAGCGCCAAAATAGTGAGCTATTACAAAGGAACTCACTTGATAAAGTATGATACCTGCTATTTTTACGAAAAAGAAATTTATACTTAATCCAATCAGACTTTTTGCCTTTTTCATATCAATATATCTGAACGAGGGAGCTATATTTCTATATTTCGAGCTGAAAAGGATGACTGAAGCTAACAAAAACACAAGAAGAGGAACAACACTCATTATCGATGCAAATGCCATCAGATTGAACTGGAAAAACTTGCTTCCGATACCTATCACAACCAATACAAACACATTTGATATCGGATCCAGAGCAGAACCTATAGCCGGATTAAGTTCAGCAGCAGTAACATTTATAATAAGCTGAAGTAAAAACCTTATGAAGAAACAACTGAATATTATATTTGATACTGCAGTCAGTTCATTTATTGGTATATCTGTCTTGAGTATCTTTTGCCAATCAAGGAAATAATTTGAAGACAGAAAAATGATCAACAGTGAAAATGATATAATCCCAATTATAAAATATGTTGTACTTACCAGAATCTTCCCCAGTTCTACATCTTTCTTTTCTAATGCTTCAGCCAGTTTGTTCTTTAATCCGTTGCCAAGACCTATTTCAAAGAAAGTAATCCACTGAAACATTGAAAGGAATGTAAGCCATACTCCATATTCAGAATCTTCGAGTATTTTAAGAGAAATCCTGTATAAGAGCAAGCCTGAAACTATACTGACACCTTTTGTAAATAGATTCATCACAAAATTAAAATGTATTGTGTTGGTTTTGGTGTAATTAGACAGTTTCACGAACTCTTTTACAGATCCAAATTTATTTGATAACAATAGAAATCTCCATTATAATATTTAAGTTTTAAATCAATCTCATCGTGTTTATTGTCAAGACAAATGAAACTTCTTTAAAACTATCAGGAATTAGTATGAATAAGTTTAATCTAATCGATCATAATACTTCAGAACTACTAAAGCTCTCAAAGTATTCCATCTGCTCTCCTGACCGGTTTGCTCCATATCAAAATGAACTTCTCCCTTTATCTTATGCTGTAAGGGCCAAAAACCACTCTTTTTCCTTTTATTGAGCAGTAAATCCAGTGCATCCTCCATCCGTGGATCATACTTCAATCCAACTTCAACAAAATAGAACAAACACCTCAGGAAATTATAATACCAGCGAGCAGGGAATGACAGCATCTTGAAACTACTCTTGATATCCTTACCGGTTTTATCCGATTTGTACAGTCTATGCATCAGAAGAAACTCATGAGCCTGATCCCTGAGAATTATTAACTCATCTGATCTGTATGTATAGCCATTTACAAGATATTCATGAATCCCTTCCAGTACACTGATTGTTGTATGTATAGAGCTGTGAATAGCTCCAGTACGCCACTTACAATTCCAACCACCATCCTGAAAATGTTTATCTATAATGTAGTCGACAATCTCTTTTATCTTTTCGGATTCTGTATTGCAATAGCAGCATATTCTAAGCAACATCCCGGAAATACACATATCCAGCATTCTGTCTTTGCTTCCCATACCATTGTTGTACCATAAAGCATTGAGTAGTTTTACAGCACTTTCTCTGTATTCAGGAGTCTCCGGGTGAATCTCAAGATCTCTCAGTTCCAGCATTGTATAGTGGGTTGAACGCCACTTTGGAGTATACCAGCCTCCTCCCCACTTTCCAGTTTCAGGGTCTCTGAGCTCCAGAAACGCCTTTCCCCAGCCTTCTGAGGATATTCTTTTCTGTAGGCTATCAAGTTTTTCCATGGTGGATTTCAGCAGGTACTTCTCTGTCTGATACCGGATAGAAATGTCGCCTTCCTGAAGCCATTTTAGTATTTCATTGTAGTTTAACATAGGTGTTCCTTGAATTATTCTGTTTATTTTGCTAATATATATTATATCTATTCTAATTTTACATAACAGTACTTTTATTCAAGAAATATTTTAATTAACAGTAATCACAACTTGACTTTTTTTTCAGTGATTCAAAATCTTAACATGTTTTATATTTCGTGTTGACAACCTGATCAGAATCATTTAGAAGCATTAATTTATGAAAAGGAATGAAAAATGAAAGAAGTAAAAAATTGAATTTGCATGAATTAGATAGTCTTCACTCAATTTTATCAAAACGTTATCCATTTTCATTTACAACCGACATTGGATTCCCAACATCAAAAAATCCAAATAATAATATTTTTCTTGATATTGACGAAATTAATAGAAATGGTAAGATAATAAATATGACCAAGCAACAAAGTGATAGTGCCGAGACCAACTCATGTATGGATATCAGCCGCTGTAGAGGTGGAATTGATATGGTAACCCTTACATACGACAGAAAATTGAAAATATGTAACAGTGCTTTAGATTCTGAATTTTACTGGCATAACGAAGTATCAGCAGAAAATTTTTACGATCTCTGGTTAAATCCCACTAACAATATAAAAGAAATGAGAAGTGAACGTATTACTGATATCGAAAATTGCAAAACTTACAGCAAACTATCTAATTGCCTACCTGTTAATTGCCGAGTATTAGCAAGAATATATACAGGAAGCCACTATAACCATAACCCTTTAAGCTGTTGATACTTATGACATATATCAAAAATTATATTATAAATATATTGAAGAAGAAGTTTCTGTTTTTTTTAGGTCTGATTGTCTTAACGCTGGCAAGTTCTATAATCGCTATAATGCTGCCTATCCAGTTTAAAAATCACCTCATCAATCTTGAGAATAATTCAACAATAACTATCCTATTACAGTCATTTATGATTTATTTCAGTTACTTATTAATATCATCTATTGTATCAATTGTGTGGCATTACTTAATTACTAAATTTGGAGCCTTTATACTGTTCGATCTAAGAAAGCACTTACTGCAGAAAATCGAAACAGCATACATGGATAAAGTGAATGAGTACAGTCGTAACAGACTTAAGCATATTATATTCTCTGATTCTCTTGTTATATTTAGAGTTCTTGTAAATTTTTCGATACAAATAATAGCAAAAACAGTTGTTATATGTTTGATCCTTACAATAATTTACTTATCATTCAAAAGAATTGCTTTATTCCTTGCAATTGCAATGATTATTGGGATTGTGATAGCGAATTATGCCCGAAAGAAAATTGCAGAAGTATCCAAAAAAGTTAATGATTCAATGAAAAGCACTCATTCCATGATTAATAATCACATTGATTCAATAAAACTTTATCAAAGTAATGATTTAGATAATTATAAAAACAGGAAATATAGCGAAATCAATAATGTATTTCTTAAGTCAGCACTACATGCGGATATTATACAAGTATTCTTTACGAGTACTCAAGGAAATTTGAAGTCAATATTTAATATCGTTTTCATAACAATGCTATATATTTTAAGTGATATTGAAGTTACTACAAGCAGTGTTGTATTGCTGATTTTCTACTCAAACATTGTTTGGTCATATAGCTCCTCTATTGAGAACTTGATATCAACAATTGGTGAATCAATACCTGCTTTCAAAAATATCAATAGTATTTTAAGCTTAGAAAGTAGAACAGGCTCACATGTTATCAAAAGGATAAAAGAAATTGAGTTTTCCAAAGTCAGCTTCATGTATAAAGATGAAATGGTAGTCAAAGATTTAAGTTTCAAATTGGAGAAGGGAACCTGCTATCAAATCACAGGAAAAAATGGATCAGGAAAATCAACACTAATCTCACTATTAATGAATTTGAATAGACCATCTGAGGGAGAAATACTAATTAATGGAATTAGATTGGATGAAGTTGACCACAAATCATATATTCGTAAAATTACTTACATTGACCAGAATGAACTACTTCTTGAAGAAAATATAGTAGATTACATTCAAGCCGTCACTCAAAATTATTCAGTCAATAAAATTAGGGATATTTTGAGTTCTATAAGTTTCTCAAATGATGAAAATACCGATATGCTTGAAAAACTTGATTTCATGGGTAAAAACATTTCAGGTGGTCAAAGAAAAAAACTACTATTTTGCAAATTATTACTTAAGTTCATTGAATCCGATTTAATAATTATAGATGAAGTTACTGCAAACATGGATTCTCAAACAAAGAAAGCTTATCAAGATATTAGATCAAAGATGATTAAGAACACAGAAAAAATATTTATTGAAGTAAATCATGAAAACGACATTTCTAATTTTAACAATATTAGTTTGTAGCTGTATAATTGAGTCAGCCTTATGCAATGAGCTATCAGTTTCTGATGAGGTATTCAACATTACAAGCGAGGATCTTGAGTATAATAATATAACCGATTATTGCGTCTGTGATAGTATGATTTACATTCTTGATGCTATGCTCTCTGAAATTACAATTGTAAATTATAAAACTAACAGCCATATTACTTCTTATGGAAGCAAAGGAAATGGTCCTGGTGAATTTGTTTTACCTAAAAGGATTTTCTCTTACAAAAACAATATTTATGTATGGGATGAAAAGAAGAAATGCATAATAGAGTTCAATAATGACCAATATCTAAATGAGTACTCAAACGATTTTCTTAAACAATGTCACAATTGTGAATTCTTTAGCCTGAAAAACCAAATCTATATTCAATATGATATTGTTTATTTTAATGAAAACTCTACTTACATTGAAAAAAAAATTGCGTCTCTTAATTCTGACTTTACTATAGGAAAAAAAGTGCATTTAGTTTCCAGCAAAATATATAATCCCTATTATTTTAATTTCTCGGGAGATAAATTATTTTCTATGAACAACAATTTTTTATCAATATATACTCCAGATATAAATGAAATCAATTTTGATTTTATAGATTTAAATAGTAATCGCAAATTCGCATATAATGAAAAATTTCCCAAACAGAGAATGAGGAAAAAGAAGAGAGAAGCTCTTGATGAGTACGCAGATTACTTGAAAAGCTATTATGTAGATAAAAATGTTGAGATAGAGAGTATATCTAATTATGAAAACTCCGTAACAAGTATGTATTTATCTTCAAATGGATTCTTATACTTCCTTAATAATATCAATAATAGAAACTTGTTGCATAGATACAACCCTGTCAATAATAAGATTACTTCATGCGAAATAGACTTATCTGGAGAAATAAGAATAATAAACAACCATTTATTTATTTTAAATCAAACATTGGACTATTTCACATTCAAAGTTATTAAAATAAATCAAAATTGAGGCGTTTTAATATCAAATCATTATTATTTTTGGCATAATACTCCTTATTTAATATATAAATATGTATCTTTACTAACTTCTGCAATCCAATAAAATTTAAGATAATAGGAATCTTTTGATATCTATATGTTATGGAACAATACTCTATTTACCATACTGTCAAAATCATGTGTTTTGTAATGCCTGATAGTCTCTTCGAGGTTACCATACATATTGTATATTCGCTTTGCATGGGGATAGTATACTGTATAATCGTGATAACGCAGAATAAACGCATTATTGATCTCTTTGCTAAGCTCCATTTTCTCCCAGGAATCAGGGAGTTCTGCCGCTAATTCAGCTCCACGCTTGTTAAGCTCTGCCTTTTTGAGCTTTATCGCTTCCATTGCAGGATTACTGCTGTAGAATTCCTGCAGCTCATCCCAGACCTTATTTACAAAATCCGCAAACTTTGACCAGGCAGCTTCCTGATTCACTGTTGCTTCCAATAAATCACTATCATTCAGCTTCTCAGCCAATTCTATTCCGCCAAACAGACCTATAACTCTTCCTGAAGATTCCTCAAAAGGATAGGGATGTTCGAGTTTCTCAGCCTTGGATGTTGTATGCCAGGCTTCATGGATGATGACATAGCATTGTCTTGCTCCGGATGCTTCCAGCATATCTCTGGTAATCGGGCAGTTTCCTCCCCCATGAGCTTCAGCATGATAGAAATATGAATCATTTCCGGCATTCTTCAACTGCTCATATCTTTTCCATGCCCTATCTTGATCAGGATAAAATTCATAAGGCCGTTTATTGTTAAAGACGGATTCCAGCTTATCAACCGGACAGGCATAAACCCAGTTGCAAGAGAATTCTCCCAGATCAACATCCTCGAACGCACCCTTGAAATTCAATCCATACTCTTCCTCACCGAATTTTTTGATTGTCTGAATAAATTCCAGTTCTCTGGAATAATCCCTCATATATCCTCCTTATTTCAGTACTCTTTTATTTCCGATATCATCGACGATATACTCTACTCCATTCTCAATCAAGAGTCCTTTTGTCTTCCCGCTTCTCTTAGTAGTGCCATGTTTGAGATCTATCTTGATCACTTTTCCGTCATAATCTGTAGAAATATCATCCATTACGGTGTGACCAATAACAACTTTGTTGACCTTGAAGAAAGTAAGAACTTCATCCAGAATAGGAGCCTCTATTTTTTTGTAATACTTGTAATCGGTAGCTAAACCTCTATACCACAAAGGCCCCATTCGACTATACAGTGTTTTAGCTGTGATATTTTCCTCAGAGAAATCCGTATCATAGTTATCTCGGATAAATGAGTTTATCTCGTCCAAGTTCATACCAAGATCAATAAGCTCTTTGCTTAATCCCGCGTGTACGAATATATAGTCACCTATTTTCTCAATGACATTTTTTGATCTGAGCCATTTTCCCAGATGACTTTTCTCTGAGAACAGCTCTTTGTAATTATCTCTTTCATCTTCGTGAGTACCAATTAGGACTGCCAGTTTTCTATATTTATCTCGGGCATACCTGAATCTACCCTGAATGTTCATCACATCGTGATTACCCAGAATGAAATGTACTTTTCCTCCAGCTCTTTCTGCCTGATATTCAAGTTTATAAATTAGCCATAGAACGGGTAAAACATTATTACCTCTATCAACCATATCTCCATTTAGTAGCAGTGAGCCTTTTCCGTAAGCCCAGTTATAGTTTTCATCTATCACTTTGTTACTCAGTAGAAACGATGACAATGCATTGAAGTTTCCCTCAATATCAGAAACAGCGATCAGTTTTTCCGGCATTTTGTAGATAGATTTCTGTTTTATCAAAGAATCTGCAAGTCTGACTTTAAACGAATCCTTATCGTCATTATCTACATTTACAATAATTTCCTCAGTAATCAGTAATTTCCTCTCGAGTGAGTTATTGCCATGCACTACATATAATGAATCACTGATAATGTAAGGACCGTCTATTCCATCCAGATCATAGGTTATTTCTTCATTTATGATGAATTTCTTACTCTCTGAGTCGTATTTAAAAAGTATCTTTCCATTATTCTCGATTGTTATACTCCCTTTTGTAAGCATAGCTGCTGTGACAAATATTAACGGTATTACCAACAGAACAAGAACAAGAACTACTATGATCGTAATCACAGCTTTTTTCATTCCATTATCTTTCAAGACTTCTTTTTGAAAATCGTTAAGCATTTATCATCCTTATGTGATTCTAATTTTTACGTCCCATCTGTCCAAGAACAGTGTTAGCGATACTTCTCAGGTCAGCACATACACTGTCCGGGAGTGTTCCATTCATCGTATATGTACTCTCCATCGGATTCACCGAGCACAGTTTGCCTAAAAACATACATGAAGCCAGATAAGTCCCTTGCTGACTCGGGTGAGAACCATCTGCGATATAAAGATCGTACTCGGGATGGTTTTCGACTGTGTAAGAAAAAGCTCTTCCTACAGGAATCAGTATAGCATCAAGTGAGTCAGCAATATATGTATAGGCACTGTCAAGACCATTTATCATAGGTGGATCGTATTCTCTTGCCCAGGTCATAAAGAAAGCAGTCTCAGCACCACTCTCGGTTATTACTGAGTCCAGTCTGGCAGCATACTCGTAGAATATATCTGTTTCCAATAAAGGACGCTGACTCTGCTCCTGCAGAACAACACAATCATAATCACCTGTAGAGATACTGTTTATTGTTGATTGAGTATTAAAATGACTTTCCAAAGTCAAACCACCTCCGGTTATAGCATCCACAACAACTTCTTCCTCAGGATACAACTCCTGTATCATATTAAGAACATGAGCATTGACTCCACCGTTCGTATAAGTATAGCTATTCCCCAGAAACAAAATCCTGTGAGGAAATTCTTCCGGTTCATTCCAATCAACTATTACAACAAGATTTCCCGGTTCATATTCAACTGTAAGCCTCAGTTCAGTTGTCTGTCCAGCCAATACTTCTGCGGTACCGCTTCCTCGAGCAATAAGCACTGAATCCTCGTAGACATATACATTGACCTCATAGGTTCCATGTACCAGGTCTTCGAATACACCATGAGCAAGTGTCTCTTCGATTTCAAGATTCATAGAATCGAAAAAACTATTTCTGTGGATTGTTACGTAAACACTGTCAATTTCATACCCATGTATAAGAGGTTGTTCCAGAGAAATGTTAAGTGGTATATTCCCCCCTTCCATACCTGTATCGCTGGAAGGATTACTATCCGAGCAGCCAAACATTAACAGCAGTAACAGAACGTAAAATATATGTATAAGTTTTCTCATGATTTCTCTCCAAAACAATGATTATGCAAAATTTGCAGAAATTTTCATTTTAGTCCAGACATTTATTTTACCCTATTAACTAAAAGAAAAACGTCCGAAAATTATAGGGGAATTTTTTTCCTCCCAACTCAGCAAGACAAATTATCCTACTTAAAGTTATACTTTATATAGCCCAGCCTATTTTTCTATTTTTATAGCTCTTTAATTACATATTTATATTATTTTAATTGTTTTTTATAAACAAATATTTAATTGGCACAGAAATTTCTTATTATATTATTGTTTTAAGGAAATTCGCTAATAAACAGGAGTTAATTTAAGCATGGATGCTACCATAGTCGGAATTTCGATTTTTTTTGTAACATTGATCCTCAACTGGGGAAAACAATATAAACCGCTTTATGTTGATGATGGTAACTGGTTCTATCAGACTGTCTTTTCAAAAATAGGAAAAAGGCTTTACTATTACGATAAACACGTGGAAGACATAGAGTTCGATCTATTGAGACCTCATGGATATTTTACCATTGACTGGCTCGCCTCCAAGTTTCATTTTAAGAATACAGACAACGAAAAGTTCATTCAGCAATTCAAGATGATTTCTTACGCGCTGACCTCTTCCCTGCTTGCTGTCACTAGTTTTTTTCTTTTTAACAGCTATATTGCCGGAGTTACTGCTGGAGTAATTTTTTCCGTTGCTACCGGATCAGGAAGAACAACTTATTCGGATATAACCTATGCTGAATGGTTTATAATTTTCCCACTCACTCTCGCCATACTGGTTCTTCATCTGGGAGGAAACGAACTCTGGAGTTTTGCAGCAGCCGGAATCATTTTAGGCTGGTCATTACATATTAAAATTACATCTATCGGTTTTGCTGTGATTATTCCTCTGTTCTATCTTTCAGAAAACTGGATTCCGGAAATTGGAATACTGGCTGGAAGTCTGACACTGTTGATGTTTTTACCGGTAGTCCTGATTACGATATCAAGGAGCTCGCATAAATCACAAATAATCACATATTACCTGAAGAATTTCTTCAACCCTGTTATAATAGGAACACTTCTCGTGCTGCAGAAATGCGGAATCTGCAAGATCAAGAAAGGCAATTCTGCCGATAAGCTTATATCTGTTTACGGCACATACACAAAAGGCAAATGGGATATCAGCAATTCCTTTAGTAAGGAACTTAAGTCACTGCAAAACATGATCAAACCTATCTGGAAAAATTTTGATATATTTATCCTCCTCACTTTAGCCGGATCATTAAGCCTGCTTCTGGATTACAACAAGCATGTAATGTTACTGACAATAATACTGGTGGTTAACTTTATCCTGATTCTTATACAGAAGAATTATTTCAGACCTAAAATAAATACACTCTGGATGCCTGTATCAATGATAACAGGGTTCCTTCTCACGAAGATGAACTTCAATACAATGGAAGGATTACTTATTGCTTTTATTCTGCTTTATGCATTATTGAAAACACTTATACCTGTGATTTCAGGATTGAAGAAGGAAAACAGAGTTAAACTTAACGATTATACGGATGATATCCAGAATCTATTCAGATTGAGTAGAGAAATAGGACAATTCATTAAAAGTATATCCAAACCTGAAGATAACCTGCTGGTATGGGGAAATTATTCCAATATTTACATTTATGCTGAACGAAAAGCCCATATGGCATTATATCCGTTTATGTTCCCGAACAATAAGATAATAAACGATAAAATTCTTACCAGAGCATTTCATAACAAGACAGCTCCTAAATATATCCAGATATTTGACTACAATATTAAAGACAGGTGGAATCCTGACAGAATCCAGATTTATGTGAAAGCTCCATATAAAGTGATCAAAACATTCAAGTTTACTGATAAAAAGAAGAAAGTACATCCGTTTCACTTGATGGAGAGACAGGATGCCGCTTACAAACAGATACTTCTTTCTAAGCTTTCAAGCTGTAAAGAATCTACAGAAAAGGCAATTCTTATCAGAAAACTTAAAAACATTGATATAAATGATTTTGAACTCAAGTATTACAATGATACTGAGAGAATGAGTCTTGATCAGAAAATAGAATACATTCATGCTCACCTGAGTAACAATGATAATCAGGCTGTGAAACAAAGCATATTAGGTCGATTACTCATTGAACTGGGCAATATTGAAGGAGCAATTCAATTGTTGAACAGTGCGTCAGCAGAATATACAGATTACAGAGATTTAATCTCAATGGGCGAAATAGCCTTCATGCAGGGATCTTTACATATTGCTGCAGACTGCTTCAAGCAGGCTATAGCCTTCAATCCTATATGCGGAGAAGCTTATAATAATCTTGGCGTATATTTCAACCAGATTGGTGATAGAAAAAACTCAGAAACATGTTTCCGAACAGCTATAATGATCAGCCCGGAATACAACGAAGCAAAAGACAATCTTAATACACTATTAAAAGAAGTAAACAGGAATAAATAACAGGAGAATAATATGCTGCAAAAAGATGATCCAAAAGTAATTATGATTTCACCCGATACAATTAGATATGCAATGATCGAAGAATTCCAGATCAATGAGTACACCGGTGAAGTACTGGATGGAGACTGGGACAGAAAGATTCAGAAATTTGATGACAGAATAGATTTCTATGAATCATTCAAGATGAGACTAAAAGATATTCCGTGGCAGGAAACACCATATTTTGAACGAGTTATGAGGGAGATTAATCAAGGCTATGAAAAATGGGGTTGTACCACTGAAGAACAGTTTTTGAACAGATGCATTCGTCTGGAAGGAATCTACCTGAACATGAAAGAAAACGGCTACATCCAGAATCCCGATAAAGATTATGCAGCAGTCAATATCGGTCGAGACGGAGAAATAATTTTTAATAACGGCAGACACAGAATCTGTTTTGCAAAAATCCTGAATATCCCTGAAATACCTGTTAAAATTACTGTTCGTCACAGCGAATGGAATCAGTTCAGAGAAAAAGTACTGACTTATGCATCAAAACATAATGGAGTTGTTTATGCTCCTTTGAAACACCCTGATTTAAAAGATATCCCTTCTCTGCATGCAGGAAGATTCCCTTATATTAAAAAGCATATCAATCCCGATTCTAAAACAGTCCTTGATATAGGGACTCACTGGGGTTACATGTGCAGTAAGCTGGAAGAAGAATGCGGTAAAGAGTGCTTTGCCATAGAAAACGGAAAAGGAACTTTCTACTATCTGGAAAAAATCAGAAAAGCTAATGAGCAGAATTATCACACAATCTTTGCCAACATATTTGATTTTACAAGGAAATACAACAAGTTTGATACAGTATTGGCCCTGGCAATATTCCATCATTTTATAAAGACACCTGAATTGCACCAGGAACTTGTAGATATGCTTAACAGGCTGGAAATGAAAGAAATGTTCCTTCAAGCTCACAGAACGGATGAACCACAGATGCAGGGCGTTTACAGAAACTACAGTCCTGACGAGTTTGCTCAGTTTATAGTTGATAACTCCTGTCTAACTCACTATAAGGAAATATGTGATTTTGAAGGTAGAAAACTGTTTCATATATACAAGAAAGAAACAGTTCAAATTGGTAGAAAATCCTTCAAAGGTCTCGGTGGTTTGACAATTAAAACACACAGAGAAGCTCCTGTAAAAGAATCTCAAAAGTTACCACCTTCAAAAAAAGTGATGTTCCTTGGATTTGTGAATGGAAGCTATCCACAGATTCTTAACAAAATCTATAATAAATACAAAGCATTTAAAAAGATTCATAATAACACAGAATTACTGCTGATTGGTAAAGGAGACGATAAACTTCCTGCAGACTTACCATTCAAGTACTATGATATCCGCAAGATAATGCCTAAGGCCAATTTCCTGCAGACAATGCAGCTTTCTGTGAGTATTGTCAACTCTTTGATTGATGAGATGAAGCCGGATTATATATATATGCGTTACCCCTTAGCAAATGAACACACTGTATCATTTGTGAAGAAACATAAAAACCTGATTGTAGAATTCCAGACCAAGCAGTTTGAAGAATTCGAGAAAAGCAGTCCTAAGCTTTTGAATTTGGAAAAACAATACTGCAAAGAATTTCTGAGTAACATCGATACAATAAGTGCAGTAACAAAAGAGATCGCTGATTATGAAAAAAACATATCAGGTAAAAACATTCCAACATTTATTTTTACAAATGGTGTTGATGTAAGCTCCAGACCAGAGAACGATGTGCTTCAAGAAGATATTATTCATATAGCTTATGTTTCCATGTATGCACAATACTGGCAGGGAATCGACAGAATTCTGTATGGAATCAGTAACTCAAACGCAAAAAACATAAAACTGCACTTCATAGGTAATGTAACTGATGATGTAAGATCCATGATTAACCAGCTTGGTTTGAATAACATTGTTGAGCTGCATGGAGTAATGGATGAGAAAGGCATTGATTCTATTCTGCAAAAATGCTC
Source organism: Cloacimonadales bacterium (SeqCode) (assembly GCA_963665815.1). Taxonomy (GTDB): domain Bacteria; phylum Cloacimonadota; class Cloacimonadia; order Cloacimonadales; family JAIOQZ01. The sequence goes on from OY762463.1 coordinate 924,311, forward strand.
AGTTGGAATAGGAGCAATGGCTGTACACAGAAAAGGATTGAAAGAAGCTGCAGCAATCAAACTGAGAGACTACTGCTCACGAGGAATTCCATTCGTTTATAGCGGAGATGACTCTGATTTTTCAACGAACCTTCCATTTGTACATCAGTATCCTCTGAATGATGAACCGCTCGATTTCAGTCATATCATAAAACTTGCAAAAGAGCATAACAATTCAGAATCACGCAAAAAGATAAGAGACTATGCATTATCACATCTGGACTGGAATGTTAAAGCTGAAAAAATAATGAGTTTCCTGTACAGTCTTGATAGCGGTGAGCCTATTGTAGACTCTGCTGATGAATACAACACCTTAAGGAAGCTGGCTACAAACCTCAAAGCTGATAAAGGAAATCTTGAAATAACCAAACAACTGATTGCCGAAATGCTAAGGAAAAAAGACGAAAAGATCACATCCGGTCCTTTAGTGTCAGTAGTTATTCCATATTACATGCAGCCTGAAACAATTGTTGAGACACTGCTTTCAGTATATAATCAGTCATACAGGAATTTCGAAGTAATTCTGGTAAATGATGGAGACACTAAAGAAGTTGAAGATGTTGTAAATAATAATGCTCAGCTCTTCCCTGATCTTAATCTTAAGTATTTCAGAAAGGAAAACGAAGGACTGGCAGCAACCAGAAACTTTGGTATTTCCAAGGCTGAAGGTAAATATGTGCTTCCTCTTGACTCAGATGACATGCTTGCATCGGATTTTCTGAAAGAAACAGTCAACTATCTGGAACAGCACAAAGACATAGATTTTGTATTTACTGAAACCCTGTTTTACGGAGCTAAGAATGAGATATGGGCATTCAGGGATTTTGATCCATCCTATCTGATCAAGCGAAATATGATGACCTGTACAACTCTATTCAGAAAAGAAGTCTGGGTTCAAACAGGTGGATACAGAACAAACATGAAACATGGATATGAAGACTGGGATTTCTGGATTACAGCTTCGGAAAATGGATTCAAAGGGGGAAACATTCATCTCCCACTCTTCCTCTACAGACGCAAGAAAGATTCTATGTTAGAAAACAGAGTAAAGTATGACCATATTGCTAAAGCTCAAATAGTTAAAAATCATCCAAATATATTCATTCAGAATCACCCTCAGGAGGAACAGCTCCTTAAAGAAAAAATCGGATTGATTCCGGAAGCATTACAAAAAAAGCCTTCCGGAGAAGAGCCTGAGCAAAACAGGAATAGTTTCAGCTACCCTGACATGAGCAATATTAAACAAGAATTATCTGCAAGAAACCTTACACCATCTAATCAGATGCTATCTGGTTCTAAGCCCAGAATCCTCTTTGTCTGTCACAATTTTCCCCCGCATAAATACGGTGGAGCTCAATTATACGCTATGCATCTGGCAAAGAAGATTAATGAGCTTGGCATTGCTGATGTAGAAATTCTATATCCCTTATTCCGGGGAGAAATCCGACAGTTTGGTCTGATTGAAACAGAGTTTGAAGGATTGAAAGTTTTTCAACTTGCCAAAGACTTTTCTAAAGGTTTTGAGTTAGCAGTTAGGCATCCCTATGTAGAGAAAGTATTCGATAAATTCCTCAGTATGCGTCATTATGATGCTATTCACTTTCATGGACTGGGGCAGTTGACTCCTGTTCCTATTGAAGTAGCATACAAAAAAGGAATCAAAACTGTCATGACGTTCCATGAGCACTGGTTCCTGTGCTTCTTCTGGTTCTTGATGTCAAATCGTGATTCCGAAATATGTTCAGGCCCTGAAAGCATAGATAAATGCACAAAGTGTGTACTGCAAAAATATCAGAGTATACCTGATATCAGAAAAAACTATAATGATGTACGTCATTTTATTGCATCCAGATTCGAGTATTACAAAATGATGTTCGATATTATTGATTACAAGTTTGCACCGAGTCAATATCTTATTAACAAGTTCGAGGAATATGATTTTAGAGGTATTCAGGTAAATAATCTCGGTATGGAACCTATGGAATATGTTGCAAAGAAAAAACATTCCGGTATAAGATTCGGGATTATCGGTCAGATTTCACCAAGAAAAGGAACGGATATTCTTCTAAGAGCTTTTCAAAGTCTGAGCAAATCCGAAAAAGACAAACTTCACGTACACGGAAAATGTTATTTTGAAGGTTACATGAACATGATTCTTCAAATGATTTCAACAACCACAGGAGCTGAGTATCAAGGTGCTTATACACCTGAAGATCTTCCACATATCCTTTCTGAAATCGATGTCCTTATTGTTCCATCTTTATGGGAAAACTATCCACTTGTTGTACAGGAAGCATTTCTATGTAAAGTCCCCGTGATAACAAGTAATACAGGTGGATTTCCAGAAGTTGTAAAACATGGAACAAACGGACTTCTCTTCAAAGCTGGATCTTATATAGACCTTGCAGAAAAAATGCAGTACATTTTAGATAATCCTAATAAAGTTCTTGAATTCAGCAATAATATCAAACCTGTAAAAACACTTACTGAAGATGCAGAGTACTACACCAGTTTATACAAGAAAAAAATAGAAAGATGTAATGACACAAAATTCAGTGCTGCTCATGTAAATAGCATATCCCCAGAAAAGAGAGAACTGAAAAACCTGACTGTACAATTTTATATGCAGAAGTCTGTTCACTGGCCAATATATGAGAATTTATATGAACATGTGAAACTGCAGCCGGAAGTTGATAAGATTGTCTTTTGTATTCCACGACTTACTGAAGTGGTAAACTCAGGGTATTATGATGAAATTTCCAGACTAATTGACAAGGTTGACGAAGTTGTTATGCATCCCGCAGATGCAAATGCAGATGTTACTTTTATTGCCAGCACTGTACAAGGTAAAGTCTGGAATTGCGGTAAGGTTGTCAGTATAGGTCACGGAACCATATCTAAAGGATTTTTCTTCAGCGATAATGTCTGGGTACATAGAGAAAACTGGGTAGACTTGCTTTGCGTTCCCGGTAACTATGCTTATCAGCTCTATAAGAAAATATTGTCTACAAACATTGCTGCAACTGGCATGCCTAAACTGGATTCAGCTTTCAATAAAGATTATGATAAAAGCTATCTCTGTCAAAAATACAATCTTGACCCCAACAAAAAAATCGTGCTGTATGCTCCAACATTCAATACCAATCTCAGCAGTGTGTATAATTTTGCAGAAAGATTCCATGAACTTGACCAGATGGGTTTCTATACACTTGTAAAACTACATGGAACAACTCTGCCAAGAATGTTCAGCCATTACAGAGCACTTGGAGCAAATTTCAGTAACATTGTTTTTGTGGAGGAGTCAAATCTTGCCTATCTTCTTGCCGGCTCAGACATTATGATTTCTGATGTATCTTCGGCATTTATGGAGTTTATGGCTCTGGATAAACCTGTAATTCTGTATAATAATCCGGAAAGATTCCAATATCACGGTTTCCATGAAACAGATATTGAATGGGCATGGCGAGATCTTGGAACCCAGATAAACAGCTTTGATGAACTGCTCAGGATACTTCCCGGTATTCTCAGGAATGGAGACGGCAAATCTGCTATCAGAAAAAAATATGCTGAAACGCTCTTGGCTGATCTGGAAGGAAAGGCATCAGAAAGAGTTTGGAATGCTGTTAGGGAAGTCTTACCTGCTGAATCAACTGTTGATGTAAGTCTGCTATCTTTTGTGATAGTGGTTACTGACGATAACTGGATTGTTACAAGAACTCAGATTCAAGCCTGTGATAAATATTTCCGAGTTCCAATGGAAATTGTTGTTGTCAGGAATGGAGTCTCAGACGAAACCGCAAAATCAATGCAATACCTCATAGACTACCACGAATACATTAATTTCAGATTAATCGATATAGATGAGACATCCTGGCACAATGCGTTTGAGAGGGGAGTGGAAGATACTTCTGGAAACATTGTTTTCACGATGAAAGAAAATGCTCAACTATTCTCAAATTTCGACTTTGTTCTGGAAAAAACCTTCCGTAAAAACCCTGAAGTTCAATACCTTACTGGTATATCAACAAATCCCGATAGTTTTAATTTCTATGAGAAATATATCAAAAAAGAAGGAGGAGACAAGTCTGATCATGATTTTTCTTATGATGTTTACAACCATTTTAAAGGAGAGGAAGTTTCTGAATTATTCCTCACAAGTATCCCTGAATTCTTTGCATTCAGGAAAGATGCAGTATCCGTACGAGAAGTATTCAGCAGCAGGAAAATATCAATAGCATTATCACTCCTATACCATGAAAGCAATATGACCAGCATAATGAAATACTGGAATCAGAGAGACAAGATTCCTCCAAAAGAATTTCTGGAGAGTATGCTGGATGTGCTTACATATTACATAATGCCTGATCTTGCACAATACATTGTAGACGAATATGTCAGAGGTCATATTGACGAAGCATTAATGTTTAAAGCCCTCCCTCTTGCATTGAGTGGTAGATACTATGACATAAATTATAAAAAACATCTGATAAATGTAGTTAAAAATGAACCTATCAGAAAAACGCTGCAGAGCGACCTTGATCTGATTTCCCGAATTGGAGGAAAAAGGAAAAGCAACACCAGCCTGAAAAATGGCTTTTCTGGCAAGAAAGCGCTCTTCTATTTCTTCAAGAACGTCCATATACCAATCCTTGAACCTGTTTACAGGAAACTAAAGGAATTACACCCCGAAATCGAAATCGGCTTCAGCATAATGGAATATGCTCCTCAGATCAGAGCAGGTTTTACTCCATCCGAAAGAGAATACATTGTCGGAATGGGTGAAAGAGTATATGCATCACCACAGGCATTCAAGCCTGATATAACTTTCATTGCAGATTCGATTTACCCGATTGTGAAAGGCTGCGGCAAAATTGTCAATATCGGTCATGGTGTTCTCTCAAAGGGACAATACTACACCGATACTCCTGTTGCAAGAAGAGAAGAAGAAGCCGACCTGGTATGCGTCCCGGGTAAGTTCCATGAAGACATAATGAGAAAGATCATCTCTACTCCGGTTAAAGCAACTGGTATGGCTAAACTTGATCCTGTTTTCTCCGGTGAAATAACTCGAGAATCAGTTATCAATAAATACGGACTTCCGGCAGACAAAAAATATATTCTTTTCGCTCCCACATTTAATGATGAACTATCTGCTCTACCCTATCTGGCAGACAGAATTAATGAAGTCATACCTGACGACAATACAATCATGATTGTGAAGCTGCATGGATCAACAGCAGAGCATTACAAACATACCATTAGAGAATTGGTCAGCAGGGACATTAGAATTGTCTTTGCCGAAGCTGACGAGTATGATATTACACCTTTTATGGCTCTGGCTGATGTTCTTATCTCAGATTTTTCTTCTGCTATGATGGAATTCGCAGCTCTTGATAAACCAGTCGTATTGTTCAATAATCCTAAATGGAGAAATTACAAGTATTTCAACCCGAATGATATTGGCTTCAAATGGCGTGATATCGGAATTGAAGTGAAATCGATTGAAGAGACTAAATATGCTGTAGAACAATGTTTTGCATCTCCTGAATTCAAGTCAGACATCAGAAAGAAATATACAGATCAATTATTCGCAAATAAATATGGCAGATCAGCTGCTGAAGCTATAATCAATGAGTCACTAACCCTGCTCAATTAATAAAGGATGCTGATATGGTTAAATTTTTAGTGCTGGCAACCCAGAGATCCGGAACAGTCTTTCTGGAATCCATCCTTAACAGTCACCCTGACATTTACTGTACAGGTGAAAGACTTCTTTATAACAATGTAAACTCTTTTATTGATTACTGGGAAGAGAAGGTTAAAGAAAATAAAATCAACCTGACCCCAAAGTATTCATCAAAAGTACTATATGATTTTATGGATGAGTACTTTAATGCTCGAACAGAAAAAGCTGTTGGATTTGATATTAAATACAATCAGTACTTTACAATTGCGAACATGCATTCTGTTTTGCAGAAACACAATATAAAAATTATTCATCTGGTAAGAGAAAACATCCTTAAGACTCTGATTTCACTCAGGTTAAATGTAATGCAAAGAGAACTACACAGGAAATCTCACACAAAAGAAAAAGTCAAAGCAGTGAAAATCCGACTCGAAACCGGAAATAAACTGATTAAAGAACTGAATCGCAGAGATGAGCAGATTCAATATTTCAAACAGCTCTTGAGTAGTTATTTTCCATATCTTGAGCTTCATTATGAAAAGTTCTTCCCTGAGAATCAGGGAGAGGCTCAGACTATACGTCCTGAAATCCTCAGCAGTGTAACAGAATTTCTGGAAGTCGATCTGGGTGAAAACAAAATGTCTACACCATACCGTAAGACCAATCCCGTAGGATTAAGAGATCTTCTTGAAAACTATGATGAAGTATATAATACTCTCATTAACACCAGATTTGCCCATCTCCTAAATGAATCTGTTCCCAATGATAATTTTGTAAACAGGATTAATCAGGGAGAAAAGCTGTTTTCAGAAAATAGAATACAAGAAGCTCTTGACTCTTTCTACAAAATGTTCGAGACTTATCCGGAAAATGCCAGATTATGTAACAATATCGCAGTATGTTACTGGCAGCTGCATAATAATCAAAAAGCTGAGGAGTTCATGAAACACGCTATCCGTATTGAGCCTGAAAATCCTCAATACAGGCAAAACCTGCAAGATATGAAAATATGAGACTACTTATTCTGAATTATGAATATCCTCCTATTGGTGGAGGTGCTGCAATGCAGACAAAACTGCTTGCTGAGAAATTTGCAGAACGTGGTCATAAAGTAACTGTGATTACTTCTCACTTCAAGAACCTGCCATGGATAGAGCTGAAAGAAAACTTGCAGATTATCAGAGTACCGGCAGGACGTAAAAGAGCCGACCGCAGCACAATGCCAGAGATGCTTATGTATCTGATGATGGCGAAACTCGTCTATCTGTATCAGTTAGTCTTTAACAGACCTGTCGCTGTACTGAACTTTTTTCTTATGCCAACCGGAGCATTGGGATTCCTTTGCAAGATGTTGTTCAGAATACCCTTTATTGTATTGTTGAGAGGAGCTGATGTTCATGGATTCATTGTTCCGGAACACAGACGTAAACTTAAGTACTTCAAACCTTTTTCAACATTTCTGGCACATTATGCTGATAAACTTGTTGCCGTCAGCAGAGATCTTGCTGATATGGCAGAAGATATATTTAATGTAAAAAACGTAAATGTTATAGAAAACTCAGTTCCTTTATGCCATGGAGAGCGAAAAATACCATCCGAATTTACCAGATTCCTTTTTGTTGGTAGACTTTCTCTGGAAAAAAGTATTGATGATATAATAACAGCATTCTCAAAAACCGAAAACAGCGTTCTGGAAATACTGGGTGACGGACATATGAGAGAGAGTCTGGAAAGACTTGTTCATAAGCTGAGGATTGAGGACAGAGTCAACTTTCATGGCTGGGTTTCCCGAGAAGAAGTAAACAGCTGGATGTTAAAATCTCATTGTCTCGTACTCTACTCCAGAGTAGAAGGCATGTCGATGTCCGGGTTAACTGCTTTCAGCAGCGGTTTGCCAATTATTGGAAGCAATGCAGCCGGAATGAGAAATTTCGTGATTGACAAAGTGAATGGCTTCATAGTTGAATTGGGTAACCCTGATGCACTCGCAGAGCTGATGATAGAAATCACCGAGAAAAAGTATAATCTTGAGGAAATGAGTGCAAATTGTCGCAGAATCGTTGAGGAAAAGTACTCAGTTGATAAAGCTGCTGATAAATATCTTACTCTGATAAATCAGATGATTGGGAGATAAAATGAAAATAGATACCGCCGCTGAAAAACTGAAAGAGAAGATTTTAAATCTGGATATAAATTCCCTGAATGCATCAGATTACTTTAAAAACTACCTGAGATCTTATCAGGATGATATTGATGCCGTAATTCCGCGTTATGTACGGATTTTGAAAGAATCACTTAAAGGTCATAGACGTTCATGTACAGCCTTTCTGGACTATGGTGGAGGAAGCGGATTCCTGACGATGCTTGCCAAGCTGTCAGGTATCCACAGAGTAGTATATATGGATATCTCTGAGGAAATCCGCAATGGGGCGGCAGAACTTTCTTCCGTGCTGAGTATACCTGTTGACGCTTATTATACCGGCACCTATGAGAGTTTGGAGATCGATGAGAAGTTTGATGTTATAGCTAACTATGACGTACTTGAACATGTCTATGATCCGTTTAAGGCATTTAAAGCTTTATCTGAGCTGCTTACTGTAAATGGTACAATATACATGGCTTCCGGAAGTAACACTTACCATCCTGTAATCTACTGGATGATGACAAAGAAGCACGAAATATCTGAATATTCAGGCACGGTATCCGGTAAAAAAATGGACGCCAAAGAACCTTTCTTTGAGATTAGAAAAACAATAATTAAAACAAATTTTCCATCTCTTTGTGAAGATGAAATTTCAAAGCTGGCAGAGAAAACCAGAGGTTTCAGAGAAGAAGATATCATCTCTATTGTTGATATGTATACTAAATCCGATTTGATGCCATTAAAAGTGCATAAAAACAATACCTGTGATCCATATACAGGAAACTGGGATGAAAACCTGATATCCTATTTCAGTCTGGCGCGCAAACTCAGAACGCTTTTTAAGAGAGTTGAAATTCTCCCGGGATACTATCCTGAAGTAGACGCGGAGTTCAAGCGAACTCCGGATGTTAAGGATAAAAACATTATAAACAAAGTTTATCCATATCTCAGCTACCTGTCTGTAAAGCTTGCTCCGTTTCTAAATTCCCTGATAAGACTTCTTCCGGGAAATTCGAAGTTTACTGTTGCACCATATTATGTCATTAAAGCCTCTTATAAAAAGAACCATGCTGATGATTCTACCCAAAAAATAGCAGAAATTTATGATAAATGGGATGCTTGGAATGAAGATGTAAAGCCCATGGATATAACTCTACCATACACTCCGGGAATTTCATTGAAGAAAGTCGTGGAATTTCTTGATAAGAAGAAGTTTTCAAAAGAATCGGCTATACTTGATGCAGGTTGCGGCAATGGAAATGCTGTTTTAACAATGAAGAATATGGGCTACAATCCGGAAGCGTGCGATATATCGAAGCAGGCATCCGTTGTACTGAACAACTTTAAGCAGGGAAGTGTTACCGACTTACCATACAATGATGAAAACTTTGATCTGGTTTACTCACTTTCTGTTCTACACCATCTGGATGATATAGAGCAGGGACTTCGGGAATTTGCCCGAGTACTGAAAACAGGTGGTTACTTCATTGCTTCCTTCCATACCAGAAATTCTCTTTACTATCTGGAAACACTTGTTAAAAGAAAACTATTTCCGAAGAAGTTTAAACATTACGATTATGTGACTTTCTCTACCGTTTCGGAACTCCTTGATATGTTCCGTAAAAATGGTTTTGCCGTTGAAAGTTTTGATGGAATTCATCCTTTCTGGCTGATTAACAAGTTTATAGAGATAAGCGAGTTTCTTAAAAGAAAAGGTATTGTAAATTCTAACCCCTTTGTTAAGCTCGAAAAAATACTGTCCGGACTTATTCCACAAAGAATGAAAACCGAAATTTCTTATCACGCCATATTTGTATGTAAAAAGGTGAAATAAGATGGGAAAAAAGTTTTTGATTACTGGAGTATCCCTAAGGAGTAAAGGCGGTTCTGCCATGGTACAGGCTGCCTGTAATCTCATAGGTAAACAGCATAACTACAGTGTTCTCAGTTTCTATCCGGAGCTGGATAAGGCTGCAATATCAAGTATTCGGGATACCCACAGAATCAATGTAATATCCTATTCAACTTCATTAGGCAGAAAAATAGCTTTTAAATTAGAAGCATTATTGATGCTGCTTGATTACATATTTGGTTATATCTCAGGGAATAAGCTTCTTGTTAAACTCAGCAGATACAGTAGAGAGATTTCAAATGTAAACGGAATTCTGGAGATTCACGGAATAGCTTTTTCGGATTACTATGGATTTAATGATGCTCTTACTTCATTTCTGAAAATGAAAATTGCCAAATTCAGTAAAACACCTTTTTTCTGCTTACCTCAGTCCTATGGTCCCATATCGTCTAATCTGAACAGAAAATTAGCTGAATATGCCCTTGAAAGTACGGAGTTAGTCCTTCCAAGAGGAATGAAATCACTGAAACTCGTTGAAGAGTTCAGATTGAATAATCCACATGTGGAATTCATGCCAGACCTAGCTTTTGCATTTAATAATCCACTTGAAGAAAACACACTTAATTTACTGAATAAATTAAATATAGACAAGCACAGTAAATACGCTGCAATAATTCCAAACATACTTTTTCTGAGATGGGGATTTCCGGAAACTGTTACTTATTATGCTGAGATCATCGACCATTTTCATAATAAATACGGATATAAATTGATCCTGATTCCACATCAGTATAATGACGCTGGAACAGACGACAGAACATTCAATCAGGAGATATACAATAAAGTATCTGACAAAAGCTGCCTGATTAAAATAGATGATATGCTGACAGCCAATGAGATAAAGTCACTGATTTCAGTTTGTGATTTCACATTGTGCTCAAGATTCCATGGTATGATCTCATCTCTGAAAATGGGAGTTGAACCGTTTGTAATCAGCTGGGCAGAGAAATATCATGAGATCATGGATTTGTATGGTCTCATTGAAAACGTTCAGGACCATAAGCAAGTAAATGTTAAAAACTTTATTGATAGAATAGAATCGCGTCTCAAAGTTGAATCAAAAGAACAGATAATGACTAAGAATGAGGAGTTTATGAAAACACTCAAGGAACTCCGGGAATACCTACGTACGAGGTGTTAAATTGCTGAAAAAACTATCTCAATATATAGCAAGAAAAAGATTCAGAAATCACATTATCCAACCCTGGACAAGTTCTGAGTTCAAAGAGCAGCTTGTCAGAGCAAGATCAAGACTGGACAATGAGAGAAACCATATTCTCCGAGAATTCCTGCAGCATGCTTTAAAACAACAGGGAGATGTCGCTGAATTCGGTGTATACAAAGGTGGAACAGCCTGGCTTATGGCTGAGATTATGCAAAAGACAGATAAAAAGCTGCACCTTTATGATACGTTTGAAGGTTCCCCTGAAAAATCGGGAAATGATGTTGGTGAAAGAAAGGTCTTTTATCGTGATGTTAGCCTGAAAGAATTGAAAGATCAATTTCATACATTCAGCTTTGTTAATTTCCATGCAGGACTTTTGCCGGACTCAATCGGATCAGCGGATTTTACTCAATTATGCTTTGCCCACCTGCATCTGAATCTTCATGAAGGCACCAGAGGTACTCTTGATTATATTTTCAGTAAAGTGGTTGATAAAGGAATCATTCTTATTGAAGATTATGGGATTATTGAATGCTCAGGTGTCAGAAAAGCTGTAGATGAGTTCTGTGAGTCGAATGAACTAAAACTAATCTATCTTCCAACATGTCAGGGAGTTATAATAAAATGAAACACATAGGATTTGTACCGGAGAATGGCTTATGTACCGGATGTGGTGCCTGCACAGGGATTTGCCCTGTTAATGCAATTACACCGGTATGGGATAAATACGGTGACAGAGTACCAGAAGTTGATAGCGCAAAATGTATTTCCTGCGGACTCTGCGTGAAGGTCTGTCCCGGGTACAAGGTTGACTATAAACATCTCAATCTAGAATGCCATATACAGGAATCTGACACGCTCAAAGTAGGTGTTGGCTCATGTAAATCCTGCGATATAATATACACTGAGAACAGAGAATCATTTCAGGAAGCAACATCCGGCGGAGTTGTGCGTGAATTACTTGCCACTCTTATTGAGAAAGGTGAAATCAACGGAGTATTGATGATAACAGCTCAGGAAAAATTGAGTTTTCCTTTCTATGCCCCATATAAAGTATTTACTGATCCCGATGAGATCCGCAAGCATAAAGTTCATTCCCGATATTGCCCTGCCCCACTTTTGGAAGGACTCAAGGAAATTGAGAGTGATGATAAAGTGTATGCTATTGTAACCCTCCCATGCCACACGCACGCAATACGGAATTTACAGGCTGAGAAGCCGGTCTGGAAGAAAAAGCTAAAATACCTGTTTGGGCTGATATGCAGCGGCACACCAACAGCAAATGCCAATGCTTATCTATTTGCTGATAATGGGGTTGATGAAACTACCCTGGACTGGGTTGATTATCGTTACGGTGAATGGCCCAAAGGTGTTTACGGTAGAGACAACGAAGGCAAAATGCACAACGTTCGTAAAATGGGTGGACTAAAAGAGCAGAACAGATTATTCCAGATGATCGGAATGGTTTATATGAGTCCATACTTCTGGAGACGACGATGTCTTTTCTGTGCTGACTTTTTCAATCAATATGCAGATATAGCCTGCGGTGACCCTTGGGTCAGAAAGTACTGGAAAGGCTCGATAAAAGACGGTCTCAAGGGTGGAACTCTCACAATCATCAGAACTGAGCATGTTCAAAAGCTGGTAGATGAAATGCTTGCAGCCGGAAAGCTGGACAAAAGAATGGAAGTTGAACCTGACGACATTCATGTTTCCATGGGTGTTTTCCAGCATAAAAGAATCAAACCGTTTGAATCATACAAAAAGCATGTACATAAATTTAACATGGAATTCCCTGATCATCAGCACTTTGAAAATCCATATAATGATTTGAATAAGCGGGAAGGATACTTCAATCTTTTGAAAAGTCAACTAACATTAAAGCGAAGTCGATGGTGGATATTTAAGTACATTCAATTTGTTGAAGAAGGCTTTGCTTTCATAAAACGTAAAATCAAACGAGAAATAGCATAGGTAATATAGATGGAACATATTGGATTTGTCCCTGAAAACGGAATGTGTACCGGATGCGGTGCCTGCACAGGAGTTTGCCCGACCGGAGCAATATCTTCCGTCTGGGATGAGTACGGTGACAGAGTCCCCAAAGTAGATGAAGACAAATGCATTGAGTGCTCTTTATGCGTATTAGTGTGCCCCGGACATAATGTAGATTATGCAAAGCATGCTGAGCAATGCAGCTTTACTACCATGAAAAGTCTGCAGTCAGGTTTACAGAGTACCGATAAATGTTCTGTACTTTATGCAAAAGATGAAGAGTTACTCAGCACATCAACATCAGGAGGTCTGGCAAGAGAACTGGCAGCTTCTCTCATTGAAGAAGGAAAAGTAGACGGAGCATTGATGATTGTCTCTGAGAACCATGTAAAACTGCCGTTATATGCAAAATACAAAGTATTCACTGATCCTGAAGAGATCAGATCACAGGATAAACATTCCATGTATTGCCCTGCCCCACTTCTGGAAGGTTTGAAAGATATTGATGATGATGACAAAACCTATGTTATAGTTACACTCCCCTGTCATACACATGCAATTCGAAAATTACAGGCAGAAATGCCACGCTGGCAGAAGAAGATAAAGTATGTTATTGGGCTTCTATGCGGAGGAACTCCCACTGCAAAAGCAAGCATGTTTCTGTTTGAAGAAAATGGAATTGACTACCACGACATTGACTGGATTGACTACCGATACAAAGGTGCGAGAGAAGGTGTTTACGGTCGAGATTCATCAGGAGAACTGCACAACGTACGTATCTTTGGTGGACTGAACGACAACAGTCGAAAAAAGCAGATGACCGGAGCAATATTTATGAGCCCCTATTTCTACCGCAGAAGATGCCTTTTTTGTGCAGACTATTTTAATGCTTATGCAGATGTTTCCTGCGGTGATCCATGGATAAAGAGCTTCTGGAAAGACTCTCTTAAAAAAGGAGATAACTGGGGAACACTTACAATCACCAGAAACCAGGAAATTGACGATTTTCTTAAAAAACTACAATCTAATGGCGTTCTGGAGACACGACTGGAACTGACTGCCGAACAAGTCACTGAATCAATGAGTCCTTTCCAGAGAAAAAAGATTAAGTTGTTCAACTGCTACAGAAAATATACCGGGTTGTTCAACATGATGTTCCCGGAACATGTCGGACTGAAAAATCCACATAGAAACTACTCATCGTTCAGAGCTTTTATCAATCTTCTTAAAAACAAATTTGCACTGAATCAAGAGTTATGGTGGACATTCAAGTATGTTCAGTTCCTGGAAGAAGCTGCAGCTCTTATCAAAAGAAAACTAAGAATTAATTCTCCGGATTAAACATGTTTATAATACACGTACCTGAATTTAATTACAATAAAATACAATATATATTTAAAGTTTTACTTGAAGTATGGTCAGACCTGAAACCAGTCTACTACAAGCATGAATTTAACTACATTGAAATATCTTCTGAGCAAGGTAAAATCAGGCTGCATTCTGAGATGTTCAATATCATCAAAGAGCGGAATCTGGTAAAGGAAGACCTCAGTATTAATAATATTGAGGTTGAGAACATCAGAACTAAAACCCTGTTTAAATCCGACAAACCGGCTCTTGTCATAAAAGATGGATTGATTGAAGTAAATGCGGATATAATCGGATCAGCCTTTTTCCTGCTGACAGGATATGAATCCGCAATCCACAATCCTCTCGATAAGCATGGACGATTTGAAGCTAAAAACTCGCTCATTGAAGATGTAATAGATAAGCCTGTCGTTCACGATTATTGCAATATCATCCTTAGTCTACTGAGAAAAATCCATCTCAATATTGATGTTCCGAAAAACGGTTTCAAAGTCATTCCAACTCACGATGTTGATCATCCGACTGAGTATATGAACCTACCTCTGCCCCACCTGCTCAAGAACTGTGCAGGAGATGTAATCCTGAGAAAGCAGAGCTTTGTTCCAAGGCTATTGAACTATACAAAGAGCAGATCATCAAGCTTTGCAGATCCTTTTGACACATTCGACTATATGCTCGATCAAGAGAAAGACTTTGAATCAATCTATTACTTTTTCTTTGGTGATTTTAACTGGGATAACCCATCATACAGAATCGATGAGTTTATACCATTGCTTGAAAGAATAAGAAAGCAACTGAACAGTAATATAGGAATCCACTTTGGATTGGGGACATACAATAATCAAGCAAAGATGACAGCTGAGATGAAGAAAGCAATCTCGTTAGTTCCAGGGCTTAAACATTCAAGACAGCACTATTTATCGCTTAATGTTCCTGAAACTTTGTGTAATCTGTCAGAGACAGGAATCAAAATGGATTCTACTTTTGCATTCAGGGATAAAGCCGGATTCCGCTGTGGCGCTTGCCGACCTTTCCCACTATACGACTATAAGAATGATTCAATACTGGAAACATGGGAGAAACCCTTGATACTGATGGAGTCTCAAATAATCGATAACCCTGAATTAACCTGTTTAGAGAAAGCTGAGCAAATATTATCCGTTAAAAACACAGTAAAAGAATATGAAGGTGAGTTTGTATTCTTATGGCATAATCACAGGTTAGTTGAGGAGAATGAGAAACACCTTTATGAGCTGACAATTAAGGGATAAAGGGTAATGAAATGAAAATAATTATGATTGGTCATATTAATTCGGAAACAAGTGATGCAACCAGCATCCACTTCAGCGAAACTGCAAACGCTTATAGCAGACTTGGACATTCTGTGAGTGTTATCAGTCCACAGGTAACACGAGATATTTACGATACTGAGATAGAAATCAAAGATTATCCTGTTAAGTATGAGGAATCGCTTAAAAATGCCTTCTTGCACAGCTTTTGGATATATAAAAAGTTGTTTAAGGTCATAACACCGGATACCGATCTGATACATGTTCGCTGGCGACTATTTCCTGCAATATTAGTCCGATTGCTCTGTTGGCTGAAGGGTTGTTTCCCGCATATTCTGACAGAACACAATGGTTGGCTTGATCTGGAAATTAAGATTCAGAGAAGCTCAAAACTGATTGCCTGGATTGGCAAAGCGCTACAGATAGCTGACGCAATGACAGCCGACCAGACCCTGACTGTGACAGATGGAATTCGTAAACTGCTTATTGACTCTGGAATACTGCCTGATAAGATTTTCACAGTTGGAAACGGTACAAATATTTCTCACTTCTATCCTTTGGAAAACAAATCCGGATTGAAACAATCGCTACTGGGAGTAGATGGTACAATTATTGGTTTTATCGGCAATATTTCAAAGTGGCAAGGTATTGATGATATTGTTGATAGCTTTGCTAAAGTAAACTGTAACTTTAATAATGTTTATCTGCTGATTGCCGGTTCCGGAATGTATAAGGAAGAGCTGGAGAAGAAAATCCGGCAGACTGATTATGCTGATAAAATCATACTTAAACCCAACATACCTTATGACAAGGTAAATGAATGGATGAATGTAATAGATATTGCTGTTGCTCCCAAAACGAAGAAGCTTAACATTGTGGGCTACTCCCCTCTCAAAATCCGTGATTATGCGGCAGCAGGTTGTGCTGTTGTTTCAACGGATGTAAACGGTATTTTAGAGCTGGAAGAGCATGGATGGCTCAAGACATATAATCCCGACAACCCGGAGAGCATGGAAATCCTGCTTTCCAACATGCTTCTGAACAATGATCATGAGGAAATGGGTAGAAAAGCCAGAAAATACGCCGAAGAGCATTTCAGCTGGATTAAGATTGCAGAGGCTATAATCGGGAATTTACCTGTAAAGGTAACTAATTCGAGAAGTAGGTAGAGGTAACGCTTCGTATCATCATGTGATCAGGTAAATCACGAGAATCAAGGTTCGGACATTAAGATGAGACAAACGGCTGTATCCCTCTAAGCGGTTGGTTGAGCTGTACAAGCTTTCACGATTTAGATGATTATTTCTACCAATACATCGACTGTGGATTATGGCTGATTAACGCACAGGTGGAGTATTCTTATAAGAGAACTTTAGTCATTCCTGATGTATTCACCCAGAAACATCTACGCTAGTTCTGGATGTGTTCCTTCTAATTTTATCTTTTGAATAAAATCCTCGGTAGTATACATAAAAAAAGTATTGTACTTGTTGATTATCTCTTTTTTACCGTTTATTGCATTTATCTGCCTGAGAAAATCCCTATTATCTGACTTTACATGAACTTTGACATTGCCAATGAAAACAAAACCAATCTGCTTTCCGCATACCGGTGTCATAAGATAAAAATATCCATTATAAAATGAAATATTTGCAGCATTATTGACATAATCCAGTTTTTTTACTTTATACACCTGCGATTCATCAAAACTGATTTCAGATATATCTTCAATGAATCCATTAAGACTTACATTAGACTCATTCTGTAGTTCATCTCCCGAAAGACTTCCGAATCCCATAAAATAATGACACATGACAGTAATATTTTACTGATTATAATGTTCTTCATTATTTCTTCTCTTTTAATATCACAGTGTTAAACGGATCAAATATCAATTCTTTCATTTCCATAGGCAGCTTCAGTTTCTTTGTATATGTTTTACCAATCACATCCACATTGAATGTTGATGCTGCTCCATTCTGATAAACGACCTGTAGTGGAATTCTGGATATGAAGTTATCCCCCACTCCCGATTGTGTTATCTCTAAATTCAGATAGTTAACGCCATTTTCCTGAGTTCCGGAGTAATCATACTCAATTTCAGGAAGCTTGTTACCATATACCCACTGATCGAAGAACCAACTCATGTCTGTACCGGTTATGCTATTTACAGTCCTAATGAAGTCTTTTGTACTTGCTTTTTTCCCTTTGTATTCAGAGTAGAAATTCCTCAAGATTGTCAGGAAAACATCATCATTCTTCCCTTGAAGATTCATAAGGTAATATCGCAACATGTGCATTACATAAGTAGATCTTGATCCTGAATTGTTATCGTATACAGCATCAGGAAGCATTCCGCAACTGACAGATGCTTTATAGTATTCTCTAACAGAATCATTGGATAATGTAATATTATCATTATATATTTCTTCTCCGCTTGAATCACACTTATGTATAAGTAAAATAGACGTAATCTTCGCTAAAGAGTTTATAAGCCATGAATCATTTGATCTGAAAGGCTTAACACTTTTTCCCCACCAAAGCTCTGCAACTGAAACAACCGGATAAGCAATCAGCAAATTATTGAGCTGTTTTATATATAGTGGATTGCCAATGTTAGCGGGAAGCTCAGGAAATCCAAATACAACATAATCAGGTATTGCAATATCATATCCATACGATTCAATAAAGCTGACTTTACTTGATTCTAACTTCCCTAATATGTTAGACATAATCTCCATCAGATTCATTAGCCTTTCTACTTCATCATCCCTGTCCTTATCCATAAAAACTGTTACCTCCGGCACTCCCTCTCGAGTTTTAACGCTTTGTTTGCAATCTCCCAGAGAGAAATCAATGTGACCAACAGGTTGCCTTGTCTTCCAGACTGCTGTTTTCATTTTTCCAACTTTTTCTTCAGAAATTTTATCTCCGACACAAAACAAATTGTACTTCTTGGGATATGTGAATTTAAGATTAGCATGAAAGTATGTTTCTGATGGAATATAAGGGAACCAGAACAAATGAGATGCAGTTGTATTCAACGTGTAATGGTATGTATAAATGTATGGAGCCTGATATTTAATCTTCAACTGATACTTCCCATCAGTAACATTCTCCGGTAATTTAACCCATAAGTATTCTTCTTTAAGAAAATGATCCAGAGGATAATCATTTGAATCTCTGACAAACTCAAGCTCGAATTTTTTCATATTTAACAAGTATCCAACTTCAATTTTCAACCATTGAGAATGCCCATCCCTTACATTAAAAAAAATACTCCCATCACACACAAGAATTTTATTTCGGGTTATTTCAATATCCAGGTCATATTTCTCCACATCAGTAGAAAGGATTTTAACAGGGGCAGGAATATTGCCATACTTATGATAATCTTCTAATTTGTTGAATAATATGTTATTGGAAAGAGATTTCTTGAACTTGTTATTTGCAGGTATAAAGTGAAGAAAATTCTCTCTGTCTCTTTCAGGATCATACGAATAATTTACTACCTTTATTCTATTATGATTGTTCAGTAAGCAATATCTGATAAAACCTTTAGAGTTATCTTCAATTATCTTTTCAACAATGTAGTCCCATAATACTAAATCCGATCCATCACTAATGCTCATCTTGTTCATTCTCACATCGATGTTTTTGTATTCCGGATAATTATCTAACTTCTGAAACTTACTTCTCACCTCATTAACTAATCCTCGTGTATCAGTTATAAATACCTCATCATAATCATCCTCAAAAAAATCTTTATTTGTTGCATTTCTGAATTGCCTGACAGCCTCTTCTGCATCTGATTTAAGCATAAAATGTACATTACCTCTGAATGCACTGAAAACATTTTGATTGTTAACGGGGCAATATACATACAGAAATCCATCCTTCAGCACCAGTATCGAAGCATCGACTTTAACTTCCAGACTATCTATCTGATAGACTTCCATATTTTTCGTGCTCAAATCTTTGAATTCAGTATAGATTCGCTCTATCTCAGTCATCCCCTCATCAGCTCCCAGATTTACACATAATAATAAAATAGATATCAAAATCCCTAAAATCACAATAAACTCCTGAAAAAAAATATTTACTATGAAATCTTCGCATAAATGTTTCAATTTATCAGATGATGATTGACTCTACTATTGTGCAAAAATCTCACATTTCAGAATTTCATGATCAAATAATTTCAGTCAATAAATTAATTTTTCATTTGATCAATTTATATCGATAAAAACAATGACATCATATTATGATTTCTATTAGATGAGGTAAGTATGAACTTAAAAAAACTGAGGTTAGCCCCAACGGACACATTTTTCCTGAAAATGTATCTGCTGCTGCTGGCTTTCTTTGCATTGTTTAGAATTTTCTTTGTAATAAGATATCATGGTCAATACTCAGGTGTCCCCTTTGGAGATATCCTTACAGCTTTTTTCTATGGAGCACGTTTCGACACTGTTATAATTGGCTATTATCTTGCACCCTTCTTCCTTATCGGGCACATTCCCTATATAGGAATCGAGTTTTCTAAGATAATGAGGATTACCGTTCAGGTATTGATGCTTATACTGCTTATAGTCTATACAGGAGCAATGATCGGGAATCTTGAGTTTTTCGAGGAATACAATTCTCATCTTGATTATACATCCATTGAATACTCCGATACACCGGATCTGATTGTGTACACAATCTGGAATGAATATCCGGTTATACCTTATCTGTTTCTCATGTTCTTAGTTGTTGGATCATTTGGTTATCTTCAACACAGGTTGTTCAAAAAGCTGCAATATAAAAAAACTCACTATATAAACAGATCAGTCACATTCCTGATTTTAGCAGGACTATTGTTTCTTGGTGTCAGAGGACGAACCGGTACAGCGTCCATCAACTGGGGTGTAGGCTTCACAAGCCAGTACAACATTGCAAACCAGACTGCCGTTAACCCTATATTCAATTTTATTCGAGACGTTTATGACCACGAAAAGCGTCCGCAATACATTTCTGATAAGGAAGCTATTGAAGTTACTAAAGAAATTATCATGCCGAATGAAGAGCCAATTGTGAAGGAATATCCTTTCTTTAGAGAGTTTAAAACTGATGAACCGCAAAAAAAGATGAATGTAGTGCTTATTCTTCTGGAATCGTTTTCTGCTGAATTTGTTGGCTGCCTCGGTTCGGATCTTGGACTTACTCCAAATTTCGACAAGCTTTCTGAAGATGGCGTCCTGTTTACAAATTTCTACAGTAATGGACAGCGAAGTGCCAGAGCTTTTAATACCAGCTATTGTTCTTATCCCGTACTTACAGGCAAATCTCTTATAAAGCAGGTACAGGCTCAGCAGAAGATACCTTCTATAAGTCAGATGCTAAAAGACTCAGGCTATTCAACTCACTTCATATATGGTGGGGATATTGAATTTGACAATATGAGAGGATTTCTGGTATCAAAGGGTGTAGATAACTTTGTAGGTCAGACAGATTTTGATCCTGATACTTTCATCAATAAATGGGGAGCTCCCGATCATGTTGTTTTCGAAAGAACAATAGAAGAAATAGATAAATTACCTGCTGATAAGCCATTCTTTTTATCTGTATTCTCAACAACAAACCATCCACCATATACAATCCCGGATGTTGATTTCGGAAAAGTAGAAACTGGTGGTGAGTTAAACGGAAACTACAATACTTTTAAATACATGGACTATGCTCTCGGACAATTTTTTGATAAAATAAAAGGCAAACCGTATTTTAACAACACTCTATTTATTGTTACAGGTGATCATTCCAAGAATTATCATCATGATATTCCTTTTGATCACAGAGCGTCCTATGTTCCATGCCTGTTCTACAGTCCGGGAAATCTTGCACCGGCAAGATATGATTATGTAACGAGTCAGGTTGACATTCCACCAACACTTCTTAACTATTTGCATATTTCTGCCAGACATTCTTTCTTTGGAAAAGACATGTTGAATGGAAATCCCGACAACAGATTTGCCCTGATTGTTAAACACAACAACATTGGTTGGCTTGAAGACAAGTATTTTTTTAGTGGAAAAATCGGACAAGGATCTCAACTGTATAATCTTGAAAATGAAAAGTTTATTGATATCAAGAATGCTGAGAAAGAGCTTCATGACAGGCTTCAGAGGAAAGCGTATTCAATGGAGCAGGCAGTGTTCTATCTTTTTAAGAAGCGAAGAATAGCATTTTGAATAAAAACTTTATAAATAAAGCTGGACATTACAGCCGTGCCTTTAGGATTTTGACACACTGATTAATCACAGGAGATTGTAATGTTGGAAAACGTTGAAAAAAAACAAGATGAAATGGTTGGAACTGATACAGTTCAGAGTGAAAACAAAGTCGAAGAAAAAGTAGAAATTACTGAAACTGCAGATACTGCAACAGAAGAAAGTTCTGAAGACATGGAAACATTAATCGAGCAGTCAATTGCTGAAGCATTTGAAACAACTGAAGGTGACCTTGTAACAGGTACAGTTGTTAATGTTAACGATTCATATGTATTCGTAACCCTCGGAGATAAACTTGATGCACATGCTGAAGTTTCTGAATTTAAAGATGAAAATGGTAATGTTACCGTAAAAGTTGGTGATGAAATTACTGCTTACGTAGTTAAGAAAAATGATGTAGAAACTGTAATTTCCAAAAGATATTCAAAAGCTAATGTAGACAAGTCTGCATTGAAAGATGCTTTTGAAAGAAAAATTCCTGTGACTGGAAAAGTTGTCAAAATTATAAAAGGCGGATTCCAAATAGATGTTCTTAATGCAAGAGCATTCTGTCCATCTTCACAAATCAGTTTATTCCCTCTTAAAGATCAAAATTCAGTTCTCGGACAAAGCTTTGACTTCCAGATTATTGATTATACTGATAAAGGAAGAAACATTGTTGTTTCCCATAGAGTTCTTGCAGAACAAGAAGCAGCTGAGAAGAAAACTGAAGCACTTAAAAAGCTTGAAGTTGGTATGGTTATTGAAGGAATAGTGACCAGATTAACCGGTTTCGGTGCATTCATCGATCTCGGTGGAATCGAAGGTCTTGCTCATGTTTCTGAAATTTCATGGACAAGAATTGCTAAACCATCTGACGCACTTGAAACAGGTCAGAAAGTTCAAGTAAAAGTTATCAAACTCGATGGCGAAAAGATTTCTCTCAGTATCAAGCAACTTACAGAAAACCCTGTAAACGCAGCTATGAGAGAACTTAAAGAAGATCAGATTGTTAATTGCCGCGTAGTTAAAAACGAATCTTTCGGTTCATTCGTAGAAATCATGCCTGGCGTTCAAGGTCTTATTCCTATCTCAGAGATGAGAAGAGGTAAAAGAGTTAACAAGCCTTCAGAAGTTGTTTCAGTTGGACAACTTGTTGAAGCTCAGATCCTCAGAGTAGATGTAGAGAAAAAGAAAATTTCTCTTTCACTTAAAGCTCTCCAGCCTGATCCATGGGATAACATTGATGAATTCCTTAAAGAAGGTGAACTTGTTCAGGGAACAATCGATGGTGTATCTGAATTCGGTACATTCGTAAAAGTAGCTGAGGGTCTTACAGGATTAATGCCTAAGTCTAAACTTGCAATTGCAAAAGTAGTTCATGCAAAAGAAAACGTTGGTGAAGCTATTACTGTAAGAGTTATCAACATTGATGAAGCTAAAAAGAGAATATCTCTTGAGCCTTCTGAAATGCCTGAACAGCCTCAACAGCAAGAAAGACCTCAGTACAACGAAAGACGAAGAAATAACGATAACAGAGGTGAATGGAAACGTTATGCAAATGAAAACTGGGACAACCAGATTGACAGTCCATTCAAAGATTTATAGAAAATTAATTTCGATATAATAACTTAAGAGCTGCGTTTTAATACGCAGCTTTTTTTATATGATATTGATCCATTAGATATATTGACTGAATACATTCTCAACAACAAGTATTTACATATAGTCAGGAGAAACATTAATCACTCAAAACTCTGAACAGAACGAAAAACCCTTACATTCATACTGACAATTCAGATATTAAATTAATTCATTTTATGAGTTTTCTTGTAAAACTTATCTGCTCTGATTATAGATCTTACAGGAATCCACAATAATGAAAGAATAATTAGTAGTTTTATACTGAATTGAATTGGATGAGGTCTGTAAGCAAATGGCAGTTTAGCAAAGTCATCTTTCGTCAGATCATGCTCACCCAGTGTATCTGTGAATTCAAAATCCGCACCAGTATAATCCTTTAATGACCTTGATGTAACATGGTAAATCCTCAGAGCATCGCCAATAGTTGTCTCATCGTCTATATTGTGAACAATTATGAATTTGTTAATATCCGCAATAAATGTAGCAACGACAATTACAATGAACAAGATTGCATACAAAATCAACATCGTGTAAGGTGCACCCCATTGTCCAGACCATTATTTAATTTGTTTAAGTTTGTTTAAGATACATTTTTAAGTTCCAGATATTCAAAATATACTTCATTTGGTGTTTTGTATTTAAGAGATTGATGTAATCTTTTATTATTAAAGAAGTTGAAGTAATATTCCAGTGCGTTTCGACATTTTCTCATGTTCTCATATTCATTGAGGTAGATTTCTTCATACTTTACTGACCTGAACGTCCTTTCAACAAATATGTTGTCCAGAGCTCTTCCTTTTCCATTCATACTTATATTGATCTGGTTGCTATTTAAAATTTCGGTAAATTCATTACTCGTAAACTGGCTGCCCTGATCGGTATTGAAAATCTCAGGATATCCATATTTGCTGATTGCTTCCTGTAGGGCTTCAATGCAGAAAAATCTATCGAGGGTATTACTAACTTTCCAGCTTAGTATTTTTCTGCTGTACATATCCACGACTATTACAAGGTACATCCTTCCGGAAGAAAGATTAATATAAGTAATATCTGCCCCCCATACCTGATTAATTCGACTTATATTTATACCTTTAAGAAGATAAGGATATTTCTTATGAGCCTTATTAGGCTTGCTGAGATTAATCTTGGGATAAACTGCTTTTATATTCATTTCTTTCATCAGTCTTTGCACTTTCTTGTGATTTACAAGAATTCCGTCTCGTTGTATACTTTTGGTTATCCTTCTATAGCCGTAAAATGGATATTGCAAATACAATTCCTCAATTTTACTCTGAACTTTACTATCATCAGTATGCATGGTTTTCTTATAGTATAGGGTACTTCTGTTTACATCAAGTAGCTTACACTGCCGTCTTATAGATAATTTTTCATGATCCTTTTCAATTAATCCGGATCTTTCCCATATATTTGTCTGTACTTTTTTCGCAGGAAGTCCCTCTCAACTTGAAGCTGTCCGATCTTTTTATACAAATCATCCGTAGTTTCCTCCCTCTTCTTGTTTTCTTTTTTCCGCTTATCTGAAAATATACTTGAAGCACTCTCCAGAAACTTGGTTTTCCAGTTGGTTATCAAATTGGGGTGCACATCGAATTTCGCTCCAAGTTCTACAATACTCATCTCTCCCTTTATTGCTTCAATAGCTACTTTTGCCTTAAATTCAGACGTGTAGGACTTTCTCATTATAATACTCCTTAATTTACTCTTTTACTCTGAAAATTTCTCTAAAATAAAAAAGAAAAATTGAAAAGAGAAATTTTCTGAGTTAATAGTTTAACGATCGAAAATCCAAACTTAAACACTGGTCTGAATTTCAGGGTGCATTATAGTGCTATGTGGATTTAGCGAAGATTCATCATTATAATCATCAAACATGAATAGTTCCCCCAGAATTCCGTTTATAGTTTTATATCAGTTTTAAAAATTTATATGTCAAGTAAAATGCCTGATAGTTTTTTACCATATATTTGTATCTACTTTCCTTTTATTTACTTTTATCCTCATTTCATATCTATATTCTATCTGCTTCAGTCATAAATTTATAGAATCATATACAGCAATTTTATCAAATTACTGCGGATATCCAATTCTTATGATAAAGACTGAAACTAACATCTATAAATGTTTCTTGACAAACTGAAACGGTCAAATTATCATTTGAATGTGACGTGGAAGAGTCATATTGTAAGGAGTGAAAATGCAAAACCAGTATATGGATAGACTTGATAAAATTATCGAAATCATGAAGCCAATCAGTGAATATTTTGAGCAGGAATTACTTGAAAAACTATCACCTGAGGAGAAAGAACTCAGGATAATTGAAGGAAACAACAAAGTTACAAGATCATTACCGGAGGGAGAACTAAGAAATCGCAGAATTGAACTTGCGAGGAGTATCATAAAAAATCTTAATAAAGAATTGTAATCTATACCCGGCTCTTCCCAGCTTATAAAGCAAAAAAGGCTGCATAATCTGCAGCCTTTTAATGTTTATATGATTCTGATATTATTTAATCATTATCATTTTCTTAACAACTGATGTTTCAGGAGTTTGAACTTTATAGAAGTATACACCTGATGTTACATCGTTATTATTATTGTCTTTACCGTTCCAAACAACACTGCGTTCACCTGCTTTGTAAGCTTGCTTAGCAAAAGTCTTAACCAATTGACCTTTTACATTGTAAACACTTACTTCAACGTTTGTATCATTTTTAAGTGAAAAAGCAATGTTTGTCATTGGGTTGAAAGGATTTGGATAGTTGTTAACTGCAAATACTTTTGCTTTGTTAACATCTTCAAATGTAGCTGTTCCAGTTGTACCCATAACAAGAATATTATCAACTTCCCATGTAGCTGATTCAGTATCAGTTGATGTGAACTTAAAACCAACATAAATATTCTGATTTAAATAGTTCATAAGGTCAATATCACCTGATTCTGTCCATGTCCAGCTTCCAGGGCAAAGTGTAGCCTGAATTGGAGTCCATGTAGCAGTTGTAACGTTTCCTGCAAAATCTGTAGAAATGAAGACTTCAAGTGGATTACCTGTATAGCTCATTGCTGTCCAGAATGTCAATGTAGCAGCATTAACTGTTGAAAGATCAATAGCTGGAGTAATCATCCAGTCTTCATTAGCATTAAATCCATTATCATAACCAGAAACTTTAGCACAGCTTGATCCATCGACGCCATGAGTTGTATCCAATCCCCATGTTTGATTACCGGTAACGCTTATTGTTGTAACATTATCAATTCCATTTGCTTCGAAATCTTCTGTATAAAGAACTACTGATGAAGCAGAAGTTACTTCAATATAGTCTTCCATTGTTACAACTTCGTCACCTGAAGCATAACTTGCTGTAAGAACTACAGTATAAACACCTTGATTCTGGTATGTGTAAGAAGGGTTAGCTGAAGTTGCATCTTCTGTACCGTCGTTATCGAAATCCCAGCTGTAAGCTGTTGGAGTTCCAACAGTAATTGATGTGAATTGAACTGTAAGTGGAGCTGGTCCGAGAGTTACATCTGCAGTTAAGCCAGTCATTGAATTCATTTCACCTGGAGTTCCACCGAAAACAAAGCTTGCATGCCAGTTAGCAGCAACATTGTTGTCAGCAGCAGGATCGATAAGCTCAAGAGAGGCGTCTGAACCATTAGGTTCTGTTGGCCATGGAGCTGTTACACCATAGTCAACGTTATCAATAAGATTACCTGCACCGTCTCTTAATTCAAGGTGTTTCCCTGAATTTCCAAGTCCGAAGTAAGTACCTGCAGCAATTACCGGGCACTGAAGATTAGCATAAACTGAATCGTTTTGTGCGATAACTACATATCCGCCAGCTTGAATCTGAGCAGAAAATGCAACAGGAGTGCTCATTGTCGTATCAGCGATAGTCCAGTTTGTCATATCAACAACTGCAGTACCGGTGTTATACAGTTCGAGAAATTCATAGTAAGTGTCTGGTCCAACACTCGGATTATAATGAATTTCATTAATTACTATGTCAGCAAAACAAGTTGCTGAAACTAAAAGTAGGATAAAAAGTATGAGACTATTTCTCATTTTAAAACCTCCGTAATATTGTGTAGCTTTTCATAATGTTTATTGCGATCTTTCTTGTCAAGTTAATCTAACAGATATTGATATCAAATTATTATTATTTTAAATTAGTTAATTATAAACTGAATGTTAACTTTCGAAAATTATTATATTCTGAATACTTAAGTTTTTTAATGATTTTTTCTATTCCGTACTTCTATGCTTTTTTTTAGAATATTACTCATTTAATGATTGTTAGTCAACTTTTTTCTCAAACTTCTCAGTATAGATATACCTCAAACAAAGCAGTATTCATTTCATATTGAAGATAACAGCTATATTAAAACATTAGTTTAAGACTGAAAGTAGTACCTTTATCAACTTTGCTTTCTACTGTAATTTCACCGTTATGAATATCAATAAAATCTTTAACAAGAATTAATCCCAGTCCCGAACCTTTCTCAAGATTTGTCCCTGAAGTTGTATATGGCTTGGATGTATCAAACAAGAAATGTAGTTTATCTTCTGGAATACCGAGTCCGCTATCTGCAATTTTTATGACCAGAAAATCATCTTTCGCTTCCCATCTGACATGCACTTCACTTTCAGGGTGACTAAATTTAAGAGCATTACTCATAAGATTCCTGAAAACTGTCTTCATCATATTCGCATCAACTTTGATTTCATAATCAGGTCCATTGAATACAAAGTCTACCCTTTTCTTTTCTGAAGAAGTCTTTATAAACGAAAAGGATTCCTGAACAAGTTTGTATATTGATACCGGTTCAGGAGAAAAAGTCAGTTTCCCGGTCTGGCTTCTCGCCCATTCGAGCAGGTTATTAAGAAGTTCTGTAACCCTGCTGCTAGCAGATTTAACTTTTCCAAATTTTTCCAGAAGTTCATCTCTTGAAATACTGTCTCTCGTCAATTCAATAAAGTCAGCAACCAGATTTATGTTATGTAAAGGGATTCTCAAGTCATGAGCAATGATAGACATGATTCTTGATTTAAGATCTATCGCTTCATTAAGTTCAATATTGAGCACTTCCAGTGTATGGTTCAGCTTTTCCAGTTCCCTGTTTTTGTTTCTGACAAGTTCGTTTTCTCTTTCTTTCTGATCAAGCTCAAATTCAGATCTCGACTGAGCAATTCTTTCACTGAGGGTTTCATTAAAAATCTCATCTTTCACATTGACCATCATGTGCGAATACTCAAGAGCTTTTTCAAAGTTCTTTCTCTCAGCTTCAAGATCCGATAATGATTTATAACAGTTTATCAATTGATCCTTTGCCCCAATTTCTCTAGAGAGATTTACAACTATCTGAAAATATTCATTAGCTCTTTCCAGCATACCTTCCATAAGATAAGAGTCTCCAATATTAAGGGATGTTACAGTTTTCCCGTACATATCACCTAATTTCTCTCTAAGTTCCAATGACTTATAGAGATATTCCCTGGCAAGTTCATAATTACCGGTAGCATTGTAAATAGCACCTATATTATTAGAAATGACAGCAATACCCTTCACTTCATTTATTTCCTGTTTTAGTTCAAGAGACTCATTGTAGAAATTTATTGCAGTAGAATAATCTTTTCTCCTGTTATAGATATTACCTATATTGTTCAAAGCTATGGACAAACCTCTTTTATCACCTATTTCTCTTTTGATATCGATAGATTTTTGCAAGTATTCTTCGGCATCATTAAGTTTATCAAGTGCAAGATAGATTACAGCAATATTACTATATGTGGTTGATATTGTTTCCTTTTCGCCAAGCTCTTCTCTTATTCTCAAGCTTTTTTGTAGTGTTTCAAGAGCATCTGCAAACTTGCCCTGCCTTTTATTGAGCATACCCAGATTGTTAAGAAGACTTGAATAGTCCCTCTTGTTTTTTACAGGATCAATCAAAACAAGAGCTTTATTCATGTACTCCTGAGACCTCTTATAGTCTCCTGTCTGCAGGTAACTGTTTGATTTTAACTGATAAAGATTTCTCATGATGGAAGGGAATTCACCTTTATAATTCAGTAAAAGCCTTTCTGCTTCAGAAACAATTCTGATTGTATCGAGAAAATCAGATTTAACAGCAAGAGCCACTGCGTAATAATAGTAGGCCGCAAATGTTTCTTTGACAGGTTTTGCCTTACTTTCATTGATAAAGTCTAAAGCAGCCTTGCCGTATACATCAGGCTTTTTCTCTTTAAAAGCTGTTCGCAGAATTTCAATCAATTCATTAGTATCTTGCAATCTATCTTACTCCAACGTAAATATCATTCGGTATTAAATAACTCCGATTGTTTTTCTCAATTTTTGTATTTTACGATCCGCAATATTTCTTGCTTTTTCAGATCCTTCTTTTAACACTCTGTCTATATAGGCTGTATCGGCCATCAGATCATTGTACTTCTCTCTGATCGGAGTCAGCACGGAATTCAGTTTTTCGAACAGAATCTGCTTCGCAGTCCCCCAGCCCATTCCACCTGCTCTGTATTGCTCCGCAAGAGCTTTCTGTTCCTCTTCAGTTGCAAAAAGTTTGTATAAGGTAAACACATTACAGTTCTCGGGATCTTTAGGTTCATCAACAGTCTGTGAATTAGTAACTATTTTCATTATTGTTTTTCTAAGCTTCTTTTCTGTCAAGAACATTGGTATTGTGTTGCTGTAACTTTTACTCATTTTCCGGCCGTCCAATCCTGTAACAGTCATTGAGTTCTCTCTGAGTAAAGGCTGAGGAAGTTTGAATACCTGTTTTCCGTAATTATGATTTATAGTCTGGGCTATATCATTTGTCATTTCCACATGCTGAAGCTGATCTTTTCCCACCGGGATTATATCGGCATCAAATAACAGAATATCGGCTGCCATAAGAACTGGATAAGTAAACAACCCAATATTTACACCATCATCAATGTCTTTGTTCATTTCTTTATTATTGGCAATCATAGCTTTGTACGCATGAGCCCTGTTCATCAGTCCTTTAGGTGTGAAAGCTGCGAGTAATGTAGCCAGTTCAAATGTTTCGGGCACGTGAGACTGTTTATAAAATACAACTTTTTCAGTATCTAATCCACAGGCAAGCCAGGCAGCAGCGATCTCAAGACTCATCTTTCTGAGTTCTTTAGGATCTCTCATTGAATTCAGTGCATGATAATCTGCAATGAAATAAAAACTTTTGTACTGCTCAGATAATTCCAGACCCGGTTTTATTGCTCCGAGATAATTTCCGATATGCGGATCACCGGTCGGCTTTATTCCTGTTAAAGATACTTTCATTAGATTCTCCAAATTATTTTTTGAGAACTTGCATAAATCAATAGTGCACACCCTATATTTCTCTCTATATATACGAGTAAATGAAGTTTTCTGTATCAAGGTTACATCTAAAATTCATTAATTTAAAAGAACTTTCAGGAGTAGTCAGAATTTTTTCATAAAACCTCTTATGCCGCAACCGACTGTTCCTGCATTTATGCAAAGTTCTCTTTTGTAAAAAAAAATTCCCTGACATTTTTAGTCAATGATTTCTCACTTGAAAAAAGTACTTGCTATAAATCAGTTACGAAAAATATTAGGGAAAAACAATAAAATTGAAGGAGATAAACATGCAAAAACTGCTTTTGTTAGGCGATGAAGCTTTTGCGCAGGGAACTCTTGATGCTGGTTTATCTGGATTCTACGGTTATCCGGGAACTCCATCAACCGAGATCGGTGAGTATATTCAGCATTCTAAGCAGGCAAAGGAAAGAAACGTACACAGAACCTGGTCTGCAAATGAAAAAACAGCTATGGAAGCTGCTATCGGTATGTCTTATGCCGGTAAAAGAGCTATTGTAACCATGAAACACGTTGGACTTAATGTAGCGGCTGATCCTTACATGAATTCAGCTCTTACCGGAGCTAATGGAGGATTAATCGTTGCTGTTGCAGACGATCCATCTATGCACTCTTCCCAAAACGAACAGGATTCAAGATTTTACGGCAAGTTCGCATTACTACCTTATTTTGAGCCGGCAAATCAGCAGGAAGCCTATGACATGGCAAGACATGGTTTCGAACTTTCTGAGAAATATAACATTCCTGTACTCTTCCGTCTCACAACAAGATTAGCTCACTCCAGAGCCGGTGTTAAGAGAATTGAAGAAATTGCTGAAAATGAAATGCATCTTCCTGAAAACAGAAGACAATTCATGCTCTTACCAGCTATAGCAAGACAGAAATATAAAAGACATCTTAAAATACAGGACGATCTTGTAACTGAGTCAGAAAACTCTCCATTCAATTCTTATCGTGATGGTGAAGATAAAAAACTCGGTGTTATTGCCTGTGGATTAGCATACAATTATCTTATGGAAAACGTTGATGAAAACTTCAACCACCCAATCCTTAAAGTTTGTCAATACCCATTACCTAAAAAATATGTAGAAAAGATTTCTGCAGAATGTGACGAAGTTTTAGTACTTGAAGAAGGTATGCCGCTCGTAGAAGAAATGCTGAAAGGTTATTTCGGAGCCGGAACAAGGATTACAGGTAGATTAAGCGGAGCTATACCACGTGATGGTGAATTAAATCCTGCAATCGTCAGAAAAGGACTTGGACTTCCTGAATATGATAACAACCCTATGCCTGAACTCGTTACAGGCAGACCACCTGCACTTTGTGTTGGCTGTCCTCATATCGACTCTTATGTTGCCCTTAATGAAGCTCTTGAACCATACGGTAAAGGTCATGTATTCTCAGATATTGGTTGTTACACACTCGGTTATCAACCACCTTACGATGCAATTGATTCATGTGTTGATATGGGTGCTTCAGTTACTATGGCTATCGGTGCTGCAGATGCAGGTTTATTCCCATCTGTTGCTGCAATCGGTGATTCAACTTTCGGTCACTCAGGTATTACCGGTCTCCTTGATGCAGTTGAAAAGAATGCAAATGTTGTAATCCTTATTCTGGATAATGACACTACTGCAATGACAGGTATGCAAGACTCGGCAGTTACAGGAAAACTTGAAAAAATCTGCCTTGGTCTCGGAGTAGAAGAAGAACACCTCAGAGTAATTACTCCTCTTAAAAACAAACACGACGAAAACGTAAAAGTGTTTACCGAAGAATTCAATTACAATGGTGTTTCAGTTGTTATTGCAAGAAGACCTTGTATTCATGTATTTGCTAAAAGAAAGCGTGCCGGAGGTAACAAATGAAAATAGATATAATTTTAGCCGGAGTCGGTGGACAGGGAATCCTCTCTATCGCTGCAATCATTGGTTATGCTGCTGTTGAATCCGGACTGCACCTGAAGCAGGCTGAAGTTCATGGTATGAGCCAGCGAGGAGGAGACGTTCAATCTCACCTCAGAATCTCCGATACAGAAGTATTCTCAGATCTCGTTCCATTAGGTCAGGCAGATATGATTCTCTCCGTTGAACCTATGGAAGCCCTCAGATATATGCCTTATCTTGCTACAAACGGCTGGATTGTTACCAACACAACACCTGTACTTAACATTCCTAATTACCCGGAAGTTGACTCTGTACTTGGTGAAGTTAAAAATGTTAAAAATCATGTTGCTTTCGATGCAGACTCACTCGCAGCAGAACTTGGATCAAAAAGATCCATGAACATGGTTATCCTTGGTGCTGCCAGTAAACATATAGACATCCCTGTTGAAAAATTCGAAGAAGGAATCAAATTCCTCTTTGGACGTAAAGGTGATGAAGTTGTTGAATCTAACATCAAGGCATTCCATGCAGGAAGAGAAAAAGCATAATCGTTAATTCGTATTATATATCAAGGAACCCGATTTGATCGGGTTCTTTTTTTATGTAGACTATAGAGAAAACACAAATATTTTGCTTTACAGGTCTTGATTGCACAGACATTGCTCATCACTTCAGCTATATGAACTATTTTTTCCTTATAACCCAATAATGTATTTAACTAATATTCAATCTTCTGCAACAAGAATTGTCTTGACAAATTGGATAACGGATAACTCTTTTTGAAAATAATCTCTAATGAATCTCATTCCTGAATCATGTTGAAATTTCAAATGCAAATATAGAGGAGAAAAAATGAAGATAATCAAAATATTATTTCTATTAATAATTATTTCTCTTATTATCGGCTGTGCTTCGATGGTTCCTTATTCCATTCCAAAAGAGAATTGTTTTTATTATGAAGATTTTCGTAGCACACAGGAAGGAACACTTCCCCAAAACTGGATAGGTGGTTCTACGCTTGCTGTAAACTCATCAAATCGCTTAACTCCCTTCAAAGAAGCTGATTGGAAAACAGGACATCAAGTAACAGTTGATAACATCGAATTTCCAGATAACTTTGTATTTGAATTCGATATTGCATCATATAAAACCAAAACTAATATATTTAACAAAGGTATGAACTTCTCTATAGGAAATCTATCTCTCAGCATTTCTTCAAGAGGAGTATATTTCGGAGAAAGCAAGTTAAATACAAAACATGGTATTCATAAATTTTATGTCATACCGGAAGATAATAGTGGTAATGTTCTTTATTGGGACACAAACTTCCAGGGAGCTATTTACATGAGAAACATGAAAATCAGAATAGAAAGAAAAGCTCAGGTCTTCACACTATATATATATGGCAAAAAATGCAAAGTAATACGAAAAGATGATTTCTCCGGCTCAACATTCTCTATTAACTCATTTGTTGATTTTTCAATACGTAAAATATATGGTTATGACCCAGGTGAAGTAGGTACCAATGAATAAAATAATAATCGCAGTATTAATTTTCATCACCATTTCATGCTCAACGCAGCAGATTTCAGCAAATGTGAGTCAAAATGAATCGAACAACACTTTTAGTTACAATATTAACGTTATAGCCAATCAACTCATTGATGGACTGAATAATGGTGGATATAAAAGAATTGCTATCCTTACATTCTATGATATTGATAATAATCAGACTAACCTGAGTAAATTGTTGGTTGAAGAGTTAACAACTAAGCTATTCATGACAAAGAAATTTGTTTTAATTGAAAGAAATTTAATAAATTCCTTACTTGAAGAACAGAGTATGAATTTAAGCGGAAATATTGATGAAGAAACTTCTGTAAGTATTGGGAAAATTTTGGGTGTTGAAGCTGTTGTAGTTGGAACAACAATTTTATTAAATGATGGGATCAAAGTTAATGCAAGATTGATTTCAGCAGAAACAGGTGAGTTAATATCTGTGGCATCATCAAGTTTACCAAAGAATAACCAGCTAACCACAATGTTAAGCACCATTACTAACAAATCTACAGTCTCTTCCATATCCCACAATTCCACAATTAAATCCGGTTCCAGTAATAGTGATTTTTATTTCGAAGACTTTTCATCAACTGAAGAGGGAATGCTTCCAGGTAATTGGATAGGTGGTTCAACATTGATGGTAAAGAAAGTTAATGCAAAATCAGTTTTATCAACTTTCAAAGGTAAAAAGCATAATTTTACTATACCGGAAGTTAATTTCCCTGAAAATTTCAAGCTTTCATTTTACTTAAAGAATAATGATAATGATTTAAAGATAACGGTAGGTAACTTAAGTTTTGGTGTGAGTCAGCTAAACGGAAATAAATTCCATTCCTCACAAAGTAATGAACTTTTTATATTAGAATTAGTAAAAGACAAATCAATATTCAAGGTTTTCATCAATGGTAAAGAAAAGAAAATGATAAGATTCTCTGAATTCAAACATGATAATACAATTGAGTTTAAGTCATCAAATTGCTATATTGATAAAATTGTTGGGAAATACTTATAAATATAATGTTTTAAATTTCAAGCAGGAACCTGATAATGTCGGGTTTCTTTTTTGATGATACAAATGTCACACCATTGCCAAAGGTTCTCAACCATTGGAAAGGTGTCCAAGAGAGCAATCCTGCTTTCAGTGTCATTTCGTTTTTTTCCGTTGTTTAATTGTCATGAGTCAACCGTCCGGTTGCCTCTACGCGTCAGGCAGATCAGCACAAGCCAGTGCAGAATAGTAAATCCTACAGGGCGATGAAAGCCTTAATCACTTCATCAATACAATCTTGCGTGTTTCCACCTGTTGACCGGATACCAGTCTGAGAAAATAAACACCGGATGAAACATCCTTACCGGAATCAGTCTCACCATTCCAGATTGTGCTGTGAGATCCGGCAGAAACCTGAGCGTCTACCAGAGTCTTTACTTTTTGTCCTTTGAGATTATAAATCTCAAGACATACTTCTCCGGGATTGTTCAGACTGTATTGTATGGTTGTTTCAGGATTGAATGGGTTCGGGTAGTTGGTCAGTAAAAATACAGGTGCTGGTGCATTTTCAGTTACAACGGTTACTGCCACATATGTAAAAACATCCCTGAAGGATTCAAGCCACAGTCCTCCAGAATAAATTTCAGAATCAAGCCGCACAAGTCGCATTTCGTTATCATAGCTATATCTATATCTCATTTCAGGAGTCCACAAACTGTCCTGCCAGACATAATAATTACATACTGACGGTAAATCTCCATTTAGTTGATATTCAAGCTTTGATCTGTTGTATAATATTGTGTCATCATTTATATCATAATTCTGCTTAAGTCTTTCGGTAATTGCAGTACCATTGTGAGTAATTGTATAAAGTGTGCTACTTATCCATGTTCCACTGAAGTACTTTCTACATATTCCAATTGTGTTTGCTGAATATGTCAGTTCGTATTTTGTGTAGTTTTCCCACTGCCCGGCATTTTTTATTTCATGTAGAACCTCTGTAATTCTATCCTGATCGTAAGTAAAGATTCTTCTTTCTGTATCAAACCAGCTTGGATCCTGAAAGTTCTGTTTAGTTATCCGTGTCAGATTACCATTTGAATCATGAGCTAAAATGTATCTGCATTGCAAAACACTACTCAAATCATCAATCACATAGTTATATAATTCATCAATATTACCATTACTCCACACTACACCATAAATTTTTTGAGAGCCAATTATGTTTGGATATGCTCCTGAGACCGAGTCTATTTTCCCATTTGAGTAATACATGTTTACATCTGTAAAGATTGAATCATTAGAATCTAAAAGTGTCCACGAGCTAACAGCCTTTTCATTCCAGTTAAAAACATCAACATAATGACCTTCACCGACATAACCCATGATCGTTTTGTAAAAAGCCTGTCTTTCACTGTTTTGAGAAAATAAGCTTCCAACAGGCACAAGCAATAAAACTACAAGGAAAAAGTTAAATCTTTTCATAATTTCCTCCATTTATCCAAGATCGTAGCTTATCTTATATTATTGTCAAGCAATCTTTTATTGCATTAAATTGAGATTTTATATAAAAATGGTCGCAACTTAGTAAACTTCATAAGTCTCTTGAGGCAGAATAGGTATTCTTACAAAAGGTCGTTTGTCTCCAGAGGAGAATCCTTAAATCAGGTTAGAACAAAAAAGGCTGTCAGAATACTAACAGCCTTTGTTCAAATCTTGTACAAAGCAAGTCTTAACAGTAGTCACACCTTAACGATTACGTCTTAATTCATCAATAAGAATATCCTGCAGTTTGATAATTTTATCTTTTTCTGCAATTATTGCATCCTTGTTATCGATGATTCTTTCATAGAACTTTGTCTTTTCGTCATCAAGTTCCTCAACAGGTGATTTGTAAAAATAAGACTCTTCAACGTCAAAGAATTCGGCAAGTTTCTGAGCATTTCTTTTGCTGATTTTACTTCCGTTTTCATAAGCTGACAGAGTAGGTCTGGATATTTGAACTTCACTGCTTAATGCATGTTGAGAAAGACCACTTTTAATCCTGAGTACGCGTAAACGATCACCTGAACCTCTCATAATATCTCCATTAGTTTAATATTGGGTTAAATATGAAGGGACATGACAAATTGTCAATAAGAATTTACATTGTCAGTCATAAAAATCTTACATCTTTTGTATCTCATTACATATTATGTTATATCACAATATGTTATAATGTTTACTTTTGCTTGACACTCAATCAATTTTATTATCATAGCATTATTCAAAGCATGCTTAAAAATGAATATACTTTCAATAAAACGTTCTTTTTTCAGACATGATTCGACATTTTTGTACACTTTGAGTTATCGACGCATTTACAATAGATACTGCTTTCTGATCCACTTTTTCAATCTTGAAAATTTAGCCCGAGTATAATAACGGGATAATTATAGTTTGTCTCAAATACCTCGATGATATTGCTGAATATGGATGTTTTTTTGTAACTATAAAAGCAGGGCTCCGTTAAAAAGACGACTGGGGATTTTTGACTTATAATTTTTAAATATGCAAAGATTTCAGCAGCATACAATCTCGTTTTACTATCTTTAGAAAACCTGAATATTGTGAAACAGTTAAAAAATGCTTTACTTTAATGAATTATTGAAAATTCATGACTTGAATAATTCCACGGGGGATCCATGAAGAAGTTTATTGTCTTAATTGTAATATTATTAAGCCTGAGCGGGGCAATTTATGCAGCCGGCTCAAATGTTATTTCTGAAATTAAAATTCAGGGAACAACAGTAATTGATGAAGATCTTATCAGATCGGTAATCACATTTAAAATTGGTGAATTTATTGATCAGAATGAAGTATCTAAATCAATTCGTAACCTTTATCAGCTTGGTGTTTTCGATAACATTAATATCAGTGCAGACGAAACTGATCTTGGTATTGGTATTGTAATAACGGTTAAAGAGTATCCTGTAATAAAGAAGACCAAAATCAAGGGTAACAAAAAATACTCAAAGGATAAAATTGAGAATGAAGCAGGTTTTGTGGAAGGAGCTTACTGGTCTCCATTCCTGAAAGCAGAGATTACCAAAGAAGTTAAAAAACACTATAGAGATCTTAGTTACCATTATGCTGAAGTTGAATTTGAAATTGAAGAAAACGAAGACAACACTGTGAATATTCTTCTTCAGGTCAATGAAGGGCAGAAAGTTAAAATTAAGAAAGTAAGTATAAACGGTAATAAACTTGTAACTGCAAAAGAATTGATTAAAAAGATGAAAACCAAGAAATCCAGTCTTTTCAGAAGCGGGAAATTCAAGGAAGAAGATTTCAATGAAGATCTGGAAAAAATCATTGCATATTATAACAAAAAGGGATTCATTGATGCCAGAATCATTTCTCATAATAAAGAAATTGAAGGCAAACACATGTTTATTGAAATCAATCTTTTTGAAGGACAGCAGTTTAAGTTTGGTAAACTTGAAATAACAGGTAATGAAAGATTTATAACAGATGTATTAATGGAAAAATTCACATTCGAAAAAGGCGATATATTTGATCTTGGACAATTCGATATGGAACTCCAGAGTTTATCGGAAATGTATTATGAAGACGGTTATATCTACTCCAGCTTCGATCATATTATTGAGAAAAACGGTGATTTTATTAATATTATTATTGAAGTAAGAGAAAACACAAGAGCAAAAATTCACAAGATACATATTGCAGGAAACAGGAAAACAAAAGAAAAAGTTATCAGAAGACAAATTACTCTTTCCCCGGGAGAATACTATAAACAGTCAAAAGTAATTCAATCATTAAGAAATGTTTACAACCTGGGATTTTTTGAAGCAGATCTTCATCATACTCCGGAACCAATAAATTCTAACGGTGATATTGATCTGACATTCCATTTGAATGACAAACCTTCAGGTACAGCAAATGGCGGGATTGGATACAACAGCCAGGACAGTTTTGTGGGAATGCTCAGCATGTCTATGAACAACCTCCTTGGCAATGCCTGGTCATCAAGTTTTTCATGGGAATTCGGTGGATCAACTCAGGACTTTGAGCTCGATTTTACCAATCCTTACGTATACGATACAAATATACTTGCAGGATTAAGCCTGCACCATACTAAAAAAGAATGGGACTCCTTTAACTATAATGTACTTACAAGCGGAGGATCAGTCAGAGTAGGTAAACACCTTGAATCACTGAATTTCTCAAAGCTGATATTCTCCTACTCCCTTACATCGAAAAAATACGAATTACAGGACGATGACGATGACGCTTCATCATACCTTCTGGAATTAACTGAAAAGGGTTATCAGCATAACAGCTCAGTAAGTGTTACATTCTCTCGTGACAGCAGAGATAATTATTTCTTTGCAACCGGAGGAACTCAACTCACACTTTATAATGAGATTGCAGGCGGAGCACTTCAGGGAGACTTTGATTACTACAAAGCTATAGGGGAATTCAGATGGTATGTTCCCACATTCTGGAAGCTTGTACTCAGATCTAAGCTCAGAATGGGATACGCAACTGCTTTCGGCAGTTCAGAAGAAGTTCCACCTGAAGAAAGATTCTATCTTGGCGGAACAGGTTCTGACGGTATCAGAGGTTATGCGGACAGATCTATTGGACCTCAGGATGGAGGTATTAGAGAGATCTTATTCTCGACAGAATATGCATTCCCTATAGCCCCGGAAACTGTCATAGGGCTCTTATTCTTTGATTCAGGTAACAGTTATAATAATTTTGAAGAATTTAATCTCTGGGAGCTTAAAAAAGGTGCAGGGGCAGGTGTAAGAATAAAAACACCTCTCGGACTCATAGGATTTGACTTAGCTCGCAATTTTGAAGACAAATCATGGGAACCTCACTTTCAGTTCGGTACAACTTTCTAAAAAAAGTTGAAATAAATATTGACACAGAAACGTCGGTTTTATTTGTTGTCAGAGTGCTTCAGCAATGAGGTTTGACTAAATGCTACGGGGTGTAGCGCAGTCCGGTTAGCGCACTGGTTTTGGGAACCAGGTGTCGGAGGTTCGAATCCTCTCACCCCGACCATTTTTAATGGGTGTTTAGCTCAGTTGGGAGAGCACCTGCCTTACAAGCAGGCTGTCAGGGGTTCAAGTCCCTTAACACCCACCATTTTAAAGGAAGTCTTTTGACTTCCTTTTTTTTTATTTACATTTTCGAAGCTGTATTTTACATTCTACAAAAAAAAATGAGGACTCTCACATGAACATAAATATCAAATCCTTCTACTCCGAGTTTACTCAGCCGGAACAGATACGCAGAATCACCTCTGCCCTGTCAGCTATCATGTCTGAAAACGATATTACTTTTTCCGAAGCAGATAATCCTGATGCTCTTCTCATCCTCTCGGGAGGAACAGAGAATCTCGTCATAGAATTCCTGAACAATTTAGCTGTAAGTAATACAGTTTACTTACTCACACACCGCAGTAATAATTCACTCCCAGCTGCTCTGGAAATATCAGCCTGGCTGCAGCAGAATGATATTGATTCACATATCATTGATCTGGAATATGCAAATGCTTCAGAAGAACTGAGAGAAATCATTGTTGAGAAACAACCGCTTTCCGGAAAGAGAATCGGTGTTATAGGCAAACCTTCCGACTGGCTTATTGCCAGCTCACATTCTGCGGACATCGTTAAAAGCCAATGGGGAGCTGATTTGGTAGAAATCTCTCTTGCTGATTTCATAAAGAATTTTCAGACAGAAATGCAATTAATCAAATCTCATTCACTCGATAGATTTTCAGAAAACTATGTTGAACCGGATAATCTGGATAAACTCAGGGCCCAAGCTGTATATAATGTCTTAAAAGCAATGATAAACATTGAAAAACTTGATGCAATCACTATCCGATGCTTTGATCTTGTTAAAGAGCTCAAAACAACCGCCTGTTACGCTCTTGCCAGACTCAATAGTGAAAATATACCTGCAGGCTGCGAAGGCGATATACCAAGCATTATCGGAATGCTGTGGGCAAAGGAACTTACAGGCAAGATTCCATGGATGGCTAATCCATCTGTAATAAACAGCGAAACCGGATCAATTATTCTGGCACACTGCACTGCACCACTCCAATATTTAAGCAATATTGTCTACAGATCTCATTACGAATCATCCTGTGCAGTAGGAATACAGGGTAATCTTAATTTCAAAGAAGTAACTATCTTCAGACTTGGTGGTAAAAAACTGGATAAGATATTCTGTTTCGAAAGCAAAGTAATACGTCACCAGAATAAACAGGATTTATGCAGAACACAGATAGAATTATCAATACCGGACAATGCAGTGAAGGAACTGCTGAGAAATCCACTGGGGAATCACTTACTTGTATTACCGGGAAAACACAGCACGTTATTGTTAAAAAATTGAATCACCTGAGTTTTAGACTACTTTAGTCTTTGATGCTTTCTTCGTCTTATGTGTTATCAGGTATCCTGCGGCAATGATAAGTATTCCACCTATTACAAGGTTTGTGTTAAGCTGCAGATTAAGGAAAAGATACTCGTTTATTGTAGTAAACAGAATAGTGAAGACAAATAGAATAGATGTCAGATTTACCGGCAGATATTTCATTGCATAGTTCCAGAACAGATATGATAAACCACTCTGGAAAACTCCCATTTCAATCAGCCAGAACCATTGTACGGCTGTATATGGCTTTTGTCCGGAAGTAAATATGAAAGGAATCATTGTAACAGATGAGATGACAAATATCTTGAACAGGAATTGAATTACTCCAACCGGATTCCCCTGCACGGCTTTAACCAGAACAGATGAGAAAAACGTATAGAATCCAAATGTTATTCCAGTAGCTGCTCCGAGTATGACTCCAACCAGATATTTATCCGAGGACAAATCGAGATTCCCTTTACCGTATACAATCAGGATCAATCCCGCAAAGGCCGTGAGGAATGAAAATATTTCTTTCTTGGCAGGAGCTATTTTATAGATAGCAAAACTCATCATAAAAACAAATATCGGTGACAGATTTTCCAGAATCATCACCAGTGTCCCCGGTAAATACTTTAGAGCCATATGATAAATGATTGAGTTCCCTGTAAGTCCAATCAGGGAAACGAAAATAGTCA
The DNA here is from genome assembly GCA_963665815.1 of Cloacimonadales bacterium (SeqCode). Classification (GTDB taxonomy): domain Bacteria; phylum Cloacimonadota; class Cloacimonadia; order Cloacimonadales; family JAIOQZ01. Next base: position 966,767 of record OY762463.1, read on the forward strand.
GTTTAGCATTGCTTTTCCAATTTATTTTCATTTCTCTTTTAGCGAGAAGAAATAATCCGAAGACAATTGTCCCAATCCAGAACCTGAAACCTGTCACGAAATACATATCTACACCCTGTAAAGCAAGATACCGGCCTGCGGGTCCGTGTATACCCCATGAAAACAATGCTATAAAAGCAAATAACAATCCTTTAGTTCTATCACTCATAATTTGCTACCTGATATCTTCGCATAACTACGAAAATTTACCGATTTTTGATAAATCCAAAAGGTAGAAACCGAAAATCTTTGTCTATAAGTAATTAACAAACTGAGAGAGGTCTTTATATATTTTGTGTTTTCCCAATTAATAAGATTCAAGTTATACTTTGTTGACAAAGCTGTTTATAATGCTATTGAAGATAGAATACAGTTGGATAGAGTTTGAAATATTGAAGTGTAATTATGCAATAAGAGACTGAAAACCCAAAGCAGAGAGCTCTCCTTATCTCTGCTTTTTTTATTTCCTGCTCTCTTTATAAATGTCAACCCATTCATCAGCAGTCAGAACACGACATACTTCACCAATGAGTTCATAAGGTATATCGTTCATTCTCTTTAGACGGAGACAGCTCTTCCCCATATCCACCTTGTATCTGGAGGTCTTGCTGTATTCTTCTTTAAACCAGTCATAGAGCTTGTCTCCCATGTACATTCCCATGTGATAAAATCCTATGAAGTTCTTCTGATTAGCAATACTTATAAATGGTAGAGGCTGATCAGGATTATTCAGGTAACCTTCCGGATACTCACTTAAAGGTACTACATAACCAATCATACCATAGTTTATAGCCTCATTGAACCCCTCAGGAAGATTCTCAAGAATAACCTGTCTGAGTTTATTGAAGGCATCTTTCCTTTCATCTGGAATTTTTGTGATATATTCTTCGGGTGTAGCGGCTTCAATTCTCATAATTATCTCCTTGAATATATATGATAATCAAAGTCACACTTCTTAACAACTATCTTTTTTCTAAAGCACTTAGAATCTCTTTCTTTTCATCATCTGTCAAATTTGAAATCTTATTAATAAGTCGTTTCACTCTGGATTTATCACGACACGAGTATTCTTCAATAGCTTCATTGAAACCTGAAGCCAGAATTCCTGCCGGTAATGCATACATACCTATCCCTAAAGAAGCTATAATTGATCCTATTATTTTGCCAATAGTTGTCACAGGATATACATCTCCATACCCCACAGAGGTTAATGCTGCCACTCCCCACCACATTGCAGCCGGGATACTGCCAAATGCTTGAGGTTGTGCCTGATTCTCCACAATATATAATACAGATGAAGCAATAATCAAAATAACAAGCATGGTTGCTGCTGTCATTACAAGTTGTTCTTTTTTGTTTTTAAGAACTATACTGAATATTGTTAAAGACTCAATATAGCGTCCCATCTTAAGAACTCTGAACATTCTGAATAACCTGAGAATTCTCAACATACGGAGATCAACTTTTATCAGTACCGGAAGATAGAATGGCAGTATAGCAAGAAGATCAATTATAGCAGATAGTGAAAAAAAATATTTTACTCTACCAGGCATACCTGAATACTTATTATCGTTTTCAGCAGCAGTCCACAGTCGCAGAAAATATTCAATAGTGAAAACGACAATGGAGAAAACCTCAAATTTTCTGAAATAATTTCCCATAGAGCTTTCAATGCTCTTCACGGTTCCGAGAATAACAGTCAGTAAATTCAGGATAATCAACAGCATGATAAAAATATCTACAACTTTACTCATTGACTTTGAGTCTTGTGACGGATTCAATAATTCGTTTATATAGGCTTTCAACACCATTTTTCCTCCTTAGTACAATAATGCTTAAGAATTTAACCGGTTTTAAAAAAGTCAATTCATTACCAAATCATAACCATTCAAACTTTATTAATGCCCCTTCATTATTTTTTTTAAGACAATTAGTAAAAATAACGTACTATTGATTAAACATTGTCAGGAGTTTTAAAATGAATACAACAGAAACAGCACAGCAATCGATATTGTTCATAAATTTTTCTCAAGGATGGGGTGGTGGAGAAAACTGGCACCTTTTAAACTGTATGCAAATGATTGCCAAAGGTCTAAACGCCATATTGCTGGTAACAAGAAATTCTAAGTTGGAGCAGAAGGCCAGAGCACAAAATATTCGGGTCTACTCAATTGATAAGCCTTCACTCTGGAATCCTGCAACTCTGCTTATGGTGAATAAAATTTTAAAAGAGCTAAAACCCTCTGTAGTTATACTTAACGGAACAAAAGAATTAAAAATCTGTTCCAGGATTGCAAAGTCCACAGGAGTTCAAAAAGTTATATTCAGACGAGGTATTCAAAAATGTGTCAGTAAATCAAGTACAAAATACCTTAAGAAATATGTGACCGATGTTGTTCTGAACTCACAAGCAACATATATTGCTATGCGAAATTCTCTTAAATGCTCAGGACTATATCCCGGGGTAATCATACACAACGGAATAATAATCTAAAAGGTTATAAAATGAATGCAAAACATTTTGTTTCCAATGATGCTGTTAAAAGTACTTTGTGTAAAAAGACAGATTTAAGAGAGTTTACAATCGCAGTAATTGCCAGACTTTCCTGTGAGAAAGGCATAGATATTGCAATAAGAAGTATGGTCAATATTGTAAGCATTTTTCCGTACACGAAAATGTTAATTGTTGGAAATGGTAAGCAGGAAGAACAGCTGAAGACGTTAGCTGTCGACATGGGTTTATCAGGAAACATTGAATTTACTGGTTTTGTGGAAAATGTCGATAGATATATTGAAGCATGTAATGTTTTTCTGTTGCCTTCGAGATCTGAAGGTTTCGGATTTGTTCTTCTGGAAGCTATGAAGCATAAGAAAGCATGTATAGCTTTCGAAGATACGGCTGCCAGAGAAATAATTGACCATATGGGTACTGGAATACTTTTACCAAGAAATGAAAATCCTGAAGCTGCAATATCATCAGCAGTAAGAATGTTGATAGAGAAACCTGAATTATCAAAAGCATTGGGTATTAAGGGATATGAAAAATTATGCAGAAGATTCACTGTCAGCAAATCAACAGATAAACTTGAAAGAGTCTTTAAGCCTGAGCAACAGCTGAAGCTTCCAAATCTACATATATTTATGTATCATTACGTGAAACGGGCTCCAAAATCAAATGACAATAAGAAAATAATAAAAGGTCTCTATGTGAAACCGGAGCATTTTTCTTATCAGATGCACATATTGGAGAAGTACAAAATAAACGTCATGAACACGAATGAGTTAGGGAATAAAGAAATGAAGTCTCCAAATGTGATGATTACTTTTGATGATGGTTGCTCATCAATTTATGAGTATGCATATCCGTTTTTGAAGAAACATAACTTCAGTGCAATTGTTTTTCCTATTGTTGAGCTGATAAACAAAAAAGAAGTGTATCCTGGTGGTACTAATCAGGCAAAAACAAATATGCTAACGGAATCAGAAATTAAGGAAATGCACTCGAATAGTATTGAGATTGGATCTCACATGATGAATCATGTCCACCTGGACAGTGTCAATCCAGAAAATCTCAATTTTGAGATGAAAGCATCAAAAATAATTCTTGAAAAAATGACAGGAAGTAAGGTTAATTTGATATGCTATCCCTTTGGTAGTTATAACTCATTTGTACTTGAAAAAGCGGAATCTCTGGGCTACAAGTACGGATTCACTACAAAATCTGAGCCAAATACTCTCGTGAAACCACTTGAGTTAAGAAGAGTACCGGTTAAAGGACAATCTAACAGAGACATGTATAAGTTCCTTTATATGGTAAACAGCAAAATTTTGAGACGTAATCCTATCAGCAGTTGCATCAATTCAGTAATTGAATTGTTTAATTTTATCTTCTCAAACTCATAAACTATATTAAGCAAAAGGATAGCATGTTCAATCCCGAAAGTATGTATCAATCAATATTCCTTGACATATTTTGGCAGAGTGCAATAAATTCAGCAAAACATGAAGAAGTAGGAATAAATGACAAAAATTGCTGCTATTGATATTGGTTTTTCCAGAATTAAGATTTTATCAGGAACTAAAAGCAAAAAAGACATCTCAATTGATGAATTCAGAACAATTGCGTTCAGGAATGAGCTTCTTGAGAATGTCGGTCACTTAAAGTTCGATCCTGTAGAATTTTACAGAATCAATATAGAATCAATACTGGAAATACTGATGGCTGAAATTGAGACACTGCACCCTAAAACAAGATATTACTTCACTTTCAACAGCTTATACTCGGATATCTATCTCAAATCAATTGATGCCGGAAACATGAAGAAGCTCAAGTATATCTGCGAATTCTACATGGATAAAATCAAAGGTGTTGACTCAGAATCTAATTACCAGATAATCAATTATGATAAATCCAGCAAAACCGGTGAAGTCCTGTTATTTAACTATCAGGTAAGTCCGTTTGAAAACCTTCTTGAGATTATTAATCAGCTTGGAGTACATGTTGAAGGAGTAGAGTTTGATGCTTTATGTCTCGCTAATGCTCTGGATAACATGTCAGAATTTTCCGACAATACGAACCTGCTTATTGATTTCGGATCATCCAAAACCACTCTGATTACCATGAAGTATCAGAAGATCATCTCCCTGAAGATCCTGCCTGTTTCCCTGCTTAATGTCTGGGAAAAAATCAGCAAGCGAAACAATGTAACACTTGCAGTTGCAGAAAATCTGATGAGAGAAGAATCAAGAGTAATCTTACCGGAGACACCTATTTTCTTCCTTTCAAAATTCTTCTCAAAAGTATGCGAAGAAATACAGGAGCTGGAAGAATTTGATTCAATCAATCAGGTATTCGTTTCCGGTGGTGCAATGAATTCAAACCATTATATCACTATGCTCAGTGATTTAATTAATAAAAAAGTCATGGTATTCGATCCGTTTTCAGACTCATCCACGACTAATCTCACCGGTTATTCTGCAGCATACGGGCTATTCATAAGGTAAGTAATATGGGAAAATATTCTTTTAATCTTATTAATAAATTCGAAAAGATGAATAATTCAATAAAATGGATTATAATAAGCCTTTCCGTTGTTGTTATAACCGTTGTACTCCTTATTGGAGTTGTACCAAAACTGAGAAGTTCAAAACCAAAGATCAAACAACCTGTACATCAACAGGTAGCATCCAATGCTACAGTAGATGTTAATCCGGATCTTCTGTCTACCAACGAGCAAATGCTTCAGGTAAATTTTGTCAATGAGTTCCAGGGATACCGAATTACAGGTATAAGCGTTGAGAAGAATAACTCTGTTGTCTATCTGGAAAAAGATCAATCTACTCAGGAATACAGAATCGGTGATGTTGTAATCGGGAACTTCTTTATCAATGATATTCACTGGGCTCATATTATTCTGACAGACAATAATACTATTGTACATCTGAATAACACTAACTAAACTTTATAAACTCTTATCAGCATGTTTTTAACAGATATTCATAATCTGCTTCTCAGGCATTACGGAAATCTTAACTGGTGGCCAGGAGACTCGCAGGACGAAATCATCATCGGAGCAATTCTCACTCAAAATACATCCTGGACACAAGTAGAAAAAGCAATTCAAAACCTTAAAGATGCAAATTTGTTATCTCTGAATAAACTTCTTATTTCTGAAGCTGCCGTGATTGAAGAAGCAATTAAGCCAAGCGGTTTCTTCAAGCAGAAAACAGGCTACCTGAAAAACACGGCTGAGTTCTTTACTAAAACAGAAGTAAAAGAGCTAAACAATAAGGTATTCAGAAAAAAACTTCTGTCTGTAAAAGGAATCGGACAGGAAACAGCAGATTCTATTCTACTTTACGCATTCAATATCCCATTTTTCGTCATAGATGCCTATACTAAGAGGATATTTTCCCGTCTTGGATTCTGTGACAAAACGATTAAATATACTAACCTGCAAAAGCGTTTTATGCAGGAAATAGAGCCTGATCACGAACATTACAACAATTATCACGCAATGATAGTCAATCTGGCAAAGGACAACTGCCGAACTAAACCAATCTGCAGTTCATGCTGCTTGAGATCAAAATGCAGAACATATAAGGAGATAAAGACTAATGAAAGCTGTAATACAAAGAGTTAAATCGGCATCAGTAATGGTGGATAATGAAATTGTCGGCGATATAGGCACCGGACTTCTTATACTTCTCGGAGTAACACATAACGATACAGATATAGATCTGGAAAAATTCTGCCAGAAAATTACTGATCTGAGAATCTTTCCGGATGATAAAAAACCTATGAATCAGTCTGTAACCGATATCGGTGGTGAACTCCTTATCGTTTCCCAGTTTACACTGTATGCAGGATGCAAAAAAGGTCGTCGCCCTGATTTCATGCAGGCAGCAAAACCTGATGTTGCAGAAGATATTTATGAAGAAGTTATTGACATTCTTCAGAGAACAGGTTTAAAATTAGAAACAGGTGTCTTTGGAGCTCATATGGATGTATCGCTTGTGAATGACGGACCTGTAACAATAATACTGGATTCTGAAGATATCTGTTAATGTTATCACTTAGCAAAGGCATAATTGTAAAAGGTAGAGGATTTAATGAGAAAAAACTCAGAATGCAGAAAGGTTAGACCAATCACAATAATTTTAAAGCCATTTCAATTGGCATTATACATAATTATTCAATTATTATTCATACCGTTAGCAATAGCAGGTTTAATCGTAGCCGTCCATAAAGAATTTAAACTAAGCAAGAAATACAAAGTCTCATTCTCAGGCATAAAAGCTTTGCAGTACAGGTGGTTTATGCACTATTTCGAAACAAGACCGGATTCATTATCTGTCAATTTCACAAAACACTTCCCCTGTGAATCCCACTGGGGTATGATGTCGCTTATGGGGCCATTAATCATAGCTCAAAAGTTTTTCGGATTCAGGACAAAGATAGGAAAACTGGTTGAGCCCGGTGAAGAAACTATTGAGTCAGCCTCCGGCATAAGGGTTCTCAGGTTTGACACGATCATGGAGAAATACATTGATCAGGTTGAACAGGTAGTAATCCCGGGAGCAGGTTTCGATCTGATTGCTCTACACTACACTAAAAACAGGAATGTGAAGGTCTATGAGTTGGACCAGACGCATACTCTACAGATAAAGCTTGATACAATGAGGAAAGCTGGAATTGCTCATGACTGGATTACATATATTCCTGTGGACTATTCAACGGAATTCTGGATTGATAAACTTCTCGAAGCAGGATTTGATAAAACAAAGAAAACTTTATTCCTCTGGCAGAGCGTATCACTTTATCTTGATGAGCAAACAGTAAAACAAACTCTCAGAGAAATGGCAGAGTTAAGCTGCCCGGGCAGTATTATTGCTCAGGACTTCTATTCTACAGCTTTGTTTACGGGTGAAATATCCAAATCAGCAATGAGAATAATGAATATGATAAACAAAATGGGAGAGCCCTGGAAATTCACTATTGATATGTCAGAAGGTGCAGACAATGCGATTGGAACGTTTCTCAGCGAATGTGGATTAAAAATGACATCCTGCGATCAGTTTGGGAAAAAACTGGATATACCCCCATATTATTGTATTATTGAGTGTGAGAAGGAGTAGATGTTATGCATATCTAGGATATTAAAAAAATGAATCTCGATACTCTTTGATCATTTACTTTCTTTCGCTTCTCGTTCAATCTTTTTAATCTCGCTTAGTTCAATATTTACTCTGCCATCGCTGGTTCTTGGAGTATTGTTAATTATCTTTTTAATTTTTTTGACAGCTTTTTCTTCCTTAATTACTATACCTTTTGAATATAAGTCTTTTATGGACAATACCCTTAAGTGTTTGTTCTGTATAGAAAACATTATAACCAGACATAAGTAGTTTTCTTCATCATCCTGATATACTAATACAATGCTGTAAAGGTTGTTATCAACAATCTGGAATAAGTATTTCTTTATTACAGAAATGCTTTTTAACATATCTATTTCATCTTGATTCACGAGAGATAAATAATTCTTCATCATTGCTAAATTTTTGTTTTTTAGCGCTTTTTTAAGTGATCTTAAAAAAAATGTAATTTTCTGATCAATTTCTGGAAGAATCAGATCGTTTCCATATTTGTAACCTTTATCGATATTGATTCTTGCATTAATCTTTTTCTTCAGAATTGAAACTTTTTTCCTTATCGAATCATTTGAGAGTCCATATTCCGAAATTAACTCTGATCTTTCTATGTTAGAAAAATACTTCAGAAGAAATTCCAATTCATCAGTTTCAAGATAAGTGCTAATCTGATTAAAACATCTGAGTGGCTCTTCAGTTTCAAAATCAATAATCAGCTTTTTTTGCTCTAAAATTTCTTCTTCTTTCAAATATTTCTTATAGCTTTTCTTGAAGAGATTAGAGCTGACTTTAATAATCCATGCATCTGGATTTTTTATTGAATCCTTACTTAAGTAGTATTGATATATTGCACTTGCAGAAATTTCTCTTGCTAAGTCATGGTTTGACGTTAAAGAATATGTGTATGTAAAACTTCTTTTCAGTAATTTTTTTATCTTTTTTTCTTCAAACTCAATCACAAATCATCCACCTTTCGACACTATAATTATAAAAAGAGATTATTTTCACACAAAAATCTTATTAATTTTACTATGTTGTCAATAATTTTTCAGCCTATCGAACCAGTATAAGGCTATCGGGATGAGGCTTATTGATAGTATGTTGCAAAAAGAAAAAAATAAGAAATATCGTCAGATCAGGGTCAGAAACTTGTAATCAGAAATGATAATTTTTTGTTAAGAAAAGGTGGCATAAATACCTGTAGTGGCAATCTGAAACATGGGAGGGCATTTCCAGTTTCGCATTGGACTCTGTATGTACACAACTAAACGGAATAAGTATAATGTTAAAATATCCCCTCACTACTCACGAGTAATCAGAGATTTAATACCCATGGAATAATCTCCAAATATACTTAAAAAAAGGCTAATAATTAGGCTATCTTTACAACATGCATCCCCCCGAAACCCAAATACAATGTATGTATAACCTATTATAAATAAAAGTTTTGAAACAGTAAATCAGTGGAAAATATAAATCAATGTAATAGCTTTGAACTAAGTATGATTGTTTTTAATTGATGGTATTTTATCTTTTTTGTCCGTATAGTAAATTTTCCCGCTAAGAAATCCTGAAGCCTTGGAAGGATTTTAGGGAGGATTTACGGTTTCAGCTTGCTGAAAATACATTTAGATGAAATTCACTAATTTCATCAACTATTACAACTGTTCTTTTGCTTCGTTTTCTTTGGCACCAAAGAAAATGAAGAGTGCATTTTTCTAAGAAATGTCTGCTAAAAATCCTTCCAGTTATCTTGAATTCAGATTTTCAAGAAAAAACGGGAGGATTCAAAATCCTTACAAACATTGACAAGAAACATTGAATATGTCAATTGTTGTCCAATTCTTAATAAAGGAGAAACTATGTTTTATGTATTTATTTCAATCATAGCATTTCTATTTGTTTTTGTTATGGGTGCTAAAATTGTTCGTCCAACCGAAAGAGCTTTAATTGAGACCCTCGGACGCTATTCAAGATTTTCGTTACCCGGATTTCACTGGATATTTCCCGGTATACAAAAAATGTTCAAAGTGAATGTAACAGAAATTATGGCAGATATAGAGCCTCAGGAGATAATTACTAAAAATAGAATGAATGCTCAGGTAGATCTGGTCATATATTACAGAGTAAGAGCTGACGAAGAATCCGTTAAAAAATCTCAATATAACGTAAACGACTTTCACTCCGAAATTGTAATGCTTGCTAAAACAACAGCAAGAAACGTAATCGGTGAGTTAATTTTTGAAGATGTAAACAGCAAGAGAAATGAGTTGAACAAGAAACTGCAGTTGATTCTGGACCATGAAAGCGATGCCTGGGGTGTTCAAGTTGTAAGAGTTGAGCTAAAAGAGATTCTACCACCTCACGATGTTCAGGAAACAATGAACAACGTAATTAAGGGCGAGAATAAAAAAACTGCAGCTATTGATTTTGCTTCTGCAAAGGAAATTGAAGCTGACGGAACAAGAAGAGCTCTAGTTAAAGTTGCCGAAGGTAAAAAACAGGCTGCAATTCTGGAAGCTGAAGGAAAGGCAAAATCTTATGAATTGATTAACAAATCATTTATAGGAAATGCACAGGAGCTGAAACGATACGAAATCACCGAGAATTCTCTGGTGAATAACTCGAAAATCATCCTGACCGATAAAGGTATCTCTCCACAATTAATTCTGGGAGATATCCCGATTACTAAGAAAACCGAAGCTCCTGCAGACAGTTAGGAGTGAACACTGACCAGACAGATAATAAATCAGACTGTTTGAGTTAATAAATCAATTATCATCAATAGCAATGAGACCAAAAACTCATTGCTTTTTTGGTAATTCTCACGAAATTAGAGATTGGTCATCAATAAAAGAAGCTATTTTAACAACACTTTTATTGACAGGCTGTGATGAGAGAGAGTTTCTACCAATTCAATCTGTGTTAACTTTGCCTCTTACTCCTCACAGGTAATCAGATATTTAATACCCATGGAATGGTCCTCAAATCGCCTCAACTTGATAATCATATTATCTTCTGATTTGGACAAGCTGACACAATTCAGTTGAATGTCCATCCCTATTGACGGCTTTTTATCGTATTTTATAAATTTCTCTTTATCAACACAGCTATAGTAATTCCCAACATACACACCAAAGTATTTCTTGTTTATGTTTGAGCCGTCCTCTCTGCCCTCAGAAAGCAATTTCATCGACTCTCTATAGAGGTTGATACAGATTGTCTCATGGACATCGTACTTTACGTTACATTGATCCAGATTAGAAAACATCACAACACCATTCTTGTCCGTTTTTTTTGTGTCGGTAGTAGAAAAGTACTTCAGATCGGCTCCACCTAAAGGCATCAGGTTGATGCATCTGGCACGCATCTTTCTTTCAACAAGAGAATAAAAGACTTCAATGTTCTCTAAAGGCTTTCCTGTCTTCGCATCAACTACGGTTATCTTTAATGGCCGTGTTTTCCCGGCTATTGTACAACCGAATATGAGTACCATAACCAGGAGCAGGAACATTATCTTTATGCATTTGAGCTTTGCAAGCCTTATCTTATCATTCATTTCATCTCCTTTCTGTCCAGATCTGTTTATCAGAAAGAAATTGCAGATATTGTCTATAATGAGAGAGACTCATAAAAACAGCAAGATAATTTTTTGCAGCTCTTAATTACTCCCAAAACAAAAAACTTGCCCTCATGCTCTATACATTCATATTTTAGTTATAGTGACAATATGTGTTCTTTGCATAATTGCAGTAGCTGACTCGATTTCAGACAGCAACCAATAGTTAGAAGGTGTTAAGATGGAACTAAAAAAAGATATAAATTTTTTCGGGGTTTTCAGTATTGCCACCGGAGCAATGATCAGCTCAGGTATTTTCATTCTTCCGGGATTAGCGTTCACTATGGCAGGTCCTGCAATATTCCTTACCTACCTGCTGGCAGGTGTTCTTGCTCTGGCGGGAGTATTAAGCGTTATTGAACTGGCAACAGCCATGCCAAAATCCGGTGGAGATTTCTACTTCATCAACAAAACATTCGGTCCGTTGTTGGGGACAATTTCCGGATTCCTCGGTTGGTTTACCCTCTCACTAAAAAGTGCGTTTGCAATCTTCGGTATATCGGAGATTGTGTTCCTGTTCTGGGGTATCAGTCCGTTAATATCCGGTCTTGTATTATGTACAATCTTTGTGATTATCAACATATTCGGAGTCAAGGAAGCTGTAGCCTTTCAGAATATACTTGTTGCCGGTTTACTGGCTTTAATGCTGGCTTACATCTCTTTCGGGCTGCCAAATGTGGATGCATCCAGAATAACAAATGTGCTCTCAACAGGTTTTAACACAATCGTTATCACTGCCGGATTCGTTTTTATAGCCTATGGCGGCCTACTCCAGGTTGTAAACGTTTCCGAGGAAATAAATAACCCTAAAAGGAATATACCGCTGGGAATTATCTCCTCAATCACCGTAGTAACAATTATTTATACTATCATAACTTATATCATTACAGGTACACTACCTGCAAAAGAGTTCAGCGGATCTCTCACACCGGTCGCTGACTCTGCCAGATTATTCATGGGAAGCCCCGGATTCTGGGCAATCAGTATTGCCTCACTCATTGCTTTTGTTACAACTGCCAATGCCGGAATTATGGCTGCTTCCAGATATCCTTTGGCTCTCAGTAGAGAACACCTTCTTCCGAGTGCGATCTCGAAAATCAACAAGAAGTTTAAGACTCCGTCCATAGCAATTATCCTGACAGGTGTCTTCATATATGTTTCACTCCTTCTACCTCTGGAGATGCTTGTAAAAGCAGCGTCTACAGTCGTTCTCACATCCTATGTACTGACTAATATAGCTGTGATAATCTTTAGAGAAAGCAGAATCACAAACTATAAGCCAAGCTTTAAATCACCCTTTTATCCATGGCTGCAGATTATTACAATTATATCATTCCTGCTGATCATTGCTGATATCGGAATGCAGGCTGTGGAAATCAGTTTGTCCCTGTTGGTCATCAGTATAGGTATCTACTTTGCCTATGGAAGGAAAGCCAAAAACAAGGAATACGCCTTCCTTCACCTGATGAAACGCTTTGTTGATGATAAGCTGACCGATAATCTTCTCGAAGACGAACTCAGGGATGTAGTTATTAATAGAGACAGTATTGAGCAGGATAGCTTCGATAAACTGATCAAGTCTGCAGAAATCATTGATATGGAGAACCAGGGTGATTACGAATATATGCTGAAGTCAATAATGAATCAACTTGTGGAAAAGACTCAGATGGATCCGAAAGAACTGCTGAATAAATACTTGAATGCTCAGAAGGAAACTAATTTTGCTATATCAGAATTTCTGGCTATCCCCCACATTGTTATAGATGGAACAGATAAATGCTTCCTGCTGATTATCAGAAACAAAAAGGGGATTAAGTTCACCGAGAATGAGAATAAGGTTAATGCAGTTTTCGTGCTTGGTGGAACTAAAGACAAACGAGTCGTTCACCTGAGAAACATTGCATCAATCGCCTCCCTGGTGTATGAAGAGGACTTCCAAAAGAAGTGGATTAATGCTGAGAATGAGACTGAATTGAAAAACCTGATGCTTCTGAGTAGTAGGAAGAGGTATTTTTAGGGGGAGTCAATCCACCCTCAGCTTCCCCATGAAACGGATATAGTTTGTTTCTTTCGCCCCAATACGATGACCACAGTTTGGACAAAGGACATCATCATTTTCCTCTATGCAGTAGCTTTTCCGGATACAGGAATAATACATGCGGATTAGAGAGCCTTTCCCCACTTTCCTGTAGCGAAAGAGCTTCTGCTTGCAATCAGGACATTTGATAGTTATGATTTTTTCCATACCTTATCTAAGCTGAGTATACAATAGAGTCAAGGATTTATAAGTTGGTGCTAAAACATGACTTTTTCCCTTGGGATCAGCACACAGTGTGTATAAAAACAGATTTTGTCGCTTCACTCACTCAAAAACTACTTCCCTTCGACTCCGCTCAGGGTACTTACAACTCTAACTTTTTCAGTAAGTTAAGCTGATTGAGTCCCGAATAATCGGGAAAATCTACGACATAAATTATTGAAAATTTCAAGATATTTCGCGTTTTCACACAGTCTGTCAATCAACATAGATTATTCATCAAGAATTCTTATTCACTTCTTATAACTTCACTTAACATAACTTAAGAAAAGTTATTTTATATTAAGTATATTTTCTTTAATTTAAATTTTTGCTTGACAAATTATATGAATTATGTTTTCTGTCTCATCGAATGTTTTTAAACAACGAGAGCATGGTTCAACACAAATCAATATGGTGTGACATTGATTAGATTTCAATCGAGTTAAAACTTACAAAGATAATAATTACTTTATGCAGGAGGTGACAACATGACCCATGAAGACTACAGTAACACAGCAAATGAGGAAACTCAGGATATTCAGCATTCAGAACAGCATGCAGATAGTGAGAGATCTGTAGAGCAATCCAGAATTGATCTTTTGGAGAATGAAGTTGCGAGATATCGTGAGCAGGAATGGAATAAGTATGTTAAGTACTTCAAGGATGATGAGTACAGCAGAGACTTTGCCTTTCTACAAAAACGAACAGACGAATTTTCATTTTCCGAAAATGGAAAATCGCTTACTCCGGTTCAGTTAAAAAACAACCTTGAAAAGCTTAAGCCCTACATTGAAGCAGATGTATTCGGAGTCCTCAACAATCGTGTAAGACAAAAGACCGGGGCATTTAATCATTCGGAAAATAAACGTGCAATTCCATTCAAGAGTAACCAGAAAACAAGTTTTGCAGAGATTTTCAACATCTTTGACAACTAATACAAAGGAGAGCAAATATGCAACAGGCAACATTAATCAAACTTGCAGCAGCACATTCATTACCTGATCAGAAATCGATTATCGATTCTCTCGTTAACGAGTCCGGATTACTGAGAACCATGCCGTTCCAGAAGGCGAGTCACGGATTATTCCACAAGTACAAGGTGAAAACAGAGCTGCCTTCCGGTGGATTCAGGAATGTAAATGGATCTATCACTCCTCATTCTACCAATGAAGAGGTTAAACAGATTGATCTTAAGATCCTGACCGATATTCAGCAGGAAGACAAAGCAATCTGCGAAGCCTATCCGGGTGGTGTGAAGAAGTTCTTTGCAGATGAGTTACCTGCTTTTGTGGAGGGGCTTGGACAGACTGCTGCCAAGCAATTCATTTATGGAACCGATCATGTGGGGTCAGAAGATGGTTTCAAAGGATTGCGTCAGTATGCACAGCAATTTGGTAACGAGATCAAACTCGGTGGATCAACAGGAAATTCCACTTCCATACTCGTTGTCAGATGGAAAAAAGGTGTATGCTCGGGCTTATACAATGAACAGGCTTTTTCCAGGGGGCAATTGATTACTATCAAACCTATGAACAACGGAAATCCGGTAATGCTACCGTCCGATGCCGCAGCAGGTTCCATGAAACCGGTATATCAGGCATTGTATGAATCTTATCTTGGGCTTCTGGTAGCTGACAAGAAATGTACAGGGATGATCTCAGAGATATGCGAAGCCGAAAGCAAGAAACCAACTTCAGGTCAGATTGATCAGCTTATCGACCTTGTTAACGGATCTGCCAACGACACGTTCATCTATCTTAACCGTGCATCGAGAAGACTTCTCTGGGAACTCAAGAATTCAAAAATGCAAACTGCTCCATCTGACAGGAACTACTCGACATCTATTGAGCTCTGGAATGGCATTCCGTTAGTTCTGGAAGAAAACATCACCTCAAACGAGACCGTATAGGAGGAAGCATGAAGACAGGTAAAACAATTGATAATCTGATGGTTCTCAGTAACAGCCAGAACCTTCCGAACAACGGCAATTTACTTTCTGAGAAAGCAGTATTCGTGGGCAATCAAAACAGTATAGCTGAAGTACAAGTTTATGCTGCTACAGACATAAATATTCCTGATGCCGGTGAATTCTCAATATCAGTACATGTATGCGAGGATCAGGAAAAAACAAACGTCTCTTCCCCGTTCAATCCGGTTCTTTCCGGCTGGACAGACTCTCTTGCCATGAAAATCATTCAGCATGAAGCAGGGGCTGGAGATGTAGTATTCAAGCAGGGAGAGAAAATTGCATCTTTCACTGTTCCGGAAGACTTTGCTCCTGACAAACCTTATTTATGTCTCAAGTATCAATCATCAGCTGACATGAGTTCTGCAAAAGTAGATGCTTTTGTACATGTAAGCGTATAGTGTAAGCATGGTTCGGATAGTAGTACTTTGCTGTCCGAACCATTTTAAAAAGGAGGGATTTGTGAATTGGAGTGAATTATCTGCATCAGCTAATCAGCGTGTTCTGAATCTTGAAAATGAACTATCGGGCTTGGCAAAGGAAAAACTCGCTGAGAAAACAGATGCTGCAGTAACATTTCTGAAAGAAGAAATAATCAGAAATTGTGATATTGAAAGCGATTTCGATTTTTCCACCATTGATAATGCTGAAAATGCAGTATATATAGCTACGGTAAAGGCTCTGGAACTAATATTTTCTGATCTCTATACTGGATCAGGAAATAGTGTTTATAGAGAGAAGTCAATCAAATTCGGTTCTATATACAGAAGGGATTTCAAAATGAGTGTTGAGAATCTGACATATTCAACAGAAACATCTTCTGGAAGATTCTATCTGAAGAATACATTCTCAAGTATTTTTATAAGGTAAAACAATGTTCAGCATAATTAACAATATTAACTCACGTTTAGCTGAAATACTGCCTGAAACAGGATTACCTGTGCATATCCTTTCAGAAGATGGTATGCAGACAAATCATGATATAAGTTCGTCTGTGATATTAGCAGATATAAGTTCTGTTTCCGATATAGAGGAAAAACCCGGATTAAGAACATGTTTCTCAGCAGATCTGAGCATCTGGCTTATATGCAGAAAGACAGGAAAGGTTGATGTGAACAAGATTCTGAGCAATATAAATGACATTATCTTGAATACTCTAAAGGACAGAGTTTTCAGATATCCACCAGCATTGAAAAGCATCGAGACCGTGAAGAAAGCACCAGTCTTGAGCAGTTCAGACTATAATCATTTCTTCATAAAAAAAGCAATTTATAAAATTGAGATTGAACAAAGCAACAGGAGCTAAACATGGATGGAATCCGATATGGTAATTCTTACAGAATACACATTTTCAATGAAAACAGCTATGGTAAGTTATCCGGCAACTATGTTGATGATTACAGAGTTCTATGTAACTCTATATCTATCAAACCGGAAACTGAAACAATCGAAGTAAATGTAAAAACCAATAAAATTGAGCAAAAGCATTCAGAAAAGCTTGCAGGCAGAAAAAATGTAATTGTCACAATAAAAGGTGACTTATCACCAGATCATACTATCCTGCTTGAAGCATATTCAGGTAAAACAACATTTCCTTATGAACATCAGAACTCAAATGTTCCGCGATCTTATGAAATCCACCAGTTTTTCCTCAAAGATAGTAAAGCCAACATCATCAAAGGATGTGTTCTGGAAACATTGAAGCTTTCCGGAGATAATGGCAAAACAATTGAGTTTGAAGCAGTTTTCAGAGGACAATTATTTGAATCGGAAATTGATTGTACAAAGGACAGATTCACTGAGTTTGTATTACTTGATCATACACCTGCTGTTCCGTTCGTCTGGGGAAATAGCGTTTCAATATCTTTACTGGAAATGGCAGAATTTAACACATTCAATAAGTTCTCTATGAACATTTCAAATACTTTTATCAACGATGAGCTTCTTTATCAGAATTCATTTCTTAAACAATGCGAACTGATCAGCTGCTCCAGCGGTGAATTTGAGTTCTCATCCAATTATCTAATAAATGAAAAAGGATGGATGGAGCAGGAAATTCTCAAAGACACTCCATTCTACAATACTTTCACCTTGTCGAACGGTTCAGATTCCTGGAAACTTGAATTCTACAGCAAGATAACAGAGATTAATCCGTCTGATCCTGAGAAACAGATTTTCCAGTTTTCGGCCAAAACATCGTTATGTGCAACAGAGACAAATCCAATGCTGAAAATAAGCAATGTGTAGGAGTGATTATGAGTATAGATATGAAAAGTTGTTTCGCAGACCATGGAGCATTCTTCATCAAACCGGTATACTATAAAGATACTAAGATTGCAGATATCAGGGCACTAAGACCTTTGGACAAGGATATGCTGCAGACGTATCTCGGGGAAATCTGTATTGTTGAAGGAGAACCGGTATACAAGAATATACAACCGGAGCATCTAAGGATAGCACGAATTGTACTTTCTCTTGGAGGAGAATTACACGGCAGAAAACACCGAATAAGCTCTGAAGGATGGACATTCGACAGAGATATCACAATGAATAATGTAAATATGCTGGACGAAGACATTATTGATACACTCGACAAAGCAATTTACGAGTTGGAAAAAGAGTACAATTCCAATAGGGAAATGTTAAAAAAAAACTAAAGGCAGCAGTAAGATTCCTGATTCTGAATGATAATGCTGATAAGCTGCTCTTTGAGGAAGCTGGAAGTATTACATTCTGTAAATATTGCTCAAACAACAGATACTGTAGTAAGGATATGCGTTATCCGCGTATTCCGACAAACATTATGAAGGTGATCAAATACATATTTCTCAAACAGAAAGATATAACATTTCTGCCCTGGGGTAATATGCTGAGTAATCAACCGGTGTGGTTTCTTGAACTAAGTATGGCAGGACTGCAGATATTGCAGGAGATTAAGAACGAATCCGAGAAATCAGGTTGATACAGGTGGAGGGTAAATGCAAGATATAAAACTTAATGTAGATATACAGACAGATAAAGGCAGAAGAAATCTAGGTAAGCTGGAAAACAATATTGATTCTGTGATAAAGAAGCTGATTGAAGCAAATCGGGAAATAACCAGAACACATGCTCAGTCAGAAAAGTCCGGGATAAAAAGTAAGGATAACGGTTTATACCAATCCGGTTCGCATGGTTCAGGAGGCAAATCACTTGAAATGCAGAATCTGGATAGCATGGTTCAGATTCGTAAAGAAAAAGATCTGGAATATATTGAATGGAGAAAAGAACTGTGGATACAGGAGCACCAGTTTGAATATGCTCTTTTTCAGAGATCGATGGCTTCAGTTGAGAAAATGTACTCTAAGGCAATTGATTTGATGATAGACAAAGATATGTCATGGAAAAAAGCTAATCAATTAGTAAAGGATTCATTGAAGGATCTGGCAAAATCTCTCCTGAAAGCAGTCGTTAAAACGTTAGTGCAGGCAGCAGTGCAATCTATTGCGTCCGGGCTGATAATTGAACGGGCTATGAAGAAACCGGCAATATTGACATCTCTCGCAACAGGTGGAACTAATTCCATTGGAGCTGTTGCAGGTATAAGAGCAACTCAGAGAGCAATGATGTTTTCTCAGGGCGGATATGTATCCGGTCAGGGTTCAGGTATTTCAGATTCTATCCCTGCCTTTCTCTCTCACGGTGAATACGTCGTCAACGCGCAGGCAACCAGATCGAATAAAGATGTGCTCAATGATATCAACTCCGGATCTGGAGGAAGTATCAGTGCAGGATTAGATAAAGTAGCCGGGCTCCTGAAAACAATCAACATGAATCTGGTGCGCAAGAACATGAGTGTGAATATTGTTAATGATCGCTTAGATAATGAAACTGCTGTAATAAATCACGATCTTACCAGAAGAAAGATGATCCGCGGAGGATATAATGCATAAATGGCAGATTATCAAGTATGAAAATGGCGGTATAGGAGGTAAATTCAATGGTAACTGCTATGTAAATCCTGATGGACGACTATCTGATAATCTACTGGCAATTCCGATTAAAATCAGGTACAGACATTACAGATCCGGTGAATCAGAACAATATCTCTGGGGCGGAATGTATTACGGATTGAAAGTAATTGATGACATTGATTGCTACAATCTTCAGCTTAATATTGCAGGAGATGTATATTACATTCAAGACTTTTCAATGCACTACAACGAAACATATAATGTAGAAACATTCATTGTAAATGATGAGTTTACCTGCATAATAAGGGATAAATGGAATAATCTAAGGTTTAAACATGTCACATCCGTCACAAATTCTTCTTTTGGCAGTATTCTTTTCTATATAGGCGCAGGAAGAATGTCTGATGCATCTGCAGCACTTTGCTTCAAGGGAGTTATCTTCGCTTTTCAGTATTATGATGCAGTTGAAAATGAATATGCGAAACTGATATTCAGAAAAAACTATCTAAACGTGCAGGATTATGAGGTTGCAGATCATTTCAGGATTAAGAATGCAATCCTCTATAATGAATCTCCGGCTTTATTCTGGTCCGGGAAAACTGATATATCAGATTATGTTGTCAGTCTTTCAAAGCTTAAATACAGAACAGACGATTATCATATTCCTCTAATCCAGAGAGCATCAATAACCTTGAAGAACGGAACTGATCTGAAAATAGATGATATTGTAAGCATAAAGGATTCACTGACAGACAGCATACAGTATATATATCGAGTCAAATCCATAAAATCTGAGGAATACAATCAGAGTGTCATTGAAATGGAAGATATACTGGGAGATCTGTCAGATGTATACATGAGAAACATCCTTCGTAACACAAACTCTTTTTCTGTGCTTCGTTACGACTGGTGGAATACACTTGATCCGATATATTTCACAGGGAACTACCAGATAACAGAATACTTTCATGATCCGTTCAATCCGGATTACTGCTGGATATCATTTCTGTTTCTGATTAAAATGCTGTATGGTGTTCTGGAAATTGATTACATGTTAAATATTGATGTTTCCGAACTTGAAAGCAGTATATCCTATCTTAAGCAAAATCAAAGTAATATCAGTTTCAAAGCGATTGCATTGAATCTCTATATTCTTAGAAGCATTGGCAATAATAAAGATGGCGATTGTCAGACAAATATATTACAGATTGTCAGAAGCCTTTTCAACGCATTGAGGATTTCATACAGAATTTTTGATTCATCTATAAAACTTGAAGAAATTGATAACTCAGATATTCTTTATCCTGTCACAAATCGTCTAACATATCGTGAAACAATCACAGACAGCGTAAACGGTTATGCAATAAGCTGTAATCGACTAAGCACTTCACAAGATTACTGGAATAACGATATTGACTGGAGTAATACTGTTTCAAACGAGTATTTTGTATCTCCATCAGATGAAATGCTGAGAAACAGTCTGGAAAAACTCACCCTGCCTGATCATTTCAACATTGGCATACATGGATCAGTTAATAATCATTTTTCAGTTGTGAATCCTGCCATTGAACAGCAGTTAGCAGTGAAACTTAACGAATTGTACACGGGGAAGAAACTGGAAACAGAATACTCCCATTGTTTCACTCCAACACATTTGTGCAGTTATTCAATTAAGGAAGATGATATTGTAAACAATATCAGTGAAGTTAAACTTCAAAGCTATCAAGGAGGATTATAATGGCTTTCTGGGGCAAAAAATCACCGGTTATACTTTATGGAGGAAGTTTTTCTCTGGAATGGAACCTGAATCAGCTTGATTGTACTTACAACTATTCATGGAATAAAGAAAGAGTTCTGCACAAATCTGTAATCACAGGTAAAATGTGGTCTTATGACCTTTCCCAAAATCCTGAACAAGGAAGAATGCACATAGATATCACAATGTTTAACATGACTGAAGCAGATATGGCAATATTTCTGTCACTACGCAACAACACGTCCATTAAAGTGAGAATGCACGATGATGGTGATGCAGCACCATGGGAGGAAGTATTTCTGATTGAGCAGTATCAGCCATTTGCAGGTACAGAAGCTGAAATTCCCTATCCAGCTTTTGACTGTGGTTTTCTTAAACTTGTATCAGAGAACTATATTAATCTGCCTGATACATAATTTTTTATGACTATTGCAAAGCAAATCAATAATAAAGGAGGACATATGATTATTGAATGGAAGACAATAGCTGTAATTTTGTCGCTTTCAGGTACACTGGTGAATATTGTTATATCATTCTCCAAGCATTCGGCAATGATAAAGAGAAATTCCGAGAAAATTAAAGAGCATTCAGAAACTTTAAAAAACTCGAATAATGATATAAGGGCAATCAATAAAAACTGCCAGAAAAATCAGCTCCATTTTGAGGGAAAGTATATCAGTCGTGAAGCTCTTGAGCTAAAATTTGATAATCTTGAAAACAAGATTGACGAGTTAAGTAAACAGATACATTATATGAACACTAATTTTGTAAAACAGTATATTGAATTGAACTGCTGAGCAATGAAAAAAGTGAGTTTTAACAGTCAGAATATTATCCTAATAATGTTTTCTGAGGCAATATTCAAAAAAATCAGCTGTAAAACACTGTTAGTTAAAGATCTGTTGATTTCTGCAAATCAAACATCAAATAGTTGTAAATTGTAATATTCCGCATAACAACTATTGTTCATGACTTATAATATGTCGATTCATTCTTTACACGAAAAAACAGACTGTAGATATTTTTTGATTGACAAAAACCTTGTTAAGACATAATTTATATATGAGGTAATTATGAAATCCATGAAAATATTTGTTATCTTAATAATGAGTATCTTTCTTTTTAATTGTGCTGTTTCTTCAGGTTCTACAAGAAGATCCGGAGGAAACACGAATTATCGTCAATACATGACAAATGCAAAAGATTTTGCAAAGAATTATGAATGGAAGCAAGCTGCGGATGAGATGGAGAATTCTCTGGATTTATATGAAACAGGAGAAGGTTACTATCTTGCAGGAGTATACTACATTAAAGCTTCCATAAATTCTGACAATGATTACACAGCGAAGAGCCTTTATAAAAAAGGAAAGAAATACTTAAAGATTTCTGCAACTGATTTTGGGTATAAACCTGCAGAAAAAACACTAGAAGATATAAAAAGCCTTAAAACCTATAAATAAAAAACATCGTAAATAATAGATATTCAAACTATCAACCAATCAAACTCTTTGGAGAAACCATGAAGAGAATGGCTATTATTATTTTACTGATTACTGTATTTTTTTTAGTTGGATGCAGCAGATTCAAAACGTTGTCTAACAACACTGCGACTTATCCGGATGGAAAGGTTGCAAGAGCTTTTTCTTTTTATGTGAAAGACTTTCAGAATGATAACCTTACATGGTCTGAAATCGAAAAATTTTCATCAGAACAATACACTTCAGATGTTGATACTCTCTACATATACTATTTTGATGAAGAAATGGTCGGATCAACTATCAGAGGTTTAAAACTGAAAAGAAGTTACAGAAAAAAATGTATTGCGATTTTTAAACAAATACCGGGCAATAAAAGTCGTTTAATTCAATTTCCTTTCGAGGAGTCCAGACTTAATCAATAAATGGTAGAATTCTGTGAGTAAGATTTCCAATTGCTGAATTAGTAATAATCATTATGGAAGCAATTATTGTTATAATTGTGATAATTACAGCAGCATAAGTTATTTTATTCTCATATTTCCGAAGCAAGTGGGGTTGGAAATACCAGATATATCCAATAACTATAATCAAAACTAAAGCAATAATCTCTATCATTTACGGAATCTTCTCCTTTTAAAAATTACATGTTTATCTAAGAGGGCAAAAATGGCAAGTAATTTAAAAAAACAAGTAACAAATATTTATCCGAAAAACAATGAAAACAGAAAAACCGAATATAATTGTTCCAAGACAGTTGAAACTGAGATAAAAGCTGCTCAGGAAAATGATTTAAAAGTTGTAAGTACTCTTATCCTGACTCTTGAAGAACTGTTTTCAAGCAATGAACTTGACCTGAAAACTGCATCATCAATATTGAATCAGCTTGTTACAACCAGAAAAAATATTCTGTCATACAATATTGTTGAAAACAGCTCAGGTCAGAACTGGATCAATTCCATGCAGATAAGGGATTTACATGGAAAATCAATATAACAAACTCCTCAGCTCAGGAAATAGTTACATCCAGCTCAACAGAAACCAGATTGTATTTTTTAATTCAATAAGTAATTATGATATTGTTGTTGATTCCGGGACCTGGCGAAGTGGAAAATCCTTCGGGCTCTGTCTTTTTGCAATTCTTCGAATGAAGAAATATCCGGGTATCAGACAGTTCATTGGTCGCAAGGAAATGTCATCTCTGAAAGAAACCACATTCCTTAAATTTCTGGAAATTCTTACGGTGTTCTTCAACTTAACTGAGAAAACAGACTTTAAAGTTGTTACTACTCCAAGACCACAGATTACTTTCCCAAATGGATCTGTCTGTGTTTTCGGTGATTTGGATACAACCCGTGTAAATAAATGGCTTTCTGCCGAATATTCTGATGTCATGATAGATGAAGGACAAGAAATCTCAGAGATTGCCTTTGATAAAATCAGATCCAGACAAACTCAAACAATTATTGAGAAGCATTCAAAAGGAAAATCCTGCAATAAATGTATCATGGTAATGAATCCCCCGGAAACAGCCGAGAGACATTGGACACACAGTAAATTCAGAAATCCTGCCACGAAAGTAAAGAATTCAATCATTATCTACTCAACACTTAAAAATAATACTCAGAATATTCCGGGAAATTATCTCGAAAATATGCTGAACTCTGTGGACAAAAACATTGCTGACATTTACTTGAATGGAATGTGGAAGCCACTTAATACACACCTTGTTTATCCTGATTACAATTTTCATCAGGACTCTGACGGTAACTATAATGAAGGTGGTAATCTTAAGTTTCTTAACTACAGAGACGATCTTGATAACTATATGTCTATTGATTTTGGCTGGGTGCATCCAATGTCAATAGGCTGCTGGCAATACGACAGAAACAATAACAAATTGTACAGACTTTATGAGGTTGTAGAATCATTCATGAAACCTGAAAAATACTGTACTCTTCTGCAAGGTGAAAAGATCATTCATAACAATCGAGAATATAAGCTCCCTTTCTCAATTATGGATTCAGTTATAGTTGTTGGACCCGAATGCAGACAGAGAAGACAGGAAAGCAGCGGTAAAAGCAATCTTGATATAATGAAATCGCACTTCAAAAACAAGTTCAAGATAAATATAAAAATTGTGAGTACTTCTATACAGAAATCCATACTTGCAGTCAGAGCCATGATTCTTGATGCATCAGGGAACAGACATCTTTTCATTGATCCAAGGCATAATACAAGATTTATAAAAGACTGCTGCAGTTATCATTATCCTGTAGATAAAGAAGGTAATATAACGAGTGAAGACCCGGAAAAAGACAATATTTCTGATCATACACAGGATGAAACACGATATTTAATAAGCTACTTATATAAAAGAGGAAACACAAACTGGCAAACATCATAGAAAAAGGAGGGATTATGAGTTTAATAAGAGAATCATTAATGAGGGCAAAATGGAATGATGACATGGCAAGACGTTCCAGAATGCAGAAATATCTTGATTATTACAGAGATGACTGCAGTTCCTATATAAAATCGGAAATAAGTAATCTGGTCAATCCTCAGGAAAGTACAGAGTTATGCAAATATGTTGAACACGACAATATAACCAGCAGAATGATAGACTCAATTTCATTAATATTCAAAGAAAAAGTAAATGTTTCCATAAGCTGCAGCACAGAAACAGATACAGAGAAAGCTCAGGTTCTGCTCAATGATTTACTGGATGGTCTGAACTTTCATGTAACTATGAAGGAAGTGGAAAAACTGTCGAAACTGGTATTTGATATAGCAGTAATTCCACAAATAAGAAACAACAAGATCGAACTTGATATTATAACACCAGAAAAGGCATTCGTAAAACAAAGCAATGAAGATCCGACAAAAGCTGAAGCCTTCTTCTATCAGACCGGAATTCTCACAAATACCACATCCCCCAATCCTATTCATGAATACCATTTCTGGACCAGAGAAGGTAAGTTCTCATGTATGATTGATGATACAGGCAATCCATTTAACATAACACTGTTAATGGAGTGGAATCATCCTGAGATTTTTCCGGTTATCATGTTCAGAAATTATCTTCCTATTGATTCTTTCTGGTATGATGGTTTAAATCCGATAGTTGAAAAAAACATTATCATCGATTTAAAAAGAACTGATATGTCTATGGCTGAAGCCTATAATATACCCCAGAGAATTAATCGTGGTGTACCTGAGGAACAGGAGATAAAGCTAGGCAGAACATTTGCAATGAACATACCACTGCCTGAGAACGAGCAACCCCTTGGTGATGCAAAATACATTAAGCCTGATGAGAATCTTACAGAGCTT
Organism: Cloacimonadales bacterium (SeqCode); assembly: GCA_963665815.1. Lineage (GTDB taxonomy): Bacteria > Cloacimonadota > Cloacimonadia > Cloacimonadales > JAIOQZ01. Next base: position 992,860 of record OY762463.1, read on the forward strand.
GATAAATGTATACTGAACAGAATAGAGCAGCTTGGTCTTTCCCTGGGACTGTCAAAATCCATAATTACGGGTCAATCGGCAACATCCGGATATGAACTTGCCTTATCGAAATACGAGATTGTTGAGAGAAATAAGTCTGAGCGTGATTACTATATTCAGCCTTTAAGGGATCTGGTCAGGTTAATAATTATCATGACGAAAGATTGCAATGGATACGACTTTCCCGATAACCCCGAGATAAAAGTAGACTTTGGAGAGATCAGATTCTCGCAGTCCGAACTTGAGAAAGCAAGAACCAGATATTATAAGCTTGTTTATGGAATTGCTTCAAGAATAGATATAATTATGGAGGATAACCCTGATTTAACAAGAGAACAGGCAATTGTAAAAGCAAAGCAGATTGACAGAGAAGAATTGGATTTTGGTAAGAAATTCGATAATCTGTCTATCTCAAGCTTTTAGTCGTTAACCTCAGTGTAAGTATGAAAAGAAAAAGCTCCGTTACAAACGGAGCACTTTTCATAACCAAATATATTTTTGCATAAGCTTATTCTATTATCGGCTATTACAGAATATCTTTAATTTTTTTTGTATTTAAAGAATCAATTTCAATTATTTCCAAGCCATTAATAAAGCTAAGCGTTTCTGCATCATCATGATAGCGTCTGTAAATTTTTTCTATCCTGTCGACAATTCCTGGTTCGTGAGGAAATTTTCTGAGAGCTTTTTTCATATATTCATTTCCAAAGCTCTCTCTTTTAAAACTGTAGTATGTCTTTGCCAAATCAAAATAAAGATCAATATTCTCAGGTTCAATGTCATGGGCTTTTTTCAGGTTTTCTACTGCAAGATCATATTTTCTGGAAACAGCGTAATAAAGCCCCATGTTCCTGAAAGACTCCATGTAGTAAGGATCAATTTCAAGAGCTTTCATAAAATAATTAATAGCATTATAATCTGATACAGAAAATGTCTTTCCGATAAGGTTATAAGCTTCAGGATCGCTTGCATTCTTCATCACATAATCTTTAAGTAACTTCTGCGCTTTGTTAAGATCATCCAGACCATAATAACATTGAGCTATACGTTTTTGAAAAATAAGCTTATTGGGGGCTTTTTTCTGTCCCTTTTCAAACATAGAAAGAGCTTCTTCATATTTTCCTTCTTCAAACAATTTCTGCCCTTTGACATAATAATCTCTGTACTGATCTCCACAAGCCATCAGAGAAAGCAGTAAACAAACAATGAATATTGATATTTTTTTATGCATTTTAAACCTTTTCTTTTTTTTATGATATACGCTTCAATCAGTGTTTTGCAAAACTCATAGAACACATCTCAGTTTTCTGAATTACAACGTAAATATAAATTTCTGTAAAAAAAACATATTATTAAAATTTTGGCAAGTAATTATTGCTGAATTTACATTAGTAATACTGATACAAGTTGTTTCATCATGCAATCTTTTGGTATGCAGCTACATTAGAAAAGACTTTTGTATAATTTGGGTAGCTGACTCGATTCTAGAATTCATCTAATAATCTCTCAAAGCAAGCATTCCTGATAAGTTTTCCTGATGAATACAAAAATCTCATTGATACTTTTAGCAAAAATTACTGATTTCACTGTTACACATAGTACTCAGCAGATAAACTGAGTGAAGAAATATCTTAAAGTTATTGACAAAGTTCGAACATAATTAATTATAAAAAATAAAACAGAGGTGCTTATGAAATACATTATTCTATCATTTCTTTTCATTTTCTCACTCTCCTTATGTGCATTTTCAACTCATATCGGAACAATATCATCCAATGAAACATGGACAGCTCAATCTGGTCCACATCATATTACAGGCGATATTGACGTTGTTGATGGAGTCACTCTCACAATTAATCCAGGGTCTGTTATTTATTTTTACGGAGACTACTCAATAACCATACACGGTTGCCTCATTGCAGACGGTACGGGAAGTCAGATAATTTTCGACTATTACAATCAGCTATTTCACGATCCCGGTGAATGGGGCAGGATTCTATTTTCATCTGCTGATGCAGGATGTATAATGGATAACTGTGATATCAAGTATGGTGGTTCGGGTGTTGCTATGGTAGAAATATCCAACTGTCAGGATCATGTCACTATCCAGAACTCTTCACTGTCTTACAGTGCATCCATGGGTATTAAAGTGTTAGATGATGCTTCTGATCCCGATTTGCATAACCTTTCATTCGGGTCTATAGCCAGCTATCTTATTGAATCACATGCAAAACCTCTTGCAGACTATTTTGTTAATGGATATTCAAGCTGCCCGAATCCTTATATTTCAGTCAGAGGCGGTAGTATTGATCCCGGATTAATGCAGAGGCAATATGCTCCAATCCTCGTAAACGGCGATATTATGGTTGCTAATGGCAATATGCTAACGATTTACGAAGGGAATGAATTCTTCTTCAATGGAGACTATGAATTCAGAGTTGAAGGACAACTTCATACATCTGGAACTGCTGCAAATCCAGTCGTTTTTACTTCGACTTCAGCAGTTGAAGGTTCATGGGAAGGACTTGATTTTAATGGCGTTGACGGAAACTGTAACATGGATTACTGCGAAATCCGATATGCCGGCTCGAATGGACAGGCTGTTCAGATTACAAGCTGTGATGACGATATTTCATTCGACCATGCCCTTATTGATAACTCAGGCTCAAAAGGAATAAGCTTCGACTCTTATTCTTCACCAAGTATAACTAATTCAACTTTTTCCAATAATGCAAGTCACAGCATCGCAGGTAATGCACCTGTTGTAATTCAAAACATTACAGGAAATACCTTTACAGGAAATGATATTGATGCCGTTTTACTGGAATCAGGCAGTTTCTCGACATCAACTATTCATAGAAATTCCAATCTGGAATATCATGTAGGCAGTATGATTTATGTATCTGAGGGTGATACATTAACTATTGAACCGGGTGTAACAATGAAGTTTAATTCACAAGCCGGAATGACTGTAAATGGGTCTATTATTGCAATGGGACAATCAGGAAATGAAATTACTTTTACATCTTCAGCCTCTACCCCATCAGCAGGAAACTGGACAAGCATTTACCTTTACAGAATTGATGCTGACTGTTACTTTGATTACTGCTACTTTTCTTATGGTGGTCAGGATGTTTACAGTAATCCTGCACATGAAAAATGTCTTCTGGCAATGTATCAGACATCTGCAAACACAAATCATGCTTATGTGACAAATACACACTTTTCACATAGTGGAGGAATGGGAGTAAAAGCATTAAGTTATGCAAGATTTGTTGTTGATAATTGCAGCTTCAGTAATATTAGTTCCTATGGAATCTACTCAAATAACTCATATTCATATTATGTTGTAAGTAATTCAAACTTTAATACAATCGGTGATTACCCTATTCAAATATATTTTAAAAATGCTGTCAGAATGTTCAATCTTACTTTTGCAAATCTTACAAATAACTATATAAATCTTAAAGGAAGCCCTGTTACATCAGGAACTCTCTCAAACTTTGGGATTCCATATATAGTTGAAGGCGCTGCCACTGTCAGTGATGGTGAAGTATTATCCATTGAACAGGGAGTTCAGTATTATGCAGATACTATTTTGAATGTAGAAGGTTTACTGATGGCTGATGGATCTCAGGCAGAGCCAATTCTGCTAAGTTCTATCACCGGTAATACGGATGGTTGGTATGGCATAAATTTCTCAAATTCTGATAATGGTAGTATGATGGATTACTGTACAATCGAAAATGGTGGAAAAAATGCATATGGTACATATTTTGATGAACAGGCTGTCTTATATTTCAGAAATTCCGGACAAACAACAATCACAAATTCCACAATTGGACCAAGTTCAAGATATGGTTTAAAAATATCCGGTTCAACAGATTTTACTCTAAGCAATGTTGAAATTACCGGTTGTCAGCAATCAAGTATACATTCATCAAGTAATACTCCAAATTTCTTACTTGATAATGTGACATTCTCTAATAACGTAAGTTATCTTGGTGAATTATACCCAAAACATATTTATATGATGGATAATATAAATATAGTAAACAACTCAGATAACACAATTAAACTCAGCTCTGGTACCATCGGAACCGGTACAATACATAACTTTGGTATAGATTATTTCCTAAATGGAACAACAACTGTCTCCGATGGCCATACTATGACAGTTGAACCGGGAGTTAAATTTTATGCTGATAATACATCTTTAACGGTTCAAGGTGCATTAATCGCAGTTGGAACAATCACAGATTCAATAATTTTCAGAGCTAAAGATAACTATGCCGGACAATGGTATGGTTTAATTTTCGACAATCCTGATGCAGGTTCCTCGCTTCAATATGTTGATATCAGTGGAGGTGGAAGAAACACCTATGGTACATACTGGGATGAAAAATCTAACATTGCAATTCGAAGTGGAACAGGCGGTCCAGTTATTTCAAATTGCACAATCCGGAATTCCGGAGCAGATGGTATAAGGTTGGCATCAGGAGCATCTGCATCATTTTCTAACACAATCATTGAAAATGGTGCTGAAATAGGTATCAATACAATGAGCAGTAGCGCAACCGCAACCTTTGATAACTGTGAGATTACGGGGTTTACAGGTTCTCCGGTATACACATATTCCAATTTAATCGGTAGATACACTAATATGAATATTCATGATAATACTGATGATTTTTTCGAAGTAGCCCCTATAAACATCTATAGTGACACTTGGAAAAACAATGGAGTTCCATATAGAATGAATGGTGGCTTCGCAATATACGATGGACACACAGTAAACATTGATCCCGGGGTAGAGATCCAATTCAACGGTATCAGTACTCTCAGAATTGAGGGGAAACTAATGTCAAATGGAACAGCATCAGAACCTGTTCATTTTACTACATCTAATCCGTCACCTGCAGTTGGACATTGGGGTGGATTGTACTTCTATAATGCTGATGACACATCAAGAGTAAATCATACAATTTTGGAATATGGAGGTGTTAACTTTACATACACTCCATTTGAAGAATATTGTCAGCTTGCCGTATCCAGATCCCAGGTAGAGCTTAGAGATTGCATTATCAGAAATTCATATCACGGAATCAAAGCCGGATATAATGCAAATCTTAACTTAATTAACTGTAAAATACAGGACAATACTCACAATGGTATATATGCATCCAGTAACAGTATCGTGACTTTCGGAAGTCAACTCTCAGAATGGAACGATATATACAACAATGGAGATTATAATTTTTATAATGAAAGTACCGTCGGAAAGACAGCTAAATATGTTTACTGGGGAAATGACACACTATCTGTTATAGATGAGAACATCTATGATTATTTTGAAAATCCATCATACGCAAAAGTAAGTATTCTTCCCTATACTGACTCCACTCACAGTCTGGAACTCGGAGCTCCTGTTGCTCCTGAAAACATCCAGATTGTCTATAATGCAGGTAATACTGAAATCACATGGGATGCTGTTTCCGGTTCAGGATATCAGGTTTATTCTTCAACAGATCCGGAACTCCCGACTGATCAATGGACTCTTGAAGCAGATAATCTTTCTGCAAATACGTGGACAGATTCATCACCCGGAACGAGAAAATTCTATTTCGTTAAATCGAAAAGAGATTAAATAATCCCTAAGACCGACGACATAAATAGAGGACTGTCTTATCTGATAAGGCAGTCTTTTTTTCAAATCAGACACACTTTAGGGGACGGTGCCTAAAAAAAGCCTGAACTCAAAGAATTCAGGCAACAAGGTTTTCAAAATTAGAGTGAGCTTTACATTATAGCAAAATCGAGTCAACTACCTCGATCATGTAAAGCTATCTACAATATAAACTCATTCAGTTCATTATTTTTATACCTCTCATAAGCTTCTTTAATAGTGTTACCGGAAGCTCCAACGTAAATCTTAAGATTCATATGCTGTAGAACCATGGCAGCACTGCGTCCCGGACCGTTTCCTGTTACGATTGCGTCAATTTCTGTTTTTGCAATCTTTTCGGCAGTTTTTGGACCTGCACCATGTTCATACTGACTTATTTCTGTGTTATCAATTACTTCCAGATTATCTGCAGCGCTGTCTACAATACAAAGATATTCTGCTCTACCAAATCTTGGATCAATTTCTGAGTTCCATTCGCTGCCTTTGGCTGTAAAAAGTATTTTCATTTATCCTCCTTGGGGAAAATAATGTTGAAAGATCATTATTCAAAGATCTTATTATAGATTTTACTCCATGAATTTTTGATTATATCTCTGATTTCTTCTGAGCAATATTCATAAGGAGTTTTAAGGTTATTTAATGCTTCCGGAAATGACATATCATAAGGAACCTCAGCTATAAGGTCTATGGACTGCTCTCTGCAATAGTCCCTTAAGGAAGCAGTTTTGTTCAAGTTCAAATCGAATTTATTAATTATACATCCTGCTGAGATATTGAATTTTTTTATCAGTTCAAACAGTCGTTTCAGATCATGAATACCTGACACGGTCGGTTCTGTAACAATAACAATATAGTCAGCACCAGACAAAGATGATACGACTGGACAGCCTATTCCGGGGGATCCGTCAGCTATGATCAGTTCAACTCCGGTTTCTTCCGCTTTTGCTTTGGCTCGTTTTTTTACTTCAGCAACGAGCTTTCCTGAGTTATCCGCTCCGATTGCGAGACAAGCATGAATCATCGGGAAACCGAATTCAGTCATTGATGAGTAGAGATTACCAATTTTCTGAAGCTCCATATTGATTGCTTTTTGAGGACATACTTCTGAGCAGTATCCGCAACCTTCACAGCTGATTAAACTAATCTCATATCTGTCTTTTCTATTCACTGCATCAAACCTGCACACATCCTGACATTTACCGCAGTCTATGCACTTTGTGTAGTCAATTACAGCTTTTGTTCCGCTGTAGAAATCTTCTCCATTCGTAAAATCAGGTTTAAGCAGCAGGTGAAGATTGGCAGCATCAACATCACAGTCTGCAACAACGGCTTTCTTTCCTGCAAGAACAGCAAAGGAAGCTGATAACGATGTCTTACCGGTCCCTCCCTTACCTGAGAGTATTACTATTTCTTTCATCGTATTCACCTTTCAGATTTGTAATTTTCTTCAGCAGCATATCGAATCCTGCTTTGATTTCACCGGAAACAGAATGGATTAATTTGCCCTCAGAGTAATTCTCTGCAGCTTTCTTATCAAAAGGAATTCTACCTGCAATATCAATATCATTACTTTTGCAATAATCTTCTATGATAGGATTAGCCTGATCATCTTTGTTGATAACAATGCTGAATGGTTTGTCAAGTTGTTTGACTACATCAACAGCAAGGTTCAAATCGTGAAGTCCTAATGGAGTGGGCTCTGTAACCAGCATTATATAGTCTGAGTTTACAGCTGTTTCAATAAATGGGCATGCTGTTCCGGGCGGTGAATCAAGAATTACAAGCTGATCGCTATTGTATTTATTTTCAATGAAATCGAAAGCCTGTTTTATCAATGGTACAGCCTGTTCTTCTCCAATATTAAGCCTACCTTCGATGAACTCGAAATTGCCTGCATCACTGAAATGATTCAATTGTCCAATAGTAATAAGCTTCATTTCGAGAGCATTTTCAGGACATAATTCAGCACAGGCAAAGCAACTGTGACAAAGCTCATTCAAAATGATAATATGGGTTGTTATATTAAGAACTGCGTTGAAATTACATAGTTTACTGCATTTCCCGCAGAAAGTGCATTTATCCCGATTCCATACCGGAACAGATTTGTTGATATCAAGTGACTGTTTTAGGGGGGTATTAAAAAAAAGACCTGAGTCAGGTTCTTCAACATCAAGATCTACATGTAGAGTAGAAATTGAGTTTGCCAGAAGCTGACTCAGATTTGCAGAGACGGTTGTTTTTCCGGTACCGCCCTTACCGCTTGCAAAGGCAATCTTCATAATCGTAATCCTGCAAGAACTTAGTGATCACAAAGATTTTCGCCTGATTTAAGATTTCCTGCCAGATACATGTCTACAAGCTCTTTAAGGCTTTCAGTTCTGCATCCGATAATTACTTTAACATTGTTTTGTGCAAACAGACCTTGAGCCCTGCTTCCCATTCCACCTGCAATAATCAGATTACATCCGTTTTCAGCGAGGAATCTTGGAAATGTTCCCGGTTCATGTGGTGGTGGGACAAGTTCAGTCTCGTTTACTATCTTGTTATCTTCAACTTCAAATACTCTGAATACCTGACAATGTCCGAAATGTGGACTTAACACACCATTTGTTGTTGGAATGGCTATCTTCATAGTCTTTTCTCCTCTATGCTTTTCTTTACTTTTTGTAAGTTCACTTGAAATTGCACGAAAAAACTATGTAAACACTCTTTTATAAGCTATTTTTCCTGTAACTTTCTTCTACAGCATGGACCATGACCATATTGAGCAGCAATACTTTCAAGGTTATCTGATCCGCATTTAGGACATTCATCTGCGTCATTTTCGAATGATTCGATAAACTTCAATCCGCAGTCTTTGCATATCAGTAAATCTTCCTTAAAGTGTACAAGACCACCATCAATATGAAGCTTCTTTTTTTCCAGAAGGAAAGATGATACTTTCTTATGGGCTTTTTGTATTACTCTGGTAAAAGTAGGCCTGGAAATATCCATCTTAACAGCAGCCTCTGCATGTTCAAGTTCTTCATAATCTGCAAGTCTTATTGCTTCGAACTCATCTATTGTCAGATTGATTTCCTCAAGATTTCTTGCAGGTACTCCAATAGGTTTAAAACTCCGTTGAACAGGTGGCAATTCCACCATTCTGCATTTTCTTGATCTTCTCATACAATCTCCTCTATGAACTTATTTTCATCGAAATAAGTTGGTTATTTTTGTCAATCATTATTTCTCAATTTTATATATTATAAGTTAAATGACAAGTATTAATTGTACTTATGTAATTCACTGAACTTAATTTCTGTTATCATCAATACTTTTCAAGTTCACATATTATCCAGCTCTAATTTTAAAGAAACTATAGTAAAATTACTCATAGGCAGGAAAACTGTTTAATAAAGCCAGTTCTTTGCACAAACTAAGATAAAATTATTGTTAATAACCCTTCAAAAATTGCACAAGAAACTCTTCACAGTTTATGTTTAACACACTAACTATTCTGTTGGAAAAATGTGACACATATTCATTATCAGTAAGTAAGTTCTTGACTTAAAACAAAGTTTCATGTAAAAATGTTGGAAAAATTCAGGAGATACTGATGAAATATTACTTAACTCTATTTTTTCTTATTACATGCTTATCTGTTTTTGCAATTTCCTCTACAACTTCAGGGGGAAACTGGGCTGATACCTTAACCTGGGTTGGACACCAGATACCCGGAGTGAATGATAATGTTACAATTAATGGACCTGTTCACATAACAGATACAAAAACGGTCGCCTCTCTTTTTATCAGTTCAGGGGGGGGAATAAGAAACGGTTCAGGCTATTATGGTGCTATCAAAGTTATGGGTAGCTTCACAAACAATGGATATATTGAAAATCACCCTACAAACTATTCTCTGTCTTTATACACTTATGGAGATGTGACTAACAACGGGACTTTCAACATCAGCACACATTATATTGAGGGAACAGGATCAAGGAAGTACTATTGTAGTTCATCTCACCCATTACAAACATCCTCTGAACATAGAGTTAATGCAATTGTTGACACGATTTTTGCTGAATCAGATTTGTATTTTGCCAGCGGAAAGATAACCGGAGTAAACGGAAACGCAGAAATTATGCTTACCAGTCCCACATATGGGACATATAATAATTTACATCTGGATGGAACAAACTTACAAAACACAACTATTTATGGAGCATCTACAAATAGTATTTATATTACTGTAAATGAAATGTCCTCAGCCATAATTCATGATGTAAATATCTATGGTGAAATTAATATGGTTAACTCTGAATTCCATAATATTGTAAATTATGGTACTGTGCATAATAAATCATCGTACTACTATAGTGTTAACATATATGGAAACCTTACTAACTATGGTACTTTCAGGAATAATCCCGGTGGATACACACTTACAATTAACAACTACGGAAACTTTTATAACTATGGCACAGTCACACCGGGAAGATTTGATTTCTTTGGAGATACTGCACAAACAATTGATTTTGACAGTGGACACCCAATGAGTGCAGCAACTGTAATAGATCAGGTTGCTTCATCCCCTATTATATCTAACAATGATCTGTACTTTGAGAACAATTCATATATAGATTTTAACTATGCTCAGTTGGATATTACTGATCCGAATGCTGACCTTTATTTAATTAATTCCGAGTTCAGAGATGCTGACATTCAATCAACAATATCAACAGAAATTCATTCCGATGATAACTCAAAACTATACAATTCAGCTTTTACTTCAGCGACTCTCTATGGAGTTCTCAATTTTAACTCACTGACTCATTTCAATGGAGACATAATTAATAATGGTATTATCCAAAATAAGGACTATTCTTATGATCTTCACTTCCATGGAGATCTGGATAACAACGGCGTTATCAGGGATAATCCCAATGGTTATGTTCTTACAACATACTTATATGGAAACATTATAAATAGTGGAGAGATTATAAACTACAAGATTTATACAACCGGTACTGATACTCAGGATATTACATCATCACTAAACAGTTTATGGAGTACAAATTACTTCTACGATAATGTAGATTCTTCAGCAGTTGTTTTGCAAAGTGATCTATTTCTTGATCATACTATTACTGACTTGAACTATTCTGATATTGATTTAAACGGTTATAAACTCACATGTAATGGCGGTCAATTGAGAGACCTTCAGATTATTGGTGGAAATGGTTCGACTTTGCGGATGGATTCTTTAGCTTACGTTCAAACTATGACTGCTGATGATCTTATAACCGAAGGAACAACACTTATTGCCAGTTCTGTCACAATAGATAACCTGGTCAACAATGGTTTACTATACAATTATAACGGCAATTCTTATACTTTTGTCGTGAATGATGAAATTGTTAATAATGGAACTATTGGAACAAATCCTGCCGGCTATACTCTGACAGTTGATCATCATGGTGATCTCAGTAACTATGGTGTATTCAATCCCTACACTTATAATCTTCGCGGAGCAACTGATCAGGAGATTTTTTCAGATATCGGAACTATTCTTGAGCCGGATTATGTCCATGACAGAGTCTCAACATCAGCAGTAATTATGAACTCAGATTTAATTTTTGATAATACTTATATTGATTTAAATTATGCTGAACTTGATATGAGTAACTCAGGAGGAAGCGGCTTCACATTGTCATTAATGAATGGATATTGCAGGGAAATAAATATTGATGGAAATACCGGAGCAACGATATTATCTGACGGAACCGGATACTTCCTTAATATGACGGCCGATACCCTTATTACCGACGGCACAATAGAATTCAGCTCAGGTGTTTCTGTTGATAAACTTACTAACAACGGAATATTGCAGAATCAAGGCAGTAACACACAAGAATTTATAGTACATGATGAACTGATAAATAATGGGACAATAAGAACAAATCCACAAGGTTATCTTTTCAATATCAGTTTAAGAGGCAACCTGACTAACCATGGAGTAATGGATTTATATCAGCTATACCTTAACAGTGCAACTGATCAACATATCTTTGATGATGGTTCAATTGCTGCAGATTACATTACAGATCAGAATGGAGCGTCTAAAGTCATTCTGGACAGCGATGTAACACTAACAGGTACATACATAGATCTTAACTGGAACGAGCTCGTTTTAGTATCATCTCTGGATAACAATCCGGTTAATCTTACCCTGGATGGCAATTACATGAAGGAAGCTGTGATAAACGGTACTACAGGCTCTTCATTGACATGTCTCAATGGTAACTATATATACTCTGTTAACGCTGATACTCTCGATTTTACAGGTAATACTCTTATCCATTCCAGTGTTACAATAGGAGAGCTGATAAACCACGGAACATTTACAAGTGGAACTAACGGAGGTTATACTCTGGAAGTTGATGGAAATATTACAAATTATGGAACTATGTCGAATTCTACTAATGGTCATCCATTAACAGTAAACCTGGATGGTAATATCTACAACGAAGGTGTAATGGATTTCTATGCTCTCAACCTTAATGGAGATGATCAGCATTTTGATTTCAATACTGATAACAATGATATCACTCTCAACTATCTGACGAAAAATGGAACGGGAAATGTTTATTTCGACAGTAATCTTTTTGTTAACGGAGCAGTAACCGATTTCAACAACCATGATATTCATCTATATAATGGAACTGCTCCAAAACTGTATAAGCTTTCAGGCGGCTACTTTAAGGAAACAACAGTCAGGACTATCGATGGTTCTTCTGTAGAGATGGAGAATAATGCTTACGCCACAACCGTAACATTCGAGGATATAGATTTATACGGCACAGTTGAAGTCAGATCAGGAGTGACATTCAATAAAGTTGATAATCATGGAACACTAGGCGCGTATTATGCTGAACTGATTGTAAACGGTCCAATGATGAATTATGGAGTTATTGATCATCCTTCATATTCTTTTAATGCGAAATTCTATAGTGATTTTATTAATCTTGGCAGCATTCATATCTATCAACTTGAGTTCAGAGGTACTGATGATGTTCATATAAATTTTGATGGAGTTCAGGATGTTTATTCTACATCAATATACTCAGGAATAGGAAATGTTCAATGGAATAATGACAATGCCTATACCGGTTTGTATGATGATGTTTTAGTGATTTATCCGAATAATCCTTCTTATGCAGGTTACTATCAGGCAGGTACAGGAAGAAAATTTTATATTACAATGGATCTAATGGAAACAAGTGTACAGAATGTACAGATAACTGCTGATAATGGCAATGTGCAGTTAATCTGGGATGAGATCCCCGGTGTTCTGACATATAACATATACGAAACCAATTCAGAAGGAACGGTCACTAATCCTGTTCATTCAGTTGATGATGATAACATTGGCAACGGTACAGTCACAACCCAGTTCACTGATTCAGATGAGAGGAAATTCTATCTTGTGAAAGCTGAGAACTAACAACTGATAAATTCCTAAATTTTTAACAGGCATTGTTTTAAGCGATGCCTGTTTTTATATTAAAAGTCCCTGAAAATTCTTGTGACACAGAATAAATGGAAGAGGGTAGGTGACCTTTCCCCTAAAATTGTACCATTCTGAAGTTTAGTAAATTTAGGTTATCTTTTGCTATCCAGTTTTGCAGGTTGTCTACACATACATCCGAGATATCGTAAGAATAAACATTCTAACCTAACTTGGAGAAGACTACACTCCAATGACCTCCACCAAAACCAAAATCCAGGATGTTTACAATGTTCCATTGTTTCAACTTATCTGTGAAGCTGCTCCAATCCTTTTTTGAAAGCATCTCGAAATCCATCTGAGAATTCTCAAATACTGTATTCCAGCAGTTTTTGCTGATTCCAGTCAAATCCAGACTCATGAGTGTCTACCCCATATCATGCAATAATTTATTGTCACTAAATAGGGACTATTATGTATGATTTCATTTTCACAAGTCAAGAGATATAGATCAGCAATAAAGATTTTTTCAGAATCTTGCAGAAATAGTAAGAGTCTATGAACTTGATAAAATGTTCATGGTTAACAGCAATTCTCTCAATATCTTGGCTGCGAAAATTGTGGAGACTTTGGTAGTGTCAATCTCCGGAGCTAATTCTACAACATCTGCTCCAATGATATTGACTTTTCTCTCAATCAATTTATCTAACAAATCCAGAAAATCATTATATCTTTTTCCACCGGGTTCCGGAGTACCTGTTCCTGAAAAATATCCGGGATCAAAGAAATCTACATCTATAGTCAGATATACATTTTCCCCTTCCTTAATAATATCGTCTAATTCGGCAACATCATCTACAGGGTAAATTCTGTTATCATGCTTTCGCAGTAGGTATTCCTCTCTCGTCCCGGAACGTATCCCCCATTGTATAAGCTTATTCAAACCTGAATCCAGACAAAGTTTCATCACTGAGGCATGGCTCAGGGAATCACCGGCATAAGCATCTCGCAGATCAGCATGAGCATCCAACTGAATGACTGTGATATTCTCATATTTTTCTTTGTGGGACAAATAGACTGGATAAGTAATAAGATGTTCACCACCAACCACCAACACACGCTTATCAAACTCAAGAATTGCTGAAATCTCATTTCTTACGGTTTCAACCATTAATGCGGGATTTCCAACCATAACCGGAAGATCACCGATATCCGAAAACCGTACATCTTCCAGTCCAAGTCCGAAGTGAAAAGAAAAATCTTCTATACCTTCCCAGGCATAGTTACGGATTTCTCTCATGGCAAAACGGGAACCTGATCTAAATGATGAAGTGCAATCATAAGGCAATCCAAGTAAAATTATATCTGATTCATTAAAATTATCTTTTGATCCTATAAATCTGGCAATTTCAGTTCTGTGATTCATTATTCTGTTCCTGTAATTCTTTTTAGGAAATTAGGAATGGCAAAGCATCCCGAATGTAGATCTTCATTATAATATCTGCATGATTCTGAGATAAGAACTGCTCGCTCTGCATCGAAATCCATTGGATCATGAACATTCGACATGTATGCAAAAGTCCAGAAACCGGATGGATATAGCGGAATAAAAGCTGAATATGATTTTGTTATATCGAAGACTGAAGAGATCTCTTTGTAGTGATCTTTCATCACATCTTCATAATACCAGGGGGACTCAGATTGAGAAACAGCAATTCCGTCTGGTTTCAGCGCTTTTCTGATCAGCTCAAAATACTTTCTTTTGAACAGTTCCACACCAGGTCCGATTGGATCACTTGAGTCAGTCAGGATTACATCAAAATAGTTTTCATACTGATCCAGATATTTGAATCCATCTTCGAAAACTACTTTTACTCTGTCATCAACAAGACTACCTGAAACAGAGGGTATTAAATCTTTACAAGCTTTCACGACTAATTCATCTATTTCGCATAATACGACTTCCTTGACACTGTTATACTTCAGAGTTTCACGAACTGCACCACCATCTCCACCGCCGATAATTAATACTCTTTCAGGATTTGGATGTGAACACATTGGCACATGGACTATCATTTCATGATATACAAACTCATCTTTTTCGGAAAGCATAACAAGACCATCCAGGGTCAGAAGTTTACCAAAAAACTCTGTTTCATATATTTCGACTAATTGAAATTTACTTTGTTCTTCAAAAACTTTTTCTTTAACCTTAATTCCCAATGACGCTCTATTATCATAATTCTCGATGAACCACATCATATTCTCCGGCAACTTCTTTGTAGTTTAAGACTACTCCAGCAAAAACTGTCGCACATTCCTTTACTGTAGTTTCAATACCTTCACTTCTTACAGAATACTCATCAATCCCTCTCATTGCCATAGCTTCTGAAGCCATTCTTCTTACTCTTGCCTCAACATATTCCAATGGTTGTGAATTAGAATATTCCATAATTACGCCATTTAAGTCTCTGTTATCAGGAATAGCAATAGCTACGGCAGCGCTTATGACTTCGTTTTTGGTTTCCGAGCTTTTTGCAGCATAGGCAATTGGAATAAATGACCCGGGAGTTAAATCTAAAGGTGAAACTTCTCTGCATTGAGGAGGAAGAATGCTGCTTAATTTAATAAGATTTGTGTTACCAATACCTGATGCTAATAAAGCTCCATCGAAAGAAGTTAACTGGGAATTGCCTTCACTGGAACCTGAGCATATAAAAAATATATCCGGATTTTTATCAAAAAGAAACATTGTATATTACCTCTTACTTATTCTTTTTCTTAGTCGATTTGACTTCACTTAATATTCCTCGATCCAGTTCTTTAACAACTTCTTTATCGGCATGGAATATGTCTTTTAACATCTTAAAAGCCAGCATAGGACTTACGTTATCTCCGCACGTAAAAAAGTCCATAGCTGCATAGCCCAATTCAGGCCAGGTATGAATTGTGAAATGTGATTCGGCAATTACTATTGCTCCACTCACCCCCTGAGGTGCAAATTTGTGGAAAACTATACCAACTATTGTTGCTCCGCATTTTTCTGCAGCAACAACCATCGCTTCACGGATTCTTTCTTTGTCGTTAAGAATCTGCTCATCGCAACCATAAAGTTCGACTATAAGATGTCGACCAAGTTTTTTCATCGTTACTCCTTGATATTAATGACCATGAATAAAAAATCTTGTGCAGAACTTTTATCAGGTGAGACATAAATTTTCCAAGTGTATTTTTCTAACAAGAAATTTTGTTACAAACTTGCATAAACTTGGTTTCACCATGAAAACTATATAAGCTAAATCGTTATTTTACAAATATTTTCTGGAATTACTATTTTCGATTAAAATGTGGTCTTTTTATGCTGTAAATGAGGGTTCCAGAATGTTAGTTCTATTTTATTATCCGAAATTTTGGGAAGGATTTTATTCTTAAGAGTTCTGTACAGACAGTTCAGAAGTAAAAATGATAATTTAAACTTATTCACAGGAAGTCTTCGTCATTTTAAGACTGAAATCACAGATTTTTTTTTTCGTAACTACCCCGAGAAACAAAAAATATACTTTTGCTTTAGCCAACCTATATATTTTTTTTAATGTATTAAGTTCCGATATCAACGAAGTTCAATTATAAAAAAACATTTACAAGTTATCTTTTGAATGCTAATTATGCAAAAAGGAGAATGAAAATGAGAAAACGAATTATCACTTTAGTTATGGTATGTATTTTTTCAGCAATGATTTTGCAGTCTTTATTTGCATCTGAAGGTGTTGTTTTTAATGAGAATTTTGATAACAACAACAATGAGTGGATTGTAGGAGATTATGACAATTACAACACTAAAATTGAAAATGGGAAAATGATCTTTTCATACAAACTTGATAGAGAGACCGGCTATAACTGGCAAAAAACTAATTTGGATGGTGATAAACCTTATACTATCGAAACATCTATTCAGCAAACAAGTGGAGTACAAAACTATGGACATGGAATAGTTTGGGGAATAAAAAATCTAGATAACTTTTTTTCATTCACAGTTACAAATAATGGATATTACCGTATTGCAAAAATGGAAAACAAAGTATTTAGCCCGTACTACACAGGATGGACAAAAACAAGTTTTTTGAAATCAGGAAAACCAAATAAACTGAAAATTGTAAATGATGGTGATCATATAAAGTTTTATATTAATGATAATTTTCAAAATGAAATTAAAGCAACAGAAGTGTTTGGAGGTGGTGTAGGATATATGATTTCACGAAAACATGCAATTGAAATTGATTACTTGACCGTCAATGGAGAAACAACTGATGAACCTGTAATGTTCTCAATGAAAGAAGAGTTTGATAATAATGACAACAAATGGTTAACAAGAGATGATGAATCTGTTACATTGAGTGTTAAAGATGGAAATTATGTGTTGCAAAATAAAACTGAAGATAAAGGCTTTTTTACCTGGAGTAATTTTAAAGTCTCTGAGAACAAGCCATTTACAATAGAAACAACCATAAAACATCAAAATAGTGAATCAGTTTTTGCTTATGGACTTATCTGGGGAATTAGCGATGTGGCAAATTTATATACATTTAATATTTCAAACAACGGATATTACAGAGTTGGCAGAATCAAAGACAATGTTTGGCATGGATATTTCGATTGGACTGAATCAAAACATATATACAAAAATGGGAAAAGTAACAAACTTACAATTAAGAAGGTAGATAATAAACTCAAGTTTTATATTAATGATAATTTTGTTAACCAGATTAATTTTGAAAACTTCTTTGATAGAGGTTTCGGTTTTGCATTTTGGAATAAACAAAAAATAGAAGTTGAAAACATGGTAATTAGAGGAAAAGAAAAAATGTCTGTTTATGATGACATTATGGAAATGTTTCAATAATATTTGAAATATGAGGTTTACACTGTCCCTATTGTCAAGACCATATTTACTCATTCGAAGCCTATCACCTTTAATGAATTTAGCTGAACTCAGTAGGCTTGCATATCTTAGTATATCTATAAGTTAAGTTGGTTGAATTCCCTGGAAGTAGAAGTTCAAGAAATGGAGTTATTGCAGTAGAAGCATAACTCACTTCATTAGCCACAAAGATCTTCTTCCTCTTTTTGATACGTTGAAAGAAGATATTTCAAAATCTTCAAATAGTTCTTTGATTTCATCATTCTTGTAGTATTTACAGATTAGTCCTTTGTTTGAACCCTCAGTAAACAGCTTTAAACCATTTTCAAGTTCTTCGAATGAATCCAAATCTGTATCATCAGAATCAAAAGATAGAAACACTACTCCGTTATCATTAAGCTTGTGATAAAACATATTAATTGTTCTGTCTAACACTTGTTTTGGTAAGTGGTCAAGCACTGAGTTGCAAAAAATTAAATCAAACTCATGAGTCATACTCCAAGTTTGTCGTAATTTGAACTAGTAAGAATAGTATATTATATATGTTTTTACTTTCATAGGCCAAGAGATATTCTACAATAAGCAAAAACATTCAATCGTGAAAACACTCTCTTTTCAAAACCCAATCGCATTCATTCAAATCAGGCTTTTGAATAGCTACAGGGATTTTCCTTTCAGCAGTCTCAAAAAAGTCTCTCAATTATATGCTTCATCTTAGAGTTCTCTTGCACATTAAAGGGATGTCATTAAGACATTATTCTTCAATAATACTCCTGATCTGTCTTGACTTCTTCAGAATTTTTTTAAGAAGATCAATATCAATTGTCTGGAAACTGTCTACAGGTGTAGAATCGGGATCTATCTCTGTCTCAATAAGAAGACCGTCCGCTCCGGCAGCTGCAGCAGCATAAGATATAGATTCAACGAGAGAGCGTTGTCCGGTACTATGAGAAGGATCGACCAGAATAGGGAATCCTGTTTTAGCCTTAATTATCGGAATAGATGTAATATCTATCGTATTTCTTGTTGATTTTTCAAATGTTCTTATCCCTCTTTCACAAAGGATAATCTTGTTGTTTCCTTGTTTTTTAATATACTCAGCAGCAAGAATCCATTCTCTGTAGTTACTGCACATACCTCTTTTAAGAATAACAGGATTGTCAATCTTCCCAAGCTCAGATAAAAGATTATAGTTGAACATGTTTCTCGTTCCAACCTGTACAATATCGACAAGTTCAGACATCATTTCAACATCCTTCTCGCTGATAATCTCAGAAACAGTAATAAGACCTGTTTCTTCACTTATCCGTTTAAGATACTCCAGTCCCTTCTTACCAATTCCGGAAAATGAATAAGGTGAAGTCCTGAGCTTGTATGCTCCACCACGGAAAAACTGAACTCCGGCATCTTTCAAGGCTAAAGCTGTTTCAAAAAGTCTATCATAGTTATCAATAGCACAAGGTCCGGCAATGACTGTGAAATCATTGCGGCATAATTGTCTGCCATTTATCTCTATACCCGAGTATTCATCTTTAATCAGTTCACTTTCTTCAAACAAAACTGTATCAACATCTTCATTAACTTCAATTCTATGAAATACCGGAAGAGGTACTTCCGAGGAAATACTTATTGTTTTCCTGCCATGAGTGCAGCCTCTTGTACAGACAATATCATTATCAGAGAATATATCTTCTATTCTTTTTAATGCTTTTTCATTACTCTGTTTCTTTAAGATAATTATCATCAATCTTCTCCAAAATCCACAAGATACATATTCAGACAACCGTATAATCGGAGTATTTTTTACTTCTACTTCTGATATTATGCAAAGTTCCCATTTTTTACCAGATTATAGTTTTTGATAAATAAATCAAATTACACTGTCAACAAATATTATCTTTATTTTCCTGTTTGTATAGGAAACGAATTAATTTCAAAGTGTTTTATGAATGTCAGCATCTCATAATCCTAATGTGAGGATAAATTCAAAATCCTCAAACAATAGATGTATGTACAAACAGCTTTCATCACTATATTGAACGATATTTACCTGTTAGCTCGGATAATCTACCAGATTAATATTTTCTGTAAAAGACTGATAAGATTTTACTTGACTTTAATATACATTTACAAGGACTTGAATGTATAAATTTATTCAACTTTTTGTTGGCTGTACAAAGGAGAATTTATGACAGTTAATTTAATGCTGAAAATAGCTCTTCATGCTATTTCTATAGGTATTTCAGTATTGATCCCCTGGATTTCACAATACGTTGCCATTGTCGTCGGTTATCCGATAACTGGTATTTTTAGAAAAATTACAAAAGCAAAACACTATCGTATTGATATCAGCTTCATTCAGATTATGAACTATATTTTCGATGGTTTGCTTTGCGTTTTTGGATCCTATATTATTTCAAGAATTTTTGAAATCAGATTTATGGTTTCCGTTGTTGTAATCGTGGGTATTTTCAGAATTGGACTCAATATATACAAGAATGACCTTGGAAGTGCTAACTCAGGAGAATTTCTGGAAGAAATTATTCACATGATTCTTTTTGTAATGGGATTAGTTTTCGGTGGAATGATTTTCCTAAGATTCTAATCAATATCTAAAGCTTAACAAAAAAAATCTTTGACTAATTGATTTATTCATTAACTTATTCCTGTAATCAAAATATTGACTGGAGATATTATGGATAAGAAACCACGCTTAAAAAGAGATAACCTGATTGTTTATCCCAGAATCTTAAGTAAATCTGATAATGAATGTATTGGAGTTCTGGCTGATATTAATCTCACAGGTCTTAAAATTGTTTGTGAAAATAAACTTGAAAAAGAAAGTACTCTGGAAATTATGATTGAACTGCCCAGGAAAATCGGTGGAAATCAATATATTGATATCTCCGGAACTGTTAAATGGGCTGCTAAAGACATAAATCCTGACTATTATGCAATAGGTATTCTTTTTGATGATGTTTCTGTCAAAAACTCTAAGCTGATAAACGTTCTTATTAACGACTATCACTTTGAAAACGAAATTAATCTCTATCAGGAAGACTAATTTTTATAAATTTGTAGGAGCCTGTCGAACTAACGACAGGCTTTTTTAGTTACTCTTTTCAAGTAATTCTGAAAAAATCTCCATCATAAGCTTTCCATTGATTACATGAGCTCCATCAAATGTATATCGTTTTACATTATAACCCTCTTCCCTGAATTTATTAAACGCTTTGTCGGATTCCCCATAATTCACAACCTTATCCTCGTTACCATGAATTATATGAACAGGAATCTTCGAAGCTTTTCTGAACTGTTTTTCCGTAAACAAATTTGTATCAAGAAATCCCCCCATAGGTATCATGGCATCAATGGTTTTGTAGTTACGTATACCATACAGATATGTTAGCCAGCCTCCCTGAGAAAAACCGGTGATAAAAGTTTTGTCACAGTTATATTTTTTTCTCACATCCTTCACAGCTTTTTCCGCATATTCAACCATTGTATTCCTTGTTATATCAGCAAGTTCCGGCTTATCCCCTCCAAATCCTTCAGCCCAGGAATATCCAATATTCTTACCTGTCTTGAATGCATAAGGAGCCTGTATTGTAAGGAAAACAACGTTATATTCATCAAACAGTTTTCCGATTTTTGAAAAGTTGTCAACATTGTCACCCCACCCATGAAACGCAACAACTAATGCAGGATCAGTATCCGCATTGAAGCTTTTGCTTTCATATATCCTGCTCTTACAGTATATCTCTACAGGATAGTAAACTACTTCTCCAAAGGTTTTCTTTTCTGGAACAAGACTTTTTATTTCTTCCACTGCTTTTTTAAATACATCAGTATCCCTGACTCTTTCAAAATCAGGATCATTCTCAATATGGTTAATATCGGTAAAACCTTTTTTGTATGCCACCACAAGAAACTCTGCTGCTTCCTGTGGTTGATTATTCAAACCATAGCAACAGGCAAGATTGTACATATTCCCGGAATCATTCACATTCGCATCAATATACTCGCGGTATAGTCTAATCGCTTCAGAATAGTTCTTTTCGTTGTAAAACTGATAGGCAGATTTTAATTTCTCATTATAGTCTGTTCTGATTTTATCTACTAAATTATCTGCCTGAGCAAAAGAAATTGTTATTACTAAAAGCAGTGCAGATAGCATCCAAAAATTAGTTTTCATACGTAACTCCTTGTTATTCAAACTAGTATTTTCTAAAATGAATCTGTCAACAATATTATGCGTACTTACAAGACTTTAAATTTATAAACTACTCCATTATCTAAAGAGTAAATAAACGTATTTTCACCATCAAAACCCCAGCAGAAAGGAAAAAATAGCCTGTTGGGTAATCTGAAAATCATTTCGATCTCACCTGCCATATTGTATCTGATGAGGGAGTATTCCAGTATCTGATTATCCTCATTCGGTTTAACGGCATTAGTAACTAAAACAAGTAAGTCATCGTCTATTCTGTGAGGAGCATTATGGGTCACGTAATCTGGATTCATCCCTTCTTCCAGTTGATAGTTTGTCTTTGTTCTTGTATCTCCATGGAACCTGTAGAAGAAACTATCTTCGGTGAAAGATAACAGGATGTCTCCATCTATCAATAAGACATCATACACTTTCTTCCTGTTATCATCAATATCTTCCTCTTCGAACAAGTTTCCTACATCTATAACCTTTGTTAGTGAGTCATTATCAAATCTGTATATAGATGCACCGGGAAACAGAGGATGCGTGCACACATGAACAATTTCCGGACCTCCGAATAATAAAAACGGAGCAAACTGTTTAACACTGTTTGAAAATTTGTAATTTTTATCAAAGAACTGTAATCTTCCATTCAGCATATCTGAAACAACGCAGCCATTTCCTGTGTCTGCAAAACTGTTAGGCAACAGGAATTCACCCGGGGCACTGCCTTTTCCACCAAATTTGCTAATAAACTGCATGTTATCAGCATCGTATATCTTGATCTCATGAGACTCATCTGCAATATGAAGTTTTCCATCCATGATTGAAATAAATGAAGGATTAGAAATCATATAGCTGTCGTCTTCCTGCCATCCAAGAGAATCAACAGGACTTAAATGAATAATTTCAGCTTTGTATTTATATGAACAGGATGATGCTATAAATAGTAATATTAAGTATAGTGGAAAAAAAATACTTTTTTCATAAAACTCTCCATTTTGTTTTGACATTAGCAGAATATTATGTATTAGCAAGTCAAGAAAATTTCATTACCCAATAAGTGATCATTCGAATTTTACTGTTTCTTATAGAAATTAACTCGACATAATTTCTTAAAAATAATTTTGGTAAATTATAATATTCAGATAGTTTATAATAATCAGATAAAAGGAGAATATAATGAAAAAAATTTTAGTGCTTTCTTTTCTGTTAGTAGCAGTATTTCTGCAAAGTGAAGGCTGGAAACTCAGTGGTACTTCAGGATTAAATGTGAATCAGAGTTATTACTCAGATAACTGGGAATCTGGTGAATCAGGATCGTTTAACTGGATAGCAAACATTGATTTCAAAGCAGAGAAACAGATGCATGAAAAATTCCTCAGCAAAAATAAACTTCTACTTGAGTTCGGACAAACTCATACTCAGAATAAAGATACTGACGAATGGGAAAAACCATCTAAGACAACCGATAACATAGAATTTGAATCGTTAGGTTTGTTTACTTTAAATTCATATGTAGATCCGTTTGCAGCATTTAAATTCAAATCACAATTTCTTGATGAAAGTGATCCTGAAGAAACCAAATCTGTTAATCCCATAACTCTGACTGAGAGTTTTGGTGTATCCAGATTCTTCATAAAAAATGATATGCAGGAGCTTTCCAGTAGATTTGGCGGTGCGTTCAAGCAGAACATCAATTCTCATGATGATATTGATAATACAAATAATGGTGGTCTTGAGTTTGTAACTGATTACAATATAACATTCTCTGAAAAAAATGCTGATTTCAAAAGCAGCCTTACATTATACAAAGCATTGTACAACTCTGAATCAGATGATCTTGAAGGAACTCCTGAAGAAGATTACTGGAAAGAAACAGATGTTGACTGGCAGAATACTTTAACATATAAACTGAACTCTTTCATCAATATTAAGTTCAGCACTCAGCTACTTTATGACAGAGAAATCAGTGCAAAAGGAAGATTCAAACAGAATAGTTCCGTTGGCTTATCTTACAAATTTCTGTAAAGTTATAAATCAGCATAAATATTTCATTGGTGGTTTCATTTGCAGGAATGCCTTAATTTTTAGTGACTTATTCTTAAAGGAAGATTTTACTTGAATTAGTATATCGTAACATACGGACATGTTATACTCAAATGCTTTCTGTTATTGGTCATGTTTAGAGATGTCCGTATCAATGGAAATTATTGAGATATGGACATAAATTGTTAGAATTTAAGGAACTATACATATTGACTGAAAACTTCATGTAAGCTATATTCAAGATTGACATATTTTGCTGTTTACAAATATCTCATGATTTTTCTTTGTTAAAAAGGATAAATAGACTATACTATCAGAGGAGGTAGAAATGAAAAAAATATTACTTTTATCACTTTTTGTTGTTTGTGTTACCGGTGCATTATTCAGCAGTACTGAGAACATTCAGCTTTCCTTGTTCAATCCTGTGCAGCTTCATCCTGAGTCAACAGATATCAGGGGATTCAGGCTTAATATTTACGGGAAAAACAACAGTCTTACAGGTGTTGATTTAGGTTTCTTTAATCAACTTGGTAATGGGAAATCATTAGGTGTTCAATGGGGACTCGTTAATATGGTATCAGGTAGTTTCACTGGAGTACAGTTTTCCGAAGGTATTAACTACACAATTGACATGGAAGGTGTACAGTTTGGACCGGCTAATTATACTGAAAACATGCACGGAATTCAATTTGGCTTAGTTAACTATGCAAAATCCATTACCGGAGCACAACTTGGAATTCTCAACATTATAAGTGATAACGGATTCCTGCCTGTGTGTATTATTTTCAATTTTGGAAATTTATAAGATATTTTCATAATCTTTAATGATTGGAGTTCTTCGTTGCCCAATTCAAGGCTGATTTGAAAATTTTTGCAAAAATAACAATAAGTACTATTGCACCAATAATGAAAGAAAGCCCTATGAAATTGCTTGCTATAAGAAAAAGAACTCCAATCATTAACACAGGAAAAATAATCAAACCCATAATTAAACGAATCAAACATCCTGTAATTACAATTGAAACTTTGAAAAAAGCAACAATAAGTGAAAGACTTACAACAGCAAGTGTCATTGCAACTGCTAAGATCACAATTAATTCTATCATCATTCCTCCATGTTAATTTACTGCTTCCGGTGTTAAAAATTTGAAACTTTCCTGTCTTCCGTTAATCATCTCAATAATTCCAATATCTCTTCTTACAATACTTCCCTTTGAGTCGATTCTGAATTTACCGGTAATCCCGTTATAAGAAGTTGACAAAAGTTTTTCTGTTAAATCAACTCCTTCCGATTCGTGAGCTTTCATCAGGAACTTAAGGAAATCATATTCAATTGCAGGAGTATCGGAAACTAATTCGCTACCACATTTTTGCTGATACACTCTTTTGAACTCCCGTGTACTATTGTTATCAATCTCAGAATGATTTAAATATCCTGCAAAATAGATCTTCCCTTGAAACAGCATTGATAAATCAATCATTTCCTTATATTCCAGTTTCGTATCACAATACAATGGGAGTCCCTGAGGAAGAACATCATTCAGATCCTTGATAATTCCTGTCAGTTTCCCCTTAGAAACAGCAACATAATAATTGTCAGGTTTGTTAGCCATAATATTGTACTCTTTTTTTAAAGAATATGTATTAAGGTTATTGCTTTTTACATCTTCCCTCAACATAACAGCTCCACCAATTTGAGTAAATCTGGACACAAAAGCATTTCCCTTCCTCAGAATATCTGAAACACTTTCTTCAATAAACACCCAACTGTTCTTTCTATCTACAGCATATTCTGCAAGAGCATAAGTTGTTACAGTATTAGAAAGCTTGCAATAAAACACATTCCGGTAGTCTGAAGTCCTTCTTAATGGTTCTTCAAGCCAGGGAGTAAAAATTGGTATATTCATTTTTCGTGTATGAAAAGCTGCCTCTTCCAGCATCCATGTTTTGTCAAAACCATATATTAAATCTACTTTTTCAGAAATAATTAAACTATCCAATACAGACAGTAGCTTTTCTTTATCTTCTGCAACAGCTTTGTAAACTAAAACATCGGTATCAACAGGTGAGTTGTAGTACTCAGAAACGCCAATGTCGAATCCTCTCAGATATTCACATTTATTATCGAAGTTTTCTGAGATAACTACCCCTATTTTCAATGGAGATTTATCTTCTCTTAGTAAAAAGCATCCTGAAAACAGCAAAGACAGCACTATCAGCAATACTAGAAAAAAGAGGATTCTTTGATATATTCTTATCATATTATCCTACTATCCTTCCGGCAAGATCGTAGTTCCAGGATTCATCAATATGAACATTTACAATATCACCAATATTCGCATTACCTTCCAATATATATACATATCCATCTATTTCAGGTGCATCATATTCAGAACGGCCAAGATACTTGAACTCACCATTACCTTCTTCTTCAATCAGAACTTCAATCGTTCTTCCTACAAAGCTTTCAAGATTTGAAGCGGAAATCTCCTGCTGAATCATCATTAACTCGTCTTTTCTTTTCTCAGCAGTCTTGCGTGAAATTTTCTCCTCAAAATCAGCAGCAGGTGTATCTTCCTCTTCCGAATAGGCAAATATACCAACTTTATCAAATCTTATTTCTTCTATAAATCTTTTCAGTTCATTGAAGTACTTTCTCTTCTCTCCCGGAAATCCAACAATAAATGTTGTTCTGATTACAGCATCAGGAATCTCCGTTCTTAACTCATCGATCATTGACACAAGTTGTTCCTTAGTCGTCTTTCTGTTCATCAGCTTCAGTATTTCATTGTTGCAGTGTTGCAGCGGAATATCGAAGTAGTGACACACTTTCTGAATATGCAATATCCTATGGAAAAAACCCTTATAAATATTAGCCGGGTGCATATACATCAGTCTGATCCATTCCAGTCCATCTATATTATTCAGTTTCTCAAGTAGATGAACCAGTCCATCTTCCTTTTTCTTGTCCCTGCCATACTGCATAATATCCTGAGCAGTTATTATCAACTCTTTAACGCCTTCTGAAACAAGACGTTCTGCTTCAGAAACAAGACTGCTTTCAGTCTCACTTTGTAGTTTACCTCTTATTGACGGAATAGAGCAATATGTACAGTAGTTTTCACATCCGTCACTTATTCTGAGGTATGCTGTTTCTCTTCTTCCTAAAAGTTTTCTGCTGACAGATTCTTTTTTAAGATTCACAATATTTTTAATTTCCTCAAAATCCTTGAGCTGAACAATATGATCAACCTCTTCTATTTCTTCTTTAAGATTATCCGCATATCTTTTTACAAAACAGCCCGTTACAATAAAAGTATCACACTTACCCGTTTCCTTGTACTCAAGTAACTCAAATATCGTGAGAATAGTCTCTTCTTTTGCTTCCTGAATAAAAGCACAAGTATTTACAATAATAATCTCAGCATCTTCAGGTTCAGTCGTAATAATCATTCCTGCTTCGTGCAGAATTCCATTTATTAATTCACTATCAACTAAGTTCTTGGGACATCCCAGACTTTCAATGTAATATTTTCTCAAATGAACCTCAAACTTTCTTAAGCAATATGTAGTTTTTAAATTCTCCAAGGTATTTTCCACCGAAAAGATACTTCTGAATAAAAGATATTAATCTATACTTGAATCTTTCGTGCTTATGTTTTTTTCGTGTAGGATCCGGTGAACCTGAATACTGCAGCTTTTCTTTCCAATGGAACCTGCTTATCATTTCTTTCATTACAGCAGGATGTGTACCTTTATAAATCCCAAGAAGATTCAGTGGACCATAATCAAATTCTCCCGGTTCAAGCTTGTAGTTCTTCTGGACTTGTTTCTTACCTTTATGCACAGTATCCAATGCTTTTTTCTTATTCATCATGTAATGTGGAGGTCTCACCCATCCATAATGGAAGACTTCAGCTTCAACCCTTGCAACTTTCAGTTTATGCGTTCCTTCTTTCTGACGAGGATTATCGTAAAAATCAAATCTCCTGAAAGATTGAGCTGACTGATATGAATGAATATCAGGTCTGTTTCTAACAATCCTGATCTCATTAGGATACCATCCATGGCCATCATGATAATGATCATAATCACCCCAGAAATGCTTATATCTGAACAATAATCCTTCTACTTCCTGATTATCAACGAGCTCTTCACATCTTTTTTTTATCACGGGAAGATATTTTTCATGTATCACTTCATCAGCCTGTAGATAGAAAACCCAGTCACCGGAGCAGGCATCTTTAGCAACGTCCGTTTGGATTGCATTAATAATCCCACCTTTGAAGTACTTTTCTTCCCAAACTGTATCTATAATTTTTACTTTAGGGTCTTTTATCTCGGCTATCAGCTCTCTTGTTGTATCATCTTCATCCCCTTTCCCTATTGCTATCACGAACTCATCGACAATAGGTAATATCGATTTTACCGATTCCACAATCGGATAATACAGTTTACTTCCATTTCTAACCATTGAGAAACCGCTAATTTTCATTATATCTCCTAAGATTACTTTTTTTCTTCCGGGGCATGTTCCTGTGAAAACTGCAAGTTATATAAATGTTGGTATCTGCTGCAGGTTGCAAGCAGCTCTTTGTGCGACCCAACACTGATTATTTCACCTTTATCCATAACAACAATACGATCAGAAGACAAAATTGTGGAAAGTCTGTGAGCTATCATTACTACAGTTCTGTTCTGTGTTGCTTCCTCTATTGCCATCTGTACTTTTTTCTCAGATTCAGTATCCAGAGCACTTGTTGCTTCATCAAAAATCAGAATAGGAGGATCCCCTATGATTGCTCTGGCAATGCATAATCTCTGTTTTTGTCCACCGGAAAAATTCGATCCCCTTGAATGTAAAACGGTGTCATAACCATCAGGTAAATCTTCAATAAACTCAGCAGCATGAGCTATCTCAGCAGCCTTCTTTACTTCCTCCAGAGTAACATCACGGTGAGATCCATAAAGAATATTATTATATACAGAGTCACTGAATAATATAGACTCCTGTGTCACGATTCCAAAGAGTTTTCTCAATGAAGATATTTTCAGATCCCTGATCGGAACTCCATCGATAAGAATATCACCTTCCTTAATATCATACAATCGAGGTAGCAGATTGACAAGTGTTGTTTTTCCTGAACCGGAACCTCCGACAAGTGCGATCTTCTCCCCTTTTTTGATTTCCAGACTAATATCATTAAGAACTTTCTTATCTTCATATGCAAATGAAACATTCTTAAGTTCAATTGATGCATTAAATTCATTTATCTCTACCGGATTCTGTTTTTCAATAATTTCAGGTTCTAAATCCAGTACCCAGGAAATCCTTTCCAGAGAGACTCTGGCTTTCTGAATATTACTGTAGGACTTAGCTATATCTTTAATTGGATGAAGCAGAGAAAACACAGCTGATGCGAATAAGAAAAATTGACCAAATGTAAAACCAATATTCGGATCAAGCACCATTTTTCCACCAATTAAAATCATTATAACACCGGTAGTTGTAGCATTAATTTCCGATAAAGGAAAATTTATAGCTGCATAAATTTCTGCTTTTCGCCAGAATCTGTAGTGTTTTGTGTTTATCCGCTTGATTTTATTAATCTCTTTTTCTTCTTTTGAGAATGCTTTAACAATCTTCATACTATTCAAAGCTTCTTCAATTGAAGAAAACATATCTGAAAACTGTCCCTGTACTCTTCGGGCATATTTTTTAATCTTCTTACCAAGATAATTGATGCAGATTGTAAAAATTGGTAATACTATTATACTTATAAGCAGAAGCTTCCAATTTATAAGAATTGCCATGAAGAGGTATACCAGAACAAGACCTGTTTGTTTAAATATACTGAAAACAGGAATAAAAAAGCCATTACTGACCTGCTCGACATCATTAACCATTCTGACAAGTGAATCACCTGCTCGATTCTGGTTGAAGAAGGCTATTGTCTGTCTTGTATAGTTCTCAAACATCAGGTTTCTGATATCCTTTACAGTCTTTCCTCTGAGATTGGTAAACATAACCTTATTCCCATAGAAAAATGCATTTTTAAGAATAAATAAGATAACCGTAAGACTTGAAATTATTTTAAGGAGCAAATATGAATCTGTCCTGTTCATCACTCTGTTCAGTATCTCAAGCACAGGTTTATGGGTATCAATTTTCAATAATGATGTATCTTCATCAATCCCGGAGTAATAGCTTTTTATTTCCCCTGCAAGTTCACCTTTGAATTCCGAATAAGTTGTCAATTCAACCTTCTTATCCTGCACCTTGAAAATATTATCCATAATTGGGACAATAACTGTAATGCTGGCTCCACTGAAAGCGGCAAAACCTATCATAAATATAAAACCAACAGTTAATGATCCCCAATACTTAAACATTATTCTGTATATACGTAACAGATTTTTCATATATTTTCCTTGAATTTTTACAATTTATCTCATTATCCAAAAATAGTATTCTGTTTTATTGTCAATGAATAATAACCTTACAATCACCTTTTTTGCTTTAATATTACGGTTTTTTGAAAAAAGTCTAAAACAAATTGACAATCAATACAGCATTACAACATAAATTTACACAAATTAAAGATTAATAAGGTGATACATGAAGAACATATATCTTGATTACAATGCAACTACTCCATTACATCCCGAAGTTAAAACATGTATGATAGAGGCTATGGAGTATTTCGGAAATCCATCAAGCACACATAAATTTGGTATTGAAGCAAAGAAAATCATAGATGAAGCACGACTATCGGTTGCTGAATGCATAAATGCCGATCCTCCTGAGATAATATTTACCTCAGGAGGAACAGAGTCAAACAACTATGCATTAAAAGGTTATGTCTATGCAAATCGAGAAAAAGGAAATCATATCATCACCTCACAAACGGAGCATCCGGCAATAATGAATGTGTGCAGGCAATTAGAAACAGAAGGATTCGAGGTTACATATATACCCGTCAACAGAAAAGGCTATGTTTCACTTGAGTCAATCAAGGACACAATTACCAAAAAGACAATACTTATATCAATAATGCATGCCAATAATGAAACAGGATCCATTCAACCAATTGAAGAGATTGCAGAAATAGCTTTAAAATACAACATCTGCTTCCATACTGATGCAGCTCAGTCATTGGGTAAAATCCCTGTTGATGTCAGAAAAATGGGAGTTTCCATGCTTTCCATAGCAGGGCATAAAATATACGCACCAAAAGGAATTGGAGCACTTTATGTAAAAAACGGAATTGTTCTGAAAAACCTGTTTAATGGTGCCGGACATGAGAAAGGAAAGCGTCCAGGGACTGAAAACACTATTCATATTGCCGGGTTTGGCAAAGCCTGCGGCATCATATCAAACTGTTTTGAAAAGAATGTTGATCATTATAAGAAACTTAGAGATATGCTTATTGATGAGCTGCAAGACAAGAATATTGATTTCATTATTAATTCCGATCTGGAAAAATGCCTACCCAACACTGCCAGTATAAGCTTCAAAGATATACAGGCTTCCTCAATTATATCTGCAATGCCTGAGATTTCAGTTTCGGCTGGGTCCGCGTGCCATTCTAAGTCTACTAAGATTTCGTCAGTTCTGAAAGCTATGAAAGTGCCATTTAATCATGCAATGGGGACAATCAGATTCTCAACGGGCTTACTTACAGACGATGACGAAATTTCCTATACTTCAAAAAAACTGTCTGAGATTATTATTTTTTTAAAATCTCAGCAATAACTCTACTTAGTTTCTCCTTTTTGTATGGTTTAGTGAGGAATCCATCCACTTTCTGCCTCAACAAGGTATCTGAATCATTCTTTTCAGTATAGCCTGATGTCAGCAAAACTTTTGCATTTGGATTAATTTTCTTTATTTCCTGAAATACTTCTGCCCCACTCATTTCAGGCATAATCAGATCAAGAATTATCAGATCAATCTGTGATTTCATAAGCTTATAGATGTTTAATGCCTCAACAGCTGATCCAGAATCAAAAACATCATATCCCAGATCTTCGAGCATCATCCTGACGGTTGTTAGAATAACTTCCTCATCATCAATAACAAGAATCCCGCCTTCTCCTATAACAATGCTTTCATCTTCCTCATTAAGATCAACACTTCTTTCTGCTACAGGCAGATAAATACAGATTTCTGTTCCTTCGTTTAACTCACTGTCTACAGTTATCGCTCCATCATGTTCCTGCACGGTTCCATAAACAGCCGCCAGACCAAGTCCGGTTCCTTTATTTTTCTCTTTAGTTGTAAAAAAAGGTTCAAAAATTCTATTTATATTCTTCTCATCAATACCGATACCTGTATCCTTAACGCATATTTTCAAGAATTTTCCGGGCACAATCTCAAAAATAGAGTCTTTACAGAATTCCATAGATAAATCTACATTCTCTATAGAAAAAGTAATCAAACCTCCGTCGGGCATGGCATGACTTGAGTTTATTCCGAGGTTCATGAATACATTCTGCAATTGTGTATAGTCACCATTAACAAAATAACAATCCGCATTCAACTTCATAGAAATTCTTGTCTTTTTATCAAGACTTCTGCTCAGTATCATTTTAGTATCATTCAGAACATTTTCAAGGTTAATGACAGTTCTTTCAATAGTACCTTTTCTACTGAATGCAAGTAACTTAGAAGTCAAATCAGCCGCTCTTTCTGCAGTTTGAGTAATCAGATCAACAAATGTAATCGAATCTGAGTCCTCCTCTTTGAGCAGTTGATTCAAAACTTGAGCAGAACCAATTATTCCTGTCAGCATATTGTTAAAATCATGTGCAATCCCCCCAGCCAATTGTCCAATTGCGTCCATCTTGCTACTATGGATCATAGCATCCTGTTCCTCAATCATTTTAGTGATATCGCTGAAAATATAGAGATTTGTATTCTCAGAAAAATCAACACTGCTGTGATATGAAGAAACAACATTGAGTATCTTTTTTTCTCCATTTTCTGCAATAATGTTTAGATTGAATCTTCGAATTTGATCCGTTTTGTTAAAAATTGAATTGAAAGCAAAAGACGTGTGTTCATTTTCCTGAATAAAATCGAATATAGACCTTTTTACAAGATTTTTATCGGTTTCGAATATGTCCTGCATCATTGGATTTACAAAACGGAAGATTCCTTTTCTATCAATAAGACAGATTCCTTCCCCAAGATTCTCAACAAGTTTCCTGAATGTCTCTTCACTTTTTATCAAGGCAGTTTCAATATTTTTTCTGTCATTAATTTCCTGTTTCAATGATTTTGTAGTCTCATTTAATTTACTTAATATCTTAAGGTTTGATAATCTCTGTTCCTCACTCTTTCTATACTGTTTAATCAACTCCAGAGAATTATTTTCAATAACTTTTTCCCTTTCAATGTTTTCAGAAATATCAATCGCAAAGCATAGAATTCCGTTTTTTGATTCTGTAGTTGCATTAATTGTCCAATATGTAGTAATACCAATTTTCTGTACAAAACTTACTGTTAGAACAGTATGATCTCCTTGAGAAAGACTAAGCAGTTTTTCTTTTATTTTTTTAGTCTGTTCAGATTCAAAAATATCTGATACATTTTTACCAAGGAGTTCATCTCTGGAGTATCCTGCCATGTTTTCAGCCGCATCATTCAGTTCCAGAAAAATTCCTTTTCTGTCCAGCAGAAACACACCAACCGGGGCATTGTCGAGATAATTCTTATATCGGGATTTGCTTTGAGAAATTTCATCAGTTCTCATCAACAATTGCTTTCTTAACCGAACAACCCATATAAGAATTATTGATAGAGCGATTAATGAGATAATTGTAATTACAACAATCATAGTTATGTTCAAATTGTAATCTGTTTTTACACCAATATTCACCCATTTGTGATAAATTTTTTTTCGTGTTCTCTGGTCAATTTTCTTAACTGCTTTATTCACTATGGAGGAAAGAATAGGATCTTTTGTTGATACTGCTGCCCGTAAAGAATTCAAATATCCACTGTCATCGGCAATTCTTAAATTTGTAATTCCCTGCTGCTCTATGATATAACTCGCATACATCTGACTTATAATCACTGCGTCATATATACCTGTTGAAACCCTTCTTAATCCCTCAAGATTTTCATGTACCGGTATCGGGGAAATTGCAGGATATTTTTCCCTAATAAAATCATTAACAGCACTGTCCTTTACAGTGCATACAATTTTATCTTTCAAGTCTTCCATACTATTTATTTCAGACTTGTTTCTGACAACGATTACATATGGTACGTTTATGATATCGCTTGAGAATGAAAGATAATTTGATCTATTTAGAGTGTGAGCAATTCCAACAATAATAAAATTATTATTATTCTCTGAGTAATCTAACAAATCACCTTTTGTTTTAAAAGATTTTGTTTTGAAATCAATACCTATCAATTCTGCAATAGTATAAGAGTAATCCGGAAAAATACCAACATACTCATTCATATCATTTTGAAACATATTAGGTGGAGCTCCATCGCTGAAAAGTATGTCAATATTGTTCTGATGCTGATTAAGCCAGGCTTCCTCAACAGGAGTTAAATCAATTGCATCACTGTTCTTGCATGCAAAAACGTTAATCAAAATAATGATAAGAAATACATATAGAATACAGCTTCTTATATTCAAATCAATGTCTCCATAATATGTTTATGTTATACTTCACAGATTAGATTTTTACCCTTTTTAAAATAGTAACATTTATCCAAAAAATGTCAATAAAGAAAAACCAGAATACTCATAAAAATAAGCTTGAAATACATGAACTGCAAAAGACAATACCTGCTTTGTTTCAGCAGGCATTGTCTTATGAATCCTTTTACATCGAAAAAAGGTCTTATTTATATCTTAAGTTCTATTTACCTTCAAGAGTTTCCCTGATTACTTTATCTATCTCGGAAATCATTTCTTCAGCAAAACCAACTTCTTTTTTTACTAATTCACCATTTTTCCCGATTATGTACGTTGCAGGAATACTCTGAATTCTGTACATTGCTGATACTGAAGAGCTGGATTTTGAATCAACTAATAGCTGGTAATTTATATCTACTCCCTGAGACTTCATGGATTCCACGAACTTCTTTTGTGTAGCGACATCCTCATTGGAGATACCAATTATGGTTAAATCCTTATACTTTTTCTTCAAACTAACAAGAAACGGTATTTCCTTTTTACATGGTGGACACCAGGTTGCCCAGAAATCAAGAACAATCACTCCCTTTATATCAGATAGAGTAACAGATTTTCCATCAAGATCTTTTAAAGTAAAATCATATGCTGTTTTGAAGTTGACCTTTCCTGTATCTGATTTTCCGGTATTTCCCACAAGAAATTTGTGAATGGATTCTTCAGGTAATGCACCGGTAAAAGAATCAACCATATTTCCATTATGGAAAAGAGCAACATAAGGTATTGATCTTATATTGAATTTTTTCGCAAGATTTTGATTCTCATCAGTATTGACTTTCACAAACTTTACATGAGGATAATCTTCTGATATTTTATCTAAAACAGGACCGAGTCTTTTACAGGGACCACACCATGGAGCCCAGAAATCAACAAGAACATATCCTGAGGAGATCTCAGCAGCAAAACTGTTTTCATTTATAGATTTAACATTCCCTGCAAACAGTGACATAATATTAATCACTAACAGAAATAGCATAATCCATTTCATATTTATTTTCATTGTTTCTCTCCGTTAATGTAAATTTCCGCAGATAATTCGGCAGCTTTAGAAAGCATCGCACTGACCCCACAATATTGAGTTTCGGAGAGATGTACAGCTTTTTGGATCTTATCAAGGCTCAGGTTCTCACCCTCAAAACGATATTTTACAACAATCTTTGTGTATACTTTCGGATGCTCATCTTTTTGAAATCCTTCAACCTCTACACTAAGTTTGAACTCAGGTAATTTCATTTTCTTCAGAATTGATACTACATCCATTCCGGTACAACCACCCAGGGCACTTAAAAGAAGCGGTTTGGGAGTAGGTCCTTTATTCTGTCCACCATACTCCGGAATAGAATCTATTGTGAAGTTATAACCTGAAAGCTCAACATTGAAAGACATGCCGTCAAGATGAGTTACAACAGATTTTGTACTCATACTTATTCCTCAGTTTCACTGATAGTTTTCTTGAATGCGTCAATATACATTTCAAGATACTTTATCACGTTATCAGCTTCAGCAGAAGGTAAATGCTGCATGATCCTTTCCTGAAGTTCTTCATTTTCAGCCTCAGCACTTTCTGCAACTTCAATACCAAGATCATTAATCTCAGTATACCAGCGTCTTCTGTCAACTGTTGAAGGATAACGACTAACTAATTCCTTTTTTACAAGATTATCAACAATTCTTGTAATTCGGCTGTGAGAAACATTGAGATGAGAAGAAAGGTCATTCATGCAGATAGGTTTAGCACTTTTATATAAATGCTCAAGAAGTCCACACTCCATTCTTCCGATCTTCCTGCAATGTCTAAGCAGAATATCATTCTCATTGAATAAAGCCTGCAATTTTTTATTAACACTGATCAATTTACTTACTTGGTCCTTCATATCTAACTCCTTTTTATTTTAAGTAATTCACAAATTTTCCCCTCATCATATCCAACAATAGGATAGTTATTTATCCATACTTGTGGAACGCCCTGTTTACCTGACTTTTTTATCATATCTCTCAAAGCTTTTTCATCCCTTGAGACATCTACTTCTCGATATCTTATATCATTTTTACGAAGAAAATTCTTCACTTTCCTGCACCATGAACAGGTTGGTGTTGTAAAAACAATCACCTTATTCTGAGTCTTCATTTCTACTCCAGATAATTTTACCATGCAAACTTTACTAAATTATAAAATATATATATTAAAAAAACAAATCTTTTTTTATATGATACTCAAAATATTTATTCTGAAATATATGACAACATCAATAAAGCAGTTCATATAAACGTTAATCAATATAACATTTTTTGTTTCTTTTATGCAAGTTTTTTTCATCACAAATTATTATCTCAAACAATAATGATACCATCAAAGTTGATAAAGATTAATATTTTACTTCAAATTATCAATAAAAAAAAGCCTGTCGAACAATCAACAGGCCTAGAAACTCTTATCTTTAACTAATCTCTATCTCTTTCTATTGCTGTATTTATCAGCTTTTTCAATTCCCGCGTCTCTCTTTGACAATGCTTCACATAATCATTTTTTGACTCATATTGTCTTGACTTAGCAAAATCATCAAATTCGTAAACTCCAACATTCATTTCAGATCCATCTTTTCTCATTACAATAATCTCTACATTTAACGTTGTTGCTTCCGGATATTTAACTCCGAGATCGAAAATTTTCTTCAACATGAAAACAGTGATATTCGCAGCACCATTATTCTGTGCAGTATAAATTGCTTTCAATGAAGATCCGTTATCCTCAACTATTTCAAAATCTCCGAAACCGCTACAACCGGCAATTAAAAGAAAAACCGGAATTATTAACAAAAAAGCAAATTTTTTCATAATTTCTCCTCAAATCTATCGTGTTTATATTGTTCTTCTTACAAATCTACTTGCAATATCGCGTCTCAACAGAGATCTCCACTTTGAAGGTTCTTTTGCAAACTCAGTTTTACCTTCAAAAGATCTTACCCAGTCAAGATCATCAAACTCATATTCACCCATTTCAATTACATCACCGTTTTTGGATTCTATAAACAGGTTCATTCTAATTGTACTTACATCTGCATACCAGACTGCCTGACTATGAAGTTCCATAAGAATAAAACGGGCAGTTGCTATTTCTCCATTATCCTGAGTTGTATACTTAAAAGATAAGGTTGAACCATCTGCGCTGATTTCCTTCTTCTCAATCTTTCCATAATAACTGTCACATCCAATAATGAAAGTAAACACAATTACAGTAATACAGAGCAGCCAAAAAGCTCTCTTATTCAATAGAAATGTCATTTATCCTCCGAATCACTAATTCTTCAATATTAGTTTCAAATCTTCAATAATACTCATTTTATATCCATGTGTCTCATATACAAGTTTATTGTCCTTGTTAAAGGTTAATACAAATGGATAAGAATTTAACTCTTCTGATAACTTTTCGCCATAGAATACTTGAACTCCATCAGGAATTTTCTTATGAATATTATTTTCTGTTCCAGCCTGATAAACAACAAGCTGAATATTCTTGTTCTCAACTGCATAACCAAGCAGTTGATTCCAGATTCTATCCTGAGGTTCAGATGTCTCTTCAGCAAATCCAACAATTATTTTATTCTTTTTAATATTTCCGTTTTCAGTCAAGAGTTTTCCGAGCTTATCCTTAATTTTCTGTGCTACAGTTTCATTTTTACGTTCTGGAGCAGGATGTTTAATCTCCGGTATTTTCAAATCTACATGTATCGTTGCAGAATCGTTGATATCCTCAATACTCTTACAGAAGAAATTGTAATCACCGTTTTTATTTCGGACATAAGATTGCAGCATTATCCTGGATTCGGGAGTTTTATAGAAGCTGCATTTAACTGTAAGAGAATCCTTTTCCTTTACTTCAAAATAAGTATAGCTATATATACCCTCTTCACTTTGCGACGCCACAAGGAAATTTTTATACTGATCAGGTTTAATACTTTCACCATCAACACTCATGGTTAAGAAGAAATGTTTGAGAACCCTTGATTTCTGTTCTTCACTGGTTTCCTTATCTATGGGCACTGGTATAAAATCATTTCCATTATAATACTCAAGAATTCCTTTCCATCTCAAAGGAACTCCGGCAAGAGTTAATGCACTCTCGAGCAATACAAGTCTGTCGGTTTCACTTATGTACTTATTATTAAGGATATCAAGTGGATTTCTTGTACCTGTAAAGTATGTATATACAACATCCTTATCAAGTTTTGTGGATTTCATCACCCATTTGGAAAGATTTCCAACAGTTTCATCGATACTATCAGTTATCTTGTCCTCGATCATCGTTTTCAAGTTTTTCTGCCACCCATTTTGAGGACTTAATCTTGAAAATACAGGATCAATCACATGGTTAACCCAGATACTGTCGGTATATTCCGATTTGTTTTTATTTATTGAGTAGATATCCACAATGTTTCTAATTGATTCGGAATCAGGCAGCTCAATCAAATCTTTCAGATCCCACTTAAGTATAAGGCTATTCAGCACATATGTACCTGTAGAGTTATCTTCAGCTTTCAAAGCTTTATATACTTTCAAGTAATCTTCTGTAGCACCATATAACTGATTTGCCTTATCAAGATACTCTCTTCTGTAATCCTTTTCATCACTTCCATAATATTTGTCTTTCCCAGGAAGTTCGAAATACTCAAGAAATTCAATATCTTTCATTTGCTTTTGCAGTTTATTTTCCCTTGTAAGAGTAGAAATTTTTGCTCGGTATTCATAATCATCAAGAATATCAGCTTCTTTTTCATGATCTTTGACAACATAGTTGAAATAGACATTATATCTCTTTTCAAACTGCTCATAAGGAGCAATTGTAATTTTAACTTTATCATCTTCTACAGTATCCAGAGTCGCCATACCTATTTTATCATCTTTTACTGCCATAACAAAACAACCTGTTAAGCCTAAGGTGAGTACAAGTTTTCCGTCCTTATCTGTTTTTTTGCTGAGGAATGGAAACAAACCACCAAATGAAGCTGCATATAAAGTAATTTCAGCATTTTTTACAGGTTTTGATTTTTCATCAACTACAGATAATTCTGTTCGAACAACATCTGAATAGTATTTAGTAGTGATCAACTTTGTTACATTGTTTTCCTGAAGGACAGTATCTGAGTCCTTAAAATTACCGAAAACATTTGAAGTGACCATTGTAGCTCTGCTTGTTGCCTGGGTAAACCAGGTGTCATTCAGTCTGTTAGCAATTTCCCCAATATATTTCCATCCTGTGGGAGTCCAGACTTCAATCCAGGCATGATTACTGTCAGTAAAGTTCCAGTAAGGAGCTGATGCAGTCCTTGCCGGAATACCAACACTTCTTGCTGCAGCGATATAAATGATCATTGTTTCTTCACAACGACCTTTACCTCTTCTTATTGTAGTAAGAGGTCCCTGATCTCTTCCGGAAGTCTGTTGAAACACCATCTGTTCGTTACACCATAAGTTAACCAGAACAATTGCCTCTTCCATAGTTTCAGCATTTTGGACAATTGGATAGAGCTCGTCATAGAACCTTTTTCTCCAGTTTTCAAGCGGTTCTTGGGACACTCTATGTGGAAGTACAAAATGTTTGAAGAGCTTTTCGCTCATCTGACTTGAGTACTTGAACTCTCTAGTCCTTATTGCATACTCAATGTTTGTTTTAAGGTATTCAGCAGTCAGTACTCCCAGATCCTGATCCGATGCGTTTTCCAGAATAAACTGAGCGTATTCTGCAGTTTTTGGGTCTTCATACTTAGTTAATTGAATCAGCGCTTTAGCATTTTTCCCGGAATATTTCTTAATTCTCTTAACTAAACTGCCGGCATTCAAGTTAAATGCTAATACAGCAATAAAAAATAAAATGGTTAGTTTTTTCATTAAATCTCCAGTTATCTATTTTTAAATGAGATCTTTGCATAATTTGGGGCAGTTGATTCGATTATAGAATTCATCAAATTCTGATTCAAAATGAACTTCTCTGAGAAGCTTTCTTGATGATTTCAAGAATCTCATCGATACTTCATCCCAAAGCTGCTTGATTTTACTATTATGCATAGCTCTCCTAATATATAAAACAATAATCTATCAACGCTCTTGTAGAGTCGTAATTAATAAGTGAATCATCATTGTACTCAAGCGACAGTTTTACCTGATGGTGCCTGTTTGGCCTCCAGGTTAAAACACCTGTAATAGTCTGTTCATCTGATTTTTCACCGTCAAGCCACCTTGCTTCATCAGACTGACGTGTATTGTAGTTCAATAATGCTGAATTTCCTGTACTTCCTTTTTTTACCATAGAATATGCCATATCAAATTTTATTCGCTTGCAGATTCTCAGATTCAGTTCTGTTGTAAAGTCAACAAAGTTTGCTCCATCAGGATGCCCAAGCGATATCTGATCATGAGTAAATTTGTTTTCCTGAATCTTATGAGTATATAACCATGGTCTGGCAGCAGTATACTCGAATGTTAATTTTGGTTTCATCAAGAATTCTGATTTGAAGGAAACACCTGTCTGTAAAGCGTATTTATTGCCCCACCAGTCAGATGTCAGTTCAGATTTTCTTAGTTCATCAAAAATAAAACTGCCATAAAATGTCATCCAGTCTTTTGGAATATATCTGTAACCTGCAAAGATCAGTATGTTATCTCTGTCTCTGAGGTTGTGTTCAGTAACCCTGTAAAATGTATGAGGAAGAAGATAGCTGAGATCAGCTCCCCTACCGGAATAAATAACTTCTTCACCTACGTACATCATGAATTTTTCAGAAGGTTTCCAAGATAATTTGTGATAAACAAGGTGTTTATCTTCGTAGTCTTTCGGGTGATCTCCATCTTCGGAAAGGTATGATCTCGTACTGTCCGGAATCAACATGGCATCTGCAAAATCTATCTCGAAATCCCCCATCTGATAAGTCCACTTGAAAAATCCGTACTCATTGCAGTCATCATTCAGAATAATACTTCCTGAGATATTATCTCCTATAGATAAAGAAGATCTTCCAAGTTTGAAAGTTCCAAATTTCGTCTCAGCCTGAATCCAGGCAGTTAAATTATCCGTCTGAATTTTATCCGGACCATCCAGCTTGTAGAATGAATCTAATATTTTTGTAGATTCCTTAACATACTCAACATCTCTTTTAAAATATCCTGCCCACCAGTTTGCATGAAGCTTAACATTCTCGCTCATCTGAGAATTCAATATAAGCCCTCTGTATGTGAAATAGTAA
Organism: Cloacimonadales bacterium (SeqCode); assembly: GCA_963665815.1. Taxonomy (GTDB): domain Bacteria; phylum Cloacimonadota; class Cloacimonadia; order Cloacimonadales; family JAIOQZ01. The sequence continues at coordinate 1,035,213 of OY762463.1, forward strand.
TCTGCATCCTTATTATATCCAAAGCTCGCCCCACCCTGAAATTGTAATTGCAGAAAAGACTCATTATTGTTCCAGCTGTATCGCCATAAAGCACCTTCGTCGGTTCTGATAAAATCACTAAAATTCTTTTTTAAGTTATTAACAGAAGAAAGAGCAAATCCATCAGTTGTTGTGATAATTTCATACTTATCAATATAATCTCTATCGGATAAGGTGAATTTATTAATTCTTGAATTGATGGAATTCTCTGCAGTTAAAAAGCTGATAAACATTAAAAGTATAAGTAGATACAATGTCTTTGTCATTTTTGGATAATCCTTCATTTAGTATACAGTATGAAAATTATATTACTGTGATTCAGTCTATAATTATTTTTTAAGCGTATTTATTGCTTCATGTACTGTTTGTACAGTAAATTTTCTATCTTTCACAAAATCCATTATCTTTATGAAATCATGAATCTGGCAGACATCCGGATAACTCCAGTCAATGTTTTCGAATACTCTGTGGAAACCGATTATTATCAGGTCTTCCCCACTGTTTACTCCATGGATAATCCTCTGAATCACATCATCTGCCCGGTAATCAGTCTGATAATAGAAATATCCCAGGTATTCCTGATTCACAGGTACTCTCATACTCAAATCAAGACTTGTCCTGATTATTGAGTAATAATCATTGATTAAATCAAAATGCTCAGGAGTAGCATGTCCGGAAGGAAGTGCAAAACTATGCATTACAAAACCCTGTTTCCTGAAAAAGTTGTAATCTTCTTCAATCTGGTACTTCGCTTCTTCATAGGTGAAATCGGGTAGATTAACATGATCAATCGTATGACCGCCTATTTCCCATCCATCATTATACATTTCGTGAAGCCGATCTATTGTCATGTCATTCCCAAGTCCAACAGACCCGGAATTAAGATAAAGTGTCCCCTCAAAATCATAGTCCTTCATGATACGATAAGCATTCTCATATATAGTTTTGTCTCCGTCATCGAAAGTGAAGACGATTATAGGGTCAGAGTTTCTTACTTCCTGACATCCTGAAAGACAGAAAATCAGGAGTGCTATACTAATCCATCCAGGAAGACCATGAAACCAGTGTCTGTAAGCCGACATAATAGGAATCATCTCCGTAATTGCATGAATTGTATGCCCCTTCCAGACCAACAGTCCAGAAATGAGCAACTTTGTAGTTAAGTATTGTAGAAACATCTCTTTCGATTGAGTAATCAGTTTCATTATATATAAATGTGTTAATTAATTCAAGTTTTTCGAAACTTGATTTAGCCTGAGCAGATATCCTGCTTGTATATTTAGAATCATCTTTTTCTTCTCTGAGATAACCACATGATAGTCTGATAAATTTATCAATCCTGTAATTCAGTTCTGTATAACCGCTTAACATGCTTTTTCTTTTCGTTCTCGTGCCCTTCATCATGTCTTTATAACAAAGATATGTCTTAACATCAGTATTATAGAATGATTTCTCAAGTTCAATATCAAACATGTTTGTAGACTGGTTATAATCGTTATCTCTCCCAATATACAAAAAACCTATTTTAAGCAATTCAAGTGGTTTCAAGGTGGCACCAATAAGTACTCTATTTATTGAATTAGTCCCTCCATATAATGAAGGCAAAAATCCTTTTTCATTTAAATTCTGCAAATGCAAACCATTAAACCGCATCTGGTCAATCATAGGCTTGTTGTAAAAGCCTGATCGTACTGTTTGATTATCTATCTCAGATTCTTTCCCAACATTCAGGTATGAATAGTTATAAATAATATCATAATCCGTATCAAACATTTGTCGACGAATCTCTATTCTATTCAGTTCGACGGCTTCTTCCAAACCTTTCTGATAATTCTTCAGCTCTATATTGAAATATGTTTTTGATTTGTGATAATATGAGAATCCCGGCATAATATGAAAATCGTCTCTCATTGTCTGCTTTTTCTCTTTTCTTGGACGATAATAATCAACACCATATCTTGAACCCGTTTTAAGGTAATATTCATGTGTCATTGTATTCGTACGACGATGTAAAAAATGATGTGAAAAAGCTACTTCTTGGTCCTTCAATCTTGACAAAACACTCTCATCCTGTATATAAAAACAGGAAATGGGGGAAAAAATCCCCCATATTATAATAGTAATTAAAATATATTTGAATAATCCGTTTGGCATTTTTCTTAGAATGTTTCTTCTGGATATTTCTTTTCGAGTTTCTTCTTCAGCTTTTTGTATTCTTTATTCTTATCGTTATGCTTAAGAATTCTGAGATGAATTTTGCCTTCGGAAACGGAACTTAATTCTTCTTCTGCATCTTCAATATCCTTACCTTTATATGAAAGACCTGTTTTAAAAGTCTCAAGCGCTTCCTCGTATTTTCCCATCTCATCCTGAACATCAGCAAGCATAATGTATGCATCGTAATGTTCTTTTCTGGTTTCGATTGCTTTTTTCAGAGCAACTTCTGATTGTTCAAGTTTTCCGCTTTTGAAATAAGCCTCGCCTTTATGTCGCCAAGGGCAGGACCATTTTGGAGAAGCTTCGTTTATCTTGTTATAAACTTCAATACTTTCATCAAACATATTGAGACTGAGAAGAAGATTAGCATAACCGAACTTTTCTCCGGCATTGAGTGAATCCATATTGGTATCAAAGTAATCAAGCTGCTGACCTAATTCGGTAACAAGAACATAAGCAGCCATCAGATGACTTCTGGAATCAAAATTGTTTTTGTCTATTTTGCTATAGAAATGATCCATTGCACTCTTGAAATTTTCATAGGATTTATCAGCGGAATAAATCTGGAAAGGATCTTTCTGTTTCTGCTGTTCCTGTTTCTCAGCTTCTGCTGAAAGCATCATGAATATCATTGTAATACTAAGAAATAAAATAAATTTTTTCATATTTTCTACCTTTATCCTCTTTTTGTTAAAAAAACTATAGACAAGTAATTTAGTCAAAATATTTTTGCAGAGTTGCGCCTGTGGCTCAATTGGATAGAGCATCTGACTTCGGATCAGAGGGTTAGGGGTTCGAGTCCTCTCAGGCGCGCCATTCTATTGTTTTATATAATCTTACGACAAACATGCACTTCCGACTTAGCATTTGCCAACTCACCAATTTCAGGAACTAATCTTTTAAAATGTTCAGCATTGAAATGTGCTTCAAGATGTTTCTCAGACTCCCATTCCTCTACTACAATAAGAAAATGTTTTTCCTTCATGTTCTGGATAATATCGTACTTAAGGCAGCCTTTTTCTTTTCGTGTTTCTGCAGCCAGTTCTGCATAAAGTTCTATTGCTTTACCAATATTTTCAGGTTTGATATTTGCTTTGGCAATTACATTTATCATCAAAACCTCCTTATAAATGCAGATTGTCAGTGATTGAATCAGAGTCAATATTTTTATATGGAATATTATTATCTGATATTCAATTCTTGACAGTAATTTTTAATTTACAATATTTATTTTAGAAAATCAAATCAAAAAAAGAGGTAGATATGATTAGAAAATACTTACTTATTTTTACTTTACTGGCAATGAGCTTCATGCTGTTTGCTGAAGAAGAAAAGGAAAACGACAAAAGCTACGGAATGGGACTTGGTGTCGGTTCTGTGATGATCAATGGTAACTCATATACAAGACTTCGTCTTATGCCTGAAATATCTTTCTGGAAAATAGGAATCGGTCTCGATGCAGATATCCTTATAGATGAAGACGGTAACCTTAGAAAAGAAGACTGGGATGAAGGCGAAGACTGGCTCAACAAGATATATTACATCAGATATGGTCAACGCGGAGATTCCTTCTACGGAAGATTCGGTGGATTCAAAGATTTTTCAATGGGTAAAGGACTTGTTATGTCCGGTTACTCCAATATGCTGAGATATCCTGAACATAGACAGCTTGGTCTGCAGCTTGGTGGAAAACTTCCAATTATGAATATTACTATGGAAGGTTTCACCTCCAATATTCAGGAAAATGATATCATGGCCGGAAGACTTACAATACAGCCACTCACAAAAATGTCTTTACCAATCCTCAGCAATATCACATTTGGTGGAACATTTGCTACTGACCAGAATCAACTCAATGGTCTCATTGATACAGATGGAGACGGTTATGCAGATGCTCAGGATTTTAAACCTTTTGATGATTCAGTATGGAATGAAATAGATACTCATTATGAAACTGCTCGAAGAGAGTATTTCAGGAATTATAATGTAATTACAACTGAAGACAGTTTAGAGTTTGAAGAATATTTCGCTACAGATCCATATTATCAGAGCAGACGAAGTACAAAAATTAGTGAAAAACCTAGGAGAGTTGTTAATGTATTTGGTATTGATTATGACCTGCCAATCATTAAGGGAGACTTATTCAATCTTTCACATTATGGTGAAGCTGCAATGATTCAGGACCATAATATGGGATTTATCTTTCCTGGTTTCTACTCCAAATTCTTGATTTTTGATATTAATCTTGAATTCAGAATGTATCAGGATGATTTCGAGCCGGCTTTCTTCGATGAGTTATATGAAGAAAACAGATCTGCTTTTAAAAAAGCTCCGGACAGTACCCAATATATTGTAGCCAAATCAGATTTGATTAAGTTGAATACAGAATCTAAAGGCTGGTATGGTAAAATCAGGGCTGACCTCTTTAAAACTCTTTACTTCACCGTAGATTATGAAGATATGCAAGGAGATGATAATCTGGATAATCAATCTTTCAGCGCAGCATTAGAGCTCCAAAAAACATTTATACCTAAATTATCTACAGCTAAAATTGAGTACATTCAACGAAATGAAGATCAAGTTCTGAAGGACTTTAAAACACCTAACACATATCTTATCGGAACAATTGCATATAATCTGGCAGACAACGTAAATTACGTTTGGAGATATCAGGAAAGATATATTGATAAGAATGATAATGGTGAAATCAAGGGTAAGGAAGAAACGATAACAACAACATCAATGGGTGTAGAAATTAGATTCTAAGCCTGTTTACAGATAAAGTATTTTAAGCCTGTAATGATTATTGCAGGCTTTTCTTATTCGTATTATGAACGGTTATTGAAATACAGAACATTATGAATATAATTCAACATTAACTGTTATTCAAGCAAATATTTAAAACAAAAAAATAAGTAGATTAACATTTTTTCCTTGCATTGTCACAACAAAAAAAATTCTTGGACGTAAATCTTAAAAAGAAGCAGGTAATTTTGACTAGGTATCTAATTGTATGTATGGTAATTGTGTTTGTTGCTCTATGCAGTTGTGAGAAAAAGAACGAACATGAAACAGGTGAAATTTGTATTGTAGACTCTCTTGGCTGGCAGGAAAGCTCCGACTATGCATTTACAGGTTTATGTTCGATAGAGTCATATAAAGGTGAATTATACATTCTTTCCACTTATATGTCCGAATTCTATGTATATGATCTCAAGACACTCGAGTTTAAAAGAAAATTTGGTATTAAAGGCAAGGGACCTGGTGAGATTCTTCATGCCTATTATTTTACATTTGACGATGATGGAAATATCGTAGTTGCTGATGAAGAGAACAACAGAATCTCCTGGTTCTCAAGAGAAGGTAAATTCCTTAAAGAGCTTAAAGCCTCTGCCCCGACAGTAATTCATAATTATGATGGAACTATATACTATGCAAATATCTCGACTGATCCGAAGTTTGGAATTTACAAACTCGAAGAAGGTCGTAAAGTCAGGATATTTAATTTAAAGAAACTCGCTGAGAATTATGAACTTCCATTGCTGAAAAGAAATATGGATTTCATAGTCAAAGATGGATTTACTTTTGTTTCCTTCCATCACTATCCGGATAAGTTGTTCAAATTCAAAGACAATACTCTTGTTACTCTGAAAAACTCATGCAGCTTCACACCTCTTGGTTCATCAGATCTGTATGAAGGTACGGACCTTTTTGCACAAATACAATATAGTATCAAAAAACCCGATTCTGGTGAAAAACTGACTTCAGCTCAAGAATGTGCTGAATTGGTTGGAGTTGACGGTAAACTCGTCGAATATGATTATTCTGGAAAAATACAGTGCGAATATAAGCTACCGGAAAAGATATTCTGTCATATTTATTCATTCAACAGATCAGGCAATACTGTAATTATGCAGGACATGTATTCAGGAATTGTATATAAACTCAAACTAAAAAGAACATAAAAAAAGCTGATGAAAATATCACCAGCCTATATTCTACATTAGAAGTATATAAACAGAAATTCTATACTTAATTCAGATCAAATACGTTATCAAATAATACCCAGCCTCTCTCAGTATGGATCATTGCGTCAAATCTGAAGTGATATTCCTTATCCATTGATTTGAAGTAAACTCTTGGATTCTCAACGATTCTGAGTTCAATAGGCATCCCTTTGTCTTCAACAAGGTCTTCAATGTCGTATCTGATATATTCTACAGATTTCCAGTCAATATTGTATTGTTTACCAGCATCTTTCATACTTGTAAATAATTCGGCAACCATCTTTTTCTGTTCTTTTTCTCTTTTCTCAAAATCTTCTTTTGTCGACTTCTTTTCTTCTTTTGACAAATCATTATAATCTTTACTGAGTTTATATTGAGAGAAAAAGAAATCAATATCATTTTTATTCATGCAGCAATCTTCGAATTTTTCCAAAGAATCATTTTTCAATGCATCAATAATTCCTGACATTAAAGCTGTTTCAGAATTATCCTTTGAACAAGCTGCTGCAATCAGTAAAACAAACAAAGAAAAGGTAAATATTAAAATCTTTTTCATAGTTCCTCCAAAGTACATTCAAGGAATTAGCTGTCCAGCGTCAATTTTTTTCTTCATCTCTAATCAAAATACATTATGTTATCTGTGTATTTGCTAATGATGAATAGTATTAAGGTTAATCATATATGAAAGTAATCAGTAGAACCGAAAAGGGATACAAATCCGGAAAACACAAGAATGAAGATAGCTTCCTGATTATTAATGGAGCAGGAAAGAACTTGCCTGAGAACCAATCTCTTTTTGTTGTCTGTGACGGTCTTGGAGGAATGAAAGCGGGAGATATTGCCAGCAAATTATGCTGTGATGAGTTAGGAAAACCTCTTGAACATACTGACAAGTATACTGATAAAACGATCTTAATCAATAAAATGCTGGAAAATGCCAATCTCCAAATCTACACCAGACAAGCAGAAAACAAAAATTTGTCAGGAATGGCAACAACAGCAGTTTTATTAATGCTCTGTGAAAATATGGCATACATAAATTCTGTCGGAGATAGCAGATTATACTTGTTACGCAATGGAATAATTTCTCAGATAACCGAGGATGAAACTATTGTCTGGGATCTCTTTAAAAGTGGTAAGATCACAAAGGATCAACTTGTGAATCATCCGCAAAGCCATTTATTGACCAATGCTGTGGGTTCCAGTAAAGATATTTCTCTGAGACCTGTTATAACTTTTGCATTTGAATCCGGGGATATATTCCTTCTCTGTAGTGATGGCTTGCATGATCATATCACAGACAAAGTAATAGAAGCAATTCTTAATGAAAACGTAACACTTGATGAAATATCTGAAAAACTGATTTCTGCAGCAAGAGAATCAAAATCTGATGATGATATAACGATTGTACTGGTTTCTATTGACTGAATGAAAGCTCATCACCAAATTCTTCATCAGTGCAAATATTTATTGACTTAATCTATAATAGTTACTTAATTAACAATTATGATACGAAAATGTGTAATCTTTATATTAATGCTCTCGGCTATTGCCATTAGTTTATCTGCACTGGAAATTCTTGACCCGGAAAATCCTGATTTTCTGGTAATTGACAATACAAGATTCCAGTTAAACCCGGTTATCAAAATTTCCAATTACCCACAGGCTGGTAACTATATACCGCAGCTTGTGTTTAGAAATATATCATCCCGGGCAGACACTACTTATATCGTTTATGAATATTCAATATGCAGATTAACTCTTAAAATATCAGAGTATCCATTTATTGATAATGCGTACAGTTTTGAATACCACTTATCAGGCAGGCAGGAACTCAAATTAAAGGATTTATTTATAGAATTTTCTGCAGATAATATTTCTAATACTTTATACGGACCGGAAGCAATCTATTATAATGATTCTTCCTATAATCTGCCAACAGTTCCGTTCAAAGATAGAATTGTAAAATATGAGATCGGAAATCGACAGCTATACATTACAGGTTCAAAATATCCAGGAACATCCAATATTGAAGTGATTAAAGATAATAACATTTTCATTTACGACAGTGATTTCCATAAGGCATTCTGGGGAAAGGGAAATGTCTGGCTTGACTGGAAAATACTTTCTGAGCAGAGAAGAATCTCAGGTTCATTTATTATCTCTTCCGAAAATCCTGATTATCCGCTGTTCAATTATTTTCCGAAAGGTAAAAAAGCGGCTTTCACATTATCAAGTGATGCTGATTATGAAACAGTAAATCGTCTGAGAGCAATATTCTTCGGAAGTAATATCACCAGTCATCCTGACTATGGTACAAAAGGTCTGGTAGCAAACGATCTAAGAGTAACAAATTCGATTTTCGGTTATCACTGGGAAAGAGATGCAGCAGTACATCAGGAGATTATAGCTGCAGGTAACAGAATTGCTTATCATACATATTACTCAATGAAAGACGAAAGAATAGACCTGATTAACAATTTACAGAATGAAGTTTCTGATTTAGGCATAAACTACTGGATAGACCATAATGCTGGACTAAATCCGGAAGACCTTGCAGCAAATGGAGCGGTGCCGGGAAGTGACAACTATATTCTTGATATCCTGGAGGATGCTTCATTTAAATATGCCTGGATTACAGATTCAAAAAATTATAAACGCAATGCTTTCGATGAATATTTTGAGTTACCTCATCATTGTGAAGCAATGACCGGAGACTATGAATTATATATTCTGGGGCGTCGTTCCGGTATAAACTGGGAATGGATGTCCGATTCATATCATTTGGGATTTAAACCAAATGTAACAGATTCCACAATAACCGATTTGTTAGCCCACAGAGGGCTCATGCATATGTATACTCATTTATGTATGCCTAATACAGGTGGCACTATAGGATTTCTTGATTTTATTGATTCGGATTCAAGGTACGAAATTAAACCCGATGTTGAAACATGTTTCAGGATGCTGAACTATCATCAGACATTTTCAGGATTATGGGTTGCTCCGGCAGAAGAAATATATGACAGAATGTTTATCGTAGACTCACTTAAGATTACCTTTATACGTAATCTTAGTGACAGAACAATATTTGATATTCACAATCCGACTGATCAGCATCTGACAAATATGGAAATAAGTTATATGAATAATGACTTTGTTTTAGATCTTCCTCCCGGTTCAACTGAAACTATAATGTTCAGACATCCATTAAATGTTGATTCAGACGAACAGATTCCTGATGAGAATACTCAGTATGTAGATATTACTGAAGATGAAAACGAAAAACAAGATGGGATACTGGTAACAACACATATCGTAGATAGTAGTCTAATAATAAAAGTTATGCTTGCCAAAAAAGAGCATTCAACCAATATTAATATATATAACATAAAGGGGCAGAAAGTTCTGTCAAAATTGCTACCGGCAGGAATTCAAACTCTCAGATTGCCGATCTCAGACCTTTCAACAGGAATGTATCTGGTCAGATGCAAATCCGGTAAGCAGACTAAAATCGTCAAAGCGTTGATATTAAAATAATTTTCAGATTTTAAATTGTGTAGAAAATTAATTCGTGTTATATTATTTTTGTAAAAATATTAACAATATAGTGAATCTATATTCAAAGGATTGTAATGAAAACTAGTCTTCAGCTTAAAATAATCGCAATCTTCTTAGTTTCAGCATTTATTGCGATTTTATCAATGAGTTTTTTCTCTCTGAACAGTATCAAAAAAATCAGTTCTACAGCAATTAGTTCAATAGACAGTCTTGGTAACAAGAGTCTTGCAACTCTACAGGCTACTGGAAACCAGAACATTAAACAGAGTACTCATGCTCTTGATAAAAAGTCTATCGAAACTCAGCAGCTGAGATGTACTGAAATTGCTTATGATGTATCAAGATTCCTTTATGAGAGAGATAAAGATCTTAAGATACTGGCAATGATGAATCCGGAAGCGAATACTTACCTGAAATTCTACAAGAATTGTAATGGCAAAGTAGTAGAAACAACTCCCGATTACGATAAAGCACAGGAAAAAATCCAATGGAACCCAAAAGGCAGAACTAGTATCGATCCAATAAATCAAAAACAATTCACATACTTTGATTCATTACCATTTAATACGAAAACAATACCATTATATAAAGAAATTACTTTTTATGATCTCAATGGTAAGGAAAAAATTAAAATAAAGAATGGAAAGATATCATCTGACCTCCGCAATATAAGCTTGAGACGAAACACTTATTGCAAAGCTGAAATTTACAGAGAACTCCTGGTTGAAGATGTAGAGTTAAACTCAAATCATTACTACGAAATGGACGATAAAAACATTCAGGGGTTAATTGAAGAACTTGAAATCCCCAGAGACAAAAAATGGATGAAAAAAAGATACTTTTTCAAGCATGACAAGAATGGCAATGTTATTGAAAAAACCTATTTTGAGCATTGCAAGTCACTTAAAAAAGGTGAAATCTACGTTTCAAGAGTAATTGGGGAATATATTCCAACACATATTATCGGCAATTACACTGAAGAAAATCTTAAGAAACTTGGAAAACCATATAATCCTGAACAAAGTGCGTATGCAGGTAGAGAGAATCCCGCTGGAAAGAAGTTTCAGGGTATTGTAAGATGGGTAACTCCGGTTTATCAAGGCAATACGAAAATTGGTTACGTTACAATGGCATTAGACCATACACATATCATGGAGTTCACAGATCATATTGTACCAACAGATGAAAGATTCACTGAAGTAACTGATCCTGGTTCAGGAAACTATGCTTTCCTGTGGGATGATGCTCACAGATGTATTTCTCATGGCAGGGATTATTTCATCATGGGATTTAATTCCAGAACAGGTAGAGAGATACTTCCCTGGAACCCCAAAGACTGGATGAAGCAGATAAAATCAGGTTTTGTTGGATTAGATGGTAAATACCTGAAAGAAAAAGCCCCTCAATGCGATGGTTGGATTAACTGCACCGAGTACGGAGGATCAGGTTCATTTCTGATATACTGGAGCGGACTATGGAAGTTCACTGCTGTTGCTTCGGTACCATACACAACCGGACATTACAAAGACTATCCTCGAGGATTCGGATATGTAACATTAGGTGCTGAAATTGCTGATTTTCACAAAGATATATCAATAATGGAAAATGATCTTAAGACTCAATATGCAGCATTCGAGAATGAAATTCAGCAATCAAACATTGATGCGAAAACTCTGTTTAATTCAATTGCAAGCAAAAATATGAATGCATTGATTCTTATTTCATTCCTTATATTTATTGCGATTATTATCATAGGCTATTATACATCTAAAAAACTTGTTCAACCTGTTAAAGCTCTCACGGATGCTGCTCAAAAAATATCAAAAGGTAATTTTGAAATTAGTGTTGAAAACAAAAGTACGGATGAAATCGGTTTCCTCAGTCAAACCTTTGAAGCTATGGCAAAAGATCTGAAGGACGGTTTTGATAAAATAGAATATCAGAACAACAGACTTGTTGAGCTGGATAAGCTTAAAGATGACTTTCTGGCAAATACCTCACATGAATTACGTACACCATTAAATGGAATTATTGGAATTGCCGAATCTATGGTTGATCCTTCAAGAGGCTTTTCCAAGAATGATATAAGCAGAAACCTTATGATGATTGTTTCCAGTGGGAGAAGACTGGCAAGCTTAGTTAATGACATCCTTGATTTTTCCAAACTGAAAAAGAAAGATATTACTCTGAGTATTGCTGCTATTGACCTTTATTCTGTAACTGATGTTGTTTTAAAACTTTCTGCTCCGCTTGTTGGTAAGAAAAAGCTTAAGCTTCTCAATGAAGTCCCCGGAGATATTCCTTTAGTTCAAGCAGATGAAAACAGACTTCAGCAAATTATGCATAACATTATTGGTAATGCAATTAAGTTTACGGATGAAGGATATGTTAAAGTAAAAGCTGAGAAGCAAAATAATAAAATTATGGTAGCAATATCAGATACCGGTATTGGTATTCCTGGAGAAAAACTGGATACTATATTCGAATCATTTGAGCAGGTTGACAGCTCTGTATCAAGAATATACGGAGGTACCGGACTGGGACTGGCTGTATCCAAGCAACTTATTGAACTTCATGGTGGAAATATAACAGTTGAATCTGAAATCGACAAGGGATCTGTCTTCTCGTTCACATTGAGGATTTCTGAAGATCAGTCTAAAAAATCCGAGATTACTGAAATGAAAGAACAGGATTACGTAAGTATCATAAATCCTGAATTGCTGAGTGAAATTAACGAAATCCAGGACTCTCTTCCGGAAGATGGTTCTCAATACAATATTCTTGCCGTTGATGATGATCCGATAAACTTACAGGTTCTGGAGAATTTCCTTAATCAGGAAAAATTCAAAGTGATTTGCGTTAATAATGGATTTGAAGCTCTTAAAGCAATTGATGAAGGATTCCAGCCTGATCTGATTCTTCTGGATATAATGATGCCTAAAATGTCGGGTTTCCAAGTACTTGAAAAAATCAGAGATAAATTCCAGCTTCACGAATTACCGGTTGTTCTATTGACAGCCAAAAATCAGGTAAATGATGTTATTCAGGGATTTAATACCGGTACAAATGACTATCTTACAAAGCCAATATCAAGAAACGAATTGCTGGCACGATTAAGAACCCACCTGTCTCTTCTTGAAACCAATAAAAAACTGAAGAAACTTAACACAGAACTTGAATCAGCAGTCAAGGAACGAACAAATAAGATTCAGACACAGAATGATAAGCTGGAAAATACACTTAATCGACTTAAAGATGCTCAGGATGATCTTCTTCAGCTTGAAAGAACCAAAGCAGCACTGGCAATGGCAGTGACAGTCAACCACGAGATAAATCAGCCTCTTATGGTTCTTCAAGGTAATCTTGAAATGCTTATAATGAAGCTATCTGATGATCTTGAACTGGTGAAATACGGTAAATATGTAGATTCAATTAAAAGATCTATTGAAAAAATAAAATCAATCTTACATGGATTCAGAAAAGCTGACTATATAGAATTCACTGATTATATTGATGGAACCAACATGGTTCAGATTGAAAAAATACTTGTTCCAGATCCAGATAATGAGGATAATGAATAGTCATCAGACATAAAAAAACGGCAGTCACATGACTGCCGTTTTCTTATATTTCTAATGTGTTTTTTAGTTTACTGTCATGATTGCTTCAAAACCATAAGGACCTTTCTTAATCCTGTTTACCTTAAGAGGAGCGTTAGATGGTGAAGATATTTTATCAACTCCCGGAAGATTCTTTATATTTACATTGAAACTTTTCATTTTTCCACTGATTGATGATCTTATTCCTTTCGTCAGTCTATCAGGCAGGAACGGAAGAGAAAATCTCTTAATTGAGAACTTTTTAAGAGTAAGTCCATTCCTTGAAATCTCCCAGTCACAAATCATTTCAAGAGTGAGATCAACATGGTGACCCAGGCATTCTATTCTATTAATAATACCTACTACAAGCTGTTTTCCATCTGTTGGCTCAAACTTCATTTTCTTGAAATCAACTTTGAAAAGCCTGTCTATAGTCTTAGCTTTTAATTGATCATAAAGACTTTCTTCATTAGGAAACCCAATAGTAAAAGTATATTTATTACCAACTTTTTCGAGGGAAATCATATTGTTTGCTAATGTATTAAGTCCACTATTTACTTTACCCATAACAAAATTGCCTACTTTTTTAGCAATAACACCTAATTGATCTGTAACCTGCTGAGTCATTTTGTGAACTTCCATTGCTCTCTTTTCAGCCATATCTCTGGTCGATTTTACTTCATCGCCTGTGGCAATGTATATCATTTCCCATTGCTGAGCTAAAGTATTGTTCTGCTCCCACATTTGAACTGCTGTACCATTAGTGTTGTTTCCACCTCTTGCATCAATAACAAGGTTGTTCATTTTTGAAACAAATACGAATCTATTCTTACCAACATTCTGTATTCTCCATTGATATGAATTGGCTTGAGGATCATTGCGATTATTAATATCGTATCCAGAATTAAGTATAATCTGCTGACCATGATCCTGAGCTTGAACCCACATACCAGTTTTACACTGAACCCAATAGTATCCAAAATCATCTGGATGCTTTGTTCTTTCATAAACAGATACAAATCTGTAACGTCTGTCAGCAGGAGGATATTCCTGAAATGTTATTCCCCATAGCATTATAGGCTTATTGGGACCTTCACATTCTTTACCATTTCCTGCAATATCCCAGAAACGACCTATATCATGTTTATCTTTCTTTAATGCCGGGCGAATTGCCACCCATCTTTCTTCTTCGGGTACAAATGTATCTCCCCAGCAGAGAATATATCTGTCCCAGCCAAGTTTATGTTCTACTTTCTTCTTAACGGTCTTAGCACCTTTTTCTACTTCCTTTGCCCCTTTATTGGCTACTTTATTAACCTCTTTTGCGCCTTTTTTAACAGTCTTTCCAACTTTTTTCCCAACTTTTTTCGCTTTCTTACGAATACTATCAAAGGGATCTGCACTTAAGCTGATTGCAACAAATAAGATCAATATCAATGCTAATTTTCTTTTCATTTATTTCTTCCTTAATTTTTTTTACTTCAATTGCAAAGTAATTTCAATAATCTAAAAAACATTTATATTGGTCAACCGAAAATGTATATCAATATTCAAACCAAGTGAGAATACTAAAATAGGTTATGTCTCACAAATAAGTTAATTCCACACCCGTTTTTATTTTCTTTCGGAATTGAATAATCTTCAACTCCATCTAACCTTATTTCCGGGAAAATAACCCTGTTTACAAGGATGTCAGCTCTTAAACCAAAAATCATCCTGTTTTTCTCAACTGAAAAACCAACAGCAAATCCAATATCGTCTATCTCAATATCATCATCAGAAACCGTTTGCTGTATTCTTGGTTCCCAAAAATCCATTTCAACTGTCCTTTCTGAATTCACAATATGATTTATCTTCAATCCACCAAACAGAGAAAATTGCTTAACCGGAGAATATACAATGAAAGCCGGTATCTCAAGCAGATTTATCATTGTCTTTTCCTCATAGGAATCATAATCATCAATTTCTTTTTCATAAGTCTTTACGAGCGGTTTCATTAAAACACCAGTCCTGATTTCGAAATGTTCCTTAATGGGATAATCATATGTTAATCCGGCATACAAACCCCTTAAATCTCCAATGCAAAATCCATATTCCAACCTTAAACTTGACTCCTCCATCTCGTCAGCAGGTCTGTAATAAGGCTTTACGCACTTCATAAAATCAAATGGAAAATCAACTTCTATTGCCAGCAAATCATAGTCAGTATATATAAATCTATCCTGAGTATATAAAGGATTTAAATCATCTTCAGACAATATGTATGATTTCCCCCTGAAATAAGAACCGAGACTTAAACCGCTCTTAAAACGAACATTTTGAAAAAAAGAGTAAGAGAACCTGAAAGAAACTCCCAAAGCGTGCTTTGATTGTTCTACTAAAGGTTCTTTTTCATAATAAGGTCCATCATAATCCCCACCAGGAAGTGAAAATTTACAGTCATATCCTCTTAAACCTTCTTGATTACAGTAACGATAGAACACTCCTGTTTCCATCATCACGTCCACACCATACACATCTGATGTATAGAAAATATGAGAGCACTTTACATCAGTAATCTGATAATTGTATCTATGATATGCAAATGCTGATTCTGCGTATCTGAATCCATACAACAATCCGGAAAATCTGTTAAGAACTTCTGCTTCACCGTTTACAGGAGTGAAGAGAGAACCTTCGTATTTCAAACTGAATCTGAACTGCTCTAAATCAATAGCAAATGAAAATACAGGAATAAATAAAAGGACAAAAACGTATGTAAGTAAAATCTTTCTCAAAATCTCTCCTGATGTAATGATAACATAAGATGTTTTGTTACAAATCATTTGTCAAGCAAAGTCTCATATGATTACTAACTCCTGATCACATTTCACTTAGTTTCATCACTCATGTAATAGCTCTTCATTTACATAATTGAAAAAATCTTGATTCGGCATAGTTAGTGTACACGTCTTTTAATATCTAAACAATTTATTGACTTTCTTGTTGTACATTCTTTTTTATAACTACTACTCATTTTTACACAATTAAATCAAAAAAAGGATAAATCTATGAAAAAATCACGAAATTGTCATGCAATGGATTACATCCAAATGGATTAATGAACCAATCAAAGTGTTTTACAGACTTGGTATCCCTGATTTTTTAGGCAATACTTCTATGACTCTAGAGGAATTATCACTGTTGACACAAACGATTCCAGAAAAACTGATCAGACTATTGCGAGTCCTTGAATCAGTAAAAATTGTAAGTGTAACTGATAATGATATCAGTCTGACAGAAACAGGTAGTTTGTTTCAAAAAAAACAACTTGGCTGTATTGCCGGTATGATATTTTCAGACTGGCATGATTCTGCCTGATCACGATTAGATGACTGTCTTAAGTCAAATGAAAATGGTTTTGAGTTAGCTCACAATTCTGAAGCATTCGACTGGCTTTCTAAGCATCCGGAGTATATGCAACAATATAATTCAGCCAATAGGATGAAATCACAAATGATTAGCCATATCTATTGGAGAATTATGACTTCTCAACTACGACATCTATTGTTGATATCGGAGGAGGAAATGGAGGAATATCAATTACTTTAAAGAATATTTTTCCAGAGCTTGAAGTAGTTCTGACTGATTCCGAAACTGTGATATCACATCTTGCGTCTGATATTCACTTTCAGGAGTCCTCAATCGTTCTCGAAGCTTGTAATTTCTTTGAATCAGTCCCGTTCATATCCGATAAAGCCCTGTTATCAAACATTCTTCATGACTGGGATGATGAAAGATGTGCTGAAATTCTTAAGATTCTTAAGGATAACTCTGCTGCATCCAACAAAATCCTGATTATGGAATATCTTGTACCTGAAGATTCATCTTTCAATGTGAGTAAATTGCTTGATATTGAGATGATGGTAATGGGAAGCGGTAAAGAAAGAACGCTATCTGAATATGAAAATTTGTTTGCTCAATGTAAATTTAAAATATCCAACCTGATCAAAACAAAATCTGGATTATCAATCATTGAAATTTCACACAGCTGACACCATTAAACGTCAACACCTTTTTTAATCACACTTCAAACACAATTTTCATGCAATTCATTGATTTTCTTGACTTGAAAATCGACAATCCCAAAATCCATCTATATGGATAATCAGATATTTCTTTATTATTACAGCTTCAAGGATATCGAAGAAGATTTTTCTATCAGCAATAGAAGGCCATTGATTGCATCCTTACAAAAAGAAGCAGAACGCTACCGTTTTATTGCCGATCGCAACAGATTTATTACCGGTAGACTGCTTATAAGACACGCTTTGAGTCAACATGGATTTGAGGATGTTACATTATCTGACATACTTTACTCTGACTGTCTTAAACCCAGGTTTGATTTTCCATTTTACTTCAATTTAAGTCACTCCGGTAAATATATCATTCTTGCTGTATCTCTTAACAATGATGTTGGTTGTGATATAGAGTTCCATAACCCCAATCTTGACTTCAGCGAGTTTTCTTCATTCTTTACGGATGAAGAACTGAGTTTAATTTCAACCTCTCCCCTACCTGTGAAATCCTTTTTTGATTTATGGACAATCAAAGAATCCCTGCTTAAAGCCGACGGTCGAGGAATGCACTTCCCTCCCAAATCAATCAGACTTCAAAATAATTATGGAATGCTGGACAACGAAAAAATCTACTTCAGAATCACTGAAATTGCTGAGCAATACTCAACATCAATTGCATGCACAGAAAATTTTGATACTATTAAATTTATAGAAGTAACCAATTTGATTTAGTTCTGATAATTGTCTGATTATCTCCGACAGTGTAATTACACCCGGTAAATTACTTAAAATCAGGCGTTGACAGCATGTTCAATCACACACTTCTGGCACAAAAATAAACAATAAAAGCACCAGCATGCTTTACAGGAGATATTGTGTTATACTTATTATTAGTGTCCTTTACTTGGGCTTTTTCTTTCGGTTTAATCAAAGGTATCCTAACCGGTGTTAACCCGATTCTCGTTTCATTCATCAGACTCAGCATTTCTCTGGTGATTTTCATGCCTTTCCTCAGGATTTCAAAACTAAACTTCAGGCAAATGAAGAGTCTATTCCTCATTGGAGCAGTGCAATTTGGAGTAATGTATGTTTCTTACATATCTGCATACAAGTACTTGCTTGCCTGGCAGATTGCTCTTTTCACGATTTTTACACCGATTTACGTAACAATTATTAACGATTTATATAAAAAGAAATTTTCTATTATCCCGCTTTTCGCTGCAATACTATCAATTGTTGGAACGCTGATTATTATGTTTAAAACAGGCGAACCTGGACCATTCCTTAAAGGTTTTACTCTTGTGCAAATATCTAATATCAGCTTTGCCTGGGGACAGATTGCTTATAAAAAAATGAATTTTCCTGTAAATTTCAAGCAGGTTAATGCATTTGCCATATCCTATCTTGGAGCAGTAGTTCTGACAGGTATTTCTGCAGCACTTACAGTTGATTTCTCTGTAGTAGCATTCACTGCAAAACAAGTTTATACATTAATCTATCTCGGTGCAATAGCTTCTGGAATCTGTTTCTTCCTCTGGAACTATGGAGCAAAGAAAACAAGTGCAGGCTTACTTGCAGTAATGAATAACCTGAAGATACCTTTGGCTGTAGTCTGCTCACTACTTTTCTGGCATGAACAGGCAAACATTACAAGACTTGCACTTGGCTCTGTTGTCATCGTAGCTGCTATGATGCTGAACAAATTTAAACGTAAATCACTATAATCATTTTGATATAAGACATTAAGAAAGGCTGTCCTGTGGGCAGCCTGTTTCACTCTCACAAAGAACGATCCCCAGACAACTATAGCAGCAATTATCAGCAACCCGGTGAACAATTTTCTTGACCATTTTCCACTCATGAGCTCAATTTAGTCATAATATGGAGTAAGGAGACAGGATTGTACGTAGGTAACACAGCTTTAGTTGTCCAGGAAGACCACTACTACCCGTTCGGAATTAGGTTAGTCGGAATGTCCACCGATACCGGGCAGAATAATAAATTCCTTTACAACAATAAGGAATACGAAAATGAAAATAAGGTACCTCCTATGGTCTTCGAACTGACGTTCTACAGACTTCGGAGTGGAGACTCTCGCCTACGGCTACGAGCTCATTTTTGGAGACTTTCGGGCTATGCCCTGCAAGCTCATTGCTGGATGGCAGTTGATCCAGCTGATGAGTTTTTTAGCCCTGAAGGTGTCTCTTATGGTTCTCGGATCGGAATCCTACGAACTTCAGAGACGAGACTCTCGCCTTCGGCTACGAGCTTATATAATGACCCGGTGAACTTCCTTGATCCGGATGGGGCGGAGCAAACTCCAGCTTACTTAGTTGTAGATATAATGTTGGACTATGTTGAATTAGATGGGAAACTAAGTAACTCAGGCGTAATAGCAAAACTAAATGAAGCTGCATCTATTGCAGAGGGTAGATTCAATAGACATAATCCAAATGATTCAGACATACTAAAGGCAAAATATCTGCATGACGGTAAATTTTTAAGAAGTTGTGCAACAATATCTTCTTCTAACAGTACTATAAAAGGGATAGATACTGGAAAAAAAATAACAGTAGGAGCTGGGGCTCTTGCAGTCGGAGGAGTCGGTATAAATGCAGCACGAATGGGGGCAAAGCATATGGCACAGCCTTTACTGAATGGTACATATGATCTTATGGCTGGAGGAACTGATGTTCTAAGTTTGGGTACAACACTTTTTATAGAAACTCCTCATGTTGACCACAAGGCAATTAAGAAAGATTGGAACTTAAGATATAAATATCAAGATTATGACAGAGGAGATGATGGATATGATTTTAATGAACTTTGAAAGTTCAATAAATAACAAAAGGAAATATCAATGAGGTACTTACTGATTACTATAGTACTTTTTATAGGTACATTTACTCTATATAGTGTTGAACTATTATCCGTTGAACAGTTAAATGAATTTGCGGATTCAATTCGTAGTAAGATGGTAGCAAATGATTTTACTGGAATCTGTATGATGGAAAAAGGAATGAGAAACTTTATAACAAATACAGATCAATTATATATGAAGTATGAATCCTTTGATGTTCTTGCAAAGTCATTTATCTTGATCAATGAATATAGTAAAGCTAAACAATGCTATAGCGACATAACAAAAATACTATCAGTCACTCAAAATACAGTTTACTGTAAATATTGGGTAATTGCTAAATTCAAAACAATAATTGCAAATAAAAAGCTTAGTTTTGAAGAAAAGATGAAGGAATTAGAAAGATTTAGAGTTTCTGATTTTAAGAATCTTAATGTGACATGCTATTATGAAGTTTTAAGTTATATGTTAACTGGATCAAAAATACGAAAGCAATATTTTCTTGACTTGTTTAAAGACCGAGTCGTTTCTAATGATATCAAAATCAATTTTATGATTTTCTTATCAATAATTGAAATAGATGAAGAAAATAATGATGAATCAATGAAATATTTGAAAAGAGCAGAAAAATTAATACCAACGATTACAAATTTCAGGAATATATTAGAAATGCAACTCAATTTGGCAAAAACCTTGTTATATGATAGACAACAGAATATTGCAGAAAGCAACAAGTATTTATCCAAAGCTATTCAAATTAAATCCTCAATTTCTAACCTAGATAGTATCAATATCTTTAGTTTAATGAAATTTGACAACATGATTCCTTATCCTGATAATGTGATAAGGCAACTAGAAAGTATTGAGAGGAGGATAAATGAGCAAAAGAATTAAGATAAATAGTATCCTTCTGTTGGTTTTATTAACATTTTGTTCAAGATTTTTTGCATTTGAATATGTGAACTATTATCCTTTGAAGCAAAATTTAACACTTGAAGAGAAAGAGGTGGTAGAAAATTTCTCTTTCTTGATGAAAGACATATTGAACGACAATTTCGCAATCGCTGGAACAAGCTTATCATTCATTTTCAGTCGTAATCAATTAAAAAATAATCCATTTGTTACAGAAAATCCTAAAGTCATATTAATTCAATTCAGGGTAATTTATAACATAAGAATTGGAAATTATGAATTGGCTAAACTCTTATTTGATGAAGTTGAAAAGTCCTTCCAAGAGCCTACTAATGATTTATCAAATGAGTTCTTCGAAGAGCTCAAATTGTATAAGTATTCAATTATGGCTAAACTGGAACCAGATAGTTTAGAATATTATGCGCGAAAAATCATAGATATTGTTACTCCTAAAGATTTATTCTGCTATACATATCGCTTGAACTGGTTATTTGATAATGGCTATTACAATGATTTACAGAAGATTGTAAAAAACTCAAATGATACTTTTGATATAATTAGTAACATAAGGTGTCTTTATGAGCAAAAAAAGTATGATGATATTGAAAATTTATTTATTCAGTTGAGTCGCAGTCCTCACAAACAAACTCCCGATCTTTTGCTTTATATTAGTTATATTAAATGCCTTATCGCCTTTAATAAGGGAAAAATCGACAAATCGATAAAGCTTTTAAAGAAGAATCAAAGAATGTTTAATGAGCTTGAAGTTTATATTAAAACTCATAATTTGAGAGAAAGATTTATTGATGAAAGTTTAAGAACACTAGTATTTAATTTTGATGGATTGAATTTCACTTTAACAAATGAGCAGATAATGCAACTGTTGACAATCCAAGAAATGAGTAAATTAGATTAACTTTTTTATATTGAAAAGCCAGAACTCGTTTTCTGGCTTTTTCTGTCTGAACCATGATTCTCTTGATTTATATGATTGAAGGATTGCAAGGATAAACACCTTCGGAATGGTTAAAGACCTTCCGAATGGTGTGACAAACTGCTATCTTTTTTTTGAAATCAACTGTGCAGTCCTGTAATACGCGTAGAGGCAACCGGACGGTTGACTCAATAATTTTCTTGACCATTTGCCACTACTGAGCTCAATTTAGCCTTAATATGGAGTAAGGAGACAGGATTGTATCTGGGAAACACAGCTTTAGTAGTACAGGAAGACCATTACTATCCATTTGGGCAACGTTTGAATGGGCTTTCCATGGCAAGTGCAAATCCTAATAACTTTCTTTACAATGGGAAGGAATTTGAAGATGAGAATAATGTACCTCCTATGGTCTTCGAACTGACGTTCTACAGACTTCGGAGTGGAGACTCTCGCCTGCGGCTACGAGATTATTAGTAAAGAAATTATCTTTCACCTGCACAATAATAGAATCAGGTTCAATGCTGTAAATAAGCCCAAATTCTGCCTGTTCATCCTGACTTAGCACCATGGATTTACCTTTAAACTCCAGTATCAAGGTTTTACCTATAACACCGGTTATGTTTATTTCTGGTCGATGGACAATGGGCTATGAGCAAAGTCGTCGCATATACTTTTAACACCATTTGCAAATCAAAAAGGCCCCGAGAATTCCCAGAGCCTGTAAAGTTAGTTGGATGTCAAATGCGACGAAATCCCGACCTATTTGAAAAGGTCCTTCAGCAGTTTTTCTGCTTCTTTTTCGACTTTCTTGCCAACAAAAGAAAGTCTTTTCCCTTAAATCAAAGTTGTCGCATTATCTATAGTGATGAACATTTCAATAAAAAAAGGCCCCGAGAATTCCCAGAGCCTGTAAAGTTAGTTGGATGTCAAATGCGACGAAATCTCGACCTATTTGAAAAGGTCCTTCAGCAGTTTTTCTGCTTCTTTTTCGACTTTCTTTCCGGCAAAAAGAAAGTCTTTTTACCTTTTTGGGGTAGTTGTCGCATTATCTATAGTGATGAACATTTCAATAAAAAAAGGCCCCGAGAATTCCCAGAGCCTGTAAAGTTAGTTGGATGTCAAATGCGACGAAATCTCGACCTATTTGAAAAGGTCCTTCAGCAGTTTTTCTGCTTCTTTTTCGACTTTCTTTCCGGCAAAAAGAAAGTCTTTTTACCTTTTTGGGGTAGTTGTCGCATTATCTATAGTGATGAACATTTCAATAAGAAAAGGCCCCGAGAATTCCCAGAGCCTGTAAAGTTAGTTGGATGTCAAATGCGACGAAATCTCGACCTATTTGAAAAGGTCTTTCAGCAGTTTCTCTGCTTCTTTTTCGACTTTCTTTCCGGCTTTATCTTTTTCCTTATCGATTTTGCCTTGAACTTCATTTTGTTTACCTTTGACCTTAGCTAATTGCTTATCGATCTTGCTTTGCATTTTTTTCATTTCAGAATCAAGCCTTGCTTTCTGTTTGTTTATCTGGTCATCAAGTTGTTTCTTGTACTTGGCAACTTCTTTATCAACCTTCTTACGCAATTCTTGTTTAGCTCGATCTACTTCTGCACTGAGTGCTTTTTTCATTTCTCTTGCAATCAGATTATCGAGATTACTATTCAAGTCGAATGAGTAATCAGAATCTTTCTGGCTGATTTTTGCATCAAAAGTAATAACATTTATTGCCTGAGTAATCCTCTTTGCAATTCTCAGGAGATGTTTGTTAAGCTTCTTTGAGTACACATCTGAAAACCTGAGTTTGTCTCCCTTAAAACCTACACTTGAAACAAAGTCACTGTTAAGAATATCAATCTCTGAGCTGAATGTTGCTTGTCCTGATTCCAGTTTTTCAGGTAACAAGACAAAATTGGAAAGTTTTGTTCCGTTAAGTGGTATTTCACTAGCAACAATTTTTACGTTCTCGTGGAATTGCTCATTTCTGTGGTCCAGAGTAGCATCTATGCTTGCTTTGAACAATCCGGCTCTGCTTCCGCTTAATTTTGCAGTAATCGGAGTATTAATTCTGTCCTGATCAGATGAGATATTGAATATCTGTCCTTTAATTTTGAGCCCGTCACCTGCTTCACCGGAAAGAGTAATTTCTTTCAGCCAGAAGTTTGGTAATTCAGGATATTTTTCTGCTTTGGGTTCTGCTTCTACAGCTTCAGGTTTATCCTGTTTGATTTCTCTCGACATCTGTATGTATCCTATAGCCATCATTAAACCATCTGAAAGTCTGTCTCCAAACAGCATTTTTGCAATATCTTCAACATTTGATGAAGGTAGGTTAGCAATATTCAATGCTTTGTTATAATCCGCTTTAACCCACTTAGGAACATCTTTTCTGAGACCATTAAGAAGCTTCATATCTTTAGAGAAATTCTTTTTAACCTCTTTAGCTTCTTTAAACAGTTTCTGAGATTTATCATAAGCAAATTTAGCATTATCCAGAGCTTTCAATAACTCATCAAGCTTCTTCAAATTATTAACATCTATTGCACTGATCTTTTTCTCAATTTCTTTATAATCTTTTTCATAAGTATTGTTTTTGAATTTATCATCCCAATATGCGTAACGTTCATCTGCAATTTTCTTAAGTGAATCAATTTTAGCAGGTGTCTGAAGTTCGAGAAGAGCGAATACGGAATCAACATCGATATTTGCCTTAAGTGAAGCAGGATCAAATACAGGAATCTTATCCTTTTCTTCCATGATCTTTGCTTTGATCTTTTCAGTTACCATTTTAGCTACTTTGCTCTGTCCTTTTTTCTTCTTTTTAGGATCAGGCTCAATATAACCATCTTCCGCTCTGACAGTATTCATTTTAAAGTTTACTAACTGTACTTTATTCATGACAACTTTCTTTGCCAGCAGAGGTTTAATCTCCATATTAATTTCTGTTCGACCAAATTCAAACAGGTTTTTCTTTGTATTGTCCTTATCAGTCATCTGGAATCTGTTCCAGGACAATGTTCCTTCGAATGGTTCAAACTTGAGACTGTCAACATTGAGTTGAGCTCCATAGATTTTGGAACCTTTCCCTTCAATAAAATTTGTAAGTATATTATTTCTGAAGTGATAAACTCCAAATAATCCACCTGCAAAAATTATAAGAAATATAAGTAATCCAAGAAAAAACTTACCAAATTTCTTAAAGAATTTCTTCATCTGAATATCTCCTAATTATCAATATCTTTAATTAAAGAATTATCTGTGAAGGAAAATTCGAGTCAAGAAAAAAGTCATTCCGCACAATTATGGTACTAAATAACACTCAGTTACTGAGAGTACAGTTTTCATTACTTACTTCAGGGAGTCTGTTGATTAGAAAAATCTGAACTAAAAACATTGACTGATTGATATTCAATACTTACAGTTTACCAAGAAGATACTAATTATGGAGGATCTATGCAGATACAACCTTATATGGTCTGGATTATTCTGGGAGTTATTTTCGCTGTACTCGAATTTATGATACCCGGAATGATAATCATTTTCTTTGGGATTGGTGCTATATTAACCGGAATACTTACGACATTCATGCTGCAGGATAATTATATCGCACAAATGATTATTTTTCTGATTCTGTCGATTTTATCCCTTGTTTTACTGAGAAAATACATGAAGAGTGTGCTGGTAGGTGAAACTACAGACAACCATCAGTTTGCGAATGACAGTATAGGAGAAATTGCACATGTCACTGAAGAAATTAATGCTTCTGAAGGCAAAGGTCATATTAAGTTCAGGGGCTCTCTCTGGAAAGCAGTTTCAGATGATGTTATTCCTGAAGGAAGTACTGTAAAAATTGTAGAGCAGAATAACATAACTTATAAAGTTAAACTTAACAAGGAGGACTAATGTTTGATGGAATGTTCATGTGGATAATAATTATAATTGTTGTTATTTCCTTATTTCTCAAATATGCCAGAGTTATACCGAATCAATCAGTCTATGTAATTGAAAGACTTGGTAAGTACCAGAAAACAATTGGAGCAGGTTTTCATCTGTTATTACCTTTCTTAGATAAAATTGCTTACAAACACACGTTAAAGGAACAGGCTATTGACGTACCACCTCAGATTTGTATTACTCAAGATAATATCTCTGTTGAAATTGATGGTGTTCTGTATATGAAAGTTGTTGATGCTGTAAAAGCAAGTTATGGAATAACAAATTACAGATTTGCCATCATTCAACTTGCTCAGACTATGATGCGTTCCGAAATAGGTAAACTAAGTCTGGACAACACATTTGAATCCAGAGAAAACATTAATGCTCAGATTGTAACAGCTATTGACGAAGCTTCGGACCCCTGGGGTATCAAAGTAACTCGTTATGAGATTAAAAACATTGATCCACCTGAATCAATAAAAGGTGCAATGGAAAAGCAGATGCGTGCTGAACGTGAGAAAAGAGAAAAGATAGCACTTTCCGAAGGTGACAAAATAGCTAAGATTAACCGAGCTGAAGGTGATAGAGAAGAAGCTATTAAAAAATCTGAAGGTGAAAGAACTAAGCTTGAAAACGAAGCAAAGGGACAGGCTGCTGCAATTCTTGAAGTTGCTGAAGCAACAGCTCAGGGAATTAAGAAAATTGCTGATGCAATCAATCAGGAAGGTGGACAGGAAGCTGTTAATATGAATATTGCCAAAGACTGGATTAAGGAATTCGGTAAAATTGCCCACAAAAGCAATACAATGATTGTTCCTACAAACGTTGCCGATCTTGCCAGCGTAACCGGACTTGTTGCCAAGACATTCGATAAAATGAGAGACAAACCGGAATAGAATACGAAATATTAAGAAACCAGTGCATATTATAATGACATGACGGTATTCTAATTATACAATCAGTACCTTCCGTAATCGGAAGGTACTGATTTCAAATATTGTTCAATTATGCTTATATTATCTTACCAACCATATCAGTGGTGATTCTGTATGTATTTTTATCAGTATCAATCTTCATGTTCCCATCATCATCAATAATTGTCCGTTGAATTTTTTCTCCTTTGGGAATATATTTTTTCACATCTTTGTGAGTGTTGAATGTTAATCCCTTTGAGAAACGATTCATTTTGATTTTAACTTCTGATGACTCTTTGTAATTTACAGGTTTAATTTTTGTTGATTTCTTTTTACCCTTTCTGGTAAACTCAAAATTGAGTTCTTTATCAGATCCCTCAATTATCTTTGTGACATCATAATAATCCTCAATTGATTTGCTGTCGATTTTCACTATTCTATCACCTGTTTTAAGATCTGATTCTTCTGCCGGTGTATCATCAATAATTCCCTGAATCTCAACAAAAGTTTCAGGACTATCTTCATTTTTTGCGATACTGACAACTCTGACAGTTGCCCCGATATACTTGTCATTAGTAAGAATATTTCCATTATAAAAAGATATAAACTCTCTTTTAAACTCAGAATCAACATTTAGCTCCGGAACAGACACGGAAATATTACCTATTTTCATTATCTCATCTTCTGAAGCTCTTGCTCCAAGTTTAAGTCTGATTTTTTTTGTCCCATCCCTGAAAATCTTTAAATCTATTTCATCCCCTGCTTTAAAGGATTTCAATATTGTCTGAAGTTGATCAAAAGCATATATTTTGTTTCCATCCATTTCAATAATTACATCACCAGTCTTCATACCGGCCTTGTAGCAAGGACCATCCCTTACAACATCGACCTGCACACCATATGGTACATCAATTCCTATTTTCTTTCTTCGTCTTTCAGAAAGTTTATCGGAATAAATACCCATATATGCCGGTGTTGGATTTATATCTTCTCTGGAGCCAAGTTTAACTTTGATATTCTTCTTCTTACCATCTCTTAGAACTGTGAATTTTGATTGATCTCCGGGTTTTCGGAGTTCAAGCATTGCACGCAACTGAGAAAGCGTATACACTTTTTCTCCATCCATCATTACAATGACATCTTCGGGGAGCATCCCTGCTTCCTTTGCTTTACCATTTTTCAGTACTCTTTCAATATATACGCCATAATCATTTCTTTTATCCTGAGCAATATCTGACGAAGATGCATCTTTAAGTATTACTCCAAGAACAGCTTCAGAAAATACTGAGCAAGTAAAGATCAGCATTATAAGTATAATTAGATTTCTTTTCATTTTAACTCCTTATAAAGATTTGTACAAATTCTCTATTTTATTGGGATCCTTTATATATGTTACTGCACCCAATTCTTTGGATACATACTTTTCAACAATGTACTTTGCCGGAATATCTTCTTCTTCTAACTCATAATATTCGGCTTCAACAACTTTTACAAGTGAATCAGCTTCTTCAATCTGATCACAAAACGAATACTCTTCACGGAATGTGTAATTATGTACTTTTAAAGCATATTGAGGATTTACAAGAATGACGCTCAGCACTATAAACATGATTGAACACAGTGTATATGCCAACCTCATTCTGTTCTTTGCTCTGACAAAATCATTATATTGAGATTTATTGAGATTGTAATGTTTTATCAATCTTCCTCTCAAATCTTCTTCTAAAGTATGATTTTCTATATCAGGAATCTTAGCTTTGAAGTAACTATTTTCCAAATCTTTCATTATTGACTCCTTTTCTGATTTTCTTCAGTAGTCTATGCATTCTGACCTTGAGAGAATTTTCACTTTTCTTCATTACTTCTGCGATCTCAGAGTATGACATTTTTTGGAAAAAGCGTAATCCTATAAGATCTTTGTCTTTAACAGGTAAATTGTTTATAATTGTCTTTATTTCGATGTATTCGGGAAATCCGGCATTAACATCGTGATTAGTTTCTTCAATCTCAGTTTCAGTTTTCACAGAATCAGTCAATTTTCTGTGTTTCCCGACTTTTCTGTAGTACATGTTTATTTCGTTAATCGTTATTCTCATAAGCCATGAGGAGAACCTGCAATTTCTTGAGTCCAGTAACCTGAATGTATTCAATTTGCTCATTGCTTTAAAGAAGACATCTGAGACTATCTCATTTCTGATTGCCTCATCTGGTACGCGGTGAAATACATAATTGTTTACCATTTTAAAGTACTTCTTATAAAAGTAATCAAAAGCTGCTATATCCTTCTGTGCATTTAATACATTTTTCCATTCAGGGTCCATTGAACCTCCACTTATCACAAACAAAATGCACTATTCATAGAAAGGTTTCAAGAAAAAATGAATTTTACTACATTTTTTTTTGCTTGTATGAAAAAGACTCTGATACGGATTCAACAGACAGTAACTACCTTAATCCGTAAAATCCTCCGAAATCAACCCTACACCTTAGATATATCAGTATAATTTGTCTGGCTTGTAGAGTTCTGATTTTGTAAATTGTCTGTCAGGATCAAGAACATGTAACCGCATTTTCTCAAACCTGCTGTACTTGACTCCAAGTAGAATGTACTCGTTAATATTATTATAGTGACGACCATTCAAATCACAGGCAAACAAATAATGGTGTTCGGGATAATGAGATACTTCATTCCTGAATGCCTGAAATCTTTTAAATACTCCATACAATAATTGGATAGATACACCTGGCTTAATTCCCTCTTTCAAATATGTTCTGGCGTAATTATTTGTTTCTGCGTTTGATGAATCTGAGTAGTTTGCCAAATTGCTCAAGTCAGCCTTACATTCAATTTCCTCGAAAACAGTATTGAACTCAGAAAACTGATCAATTATTGCATCCACATCTTTTAAAAGTGAGTGAATCCTTGATATTGGAGTAATCATTCCACACCTCTCTTTTTTATGACTACTACAATAATAATCAAAAAAAAAGAAATGACAAAATTAAAAATACTATTTTTCAAATTTGCTCAATATTATACATTCATTTTCTTTCCTTTATCTTTCCCTGATCATGATTACATTTCCTTCATGATACTCTTTTTTGGAGGTCACTGTCCATACAGAACCTTAATAAACAAGTTCTAATCGAATTTCCTCATGTCAAACAATCCCAGTGATTCATATAATATGTAATATTTGCCAATGTAGCTTCAATCTTGCGCTATACTGCAATAATCATCCAGAAATGAACATAATTCATCTTAGATTTACATGAAATTCACTGATATTTTTTATTCATCTAATCTACTTAATTTTAATAAATTAAGTCTTTGACAATTTTCAGATGTTTTTTTTCCTGTCTCCAGAAGCAAAGCAAAGAGGAAAATATGATAGCACCCATAATACGTGTATCAACATATATACATTTAATCGATAATACATTAGAAAGATTTAATATTTTTGATAAAAGTATCACTAATTCTCTGGAAATGTACTCAAAAAGTGAAATAGAATTGTTAGGTTGCTCCAGCAATGATATGACAAATCAATTAGCATATAGATTTCTCAGAAATGGATTTTCAGGTGGAGAATCCATAGAACCTATTATTGGACTTTATTTCAGATTGAATACTATCAGGGAAAAGCTTGAGAAAATATCTCCAAATCATTTTGTTCTGATGCATGATAAAAAAGGGAAAGCATTTAACAATCCACTGGATTTTCTTTTTTTTGGATTGGAATTCAATGTTAACTCATGCATTAACCTCACTCATATATCTCCGGGACCTGTTGACTGCAAAGAAAATGGAAGAGTTACAAAGGGAATGTTTTAGAGATATGTATCTTCTTCTTCCTCTTCATCATCTTCACCAGTATAGACATCCCATCCAAACATTGTATCTAATTGATAAAGCATTATCTCACTTATAGTAAATGACACTGCACAAAGTAGAACTACAACAAAACCAAACTTAAACAATCCTGTAAACTCAATAGCAGACAACTCACTGTCCTGATAGTATTGAATCAAACCAAATACAAGACAATACAAAGCTCCATTAACAACTGCAAAAGAAAGATTTCTTATTGTGTTTTGATTGATAAAATCCCATATATACATTATTGTAACAACGAATAAAAGCATATATACAGGATAGGCGATTATAAAAGCAAATGAATTACCAATCCTCAAATTAAGGAATACAGAAAATAGTGTTGAAAGAACAACAGCAGCAATAAAACCGATAGCACGGCTGAAATAAACATAACAAAAAAGGATAAGCCCACAGATAACGGGAAGAATTAGAAACTGCATTCCCGATGAATCATTCAAGTTAAAAACATCTATCTTCATTATCATTCCCACAATTGCCGTTATGAACACATTGATCAATGTTATAAGAAATATTGCTGTTATAATAAAAGATGGTTTACGCATTGTGTCTCCTTGTCTCCTAATTAAAGAAATACCATTTCAGTCTTACAAAAAAGTGAACCGGCATAAGATCAGTTGTATATATTTCTGTTTCATTTGTAATATTCCTGAATTCTCCTGTAGCACTGAAGTTCTTGGTTATGTCTAATCTTACAAAAGCATTCAAGTAATGAGAATTATATAATTCCGAGTTCTTATAGAATATTGTATTATCATCATATTGATATCTTATTCCACCGGTAATTCTATTATTATGTTTAAGTAAATAGCTTAAACTAATTTCGCTGTCTGTATATAATTTTTCAGATTCATACTTGATTCCAATGTTCGAGTTCAAGACAAATTGCCTGTATTTCAAGGCTTTCTTCACATCTGCTGACAGGAAAGGTGATTCTACTCTCAGATCAAGTTCATCAGGTGTACTTACATATTTCAAAGATAATTCTTCTACAGAATATCCCGCCTTTATTTCTGCTTCTGCACATTGCTTCATCCTGAGTTGAAATCCGTAATTTATCTTATCGAACTGTAAGTTTTCATATGAAAGTGATAACATGTCCCTTACATCTCTATTAACAAAATCAGTATATACTCCATAGGAGGCGATATCGATATTATCAGCCATTACTTCGCCGGAAGCCCATAATGATTTCTCACCAATAACAGCATTACTCTGAGCAGATAATAAATCATTTTTATATGAGTAATCAGCTATTAACCCAGTGAATTCTCTTGTACTGTTAACAGAAAATTGCCAGAAAGCCTTTAAATTATGATTGCCTGGATTGAATTCCCTGCCAATTGAAAACAAATTATCATAAACTTCAGTTGAATCAATCTTATCAGAATATAACTTATAATTGAAATCAATTAAATCAGATCTGTACATTACAGTATACTCATGAGTATAATAACTCTCATTCTTAACATTTGTAATTGGATTTCTGAGAACTTTTTTCTCAGGAACTTTTTGTCTACTGTTGATATATCTGGTTTCAATTTCACCATATGATAGAGGAGCTTTTAGCTGTAGATGAATTGATCCGTTAGCTTCATTTATAACCTGAAGTTGATCATCATATAACTCACCATTAAATCCAACATAGTCAAATCGAAGCTGAATATCCTTTCCGAAAATTTTATCCTTACCTACATCCAGTACAATGAAGTCATAATTATAATCGCCGGTTGCCATATAAGCTTTTACCATCATTGGCTCAAGTTCATAATATCTGCTATTCAGTATCATTGAGTTTTCAGTTTCACTGGTATTGTAAAACCTGTTCATCGTCTGGTAGTAAAGAGGCAATGAGACTTTATCAGAAACAAATACCATGCCATCTCTTCTTATCAATTTATCAAAATCATGATACCCGTCATAATGAAAACCTTCAGATATATTATACTTCCTGTGAGTATTATCATCTATATCCATAACACTGTCGATCAAAGCATAATAATCAATTTTTTCAACTTCTATTATTACAGAATCCTGAATCGACTTCTTCAGAGACTTTTTTAGAACATAAACAGCGGCATATGGATTGATTTTACTTTTACCTGCATCCAGTAGAACTTTATTCTTGTATCTGAATATGTATTTTTTAACAATACTTCTCACTGAAGGATTCAGATAGTGAACAGCAATAGAATCAATATCATAGTTGACAATATAAACATCTGCTTTGACAGTCAATGAATCTCTTACAAGAAGTGAATCCTGCCCGAATACAGGCACATCATACTTCATGAAGTCACCTTCAGTAACAACTGAAAGCAGTGTACTCACTAACAGGTAAGTAAATAGTAAAATTATTCCACGTTTCATATCATTCCTTATAGATAACTATGTATATCAGCAAAATTAAGCATCTTTATTAAAAAATCTATTCAACTCCTATTTCATCGCAAATTGGAGAATAGACAGTTTCAATTATACAAAAGCCTCTTATAATATAGATTGCTACAGGATTAATTTACTGAATAAAATGTCAATAAAGAATAGTTTGTCTCCGATTATATGAAATAAAACAAAAAAAATATCACTTGCAGATATCGCTTTAAAGTCTTTATGAATTGTATATACAGATGATTTAAAGATACACAACAGAAATCTGCAGAGCACTTTCCTGAGCCTTTTTCATTTTTACAGAATTGGCATAGCTTGGCAAAAAATTTGAGTATCATCATACTGTGCAAAAAGTCCTGATTTCATGCTATTTAAATGCAGAAATCCTTGAATCTCATTATTTTTTAACAATAAATGATATTATAAAAGCAGAAAAAAGGCAAAAAATACCTGCAAAACAAAACAGCACTCCAATTGTACGGATTGTAAACCTTGTAAACAACCATGTACAATAGAAGTGCTTAAAAAATTTTAGAAGATATTATTTAAGGATAACTTTAACTTTCACATAAGTAAAGTTAGTTTTCACAGAAATAAAATAATCTCCAGCCTTTTCTCTTTGACCGTCAAGACCTGTTCCGTCCCATGTAAAAGTATAGGCTCCGGATGCAAGTTGTCTTTTAGCAAGACTTTTAACAACTACATCATTCTTATCAAGAATAAGAATTTCAGTCTTTGAGTCTTCAGGTATGTTGACAGTAATAGTAGTAGTTTCCTCAAATGGATCCGGTGTACATGACACTGTCAAATCCGCGATCTCATTCTCAACAGTAGCTACAAGATATACACTTGCCAATATCAGCATAACTAACACCAATATCTTTTTCATAATAACTCCTTTATATTACACTTTTTATATTATGCATTTTTTGTTCCAAAATTATCACCAAGACAAATCCCACCAAGAAGAGCAGCCTTATTTCCAAGCTCTGCTTTCTTAATAACAATTAAATCTCTATGTACTTTATCAATATTTTTTAGAATTACTTCTTTTAATGCCTTGAATGGATATGCTTCAATATCCAAAACACCTCCACCGACAAGTACTATCTGTGGATTTAAAACTGTAATTCCATTAGCAATAGCAACGCCTAATACCTTTATTGAGTCAGATATTATCATGCGTACTTCTTCATTCATACTAAGATTAGTTAAGACATTATATATTGTCAAGTCATCATTTTCGATTTCTGATATTTTTTTTCTTTTTATCCTGTTCAATATTCCAGTCACAGAGGAATAAACTTCCGTACATCCTATTTTACCACACTTACATTCCTCCCCATCAAGAACAACTGTGAGGTGACCTATCTCCATAGACATGTATGTTGATCCATGAAAAATATTTTTACCGGAAACAAATCCGCTACCAATCCCTGTGCCTACTGTAAACCCTAATACGCTTTTCTCAAAACCATATAAACTTGCCTCTCCATAAGTCATAAGATTTGCATCATTCTCAAGGAATACAGGAACACCGAATCTTTCCTCAAGAAGTCTCTTAGGATTCACATTGAGCAATCCGGGAATATTTGGTGTAAATCCCAATACTTCACCAGTCTCACTGTTTACACATCCGGGAGTTCCCAATGCTATACAGTTCAGCTTGTCCTCAAGCGAATACTTCTTTATAATTGACTCCACACATGTAATCAACAAATGATTTATACCGTCAGAAGTATGATCAGCGACTGGCATTTTGTCGTCGAAATCAATAACTCCATTTGAACCGATACCATACTTTAAAAATGATCCTCCAAGATCCATTGTAATAGTTTTATTCATACTAAACTCTTTTTCTCTTTATTATACTTATAAGCTTCTCAAAATCAAGACCAAGAACAATTACTACAAAACCTGCAATCTGAAGCAGATGAATATCTTCCTTCAACAAAAAGAATGCCAGAAGTCCGGCAATCACAGGCTTTATATAAAAAAACATTGCCGCATTTGCTGCGGGAATATGTTTCAATGCATCAAAATACAGAATATATGCAACTCCGGTAACCCCCACACCAAGATATAGTAGAGAAGCTATATTCTCAGTAGTCAATGGAAAAGTAAGATCAATATGCAAGAAAGCTGCTACAGCAAACAATACAATTGAACCAATGAAAAAGGAAATACTGATGAAAAAGTATTTACTGTAATTTCTCACTATTCTGGCAGAAATTGATGTATACAGTCCAAACGTCACAGCCGATGCAATCCCAAAAATTGCTCCGAGAAGCATATTTTCCGATCCTTTCAGAGAATTTATATCCGCCAACAGAATCAAAACTATTCCTGCGAGCCCCAGCAGCAAACCTGTCAATCTAACCATGGAGAGCTTTTCTTTCAGAATAAACTGAGAAAATATTCCTACAAATACGGGATTAGCACTGACAAGCAATGCTGCCATTACAGCTTTCCCAAAATGAATAGACAACTGAAGAAAAAACATAGCTATAGATACATTGAGTATTCCCGGAAAACCTATATACAAAAAGTCTCTGAATTTCAACTTCTTATCCATTTTTCGGTACTCAATGATTGCCAGTGGAAGGATAACTAATCCTCCAATCAGAAACCTGAATGCAGTAATCGCCAGAGGATGCACTGAATACCTCAGGGATTTTCCGACATACTCTATCGTTGAAAACAGACATATTGTCAGAAAACAAAATATATAACTTCTTTTAATCAAACTATCTCCATATTTTTAATACAATTATTATCCAGTTTCTTCTGACATAGACAAATGAGTCAAGAGTAATGATGAAAATATACTGCATTCATAAAGCATTAATATAATATTTCCTTTACATCTGAGTGCAGCTCAATATATTTTTCACATAATACAATCCCATAACTTAGGAGAAAAAATGGAAAATGCATACAAAGTAGAAGTATTTGATTATAAGCAAACTCAATTTCTTGGAATAAAAGAAGTAGTTAAATTTGATAAGCTTCCTGAATTTTTTGAGAGAAATTATGCAAAATTGATGACTCACTTGAAGCAGAACGAAATAGAATGCATTGGAATTCCTGCTGCCATATACTATGGTTGGAACATGGAAAACAATGAAACAACTGTAGCAGCCGCACTACCAGTCGATAAACCCATTTCCGTAGATGAAGTAATGGTAATAGACATGCCTGCCCGTAAAGCATATATGACTGACTATTTCGGACCATACGACAAAATGATGCCTGCCTATACAGCACTCATGAGTAAAATGGAGAAGGATCAAGCTGAAATGGATTTCCCCTGTCTGGAGCTTTACATGAATGATCCTGCTGTAATAAAGGATCCTTCAAAGTGGCACACAAGAATAATTGTGTTTTACAAATAGCGAGCCTTGCATATCAGCAGAATCTAGTATCTCTGGTATAATGATGAAAGTACTGTAGGTGAGTTTAAAAACACACCTGATAGAACAGTCCCGACTTGATTAAAAGTAATGATGAGATTTTATTTCAAAAAATTACTGAGGGATGCATATTTTGTGTCAGAATTTGATGAAATCTGATACCAAGTCAACTAACCTCAATCATGCAGGAATCTCAAATAATTTGTAGATTTTGAATAAAAACATTGACAGATATTCAATAGTTTACCAGATTAGAGATGTACTTCAAAGGAAATATCTTCTCGAATGCGCAAGTCCAAAGTGGCTTGCGTTTTCTTTTATAAGGTTAATTATATCAATTTTACATATTGCATTATGTTGGCAGAACTAATTTTTACTGCATTCAATTGCCACCAGGTTTTCGATTGTAGAGAGAAACAGAACGAAAACAAGTCTTGAAATGCTGATTATAAATCTTACATCCTTGATTATATGTGGTTTATTATCGCTAAAGGCTGGAATAATCTAATGTAACTCTTTTTGTCAAAACTAATTAGGTTCTCCTTCAGACCCAGTTATTTGAACGCACCCCGTGTTTCTATTTTCAGGTGTATAATATTTATTATCATATCAAGACACTATAACTATTAAAAAAGCAGACTACCAAAAGACAGTCTGCTCTAAAAAGATTCTATAAATACTAATATATAAACTTAACTGGGATTTCTTCGTCATTGGCTTTTCTGGATTTTGTAACTGCAGGCTTACCTACAGCGACCATAGCTGCCACAAAATATTCACTACCAGCTTCACCAAGTAGTTCAGCAATCCTTTGAGATGCTATTACCGGACCAGACAACCAACATGCTCCAAGATTCATGTCCTGAGCACCAAGAAGAATATTCTGCACACATGCACCAAGACTCTGGATTTCCGGATGATATCTTAGCTTCAGAATGTCCTCTTTGTGTTCATTGGAAAGTACTTTATCAATTGGTGTATCATAATCTTTTGACAAAACAATTATCAGAGCAGGGGCATCCTTAAAGAATGTTGAATGCCACCTGATTCTATCTTTCAACACATTGCCTGATTCATCACTATCCTCAAATAGCTTTTCCAGGTCTTCTAAAACAATGCCTGCCATTTTCTGCAGTACATCCCTGTTCTTCACAACCAGGAATTTCCACGGTTTACTATTGTTAGCACTCGGGGCCATATTACCCAACCCGATTAGCTCACTAAATATTTTATCATCAATATCTCTGTTTTTAAATTTTCTGCAACTGTAACGCTGTTCAATGGCTTCTCTGAGTTCCATTTTTCCTCCGATTCATTTTTGTATTTAATACAATAATAATATCATTGCATTTTGAAGCAAATTAATTATATTTTATTTTAAAATGAACTATAAAAGAAAGATTTGATAAGATTGTGATAACAATTGATAAGAAATTTCTTGACTGACAGTACATGAATAACATAATGAGAGACAATGATGGGAGGTACTATGAGAAGATATTTATCTTTTCTTGTGGTATCAATATTTCTGTTTGTTTATAGTATGCTGACTGCTAATCCTGTATCTTTAAAGAAAGCGGAAAATACAGCAGCTAACTTCTTGAAATTCAAGAAAATTGATGCCTCAATAATGAAAAACGAAGTAATCGTAAATAAGGCGGAAAAGATTGCTTACGTTTTCCATACAGATCCTGAAGGATTTGTAATTGTATCAGCTGATGATCAGCTGACACCAATTTATGCTTTTTCTACCAACAGCACATTTTCACAATCAAACGACAATGCTATGCATTTTATTAACACCGACCTTACAGAAAGACTCAGAGTAAAAGAATTTTTCTCAGAAGAACTTAAAGAAAAGAACGCTGAAGACTGGAATAATCTGAATGAGCAGGTTCCACACTTAGACATCCCACAAGGCTGGAGTGTTTACCCACCTGAAGGACTGACCAGTACAGACGGATGGATTACATCCAGATGGGGACAGGGAGATCCATTAAACATGTATTGCCCTATAGATCCAGGATCAGGAAACAGATCTGTAGTCGGATGTGTTGCGACATCTTTTGCACAGCTTGTGAATTATCACAAATACTTTGTACTACCTAACTTTACTTCTTCGGACAATTATGTTTCACAATATACAAATCCGGCAATTGATATTGACAATGATGCACAAACCTATGATTTCCCTACATTCAGCCAATTGAATCAGCTTCTTGTGCCTATCCAGAATGCATATCTGACTCACTCAACACCGGATACCGATGATAAAGCTGCCCTTAATGCCGCTTGTGGATTTCTGGTTGAAATGAGTTATTCAGAAGCCGGTTCAGGATCAAATACACATCAAATAGCTGATGCGATAGTCAACAGACTGGGATATACTTCTGCATCAACTATGTCTACATGGCATACAGACCATGATGTTTTCTATGCCAATCTGATTAATGATATGCAGAATGCCCGTCCCGGTGTTTTGTCAATATTCAAATCTGTTGGGTATGATGGACATGCAATCAATGTTGACGGTTATAGAAGCGACCTTGATCATTATCACCTGAATTTTGGCTGGAATGGAAATTCTGATGGTTGGTATTCATTACCTGCCGGAATGCCGGAAAACTATGACAATGTCAGCAGTGCTGTATATAATGTTGAAGGTGGAGACCTTCCAATGTATCTTTCAGGAAGCGTTTCCGTACCTGAAGGCAGTCCTCGATATGTTGACCTGACTTTCGCCGGTCCTACAGTATTCGATATCACGATTGATAACGAGCAAGGAGATTTCCAACTTTACAATATCCCACCCGGAAACTATACAATTATCGGTACAAAAAGTAATCCTGACGGTTTTACATATACCGGAACTGTGTACATCAATGAAAACACTTCAACAATAGATATTCAGATGAGTTACAGTGGAATAATAAGAGGTAGTTTTTCAGGTCCTGCCGATAATGCAGAAAAGATTATTGAAATTTTCGAAAACGATGAACTGATAAAAAGTGCTTATTCAAATTCTGACAGCTTTGAAATGTATGCCCCCCTTCCGGGTAACTACACAATAAAAGCCAGATCCGGACGTAATTACTTCTATGAATCAGAACTGACTATTGTATCCGGAGAACAGGTTCAAAACCTGACTTTGGAACACAATCCCGGTAATATCAGTATAGGAAATCACTCTCGACCATCTTCTGGTTTATTTCAGGAAATAGCACTTGAAAGAATGAATTTTGCAGTTAAAGTTGAAAATGAACTGCTGAGTGATAATGTGGATAATTATCTGATAGGAATTCGATTCAGAACACCTTTTGCCAGTGGTCAGGGAGAATTAAAACCTGCTATATGGAAAGGTTCTTCACTTGTATCTCAGACCGTATTGGAAAACTACAACAGTGATGAATGGGTAGAAGTTTATTTCGACAGTTTTGTTAAGATTGACACGGAAAATGACTTTTACTTTGGATATACTGTCGATGCTCCTGAAGGATTTAAAAAAGCATGGTTAGACTCCGGTTCTCATAGTAATGGTTTTTATCTTTCAAATCTATCTGCAAACTGGAATGAATACAACATGGAGAACAATCCGCATCTATGCATGCAGGGCTTAGTCAGTACAGCCAGTTATGGCACAATAACAGGGCATATCACAAATAATATGTCATCTGAGCAAACCCCTATTGTGATCAAAGCCGGTAACAACTACCACTACGCTATGACAAACAGTGATTTCAGTATGGATGCCAATGATGGGTATCTTGATATTTTTGCTTTTAATTCAATGTATATCTCTACTGAACAACAAATACTAGTTGAAAACGCTACTACAACGAATCCTGTAAACATTGTTCTGCAAGTGTCCGGCTCCGAAGAAGATGTTCAAAGAGCTAATCCTCTTACAGCATCTAATACTCCAAACCCTTTCAACCCTGAAACAATAATAAACTTCAGTCTTCCTGAAAAGGGCAATATTGAAGTTGCCGTTTATAATGTTAAAGGTCAAAAAATTGCAACTCTTGCTAATGAACACTACAATGCCGGGGAACACAACTTGACATGGCATGGAAAGGACAGTACCGGAAAGGCTGTTGGAAGCGGGATATATTTCTATCGTATTCAAACAGCGAAAGATGCTTTCATCGGAAAAATGGTACTCATA
Source organism: Cloacimonadales bacterium (SeqCode) (assembly GCA_963665815.1). Taxonomy (GTDB): domain Bacteria; phylum Cloacimonadota; class Cloacimonadia; order Cloacimonadales; family JAIOQZ01. Next base: position 1,076,105 of record OY762463.1, read on the forward strand.
AAATAATGAAACCGGAGATTGTATGAATCTGAAATCTATAACTATTTTTACTGCTCTGATTTTGCTTGCACAATTCGCAATTGCAATATCATTCAGTGAATTCAGAGATTTGTCTGCGAAAGTAGTGACTCCTGATTTCAGAATAGATGCAAAGCAAAGTGTTGAAACTTCAGATTCTTTTAGAATTGTATACCAATCAGCACTTGATCCTATGATTTCAGTAACAATCTCATTTTATCCTGATAAAAGCACTTTCAGGGAAGAAGATCTTATTGCCAACTCTCAGAAATTCAAATGGAATAACATGAATTGCCTGTATTCTAATGAACCTGAAGTTATGTCATGCCTGTCAATTAAGCTTAGTGACAGCAGAGGTCTTATCTGTTACAAGATAACAGATTTCCAAGGCTCAATGACTAAAGATGATCTTATTCATGGAATTGAAGCTATGGACTTCACAAAGTTCTAATTAACAACAAATAATATTAAACATACAAGGTCGGGTTTTCCGACCTTTTTCTATTCATTATAAGCATTGTATAAAAACCAGAATTAAGATGCATTGTATTGTTTTTTTTAAGGTTTAAATCCGATAAATTCTAAAATTGGATCACTTAATCCAATTATGCGAAATACTCTAATTTTTGCAGGATAGATTAAAAAAAACAAAAACAAATTGACATTATTAGATAAGTCTAACTTTTTAGAATCAAATTAACTCAAAGGAGTATAGGATGGATGTTGTATTATCCAGCAGTCTTGAAGATTATCTCGAAAAGATCTGGCAAATCCTCACACAAAAAGGTGTAGTTCATGCAATTGATATTGCTGAATCTTTAAAAGTAAAAAAACCATCCGTTACTTCTGCTTTGAGAAAACTCTCTTCAAAGGGCTTAATAAACTATCAGCCTTATAAACCTGTAACATTAACCGAATCAGGGGAAAAAGCTGCAAGAAGAATCCTTGAGAAACATATAGCTATTAAGAATTTCTTTCTTAATGTCCTTGATATAAAGACAGATGTAGCAGATGAACTCGCCTGCTCCATGGAACACCTTGTAACAGATCGAATTATTTCAAAGATGATCGCTTTTGAAAAGTTTGTACATCGTTGCCCGAATTTTGATTATTCTTGGATTGATGGTGAAGGTTTCTTCTGTAATACACGAGAAGATAAATGTAAGAATTGTGATACTTATTGTAAGAATAACTATATAAATATAAAATCGGAGGAAAAGAAAATGAGTAAAACACTCAGTGAAATGAAACCTGGAGAAAACGGTGTTGTCAACTGTATATCCAATTCAAGTCCTAATAGAAAGAAACTGACAGAAATGGGAATAATCAAAGGCAGACCTGTTGAAATAGTAAAAATAGCCCCACTTGGAGATCCAATTGAAATCGATATTAAAGGTTATAAATTGTCATTACGTAAAGAGGAAGCCAATAACATACTTGTAACAATTGGTTAAATTTTTTTGAACTTTAAGTTAGTTTTATCTAACTATTTTTTATCTTATAAAAGTTAGTTAAAACTAATTATTGAGAGGAATAATGAGTACATACAAAATTGCATTAGCAGGAAATCCCAATTGTGGGAAAACTACAATATTTAATTCGCTAACCGGTGCTAATCAAAAAACCGGCAATTACCCCGGAGTGACCGTAGAAAAGAAAGAGGGCTCCTATAATTTCAAACAAAGTAAGTATCAAGTCATTGATTTGCCGGGAATTTACAGCTTTTCAACAAACTCACCTGAAGAAGTTATTGCACGCGATGTAATATTAGAAGAAAAACCGGATCTTGTCGTTAACATTATAGATACATCCAATCTCGAAAGAAATCTATACCTCACTGTCCAGTTAATGGAAATGGAAATCCCTTACCTGCTGGTATTCAACATGTGGGATGAAGTTCAGAAAAGAGGTTGCAATATCGATCTAAAAAAAATATCTGAAGCTTTTGGGGCTGAAATTATCAGTTTCGTTGGACATAAAGGTATTGGAGTAGATCAACTTAAAGAAAAGATTTTTACAAATATGGGATTTAAAAGACGCAACCTTCTGCATTACTCTCACGAAACAGAATCTTTAATTGCAGAAATAGAAAATGTTATCAAAGCTTCAACAAAAGCCTATGAAAATATCCCAGATAAATGGTTTGCAGTGAAACTTATAGAAAAAGATTCCAGAATAACTACAATGATTAACAACTACGGCAATATTAAAGAAGAAGTAGATTTACGAATTGAACATTTCGAGAAGAAAACAGATGAAGGAAGCGACATATACATTGCAGAACAGAGATATGGTTTTATATCCGGAGTCTGTCAGAAGTATGTCAGGAACAATGTTGAATTACGCCACTCCGTATCAGACAAAATTGATGCTGTTCTAACAAACAAAGTCCTGGGACTCCCAATATTTATAGCCTTGATGTATCTTGTTTTCAAGCTGACATTTGTTGTCGGAGACCCGTTAATGGGCTGGATAGAAAGTAGCTTTGAGCTTCTGTCGGGATTTATTGAAGGGTTCTGGGCTGAAGGAAGTGAAAGTCTCTTAAAGTCGCTCATTCTGGATGGAGTTATCGGTGGAGTTGGAGGAGTAGTAGTCTTTCTGCCTAATATTATTCTATTGTTTCTGGCAATCGCAATACTTGAAGGTACGGGATATATGTCCAGGGCTGCATTTATTATGGATAGAATAATGAAATCAATAGGTCTGCATGGAAACAGCTTTATCCCTATGCTAATTGGTTTTGGCTGTACTGTTCCGGCAATCATGGCTACAAGAACACTCGAAAATAGAAAAGACAGATTTACAACATTACTTGTTGCTCCTCTGATGAGTTGTGGTGCCCGGCTCCCCATCTACGCCTTAATTATACCGGCATTCTTCCCTTCCGTTATGCAGGCAAAAGTTCTTGCAATTATCTATTTCAGTGGGATTGCTCTCGCAATATTGCTGGCGAAACTGCTGAGATCAACAATATTCAAAGGGGAAACCGAAACATTCATTATGGAGCTCCCCCCCTATCGAATCCCAACTCTCAGGTCCATTCTAATGCAAATGTGGAGCAGAGCTATGATATACCTCAAAAAAGCAGGTACTATCATTCTTGCAATATCAATTGTTATGTGGGTACTGGTTACATTCCCCAGAACAGATAAGTTTGCTGAATATTATGCAGAACAGGAAACACTCCTGAGAAAACAGAATCTTACCGAAAAAGTACTGAATGAAAAGTTAGAAGAACTTCAAATGAAACAGCAGTCAGATGAGCTTGCATATTCAATTACCGGAAGAATAGGAAAAGCACTTGAACCTGCGCTGAAACCCCTTGGTTTTGACTGGAAAATTGGTGCTGCCATGATAGGTGCATTTGCCGCTAAGGAAGTCTTTGTCGCTCAACTGGGAATAGTTTACTCTGTCGGTGAAGCTGACGAAGAATCTCAAACATTACGTGATAAACTTAAAGAGAACTACACACCATTGATTGCTCTTTCCATTATGTTGTTTGCATTGATTAGTGCGCCATGCATGGCTACAATAGCAGTGACAAAAAGAGAAACAAACTCGTGGGGCTGGGCTCTAGGTCAACTTGCCGGATTAACGCTGACTGCATATATTGTATCATTGCTTGTCTATCAAATTGGAAAACTGATGGGATTCTGATAAGGAGATCTTATGTTAGAAGGAATAATCATATTTTTAATTGTTATCGCTGCAGTATTCTTCCTTGCAAAAAGCATTAAAAAATCCAGGCGGGATGAATTCAAATGTTCATCATGTGTAACCTCAAAAACGTGTTCTCATGAGAATTGCAGTTACTGTCCGAGTGCCAAAAAAAATTTATCATTAAAGTTAGATGAGACTAATTATAAGGAGATATAATGAAAAAGACATTACTAATTATTTTACTTGTACAGGCTATGTTTCTTACGGCAATTGAGAAACCCAAAATGCACTCAAGTATCATGCTTGATGCAAAATTCTATTCCGGTTCTGATTCCAATTCAGGTCTATACGATACAACTAATCGTTACCAGATAAGGAAAGCAGCTCTGGAATTTGAAGGCAAAATCACCGAGTTCATTGAGTATGGAGTAGAATTTGGTGTTTCAACATGTTCAGGAGGAGGAATAGACCTGAAACTAATGGAAGCTGCTCTCGATTATGATCTGAGTAATGGGCTGACAATCGGACTGCGTCAAGGGCATGTTTTGCGGGGATTCGCCGGAGCAACTGAATGCAGCGATCGTCTTACCCTTGAAAAACCACAATTCTTTAAAACATTTGCAACTTGTCATCCGACCGGTGTAGTTTTAGGGTACGACAGAGAGCTACCAATAGATTCAGCAATTGAGCTTGAAGCAGGTTTAATGAATGGACCTAACGGAACTCTTGATGGAGAGCATGATTTTAACTTTGGCACAATTATAACCTCTCCTGTAGAAGGTTTGTCACTTTCCCTGAACTACAATCACACAGCTAATAATTACTACAGAAATGATGGAAGTCAATTCAGTGATGACGGTTATAGAGCAATTGCAGGACTTGAATATGACTGTTATAATATTCAAGCTACTGGAGAATACTACTTTGGCAAAGGTTTTACATTCAATAACCAGGAAATGAAAGCTGCCTATTTACAGACAGGCTATTCATTTAAAACAGGAATGAAAAGACTTGGTTCTATCACTCCTTACATTCAGTATGAGTATTGGGACAAAGATTCTGACTCTGAAGAAAATAGTGAATACAGTTATTTAAGCGGTGGTCTTCTATTTTCCCTGGATTCTTACACAAAACTACGATTCGACTATTTTGCTGAAACCGATAAGCCTTCATCTGCCATTGAAACACCTGATTCATTCAATGTCAGATTACAATTGGTATTTTAGGAGGAATAATGAAATATATACTTGCTATAATTTTAATCAGTTCTTTTCTTTATGCTGAGACTCTTATACTATCCCCTACAGATGACATGTATACAGATGCTGACCATCCTGGGACACAGCCTGATTTAGCTCAGCTCTGGACTGCTGACTTCCAGGCGAGTGGGCACTTTGAAAGAATCATGATGAAGTTTGACTTATCCCAGTTAACCGGATTAGACATCACATCAGCTACTCTTCACCTTACACGTTTGTACAGTTGTCCAAGCGGTGGTACTACTGCATCCAAATTCTACCCGATTACAGAAAGCTGGAATGAAGCGACCTGGGATCATACACAACACATTCAATATGATGCACAAGCAGCCATGAATTACGTTTTCACAGGTCCGGGTGGAAATGTAAACCATAACTTTGAAGTAGATGTTCTGCAACTGGTAACGCTCTGGCAAACCTGTATGTTTGCAAATCATGGATTTGTAATTCAGGCTAACAGTAATCAAAAATTCAGTAAGTTCTATTCTAAGGATCATTCTAATGCCTCTTACAGACCTTCCCTTGAAATTGAATATACTGTAACAGAAAACGGTGAACAATGCAACGATTATGCAGTTGCTGAACTTTCAAACTACCCAAATCCATTTAACCCTGAAACAAATATTTCTTTCAGTCTTCCCCGGAACTCAAATGTTGAACTTGAAGTTTACAACATTATAGGCAAAAAAGTGAAGACTCTTGCATCAGAACATATGACGCAGGGGGAGCACATCATAAAGTGGAATGGAAAAGACAGTAATGGTAATCCGGTCAGCAGCGGCATATACTTATGTAGACTTAAAGCATCCGGTATGGAAAAAGTACACAGGATCATTTTACTGAAATAGGATGTTTATGAAAAACACATTTACAATTGTCATTCTGCTGTTTCTATCAACTGGGTTGTTAAGTCTTTCTCCACAGGAAAAATATATTGAGCAACTGAAAAATTATAAGGAGTTAACATTTGTGAATGAAAAGGAAAATATCATTATACTGAGAAATACAGAGAAAGAAACATTTTTTTTGATATTCACTGCTGATTTTCACAAGGAAGCAGGATATAATGGTATCACTAATACAGCCTTGTTATTGAATGAAAGGTTAGAAATTATAGAAATGGAAATTGTGTCGAGTGATGACACGCCATCCTATATAAGGAAGTTGAGACGAAACAGATTCCTGAAGCAGTTTATGGGAAATCCTGATTTCAATTATATTGAAGCTGTTACAGGTGCAACTATCTCCAGTAAAGCAGTGATAAACAGTATCAGGATTTCCTTAATTAAAGTCGAAGACAAACTACAGGAATTTAGTGTAGACACAAACCCATAGAAATCCGTCCATCCAATGTAAGCACCCGTAGGATGCTACGGGTGTTTTTTGTGGAACTGCAGCACTGCTCTTATCCAGAATATTACTTTACAAAATGACTTTCATAAAATCTTATGATCTTAAATTAATCTGGGAGTTAATATATTGCCATGAAAACTTGTACAGGGATCAAACAGTTTACGAGCTTGAAGAAAATACTTATTCTTACACTATTCATTATAACCGGTTTATGCAGCCTGAACAGCTATAATTTTTCGGACAAACTTTCTTTTTATGCAGAGTTTGATTTTGCTGAGAAAACAAGGTTTGATGAGGTTAAAAACAAACTTGATGGTCAATCAGAAGCGATTGATGAAGAGATGAAAAATGATTCTCCTCAAATTGCGTATGGCATGAACATTGTTTTGAATAATAAATACAATGCTGATGTCAGTTATCTACAATCAAACATGACCTATAAATACAAAAGTGGCAGATATGTAGATGAATACAAACTTGAAAACAGCATAATTCATCCAGTACTGTATCATGCGATTAAGAAAAACAGCACATATTCGTTCAATATTGGAATTGGTTTACTATGCAATAACACCAGACTTATAATTGAAAGCAAAAGAGATGCTGTAATATTGAGTAAGGAAAAAAGCAAAAGAGAAAGAATATATACCCCAACACTTAATGCTAAAATGCAGAAAATGCTGCCAAATAATTTCCTGAACATAAATTTCTTTTTTGGAGCTTCCTGTTCAATCCTGCTTAATACTGAACAGATTCTGAATTTCTCTGATGAAAATCCCCAGACATACGATTATGACTTTAAATTCAAGAATCCTTTTATTTCTGCAGGTCTTAATCTGGGCTTTTACTTATAGAAAAATCCTACTCCCCATACTGAATATCTATAGTCATACTTTCAGTACTGGTGTAATTAACTTCTTCTGATATTACTTGGCCATGGAGTTCGGAAAAGGCATAAATATTGAATTTTCCAGTTAAATCACCATGCTCCATATCACTTCTCATTGGATTGTTCAGCATAATCTGAGAATCAGAGATTGAGAACTTCCCGTTTTCATCAGTTTTGTCATAGTATGTGAATTGAGTGAAGTTGTCAAAACCAACGGTACAATATATAGCAGGCACTGCAATTGTTAATGTATCACTACTTTCAACAGATCTCATGTTAACCTTATAGAAATCTGTCTTTACATACTTATCGCTTTCATTGGTTCCATCCCAGCTCACAGCGTGATACCCGGCCTCCTGATTTTCGCTTAAAAGCACCTTAACAGTATCAGAAATATTCTCTGTTGATATCCAGATTTTCGTATATCCAGCATCATGGAGGGAATAGTGGATGCTTGTAGTTGGTCTCTCTGGGGCATCAGTATTTTCATAAACGTAATCTATCCCGACATATGCATTTGTAACAGGTTGTCCGTCTGCATCAGTAATCTGACCTTTAACGTATTTAGTATCACTGCTTGTTGAATTGCAACTGCAAAGCAATAAAGAACAAAGTATAATCAATATCATCTGTGAGTATCTCATTTATTCCCCTTAAAGTATAATCTTTTAATCCTCTTCCCCATACTGAATATCTATAGTCATACTTTCAGTACTGGTGTAATTAACTTCTTCTGATATTACTTGGCCATGGAGTTCGGAAAAGGCATAAATATTGAATTTTCCAGTTAAATTACCATGCTCCATATCATCTCGCATTGAACTGTTCAGCATAATCTGAGAGTCAGGGATTGAGAACTTCCCGTTTTCATCAGTTTTGTCATAATATGTAAATTGAGTAAAATTTTCATTGTTTACATTGCAGTATATGGCTGGTACGGCAATAATAAGTGTATCACTTGTTTCATCTGATCTCATATTAAACTTATAGAATCCTGTTTTAACATAGTACCCGTCATCATTAGTTGCATCCCATGTTACATAATGATAACCGACATCCATGTTTTCATTAAGAAGCACTTTTACAGTATCAGAAATATTTTCTTTTGATATCCAGATCAGTGTTTGTCCTGCTTCCTTTATAGAGAAAGATATATTTGTTGTGGGTCTTCCCAAGTCGTAATCAGTTTCATATCTATAGTCTATTCCCACATAAGCATTAGCAACAGGCTGTCCGTTTGCATCAGTAATCTGACCTTTAACGTATTTAGTATCACTGCTTGTTGAATTGCAACTGCAAAGCAATAAAGAACAAAGTATAATCAATATCATCTGTGAGTATCTCATTTATTCCCCTTAAAGTATAATCTTTTAATCCTCTTCCCCATACTGAATATCTATAGTCATACTTTCAGTACTGGTGTAATTAACTTCTTCTGATATTACTTGGCCATGGAGTTCGGAAAAGGCATAAATATTGAATTTTCCAGTTAAATTACCATGCTCCATATCATCTCGCATTGAACTGTTCAGCATAATCTGAGAGTCAGGGATTGAGAACTTCCCGTTTTCATCAGTTTTGTCATAATATGTAAATTGAGTAAAATTTTCATTGTTTACATTGCAGTATATGGCTGGTACGGCAATAACAAGTGTATCACTTGATTCATCTGATCTCATATTAAACTTATAGAATCCTGTTTTAACATAGTACCCGTCATCATTAGTTGCATCCCATGTTACATAATGATAACCGACATCCATGTTTTCATTAAGAAGCACCTTAACAGTATCAGAAATATTCTCTGTTGATATCCAGATTTTTGTATATCCAGCATCATGGAGGGAATAGTGGATGCTTGTAGTTGGTCTCTCTTGGGCATCAGTATTTTCATAAACGTAATCTATCCCGACATATGCATTTGTAACAGGTTGTCCGTCTGCATCAGTAATCTGACCTTTAACGTATTTAGTATCACTTTGAGTAAGAAAGCAGCTGCAGAGAGTGAAACATGCTAATATTGATAATAGTAAAAGCGAAAATCTCATTTTTCCTCCGAGTAATAATATAGAATCGAATCTGTTGTATTTTGCAAATGTGTGTCAATAAAAAAAAGGCTGATGAAAATTCATCAGCCATTTATAATGGTGGGCCCAAGAGGAGTCGAACCTCTGACCGTCCGGTTATGAGCCGGAAGCTCTACCAACTGAGCTATAGGCCCTGTTATGATTAACAGTAACGGATGTTATAAACTGAAAATCAGACTTTCTTGTCAAGCCGAAATTTCCAATTTTAACAATTATTTAACATTGAAGTTTTCGTATAACTCCATCAGTTTAGTACTACGGGTTGGATGTCGAAGTTTTTTCAATGCTTTATCTTCTATCTGTCTGATTCTCTCACGAGTCACATTAAAGATGTTTCCAACTTCCTCAAGAGTTCTGTGATAACCATCATCAATACCAAATCTTAGACGAATAACACGTTCCTCCCTTACAGTAAGTGAATTCAGAACATCATTAACCTGTTTCTTCAGCAGAGTACGTTCTGCCATTCTCTCTGGTGAAATTGTACTTTTATCTTCAATGAAATCCCCAAGTAAACTGTCTTCACTGTCATTACCAATAGGTTTATCAAGTGAAACAGGTTCTTTAGATATAGATAGAATACTTTTGATCTTTTCAACTGGCAGATCAAGTGCATCTGCGAGTTCTTCAGGATAAGGGTCTCTTCCCAGTTTCTGAGTAAGCCGTCTGCTCATCCTGTTAACTTTATTAATAGATTCTATCATGTGAACAGGAACACGAATTGTACGTGCCTGATCAGCAATAGCTCTTGTAATAGCCTGACGAATCCACCAGGTTGCATAAGTACTGAATTTGTATCCTTTTTTGTAATCGTATTTATCAACAGCTTTCATCAAACCGGTATTCCCTTCCTGAATAAGATCAAGAAAATCCAGTCCCCTGTTGTTGTAACGTTTAGCAATACTGATTACAAGTCGTACGTTTGCTTCGATCATTTCGTTCTTGGCAGTTTCTTTCATTTTTTCGCCGCGTTCGATTTCCTTCATCAGGAAAATCATTTCTTCTCCGGTCATACGGGTCTCAATTTCAACTCGACGAATTTTTCTGCGTGCATTTTTAATTTTTCTGAGAGTTTCAACAAAAATTGTAGGATCCATTCCTGTTTCTTTTTCAACTTCAGCAAAATCTTCTTCTGATTTCTTTGCTTTCCTGCCAAGAGAACAGATTTCTTCCAGATTAAACTTCTTTATTCTGGACAATCCGCTAATTGTTTTATTACTTTCTTTGATACGATCAACAAGACTTTTTATTCTATATACAAGTCTCTTTATGAACTTATCATGAAAAGGAACATCTGAGAAAATTTCAATAAGCTTCTTTCTCTTTTCCTCGATAACCTCCATAATATTCTGATCAATGAAATTACCATAATCATCATATTCGGAATTATCTATAATATCTCCTACTTCATCATAAATCGGCTCAGATAGTTTAATTGCAATCTGAAACTTCTCAATCAATTTTGAATCTTGTGATTTGTCGATGTAACTGCCAAATTCGATCCTGAATAGTTGATCCAGCCGGATTCTTTTTTCCTTGAACCTGTGAAGAAAATTGTGCATTTCCCGAAGCGAACTACCAGACATAAACACATAACGGTTTATCCATTTCTGTCCGGACTCAATCTTCTTGGCAATCCTGATTTCTCCATCCCTGTCAAGCAGTGGGACACGTCCCATTTCCTTGAGATACATACGTACGGGATCATCGTAATAACGTCTGTTTTTGAATTTCTTAGCCTGAGGATTTTTCTTGACAGAAACTGATTTCTTCGTGACTTTTTTTTGTGTTTCATCAATGATTTCAATACCGGTTTCGGTTAGGTCAGATATCAGATCATCAATTTTGTCCAGAAATAGTGGGCTATTCGGAAGAATCTCGTTTATCTGCTTGAATGTCAGATATTCATTCTTCTTCCCTAATTCGATTAAGTTTTCCAAGCATTCTTTGTAACTTAACATTAACTCTCCTCAGAGTATACTTTACCTAAATTTATAACCTTTTTAATTAGAACGAATAGTAATCGTTTTCATTACACTTTTCGAGCTAATCAACCTTAATAAAGCCTGTATCTCCTTCTTGGCTTTAATAAGTTCCTGAAATTTATCTTCACTTTTGCAATTAGATATCTCTTTGTTGAGCAGTTGTAGATCCCTGCGGTGCTTACGTACAGTCATCTGCTGCAGTAAATCTTCAATAGAATCGTTTCTTGGTTCCTCAAGAATTATTTTTCCAACCATGTTTCTCGTGTTCTCATTCTCAATAACGCTCAACAGCATGGAAGAATCATCAATTATGTCTTCATGCTCAATTAATATTCCGTAAATCTCTCTGCTGACTTCACTCATAAAATAACTTTCATCAATCTCAGAACAAATAAAATTGAGACTTTTTGGATTATAAGCTATAAATCTCAAAATATCCATTTCGACATTATCTCTGTCAACATAAGAATTATTTTTTTTTACTTTTGCCCTTCTGTTCAATTTAGAAAGAAGTCCTGTCTCTGATACTCCAAAAACTTCTCCAACTTCATGAACAATTTTCTTTATGTATAATTCTTTCTCTGTCTGATCATGAATCCCCTGTATTACTTCCATAATGTATTTAACTTTATCACTTTCTGTATAACCCAGAGTCTCATCTCTTGCCAGAAATTCATGAAGACTGCTTGCTGTCTCAAGAAGTTTATCAAAATCCTCCTTAGAATTTTCTACAAGAAATGTATCGGGATCACTTCCTGACGGAAGTTCAACAATTCTGGCATTACCGCCAGTAAGTAATATTTCATGCGCAGCCTTTAATGCAGCCTTTCTTCCCGCTTTATCACCATCAAAAACCAGATCGAAATTCTTTGTATATCTACTTGCAAGATTTATCTGCTCTCTGGTTAAAGCAGTTCCAAGCACTGCTGCAACATTCACATAACCATTCTCATACAGTCTTAGTAGATCCGTATAACCTTCTACAAGCAGAATACAATCCTTTTTTGAAGCATCATATCTTGTCTGATACAGGCCATACAATTCATTCCCTTTTTGATAAATTGATGTTGTCGGAGAATTGATATACTTTCCACCTGAAAATTCTTTGGATATTACTCTTCCTCCAAAAGCAACAGTATGCCCCCTTATTGAGATAATAGGAAACATAACTCTGTCTCTGAACTGATCGAAAAGATCATTACGACTACCTTTGGAAAATAATCCGCTTTCGGCAAGAATTTTAGAATTAATGTGATTCTTCTCAAGATAGTTCAGTAAACCTCTGTAGCTGTTGAGCGAATAACCAATCTGAAATTTTTCTATAGTTTCCTTTGTTATTCCTCTATTAAGAAGATATTTCTCTGCCTGTTCCCCATGTTTTTTCAAGTTATCTCTGAAAAAATCTTTTGCCAAATTGTATATTGTATAAAGCAATTCATGTTTAGATTGCTTATGATTACTCTTTTTTTCTTTTTTAATTGTTACACCAGCAATAGCTGCAACTTTGTTCAAAGCTTCGTAGAAATTAATTTTTTCGTATTTTTCAACAAAAGTGAATACATTTCCTGCGACTCCGCAACCAAAACACTTAAAAATCTGCTTCTGCTCGCTTACGACAAAAGAAGCAGTCTTTTCTTCATGAAAAGGACATGGAGACTTATAGTTAGATCCCGTTTTTTTCAATGGAATATAACTACCTATAACATCTACAATGTTAACACTTTGTCTTACAAGATCTATTGTACTTTTATCTGCCATTATTACTCAATATCGAAACATACTACCGTTACGCCATCACCACCGGCTTCAGGTGGAGGTGAAAAAAAATCATCAACAATTTTTGTTCTTCTCAGTTGTTGTCTGATTTTTGATCTCAATACTCCCGTACCTTTACCATGCACAATACGCACCTTGGATAATCCATGAAACTTCGCATCTTCTATGAATTCTTCAATTTCAGGCATAGCTTCACTGAATGTTTTACCAAGAACCTTTATCTCCATTAAGGACTTTCTTTTAGCCGGGGATTTCCCATAGGTTACATTTACTTTTGTAGACGTTGATCTTTTACCTTCTGTAACACACTCGAGAAGACTGCTTTTATCTGTAGTAAAAAGAAATCCATTTACAGAAACGACTATTTTATCTTTTTCTATAGAAGCAATTTCACCCTGAGAATCAAAGTTTTCTACCCAGACTCTTTTGCCAATTTCAGGTTTTTCAAGAGGAGCCCAGCCTTCCTTATTGTTATCAGAGTTTAGTTTCTTATCAAATTGGCTACCTATGGATGATGCTTTATCGAGAGACTTCTGCATCATTTCGCGTTTTTTTCTATTATCTAATTTCTCCTGATTTCTTATACTGTCAATCTCATTATTCAGCTCTGATTGAATATTGGAAATCATGTCTCTTCCCTTTTTCAGAGCTTCTTTTTCTATTCTCTTCTTGTTCTTCTCTATACTATTCAGCTTGCTCTCATATTCATTTATCTTCTGTTCCAGCAATCTACGTTTAAGAGTATGCTCGTATGTTTCTCTTGCAAGGTTTTTCTTTTCCTGATTCATCTTTGTTATCAAAGTCGATAAATCAACTGTCTGCTTACCTGTTATCTCTTGAGCTCTCCCAATTAATGCGCTGTCAAATCCATATGAAGAAGCAATCTCAATAGCAAAACTGTTTCCCGGAAGTCCGAATTTAAAGCAGTATGTAGGAGACAGACTTTCAGGATCAAACTGCATGGAAGCATTTGAACATTTCTCTTCTTCCTCGGCAAACAATTTCAATGTAGTATAATGTGTTGTAATGACACCTGTCATTCCCATACTGAGAAAGCGTTCAAGGACTGCCTGTGCCAGTGCTCCACCCTGTTCCGGATCAGTTGCAGCCCCAATTTCATCTATCAGTATCAGAGACTTATCTGTACCGAATTCAATCATCTCTGCAATTCTCCTGATATGTGATGAGAATGTACTTAGCGATGCCTCAATAGACTGATCATCTCCAATATCCGCAAAAACGGAATCAAATGCACCAACAATACTGGAATCATCTGCCGGAATAGGTATTCCGGAATGAGTCATTATTACAAGAAGACCGATTGATTTCAGCGTTACTGTCTTTCCGCCAGTATTTGGTCCGGAAATCAGCAATATTTTCATTGATTCATTCAGTTCGATATCAAATGGTATTACTTTTTTAATGTTTCCAAGACTGTTAATCAATAATGGATGACGAGCTCCTTTAAGCTTTATAATCGATTTCTCTGACAGTTCAGGAACAACTGCATTCATACTATTTGCATATCTTCCCAGAGCAAACTTCAGATCCAGGTCTCTCAGAAGATTACAGTTCTTTACAATAATTGATTTCTTTAATATCACATCATAGGAAAAGTTCTTCAATATCCTGAATACTTCCTGCTTTTCATCACTGTTCAAACGGATAAGTTTATTGTTATCTGCTACAATATCGAGAGGCTCAATAAAAATAGTTGATCTACTTGAAGATGATCCATGCTCTACCCCTTTAAATCCCCCGGCAGCAACATCTTTAACAGGTAGAACATATCTGTTGTCTCTTAATGTGAAAACAGAATCAGAAAGACTGTTTGAATCTGATTTAATTTTCATATCAAGAGTTTTCACAATGTTCCTTCTTGTTGATCTTTTCTGCTTTCTGATCCTTCTCAACTCTTCAGATGCTGAATCAAGAACATCTCCTTCATGATCAAAAACCTGTTTGAATCTCTTTATAAGATCATTGCATGATTCGAATCCGGAAATAAGCTCTCTAAGATATTCAACGTTATCCTCAAGTTCAATTGCCAGCATGGACTCGACAATAATCATGTTATCAATAATTTGCTTCAGTTCAAGATAAGAAAATACAACTTCATCATGGTTCTTGAAGAGAGGTGTTAAATCGGATAACTTCCTGAAATCAAGATTATAACCTATCCTGAGTAGATATTGTATTTCTTTGATAAAACCCAGAAAATTAACTAATTTCTGTCTGTCACACATTGGTGACATTTTTAATGCCTGCTCAGCTCCAATATCAGAATGGCATTCAAGGGAAATCAACTCTTTTACTTTTTCGAATTCAAGCTGTCTATTTGAATATTTAATGTTCATAATTATATACTATTTTTTTTCTACCTGTTCAGCTATTTTTAATTGAACTTCATCAGAAGCTATATCAAGCAATTCTACGATTTTCGACTTCTTCTTCAATTCCGATGTAAATGTAACAAATGGCAGAACATCCATAATAACATAAACAAGCAACAGGAAGATCACCCCGTTTATCAAAGCAAACAAAGCCCCCAGAATTCTGTTAAGGATATTCAGCTGCATAAGCTCCAGCAGCTTCTGAGATGCAAAGATTAATAACCTGATCATTAATCCTATAAAAATAAAGATAATGATATAAGATAACACAATAGCAAGTGTCGGATTCAGAGAAAACTTCTGAATCAGCCCATCCCTAACAAGAGGTCCAAATCTTACAATCATAACAAAGCTTACTGCAACACCAACTAATTGAAGAATTGCTGCTATCAAACCTTTTCTGAAGCCAAGAAAAGCAATCACACACAGTATAATTAATAAAATAAAATCTATCATGTTCTCACCTGCAAAAGTACTCTTTATTTATAATGTTAAGTTACAATTAATAAGTTCTGTTTGTTAGTTTTTAGTAAAGATTGTTGATATTTAAAGCAAATACGAGAAAAAGGCTGTTGACATTGTCAGCAGCCTGGATATTCTAAAAAAATGAAAGTTTCAACTTTATGAATATCTTTCCAATTTTCTCAAATTTTTTAACATCTTTCTTCTAGCTGTATTAAGCTTTCTCTTTTTCATATCACTTGGCTTTTCGTAAGCCTGATGTTTTTTGATATCTGACAAGATAGAAGCTCTTTCACATTTTTTCTTAAATTTCTTTAACAAAATGTCAAAAGGTTCATTCTCTTTTGCATATACTGTAGGCATTTCTTTCTCACCTCCTTCCTGTCTTAATCTGATGCCAGAAAAAAATACCTCAAAACTATTGTCAAGCTTATGCAAACTATTTTTTTCTAACTCCAAGTCGTAAAATATCTATTATTCCTTCTTTAGCTTCCTCAAGACTGAAATTTACAGTTTTATTGTTAATTTCTGTAAGAACAAAATCCAGCGAACCAAGAATCATACATGCAAAAATGTCTCTGTTGACATTTCTCCATTCTCCTTCAGCAATTGCTTCATCAATCAGTTTTTTCAGATAATTGAAATATTCTGTAAAAATCCAGTTTTCAGGAAAATGCTTGTAGAAATCACTTGATTGTCTGAGCTCAATTGCTATAAATTTCATTAAATACGGGTTTTCCTTAAATAAATCAACATGATAATTAAAGAAACTTATCAATTTTTCCACACCATGTTCTATGAGCTCAGTTTTTTCAATTACTGATTCCAGTTTCTTGTAAAACACCTCTTTAAAAGCCTTTAAAAGTAAATCATCCTTATTTGCAAAGTACAAGTAAACTGTTCCATCTGCTACATTAGCGGCTTTGGCAACTTCAGAAATTTTTGTATTGTGAAATCCTTTCTTGGAGAATATCTTGATTGCTGCCTGAATAATTGCTTCTCTTTTGATCGCTTGCTTTCTGTTAAGCTTATCTGTGTCTTTAATTTCCGGTTTCATAATCATTCCCCTTATTTTATTTAATTACACAAAATGAATAAGCCTCATTTATTGTCAATAAAATATATGTTCAATTTAAAAATTAGAATATCATAGGACAGCCTATGGATACAAATGTTGTTAAATCGTCACGCTCTGAATTCCCATATAGAGACAGTTCAATAGGACCTATAGGTGAAATATAACCAACGGTAACTCCTCCACCTAACAAAAGCCCATACTTTTTACCATAAATATCCTTGCCCTCAGAACGAAACAAATCTCGATAAGAATCCCCTATCTTACAGCCATTACCTTTTAAAGATATTACAAGATTTTCTATCGGCTCATAATGTAACGATGCTTGCATGACAAAAGCATTTACAACAGTTTTCTCCATAAAAGAAAAACCCCAAAGCGGCAAGTTTAATACGGAAGAATAATGTTCTCCTCCCACATAAATCTGTCTATCTCCGGTGATTTCATTGTTGTCTCTTCCACCAAACCACATATCACCAGATGCAAAAAAATCTCCAATTTCCATAACTTCTTTGTAATGCATAAAGTAATGATTAACATTTTTTTCATTATTATCATCAACAATTCTATTGTGACTTTGCCTGTAATCCAGATGCAGTTTCACTCCATTTCTGGGATAAAATGTCCTGTCCAGATTATCCATGAGCATATACATTCTGAATACAAGATATTTACTATATTCAGATCCCTGATACCAACTTGGTTTGACAAAATTAGGTGTCAGTTCCACACGCTCATAGGACACATCTCCCCCAATAACAAATTCGTTGGTGAATGTTGTCTGCAAACCTATTGAACCGGCAAATTGCTTATACTTGAAGTTTGCCGAAATTGCATAAGATGAATCCCTTATACTTACATCAAGTTTATTGAACCAGATTTTTGTTTTTAATCCAAAACCCGGTTTCCAGCCTGTATGAATAAAATACTGTGCTTCTGTTCCATAATTTTCGCTTAACTTGAAATCAATAGACAGTTTCGAGCTTTCCAACAGAAAATTTCTATATGTTCTGTTCAATAAAACAGAAGACTTTAGATCCGTGTTATAGTGCAGCCCGACCCTGAATGAATTTACATTCTTTTCTACAACCCTGAGTATCAGGTGAATACCATTATTTACCGGTTTGAACTCATACGTTACCCTCTCGAAATATCCTGATCCGTATAGTCGGTCAACAAGCTCACTTAAATCATCCTGATTCATCCATCTGTTTTCAATAATTCCATGCATCCCAATGATGATGTTTTTAGAAAGTTTATCAAGCCCTTTGACTTCAGTTTTAACTACATATAGTGAATCAACAGATTTTATAGGAAAAAAGTTTTCCTTTCTGTTTTTCTGTGACTCAGCAATTTTCAGAAGTTCTTTAAATTGCCTTCGCGCAGCTCTTTCACCAATTGCAATTAGAGAATCAATATACTCGAAATCTGTAATGGAATAGGCCTCAGTATCTGGTTGAATAAGTAAATCAACAAGCTTTCGTTGTTCAAGAGTAGAGAATGCACCATTCAGCCCTATAGACTGTTCAACAATATTTACAAGTGTCTGTAGTTGTTCTTTTGATTTAAATGTTCTGGCAACATCAATACCAATTACATAATCCGCTCCCATTTCAATACAGTCTGAGACAGGGAAATTCCTTACAAGACCACCATCAACAAGTAATTTTCCATTAAGCTCAATAGGCTTAAACATTGTTGGTATAGACATACTTGCACGAATTGCATCAGCAAGATAACCTGAATCAAACACAACAGCTTCACCCTTTTCAATGTCAGTAGCAACACATCTGAATGGAATCGGAAAATCATCAAAGCTTTCCAGATGATGTACTGAAAGGGTTAATTTTGCCAGTAAATTGGAAAAGTTCTGGCCTGCAACGAGCCCCGAAGGTAATACAGGCTTATTATTCAGCATAGGAAATGAAAGAGCATATCTTTTTTCAAGATCCTTTTCTTCCATTGAAAGAGCAGTTCTCGGCGTTTTATCCATTAAAAAGGAGTTCCAGTCAATACTCTTTGCCAAATCTTCCAATTCATCAGGAGTATACCCAATTGCATATAGTGCTCCAAGAATACTCCCCATACTGGTGCCAGAAATATAATCAACTTTTAAGCCAAGTTCATCAATTACCTTCAGTACGCCAATATGAGCAAAACCCTTAGCTCCACCACCACTTAAAACGAGTCCGACCTTAAGTGAGTCACACTCATTGAGATTAGCTTGTGGATTTGCAAACAGCATTCCGGCTGTAATAAACAAAATGATAAATATGTATTTCATTATTTCGATGCGTTTTTCAATAAAGCTTCAATATCAATTTCACCATCATCATCGTCTAACAGAAAATCATTGTTCTCTTCTACAGGGTTACTGCATTTTCTTGCAGGGAACTCGATATTAAAGTGCGATATCCCATCTACTGCTTTTAAAGCAATTGTAAACTCACTTTGAGAAATCAAGTCAGCAATTAGTTTCAGTTCAAGTTCATCCTCAAGTTTTGCAGAATTAAAAAAATCTGTTTCAATGATAACAGCATCTTCCTTGAGCTTAAAACAAATATCTATACTTGCATTTTCATCTTCCGTGTTAAGGAAAATTGTAACCTGTTCCCCATCTGCTGTATTGTCCAGAATATAATCAATTGCCAGAGTAAGTATATTAAGAAGGACAGAAGCATTAATGTCTGCTACAACATTATTATCAACATTCAGAATTACTTCTCTTCGATGCTTATATGTCATATTAGACATATAAAAAATATCAAACTGCTCAATAACTTCTCTGACACTTACCAGATGGTCATCCATATTCTTATCTACATCAATTACATACGTAACATTCTTAAGTATTCTATTGATTCTGGACAATTGAGATTCAATTTTATCAAGTCCTTTCAAGTCAGGATTTTTCATCTGCAGTAACTCAAGTCTACCGGAAATTCCCATTATCGGAGTATTCAAATTATGAATCAATCCTCCAATCAATTTTCCATATTTTGATGACTTATACAAATCAATTAGTTCTTTTTTCATATTCATATCAAAATTATATTTTTAAACAGCTAAAAGTCAACAGCAAAAATTATTTAAATAAAAAACGAGTTAATCAGTAACATAAAATGAGATGAAAAAAGGGGGGAAAATCCCCCTTTAACTCTATTTAAGATTGTCTTTTATAACTTTAGCCAATCTTTTTACACCTTCAATGTTTTTTTCTATTGTTGTGAATGAGAAATTTATTCTCATTGTATTCTGTCCGCCACCATTACAATAGAAGGCAGAACCAATTACAAATGCAACCTTTTCTTCAATTGCATGTTTGAATAATTCTTCCGCATCCATATATTCCGGAAGAGTAAGGAAAAGGAACAATCCACCATCAGGAACAGTCCATGTTACTCCTTCAGGCATATGCTTATCAAATTCAGCAAGCATAACATCGCGCTTTTCACGATACATTTCCTTAATCTTCTCAATGTTTTTATCCATTAATCCTTTTTCCAGGAATTTTGCTGCAATTCGCTGAGTAAACGGAGGTGTACATAAATCAACAGCTTGTTTGGCAACAACAAGTTTGTCGATCACATCTTCATGCCCAAGAGCCCAGCCTAATCTGAATCCTGGAACAAATGTCTTTGAAAAAGTTCCAAGAGTAAGTACATGACCGGTATCATCAAGAGCTATCATAGGAGGAACATGTTCTCCCTCAAATCTCAGTTCTCTGTATGGGCTGTCTTCAATAATCAGAACATCATACTTCTTAGCAATTTCGATTATTGCTACTCTCCTGTCTTCAGGCATACTGATTCCTGCAGGATTTTGAAAATCTGGAATACAATATATTAATTTTGGTTTTTCACCATTATCCTGCATTTGCTTGAGGGTTTCTTCAAGTTTATCCGCTCTCATTCCATCTTCATCCATTTCAACACCTACGAGATCAGCTCCATAACTGTTAAATGCGGACAATCCACCGAGATAAGAAGGCAGTTCACATATTATCTTGTCACCCCTGTCAACAAAGATCTTTGCAACAAGATCAAGTCCCTGTTGAGATGCAGTAGTAATCAGAATGTTATCCATTCCAAGATCAACACCGTCTTTCTTATAGCGCTTAAGAAGCTCTTCCCTGAGAAGATTGTCACCTTCTGTAGGACCATATTGAAGTACCATTGTTGGATCTTCTTCCATAATCTCATGAATTATTTCTTTCAGTTCTTCTACCGGGAATGATTCAGGAGCCGGAAGTCCACCTGCAAATGAAATTATATCAGGATTTCTTGTTAACTTAAGAAGTTCCCTGATTGCTGATCTTTTCATACCTTTTGCATTCTTAGAAAAAATGTTTTGTAAATCAGTTACCATTTTTTTCCTCCATCTATATGTTTTTATACTTTAATTCTTCAATCTTTTTGTTTATTTCATTCAGAGATGATCTATCAATGTTAACTTTCAGCACATGTTCCTGAACAACCTCATCATATTCATCCTCCAGAATAGTTGAATTGGAATATATGAAATTCAATAGTTTATGCTGCGTGTATGGTATTCTCAAAGTCGATATTGCTTTTCTGCTGCTGAGGAAAAAGTTGATTCTGCTGTATAGCTCCTCAATATTTTCTTTTTCCTTTGCAGAAATGAATATTGCCTGAGGATAGTCATTCTGAAGTTTTTTCTTCAAAAATTTAAAATGAACACCCTGAACCTTGTCAATCTTGTTGAATACCATTAGAATATCTTTGTCAACAGCTCCAAGTTCTTCAAGTACTTCTTCAACTGCCGAAATCTGATCAAACACAAATGGATGAGAAACATCAACAACATGAAGCAGCAAATCAGCTTCAAGAACTTCCATCAAAGTACTGTGGAAAGATTCTACCAGAGTATGGGGAAGATCTTTTATAAAACCGATTGTATCAGTTATTACAACCTGTTCTTTTCGACTCAGATAAATTGATCTTGTTGTTGCATCAAGTGTGGCAAAAAGCTCATTTGCTGCATAAACATCACCATTAGTTATCTGATTAAATAAAGTAGATTTGCCTGCATTTGTATAACCTATCAGAGCCAGATTTATTGCTTTTCTTCTTCTGGATCTTTTAGTTTCAGTATGCTTACTGATAAGCTTCAGCTTACGTTTCAACTGAGTGATTTTGTTCTGTATCTCTCTCCGGTCAACTTCAATCTGCTTTTCCCCGGGTCCTCTGAAGCCAATACCTCCCTGAATCCTGGAAAGGTGTCCCCACAGGTTTTTCAATCTGGAGTAATTATATTCCATTTGAGCAAGCTCAACCTGTAGTTTAGCCTGTTTCGTCCGAGCATGTAATGCAAAAATATCGAGAATCAATTCGGTTCTATCAACAATTTTACATTTGAATTCATTAGCAAGATTTCGAGATTGTGCAGGAGAAAGATCATTGTTAAAAATAATTGTATCCGGTCGCTCTTCGTCATCAAACTCATCCATTAAAGCCTTAATCTCAACTATTTTTCCCTTCCCAATATATGTTGAAGGTTTAGGCTTTTCCATGAATTGAGAAAAAACATCCACGACTTGAGCAGATGCAGTTTTAACAAGGCTTTTGAGTTCTGATAGAGATTCTTCAAAAGCCTGTTTCTGCTTCCGGTCAGTGAGAACACCGACAAGAATAACGCGTTCTTTTCTCTTCTTTATGGTTAGCAAGACAGTCCCTTATTCTGATTCATAAATAAGGACTTTTTTGTTTCTGTTTCTCCAGTTAGCATATTCTTCGCGAATCTCCATTAACCAGAGAGTTTTCTTGTTTTCATCTTCAAAAGTCAAAATATCCAAATGGTGAAACTTTCCTGATTTACCTCTGAAGCTTTTTTGCGGTAACTCAATATCAAGCTGATTATTTCTTCTTAATATTGTTACCTCGTTCAGGAACACACCTGGAGCAAGTTCAATAATAGCCCTTGCTTCAACGATACCCTGACTGACATCTTTAAATTTTACGTTCATATAACCTCTCAAAAACTTACAATAATTCACCTTTAAAGCAATGTTTCGAACTTAATTGTCAAGTAAAACTTTGACAATTATTAGTAACCGCTTACTTGATATTAACAAATAATTAAATTATTATCTATTTTATGAAAAATCTATAGACTAAACTATGAAGCTTAGAATAAAAATGTTTCTTTCCCTGCTCTTATCATTATTATATCTATAATAGAATTATACATAATTTTTTTTTATCGAAACGTTCAAATACGTCTGATTCATTCAAAATAAGTATATCAGGAAGGTCTTTAATGATTAATTCGAAAATCTCATCTAAAACCAAATTCCAACGTGTTTTTATGTTGTTATGCAAACTCTCATGAATTTAAATATTGGCTGTTTCTGAAAACTAACATGAATCTGGAAATCAATAAAAATTCTTATTATTATCAGGTGAAATTCTAATGAAAAAAATACTGCAACATTTTGAAAGGTTATCTCTGAACAGGAAATTAACGCTGATTTTCCTGACAATTTCAGTAGTTACGGTTGTTACAGGAGGATTAGCAGCATCATTTATTGGTATCAGCTATTCCAAAAGCTACAAAATTAAATGGTTGAAACATATTGCAATAACTATTGGGGATTATAATTCACACAATCTGGAAATGGAGTACAGGAGCCATACAGAGGAGCAACTGGATAAACTCAGACTACTTCCAGATATTAAATACTGTTCCATTTATAACTCAGAAGGAGAACTGTTTACAAAATATTCCTCTATACATGACAATCCTTTCAGTAACATTGTTGTTGATCCTGAAATTTCTTATGGTAAAATAAAAAATAGATACATACTTGTTCAAGAGCCCATTCTGAAAAATGGCATTTTTATCGGATATATTCGAATTGCAGCAGAAACTAAGTTACGAATTCTGATCGCTGAAATTATGTCTGTTCTTCTAATTGTGATTATTCTGTTTATCATAATCTCATATTTTTTAGGTTTGAAAGTCAGAGAAGTAATATCCAAACCAATAGGAAAATTGATTGAAGTATCCGAAGAAGTTTCAAACACAGGAAACTATTCTTTGCGAGTTAATGCAGACTCACAAGATGATCTGGGTAAATTCATAAATCATTTCAATAATATGCTTAGTGTGATTCAAACCAGAGATATGGAATTGATCAGCTCAAATGAAAAATTCACAAACATATTCAATGCCCAGAGTGATTCCATTATCATACTTAATTGTAACGGAGATATTATTGATGTAAATCATTCAACTCTACGTATGCTGAGTATATCAAGAGTACAAGCTCTCAGATTGAATCTATTCGAAAATCTTAAACTGAGATCAGATACGGAAACCCCAATACAAGATCTTATTAATAAAGCTGTAAATGATGGTTTTTCCGAATTCGACGGTGAATGTATAAAACCTCTGACAAACAATAAAATAAACCTCCAGATAAAGATTCGCAAACTGGATGCTTCAGATACACCTGTGCTGATAATGTCAGCCAAAGATGTTACTATTCAGAAGAGAGATGAGTTTGAGCTTGCAAGCCTCCGTGACTACCTCTCAAATGTAATCAATTCTATGCCCTCTATTCTAATAGGGGTAGATAATGAAGGAAGGATTTCTCAGTGGAATAATAAAGCCAGTTCTGAAACAGGTGTACAACATCGAGTTGCCATAGGACAAAGGATACAGGATCTGTTTCCTCATCTGAAGCCAGAAATTGACAAGATTGATAATGCAATAACCCATCAGAAAGTTCAGCGGCTGACAAGAAAAGCACATAATGCAAAGGGACATCAGAAGATTGAAGATATTACTATTTATCCGCTTACCGGAGAAAACGTAAAAGGTGCTGTATTAATTATCGATGATATTACAGATAGAGTCAACATGGAAAAAATGATGATTCAATCGGAAAAAATGATGTCAATAGGGGGACTTGCCGCAGGTATGGCTCATGAGATTAATAATCCACTTGCCGGTATCATTCAGAATATTCAGATCATTGAGAACAGACTGCTTTCCTCATCCGCTAAAAATTCATCAGTTGCTGAAGAAATCGGATTTGACCTCGAGCTTATGAGAGCGTACATAAGTAAGAGAGGAATCGAAAAAATGCTGAAATACATTAAAGATTCCGGTGTAAGGGCATCAGTTATTGTAAAAAATATGCTGAGTTTCTCAAGGAAAGGTGTCAAAGAAAAAGTAAGAAGCTCTGTTACAGAACTGATTGAGAATACGATTCAGCTTGCTTTTAATGAATACAATCTCAAAAAGAGACTTGATTTCAGAAAAATTAACATTATTAAGCAATACGAAGAACCCCTTCCGGATATTTTGTGCGATCCGGGCAGTATACAGCAAGTATTCCTGAATATACTCAAAAATGGTGCTCAGGCTATGCAGACCAAGCAAACTGAAGGATATAAACCAGAATTCAATATTTCAGTTTCAAAGGCTCATCACAACATCAGAATTGTTATAAGAGATAATGGACCTGGAATTCCGGATGAATTGATCAATAACATATTCGAGCCTTTCTTTACAACTAAGGAAGTAGGAGAAGGTACCGGTCTCGGAATGTCAGTATCCTACTTCATTATAACCGATAAGCATGGTGGAAACATCAGCGTCAAATCTCAGAAAGGAGAATGGACAAGTTTTATCATTGAGCTTCCTGCCGTTGAAAATCCGGAATAGAATGTTGTTACTATTTTAAAAGAACACTTTTCTTTACAATAGATTTACATCCGGGTTTATGCATTCGGATAAAATACACACCCGTTGATACTTTCTTACCTGAATCACTATCTCCTTCCCACATAACATTATGTTTACCTGAAGGAAACTCCTCTTTAACAATGCTCTTTACGTGCTGTCCCTTTACATTATAAACATCAACTTCCACAATTGATTTTTCACTCAAATCAAAACTAATATTAGTTCTCGGGTTGAATGGATTAGGATACAAACTCATTGAAGTAACACGACTGATTTCGTTTTGACCTGAATCTGTTACTCCTTCTCTAATTTTCCCTACAAAACAATCTCTGTTTCCGTTAGATGTTACTGATAAATTACCAAATACAGCTGTTGAAGAAAATCCTCCTGCTATAAATATATTTCCATCATCGGATATGTACATAGCTGTTCCCCTGTCCCAACCAATAGAACCTGCTTCTTCAACCCATTGCCAGTTGCCTGAAGAATCTAATTTGAGAACAAAAACATCTCTTCCTCCGAAGCCGTTAAGATTATCATTACCCATTACAGCCACACCGTCAAAATAACCTGTAGCATAAATATCTCCATTGGAACCTAAAAAAATATCTGTTGCAGAATCCCATTCTGAGGAGCCACCATGTGCTACCCAATTCCAGTTTCCTGAATCATTTATACTGGCAATATACAGATCTCTGTTCCCGTTTCCTGTCACCTGAAGACTGTCAAAAAAAGCTATATCAGTAAAATGTCCACTGACTACAGCTCCTGAATCAGATGGAATAATCTGATATGCCTCATCAAAATTATTGCCACCAAATCCATTTACCCATATAAAATCACCTGAGTCATTCATCTCGGCAACAAATCCATCAGTATAACCATCACTTGTCAGTGTATCTGAGCCTAATACTGCATTTCCTGTAAACATACCGCAAAGTAAAACCCTGTTATTCTCAGCCAGTTTAATATCTATCCCGGCATCTGCACCGCTTCCTCCTGCTTTTTTTACAAGGTTCCAATCCCTGAGTGAATTTAATCTGGCAACAAGAATATCAGTGCTACCGGCACAAAGCAGAGTATCGGTACTGATCAGTATTGTATCACTGAATGATCCTGCTATATATACATTATTTGTACTATCAATAGAAATACTGTTTCCGATATCCCAACCTGAACTACCGATTTCTTCGGACCAGAGCCAGTTCCCGTCAGAATCAAGCTTTGACACAAAAATGTCTCCATAACCGGAACTCACAAGTGAGTCCTGACCGAAAAAAGCAGTACCTTCAAAAACACCTGTAATCATTATACAATTATCAGCAGTAACATCTATATCATTTCCTTCATCAGTAAAAGAAGTTCCTCCCGCACTTGTACACCACAACCAGTTTCCTTGAGAATCCATCTTAGCAACAAAAATATCTCTACCACCGAGACTTGCCACATACTCATTGCCAAACCATTGACTGCCTTCAAAATATCCAGTAACATACAGATTGCCGTTATCATCTCCAACAATACCGTTAAGCTGCATATCCATTGCGCCACCACCTGTAGCAACCCAATCCCAGACCGGAGTCTGAGCATTAACAAAACTTGCTAAAAAAAACATAAATGCTATTGTTGCGGATATTTTCATAATATCTCTCCTGACTGAATTAACAAATTTATACACCTGAACCTTAAAACGTAAAGAAATAAATATTGATATAGCAAAAAAAAAGCTGCAGGAATACCTGCAGCCTTAAATATATCGTTTTTCAGTTTACCATTTAACTTCTGTACCAAACCACATTACTGTAGCTGTGTCTTCACCAAACATAAAAAGATGTGATACGTCGTTATCGTCTGTATAGTTGAAGCCATAATCTTTGTTAGGCATAAGCATACCAAGTCCTGCGTAAAATTTTGCATTCTTATGAACTTTGTATGATCCGTACAGATTAAACTCATTCCACATGTTTTCACCGGATACTTCTTTTGTACCTATCTTGACATCAGTAGAGTTGTCATTAAACATCCAGAAATTAAAACCAACATTCATTTTTTTACACATTTCAGGAGTGAAATCTGTTCCAAAATTCACCATCATCATACCATGATCAACATCGGCTTTAAAACCATTATCTGTAAGTTTCCAGAAAATATTGACAGCTTGATATCCATGTTCAACCAATCCCATTCCAACACCTGTGAATGCTTCATTTTCATCATCAGATCCTGCATCATCACCTGATCTCATGAATAATTCAGCTCTTGGCATAAGTGTACCAAATCCAAGATCAAACTCAGCATTAAGACCAACATCAAGAAGCATACCGGAATAATCTATTCCTGTTGCATCGTTTGCACCAGTCTGCATTGCAAATTCAAGATAAGGTTTTAGCATTCCGTCCATAAGTGTTACATCACCTCTGGCACCAAAAACATTAAATGCATTACATTCTGTTTCGTTTTTGCTAAGTCCATTATCATCAAAAGATTCAACATTTTCACCTTTTCTGAAGAAATAAGCCTGAACATCTGCCATGTCGGCTATTTTATTCATTCCACCAATCAAACCAAAAATTTTAGCTGCATGATCTTCTTCAATATTTGTGTATTCAGCATCTTCATACTCAGCCAAATTAGCAGTTTGTAAATCAACCCATAAGTTATCTCTTTTAAACATAAGAGCAGCACCACTAATATAATCAGCAGGTCCGAAGATGTTTCCACCACCATAATTCCATAATCTTTGTCCAAGATGAGCGGAAAGTCCTTCAAAAAACAGGTTATCATACTGGACGTAAGCTTCTTGAAGTTTAAGTCTGGTATCTTTAATCTTTTGATCGCTATCCATATTAAATTTGATCCACTTGCTACTGGCTTCATCATCACTTTCTAAACGAGAGTGAATTTTTACCATAATATTTTCATTAATGTGAGTGTTAAAGGATAGATCCAATCTACCTTGAGTATAGGTTGTTTTGTCATTATTGGCGTTATCTTTGAAATCTGTCCAGTCTGCCAAATTGTTTTCATAGTCCATTTCAAGAAGAAATCTTCCATGAATATCGACTTTTGGATACTCGCCTGCGAATAGAGCTGTTGCCATTACAACAATAAGTAAAATAGTAATTTTTCTCATACTACCTCCAGTATTTTTTTTTGATTCATTGAATCTTAATAAGTACACAACTTATTTTACTATTTAAATAACAGGAAAAATATATTATTCATGTTGAGACTTTGTCAAGATATTAGTTAAATTAAATACTTGGAAATTTTTACGTGCGAAAATTGAATATATCCGCAAAAACATTTCAGTAATCTATATCATTATATACCAAGACATTAAGAATCTGCTTCATCTTCTTCCATTGTAGCTTCATGCTCGACATTTTCTGAATCATCTTCATCAGGTGTCTCAGGATATGCATATTCTGAGAACAAATGCATCAAAACAACCAATAGTGTTACGGTTATGAAAACAGCAATTGAAAAACACATGATTTTACTCATGAAAATAAAACCAATATCTATATCGTCAATGATATTCATTGCAGATGCATCACCGAAGACGATATTTGCAATTATGACAACTGCTACAAGAAAAAGTGCTATTTTCATAGTTTCTCCATAAATTATTTAACTCATATAAAGATCTTTGCATGATTGGAGTAGTCTGTTCAAACTTTCTAAAGAAAGCATACAAGTTGACTCGACTTTTAGAATTCATCAAATTCTTACTCAAAAAGAGCTTCTCTGAAAGCTTTCTTGATGAATTTAAAATTCTCATCGAACTTCTTTCACTAAAACTACTTGATTTTGCTATTATGCAAAGCACTACTCTAATATAATATAGTATATATATCGACATTTACATTGAAAAAGTCAACTTTTTTTCCTGATCATTGAAACTGAGGTTATTCTGTTCTTCCCTGACCTTTTGCTTTGGTACATAGCATCGTCTACAACTTTTACATGTTCATGCACATTATATGTTGGAGAATAATCTGTTACGCCTGAAGAAATTGTTATATTGAATTCTATGCTGTCCGTTTTAAAAAGACAGCTTTCAACGGTTATTCTGATTTTTTCTGCCACCCTGAAACCACCATCACAATCTGTTTCCGGAAGAAGTAAAAGGAATTCTTCTCCACCCCATCTGCAAACCATATCCTGCTCTCTCGTGAGTTCGATAAAAATCGAGGCGAGCTCCTTAAGCAGATAGTCACCTGTTTCGTGACCGTATCTGTCATTAACAGATTTGAAATCATCAATATCTATCATGATGAATACGAATGTTCTGGAAGATCTCTTGTATCTTACAATTTCTGAATCAATTTTTTCCAGCATAGCTCTTCTATTTGGTAAACCGGTTAGTGGGTCGTGCCTGCTCATTTTTTTTACTTCACTAAGAGCTTCACCCAGTTCTTTATTCATTTGTTCTAAGGTTTCCTTACTCTGCTTCAGTTTACGCATTTTCCCTGCAAGCAAAATAAGAGTAACAGCAAGAATGCAAAATCCTGTTAACGTTAAAATTGTCTGATGTCTTGTTATTATATATGAAGTGTCAGATTTCTCAGTCACACCTGTATCAATTCCCAATGCATCATAGCCTTTTTCAGCATGACATAAAACAAATCCTAAAAATACCAGAGATAAAAGGAATGTTATCTTTATTCTTACTGAACTGATACTGTCAAAAGACATATTAACTCCTTGTCAGAGTTGCAGCTTTGAATCACAAGAAATCTGATTGCGACATTATCTGGATACGGCTATTGATAATGCTGTTGCAAGTTTAACAACATACTCATCCGTTCTTTCCAGCAAAGACAAAAGAGAAAGACATGTATTTTTTAATATCACATTCCCGGCATTAGGGTCACTGGATATAATTTCCTCAAAATCATTCCTTGATAGCGTATACATTATACAATCTGATGAAGCGATTACATTTGCAGATCTTTTCCCCGCACCAATTAGTCCGTTTTCACCAAAAGCCGGACAAGCTTTATCACTTAGTGATGCCAATTTCTTCTCCTCTGCCTTAAGTCCTTCAATTTCCATCGTTAACTTACGTGTAACTCGCACATCACCCTTATACAATATGTATAAGTTATCACCCTTTGTATTTTCTTTAATAATATAATCACCTTTATTGAATTTCTTTTCCTTGAGAAACGATGCAACAAAAACAAGCTGAATATCATTAAGTCCTTTAAAAGTTCTGACATTTTTTAAACTGATTGCATCTATCATAATTCTATCCTATTACAATTGCCGAATCATTTTCGGTTAATTCATAGTTTTTATCAGGGTTAATATGAATTGCATAATTCTGTTCAGGAAGTTTCGAATTGGCACTTTGCAGAGCATTCTTTATGAATGCATCAATCGTTGATCCTTCATCTGAGAAAATATCTGATATCTGCATTTTGGGTCTTTCAGTAATCAACCCGATCAATACAACATGTTCCTCACTGTAAAAATGTTCCAGAAGGGAGCTGTACTTCTGCCCTACTAATGATTGAGGTATCTTCTTTGTTATAATATTATGTTCCCGGCTGTGCACTAAATGATTGTAAAAGCTTATATAGTGACTGTTCAGAACATTGTTTGCAATGAGATAACCCCCAAATTCTTTAAAGATAACTATGTTATCCACGCCAATCTGTTTGAGGTGAGGTTTATTCTGAATATTTATCAACTGAACAGTCAGGTGTATATCTTTGGATATGAATTTTATTGTATTCGCAACAATAATTGATCTGTCATCCGCAGATTGAATCATTAGATTAACATCAGGAAGAACAATCACGTGTTTGGCAAATCTCACGTTCGCCCTGTTAAGTATTTCTGTTTGAGTATAATCTCCACGAATATACCCAAGGCTTAATGTCGGATACTTAGCCTCAAGATCAGTAAAAAAATCTGGTTGAAAATCGCCTATCAAAACAATCATATCATCAATGCTTTTTTCTGTAAATGCATTAAGCATGGTTTCCACGGTTTCATTCCAACCGCAGATAACAATGTGATTTCTTTTTTTTATCTGTTTCAATCCTTTTGCTCCTCTAAGTTTATCTTCAACCATCACAGTTGTTATTATACCTGTAAACAGGGAAAATAATGTGAATCCAATGAATATAAGAAAAATCCCAACGATTCGACCGGCAGATGTTTTAGGTACAACATCACCATATCCAACAGTTGTTATTGTCACTATTGACCACCAGATACTATCCATAAATGTTGAGATAGTATTATTTCCTTTAGATTCAATACTGAAAATAACAGCTGCGCTGATAAAAATCAATGCTGAAATAATGATACCTATTAATGAAAATCTTTTTAAAGACTCAT
The DNA here is from genome assembly GCA_963665815.1 of Cloacimonadales bacterium (SeqCode). Classification (GTDB taxonomy): domain Bacteria; phylum Cloacimonadota; class Cloacimonadia; order Cloacimonadales; family JAIOQZ01. The sequence goes on from OY762463.1 coordinate 1,108,134, forward strand.
TTCGAAGTATTCTTTTTAGTCTAAAACTCGTTTTTTTCTTTTTACTCATACTAATAATCTAATTTATGAATACTCATTACCAAATGATATGTTAAATAAGGAAAAACAGGCTGTCCCTAAAGACAGCCTGTTTCGTATATTTTTATTTAGATAACTTCTTAATCTGCTTCTGAGATTCGATTACTCTTCTGCTTCTCAAAGTTTCTTTCTTAGAGAATGTAGATGCTGCAGTAGTACTGTTATCAGGAACTTGAGAGTCTGCCTGACCAGCCTGGAAGTTCGCTGCCCACAAAGTATTATCACTTGATAATACAGAGCCATCAAAGTTTATATCCTGGATATTGTAACCATCTGAAACACCAGCAGAGAAAGCAATTTTCCATTCTGTATTATCAGAAGATACTATTGATCCATCATCAACAATGTCACCTGCAGCCATACCAAATACGCCTGTTTCAACCTGGCATACACCAAGATTTGATGTACCTGTTGTATACGTCATATTTGAGGTAGTAAGATCAATTGTAGATTGAGTATAAGCATCTGTATAGAATGTATGTGAAGTTCTACTCATTATATTAAGGTGGTTTCTATGTTTTATAACTACAAAATAAGCTCCAGCATTAATGTTAAACCATGGAGTATCTCCATCTGATGCTGTTACGGTTCCATCGCTGTGTAAAAGCATTGATTTTCCAGTAATTGTCGAACCTGATGCTGTAGAACGGAGTTCAACATAGATCCAGTCCACAACATCCTGTGGCATTTCGTCAACTGACTCTGTGTCATATGGTGATGTTAATGGTAAATACTGATTAAGAGCTGTATCCATCATTTGAGTTGATGAATCATAAGGACCTTGTAAATATACATTCATTTTTGAGTATATTTTTGTGATTGTAGGCATTTCACCATTAGTCTCATCATAAAGAATCCAGTCAGAATAGGTTGTTGTTGCAATAGCGGAAACTCTGTTTTCATCAGGATAACAGGTTATCAGTGAGTTTGCAACTTTATACCATGCTCCATTCTGATATCGGTATAATCTGAGGTTAGTTTCATCCAGATTTCCAACTTCAGCATCGGAGTAATAGTAGTTGAATGTTGTAAACAGAGACCCGTTATTTTGAACAGGCATCACTGAAAGTACACGATTAACAACATATTGTTCGTATCCATCAGGGATATCCATGTGCTTCTGATTTTCCATGACAGCCATTCTTATTCCCATTGGATTAGCACTGAAACTACTTACAACAACTGTTGCAGCAGTATCACCAGCAGTTGCTTCAAATGCAGGTATTATCTCTCCTGCTGAATTATCAGCATTTTCATTCAGATATACTTTAACAGCGTCTGAATAAGATGTACCTGAAGCATTTGTTGCAACAATCATTGCATAGTAGAATGGGTTCGATAAACCTGTAAATTCATACTGATTAAATGTTCCATCAAGGTTCACAATCTGCTCAGTAGTGTTGAAATCAGGCTCTGTTGATATTTTTACTTCATAGTTAGTGTTATCTGTGTTGTTTGATGCAGCCCATTCAAGTATGAATGAAGTGTTTGTAATCATATACATTCTTGAATAGAATGCTGTGAACTCAGGGCTTCCATCAGCATTTCCATATCCATTAACAGTCAGGGTCTGATTTGCTGCACCATTTGTTGAATGCACAAACTGAGCTGTAAACGTTGAATTTACATTCGGTGTGAACTTCACATATACTGTCTGATCAACTAATCCGTTAACTGGTGTAACATCAATGCTCTGAGTATATCCTGTGCTGTAATCAGTTGAGATCAGATAACAGTTTGAGTCAGTTGTTACATTAACATCACCTGTTGCATCATAAGCACGCAGTCTGTAGCTCTTGATAGTGCTCGCATTCACGTCTGCAACAAAGTACTGTAAATCCTGAGGTATTACAATATTTGGAACAGGAATACCTGTACCTGTAACACTGATAATCTCAGTAGCAGCATAATCTGCAGTATGCTCTATGTCGCCTGCATAAACTTGTGCTGCAGTTGGTATGAATTTCAGATCAAGCGTTTTTTGAGATAAAACTCCAAGTGAGTCAGGAGTGAATACAAGAACGCCATCAGACACTCTTGTATGGTTTACACTACTTGTGTTTTTACTTGTTTTTGAGTTTGTTCTGCCTGTGGAAACAGTTGAATATAATGAATAACCTGAGGCTGTTGAAGAGAGAGCTGTTGTTGCAGCATTCTCAACTAAGTCAAATCCTGAAGGAATGTTAATCTGAACATCTGATGTAAGATTTACAGCGGATATTGTATATTGTCTGATACTGCTTTCAGAACCAACATATACATCACCAAAATCACCATCAATGGCACTAAGGGAAATACTTGCTGCTCCAAGAGCTCTACCGCGAACTGCAACATTTTCAGTTGTTACATAATCAGCAGAGAACTCAACTGAACCTGCAAATATACTCGCAGTTTGCGGTGCAAAACGTACATATAATAATGTTGAGATGTCACCATTTGCATCCGGTGCAATATAGAAACTTCCTGTTGTGTATATTCCACCCTGTTCCGAAATTTCATAACCATCAGGTATTGTAACCAGAAGACTGTCTGTCAAATCCTGTGCATTTACAACAATGATTGAACTGTCAGAGACATTACCGATATTCACATTCGGGAATAAATTCTGGAATTGTGAATCGTCAATTGTTAAAGCAGGAACTGCAAGTCCGTTTCCTGTAACATTAACACTCTGTGTAAATGCTCCGGTTGAGTTGAAATCGATAGTACTATCAAAGTTCTGAGCAGCGTCAGGAGCAAATCTGATATATACGGTTGTTTCAGTCACAGTTCCGGTTCCATCGTGGTCTATATTGATTGTAGTTTCAGGTGTTGGAGATCCGGCAAAAGAACTGAGAGCCATCTCATACCCCTGAGGAGCAGTAATAACAATCTGATCAGAGAGATATTCTGCATTAACAGTCACAGTTTGTTCATCAGTAGTATATCCGTAAGGAATATCACCGAATTGCAATGCTGTCTGATCAACAAATATCTCTGGTTGTGTGTCTGTCACACGAATATCATCCAGGTAGATCGCTGAAAGAGAAGTATCATAGTTGTTATAAATTCTGAATCTGATTTTGTAACCTGAATTCAAGTTGAATCCGGTTAATGCCATACTTTCTTCAGCCCAGTCAAATGCGCCTGAACCTCTGGTGAAGTAATCATTATGCCAGGTGCCATCATATACATCAACATTGAAGTACATCGGGAATGCACCCGGAGCATCAAATTTATACATGAAGCTTAACTGAACTGTACCTGTACCTGTATACGGTTCGAACTCAATTTCCACCTGATTTTCAGCACCGTAGAAGTCTGTACTGCCGGACTTAAGTGAATAGCTTCCGCCTGAAGCTGTTAAGTCACTAACCTCCAGAACACCATTACCCGGTACAGTAGTAGTTAGATAATCAGGTAAACCATTTTCAAATGTTTCTTCGAAATCAAGATATCTCATCTGCTCAAACAGAGTTGAGAAAGACCACACGACTGTATTTTCTGCATCACCGGCATTGTTGTAAGGAACAACTTTCCAGTAATATGTTGTATTATGTTCTAATCTGTTAAAGTTATAGCTTGTTACATTACCAATATCAATACCGTTAGCTATGTTAGTTGGATTTGTTGTTCCGTCACTATCAGATCCAAAGTACAGCTTATAACCATCTGCAGTATTAACTGAGTTCCAGCTTAATGTACCGGTTCTGGCAACATCAGCTTCACCAATTGTAGGTGAAACAGGAGTTGTAGCTGGCGGAGTTATAGCTCTGACTCTTATATCATCAATACAAATATCACTGTGATATCCGGAACCGGTGTAAGCTCTGAATCTGACTTTAATCCTGTATCCCTGCCATGGAGTAAGGTCAACGGACATTGGTAGCCAGATATCACCATAGTCTCCTGAAAGTTGAGCCATGATATCGTTATCCCATGTATCTGTATCTACATTATAAACATCCAGATTAAGTGTTCCCATCTCGTATCCGTACATGTGATACCAGAATTCGAATCCCGGATTGTTTAATGCAGAAATATCCAGAGTAGGTGTTATCATATGGAATGCCATATAATTATTACCTGAAGCTTCTGTGTATGCAAAATAACCGTTTCCTGATGTATGGTCTCCTGATTGAGGACCTGTATCAGTTGAAGATGTATAAGTTCCAAATGACCAGTTAGCATCATCATCAGTAGGCTGAACAAATGCAGTTGGAAGACCACCACCGTCAAAGTCTTCTGTCCATGGGAAAGTTGTAACAGGACCATAATCGGTAGTAAATGACCAGACCGGAACACTTGCAGGTTCTCCATTATTGTTATAGGGTACTATTTTCCAGTAGTGGACAGTATTTGCTCTTAATCCTGAATATGCATATGTTAAAACATCGCCTAAATCCTGACCATTAACGATATCGGTAGGAGGATAGTCTGTGCCTAAATAGAGCTTGTATCCCGCAGCATAATCTGCCTGATACCAACTCAAATCACCACTAACTGCAACAGCTGTTTCGCCGTCAGCAGGAGAATCTTCAAAAGTTGCATCAGGAGTAACTCCATTAATTGTAATATCATCAATACAGATATCACTCTCGTAGCTGGATCCCGTTGTGGCCCAGAAAGTAATTATTACTTCGTGACCATCCCATGCTGATAAATCAACAGTTCTTTGAATCCAGCTTGAACCCTGATTACCACTGACAGACCAGATATTTGAATCTTCTGTACCTGTTGTAACGTCATATATACTCACTCTTAATATACCCATGTATGTCCCATACATATGGTTCCAGAATTTCAGCATTGGAGCTGATGTTGGTGATAAATCTATTACAGGTGTACTAATTATAAAATCTTTGTAATATACGCTACCTGAAGCTTCAGTATATATGTAATATCCTGATCCGGTATGATCACCTGAAGGACCTGTACCTGTAGAAGATGTACTGCCATATTGCACTGTCCAGTCATCATCATCGTTTGTACTTTGCACCCAGCCAGTAGGGAGAGTATTACTATCAAAGCTTTCTGTGTATGGAGCTGCAATGGCAGTTGCCTGTCTTGTCCTGAATGTCCAAACCGGTCCTTGAGTTGTCATTCTGCTGTAAGCATTATGAGAAACTACCTGCCATTGGTATTCAGTATCTCCGCTTAAACCTGTAAGCTGATATGATCCTGTAGTTCCTACGGTTGCACCGGTAACTACTTCTGTCATATTTCCTGATGACCCGAACCATAAATCATATGTTTCAGAGAGTGAACCAAAATCCCAGGTTAAAGTCAAATCTATAGGTTGATATTGAGCCATATCGGCTGGAACAGGATTTGCCGGAACTGAAGGATAGTTGGTTGTGGTTGTGAATGTATAAACAGGACTACTAGTTGTAGCTGTGGTTTGAGTGTTATGTAGAACAATCTGCCATTCGTAATCCGTTGTAAAATTAAGGTTAGTATATGAATAACTTCCTGAAGTTCCAGCTGTAGCTCCTGTTACCGCCTGAACCATATTACCCTGTGGACCGAACCACAAATCATAAGTTTCAGTTCTGTCACCGAAATCCCAGGTAAGGGTTCCGTTAACATCTACATCTGCCGCATAGTCTGCAGGATAAAGATTTGTAGGAGCTTCAGGAGTAATTGGAACAAAGACTTCGAGAGCATAATCTTCAACCTCTCCATAACTCGTGGTACCGCAAGGAGTGCCCGAGTATGAACTATAGTTTGATCTCACTCGCATCATCACAATACCTGTGTTTGCAGTTGAAGGTACGGTGATATTATCTGTAACGTTGATAACTGCGCCCGACCCTAATGCATTGCGCTCTGTGCTATCGAAAGTTCCACTTTGATCCCAATCACACCAAACTTCAAAACCCTGGTTGTATCCCCAGCCATTGATAGATATTGAATATGTTTGTCCTTTTTCTACAGTTGTACTAAACTGTCTTGAGTAATTCGTATAGCTATCACTTTCTGTAGAGCCTGTACTATTTGATATTCCATTGAAAGAGACCTGAGATATTCCCATGTAATGTCCATTACTTATATCGGCAATCCCTGCATCACAAAATGAATCAGATACAAAGTTTGTAGCAACATCAAAAGAATACTCCATATTTCCGTTGTTATCACCATAAGACCAGGCTTGAAAGTATATTGTTTCATTACCCAGCATAGTAAAGTTAACAGCTTCATTATTTCCGAAATAAAGAACTTCCCCACCACCGGTCAGAACATCACCTTCGGAATAAGTTGTTCCATCTACAGGAGTACCAAATGTAGAACTTGTGGACCATGCAACCAGAACATCATCATTGTTAGCATTGTTGCTCCATGTAAGTTCTGTATCATATGGATTCAAGTAAGATGCAGTAAATCCTGTAGGTACTGACACAGATGATACTGAACTGTTAAATGATATATTATCGAGATACAAGTCAGGACCGTAACCTGAATAAGCATGAAATCTCACATATATTGTCTGATTATCATAAGCTGACAAGTCTACATTTGCTGTCGTGAATGATCCTGGAGAAGTGTTTCCGGCACCATCATTAGATTCAAAAGCAGTACCTGTTCTGGTCCAGACCGTTGTCCAGTTTGACATGTCTGTTGAAACCTGAACATCAAGCCTGTCATTGGGATATGATGAATGATAATGGTGAGACCAGTCAAAATCAAGTGTTGAGTATGTGCCGAGTATAATATCGGTTGAAGTCATATCAGAGAAATATCCCTCTGACCATCCCCAGAAATTTGCATAGGCGATACCACCGCTTGAATCTTCGTCCCAGTCATAATCTCCGGTAATTGTCCAGTCAGACAATGGCCATGAAGAAAAATCTTCAGTCCATGGGAATGTTGTTATTGTTCTAGTTGTCAATGTTTGCATTGAACTTTGCCCTGTGTCCCTGTTTGGTGGAGCTACCGGTTGTTTTCCCAACAGTTCATCGGTAACTTGTGCAGAGAGCAGGAAAATTGAAATTACAAAAATTAATGTTATTACTTTTTTCATAATTATCCTCTTCTCATTTATTTTTTTTAATTAAATACACCTTCTTCCTTAAGAGTGTCGCATATTTCTTTCAGTTTATACTTTTCTGCGAATTTCAGCGGAGTCCAGCCATTACTGTCTTTAGCTTTTACATCCGCTCCTTTATCAATTAATATTTTAGCCAATTCGCTGTTTCCACTTTGAATGGCTATCATTAAAGCTGTCTGTTCGTCCTCTGTTTTAACATCGATTTGGGCTCCTTTTTCAATAAGCACAACACTGACATCATGAAGTTTTGCCCTTGCAGCAAGCATTAAAGGAGTCCATCCGTTTTTGGAGATAGTATTAATATCAGCACCTTTTTCAATAAGCTGCATGGACAAATCGTGAAGACCTTTTTCCAGACTCATCATTAATGCATTATACCCATAATCATCAGTATGATGTATCTCAGCATTGTTTCTAACCAACTCTTCAGCAACAATTGTATCTTTAATTGCTATTGCCTGCATCAGAGGATTCCAGTCATTTTTGTTAAATTTGTCAATATTGCAACCGGCTTTGATCAGCCTGATCGCCTTGTCTGTCAGTTTAAAGCGTAAAGCTATATGTAAGGCGGTATCACCGTCATTATTTGTTAGATTAAGATTAGCTCCCTGATTTATAAAATAATCAAAATATTCTGATTGATTAATCTGAATTGTCATCATGAGAGGTGTCCAGCCAAGATTCATCTGAATATCCAGATCTGCCCCATTTTCAACCAGTGCCTTTACAACTTCATCGTTAATATTCTCAACTGCATACATTATTGCGGTTCTTCCATCATTGGAAGTAAGATTAACATTTGCATTTCTTTTAATCATAGCAAGAGCCGGTTCATTTAAATCAAGAGCAATTGCATGCATAAGAGCAGTCCATTTGTTATAATCCTGACGATCAAGCTCAATGCCACTATCGATTAATTTTAATGCTAAATCTGTATAACCTTTGTCAAGAGCAATAAATAATGCATTCCATTGGTTATTGTTAGCTATATTCAGATCAGCACCCTTAGCAATTAACAAATCAACTATTTCCGGAAGATTCCTTTCTACTGCCATCATTAATGCTGTCCAACCGTTCCCATCGACAATATTCACATCAAATTCAAAATACTTCATATAAGTTCTGGCATTCTGAACTCGAGAATCATTTATAGCGTTTGTGAGGTTTATCCAGTTCTTGTCATACTCAATAGTAGGTTTGATTTTCTCTTTTCTCTGTACGGATTTAGCTGGTGTTGCACAACTGACAACTGCAAATAAAACATATAAAAAAACAAAACATTTAACAGAACTCTTGATCATATCCTCTCCTTGGCTTCATTTTTACTTCAGTATAACAACTTGTTAATGATTTATCCATTTTAGTCAACATAAAATTGTTCAAAATATATACTAATCTACGAATATTGCCCTGTTACATAATACAATGTTATAAATATTTCTTTAAAAACTCCAGATCATTATTTCTTGAGTTCAAAACAATTGCATTGACACTAATTAGCATATTGTAAAAAGGTTGAAGTCTTTTGATTACATTTTCCATAATAAGCTGTTCCCTGCTGCTTATACTTTTTATGATATCACGAAGTGAAAATTTACCGTTCAAATGACTTATGAATTCTTTATATAAAGAATCATTCTTGATTTTCAGAACCATACCGGATATCGTTTTCAACTCAATAATCCTGCCAGAACCGGATAAGGTATCTGATAAAAGCTGCCTGTACTGATTAAACAGCAATGGAATGTTTTCAACATTATTCAGATTCACTCCAACATGCTTCTTCATAGAAACATAAAATCCATGAGTTTTTATCCTGCATGACAGCAATTCTGCTACTGCGTATTTCTGAAACTCAGACATTTCATTTAATGAGCTGAGAAGTTCTCTATTTCCTATATGAAACTCTGGATAATAACTGAGTTTTTTGTCTTCCGGGAAATCGACAAAATTCAGCCCGTTTTTCTCCATTAAGTTCAATATTTCGTCAATTCTGTATGCTCTGTCCTGTGAATGAAGAAACATATCATAATATCCACTGTCACCGTAAATCTCGAAATCTTCGTTATCTTCTTTCAGCAGAGAGAATAGATTTGATTCAGGCAGATCATTCACAACAGCTTTTGTAAGCTCTACTTTGTTCTCCTCGTTATGAGCAGATTGCCTCAAGAGTCTCATCAATTCCTGTATAACATATACTCCGGTTCTACCGGAATTTGCATAAACCATAATTCCCGCACAACCATCAGGTTTCAGCATCTGTTTGATAACTTTTACTCCACCTGCCGGATCCTCAAGATGATGAAGAACACCGACACAGTTCACGTAATCAAACAATCCAAGATTAAGTTTCGGGACATTGAATATCGAATCGTTAAAAAATTTTATATTATTAAGATTCCGTTCCAGAGCTCTTGCTTTGCATATCTCAATGCTTTTTTCACTAAGATCAACATGAATGACTTCTCCATTAACCGGTTTCAATTGCTCTGCCAGAAAAATGGTTGCATCACCTGTACCTCCACCCAGCACAAGACATCTGAAGTTTCTGAAGTCTTGACTTCCTGCATAACAAAAATGATTCAATCTTAATAAATTATCCGGGACTGTAAAAATCAGGCGTTTTCTTTCATCTTCAGGTTCTCTTGGAGGATACGGAAATTCTTCATACTGTTTTCTAACTTTCTTCAGATACATGCTCTGTCCTTTTAATTTATTGCCAGTTAAATAATCATTACTGCCTCATGATAGTAAAGGAAATTTTTCAATAACTTTAAAAATACTATCAATTTATTACTTGACTTAAACTTAGTGGAATAAATCCTGTGTTTTCATATAAACAGGTAATTTACAAGGAGAATATAATGGCTAAGAATAATCGCGGAAAGTCTTTGAGAACATTACCGGGTAACGGTAGAGGTACTTGCCCGAATTGCGGACGTACCGGCGCAAAGCTTTTATGGGAAAATAAAAAAGAAGATAAAACTATAAAAGTCTGCAAAAGATGCAGAAACATTAAATTGTAGTTCCATATAACTTTCTTTTTCAGGCTTCTGTTTTCAGAAGCTTTTTTTTATTCACAATTTCATACTATCAGCATTCAATACCATGGATATTGAGAATAAAATTCAAGATCATTACATAACAACAGTTCTGGATCAAAAGTATAACGAGATTTTTGGATTCATCAAGAAAACTTCTTCAAGATAATTATTTTGAGTCAGATTTTGGTGAATTCTAAAATCAATCCAACTTGTATGCATTCATTAGAAAGTATGAGAAAGCCCAGTGTGTTTTCATTAGATTATACGAAAAGACTACTCCATTTTCCATAAACCTCATTTGTGTTAACATTTCTTAACAATATCAGAAAATGCTATCTCTAAACAATATTTATTTTGTTATTTCCCTTACATTTACAACCCAGAATCACTTTTTTTTGAAATTAATTTTGTCTAACCCATCTTTTATTTTCTATTAACAGTAGAGACTATAAGTATTGCGAGATTAATTAAAAATTAAATCGGAGGAATAATGAAAAAATCATTATCAATACTTATTTTACTTTCTCTTATTGCTTTACTTTCTGCCGGTGAATACCCAAAGGTAAAAGTCGGTGGACGTGTTATGGCTCAGTATTCCTGGGGAAACAATCTCAAAGATTTCGCAGCTTATTCTGACTCTACAAACAACGACAAAAAATCTCTTGGTGAGATGAGAGTCGATTTAAAATTCTCTACAAAAGTATCTGAAAACATCTCAACTAAAATTGCAACAAGACTTGAAGGAAAGACCAAAGGTGATAAATATGTTGAAATGGGTGGATCCGACACAGAAGACAAAATAAAAGATGCAACATTTAAACTTCAAGAAGCTTATGTAAAAGTAGATAAGCTTTTCGGTAAAGATTTTCTTTCCATGACTGCCGGTAGAAGAGCTCTTGCTTATGGAAAAGAAAACGTGCTTGGTGTATCTGACAGGTGCGATGGCTTCACTTTCTCATTAAAGAAAGATAATTTCTGGGCAGATCTTCATTATTGGGTAAAAGAAGAATTTGATACATCACAAGATAATGGTGCTGACTTTGACGAATGGGATGACGTTGATGCAGATCACGATGAAATTGTATGGGGTACTGTAATTGGTGCTGATAAGCTCATGGACAAGATCAATGGACACGCTTATTTCCTCAGAAGAGCTGAAAACCAATACGATGGACCTGACAAAGATCCTATTAAGGATGCTATTAACGTATTTGGCTTCTATTCAGATGCGAAACTCTTTGACGGTAAGTTAAATCCTTATCTTGAAATGGCAGTTCAATCAGGCTCAAATGACGCAGACTCATGTGATTACTCCGGAATGCTCCTTGACTTTGGAGCAACATTTAATCATAAAATTGACGGAGCAGGAAAATTCGATGCAGAATTTGAATATTTCAGAGTTTCCGGACAGGATGATTCAGAAGATAAAACATACTGGCAAGGTATCGGTTACGGTAACAGAGAAGAAGGTTACCTTTATACATATCACAAAGACGCAAAAATCCTCAAAGATAAAAACATAACTAATTCAAAAGGCGCAGGAATGCAAATGATTAAGCTTTGTGCTGGGTTTGCTCCTGAAGCAGTAAAAAATCTTCATGTTAAATTAGCATACTTCATGTTTGGCGACACATCAAGTGACCAGACAGTAGAAATTGACGGAACAGATAAAGAAGTATCAGGTGAAAACATAGTTAGCGAAATGAATTTTGTAGTAACATACAAACTCTCAAAGAAAACTAAGCTTTATGGTGGATTCGCTATGATTTCCCCAAACAAAGATTACTTCGTAGAAGATGGAGATAGTATTAGAGAAGACTCGGCTACAGCATTGTGGTCAGGCATACAAGTAAAATGGTAATGTAAGTCACAACACAAACCTACCTCATCCGAGCAGCAGATTTATTCTGCTGCTTTTTTTACAATTCAACATAATGTGCAAAAGTCTATTAAGGCCTATGAAGACCATACGCCTTTTACAACCTATGTTATTTATATATTTAAGGAACAGAGATTCATTTTATCTTGCATGTACAAGCATTTTCCAAATATTCTTCTTAAGTAGCTCAATATTGCATATTTTTTTTATTGTTCGACATTTCTTTACACATTATCTTCTGCATTGCTGTATGAAGGCATCTATACATGCTTATTCTTGCCACAATGTAAACATCATGAAGTGTTTCTATTTCAAGATAAATTGCCCATACATGCTTTTCACTTGTATGTACACATATCTTCTGTATGTTTATCAATCAAGGTTAACTTCTGTATTATCTTTTATAATTATAACCTTTCAATCCTTACTTTTGAGAGTTGATTCAGAAAAAAAATCTTTACAAACTCTGAATTTCTTTGTATAGCTTGGTTATAAATTAAGCGGATTTGTTTTTGAATCTGTTATTATGAAATTTTCTTCATATCAAAATCAGGCTTTTCTATTTTATTAACTGTACATTGAGGAGAAGTCATGAAAAAATATTTTATAATTTTTACTATGTTGGGGCTTGTTTTTTTTCTGGGAGCTGAGATTACTCATAACTTTCGGATAAATCAGGAAAATTCACATATTCAATTTGCGGGAGAAAACACCATTATCACATCACAATCAAATGTATATGCAGTATTCTGTAAGAAACAAAATGATGCCGGTATTCTGGAGCTTGCTATTTCACATGATAATGGTACTAATTTCTCGTACTACACTATCGATACTCTTTTTACTCAGGAACCTGTAGAAATCAAAACCGTTTTGCCACAATTGAAAAAACATTATAATTCATCTATTTTCATTGTGTATAACAAAGTTGATACAGAAGGTAAATTAGTTCTTAACAAAGTTCTTTTTAATACTTCATTATTGACTTTCACAAAATCAGTAATCTCGGATGATATAACATCAGCTCCGGCATTAAGCAAGAATCCAGGAGATTTTGATGTATATTATTCCACATCATTCAGCGAAAATGTCAGCAATTACAATTTCTTCATGGACAAAATGAAAACGGACTTACCTGAACAGGATGATTGCATGTTCTGGGGAGGCGATGAATTCTTTGGAAAAATTCACTCTAATGACAATATTTACATTAGAAATAATTTTCCCCCTTTGTTTCATGATTATGTAACAGCTCACAACCAAATCTTGTTTGATTCAACTGAGCCTGCAATTTTGAATGATACAAACGTATTTATGGACGGAGCTGAAGAGTATAATCCTAAAAAACATCTTTCAGGTTCAGCAGATGAGCTCCGATCTATTGCTACAACACCTTTTGACCCTACTGCTGATATTGTGTATGTAAAGATTAACGGTTCAAACTATCAGTCCATGTATGCTCAAATAACAGAATCACAAGTACAGATACCTGTTTATTCATGGTATCCTGCAGATGATGATCAGGCAAGAGATATTATTAATAATGGTGGAAACTGGTATGAAGACGCAAATGTAATATGGACTAATACAGTAACCAAATACGATACAACATGGACTCCAGGACCCTCAGGAACATCTGAAAATAATCAGTTCTGGCTGGAGTCTACTTTATGGATAGAGGGCACAATTACCGGAATGCAGACCTGGGGTAGCTCTGAAGACGTATACATCACAAGTGATATACTTTACACAGATACCCCAGTCGGTAATACTCCTGATGGCTTTAATCCACAGATGAATGACTATACTGATCCAGTAAATACTAACGATTATTTCGGATTAGTTACAGAAGGTAGTATTTACATCAAATACAAACATAGAGATCCTTTCCAGAACAATATTCTCAGGGATGATAATTGCAGTGACATCCACCTTTACGGATGTTATGCTGCAATTGGTTATGGTGATACAGAAGAAGGTCCGGATTCCTGGAGAAATGTCAGTAAGTTAACATATGAATACAAATATCCTCATATTGGACTCAAAGATTTCGCAAGTATCAGTCCTTATACTTTGAATGACACGACATACTCCGATGTGGTTTACCACAGATATATCACAGATGATCCATCCGAAGTTCCTGATAACCTGAAAATGTATTGCATCAGAAAACCTACTGACCATGTTCAATATCCTTTGTTATCAACAATTGCAAATGTCAGAACCCTCAATCCGAGCTACCATAACAGTTACCCGAATACTAATCCGGAAAACACACCTCCGATGATTGCTTTTGATCTTCCGGGATATAATCCTGCGGGACCTGAACTTGTCAGCGATTTGGCTACAGAAAGAGGTGATATTAACCTGTATGGTTCACTGGCAATTAGAAGGATGAGCTATATCCACATTAGTGGAGCAGATCCTGACAGGCACGAAGATGCAGAATGGAATTCTGAAACATGTAAATATGGAGCATTGACCTGGTCAGCCGGATATGGTAGAAACCTGTTTGCAGATGCCCGATTAGAGAATATTGATCTTCCCGGAATCCCGAAAGTATATAATATGGATTTTAGAAGAGCTTCTCTGGAATTTCCGGCTTCACAATCAGAATACTATGTAGAATCTGACATTTCTACACAAACCAGCAAGAACTGCTATTTCGTTAATGATGGAACTATCTCTGCATTGTTTTCACAAAGATCTGAGGGTAATAGCAATTCAGGTATTCTCGATGTTCTGATTTCAACAAGTGGCAACTCAAACTTTCAATACGAAAATATAAATCTCAATTCCAATGATTTAGTACTTAAAGATGTAGAAACTGATAACGGAGAACTTTATCTTCACTTTTACAACACTTCTCAAGAATACAATACAATATATATATATGATTATAACGATAACCGTTTAACTGAAACATGTCAATTCGCTTCAGATTTCGATGAAAGTGATATTGGCTTCCTTAATGATGGCAACGTTGTTATTGCTGTTTCTGAATGTAGTAATGATTCACAGATTGTATTTTATGATGAAGCAGATCCTGCAACAGCCTTAATGTACTGGAATCCTGCATTTATAGATGATTCTTCTGTCTCCCCTGTTTCTGCAATCAATCTGAATATAACCGCAAATGATAATGTACAGATCGCAGTTCAGACAAATGAAGAAAGTAACTGGGGAAATTTATATATTGGTCAGGGGGTCATGAATACGATAGCATCCCATGAGGATGTTAATCCTTCAGACAAATTCAGTATACGTAATTTCCCAAATCCATTTAATCCGGAAACAACGATTTCATTCACTATCCCGGAAGATGATAACGTAAAAATTACAATATATAACTTGAAAGGTCAAAAAGTTAAAACTTTGCTTAATGAGGACCTTAAAAAGGGAACTCATTCTGTAAAATGGGATGGAACTGATTCTCAAAACAAAAATGTTTGTTCAGGTGTATATTTATATAAATTGAAAACTAATAACAAAACACAAAGTCTCAACAAATGTCTCTTACTTAAGTAGCGTATACTTAACTCCGTAAAGCCCTGTAGATTTGCAGGGCTTTTTTTTGTCCCGGCCTAACAAAACAGAGGCTTCATCATAATTGGAGTCATTTCCGGATGTCCTGATGACAAGCAATGCATTAACATATTCATCATATTGCAGCATTGCAATTGTGTATTATAAACAATTAAAATTGTTCATGTTAATGATGTTTACTTCAAAATGCTAATTATGAGTTATCAACAGAAATTTTATTTCACTGTTTTTACAGAAAAAGCTTTACAATTCAAAAACTATAATTATATTTTTGTTCAAATGATTATTCATTTACCTTAAACCATAATAAAACACTTCAAAATTGTCTCTTTTTAACTTTGCAAATTTTTATATAATAATGGAGAAGCTATGAACAAGACTATATTGTTTTTTGTTATGTTATGGGTTGCAGCATATGTTTGTGCTGACATTACAAGTGAGATCAAGGTAAATCAAGATAACACAGTTGTCAGGTTAGCCGGAGAAAATGCCGTTCTGAAAGATAACAACAGATTATGCGTTACATACTGCCTTAAGCAGGGGAATGAAGGAGTGCTTGAACTTGCAATATCAGAAGATCAGGGGGATTCTTTCTCATACTATGCCATTGACACTCTCTACACTCAGATACCGGAAAATCCGGATTTATTCCTGCCCCAACTCAAAAAATACAACAATGATTTAATATACATTGTATACAATAAATTGGATGATAACGGAAAAATAGTGCTCTGCAAAGCTGCCATGAGCTTTTTCTCTGACAGCATAACCAGATCAGTTATAGCCGATTCCCTCACATCGCCCCCAATCCTCAGTAAAGATGAAAATGACTTCAACGTTTATTACGCCTACTCTACTGTGGAAAATGCCAGTGATTACTGTCTGTTCTGGGATGATCATCACCTATTTTATCAGGGAATAGGTATTATGAAACTCTGGGGTCGTGATACTTTTTATGGAAGTATTCACTCTAATACCAGATTCATCCTGCAGAACAGCAGCAATCCTGTAATATTAGGTAAAACAACAGCTCATGAAGATATTGTAATGGAAACTGGTGTTCATGCACCTTTAGATAATGCACAAATATTTTACGAGGGTGCACAGGACTTTGTAAAAAAGAAAAATCTTTCCGGTACTGCGGATGAACTTAGAGCTATTGCTTTAACACCGTTTGATTCTACTGCAGATATTGTATATGTTAAAATCAATGGCAGCAGCTACCAGTCAATGTATGCATATATATCTGAAACACAGATTCAGGTTCCGGTTTACTCATGGTATCCTGCTGACGACATTCAGGCAAGAGACATTATCAACAATGGTGGAAACTGGTTTGAAGATGCAAATGTAATATGGACGAATAATATCACAAAATATGACACAACTTGGGTTCAAGGACCTGCCGGTATTGCGGAAAATCATCAGTTCTGGTTAGAAAGCATTCTCTGGATAGAAGGAACTGTTTCCGGAAAGCAGACATGGGGATCTGCAAAAGATATTTATATTACCAGTGATATTCTTTACACAAATACACTTCAGGGAGATCATCCTGACGGATATAACCCTTCAACTGGAGAATATACGAATCCAGTTAATTCTACAGACTTCTGCGGTCTTGTTTCTGAGGATATGATATTTGTGAAATACAAACATAGAGACCCTTTCCAGAACAATTTGCTGAGAGTTGACAACTGCACCGATATTGACATATATGCAAGTCTTGCTGCAATTGGATATGGAGAACCAGTTGCAGGTACTGACATAGTACTTCATTCCAGTGCTATCACTTTTGAATATAGAGAACCTCATATAGGCTTAAAGGATTTTAGTAGCATCAGTCCGTATACTCAGAATGATACAACATATACAAATGTAGTATATCATAGATACATCCTTGATGATCCTGCGAATGTACCTGACAGCCTGCAAATGTACTGTCTGAGGGATTTACCTCAATATGTTTATCAATATAATGACAATACACAAGCAACTGCAAATCCGCTTTATCATAATAATTACCCAAATATCCCGGCATCGACTTGCCCTCCTATGTTTGCATATGATTTACCTGGATACAATCCTGTTGGTCCGGAAAAGTACAGTGATATTGTAAATGAACGTGGCCATGTTAACTATTATGGTGCTTATGTTTCTCGTAATACTGGGTTTATACATTCCAGTGGAAGCGATCCCTTGAGGCATCAGGGAGCTAAATGGGATTTAGATAATTATATTCTAGGTAGTACAACCTCTTCTAATGGTTATAGTAGAGACTATCTTTACGACAAAAGACTACTGACGAATGAACTCCCCGGATTCCCAAAAGTATACAGTCTCGCCTATGGTGGATATTCTCTTATTGATGATACGGAGCTGTTCGAAGACAACAGAACAATTGAGTCACTCGCCAGAAAATGCAATGGTGGATATTTTGCCAGTTCAGACAGTATATATGCACTATTCTTTCAGAGAGATTTCGAAGACCGGACAATATGTGAGTTTGATATTTACCTTTCTATAGATAATGGACAAAACTTTGACTATAGAATGGTCTCTCTTGATACTCAGGGCTTAACACTCAAAGACATTGAAATCAGTGAGAATGAGGTTTATGTACTGCTATATAATACTATAACAGAAAACGATGTCGTCTATACTTATGATAAAATTAATAACACATTCTCCGAGTACGCACAGATTCGCTCAGATTTTGGAGTAAGTGACATGGCTTTCTTTTCCAACAACAGCTTCATAATTGCTGCACCGGAAAGAGAAACTGAAACACGAGTAGCATTTTACGCTGAGAACATCCTGCCAGGTGCATCAATGTACTGGAATCCGTTCTTTATAGATGACACATCTGACAATCCGATTACTGAAATTGCATTACATGTTTCCTCAACTGACGATTTATTATTAGGTGTTCAAACGAACAGCATTTCGGGATGGGGAGATATGTATCTCGGTGAGGGTGTTTATATAAATACCCCTACCCATGAAGACATAAATCCGGTACAGGAATACAGCATCAGTAATTACCCTAATCCATTTAATCCGGAAACGAATATTTATTACTCAATTCCAGAGGATGCTCATGTTGAAATATTAATTTATAACATCAAGGGACAGAGAGTTAAGACTCTATTGAATGAAAAAGTTTCGAAAGGTAAATACAATATTGTCTGGAATGGTGTCGATGAAAATAACACACCTGTTGCTTCAGGTGTATATTTCTATAATTTGAGGGCTGATAACAGGACTATCAGCGTTAATAAATGTGTATTGATAAAATAACACAAACCTGACAATGTATGAGTCCTGCAGTTTTTGCGGGACTCATTTAAAAAGGATTTTCTGAACAGATATACTTCTGTTTGATCTTTTTATCATTATAGAAAAGTAATCTATTGGTATTTTGTTGGGATATCTCAGAACATGAGGTATAAATGCAGATTACACCGTAAAGGAGATGCTATGAACAAGTTACTAATGCTATTGATCTTAGTAATGCTTTCTCAGCTACTTATTGCAGATATAAACCTTGAGTTTCAGATCAGCGATAACAACTCACAAGTAAGATTCTCAGGTGAGAATGCGATAATAAATTCACAGTCAAACATTTATGCAGTATATTGCAGAAAAGAAGGCAATTCAGGTATTCTTGAACTTGCAATAGCTAATGGGTACGCAGCTCCTTTTACGAGGTATACATTAGATACTTTATATACTGAAACACCTGCAAACATTGAAAACGTTCTCCCGGTTATAAAAGAGAGAAACTCAGTTGAGTTGATGATTCTCTATAACAAATTGAACCGGAATAACTGCCTTGTCCTTCATAAAGCAATTTTCAATACAACGCAGAATACATTCACTGTATCTGAACTGACCGATGAAATAACTTCTGCGCCGGTTGTAAGTAAAGACTCGAATGATATGTATGTGTATTACTCAACATCTTTCAGAGAGAAACCATATGAGTACTGCTACTTCATTGATACTATGAGATCAGTGATGCCCGAACAGAATCCGGTAAGGCTTTATTCTTTCACAAAGCTATTCGGTAAAGTGCATTCTAATGACAACGTTGAGTTGAACCCGGCATCAATGCCCTTTTTCACAGATACTGTAAGTGCCTGCAATAGAATTCTTTGTGGTCATCAACCTGCTCCGCTTGATAACCAAAATTTTTTTGAAAAGGGAGGAAGAGAGTTTGTTAAAAGGAAAAACTTACCTCAGACAGCTACAGATTTAAGATCCATTGCGTCAACACCATTCGATTCAACTGCAGAAATTGTTTATGTTAAAATTAATGGATCTACATATCAATCCATGTACGCAAACATTACAGAAACTCAGTTGCAGATACCTGTTTACTCCTGGTTCCCGGCAGATGATGATCAGGCAAGAAACATTATTGCAAACGGTGGAAACTGGTATGAGGATGCTCATGTAATCTGGACCAATACTGTAACAAAATACGATACTGTCTGGACTCAGGGACCTTCCGGAACATGTGAAAACAACCAGTTCTGGCTGAACACAACTCTATGGATAGAAGGAACAGTATCCGGGATGCAGGTCTGGGGTTCTTCCAAAGATGTCTATATTACAGGAGATATTCTTTACACTGATACTCCTCAAGGGCAGAATCCGGACGGATACAATACATCTACAGAAGATTATACAGATCCTGTAAATACAAATGATTATTTTGGATTAGTTACAGAAGGTAATATTTATCTGAAATACAAACACCGGGATCCGTTCCTAAATGGTTTACTCAGAGATGATAACTGTTACGACCTGCATATGTATGGAAGTTATGCTGCAATTGGTTTTGGCGAAACTCAGAACGCTCCATATCGATGGCATAACACAAGCTCGATATCTTTTGAGTATTTCTGTTCTCATCATGGTCTCAAAGATTTCCAGAGTATAAGCCCCTACACTTTGAATGACACACTGTTTTCTGATGTAATTTATAATAGATACATTGTTGCCGATCCGGCTACAGTTCCGGACAGTCTCAGAATATACTGTCTGAACAACCCAACCTCTTACATTACATTCCCCGATAACCCGAATACACTTTCTCCCAGAATATTGAATCCAGCCTATCATAACAGCTACCCAAATGATAATGTTATTAATACTCCCCCAATGCTTACCTTTGATTTTCCTGGATTCAACCCAGTAGGTCCTGAGAATATTTACGAAATATGCCATGAAAGAGGAGACTTGTATATTTACGGATCAGTCATTACAAGAAGAGTCGGCTTCTTTCGTTCAGACGGAGATAGCGATTACAGACATTATAGAGCCGTATGGGACCTTAAAAACCACAAATACGGAACCGATACGAATATGGCCGGCTATGAATATAGATGGATGTTCCATGATAAAAGACTGGATGACTTTTACTTACCGGGATTTCCTCTGGTAAACAACATTAGTTTTGAAAGGATATCATTATCGGATGATTCACTCGATATCAAGTCAGATGTAACAGAAACTACTCAAAGCTATATAAGTAAAAACTGCTTCTTTGTAGAAGATGATACTCTTAAAGTTTTTATATCTCAGAGGGATATTGATGATTCTCCAATTTCGATGTTCGATGTATATTCTTCCTCAAACAATAATGAAATGCAATACAACATTCTTACTTCAAATACATCTGACATGCTATTAACTGACGTAAAGCTTTACAATGGAATAATATATTTAATGTTCTTCGATAGTTTTTCTTCAGAAAGCGCTATTTATCAACATGATGTTACTGGAAATACGCTAACTGAACATACTCAATTCACATCAGGTTTTGAATCAGTCAATATGGATTTTCTGTTTGATGATCAAGTTGCTATTGCTGTTCCGGAAATCGGTAACAACAATAGGATAGTATTTTACTCAGAAGCATTCCCGAATAGTCACTTCTTTGATTGGGATCCCTCATTCATTGATGACAATTCAACGAATCCTGTATCAGAGATCTACTTTGACACATTTGGAAATGACAATATTTTTGCCTGTATACTGACTGATGAAGGTAATGGTTGGGGAAAAATATGGGTAGGTAATGGTAGTTACAGTATTACGGGCACAGATGAAGAAGTTATTCCGTCGAATGATTTCAATATCTCAAACTATCCGAATCCATTCAATCCTGAAACAAATATTTCTTACTCAATTCCGGAAGATGCAAATGTTGAAATTTCCATTTATAACATCAAAGGACAGAAAGTTAAAACTCTGCTTAATGAACAAGTACTTAAGGGAAACCACAATGTTATATGGAATGGAGTAGATGACAACAATAGATCTGTCGGATCAGGAGTATATTTTTACAAGTTGAAGGCTGATAATAAAACAATAAGTGTTAATAAATGTGTACTGATAAAGTAAAGATATTAATAAATAAGGTAAGCCCTGCTTGTTGCAGGGCTTTATTTAAAAAAATCTTTACAAGTTTATACTTGTAGTTAAGTTATAGTTAAAATTATAGATTTAGTCATTGTTTGAAATTTGTTGGGAAGTTTCAATCATTATTGTTACAGGTATTTTTATTTACAAAAGGAGACATTATGGGCAGATTATTATTTTCTATTCTTTTATTATCAGCAGCAATGACACTTTTTGGTGATATTACCCTCGAGAGTCAAATCAATCAAACTGGTTCACAAATTCAATTCTCAGGAGAAAGCGCAATAATCAATTCTCAATCAGATATTTATGCAGTTTACTGCAGGAATATCGGTAATATTGGTATTCTGGAACTTGCTCTGTCACCGGGATACGGAGTTCCTTTCTTTACTTATACTATAGACACACTATACACAGAAACTCCTGACGTCATCGAAAAAGTTCTACCTGTTATAAAACTACTGAATGATGGAAACTTATTCATTATATATAATAAACTCATATCAGGTAACAGATTAGTCCTTCATAAGGCTTTCTATAATACAGTTCAGAACACTTTCACTATATCAGTACTGACGAATGAAATATCTTCAGCTCCGGTAATAAGTAAAGATCCGAATGATCTTAACGTTTACTATGCAACTTCATTCAGAGAAAAAGCATCTGATTATGTATATCTGGCAGACAGAATGCGTTCAGTAATGCCGGAACAGTTTAATGTCAAGTTGTATGGAACTTCACAATTCAGAGGAGATGTTCATTCAAATGAAAACATTGTTATAGCAGCTGGTTCAAGACCAACTTTTGATGGATTTACATCTGCACATAATCGTATCAGATACGATAATGGTCAACCTGCAGACTTAAATAACACAAATATTTTTGCTGATGGCGGAAAAGAATATGTGAAGAAGAAGCACTTACCGGATACCGCCGACAAACTTATAAACATAGCCTCTACTCCATTCGATTCAACAGCTGATATTGTATACGTCAAAATTGATGGTTCAACATATCAGTCAATGTATGCAAATATTTCCGAAACTCAAGTTCAAATTCCGGTATATTCATGGTTTCCTGCTGATGACGCACAGGCAAGAGACATTATCTCATCCGGTAGAAACTGGTATGAAGATGCTCATGTAATCTGGACAAATACAGTTACAAAATATGATACAACCTGGACTCCTGGACCTTCCGGTATTGCAGAGAACTCCAAGTTCTGGTTAAATACAACACTCTGGATAGAAGGCACTATTACAGGAGTGCAATCCTGGGGATCATCTAAAGATATTTATATAACAAATGATATTCTTTATTCCAGCACTTTTCCCGGTTATCATCCGGATGGTTACAATCCCAACTATGATGATTATTCAGAACAGATAAATACTGAAGACTATTTCTTCTTAATATCCGAAAGCAGTATATACATCAAATACAAACACAGAGATCCATTCCAGAATAATATTTTGAGAGCAGATAATTGTCAGAATACTATACTATATGGCGTATTTGCAGCTATTGGTATTGGAGACACTGAATCCGATCCTTACGAGTGGTATAATGCCAGTAAGTTTACATATGAGTACATGCTTCCTCATTATGGGCTTAAAGACTTTTACAGTATCAGCCCTGCAACACAAAATGACACACTTTATACAGATGTGATTTATCACAGATACATTATTGCCGATCCTGAAACAGTTCCGGACAGTTTAAAAATGTACTGTCTTAACAACCCTACAAACTTTGTCACAGCAACAGGTACGGGAATCGGTTCCATTTCGGCAAAGGATGTTAATCCCGGATATCATAACAGTTATCCTAATGCAGACGTCAATTATACTCCTCCTATGATAGCATATGACTTCCCGGGATATAATCCGGTAGGACCGGAAAACATTCAGGATCTGAATTTTCAGAGAGGTTCACTCGCTATGTTTGGCTCACTCATTGTCAGACGCATAGGATATTTCTATATTAGCGGTGGAGATATCAACAGACATCAGGGTGCAGAATGGGATTTTGAGAACCATCTCTATGGAACAACAACAAGTCCTGCAGGTTATGACTGTAGGTACTTATTTTATGATTCCAGACTAAAAAGCCTGGATTTACCGGAAATACCGGAATTGAATAATATCAGTTTTGCGAGATTATCCTTAATGAATGATTCCTTGAATTTTGAATCTGATTTTGCTCAAACAGCCTCCGATAATAATACGGGACTGTGCTTTTACGACTATGATGATTCCCTGTCAATATTTGTCTCACAAAGAACAGAAAATGGAGAATCCTTATCAGCTTTTGATTTTTTTTATTCATTATCAGATGGAGATACTCTACAGTATGTTAAACTGGAACCGAATACAATTGAGATGGATTTGCTTGATGTTGACATAAATGAAGGAATCACTTATTTCCTGTTTCACGACAACATTAATTCTGAAAACATTGTCTATAATTTTTATCCGGATAGTAATCAGCTTACAGAAATATACAGAATCAATTCAGCAACTGAAGTGTGTGATCTTGATTTTCTTGTTGATAATAGAATTACTATTGCTCAATTCGAAAATCACAGCAATCCTGACATAGCAATCTATACAGAGGAATCTGATGTAACTCCTCTTTTATATTGGGACTCTGCATTCAGCGCTGATGCTCAAGCTCCGGTTTCAAGTATTTATTATGACGCATTCGGTGGAAACTTCATTTTCATGTGTTTCCAGACAAACGAAAATAATGGCTGGGGAAATTTATATTGCGGAATTGGAGACTTTGATGTGATTGGCACAAAGGACGATGTACTTCCGGTTGAACAATTCCGTATAAGTAATTACCCGAACCCTTTTAATCCTGAAACGAATATTGCATATTCAATCCCTGAGGATGCTGATGTGGAAATAAACATCTATAACATCAAAGGACAGAAAGTTAAAACTCTGCTTAATGAAAGAGTACTTAAAGGTAGTCACAATGTAATCTGGAGTGGAGTAGATGATAACAATACTCCTGTAGGTTCAGGTGTATATTTCTATAAACTAAAAGCTGACAACAGAACTATCAGCGTAAATAAATGTGTTTTGATAAAGTAAAGATATTAATAAATAAGGTAAGCCCTGCTTGTTGCAGGGCTTTTAATATAATCAGTCCAATGTTTTCCTAATTGCTTTTGCCAGTTCTTTTCGTCTAACCGGCTTCATGAGATATTCCTTAACGCCGAGAGCTTTTGCTTTTTCTCCAATATCATCACTGCTTATTCCGGAGCACATTATAACATTTAATTCAGGCTTTTTTGATATAAGTTCTTTCGAAAGTTCCAGTCCTGTCATATCAGGCATAGAAAAATCTGTAAGCAGAAGGTCGAAGTTTCCAACAGAATCATCAAATACATGAATTGCTTCATCTCCTGAATGTGCATACACAACCTTATAACCGAGACTTTCAAGCTGTTTTTTTACAATCCTTCCGATTACTTCCTCATCATCTACAAAAAGTATTTTTTCATTACCACCAAGCACTGGCTCAATTCTTCCAAAATCATTAAATCCCTTGATCCTATCGTGAACAGGAAAATAGATTGTAAATACTGTACCTTTACCTATCTCACTATCAACATCTATCAGGCCTCCATGTGACGTAACAATCCCATGCACAACAGAAAGTCCTAAGCCTGTTCCTTCACCCTTAGGTTTTGTAGTAAAATAGGGATCGAATATTTTGGTTAATGTGTTTTCCTCAATTCCTATTCCGGTATCTTTAACTTCAATTCTGACATATTCTCCCTTTTTAATTTTCACATATCTCACAACGGTATCCCTGTCAAAATAGTGATCGTCAACATTAATACGAATAGTCCCGCCTGTATCCTTCATAGCATGATAAGCATTCGTACATAGATTTATCATTATTTGGTGAATCTGGGTCTGATTTGCGTAAATTCGTTTACAATTTTCACACATTTCTACGTCAATTTTTATTGTTGATGGCACAGATGCTCTGATCAGCTTAAGAGCTTCGCTTATCACTTTCTGTGGATTAATAACCTTTCTACTGTCTTCTGCCGGCCTGCTGAATGTGAGTATCTGATTAACAAGCTCTTTTGCTCTTGCAGTTGCTGCCAGTACTTCCTTAAGGTTTTGTTTGAGAACGGGTCTATCATCCAGATCCATCAAAGTTATTTCGGAAAAGCCAATTATTGGAGTAAGAATATTATTAAAGTCATGAGCTATACCACCGGCAAGGGTTCCCAATGCCTTTACTTTTTCGGAATGCTGTATACCATTCAAGGCCTTTGCCAGTTGAATATGAGACCTAACTCTTTCAGTTATGTCATGGGCAATACCTTCAACCACTTCCAGTCTGTTATCTTCGTTGAATATTGGTTGTTCAGTGATTTCAAGCCGTCGGATAGTACCGTTTTTATGGAAAATCTCAACTTCAAAAGGTTCCTGCTTCTCTCCAAACATACTGTTTTCCAAAATACTCATAATATTTTTATTAATAGAATTATTCGTCAGTATATTTATAAAGCTGTTTCTGAATTCTGATTCGCTGTACCCCAGAACGTTTTCCACAGATGGACTGAGATAATCAAACATCATGTCAGGAGTATGAGAGAAGAAGAAATAATCGTCTCTTAAAGCCTCAATCAAACACCTGTATTTACTTTCACTGAGTTTCAATCTATTTTTTTCCAACTCAAGTTCATTTACTTTCTTTTCCAGTTTTTTAAAAAGCACTCCTGAGTATTCTTTTTCTATTTCCATTTCCATAAATTCAGGATTTTCCACACTCAAATCATTAAGTTTCTGTTGATTCAGCAGATCTTCAATTTCTTTAAGGAATAAATCAACTTCAGCAGGTTTAATAATAAATTTTGACACCCCAATGTTTTCTGCCAGCGTTTTATCCTCCGGACTTGTAAATGTTGCAGTATAAAAAACAAAAGGAATATCTCTGAGATTTGAATCTGCCTTCATTGCTTTACACAATGCATAACCATCCATTTCAGGCATCATAATATCTGATATAATCAGATCAGGTTTATCTTTCTTAGCAAGCTCTAATGCAATTCTTCCATTTTCTGCACTAACAACTGAGTAACCACTTGCATCAAGTAGAGATTCAAGGAGTACCCTGGAGTTTTCGTTATCTTCAGCAATTAAAACCCTTGTCTTATTCACAAACAACCTCCCTGATCTGAGACATGACTAATTCAGGATCAATAGGTTTTTCTATGTAACCGTTACAGCCTGCTTTAAGCAGCTTTTCCCTGTCTCCAGCCATAGCATAAGAAGTCATTGCAATAACAGGAATATCTCTGGATTCCTCATATTTACGCAATTCAACAATTACTTCAGTTCCAAGAATGTCCGGAAGCTGAATATCAAGAATTATAAAGTCAGGTTTCATTGTTCTGGCTTTCTGAATTCCCGAAATGCCATCGAAAGCATGTATTGTCTCATACCCATTAGCATCAAGAATAAATGAAATCAACTCCATATTGTTTTCATTATCTTCAATAATTAAAACTTTACTCATGATTTTCCCCTTCGATATTAAGTGGTATCCTTAAACTAAATACGGATCCCTTTCCTATCTCACTTTTCACAATAACATCACCCTTTAAAATTTCGTTAACTAATTTTTTAGTAAGGTACAAGCCTAATCCTGTACCTCCGGCTTTGACCTTCAAATGAGATTCAACTCTTTCAAAAGCTTCAAACAGTTTTATCTGGTCTTCTTCTGAGACACCAATACCTGTATCCTCAACTGATAATGTAATGAAATTCCCATCAATTATATAGTAAATTTTTATTATTCCCTCTTCTGAATACTTCACAGCATTACTTAAGAAGTTAATCAGACACTGAAGTAAACGTCTTTTGTCAGTGTTCAACCATATTTCATCCTGAATGTAGTTTTGCAGATTTAGAGATCTTTTCTTCTTCAGCATAGGAGTAATATTGTTCAAAGCTTTCTCAATAACATCAAGCAGATTAAATCTTTCATACTTGATATCCAGTCTTCCGGCTTCTATTTTTGATATATCAATTATATCTGTTATTAATGCCAGAAGGTGTTTTGCTGAGCCATATACTCTTGAAAGATGATCTTTCTGCTTTTCATTCAAAGGACCTGTCATCTCCTGAAGAATTATGCCTGTAAATCCAATTATGGAATTCAATGGTGTTCTCAGCTCATGACTCATTGAAGCGATAAACATACTCTTCAGTCGGTCGAGTTTTTTGAGTTCATTGTTAGCGGAATGCAATTTTGCTTCAGTTTTCCTTCGTTTATATATTTCTTTTTTCAGATTAAAATTCCATAATGCCACAATCAGAATTACAATAATAACAAGTGCAATTGCAGGTAATCCATAAAGAAAAAATACTCTTTTCGAAATACCAGGTTTATACTCAATTTTTATCCATTTATCCCTTATCTCTTTCTTTTTCTCCTCTGATATAGAAACCAGTGCTTTATCAATTATACCTTTCAGAATAAGCCAGTCATCTCTTATACCAAAATGAAGGCTATATGTTTTCTGAGATACCGGTGCTGCGATCTTGAGATTTGTCAGATTCAGTTTTTTTATCCAGTAAGATGAAGAAGAAACATTACCAATAAAAGCATCAGCCTTACCAAGAGAAACAGCTTTTAATGCTTCCTGCTGCGATTCATAAGAAACAGGTTTTATATCAGTATTGTATATCAGAAAACTCTCATGCGAGCTTCTTGCCTGTACTGCTACACGCATATTAGTTATATCACTGATTCCTGTTACAAATGGTTTGGATTCTTCATTAATTATCACTCGTTGAAAATTTATATATGCTCTCGAAAACTCCATAAAATCCCGTCTATCCGGTGTAATTGCTACACATGGTAGAATGTCTATCTGTTTCTGAGCTATTCTGTCAGTTGCTTCCTTCCATGAAATACCTTTTACAACATCAAATTTGACACCCAGCTTTTCCTGAAGTATCTTAATATAATCATAAGCAATACCATTATAATTTCCTGTTTCATCTATGAACTCAAAAGGAGCAAACTCAGGATCTATTCCCAGCTTTATTGTTTTGTGATTTGAAAGCCATTCTCGCTCTTTCACACTCAAATACAAACCTCTGGGCTTTTCTTTTTCAATATCTTCAAAAATCGTGTTCTCCGATAAGCCTGACAAATAACCATAAACTGCCTGATTATAAACAGATTCCTTATCCTTTTTCATTTCCCTGAGATGCCTGTCAATTGTTGATGAAAGGTACTTGAACATTGAAGACTCCTTAGGAAATGCAAACATAATGTTTCTTGGATTAAACATTATAGAAGTCTTATATATTGGATAGTTATCAGCTTGTAAAGCACCAAAGATTCTGTTAACAACTCCTGCATCAGCTTCACCACGCATCATAACATCGAATACATCTTTATAGGAGTTCACTCTGATAAACTGGCAATCAATGTCAAATTCAGAAAGCAGTTGCTTTACTCCACCTTCTCCATCGGTATGTATACTACCATCCATAACAGCAATTTTTAACCCTTTCAGATCAACAAAAGACTCTATGATTTTACCTTTAACAGAATATATTGTTGCCCAGTTAACAAGAAAGGTTTCTTTGTTGAACAAGTACTTTTCAGAACGCTCTTCAGAATATGCAACGTCAACCATCATATCAATTTCATTATTTTCAAGTCTGGTCAGACATTCATTCCAGCTTCCGGGAACATATTTTATTTCCCAGTTCTCCAGCTTGGCTATTGAGTTCAGTACATCAGGAAACAATCCCCTGTATCGTCCTTCTTCAGACATGTAAATTTTGGGCTTGTTCTCATACGCTCCAACTCTTAGAATCATTTTCTCTGCAGATAATAGCAAGCTGAAAAATAAAAAACTAAATACTATCAGTGCTTTTATAAAGAATCGTATGTCAATTTCATCAAATACCGGATATGAACATGGCACACTGTGACATTTCCAAAACATTGTTCCTAATCTGAATTTACGCATTACTTTCCCTTTTCAATTACTTGTGAGAAAACTAAAACATAATAGAGATTTGCGTTTTGTCAATATTATTAGCTGTTTATATTGGAATCCCCCCGTTTTTTCTTGAAAATCTGACTTCAAGAAAATTAGAAGGATTTTTAGCAGACATTTCTTAGAAAAATGCACTATTCATTTTCTTTGGTGCCAAAGAAAACGAAACAAAAGAAACTGGAAAAGTTGATGAAATCGTTGATTTCATCGAAAAGCACTCTTTTTATAGATCGGGAGTAGTTGATGAAATTAGTGAATTTCATCTAAATGTATTTCCAGTAAACTGGAACCATAAATTTTTCCTAAAATCCTTCCAAGGCTTCAGGATTTCTTAACGGTTAAATTTATTATACAGAAAAAAGAGAAAATGCTATCTTCAATGCAAAACAATCATACTTAGTTTAAAGCTATTACATTGATTCATATTTTCCACTGATTTACTGTTTCAAAACTTTTATTTATAATAAGTTATATATACATTGTATTTGGTTTTCGGGGGGATGCCTGTATTAGCTGTTTATATAACCCAAGAATAATGAATTGTATTCAAACCCATATTTTATATCTATGTGAATGATGATCTTTCTATGAATTTTGTAGTGTAATCGTAATAATACTTGGAAGGTGGATCAATTTTATCCACAGTTTTCTGTAAGTTATGGCAGTGCAGTATAAGGTCGGGTAAAACTTTCATACTGATTGATACAAATGATTTCTTTATCATATCCTCACGCTTTTCTGTTTCTATCTTAAGGATCTTTGACATCATTGTAAGTTTTTTCTCAAGCTTATTTTTTTGCTGTATTGCCTGAATCACTTTTTCTTTCTCAATTGAAGTAAGTTCCTGCATTTCATTATATATTGTTGGAGAATTCAAATCTAATTCAAACTGTGCAAGCACTTCTTTGATATTTTCTTCAATCTTTGCACAAGTCTCTTCTAAATTCTTGATTTTATCACAAAGCTGATTATCATTACCAAAGTGAACTACTGTTGGCAATCCTGCGGGGGAACCGACAACCGGACAGTGCAATTCTTTTTTAACATATATCTCAGAATCTACAATTGCTCCTCGTTCGTTAAGATTTATACTTGAACCAAAAACGAGAATATTATCATAAGAACGAACCTTGGCTCCTCTTATGAACCTCTGAACTGTAATCTGTCCTTTGGCTACAAGTGTACATGTTTCAACGTACTTAGCAGTAAATGCTCCTCCGCAGATTATTTTTGTAGATTCTCCATTAACTCCGCCTTGAAGAGTTATATCACCTCCGGATTCAATAATACAATTATCCTCGATATTACCTTTAATGAAAATATTTTTCTCAGATTTAACATTAAAACCGGCAAGTACATTACCCATAATCTCAACATTTGCAGTAGTGTTAATGTGACCCGATTCCAGATCTACATCACCACGTAGTGTAATTGTTGGAAAAACGGAAATTGTACTATTGTGATAATCTAGAATTCCATCTTCTGCGCAATAGACTTTGATTTCTGTTTCTGTTTTCTCAATCCTTGTACCTTTGCTGTATCTCAGAACAACATCCTTTGGGGCCCTGGCATTAATCTGTTTTCCCAACAAATCTGTTCCGGGTTCTCCTTTAACAGGCAGTACTTTTTCAGCAAGAAGAACATCCGCTTTAACATTCTTGAATTTATTTCTTATTTTATAGTCTATATTGTCATGATCATCGGAATATCCAATCGACTGATGCATATCGAAATGTATCTTCACATCAGCATCTCGTGATTCCCCGGGAAGTTTTCCCTGAGCGATGATTGGGTGTTCCCATATTCCAAAGCTGCTCAAATCAACTTTCTTTTTACATAAATCAAGAATTTTCGATCTCTGGAAAAAGTTATATAATTCAACATCCCTGGGATAGTCTTTGGCATTAGTTCGGGGAAGATTAATGAATCTGGCAGTCATATTATCAGAATCAATCCTGAATGCTTCTTTTACTACAAAAGCACTCTCACTTAAAGAAAGATATCCGCAAACACCTGCTACATACTTATTCTTGTTTTCATCAAAATATACATTCTCCCCAGCTTTGAACTCCAGTTGAAAAGCCCGAGAAGCATGAATTTCTTCATCGAAAATGTTCTTACCCGGAATACGATCCACTACTTTTTCAATTTCCGCAATTGCCTGTCCTTCATGCACAAAGATTAAATCAAACGGAAGATCTGTATCCGGCTCAAATTCACTGTCACTGAGAAAATCGTTAACAATCTTCCACTTTGTAAAATCATAAACATCTAATTGAGAATCAACAAGAAAATGGTATTTGTCAGCTCCCTTCCTGAATGGAATCTTAGCTTGTGCAACAATAACATTTGATATAGGAGTTTCCGAATACTGAGCTTTTTTCAGATAGTAATCAATTACTTCTTCATCAATCCCAAAGTGTACACGTTCTTCTTTAAGCTTCTCAATAATATATTCTTTTGTTATCTCTGTTTCATCCGGCAGATAAGCATACAGTTTCGGTATAATTATAGAATCACCATTCCCGGTCTCTTCGAAAGAAATATCACCAACGTTAATTTTCATTTTTTTCTCCATCAGACATCAAATACCATTTTGATAAGTTTCCACTTCATATCAAGGCATTGTAATTCATAGTAATTTTCGGATTCATCTGAAACTGCGAAAAAATGATATAACTTATTACCTTCATATGAATTCCAGTATCCGTTCGTAGATTTTACTTTAATTACTCTATCATTCCATTTGAATTTTAAAGGTCTTAACTCTTCAAGACCTGAATAAAATATCACCTCAATCGGATCATCATATTTTTCTACAGTCATTTCAGAATTTCAAATTTATTCCGACGGGTCTGTGATCGCTGATAATCGAATCATATGTATTCCACCTTCCGGGAAAATATAATTCAGCCTGGATAGTTTTTACATGAACATAATTCAATATTAACTCGTCAGATATTATTATATGATCTATATGGCTATTATAGCTCGGATACGATTTATTGTCAATCATATTAAGCTCAGCGTACTCCGAATCCACAATAAAGTATTTCTCATTCCCAACAAATGCCGTAAACACGTTTGCCTCAGTTTCATCATTTATCTGATCATTAAAATCCCCGAGAATGATAACATTATCGTCAGGATAAACCCTGCTGCAGTATTCTTCAAGCATATTACAGGCATCAAGTCTTCTTTTCTCTTCATCCCAGGCATAATTATGATCTATCACATTATCACCAAACGCCTTCAGATGATTATTAATTATATATATTTCTTCACCACGATAAGAAATACTGAGGACAAACGGCAATCTGGGGAACTCTCTACTGCTGCCTGAAAATAGACTGAAAGTTTCGTTGATAGTTATGTTATCACCAGTATTTACAAGAAATCCTAGATTACTGTTACTTTGATAAACAACCTCCCAATCCTGAGTAATTGCAAGATCCATCGGACTGGTTTCAACTTCTTGAAAAGCTATAATATCAACATCAAGAATTTCAATCAACTTCCTCAATGAATCAATTGTAGAATTACTCTTAGGATAGTGTTCCACATTCCAGGTAAGCACATCAAGAGTCGAATCGCTGCCAAAAGGATCAGTTAAAAACCCTGAAGTATCGGTATTCGTCGTGTCAGGATCAGTAACATCCGGATCATTCCCGATGATATCCTCATTTTCTCCACATCCGATTAGAAAAAAAAATATCAGTATACTCACCACGAAATTAAGATTTTTTCTCATAACTGTTACTTTACAATATGCAGGGGCAGCTTAACTGTAGTGACAACCTTTTTGCTGTTCTCCTGTGCAATCTCCAGTATTCCTTTATATGTTTTTATAGTTCTGCAGCAGTAAAGCATTGTCGTATCACTAACCATCTTACTGTCTGAATTCATCTCCCTGAAACACAAATAAGATTTCAGCTCATCTTTACTCATGGAACCAATAGATTCAATCTTAATCCAGCCATAATTATTGTCAATACCACTTTTTATTGATAGAAGAGGCTTGTCTTCATCAGCAAGTAAAACCATTTGATTCATGATTAAATTTTGAAAAATCTGGGCTGTATCCTGAGGATCAGCAGCCACATAAATCTCGTGAGAAGCAAGCATTAAGTCTTTCTCAAACTTATTACTAAAATCATAATGCAAATGCATAAAAAGTATCTCTTCATTTACAATTGAGTTTATTTCTGAAATATTTACTGAAGTCTTGTTTGAAAGTACCATTTTAGATTTCAAAGAATGCACAATCCTGTTAAGCTGTTCATGGACCTTGATTAAGTCATAATTTGTTTCAGATAAATCCATCATGTTTCGACTGATCATCTTGAAGATAATATCCTTTTTTCCGAGACAAATCCCCTCAATCTGCTTTATGGAATCACTGAAATTATCTATCAACGTTTTTAAACCATCAACTGGTATCTGCACATTGTTGATCACGCCTTGTATCATTAATCCAATTGCAGAACGTCTTTCACTTAGAATAAGCTGCTCTGTACGCTTCTGCAACTCTTCTTCGAGCTCCTGACTATACTGCTTAATGATCCTCTGAGACAAAAGAATCTTTAATTGATTATCCAAACGAGCTATAACCTCCATTGGATTGTATGGTTTTAAGATGTAATCTTCTCCCCCTGCCTCAAATCCTTTTACGATATCCCTGCTGTCATCCTTTATGGTCAGAAACAAAACTGGTATCGCCTTATATTCTTCCATAGATTTTAATTTACGACATATATCATAACCATTAGTATCTGGCAGTACTACATCAAGCAAAATCAAATCAATATTCTCTGAAGCCAGCTTATCATAAAGTTCTGCTCCACTTGCTGCCTTCTCTATTTTGTAACCATGCTTTGTCAGCAGATTTTCCATTATTTTAAGATTTATCGGATCATCATCAACCACAAGAAGCGTGAATTTATCCTTCTGAAATTTATCCATAGATACTCCATATATTGCTTTGACAATTTCAGCACTAAGTCTAATCTGACTCTCAAAACTCCTGTATTCAGGAACTGTTTTATATAAATTATACTAAATCAATCAAAAGACAAAATGTTTTAGCACACATTAAAGCTTAACATAACTGTCATATAGTCTAACTTTGTCAGTAGAAAAGGATTTGTTCAATAGATGCTCAATATTGATCAAACAGCTATTGCATCACCAAAGATTAAATATAAGGAACAGATATGCACTTGAAATACTCTGAAGAAGTAAAAAAAGCATTAGATAACAACTCACCCATTGTTGCCCTTGAATCAACAATTATATCTCATGGAATGCCATATCCTGACAATGTAAATCTGGCGTCAGAGCTGGAAGATATATGTAGAAACAATGGTGTTACCCCTGCGACAATAGCCATAATCAAAGGAGAAATACACATCGGGCTGGAAAGCGAACAACTGGAATATCTCGGTAAATCGGGTGAAATAGAAAAAGCTTCAATAAAAGATATTCCGCAGATCATTGCATCAGGGAAATCAGGGGCCACCACTGTTGCAGGAACATTATTCTGCTGTAATCTGGCAGGAGTTAAAGTTTTTGCTACAGGCGGTATGGGCGGAGTCCATAAAAAAGCTGAAGAGACCTTTGATATTTCAGCCGACCTGCATGCTCTTGCTTCCAATAGAGTTATCCTGGTTTCAGCAGGTGCAAAAGCAATTCTTGACCTCCCCAAAACACTCGAATACATGGAAACTCTGTCTATCCCTGTATTCGGTTATAAAACAAACCTCTTCCCTGCTTTCTATTCAAGTAAGACCGATCTGAAAATTAAATCTATTGAGTCTGCACAAGAAATAGCTGCTGTATTCAATACAATGATTGAACTGAATGTCAAAACAGGACTAATGATTGCTAACCCTGTCCCCGAACAGGATGAAATCCCTGCTGATGTGATAAACATGCACATTAATAGTGCTCTTGATGCTGCAGACCAACAGAACATAACCGGAGCAGCTATTACACCATTCCTGCTCCAATACATTGTAAATGAAACCAGCGGAGCATCACTGAAAGCCAACAAAAGCCTTGTGAGAAACAATGTCAGACTAGCCTGCGAAATAGCTAAAAGTCTGAATGTCATTAAAAAGTAGCAGTCACATAGAAAGACTGCTAATATTTTTATTGACAAATTAGTTTGTTCTATTTTTTATTGCTTCAAAAAAAATCAATGGAGGATTAAATGGCTAACAGTAAAAAAAAGGGACAAAAGGGAAACCTGTCCATCCACACAGAAAATATATTCCCCATAATTAAGAAGTGGCTGTATTCAGAGCATGACATATTTTTAAGAGAGCTCATCGCCAATGCTATTGATGCTCTTAACAAGAGAAAAGCAATCGATCCTGATGTTCAGGAAGAAAACCTGAAAGTTGAGATTAAAATAGATAAAGATAACAACACTATTCAGGTTAATGATACTGGTATCGGAATGACATCCGAAGAAGTGGAAAAATACATTAATCAGATTGCCTTTTCCGGAGCTGAAGATTTTGTTGAGAAATTCAAAGATAAGCAGTCAACAATTATCGGTCATTTCGGGCTGGGATTCTATTCTTCTTTCATGGTTGCTGAAAAAGTGACCATCAACACAAAATCATGGCAGAAAGATTCTGAGCCTGCATTCTGGGAATGTGACGGTTCAACAGAATATTCATTAAATAAAGGTGATAGAGAAGCTGTCGGAACAACTATCACACTGCATATCAACGAAGATAACAAAGAATACCTCGAAACTAACAAGCTTAAAGAGATCATCGAGAAGTTCTGTAACTTCATGCCTTATCCAATCGAACTGGACAGAGATGTTTCTTTTGAAGAAAACAGACTTGAAGAGGATAAGAAAGAAGATAAGATTACAGAAGAAGAATACAACCAGAAGAAAGCAAAACTTAAAGTAGTAAATCAGACTTTCGCATTATGGAATAAAAAACCTTCAGAAGTGACAGACGAAGAATATAAAGAATTCTACAAAGAATTATTCCACGATTATCAGGATCCTCTTTTCTGGATTCATCTTAACGTTGATTATCCTTTCAACCTTAAAGGTATACTCTACTTCCCTAAAATCAAGAACGAACTGGATATGCACCGAGGAAAAGTTCACTTATATTGCAACAATGTATTTGTTGCTGAAAACCTGAAAGACTTTATCCCTGAATTCCTGACACTACTCAGAGGTGGAATCGATATTCCGGATATCCCTCTTAACGTTTCAAGAAGTTTCCTGCAGCAGGATAAGCAAGTTAATAAGATAACCAAGTACATAATCAAAAAAGTAGCTGATCAGCTTAAGAGCCTTTTCAAGGATGACAGAGAAAAATTCGCTGAACTCTGGGAAGACATTCAGCAGTTCATCAAGTTCGGTATTCTTACAAACGAAGATTTCTTTGATGCTGTAAAAGATATTATTATCTTCAAAAGCAGCACAGGAAAATGGGTTACTCTGGAAGAATACAAAGAGAACAATCCTGCTCCTGAAAAAGAAAAATCTGAAGATGAAAAAGATGACGCAGAAAAAATGCCTGATCCTTACAAAGTATATTACTCTCAAGGTGAAGACAGTCAGTTATCTTACCAAAAACTGATGATTGACCAAGGCTTTGAGATTCTTTTCTCAAACTCACCACTTGATTCTCACCTGTTCCAACAGCTTGAGCTCAAAAATCCGGGAACCATGTTTGTCAGAATCGACTCTGAAGTAAATGACAATCTGGTTGATACGGAAAACGCAGAAGTTGTAGATGCTGATAATAAAACCGAATCTGAAAAAATTATCGAAGTCTTCAAAGAAAGCCTTGATAACTCAGCACTTACTATAGAAGCGAAAATGCTTAAATCAGATTCAGTTGCGGCAATGATAGTCTTCAATGA
Organism: Cloacimonadales bacterium (SeqCode); assembly: GCA_963665815.1. GTDB lineage: Bacteria > Cloacimonadota > Cloacimonadia > Cloacimonadales > JAIOQZ01. The sequence goes on from OY762463.1 coordinate 1,146,095, forward strand.
GCACATGAGAAGATTCCAGGAAATGAATCAGTTCATGAGCACAGGTGATATGGGATTCATGAATAACCACACTCTGATGCTTAACACAGGCAACAAATCACTAAAGAAAGTGCTTCAGCTTAAAGCGTTGAACAAAGACGAAGAAGTAAAAACACTTTGTGATTTTATTTACAAACTTGCACTGATCGAACAGAAGAAATTCACAGGTAAAGAATTACAGGATTTTGTTTCCGTAGCAAACAATGTCCTTAACATCATATAAAAGACTTATAAACCTGAAGGCTGCATTCATGCAGCCTTTTTTTTACTTGAACAGATCGAATATAGAACTGCAAAGAGAGATATTTTGAAAAAAGTTAGAGATGAACTGCTGGAATTTGTCAGAGAACGTGATTGGGAACAATTTCATTCACCTAAGAACCTGGCAATGGCAATGGCTGTTGAAGCTAGTGAAATACTGGAGATATTCCAATGGAAAACGGAAGAAGAAAGTAAAAACCTGAGTAAAGACGAAGTCAGACATCTGAGAGAAGAGGTTGCTGATGTCTTTCTTTATCTGGTTAATCTTGCATCCAAATATGATATTGATATAATCCAGGCTTCGCACGATAAAATGGTATTGAACAGAGAGAAATATCCGGCTGACCTTGCAAGAGGTAAATCGGATAAATACGATGCCTACAAAAGAAATATTGACAATTAAATATTATTTACTGAGATTATTATTGAATTAGAGCTTTGCATAATAGCATAATCAATCAGCTTTGGATAAGTAATATCGATGAGATTTTTTTACATTCATCGAGATACTTTCGGAGATGCTTACTTTGTGACAGAATTGGATGAATTCAAAAATCGAGACAACTCGTATGTTTTCTTTAGAAAATATGAAAGTATAAGTGTATTTTCATTAGAAAATGCTGAAACACTAATCCCGATTATGCAAGAGTCTCTAAAATTATTTTGAATGTTAAGAGGATGTATGGATTACGAATCAGCTACGCCCAAAGTGCTCATTATGGATGATGATGAGAATTTACTGGAAATTGTCAGTGATATTGTTGAACAACACACAGAATATGATATAAAAAAATGCTCAGTCCCGGAAAATTTCATGGATGTTGTTCTGGAGTTCATACCGGACGTAATACTTATGGATATAATAATGCCAAACTACTCAGGCTATGAGCTGGCTGAAAAAGTAAAATCTAATGATAAAACAAAAGACATTCCCATTATTTTCATGACAGGTTTATCCAACGAGAACTCAGTTGTAAAAGCCTTTCATCTCGGTGGTATTGATTACATCACCAAGCCTTTCCGTGCCAGCGTTCTTATAGTTCGCCTTAATGCACATATAAAGCTTAAAAAAGCACAGGATGAGCTGAAATATAAAAATATGATGCTGAAAAACAGGGAACTCCACCTGGCAGAACTTGTTGATCAAAAAACAAGGCAGATCAGCCAGATAACCCTTGCAATGGTTTCTGCTCTGGAAGATGCAAACTTCTATAATGATAATGATACAGGTAATCACATTAAAAGAGTAAGTGAATACTCAGTTCTTCTGGCAGAAAGTTACGGCTGTGACTCAGAGTTCAGCAATAAGATCAAGCTTTACTCATCCCTGCACGATGTTGGTAAAATAGGAGTTCCATTCCATATTCTGAATAAACCGGGTAAACTTGTTCCCGAGGAGTTCGAAGAGATTAAGAACCACGTGATTATCGGATATAAAATGCTGAATTCTCCCGGTATCGACCAGATGGCAAAGAATATCATTCTATATCATCATGAAAAGTGGGACGGTACAGGCTATCCTTACAAACTCAAAGGTGAAGATATACCTCTGGAAGCCAGAATTGTTTCTCTGGCAGATGTCTACGATGCCCTGATCCATACCCGTGTTTATAAAGAAGCATACACAAACGAAAGAACCGAGAAGATACTTAGAGACAACAGCGGCATCCATTTTGACCCGACGCTGATTGATGTCTTTTTCAATAATATTGATAAAGTTAATGAGATCCGAAATAGATTGAGGTAGTTGCTGAATAGCCGAATTTTAACCACAAAAAACAAGAAAGAACACGAATAGACAATTTTAACACAAACTATAGCAGCTCTACCGAACGCGTAGAGTCAACCGGACGGTTGACTCAAATTGTCCTAACCTTGATTTACAGGATTTCCGGTTTACTTGATTACTTTGGCTAAAGCCCTTGCGTATGGTCTGAAGACCTACGCAGATGGTGGACTTTATCCAGAGAATATTATAAAACGATACGGTAATTGATTCTATTCAATCTTTAACTGATATACTAGACTTCATCCCATTCAATAGCCCCCATTTCCCCCATTCCCTCGAAAATGATTTGACACACAATTGCACAATTTACTGTATGGCTTAAATAAATTATCTCATTAAAGGAGTTGCACATGGCAAAGATTAAACCTTTTAAAGGTGTACGTCCGGCAGAAGACAAAGTTAAAGAAGTTGCATCACCTCCATACGATGTAATGAATTCTGCTGAAGCAAGAGTAATGGCGAAAGACAAACCAATGAGTTTTCTTCACGTTGTTAAACCTGAAATTGATCTTCCTGAAGATATCAATATCTATGATGAAAAAGTATATCAGAAAGGACATGACAATCTTTATAACATGATTAAAGAAAACGTTCTCATTCAGGACAATAAAGACTGTTACTACCTTTACAAACAAGTTATGGGCGATCATTCTCAGATCGGTCTTGTAGCCGGTGCTTCAATTGAAGACTACGAAAACGATGTTATTAAAAAACACGAACATACAAGAGCTAATAAAGAAGCTGACAGAATCAAACACGTTGATACACTCAACGCTAACACAGGTCCTGTATTCCTTACTTACAAAGCTGTAGAAGAAATTGATACACTTGTAGCAAGAATCACAGCAGAAAAACCTGTATACGATTTCACATCAGATGATGATATTCAGCACGTATTCTGGGTTGTTGATGCAGATGAAGATATCAATGAAATCTCCAGACTTTTCGGTGCAATCGATGTACTTTATGTTGCAGACGGTCACCACAGATCAGCTTCCGGTACAAAAGTCGGTCAGAAAAGAAGAGAAGCAAACGCCAACCACACCGGCGAAGAAGAATATAACTTCTTCCTTTCCGTTATCTTCCCTGACAATCAGATGTATATCATGGATTATAACAGAGTTGTAAAAGATCTGAATAATCACACTAACGAAGAATACCTTGAGCTGATTTCTGAAAAGTTCGAAGTAAAGGAAGTCGGTAATGGCTTCAGCCCGACTGAAATGCATACATTCGGTATGTACTTCAACGGTCAATGGTACAAACTTACAGCTAAAGACGGTACATTCCCTGAAAGCGATCCTGTGAAATCACTTGATGTATCTATTCTTCAGGAAAACCTTCTGACTCCTGTTCTAGCAATCGGAAATCCTCGTACAGACGAAAGAATCGATTTCGTTGGTGGTATCAGAGGACTCGGCGAACTGGAAAAAAGAGTTAATAATGGTGAAGCTGTTGCATTCTCCATGTGCCCTACATCAATCAAACAATTAATGGATATTGCTGATGCAGGAGAAGTTATGCCTCCTAAATCAACCTGGTTTGAACCAAAATTAAGATCAGGTGTAATTGTCCACTTGTTAGACTAATATTTTTTTATGGGATTCCCGAAAGGGGATCCCATTTTGCATCATAATAATTCCTTACTCAGGGACAATAAAAAACGGAGTTTAAATGAAAATCGAAGTATCAACAGGTGAAGTAGTAGACAAAGTTTCTATTCTGGAAATCAAGCTGGAAAAATTCACCAACGAAGAAAAGAAGAAAAACGTAAAAAAAGAATATGAACTTCTCAAAGCTGATATGGAAGCTCAGGGAATAACAACAGATTCAGAAAACTATCTTGCTCTTAAAAAAGTTAATCTGCAGTTATGGGATATTGAAGATAACATCAGAATCAAAGAACACCGCAGTGAGTTTGATCAGAAATTCATCGAACTTGCCAGAAGTGTGTACTTTACAAATGATGTAAGAGCCGATATTAAAAAGAAAATCAACATGGAATTTAATTCTGATCTCGTAGAAGAGAAAGAATACGTAGATTACAAACAGGCTTAATATTAAACAGAAATGACAGCTATAACAGATATATCAAAAATACTGATCATTCAGCTGCGACCTTTCGGTGATGTTCTTCTTACAACATCTTACCTTTCAGCAATCAGAGAGAAATATCCTTCTGCTCAAATTGATTTCCTTGTTTCCAAGCCCTATGACAGCATCCTGATCAATAATCCATACATTGACAATGTCATAAGTGTATCAAAGCATAAAGGTCTGAAGTACTTTTTCAGCAGATTAAAACTATTTGCTAAAGTCAGCAAAATGAATTATGATCTGGTTATAGATCAACAAAATGGAACAGGTACAGCTCAAATCTGTTTTCTCAGTGGAGCACCTTACAGGCTTGGCTATGAAGACAGCAAACACCGATATGCTCACAATCTCCATGCTTCGAGAGGTGAAAAACGGTATGCAGCAAGCAGAAAATTCGATATAATTTCACCGCTTGGAATTGAAGAAGAGAAGTATAACCTTTACTATTATATTTCACCGGACTCTGTCTCTTATGTCGATAACTGGTTTTCTAAAAATAACCTTAATTCAGATGTAATCTGTTTCTCTCCCGGATCTCCTGTTAAGAAAAAGCAGTGGGACTTGAGTTCTTATGCAGAATCTGCTGATATGATAATCAGGGATTTGAAGATACCTGTTGTTTTCCTCTGGGCCCCCAATGAACTGGATGATGTCAAAACCATTATGACTAAAATGAAGGAAAAAGCATTACTTGCACCTCCAACAAGCTTTAATCAGGCTGCTGCATTTCTTCAGAAAGTTTCTTTACTGGTTTGCAATGATGGCGGTTTGAATCATTTGTCAGTTGCTACACAAACTGCGGCACTGGCGATTTTCGGTAATACAAATCCTGAATACTGGTCACCACAGGGTACTTTTGACAATCATTTTCATCTTTTCAATCCGGATTTTGAGAGAATGACAGACTCAACTTTTGGAATTAAATCTGAAGAAGTAGTTAAAAAAGTTAAAACAATTTTGCAAAACATAAAATAGTAATAAATTATCTTAAAAAGATAAGAGACTAAGATGAAAACAATACTAATTATTGATGACAACAAAGATAATCGGATTCAGATAAGTGAAATCATCGACAAAATGGATGAGGACTACACAATACTTGAAGCTAATGATAGTAATTCAGCCTTAGAGATGCTAAACAGACAGAAAATTGATCTGGTTTTTATTGATATCATGCTTCCCGGAAAATCAGGTCCTATGCTCTGTGTAGTACTCAAAGAACAGAGAAGATTTGTTCCGATAATTGCAATCTCTACTCATGATGATAATAAAATGATCAGAGAAAACATTTTAACAGCCGGAGCTGATGATATCATACGTAAACCGTTTATCGAAGAAGTTATCCAGATGCGTGTTCGATCTTATTTACGATTTAAAGAAAATAATGACAGGCTTATCGAAAAGGAAAAGCAGACTCTCGCCCTTACACTGGCAGTAACAGCCAGTCATGAAATTAATCAGCCCCTTATGATTCTCAAGGGGAATATAGATCTTCTCAAACTGAAGATAGACAAAAATGAATATTCAAACTCTATTTCAAAATATCTTGATCATATTGATACAAGCATAAACCGTATTACAGAAATTCTGGCAAAATTCAATAATCTCAGGGATTCTAATCTGATTTTTGATGAATATATTGAAGACTCTGCTGAGATGGTATTCATTTTAAAAAGTACAAAAGACAAATCCTGATAATATCTGCTGAAAATATACTGAGAATCCCCATAAAACTCATCCTTTTTACACACATTTATTCATTCTGAAATACTTATATATCAACGATTTTCAGGAACCACTCATATGATATTGAGAAGATTGTTGACAAATTTAACTTTATATAGGGATAGTCGATCAAAACTAATAGATAGCTTTGTATTGTAAAATCAGGCTTTTATATGTAAAATTCTAATCTGAAAATCGGATTTTTTACAAAGAGTCTTTATAAGTGCGAAGTAATTTCATCGGAGTGTAGCTTGAAACATAAAACTTACGATAAACTCGTTAAAATGGCTGCTGAACAGGCAAATTATGTATGCTTAATAGATCCAGACAGTACTGATGTAAGAGAATCAGTTGATCTTGCTGTTAAGTGTGAGAAATACGGTGCAGATATTATTCTGGTGGGAGGCTCTATTATGCTTCACAACAGATTCAGGGATACTCTCCGTGCCATAAAAAATGCAGTAAGCATACCAGTATTAATTTTCCCGGGTGTTTTCGAATTTGTCAGCCCGGATGCAGATGCTCTTTTACTGTTGAGTGTTGTTTCCAGCAGAAACGCTCAGATGCTGATAGGCGATCAGGTAAGATCTGCTCCACTCATCAAATCTACTGGAGTAGAAGCAATTGGTACAGCTTATATGCTCATTGAATCAGGCAGTTTGAGCTCTGTTCAATACATGAGTTACAGCATTCCAATTCCAAGAGAGAAACACGATATTGCTGTAGCCCATGCACTCGCAGCTCAATATCTTGGTTTTAGACTGCTTTATATGGACGCAGGAAGTGGTGCTGATTATTCAATATCACCTGAAATGATAAAAAGAGTGAAACAAAATACCGAACTTCCACTTTTTATAGGTGGTGGTATAAGAACGCCCGAGGATGCATACAGCAAAGCTGAAGCAGGTGCTGATTTTATTGTTACCGGTACTTCCATAGAAAATACAAAAGACCATGGACTGATCAAAGCTTTTGCAGATGCAATCCACAAGAGGTAATATGATAGATATCCATACACATATATGTCCCGGTATAGATGACGGATCATCATCTCCCGAAGAATCAGTTAAAGCTCTGGCAAAAATGGCTGAACTTGGTGTTACAGATGTATTCATGAGTCCTCACTATCTGCCCGGTCATTATGAAAATACTTCTGAAGTTGTAATTCCAATAATGGAAGATTTGAAAGAAAGACTTCATGCAGAAGATGTAAAAATTAATCTTCACCAGGCAGCAGAAGTATTTATGTCCCATAATATTGTAGTTGAAATAGTTGCCAACCAACTTGCTATGGCAGATTCCCAATACGTTCTCGTAGAAATGGACATGAATAATATTCCGGTAAATCTCAATGATATCCTGTATCAAATTGTTCTTGCCGGCTTCTACCCAATTCTTGCTCATCCGGAAAGATATATGGGAGTACAGCAAAACAACTCTTTAATTGAGGATCTTATATACAGAAATGTGTATATGCAGGTTAACTCAGGTAGTCTTCTTGGTATGTATGGAAAACAGGCACATGATACAGCCTGGTTCATGGTGGAAAACGGATATGTCCATTTCATGGGTTCAGATTACCATTGTCATGGAAAAACTTATACTTTGATTGAAGCTAAAAATGCTATTGCTGAACATGTAGATGAATATACTGCTAACCTGCTTACAAAAATAAATCCAGCCAAGATATTATCCGGTGAAAAAGTAGATCTGCACTATCTGAAACTTGTAGATGAATATAGAAAAGAGCATAAAAAGAAAACTTGGAAAGACAAACTGAAAGGGCTTTTATGGAGCTAAAGAAAAAGGTTCTTATTACCGGAGTTACTGGATTTATTGGCAGAAACTTCCTTAAACTGATTATCAACAGAAATTACGAGATTCATGTTCTTGTAAGACCTGATACATCTTCGAAAAGATATGCCGAATTTGAAAACTCAGTCACAATCCATGAGATTGATCTGACAGATATAAAAAAACTTAAACTTTTCCTGTCAAAGCATACTTTTAATACAATCGTACACATCGGAGCGTTAAGAGGTGGTAGAAAATTCTCGAAAGAAGACTATTATAAAGCTAATGTCGAAGCCACAGAACAACTCATGTACAATGCTCTTGAGCATCAGACTAAATTCATTTTCTGTTCATCTGTTGGAGTTTTCGGCGCTATTCCTAAAGAACTTCCGGCATCAAATCTGACAGAAAAGCAGGAAGATAATTATTACCATTATACAAAGATTAAATCGGAACAGATACTTCAGAATCTTGTAATGCAAGGGCTTAACGCAATTGTCCTCAGACCTGCTATTACATATGGTCCGGGGGATTATGGTTTCCCTTATACACTTACAAAACTGATAGATAAAAAACTGCTTTTTCTGCCCGATAAGAACTTTAAAATACATATGACGAATGTTAACCTTATGGCTGAATCCTTTGTTAAAGCTATGGATATTGACCTTAGATCAGGTTCTGAATACAATATTGCTGACAGAAAACCTGTTGAGTTCTATGAGATAGTGAATGCAATATCAAAACGTATTCATGGAAGTGATTATCCTGAATCTCGATACATCAAGCAGGAATACTTTACTTTCTTCGAGAATGTTGCAAGATTCTTCAAAAATGAGTTATGGATTGCACGATTTGAGTTAATATCTAAAAGCTGGTATTTTGATGTCGAAAACAGCTACAAAGACCTGAAATTAGACTCAGGAAAAACCACAAATGATTTCATGTCAGTCGTTGACTGGTATAAGAAATAAGGGAAAAGACAATTATGGCTATACCTATCATACATTTCTGGGATAAATATTACAGTAACCCTGATGAAGGACTTGGTTCATCCTATGAACGAGTTATAATAAATGATTTTATGCTCAAGATCGTTAAGGATTACAGAGTCAAAACAGTTCTGGAAACTCCGTCCTTCGGTTTCACGGGAATATCCGGTATAAACAGTATGGAGCTTGCTTCAAATGGTTGCAAAGTGACAATTCAGGATCATCACGAAGAAAGGCTTGAGAAGATCCGTGATTTCTGGGATAATACCGGACTTAATCTAAGAGCAGACCTGAACGACAAATACAACGAGCTTCAGTATGACAATAACAGTTATGATCTCAGCTGGAACTTCTCAGCACTCTGGTTTGTCGATGATCTGGAAAGCTACCTGAGAGAATTATGCAGAGTCACTAAAAGAGTAATTGTGCTATGCGTACCTAACAGATCTGGTATCGGATATCTTTCACAGAAATACTCTGGCAAAAATGATCTGAAAAAATACTTGAAAGAAGCACACATAATCCCGGCAAACTTCATAAAGCTTATGAAGCTGAATGGCTGGGAACTTGTAATGAAAAGCTATATAGACTGCCCTCCATGGCCAGATATTGGCATGCCTAAAGCAAAATTCCTCAAAAAGTTCGGGCTTGGAGCTCTGGTAAAAGAGGAAGAACCGGAACCTGTAAGCATAGCTGATTATTATTTTGGCAAAGACAATTCCTTCCCTGAGAAAATGCGAAAATACAGTTTCGTGGAAAAATTGGCTCCGGACACTTTCAAATTCTTCTGGGCTCATCACAAGTATTTCGTTTTTGAGCCGGAAAAGGATTAATATGACTGAAACTGCTTATTACAACGAATACTGGGAAAAGCATAAGCTGAATGAACTCTCGGCTTACTCCAAATGGAAAATGTCTTGTTTGACTAAACTTAAGCTGTCAGGCGACACAATCGTTGATATAGGATGTGGCAGCGGAATTCTTTCTGCACCGTTTACAAACGAATTCAAAGTATATGGACTGGATCTGTCTTCTGAAGCACTTGAACTGGCAAAGAATAGAGGATTGAATCCTGTAAAACTGGAAAATCAGGACACCAGTCTAACTTTTGAGAGCGATTCCATTGACCATGTATTCTGTTTTGATGTTCTTGAACATTTATTCGCTCCTGAGCATACAGTAAAAGAAGTTTATAGAATACTTAAACCGGGTGGAACATTTCATGTTGTTGTGCCAAACATACTTAATATAATTAACAGACTGCACTTTCTCATGGGAGAATTTGTTGATGTAATGGATGTTTCTCATCTGAATAATGAACTTTTTTCGGAACATATCAGACCTTTTTCCAAGAAGAAGCTTACTTACATTCTGGAAAAACATGGTTTCAGAATTTTCAATAAACAAAACTATTTCCCAGCATCATTTGAGGAAGAATCCTGGAAGAAGATTCAGGTAATCGGTAACCTGATGAACTCCTTGAATATTCCTGATTTATTCCCTTCATTATTTGCACTGGGATTTTTTTATTCAAGCAAAAAGATTAAATGAAAAAAAATACTATTTACCTGATTCTTACAATCCTGGCAGGAGTTCTGCTCTTTTTCATATGGATGCAATTTGTAGATCTTTCTGAACTACGACAGCATCTTAAATCTGCAAGAGTTGATTATCTGCTGTTAATGATTTTGTTTTATATTCTATCCTATTTTATTCGATCACAACGTTGGAGAACTCTTTTAAAACCTCTTGTAAAAATCTCACCGTACAGATGCTTTCTATTGTGGACAGCAGGAAATTTCATAAATTACCTGGTTCCCATAAGAGCCGGTGAATTAGGAAAAAGCATCTTTCTAAAAAAAACAAACAAAGTTCCGGTTTCGGAATCACTGCCTTCCGTGTTCATTGATAAGATGTTTGATATGCTCTCAGTATTTGTTGTTCTGACTATTATTCCATTTCTGAACATTACACTCCCAAAAGCAATCTTATGGTTGATTGTTATGGTTGTAATTGTTTTTATGACAGCATTGTTTGTTCTTATTATGGCAGCATTCAATAAAGAATTGATCATCAGGATTCTGCATAAGCTTTTTTTCTGGGTTCCGGCAAAATTCGAAGAAAAAGTAAAAAGCGTTATTGAGCTTTTTATTCATGGTCTGTCTTTGTTCAGAGAGCACAAGTTTATGATACCGAAAGTTATTGTTTTATCTTTGGTTGCAACAGCCACAGATGGACTTTTCTTCTATTTCGTTGTCAGAGCATTTCAGGTATCAATCAGCTATTTCAAAGTTCTGTTTGGTTATACACTTTTAAATCTATCATACATTTTCCCGCATCCACCGGTTCAACTTGGATCAAATGAACTTATTGTCGGCGTGATCTTCCATAATGGATTCGGATTAGATAAAAATCTTGTTGCAGCAATAACAGTTACAGCTCATTTGCTGACAGGAATTGTTATAATATCTATCGGCTTATTCGCTATTGGATATTTAGGGCTTAAACTATTTGACAAAAAGAAATCCAACTGACAAATCAACATGAGGAAAAAAAATGAGTAATACAAAAGAAATCTATAATAACATAAATAATTGTAAAGAGAAAATTCTCAAAGAAATCGAAAAAGTAATAATCGGTCAGAAACAAGTTGTTGAAGAACTTCTGATTGTTTTGTTTTCGGGAGGTCACTGTGTAATTGAAGGTGTTCCCGGATTAGCTAAAACACTGATGATTTCATCCTTGTCCGAACTTCTTCATTTGAAATTCAAGCGTATTCAGTTTACACCTGACCTGATGCCTTCTGACATAACCGGTACAGATATTCTTGCTGAAAATAAAGCAGATGGAAAGAAATATTTTCAATTCATTAAAGGTCCTGTGTTCTCCAATATTATACTCGCAGATGAGATTAACAGAACACCTCCTAAAACTCAAGCGGCTCTTTTGCAGGCAATGCAGGAAAATGAAGTCACCATAGGGAATGAAACCTTTAAGCTTGATAAACCCTTCATAGTTCTTGCAACACAGAATCCTATTGAACAGGAAGGTACATATCCTTTACCTGAAGCTCAGTTAGATAGATTCATGTTCCAGATTAAGATTGATTATCCAACATTCGAAGAAGAAATCGCAATTGTAAACTCCACAACATCGGGAGTAACTCAAAATATTGAGGCAGTTGTAACATCTGAAGAAATTCTTAAGTTCCAGCAGGCAATAAGAGAACTTCCTGTCAGTGAACACGTTGTTGACTATGCAGTGAGACTTGTCAGATCAACAAGACCTTCTTCCGATCAATGCCCGGATAACTTGAGAAAATTCATCAGCTGGGGTGCCGGACCACGTGCATCACAATTCCTTATTGCAGGGGCTAAAACCAGAGCTGCTCTGGATGGCAGGTTATCCCCCTCAGTTGACGATATAAAAAAAATCGCACATTTAGTACTCAGACATAGAATTATCATTACTTTTGCCGCCGAAGCAGAAGGAATGTCTAAAGAAGAAATTATCAGTGAACTACTCACATCAGCAGAAAAGCACCAGAGGAAACAATGAAACTGAGATACACAATTTTTGCATTGATCAGTGTTTTTATATATACAGGTTTATCAGCCTACCTTCCACCTATGAATCTCCATTATGCACTTGAAGATGAGATAAATCTAAGGCTTATGTGGACTGCTCCTGAAGATATCGGTGGTACATACTTGATGTATCAGGGATTTGAAAATAATCTGATTGATTCCGGCTGGTCTCATAAAAAATCTAACGATCTGACCGGTAATAATCTTGTTGATGTCAGTTCCGGTACAAACTCCTGGTTCCAGGTTGATGCTACCTCATTCAACAATCAAGGCACAAATATGATTTACTCAGGAAATCATTCTGCCGGTATCAGATATAATGTCAATGGTTTCCACTGGCTTATCTCCGAAGATATTAACCTTTCGGGTAGCAATGTACTCAAGTTCCAGCTCTGGTATAAAAATGCTCCTGAGTATAACTGGATAACTGAGTTCCATGTGATGATCTATAACAATCAGCAATGGACTGAACTGCAATCCTATGGTTCATCTTCCCAAAATAATCTGTATCAGCAAATGGAAGAGATATCACTTTCAGGTATTACCGGAGCAACAAGAATAGCATTTGTCTATGAAGGGAGCAACGGATTTCAGCTTGCAATTGATGATATAGCCGTAATAGAGCCCACTTCATCGAGAATCAGCAGATCAGTTGACGGATACAGAATCTACAGAGACGATAGTCTTTATACAGAAGTTGCATCTACAGACACAATGGAATTTATTGAGGGTCATGATATAGGTCATTTTATTTACAACGTGACAGCAATTTACGGAACAGAAGAATCTCTACCTTCAAACAGTATTGATATTACAATAACCAATGATGAACTGGCCAGACCTGTTAGTTACCTGTCAGCCAATGTAGAAGAAGACTCTTTTATTGAACTCAGATGGATACCACCAAGTGAGCCAGATAATGTTTTATGGACTTCTGATTTTGAATATGATGAAGCCAACTTCCCTCCACATGATTTATTGATTCTTAAAAACGACGAACCGGAAGGCTACCTTTCGACAATGATAGATATTGCTGTTGCAACAGATGAATCCTGGAATATAACAAATACTGAACCATATGATGGTGAGTATTCACTTTTCATAAATCCCGGAGATTTCAGAGAATTTTATTTCCTGATTACTGAAGCCAATGAAAGAGATAGTCATGAAGTTCTGAACTTTGAACTTAAGTATTATTCAACAGATGAAATGACTACGGAATTCATGGTCAAAGCCATTGTTGATGACAATGACTGGAAAGATTTACTAATCTTCAACAACGAACTCTATAATAACAATTTCGAATATAGAGTATCAGTTCCTCTGGAGAAGGCAGATGGTGATAATGCAGGAATTGCTTTTATTTACAATAAATTAAGTCATTCTCAAGTCATGATTGACAATGTTTCAATAACTCGTCCTTCTCTTTCCTTATCGAGAAATGAGCAAAACGGAACAAGAGATGATATCCCTCTTACAGGATATAACATATACATGAAAACAACAGAGGTTGATACATTGATTGCATCTTTACCGGATACCGTAACCTCTTATGTTATACCAAGAAACAGTATTAGCCAATATAACAACACCCTGTTTTTTGTTACAGCTGTTTATGAGGAATATGAATCAAGAAGATCAAACTTCTTTAATACTGCCATGTTTGACACACCAACTAAAGATCCTGATATAAGAAAACCTGAACTGAGAATATCCAATTACCCTAATCCTTTCAATCCGGAAACAACTATCAGCTATTCTCTGGATTCAGATTCAGAAGTGGACATCACAATATACAATATCAAGGGTCAAAAGGTAAAGACAATTGTAAATGATTTCAAAACAAAGGGAAATCACAATGTTATATGGAGAGGTACAGACAATAATGGAGATGCTGTTTCAACCGGAATCTATTTATGCAGAATTCAATCTGTCAACAAATCCGGCATCAGTAAAATGCTGCTGATCAAGTAACCGGAATATCTTTTACAGTTTTACTTGTTTTTAAATTTGCAGCTGCAATATATCCTCTTTCGATGATTTCTTTTCCTTTATGGAAATCGAATAATGAAAATTCTGCAACATCAGGTTCTATATAAATATCAGGTTTATACAATTTCATAGTCAGTTCAATAATTCTTGTTTGAGTAATTTCTGTTGATCTCATCATTATTTTCTTAGCTCCGGGTACATCATTTTCTTTCTTTAACTGTTCCTTAAGCATCTGAGAGTTTATTCCAAAGCTGTCAAGCTTGTCCAGCAGACTTATTAGCGCAGCATTCTTTTTTACGGGTGCTTTTACCTTCACTGGTTTGTTAATCACATTCACGGCAATAATCGGATCACTAAAGGATTCACTGGCAATGTTTACAGGAAGTGGATTAACAAGACCTCCATCAACCAGTATTCCCGAATCTCTAATTACAGGCTCAAACACCAATGGTATAGATATACTTGCCCTGATTGCATCAATGATTCTCCCCTTGCAAAAAACAACTTCATTTCCACTGTTAATATCTGTTGATACAGCTTTGAATGGTATTTTCAGTTCTTCAATATTTATATCTCCAAACAGTGATTGTAAATATTCTTCAACTTTTTTCCCTGACGTGATTCCACTTTTAGAGATTGTTGGCGAAAACAAATTAACAACCTGTTTAAGGTCAATTTTAAGAGCAATATTCTCTATTTCCGATACAGTTTTACCATGAGCATACAAACCACCTAGTAAAGCCCCTATACTGGTACCGGTAACGGATGTAACTTGTATATTATTCTCTTCCAGCCACCTGAGAACACCGATATGAGATAATCCTTTGGCTCCTCCACCTCCCAATACAAGAGATGCTCCGGAAGAGAAGAGATGCAAATCAATTTTATTATTCATTTTAACTCCCTATCCTGAAAAAAAGATGTTCTGAAAAGCTGTCAATACAGATATAGATTAATATTCTTTGAATTTATATCTTAACAAAATAATAGTTCCTGACAATAAAAGTATTCTTGACAATTTTTGTAATATTGTTAAGTTTTAATGTGTAAAGAAAATTATTTCATACATACATAACTTCCCATCACTTAAG
Source organism: Cloacimonadales bacterium (SeqCode) (assembly GCA_963665815.1). GTDB lineage: Bacteria > Cloacimonadota > Cloacimonadia > Cloacimonadales > JAIOQZ01. The sequence continues at coordinate 1,161,459 of OY762463.1, forward strand.
GAGACAAGATGAAAAGACTTTTATTGTTTTTCATAGTATTTTCCATTATTTTAGCTGGCTGTGCAGACAGAAAAGCTGAAAAACTTAATAAATCCCTTGTAAAGGCTGTTCAAGATAATAACCCTGAAGAAGTTTCAGCTCTCCTGAAATCAGGTGCAAGCTTAAGCTCTAAATCAGAAGAAGGTATGACTGTGTTAATGATTGCTTCCCAGAAAAACTACCTTGAGATTGTGAAACTGCTTGTTAGTCACGGTGCAGACGTTAATGAGAATCCTCTTTTCTCCGGGGATGAAACAGCTTTAAAAAAAGCACTTCTATACAACAACATGGAAGTTGCTCAATACCTTAAAGATCATGGAGCTGACGTTGACGCAGCAGACAAATCAGGTAATACTATTCTTATGCTTGAAGTAAAGTATGCTGCAAGACCGACGATAATCAAATGGCTTATAGAAAATGGAGCAGATGCTTCGAGAAGAAACGATGAAGGCTTGAGCGCTCTTGACTTTGCAACGGAAAGAAACGATTTTTCCATAACAAAACTCCTGCTGGATAAAGGTACGGAAATTACAAATGATAATCTATCAGAGCTTAATGAAAAATTGTGGGAAGCCCTTAAAGATAACAATCTGGAAACGGCAAAGCTTATTCTGAAAAAAATAACGGATGTCAATGCTGTTAACAACGAAGGTAAATCAGTTCTAATGTGCTCAATTGATCTGGATAACCCGGGAGCTACTGACCTTTTACTGCGCAACAAGGCAAGTATTGAAACAGAGAATGTTAACGGAAACACCTGCCTTTCTTATGCCGTGTTCAAAAATAAAGATGATGTAATTATTAATAAACTGCTTAAATATGGTGCTAATGTAAATACTGCAAACTATGATGGTTTAACACCACTTATGCTTGCAGCTCTCAATAAAAACTATGAGCTGGCAAAACTTATGATTGATTATGGGGCAGATGTGAATGCGGTAGACGCTATAGGAAGAACTGCTCTCATGCTTTGCAGTATTGATCCTAAAACAGAATTTCATGACACTCATAAACCTTCAAATGAATTCAGTAAAACCGCCAGACTTCTGCTGAACAGCGGAGCAAAGATAAATATCAAAGACAGAACAAAATCTGATGCTCTTTCCTACGCTCTTCGTTATCACAGAACAGGCTGTGCAAAACTTCTCATTGAGAAGGGAGCAGATATATCAACTCTTGTCCCGGATAAGTACAGAAACAAATATCCGGCTATTGTCTGGGCATCAAGAAAACACTTCTCAAATGCGGATTATGCTCCTATTTTGAAATCACTCGTTGAGAAGAAAGCAGATGTAAATGTTCGCAGCTCTAATGGTACAACAGCGTTAATCGAGCAGACTAAAAGGAATAATCTTGATTTGATTCAATATCTGCTTGATAACAATGCTGATGTTACAGTTGCAGATAATGACGGAACAACAGCTCTGGACATAGCTAAGAGAAACAACTTTACGAAAGCTGCAGAAATATTGCAGAAAGCCCTGGATAAAAAACTTAAAGAAGAAGAAGAAAAGAGTCAGCAACAATAACATATGAACATACAATGTCGATTGAATTGGCTGTATAAACTAGTATTGATAATTTCAGCATCATTAGTTATGTATAGCTGTGCAAAAGGTGATATTAATTCAAAACTGATAGACTCAGTCAAAAAACATGATATCAAAGCAGTTACGAACTGTCTTCATAAAGAAGCGGATCCTGACGCCAGAGATCCCAGAAAGAAATACACAGCCCTGCATCATGCAATTAGTTCACAGTCTTTTGATATATGCAAAATACTTCTCGATGCGGGAGCTGATCCTAATCTGACAAGCCCATATATTGGATCACCGCTCAACCACAGTTATAAATCAAATCAAGTTCATATTGCCAGACTTCTTCTAGAGAAGGGAGCTGATCTTGAAGAAAAAAACAGTAGTGGTGAATCTTTCATACTACAGGAAATGCTGAAAGATAAACGCCATGAATGGATTAAACTTTTTGTTGAATACAATGCAGATTTAAATGTGAAAAATGAAAAACTCCTCTCCCCTCTCAGACTTGCTGTTCAAAGCGATGATTCTTTGCTGACTGATCTTTTTCTAAACAGTAATGCAAAAATAAATGAAGCCGATACCCTTAACGGATCGCTAATGTGGTCTGCACTTGAATCCGGCAACATTGTAATTGCTGAACTATTAATTTCCTATGGTGCTAACATTCATAACAGCAATAATATGGGGAACAATCTTCTGATGCATGAACTGACTAATAGTGCGAGGACAGAGATTATCAGTTTTCTTATAAGAAACGGTATTGATGTTAATCAGAAAAACAGGGATGGTATGACCGCATTAATGATTGCAGCCTTAAACAGACATCCACATGCAGTTCAAACTCTCATCAACAATGGAGCAAAAGTCAACGATGTAAACGGACTCAACATGACTGCCTTGATGATGACCTGCATTGATATGAAAAAGAAAACACAGAAAGAATACCTGAATCCTGAAGGTAATCTTGAATCAGCTATTATTCTTGTTGAGTCAGGAGCTGATATAAACAAAATAGACCGATTGGAGTTTAATGCCTTAAGCTATGCTCTTCTTAATAACGAAGTGGAGTTAGCAGTATACCTTCTTAGAAATGGTGCAGATGTGAACACTAAAGTTGTGGACAACCGTAACAATGAATACACAGCCTTAGTCTGGTCATCCAGAAAAGTATACTTCAGTAACAACTTCCAGTACATTTCGAAACTGCTTATATCACTTGGTGCTGATATAAACACTCAATGTGCTGATGGTACAACAGCTCTGATGGAAGAAACCCGTAAAGGTAATTTTGATATGATCTATCTTTTACTGGAAAATGGAGCAGATGTGACATTGAAAAATTCTGAAGATGAGACTGCTCTAGATATTGCTAAATTCTATGGAAAGTTTGATGTTATTAATTTGTTAAAAGAAGCAGAAAAGGATAGTACTCTCTTCAAATAGTTTCCACAAACTGTCTGATAATAAGTAACAAAACTTAACTGAATAAAATTCATATAAAATTTTCAATGAAAATAAGCTTTTATTTGCAATTTTTCTGTTTTCAATTATAATAATAACAGATTTATAATATTAATTCTAAAAAAAGTATACTCATTTTATTATCATTTAAAAATAAATATAAGGAGAAAACATGCAATTTGCGCGTAAAACAATTTTATTGATTATTTTGCTGATGCTGATGACAACTATACTGAATGCCAAAATAATCATAATCATTAACAAAGGCTCAGACATTAAGGTACTTCCTAAACCGGCTGCTAAAGCTATTTTCATGGGAGAACTTAAATCTCTTAAGGGGATTGATGAGTTAGTTGTAACAATCCAGAGTGACACAGACTCACACAGTGGTTTCCTTCAGGAGTATATCGGTTCAACATCTTCTGATTTCAAAAAGCACTGGGAAAAGATGATCTACACAGGAAAAGCAATGGAACCTGAAGTAATGAATTCTGATCAAGAAGTAATTGATTATGTAAAAGCTAACAAAGGGGCTATTGGGTATATTGATGTTAAGTCACTGGACGACAGTGTAAAAGCTGTAATGGTAAATTAAGGAGAACAAATGAAAAGAATAACAATATTATCAATGCTTTTTATCTGCATGTCGTTTTCTCTATTCGCTTTTGGCAGCAAAAATGATGTTAAAATCCGTGGATATGTATCTCAAGGATACCTGTATTCAGATGAAAACAATTTTAACGCAAAGACTTCTGAAGGAACATTTCATTTCAATGAAATAGGAATCAACTTCCAGAAAAAAATATCAAGAAAACTCCATGTAGGTCTCCAGCTCTCATCCAGAGATCTTGGAAACATGGAAAATAATACCGTCAGAATAGACTGGGCTTTTGCTGATTATCAATGGAAACCATATCTTGGTGTTCGCGTTGGTAAAGCTAAAGTTCCTGTTGGAATGATGTCTGAATATTGGGACCTTGATATGGTTAGAACCAATATCTTCCTTCCACTTGGAGTATATCCAGAAACTTTCAGAGATGTGTTTATGACAAACAGAGGTTTAGGACTCTATGGAAGTCGTAACTTTGGAAGTTTTGGTAATTTCAAATATAATATGATGATAGGTAGTGATGAAATTGACACTGAAGGTACTTTTGGAAGATATGTTTCAAGTGATTTGCAAACTCTTGATATGAGATATAAAATCAATGCCAATATTGCATGGGAGACTCCTCTGAAAGGACTTGAAGTCAGTGGTTCATATATTCAGGGAGATTTCAAATATGCTCTTCCGGATCCTGCTGATACTTTAAAGTCAATTGAGTCACACGTTAGACCTGAAGTATATATTGCATCTGCAAAATTCAATTACAAAAACTTTAATATTTCAGGAGAATATCTCTTACTTGATATCAACCAGCTTAGACATTTCCATAGAACATTACCTCTTCCATCATTTGATTTTGTAGAAGTTGATCTGGCTCCGGATACAAAATCAATGGGATTTTATGGAAAAGTTGATTATAGAATTAATGATATGTTTGAAATTGGTGCATATTATACTGAGTTTTATCCAAATGAAGATGATAAAGATGGTAAAAAAATTCCAGAAAATCCTACAAAAGCATGGTCTCAAATCGAGGAATACGGATGGCAGAAAGATATTTGTCTTTCCCTGAGAACAGACTTAATGTCTTCCTGGATAATTAAAACTGAAGTACATAAAATGAATGGTACTGCCAGCCTTTTTGAAGTTGACCAGGAAAACTCCCTTAAAGTAAAAAAAGATTGGTACCTGTTTGCCGCAAAACTGACATACCTTTTCTAATCATTTTTATTTGTGTGTCTGATTATGGCTGCTGAATAACTTCAGCAGCTTTTTTATTGCAACTTTTACAGTATTACTCAGTTATTGTTTCAAAGAGTCAATTTTGATTGTGGCTCTACGTCATCACATATATAATGAATCAACAGGAGTATATATGAAGATAAATACGCGTAACTTTTTTTTATTATTGATTGTTGTATTTTTGATTGGTTGTGATTTTGTTGATACCGAACCTGTCAGAAAAAGACGTTCCAGAGGAGGTTTATCCGGTGCTGCAAAGAAAGCTAGTGATGACTATTCAGGAGAACGGGTTGTCGAAGAAGAATACAAAAGAGAAAAAAAAAATCATCATAGACATCATAATGACTGTGATGAGGACGAAGAGAATGAAACAACTACAAGCACTGTTGACACAAGTCTTCCTATTGAATCAATTTTCATCAAACCCTACTATTCCAATGGTATCATGACTCTTAACTCTCAAACGGATTATATGAAGTTTGGTCTTGATTTTGGTATGAATATGGAAAAGAACTCAGTCGCATTTGATATTGGAATGGGTCCAGTGAATCTGCTCAGCAGTAATAAACTGACAGATGGTTTTAAAAAAGACATGTTCAAGATAGATTTAAATATCGGTATGAGAAAACCTTTCACATCTGATCACACATTTCTTGGTGGTCATTTCCTCTTTGGAGGTGGTTTGAGCATTCTGTCCTACAGGTTCAAAAACTCTTTGAAGGTAGAAGACTACGAAGGTGATCTGGAAACAATAAACAGTGATTTCCTCACCGGAATAAATATTTACACAGGGCTTGGAGGACTTATCTTCAATCCTGAAAAAACAAAAATATCTCTTGATATTCAAGCGGGAGTAATTCTATGGAATGAGACAACATTTCAGGATTTTGAGAACGATGTATTTGATCCATCGGCTTACCTGCTTTTTAAATTCGGACCACTTTTTGAGTTTGACTAAGGAGAAAATATGCATTTCCTAATTATTGGTGGAAAAAAATTTCTGGGTAAACATATCGTAGGGCAACTGATTGCAAAAGGACATAATGTAACTATGTTCAACAGAGGAAAAACTAATCCTGATTTGTTCAGCGAAGTTAAAACTATTCAGGGAGACAGAGATTGTGATCTTGAAAAACTAAAAAATATTAGCGCGGATGTTGTCATTGATACTTGTGCTTACTTTCCGAATCAGGTTACTGAACTTCTAAAAGTAGTAAAATCCAATATCAAACACTACATTATAATATCTTCAGTATCTGTTTATCAGGATTTCAAAATATGCAATATCAATGAGGATTATCCGGTTGGTACAATAGAAGATGAAAAAACAAGAGAGATTACAGGTGAAACCTATGGTCCTCTTAAAGCACTTTGCGAAAATAAGGCGTTCTCTGAATTTGATAATGTTACTGTTGTTCGTCCAGGGTTAATCTGCGGACCAGATGATCCTTCTGACAGATTTACCTACTGGCCGGTAATTATGCAACGAGCAGACAGTATTATAGCCCCCGACAGTGAAGATAACATCCAGTTCATAGATGTACGTGATCTTGCTGAATGGATAATTAACCTTGCTGAAAATTGTATCACGGGAACATTTAATGCTACGGGACCGGAAAATCCCCTTAAAATAAATGAGTTTCTACTGCATTGCAGAACAATAGTAAATCCTGATGTTGAGATTGTATTCAAAGACCAGAGTTTTCTTACAAAAAACGAAATCATGCCATGGTCAGATATTCCTGCCTGGATTCCTGCTGAAGGAGACTATACAGGATTTTCTGAGATTGATGTCTCAAGGGCAGTTAAAAACGGACTTAAATTCCGAGATTATAGCGAAACAATCAGAGATACACTGAACTGGTACAAGGCAAATTTTAATGAGGACTCAGAACTTAAAAGCGGATTAAATCCCGGGAGAATTCAGTCTCTGCTTGAACAAGAAACCTAAGCGTCAGTTTCTTCCAGATTTTTAAAATATTCTATGATGAATGGAATCATCTTCTTGAGTGCTCTTCCTCTGTGGCTGATTTCATTCTTTGCTTCATCAGTCATCTCACCAAAAGTAAGACCGGTTTCAGTTGATCTGAATATTGCATCATAGCCAAAACCCTTTACTCCTATCTCTCTGTCTGTAATCTCTCCTTCTACCCTGCCTTCAGTAACATGGATTACTTCTTCAGGAGAGCAAAATGCTGCAACAGTTATAAATCTGGCGGACCTGTTATTCTGATTCTGCATTTCTTCAAGCATCTTATCTCTATTATCCTTATATGAGCAATCAGCTCCGGCATATCGAGCAGAAAAAACTCCTGGTTGACCATCAAGAGCATCCACAAATAGTCCTGTATCATCAGCAAGAGTGTATACTCCTGTAAACTCGGCTGTTTCCTGTGCTTTTTTTCTGGCATTGCCTTCCAGAGTATCGCAATCCTCAACAACTTCCGGCATATCATCAAAAGAAATCATTGAAACAACATCTATATCTGTTCCTGAAAACAATTGCTTTATTTCTTTCAGTTTATCATTATTTCTTGTAGCTAACAACAGTTTCATATCAACCTCTTCTCACATTAATCCATTTTTTAATTTTTGAATATACTTTTGAATTCATCAATGCATTGGATTTTTCAATAATATTGGTTATTGAGTTCAGCAGGTTAGTTTTTCCACTCCAGTGTTTGTTGAGTATTTCCGGATTAATATCCTTAATAATAGTATTTAAGCCATATACAACAATGAGCAGATCATCCATCAGTCCTATAACAGGAATAAAGTCCGGAATAAAATCTACAGGAAGTATAACATAACCTACAAGTGCCAGTATAAAGGTCTTGTCTTTAACCGGAACTTCTTTGTCTTTCAGTAACCTCAGCAACAGCATAAAAAAATCAGGCAGCATGAGAACGTAATCCAGTACAGGATGATCATGATATTTCCCAGCCATGTCCCTGATCTTGTTTCTAAGCTTTTCGTAGAAACGATAATGCTTTTCCTGATCTTCTTTGTTATATTCAAAAGCTCTTAACTTTTTTACTTCCTCTTCGTTAAGTTCTTCTGCTTCAGTTTCGATGATTTCTTCATCATTAAACATTCAGTTCCTCCATGATTAGTTTTTCCAGATTGAGAACATGCATACGGGGCACCCAGAAATCTTCGCTTTTCATTCCGGGAAGACAATCTTCCAATTTCAGATTTGTTTTCAGTATCTCCAAATATTTATCATACTCCAAATCTTTATTGTTGTGTATAATCTCGAGAAATTTTGTTTTTAAACTCTTCAAATATACCAGATCAGATTCCAGTTTACTTTTTGATACATTATATCCATGTCCGGTTAGATACGTTGCACAATTGAGACTAAGTAACTTTTGTAAACTACCTATCAGTTCTTTATGAGAACCCCAGTAAAAGTAAGGAATAGCATACTTTTCATTGCACGAATTTAATACTGTATCCCCACAGATTACAAATGAATTGTTCCCTGAATAAATTGATGAACTATCCGGAGAATGTCCCGGAGTATGAACAATACGTAAATCAATATTATCCAGGAACTGAATCCCTGTATCAAAAATAATATTCGGTTTTCGGATGATATCATTATTGATTGTTCTTACTCTTTTCTTTGAAATTACATATTTTTCTCTGCTTATTGTAGTCCAGAAATCCTTATGAGCAATGATAACTGTGTTATCCTCAGCAATAATTCTGTTACCATAGCAATGGTCACTATGCCAATGAGTATTAACAATATAACGAACTGGCTTTGCAACCTCAATAATATGTTCTTTAAGCTCATTTATGTCTTTAGGACGAATCAGAGTATCAAATACAATCAGGAAATCAGTCATTTCCAGAACATAAGAATTCACACAAGCTCCATCTGAACAGAGTTGTGTTAAACTATCATTTATTTTAATTTTCTCCAGCATATCTCATCTCAAAATTTTACTTGTGACATTTCTATACTTCCTTGAAATTTTTGCAAGTATTATTAACCTCAGAGATTAACTATGTTCTCTCAGCTCATAGCTTTTCAGATCAGAAATTTATCAAACTTAATTCTTCATATGCAATTTCATTAAAAGAGCCCTCCGACAGCAGAATCAAAGGGCTCATGTTCATGAGAACATATGTAATTACTCATAGTTTAATTATTATTAAACAGATAGTTATGTCAACTCAAACAATAAAAATTATTTGAGGTGACAGATATTTTTTACTTGCTTTATTGTACTATAATCATCAGATATCTTTTTATGACAAAGTTTGAAAAATACAAGAATAGAGTTTTGTGTTTTCATAATAGATTATTATATTGTTATTAAGTATTTGCTTCTCTAGTTTCAGTCTTTAAAGAATATGATGAGACCTTTGCACAATTGATTTAGCTGATGAATTCAGAATTTCATCCTATTTCAGATCAAAAATTGATCCTTAAATGACTCTCTTGCAGATTCTTTTAAATTCATCGAACCAAAGAGTCATAAAGGATTATTGTTGTTATTATGCAAAGATCCCTTATTAATCACATATCGAGGAGAATCTGTGTCAAAGAAAGCATTCACCAATGAACTTAAACTCAAAATCAGGTTATCATTAATCTACATGACTCTTTTTCTTTCTATTGTTTGGATAATGCATGATTACATTCTGTATACACGTAATGTGAGCAGAATGAGAAAATCTTTAATTGGTGATGCGAAACAGGAAGCACTGGAAAAAATTAAAGAAGTAAAAACCTATATTTACTATCAGAAAGCCAAAACTGAACAACAGCAAAAAGATCTACTCATCACAAAGATAAATGAAGCTTATTCCATTGCCACAAACTTGTATAACAAGTACAGAAAATCAAAAAATGATGCTGAGTTGAAAGAACTGATCATAAGCACTCTGGAGTCTATTAGATGGAACGATGGTCAAGGTTATTATTTCGGGATATCCATGAAGGGAATAAACCAGATTCATCCAAGAGATCCTCGAGGGAAGAATATTTACGAACAGCAGGACACAAAAGGTGATTTTTTTGTAAAGAGAATGATTGAACTGATTAGAAGAGAGCGTGAAGGATTCGTTAAATACTATTGGGAAAATAGACCCGGCTCAAATATTCAAGCAGAAAAACTGACATATATTAAGTATTTTGAACCTTTTGACTGGTTTTTAGGGGCTGGAATGTATATTGCCCATGAGTCTGAGCAACTTCAACAAGCGGTACTTGATCAATTCGGATATATTGGTGAATTGTATGAACAGGAATTTCTGTACCTTTTTGATGGTGATGGACCAGTTATATACTGTGCAGCCTTTCCTGAACTGGTAGGAAAGGATTTCAGAGAAGTAAAAGATAATAAGAAACACTACTTTATGACAAGGCTTAAAGAAAATGCAGATTTCAACTCTCAGGAGTTTGTTGAATACAGCTGGATGAATCCCGAGACATCCAGAAGTTCTGTAAAACTCAGTATTGCCAAGAAATTTGATGACTGGAACTGGTACATTGTCTCCGGCTTCTATATGAATGACATTGAAGAAAAAATAAGTGAACAACTGAAGTATATCAAACTCGCATCTCTGATCAAATTGCTTTTGTCTATCATTGTTTTCGTAATTATTGCCTACATTTTTAACAAGATTGCTAATTTGATGATTCTGAATACAATCAATGATTTCAAAATATTCTCTGACTTTGTGAAAAACAGTAATGAGGAAGTAAAGAGAATCGATAAAAGTAAAATTCAATACATTGAATTCGCTGAACTGGCAGATGATGTGAATCTCATGATTCAGAAGCGTGAAGAAGCTGAAAATCAAATTAACAATTATAAAGACGATCTGGAACTGCTGGTTGATAAACGAACTAAAGAACTTTTGAATCTTAACAACCAACTCAATATTGAGAATCAAGAACGGATTAGAACTGCTAAGGAACTTAAAGCTCAAAAGCATCAGTTTGAAACAATTATTCAATCATCTCCATCAATTATTTTTGGTGTATCTCCTTTTGGAGAAATTGAATTCATCAATCCTGCCGGGGAACAAATTACCGGTTATTCTTCCAGTGAAGTTATAAAAAGAGACTGGTGTAAAGTATTCTTCCCAGATCATAAATTCAGATTTCCGCAGGATTTTCTCACAGAGAATGAATTTGATTATGATGATCAAGTCACACTGACTACGAAAAACGGTGATAAGAAAAATATCATCTATAATGTCAGAAAATTCTTTGATCATGACAAACAATTAAAAGAAATCTTCTTTTTTGGTAATGATGTAACTGATATATTAAAGGCAAAAAATGAAATTGCTGCTTCAAAGAAATACATCCAGAATATCATTGATTCCATGCCATCAGGAATTATCAGTGTAGACTCTGATTGCATTATTACTCTCTGGAATACAGAAATATCCATAAGTTCCGGCATTTCTGCTGAAAATGCTGAAGGTAAACCTATTGATGATGTCTTGCCCTGGTTGAAAAATATAAAGAAATCAATAGATAAGGCAATAATGATGCGATCTATTCAGGAAGAATCCAAAGTCCCATATTCAAACATGGACTCCATATATTACTTGAATATCACAGTTTATCCTTTGATTTCTGATAACGCGATGGGGGCAGTAATAAGAATTGATGACATAACTAAAAAAATCAAGATGGAAGAAATAATGATTCAATCGGAAAAAATGCTCTCGATTGGTGGACTTGCAGCCGGGATGGCCCATGAGATAAACAATCCTCTGGCAGGTATGATACAAAATGCAGATGTACTGCAAAATAGATTATCCTCTGGCTTAAAAAAGAATTTTGCAGTTGCAGATGAGCTGGGAATTGATTTCAATTTGATTCTGAAATACATGGAAAAAAGAAGCATCTTCAATTTACTTTCCAATATTAAAAATTCCGGACTGATTGCAGCAAAAATTGTTGATAATATGTTGAGTTTCGCACGGGACAATAAAACAAGAATTAAAAAAGAAAATATTATCGATCTTTTAGATAAAACTATTGACCTTGCGTCTAATGATTATAATATGAGGAAAAAATTCGATTTCAAGAAAATTGAAATTCATCGTGAATATCAACCCAATCTACCGGTAATTAATTGTGAAAGCTCAAAAATTCAACAAGTAATTCTTAATCTGCTCAGGAATTCTGCATATGCACTGACGAAAAGCAATATCACAGAAAAAAGAGAACCAAAGATATATATACGGGCATTCACTGAAATGGGATCACTCAGAATAGAAATTGAAGACAATGGACCCGGTATACCGGAAAAACATCAAAAGCAAATATTTGAACCATTTTTCACGCTGAAATCTGTTGGAGAAGGAACAGGCTTAGGATTATCAGTTTCATATTTCATTGTAACTGAAAACCACAAAGGTTCTATGTACGTTGAGTCAAAAATGGACGAGTTTACAAAATTCATAATCATATTACCATATGATTAAGTTGGTTAACATAAAAAAATAATTCGCTTTTGTTTTTTTTACATTATTATATTATTGATACTTAAATATTATCATGAGGTACAAATGGACAATCAAGATGTAAAAATTCTTGTCCTTGATGATGACATTGCTGTCCAGGAAAGTCTGGAGGCATTTCTTGAGGATGAAAACTTCGACGTATTTAAGGCTGGTTCAGCAGAAGAAGCACTTGAACTGTTAAAAGATACGGCAATAGATATTGCTATTGTAGATATTAGACTCCCCGGGAAAAATGGAGATGAATTCATTTCTGAAATGCTTGATAGAGGTACTGACACAAAATTTATTATATATACCGGTTCTGTCGGTTACTCTCATCCGAAATCCATATGTAGTTCCTGCAATGTCTATAAAAAAGTTTTTATCAAACCTCAGATTAACCTTAATGTATTTATTGAAGTGATTCAGCAAATAATGTCTATGGAGTAGGAATGAACGAACTGGAAAAATGTAAAATCCTTGTTATTGATGATGAACTGTCTATACGTGAAAGTTTTGTTGCACACCTTGAAGATCTTGATTATGAAATTTATCAGGCCGAGAATGGTCGAGTTGGTATAGAAAGAATACAGGAACTAAAGCCTGATCTAATTCTTGTCGATTTAAGAATGCCGGAAATTGATGGACATGGTGTTCTACAATGGACAGGAGAAAATACTCCCGAAACACCTGTCATAGTCATCTCCGGAACAGGTCTCATTACAGACGCTGTAGATGCTCTAAGACTTGGAGCCTGGGATTATCTTCTCAAACCGGTTGAGGATCTTAATGTTCTGACTCATGCCGTTAACAGCGTACTTGAAAAAGCAAGATTAATAAAGCAGAATGAAGAGTATAAAGAACACCTGGAACAACTTGTTGAAGAGAAAACTAAGGAACTTAGAAAAGTAAATAAAAATCTGGTTAATGTGAATCAACGACTCCAACAGATTGTTGATACGGCAAGTACATTGTCAGGTATTACAAATATTGAAGACTTCAGAAAAAGATTTCTTGAGGAATTCGGAAGACACATGATAGCATCAGGCGGTAGTCTCTATATTATTCAGAAAGATGGTCTGAAGCTTGTTCATACACTTGATCCGGGACACGCACCGGAATTTATCAATTTCCCATTAGCTGAACACACATTGTTCAAAAAAGTCCTTGAAGAAAAAAAACCGGTTCTTGTTGAAGATATTTTTCAGGATAGTGAAGTTGAATCAAGTGGATGGAAAAAATATAAGAATAAGTCCTCATTAGTATTTCCTCTACCTGATGAGAATGGAAATATATTTGGTTTACTCGCTCTCCATAACAAAATAAAACCGCCTTTCCTGGAACAAGATAAGGAAATTGGTAGTATCTTAACTACTTATGGTTCTGAAACTTTGCGTGCAGTTCATGCGATTGAAGCACTTAAGGAAAGTGAAGAAAAATATCGATTACTTGTTGAGTCGGCTAATCAAATTATCCTCGTAATATCACTCAATGGGACAGTTAGATTTATTAATCATTCATCTCAATCCCTTTTCGGAAGGGATCCTGAGTACATTATCAATAAAAATATTTCAGAACTTTTCAGTTCAAATGTCAGGACAGAAATACAGGAGAGAATAGATACTGCTCTTTGCAATGTTCAGCAGGTATCCAGTATACTTGAAGTACAAGATTATAATGATAACAGAAAATGGTTTGATGTAAGAATACAGCCTATAATAAGTCACAAAAATCCTGTTACAAACACAGCTCTTGTAATTATGGCAGATATTACAGACAGGATTCTTATTGAAGAAGCTCTTCTCGCAAGCGAAGCAAAATTCAGAGCTATCTTCGAATATTCTCCGATAATGATACAGCTTCTTGATACCAATGGAATGTGTCTGCTATGCAATAGAGAATACAAAAATGTTTCAGGTTGGACTGATGAAGAACTGAAAAGTAATGATCCTCTTGAATTTATGATTAAAGATAAAAGCACTATCGACTCTGCTCGTGAAGCCCTGCTTTCAACCGATGGCGTATTCAAAGACTATGTAACTAAAACCAACTCCGGTGAAACCAGATATCAATCCTGGGCAAGCTTCAGACTTCCGGACGAATCAATACTGTTTGTTGGAAATGATATTACAGAGAAAAGAAAAGCTGAAGAGCAGAACGAGCTTATTCAGCAGCAGCTTAATCAAGCCCAAAAACTTGAGGCAATAGGCAGACTTGCAGGTGGAGTTGCACATGACTTCAACAATATGCTCTCACCAATCCTTGGATATGGCGAGTTATTGCTTGATGAGTTTTCAGAGAATAACAAAACAAGGTCTGTCCTTATGGAAATCAGAAAAGCTGCTTTACGCTCAAGAGATCTTACTCAGCAGCTTCTGGCATTTGGTAGAAAACAAACTCTGGAAATGAAAACTTTCAATCTTAATAAAGCAGTTAAGGATTTCAGAAAACTGATAAGAAGAACTTTGCGTGAAGATATTGAACTTGAACTTAATCTGTGTGAAAATGAGAACACAATAAAAGCCGATATCGGTCAACTTGATCAGGTATTAATGAATCTAGTGATTAATGCTCAGGATGCAATGCCTGACGGTGGAAAACTCAGAATTTCTACAAGACTGGAAAAGTTGAAAGAAAATCAATTGGAAAAACTTCAGGATTTAACACCAGGTTCCTACATGGTTTTAACTGTAGCTGACAGTGGTCTCGGAATTCCAAAAGAATTGATGGACAGAATTTTTGAACCGTTCTTTACAACAAAGGAAGCAGGTAAAGGTACCGGACTTGGACTCGCTACTGTATACGGAATAATGAAACAGCATGGTGGAGGAATCTCAGTTCAATCTGAGTCAGGAAAAGGAACTGAGTTTGAAGTTTATTTGCCTTCTGCCGATGCTCCTCCTGAGGATTATAACTATTCTGAGTCAGAGAAAGTCAACTCTGATGGAAAAGAAACCATACTGGTTGCTGAAGATCAGGAAGTTGTAAGAAATCTGGTCTGCAATATTCTGAAGAAACAGGGATTTCAAACAATTACTGCTTCTACAGCAGAAGATGTGATAAAAACTGCTGAAAACTATGAAGGTAAAATACACCTTCTTCTCTCTGATCTTGTAATGCCCGGTATCAATGGTAAACAACTTTATGAAAAACTTAAAGAGAAAAGGGAAAAACTTAAAGTCTTATATATGTCAGGTTATACGGGAGATGTAATTGCTCATCACGGTATACTTGATGAAGGTACGGAGTTTATCCAAAAACCTTTTACAATAAAATCGCTTTCAGCAAAAATAAAGGAAGTGCTTCAGAAAGACTGATATCTTAACTGACAACAAAATCAAATACAAGAAGGCTGTTTACAGATCCAATCTGTACTTCATTACTGCCTTTATGTAACACTGTTTTCCTCTCCGCTCTTCTGCTTCCGCCAATCTGTATATTATTCACATATGTTCCAAGAGTTGAACCTCTGTCGTAAAATACAAGTTCACCTTTGAATAAGAGTACGGAAAAATGAGACCTTGAAACGGTAAATGGAGGATTATCATAAAGCATGAGGTTGTTTGAGTGAAACATGTCATCAGATCTTCTTCTGGAAAATCTTCCACAATATAACGGATACTCACTGATTTCTATCTTAGACTTGCCGTTCAAAGCTTCAATAGCATAGTCAGTCTTAGGAACAATAGTAAGTTCAGGTGAATTATCATCAGAAGTCTTGTTTATAATTGAAGCTTTGTCAGCGTTTTCAAGTAGTAGCATATTGTAATGTCTGATTCTTTCTGCCATTGACTGAATAATCGGCTTAATCAGCTCAGCATGCTCAGTATCGTATAGTTCACTGAAAACACGTGGATTTATCAGTTTAAGCTTAACATCAGTAAAAGCTTTTGCAGTATATGTTCTGGCTTCTTCAAGGATAAAACCCATTTCACCAAATACCTGACCTTCTGAAAGATATCCAATTTCGACTTCTCTGTTTTGCTCATCTCTTTTTATCAATCGGACTTTACCCTCAATGACTAAAAAAATTACATCTGCTACTTCACCTTCACGAATGATTAATTCATTTCTCCTGTATCGCTTAATTTCCGAATACGAGTATCCCATTAATTCTCCAATATATTTTTATTATGAATTATGATTTGCACTATTTACATTTTACTATATCATTGTCAAGAAATTCTGACAAAGTAAAACAATGTTTACTTTTTTTTTAGCTACCATCTCTGATAAGAAAATTTCTTTTCTGCAAAAATTTCTCCAGCATTATTGAAAAAACAATTATCAGTGGTAATGATAAAAGCAATCTGATAAGCGAAAACTTAAGCCCAAGACTTGATATCTCAAATACTGTCATCGGTATTCGAAATATTGCCGCAGCATTAATGTATGTAAAAATAACACTTAATCTGGCGTTCTTTTTGTAAAGAGAATATGCTACAGGAAATGCTACATACAAACCACCTACTGTGAATCCGGCGAGAAGAACAGCCCAGAAATATCCTGCAAACACTGAGTTTGTTCCCATATGATTCTCTATTGTCTCTTTTTTTACCCAGACTTCCAGAAGACCAATTAATACAAATGCACATGGCAATAATATTATAAAATCTTTTGCAAAATCTACGAAATTCTTTCCAATTTCCTGCCCCGGCTCGAATGAAAAAAGAAATGAACACCCTATAAGAACTAAATATATTACTGAAAATACTATGAATTTCCTGCTCATATAAAAAGTTCTCCGAAAATGAAACCGGTGAAAAGTGCTATGATTAAAGCAATGAGCAGACTAACAAAATTCCTGAGAACTGATATCTTAATTCCGAAATATTTAATTTCAATTGGTATTGATACGAGTCCAACCATCATTAATGTTGTTGAAAATGCAGAAAGAACCATGTAGGTAACTCCTTTCTGTAAAAGAAGCCTGCATAAAGGAAATGCAATAAATCCCGGCAATACACTAATAGAACCGATTGCAGATGCCAACGTGAGAGAAACACCTTTGCTTTCATTGTCCAGAATTGCAAGAATAACCTTCTCCGGTAGTAGATACAACACGATAGAAACAAACATCAGCATTACAGCAAATGGCGGAATAATCTTCTGCATCTTCTTTACAGCTATTCTCAGTGCTTTCAGAGTTTTCTTTTTATCAAAACAAAACGAGACAAATAAGGCAATTATAGTTACCAGTAGAAGAATCCTCATTAATCCTCGGATTCCTCCTGAGTAACCTCATCATTGGTATCTGTAAAATGATGGAAATCAATGTCTGATGAAGACTTATAGCTGAATAAAATATCCTGCATCTTTTTTAATGAATCATATATTCGATTGAGATATCTGGACTGTTTTGGAGTTTTATCATCCAGATCAAACGAGATAAGAAGCATTTCCAGATTTGCCTGAAGAACCATCAAAGGCTGGTTAAGTTCATGATTTGCAGTAACAGCCATTGCCAGAGCGGAACTCTTTCTTTCAAGTTGTATTATCTTCTCTTCAGAAGCTTTACGGGCATCAATATCAATCAGTATAGCAAGTATAGAATCAATATTGTTAAATCTGTCCTTGATTGCAGAGCAAGAAAGATTCACCCAGAAATCCCCCTGTCCTTCTCTAATAAACTTTAACTGTAGATGAAACTCAGTTTTCAAACCACTCTTAAGATCATCCAGTTCTTGCTGTAAATCTCTACAACTTTCATCCAAACAATGCTCTGTGAATTTAGATCCTATAAGTTTTTTATCTTCTTTATTGAGCATAATACCAAGATATTTATTACAGAATTGAACAGTGTTATCTTTATTAAGAATTACAATTCCGGCAACTGCATTGTTAAAGATAGCGGTAAGTTTTTCAACATGCTGCTTTGCTTCATCATTACGAAGAGCAACCATATGCTCTAATTTCCTGGTTTGTGCCTTAAGAACTTTCGTTTTTATATACAGTATAAGCTGTACAATAAGAACTAACAGAACAATGTAGATTAACTTAAACCACCATGTCAACCAGATAGGAGATGCAATCTTAAACACTAACGAGGTTCCATTCTCATTCCAGATACCATCACTATTGGATGCTTTTACCTGAAATGAGTATCTTCCGGGTTTAAGATTTGTATACTGAGCATATCTTTGATTAGCATTTACCTTTACCCAGTTTTCGTTGAAATTCAATAATTTATATGCGTACTGGTTTTTGTCCTGGAAAGTAAAATCCAAGGCAGCAAACTCAATCTTAAGAGATTTTACTGAATGAGGAAATTCGAATATTTCTTTTGACGGATCTGAAATCGGAACACGCTCTCCGTTAGCATAGAAACCTGTTATCAGTACCTGAGGTTCTCTGTTATCAACCTTAAGTTTATTGTGAGCAATAATATTAAATCCATTCTGACCACCAAAGATCAGTTCCTGTTTACTGGTAATACCATAGGCTCCCTGATTGAATTCCTTCCCCTGAAGTCCCTTTTCCTCATCGAACACAGCAAAACTGTTGTTACTTAAATCATATCTGATTATCCCATTAGTAGAGCTCAGCCATAAGTAATCATCTAACTCCACGATACCATAAACAACATCTGTCGGAAGTCCAATATCTTTCAGCCGCGTGAAAGATTTGTTCCTGATGTTAAACTTGTTAAGTCCTCCCCCATTGGTTCCAATCCAGATACAATCATCTTTATAATAAAGAGTCCATATAAAGTCTTCACTAAGTGATTTCGGATCATCAGGATCATTAGAATATTTCTCAAATTTCGCCAGATTATGATTATAACGGATCAATCCACGTTCTGTACCTATCCAGATATCCCGTCTGTCATCCTCAACAATGTCATATACTATTCCCATTTCTTTAATAATTTTATTATCTTCATCTGCAAAGTAATAAAACTGATTCGTTTCCGGGTAAAATACTGTTAGCCCTTTGTTTTCCCCTCCAATCCATATCCTGTTCTGAGAATCCTCATAAATAACCCTTACAACTTTCTCATCGCATTCCGGATAGATTTTTGAACTTCCATCACAAACATGTATTGTCTTTGTTTTTTGATCATAGATGTTTATATTCCCGAACCACTCACCTATCCAGAGACGCTTCTTTGAGTCCTCCAGAAAAGCAACTACAGTATTAGAAGTTATCTTTAAACCTTTTGAGTTTTTCGTAATCTTTTTAAAATTACCGGTATCTCTATCCATTATGTTAATACCACCACCATCTGTTCCTATCCAGAGCTTACCATCATATGTTTCTGTCAGTGCATAAACACTGTTATTTGAAAGAGAAGTATCATCATAATATAAGTTGTAATAGTGTTGTATAGCCTGATGATCAGGATTAAAGAAACTTAAACCATTTCCATAAGTTCCAATCCAGATATTTCTGGTGTTATCTTGATACACATAGCTAGTCACATTATGTGCAAGAGAATTTACAATACCGTTTTTATGAGTATAATTAGTTGATATTCCTGTTTCTTCATTAATACATCCGAGCCCGTGTCCCCAAATCGTAAACCAGACATTGTCTTCATCATCAACAAAAACACTCAGGATAATTTCTTTTGAGATGTCAATTCTTGATTTTCCTTTTCCAAGATATCTGATTTGCTCCAGCTTTTTCTTTTCCTTGTTCATTTTCCATAAACCGGACTCCCAGGTAGAGATCCATAAATTCCCCTTGCTGTCATCTGTCATACTGATTACATGAATGCCTTCAGTCACTTCTATTGCATCAATTTCGTTGTTTTCAGGATCGTATTTAATAATCTTTTCGTCTTTCCCGTTTATAATAACCATCCAGAGAACATTGTTGCTATCAATATAGTAATTATCTATACTGTCATATTCAAATTCACGGAATTTACATCTTGCCCTGTAGAGATTATCCTTTGTCCTGTCATACATTACGAATACATCATCGACTTTGGAAAGATGAAATGGAAAAGTCGAAACCTGCTTATAAAAGTCCTTGATTGTTAATTCGAGATCTTCTACAGGTTCTCCTTTAACGTAAAATCTTGTGAAATTCTCCTTATAAGGATCATATCTGTGAACAGCACCTTTTGTTCTTACCCAGAGTGTATTGTATTTATCTTCAAAAATACAGACAACATAATTACTGTTCAGACTTGTTACATCTCCATTGATCTTGCGGAATACTTTTATTTCGTATCCGTCATATCTGTTCAACCCGTTTCTTGTTCCAAACCACAGATAACCCTTGTTATCCTGATGAACAGAACTAACAATATTCTGACTCAGCCCGTCTGATGTATTCAATTGGTGAAAATTAATATTCTCCAATGAAATCAGACAGATACTTGACAGCAGCAGAAAAACTGCAATAATACCTTTCAACATAAAACCTCTTTAATGTTTCATATTTCTATTTTTGCATTGAACTCAATAATTGTCAATTTTGATTTACTCTGTAAGAACTGTTTTTTCAATTCATTCATGTCAATTCTGACTAAATCGAATGTATTATAATGCATGGGAATGACATTATCTACAGACAGTAACTCTGCAGCGACAACAGCATCTTTAATACCCATAGTAAAATTATCCCCAACAGGAAGCAAAGCATAATCAATGTTCTCCATATCTCCATACAGCTTCATATCACTGAATAAAGCAGTATCTCCGGCATGATAAACAGTCGTTCCATCAAGCGTCAAAATATACCCGCAAGGATTACCAGTATAGTGTACAAATCCTGTCTCAGGGTCAGTCAAAGAGGAACTATGCTGTGCATAAACCATTTTTACTCGACCGAAAGGAAATTCATAACTTCCGCCTATCTGCATAGGATGATTTCTTATATCATATTTTCCAATCAAGGCTGCAAGTTCAAATGGAGCAATAACTGTACATTTCCCATCTTTTGCAAGTTCAAACGTATCACCAACATGATCTCCATGACCGTGAGTAAGTAAAATATAGTCAGGCTTAATTGCATCATAAAGTAAAGTATCAAAATGTGGATTGTGCTTTAGAAAAGGATCTATAAGGATTGTAAAATCTTTGGTTTCAATCATAAAAGCAGAATGTCCGAAATAAGTTAAAAACATATTATCTATCTCCGATAAAACATAATTTGACATTTATATCATCTTTACCATGTTTTATTCAGGAGATTTATATGCAAGAAAATAAAATTGTGAACATCATTCCTTATCCTCAAGAAGTAACTTTCAAGACAGGGTATAACTGTAATTTTACTACTGAATTCAACCGAGATGAATCACTTCCTGATGATCATTTCCGCATTGTTGTACATAAACAAAATATTGCGATTAACTACAACAACAAAAGATCAATGATATATGCAAACCAGATTATTAAACAATTAAAGAAAGAAAATAATTCAATCCCATGTATGGAAATTTATGACTACCCTAAGTACACTTGGCGAGGAATGCATCTTGATGTAAGCCGTCATTTCTTCGATGTTGGTTTTGTAATGCAATACATTGATGTGCTCTCCTACTATAGACTGAACTACTTTCACCTTCACCTGACAGACGATCAGGGATGGAGAATAGAAATCGATAAATATCCGGAACTGACAAAGCACGGAGCATATAGAATAGATGAAAGCGGGGAGACTTACGGTGGTTTCTTCACAAAAAATGATTTAAAAAAAATCATTGAATATGCTGCAGAAAAGGGTATTGAAGTAGTTCCGGAGATTGATATGCCGGGACATATGCAGGCAGCAGTATCAACCTATAACTACCTGTCCTGTAAAGATGAAGAAACACATGTCTGGAGTAAATGGGGAGTATCAGAAAACGTACTATGTCCAGGTAAAAAAACTACTTATGAGTTTGCATATAATGTTCTTGATGAGATAATAGATCTCTTCCCGTCAAGATTCATACATATAGGTGGAGATGAATGCCCAAAGGAAAACTGGAAGCACTGCAGTAAATGTCAGAAAGTGATTAGGGACAAAAATCTTAAAGACGAGAATGAATTACAAGCTCACTTCATCAAAGATATATGCGGCTACCTTCATGGAAAAGGAAAGATTGCATTAGGTTGGGATGAAATTCTTGAAGGTGATTTACAGACAGAAGCCTGGATTATGGCGTGGAGAAATGAAGGTGCGGTAAAGAATGCTCTGGAGAAAGGCTTCAAGACGATTGTAACTCCCAACAATACACTGTATTTTGACTGGAAGCAAACTGCTGAGGAAGGAGAGAAAGGTGGTTTTGGGGTTATCAATACTAAAAAAGTATATACTTTCGATCCGAATCCTGACAATAGTAATCTCATTGCAGGAGCACAGGCTAATCTCTGGACTGAACTTATTCCAACTCCAGAAAGAGCATTCTATATGCTGTTCCCAAGGGTTGCAGCCCTTGCAGAAATGACCTGGGGAACCAATAATCACTGGAATTCCTTCTTAAAAAGACTTCCTTATGCACTTCCTGAAATATTTACTGAATCAGAGATAACTGATATTTGTATTAGGGCTAAATCGAAATAACGATCAATAGATTTAACACTCAATCTCTTATGCAAAGCACGAAAACTGTTCTGATAAGTGGGTAACTTAAACGGATTTTTCCCTTGCTTTTTGTCTGAATTCCTGTTTACATAAAAAATATTTTACTTGACGTTTCCAAAAAGACTTTTAACTTATTTATAGTCAGTGTATTAAAAGTTGTTACTTCAATAAAGAACTGATTGCATTGTATATTAATTTATCAACAACAAGATAACAGCCTAACAAATGTCAATCATTAATTGACAGAGGAAAATTATGAAAAAAATGCTCTTTTCATTAATATTGTTATTTTCCCTTCAGATAGTTAATGTTTTTTCCGAAGAAATAACAATTCTGGGAAATGATTATAAAATCCCAAAAATATATAAAGAAAATGGATATCCAAAGGGTATCCTTGTTGATATTGCAGAATATATAGATATGCATATGAAAAATTATTCATTCAATATCAAATTGTATCCATGGGCAAGAGCTTACAATATGGCTGTCAATGCGGAAGGTGGAATTATAGGTTTGTCAAAAACCGAAGAGAGACTTAAAATTTTCGATTACTCTGATGTGATTTACTTTGATGAGGTTATCATTGTTGTGATGAAAGGTAGCGAGTTCAATTTTGAAGACATTGCGGATCTGAAAGGTAAAACAATCGGTATTGGACGTGGAGGATCTTTCGGTGATGAATATGAAGAAGCAAAAAAAGAAGGGCTATTCAATGTCGAACAGGATGATGGACCTGTTATTCGTCTAAAAATGCTTTTGGACAATCGAATTGACTGTGCTCTGATAAGTCCCGGGAAATATGCATTTTATGAAACACTAAGAAAAGACAAGCATCTGATGGAAATGAAAGACGAGTTTATTATCCTGTCTAAACCTTTCAAAAGAGATCCAAATTACCTGGGATTTCCTAAAAAAATGAAAATGCAGGATTTTCTGAACGAATTCAATAATATTTTACAGCAAGGATATGAAAACGGAGATATTCAGAAACTGATTGATAACTATACAAAGTAATTATCTGATTTTACTTTGAAGCAATCAATGGAGGTACTGCTTGAACTGTAAAACAAAACAATCATACCAAAGGCGTCAACTTTCTCCCTCATTCAACTTCTCATACTGATAATTAAAAACTCTGTACGATAAACCAAGCAATTCTGCAGCCCTCTTTTTATTTCCCCTGGCTTTCAATATTGCCTGTGTGATATACTTGCTACGGATTTCATTCAAGACTGCTTCAAGGTCAATTTCACCATTCAGATCTATTATACACTCCAGCTCAGGTTTTACTGAAAACGAGAATGTTTCAGGGTTAATCACATCATCGGACAATACAGCTGCCCGATTAATCTCACTTTTCAATTGTCTGATGTTCCCTGGCCAGTCAAACAGCATCAGCTTCCTTAAAGTATCATCATTTATGGCTTTATCAGGATACTTTTTCTTCAGGAAATAACGGGCAAGTTCCGGAATATCTTCTCTTCTGTCTTTAAGATCAGGGATTACCAGCTCAAAATTATTCAGTCTGTAATACAGGTCTTCCCGAAAATCACCGTTTGTGACTTTATCTTTCAACGATTTATTTGTGGCAGAAATCACGCGGACATCCACATGCTGCGGATCAGATGACCCAATTTTATATACTTCTCCATTCTCCAGAACACGCAAGAGCTTTGCCTGAAACTCCAACGGCATCTCCCCTATCTCATCGAGAAACAATGTTCCTCCGTCTGCTTCGATGAATTTACCGTTATGATTAGTTACTGCACCGGTAAATGCTCCTTTCTCATGTCCGAAGAACTCGCTTTCAAACAAATCTTTCGGAATTGCTGCACAATTAACAGCTATAAACTTCCGGTTTCTTCTTGATGATATCTTGTGAATTGCTCTCACAATCAGCTCTTTACCCACTCCGCTCGAACCCTGTACCAGCACAGAAAGCTCTGTATTAGCCACTTTCTCTGCCAGATTGCATGTATCTTTTATAGCTTTTGAAGATCCAATAATCTCCCTGAACGGATCGTCCTCGTATATCTGCGACTCAAGAGCACTGAGCTTTCTGTTCAGCTCAACAACCCTGACAGCTCCATTGAGTATCGCCAGAATCTCGTTATTATCAAACGGCTTTGACACAAAATTATAAGCTCCGTCCTTCATTGCCTGAACAGCATGTTTTATCGTTCCGTGGGCAGTTATAAACACGTACTGAGCATGTTTCTGCAATACTTTCAGTTTCTGCATTGCCTCAAGGCCGTTCAGCAGAGGCATATTCATATCCAGAAGTACAACATCAAACTGGTTTTTACCGCATATCTTTATCGCTTCATTACCGGAATCTGCATCTATAACTTCATATCCTTCTTTTTCCAGAAGCATTCTCAGTATTATCCGGATTTTCTCTTCATCATCTACAATCAGTATTCTGTTCTTTTTACTCATTCTTTCCTCATGCCAATTTTAAATTTTGTGCCGACACCTTCTTTGGAGATCACACTCATACTCATATTCATTGCGTCTGCCAGATTTTTTGAGATAGCCAGTCCCAGACCTGTCCCACCTTTTTTTACAGTAAAAAACGGCTTAAAAATATTACTGACAACATTCTCCGACATTCCGCATCCGGTATCCTCCCAGTATACATGAACATCATTACCATTGATCTCTGTATAAATCTTAATCTGTTTACGCTCACTTTCAGAAAGCGCATCAAGACTGTTATTCATCAGATTAACCATAACCTGCCTTAAAGCATTCTCATCTGCTGAGACAAACTGCTTCTCAATACTATCACTTATTTCCACCGATATTCCCAGTTTAGACAATCTCTGTTCATACAGCAGTTTTACCGAATTGATCAGTTCATATAAATCTACTTTTTCAAGGTTTATCACTTTGGGTCTGGCATAAACCAGAACTGACTCGGCAATATCATTTACTCTGTCAACCTCGCTGATGAGGCTGTCTGACAAATTCTTCAGTTTCTCATCAGGTACACTGTCCATAATAAACTGGATGGAGCTTCTGATTGATGTTAACGGATTCTTGATCTCGTGAGCTATCATGGAGGCTATGCTTTCCACCACAGACATTTTCTCATTAATAGACTCGTTCTTCAAACGTCTCTGCTCGTGAAGCATTCTTCTGGCGTTACCAAGAGCAATTGCAGAAAGACGGAAAACCGTCATGAGAAACTCCAGAACTTCCTTTTTGAGAACTCCCGATTCTATCATGCAAAACCCAATCAGCTCATTGTGAGATTCCAGCGGAAAAATGTAGTCGAACTCAATGCCTGAACGGACAACTTCATCCTTATAAACATAT
Organism: Cloacimonadales bacterium (SeqCode); assembly: GCA_963665815.1. Classification (GTDB taxonomy): domain Bacteria; phylum Cloacimonadota; class Cloacimonadia; order Cloacimonadales; family JAIOQZ01. The sequence goes on from OY762463.1 coordinate 1,187,673, forward strand.
TCATAAGCTCGTTCTCCATGATAAAGCCAGGTTGAATTGGTTTTAAGCCAGTGAACAAGTTCCGAATCAGCAGAGATTTCCTTATTCTTTTCCTGACAGATAAATCCTGTTTCCTTCAGCTCAAAGAAACTGACCCTGGTAATATCAAAGAATTCTATGATTCTTCCCTGCATAATCCGCACAACTTTATCCGGATCTACAATAATAGAATAAGCCGAGATAAACTCATTAATGATTTTATTGAAATCAATTTTACTTTTATTGAACATGCATAAACTCCATACTGCAATATGAAGTATCTTCAGTATTTCTGTCAAGATAGCTTTGTGTAATAGCGGAATCGAGTCTACTGCTTCTGTTATGCCAAGCTCTCTGTCGTATATTACAGAAGTGAGGAGGAAGAAAAGGGGGAATTCTGTCATGTGGAAGTAGTATCATATATATATATTATTGCCTAAATGCAAAATATTAGTATAACATTATAGGTTTAATATTGATACTGGAAAAGTACTGCAGGAATGGCTAACAACGTTTTATTACCCTTCGACTCCGCTCCAGGAACTTCCAACTATTATCTTTATCAGTAGGTTAAATTGATTGAGTCCCGAATAATCGGGAAAAGTGGCTGTATGAATATTAAATTATATTAAAGGACACAGAAAACTATTGACTTATTGAGCATAATTCATTCATTTAGGTATTGATACTAAAATCCATGTAATCTGTGAGGACTGATGAAATATCGCATTTTCCTGTTACTCCTTTTCTGCCTGTTCCTGTTCTCCTGCTCTGACAATAAAAGTAAAGTCTTGAAAATGGAGGATATATTCAAACTGGAGTCTGCAATAGAATTAAAAGACATAGATGAAATCCCAGTTTTTACATTTACTGAATTCGGTTTTTTTGCTATGCAAACTCATTCCAGCAGAGTGTCAAAGTTTCTGAATGATGGAACTGAGGAAAAAGTGTTTGGTAAGAAGGGAAAAGGACCTGGGGAGTTTGAGTGGGGCAGATTTTTGTCTTATTCTGAAGACATTCATACACTTGGAATATATGATATTCCAAATTTTAGAACGTTGTATTTCAATGATTCGTGCGAGTTTCAGAAACATGACTCTCGTCCAATTTCCGGGATTCCATACTTCAAACTCAGGAAGAATGATATTGAAGTATTCTCATTTTCTCAATTTCCTGATAATAATGGATTTTGGAAAAATAATATTGCTGTAAATGACTCTATCATTTTAAGTAATAATGAGAAGACAGATTCACAAATACCGGAGAAGTACTATCAATACAGCTACAATTCAGGCAGAATCATAATTTTGAAACCAGATGGAACAGACTTCGCGTTATATAATTACGACTTGGAAAACAGGAAGCTGAATCGCATAGAAACAGGTTCTAATAAGCATTACACAGTTAACATATCAAGTATCAATAACGTACACACTATTGGAAAATACATCATAATAGAAGCCAGTAACACTGAAGATCGCCTGGAATACATCTTTATGAAGCAAAAAGGCAAGTACATCGGTACAATGGAGTTTGAAGAGGATTACAAAGCGATTTACGGTGTATATAACAACCACATTTATGTTGTTGAATCTGATGACTCCGAAGAATGGATAATAGTACACAACTATATTCTGAAGTAAAATGGATCACTGATGAAAGCGAAATACATTGTTCTACTATCGATATGCCTGCTGCTGTTTGCCTGTTCTGACAATAATAGCAAGGTCTTGAAAATGGAAGATATATTCAAACTGGTGAACACTGTCAAGTTAGAAGATACCGATTACTATCCACAACTTATTATTACAGAGACTGGTTTTATTACATTTCAAGCTGACTTGAGCAAATTCACAAGATATTTAGATAATGGTGAAATTGTCAGTTCCTTTGGGAAGAAAGGAAAAGGTCCCGATGAAATAGAATTTGGAAAGAAGTATTATTATTCGAGTGATGAGGATATACTGGGAATCTTTGATGTTATGAACTACAAAATGACGTACTTTGATAAAACCGGATGTGTAGTTGAGCAGAAATCAGTTCATTTATCAGGAATACCATTTAGAGAATTAAAGATAAATGGTGTTCTCGTAAAAACACATACGAATTTCCCGAACGAAGACAATAAGTGGCAAAACACAATAACTATTAATGACTCACTAATTCTATCAAATGAGGAAACTCTTAGATCAGGGGATGTTACCGAACTGAATTATTATTTCTTCAGTTACAATAATGATAAAGTCTATATTGTGGCACCAAATCAAGGTGACTTTGATTTATATGCATACGATTTAATTAAGAAGAACTTGAAACATCTGAATGTAAAAGGTGGAAATAGTCATAAACAGATTGATATCCATAACATTATTGTAATCGGCAAATATATCATTTTGCCTGTTACCAATGATGATGATTCCGGTAGTTGGCTTTGCTATAAGACTAATGGTAGATATGTTGGTGAATTGATTTGTGAAAATGAAAATGATTTTATAGTGAACTCAAATAGCAAGAATATGTACGTTGTTTCTACTGACAAAGAAGAAAACTATTCAGTAAAAATATACACATTGAAGTAGTAAAGGATCACTGATGAAAGCTAAATACTTTAATCAATTATTACTAATATTTGTATTATGCTCATGCAATTATAGAATGCAGGAGAGGAAGCTTGCTTTTGATATAATCACAGAATTCAATCTCCCAGAAATAATTAATCCTGATGTTTGTGCTACGAAAGATGAAATATTTGTAACAAATTTGGCAACTCAAACTGATGGAAAAATTTATACCTATAACTATCAAGGAGATTTATTATCAGAATTTGGAGGAAAAGGTGATGGACCTGATGAGTTCACACATATTTTCAATATATTCTATGACTATAATAAAAATCTACTAGGAATATATGATTTTTATGGATTCTGTATAAAGTACTATAATGCAAAACATGAATTGGTCATGAAAGATGTTCTTGACAAAACTATGTTTAATAAGGTTTATACGGCAGAATCAAGTCTTCAAAGTCACTTATTTCCAAAAGATAGCTCAGATAAGAAGCTATACTATTTACACGACTTACATCTGGAAAATGGAAATAAAATATCCCTTAAGGAAAAAGAGTTCTTATCAAGTGATGACTTCAGCATCTTCAAAGAATCAACAAGAATTGCTGCCAATATGGATTTCTTTTTCATCTGGGATTTAAATGGCAATGAAACCTCTGTTGAGCAATTCGACGTGGAGGGTAATCCTGTTAAGAAATGGGATTTGAAGATGCTGCCAAGATATCTGGAAAACATTAAAAAATATAACAGAATACATGCAGGAGATGATTTCATTCTATACGATTTTCAGGACAATAATGATGTTCACTTCTATGACGCCTATGATTTCAAGAATAAATATCTTGGCACCATTAGAATGAGCAAGCCTGAAGACACAATCCCGTTTGTTTTTAAGGATAAGATTTTCATGCTGGAATACAATGAACAAGACGATGAAGATTTCTATGTATGTAAAATACTGAAAATGAAGTAAAATCAACAAGGAGACATGCATGCATACACTCATAAAATTCATTGCAATGGTAATAATTCAATCATCAGTACTTTATCTTATAACAAATAAATTGATGATGATAAGCAACAGCCCTTTCGTTAAATCTTTAATCGTAACTATTATAATAGCCGCAATTGATTCCGGAGTTGCATTATTAGTAGGAGATCCTCATGGATTTCATGCCGGAATGTTTGCAAAAATTGCGAACTATCTGACAATTATACCGGCTATTCTAACTTTCAAAATTGCTTATGATCTTACAGTGCAACAGCTGTTTTTGTTCATTGTAGGTTACAGGATTATTCTGTTTGTTGTTGGTTTTACAATCATCCCCATAACAGCAGCAATATATTAATATAACATGATCGGTTCGGTTTTTTTGCCCTTCCACACCGTTCTCAGAGTGCAAAAAAGCAAATATTTTATAGTCAAAAGTAATTTATGACGTAGGTTTTCCCGATTCTTCGGGACTCAACCGACTTAACGTATTGATAGATATTGATATGATCGTTCCCTGACAGACTGTGTTGCACCTGACGGCGCTCGAAAAGCTGCCTGACAAATCTCTTTTTACAGCAGAACTTGTGCAATTTAGTTAGACATAGCTGTCAGTATCTGTATTTCCTCTTTGTCACTTAAAGTCGTTATAGGCCTACATTAAGTCTTTTCAATTGCAAATTTGTGTAATCGTTCTATCTGTTGATAAAAGTAAATTTTCCCGTTAAGAAATCCTGAAGCCTTGGAAGGATTTCAGGGGAGATTTATGGTTCCAGCTTGCTGGAAATACATTTTGATAAAGAGTGCCTTTCTTTTGCTTCGTTTTCTTTGGCACCAAAGAAAATGAAGAAACAAATATCAGGAGTTAAAAATATAAAATGGATTGAAAGATGTAGAAAACAGTTGACTTATTGAGCATAATTCATTCAATCAGGTATTGATACTAAAATCCATGTAATCTGTGAGGACTGATGAAATTTCGCATTTTTATTATTCTCCTTCTCTGCCTGCTGCTATTTGCCTGTACAGAGAAGAAACAAAATCCAACATTGGATGTTAAACAAATCAGTTTATTCAAAGTACCCGAACTGTATAAATCCCCGGTTGTATGTGCTGCTAATAATAAAATAGTATTCACTGACGCTGAGGATGGGGTTATTTATGTTTATAATTATGCTGGAGAGAAACTTAAATCCTTTGGCAATAAAGGACAGGGTCCCGGTGAATTTCAAGGGGTATATCATATAGTCTATCAGGAGAATCAGAATCTATGGTACTTTTACGATCTATACCATTGGAAAATCCATGTTTATTCTGATACTTTCGATTACATCAAATCTGAGAAAACATCTTCTATAATTGCAGGAATGAAACCGTGGAAAGATAATGTTCTTATACAAGTAAGAATTCCGGTAAGTGTCGATGGATCACGAATTTTTGACGACAGGATAAAAGTGTTCAACCCAAAAGGTGAAGAAAAGACTATCAGGAACAAGCTGCTGAAATCAATAACAGATGTTGAGTTTATGCTAGAATACGGCTTGATGTTTGATACGAATTCCAACAAGCTGTTTGTTCTGGATAAACAGCAGAATACTTTCTCCGTAGAAGAGTACACAGACGAGAACACAAAAATCAAATGGGAAATGGAAGACAACATAACTGTAATAGATAATGCGAAAATATCGGGTATCTATGCAGGAAAAGACTTTATCATTATAAAAAGGCTTAAACCTGAAGATGAGGAAGATACATACTATACTTATTATGAGTTCTATGATTTCAATCAGCACTATCTGGGTAAGCTAATACTGAATAATAAAAATGAGTACATAATAGATGTGTACGAGAGCAAACTGATTAAACTTGTGAAAGACGAAAATGGTGACTACTCATGCAGTATTCTGGAGGTAAAGTTATTGTGACAGTAGTAAGAAACTTCGCATTCATTTTTATTTTAATGTTCGTAATTTCCGGCTGTTCAGATAGACGTAATTCTGATGGAAAGCTATCTATTTTGCCAGTTATCAGCTTTGAGATAGAAGGAGCAGGCAGTTCTCCAATTGTACATGCATCAAAAGATTATATTTTCATCAGTGATATGCTTGATGGAATTGTAAATGTATATAACTATGAGGGAAATAAAATCAAAACCTTTGGCAGTAAAGGAAAAGGACCGGGTGAGTTTTTGTCAGTATCGATGTTATGCCGGTTAGAACCATTAGATGAATTAGTAATATATGATGTTTACCAGAAGAGACTTTCATTCTTCAATAAAGAGTTTGAACTCAGCAATACCGTAAATATTCAGGAATACCTTTTGAGTATACAGCCACTTCAGAACAATTTACTTTATGTTACCAGAAAACCTGCAGAAAATGGAATGATGAGTGGTTTCAACGATTTAGTAACTATGAAAAATATTAGTTCTGATGAAAAAATCATAACTAAGAAATTTCTGCCTGCTTCTGATGATGTTTTAACTTATGTGGACAAAGGTCTGCTGATTGATACAAACTCAGAGAATTTGTTCGTTCTGAATAGAGGCGATGATTTCGTAATTGAGCAGTATGTTAACGGAACAAACAAGAAAATCTGGAAATTGAATAAAGAAAAAATAAACATTGAGTTCACAAAACTAAATTCTATTCATTGTGGTAGTAATTTCATCATTTTGAATTTGGTAAAGGCAGATAACTCTATGAACTATGCATTCTTTGATTTCGACGAACAATTTCTGGGAGAACTCAACATGAATACAGAAAATGAGTATATTATTGATGTACACAAAAACAAACTTATTAAGCTTGTAACTGATGAAAATGGTGATTACATCTGTAGTATTATGGAGGTAAAGTTTTAAGTCACAGCACTCCTGGAATGACTGGCAACTTTTTTACCTTTTGACTCAGCTCAACCGACTTAAAGTATTGATAGATATTGATATGATCGTTCCCTGAGCGGAGTCGAAGGGGAATCAGTTTTAAGTGAATGAAGCGACAAAAATCACTTATTTACTCAGTTTGTCAGAAATCACAGCAACAAACCAGCTTACTTCTCACTTTTAATTTACAGGTCGCTCCTGACGGAGCTCGAAGAGCTGCCTGACAAATTTCATCGAAATCCGTGTATAAATACTTAATTCACCGCAGATAAATTAAGATAAATATAATATTCCTTCATTTTCTTTGATGCCAAAGAAAACGAAGCAAAAGAAAAGCACTCTTTTTTTAGATGTATTTCCAGCATGCTGGAACCATGAATATCCCCTGAAATCCTTCCAAGGGTTCTGGATTTCTTAACGAGGAAATTTATTATACAAGTAAAAGAGAGAAAATACAGGTCATGATCTCTACATTATCCCCCCAAAAAAAGCTCTGCCTGACCGAACAGTCAGGCAAAGCTCTATCAAACATCAACTGCTACCTTACGTCATATTTTCTCAAGACAAACAGACTTGTGGCAAAAATCAGCAGATTGTATAGAATCAGCAAAGCGAAGGGGCTCACAGCATGCTCTATTCTATCTGCAACAGTAGACTCTGCATATTCAGAACTAACGAGTTTTTCAGGATGTTCAAAAGCTGCGGTTGTGAATGTATTCCTTCCATCACTCCATGCCCAGTTATAGAATTGATGCAGACTGTTCTCATCTTCTTCATCCTGTTTCTTAGCTAGTTCTGACACCTCATCAAGTTTATTGTAAAACTGTTTTTTCTCATTCCTGTATCTAAGGAATCCTATATCAAGGATTGAGTTACCGATCCTCCTGAGAAGTTCATAAGGAGACAAAATGGAAAGTTTTAATATCGTTTTCGTCTGGGCTTCAGCATCTCTCAGATACTTTTCCCACTCTGCCATTTTCAGAGCATTGGCAGCTTTGACAGCTCCGGATCTCAAACCCTTTTCAACATACATATTACCGGCAACATAGTGCTCATTCTTCTCTTTATCATCGTACTTATCACTCCAACGATTAAACTCAGCATTAAAAGCTTCATTCATACGAGTCAAGTATGCTCCAATTGCATCAACTCTGGTTAACTGATTACCAACAAGTATCGCAGTCTTTGGTATTATCACAATAAACAACAGCCAGCAGACCAAAGCCTTAACAACTGCCGAGTTAGCATTCTTTGCCATGGATATAAGTATCCCAAGCAGTATAAAAAAGCTTATATAAATTATTGAGACAAGGCTCCATACGAGTGACTCTAAGATCAGAGAGCCGTTAATCCCTTTATTGAGAAATGTCCAGATAATAAGTGATAGAACCTGTCCCGCTAGTATTGTAACAAAAAACAGACTGAGAAGACTTGCATACTTAGACACAAGTATCTTATAGCGTGAGTATCCTGATATAATCAGCAATCTCAGTGTAGAATTCTGTTTTTCCTCCGATATAACATTATAACTGAAAATGAGAGCTGAAAAACTGCACAAGAAGCCAATAATGAAGAACCAGTTGATCCTCTGTTTATAGTCATCATAATTGTGAACAGCTTCTACCTGACGATAAGTAAGTCCACTGGAAAAACCTACAGGATACGATTCATCTCTCTGAATCACCATAGAGCTCAATGGCTTTCTCATGTAAGTCACTTTTGCATTTGCAATCATCCATGACAAATTTCCCGAACGCTCCGAAGCGCTATTCTGAAGAATTTTATACTTGTTATTGTATTTATCAAGATCATCCCTGTACTTGATTGAATTGGAGAAAGCTCCTACAACAAACAGGACTATCAGGATTGAAAAGAATATCTGAAATTTCAGTTCTTTTACCAGCAGTAAACAGTCTTTTTTGTATAAATTATAAAACATCTTTCTTCCCCCTATCTGATATCAAACTTGTACATCAGGTAATAACAGACAATAAGCAGCACGATTATAATCATCAGGAACTGCAGCAAAATTCTGAACGTCCTGCTCAATGATTTGCCTGCACTTAAGCCTTTAAACTCATACTTAGGCAGGTCAGGGAACTTGAAGTCAAATCTTTCCAATGAGTTAAAATGTGCCAGGCAAACATCTGAATACTCTTGCTGAAGTCGAGACTTATCTTCCTGTGTCATCTCATGCCCAAGTTTTTTGATGAACTCAGCAGCAAACTCGTTCACATCATAACATACTTCCCCCGGTTCCATCATTGCATAATACTCATCACTGTACAACCAGTTATTCTTGATTGCCAAATCAATAAGTCTGTTCCTGAGAGAAACTCCATCCCGCATAAAGTTGATCATATCATCGATATCATATCCGGAGTTTTTCTGTGCTGCATCTTCAAAAAGAGCAATTGGTGATGCAAACAAATATAAAGATTTACTTCTCTCCTGCTTTTCCATCAACAAGAACAATTCCTGCTGTATGTTCTCCATTTTCTGCATCAGAGGATAATAGTCTTCATAAAACACTTTAACTCTGAGTGTCCTGTAATCTAAAACACTGCGAGTTGTGTACAGGATTGTATTTGTCAACCCTCTCCAACCATTCGAGTTATTATACCAATAAAAGAAGTCTCTTGGTTTATCCTGTAGCCGTTCAGAGCGATCGAAATTATCAATTTCTTTCTGAAGCTCTCCAATTTCTTCTCTCATAGCTCTTTGCTGCTTCATTCCGTTTATTTTGTTTGAGAAAAATGAATACCCAACAGGTACAAGCACTAACAGGAAAATCCAGATTGCCAGTACCAGAACAAGCGATTTTGCTGTTCTTTTGAAAACAAGTGAGCAAATCGTTCCAATCAAAGCAAAACATAAAACAAACAGGAATGCAAAAAGCAGATAGTTGACAAGACTAACATAAAAGTATGATGTAATATAGCTTGAATGTTTTATCACCAAATAAAGCACACTTAACAGAGTAGGCACCAGTAATACCGTAAATGCGAACAGTGATATTGTCAGAATCTTTACAATCAGAAAGGTGAATTTCTGCACAGGATATGTGAACATAAGCCTCAGAGTGCCGTTTTCTTTCTCTCCGTTAATTGTATCGAAGGCTATCAGCAGCACAAACAGTGACAGAAAAAAGGTTATCAGGAATGTTACATCCATATCAAACTTTGTGGGATGAACAGGATTGATTGTCTGTGAAAATGCTGAAGGTCTGGTTATTGATTCAAACATTCTGACTTCAATAATATTTCCGTATTTATGAGTAATTCCCTCATGAAAGACACTGAACAATTGCGGTGGAATTACAGCCGGTATCATCAGGTAACTATAGTTCTGAGATCTTCCAATTTCCTTCTGCAACATCTCATTATCATTTATATACTGCTGCTGTCGCTGATTGAACTCACTTAGACGCAGAGAGAATGTAACTCCAAACAGCACCATGAAAATACAAATCGACCAGATTACTCTATTACTCCTCAGAAGCCTTTTGTACTCGTGTTTTACCAATAGACTGAACATAGCCTCTCCTTAATCTGCTTCAACAGATAATGAGTTTTCTATTCTGCCTTCCATATAGTCTATATACAGATTTTCCAGATTTTCAAACTCGAATTCATCACGTCTTCTTGAAAGCACAAGTTCACCATCCTTCATAATACCTATCTGGTCAGCCAGTTCTTTAGCTCTGAATATGTTATGAGTAGACATCAGAACAGCTTTACCGTCTTTCTTCATTCTCAAGACCAGATCCTGAAAATCCTTTGCGGCTTTTGGATCGAGACCGGAAAAAGGTTCATCCATAAGAATAATATCAGCATCCTTAACAATTGCTATAGCAATACCTGTCTTCTGTCTCATACCCTTGGAGTAATAGCTGACCGGTTTGTTGATAAAGCTCTCCTGTAGTCCGATATCCCTGAGGATATTCTCAAGCTCGGTTCTTGATCTGCTTGTTTTGCTTAGATTAGAAAAGAACTTAAGATTTTCATATCCTGTAAAATTCTCATATAATCTGACATTCTCAGAAATATATGCAATATCATTCTTTGCTTCTCTGGAGTCCTGCACAGAGTCTTTTCCATTAATGATGATTGTTCCCTCGGTAGGTTTTATAAAACCGCAGATAAGGTTTATTGTTGTTGATTTACCTGCCCCATTCGCCCCGAGAAGCACGTAAATTTCGCCACTTTCAACGTTAAAACTGATGTGATCCAATGCGATCTTCTTGTCTTCATACCTCTTTGTTAAATCCTTAATCTTTAACATTCTTCCTCCTTAATTTCGTGATAACTTCACCATGAAGTATATCAGCATTCCAAGTATTGTTATTGCCGCGAGAATCAGAATTATATTAAGCCAGATGTTGGACTTGTTCAAAATCTCCATTTTCAGTTCCTTATCTGACGTGAATATACTTTTACTAATATCTTTGCCCTTTGCTTTAATCCTTACCTGATATATTCCCTGGAGTGATTTCTTATCAGGGATTATGTTGAATTTAAGCTTTTGCTCCTGCTCAGGTCCCAGCTTATCAATAAACTCAGGTTCAATCACCTTTTCCCACCCTGATGGCATGAGCACCTCAAATGTCACATCCTTAATCACTTTCTTACCTGTATTCTTGATGCTGAATTGAGAGATTTCGAACTCTTTACCCTTTTCCTGCACAAAATACATATTGTCCAATGACAGCTCCATCTCGGCTTTGCCCACAGGAATAATCTGCAATTCACTTGATCCTGTCTCCTTGTTTTCCGAACTTAGAACATTTACACTAAACACCAGTGCTTCGTTAAACACAGATTCATCTAATTTTTCTGGAACAGATATACTTAGAGCTACATTATGAACAGGTTCCTGAGCAGACATTGCCAGTGTTGAGATCGCAGCATTGTTCTTAGCATTAATAAAGTTGAAAGAGTAAGTTCCCGGTAGTCCTGCACAATTTAGTTTATACACCTCTCTTGAAGCTCCGAAATACTCAATTCTCAGATTGTAGATTGCTGATGCTGCAGTTTCAACTTCCTGGGAAAACACATTAGAGGTAATAACAACAGAATGCTCCGCTGTTTTTCTCTTCAGCCACACCCTTTTCTCATCAACCTTACCTGCGTAAACTGCAGATACTGTTACAGCCTGAACATCCTTTAGCACAGAAAAATCTATTGTGTAACTTTTACCGGACAGCATTTCAGGGATATGATATTCGTAGGGTTGAGATATAATGTTCCCGGACTCATCCTTGAGCGATACATACACATTGTATAGACTTTCAGGTCTCAGCTTCATATCTTTGAGAGTACTGATCAAATCATCTTCAAGAGCGTAAGAACCGGCTGAATTATTCCTTATTTCCATCACAACTTTGTAACGACCTGTTTCATCTTTATATTTCTCTGCTTTCACGACAGTTATGTATGGATTTTCAAAGATTACTCCCAGCATATACTGCTGAAAATTCAGTTCATCATTCTCATACTGCAGCTTGATGTTCTCAAACTCATCTTGAGAGATGTACTTCTTCTCAAATAACTTTTGAGCTCGATTAAATTCCTGCTCTGACTGCTCAAGCCTTTTCTTAGCTTTCTGTAATGCCAGAATACGGAACCTATCATCATTGGGATTATACTCCTGATAAGTAATTCCACTTATGATGGACATTATTATTAAATTGATCATTAATAAAATTATTTTCTTCATTATATCTCCACCATTGATATTGCATGCTGAGTGCCAAAACATTTTTATTGTGTATTATGCGGAAAATAGAGGGTTTATAGTTAAGTTATAGCTCAGAGAAGAAATAGATACATTCCAAAATTGTAGATATCTGACAAAAAAGTAATTTTTACACTGTCTGAACAGTTTTATGCTTGACTTTTTTTTATAAAATCTTCATATTGAATCTTGTTAAATGACTTTATGTAGTATGTAAGGTTTGCAATGAGTTTATTGCACTTTTGAAGTATTGGGCGTACTTCATTAACACTCCGCAAAAGGTTAATAATACATTATATAAAGTCTGGCTGTTGAATTTCAACAGCCTTTTTTTTTACTCAACCTTAAACATGTTGTTTTCAGGACTTTACTTCTTGATTTAACTAATGCTCAGTTTAACTATTAGCTTGACATTTAAACGATTTTCAAAAGCTGTGAAATCATAAATCAATTATTTAAGGAGAATATGATGCACGTATTAGTCGTTAACAGCGGATCATCATCAATTAAGTTTCAATTGCTTAATATGGAAACACAACAACTTCTAGCCAAGGGACTTATTGAAAGAATAGGACTCCCAATGGGGAATTTTACTTACAAACCAAATGGAAAAGACAAACAAAGTTTTGAATTCCCAATTCCGGAACACAAAGTTGGATTAAAGAAAATGCTGGAAGTAATTGTTGATCCTGAAATTGGTGTTATTGAAAAAATAGACCAGATTGATGCTGTTGGACACAGAATCGTGCATGGTGGAGATAAAATCAAATCTTCTATTATTCTCGATGATAAATCAATTAAAACAATCGAATCATTAATCCCTCTTGCACCGCTTCATAATCCTGCGAATCTTCAGGGTGTAACTGCTCTTAAAGAACTTCTTCCTGAGTCTACACCTCATATTGGGGCTTTTGATACAGCTTTTCACGCTTCAATGCCTGCTGAATCATACATCTACCCTCTTCCTTATGAAATGTACTCAGAGCATGGTATCAGAAGATTTGGATTCCATGGAACAAGCCATAAGTTTGTTGCATTAAGAGCTGCCGAAGTTCTCAAAAAAGATATTAATGACTTCAATTGTGTAACGGTACACCTTGGAAACGGTTCATCCCTTACTGCTGTTAAAAATGGTAAAAGTGTTGATACAACTCTTGGTTATGGTACTATGTGCGGTGTTCCGATGGGAACAAGAGCCGGTGATATTGATCCTGCGATTATCCTTCACTTACTTGAGGATATGGGAATGAGTATAGAAGAAGTACATAAAATGATCTACAAACAAAGCGGTATGCTTGGTTTGAGCGGAATATCTTCAGACCTTAGAGATATTGAATCCGGAGCCAATGAAGGAAACGAGAGAGCTCAGATTGCTCTTGATGTACTTGCTCACTCTATAGCAAAAAATATTTGTGCTCTTGCTTCAAATTTTGAAAGACTTGATGCAGTTATCTTCACTGCAGGTATTGGTGAAAGATCACCTGTTGTCAGAGACCTTGTCTGCAAAAAGCTTAAGGTAATAAACGCTATGTACGATGAAACAAAAAATGATTTCAAAGGTGACGAAAGAATTATCTCTGCAGATGATTCCCCAGTGAAAATCATGGTTGTTCCAACAAACGAAGAACTCATGATTGCCCTCGATACTGTTGAACTTGCTAAGAAATAATTATTCTTTATACTATAAAATAAAGCTGTTGGCACTGTCAGCAGCTTTTTTGTTTATTATATTGATTAAAATAAATACATTCAGACACAAGATATTGTAGCACTACTGTTTCTGTAACATGTTTATCGGATTTTTGTGTTTCTTGATTATAACGTTGCTGATGTGTCAAAACAAATCCTTTTGATGTTTTTCAAACATCAAGACAGATCATAGCCTATGCAAGCTTGATCAAATATTCCGAACAGGTTGAGACAAACGGTAGATTGAATCAGATATCTATCATTGCTTCTAAAGTTGAGCTGTTTCCACTTTGGAAAGAGTTGATTTCTTTGATTTGAGCTTATATGAAATCCTTACAAGTTGCTACAATTACTGTAAGAGTTATCAACATTGATGAAAGCAAGAAGAGAATCTCTCTTGAGCCTTCTGAAATGCCTGAGCAGCCTGAACAACAGGAAAGACCTCAGTACAACGAAAGACGTAGAAATAATGATAACAGAGGTGAATGGAAACGTTATGCAAATGAAAACTGGGATAACCAGTTAGATAGTCCATTCAAAGATTTATAGAATTAAATTTCACAAAATTATCTAAAAGCTGCGTTCTTGTGACGCAGCTTTCTTTATGTAATTATTTTAGATCAGACTTTTATTTCCGAATCAAAAGTTGTATACAAAGTAAATGGACTTATCATCGAAACCAAGTTGAAATTGCCTTTTAATCGCAGGTCTGCTATTAAAAGAATAGTACTCACTAATGGCTCTGTCAGTGTGCTTGTGAGCACTTTTCTCAAACATAACAGCAATAATAAACATTCCTGCACCAACACCGGCTAAACCCCATTCAGGTTCTCCACCACCAAGTTGTGTTCCAATTGGATATCCAATCAAAAATCCTGCCGGAATTGCAAAAGCTTTTCCAATCAAGTTTCTTTTCTTTGCAATCTGCATTTCTTGTCTGGCAACAGAGTTTGAATCCACGATCGCAGCAATATCACTCAGACCAATCATTTGTCCGTTGAGCTTGTAGATTGTACCCAATCCTCTCTTTTCAATCTGAATCTTATTCTGATCTTCAGCAAAAGCTTGTAATGCAAATAAAACTAATACGATAAAAATAATGTTTTTTAATTTAAATGTCCCTTTCATTATTGAAAACTCTCCTATGATTATATTTTGCTCAATGAATATTTAACAGAGTTTTGTCTGTCAATGATTTTATGCTGTCTGCATTCACATAGAGACAAACGGCTGTAGTCACCATACTGTCTTAACCTTGATTCCAATGGTTTACCCGATTGGAGGATTGTTTACCTGAACACCTTCCAAATGATACTTAGCCCCGTAGATGTTTCCGCAGGAATACATCCAAAGAAGTTTGCAATGGTATGAAATTAAAGATTTACTTTGGTGTAAGCTCTTTCGTATGGCTGAAAGACTTCGCAATGGTAGACTTAAACCAAGGAAAGACACGGAAAATGTTATGATGCTTTTTTATAGATGAAACTGATCTAATACGATGTGAAACATCGTAAGTAGGGAACAATAATCATTGTTCCATCTTGCAAGGTTGATTCTTATATCATGTCAAGACCACCATTCGCAAGGTCTTAGGACCATTGCGAAGGTATCATATTAAGATGGCCGTGAACTCGACATCTCACCGTTAATGCTTCCGAAGAAATACATATAGGGAGAACAAGTTTTGCGCGGACTTGAGTTCGCTTATCAACTATTGAAATTCTCGAATGGTTAAATAAATTTTTCTCCACAAAAAAGCCTGCTGAGCAGATTCAGCAGGCTTTAAGTGTTTATTATAAGAGTTTATTCAGAAATAATTTCTACGTTTGCTCTTGGGATTACAACTTCTTCACCGGTATCCAGTTTAGCTTTAAGGATTCTCACAAGAGTCTCACTTTCAACTTTATAGAGTTCTTCCGGAATAGAAGTGATTTTACCGATATGACCGAAGTTAGGCTGTCTGATAACACGAATCATAGATCCGATTTCCAGAGTAGGCATTTTTGCTTCTTCAGCACCAAGGTCTTTCTGGTCAAATTCGATAGGGATGATAATCTCAGGTCTCATAACACCGGCACGAATCTGTGTTTTACCGTGAACAGAAGCTTTCTTGCCGTTAAACTGTTTGAGAAGACCGAAAGTCTTGTCAGCCATTTTAATTTTACCGAAACCTTCAGTAACAACGATGGTTGTTCCGATTTTCTCGTGTCCTGTAATTGCAACACCAATATCGTAACCAAGCAATTCTTTAAGATCCTGGTCATCAATACCACCGGTGATGATAGCGTTAACACCGCACTTTATGGCTTTGTTAATTGCATCAAGTGAGATCATTGAACCGGACACAATAATTTTGCCTTTATGTGCATCAGTTATTTTGTCTGCTTTCAGTTCTTCATTAGGATCACTTATCAGTAATTCTATATTACCTGTAGTTTCTCCTGAAAGACCGAAGATCCCCTGAATATAAGCAGATCTGTTTTCAACAATTACCCCTTCTTCAGGGACAACGTCAACAACAACACTATCGATAAAAGCTCTTACTTCTACAGGTATTCTTGGCTCTCTGAGAAGCATCTGTCCTGTGTGAGCAGAAACACTTTCAACCTCTCCATCAGTTGGAGATTTAACTGTAGATTTGAACATACCGAGGAAACCTTTTGTTTCAGCAAGAACTTGTCCCTTCTTGATGAATTCTCCCGGTTTTACATGGAGAAACTGCCCCAGAAGCTGAGGAGTAGTCCCAAGTTTATTTGCAAGGTTAATAGGAACGACTTTCCCCGGAAGCATTGTTACTGCAACAACATCTTCAGCTTTAACCTTATCACCTTTTTTTACTTTTACTTCCCCTTTTAAAGGAAGAATTCTTTCTTTTCTTAAAACAATATTATCTGTAACTGCTAATCCTGGTGAATATGCTTTAGCCATCTCTTCCTCCTATTTCAAGAAACTCTCAGGATAAACCTGAAGTTCCCTCATCCATTTTTTAAGCATTGGAACACGTTCGTTTGCTTCAACCGGAAGTACGAATGGAGCTCTACCACGGGTATCAAGAACAATACCCACAACTCCACCGTGTAATTCTGTGTTAACTGGCTGGTGTTTACCTGCACCAAGGTCAAGACCTTTACCGGGTTTAAGAACAGCTTGAGCTGTCTGACCTTCAGCGCATGGGATCAGTCTCAATTCACCATATGGGATATCTTCTTTAAAAGTAGACCCGTCTGGAAGTTTGATTTCAGCGCTTAATGCAATAGCTGTAGGCTTACACTTTCCAACAGGAGCAACACATGTACCAAGATAAACCATACAGTCTTTGTCAAACACTTCTGTTGCAGCTTCCGGAGAAATTTCGGAAAGTACACCAAGGTGAGGCATCATGAAGATACTATCTACACCAAGTCTGGTGATTCCTTCAGGAAGGAATGCGTCAATAAGCATCATTACTGTCTGGTGTCTTCTTGGAGCGTGAGATGTAACACCACCTGATCCGACAAGCAGGTCAAGAGTCATCATGTTAACAATTGTGCTACCGGATGTTGATTGACTGAATGCATCAGCAATCTCTCTTTTCCTTTGAGTTCCTTTAAGAGTTACAGCAAATTCTTTGTGCTGAACAAAGGCGAGTCTCAGTGCTTCTTTTGCAATAGCCTGTTCCAGAACAAGTTCTTCAAGTTTCTGAGGAATTGTTGTTGGACGGATCATTTTATTTTTAATCATATTTCTGAGTTCTGACTGGTTAATATCCATTGGAACCCATCTTAGTATATTTTCAAGACCTGCGGAAGCAAGTACGTTAGAAATGGAGTAACTCATTCCAAGGTTAGCACTAACTGTTCTGTTGAATACTTTATCTTCTGAGAATACTGAGAAAACGTCAGTTGTAGCACCACCGATATCAACACCAAGAACTTCAATATCTCTTTGTTCGGAGATAGTTTTCATGATATTACCCACAGCTGCAGGAGTCGGCATGATTGGAATATTCTGGATCTTACCGTTTTTCGGTCCGCGAGTCCAGCTCATAAGTTTATTATATCCCGGTGCCTGCTGCATAACGTGTTCCATGAACAGATCATGAATTTTGTCTCTTGCAGGTCCGAGGTTCTCGTTATCGAGAGTAGGTCTGAGGTTATCAGTAATAATAAGGTCTGTTTTCTTTTCAAGAGTATCTTTAATGATATCAACAGCTTTATTGTTACCGGAATAAATTACAGGAAGTTTATAGCTTGATCCGAGTCTTGGTTTCGGATCTGCTGCAGAAACAAGCTCAGCCATTTCTGCAACGTGTTTGGTTGTTCCACCGTCAACACCACCTGCCATGAGAATCATATCCGGTCTTAAGTGTCTTATACGCTCAATCTTTTCGTAGTTGGCACGTTTATCGTTACTGGCGATAACATCCATAACGATAGCACCTGCACCAAGAGCAGCACGCTCAGCAGACTCACCTGTCATACTGGCAACAACACCGGTTACCATCATCTGAAGACCACCACCGGCACTACTGGTAGAAACATATGCATCTGCACCGACATCACCGTTTCTTGGTATGATAATCTCTTCGTTTTCAATTAATTTAATGTTAGGGTTGTTGTATTTAATGCGAGCAAGTTCTTCAAGTTCCTGCACTGCATTCACAACACCACGTGTAACGTCATTCAATGGCGCTTCCACTGTTGTAGGAGCTTCGCCCCTGACTGTCTGACGATATTCGTTATCAACAAACTCAATGAGAATTGCTTTGGTAGTAGTACTACCACAGTCTGTAGCAATTATTCTTCTTAATTGCCCATTTGCCATATTCTCCTCCATCTATGTTTTTTTCTGTTTCTTTTTTTTGTTAAATACTGATTTAATTTTATTCCAGAACCTTTTACGAGCTTTTCTACGTTTCTCGCGTTCTTCAAAATACATTTCGTCGTCCAGAGTTTCTATTCTTTTAATCAAAAGATCAACATTTTCACGTTTCTCGAAAAAAGCTGAAAATTCCTGATAAGACTCCGGATTCTGAAAAAATATTTCTGCAAAAGGTCCAACTGCGTACAAACCCTGATTAAACAAAAAACTAAAGGGTTTATGTGCTTCCAGCATCAGAATTGCAGCTGATGCCATCTTTCTCTGCACAATGAATTCTGCTATTTTCTCAGCTACCTTTACGGCTTTTTCATCGGAAATTTCTATTATCATTTTTACCTTTTTATCAAGCTGGCTGAACTTGATTATGCTCTTGCAATCGTAAATGCATGAATCCGGTCCACTCCATTTCTTTTCAGTTCTCCTGCAAGAGAAATCATGGTAGCTCCGGTAGTAAACACATCATCAATCAGAAGAACATTTCGTTTATCGAAAAGTTTCTTTATTCTGAAAGCATTTTCCAGATTCGCTTTTCTTTCAACTTTACTCAGTTTCGCCTGCATTTTTGTGTACATTGACCTTTCAACAATATCAGTTCTCATCTCAATAAAAGAACACTCACTGACAATTTCAGCAATGTATTCAGCCTGGTTATAACCTCTTTCCCGTAATCTTACATTATGAAGAGGCACAGGAATAACAATCCAATCCTGAGGATTATACTCATTCTCAAAAAAGAAATATTTAATCCATTTTCTGAAAACAGCAGCAATTTCAGGATAATCATTGTATTTAAAATTATGGATCAGGTTATGTATTCTTTCACTGTATGGGAACAATGATATTATTTCATCTATATTCTCATATTCTTCTACAGAAATCCTTGAATCATCGAGTCTTTCAGATTCAAGTTCCTGCAGACAACTCTTACACGCTATATTCTTATAATGATCTAACAACTCTCCGCAGCAAAAACATCTCGCCGGGAGAATCCAGTTTAAAATATCATCTAATGTATTTTTCAATGGAATCAAAAATTCGAGTTCCATCATGACTTACAACAGTATCTTCAGCAGCTCTTTCAGGATGCGGCATCATTCCAAGGATATTACCATTTTCGTTGTATACACCGGCAATATTGTAGATTGATCCGTTTGGATTAGCCTGTTCAGTAACATTACCGTCTTTATCACAGTACCTGAAAGCTATCTGGTTATTATCCTGAATTCCCTTTAAACCGTCAGCACTGATAAAATAGTTACCGTCCTTGTGGGCAATAGGAATATCAAGCACTTCATTCGGTTTGATATCACATGTAAATGCATTATTTATATTTACAGGTTTCAGGAATTGATGTTTACATATAAATTTAAGAGTATTGTTCATCATTAATGCTCCTGGAAGAAGACCGGTTTCAGTCAACACCTGGAATCCGTTACATATACCAATTACGTATCCGCCTTTTTGAGCAAATTGAACAACTTCATTGATTATTGGTGAAAATTTAGCGATTGCACCTGCTCTGAGATAATCCCCGTAAGAAAATCCACCGGGAAGAATTACAACATCAGGATTCTTAAGATCATGGTCTTTATGCCAAACAAAAGAAACCTCATTTCCTCTTATATCAGGAATGTGGAAACTGTCATAATCACAGTTTGAGCCGGGAAAACGTACTACTGAAAATCTAATCTTTGAACTCATAATAGTATGTTTCCGTATTAGGATTTGCCAGAACTTTCTTGCAGATTTCTTCTACTTCTTTATCAGCCTGTTCTTTGCTGTCTGCGGCCAGTTCCAGTTCGATAAACTTACTTACTCTAGTATCTTTTACATTATCATAACCCAGATTATGCAATGTCTGCATAACTACTTTACCTTGTGGATCGAGTACACTTGGTTTCAGCGTGATGTAAATTTGTACTTTCATTATTCCTCTTAATATTTATAGTTCGTGTTTTATTTTTTCAATATGATTCATATATATCTGTATAAAATGTCTGACAAAACCATAAGTTACGTAACCTGAAATCACAACAAACAATGTTATATGAGGAAGTTTGATCAGTGATATCAGTACAAGAACTTTAAGTACTTTGATCAGGTTTATACTTACTGTATTATCATCTTTACAGAATTTTACAGGATATTCAATCTTACTGATCATCAGAAAAGCACCTGATAGAACAATTAAGATCAGATACCCCTCTTTTATGGACTCCACCCAATATCTATCATTGAGCAGAATAAATGTTGTAATCAGTGAGGCGGCACCGGGAATCGGAAGCCCTTCAAACGGTTGTTTGGCACCAGTTTCAACCAATGAATTGCTGATATTGAATCTTGCAAGTCTGAATCCTCCGCATGTGATATAAATCAGAACTGCAGCAATTCCGAGTATTCCGAGATTACTTAGAGCATACTTGTAAACAAGAAATGCAGGAGCAATACCAAAAGCTACAAAATCACTTAATGTATCAAACTCAGCACCAAGTTCACTTGAAGCATCAAGAAGTCTGGCAACTTTTCCGTCAAATCCGTCACAAACGAAAGAAATGAGCAAAAGCCAGGCAGCAAATGTGTAAGCTCCTTCCGACGTCTTCAGCATCGAAAAGAAAGCAAAGCACAAACTGCTTAAAGTTAATAAATTAGGAGCAATATACTTAAATCTCATCCTTTCCCTTTGTGATAACACTTACTCCGGAAACAAGCCTGTCTCCGGTTTTGACTTCAAGATCTCCACAATTCCTGATTTCCAGACATGCTCTGCCTGAGAAGAAAAAAAATCCCAGAGCGGCAGATCTCTTTTCTGATCTGCTCTCAAATTTTTTGAAATTACCATTAATGACTCGAAATGATACTTTACCGGATTCGAAACCGTTATCAGTAACATTCACAGAATCTGCAATACTGGCTCGGACATCAATCTTTGCCAATAATCCCTTTTTGATGTAAATCTCTGTTGTATTTCCGTTTTTCTCAACTTTCTCAACCCTGCCGTTAATGGGTGAAACTATTCCAGCTTCAGCTTCAGGCAAAGTTCTGTATACTCTCAACATCAGGTTCACAAACAGATAAAGTATTATACCAGGCAATGCCAGATATTTCATTTCATCTATTTTAAACGCCATTTGAGAAATGAAAGATACTCCAATCAGAAAGATTGGAATGCTTGCATACTTATACTTAAGTTTTGCAGCTTCAATAACATATTGAATAGGAGTCACATCATCTCTCATTACATCATCCTGTCAGAGAAGGCATTATTTCTTTCAAAATAATACACTATACCTCATTGTACAATTCCAACGCGGTTAAATATATAGTCAACATTTTTCAGATATCTTTCGTAAGAAAATACTTCCTGAAGATCTTCTTCTGCTAAATATTCCATAATTTCACTGTCATTTCGAATATATTCTTCAAATGGTTTCTTCTCTCTCCAGCACTTCATTGCATTTCTCTGAATGAATGCATAAGACTGTTCTCGGCTGATACCTTTTTCAGTCAGTTTAAGAAGCATAGGCTGTGAAAATACCAGTCCGTTAGTAAGCTCAATATTCTTCATCATGTTTTCCGGGTAAAGAAGAAGGTTATCAATCAGAGTAATCATTTTTTCCAGCATATAGTGAACAAGTATTGTTGAGTCAGGAAGAATCACTCTCTCAACAGATGAATGACTGATATCTCTTTCATGCCATAAAGCATTGTTTTCCATAGCTGCATGAGCATTGCTTCTGATCAGTCTGGCAAGTCCGCACATCTGTTCCGTAGCAATAGGGTTTCTCTTATGAGGCATTGCAGATGAACCTTTCTGACCTTTTGTAAAGTTTTCTTCAGCCTCGAGAACTTCTGTTCTCTGCAGGTGTCTGATTTCAACAGAAATCTTCTCAATTGTGGAAGCTGTCAGCGCCAGAGCTGACATGAATTCTGCATGTCTGTCTCTCTGGATCACCTGTGTTGCAATATTCACATTATCAAGTTGTAAAAACTCACATGCATACTTTTCTATTTCAGGTGAAAGATGAGCATAATTTCCGACAGCACCCGAGAATTGCCCAATTGATACAATTGCTGTAGCTTTCTCCATACGTTCAATGTTTCTCAATGTCTCATCATACCACAAGGCGAACTTTAGACCGAAGGAAGTAGGTTCTGCATGAATACCATGAGATCGCCCGATACATAATGTGTTTTTATGTACCAAAGCCTGCTTTTTCAGCACATCAGAAAAGGTTATCAGCTTTTTGATAATAAGAGTTCCTGCCTGCTTTAACTGGAGAGCAAGGCCAGTGTCAAGGATATCGGAAGATGTAAGTCCATAATGGATAAATCTTGATGAAGGTCCAACATGTTCTGCTACATTTGTAAGAAAAGCAATCACATCGTGCTTTGTTTCTTTTTCGATTTCATCAATTCGTTCAACTTCAAAATCAGCCTTTTCAACGATGTTATCAAGATCCTCTTGCGGAATCATATTAAGCTTAGCCATTGCTTTACAGGCTGCGATTTCTACATCCAACCAGCATTGATACTTGTTTTGCAGTTCCCAGATATTCCCCATTTCAGGCTTAGTATATCTTTTAATCATCTTAAATCCCTTTAGTTTATTGTTAATTTATGATTGGCAAAACCTTAACTTTTGATGTTGCAATTTTGTCAATTTTAATATTAATAACGTCTTTATTATATTGATCTACAATAAGTTCACTCAACTTATCGTTTTCTGAATATATCATTTTTACTTCTGAACACTGTAACGGCACTGAAATAATTTTTAAAAATCCATGTTTGTTCACAGAAACACTGATATCATTAATCTTAGCTTTCCTGTTTTTAACTAATTCTGCTTTTTTCTCAATCAGATATGTACTGATTGATCTTAAAACTGTAACTACCAGTTTAATGTTTTCTTCATCATATTCGCTCAATGTAAACTGTTCATCACTGCTCCTGAATACGAATGCAGAATCTGCATATACTGAAAGAAAAGGTGTTGGCTTCATTCCGAGAATTCCGGAATCAAAAATATCAAGCCTCATAGCTTTATCTTTCTTCCTCAGAGATATGTTTTTTCTGAATGCAAATTGTTTGTGGTTATATTCAATTATTCCCGAGATTTTAAACTCTTTGAAAAGCTCAATCTGAGACTCAAGATTTCTTACGAACTCATCTTCTGAAATTCTGAAATAGCTGCACGAACTTAAAAAAGCAAGAACTATTAGCATTGCAGAAATCTTAAACAGCTTCATGAGTATCCCGTTTCATATATATCCTGATCATGGCAACAACAGCTGTAATCAGCATTACAGAACTGAGAATCTGTCCCATTGTAAGAAAACCAATAAGAAATCCATGATTGGGCATATGGGCATCCGGTTGACGTACAAACTCAAGCATGAATCGGAATATACCATACAGTCCTATAAACGCCCAGAAAACGATTCCATGTTTCAGGTTCTTTCTATTAAGGTAATGGAGTATTGCAAACATCAGAATACCTTCGAGGAACATTTCATACAATTGTGAAGGGTGTCTTGGTTCACCGTTTGTTCCCGGAAAGATAACTCCCCATGGCACATTTGTAATTCTTCCATATAATTCACCATTGATAAAATTACCGAGTCTACCGAGTCCAAGCCCGATTGCTACCAGAGGCATAACCGGATCAGCATATTGATAAAAAGACAGTTTGTATTTCCTGCAGAAAATCAGTCCTGATACAATTACACCGAGAGCTCCTCCGTGAAATGACATCCCGCTGATTCCAACAAAGTGTCCATCTTTAAAAGGCCAGATGACTTCAAGAGGGTTTTGCAGGTAATATGAAAAGTTATAAAATAACACATATCCTGTTCTACCCCCAAGGATAACTCCCAGCATTATATAGAATAGAAGATTTTCATATTCTTCTTTACTTAGAGTAATGCCTTTCTTTTTATAATTTCTTTTGATAAAAATATAACCTATGACAAAACTGATTATATAGAATAAAGCATACCATCTGATCTCCAAAGGACCAATATGCAGCAAAACGGGATCTATATCGGGAAAATTCATCAAACACTCCAAATCGAAACAGGAAACCACCATGATTTCCTGTATTTTGAACAGTCTATAAAAAAAGGCTCAGTTATTCCTAACCGAGCCAATAATCTACATCATTAATTCTTTAAGTTTATTATACAGTATCTCGGCTGCTTTTTCAGGTTCAACCTCATACTTCTCCCCTTTCTTTTCTATCTTTGGGGAGAATATTTTAATAACTTGAGTCGGTGAACCATTTAATCCGACATTAGCTTCATCCAGTTCAAGGTCTTCGGCAGTCAGAGTTTTGAGTTCAGCCTTTCTTGCGTTTCTTTTTCCTCTGAGTGAAGGAAGCCGTGGAATATTAATTTCTTTAACAACTGTAATCAATGCCGGAAGATTCATCTTCACGGTATCGAATCCTTCTTCCATAAGTCTTTCAATAGTAATAGTGTTATCGCTGACTTCAACAACCTTTCTCACGAAACAAGTTTGAGGAATATCCATATGAGCTGCCACACCGGGTCCAACTTGTGCTGTATCACCGTCAATTGCCTGTTGACCCATTATAATAAGATCGTACGCCCCAATTTTTCTGATTGCTTCTGTCAGCGTCAGACTGGTAGCCCATGTATCTGCTCCTGCAAATTTTCTATCTGTAATCAAATAGATATCATCAACGCCCATTGCAATACAATCTCTGAGAGCAGTTTCCACTTGAGGAGGTCCCATACTGATTGCGGTTACCTTTCCGCCATACTCTTCCTTTAATCTGAGAGCCTCTTCAATAGCATAAAGATCAAATGGATTTATTATGCTGTCGACAGAATCTCTGATCAGAGTATTTGTAACCGGATCAATCTTAATCTCTGTAGTATCCGGAACTTGTTTTATAGCTACTATTATATTCATAATTAACCTCTTATTTCTTGAAAAAATCTTTTATGGTTTTTATCACATAATCCATCTGTTCTTCTGTTATTTCAGAAAAAACCGGAATTGATAATACTTCATGAGACGCTCTTTCTGACTCAGGAAAATCACCTTCCTTATATCCGAGATATTCGAAGCATTCCTGAAGGTGCAGAGCCAGAGGATAATATATTGCACAACCGATATCTGCATCCCTTAAAGCCTGCATAAGCTCATCTCTCTTATCTGTTCTTATTGTGAACTGATTATAAATCATATATGCGTCTTCAACGACCTGAGGCAGTTGAATTTGATCGACATCATTCAAATGTCTGTAATAATATTCTGCGTTCTTTCTGCGAAGTTCAGACCAACCCTTAAGTTTCTTCAGTTTCACAGATAATACAGCTGCCTGAACAGTGTCCATTCTACTGTTCATTCCAACAAACTTATGGTAATACTTTGGATTCTCCCCATGAACTCTCATTTGTCTCAGATCCTGAGCAAGATCATCATTATTTGTGAGACACATTCCTGCATCCCCCATAGCACCAAGATTCTTACTTGGGAAGAATGAAAGAGTTCCAATATCACCTATTGTTCCGGATGCTTTCCCCTGATACAGAGAACCAATTCCCTGAGCTGTGTCTTCTATTACATAAAGATCATGTTTTTCAGCAAAATCCATAATCTTGTCCATTTCGGCAGGTTGACCAAACAAATGAACAGGGATAATAGCTTTGGTATTTTCAGTTAAGGCTGCTTCAAGTTTGTCAGGATCCATATTATATGTTTCTTTCTTAATATCAACAAATACTGTTTTAGCTCCAACTCTTTCTATTGCACCGCATGTTGCAAAAAATGTAAATGGAACGGTAATAACTTCATCACCTTTTTTAAGTCCCAAAGCTCTTAAAGCCAGGACCAGAGCATCAGATCCGGATGCACATGCTATAGCGTGTTTTACATTAAGAAATTCTTCTATCTGAGATTCAAATTCTCTGATTTGGGGTCCCATTATGTAACGATGGGTTTCAATAACTTTATTTATTTCATTTTTAATATCATCCAGTATTTCACTATACTGTAAATCTAAATCAAGCAGAGGTACTTTCATAATCTCTCCAATCACAAAATTATTTTATAAATACATTATACAATGTTGCACAAGAAACTAAAGCATATAGCCATTGCCTGGCCTCATACAACCAGGTTTCGGGAACAACAATTGCATCTCCAGGCAGAATTTGCTGCCCTTTATATTTTATCTTTTCTCCATTGTTTTTCAATATATAAATTCTCTTCATTGAACCATTTATATTCGCTCCGCCAGCCCTGGAGACATAAAACATCGCATTCTTACCTGACTCATATGGGAATCTATCTGGTCTGTAAACCTGCCCATTAACATATACATAATTAATTAATGAACCAAAATAGATTTCATCTCCGACCATAAGCTTTACATCTTTTTTAACAATCATAGATGAATCATTCCTGATCATACTTGAATTATCAAAATCAGTAAACATATATTTGTTTTCAAGACTGTTTCTCAAATCTCCAACAGTATAAGGGATATCAAGTTCAATGTACTCTATAACACAGGAAGTATCAGAATATACATATACTTTTGCATAATCTTTTGCATATTCATAAGTTATTATATCTCCGTCATATATCGCTGGATTGTGAGATTCATCTCCATCCCTTATATATTTCCTGAGATCATAAATTTTCGTTATACCTTCTCTGGTAATTTTAATTTTCCTGCTTGCAGCAGGCATCATCCCTCTTGGAAGCTTGGATATTTCATACAAGGTAACTATGTCTTCAAAAATATGGTTACCGGAAACAACAACTGCTCCCGTTAATGTAACTCTTGAAGGTGCTATTGAATAAAGATCAATATACACATGATTAATCTGAGTTTTAGAGTAAAAAGTCTCCTTGATGAGCTTTATAGCATTTTCAAGTGTTTCCCCCTGAACATGAACTTCAACTTCCAACGGATGAAGACTTACAACTCCAGTTGCTAATACAGGAATCAGGACTGAAGAAGAATCTAATAATGAAGTCTGAAGACTGAAAACATCTCCAATTTTCACTTTGTATTCAGAAGGATTCAGATCTATACTGAAAACAGCAGTAAAACTCAACAAAAACAATAATATAAATATGAATCTATTTTTCATAGTATTCAATAATTCCTCTTAGAATATCATCTAAATTATTCTTAGGTTCGTAGTTAACATATTCTTTAATTTTTCTTATATCAGGTTTTCTATTCATCATATCTTCAAAACCGTCTTCATAGGCATCTTCATATTTAACTATTTCAATTTTGGAAGTACTATTTGTGATTTCCTTTACCTTTAATGCAAGTTCTTTAATTGAAATGCTTTCTGTTGAACCAATATTAAAGATTTGACCTTCGGCTTCTTTATTTGCCATTAATTTAATCATACCGGAAACAACATCTGCTACATGAGCAAAACATCTTGTTTGCTCTCCTGTCCCAAACACTTCAATCGGGTGATTTAGCAGAGCATTCTTAACAAACTTAGGAATAACCATTCCGTATTGTCCTGTCTGGCGTGGTCCTACAGTATTGAAACATCTTACAATTACTACAGGTAGTTTCTTTTCTCTGTGATAAGCAAGAGCAAGAAATTCGTCAACTGCTTTAGCACAACTATAGCTCCAGCGAGAGATATGTGTTGATCCGAGAATTCTGTCATCCTCTTCTGAGAATGGAATTTTATCGCTTTTACCATAAATTTCTGATGTTGAAGTTATAAGCACTTTCTTCTTGTATTTATTTGCAAACTCTAAAACGTTTTCCGTTCCGGTTATGTTTGTCTTAAGCGACATCAATGGGTTATCGATAATATATTTTACCCCCACAGCTGCAGCCAGATGGAATATCTGGTCAGACTGCATAACCAACTTCTCAAGTATTTCTCTGTTCAGAACAGAATCAATGTGATAAGAAAAGTTTCTATTGTTTTTCAAGTGTGAAATATTTGTTAAGCTTCCCGTAGATAAATTATCCAGTATTGTTACTTTATGTCCTGCTTCAAGAAGTGTATCTGCGAGATGAGAACCAATAAAACCAGCTCCTCCGGTTATTAATACTTTCATACATTCTCCAATTTAATATTTATCAACACAGGTCATATTTTGTTATATGACCTGTGTTTACAAGTTCTTCTCCAAGAAGAACGAAAACATGAAAACAACCATGTTTGTCAATATTTCATTTTTAGAAACTAAATCCAACACCTCCGATTATACCAAATCCACCCATATCTACTTCATCCCATACGATACCTGTGTCGGTTTTTTCTACATCTCTTTTCAACTTAGCTCCACTGAATAAAGCACGACCGAATAAGTGAGATTTTTCTCCCAGAGGATATTTTACTCCGGCAGTTATTCTATAATTGAATCCATGATAGAATTTTACGTCATCTACTTCACCTATCACATCTGCATCATTTTCTGCTGCCCTATAGACATTTTCCCAGAGAAGTCCCCAGCCTGCTTCGAAGCTACCGCAGAAGTTCAATCTCGGATTTATTGGCAGCTCAAGAATAAGGGAAGCATTTACAGGAAAATAATATGTTTTAATATCTACAGATTTTTCTACTTTTATAACATCTACAATACCAGTAGGATCATCAGCTCCAAGTTCTTTTTCGTCATCATAATTCAGATAGAGCATATCAAACCCTGTTCCGAAAGTCAATTTACTGTCTATAAACTTTAACTGTCTTACTCCCCAGATAAATCCACCATCAGCGCTTGCAGGCTTAAAGAAACCCCCATGAAATGATGCGCCTTTTCCAGCACCGAAAACCGGTACAAGTATTGAAAGTAATGCAAGTACTACAATAACCTTTTTCATAACCTCTCCTTATTTATTAACTTGAAATGTTGTGTCACCGTTTTTGAAATATCCAATAATCTGATTAACTGCTGCGACACCGGCGTTTACGTTAGCCTCAAGTGTTTGAGCTCCCATTTTCTTAGGAGTAAAATAACATCTTTCCGGATATTTCTCAAGCAGTTCATCTTTTATAACAGGTGCTATATCAGATACATATTTGAAATCTTCTCTCTCAGCCAGTACTTTAAGAAGATCAGCTTCGTTTACAACTTCTTTCCTGGCAGTATTTACTATTGTAGCTCCCGGTTTCATCTGCATCATTAAATCATAATTAATTGATTCTTTTGTTACCGGCAGGAATGGAAGGTGAAGAGAGATGTATTCGCATTTAGCATAAAGATCATTTATATCTGCTACAGGCTCAACATTATCTTTTTTCATTACTTCAGCATCAACAAATGGATCAAATCCATATACTTTCATTCCAAAACCTTCTGCTATTCTTGCAACGTTCTTACCAACATTACCATATGCATGGATACCAATTGATTTTCCCAATAATTCTGAACCGGATTTGCCGTTAAACTGACCTCTTGCCATATAAACGAGCATACCTAAAACTAATTCTGCAACAGCGTTTGAGTTCTGTCCCGGTGTATTCATTACAACAACATTGTTCTTTGTTGCTGCTTCCAGATTGACGTTATCGTAACCGGCTCCGGCTCTGACAACTATTTTAAGGTTTTTTGCAGCTTCAATAACCTCAGGTGTAACCTTATCAGATCTGATAATGATTGCATCCACGTCTTTGACTGCATTTACAAAATCACTTTGCTCTGCATATTTCTCTAAAAGAACAAGTTCATGTTCTGTTCCTGCTACTATTTCTTTTATGTCTTTAACAGCTTTTGCTGCAAAAGGTTTTTGTGTGGCGACTAATATTTTCATTATTCCTCCAAAACTTTTTGAGATCTTTGCAAAATTGAAGTAGTTGACTCGATTTTTGAAATTCATCAAATTCAAAATCTCATCGATACTTTTTAAACCAGAGCTGCCTGATTTTGCTAATATGCAAAGCTCTCTTTTTTATTTACGTTTTTCTTAATTTTATTTGTTTAATGGTCAAGAAAAGTTTTCCTGAGATAACAATTTTCTGTATTCATATGATAAGAAATCTTATTAAAAGAGTCTATTTAAACCAGAGTTTACTGAGCTGCGGCAGCAATTCCCCCGCCTTCCCCTGATGAAATTCATTAAAAAAACCGAAATTATCAGGTTTATCAAGATTAACACCAATTGCATATCCTCCGGAATATCTCACATGCATCAAAAACTGAGCAGCCGGGTAAACAGAACCGCTTGTTCCTACAACAAGCAGAATTTCTGTTTTTTCAAGTATTCTGTAGATTTCATCCATGCAATATGGAATTTCCCCGAACCACACAATATCCGGTCTTAAAACTCCTCCACATTTACATTCCGGGATCTCATCACTAAGATCAATGTCTTCCATTTTATATCTGGTATTACAATCAGTACAGAAACATCTATCCAGAGCTCCATGCATTTCAATAACTCTTTTGCATCCACTTCTTAAATGCAGACCATCAACATTCTGGGTTATTAGATTAAAGCCTTCACCAAGCTTTTCTTCGACATCCTTTAATGTGCTATGAGCAGCGTTAGGCTGGGCTGACAAAGAGTCTTTATAACGATACTTATAGAATCTCCATACCATTTCGGGATTTCTCTCAAATGCTTCAGGAGTAGCAACTTCTTCCATTCTGTGGTTTTCCCATAAACCATTATTACCTCTGAAAGTTGCAATACCGGATTCTGCACTTATTCCTGCTCCGGTCAGAACAGTCATACGGGCATTATCAGGAATTCTTATACTTCTCATAATCCCCTTTCCACAGGTTTTATCTTACTGAACTGCTGAACCGCTTCTATTTTTGAAGATGCAAATTCCAAGTATGGCCCTTCAAATACTTTTCTCCCATCATGAAGACATATCACTCTGTTTGCTGCCCTGTGCAGACAACGTAGATCATGTGTTATAACTATTGAAGTAATATCAAGCTCTTTCTGAAGACTTATAATCAAATCTGTAATATCGTCTGAAATAACAGGGTCAAGCCCTGTTGTAGGCTCGTCATATATAAGATACTTTGGATTCTGAATAATAGATCTCGCAAGTGCAACTCGTCTCTGCATACCACCACTTAACTCCGATGGCATTTTATTTAGAACATCACTGAGTCCAACTCGCTCAAGAACAGCAGCTACCTGTTTCTTAAGTTCACTGTCGTTTTTCTTACCATGCTCTATCAATGGGAGTGCCACATTCTGGAAAACATTCAGATAATCAAGCAATGCGGAATTCTGAAAAACTATGGAAATTTTCTTCCTGATCTCAGTCATCTGTTTGTAAGACAAATCTGTTAAAAGTATATTATCAAATATAATCTCACCTGAGCTTAAATCTATTAATCTTAGTAGACTCTTCATGAGAACACTTTTACCCGTTCCGCTTTTACCGACAATTGCAGTAATGCAATTCTCTGGAATAACACAGGATATATTCTCAAGTACAGGGATGTTATCAAAACTTATGCTGACATTATTAAACTCTATCATAATTTAAACATCACAAAACTAAATTATTTTTGTCAATCCTATTTCCATTAAATTACTGACAGTCCTTATTGAAAAAGAAAAAAACTCAAATTTCTGCTTAATAATACGGGATAAACGTCGAATATATAATGAGAGCTTTGCATATAGCAAAGTCGAGTCAAATACTCCCATTAAGCAAAGATCTCAATTATATAATCCAGGGAAAGGAAAATATTATGAGTACGATGAAAGCTACTTCAGCAAAATCTGTCTCAGCAGAATACTATGGACAGTATCCGGAAAAGACAATTGACGTAAACAGCACAAATGAGGCAGCTGCCGACAGAAGAAAAGATCAGGACCTTCTGGGGAAATCATTAAAATGGTTTTCCATTGTCAGCTGGGCTATTACTTATGTGATTTTTCTCATTGTTGATGAGGGAAACAAAATTGCAGGCAATTTCCTGTCTACTACAGCCACTCACAACTACAGATTTTCAGGAATAACAGAGCATTTACTATTTGGTCTGCTTGTTATTGGACTGATTATAAGTGGAACAGGTATTATAATTAACTTTAAAAGAGCAAGACGCAAATCAGAGAAACTAAGATTCTCACTTGTTCTTCCAGGTCTGATCTCGCTGACCGGACTGATATTCTTTTCTATTTGATTAGAACACCATCCTTATAAAGAGATACAGGTATACCATTAATTATTTCGTCGGGATGTTTATCATTTTCTCTGTAGATGCGAATGTAATGATCCGATAATGCCGTAGCTATTCCTGAGTCTGAATTCTCATACACTCCTGAAAGATATATCTGCTGATTCAGCAGCAATTCTTTATAGACTGTTGTCTTTTCTTCTGACAGTCTATGAAGAGTATTACTTCGATTTTTTTTATCATCTGAGCTTATCTGACCCTTCATTTTTTCTGCCAGAGTTCCCTTCCTTCTTGAATATGTAAATACATGCAGGTATGTGAACTTCAGTCCTCGTAAAAATGAAAGAGCTTTTTCAAACAGTTCTTCAGTTTCTCCTGGTAATCCCGCAATAATATCAATCCCAATTGCAGGGTTGTTGTAATACTGATTTAAATTCCTGATAACATTACTGAACAATTCAGTATTGTATTGCCTTCTCATCAATTTAAGAATCTCATCAGTTCCATTCTGAAGTGGAATATGAAAATGAGGAACAACTTTTTTTATCTTAGAAAGCCTTTTAATGAATTCCTCTGTAAAAAGCTGAGGTTCTATAGAACTTAACCGGATAAAATCAAGATCATCTATTCTGCTAATTTCCTCAATCAGATCTATCAGTTTATAGCGTTCATTATCCGGATCATTATATAATCCAAGATTGATACCGCCAAGAACCACTTCTCTGTAGCCATTTTCTGTAAGCAGTTTTATCTGATTCAGTGCGTCCCCAGGTCTTCGTGATCGCGAATGCCCTCTGGCATATGGTATTGCACAATAAGCACAGTAGTAATCGCAACCATCCTGCACCTTAACAAAAGCCCGTGATTTTTCCAGCATTATACCTGTAGAATGCTCAGAGAAATTTTTCTGTTGCAGAATATCACAGAAACTAACACTCTCAGACTGTTTTACAAAATCTATAACTCTGTTTTTACTGTTATTGTCTATCACACAATCAACATCTCCCAAAGATAGAATCTCATCTCTGCTTCTCTGAGAATAACATCCTGTTACAATTACTTTCACATCATGATTACGCTTTTTAACTTTCAGAGCCTTTCGCACAGCATTTCTGCTTTTGAAGTCTGTTCTGGCAGTCACAGTACAGGTATTAACCACATATACATCTGCCTGTTCTCTGAAACTGACAGGAGTATATCCTTGTTTCTTGAAATCCTCAGCAATACATGAAGATTCATATTGATTTATCTTACAGCCAAAAGTGGCAATTGCAATTTTTTTCATGTTTCCTCTTTGGAATCCAGTTTTGCTTATTCTTATTTTAGAGCAAGAAAAGTTTTGAAATAAATGAAAGAACTTAGCATAATTAAATAGTCAACATCAACGCCACAGAATCATGTTTTATTATAAAGCTAATACATTGAACCATGTTTTTTGCTAAGTTTCTATTTTAGAATTTTAAGCATTGAAGAACTTTCTTTATTAAGTCATTAATATAACAGAGTCCATAAAGTCAGAACAGAATGAACTCACTAATATACAAAAACCTTATCATTTATGTCAATATTCAAACAGATGTGAAAGAAAAAATTTGACATTCATCAAATACCTGCTATAATGTAAAAAACAGATGGAGGAATGATGAAAGCAATCCATGTTTCCAATGCACCAAATGCTATAGGTCCATATTCACAAGCAGTTTGTCACAAAGGAATGATGTTTGTATCCGGACAAATTGGTATTGATCCTAAATACAATAAACTTGAAGAAGGATTCGAAAGTCAGGTGGAAATGATTTTTTCAAATTTATCAAAGATTCTGGAGGCAAATTCGCTTTCATTAATTGATATTGTGAAAGTGTCCGTATTTATTAAAGACCTTAGTAAATTTTCAATTCTGAATGAAATCTACGCTAAGTACATACATGAACCCTATCCTGCCAGAGAAGTAATAGAAGTCAGTCGTCTGCCTATGGATGCAGATGTAGAAATTTCTGTAATAGCAATGGGATAGAAACATACATAATTTTTTTTAACCCACATAAATACTCTGCTCAAGGGAAGCTTACAGGCTTCCCTTTCTCTTGTCCTCTTACTGTTTACATAATAAGAAACATGAACAATCAAGAAATCATTTGACTATTCTTTTTCAAAAACACTGATGGTTCTATAATTATTTATGGAGTAATAGTTGCAACTGAGCAAAATGCAGATACATAAAAATCATCATTATACGGAGAATACTGAAAGTGCTGTTTAACTCTCTGGATTTCGGTATATTTCTCCCTGTAGTATTCATATTATACTGGTTTGTTTTTAACAAAAACCTTAGACTTCAGAATACTCTGATTGTAGTATCAAGCTACATATTTTACGGATGGTGGGACTGGAGATTTACATCTCTGATTTTGTTCAGTACAGTTGTTGATTATTTTGTGGGTTTACGTCTCAGAAACGAGAAAAGTACAGCAAAAAGGAAATTCCTACTTCTAACATCTATCATCATTAACCTTGGATTCCTCGGAATCTTCAAATATTATAATTTCTTTGCAGAAAACTTTGTGCAGGCTTTCACTCTACTGGGATTCAGCATAAAAAAAAGCTCTTTGAATATTATTCTACCAGTAGGAATCAGTTTCTATACATTTCAAACCCTCAGCTACACTATTGATGTTTACAGAAAAAAACTAGAACCTACATCAGACTTTGTAGCATTTTCTGCATTTGTCAGCTTTTTCCCCCAACTCGTAGCCGGACCTATTGAAAGAGCCTCTCATCTTCTCCCTCAATTCTACAGAGAAAGAAAATTCTCGTATTATGAATCGGTAATAGGAATGAGACAGATTTTGTGGGGGCTTGTAAAAAAAATCGTTATCGCAGATAACTGCTCGGATCTGGCAAATTTCTGCTTTAATAATTCAGCAGACCTTCCGGGATCAACCTTGCTTCTCGGTTCAATCTTTTTTGCATTCCAGATTTTCGGAGACTTCTCAGGATATTCGGATATTGCCATAGGTACTGCCCGTTTATTCGGTTTTAAACTTATGAGAAACTTTGCATATCCTTATTTTTCAAGAGATATTTCAGAGTTCTGGCGAAGATGGCATATATCTCTTTCATCCTGGTTCAGAGACTATATATATATCCCTCTTGGTGGTAGCAGAATATCAATGGCAGGAAAAATAAGAAATACGTTTATCATCTTTCTCGTCAGTGGATTCTGGCATGGTGCAAACTGGACTTTTATCATGTGGGGAGCGGTAAATGCTCTATATTTCATGCCCCTGATGCTTTCCAGCCGAAACAGAAAATATATGGGTATTGTTGCTGAGGGAAAGCTGTTTCCGACATTTGGAGAAGCCTTCAGTATAATATCAACATTCCTGCTGACCTGTCTTGCCTGGATTTTTTTCAGAGCGGAAAACCTCTCACATGCTTTCAGGTATCTGAGAGAGATTTTTTCTCCTTCAATAATAATCAGACCCGTATTTAAAGGAATATCAAATGCAGGACTCGCCTTTGTACTTGTTGTAGTTTTTATCATAGTAGAATGGCTGGGAAGAGAAAACAGCTTTGCAATTGAAAAGTTGTTTGAAGAGAAACACCCGGTATTCAGATTTTTAATTTACTATATTCTTATTGCAGTAATCATCTGGACAGGTGGTTCACAGCAGGAATTCATTTATTTTCAGTTTTGATTATGAAGAAATTTTTCAGCAGACTTCTAATATTCCTTATTCCGATAATGCTTTTCATCATCGGAACACTTCTATTTTATTACATGAGAAGACAAAGTGTTATCAAAGAAGCAGACAAAATTGCTCAGTATAGTATTGTTATCATGGGAGATTCCCAGATGCAGCGTCTGAAATCGAACTTATTCCCGGATTGTTATAATTTTGCCGGTTCCGGTGAGCACTACTATTTCACTTACCAGAAACTGAATACTCTCCTGAAAAACAAAAATCATAGTATAAAAAAAATATTCCTTAATTGCGGTCCCCACGAATTCTCTCCAGCATACAGCAGAAAACTGGAATTCTCAGGCAATATGGGCAAAGCTGATTTGAAAAAACATCTCTATTTCATCAGCAGTTTCGATAACAACATATTGCATGTAAAAGATCTGGTGAGTTTCAAGATTATTGCCGATATATATTCAAAACCTGACTGGGGTGGTGATTATTCTTCTACAGCTTCGAATCCGGATTCTTCAATAATTCACGCAATTTATAGAAAGCACTTTGACCGAAGTGAAAGAGAGCCTGAGTTTGCTGAAAAGCAGATTATATATCTTAAGAAAATCGTGTCTTTATGCCTTGACAGCAATATTGAACTGGTATTGATTTCCATGCCGTACCATTCAGATTATTATGACATGATAGATCAGAAATATCTTCAATATTATAAGGATGTTATTAATAATGTGAATCAGGTTGAACTCATTAATCTGATGAATGCAGTTCCCGATCCATCTTTGATGTCCGACGCAACTCACTTGAACGATGATGGAGTGGAGAAGATTGTGGATGAATACCTACTGAAAGAGGCAAAATAATTCTCTGCTTCAGTTTCTATATACAAGAAAATTTTTCCTCACTTACATGATATTTTCGGATAATTCTCACTAATAAGACCATATCAGCATAAAATCTTTGGCATTGGTATTGCATATATAAATGTCGGAGGTTTCAATGGTAACTGATATATTATTCGGTCGAAACAGTATTCCTGACATGGAAAAAGCACTTGATGCCTATTCAATGCGTCAGAAAGTAATAGCAAACAACATTGCTAACGTTAATACACCTTGTTTTAAGGCAAAACGTGTAGCATTTGAAGAAGAGTATGCTAAGCATCTCAAGAAAGCTTCCATAGGTTCTAAAACTACAGATTCATCACATATTCCACTTGGTATGCGCACTCTTGATAAAGTAACTCCAAGGGTTGAGGATGCTGCTACTTCAATGAATGACAGTGGAATAAACAATGTAGATATCGATAAAGAAATGGCAGAACTCGCCAAAAATAATATTCGTTATGAAATGACAATTAATCTGCTGAAAAAGCGATTCAAAAACCTTCAATCCAGTATAAAAGGCAGATAAGGAAGTAAATTATGATATCATCACTTTTTAACGCAATAGATATAGCCTCTTCCGGTATAGCTGTACAACGCACAAGAGTTAATACAATTTCTGAGAATATTGCTAATGCACAAACTACAAAAACCGATGATGGTTCACCATACAGAAGAAAAATCCCTGTTATTCAGACAGGTGATCCAAATATGAAGTTTTCTGATATTTTCCATAAGAATCAGTTAAAAATGGAGCAGACAGAAAATACTCATATGGAAGACAAACCTTTTAAAGACCTTAAAAAATGTAATCTGACAGGTGTACATGTATCTGAAGTTGTCGAAGATCAATCACCTTATAAAATGGTGTATGACCCACATCATCCGGACGCAGATGACAAAGGTTATGTTGCAATGCCTAATGTAAACATTGTTCAGGAGATGACAGATCTGATTTCTGCAACAAGAACTTTCGAAGCAAATGTAACAACCCTTAACAGCAGTAAGGACATGATTAGAAAAGCCCTTAAGATATAGGCTTATAAGAGGTTATAATGGCTTTAAGAATATCAAATCACAATATTACAGCTAATGATCTGTTGAAAGATTCCGCTCTCCAGAGATATGGGAAAATATCTCCGGAACAGAATAATAAAAAAAAGGTTGAAAATAATTCACCTTCAATAAATAATTTACCAATAGTTAAATCAAGCGAATTGAGAACGTATATTTCAGCTGATGAGAGACACGTGCTGAATGAGATTTTTGGTAAAGATCCCAGAGCTGACCGACCTGAAGGATTTGTTATGAAACAGGATCCTGCTTCCATGAAAGGTCTTCACATTGATATTCAGTATTAAACTGATGAGGAATTTTACCGATAATAAGGTAAGGAGTTAATATGTCTGACCCAAGAATTACAGCTATTCAGCAAATGAATCAATTGAAAGACATTGCGAAAAGTAAAGATAGCATACAGCAGAAAAAACCCGAAGTATCCTTTAAGGATATGATGAAGCAATATCTTAATGAAGCTAATGAACAGCAGCTTGAAGCAGATGAAAACATACAGAAGATAATTGCAGGTGAAGATGTTGATCCTCATGACGTAATGATTGCTGCTGAAAAAGCAAACCTCAGTTTTGATTTAATTATGGAAATCAGAAACAAGATGCTGGAAGCATACAAAGAAGTTATCAAATCACCTGTTTAATAAACATAAATGATTTACTTAATTTTCCGGTAATCTGAGAAAGAGAATATGCAGGATTTTATACAAGACTTTCGAGCAAAAATTGCTGAGATTTACGGCAGACTTGAGACCAGACAAAAAATTGTCCTTGGTGTACTGTTAATCGCCAGTTTCGCAGTTTTTATCTGGCTTATAAGCTGGAGTACAAAAGAAGAATATTCCCTTCTTTTTGGTAATATGGACCCTAAAGAAGCGAATGAAGCAATTAAGAAATTAGACGAACTGAATATTAAATACAAACTGAGCAATGCTGGAAAATCAATACTGATACCTAAAGAGCTTGTATACTCAACCAGAATAAAACTCAGTTCGGAAGGAATTGCCAGCCAGACCGGAGTTGGATTCGAGATATTCGATAAACCTAATCTTGGAACAACAGAAGCTGTTCAGAAGCTTAACAGACAAAGAGCTCTTGAAGGTGAACTCCAGAGAACAATCATGGCGATTGACGGAGTTGAATTTGTAAGAGTACACCTGCAGCTTCCGGAAGAAAAACTGTTTCAGGAAGATCAACAGGAGCCATCCGCTTCTGTTTTGATTCAATCTAAAGGCAAACTTAATCAGAGACAGGTAGAGGGTATTACAAACCTTATAGCTTCTGCTGTGGAAGGTCTTGAAGTATCAGCTATTACAGTTACAGACAGAAATGGGAACATCCTCACAGAAAACTATGATGATTCTGTTTCAGGGTTATCCAGTTATCAGCTTAAACTCCAGAGACAGGTTGAAACAGATCTTAAGCATAAAGTTCAAACTATGATGGATAAACTCGTTGAACCTGGTAACTCAGAAATTAGAGTTTCTGCCGAATTGAACTTTGACAAAATAGAATCAACCATGGAGAAATATGATCCGGACAGTAAAGTCACCAGATCTGAAGAAATCGAGAATGTTACTTCTGAAATGGCAGCAGACAGTATTTCCGAATCATCCGAACATTTAATAACAAACTATGAAATCAACAGGACTGTTCAACATGTATTCAATTCTGTTGGAAATATAAAAAGACTTTCAGTCTCAGTTACAGTTAATCACAGAATCGATTATAAAATTGTCGATGGTAAAGAGGTAAAAGAATATACTGAAAGAACAACTGAAGACCTTGAACAGATTGAATCTCTCGTAAGAACTGCTGTAGGATTCTCAGCAGAACGAGGAGATGCAATTGTAGTAAACTCCCGTAGATTCGAAACAGCAAATTATGATAAGTGGAAAAGAGAGCAAAGCCAGGTTGAGACAAGAGGTGTAATGATGAAGATGGTTGAAACAGGAGTCATTCTTCTCATACTTGTGATACTTATTTTCACTCTTATCAGTCAGTTCAGAAAAGTATTCGCACAACCTGCCGAAGCAGAAGAAAGCTCACTTCGACCAGTACTTGCACATGGAGATATTGATCAGGAAGGTTTCTATCCAGAAGGTGAAGAAGGCCTTCCAATGGGCGAAGGTAAAATTTCATATACATTCAAGCCTATGAAAGACATTGAAATTGAACAGACAGAAACAATGGCTCTTCAAGAAGCAGTAAAAACCTTTATTCTGGAAAATCCGGAGACTGCAGTTAAACTGATTAAGAGCTGGATACTGGAAAGGAAATTTTAGATTACCAATAATATGAGTAACTTTACATTAAAATCACCTGTGCCTATTCGCAAAGCTGCACTCAGTTATGAAAATGGAGATAATCAGGATAAGAAAATCATGAATAACGATATACTAGATCATCTTCTGGAACAAAGAGAAAGAAAACTGAGACAGCAATACGAGTCCATACTGAAGCAGGAAACTGATAAAGCTTATCATAGAGGTTTCAATGATGGTAAGGATCAATCTCAAATTGTTTTGAATCAACAACTTCAACCCATACAAGACTTCGCAGCAAGAATTACTGAACAATTCAGGAATGAACTTGATTCCTTTTATGAAAAAGAGGAACAGCAAATTCTGGAGCTTATTCTGCATATTGCCCGTAAAGTTATACATACTGAAGTTTCATTAAATCCGGAAATTGTTCTGCATATTTTAAGATCAAGTCTTAAACTGCTAAGCGACAGAAGAAACATTGTTATAAATGTGAATTCTGCTGAATGGTCAATTATAAAAGAAAACATGGAATCACTGGGACATGAATTTGATATTCCCGCTGATACTGAGATCAGAGGTACACAACACCTTGAAAAAGGAAGTGTCAGGATTGATACTGAATCAGGAACAATTGATTCCCGGATTTCTACTCAAATTGACGAAATAACCAGAAAAATTCTGAAAGAATATAAAATCTGAAATGTCTGTCCCAATTAACTTCTCAAAATATCATCAAATAATAGATAATGTGAATCCAATTAAGCAAAACGGTACTGTTTCACAAATTATCGGACTGATAGTAGAATCAATCGGACCTGCCGCCTCAATAGGAGATATCTGCTATATACACTCCAATGATGGCAGAAAGCACATGACAGAGGTTGTAGGTTTCAAGAAAAACAAGACCTTGCTGATGCCCCTCAAAGAGCTATATGGTATTGCTCCCGGAAATCAGGTATCAACATTCAGAGAACCGTTTTCTGTTGCTACAGGGGATGAGCTTCTTGGAAGAGTGATCGATGGCCTGGGAAACCCTATAGACAGTGGTCCGGAACTTAAACTGAAAGAACGTCGTTCCGTTTTCAGTCCTCCACCGAATCCACTTACAAGACAAAGGAT
Source organism: Cloacimonadales bacterium (SeqCode) (assembly GCA_963665815.1). Taxonomy (GTDB): domain Bacteria; phylum Cloacimonadota; class Cloacimonadia; order Cloacimonadales; family JAIOQZ01. The sequence goes on from OY762463.1 coordinate 1,229,565, forward strand.
AACTGAACCGCTTCAGCTCGGCATAAGATCAATTGACGCATTGTTGACATGTGGAAAAGGTCAGAGAACAGGTATTTTTGCCGGCTCGGGTGTTGGTAAATCTGTTCTTCTCGGCATGATTGCCCGTAACACAAAAGCAGATATCAATGTTATTGCTCTGATTGGTGAGCGGGGACGTGAAGTAAGAGACTTTATTGAAAGCGATCTTGGAGAAGAAGGACTTAAACGATCAGTTGTTATTGTTGCAACATCAGATCAGGCTGCTCTTACAAGAGTCAAGGGAGCATTAGTAGCTACGACAATAGCCGAGTATTTCAGAGATAAAGGACTGAATGTTCTACTGATGATGGACTCCGTTACACGATATGCCATGGCACTAAGAGAAATAGGACTGGCAGTCGGTGAACCTCCAACAACAAAAGGATATACTCCATCTGTGTTTGCAAATCTCCCAAAACTGCTTGAGCGAGCTGGTACATCCGCAACAGGGACAATAACAGGGCTTTATACTGTGCTGGTAGAAGGTGGAGACATGGATGAACCGATTGCCGATGCAGTACGTTCCATCCTTGACGGGCACATTCTGTTATCTCGTAAACTGGCATCAAAAGGACATTATCCGGCTGTAGAAATACTTGGATCAATATCTCGTGTGATGAATAGTGTCATTGAAAACGAACAGAAAACTGCAGCCCAGAAAATTATTGAGATAATGGCAACATATAAAGAAGCTGAAGATATCATCAATATTGGAGCATATTCATCAGGTTCCAACCCTAATATTGATTATGCTATTTCAAAAATAGAAAAAGTTAATAGATTTCTTAAGCAGCAGATTGAAGAGAAGTCAGATTTTCAGACAACTCTTGATCAGCTAAAAGCAATAATAAAATAAATTTTTATCAGGCAGACTATGAAAAAATTCTTTATACTATTACTACTCTTATATTTAACCATGCAATCATTTGCGTTGAACAACAATATTGCTAATCAATTTATCCAGAATTTAATTGATAACAAAAATAATTCAAAGTATATCGACAAATCTGTTCTTGAAAAGAGTTCTCGTCTTGGTATAAGATACCGGGATAACCCTAACAAATGCCTTATAGGTTATGATATTGAACCTGATGTTAAGGAACAACTCAAGAGAAAGAAACTCAACTACTCATACTGCATTACGGATATAGATTCTATTCATTCAAAACTTAACCTGACAATAACGGGAATAGATGCTGTTAAAACTTTTTACTTCAGAAATAATAAGTTTATATTCCCGCAGATGTATATTGCTCAAGAATGGACGAATCAAACTTCAGAGTATTTTAAGTTCAGTATATATGAGCCTGAATATTTTAATGCTTATTCAAGAGCCAAACTGGATGAATTCGTAAACAGTCTGATTGAGATTTTCGATGTAGACTCGATAAAAGTCAATAAATTGAAAGAGGAAAAAATAGATTACATCCTCTGTAGGGACAGTGATCAGATAGAAAAAATCACAGGGTATCCGGCAAGAGGTCAGTTTCTTATAGCTTCCGATGCCATAATTACCAGTTATAACTGTCACTACCATGAAATAGTACATTTCTTCATCAATTATGTGCTTGAGGAAAACAACCTGTATACTAATCCATTCATTCTTGAAGGTCTTGCAGTAGCTCTGGGTGGAAGAGGAGGAAAAATCCCTGATGTTATTCTGGACATGGGCTATTACTTACAGAAGAAAGGGTTTTTGAACTATAAAGAAATTCAAACATTTAAGGGATTCTATGACAATAATGCATCTCTTTCATATCCTTTAGCCGGGCTGTATGTTAAATTCCTGCTGGAGCACTTATCATTAGATGACTTTTTGAAACTATACAGAACCTCAGGGGCATCTCGATATAACTTAACAAAGTTGAATGTGAAACTGTTACCTGATGAAGCAGAATGGACAGATTTCCTCGGTAAATACACTCAATACAGTAAAATTGAGCCTCATGATCCTGAAAACAATATCAAATCAAGTAAAACAGATACACTGATAATTACAGATAATCAGGATTATTACTATTTCTGGGCTAAAAACAGCATAAACCTTTTTGGAGAATCTACAGGTAATGCAAAGAGTCGTTTGATAGATCAGGATTTTCCTGATCAAATCTATAATGGAGAAAATTACCTGCTGAAGATATTTGACAGTGAAATAAGTATTTATGATCTAAACACAAACAATCTGATAGCAAACTATGTGAACAGCTTTGACACAACAGCAAAAGCAGTGTTCAATATTAATGGCTGGTACACATTCAAAGTTAAAAAATCCGTTCTCTCCAATATTAAACTCAATCAATAATCACTGGATTACACAATGATATACAAAGACAAAAACTACTCTATCCATGAAAGAGTTGAAGATTTGCTCTCAAGTATGACAATTGAAGAAAAATTCTGGCAGTTGTTTATGATTCCCGGAGATTTATCCGATGGAAAAGAGAAGTACAGACATGGAATATTTGGATTCCAGGTAGCAGCAAAAGGAAATACAACCAGTATTGCAGAACAGATACTTGATTACTCGGTCGGTTCTGCTGCAATAGATACTGCAGCACAAATCAATGAGATACAAAAATACTTCGTTGAGGAAACAAGACTTGGAATTCCGATTATACCTTTTGATGAAACACTTCACGGCTTAATCCGTAAAGGAGCAACTGCATTTCCTCAGTCAATTGCACTTGCTGCAAGCTGGAATACTGATCTGGTTAAGAATGTATCTCAGGCAATTGTAGATGAAACAAGAAGCAGGGGTATCCGACAATCTCTATCTCCTGTAATTAACATTGCGCGGGATGTCCGCTGGGGGCGAACTGAAGAAACATACGGTGAAGATCCATACCTCACAAAAGAAATGGCTCATGCTTATATATCGTCTTTTGAGCAGTCTGGAGTAATAACAACTCCCAAACACTTCATTGCCAATGTCGGTGATGGAGGGAGAGACAGTTATCCGATTCACTTTAATGAAAGACTTATGGAAGAAATCTATTTCCCTGCATTTAAAACATGTTTCGAGAAAGCCGGTGCAAGATCAGTAATGACTGCTTACAACTCATACGACGGAAGACAATGTACAGCTAATAGCTACTTGCTAAATGAAAAGCTTAAAAAAGAATGGGAGTTTGATGGTTTTGTTATTACAGATGCCGGAGCAATTGGTGGAGCATCAGTGTTGCACTTCACAGCAGATGGTTATGATGATGCTACAGCACAAGCTTTTAACAATGGTCTTGATGTTATCTTCCAGACATCCTACGATCACTATCCACTATTCATCAAAGCCTTTGAAGATGGTCTAATCCCTGAAAAAGTTATTGATAACGCAGTAAAACGAGTTCTGAAAGCAAAATTTGAACTTGGATTGTTCGAGAATCCTTACGTTGAAGTTGAAAAAGCCAGAGACATCAATGGTTGTAAGAAACACAGAGAACTTGCCTATAAAGCTGCATGTGAATCAATTACACTATTGAAAAACGGCAATTCTATTTTGCCTTTATCCGAAAATTTTAAGAAAGTAGCAATTATTGGAAATGATGCTGTTGAAGCACGTCTGGGAGGTTACTCAGGTCCAGGAAACAATCCCATAAGTATTCTTAATGGTATAAAAAGCAGGTTTAATCCCGATGTAGAAATCCGTTATGCTGATGGAGTTCCTCGAACCCATTCAAATTATGTTACAATCCCTACTAACTGTCTGAGTCATTCTGACGAAGGAAAAGAAGCCCCCGGATTGATAGGAGAATATTTCAATAACATAGATATGAAAGGCAAACCTGAATTAGATAGAATAGATAATCATATAGATTTTGGTTGGACACTATTCTCACCAGATCCTGACAAAATAAATTTCGATTTCTATTCTGCGAGATGGACTGGCATCTTAACACCTTCTGAATCCGGTACTTTCAATATTGGAGTTACAGGTGATGACGGATACAGACTATTTATAAATAATGTACTACTGATTGATAACTGGAAGAAACAGACTTTCAGGACAGTTACCGTACCTTATGAATTCTCAGCTAAACAAAAATATGACCTAAGGCTTGAGTTTTTTGAGTCGACAGGAAACGCCAGAATTAAATTGATCTGGGATTTGGGAATTGATTCAGGAACATCAACCAGAATTAATGAAGCTGTAAAAGCCGCATCAGATAGTGATATTGCAATAATTACAGCAGGAATTGAAGAAGGTGAATTCCGGGACAGAGCAATGCTGAATCTACCAGGTTATCAGGAAGAGCTTATAAACAAAGTTGCAGAAACAGGAACACCTGTTGTTGTTCTTATTGTCGGAGGAAGTGCCGTTACCATGAACAACTGGATCGATAATGTTGAAGGAATCCTGCATGTCTGGTATCCCGGTGAAGAAGGTGGTAATGCAATAGCAGATACCATTCTTGGACATAATAATCCGGCAGGACGACTTCCAATAACATTCCCGATTTCTGAAGCCCAACTTCCATTGTATTATAACCATAAACCAACCGGTCGTGGAGATGATTACAACAACCTTACCGGCAAACCTTTATTTCCGTTTGGTTTTGGATTAAGCTTTACTTCTTTTAAATATTCTGATGCATCTTTGAAAAAAAATAAAATAGCTTCTGATGAAAATGTTACAATAACATTTAAAATCACAAACACTGGCGATTATGATGGTGATGAGGTTATACAATTGTATATCCGAGATGTGTTGGCTTCTGTTGCTCAACCGATTATGCAGTTAAAAGGATTTCAGAGAATTCATTTGAAATCAGGGGAATCAAAAATTATTGAGTTTGTAATCACTCCGGAAATGCTGTCAATTTTAGATGAAAGTCTGAATAGAGTTGTGGAACCGGGTGAATTCAGAATAATGATTGGAGCATCATCAAATGATATACGTTTAAGAGAGATTTTGACAGTAGAATAAATCTAAGTCTCCTGATCGACATAGAGTTGACGCTATGTCTTTATGTTCATTAATTAATGCAGAGTCAATAGCGTACTTACATCTATGATAGTGTTGCAAACTAAAAATCTACGTGTTTTCATTACGAAAAAAAGGCTGAAGATAATCTCAACAGCCTTATGTCTTTTATCAAAGATATTATCTGTAAATTCCTATTCCAAGTGCTTTACCAATATTTGCATTTTCATCAATTACCGGTTCAATGATTGGAGTCATTGAAGAAAGCAGAGTTGTTACTCCAGGACCATGACCTGCATATTTACAATCACCATGAATAATAATACCTATTGTCACTGCACCTTCTCTCCAGCTTCTTCCGTAAACATTATCATGATTCACAATTGCTACGAAATCACCGAATCTGAGATTCATAAGGTTATGTTTTTTCAGATATTCCTTGTCTGTTGTCATGATGTCATAGTCACCTGTTCCCATTGAAAGCGAACCAACTCCGGAACCCATAAGCTCTCCCGGTACAATTGCACTGACAGGAACCTGAAGTTTTCCGTCCTTTTCTTTGATGTTCATCTTCTGAAGAAGATCCGGATCAAGATTGTAAGCATGTACATCAGGATAATCAAGAAGTTTTAATCCCTGTCCCCAGCCTTTAATGAGGAACTTATCATCAAGAGTAAGCTCATCAAGGACATCCTGAGGAAAATCAATGATAATATGCTCAGCTCCACCATGGTGACCTGTTACAATACCAGTTTTGCCTTTCAGGTCTCCGGTTATAACTTTAGCAGTATTACCAATACATGAATAATAGTGATATCCACGGTTCTTAGGGTTGTAAGAATCTTTCTGTTCTCTGATTGTAGATACACCAGGCTCGATATGATCGGATTCCCAACCATAAACGGAATCACCTATTTTGATGTTATAAACAATACCGCCAGTTCCTGGAACAGTAAATGGAACACCATTACTGTCTACACCAAAACTACTGCGATATGCAGGAGCAGACACTGTTCCCTGTACGGACATCATTACAACTTTTTCGCTGTTTGTTCTCAGCATAACTAACCTCCGATACGTAATTTATCTTGTTAAATAATTATCTCTTTATCCAGATAAAATCAAAATATTATATTGGTGTCTTCTGTAAAGTTTAATCTTTGTCTGTCAGGGTGAAACCATTTCAGATCTTTTACATAATTGTGAAATTTTAAGTTAGATTTTATGTAAGTAAGGTCAAAAACATATAATCTATTTCTACCTCAATTTGTATTTTCTATAAGTATATTAAATACAACCAAGCTTGCCGAAATCTATCAACAGGCTGTTTCAGGTTTAAGTATACGATCCATTTTAATTGTTGAGATTTTAGCATAATTGGGATTTTTGACTCGATTGAGGTATTATTAAAAGCTCTCTTGTTCCTATTCGTATCTCAAAGCATCTATAGGATTCAGGTTTGCCGCCTTTCTCGCCGGATAGTACCCGAAGAAAATTCCGACTGCTCCGGAAAAGCTGAATGCGGTAAGAATCACCAGAGGACTGAGTACCGTATACAATGGTGTGAATTTATCAATAAACAAGCTTATAGCCACTGCCAGAGTAATCCCGATTATACCATCGGCCATTCATTTTCCAGTATGTATAAACGGCACCAACCAGAACTAGCATCACGAGCATTGATATTATTTTTTTTATTGTTCTTTCCTCAAGTATTCAAGCTCTAATGTCATTGTGACTTATCTTCTGTTATCTCGTTTGCGAACATTGTGGAAAGCATCTCTGCGTTTATCCTGCATCTTACTGAACTTCTTAATCTGCTCTTTATCGAGATGCTCAATTACTCTTTTATCATACTCACTTTTCTCTTCACGAAATTTCTTCAGAGCTTTAAATCGTTCATCCCGTGTAGCATTTTTTCCTGGTCTGTTCTTTTCCATAAAAGCTGTTCTTTCGAGAATTATCGGTCTGATATTTTTGATCTGTTCCTCAGATAGATCGAGTTCCTTTGTATAAGATTTCATTATCCAGTCAGTTCGTTTTACAACATCTTCGCTATAATCTTCTGCGAATGCTATTGAAAACATTAGTACAAGTACGATCAGGATTAAAACTTTCTTCATGATAAACTCCTTTGTTTTTGTTGTTTTCAATTTGTAATACTCTACTATGAGTCTGAGTCTGCGAACTTTCCTGAGAATTTTAAATAAAATCCCAGTGCTGGCAGCTAAATCATTAAGGAGATTTGAATAACAGAAGGATATTTAGTCGCTAATTTGGTGGAAGTAGCAGCTATATGTTAAAGCGTTTTTATCAAAACAGGAATATCTGAAGAAAAAGATCTTGTTAGATTTAACAGAGCTACAAGCTCTTGTAGGAAACAATGATTATTGTTCTCTGTTTAGTTTCTGCTTGTAAGAAATACAGATTTCGTGAAGAATTCGCAGAATTATTCAGAAACTACGTTCGACTTTACACGCCTAAATTGACAAGAATATTCTCTCTTTGCTCTTTCTTCCAGTTTACCGGATTTTCATTTATATACGCTCTTATCTTTTCTAATGATTTCTGATTTCGTACAATATGATCATAAAAGGATTTCTGCCATTGGAAATCTGGATAACCGTTTTCTCTCATGAATTTTGTCACTCCAATTTTAAAACCACGAATGATTGAAGACAAAGATTTTGTTAGATATGATTGAACAACAGGTTCTTGTAGGGAACAATGATTATTGTTCCGTTTATAATCCTCACCTGCATTATCTATGAAAATTATTCCATGAATATGATTTGGCATGATAACAAAATCCCCCAAATTAACACATGGAAAGTGCTCTGGTATTTTAAGCCAGCAGTCTTTCGCATATAGCCCATGAGTATTCAATATCAATTTTTCGTTATGTATCACACTAAAATAATCAAATCTATCTTTTGTACACAATGTCACAAAGTAACATCCATTCGAAGAATAATCAAAACGTTTTAGACGATTCAGTTTTCTTATGGGATATTGCTTTTTGCTGTCCATGTTATTCTCACCCAATTTTTGCGGAACAATGATTATTGTTCCCTACGTTCGACGTTACACGTCGATATTGACAGGGATCTTTTCATTACTTCTTCCTCTCACCAATTCTTATTTTGGTATACTTCATGTCTGTAACGTCAAGAACTTCATTTCCATCACCAGAAATTCGCAGGTTATACTCGATTACTCCACCACCTCTGGTAAAAGAGACTATCAATTCTTTTGTCTTTATATCAAATACTCTAATTCTTCCTTTATAGCTGACAATAACCCTACCAGCCTGTTTGTTTGAGGGACAACCAGCACTTTTAATTGTCATAAGTTTTTTGCCCGTATCAACATCTACAAGACTTCCTCCTTCACATACTAACATCGATCCATCTGCTGATCAGTATTTTGGAGAAAGGCTGCATCCTATTGACTCACTTGTTACTACACGTCCATCTTCGTATACCAGAGCAGAGCCAGAATCATCTGAAACCAAAAAGTATCCTGTATCCATTAGTTTCCAGTACTTCTGCTTTGGCTTTATATAATTGAATGTTTTATAAGTGTATCCATCTCTTTTAATTACTATATCTCTAACTTTGTTATTCTCTAAAATATCTCCATAAGTCAAATATTTACCATACTTAGACCATCTCCACGCGAAATGAGTCCCCAGTTCAACCCTATTAATATTTGAGTCAAAGCTGGTTAAAGTTTGCCTGAATTCAGGATAATCAGGATTTGTACTAATTCTGATTGAATGTAACTCAAAAAGTAGATCACCAGCACTGGTCTCCGTAGCCTGAGAAAGTTTGTACTCTCCAGTAAGTGGTTTATCAAAATACTTCTGTTTTAGAACAGTATAATTATGTGTTCCCTCTTTAGTTCTGTAGTTAAATCCACTGTCATACTCAATTTCCCCATTTAATAGTGCAACTATAAAGAAAGCTAATATGAAAAATGTAATCTTCTTCATTATCTCATGCCTTAGATATCATATTTATTGCTTGTCAACTCATAAAAAATTTAATTTCGAGTACATTCAGAATGTGTGGAGAAGCGCATAAAAACTATGATTCCTACATCAACCCGGAAAACACATACAGAATTATTCCCATAACAGAAACAACAGCCATCAGAATCAGTGAAACACTGAATCGGTCGCTTTTTCTGCGAGCTCTTTTCTTGTTGATGATAAGCCCGATTACACTCACAATCAAGCCGAGAATCATAGTCAGGAACAAAACAAATGCCGTATCGGGGTTCCAGTCAGTATTCTTCTTCACATCATAAAAACGATCGAAAAATGTCACATTATCCGGTCTTGCCTTCTGATACAGAATCAGAGCAACAAACATTATAGCCCAGCTTGCCATGGCAAACCAGCTTATCATTTTGAACCAGATATCTTTTCTGCGTCTTCTGTCTCTAAATCCTGATCTATGTTCCATACTGACTAAATCTTCCTTTCAATTTCTCTTCTTTTTTTACGAGACATAAAGTAGTACAGAATAGGCGTAACAGTCAACACAAAAATTGTTGAAGTCACCATTCCACCAATCGTAGAAAATGCCAGCATCCTCCAGTAATCACCTGTTTCCATTTTCGTACTGAAAACCATTGGCATTAATCCGAGTATAGTTGTAAGGGATGTCATGATAATTGGTGTAATCCTCTCTTTTGAAGCCTGGATCACAGCATGCAGCAGGTTTTTATATGAGTGATATTTAACAATATGCTGAACAAGTATTATGGAATTATTTACAACAATTCCTGTAAGCAGGAGTAGTCCGACTCTCGCTGTTGGTTCAAACGCTGTATCAGTGATATAAAAAATCAATGCAATACCAATAAAAGCAAATGGCAATGTCAGAATAATAATGAAAGGGTACAAAAAAGACTCAAATAATGAAGCAAGCACCATATATACAAGTATGATTGCAAATAGAAGAAGCATATTGACCTGATTTTTATCTTCATCAAAGCTGGCATATCCCTGCTCTTTCTGAAACTTGAATCCTTCCGGTAAAGGATAGTTTTTTTTAACCCATTTTATAAAGCTTTGACTTTTTCTTCCGGATCCCCTGAAATCGAAGGATATGTTTCTTGTGTACATTTCATTGCTTCTGCTTATTGAAGGAAGTTTTTCCGTTTTCTCAATTTCCGCTATTTCGGCAAGCTTGACAAAACCACCTGAGGAAACCGGAATTCTGAGTGATCTGAGATCTTCTATTGAGAACCTGTTATAGTTCTTGTCCTTTATAAGAAATGAGTATGTCTTATCATTTATCTTCTTTGCAAAATTCTTGCTGTTCGAAGCTGCTTTTCCTGAAATATATCTGATAATCTCATATATATTCGTATTAAACTTAGCTATCATCTCTCTATTGAATTCTATTGTATATTCATAGAGTTTTCCACTGGAGTACCAACCTGTAGAATTAGGGTCGACATTAACAACTCTTCTGGATGCTTTTTCGAGAAAAAGCCCGAAATGTTCTGCAACTTCTGTTAGCTGATCATACTCAAAACCGTTTATAGTAATTGTATGAGCACTCGATGTTCCAAAACCGGTAGCTCCGAATGATGGTCCAAAACCGGATATCCTGATTCTGGAATTACCAAGATTAGTTGCAAAAGCCTTTAGTTTTTCACGTGTAATCAAAGGATAAGAAGTCTGTTTTGTCTCTTCATCGAAATCAACTCGAATATAAGCATTTCTGTTCCTTACAGTTGTCTCATATGACACGATGCCTTCTGTTTTCTCCAACTGCTCTTCAAATTTCTCTGCCAGATAGTTTACCTGTTCAACCCGGGTTCCTACCGGTAACTCAATTCTGATAGCAATGTAGCTGTCATCAGGCCAGTTCCAGGTGTTACCTTTATAAACCTTTTCCTTGTAAATCCAGATTGAATAAGCAAGAAGTCCCAGTACGAGAACAATCCATATATACCTGAATTTAATGAGAAACTTCAGAACTTTCTGGTAAATTCTGATAAGTATGCTTTCACGCTTTATCTTTATTTTTTTGATTACTGAAGCAGAAGTATGTTTCATTACAAAAGGTATGAATGTAAAAGCAACCAGTAATGAGCTGAGCAGCGAAAAGACTATTGCATAAACAAATGGCATATAGAATATCTTCATGTCTGCTTTGAGATAAAGGAAAGGTCCAAACACAATTATTGTTGTGAATGTTGATGCTGCAAGCGACAATGATACTTCCTTCACTCCTTGAGTTATAGCAACATTCAAATTCTGTATCTTTCTATGCAGCCTGTTGATGTTTTCAAAAATCACAATTGAATTATCTACAATCATACCGAATCCGATAGTCAATCCGGCAAGCGACAGTGAATTTAAGCCTATCTTGAACACATATAGAGCAATTACTGCAAGTGATTCTGATATAAAGATAGATAATAATACGTATACTGAAGACTGAATTCTACGTAAAAACAACAGAAGAACCACAAAAATAATCAGTATTGAATACGCACCTCTTTTGAACAGAATTACAAGTTCTTTTCTGATAATTTTTGATTCATCTTCAAGAAGTGATATTGTAACGTCCTCTGGAAATGCCGATTCATTGTCTGCGATAAGTTCTTTTATTCTGTCTGACAAACTAAGTGTATTTGCTGTAGGCTCTTTACTTATAGACAGCTTTACCTGCGGCAATCCGTTACATCTGGTATATGTAGAGTATTTGGAAAATCCCGCTTCAATATCCGCGATTTCAGATAGTTTACATGTTTCACCGGAATTGAGAGTAATCATGAGATTTCGTATCTCATTGACAGATTCTATTCTGTCACTTAATTCGACAAAAAATTCCTTCTGTTCGAATTTTACACTACCGGGTGTAAATCTGCTTCCAATACTGGAAACATTAGTAACAATAGTAGAAGGTGACACATCCACATTGTCATGAACCAAAATCTGTACTTGAGGATTTCGAGTTCCACTAATGTTAACACCTGCAACATCTTCTACAGCATAAATCTTGTTAAGAATCGCTCTATTAATGAATTCCTCAATCTCTTCAGGTTCGTATGGTCCGGAAAATCCATATCGCAGGAATTCCTTTTCTCTGAATTCTTCAGGAATATAATCACTTATTTCAGGGTTGACACCATCAGGCAGCATATCCTTTACTAACTGAATTCTTTCATTTAGCAGGAACCTGACGTAATCCATATCTGCATCCCGAGCAAATTCCAGAGTAACAGATGAGTATTGAAAACCAGAGTAAGAATACACATTAACTACATCAGGAATTGCTGCTGCAATCTCTTCAAGTATATAGGTTACATGCGATTCTACTTCTTCAGGTGACGCATCAAGCCAGGATGCTCTAACGCTTAATCTTGGATAAGACAAATCCGGTTTCAGAGCTAGTGGAATGTTCAATACTGAAAACACAAAAAGAGCGATAATGACTAATAAAAGCATCACAATCGTTACAGGTCTCTTAATTGCAAATTCAGGTAAACTCAGCATATTTCTATCCGCTATATATCAGTAAGTCTCAGCTTACAGATTTCGTATTTTCCATTTTCGTTTTTCTTGAATCCGTAAATATCGTTGTTACTGAACATGATTTTCTCGTAAAAATCAACTCCAATCCTGCAATGACCAACTGCATTTCCATTACAATGATACATATCGAAAAAGCGACCATCCTCATCCTGAGTCCTTACCCATAAATCAGTATCATGTCTGACACCAATAGATTCTATTGCATTGAAGTACATGTATTCACCGTTAATTTCATTGCTGCTGACTGTCTGAAGAATATTACTTATATATCGTACATGTTTCACAGCATTTTTTATCTCTTCTTCAGTTCTCCTGACTCTTGAGTATTTTTTCTTAATTGTCCTCTCAAGTTCACCCTTGAAATTGTATTTTAGAATCTTGTATTCATCAATACTTCTCTCAACAATATAGACTCCATCAGAACACACTTCAGAGATTAATGAACCGGTAAGATTGTAATTGTTCAGAGCTGAATAACTGCTGGATGATATTACATCTTCATTATTGAATCCTCTATCAACAAAGGAAACTTTGTTCTCAATTATTGATTCCTCTTCCAGAATAACAGGTTTGGCATAATTTATCAATTCTCTGTTTTCGATACTGTGCCTGCTGAAAACTAAGTTTCCAAATGCAGAGCTAAATGTATCTTCAAGATTTCCACTCTCATTGAAATACAGAATCTCGTTTTTATAGCCATTAACTACAGCAAGAGAATTTCTGACATGATCAACGAACATGCAGACAGGTCGATATTCTCCGTTTCCTTCAGAGTTATCAATAGTGAAAACCTGTTTACCAGTAAGATCATAACAGTAAATTATGTCCACAACAGGATCAAGAAACACAATTAAATCATTAAACAATAATGGATTATGAATATTCTCAAAAGTATCCTGCGATATCGCCTTCTCAACAACAAGTCTATAGTTCGCAATATCTCTTTCGTGTTTTGCATTATCCGTGCAGGATACAAGCAATATAAAAGTTATCAGTAGAAGAAATTTCATAGCTGTCTTCATGAAGTCTCCGTTAGAATTTCCCCAGTATTGATTCATTCTTCATGTTCTGAACATCAATTAACTGCTTTAGATAAGTCTGTTTGACTCTTGCTAAATCTGTTTTTGCTGAAGTAAGACTATTCAAGGCATTCTTTAGTTCTAAAAAATCCAGAATACCTTTTTCGAATTTCAGTTTTGCCAGAGCACTCTTCTTCTCCAGCAATTTGATTTTATCTTCCCTTATAATTATTTCTTTCACTGTTGCATTCAATAGATTAATCATGTCATTATATTTGTTTTGCTGTTCTACCAGCAGCTCATTATATTCAAGCTTCTTTCTTTTAAAAGCGTTCCGTTGTATCATGAAATTGAAAAAACGGGAAGGAATATCAGTAAAAGGAATACTCATGTATATTGCATATGAATCCTGATCGGGCTCATCTACAAAATCTCCTGAAAACTTGTATTTTCTGGATTTCGCTTTTCTGAAACTGTAAGAAACACTGATATCCGGAACAAAATATGACACTGCCTGATAGTAACCAAGCTTTTCTGCTTTCTGACCAAGAACATTACTCTTCAGTTCATAAGTATCATCAATATTGATTCCATTTGAATGAACAGAGTATTCCATAGCAGGCATAGTGAACTCATCATGAGGTCCAAGATGTAAACCGGTTACTTTGTTTAATTCTTCTAAAACGCTCGTTAACTCATTCTCTAACCTGTTTAATTCCAGTTCCATATTCTTTTCTTCAATCTGTGCCGAAAGCAGATCAAGCTCACTCCATTTACCTGATGAAATTGCCGTTTGCAGAAATGCAACCTGAGTACTGTAATAGTTCAGAGTTGCATTGTATTGAGCAATCTCGGATTTTAACTGAACAACATCTGCATAATATTTAATGAGCTTTATAACTTCTGCTTTGTATATTTTGTTTTTTTCAAGTTTATACTGTTTTAACTGGTTTCTGGTAATAAAATAGTTGAAAAAGCGGGAATCGTTAAGATCATAACTAAGGTAAAAATCCGAAGATCTCTGATATCCACTCGTTGTCACATTATCATATGTATTTTCGATAAATCTTCTGCTGTATGAAAATGAAGGCAAAAGAGAAAATACACTGTTGTAATTCCTGTATTTATAATCTTTCAGAAGAAGCCTGTCTCTTTTCAAACTGAAGGAGTTATCTTTCATGCTTTTAACACATGCATCAATAGTTATGCTATTTAAACTCACTGCAAATAATACAATTAGAAAACCTGTTAAAATTATTCTCTTCATTTCACATTATCCCTTGATAAACTCAAAATTCTTATACCTTATAAAGGCTTATATCGGATTATAGCCTGTTCTTCATTATCAACCATGTAGATAAAACCTTTGTCATTTATGTAAAGATTGTTAGCTGATCGATGAACAGGATATTTTTTCTTTATTACACCGTCACTTCCGTATACTTCCAGATATGAAAACGGCATACCTTCTTTATAATCTGCCTTGTTAGAGTCTCCCCAGACTAATGTAAGCACATAGATGTTTCCATCAGGAGATATTTCCGCAGCAGATGTAACATAATCAAAATCTAGAAATGTGGTTTCCCTTCCATTATTCATCCCTTTTTTAAAAGCAACATCCTTCACATCAAAATCTAATTTCCTTGTAATCCTTGAATGAAGTCTATCTTCTCTGAAAACATCAATTTTGTTTTCAGCATAAAATGCACTGATCACAGCACCATCCCGTACTGCTACTTCCGAAAGATTCTTTACGAAAGATTCCATCATCTGATCCGTTTTCACAGGTTCACCGAATCTTTTTTTAATCTTAAGACTATCTGAAACAACGTACAGGTAATTCTCCGCATAATCTCCGAACATCATCCCCTGATTTGTTGCAACAAGATAATCTGTTCCGTATGAAAAGATGAAACCTCCCTGATAGAAAGGTGATTTCATTGATCTGACATATTCACCATTCTTAGTGATCTCCAGAAATTTCTCATTCTCAGAATCCGCAATTATAATATTACCTTTTTCTGTAAAACACATATTGTTAGGCAGATTTACTTCACCAGGTCCCATGCCTTTACTGCAAAGCTGTGATACAAAATTACCGGAAAAATCATACTTGTACAAAGCAGAACCTTTTTTATCCAGAATGTACACATTTCCGTCTTCATCCTCAAGGACATCTACAATGCTCTGAAAGTATATACTATCTTCAGGAGAACTTTCAAAAACAACATCCTGCACAATCAGAGAACTGTCTTCTACAGGAATATCATAGTTATTAATATATAGAACACCATCTTTCTCAGAAACATCCGCATGTGGTTTGCTGCAAGCAAACAACATGAAAGATAGCGTAAGGATAATCAGTAAATATCTCATGATTTACTCCTGCTGATAATTTTATATAGAACCGGTGTAAGAATAAGCGTAAGCAGTGTTGCAGCAGTAATACCACCAATAACAGTGATTGCCATGGCAGACTGTAGTTCTGCCCCGCTTCCCACACCTAATGCAAGTGGTAACAAACCGAAAACTGTTGTAAAAGTTGTCATAAGAATAGGTCTTAACCGGACTTTAGCTGCCTGAACAATCAGCTCTTTTACATCTTTAACACTGTCCCGATTCTGATTGATATAGTCAACTAGCAGAATAGCATCGTTCACAATTATACCCGTCAGAATGATAGCTCCAAGAGAAGACATCACACTGATTGCTGTATTTGTCAGAGCCAGCGATAAAGCAATCCCAATCAATCCCATAGGAACCACGAACATAATGATAAAAGGCAGCTTAAATGATTCAAACTGAGATGCAAGAATCATATAAACCAGCATTACAGCGAATATTAGAGCGTAGATAAGAGAATTCATAGATGAAGAAATCTCTTTATTAACTCCTTCTACGGCAATTCTTATGTTATCTGATTCAGGCATCATATCAATAAATTCATTACACTTTTCAATAGCTTCAGAAAGATCGGTATCATAGTTAAAGCTTATCTGAAGTTTTTTATTCTGGTCCGCTCTGTGTATCTCAGCTAAAGTAGTCTTCTTTTTCACACTGACCAGTAATCTTAACGGAACAGATTTATCTCCATAATGAACATATTGCTTGAGAAGATTCTCCAGATTTTTCTCATCCGCAAACTTAAGTACAATGTCTATTTTATCATTGTTTTCACTGAAATCTGATACTTTGGTTCCTGTAATATGTGAACGGACCAAGTTAGCTATCTGAGTTACAGGGATTTCATACAAAGCTGCATTCTCTCTGTTGATTCTCAGCTCGAAAACAGGTTTTTCGTTTTCATAATTAGTGCTGAAGTTATGAAATCCTTTCACGTCTATGAGTAGTTTCTTCATCTCCTCAGCCAGATACTTCTGTTTCTCCAGATCCTCACCATAAATGTTCACCTGAAGCCCGGACGCCTCTATATGCAGAAACTGAGACAGGATATTCGAACCTTTCTCATAGGTTATTTCTCCCGGGAATTTTGATGTAATCTTCTCAAGATCATTTATCACTTCTGAACTCACTGCATCCTGATGTATCTTTACTTTGATTTCGGCAATATTCTTTGTAATAGCCTCATCAAGATAATATGTTAATTTGTCCTCACTTGATTTACCAACGGATGTAAACCAGCTCTCTATTCTGCTGTCATCCTTAAGAATAGTCTCTATTCTTTCAGTAATCTCTTTAGTATGCTCAATTGAGATCCCTGAATCAAGTTTTATCCGAATAGAAAACTCTGACTGTTCAAAATCTGGAAATAGTTCAAAGTCCAATCCTATAAGCAGCAGGAATGCACCTCCCAACAATGCCATAAAAATAAAAAGAACTATAAAGCTGTTGTTAAGTGCAGTTCTCAGCAGATTCTCATATTTATTCGTAAATGCTTTAAAAAATTGATTGAATCCAGCAACCATCTTCTTCAAAATATATTGATAAAGGAGCTTCAAAAGGAAGTAAATCATGATAAAAGGATATATCGGAATTTTGGCGATTATCAGCAAAATTTTCACTATTTTTGATCTTACTTTCTTCGTCTTCTCCCTGGGATTTCTTCTTAGAGACATAAGTAGAGGCAGCAGAGTAACAGACACAAGCAGAGATGATAAAAGAGAAAATGAAACTGTCAATCCCTGCTGTCTGAACAAAGATGAAGCCACTCCTCTGACAAAAAGAATAGGTATGAACACTGCAAGAGTAGTCAGAGTTGAAGCAGTAATTGCCAATCCGACTTCCTTTGTTCCAAGAAAACTCGCTTTTGCCCAGGATAGTCCCTTTTCTCTGTATCTATGTATACTCTCAGATACTATTATGGAGTTATCTACAAGCATCCCGACCCCTAAAGCAATACCCGAAAGAGAGATAATATTCAGTGTTATTTTACTGAAGAACATCATAATGAATGTAATCAGTATTGAGGTCGGAATAACAACAGCTATCTGTAACGGATTACTCAAATCCTCCAGAAAGAAAAACAGAACAATAAACGCCAGAATAGCACCGATTATAATTGCTTCCAGTACACTTTTGATTGAATCTTCAACAAACACTGACTGATCTGAAGCAATATGAAACTCAATATCCTCATATTCACTTGATATTTTCTTTAATGTCTCTCGTACCAGTTCACATACCTGAACTGTATTTGCTCCGGATTCTTTTCTGATAAGTAATCCAAGAGTTCTGGACGAATTGAAACTTGTTATACTGAAATCATCTGAGTAGGAAAATGAAACATCTGCAATATCTCCTAAAAGCACAGCATTCCCTGAACCTGTATTGATAATCGGTATAGCCTTTATAGATTCCAAATCCTCAAATTCACCCTTCATACTTATGCTGAAACGGTAGTGCCCTTCTTTTATAGAACCACCCGGAGCACTAAAACTTGAATTACGGATAATAATTCCAACTGTTGTTGCGTTCAATCCGAAAATGTTAAGCTTATCTTCATCAACTGTGATTGATACTTCTCGATCAAGATCTCCGATAATCTCTGCCGAAGCAACACCGTCAAGCTGCTGTAATCTTCTTTTTATCAGATTCTCAGATAGACGTTGAAGCTGAACTATACCTGCATTGCTCTTAAGCGAAACGGCTATATGCATGACAGGATCTTCTGAGGGATCAACCCGTGCAATATTGGGTCTCTCCATTTCGTCAGGTAAAATATATCTTATCCCGTCGAGCTTCTCCCTGAGATGCAGAGCAGCATAAGACATCTTTGTACCCCAGTTATACTTTATGGATACAATTGATACATTCTCACGTGACTCCGAATCTACACTTTTTACATTTTTTAGTGTTGATACCGTCTCTTCAACAACCTGAGTTACAAGACGTTCCACCTCTTCAGGCGATGCATCGGGATACGTGGAAATGACAGTCAATTGAGGATATCCGATATCCGGTAGAAAGTCAATTGACAATTGCAGATATGAAACAATTCCCATGATAACAGTAAGAAGATAGAACATCATTATACTGATAGGACGTTTTATACTAATTTCAGTAATTTTCATAATTATCAGAACTGCCTTGAGATTTCAGCAAAGGAAATAGTATCTGCTACACTGATATTGGCATCGTGTGACAATGAGAAGTTTCCTTCCACTATTATTTCCTGACCAGCCTCAACACCATCAAGAATCTCTGTAAAATACTCTGTTTTTACTCCCGGTTTCACATACTGCCATTTAGCGAGTCCATCCTGAGCAGCAAATACAAGAGTTTTACCATCTCTCGAAAGTACTGCATCTCTATGAACAAAAACAACATTCTTATTGATTTTTCTGGCAATCTTCACATCTGCATACATGCCATGCTTAATTCTGCCATTGTTTTTGAGCTCAATTATAACTCTGCAGACTCTTGTTACTTCATTAACATCCGGAGAAATTGATTTAACTTTTCCCTCAAATACTTCTCCTGTAACTGCCGGAAATTTTATCTTGCAGTATGCCCCTTTTTTTATCTCATTCACTTCTGATTCCAGAATATTGACTTCTACTCTCATTATTTCCATATCATAAAGTGAGTAAAGCTTTTGTCCTGCCGAAATTTCTTCACCGGCTTCTACAAATATTTCTGATACAGTTCCTGAGAATGGAGCTTTCACGATAGCATGTTTTAAGTTGTTTTCCAGTTTTTCCCTGTACAGCATGGCTTCAGATAATCCTGTCTGCAACTTCAGATTCTCATTAGAGCTGTTCTGAGAAACAGTCTTCCACGCATCATATTCTGCTCTTGCTTTCTGCTCCTGAATCTGAGCTCCCCTTAAATCTAGCTCAAGATTATCCGATTTCAACTCAATAATTGTATCGTTCTCAGCACATCTATCATATTCATCAAAATTGATTTCTTTAATCTCTCCGCTAATCTGAGCATTGACATCCAGACTCCTTCTGGCATATGTTACACCATTAGCAGTCAGATATTCTGTAAGATCACCTTGAACGGCTGGAGATACTGTAACTGGAACAGATATTTTGTAATTTGTGTCTGCCTTTTTAGCAGCGTCTTTCTTCTTTTTAAGGAATTTACACCCTGTGATAATCATTCCAAAAACTATTAAACAAATAATCAATCTTCTATTCATAAAACTTCCTTTGTGAAAATCATTGAGATCAAAGCACATTTGTACTATATGATTTTTGTTCCCTCTAACCTTTATTTATATGCAACCTCACTATTGACAACCTTTTTTTTGTTTTTTCTGTTGTTTCAAATCTCTTAATTATTCTGAACTTTCCTTTTCAACACATAATATCTAAGTAACGGACTGAATTCACTGTCAGCCTTCTCTTTTATAAATTCTTCATTTGACTGCACTTCACTACTAAAATGATTCAGCAGTACTTGAGCATATCCTGAGAGAATCTCATTTTCATGCTTCATATTTATTATTTGATTAATTTTCCCGTTTTGTCCGGATTCAAATGCCCAATACAATCCGTAAACTAAAAATACATCATCATTCTTTTCCTTAAACAACCTTACACATTCACTCACAGCACTGTCTGCATAAGCATTATTATACAAAGTATACAATTCCCAGAATTTCCCTTTATTTTCCGGCTTTACATTCTTTATAGCATTTGACAGCATCAAAAAATCATTAACACTCTCTCCCGAAGGATATGTTACTATCACTTCTGCAAGAATCGTATCTGCCTTTTCAGTTTCACCTTCCAGCAAAAACTTCTGAACTTCAAGAAAATTCAGTTCTATCTTCTGGGTATCATTAGAAGCATTAAGCTTTAACATGTTTTTCTGCTTTTCATAGTCTTCCATGGAACCATTAATTAGATAATGTTTCATAAGCTCCATTACAACCTGATTTCTCTGAAACATATTATTTGTCGATTTCAATGCAAAATTCAGATACTCAAGCATTTTAGAAAAATCGTGATTGAGGTTTCTTTCCAGTTCAGCAAGAATTACAGCAGTTTCAAATTTAAGGTTTTTCCTGCGTGTTCTATACTTTTTCTTCTGTAAGTCAGAGAACAGAAGATTCATATCATTATATGCTAATCTGAACTCTCCCCTGCTGATATCTACTCTGGCAATATCGAGCCTGATCTCTGCTTTTTCGACAAAACCGTTTATTGAGTCTAACAGATATACATATCCTTTTCTGGCAACTTCCCAGTTCTTAAGCTGCATCTGCTGGCGAATGAAATTATATATTTTATCGGCAGGAAGCTTTTTCACCTCTTTCAAAGCAGACTCATAATCATGCACATGATTGTATAACTCTGTCATAATATCAGCGGAAATCTCAGTTTTAAGCCTCCCGACTTCCTTTTCGATTGTTCTCATCTGAGTAATATCTGCATCCAGAACCATCCTCAGTAATCTCAGCATTGAATACCTCTGATTTCTGTTTTCTGAATATTTCAGTATTTCTTTAATTGCCTTTCCCGGTTTGTTTACATTCTGGTAAGCTGTTGCCAACTGAACAATATACAGCTTCGGATTCTCTCTGATTGCTCTGGTTTTCTCATATATTTTTATTGCAAACTCATCATCCTTATAAGCGGTAAACAACGATCCCATACTATTCGCCAGTCCCACCTTAAAATTACTTTTATTCAAAGCATATAGAGCAAGCTTTTCCGCACTGTCAACTTCACCTTTCTGAAGATACAGCCGAACCTGCATATCCGTTCTCTTATCTTCCGGGATAACATTTTTATGTTTATTTAAAACTTCTTCTGCTTCTACCAGTCTTGATGTTCTCATAAGAATATTGAACAATCTGTTGATCGCCATTATATCATTCGGATAATCACTGAGCATATTCCTGTATATTTCTTCAGCAACATCATACTGCCCCTGAATCTCCATCTTCTGGGCACTGCTGAGCATCTTTGATCTCTTATTACTACCTGAAGGCAGCCTTATCATATTTCCCTGAGCAGACAGCATTACAGGTATTAGTACAGCAATAAGATATATCAGCTTTCTCATTTGTCACCTCCTTGAGATTCCTTATTCAATTGGCGAATATACTCCTGGATTACCTCCTGATATTCCTCGGGATAATCACTCAAATTCCTGTACAATTGTGCCTTCTGCTTCATTGAATTGAATTTCTCAAGCACATGTTCCGGTACTGTCCAGTCTTTGTTCGATCTTTCAGCACGTCTCTTCTTAGATGTTTCTCTCTTGTTGATTGATTTCTGTATATCAAGCATTTTTGATACAATTTTGCTCTGTCTTTCGATTAGCTCTCTATCAACTTTTCGATATCTCATTTGACGTGAAATTTCTTCAAGTTCATCTATAAGCTGCTGCATTGCGTCAGCCTGTTTCTGAGCTTCCCCTTCAGTCTGCAGCATTCTTTTCATGTTCTCTGCCATTCTCTGTTCATTACCAGCCATTTCCTGAAGCTGCTTTCTCTGTTGTGAAGACATTCCGCTGTCAGATAACTGATCAAACAACTGCTGAGTCATCATATTCATTGTCATCTGTTCTGCACTCATTTTCTGCATTGACTGCATGAAGGACTGCATTGAACCGCTTCCTCCGCCAGATGACATACTTGCCTGCGACTGCATCAGATCATAAATCATTGTATTCAGTATTCCCTGAAGCTCAGGCAGATACTTGTTTATATTATACACTTTCGCATCATTGATATCTGTAAACATATTATGATACACTTCACTCAAACGGGCTACATCAGTAAAAAACTTCGGAGTAATGAACAATACCGATTGCGGTATGGAGTATAGTTTTTTTAGTGTAACCTCCACTCCTTCCTTGATAGCAATCTGTTCTTTCACGATCTTAAACGGATCTCCGTCATATCTTTTAATATTATCCTCAAGTAATGTTGACAATAAAGTGAATCTCAATATCGAATCAGATATTACAGTTCCAATATCCCCCATCTGTCCACCGGACATCATTGACTGCATCATCTTCAGATTTTCCTGCATCTGCTGCATCTGCTGCATAGCATTCTGCTGATTCTGCTTAGATTTCTGCATCTGATTATTCTTCATGTTCTCAGAACTCTTCTTCATCTCTTCATCAAGCTTATTTTCGTCCAGTTTCTGGAGTTCATCCTGCATTTTCTGCGATAAACTGTCCTGCTCCGAGAATAAGTCTTCGGAGTCCTTCATCTGCTTTTCCAGACTCTTCAACTTTTCTCTAAGTTCTTCCTGACGCTTTGCCAGTTTGTTCTTATCTGCCCCTTCTTTTGTATCCTTCATCAGTTCCTGCTGCTGTTTCATCAGTTCTTCCAGCATTTTCTCGCTTTTCTGAAGGCTTTGCTCCTGTTTGAGCTGTTCAAGTAGTTCAAGAGTCTGATCCAGCTTCTTATTGTATTCTTCAATGCTGAATTTGAACTTTTCAAGAGATTTCAGAATGTCCTTTTTATTCATATCAAAGACATTTTCCTGCATCTTCCTCATTTCTTCCTGTAATTCATCAGTAAAAACTTCATCCATCATATCCTTGATCTTTTCCATTTTATCAAGAGTTTCTTTCTGCAACGATTCGTTCTGTTCATATTGATCAATTACTTTCTCATATTCCTTTGCAAGCTTCTTGATATTTTCAGCAATTTTCTGTTGTTCTTTGAGGACAGCCTCAAGCTCTTTCTTATCCTCCCATTCAGGATTTTCTTTCTTCATCAGCTTTCTACGCTGTTTTTCCAATTCATTCAGCATTTCCTCGGATTCTTTCTTCTGATCTTCAAATGAATCTTTTAAATTATCCTCAGTTTTTTCAAGCTGTTGATATATCTCCTCAATTGACGGAACTCTTAACCTGTACTTACGGCTCATACCTGTTTGCGGACTCGGTTTATTATCTTTGACTGTTATCCAGTATTCAAGTTCATCTCCCGGACCGAGATCAAGGCTTTGACCATCAAAAAGATAATCCGTATCATACGTTATACCTTGAATTTTACCCTGAATACTTCTCGAACCTTTTTTACCAAGATACCTGAAATGAAATTTCAGCGAATTAAGCCCGAAGTCATCGGACACAAGAAAGTGCATTCCAGCATACATATCACGAGACAATATTGTATCTCTTGCAGGATAAGTTATTTCCGCAACAGGAATCTCGTCTTTGATAACTTTTATATAATAGTCAATTCTCTGAGACTGATTCCCCAGAAAATCCATTATCCTGAAATAGTATGACGAGGATCTGTCAGCCTTAAACTCCACTGAGAACCTTTTTGCTGCTATCCTCTCCATTTTGAGAATATCACCACCATTCCACATAATATCTGCTGACTGAAGATCATTATTCGCTTCAATTTCTATTTGCACTTTCGTTCCTTCCGGAACATTAAAATTACCATCAGCATTTTTATATTCATCGTCATCGAGATGCATGTATTCAGGATACTTCATTTTAAGATTAATGGATCTTATCACGGGTTTTTCATAAACATCCACACGGAAAGTATCTGAGATCCCATATTGGCTTCTAACGAAATACGAGAATGAATGATCTGAATCTTTCAATTCTATAAAACCATCAGTCATTGACGATTTCTTCCAGATTTCGGTCTCTTTTGTATACAATGAATACTCAGAAATTTCCATAGGATTAACAACTGTTATTTCAAGCTCATCACCCCGGAGGATTTCCACTGATCCGGGTAAAATCTGAATGTTCTCAACAACTTTATTCTCAGGTATCCTGTATCTTAATAACGTATTGATAGAAGACTTGATATTGGCTGGAAAAATCATAAAATGAGTGGAGAAAACAATTATCATAACTAAAGCTGTCAGAAGTTGTTTTTCTATAGGACGTTTGAACAAAGAAAGAGTTTCTGAATGTTCATCTGCCTGTTCCAGAATCACCGATACAATTTGGTTTTCACCTTTCTCATGCATTAATTCAAGAGCATTCTGCATTGTATCTGATTTATCATTATTGTGAATATCAAGAATTCTGGCTGCCTGTATTTCTGAAACTACATTTGCTAAAGTTTTATATATAATAAATATGTAAATAGACAGCATTATCAGCCAGACAGCAATATTTGACCAGTATGATACAATTGCATGGTTTTCTGGGATTATTGATTTTAGAATTACAGGAAAGGCAAATCCAATATTCAAATGAATCAGCATTAACAGAACAATACTTACAGCAGCATTAAGAACGATGTTATTATTCAGCTTTGACTGCTGTTTTTTTATCTTTATTTCAAACTTACGCATTAACTTTACTATTCTCCCAGTTCATACTTTGAGATATGTTGTTTTCCCTCAGGTAACCGAAAAGACTGTTCATCCAATGTTTCTTTGATCCGGGGAAAGGATTTAAAGCTATCCCGTTTTTCATTACATTTGATGTAAAACACCTCGTAATGTAGATATCCGGCCTCATTATTTTTACGCATTCTGCCAGAATTTCTATATATTGCTCCAAATCCGGAATTTCTTTCTCAACTCCAAGTTTAGCAAGAGGAGTATCCTTATATATAACTAAATTATGGAATTTTATTTCATGCAGGAATTCAACGGTGTTCAAATATTCCATACTATCTTTTATATCATCTGCACTTTCACCAGGTATTCCGACAATCAGATGTGCTCCAATATTTATTTTATACCTGCACAATAAGTCCATAACACTACGTATATCATCAACGCTATGATTACGATTAAGAAAACTCAGGCTTTTCTCATGGATACTCTGAACACCAATCTCAACAGTTGTTCTCTTCTTTAATTCTTTCAATCTTTTAACAATTGATTCAGAAAGAAAATCCGGACGAGTTGAAATCACAATTTCGACAATAGCAGGATGTTCATCTGCCACTTTGAAGCATTCCATCAAATCATCTTCATTACCATATGTGGAAGTCTCAGATTGGAAATACGCAATGAATCGACCTTTTCTTCCGGCAATATGTCTGGTAATCTGTTCTCCAACAGATTCTACCTGAGATTCTTCCCGCTCAAATGTATCCGGAAGACAGAAGACACACCCGCCTTTCTCTCTGTTAGGGCATATTCTGTTTATTCTAAGCCCGATTCTGTTTATTTTCTCGTTGTACTCTTTTTTTACATAAAGAGAATACATGTTAAGATATTTTGTTATATCCATTATATAAAAACCTTGTAAGCATGTGATAAAAGAAGCGATTAATTGTCAATGAATGATTATTTTCCTGTTACTTCACTGTATAATAAATTTTTGTAGTGCAAAAGAAAACACCTGTTATAGACCTTAGCATAATTGGTGTAATTGACTCAATTTTCGAATTCATCAAATCCTGATCTGCAATAGCAGACTCCGTTATGCAATAAAAAAACTTGACTTTCTGAAGTGCAAAAGAAATTTAAAGTCAGTTATGGGGCATTAGCTCAGCTGGGAGAGCGCATGACTGGCAGTCATGAGGTCAGCGGTTCGATCCCGCTATGCTCCACCATAACTTTTAACTGTTTATTTAATGTAGAAAATTACGTATCTGTTATTTCTGAATTTTCATATGCTACACTATAATCATTTTCAACTACCAGGTGGAGACGTTATGTATCACATAAACATATTGCACGATAAAGACTTTGATGATTTCTTCAGGATTTTTTCCAATGCTTATCCTCAGTTAAAACCTTCTGTAAAAATATGGGAAAAGAAATTTCCTTCAATGATTGATGAAAATTTACCAGTCCGTCTGTATGGTGCTTTTGATGATAAGAATCTGCTTGGTATATTTACAATACATGACTTCTCCATGAATTTTAGAAATGTTCCGCTAAAAAGTTCAGGTATAGGCTCAATAGCAATTGACCTGCTGCATAAAAAAGAAAAAGTATGTAAATTCATTATTGAGTACTTTCTTGAATACTGTAAAATAACAGGAAAAATGTTTGCTCAATTGTATCCATTTGAACCGGGATTTTACTTCAAGATGGGATTTGGATATGGCAGTCAGATTTTCGCTTTTTCTCCGGACACAAAATCCTTGAAATTCCGAGGAAATAAATCCAGCCTGAGACATCTCACACTGAAAGACCTTGATGATGTTATGAGTTACTATAATAAACTACAGAAAGTTAAACATGGGCTTCTCTCCAGATCACAAAACGAATACACGGAATATCTTTTCAGACCTGGGCATATTGCTTTAGGTTATTATGAGAACAATGAAATGAAAGGCTACATGTTTTTCCGCTTAAAGCAGACATGGGAGAACAGAGAATTACATCTGGTTGAAATGCAGTATGATTGCAGTGAAGTACTTCATACATTCCTCTACTTCCTCAATAGTCAATCTGATCAGGTTGACAATGTATTTATGTATACTTTTGACCAGGATTTATACCATCTACTGGCAAGCCCAAGAAGTAAAAACAGTACTCTATTCTATCCTATTTACCATAAAACTGCTGATTGCGGTGTTGGATTGATGTACCGATGTACTAATATAATAAAAGCTCTTGAGATTGTCCTGACAAAAAGCAATATGAATGCAATAGAAGAATGCAAAATGAGGATATCTGATAATTTTCTTAATAAAGAAACATTTGTTAATATTGATTTTAATGATAAAAGAGTACAGGAAATTGAAAAATCAGGAGAATACGATCTGGACATACCAATTCAAACATTTTCGTCATTAATTGTGGGATCCCTGAAATTCCTGTCAGCCAGGAAATTAGGACTTATAAAATGCAGCGATAAAGAAAAAATCCAGCTGCTTAACGGGCTTTTCAGTACCGAAAGACAGCCGGAATGTTATAATATTTTCTGATTATTTCTCTTTGTCTTTAATCTCAAACAACTTCAGATTTTCAACATACATATTGAACCTTTCATCTGAACTAAGCTTTTTACTGTAATCTATCAGCGCTTTCTTCCAGGAACCATGCATACTGTTCGGTATGATTATATATTCCTTTCCGAATTTATCTCTATTTTTATCAATCTCTCCATAACGCTCTTCTTTTGTTCTGGCACCATTGAAATCAGCAAAATCAAAAATATTGTCTCCAACAAGCATAATAATATTGTGAGTTTCAGAAACAATATCTCTTCGGGCCTGCTTCTTCCCTCTGCCCTCTCTAAGCAGAATATGATCTTCCGAAACATCAGGGAAACCGAATTTCTGCAAGTTTCTCAGTGTACCATCTATCTGACCCACATTTCTGTTTGAAATGTAAAACACATTGATTCCTTTCTTATAAGCATAATTGAGGAACTCAACACTTCCTGGAACAGGTTCGGCAATTGCATAGTCAATCCATGCATTGAAATCATCAGGATACTTCAGTTTTCTTCTTATATTCAAAGCGTTATATGGTGAGTTCTGAAGAACTGTTTCATCAATATCTACAACAATCGCTGAATTCGGTTTGATCTCTTCTAAATTATCAATGTAATCCTTAGCCGTATTATATGCCTGGTAACAGCAAGCTCTGTATTCTGCAGAAGTCTGATGCCACAAAACAGCCATAAGGTACTTTTCTTCATTCAACTCAATTCTTTCCGCAGATAGAAATGTAATAGCCGATAACAACAGAATCAGAATAAGCTTACTTCTCATTATCACTATCTCCTTTGAAGTTCTTATATAAATCCTCCGGCAGAAGGTCCATCAAAATCTCATCATATTTTTTTCCAAACCTGACTAATGCTTCACGTCTGATTCCAACTATCTTGAAACCGGTTTTCTCATAACATTTTACGGCACCTTTATTATACGAGTATACTTCCAGCATTATATTATGCATATTCAAATATTTAAATGCATAATCAGCGAGTAATTTCAGAGCTTCCGAACCATATCCTTTGTTCCACATTGACTTGTCACCAATGAATATTCCAATTTCACAATTCTGGTTTCTCTGGTCCAAATTGTGTAATCCACAACTTCCAATCAATTTATCAGTTGCTATATCAATTATACCATACATGTGTTTCTTACTGATCTTCTCAAGGATATTTTTCTCATCATGCAATGTTAGTGTTGAATCGGATATGTTGAGAGTTCGAAACACATCCTCATCATTCAGCCAGATGCAATACTGTTCAGCATCATCTAATGAGACAGGAGAAAGATAACACTTTTCTCCTATCATTTTTCTGTAATATTTCATATTCTTCTCCAATACAGTTTTAAGCCCCTCGAACTCCACTGTCTATACCGGTTGATTTTTGAAAATGAGATATTTGCATAATAGCAAAATTAATCTACTTTTGGAAATAATTTCGATGAGACTTTTTTAATCCGTCATATAAGCTGAGTCTTATGAATTCTAAAACCGAATTAACAACACCAATTTTGCAAATATCTCAATTCTTTTAACATCAAACTGCCTTCAATAGTCAATTTTTTTCTCAATATTCCTTGAAACATTATTTTCCCTTAACTCAAAAACATTTAAAAAACAGAACCACAATAATGCATGCTTATAGAGACTCTGAACTTGTTGCAGTTTCTGAGAACAATAAGAAGAAGTTGCTATAACCGACTAATGAATACTGGTATCAAACCATGTTCAACAAGAAGGATTTTCTCATATCACTTCAACAGAAAAGATTATTCTTATTGCTGCAGGACTACAGATCCAAAGAAAACAGTCCCAGTTACAAGATTAAGAAATCTGCTCTGACAAATAAAGAAAAAGAAACAATTTTGCATAATGGTAAAAATAATCCTCTATACAAACTGAAAATAACATTAACTGTCTTAAGCTCTAAAATATTGAGAGCTGATTTCTGGTGTAAATCTGAAAATTACATGCTTTTCAAGTTCATTATAAAAAAAAGGTGGTCTGGGTACCGAACCGACAATTACAACATTTGTAAAAGAATACACCCCAGAATAGTACAACATATCTTATTATTTACACTCTTAATATTTTATTCTTTTGACTATTATAGAAAAATGTTTATATTGTCATTGAATACTGTAATAGAGGAAAAATAATGTTGATATATTTCTTAAGTGAAAATATTCATTTAGTCAATAGTGCGAATTCTTGGAAATCTGACAATGCAGACGTAGTATTGGAAGCTGTACCTAATATAGGTAATCTGGTTAAAAGAGTTAAAAGCAGCAGTCCGAATATCATTGTTGTTGATGTATCAAAATCCAGGCAGTCATATGATTTGATCAGTAATTTCAGAATATTATCGGGAATACCTGTTTTCTGTGTATCCAAGAATCCGGATATCGAAATAGCTGTTAATTGTTTAAAATCAGGAGCATTGGACTATGTCGTTTACGAAAACTCCACAATTCAGCAGGTAATTGATAAAATTGCAGACACATGTGAAAAGGAATATGATAACTGTTATCTCGAAACTCACATCCAGACTGTAAGAAAACTTAGAAGAGAAAAGCAGCAGAAAAGTGTTATCCTCCAGCGTTCACCTATCATATATTTTTACTGGAATCCATTCGATAATAACAGTCTGAAGCATATTACAGAGAGTGTAAGTTTTCTTGGTTACACACAGGAAGAATTTCTGACAGGTGAAACAAAGCTTTCCGACCTGCTTTTCCAGAAAGATATGGACAATATTATGGATCTGATTGCGCAATTTGACGGTTCAGAAGATAGCCATACATACACATTGGAAATCAGAGTAAAGAAAAAAGACGGAACTCTACATTGGGTTGAAGACAGAACGACTGTACTGAAAATGGAAGATGGAAGCATTAACTGCTATACCATACTTCTAGATATCGAATCATATAAACAGACAGTAATTGCTTTGAAGGAAAGTGAAGAAAAATTTAAACAGGCCCATAAAATGGAAGCAATAGGAAGATTAGCTGGTGGAATTGCCCATGATTTCAATAATCTCCTGACTACTATTCTCGGCTATTCCGATCTTGCTTTGATGACAGCCGACTCTCCCAAAGAACTAGAAAATGCCATTAATGAGATAAAGAAATCCGGTGAAAGAGCTGCATCACTGACTCATCAGTTACTTGCATTCAGCAGAAAGCAGATAATGAAATTCCAGGATGTGGATTTAAATAAACTGATACTTAATTTGAGTAAAATGCTTAAAAGACTAATAGGCGAAGACATTCTTTTCCAAACTAGTTTAAAAGCTAATCTTAAACCGGTTTATGCAGACAATTCTCAGTTGGAACAAGTAATCATGAACCTTGTTGTAAACGCAAGAGATGCTATGCCAAAGGGTGGTTCAATCATCATTTCTACAAAGTCTGTAAGAGTTACGGAAAACTCCAAAACAATCAGAGATGTTGAAGTAATTCCCGGACAATACATTGAGCTGTCAGTTTCTGATGATGGATGCGGTATGCACCCAGATATGACAGTTCTGATATTCGAACCTTTTTTCACAACAAAGGAGCAAGGCAAAGGCACCGGTCTCGGACTGTCTACAGTTTACGGTATTGTGAAGCAGACAGGTGGATATATCTGGGTTGACAGCAATATAGGAGAAGGTACAACATTCAAAATTTTACTTCCGACAAGCAAAAACTCAAGCTCACTTGATGAGGAAAACTGCATAAATGAAAAGCCCTCAGGAGGAAATGAAACTATTCTGGTTGTTGAAGATGAGGAAACCTTAAGAATTCTGACTGTAAAAATTCTTGAAAAAATAGGATACAATGTATATTCAGAGAAAAGTGGTAATGATGCTTTGAAATTCATAAAGGAGACAAATGGTGACCCTAAGATTGACTTAATCATTACTGATGTTGTAATGCCGGGAATGAATGGCTTTGAACTGGCTCAACACGCTCTTAACATCCTCCCTGAATTGAAACTCATTTATTTTTCTGGATATACAGACAGTATTATTGAGGATCACGGGATATTTCAGAGCAGCGAGAATTTCCTCGCAAAACCATTCACAACTATGGAACTTTCGACATTAGTTCGCAGTGTGTTGGATTCCCAGGATTAAGTTGTCTCCAAAGCATGTATATACAATGTTCAGTTAACTGATTTACTTTAGAAAAAAAGACAAATTTTCATAGACAAATATTGATAATCCCTCATAAATTGCAAAAATAATATCCACAGGATTTAATGGGATGAAATCAAACTTAGCTGAAAAGCAGACAAAACTTGACGCACTGCTTGAAAACGTTAACAGTTCTTATATTTCTACAATAAAAAGTAACATCAGTAAAATATTCAGAGTATTCAGTGATCCTGATGCTACTGCAACCGAATTAAAAGATGTCATTGAGAATGACCCACCTCTGTATGCGAAAGTTCTAAAGTATGCGAATTCCGCATATTATGGTTCACGAAGAGAAATTTCAGAGATTAAGCAGGCAATAATCTGTCTTGGATTTAACACAGTAAAGGAGCTTGCATTAACCCAGAAAGTATGTTCTATCTTTGAAAAAGATGAGAAGAATGAAAATTTTTCACTATTAGATTTATGGAAACACAGTATCTCTGTAGCGATCTGTGGACGGTTGTTGTACAGGAGAGAATTCAGAGAAAAAAGTGATCTGATCTATACCGCAGGAATACTCCACGACATCGGAATAATCATTGAGGATCAATTCCGTCATGACTTGTTCAATACTATTATTGAAGAAGCTAACAGAACAAATGAAGACACAATAGATATTGAAAACAGAATTTTAGGATTTAATCACTCAGAAATTGGTAGAGCTATAGCAGAAGACTGGGAATTCCCCACGGAATTATGCAATGCTATTGGGGCTCACCACTATTACAGTAACGAGTCCAGTTTGTTATGTAAAGTTCTCGCAATTTCCGAGTATATATGCCAGTCTGAGGACATAGGCTTCTGTGACACACCTTATATAGATGAAGAGCTTTATAATTCATATGTCACAGAATTAGAAATAGAAAAAGAAGCTATAGAATTAATCAAAGAAAAACTCATGCTTGAGTTAAACAGAATGGAAGAACAGGGATGGTTCTAATTAATGAATTCTGAGATTAAAAGAAAGAACAAACAGATCGAAGAGCTTAAAGAGCGAATAAAGTATCTGGAAATTGAAAACAGACATATAAAAAATGACTATGCTCTTATGAAAGAAGATTATAGTCATGCTTCTGACAAGTACATGGAGATTCTACATGACTTTGAGAAATCAAACTCTGAGTTGCGACAGAAGAATAATTTAATATCTGAACAGAATAAAGAGATTAAACAGAGGAATATCCAGAACAGCATTCAAAAAGAACAATTAGCAAGACAGAATAATTTCCTGCAAACTCTTTTGGACAGTATCCCTAATCCGGTATATTATAAGGATATGGATAACAGATATCTGGGCTGTAATGAAGCATTCTGTAAGTTAGTGAATCTCAGTTTTTCCGAAATTATCAGTCAGAACGAAATTGTTCAAAACTCAAACCTCTCTCATAAAGCCTTTGATGATTCTGCTCCTGACCTCCAATTAGGTAACTCCCCTAAACGATTTGAATTTAAATTAACTTTGCAGGATGTAACAAGAAATATTGTTATCAACAAAGCTGTTTTCAAGGATATTAACAGGGAAAATGCAGGTTTAATAGCTGTAATTACAGATATAACCAAACTCAAAGAAATTGAAAACGAATTGAAAGAATCTCAGATTAAATTACAAAGAGCAATGAAGTCAAAAGACAAGTTTTTCTCAACAGTAACTCATGATCTGAAAAATCTTCTTACAATCCTATTTATGTCCTGTGATGCTATTGAAAACTCAGATCTTAATCTTAATCAGGAACAGCAGACCAGAATTGTAAAAAAAGCAGCAAGAGGATTCAGGCAGTTCCACGAAACTCTGAATAATCTGCTTAACTGGGCAAAATCTCAAACCGGCCGTATTCCTTATGAGCCGGAAACAATAGATCTCAAAAAAGTTACGGAAAATTGTGTATCTCTTCTGGAACCTTTTGTGAAAGAGAAATCAATCAATCTTATCACAGAAGTAGAAAATAGCTGTATAGCTTTTGCTGACAGGTCAATGCTTCATTCAGTACTTACAAACCTATTGACGAATGCTGTCAAATTTACTAACGCTGATGGAATTGTAAAGTTAGCAGCTCTTACTGAAGGTAACACTTGCATTATAACCGTTCAGGATAATGGTGTAGGTATGAGTAAAGATGACCAGGCAAGATTATTCAATATTGACGAAAACTTCACACGTAAAGGCACAAAGAATGAACCGGGAACAGGCCTCGGTCTGATTATATGTAAAGAATTTATCGAAATCAACAGGGGTTCTCTACATCTTAGTAGTGAACTAAATAAGGGAAGCACATTTGAAATACATTTACCTACAATAATTTAAGCAGGAATAATGAGTATTGAAACCAGAATCAAGAATTTACTGTTAAATCACAGGAAAAGCTATGCATCACTGGTAACAATGTACTTCTTACTGTTTTCAGTAGTCTCCTTTTCTATCTTAAGTATTGTATGGATAATCAGTGACTTCATTTCCCTGAAAAAAGATTTATTAAGATTCAAATCAGAATATATAGAAAATCAGAAGAAGCATGTCAAATTGCAGACAAATCATGCTGTAAGAATAATAGAGAACTTTAAAAACGATTATATCAAGAAAGCCGAAAACAATACTATCCATCATGCAATGACTCTTGATAAAATCTTCAGTACTATCGCTAAAAACAGAATTTCAAAAGGAAACAGACAGTTTCAGGTTCTATCTGAAGTGGCAAATGACTATGTCTCAAAAAAACCTCTGCTAAACATATCACTTTACCAGCCTGCATCCGGGAAGATTTACTCAAATTATCAAAATCAGAATCAGTCTCAAAGAAATAATCAATATATAAAGACTGTATTGGACAGCTTTCTCACAGACAATGAAGACAGAATGAGCAAATCAATTGAGATCCCTATTGATCAACCGAAATCAAAAGAATTATTTTATGTTCTCTATAATTCCGATACATCAACATATATTCTGATCAGCGAAATTCTATCCCACAGAAAACAGGAAGTTCAACAGGAAGTCCTCAAAGAAATCCAGAAAATCTCTTTTGATGAAAGTGGATATATCTTCGTTAACACATATGATGGAGATGCTCTGATTACTAATGGGAAGTTGAATAATACACAAGTCAATCTATGGAATCTTGTAGATTCAGATAACAATAAAGTAATTCAGATGGAAAGAGAAGCTGCAGCAAAACCTGACGGAGATTTCATTCAATACACATGGAAAAAGCCTGGAGGAGAGAATCCTATACCGAAGATGTCATACATCAAAGGTATTGATGACTGGGAATGGATGCTTGGTGCAGGTTTCTATCTCGATAATGTAAATGAAGTAGTAAAGAAACAGAGAAATGCAACAATTAAATCAATTATCAGAGAAGTGATGATTGTTCTGATAGTTCTGTTATTGTTACTCTTGCTTATATTCTATTTTTCAAGATATCTGACAAAAATGACCAAAATAAACTTCCAGATACTGAACAATTTTTTCCAGATTGCAGCTAAAGAAGCAACTTTAATAAACGAGGACATGCTTCATTTTTCTGAATTTAAAGATTTGGCCTCTGCAGTCAACTCCATGATTATTGAGAGACAACATTACGAACAGGAAAAAGCCGAGTTTGAAAGAAAATCATCAGCCCTGGCAATGGCAGTTACTGCCAGCCACGAGATTAATCAACCCTTGATGATTCTTTCCGGTAACATAGAACTGCTTCAATTATCTTTGAGAAACGAAAACCTGACACAAAAGCAAAGACAACATCTGGAAATGATTTACAAAGCGTTAGCAAGAATCCAGTCAATTCTAAGCATGTTCAAAGAATCTAATTCAGTAAGATTTGAGAACTACAGTGATGGTACCGACATGGCTATTCTTGACAAAAGTAAAGAACTTCTTTAGGTTTCAAATATACAATACTTCTTCTCAGGCATTATCCTGTAATGTAAAATCCATTCGGATTACCTGATACAACAATAAAAAACTTCATTTATAGAATAAATTATATTGACAATATAAAGTATTAAATTATTATCTTAATATATTTTGTATAGATTTGTAATTATTTGTCTTTAATAATATTGGCATTATATTTTTTTTGTCGTATAATATAATTAGTAATAATAAAGTGTTTCTAAAATCACATTTTCTGGGAGCAATAGATGAAATATTTATCAATATTTACTTTGATTCTACTCTGTGCATCTTTTCTGAACTCTGCACCTCTCGAGATATTTGATTGTAATCCCGATACAACAGGAGTTGAAAATGTATCAACATTATCAAACATTACATTTCATATCAGGGATACAGATCCAAATGGTGGAGTAAATGAAAACTCCATAATAGTGCAAATTCAGGATGAGATTTATTCTCATACAAGTGCAAACAGCCAATACATCCACTTCATTCCTGTGAACGATCTGGAGTATTATATCGTTATTGACCCTGCAACAAACTTTGCATATGGAGATACAGTAAGTGTATCTATTGATGCTTCAGATGTAAATGGTGTTCTGATGCCAACATTTGAATACAGCTACAGATGTATTGTCGATAACCTTCCACCATACTCTATCGCCAGTAATCCTACTGCAAGGCAACTGCAAGTACCTGTGGACACACCTATTCAGTTTCGTGTCAGAGATATGGAGATGGGGGTTGATATTTCAACCGTAACTGCTACAGTAAGGTATCAGAATAACTCTGTTACTTATGGCAGTAATGATACTCAGAACTTTCAGTTCTCGGGAACTCTGGATAACTTCCTCTGCCAAGTCAATATGCCGGATGCTTTTGATTTTGGTGATTCAGTTAATGTTGTAATTAATGCGGAAGACCTTGCTGGCAATCAAATGATTCCTTATACATACTGGTTTATCTGTTTTATTGATAACGTCCCACCTTATACTGGGGAATACACTCCGGATATTAATTCAATTGACAATCCGGTAAATACAAATGTTTCATTTAATGTTTATGATCAACATTCAGGAATTGATTTAAATGAACTAAGAATTAAAATTAATGATAACTACTATACACATGTCAGTACTTCTGTAAGTGTCAATCCTTTGATTGGAGATAATGGCTATCAGGTTATTATCAATCCTATCAATAGCTTTGCCTTTAATGATCTGATTGATGTTACAATCTGGGCTAAAGATACTCATGGCAATGAAATGGACTCTGTAGCCTATCAATTTCAGACAATAGCAGACGACACTCCACCTTATACAGGAGACTGGATTCCGGGCAATAACGCTCAAAACGTACCTTTGAGCACAAACATTCAATTCAACGTTTATGACCTTATTGCAGGCGTCAATCCGAACTCAGTTGTTGTAACAGTTAATAATGACACAACTTATACTGTTACAAGCACAGGTGTAAGCTATGTCCAGATTCCAAACGGATATCGATTTACGATAAACCCAACAGTAAACTTTGATTATAACGAGCTTGTACAAATTGAAATTCAGGCAACGGATAATAACAATAACGTTATGATTCCTTATGATTATTCATTCAGAACAATTCCTGATTCCAATGATCCTCCTATCTTACAGCTTCCTGACACATTCTTTGTTAATGAAGATGACAGTCTGGTTGTTGATTTCGATGTTTATACACATGACCCTGATGGGGATGCTCTTGTTATAACAGTTAACCAGACACCTGTTCATCCAAATATTAATGTCACAATTAATAATAATATGGTAACGTTCAAACCATCCTTCATGAACTGGATTGGTACTGAAAACGTTGGTTTTACAATTAATGATGGACGAGACAATACAACTGGAACTGTCAGTATTACTGTGCTTCCGGTTAATGACAGACCAGTCATAGTTCTTCCTGATGAATTTGTGTTTAATGAAAATGATAATTATCAGATAAACTTCGCTCAATATATTCAAGATGTTGATAACAGCATTGGAGACTTTCAGTTGAACGCCAGCGGAAACTCAGATATTCATGTATCAATATCTAATACTGTTGTTACATTCTCTGCTGATCCTTACTGGTTTGGTCAGGAAGCGATCACTTTCACTGTATTTGACGATGATACAAGGCTTAGTTCATCAGATACAGTACTTGTTAGAGTTGTAAATATTGTTGAAGAGCCTATGATTGATGGACCTTCAAGTATTACCCTTACAGAAGATACAGCTCAGACATTTGATTTTTCCTATTACATTACAAATAATGATAATATCCCTATAACCCTGACCCAGTCAAACGCTAATGAATTTACTGTAGATGTTTCAATAAACGGATATCAGGTTACATTCACTCCGGCTGCCGATTATCAGGGAACAAGAACAATAAGATTTAACTTACTGGACAGCAACAGCAACATACTTGATTATGATGATATTGATATTATCGTTACACCTGTTAATGATCCTGTAAGACTTAATCCTGCTTTCCAGAGCTATTTTGAGTTTACTCAAGGATCATCTCTGAATCTTG
Organism: Cloacimonadales bacterium (SeqCode); assembly: GCA_963665815.1. Lineage (GTDB taxonomy): Bacteria > Cloacimonadota > Cloacimonadia > Cloacimonadales > JAIOQZ01. The sequence goes on from OY762463.1 coordinate 1,268,012, forward strand.
ATTTCAGTAATCTTATTATGAATCCTGATGAGATTCCATATGAAATGGAACTCTCTGTTGCAGGAAACGAAAACATCATTGTTAATATCGACAGTCTTATGGTGAATATTTCTGCATCTGAAACTTGGTCTGGTCAGGAAAGGCTTACATTTACAATAGTCGGTGACGAAATAAACGGTACTGATCACTGGGAATTCGATAAAGAAATTGATATCAAAGTTATCACAACAGTTCAAATAAATCCGTCTTTCAATGATTACTTCACATTCACAGAAGGAACCACCTTCAGAACAAGTTTTGCCGGCATGGTTACAAATGCTGAGAACTATGCTCTGGAACTCACCTATACGGGAAATTCCTTTATTCAAGTTGATATTGATAGTCTGGATGTTTCTTTCTCAGCCCCGGATAAATGGGTTGGAGAAGAGGATATCACATTCAAAATTGCAGGTACTGACCTGAACAGCAGAGCAGACTGGGAATTTGAAAAAGTAATAAGAATTACTGTTGAACCTGCAGCTGAGAATCTTGGTGAAAAAGTTGAACTACAATACAGGTCAATAACAAGAAATAATGGAAATCAATCCGATATTTACATATATACAGAAGTTGACATTTCGAAGATAAAAGGTAAAATTCTTTCCAGAAGAGGAAAAGTCATTAAAGATTTGAACATTCAAACCCTTGGTGACAGAAAAGTAACAAACTGGAATACTACAGATAATGATAATAATCTTGTTGATGGTGGTTTCTATATCTACCAGTTCAAAATTGACGACAAGATTTATCAGGGTAGTATAATTGTAGTAAGGTAAGGTTATGAACATGAAAAATATACTCGTTTTAATACTACTTGTTTCCCTTTCACTTTTGTTCTCTCATGAATTCGGAGAGCACGGAGGAGTTCGTAATGCAGCAATGGGCGAAACCGGAATTTCTAACAGTACTGACGTTTCAGGTGCTCAATGGAATCCTGCATTAATCAGCAGCCTGAAACACTATCAGTTTGTCACTGACTTAAGACAATCCTCAGTCCAGTTAGATAATGATGATATTTACCATAACTTCCTTTTCCTCGGAATTCCTGTTGAGAATATTGGTACTTTCTCTGTCAGTGGAGGTCTTTTCAATTCTGATGAGTATGAGAATGCCGAATTAAGTTTGAATTACGGAAGAAGCCTTGGAGATAAATGGGCAGTTGGATTAACTGTTGTAAATTACTATGTAAACTACTCAGGAATATCTGAAACATCATCCGCTCTTGATCTTGGTCTGGGTGCACTTTATCATCCTACCGAATATTTCACACTTGGTTTATCAACCAGAAATTTGCTTAGACCGGATGTTGCCGTAGACTCACGTAATGAAGACAAATTGCCTATGCTTGCTGGTTTAGGAGCAACTTTCCATGCTAACAATCTGATAATCACAACTGATTTTGAATATCAGGACATGCTGAATACAGATGATGAAATCAGGCTTGGACTTGGTGCGGAATACTCCATATATGATAACCTCGCAATTCGAACAGGTTTCAACAATAACTTCTTTACAGCCGGTTTCGGAGTAAAGATGTATACAAAAAACTGGTTTGCCAATCCTGACAGGACTAACGACCTGTATAACGTAAATACAGCTTCAATATCTCTTGATTATTCTGCAAGGTTCCCCATTTTCTTTAGTGGTGGAAATGACCTTATAAGCTTTGAAAATGAAGCTGAAACAGAATATGGAGATCACTTTATTGGGATTACGGTTGACTTTGGTACAGACACAGTTAACAAAGATCAGCTTGCATATTACTTCCCTGAAAAGTATGGAAGAAGATTCGGTGTTGCAGATACTGTTTTCATCGAAAAAGTTGTTAAAGACACAATCTATCAGGACAGAACAATAATTGATACTGTTGCTGTTTATGAAAAAATTGTGGATCAGGAGCTTTTACAGGAAAGACTGGAAGAACAACTTGAGATTGTAAAAGTAAAAGAATATGACAGTATTAACAGAGCATCTGTTGATCACCTTGTTAATGCTTTACGTTACTACTACAATGCTGAATACAAGAAATCAATTGCAGAATGTGAAAAATCAATTGATATCGCTCCTAGATTGTCATTGTCATACATTATTCTCGGATCCATATACTATAAAATGGGAGATAGTGAACTTGCATTTGACTACTGGGAAAAAGCAAAGAAAGTATATTCGAAAAATGAAGAATTAAATAAAGTTTTAGAAAACATTTATAATGGAATTGAAGATTTCATTCCACAATATTAGAAAAAGGATTTAACATGAAAAGATCATTCATCATCGTTATGTTTTTGTTTTCCTTCGTTGTTCTGCTAGCCCAGAATTACGATACGGTATATCAGATTGATGCTGAAAAAAGCCTGGCAGAGCGTATCGAAAAGGTTATTGAACCGATTGCCGGTAAAACAGTCGTAATTGTTGATCTTGAATTAAGATATCCGCCAGAGGGACTTGTACCGTTCGGAATGGAACTCGATAAAAAATCTAGTCTTCCGGGAATTCCCGTTGCAAAATCCAAGGGTGTTTTAACTCCAAACATTGCAGATCAACCTACATTTCCTACGATTGTAACCAAAAAGAAGATCATAATTTATGCAGACCAGAATCTTTCAGCAGACAGGGAAGCATATATTGCAGAAAATGTTGCCAAATGGTTTGCTCTTAATCTTCTTGAAAACGATGTTTTAGAGATTCGAAAAGAGTTAGATCTTACAGGTAGCTCAAAAGGGAACTTTTTTACTTCCCCTATCTTCTATTTCATTATATTCCTGCTATTGTTGATAGTCTTCTTTGTTATTGCCCTGTTCCATGTAAACAGAATGGCAGAATCAATGAGACATGTTAATATTACAGGTATCGACAGTCTTATCAGAATTATGAGTTCAATGCAGACAAAATTTGAGACAATGAGTAACGCTGTTTCAGGACTGGACTATTCTTCCAAGGAACCATTACCTATACAGGTTATGGAAAAACGTGAAGATGTATACGACGAATCTATGGACTTCCACTTCATTGAAAAACTTTCAATGCCGGAATTTGTCCATCTTATAAAAGATGAAACTGCAGACAGTGCAGCATTTATCTTGTCTAATCTTTCTACGAATTTTGCCAGAAACTTCTTCCAGGAATACCTTGGCAATTCTGCTGAGATAATCAAACACATGACAACCTCAGTAAAACAATCCAAGAAAGATGTTCAGGAACTGAGAGCTAAACTCTATGACCGATTCAAACTTATTGTTGAAGAAAGTCAGGTTAGATTTGAAGGAGCATCAACTCTTATCAAGGTTACTAATTCACTTCCTACCGGATACAGTTCAGACTTCTATAAACTCATCCAGAAAGCTGATGGAAAAGCAGCATCTGACATCAGAGATAAAGTGTTCCTGCTTGAAGATGTTGAAAAACTGGATGATAATGTAATTGATCAGATAATTAAGCAATCAGATCATAACCTGTTAGTCAAATTCCTTCTCAGTGTAGATGAAAGTCTTCTTCAAAAATTCTTCCAGAATATGTCTGAAAGAAATATCCTGATTGTCAAAGAGGATATGGAAGTACTTGGACCTCTATCTTCCGATGACAAAGAAAAGACTAAGAACAGCATGTTAGCAATGATCAGATCAATGCTCAAATACAAATAAGGAAAATGTTATGAAGATTAGCACAATATTAGGTATCATAATCGGGTTTGGAATAATCTTATATGCAGTATATCTTGAAGACGCAATCCAGTATTTTCTGAATCCTCAGGCAATATTGATTGTTGGCGTTGGAACATTTGCAGCTGTACTGATTTCATTTTCCTCAAGTGCAATCATAGATGCAATCTTTGCATTCTTCGCTATTTTTACAAGCTCAGGACTTTCACCCAAAAAAGTCATTGAGATTATTGTGAATCTCGGAAAAGAAGCAAGAACAAACAGCTATGAAAGCCTTTTACTCAGTAGACATGTCAAGAATCTTGGAATGCTTGAAAGAGGAATAAGATTACTAAATGAAGATGTTACATCTGATAAAATTGAAACTATCCTCACCAGAGAAAGTAAAGCACTATCAGACAGAAACAGAACGGCTGAAAGAGTCTTCAGACTTGCCAGTACATTCTCACCACTATTTGGTATGATCGGAACTGTTATCGGGATGGTTATAATGATTAATAAATCATCCAATCCGGATGATCTTCCCAAAGCAATGGGAATAGCTCTGTTATCCACTCTTTACGGACTTATCCTGTCTGGTCTTGTTTTCAAACCTATTGCAAGTAAGATTAGAGATAATAACCATACTAATAACAAAGTTAACGACATTATCATCGAAGGTGTTCTGTCAATTCAGAATGGCGAGAATTCTCAGCTTACAAAAGAAAAACTTGAAACATATTTACATTAGAGTTTATCATGAGTAATAAAGTAATAAATTTTAAGGGAATTAAAAGATTTACTCAGCAGGATACGACTGATGAGGAAAATTGGGTTGATGTAATGGTTTCCTTTGCAAGCCTGATGCTGATTCTTGTTGTATTTTACATGTTCTTTCAATCATATCAAAAATTATATGATGAGGGGAAAATTGAAAATGCTGTATATTCTCAAGATTCCACTCGATATGTTTTTACTTTGAAGAATGCCGAATATTTCAAGAGTTACAGCAGTTCTTTTACCGCAAATGCCGAAACAGATCTGATTCAACTTGGAAAGATGCTTAATTCAAAGATTGAAAATCAAAAAAGAAAATGGCAGATCAGAATTGAAGGACATACTGATGATATTCCGTTCAGTGACAGTAATTATTCTTCAAACCTGGATCTGAGTGCTGCAAGAGCATCGGCTATTGCGAATTTCTTTATTTCAAAAGGTTATTTTCATCCGGATCAGCTTCAAGTAGCAGGATATGGAGACTTAAAACCTATGGTACCAAATGTAAGTGATGAGAACAGAATATCAAATAGAAGAGTAAATATTATTTTGTATAAAGTACATTAATATACAATCTTAAACATATGAGACCTGTTGTTTTACAATGGGTCTTTTTTTTTCAAAATCCCTTCATCCCTTTACTGATGTCCATTTTCACTATTAGATGATTAGTCTTCATTAAGAAAACAACCCGACTACTATACTTTCAAATAATACATATCAACAATTGAATATTGATTATTGAAATTAATTGTTGACTTACTCTGTATATATATCAATATTATGAACACAGATATTTCATTATAATAGAAATATCAAAACACTAAACAAGGAGAAAAGTATGCGAAGACAATTAATATTAGCTTTATTGCTTTTATTCGCAGTTTCCATTTTTGCACAGACCTCAGGAGGTCCTGACGCTTACGGATACTCATGGATTAACAGTAATGATGCTAATGGTCCTTCTTTCACCTGGATCACTCCGGATACAGTGAACGCAACACAAGTAACTACTTTCACGGACGATTCAATGGTAGGTCCATTCACAATTGGTTTTAACTTTCCATTTTACGATCAAACAAAGACAGACTTTTATTTAAGTTCAAACGGATTTATTTCCTTTACAGGAGACACAAACAGTCTCACAAACTACACAATCCCTACACCAGGCATCCCTAATGACTTTATTGCATGGTTCTGGGATGACATGGACCCTGTAAGCACTACAGCCCCAGCTAACAATGCTCGTGTTTATTACGAAAATATAACTTACAGTGGTACTAACGCGCTTCTAATCACATACCTGAATTATCATGAATACTCAGGAGAAGGAACAGGATACGTTGATGCACAAGTTATCCTGAGAGACAATGGTCAAATCATCATGCAATACGATTCATTCAATGGTGGTATTGTTTTAAACGAAGCTACAATTGGCATCGAAAACTCTGATGGAACTATCGGTCTTGAATACTGCTTTGATGACTCAACATTAATTTCAAATCAACTTGCCATAAAATATTACACAATTGAAGATGGCTATCCTGAATTTGCACAAAACCCTAATCCAGCCTCAGGATCAACAGGTATTCTCGTTAATGGAACATTAACATGGGATTTCGGTGCAGATACTGATACTTATGATTTATGGTTCGGACCTGCAGGAAATATGACTCAGGTTGTAACCGGTGCCACAGCAGGAGCTACAGGCTCATACACATATAGTGGACTTAATACTCTTTCCAGCTACGAATGGAGAGTCGATACTCATAATACTGCTGTTAGACTTTCTACAATCGGAGCAGTATGGACTTTCGAAACTCAGTGTGGTACAATTACTACATTCCCATGGAGTGAAGATTTTGAAGGAGCACAGCTTCCTTCATGCTGGGTAGAAGATATTAATAACATTACTCCATGGTCTTTTGGTACATCTACTCCATCCTCTCCTACCGGTCCTTCATCTGGAGACCATACAAGTGGTTCAGGATATTTCATGTATACAGAAGCATCTGGAAGCCTCAATCAAGTTTTCAAAGTGACATCCCCAATATTTGATGCATCTGCTTTAACATCACCAGTTCTTGAATTCTGGTATCATATGTACGGGCAATCAATGGGAACTCTTCAAGTTAACATTTTAGAACCGGCTACCGCTACATTACACTCAGATGTTATTACTCCTGTATCAGGAGATCAGGGAGATGTATGGAACAACGCAAGTGTAGATTTAACACCTTACACAGGTGAATTCCAGATTGAATTCATCGGAACAACAGGAGATGACTACTACAGTGACATCTGTATTGATGATGTAGGTATTTATGATAATGTTACAACACCTGCATGTAACGCACTGAATACACCGGCTGATATGGCTATTGACATTATTGAAGCTGGAACACTGACTTGGAGTGGATCACAAGGTGCAACAGGCTATAAAGTTTCTCTTGGTACAGATAACCCTCCAACAAACATCGAAGATGGTCTTGATGTTGGAGCAGCTTTTTCTTATGACTTCTCAGGATTAACTTTCGGAACAACTTACTACTGGATGGTAACTCCTTACAATACAAACGGTGAATCTACAGGATGTCCTGTAAGATCATTCACTGTAAGAGCTGATCCAACCATATCTACTTTCCCATGGACTGAAGATTTCAGCGTATGGCCACTACAAGACTGGGTTTTTGCAGGATCAAGACTGTGGGCAGAAGATTCAGGATCAGGATCTGCTTACTGTAATTTCTGGGGTTGGAGCGATGGTGAAGCTCATATGGTTACTCCTCCAATAGCCCTCCCTGCTACAGGTTCTTACAGCTTTGGTTTCAACTGGTCTCACTTATACAGCACTACATATCCTACAGACTCAGCGGCAGTATTAGTTTCTACTGATGGAGTTAACTGGAACATGGAATGGACTCTTGGTGGAACTAACTTCGATTCAAACGATGGAGCTGCGAACACTGCTCCAGGTACATTTACTTATGCTGAATTCAATCTTGACAGTTATCTTGGACAAACGATATACATTGATGTAGTAGGTTACACAGGCTATGGTCCTAACTTCTACGTTGATAATGCTACTGTTTTCAGCGTTTCAACACCTCCTGGATGCTCAACAGCTGATACTCCTGCTGATGGTGCTAATGAAATTATCGAAATGGGCACACTCAGATGGAATACTACTGGAGGAACAACCGGTTATAAACTCTTCTTTGGGTCAGATAACCCACCTACAAACATTGAAAATGGAACAGATCTTGGTAACGTGCAAACTTACGACTTCTCAGGACTTGCATTCAATACTACTTACTACTGGACTGTAGTACCTTATAACACTAATGGTGATGCTACAGGATGCCCTGTATGGTCATTCACAACAAGACCTGATCCAACAGTTACTAACTTCCCATGGACAGAAGATTTCTCATCATTCCCACTTGAGCCACGTGGCTGGAGCTATGGTGGTACTCAGCAATGGGCTGAAGATGCAGGTTCAGGAAGTATATTCGCAAACTTCTGGAGCTGGAGCACTGGTAATGCTGAATTATACTCACCACCAATCGCATTAACAGGAAACGCAGACCTTCTTTTCAAATGGTCACACACATTCAATACTTCATATCCGGATGATGCTTTTGAAGTGTCAGTATCAACAGATCAATCAAACTGGACTGTTGTATGGTCAATTCAGGATTCTCTGTTTGAATCTAATGATGGTGCTCAAAGTACAGCTCCTGGTACTTTTGTTCAGGAAACCGTAAATATTGATGCATATAGTGGTCAGACAATCTATCTTAAGTTTGATGGTATTTCAGGATACGGTCCTAACCTATACCTTGATGATGTTGGAGTTAATATTACAACACCACCAGACGATGATCTTACAGTTATTACAGTTATTGGTAACACAACTCCAATGGTTGGATCACCTTCAGATTATACAATTTCCGTAAGAAATAATGGTCTTAACACACAATCAACTTATGATGTAAAACTTATGCTTGCTCCTGATACCGAACTCGGAACTATTGCAGGTACTACAATTGCACATGATCAGATTAATGATTATGTTATCACCTGGATTCCTCAAGCAGGAATGGAAGGAAATCAGAATATCTTCGGTAAAGTTGTTCTTGCCGGTGACGAAGGTCCTGGTAATGATGCTTCTGCACCACTTCCAGTCAACGTTCAAGCATCACAAACAGGTATTCAGGGCTATGTACGTGACATTAACGGCAACCCACTGTTTAACGCTCAAGTACTGATTGAAGAACTCCAGTCTGTTCAATATACAGGTAATAATGGATTCTATCAATTCCTTAATGTTCCTGTTGAAACATATACAGTAACTGCAAGTTTGACAAATTATGATAACAATACACAAACTAATGTCGTAGTAACTCAGGACAACCTTACTGACGTAAACTTCACAATGACTCAGGGTGCAATCCTCATGGGTACTGTTTACGATCATGCTAATGTTGAAGTTGCCGGAGCTCTTGTTGAAATCGAACAACTTGCTATTACAACAACAACAGATGCACAAGGTAACTACACATTTGTACAGGTTACACCGGGAACATATACTGTTAATGCAACTAAAGATGGTTATATTGATCAAACTGAATCTAACGTAGTTATAGCTGCGGATGCAACTGTTGATCTTGATATTATTCTTAACGAATATGGTCATTTCACAGTTAATATAACAACAAACCTCAGTTCACCAACCGGTGCAATTGTTGAACTTACTGACGGAACAAACACATATACTGAAACATCAGATGATACCGGTGTTGTTCTTCTCAACGAGGTTCTTCCGGGAACATACAATCTTACAGCTTCACTTCCGGACTGTAACATTCACGAACAACAGAATATTGTTATTGTAAATGGTGACAATACTCCTGTTGATGTTACTCTTGATGAAATCCTTATTGCTCCAACAAACATTCAATGGCTTAACAATGATCGTATTCTTGTTTGGCAGCATGGTGACAGAATTTATGGAACCAGAGCAGATGGTGAAACAGCACTTGTTGAAGGATCATCTTATGTTGAAAGAGATTCTGATAATGAAGAAGACGAACGTGCATTCATGTATTTCAGAGTTGAAATTGATATTATTAATCAAACAACATCAGATACATTCTTCACAGTGACAGGATTTAACATTGGAGAACAACTTACTGCTACAATCACAGCAGTATATGAAACAGGTACCGCAGCAGCTCCAGATTTTGATTTCACATTTGAAGAAGTTGCAAACGATCCTGATGATGTAAATCTTGTTACAGAACTTAAAGGTAACTATCCTAACCCATTCAATCCTACTACACACATTGAATTCTCACTTAAGAAAGCCGGAAACGTAGAACTTGCTATCTACAATATCAACGGACAGAAAGTAAGAACACTTGTAAGTGAAGAAATGGAAGCAGATAACCATAAGGTTACCTGGAATGGTAAAGATGACAGAGGAAACTCAGTTTCAAGTGGAACATATTTCTACAGACTGCAAACCTCTGAAACAACACAAACTAAGAAAATGCTGATGCTGAAGTAATTCAATATCTGCTGCTTTACACCTTCCAAATGGTTTTTAGACCTATGGAGTGGTAGTAAAATAAATCTCTTCAACAGCCTCTCATTCGAGAGGCTGTTTTTTTGTTTTAGGGGAATTGAGTTATTGGGGAAAATCGTAGAAACGGGTACCGTCCCCTTTAATTTGTCTGATTTGACAAGAAATAGAAAAGAACCTCCAATAGTAAAAAAAGATCCAAAAGGAGGTTCTTATGAAATTGACAACAAGTCAATTGAGTCTTGTGTTAGACACTGCAATTGTCGAACACGGGCTAAACATGTATTGGAAACAATACTAAACTGTCTGATGAAATTAGAACGGACAGAATTTTTCCGGCAAACAAAATTTACATATCTGAATTATGATTACAGAATAAGAAGTATGATATACAACCAGTTGGATAGAAAACATGGATAAACAGTTCAGAAGAGTGCTGAAAATAAGAAACTCAATGCCTTCTGATGAATCTGCCTTGCTTCTCATTAGTAAAATAGCACTGGATAAGGTAGAAAAATATTTACAATATCCATTGCATACCTATAAATTTGACGATAATATTATGAAATATTTTATATACTATTGATGAGGTTCTAGACAAACTTAGTTGGACCGTCCCACTTCTCTACATAGAAGAAGTACTTCTTTAGCTACACAATCTGTGATGTTTAAACATCACTTCAAAAATATTATTGCATTATGGTCAAAGAGACTAAAGAATTTCTTGATTTCATTGAAGTATACATGATTTAGACAAAAAAAAGGCTGATGCGTTAACATCAGCCTTTTATAATATATTATGTGTTATTTTTATTCATCGTAGTCATTTACATGATAAAGCATAATTGAGTTAAAATCATCGAATGATCTGTTATAGATTTTAATCTCAGAAAGTGTTCCATGGAAATTACTGTAATTGTAACTACCAAATGCAAGAGGGCTGGCAAATGGCTGTCCCATACCGATTGAAACATGATTTACAATATCCCATTGCATTTCATCCGAAACGAGGTAATAGTAATCAAATCCATCATATGTCGCACCATTATTAGAAATCCATACTTTACGTGCACCACCAGCTTCAATACTTACAACAACAAGGTGCCACTCATTATCATTATATCCTGTTCCCCATTTACCGGTAATCATTTCATTTCTATATCGAGGTATACTGTCTTGTTCACTAATAGTAATGTTATATAAGTTATCTGCATAAATTAAAGCACCTTCTTCGTTGATACCCAGCATGTGATGGAAAACATCATGCCCTAAATTAGTATCAACTGTAGAATCAGAGCAAACTGAATAAATCACGGTAACTTCGTCTTCACCTTCAGGCCTCCAGTCAGTTTTAAACCATACTGCAAAGGTTACATCATCTTGTCCAACTGTTAAGGAACTTAAATGAGACTGAGCACCAGCCATCACAGCATAAGATGCATTATGTTCATCAGTCATAATATCATTTGAAAGTGCAGCACCTGGTGTTCCAAATCTATCTTCTTTGTCAGTTTCAATATCATTTGACATGAACCCGAGAGAATCACTTAAGATATCTTCAAGCTGATTATTCTGTACAACATAATCTGCCATTAAACCTTCTACAGGAGTATTTCCTATCGGGAAGTAACTACTCCAGCCAAACTCCCCATTATCATCTTCAATTTTAATAAGATAGTAAAGGCTGTTATGCCAATCATCATCAAACACAATATTCATTGATCCGTCAGGAACGTCACCACTTCTGCCAAGAACTACAGGTTCAGCATACAGACCTTCATACAAATAAATTGTAATACTGTCTGAAGCGTTTTCCCATCTTACTTCTGCTGGTTCTTCACGAAGAAATACTGATGAACCGGTAGGCATTGTTATAAATATTTCAGGTTGTTTATCCTGAACCATAACGTATTCGGAGTATCCATAGTCCTGTGTACCATTTGTTGATGTAATTTTTACTCTTAGAGAATACTGCTCGCCTGTTTTCCAAGCTGATGGAACAGGATTAGTTCTTGTGTATGAACCTGTATTAGGAACAAAAAGTAATTCATCAGAGAACACATCTTTGTAACTTTCACCATGATAAACATGCAGAGATACTGAATCGCCCTGTGCAGCAGTATCAACTGTCCAGGTAACTCCAACATTTTCCTGACCAGGTGTCCAATTTAATGTAGAAGCTGCATTTATTTCAATATCAATATTGTCATGTCTGTCAGTAATTGTGAAATATGAACTCCAACCATAGTTTCCTTCATTATCTTTGATTTTTATTCTATAATCAGAACCTGTATCATAATCAGCAAGAGGTGTCTGATTCCTGTATTCATATACTCCGTCATTATCATTATCTGCATTATTGACACCGGTTACATAAGAACCAAGATATGTATCACCTTTGAAGATGTCACAGTCAATAGATGTTCCGGTTGCACCAGTCCACTCAATATGAGTTCCTGGTTCACCTGAATGCCAGTTCGACGTAGATGTCGGGTAGTGTACTTTAATTATGTTTGCATTCTCGCCATCCTCATTTTTACATCCGGCAAAGAAAAGCAGTGTTAAAAGAAGAATTAGAGTTAAAGTTAATTTCTTCATTATTTTGACTCCTGTAAATGTAGATATTTTTATTTCATCAAAAAAAATACTAAACCGTTATTAGGGCAAGTTTTTTTTCAAACTAATACTAACCGCAGTCAATATCATTGTCCTATTTTAATAAAAGCATTTTTCTGTCCAATTTTCTGTCTGGTGTATTTATTCTATAAAAATACACTCCTGAGCCTACTGAAATCCCATTTTCATCCAATCCTTTCCAATGTAACTTGTTCACTCCTTCCTCCATAACATCGTCAAACAATTGTACTACTTTCTGACCTTTCATATTATAAATGCTTACATTGACAGATTGCTTCCTTACATTATTGAACTCTATGGTTGTCTCCGGATTAAAAGGATTTGGATAGTTAACAGCGCTATAATAATTAACAGGATTAACATCACTGTCAGAATCTGTTAACCGTATGCTTTTTATATTTGTTCTATCTGACTCAGTCTGAGAATTATATGCTACAATATATAAATCAACATTTGTATTTATAACAAGCTCGTAAGTAAGAGTATTAATTGGTAATGTTGTAACTAAAGTTCCATCATCGTAAACTCTGTAGCCATCCCAACTGATTGAATCGGAATAAGCCGGAGGTGACCATGTCAGTTTTGTGTTATTCCCTGTGCCGGGAGATACAATTAGATCGGTAGGATGATCCGGTTCAAGTTGTGAAAAGATCCACACATTATCCTGTTGAATAAAATCATTTCCCGACAATGTAACATTCAAGTCCTTAAGCTTGAAATATTCAGCTGTAAATGGGACTCCATTTATGTACTCGTAAATCTTCATTCTATAATATCCATAATTATCAGAATACCATATCTGCTGAACTACTGTCCCGTTATCTACTATTTCCACTATATCAGCCATATCTTGTTGTCCATCTACGGTAACACTCTCGGAAACAACATATTCTGCTTCAATCAATCGGGCAAAGTCTCCCTCAACGGCACTATAATTCCATATATCACCGCTAACAGGATTAAATCTGCATTCTGTAACAATCATATCAATTATTGTATAATCAAATATCCGCGTCGAATCTCTCTCTACAACAACTCCATTGACCGTAATCTCAGCATTATTACTTTCCATATATTTAGTAAATCCGGTATAAACTCCGGACCTGAAGTGTACAGGATATGACATTATTCCCTGAAAATCCTCTGCTGCGTCAACAACAACACTTACTACCGGATTATCATCAAAAATTGTGAAATCATTATTATCATTTGCAAAGCTGTGAACTGTTATAATCTGAGGATCCAGAAGACCTCCGTAAATACCATAGCCCTGTGGAACATCTTCAGCAAATATAGCTTCAGCGGTAACATAATAATCTCCTGAGTCCGGAACATTAACGTAGTAAAAACCAGTTGTAGACTGTGTATATACTAATGGGGTATCTAAAGAATCAACTTTGTAAACTTTTATCAGAATAGAATCCACTGTATTGGTTCCATAATAGTACATATTACCTGTAATTGATGGACGTGCTCCAGATGAAATTGGTGTAAAAATAACCTGTCCTGATCCAAGTTCGTGAATGCTCTGTGCGATCAAGTTAATATCAAACTCTCCCCATGAGTTATTTTGAGCAAAAATATCAAGGCTTGAACCTGATACAACAGAATTGGCAGTTCCATTCATTTCATTATCATGAATAGAATTAGATCCATCATCATTAGTCTCAAAATTCGTAACGTTGCCCAGATTTGGCTGAGCATTATTATTAATATAGAATCCAGCGTAATTATGGGATATTGTGTTTCCCGAAAATACAGCATTACTTCTCGGCCCAAAACACATTATTCCTGCTCCTGAATCAGCATTTCCGGTTTCGTAATTGTAAGAAACAATATTGTTCTGATAAAAACCGGACGTATTAGCTGAGTAGATACCTGTATAATTGAACTGAACAAGATTATTATATACTTGAGGATTAACATTACCAACACCCATTAAATCTGAAATTATCATTCCCTGTCTATTGTTATGATGTATAGTATTTCTTCTTATTACTGGAGATACTTCTGCTCCTTGAGTCTGAACTGTAAGATGAATTCCCCCATACCATGAACCGGATAAGGCACATTGCGTTATTTCGCAATCTTCAATGACTACATTTCCATTTTCGGCAATTGTAATACCGGCATCACCTATATGACTTACAAACGTATTCCTGACTATCATTTCAGGAGGATTGCTCTCTCCTGCTGCGAAAAGATCTATTCCTTTTTCGTGATTATTTATTAAACAGTGATCAATAATTACTGGACTGGTTACAACCTTTATCCCGCAGCTATTTTGACCACCAGTACCACTGACCCTGCAATAACTGAATGTGCTTTCTTCATCTCCTTCCAGCCTTATTCCTTTCCACTCAGTAGCTATATCGGACAGAACAAACATTATGGAGTCTATCTCAGTTCCATCTGCAATAATCCAACCTGATACGTTAATTTGATAAAAACCATTTACAATGACTGTCACTCCCGGGTTTATTATAAGACTATCAGTAATATTAATATCTCCAATCACATTATAGGGTGATTGATTTGCATCCCATACACCATTAATGTTTCCGGAAACATCCGTTGAAAACAGACTTAAAGAAAAAAACAGAATCATTAAAATGCAAAACTCTTTCATTTTATTATCTCCTTGTAAATAACCAAACATGTAAAAATATGTACTTACTACGTTTATATTTTATGTAATTATCTAAGCAATTCGCATGTTTAAAATATTAAACAATTTAGTTAATCCAAAAGTCAAGTAATATTTCAATGTAAACGGTAAATATTAGCAGGATTGTACACTTAGCAACAAACCTGTTTTTTTGCTTGCAATAAAAAGAAGATCCATTTATAATGCATCAAAATCATTAAAATGGAGTAATCATGGTTTCTAAAATTTTCAGTACAGACAGTAAATCAGGTGAAGCAATTGCATGCGTTGACGGACAAAAAGTATATAAAGGCCCAAATAAAACAGGACTGGCAATCTTATATTTTGAAGGGACTAAGATGTACCTTGGAAATAACAAAGCCGGTAAAGCAATCGCATTTGTAGACGGACAGAAAATATATGAAGGTGGTTTCAAGCAGGGAACTCCGGTTGCATACTTTGAGGATGGTAAAGTATATAAAGGTTTAGGAAAAATCGGGAGCCCGATCGCCAAATATACAGATGACAATGTAATTGGTGCTGTAGCTGCAGCTTGTTTGCTTGTTCTCAAAGCTGTTAAAAGCGCCAGATCATTTTACATGGGAATGTAGATTGAAAGAAGCATTATTTTATGAAAAACTTGAAAGGGCAAAGGTACAATGTTTTCTTTGCCCTCATTCTTGCATAATTCATGACAGTGAAGAAGGAATCTGCAGAGCCCGAATAAACATAAAAGGTACTTTGTATGCCTCCAGTTATGGAAAAACCGTGACTGTGCACAAAGATCCTGTTGAAAAGAAACCTTTGTATCATTTTTTACCTCAGACTCAGACTCTATCCATTGGGCATAACTCTTGTAACCTGAAATGCAGATTTTGTCAGAATTACCACATTAGTCAAATGCAGTCCAGAACATTTGATATTTCTGTGGATCAGTTAGTTAAGCATTGTCTCGACAATCAAATTCCTTCAGTTTCCTTTACATACACTGAACCTGTTACATGGTTTGAGTTTGTCCTTGATGCATCAAGAGAATTGAAAAAACATAACATCAAATCAATAATGGTCTCAAACGGATACATTAATCCCGAACCTCTTAAAATGCTTTTAGAATATGTTGATGCATTTAATATAGATTTAAAAGCTTTTACTGATCACTTTTACCAATCACTCTGCTCAGCATCATTGAAACCTGTCCTGAAAGCAATTGAGTTAATCTCCGAAAGTTCTCACCTTGAAGTAACCAATCTCGTTATACCTGAAGAAAACGATGAAGATTATACAGATATTGTCGATTTTATCAGTAAACTGAACCCGAATATTCCCCTTCATTTTTCCAAGTACTATCCACAGTACGAAATGATGAATCCACCAACACCTGACACTATCTTGAAAGAAATTTATGAATATGCAAAATCCAGACTTAATAACGTTTATCTTGGCAATATAATAACTTCAGGTGAAAATAATACGGTTTGCCCTGAGTGTGGTGAGTTAATTGTTGAGCGACGCAATTTCAAAGCAATCATTAATAAAGACTTTGCAGGTCATTGCACTGACTGCAACACAAGAATTTATGGGATATGGAGATAATTGAACTTTTTAAGAATCCTGAAACCACTCGATATAGTAATCGTTGTTCTTCTGCTCTCCATGGCGGGATTACTTACGTTAAACGGAATCAAATCACGTTCAGAAAAATACGTAGTCATTACAAAAGATAGTATCAACAAAGGTGAGTTTCCACTTAACAAGGATAGATTAATTGAACTTGAAAACAATATTGTTGTTGAGATTAAGGACTCTAAAGTCCGTGTAAAAACGTCTCCATGCAGAAATCAAATTTGTGTAAAGCAAGGCTGGTCTGATTCTCAACCGATTATATGTGCTCCTCAGAAACTATCCGTTACAATTAAGTCTGCCGATTCAGAAAAAGAAATGCTGATCAGTCGGTAATCATTCCTCTTTCTGCCAGTTTAAAGCATCCTGCTTACCTTTTTCTGTTTTCACAGTCTGAAGCACTACTCCACCGGTAACAAGGAACAATAAAATTGATAAAATTGCCCACCGTTGAGAACCTGTTATTCTATGAACTTCTCCATACATCAAGGGTCCAATTATAGCTGCAATTTTCCCGGAAAAAGCATAGAATCCAAAGAATTCAGCAGATTTATCATCCGGTGTAAGATGAGCAAGCATAGAGCGGCTGCATGACTGACTTGAACCCATTGCAAAACCTGCTAACAGACCTACAAAATAGAATTCCATTTCAGAACGACAGAAGAAAGCCCAGACAACAGCACCAATCCACAATATCAGAGAAATGGAAATTGTCTTTTTAGCACCAATTTTATCAAGAATATATCCAAAACCAAATGCACCAGCCATAGAACTGAACTGCATTATAATGAAATATACCAACAGGTCTTTGGTTTTCATGGAAAACTCTTCTCTTCCGTAAACAGCCCCAAAAGTTATAACTGTAATTATTGCATCATTATACAGAAAATAGCTGAATATGAATTTTTTAAGTTCTTTGAGTTTCGAAATATTTATCATGGAAAACTTAATTCTATTATAAGCAATTCTGAAATAATTTGTTCTTTTGGATGGTAGCGAAAATTCACTTAGCCAGAAGAAAGTAAAAACTGAAAATATTGCAAAAAAGATTGCCACACTGGGGAAAATCCACCGCACTGCATTGTGCACAAGAGGTAGAGCTATAAGCAGCGATGTTAATCCTCCGGCGTACCCAATTGCCCAGCCCCAACCGGAAACCTTTCCGATATGTTTCTTTGAAACAAGCTCTGGCAGAAATGCATTATAAAAGACATTAGCACTGTTGAATCCAAAGTTAGCTATTATAAAAAATATCAAACCTTTTTTTATGTCTCCCGGTCCAACAAAATACAGCAATGCTGTAAAAATAATTGTCAGGTATGTGTTATAGAACAGAAACTTCTTTTTTGCCCTTGAAAAATCTGCGACTGCTCCGAATATTGGTGCTGAGATAGCCACCAGAATCATGGATATTGCCATTCCTCTACCCCATAGCGCAGTACCATCTCCGGATTCTCCCACAACAGTATTCACAAAATATACACTGTATACAACACTTACAATAATCGTAGTGAATGATGAATTCGCAAAGTCATACATCATCCAACCGAATATATTTCTATTCATTTTCAGCTTATTTGAATTTTTATCAGTCATCATATCAGTCCTGCAGTACAGAGTTCAAATCAATAACATCCAGGTCGAAATATTTTTCTCCAAATTCACGGGGAGACGCAATAAAAACCTGATGTTCCGGATTAAGAAATTCTCGGAATTTTTCGATTCTTTTTTTATCAAGTTCTGCCAGTACATCGTCAAAAATAAGGACAGGATACTCGTTATTTTTTTCTGCGAGTACTTTTGCATGAATCATCTTTAAAATCAATGCAAACACTCTTTTCTGCCCCTGTGAGGCAAAAAACTTAGCAGGCAGCTCGTTTAATTTGATAATATAGTCATCCAGATGAATTCCAAACAATGTTCGGCCTGTCTCAATTTCTTTTCTGGAATGTCTTTTACATATATCATTGTAATAATCTTTTGTAGTCATACCCTCTCTTCTGCTGACAGAAAAAGAATATTCAATATCAGCAGAATCAATCTCTGGGAAGAAATGCCTGAAGAATTCAAGAAGATATGTCTTAAAATCTTCGAGATATCCTGAACGTTCTTCAAATATCTCGCAGCATGCCTGAATGTAAGCATCATCCCACACTTTCTTTTCTTCCGGCGTATACTCCATCTTAAGCAGAGCATTCCTTTGTTTCAAAGTCTTATGGAAGCTGCTTAAAGCATGCAGATATTTGAAAGAATACTGAGACACAGCAAGATCGAAAAATTTTCTTCTGATTGAGGGTGAACCGTTAATAATATTTATATCATCAGGCTCAAAGCTGATTACTTTGAAACACTGATACAGTGAGCTGATTTTTCTGACAGGTTCTCCATCGATTTTAATGATTTTGTTTTTGTTATCAAATCCTGCAGCAAGATTAATATCAACAGATCTGATATGCATATCAGCCTGAATTCTGAAATAGTCTTCTCCAAAATTGATAAGATCAGCGTCATTTCTTGCTTTAAAAGACTTCCCAAAAGCAAAATATGCAATAGCTTCCAGTAAATTGGTTTTACCTGAACCGTTATTACCGGTAACTATTGCACCTTTATCATTAAAAGCGTGTGAAAACTTCTTATAATTCCTGAAGTTATTCAGCTGAATATTTCTTATTCTCACTATCCTATTCTTAATGGCATCAACAGGAATCTGGCATCATAGACAGCTTCCAGATCCACATTATAGAGAAGAATCGGGCTTTGAGAGTTCCCGAACGTGAGCATAGCTTTATCAGTTTCTATAACACCCAGAATTTCATTCAGGAATCTATAATTGAAAGCAATCTTTAAATCTTTACCTTTGTAATCAAACGAAGTAATCTTCTCTACAGCTTCACCTTTTTCACGGTTAGTGGATTTGATGGTAAAATCAGTTTCTGAGATTTCAAACTTGATTCTATGATTATCTTCAGAAGAAAGAAGTGATGCTCTTCTGACAGCCTGTTTAAGAATATCCTTGGATATTGTTAATGTATTAGAGTTATCTTTAGGCATTGCCACGGTGTAATCCGGGAATTTGCCTTCGAGAACATGAGAGAATATTGTATAGTTTCCATAATGGAACATAACTCTGTTTTCATCAATCAGGACAGAAATTTTATCGTTTTCTTCATTAATTACTTTTTTAATGAAAAGCAAACCTTTGGTAGGAACAATCTTCTCAACTTCATTTTCGATTTCATTTGGCTGCATCACTTTGAATTCAGCAATTTTTTTTCCGTCTGTTGAAACCATTAATTGATGATCAAAAGCTATTTTCCAGAAAATACCTGTAAATACCGGTCTATTTGTTTCTGATGAAACAGCAAAATGCGTATTTTCAATCATCTTTGAGAATATCGCTGCATCAACTTCACGGGCATTACTCATATCTACATGAGGTATTAAAGGAAATTGCTCATGCTCAGCACAAACAAGATCAAAGTTTGCATTATCACATTTTATGTGCAGTTTATCTTCTTTCTTTTCGAAATAAATCATTGCATCAGGTAGAGAGTTAACAATATCTGTAACATCTCTTGCAGAAACAGCAGCTTTACCGCTTTCTGCAACATGAAGCTCAAACTCAACCACTACTGTAATTTCCAGGTCAGTCGCTGTAATCCTGATTTCATTTCGTTCTTCAAAAGTTTCAATAAGATAGTTTGTCAGAATTGGCATAGTATTTTTTGAAGGAACAATATTGCTCAAAGATGCCAGATTCCTGATTAGATCTTTCTTTTCAATTGAAAACTTCATGTTTTATCCTCTTTATATTGTTTTAATGTCATTGAAATTAAACTTAGTAAAATTGTCTATAAAAAAAGAAAAGCAAAAACCAAATACTGATTTTTGCTTTTACAAAAAACTTCTCAAACTATTTTACAGCTTCTCTGAGTTTCTTTCCAGCTTTGAATACCGGAACTTTTCTCTCAGGAATTGGGATAGTTTCTTTAGTTCTTGGGTTAATACCTTTTCTAGCTGCTCTTGTTACAACTGAGAATGTACCAAAACCAACGAGTGAAACTTTTCCACCATCTGCCAGTTCGTTTTGAATACCTTCAAGTACTGAGGTCAATGCTTGAGCAGCTGCCTTTTTTGTGATCTGAACATCTTCTGAGATTTTTGTGATTAATTCTTCTCTACTCATTTAATCCTCCAAACGTTTTTTTGTCTTTGTTACTAAACCGTTTAGTACGTTAATTATATAATTCTGTCAATAAAAAAATATCTGGCAGACGTTATTTTTACTTTTTACGAATTTTCATCTCGCAATTTATTGCTACCAAACAGCATTAACTGAATGACTTTTTGATAGCCTGAGTAAGTTTGAACACAGACTCAAGTTCTTCTTTTGTGAACTCCTGTTTACTGATATTCTTGAAAATATCTCTGATCTTCTTAAGGTTCTGTGATGAGAACTGATAGTAATCAAGTGCTGCAATCTGTTCATTTTCAATATTATCCACATTATAGATAAGATTACTTAATACACCAACTTCGTTGATAACACCTGTCTGATCTGCCCTATAGTTATCTATAAGCAGTTTTGAAAGTCTGTCCAGCCCTTCTGTCCAACCACCAAGCTGTAAAAGAATAAATGTGTCAAAGTCACCTGAATCATAAAGTGTAAACACAATATCCTGCTTATATTTATCAAGAGTAACTTCCAGTTCCTTCCACTTGTCTTCTTCAATCAGCATTTTAAGCTCATCAGCAAGCTTGAGAATATCGTCACTGAGCCCGATAAATTTTGAGTAGTCAATCATCTGAGCAGCAATATCAATAAGTTTTGTTTTATTGCGTGATTGTGCCGCGAAAATTGCATCAGCAGTTAAAGCACCAAGCGAAAAAGCTGCTTTAAATACGTTGTCTTTGATCTCCGGAAGCTCTTCCGGTAGTAATTTGTCATATTCAGATCCTTCGAGATAATCCAGTTTCTCAAATACATCTGAAAATGAAGGTAAAGGAAAATGATAATACTTTACTACTGGTGTTTTATCTTTGCTTTCCTCTTGTTTCTTTTCTCCACATCCGAAAAGAAGTGCAAGAATGCTGATTGTAACTACCAGATAAATCATTTTTCTGATCATCGTATCCTCCCGATTTATTCATTAATCTTTATAGTAATGTTTCAATTTAATATAAGTTATTACATTCAACAATGCAACATAAAGTAATGTTACAAGTAAATTAAAATTATACGTTCTGAAAATTCGATTGAAATAGAGTTTATAGCTCGAAAGAAAAACGTTTTTACCGGTGTTCAGATACTTTCCATCCATCATATCCACAGAAAGATTCAGATACCTGTTCACATACTTCTTTTTACTGTACTTCTCACCAAAACTATTCTTCTCATTTACGATTTTTTGTTTTTCTTTTGTTAAGTCACTTTTAGTAATTATACCGTTCTCATAATTTTCTCTGAGTGTCAATCTTTTTTTATTCAGCAATTCCAATTTGTATTCAAAAGGATTTCGCTTTGAATACGCTGTGTATAACCCCTCAAACAGCCACCTCGAGGGAATAACTTCCACAACTTCCGGTACAGGATTGGTTTTTACAACACGTAAACTCCTGTTCATTCTCTCATATTCTATAATTGCTCCACCAAAAATAATCTGCGGTATCAATATCAAAGGCAGTACATTAATTATTGCCTTCCTTGAATTTATGAATGATGATATCAGCATACCAAGGCTGAAACCGAACGCTCCGGCAACACATAGATACAGAAAGTTAATCCAGAATACTCCCCGAATTCCCAGTATTAAAACAGATACACTCAAATAAAGAATTGACTGTACAACCGTATACAAAGTCAATGCTGCAAATTTACTGAATAAATGGTATGAGATTCTTGATTGCAGCATCTTTTCCCGAATGAACATCCGCCGTTCTCCAAGTATCTCTTCTATACTGTTAGACATACCCATAAAAATAAACACAATTATCGAAATAAATATGAATATACCAATATTAATATTCTCGGCATAAGAATATACTTCGTTAGTTGGAGCAAGTCTCAATATAAACGATATCAAAAATCCCAGCAGCGGGGCTTCCAGGAAAGTAATCAGATTGTTCGACTTATTCCTGAACTTCAGCAGAAAATTCTTGTACAGATATGCAGCAAGCAGGCGACTAAGATTGTAAAAACCAAGCTTCTTCCGCTTTATTCTACCTGATGTTACCTCAGCATTAGAGTCTTCTCCCTCAACATTCATCAAATCATATAGAGTTTTGCGTCTGAATTTATCACGCCAGTAGACAGGAGTAAATTTCCTTTTTACCATTAACGTATCATTTTTCTGTATATACCTTATCTCACCATTCTCATCATAGAATGGATACTCAATCAGCTCATAGAAGAAATCCGGTATCTGCTGACGTTTTTTCTTACGGATTATCTCCTTACGCTTTGTCAGAGAATCTATCTCTGTATTAAAGTAATCAAAAGCATCCTGAGGTGCTCCATAATAGACCTGCTTACCCCCCTGATCCATCAGAAGTATTTTACTGAAGGTCATCAGAATATCAGTATTAGGCTGGTGAATTGACAATATAATAATCTTTCCCTGATTACATAACTTCTTCAAAAGTTCTATCACCTGGACAGAATCTATTGATGACAGACCTGATGTCGGCTCATCGCAAATCAGGATTGTAGGTTCGGTAAGCAGTTCCAGAGCAATATTCAACCGCTTACGCTCTCCCCCGCTCAAGAGTTTGTTCTCAGCGTTTCCGACAATACTGGTTTTCCTGTGCTGCAAGTTCATCTCCATAAGAATATTGGCTATTTTCTGTCGGAGATTTTCCTTGGATATTCTTGGCAGCAGCAGTTTTCCTCTGAAATAGAGGTTTTCGTATACTGTGAGTTCGGGATATAGCAGATCTTCCTGTGGAACGAATCCCACAAACTTGGAGAAATAGTTTATATTGCTGAAATAATCTTTCCCATCAAGAGTTATGGAACCATATGTAGGAGTTATCTCCCCTATAACGGTTTTCAGCATTGTTGATTTACCACAACCGCTTTGTCCCAGAATTCCTACAAGATCACCCTTGGACATTGAAAATGAGCAGTTATCCAGGGCAAGCGCACCATCCGGGAAATAGTGTTTGAGATCGAGAACAGAAAATTCCTGAACCTCAAATGGAATCTCAATCAAATCCAGAAACTGGTTAATCCTGAAATTTCTGTTATTAATTGTAATAATATCGTTGTTAAGAACAAATCTGACAGATTCGGAAATTTTTTTCTTGTTTACATAGAAATCCCAGCGTTTACGTTTGGGATAGATGAAATACTCTCCGGACTGCGATTGAATCCAGGCAATTGTCTTACCTTTGTCCTCAGCTGACATAAAGAACATATTGTTGTCAAAACCGATATACATTTTGCCGGGTGTGACCGGATTAGCTCCGATATCATCTCTATGCTGAATCACATCTGTCAACAGGAACGGATCATAACTATCAATACAGATCGAATCGTCAAAATGCAGCTTTATTTCCTTATTTACAGGTATTTTGTCGTCATTTACAGACACACAGCTGTATTCCTGAATAAGACTGTAATGGTTCTTATTATTTATGATTTTAAACTTATAGCTTGTTGTGGAAAAACTGATGATATCGTAAGAATTACGTGAGTCCATCATCTTCTGAAGATGCTCTGCAGAAAAACTGACTTTCCCAATGTTAAGATGTCCCATGGGAGGCAGCAGATACAGCCGATTTCCCTTCAAGGGCTGATCGTTTATGAAAGCCGAACTGTTATTGCTGGTACCAATAAATATCAGTTTATCAATAGTAACAACGAGAAGCTCTTTGTCTTTTACATCACCATCGCGGAACATGATGTCCGATTCACTATTCTCACCAATAATAAGGTAATCGTGGAAAAGTGATTTTCTTGTATGATGGAAATAGCGGAATCCTCTGATAGACACAGGCTCTGTCTTACTGTACTCAATCGCATCAATAATCGCCATAAAGCCTTCTGTCTCAAGGTTAAGCTTTTTGGATAGCTCCAGAATCTGAGTTACATCTGTTGATGAAAACGAGTTGTTGACGTTAGCAAGTGCAATAAGACTGATCAGGATTCTGATCTTATCGAGAGTTATAAGATGCCTGTTGAGAAAGTTCAGGATTTTTGGCATATCCAGTTCTTTCTGGCTCATCTCCCGAATAAACATCTCCCAGGATATATCTTCCTTGCGGAACAGGTTTTCCAGCAGATTGAACAGAACGTCTGTTTCAGATTCGTCGATCACATCATCCGAGCGAATCAGACTTATATATAAACCCGTTATATGCTTTATTATCTCTTCTCTGATTTTGGCATCTTCTTTATTCATTGCGTTGACTCATGTATTCCGGATTGTGTGATGTTACAGCACTTCTACCTTGCACTTTAAAACACCATGGGGAATCAGACCTATCTGGTCGGCCGCCCCGTAGGACAGATCGATATCCCTTCCTTTAATGAAAGGCCCTCTGTCGTTAACCCGTACGATAACGGATTTCCCGTTTGACTCGTTTGTTACTCTCAGTTTTGTTCCGAATGCAAATTTCTTATGTGCACATGTCATAGCGTGCATATCGAATGTCTCACCATTGGCAGTTTTACGTCCATGGAATTTCCGTCCGTAGTACGAACACACGGCGTAGAACTCCTTACCTTTAAGGGGAGTTACACTCTTCTTTTTTGTTTTCTTAGCGGTAGAGGATTTTTTTACATCCTTAGTCACATAAATGACATTAGGCGTGCAGGCACTGAGTATTACACATATTATAATACTGAATGCCAGAAGCTTAGAACTGTTTCTCAACCGATTTATAAATATACTTTGCATCAATTGTTTATTTACTTGAAAATCTTTTCATGTCAATATATTTCGATATTTTGTTGGTATAAAGATTTGATTACTACTTCGTATTGAGACTACAGTTGGTAACGTTAGTTGATTTTTGATAATCCTTTTTCCCTGTAGGCTCAACAGTCTACCATAGTGTTTTCATTTCGTGAAAACACCAGAAAAAAAATAGGGAAAACAAAATAATGCAGAACTGTTGAGATTTTGCAAGCCTGATTCATTAGAGTATACAACTTCATATAGTAAATCCAGAATAGAGTTTTCAGTACATAGAAAAGAAAATCATAGACATGATTCCTGAAGTTTTTAAAATCTTAAAATATGGAGATAAAAATGTATGATAAAGAGGAACTCAAGAAAAGAGGTCTAATCTCAACCGGAAGAAGTCTGCCTTATAATCCCAAGTTAAAAGAAAGAGCAAAATATTTACGCAGCAATTTGATACAACATGAGAAGCGGCTTTGGTTCTTTTTCTTGAATAAATGTGGTTATAAATGGAGAAGGCAACATCCAATAGACAATGATATCTGTGACTTCTACTGTCCTGAACTTAAACTTGTTATAGAAATTGATGGAGAAAGCCATAACAGTGAGTTTGGTAAAACTTATGATTATGAAAGAGACCAGATTTTGAATTCTTACGGTCTTAAAATTCTTAGATTCAGTAATCAGGAAATCATAAACAATCTCAATAATGTATGCTCTGAGATTTCGAAATTCTTTGTCAAATGACAGATAAATTCTTTTGTTCCCATTGTCTCGCATGCTCGACATTTCCCCGTAGTGTTTTTACATTGTGAAAACATCAGATGTAAACTAGGGAAAACAAGTTATTGCATAACTTATCAGCTTTTCACAAGCTACTTCATCCTTGAAAATTTCTTACAAATCTAAGATTATACAAGAAAACTGACAGATTCTAACAACTTTGTACTCCCTCGGTCTGTTTCTGGATGTATTCCTTCGGAAACATCTACGGGGAGCTGGTTCCGATTTCTTAATCGGAATCTGAGGGTTAATTCTTAAAATCTAAATATCAGAGTGTTACGCTTGCAGAGACTTCGAACAACACCGTAAACCCACACTACGTGATGAACTCCGGTAATCCTAATCTTCCCCAAGCAACAAAAAAACCTGCTGAACTAAGTCAGCAGGTTGTAAAATTATTATGTGTTGTAATCACACCATTCCGAAGGTCTGAAGACCATTCTGAAGGTGATAGTTATTTTGCAGCTACAACTTCTACGATTTCAGGGATTTCTTCTTTAAGAACTCTCTCAACACCGGCTTTAAGAGTTAATGTAGCCATTGGGCAGCTTCCGCAAGCACCTGTAAGTCTTACTTCTACTACATTGTCTTCTCTGATTTTTACAAGTTCAACATCTCCACCGTCTGCCTGAATTGCAGGTCTTACCTTATCAAGTACTTCTTCAATACGTTCGCGAGTCATTTCACTCTCCTTCTATGTTTTTTATAATCTTTTTAACTTATTCTGTTCTAATGACTAAGTCACATTTCGGAACAGATTCACCATGGAATTCTGATTAATCTCAATAAAAAATTAATTACAGGTATTATGTAAAGAAATTTATAAAAAAATTGAATAATGTCAAATTATTTAGAACACTGCATATTGGAATCCCCCCTTTTTTTCTTGAAAATCTGACTTCAAGAAAATTGGAAGGATTGTTAGCAGACATTTCTTAGAAAAATGCACTCTTCATTTTCTTTGGTACCAAAGAAAACGAAACAAAAGAGAATGGAGAAGTTGATGAAATTGTAAATTTCATCGAAAAGCACTCTTTTTAAAATGTATTTCCAGTAAACTGGAACCATAAATTTTTCCTAAAATCCTTCCAAGGCTTCAGGATTTCTTAACGGTTAAATTTATTATACAGTAAAAAAGAGAAAATGCTATCTTCAATGCAAAACAATCATACTTAGTTCAAAGCTATTACATTGATTCATATTTTCCACTGATTTACTGTTTCAATACTTTTATTTATAATAAGTTATACATACATTGTATTTGGGTTTCGGGGGGATGCATGATTTAGATCACTGCATATGGGTATTCCCCTTTTTCATGAAAATCTGACTTGAGGTTTTCTTAACCGAAAAATTCACTTTATTAACATATATAGGGAATACAATCTATAGCTATTACAAAGTTTTTTCAGGAAATACCGAATGCAAACGAAAAAGAGAAAATGTCATCATCAATGCAATGGAATCCAGTTTTAGTATAATGAAAAACAAACTCAGAAATATTACACATTCTCTACAATCGGCTTAGCAGATAGCTATATTCAATACTTCAAATCTTACAGATTTTGCATAATGCAACAGATTTTCAACTGATTCTGTAGTCGAACAAGACAAAGGATACTCCCAGACACAACAAGTGAATTCACTCGATAAATCCTGCCTTGTTCCTAAATTATCAAAAATCCTTTGACAAATTACTACAATATGCTGTTTTTGTAAAAAAAATATGTGAATGTGGAGGACACATGAAACACAGTGGATTAGTTAAGAAAAAGAAATTTTCTCTGATAGACTTATTAATGATAATAATGGTTATCGGAATTATCTTTGTTTTTGTTATTCCTCTTAGACAGGATGGAATTGACTTCAAGAAAGCTCAGGAAGCAATTAAGAACATCCAGATAATCAAATTTGCTAACATTAAGTACAAAAACAACCCGGAACTTGGTGACGGTGACTATGCTGCTGAACTCAGCTTCCTTAACCTTGATCTTGAAGAAAAATACTTTTCTTACTCTGTAACAGATTCCACAGTTGTTGCTACCAGCACAGAAGAATTTGGAGTTAAAGGAGCTAAGATTATTTATAATCTTCCTAACGGTCCATGGATGACAGGCGGTAAAGAAAAAGTAAAAAGCAGAATCAATGCTGACTGGTTACCATAAAATTTTATGCCTTCGTAAGAAGGCTTTTTTTTTGATCAATACTAATGATTTTTCCCATTCTTAACTACGCTGAAACCCACTATAAGCCGTCATTTCTGAAATCGGCTTACTATAGAACACACCCTGAAATAATATTCGATGTCCCCCATACTCTCAAGTTGCAAAAACAAAAAGAACTTCCGGTGTTCTGTATTGTTAAAGATGCTGAAAAATTCCCCTGCACAATTACTTCCATAATACTTTATCTTCAATCCGGTTCTATCTGTCGAAAAATCACAATATCCGACACTGAGATATACGTAGATAAACCTTATTTGGCAACAGAATTTGCTGCGAATATCCCCAAAGATTTTTTTAACAAGCACGTATATATTACGGTGATCGCAGAATACAAGCTGTCAAATAATACTACTCATACATGCATTAATGATAACTACAGAGGAATGCCGTATAGTCCTTTCAGAACATACATCTGCAATGAAAATGACTGTTTCCCGCAAAACTGGTATAAAGGTGACTGCCATTATCACAGTAACTATACAAACGACCAGGTAGAATTCGGAGCTGACATCAAATCAGCAAAATCTGCTGCAAAAGCTCTCGGCTTAGACTGGTTTTTCGTTACTGACCACTCTTACGATCTGGATGACAAAGAGGACAACTGTCTTCAAAACGATCCTGAGCTGACCAAATGGAATAAGCTGACTAATGAAATAAACACTTTGTCAGACGAAGATGTTTGCGTAATACTGGCAGAAGAAGTGTCTATCGGCAGCACAGAGAATAAGAATCTACACTTGATTGCTGTCAGACCTGAGCAATTTATCCCCGGCTATGGAGACAGTGCCGAAACCTGGGGTAAAACAGAACCGACAGTAAGCATTAAAGATGTCGAACAATATAAACCAAAACTACTCATTGCAGCTCATCCTTTTGAGCCTGTGTCATACTTGCAGAGCCTTTCGTTCAGCTTCAGGAGAAGTGAATGGAAACAGCCCGACTTCATTGCAGGTAATGTGAATATTCTTCAAATTATTAACGGATCAAACAAATCCCACATAAACCGAAGCATAAAGAAATGGGTTGATCTCCTGCTGAAAGGCAATATGTATTTCATAACAGCAGGTAATGATGCACATGGCAACTTCGGATTGCAAAGACAGGTAAAACTACCGTTTATCCAACTGGAATCAAAAATAGAACAGCTCTTCGGAAAGTGGTTCACAGCTTTCAAGCATAACTCAAATAATCCGGCTGATGGAATCAGAAACGGTTGTATGATCCTCTCTAACGGTCCATTCCTTGATTTCATACTGAAAACGGATACAGGAGAGTATGAAATTGGATCAACCATAAAATACTCCCCACAACTTGATTTCAGTTATTGTACAGTATCTACATCACAATTCGGCAAGTTTACAAAAGTACTTCTTTACATAGGTGATACCGATACCAGAAAAGAAACCAAGGTGGATTTACTGAAAGAGAGTGCTCCTGAGGATTATCCTCAAAAAGGGTATATACGAATGGAAGGTTTTACTGAGAATGGTGGAAGAGTAATTACTAATCCGATCTGGATTTCCTGAAGCAGTAAAGCAATCATGTTTATATAAAAAAGAAAGCTGCAGATATTGTGCAGCTTCCTGGGGGTTGTTAGAACAAAATTCTGTTGTTAATCAAACCTTCTCATAAAAGTTGGAATTTCGATTTTTTCAGTTGTTGACACTTTTGATTTCTCGAATGAATGTTTTTCCTGAACAATCTCAGGAGAAGTTGTATCAGCCTGTCTGATTCTGTCGAAAATTATATCAAGCTGTTCATGCTTTTCTTTTTCAGATTTGTTGTTAAGCTCAGGAATATTTACAATTTTTTCATCATCACTGTGAAGTCCTGTTGCTACTATAGTTACGCTGATTTTCTCAGTCATTTCCTTATCGATTACAAGACCAATAATGATATTTGCATCAGTTCCTGTCTCATTAGTTATAACTTGTGATACTTCGTCAAATTCAGACATTTTCATGTCCAGTCCGGCTGTTACGTTAATAAGGATTGCTTTACATCCATCAAGTGAAATATCGGCAAGCAGAGGATTAGATATTGCCATTTTAGCAGCATTGATCGCTCTGTCTTCACCTTCACAAATTGCTGTACCCATGAGAGCATAGCCCATGTTAGCCATTACGGATTTTACATCACTGAAATCCACACTGATATATCCACTAAGATTAATCATATCTGAAACTGATTTAGCAGCATCAGACAGAATATTATCGGCTTTTGTGAATGCATCTACAATAGATATATCCGAATAGATTTCCTTAAGTTTTTCATTTGGTATAACGATTAGAGTATCTACAGCTTTTCTTAACTCTTCAAGTCCATACTCAGTGTTTTTCTTTCTTCTTGAACCTTCAAAGCCAAACGGTTTGGTTACGATTGCCATTGTGAGAATACCCATATCACGTGCAATTGAAGCGATTACCGGAGCTGCGCCTGTTCCGGTTCCTCCGCCCATTCCTGCAGCAATGAACACCATTTCGGTATTATCGAGTATAGTCCTTATTTCTTCTTCTGATTCTTCAGCAGCTTTTTTACCAACTTCAGGATTTGCACCGGTTCCGAGTCCCTTGGTAATTTTTTTACCAAGCTGAAGTTTGATTTTTGCTGATGATTTTTTCAAGTCTTTAGAATCAGTGTTTGCAGCGATGAATTCTACTCCACTCATTCCGTTTCTGATCATTGTGTTGACGGCATTTCCTCCGCCACCTCCAACACCAACAATCTTGATATTAGTGTTGTAATAGCTTTTGTCTTGATCTAATTCTAACATTTTTCCCCCTTGGACCTTCTAAATAAAGTCCTTGAATGAATTGAACCATTTTTTTATTGTTCTTATTATTCTGTCATTAAAACTATGTACTTTATGTGTTGATAAAATTTTACTTTTAGGAATGCTTTCCAGTCCATAGAAAAGCAGACCGACACTGGTTGCGAACTTAGGAGATTCCAGTTGAGAAACCGGCCCTTTGAGCTTATGAATCATTGGAATTCCGATTTTGACAGGCATATTGAATACTTCACCAGCCAGTTTATCCGAGTTCCTCAATAATGAAGCTCCTCCGGTTAAAATCAGTCCTGCAGTCATTAGTTCCTGATTATAGTTTGCAAAAACTGATCTGTAGGAAATCTCAAGGATTTCTCTCATACGGGATTCAACTATTTCAGATATGAACTTGAGTTTCTTGAACCCGGGTTCTCTACCACCGATTCCTTCAATCTCAATTGTTTCTTCATCAGGTACTGTTGCTGGCACTGCGTTACCGACTTTGACTTTCAGCTTCTCGGCTGATTTGGGTGGAGTTCTGAGACCTATACTCAAATCCTGAGTTACATTTGTACCACCAATCGGTTTTACTGTACTGAAACGGATTGAACCTTTGTAGAAGACAGCAATATCAGTTGTACCACCACCTATATCGATGAGGATGCAACCAAGATTCAACTCGTCTTCATTAAGAACAGCCTGAGCAGATGCTATTGGTTCCAGAACAACATCAAGAGGCTGATAACCTGCAAGCTCAATACATTTAGTAATATTCCTGATTGCATTGAGATCTGCCAGTACAATGTGCACATGGGCTGTGAGATGGTAACCGCTCATATTGATCGGATTTATTATACCTCTCTGATTATCAATATCATAATACTGAGGTATACCATGTATGATTTCAAGATTTTCATGACCCTGCTGGATCTTTACTGTTCTCTTTGCATCGTTTATCACAGCATTGATATGATCTTCACTTATCTCAAGAGGATCTTTACCGCTTGGATCTGAAATGGAAATTCTTCCGATTGCATTTCGGCTTTTTATGTGTTCCCCGGCAATACCTGCAAAAATGTTTTCTGCTTTCAGGTCAGCTTTATTCTCTGCAGCCTGAATTGCAAGTCTGATCGATTCGGAAGTCTTGTTGATATCTTTTACGATACCTTTTTCCAGACCATTGGATTCACTGATTCCAACGCCTTTAACTTCAAGAATATTTTCAGGATTTACAGCAGCAATTATGGCACATATCTTTGTTGTGCCTATATCCAGTGCAGTTATTACAGGGTACTTCTTCATTTCTTCTCCGTTCTGCAAACTATCTGATCATTAAATCTCATGTCAATGATTGATCCCGGCTGAAGTCCTTTATTCTGTTCAAAGAAAGAAAAGTATTGAAGTTTTTTTACAATATTTTCCTCTCCGAGAACGACTTGGCTTCCGCTGTTAGATTCTATGAAATAGATTGAACCATTAACAAAAAAGTATTCAGAAACCTTCTTTGCAAGGTCAACATTATTGGTTTCAACTAATTGATGAAACTCTTTGATCTGCAGATAATCTTTATTGCAAAATTCAGTGCCAACTTCTAACGTTTCCGAAGATAAGTCAAGTTCTACTAACGGTGTATTCTCATTAACATAAAAACCGGTATTATCAAGTATAATATTGTCTTTATCCACAGGAATACATTCACCATCTTCTGTCTTGATTGTCAAGTATCCGGAACGCTCCTTTATTTTGACAACAAGCTCGGAAGGATACTTCTTTTTTATCTTCATATCTGAAATTCGCACAATACTGCTGAACTTACTTTTTACTTCTTCAGCAGACACATCAATAATATTTCTGCCTTCAAGATCATTAACCAGATTCACAAGGAATTCTGTCTGTAGATTATTGTTTCCTTCAATACTGACTGTTTGAATATTAAAAAAATCAACTTTCTTCAGACTGCTTCTTGCTATAAAGAAGATTGATACTAAAAGGATCATCAGAACAAAAAACAGGACAAAATACCTGCTGTTGCCTCTTCTTTTTCTTGTTACGTACATTTGGTTCCCTTGCAGTTTTTGCTGGCATCAATGATCTCAAGATCAAGCTTAATACCATATCTGTCAGTGATTCTGTATTGTATTTGGTCTATCAAAGTATGAACATCGCTGAAACCAGCGTTTCCTTTGTTTACTATGAAATTAGCATGTTTTTCACTGACGAAGGCTTCCCCGACACATAATCCTTTCAGGTTGCATTCGTCAATAAGTTTTCCTGCAGAAAGTCTTGATCCATCCGGAAGTTCCGGATTTTTGAAGAAACAACCCAGACTGTGAGCATTCAATGGTTGAGTTTCACGACGTTTTGCAATGTAAAAATCAACTTCTCTTTTCACAGTTTCCGGTGTTTTTCTCTTCATCTTAAGCTGGACTTCGAATATGTAGTCTTCAATAGAAGAACCTCTGTAGTCAAACATCAATTCTTCCTTACTGTATTTACGAATTGAGCCGTCTTTACATATAACTTTAACATAATTAATAAATTCACCTATAGATCTGCCATACGCACCGGCATCCATTCTTACAAGACCGGCAATGTGAGCAGGCACACCTCCAAGAAACTCCAATCCTCCAAGACTATGTTCGCATGCTTTTCGAATAAGACTGTTTATTACGTAGTTTCCTGACACAGTTATGAAATTCTTTTCTACACTGTAATCCCTCGGAAGAGCCTGATCTGTTATCACAGCACCTTCAAAATAGTCCGGAAAAAGTATGTTTGTGCCACCGGCAAGAAAAAGATAATTCATTCCCTGCAGTCTTGGTAATAACCTTTGTAGTTCCTCGATAGATTCAGGGGAAAATATATAATTCGCTTTTCCGCCAATGTTAATGTAGGATAATTCGCTTAAAGGAACATCCAGTTGATTAAATTCTCTGAAATCATTCATTATTCAGCTCCAGTATTTTCTCACCATATTTATATATACTTCCCGCACCGAGAGTAATTATAATATCATCTTCTTTTAGTACTTTGTTAATTTCTGATACAATATCATCGTTGCTTTCTATGTAATAAACCTGTCTATGTCCATTCTGAATTGCAGCATCCGATACAAGTTTTCCTGTTAT
Source organism: Cloacimonadales bacterium (SeqCode) (assembly GCA_963665815.1). Classification (GTDB taxonomy): domain Bacteria; phylum Cloacimonadota; class Cloacimonadia; order Cloacimonadales; family JAIOQZ01. The sequence goes on from OY762463.1 coordinate 1,302,766, forward strand.
TCCTTCGATTGGTTTTTCTCTGGCAGGATAAATGGGAGTTACAAGCAAGACATCCGAATGGAAAAATGATCTGCCGAATTCCTGAAAGAAATCTCTTGTTCTTGAAAACAGATGAGGTTGAAAAACAGCAACAATTCTTCTATCTGTAGAATCCTTTATTCCCTTCAGAGTAGCCTGTATTTCAGTCGGATGATGAGCATAGTCATCATAGACATCAATATTCTTGAAATTTCCTTTCCACTCAAATCTTCTGAATACTCCGTTAAACTCTTCCAGTCCCTCTTTGATCTTTTCAAATGGTATATCCAGTTCAAGTCCAACACCTGCTGCAAGGAGGGAGTTCTGAATATTGTGAACACCGGGTGTATTCATGTTTATTCGTCCTAGAGTATATCCTCTGAAAACAAGATCATATGATGATTTGAAATTTTTCATTTCTATATTTTCAGCTCTGATGTCTGCCTGTCTTGATAGACCGAATGTTACAATTTTCTTTTTGAGAGACGGTACAATTGATTGAACACCTGTATCATCGAGACATGCGAGTATACAACCGAAAAAAGGCACTTTATTTGCATATTCGATAAATGCTTTTTTGATTTCACCAAAATCAGGATAGCAATCAAGATGATCAGCTTCAATGTTCGTAATTCCTGAGATAATCGGTGTTAATGTGAGGAATGATCTGTCAAATTCATCTGCTTCCACAACTATGTGTTCTCCTGAACCAAGCAGATTGTTGGAGCTGAAATTCTTTACTTTTCCACCTACAATCACAGTTGGATCAAGTTCGGCAGCTTTAAGAACCATTCCTACCATGGAAGTTGTTGTTGTCTTCCCATGAGTTCCTGCGATACCAATTCCATAACTCATTCGCATTATCTCAGAGAGCATTTCCGCTCTTCTGATAACCGGTATCTTCAAACTTTTAGCTGCGGCTATTTCAGGATTATCATCTTTTACAGCAGATGATTTTACAACAACATCAACATCCGAAATATTGTCGGAACTGTGTCCTATAGTGATATTTGCTCCAATTTCAGCGAGGTGCTTTGTAAGTTCCGATTCTCTCAGATCAGAACCGGATATTGCAAATCCCTGATTCAACAGGAGTTCAGCAATACCGCTCATTCCTATACCACCAATACCTACAAAATGAATTTTCTTCGTAGCTCCAAACATTATTTCCTCTTTTCAAGAATGTAGTCGTTTATGTTGTTGGCAATTAACTCAGCAGCATCTTCATGTATTGATTTCTGAAACTGCTGTCTCATTGCTTTCCAGGAATTTTTCATATTTTTGATTGCTGTAATCAGAGTAGCAGTATCAAGAACATTCTGGAACAAAACAATTCCTTTCCCCTGTCGGCAGAAATCTTTTGCATTATAGTATTGCTCGTTGTTCGCCGCATGTGGATAAGGAATGAATATTGTCGGAATTCCGTTGATCTCAAGTTCAGAAACTGTTATAGCTCCGGATCTCGCAATAGCAAAATCTGCTACTTTGTATAGTTCATTGAGATTATTAGTAAATCCGAATGCATAAATTCCTTTTCTGCTCTTGAGTTTTTTGTCAAGCTTTGGTAAGTTTTTTTCGCCAACCTGCCAGATCAGGTCTATCCCTGCATCCAGCAGTCTGTCAGCAATTTCTGTAATCTTGTCGTTTATAGCAACTGACCCCTGTGATCCACCAAGAATAAGAAGTTTAACCGAACCTTTTCTTAGATTTAGTCTGGAAAATTCAGGTGGTGGAGTTTCAGTTTTTCTCTGTATTGGATTTCCGGAGTGAATACACTTGCGTTCAGGAAGAAAATCCTTTGCACTTTCAAAACCAAGAAAGATTTTTTTAGCTATTTTGCTGAGTAATCTGATTGTAACTCCAGGGAAGCAGTTCTGCTCCTGAAGAAATACAGGAATTCCTTTTATAAATGCGGCAGCAGCAACCGGGCCGCTTACAAAGCTTCCTGTGGATACAACAGCGTCAGGTTTTTCCTTCTTTAAAATCATTAGACTCTGATAAATACTCTTTATAAGTTTGAAAGGGAATTTAAGGTGCTTGAGGGTTAATCTCCTGTACATTTTCTGCACATTGATCAATCTGTATTCTAATTTATAATCTTCAAAAATATTTATTTCCATGCCATTACGATTGCCCACGTATACTGTCTGACAACCCAGTTTTTCCAGTTCTTTTCCGATGGAAATTGCCGGAAGAATATGTCCGCCGGTTCCTCCTGTTGCGATAAGAACCTTTACCATACTTCCCTCCTTTTACTGCTGATGTTCAGCAGGAGACCTATAGAGATTGAATTTACTAGAAGTGACATACCGCCGTAACTGATGAATGGAAGCGTCACTCCGGTTGAGGGTATTGCAGAAATTGCAACACCTATATTTACCATTGCATTTATAAAAATATTTAGAGCCAGTCCCATTCCGAAAAGTCTTAAAAACATGCTCTCACTTCTCCACGAACTGATTAAGGCTCTGATAAACAAAGTAACATATAATCCGAGTACAACAATTGCTCCAAGAAATCCGAATTCCTCTCCAATGACAGAGAATACATAGTCTGTTTTAGCCTCAGGGAGATAGTAGTGTTTGCCTCTTCCCTTTTCGGAACCTGTTCCGACTATTCTTCCACTGGATAAAGCAGTAAGTGACTCTTTGATCTGATAATCATCTACTTTACCACCTTCAATCTCAGCCTTCTCGGAAAATCCTAGCAGCTTGAGAAGTACTGAATACTCTTTAAATATCTTGATTCTCACAGAACGGAATTCATCACCGGAATTGATAACTACAATGAGTCCAACTAAAAGAATTGCCACAATAACCAGAATAGTAAGGATATGGATTTTACCGATCCACATCATACTCAGAAGTGTTAATCCTGAAATTATCAGTGCACTGAGGTGTTTTTCCGCAAAAATGAGTCCCATCGTGATAAGCGGAAGAACAATAAGAGGTTTGAAATTTTTAATGAACTCAATTGGAGAGGATGATTCAATTACATCTTTTTTCTTATCAAGAATATGAGCAAAATACATCACCAGTGTTATTCGTGCAAACAAGCTTGGTTGAACATTCAATGGACCAATGCGGAAAAATCTACGGGCACCATTCACTTTTATACCTATAAACAGAACCAGAATAAGGCTGATAATTATCATAACATTGAAGAAGAAAGACATATTCCTTATCTTCTCAAGATTTGGTAATCTGAATGCTATAAACATAAATCCAAATGATGCAAAACAGAATATCAAGTGCTTATAAAAATAAGTCATTGAAGTCCTTGTAGAACTGATATTCAGCATTGTATACATACCGATTATGCATAAAACTATGTAGCATATCAGCATTATGTAATCAAATTCAGCAATATAGGTTTTATTTTTCATATTCATCTTTGATTTTCTCAGCTATTTCCCTGAATGAGTTTCCTCTGTGAATGTAATTATCAAACATATCATAACTTGCACAAGCGGGAGAAAGAAGAATAACGTCTCCCTGTGCTGAATCTTTATAAGCTTTACGGACTGCAGCAACCAGTGAATCAAAAGTTTCGATATTCATATCTTGAAAACAGTTAAGCATCTTCCCAGTTGTTTCACCAATAAGGTAAATCTTAGCGACATTACTCATGTGCTCTTTAAGTACAGAGAAGTCCTCACCTTTATCCGATCCACCCAGAATGATCCGTGTCGGTTTCGAAAATGTTTTAAGAGCATATTTAACTGAATCGGTATTTGTTGCTTTCGAGTCATTAACGAATATTACATTATTAACTTCTGCAACCTGTTCAAGCCTGTGAGCCAGAGAAACAAAAGTTTTTAGAGCTGATTTAACTTTATTATAGTCTAAATTAAATTTAGATACTGCCAGCAGACTTGCCATAACATTCTGGATATTATGAGGACCGTTGATCGAAATTTCTTCTTCCCTGAATTTCCAGTTCACTCCCTGAACATGAATAGTTTTATCTTTATACCAGGCATCCTTTTGCCCGTTCATAGAGAAAAATTTAACTGCTGCTTTGATATTATTCTGATACCTGAAACTGACAGGATCATCATTGTTGAAAACTACCAGATCATTTTCTGATGAGTTTTTAAAAATCAATGCTTTTGTGTCGGCATAATGGTCAAAATCTCTGTATCTGTTCAAGTGATCGGGAGTTATATTGAGTAAAACAGATACATTAGGTTTGAAACTCCTCAACAATTCTATCTGAAAACTGCTGAGTTCCAGTACATAGACATCTGCAATGTCTTTTTCGATGTCAAAAGATGTGAAAGCACTTCCGATATTTCCTGCCAGAATACTTCTCAAACCGCATTCCTGCAGAATATGATGAATAAGACTTACTGTGGTAGATTTGCCGTTTGAACCTGTTACTGCAATTATCTCAGCATTCTCATTCATAATCCTGAAACCGAATTCAATTTCTCCAATTACCTCAACGCCTGCTTGAACTGCTTTCTGTAATATCGGAATATCCGCAGGAATTCCCGGACTCACAATAATAGCATCTGCATCAAGGACTCTGTCTGTGTGTTTTCCTGTTTCAAAATCACAATTCAGATCTTCCGGGATTATAGCATTCTCATTGAAATCACTGATGAATACTATTCCACCAAGATCAATGATCTTTCTCGCAGCTGCTAAACCACTTCTGGCCATTCCCAGAACTGAGAATTTTTTACCGGATACTTTCATTTACTTCCTTTCCATTATATGCACTTGTATGCAAGGTTTGATTTGTACTTGTTGTGCTTCTCATTTTTTAATGACTTGTTACCGAAATTATATGCTCTTTTTGCAAAATACTCCTGAAAACAACTGTCACATATACCATGTGATACATGTGTTGCAGCTGTGTTAAGATCTCTCCTGCTGACCCATTTGTTGTCTTCATTTTTGACTTTGTCGCAATAGCAACATTTCACAATAAAATTATTCTTCATTTTTCCTCCCGATAATTAACGGAGTTTTATTGTTCCAATACCCAGAGCTGCCAGAATAAGTGCAACTATCCAGAATCTTACTACTATTTTTTCTTCAGATAATCCTTTTAGTTCGAAATGATGATGTAATGGAGCCATCTTGAAAATACGCCTTCCGGTTCCATACTTCTTTCTAGTGTATTTGAAATAATATCTTTGCATGATTGATGAGAGAGCTTCCATAATGAATATGCCCCCAACAATTACGAGAAAAATCTCTTCTCTCAGCAATATTGAAACAACAGCGAGAAGTCCTCCGAGAGAAAGGGATCCCGTGTCACCCATAAAGATTTCCGCAGGTTTTGTGTTAAACCACAGGAATCCAATAGTTGATCCTGTTAAAGCTGATAGAAATATTGTTATCTCACCTGCCTGAGGAATAAACTCAAGATGGAAATATTCAGCCATTTTTGAGTTACCCTTGAAATAAGCCATTGCAGCAAATGCAAAACCGGCAATTGAAATAGTTCCTGCAGCAAGTCCATCCAGACCATCTGTCAGATTGACGGCATTGGATGTTCCAACAATAACAAAGACGACAAACGGTATAAAAATAATTCCCAGATAAATAGCAGTTTCCTTAAAGAATGGAAGACTGATACTGGCTATTGAAGTTGTTTCTTCTGAACCAAAGTATAGTGCCAGTCCTATAATTAAAGAAAGTGTTATTTGTCCGAGTAATTTATATTTTGCCACAAGCCCTTTCTTCAGTTTCTTGATGTTCTTAAGGTAATCATCAAGAAAACCCAGACCACCAAGCCATAGGACTGTTAAATATAAAAACAATACATAAGTATTTACCAGATTGTTCCAGAGCAGTGATGCAAGCATCATGGAAGACAGGATTATTAATCCCCCCATGGAAGGTGTTCCCTGCTTTGATTTATGACTTGTTGGTACAACATCGTTTATAGTCTCAACAAATTGTTTTTTCTTCAGAGCATTGATCAGATAAGGACCAAGAAGTACAGAGAATACTAAAGCTGTCACAAATGCAGCAACAGATCGGAATGTGAAGTATCTGAACACATTGAACAGGATGTTTACATCTGCAATCGGTTTAAAAATATGGTAAAACATTAACTTTCCTTTCTGATTTTATCTATAATTTTATCTAATTGAATACCATGTGATGCTTTAACCAGCACAACAGAGTCTGGTTTTATCTTTTTTAAGAAATCTGACGAAAGCAACTCATTTACATTTGTGAAATGCGTATCTGAACAATAAAATTCCGCTTTGCTTCCAACTGATGCTGTCTGATTTACATTAGCTGACTTAAGAAGATCTCCGATTGCTTTATGGTGATTATCAGCTGATTCTCCAAGCTCCAGCATATCTCCAAGCACAGCGACATGAGGTCTGTCTGCCTTATATTTCTTCCAGAAATCTATTGCTGCCTTCATGGAATCGGGATTTGCATTATAACAATCAGCAATCCATGTATTACCAGCCTTCTCAAATATATTCATTCTGTTACCAAGTTCTGGTTGTAATTCTATGCCATTTCTGATTATCTCGGCATCTATACCCAATTGCAAAGCAGCAATTGATGCGATACCTGCGTTCCAGGCATTATGAATTACAGGTGAGCTGACTTTCAGCTTGATGTCATTTATTCTGAACTTTACTTTTTCTTTATCAGCTTTTTCTATAATTATTGAATAATCTGAATTCTCACCAAATAAATGCAGATTTTCTAATTGAGAGTTTCCGAAAAATTCTACCGGAGCAATCTTGGTAGTTTTATCAAACATGAAAATATCAGATTTTTCTTTAAGTACGCCTTCAATAGTTTCAAAGAATTCTAGATGAGAATTACCGATAGAAGTTATGATTGCAATATCCGGTTTGCATATTTCAGTTATTGCGGCAATTTCACCAAAGTGATTTGAGCCAAGTTCCAGCACAGAATATTCATGAGAAGAATTCAGCTGAAGCAAGGTTTTAGCAGTGCCAATCTGATTATTTTCATTTTTGTATGTTGTCAGAACATTGTGTTCTTTTCCAAGTATTGCTGCAAGATACTCTTTAGTCGTAGTCTTTCCCGTTGATCCCGTTATTGCAATATTTGTAGATGAATAGATACTCCTGTGGAATGAAGCGAATTTCTGATATGCTTTCAGCGAATCATCCACTTTGATATATTTTGGATTATCAAAGTCCTTATGACCGACAGCAATGCATGTGCTATTCTGCAATACAGACTCAATAAATGAATGCCCGTCAAAACTTTCACCTTCCAGAGCAAAGAAAACACTGTAATCTCGGATTGTTCTGGAATCGGTAGAAACAAATTTGTATTCTCTGGAATCAAGGTTCCCGGTTGCGAAAAGATATTCAAGCTGAAGCGAATCTACCGGAAATTCAAGTTCGATTGTTCCGCTTATTCTGGCATTCTCTGGAACACTATAGTGCTGATCAATTATATTTAGAATTATCTCTCTATCGTTGAAGTATTGCTTTTCACCCTTTACTTCCTGATACGTTTCATGTCCTTTACCGGCAATGATAATTATATCATCTTTCCCTGCTATTCCAATTACAGACTCAAGTGCTTTTTTTCTATCTGTTCTAATCAGGATGTCAGACTCAGAAGAAACACCTTTCATGATATCTCTGATTATCTCTGGCGGTTCTTCATCCCTTGGATTATCTGTTGTTATGATAGATAAATCAGCAAAGGACGACACGACAAATCCCATCTCAGAACGTTTGGACTTATCTCTGTTTCCACCGGCTCCAAACAAACATATTATTCTTTTGTGAGGAACAGACTCAACTGATTTTATCACTTTCTCAAGTGCATCCGGAGTGTGAGCATAATCAATATAGATGTTCAAGTTTGCTTTGTTATCTATTTTCATCATTCTACCATCTACTTGAGGGAGTGATGAAAGTGATGCAGCAATATTCTTTTCGTTAACTTGACATAATTCAGTACAGCACTTGATTGCCATCAAGGCATTAGATAAATTATGTTTACCGCTCATTGGAAGTCTATACTCATTTACATCATTTTCCAGATTGAATGAATAACCATGTACAGAAGATTTCAAATTTCTTACAGATTCTATTGAAACATTTTCTACCGAATCACCAAGAACTCCTGCAAGTTTTTTTCCATAGTTGTCATCAATGTTAATGATTGCTTTAGCACCCTCTTTATACTGGCTGCTTACGAATCTGAATTTTGTTTCTTTGTATGCATCCATAGTTTTATGAAAATCAAGGTGATCTCTTGATAGATTCGTGAATAAAACTGCTGCAAACTGTTGTCTGTACACACGGTCAAGGGCAATTGAGTGTGATGAGACTTCCATTACTATATAGTCACAGTCTTTCATGGAATAAAGTATTTTGTGAAGTTCCACAATATCCGGAGTTGTTCGTTCCAGAGGGAATTTTTCTCTGCCGATATAATAACCCAGAGTTCCGATCAAACCTGTCTTATATCCGTTTTCAGTCAAAATATGGTGTATAATATGTGATACTGTGGTTTTCCCATTTGTTCCGGTTACTCCGATCAATTCAGGTGCTCTTTTACCGGATTCAAAAATGATGGATGCAGCAATCGCAGTGCTTCGTCTGGAATTTCTGACAATAAGCTGAGGTGCTGAGATATCAAGTTCTTCCTCGACTATCAGTGCAATTGCACCTTTTTCAACAGCAGATTGGGCATATTCATGTCCATCTGAAACAAATCCTCTTATACACACGAACAAAGTGTTCTCTGTGACCTGTCTGGAATCGGTAGCAATATCAGCTATCTGACACTTCCTGAAATTAACTTTTCCAAGAAGCTGGCCTTCAGATTCAAGTATTGTTGCGATATAGGATAAGTTTATTCTGCTGAAATTTGACATAACTGACCATACTCTATTTTTGTTTTTGGAGGAATGGATTGTTTTACAACAACTCCTCTACCTTTTATTTTCAGTTTAACGTGATTTCTTTTAGCATATTCTACTGCTTTTCTCAGAGAACAACCTACAAGATCAGGCATAGTTTCATTTTCAAGATTCGCTATGTCATCTCCATGGCCGAACACTAAAAGTATTTCATTATCAGGATTAAAGCTGACACCTGGTTTGGGAAACTGATTGGTTATAGTACTGCTTTTACTTTTATATACAGTTTTATATTTAAGTTTATTTTTATCGAGTAAAGGAAGAGCATCTTTGAAATCCTTGTTCATGAAATCAGGCATTGTTACAGTTTTTTGATTATCCTGCTTAATCTCGGCGAGAAGATTGTAATCAGGAAGCACAAGTATTTCTTCGACAACTTTCTTGAAAGTAGGCACAGCAGACATTGAGGCATAGTGGTATTTATAATCAGGCTCATCAAAAGCTATAACGACAACAAGCCTTGGATCCTCAACTGGGAAAAATCCAGCCCAGACAGGAGTATGAGCTTTTTCTGCATAACCAATCTGACCTTTAACTTTCTTCTCAGCTGTTCCTGTTTTTCCTGCAATTCTTATATTTTCGATTCTCGTTGCTATCCCTGTACCATATTCAACCACACCCTCAAGCATTTCATGAAGCTGTGTAAGACTCTTCTTATCGGATATCTTTCTCAAAACCTTTGGCTTGGTTTCAAGAATAACACTTCCCTCATCGTCAACGACTTCTTTCAGAAGATTAGGCTGCATTACTTTCCCGCCATTTGCAATTGTGCAATAAGCATTTGCAAGCTGAACTGCAGTTACACCTATTTCCTGCCCAAAAGATATTGAATGCAGTGAAAATCCTTGCCACTTGTTTAGCTTTCTTAGAATTCCACTGGATTCTCCGGAAACATTGATACCTGTTTTATGACCGAATCCAAGTTCGATAAGTCTTTTATAAAATGGCTTTGAACCTATTTTCTCTACAATTTTTGCTACCCCGACATTACTTGAATGCACTATAACATCTTTCACAGAGAGTTCATCGAAATCGTGAACATCGCTGATTACACGACGATCAAGTTTGTATTTTCTACAATCAATCATGTCATCAGGGCTGAACAGATTTTTCTCAAGAGCGAGAAGTACCGTTAACGGTTTAATAGTAGAACCGGGTTCAAAAATAAAAGAAGTAGGCATGTTGCCATAAGTACGGATTTCATTAAGTTTTTTCTTCGAGTCTTCACAGGAAGATCCTGCCATTGCGATGATGTTACCGGTTTTGGGATCCATAATAACACCAAGAGCATTCTTAGCATTGTAAGTTTCTATACCTGAGTTAAGATGCTTCTCCAGAATCTCCTGAATCTCTGCATCTATGGTTAAAGTGACCGTTGAACCATTCTCTACTTTTTTCTCAGCTAAAGATGGATCCGGAATAGCTTTTTGATTACCATCATAATATGTTGTTTTCCAACCATACTTACCCTTGAGATATTTTTCAAGTGCATATTCAAGTCCTGTTATACCTTTAATACTATATAATGATTCTTCTTCCCCTGATTCTGCCTGATTCTCCTTTGTTGCTCCAATTAATCTTGAAGCCAAAGCTCCTTTAGGGTAAACTCTCTGCATGGATTTAAATGTAGCGTTTATCCCGTGGATGTGCTCTGCATTCAAACTCTGTCTTATTTTCAGTAAATCTGATTCTTTTACCGAAGCTGCAAGCATGATAAAATCTGAGTTTTTATGTCTTTTCAGTTTTCGCTTAAGTGAGGTTTCAGAAATATCTGTATTAGCGGAAATGATTTCAATTGCTCTAATGATTGTTTCATCAGTGTTTTTATCATTTCTTTTACAGTATCTTTTGATTGACTGCTTGTCCATATCAAGCTGATAATTCTTGATAGTTGTAGCCAAAAGAGTTGAGTTTGCATCTGTAATATTCCCACGAAAAGGTATCTGTATTTCCTTCCTTGGTTTGTATCGCATCTTTCTGCTTTTCAGATCATGAATATCTCTGACCTGAATGAAAAAAAGATGTATTACCCAAAGAAGAACAATACATGCATTGATAAGTATAAGGGTCAGTATACGAAATTTATCTTTAGTCATGGATTGCATCTAAGCTGGGAATGAAATAATCTGTCAGACTGTAATTCTTCTTGTCTTTCTTTATATAATGTAAGTATTCATTATTGTGTTGAGGGAGAATCATGGCAAGTTGATCCTTAGCCAGTTTTTCAATTCTCTTACGATCTATAAGATTGTTGTTTGCCATGATTAAATCACAATTTTCAGTTTTTAAAGAACTAATCTCTTTTTTTAACGCTACAGACTTTTTCTCGGTTCTGAGAATCGTATGAGCATTAAAATGATGGAGGAATATTACACCTGAAATAAAAATAAACATTAAAATAAGATTTTTCTTCATATTCACCTCATATTTTTTCGGCAACACGCATCTTTGCGCTTCTTGCACGGGCGTTAACTGAAATCTCTTCTTCACTGGGAAGAACAGGTTTGTTTGTGATTATTTTAAGCGTCTGCTCTTTAGAACATCTACATTCAGGAAAACTTGAAGGACACACGCAATCCTTCTTTTCATGTTGAAAGATTTTTTTTACTATTCTGTCTTCCAGACTGTGATATGATATTACAACAATCCTTGCTTCAGGATTCAATATGTAAACGGAATCCCTTAATGCTGTCTTAAGAACATCAAGTTCTCCATTGACGTGAATTCGCAATGCCTGAAAAATTCGGGCTTTGGCTTTCTGCTTCATCCTGGATCTCACTGCTTCATCTATAACGAATGCAAGCTGATCGGTCTCAGTAATCCTTGATTCAGCTCTTTTATTTACAATTGCTTTTGCAATCCTGTATGCTTCTTTTTCCTCACCATACTCCCTGAATATCTTCACAAGCTCATCAAGCTTATATGAGTTAACAACATCCTCAGCTGTCTCCCCCGAGCTTCGATCCATTCTCATGTCCAGCTTCCCATTATATTGAAAACTAAAACCCTTTTCGGGAGTATCTATCTGATACGATGAAACGCCAAGATCAAAAAGAATACCATCAATTCTCTTAACTTTATGCAGGGAAAGCTCTGTTCGCAGGTTACTGAAATTACTCTTTACAAAAGTAAATCTATCTCCATAGTCCCGTGATACTGATTCAGCATTTGCTATCGCATCATCATCCTGATCAAAACTATAAACCTTGATTGAATCATCCGAATCAAGTATCCTTCGAGTATGTGATCCACCACCAAATGTCATATCAACATAAACTCCACCTGACTTAATCCGCATGGATTCAACTGCTTCATTAAGCATTACAGGGATATGATATTCGCTCATAATCTGAAATCTCCCGGTTTAAAGGAAACTCTCTTTGAGCGATCTTCGATTGTTTTGTCTAAAGTTTCAGGAGCCCAGACAGAAATATAATTCCCTTTCCCAAGAATAACCGCCTTGTCTTTAATCCCTGCAAGGTCCATCAGTTCGTCAGATAGTTTAATCCGTCCGGGACCTTCCAGCTTCTGCTCGATTGCATAGTCGTAAAGATAATCAACCATTTCAAGCTGACGTGATTCACCCTGTTCGAGTTTTTCAATGTACTCGTCCCAGATATCCATTGGAAATATGACAATGTGGTTACTGTTTGAACCAATTGTAGCCACAATCGTATCTTTAGCAGCAGGACTGAATTTCTTCTTCATAGATGAAGGGATAACAATCCTTTGCTTATGTACTGAGGCTTCAAACTTTCCAATAAAACGAGGTGGCACATTTCCTCCAGAACTAATATATTTTGAGATTTTTTGATATTTCCTGCTATTTATGTGCGAATTTCTATTATTTTCGTGAGATCGTCAAGCTCTTTTTTGAAATTTGTTGATTTTTTTTCTACGTTTTCAAATGGTTGATTTGTAGACGGTTACGAATGCCTATTTAAAGTCCGATATCTGGCGCAATTGTTTGCTCTTATTAAATAACCTTAACTGAAATTAATGCATTATGATTATATATCACCTATAGTAATAATTGAGACTTTCATTGATTTACCTGCAGCATATGAATGTGTGTCAATGCTCTATTTTACAAAGCCGTTACTCAGAGAAGACTCCAATTACTTTAAAATTACGCATATATAAGCGACTGAAGAAAATTTTCATTGTAAATAAATTAATTTGCTTTGTAGTGACATAAATACACACTGATTTAAGTGAATACACAAAGATTTCAGTCATTTTACTGGATTAACAAATTGTTATTCCCCTTGAAAGATGATTCTATTATTTTGAGATTGTTAATGTGTTTCATTAGTTACCAACATAAAGAGCCTGTACTTTTTTCATGATGAGTATGTTCTTATTAGTGTGAGTTTTTACACTGCTTTTTTGCCATAAATTCAATGCAGTAAATTCTATGGAGTAATTTTGAGAAAATTTGAGTTGTCAGGATTGAACAAATTGATATTTTCTCAATATTTGGAGAAATCTTACTGCAAGCGGTTGGTATTGTAGAGGAGTTTAATCACTAATTTATACCTTATGAAGGATATTATTTGACACAAAAATCTTTATCTGTATATATTGTATGAAATGCTTGACACAAAACTGCGTTTTTTTGTGGATGCTTTTATAAGAAAATACAAAATTTGGAGGAACAATGGTTCTGGATAATTTATACTACACAGACTCACATGAGTGGGTAAAAGTTGATGGAGAAGACGCTTACATCGGTATTACTGACTTTGCTCAGAAAGAGCTTGGAGATATTGTATATGTAGAACTTCCTGAAGAAGGCGACGAAGTGGCTTCCGGGGAATCATTTGGTTCTATCGAAGCAGTAAAAGCTGTCGAAGACATTATTTCACCTGTTTCCGGTGAAGTTATCAAAGTTAATCTCGAACTTGAAGATAATCCTGAACTGATTAATAATTCACCTTACGAAAATGGCTGGATTGTTAAAATTAAACTTTCAGATGTAGATGAAGTTGAAAAATTATTATCAGTAAACGAATACAAGAAGTTAGTAGAAGGTTAGACCTATCAGGAAAAACAGATTTCTAATAACTCTAATAGCTCCATCCGGAGGAGGAAAATCTACAATATTGAAAGAGATTCTTCCGGTGAGAAAAGATATTGTCTACTCTGTGTCTTACACTACACGCGAACCTCGTGGAAATGAAAGACATGGAGTCGACTATTTTTTCATTTCAGAGGATGAGTTTAAGAAAAGGATTGCAGAAAACCGATTTCTGGAATATGCTGAAGTTCACGGAAAATGGTACGGTACTTCTAAGGATTTTGTACTGGACCAGGTTGATAAAGGTAATCATGTTATTATGGATATTGACGTTCAGGGAGCTGAAAAGATCCTGAAAACAGGTTTTGAAATGGTCTCTATCTTTCTACTGCCACCTGATCCAGAAATACTGGAAGACAGGTTAATAAACAGAAAAACTGATTCTGAAGAAAAAATAAAATTAAGATTGAAAAACGCTCATCTCGAAATCGCAAAAGCTCGTCAGTTCCAGTATCTCGTCATTAACGATGACCTTGATACAGCTGTTAAGGATGTAATGAGTATTATTATTGCAGAAGAAAACAGAATGAGCAGATACAATGACTATATTGAGAATTACTACGGAGGTTCTAAATGAAGAACGACAAAATAGATAAGTTCTTTGAAGAGAATAATGACAATTACTTATACTTGCTTCTTGCAAATCTTGAAGTGAAAAGATTGTCTGCTCTTCCACATACTATTAAAGAGAATTTTTCAAAAAAGATCACAGTTGAAGCATTAAACCATGTCGTTGATAATGATATTCCAGATTATATCACAGCAGAAGAAGAATTTGATATAGACGACGAATAACGGTATTATTAAATAATGACTCCCAATTGTATTTCTCAGCATCTTGAATTGATGAAGCTGATGGGAGTGGATAATGTTTTTCTGAAGAGAAAACCAGAGTTTACATCAGTTAGAAAAAAAACAATGCCTGATAACTCAGGTTCAGCCGAAGAAAGGCTGAAAAAAAACAACGTAAACTACAAAGATTGCAATAAATGTCCGCTCTGTAACGGGCGGACTAATCTTGTTTATGGAGAGGGTAATCCTAATGCCGATTTGATGCTTATTGGTGAAGGGCCAGGATTTTATGAGGATAAAAGCGGAAAACCATTTGTTGGTAAAGCAGGACAGCTTCTTACTAAAATGCTGCTGGCAATCAAAATTGACAGATCTCAGGTGTATATCGGTAATATCGTGAAGTGTCGTCCACCGGACAACAGAGATCCTAAACCTGAAGAAGTTGAAGCATGCCTTCCATACCTTGAAGAACAGATTGAGATTATAAAACCTCGAATCCTGTTACTGCTGGGAAGAGTTGCAGGACAGACCTTGCTGAAGAACAATCTCAGGATGCAGGAACTAAGGGAAACTGAACATACTTATAAAGGTATCAGGACTTTTGTGACCTATCACCCATCTGCACTGCTCAGACATACTGCCTGGAAAAAACCTGCCTGGATCGATCTGCAAAAAGTCCAGAAAATATATGAAGGTTTGAAACCGCGAACTTAAACTGGCTTACAATTATTATTCTCAGATAGATTTGTTACCAATATAAGCTCAACATACTAAAAAAAGTTTAACTCCCTTAGTTGTATGAAACTATCAAATAATTTTGTTATTAGACTCCACCTTTTTTGCCAAAACATGGTTTAAGCTGATCTCATAAGGCATCTTCAATAGCTTGAACAAAACAATTATTGTAACCTTCAATCTTGCAATAATGAAGCTCGATTATTTCCTTAAGCTCTCCACACCATCTTTTCATATGCATTGCATAAGTACCTTTATGACCAGCCCCAAGATGTTGTCTTATGCGATTTCTCAATTTATGGGAACGCCCAAAATATAAATACTGTCCGCTAGCTGCATTATTATTCAACATTGGTAAGTCATTTCCGTTAGAACTACCTTTTAATTCCTTCATTGCTGAATATAATTCTTTTATGGCCTACTTTCACCAACAACTTTGAAAAAGTAAATATAGTTTTCCTCTTTGTCTCCTACAGGAATTTCTTTTAGCTTCGTTTCTTTATAAATGTCTTTTGTACTTAGCTCAATAGTATAGAATTCAGGGAAGTCAAAACTATTCATTATCTTTGCACTATCTTTTAGAGACTTAATGCTATTTTGTTTAGCCTTTTATCAGAGTATCTGATCTAATTGGCATTTTTATTCCCTATTCAATCCGTATCAAACACAATCATTTCAGTATCATCGCTGTAGTTGGCAAATCGTACGGATTGTGCTTCCTTTATTCTGGAGAGAGTTGTCTGTATACGCTCAATAGAATCGTCTATTTTCTCAATATATTTACTGTTACGACCCTCAAAGCTACCTTCAGGAAGATTCATTCCAAGCATTTCAAGATTCGCTTTCAGAACCATTAAGGGTTGGTTAATCTCGTGACTGGCAGTAACAGCTATTGCCAAAGCCGATTTGTTTCTCTCATCCTGTGCAATCTTTTTAGCATTCTCGGCGAGTTTTCTGTCTGTAATATCCCTGGAGTTGATAATTATTCCTCTTATTGCAGGTTCTCTAAGCATGTTGCTGGCAATTATTTCCAGAATTCTCCAACTCCCGTCCCTATGCTCGATCCTTATTTCTGATCTTTGAGATTTCTCAGGATAGTCAACTAGACTTTCAATAATCTCTTCAGCCTTTTTTCTATCCTCAGGATGGACAAACTGAAGTATTGATGAACCGGATTTATTTGGATCATAACCCATAATTTTTTCTGCAGCTGCACTATTAAACAGAATATGACCCTTATGATCTATGATTGTTGTGATATCAGATGAATTCATTGTCAGCATACGAAATCTTGTTTCACTGTCCCTGATAGCTTTTTCAATCTTGTAGTTATGCATGGCAACCTCTATAATAACTCGCAGTTCTCTTTTCTGGTAAGGTTTTAAAATATAACCAAATGGGTGAGTTATTTTTGCTCTTTCCAGAAGTTCTACATCAGTATATCCTGTAGAGAATACGACTGGAATATCATAAGCATCTTTAATCAGTTGCGCAGTCTGAATACCATCTAAATTTCCTGACAGCATTATATCCATAAGAATCAGATCCGGCTTGACTTTCTTGAGCACCTCAAGTGTCTTCTCTCCTGAGTTTACAATATCAAGCACAGCATAATCCAGTTCTTCCAAAAGTTCTTTCAAAGGCTGGGCGACTTCTTGATTGTCTTCAACCAGCAATATAAATCCGTTCATAAGAATCTCCGCAATTGTAATATTATTTACTTGCTATTAACACTTTTACAAATTATTATGGAAAAGTCAAATAAAAAACTATGCTAAAATTATGTCACCTTGTTAAATACATAAAACAATGAATAAACAAAGGATTAACCATGTGCGGTAGATTTGCTATGTACTCAAGTTTACAGGATTTGCTGAAATATATAAAAACAGTATCAGGTCGGGATGTCTATACTCCAAGCTATAACATAAGTCCGGGGCAATATGCACCAGCGATTAAACTCAGTGATAATATGTTAATAATTGATAAGTTTAAATGGGGCATTGATTATACATATAAAAATAAAAGAAGTCTATTAGTTAACAGCAGAATAGAAACATTAACAGACAGAAAAAAAATCAGAACCAATAGCAGATTCACAAAATGTGTAATTCCGGCAAATGGATTCTACGAGTGGAAAAGTAGAAAGAAGCCATTTTACTGCTACTCCAAGACGAGTAATCTACTGTTTCTCGGAGGAATCATACTGAGAAATGAGAATACAGAGCAGTTTTCAATTATTACAAGAGAATCGCAAGGAATATTGCAGGATTTGCATCACAGAATGCCATTAATGATTACTGAAAGCATAATGACAGATTGGTTGTCTTCAGATTGGGGAGCTATTCTGCCGGAGTTTGACTTTAATGATCTTGTAATGCATCCGATATCAACAGAGATTAATAGTGTAAAGAATAATTATCCTGAATTGATAGAACAACAAAAAACTGACCAACTGGAACTGGTTTTCTGATCAACCTAACTCAAAAGATGTTATACCATAGATTTTACGGATTGGAGTATCGGGAATAATTTTATTATACATTCTGACCGTCTCAAAAACCGGATTCATCTTGTATCTTTTAACAAGTTCATGTGCTGAGTAATTTGGTTCAGGAATATCGAGATATACAGCTTTATCTTTTTCCACAACCGAAAGAAGTGATTGCATTAAATGGTCTGCTTCGTGAAAAGAAGATGAAAACAGCGGACCGATTTTGTATCCGTCATAGCACTTCCTAATTGTTGCATATCCGGCAACCTGATCATAATTCATCTTAAGGAAAGTTCTTGATTCAGGGTCTGCAATCCAGTTTCTCAAGAAGTCATTTCTTTCTACTCCGAATATTTCAGCATCAAAATGATAAAGCTTATCTGTAAAAGAATCGGATATTGCTGTTATTTGAGGATGTTTACTGAATGCATCTTTCATTTCAAGCTTGTATCTGATATTCTTATGAGCAAACTTGAATCCTTGTTTTTCATAGTTAACCTGCTGTTCAAGTACGCCATCCAATCCTACATTACATTCTGAAAGATAATCCATGGCATGATTCCAAATTTTTATACCGTATCCCTTACCTCTATACTCTTCTTTAGTAATATAAAATCCAATGAATCCATATTCGTTATGATAGTTCACTGCAGAAATACAAGTAACAGGTTCACCGTTAAGATAACCAATGAAAAAGCCATCAGGATCAGCGTTATAGAAAGATTTCCAATCATTTAACCCTGGATTCCAACCTTCCTTACCGGCTGAATCGATCAGAAAATTCATATCAGCAAGTTCAATTCGTTTAATTTTGTAATCAGTCATTATCATCCTCCATCAATAATATATTCAATATCTTTGAAATAGAAAGATTTAAATTTTCACGAGATCCATCCGATAACTAAAATAATAACTATCTCTGTCTGAGATGTCTTAAGCCTGGTGCAATATAGCAAATTTCTTGACAATAACAATGATATACTATTTAATAAGGTTTAATGCTCCTGATATTACATGTAGAGTTATTTTCTTTGCAAAGTTGATTATAGAATTAAAACTTCTAAAAACAAATATCCGGAGTTTTTAAATATCCTTCCAAGGATTTATAATGATAGAAAAAAATCAAGGTACAATACTAATAGCTGATGATGTGCCGGTAAATCTTAAGATTATCAGCAGGATTTTTGAAAAAGCAGCAAACTACAATATTATTACAGCAGTGAACGGTATTGAAGCAATTAGAAAAATAAAAGAGCATCATCCTGATCTTGTCCTTCTTGATGTGATAATGCCGGAAGCTGATGGTTATCAAGTTGCAGAGTTTATTCGTGATTCTGAGACATACAGCGATATCCCTGTAATTTTCATGACCGGAATAGACGATGCTGAGTTCAGAGAAAAGTTTCCTGTTACAGGTGCAAAAGACTATATTTCTAAACCCATAGATAAAGATCTTCTTATTTTCAGGGTGAAAGTAAACATTGAGCTGAAACGGGCAAAAGATGAGTTGTTGAAAAACCAGAAGCTTATTCAGGATAAAGAATATCTGCTTCTAAATCTCATTGATGAGCAGACAAATGAGTTAATGGAAGTAGTCTGGGCAATTGTTGCATCTCTTGAGAATTCAAATCATATCTATCATGGAGAAACCAAGAACCATTTAATCAGAATCAGAGAATATTGTAATATTCTAGCTGAGAAATACGGCTGCAATGCTGATTTCATCAGAAAAGTACGTCTATTTTCTTCATTGCATGATATTGGAAAAATATGTATCCCGGAGAACATTCTGAAGAAACCGGATTCTCTTACTGTTCAAGAATTTGATGCGGTAAAAAGCCATGTATACTGCGGCTATAAAATGATCCAGGACAGCAATGTTGATGAGATTGCAAAAAATATTATCAAGTTTCATCATGAAAAATGGGATGGAACAGGCTATCTTGAAGGCCTTTCAGGATATGACATTCCGTTGGAAGCTCGAATTGTAGCTGTCGCTGATGTCTATGATGCACTTTCTTTCCAGACAGTATACAAAGAATCTTTATCTGAGGATAAAACAAAAGCCCTGATGTTTGAAGCAAGTGGATTTCATTTTGAACCACGTCTTGTCGAATTGCTTTATGATAACATTAACGATTTTATTGAAATAAAAGAACATTATTCCTGATATTCATGAACTATAAAGTTAAGATAAAAAGGAAAGTCGGTACTGCCATTCAGGATTTTAAAATGATTTCTGATGGAGACAGAATTTTAGTATGTCTATCAGGGGGAAAGGACTCTTGGGTAATGTTGGACATGCTTTCACAACTCAAGAAGAAAGCTCCTGTCAATTTCGAGCTGGAAGCTTTAAAGATAGACTATCCTCATAATCCCGAAGATAATATGAGAATTAAGAATGCTGCTGTAACTGAATACAACATAAATTGTACAATCCTTGATACAAATACAGAGAGTATAATTGACTCGGTAAAAGATAAATCAAAATCGCATTGTGCTTTATGTTCTCGTCTGAGACGTGGCTTTATTTATTCTTATGCATTCAAACATGGATATAACAAAATTGCACTTGGACATCACATGAATGATACGAATGAAACTCTTCTGATGAATCTTTTTTTTAGTGGTATCATGAAGGGCATGGCTCCGGTTCTCAGATCTGATGATAACAGAAATACTGTTATCAGACCTTTAATCTATGTTAAGGAATCCTGGATTGCAGCCTATGCAGAGCAACTTGAGCTTCCTTTATTCAAGGATGAATGTCGTTTCTACGACCAGAAAGAGAGAAGCAGAGTTAAAAAGCTCTTGAATTCTCTTGAACAGGAGATTCCGGATATTCAAAATAATATGCTGGCTGGTCAGGGAAATATTGCATTGTCCCATTTACTGGACAAAAAAGCAAACAACTTCCCTGAGTAAGAGTATAACTCAAGACTCTTCTTTTGAAACCAGGTTTGGTTCTATCTTACCAGCGGCCACACATCGTAGATTCGAGTTCAAGATACTCTGTCAATTCCTTATGATCGTAATTGATAAGACGCTTATTCTGCTTAAAATTGTACTTCACACTTTCAAGATATTCCAGAACATACTGTTTTACAAGTTCATCAAAATTCTCTTCCGGGAACACCTTATCAATCAGTTTCAATTCAAGAAGCTCGTTAGTATGAATTGGTCTCTTTGAGTACAAAAGTCGCAAAGCATCAGATTTACCAACATATTTCTGCAATAAAAATGGTAGTGCTCCACTGGGGTGAAGCCCATATTTGTTATGAATGGGAATAAAATTAGTATCGTTGGTTGATATTCTGAGATCTGCCGACAACGCAGTACCGAAGAATGGAGTTGAGATCTGTCCTTTGAATGCAGATATCACAGGTTTCTTAAAAGTATAAAAGGCAAGGATTGTCCTGTTGATAACAGTCAATTCTCGCCCTCTAATAAGTTCTTTCTGTCGATCGTGTTTTTTTTTGAAACAATTGTTGTCCTGATCCTTTGCCATCAATTTGTCCATGAAGTTATCATAAGCTTTTTCTCCAAGAACATCTTTTTCGTTCAATAAACATAATGCCTTGACTTCAGGATTGTCTTCAACCATATTGAAAACTTCGAACATCTCTGCAACCCGATTCAGGTTGACAACTAATTTGAATACTTCACCTTTTACACGAATGAAGTATATACCTTCAGAGATAAATGACTCGTAAAACTCGTTACTTACCTCTACAGATTGCATAGCTTTCATTATTTCCTCCAATCTATTACATCTCTAATAATAAGATAAGTGAAAATTTGCGATTGGAAAAATATTTTTTATACTATGCTAAAATACCGTTATGCACTATATCTTTGAATTTCATACCAAGTTCCACAGGATCAAGTTCTGTATCAAGTAACAGCCATTTTGTCATTGAATAATCCATATATCCCATGAGCATTGTTGTAAAGGTTTCAACATCCAGGTCTTTTCTATATTCTCCCTGATCAACAGCTTCCTGAATCAGGGAAGTAAGATGATCCATGAAAACCTTAACAGGTCTGTATTCAGGATACTTCTTGATAAATTCAGGACTCTGTCTTAGCTCCAGCAATACGAAACGAGCCATTGACTTGTTTTCTACATAAGTATTAATATGTGCTATAACAAAATTCTCTATTTTCCCTCTCGCAGAATCACAGTCATCTTCAATGGATTTAAGTTTATTAAGAACTTGTTCTGAGTAGTATTCAAATGATTTAATCAAAATGTCGTCTTTGTTGATAAAATAGTTATACAGTGTACCTTCAGAAACACCAGCTTTTTTTGCAAGTTCCGGTGTTCTTGTATTATGAAATCCTTTTTCAGAAAACAGTACTATAGCCGCATCAATTATAGACTGTCTTTTATCCTTTAATCTTAGTCTCTTATACATTTCATCTCCTTCTTTCCCGACATTCAGAAATTACAGGACAGATGTCAAGTAGTTTTGTAAGTTTTTTGACAGTTTTTGTCTGTTTTTGTCTATATTTTACACTACAGCTTCATATTACAGAAAGTTTTCATATTGTCTTTTATACTATTATGTTCCGATTGTAATATAAATCACCATTCACTTTACTATACTTGACATTCATTCGAGAAGCATTAACAATATGAGAAGTTACTCATATCATATAATATCGTCCTTACATCTTATTGAGCTTGACATTGAAATTTATTTTTGTTTAATAGATTCAGGAAAAACTTCGGGGGAAATATGATTATTGATTCCAGATATGAGGTTATAGAACAGTTAGGTATAGGAGTCTGGGCTACAGTTTACAAAGTACTGGATCTCAGAACAAATAAAATTCATGCTTTAAAACTGTTTCAGAACCTTGATGCAAACTCCATGTATGAGAAATTCTCAGCAGAGGATATGTACCACATTACTCAAATTGAACATCCAAACATAATCCCGGTTACAAACTTTGGTAATTATGGGAAGCATATATATTATATTAGCGAGTTCTTTGAAGGAAAAACATTGAGTAATTTTGTTTTCAAAAAGTTTAATCTTGAACTACTGTATGATATCATTGTTCAAGTCTGCTATGCCCTCAATGCTCTTCATCTTCATAATATTATTCATAAAGATTTGAAACCGGACAATATCATGTACACAATACGTAATAACAAACCCTACGTAAAAGTACTTGATTTTGGTTTTTCAAAAATTGATGTAGAAAAAAAGCAACAGAATATCAGTGGAAATCTCCCTTATGTTGCTCCTGAAATCTATCTTGGAAGAGGAGCAAGAATACAGAGTGATTTTTATTCACTCGGTGTTACTTTATACAAAATTACAACAGGATCTCTTCCCTATTCTCCCGAAAAAATCACAAGTCTGATTGCAGGCAATCATCAAAACTTTTTCCCGAATTTTCCCAGAGTATTAAACTCGAATATTCCTCCTCAACTGGAAAAGCTGATAATGAAGCTTCTTGAAAAGAACCCGGACAACAGATATAAGAGTATTGAGGAAATCCTGTCATACATAAACCGGATCCAGTTAAAGAAATATCAGTTTTCTCAGAAAAAGTCTGCTGTAACAACACTCAAGTACAAATCATACTTCGTGAGAGAAGATTATGCAAGGCAGCTTCTGGACTACATACCTATAATAAGAAATGGGAATGGTAAGCTCGTTGTTGTAATTGGAGGTGAAGGACTTGGAAAAGATTCAATGCTTTCTCTTTTCAGATATCATTTGCTCTCTGACGAACAATTCACATTTGATTATACATGCAGTGCAAAAAACCGAGATCCGTTCTTCGCTCTGATAAAAGAGTTTCATTATTATGTAAAAAGAAACAAGCGACTTGAAAAAGACTTAACAAAAATATCTCTGAAGTTCAGGAAATATTTGTATGAGTCAGAAGAAAATGCAGATAAAATTTCAGAGAAAAAAGATGAACTGGAGCTGGATTATGAATCAGCAAGAAACTTCATCTTTCACCTTTCCGATGAGAAACCACTAGTATTCATAATCAAAGCCGGTCATTATCTAACAAAAGACACTATCGATTTTGTAAACTATATATCAAATGAGATATCTGAGAAAAAAGTACTGATCATTATCAGTGTAGACGATCCAAGTTCATTGAGTGGACTTATCCATACGATCCAGTTTAAGATTAATCCGTTAAATGTTAATCAGACACACACATATATTCAGAAAATATTGAATAATTCAGTCCCTCTGGATTTCTCACAGCAAATCTGGAAAAGATCTAACGGCAATCCTCAGTTCTGCCGTGATATCATTATAGATCTGACAGATAAAAAAATTATATGGAAGAATAATAACTACAATTTCGATATTGATTTAAGTAATTATATTCTGCCTATGCATATAAGGCATTCAATCTATACAAGAATGAGTTATTTATCCAAGGAGGTATACCTTGGAATGCAAAAACTGTCTATTTGCCAGACACCATTGACAAAAGCCCTTATTCAACATATTCTTCAGGTTGACGAAAGAGATGTATTCTTTCTGATACATGAATCAAACAATAATGAGCTCTTATATAAACGAGGTCAGTATTATCATTTTTCATTCAAAGAAGCTAAAACAAGAATGTTTAATGAATGCGATGAACAATTGATTCAGGATGTCTCACTAAAAGTTCTGGATTTCTTCAGGAATATTGAAATAGAGTCAGCCGAAATTTGCGACGGTATAATCAGAAATGCTCTAATGATAGAGAACTGGCAAAACGTAAGACAATACAGACTTCAATTAGTGAATATTCATAGTGAGAACTACAAGCAGCTGCTGGCATTCAGAGAAATCTGCAAAGTAATTGAACTGGATTTTTCAGGAAAAACAGAATTAAAAAAATCTGAAATCATGTCTGACTTATCATTGTTTCAGGAGAAAGCAGAGTTAACTGGATCAATACAAATTGCCATGTCACTGATGGACTCAATAGCCAATCTACCGGACTTATTTGAAAAGCATTATATAAGAGCAAGCTTTCTCATGGGACTGGAACATCATGCAAAAGCAAGCAGACTTTTTGAAAAAGCTCTTCAATATGCAATAACAGGACGTCAGCGTGTTTCAACGATAATAAATCTAACATGGACATTGCTCAGGCTTAACAAAATATCAAAAGCTAAGAAATACTTGAAACTACTTGAAGGGGTCCCAATGACTCCAGATCTTAGAGTATCATATATAGACAGAAAAGCACTTGTTCAGGAACGTGATGGACATCTTCTCGAAGCTATTCAATTCGTTGAAAATTTCCTCAGTTCTCCTCCAAAAGATAACTCTACAAATTTTCTTGTAAAATTAGGCTCAATGCATAACAATCTCGCATATATGTACAGTAACAACAGAAATATTGAACAAGCATATATACATTTCGAACATGCCCGAACCATTTGGGAAAAAGTTGAATATGAACGTTCTCTTGGACTTGTTTATAACAATCTGGGGGACCTTGCTTTGAAACAAGGTGATACGAAGACAGCTTTTGAACATTTTGACAAAGCTTTTTCCGTATGCCAGAAAGTTGACCAGAAACGCGGTCAGGCTCTGGTCTATATTAATTATGGAGAAGCCTACATCAAGCTGGGAAGATTCAAAAAAGCTGAAGAGTATCTGCTGACTGCAAAAGATATTATCACATCTATCAATTCAACTGAATATACAGAGTCAATAATGAGTAATCTGGCATTGACAATCAGCAAAGTTGATAATTTCAATCATTACTACGAGTTTCTCAGTGAGCATTCTCAAGATGTTCTTAACAAAGATATTCCTATTATTACTCCGTTAGTAAAAACCTATTTTTATTATTTGAACAACATCGGTAATATAACTAAAATGAATGAGTATCTGGAAATATGTCTTGATCAGAACTTGTTTGAAGATCAGGATGAAGAGTTCTATTTTCAGATTCTGGGGCTGCTTCTTATGAACAGCAAAGACTATGATGGAGCAATACTGAACTTTAAAAAAGCTATTGAATATGCCCAGAAAAGTAAAAGTGCATACGCACAGGCAATTTTACTTATAAGAATTACTCAATGCTGTTACCAGATGAAAGACTATAACCTCGGAATGGAATATCTTTCAAAAGCAAAAAACCTGATAGACAAGTATAGTTTTGAATACTGGAATGTAGTTCTTAAGCTTGTAGAAAATGATCTATACTTATTAGATTCAAATTATCCATTTAGAAAAATCCTCAGATCAATTCTTGAAATTCTTGATTTTGTTCTGGAGAACAAGCTTTTCATTCTGGAAATCAGCTGTTATGAAAGACTGTTCCAGATATACGGGGCAATTGGAGCAGACAAAAACGCAAGACATTACTATACGCTGTATAAAAGCAAAGTACAGGAAGTGGTGAAATCAATTCCTGATGATGATAAATACTATTATCTCGAGAAGAAACAGATATCAAGAACTTCTTATAAGGAAATTCAGACCTATCCGTTGGAATCAAGAAACAAGTATAAGAAAGGTGACTGGCAGGAGCAACTTTATAATCTGTTCAAGCTCAACGAGCTTCATAGAATGAAGTTCCTGATAGATAAGACAATCCGTAATCTTCTTGCTCCTGAGAAGTACTGTCTCATCCTCTATGATGATTTTAAAAATAAAGGTAATATCTTCTATCTTCATGAATTTGCTGAAGACGATATTTATCATCCTAAATATGTGCAATATATTGAAAGCTCATTGAATGTGAATAAAATCACTTACAAGCAAATTGACAATCTCAATACAGTGTTTGTACCACTTAAGATCAGGACAACTAAAGTGGGCAGCCTTATTGTGCAGGATAAAGGAGAACTTGAATTCAGAGGAGTAGAACAAAGAATCCTGAGAGTGCTGAAACTACACTTAACCTCAGTCTTAATGAGAATAAAGGAGTTTGGAGATCTTAACAACAGGATGTCACTTCTTAAGCAAATGATGTCCGGAACCCATCTGTTCTTCTCAATGTTTGATCAATCAAAACTAGAACAGGAGATTGTTTCATTTGCAATAGACTTCACACAGAGTACTAGTGGTTATCTGATCAAGAAAGATAAAACCGGCAACTATGTTTATGAAGTTGCTCTGGATGAGAACAAACACATTATTCGAGATTATTCGCATATCAGTAAAACAATGCTCTCTGAAGTTCACAATTCAGAACAGGCAATCTTCACTACAAATGCAATGCTTGATAATACGTTTAAAAGCTCTATCAGTGTTCAGGAGTATCGCATCAGCAATATCTATTGTGCTCCAATCCATATTGACAACAAAATATACGGATTCCTCTATCTTGATAATCACCTTAACTCACAGAAGGAAATGTATATAAATCGAGAATTCATGGAAATGCTGATGATGCAGATAAGAATCGCTCTTAAAAACTCCATGCAATACACATCACTAATGGAGAAAAACCTGGAGCTGCATTCTTTAGATAAATCAAAAGATAACTTTATAGCTATTGTATCTCATGAATTGAATACTCCTCTTGTATCACTTCAAGGATATGTGCATAGATTAAGAAGAGATATAGAACCGGGTGACAAAGCAAAACTTGAAAAGCTGGAAAAAGTTGAGAATAGTGTTAATAAACTTTTATTAACAACAAACGATATTGTTAACTTGAACAAATACAGTGTTGTAACCAAGCTGGAAAAGGAATTCACTGACATTAAAGAATTGCTGGAACCATTAATCTCACAAGCCGGAGCAATATCAGAAAACAGACATATGAATATTTCACTGGAAATGTCTACCGGATTACCAAAACTTTACGTTAACTGGGAAGGTTTTCATCTGATGGTGTACAATCTGATTCTTAATGCAATCAGATTCACAAAAGACTTTGGAACTATCGTTGTAGGTGCAAGATTTTCTTCTTTCCAGAATGAAGAAATCGATGGAACACAATCTGTAGTATTGTACGTGCAGGATAATGGAATTGGTATTCCTGAATACGAGCTGGAAAACGTATTCAAGAAATTCTATGAACTTAACAATCTCTGGGCACATAAATCAGGGATTGTAGAATATATGTCCAGTGGACTTGGAATTGGTCTGGCAACTTCCAAACGGATTGTTGACCTACATGGTGGTAAAATATGGATCAAGAGTAAACAAGGTGAAGGAACTACAATTTTCATTGCATTACCGGTAATTACTCAGGAAGATCTTGATAATGATCTAACCAAGCTCTTATAATATTAGTATTTTAACAGCAGATATTGTCTGTCAGATAAGAGGGCAATATCTGCTTTATTTTATTCTTATGTATCCTTTTATCTTATCGTCAATGTCTCTGACTACTTTCTTAATACAACTTCTTTCCACTCCATTAGAATCAAAAAAAGGCATATTACCCTCAACAGTAGTCACTTTATTACATCCTGTTTCGATAATTATTCCAATATGGTTAAACTCTGAGTCAACCTTAGAAAGATTTCTGTATATAATTATATCCCCGGCTTGTGGTGACTCGTTATTCTCCAGCCATTCAAACAGATCTGAAATTATTGCGTAGTCAAACCAGGTCCTTACAAGTGCAAAAGTAGGCTTTCCTGAAAAAGGTGCCGGCTTGATATCAATTCCCATTTTTCTACAGCAATACCAGACAAAAGCTCCACACCAGTCAAAACCCATATTTATATCCATATAGGGTTTACTTCCGTCAACATCAACAAGAAATGGTCGAAATTCTGCCAGATATTTTTCTATTTCAGGTCCGGCTTTCTTCCCTATCGTTGCAACAGGATTTATTTTCAGCTCTGCTTCTGCTGCATTAATAAATTTTTCTCGTTTTAACATAAGCATACCTTTTGTTTATATACTTCAAAATGAGCATCCACAATATTACATCTAACATTATCAACTCCTTAGTATCTCCTGAAAAGAAAAGCAAGTTCACCGAGTAGTGTGAAGTCCGGATTTTCCTCAGGCATAATGGTTATAGGTGGGTATCTGTGATTTGTTGAAAGAAGTATTATCACTTTATTTCTTGTATCAATCTCGAGTTGTTTCAGAGTAATTTCCCCATTAACTCTCACAGCCACAACTTTTCCTATCAGGTCTGAAAAATTATCACCATTTCTTATTATAACAAGATCGTTATGATGTATTGATGGTTCCATACTGTGACCATTCACTCTGAAACATGTAAAGTCCGATATATCATTCACATAAGACTTATCAAGCGCAATTACATCAAGAGGTTCGTAATTTTCAACAGCTACAGGTGGTCCGGCAGCAATTTCACCGACGACTTTAAGCTCAAGCTGATCATCAATGGTTTTTCTGGTTGCTGCAATCTCTTTCAACTGCTTATCAAGAATCATCTGGATTTTATTAAGTTTATTCTGAGGAGTGGGAGCAGCATTTTCATTTAACAGCATATTGCCATCTCCCGTAAGTAACCAGTGAGTATTCAGCTTATAGCGTTCTGCTAATTTGGATAAATCGATAATATTGGGTCTGTTCTTTTCACTTATCCATTCAGAAACAGCTGTAGGTGTATAACCGAGATAATCAGCTATTTCCTTGTTTTTAAGATTATTAGATCTTATGAATTCTTTTACTCTCTGTCCGTATCCATGTTTCATATTAAGCTCCCTTTGTGCTTTTACGATACAATAGTTAGCTTAGTGCTAATATATGTCAATTTTATTTTTTAGTATATTGCGAATTATTTCTTAACTTGACTACTTATATTGATCAAATATTGTGAATTCATGAAAAGGAATATAATCATTACAGCAGTTGTAGTATTAGTGTCATTGCACTTGAGCGCAGCTCCACATAATGTTTATCCACTTATTGATGAATATCATACATACAGTGAGATACATCCTGAACTTCAGTACATTGAAAGCCTGAATCCGGATATATGCAAAATTGACATTATTGGATACAGCAGCAACGAGCATCTGCCTCTATATGCTTTGAAGATTTCGCACAACGCTATATTTGATGAAGAATATGATCCCGACATATTGTTTTGCGGTCAATATCAGTCAGAAGAAGTTCTGGGTGTAGAAATTGTCCTTGAGAATGCTGAAAGGCTTGTTCTGAACTATAAAAGAGATAAATTTATTACAGATATCATTGACACTTATGAATTGTGGTTTGTTCCCACTGTTAATCCCGAAGGATTGCGGATTGTAACATCCGGAACTAATAACAGAAAAAGAAAGAACAACACAGATACAAACTGGAATGGTATTTATGAAGATGATATTGATGGCGTTGATCTAAACAAAAATTATCCATTCAACTGGAAACAGGATGATGTAACCAATCCGGAATACCGTTATTACAAAGGCTATCAATCATGTTCTCAACTGGAGACTCAGGCAATGATGAAACTGTTTGATGAAAGAAAATTTGTAGCTGCTGTTTTCTATCACAGTTCACAAACGGGGAATCAATCTGAAAGAATCTTCTACCCATGGCAGTGGGACTATGAGATTTCACCGGATTATTACACATTGCAGCACATAGCTGGTAGAATCTCAGAATATCTCCCAAGGGATTATCTACCGGGAAATTATGAAGTGCACGACCTGAATAACCATAAAAGAGGATATGCGAGAGATTACATTTATTCCCGATTCAATACATTCGCTATTACAATAGAAACAGGGGGAAATACACCGGAAGGTGAATCTATCATTCATCCAGGATTAGAAGTCCTTAATTCTATCAAAGAGAAGCATTATCTTGCTTTTCTTGAGTTTCTAAGACAGTGTAATGATCACCTGTTTTACGGTTATATTGAAAATCAAAAACCTGAAAATAACACGAAAATCAGGATTGTGGAAAAACAGGGATTAAGCCCCATAACTCCCGGACCAGATGGTTATTTTTTCAGACTGCTCGAAAAAAGGAACATCCCCTATAATTTTATTATAGACAAAACAATACATAAAGTATATTTTTCAGATAATTCTAAACAATATACTTTCAAGTTAAAGGAATAATATGCAGATCAACAACAGGTTAAAAGAAATTGCTGTTTCAGCAGGAAATATTATTAAGAAGAACTTCCATTTATCGCATAGATATGAAACAAAAACTACAGAATATGATCCTGTCACAGCTATAGATATAGAAGTTGAAAATTTTCTCAAGGATAAACTGAGCAAACTTATTCTGAGCAGTGAATTCCTGTCTGAGGAAACGGACTCAGATTTTAAAAATGCAGACAAGCTTTGGATAATCGATCCAATTGATGGAACTGTAAATTTCCTGCATGGATTTCCCTTTGTATGTACGTCAATCGCCTTACAGATAGATGGAATAATAGTGAAAGGTATAGTTTATAATCCAATTTTGGACGAGTTGTTCTTTGCGGAGAGAAATCAGGGTAGTACCCTTAACGGTATGAGAATTAACGTTTCAAAGCAGTCTGATTTCAAAAGCTGCCTACTTGCAACAGGATTTCCCTACGCCTACAATACATTGGAAAACAACAACCTTAAATACTTTGACCATTTCCATCAGAAAGTACACGGGATAAGAAGAGCCGGAAGTGCAGCTCTGGATTTATGTTATGTTGCATCAGGAATTTTCGATGGCTACTGGGAGCAATACTTGAGACCCTGGGATGTTGCAGCCGGAAAACTGATTGTAGAGGAAGCCGGTGGAATTGTAACCAATTTTAAAGAAGGGTTTTCACTTAAAGATAATACAATTATCGCTTCAAATCCTGTTTTACATGCGGAAATGAAAAAAGAAATTGATTACATTGGGAATGAATATGAGTACATTTAAAGTATACAATAAATGGTATTTCCTTTTAATATTATCAATTCTGCTGACAGCTTTGTCTCTTATAATATCAAGAGTAAATCTAATCAGCAAGACAGAAACTCAGTTGCAGGATGTTTTGTTCCGAGTTACCCCAAACAATGTTGTTCCTGACTCTAATGTTGTTGTTATTGCCATAGATGATTCAAGTCTTAAGTTCACAAGGAATAACCGTTTCCCCTGGCCATGGTCCAGAGACATTTATGGTATTGTAACCGAATACCTGACACAATCAGGTGCAAAAAAAATTCTGTTTGATCTTCAGTTTACTGATCCGGATTTCGACAGAGCTGAAACACTATCCGAGGAAACAGACGGCTATTTTGCTGAATCAATGTATAACTCAGGAAACGTAATTCTGGGTGTTCAATTAGTACCGGACAGCACAAGCAGCATTGATAATCTATCAAAGCATTATGATAAGCAACTGCCATACACAGCAAACACTAAGTTTAAGGGAATATTGAATCCTCTGAAGATATTTTCTGACAATGCACAGGGCATAGGAATTGTGAATGTTGAGCCGGATGATGATGGAGTAATAAGAAAACTATCTCTGCAATACAACATTGAGAATCATAATTTTCATCAGTTTGCAATGGCAGCCATCTCAGATAGCCTTCCTGAAAACATACCGGTTGATGCTGATGGAAATTGTAAAATACTGTGGTATGGTAAAGGCGGAGTAGACAGCAAGTTCAGATATTACACCATGGGCTCTGTAATTCAATCAGCTATAAATAAAATTCAGGGAAAGGAAAGCCTTTTCAAAAATGACGAGTTCAAAGGAAAATATGTAATTATTGGAACAACTGCCGGTGGACTTCTGGATTTAAAAACTGTGCCAACAGACAGAATCTTTCCGGGAATGGAAATCTGGGCAACAGCGTTAAGTAATTACCTGAATTCTCATTATGTCAGAAATCTGCCATCTTACCTGTTCATCATTATTCTATTTGTTACAATATTGCTGATATCTACAAGCTACAAATATCCATCCAGACTGCTTATTTATTTCATACCTACAGGATTATTTATTTTTCATACTGCAATGTTCTTTATAATATGGAAATTTACACTAATACAATACCCTATTTTAAACATTACGCTGGCAATCATAATTACTTACCTGATAAATACTTCTATACACTATCTTAATGAAGGGCGAGCAAGAAAGCATATTACAGGGTTATTCTCAAGATACCTTCACCCCAAAGTCATTGACGAACTGATTGCTGATCAGAACTCGTTTGAAATGGGCGGAAAAGAAATTGAGGCAACTATACTGTTCACAGATATTGCTGACTTTACGACGTTTTCAGAGGGTGTTTCAGCCAATAAGCTAGTACATCATCTTAATGATTACTTTGAAGACCTGACAACAACGGTTCTCAACAACAGAGGACTTCTTGATAAATATACCGGAGACGGAATAATGGCATTATTCGGTGTCCCTGCCGGATTTGACAATCATGCATTCGACGCATGCAGAGCAGCTTTGCTTTACAGGATCAGTAAAAGCAAGATAATTACTGAAAGCTCATCAGCAGCTGAAAAATTCGCAGTAAATACAAGAATTGGTATTAACACCGGAACGATAGTTGCCGGAAACATTGGTTCTAACAAAAGAATGGATTATACTGCTATCGGAGATCCGGTTAATCTGGCAGCCCGGCTTGAGGGAGTAAACAAGTTCTACGGAACATCGATAATTATCAGTGATACAACCTATAAGCTGGTTTCAGACAAGTTTATATGCAGAGAATTAGATGCGTTGAAAGTTAAGGGTAAAAACGAACCGACAATTATTTACGAGTTACAAAATTTTTTAGATTGTCAGAATTGTGCACATCTATATAAATTGAATGCAGCATATTCTGAAGGATTGAATTTCTACAGACTCGGTTTATGGGATAAAGCAATCAAAAGTTTTAGCATCTGCAGTGAAAAATTTGGTGACAGAACATCATTGATAAT
Organism: Cloacimonadales bacterium (SeqCode); assembly: GCA_963665815.1. Classification (GTDB taxonomy): domain Bacteria; phylum Cloacimonadota; class Cloacimonadia; order Cloacimonadales; family JAIOQZ01. Next base: position 1,336,595 of record OY762463.1, read on the forward strand.
GATTGAAAGGTGTAAAGCCTTGAAGAATAATCCACCTTCTGACTGGTCAGGAGTTTTTGTTCTTGATAAAAAATAATTGAACTTTGGAGTACATAAATGAAAAAAGCTATAATCATATATTTTATATTTATTGTAAGCCTGACTCTCTCTGGTGAAATAATCTCCAGACAGAGAGCTTATCTCAGGAATGGACCTGGAGCATTTTATGAAATAGTTAAAGAGCTCAAAACAGGAGATGAAGTTAAAATCATTAATGAAGATGAGCTGTGGCTTCAAGTAGAATTTGCTGATACTACAGGATTTCTTTCTGCCAAAGCGTTGCAGAAAAAGAAATCAGGTAAAACTTCGTTCTTATCAAGAACACTCTCAGGAGATGCCTCTATAAGAATATCCAGACATGGAATGTCTGCTGGTGCCAAGGGGCTGGCAAAAAGAGTTGTTAATAAATATAATGGAGATCCACAATTCTTCAATATGGTGTTTTCCTGGGAATTTAATGAGAAAGATTACAAAAAGTTTCTCAAGGAATCCAAAAAAGAGCATAAACTGAGATTCAATAAAAAAGTGCAGATACCTCCATACGATGTTCCTGATCAATTTACATTTTCAGAAGAAGTTATGGGATACAGTCTGGCGTCAGTAGTAGCTCAAACAGGTATATATAATGATAAATACTGGAGCAAATACATAAACTACGTTGGATCCAGAATCGTCAGTTTTTCTGATGCTTATGATGTTCCTTTCAAATTTTATATTCTCAATACAGATATTCCTAATGCATACGCATTCCCGGGTGGTATTATTTTTATTACCAAAGGGCTGCTGAAAAGTATTCATTCTGAAGCAGAACTGGCATGTATACTGGGACATGAAATTGCTCATGTGACACATTACCATGGTATGCTGGAGATGGAAAAACGTAAGCACCATATTAAAGCTGATGATGCATTTGCAGAACTGGATGATGAAATGCCGGATGCCTTTGATGAAGAGACATCTGCTGTGGAAAACGAGCTCGAAGATGAGATGTTCAGCATGTATGAAACTCTTGTAAAAGGCAGGAGCGATGCTTATGAAGAAGAAGCCGATTATGTTGGAGCAATCTATGCAGCAAGAGCAGGTTACGAGCCTGCCGCTCTTCTAACCGTTATTCAGCGAATTGCTTCACAGAGATCTAATGAAGGACATTATCGAGCCGAACTTCTGGGGAAAAGACTTACATTATTCAAGAAAAACCTCAGTAAAATTGATAAGCTCAAGAAACAGAGAGCTGTAAGTGAAAGATATCAGAGTATGCTGAGTAACTATAAATTGTATTAGGATGTTCTGGTACATAAGGAAGATTTCAGGAAAATAACCAAAGAGATCAGAATGGGAGAAGCAGAAAATTGTTTTATAAGGGAAATATTATACAAAACTATTGACAATCTTTTAGAGAGATTATAAATTATAAGTGGTTCGTAACATGGTCTACTCTCAACAGACGTTATAAGAAAAGGAGTTCTATATGACGGATATTAGTGTATCTCATGTTACTCAAAACAGTATGGTTCAGAACAGAGTACAAAGGCAAAGTCAGACAAGGTCCTCCAATGGAGGAAATGTTGACTTTGGAAACGATTATAATGTAGATATCGGGTCAAACTCTTCTGAGTATAAAACCTATAATTCAAAAGCAGAATTTGGCGCTGCGGTTGTTTCCAGAACCCTGGATATGATGAATAGTAAACCTTCATCCGGATTTGGAAATGCTCAGCAAGCCAGTTATCAGTTTAATAAAGAAGTACTGGGAGCTTATATGAGTTAATTCTCCTTAAGCTCTTTGTATTGATCAAACCAGCCGCAGGTCCGCTCACTTGCGGCTATTTTTTCTTCTATAAATAATTTTGCAGGTTGTAGGTGAAGTATGAAGACTTCAAAAAAAATGACAATCTCCATAATAAGCTCATTAGTACTGTTCTGCTTATACAGACTTGGACTGGTTAAAGTTGAAATTAAGAAATTCATGTCTATAGACTGACATCGCTTGAGTAGAACATCGGACGTTTAAAGTCTATACATTAAAACTGTTTCTATTTTACATAATTTGCACCAATCAAATGATTTATGATCGATCAACTACTCCTATAATGCAAAGGTCTCTTGTGGAAAGAACTCTTTGTATTCTCATCCCATATGAATCCATCAAATCTTAAGACAAATTCCAGTCAGTGTACTCTTAAAAGTATACAATTCATAAGTTGCAATCATATAAAAAAGACCTGCAAACATAGTCTGCAGGTCTTTTCAATATTGTCAGGTATTCTTTACTTAAGAAGTACCATTTTTCTTACTTGAGTTTCTTCGCCTGTATTAAGTTTATAGAAATAAATACCGGATGAAACGTCTTTTCCACTGTTATCTTTACCATTCCACATTACTGAATGATTTCCAGCACTCATAATTTCACTCTTAAGAGTTTTAACTTTCTGTCCATTGATGTTGTATACAGCAAGTTCAACTCGTGAGTTATTCTTGATTGAGAAAGAAATCTTTGTTGTTGGATTGAATGGATTAGGATAGTTCTGACCAAGCATAGTTACATGCTCAGGAACATCTTCGTTACCATTGCCAACTATACCATCAGGATTTACTGTTGAGAATTTAATTGCAAGTCCAGCCTGTAATGGAGCTGCAGTTGGATCATAATAACCGGCATAATGATATTGCAGAGCTTCAGTATGCTCCATGTTCTCAATACCGATTGTACAATAGTTACCAAGCACATCAGGGTTATCAATATTCTTGTATTGGAATGTGATATCACCATCTACAGGTGTTCCGTTTTCGGTTCTTGGTTCAAGAATAATTTCGAATTTTTCCTGAGATTCTCTGTTATCAAAGTTCCAGGCTGTATCCCATTGGATAATTACTCTATTTTCAGCAGTATCATGATAGATGAATATATCAAGATTCTCTTCTTCCACAGCATCTATTGGACGACCACCAAGGTCATCCCAATATGGAGCAATCATTGCACCAGGTCCAAGATAAGCTGGTAATTCCCAGTTACGGAAGTTTGCCATCCAGGTTTCTCTGAAAGAAATCCAACCATTTGAACAAACTGTCATGGAGTTGTATGTTTCACCATAGAACATGAAATCTATTGGTAAATTAACAATTTCTGAATCATCATCGGTAAGAGATACAACTTGTACATTTGTATACGAAGAACTGTCAGGATCAATCTCAATCCAGTTATATACCGGTGCTTGAGCATAATCTGTATCAGTATTATCATAAGCGTAATAACCATGTTCATCCGGGCCTGTTGGAGATGAAGCAGATATTTCACCAATTCTTACATAACCATAACGTCTGAATGTTCTTCCAACGCTGTCAGTGAAATCAAATACTAATCTTGCTCTACGACCATTGAATGCTGCAGTATTAGCTGTGACATTTACAGTTGCTGTTCCAGTAGAATCATTCAGGATATCACCAATTGTAATATTTGCTGAATTAACTGTAAGAGCTGTTGAAGAAGTAATTACATCAGCTTGAAGTCCTGTAATATCAATTGTACTTATATTATGTACATCAAATACTACGTCAGCAGTCTCGCCTGCATCAAGGATTTCATCATCGTTATCGACAATAACACTTGGCATCTCAAGGTATAAACCTGTAACATAACCTTCAAGTTTTGATTGACTTCCATTTGAGAAATCAACAGTGAAAATGATTGGTTCGAAATTAGGACAAGATGCATCAATATCGAAATCACCGTTTGCAGTTACTTCGGAACCTACAGTAATATCACCGAATGTGAATGTAGCTCTACCTGTATCACTGAAGTATGGTGAATCAGATGTAAGAGTAGCAGTTAATCCTGTAATATCTGCACTGCCAAAGTTTCCAACTGTAAGACTTAAGTTAGCAGTTTCACCTGCAATAAAGTTATCGAATACAGATTCTGTAATTCCTACTTTTTCGCCGGACTGAATAGAAATTTCAGTCATGTATGGTTCATAACCAGGAGCTGAAACAGTAATAAATACTGAAGAACCGGTTGTTGTGTCTATTGGAAGTAAAATAGATCCATTATTTGCTTCAGCATATGTGAAGTTTTCATAATCATTAGTAGCTGTAGCTATTGCACCTTCTATGTTACTTACATCAAGTTGAACATAATCAGTACCTTCTGCAAAACTTGTTTCTGTTACAAGATTTCCGAAAGTATTTGGGATCAATTTCCACATTCTGAGTGTAGGATCTGATAATAAGTTGTATACATGGAAGTAGAATTCTACTTTTCCACCAGAATATCTTTCATTAGGGAAACCCCTGTGAAGTTCAGTTTTACCTCTGAGAAATGATGTTCCAAGATCATATGAATCTTCTTCAAGAACACTTGTATAGAATCCTGCGCAAATTGCATTATTGAGCTCTGTACTTGTGTGAAGATCGGAAGGACCAAAGAAACCAACTGCACCGAAAGCATTTGAAAATCCCTGATGTTGAAGCATCCATTCTTCACCAAAGCATTTATTGTTATTTCCGCCATTCTGGAAGTCACCAGTATTACATACAATTGAACTTACAATTGGTAATCCCTGTGAATTTCCTACATAACTGGCTGCATTAAGATCAAGCTGATAAATTTTAAATGATGGGTGGTGCCATCCGGTTGCATCTCCCCAACCTCTGTAACTGATGAACTGAGCACCATTATTAATAGAGTTTACTATTGGAGTTGTTCCCGGATCATAAACACCGTCATAGTAGAAAAAAGTATCTACGTTTGTATATCCATAATCAATCAGCTCCTCCTGAACCCATTTTGATGTCAGCACAGGAGTAACCGGCATTACAGGGGCACCTGAAGCATAGTTACCTGCAACAACCACTGAGTTTTCATAGCATCCGTTTCCGTTTTGAGCAGCGTAAATATCGTTCTTTTCGTATTTCATAGTTTTGAATACAAGCACATCAAGGTCTGATGCACTCTGACATGAAAATCGTCCGATTATCATTTCAGGCATTACATCGTTTCCTTCAAGTTGAGTATACTCAATATCAGAAGCATCACTTTCTGCACTGTACTGATTTGTTTCCAGTGCAAATAAACCTATAACATCACCAACGAGCAATACAAATTCCGGTTTCACTTCAGAATTATGGTATACTGAAGAAACATAGTTTTTAATACTTGCAGTAGAGTTACTTGGAAGATCAATTCCAACTCTGGCAACAGTAACATCAAAACCAAGTGCTTTCTTCCACATAACGAATGGAGCAATAGAATCATCAAAATAAGTATTATCATGCCCAATTATAAGAAGCTTTCTTCTTTGGTTAGGGATTTCATAAAGATATGATGTTCTGAAGTTATCTGCTAAATGAGCATAAAGAGGTCTGAAAGCTGAAGACATTGTTTGAGGTAAATCAATTGAACCTTCAAACTCAAGATCAACATCCATCTCTCTCAATACAACAGTGTTTCCATTGTTGAGTTTACGTGAAATTGTAAAATCAACATCAGCACCTCTCATTTCTCTCATAAAAAAATAATCTGATACTCTTACAAATCCTTCAGAGCTGTCAGTTCTTTCATTAACAAGCTTACCTTCAGCATTATAAACATCAAATGAGGCTGACTTGATTGATGGATTAATGCTTTTTGCAGGAATTGCAAATGTTTTATACTCAATATGGTCTTCATCAAGCATAGACTGAACATCTGCTTTTGTGTTATCAATATTAACATGAATACCGCTTGCCGATTCACTGATATTAAACTGAGTCTCAGCAAACAGTGTAAACGTCAAAAGTATCATTATAATTAAAGTTAGTTTTCTCATAAAACCTCCAACTATTTTAAAAGTATCGCTTTTCTGGTTTCAATATTTCTACCATTAACCATTAGACGATAAAGATATACTCCGCTTGCATGTTTATCTGCATTCCAGGTTTTTGTTCCACTCTGGATATCGGAGTTGTTAAGTTCCAATGTCTCTATTTTTTCACCTTTTATATTATATATTCCGATTGATGCTTTTTTAACATTCTTTTCTTTAATGCTGAATGCAAAGTTTGTTTCCGGATTAAAAGGATTTGGATAATTCTGATTAAGTGTATTTACATATGCAGGAACAAAATCATCTTCTACATTAAGAATTGATGAATTACCACTGACAATTTTTACTTTGTCTATAGTCCAGCCCGTATCACAGAGTCTGTGTTCTCTGTTAGCAATCTCACCAGATTCTGATTGATCTGTTAATCTGAACCTCATAAAGTAGTTTCCGCTATATGTATCAGGAATTGGGACATAAACATCATTCCATGTATCATGTTTTCCGGAAATACTGTATATCGCTTCCCAGTTTGATCCGTCTGAAGATAACTCTACAGTACAGAAATCAAATTCAGGTTCAGTATAAACATGAGAGCTGAAGCATAAGATATTGCTTGCAGCTGAAAGATCTATAGCAGATACGGTTGTAATATCAACATCACAATTGGGAGCGTAAAAACCATCTCCGTCATCATGGCTATCTGTTACTGCCATTCCCTCTACAGCATTATCAACCAGTTCCCATGGACCGTTAACAGTCCATTGAGTAAGGTCAGTATTAAACATATCACTGAAAACAATATTCTCGGTATCAAGTTCAATTTCCATGTTTTTTGTAATAGAAACTGATGTAGAATCCCAATCTCTAATATTCAGTGTACCAACATAAGGATAATATCCATCTGCTCTGATTACCATGTCATAGATTCCTTCATAAGAATCAAAACTGAATGTTCCATTAGTAACAGCAATCGTATCATTATATACACCGCTAATAATTATTTCACCATCTATCGGAGTTCCTGATGACTCAAGAGTACCTGCAACAACAGCAGGTTTAGCCGGTTCAAGAGCTACTCTTACGGTTTTGTAGTTTGAGTTAACTGTTGCCGAAACCTGTTGAGTTTTATAACCCTCTTTACAAACTTCAATTGTGTAAGTACCTGATGAAATAGGACGCCAGTGAATACCGTGAGGTAATCTTGTTTTTCTTGGAGTGAAATACGGTGAGTGTTTCTCAATGATTTTAACTTCAGCAATTAGAGGTTCATCTGTTTCACTGTCAGTTACTATTACTTTCAGCATTTCATGTGAAATTTCTTCAGTTTCAGTAGCTGGAGTAAAATTAAGAGCTTTGTTGATTAACCAGCGATTTCCTACAAGACAATTTTCAACATCAGTATACAGCTCTGTTGAATCAGGTTGATTCAATGCAGTTTCAATTGTCAGTTGAATTGTTCCATATTCTGCATAGAACCACTGAGTAGACTTACCAACTCTACCCTGAGAACCAGATGGCTGATAACTTGGAAGCTCACCTGACAGGTCAACAATTTTATGTGCCACTGTTTCACCGATTTCTGAACTTATATCGTAGTCCGGGCATCTTCTGTCAGGTAATCCGTTGAATTCCCATGGGAAGAATACTTTCTTGGAGAAATTACCTGTTCTTGATGAATGCCAGTTAATTGAATAAACTATACACTGCTCATCGCAGAATGCTTTAAGAGCTTGTAATTCACTCTCAGACATCGGAGCAGGTCCTCTATAGTAATCATAAAGTTCAAAAGCATTACTGGAAAGGAATCTGTTTCCATGAATCCAACCGAAATCGTAATTCCTGTTCAGGTCAACGCCATCTTCATCGCTACCTTCCTGTACAATATATGAAAAAGTTCCATCATTGTTACAATCTCTTGTGTTTTTCCTGTATGTAACATCAAGACCGTCTCTTACAACAACATTATGTCCCGCAGGATTTATTGTCGGAGCAATCCAGATTTCAAGATTCTCAATCCATTGTCTGTAAGGAGCAACGCCTCTGTTAGCAAGGATTTCTTTGAATAATTCTACAGTTTCTTCAACACCTGTGATTTCCTCTGCATGACATTGTCCTACAAAAAGAAGCCCGGGTTCTCTATTATTTTCGTTTGAATCCACATTATCTGATATTTTCATCACTACAATTGGAACAGGATCAGACCATGGATTATCTTCTGAATATCCTAATGTGTCAAGCTTTGCTATATCGCTGTGTGCTGCAACAGAATCAGCCATTTCCTGCACAATTTCATCATAAGTATGATAATAAGCAGGAAGCACCGCCTGTGCACTGAGCATACAGCAAAGTCCAACAAATAAAATTATTAAATAGGTTTTCATTTTTGCCTCTTGTAATTCCATTTAACAAAAGAGGGAGAATTATCTCCCTCCCAATAATATATATTACTATTTAAGTAACAGCATTTTTTTAACTTCAGTTTTCTCATTTGTGTTGAGTTTGTAGAAATACATTCCTGATGCAACAGGTTTATCGTTATCATCTACACCTTTCCAGGTAATACTGTAGTTATCTGCTTCCAGTTGACCTTTCACAAGAGTTTTTACTTTCTGACCTTTAATGTTATATACACTGAGTTCAACATCACCTGTTCTCTTAATTGAGAAATCTATGTTTGTTTCAGGATTGAAAGGATTAGGATAGTTTTGTCCAAGTGTGAAATCAGCACTATTTACATCTTCAGTTGTTGGAACACCATCAAACTGCACTCTCTGAGCAAAAATGTTAATAGCATCATCTTTACCACTTGCCCTTGCATCAAGCCATCCGATAAGAGCATAAGCATTACTTCTTGTATTTTCCATTACTCTTACAACTCGAGGTTCTTTTTGATCGCGGTAAGCATCACAGATAACCAATTCATCTCTGTATGTATCACCTGTATTACCATAATCTTTGATCATGTTAGCCTTGATATCGCCATATGAGCTTTGATAGTCAGCCCAGCAGGCTAAAACTTTTTCTTCGTATTGTAGCATTACAAGTTCAGATTGGGATGAATCAGCCTGAGCAAACATTACATCATTATCCCAAGCAGGAGTAATTGATGTTCCGGTGATATTGAATTTCTGCATTGCAATATCATTATCTGCTCCATTTCTGAAGTCAACCCAGCCAAGATAAAGATCATTTCCGTTAGCAACGAGTTTTGCAGAATACTGGTCATTAAGGAATTCAACAAGTGGAGTTCCATCAACACCATTCCAGTCTAAACTTACGGTTGTTCCGTCTTCAGTTAACAGATTAGCATAAATATCTTTGTCACCATTGTCATTTCTTGAATCTTCCCAGTATACAATGAGTCCAAGATCGTGTTCAATAGCCTTAATCTTTCTCTGAATAATCATATCGTCATCATCAATTGTGCTGTCCCAGGAAACCTTTACAGGTTCTGGCCATACAGTAGTCATTGTTGAATAATCCATCTTTTGAACATAAACATCATCATCTGTTTTGAAAAGGAAATATTCACCAACAATATCACTGAGGATCGCATCGTATTTTGTTCCATTTTCAATTATTTCAGCTACAAGAACACCCTGATCATCGTTTACGGTACCGTTTGTAATTTTCTGTGCAAAAATCTTATAAATCATCACACCAAATCCTTCTCGAACCATGTTTGACCAGCCAATAACTGTTGAGCCATCATCAAGCATTATTATCTTAGCATGATCCTGATCGTAGTTTCTTGTACTGACTTCAACAGGAGTATTTCCCCAGAGAGGATCTCCATTACTATCTATTGCCTGAGCAAATATTTTTGGATATCCAAGTCCTCCACCTCTACATTCAAATACAGTTTCAATTCCACCGTTTGCGTCCGCAACAACAGCAGCGTTTGACTGATTATATCCCATGTCAGAAGTAAATGGTTTGCCTTGTTCATAAGCTCCATCACCAGATTGATCGTCTATAAATTGTTTTGATCCATCTGCTGGATCAAGATATTGAACGTATAATCTTGAACCGGTAATATGTCTTGGATCTATCCATGTAAAAGCAACTTTTCCATCAGATAAATTAGTCAGTTCCAGTTCAGATACGTTCCCGTCAATTTGCCATTCAACAAGATTACCATCAGAGTTAAACCCTGCTGCAGGAGAACCGTTTGTATCAATAACAATTGAGTAAAGGCCATTTGATCCGTTTCTTGCATCAAGCCATACAGCTGATACATTACCATTGGCAGATGCTCTCAGGAGTCCATCTCCCTGTCTTCCAGGAGAAGAACTTAAAGCAATACCGTCTGCAGCAAATACAGGATTTCCTGATGAATCGATTCTTTGGAGAAATACATCTGAATCTGCTGATCCGTTTCTGTAATCATCCCAGATAACATAAACATCGCCACTTGTTCCAGCAGCAAGCCTTGGTTGCTCCTGGTGACCGCTTGCACTACAAACTACAACACCATCAGCATTCCAGTTAAGAGTACCGTCTGACGCTACAGCCTGAATAAATATATCTCTTTCACTTGTTGTGTCCATGGTTAATCTTCTATCTTGCCATGCTACGTACATTATTCCGTTACCGTCTGTTGCAACACGAGGATTTTCCTGAATAGCAGGTCCTACATAAAGAGGCATTCCCTGTGGATATGCAGATATGACTTTATTTCCTTGAAGATCAAGAATTTGAGCATAAATATCTCCACTGTTTTCGTTTCTTCTGTCTCTCCACGCAATACCGTAAGTATCGTTACCAAGATTAATAAGCTTTGCAGACTCCTGAATTGCGTCCTGACCGGTAGATGATGTTGCGTCACAAAGAACGATATATCCGTCTGTTCCACCCCAGAGCATACTTCCGTCAGCACCAAATCTTCTTGCATAGAGATCACTGTCACTTGTCACCTGACGGTAAATCACAACAGCTCCACCATGTCCGTCTTTTCGGAATGTGTGTGAAGTCTGAATGTCTTGTCCACCAGCAACAGGCATACCTGTAGCTGTCCAGAGGTTAGCTCCGGTGTTATCAATATGAGCACCATAAATATCTGTACTGTTTCCAGGATTTCTCTGGTCATTCCATATAAGGAATACACCACCATTATCATCAGAAACAATATTCAGTGAAATCTGAATAAAATTGTCTTCAACAATAACAATACCGCCATCATCATTATCATGCCATTGAAGATTTCCGTTAATATCAAGCATTTGAGTCCTGATATCACCTTTATCACTGTTTCTGAAATCAATCCAGGCAAAAATCAGATTATCTTCTGATGTTGCCATTACAACCGGATCTTCCTGTCTTCCATGTTTTCCACATACAAGAACGGATTCTCCGTTGTTCCACATGTTTGTGCCATCCACTCCAACTCTCTGAGCATAAACATCTCTGTCACCGTTTCTGGTGTCTGACCATGTATATACTGTTGATCCGTCTGATAAACGTGTTGCAGATCTGTACCATTCAATATAGCCATTCTGCCTGATTTGAATTCCATTGTCCTGCCAGTTACTAACTAAACCGAAAAGACAAGAACTCACGATTAATAAAGTTGCCATAATTACAGCAATTCGCATAGTGATTCCTCCGTAGTTAATTTTATACTTGTTATGTTATAGTTTTTTAAAAAACTTAAATCTTTTTCCGTGATAATCAAACCTTTATTTTCTAATATTTATCGTTGCAAAATCGGTTAATTTCGGTTATGATATTACTAAGCAATTTTCAAACCGAAAATTTAGTCAAAAAAACAGTAATTATTAAAAAATTGACAACAATAAAATTAAAAAAATGTTGTTCTAATGTATTCTAATTGGAATAGTTCGTGAGTTATAACACTCACATGAAAGAAGTTAACACCTTAAAATGAATGGCGGATAATTATTTATGAATAACTTAAAATGGATCAATATCACATTAGGAATTATTTCTATGGCTATCATAGTTACTATCCTGCAAAAGCTACAGGCAATATTTATACCCCTGACTTTTGCAATAATTCTCGCCTTCCTCTTTACACCGTTCGAAAACTTACTCATCAGAAAGAAATTTCCACGTTTTCTTACTGCAATAATTCTTATTCTTGTAATTTTCGTGTCTCTTACTGCTGTGGGTACTCTTGTTTATACCGGATTAGCTTCTTTCAGAAATGATTTCTCAGAATATGAGATGAAAATCGTTAATACAATTAACGACCTTTCTGCAAGATTCGAACTACCTCTCGACAGCGTTAAAAAATACATTGAAGACGAAGTTGACTGGCAGGAAGTTTTTGATAAAGTTCCGGTTACAAGATATATTACTAAGACGATGGGTACATTCGTAGATTTTGTTGTTAAGCTTATCCTGACGATCGTACTTTTTATGTTCATAATGGCAGGAAAAAACAGATTAGGTGTAAGAATGGAAAAAATACTTACACTTGAAGAAGTAGAGCACTCCAGCCATATTATAAATAAAGTTAAAACACAGATTATCAGGTATTTATTCAGTAAAACCATTATCAGTTTGTCAACTGCGTTGACAGGTATGTTTTTTGTCTACATATTTGGTATTGACTTCGTGATTGTATCCGGGCTTCTACTATTCCTGTTAAATTTCATACCGAACTTCGGTTCCATTATGGCTTCATTATTCCCTATTACCGTTTGCCTTTTCCAATATGGCTTTGGCTGGCAGTTGTTTGCTATAATAGGTGCTATGATTCTTATACAGATGGCTTTTGGAGTAATCATAGAACCTAAGTATTTTGGTTCAGAACTGAACATATCTCCTGTTCTCATACTTTCAGCATTGATTTTCTGGGCTTGGGTCTGGGGACCTGTCGGCATGTTTCTCGCTGTTCCTCTTACTGCAACAATGAATATTATTTTCAAGGAATTCAAGACATTCGAAATTGTATCCGCCCTGATAAGTGATGATTAAAGGAATAATATGGCTGTAAAAATAAAATCCGTTTCAAGTGATTGTATTGCATATGAAAGTGGTATCAGAAAAGGCGATTTTATAATTGAGATAAATGGAAATGCTGTGGAAAACTTCATAGACTTTCAATATTATACAAGCACAAATGATCTCACAATTAATATCAGAAGAGGAATCGAAAACCTTACAATTGAGTTCGAACGAGACTGGGAAGATGTTCTTGGAATAGAACTGGAGGATCACAGATGCAGAACCTGTATAAACAAATGTATATTCTGTTTCATTGATCAAATGCCGCCCGGTGTTCGTGACAGCCTGCATGTAAAAGACGATGACCATCTATTCTCATTCGTTTTTGGGAATTTTATCACTCTTACTAATATCACAAACAGAGATATTGATAAAATCATAAACCAGAACCTTAACCCTCTTTATGTATCTGTTCATACAACAAACCCCGAGCTGCATAAAAAAATGCTGAGGTACAACAAAGACTTTGATATTCTCGACACACTTGAGTTTCTCGACAGTAATATGATTGATATGCATACACAGATTGTAGTTGTTCCCGGATGGAATGATGGAAAAGAACTCGAGTACACAATCAACACATTGACTGATTTGGAGTCTGTACTCTCCATTGGTATCGTTCCTGTCGGGCTTACAAAATTCCGAGATAGACTGACTCATCTGAATAATGTAGATAAAGATAGTGCCCTTGAAATTCTGAATATTGTTAACAGAATAAGAAATGCAAAGAATGTTGATTATATCTGGCCTTCCGATGAGATATTTCTGCTGGCAGAACAATCACTCCCCGGTGCAGATTTTTATCAAGATTACAGTCAATTAGAAAATGGTATTGGTATGATCAGATTGTTTACTGAAAACTGGAACGAAAACCTGCAAGAATTCAGGAGCTTCATGACTGAAACAGGTAAAATTCCACATTTTGTAACAGGTAAACTTTTCTTCAATACTCTGAGAGACCTGGTAAATATAGCTGATGTAAACTGGCAGTGCAGTTATATATCCAACAAGTATCTCGGAGAAATGGTTACTGTTGCAGGGCTTATCAGCAGTGTAGATTTACTTGATCAAGTTACATTATCTGAGAACGAAATTCTTGTATTACCTTCCAATATGTTCAATCCGGATGGATACACGATTGATGGATTACATGAAAACAAGCTTTTGGAGAAATTCGGCAGCTACATTATTGCAGATGAACAGTTCAGTCAATGGATGCTGATTAATTAGTTTTTTTAAGTCAGTATTATTTCTGATCTTAACGTGTTACAAAAGATTTTTTTAACAAATATATTGACTAATAACCAATTCTGAGAATCCTTCAGGAAGATTTGCAGTTCACATTACTAACCATGTGTTCAATAGAAAGAAATGCATGTGCGTTTGTAAACCAATATGATTACTGTGCAAATATTATGAGAAAATGGAGGTGTTGAATGGATTTCAAAGTAGTAGAATATAATGACTCTTATGCGGAAAAAGTGGCAGATATGTGGATTAACAGTAAAGAAGGCTGGAATGGACAGATAATGTTCGACTCGGCAGATGCTGTTATCAGGGAAGAAAAATCTACTGCCAGACTTAAACTATGGCTTGCGATTATTGACAACAAAGTAGCAGGATACTGCAGAATATCAAAATATGCTGCAGAAGATGCTCTTTATATAGGATTGTTAAATGTCAGAACAGAGTTTCAAGGCAATAAAATTGGAAAAAAGCTTTTGCTCAGGGCAATAGAAGAAGCAGGAAATAGAGGCCACTCAAGAATAGACCTTCATACATGGCCAGGAAACATTTCAGCTGTCCCACTGTATAAGAAATGTGGATTCATGTGGGAGAAATCTAACAGAGGAACACATTTGTTTAACCTTATACCGGGTTTCGTAAAAACTGAATTGTTCAAAGACTTTTTCGAAGATATTGACTGGTATTCCGACAGTACACGTGAAATTAAAGTTGAACCGGATGAATTAAAAGAAGAAGACTTGAAGTATTTCGTCTATAGATGGGATAAAAACAAGAAGTTTCTTGAACTGGAAGTCAACAAATTTGGACGAAGCATTCACGCAGTGAAAACAAATGGTTTGAGTCTTCGGTTAAATATTGAAAATCCTGTATGCGTTATAGGTTCAACCAACAAGTTCTCAATAGATATCGAAAACACTTCAGAAAAACCTATTGATCTCGGAGTTGAGAGTGTTTCTTCTGAAAGTATAAAATGTGATTATTCGGAGAAGACAATTGTTGATAGCAGTGCAAAACTATCAGGAGAGTTTACAGTCAATCCGACCGATAATGAAGATATGGACTTCGATGTATTCAAAAAACTGGAGCTTAAAGTAAAGGTTAATGGAAAATCGGTTGTACTCTCCACAGGTATTAAAAGAAAATTCGCAGCAACTTTTAGTTTTGAAGGAGCAAAATCTGTCCACAGACACAGTGACAAATGCCATGGCTATGTAACTGTGAATAATCCAGGGAAACAGGAAATGAACTGTATATTCACTTTGCCACAGACAGATGTTGTAAAATTCAGTGATAGTGAATTAAACATACATATCCCTGCCGAGAGCAAATATATCATGGAATGTGATTATGAAGTCATTAAAGGTGGATACGAAGTATCATATTTTCCGGTGAAGACGACATACTCCGATGGAAGAAAATTTGAGTTTAAAGGTAAGCTTGAGTTAGGTGTTCAAACCCTGACAGATTGTGCATCCGGTACTAATCGTTATTCTCATTTTGCATTAACCGGTCAGATACGAAGTTATCTTTCAATTGAAAACAGAAAGAATATCTTTGAGCTTGGTACTAGAATAGGCTCTCAGTATATAAGAATGCCACATCCGGCATTGGGTCTTCCTTACTCGGATGAGTTTCAGAATATTTTACCGGAAAATGTTGATATCAGAGAAATACAAGGTGGATCTGAATGGGAGATCGTGTATCTTTCTAAAGCTTACGAGAATGTATCTCTTATTCGTAGACTTAAAGTATATACTTCTGGTTTGGCAGAGCAATCCTGGACTGTGATAAACAAAGGTAAAACCTCAATCAAGAAGCTTTACATTCAGGATGAATTTATAACTAAAGATTTTACAGCCGTTCCAATAGATGACAAAGTACTGATATTAAACGAAGAAGATCGTGTTCAATTTGAAAATATCAAAAGTGACAGAATTACTTCCAACTGGTTGTTCTGCAAGAAAGAAAAAGGGAGTACAGGTATATCCTGGAGCAAGGAAAAATCAATTGAGTTCGGTGACTGGTATATTACAATGAATCAGATTATTGAGGAACTTAAACCAGGAAAAGCTGTTGATTTAACATCTTTCAGCTATTATTTCAATATGTTTTATGATTACAAGGGATTCTCCAATTTCGTTACAGGAGAAACTTCTAAACAGCAGGAGATCTATCTACAGGATTTTGCTCCGTCAATGAAACATCCTGTATTGAAAGGGAATTCACTTAAATACGGTCTTTCCGTTCCGGTTCTATCTCCGGGAAAAGTTATGGTCAAAGTAAACAACCGGCAAATCTGTGAGATCAATCTTGATGATAAAACTAATTCCTGCGAGTTTAAATCTGATTTGAAAGAACCAGGCATTGTAACAACAGAATTTAAAAAATCTGATGCAACATATACTAACTCTTATCTTATGCTCCCATATATAAACAAAGAAGTTAAAAACAAGGCTGAAGACAATAAATTAACCGTGGACAATGGCTGTCTGGAGTTCAGTTCAGACAAAGATTTTGCGCCTGTGATTCACTCATGTAAGCACAATGGTAAAGAATGGATTGATTCATCCTATCCTGAGCTTTGTCCAAAAGGCTGGGATAATCCATGGAGTGGTGGTTTTACTGCAATGCCGGCAGGATTTAGAACTTCCCATTTACTTGAACAGGAGAACTCAGCAGAATTTTGCAAGCTGAAGGATTCTTATGGAATCACCTGGGAAGGAATCAAAATCATAACAAAGTTTAATGATGATTCCGAATTCAGAAAGATGAATCTGGAAACCTTTTATCTTACCTTACCTGAAATGCCAATACTCGTCCAATTATGCCGACTTGTGTCTTCACCATATAATAGAGGTCATAATCGATTTATTCTGGGATCTCTGGATCTATCAAATAATGACGGAAAGTTCGAATTATCAACTGCTATGACAAAAGTAGATTCTTTTAACTATTCTACCAGATTTGACTCAAAAGACATTCTGACGCTCAGCCATACTGATTGCAGCACAAACGCATTCTTTTACAGTACAAATGATGAGTCATATCCATTTGTCATGAAAGACATGATCAGCCTGAATGCCGGAAGAATATTCCATGAGATTGAACCGGATTCTAAGCTGAGTAAAATCCTGTCTGTATTGTTCTTCTCTGATCTTGATCTTAAAAAGGAAGATTTCAGTCTGTTCAAGAATCTGGAATTCTTCATGCAGTAGACTATTTTGAGACCCGGGTTGTTCCTGATTATGTTTGGAATGAACCGGGTTGATTATTTTAGTAATGTCAAACGAAAGTCAGCATTAACTCAGAATAAATCACTGAGTCATATACTGGTTAGTTTTTTCCAGTTCTTCAAAGTACTCTTTACTCATTGTTTCTCTAAAGTAATAATCTATCATACGTTTTGTATGCACTTCAGGATCCTCATCAGATTTCCTCAATAGATAGTATTTTAGTTTCTTCAGAGAAAAGAGCTTCATCATTTGCCTCAGATATGAAAATAGGTTGAATAGAAACTGAGAATCCTCCAAATGGTGTAGACACAAACTTACCATGAACAAGTTTATGATACGCTCTATCAATTATTTGTTTTACAGGAAGAAAAATTAAAACCATCATACTGAAAATCACAATTTGCTTAAAAGATTTTCTTAAGAAGATTATTATAAGAATTAGCATTGCGGGTATCAGAAAAAGAAACTGACCTCTCACGAGCAATAGAAACAGAACAGTAACTAATCCAGAAACAAAATGTTTAGTATTTTTATTCTTTATCCACTTGATTACATATGACATAAATAACAAAAAAAGATGGACAGATAAAGCTTCTGATAAAATAAATCCTGTATTTTTTATTAAAAACATCATACTTATCAGAGAAGCACTTAAAGAAATTGTGTATACTCTTCTTAAGCCAAAACACTCTTTTAAGGTCTTCAAAAAGTATATGCATGCTATACAATAGATTGATGTCTGAATCAATAAAATCAATATAGTATGATGCCCCCTCCAATCAGTTTTATAGGATTGACAAATAGAGGATACAAAGATGTCCTGAAAGCTTCAAAATTAATGTAACTATTTGTATCATTTGCAAATCGGGAATGTTTAAAAACTATTACGTAAATTACGAAAATGCGATCAACAGTATGTAATGCAATTTTGAAAAAATTTACTTTTAAATTCATTATCTCTCATATTAACATCCATGAAATTAAATCTTAAATCGAAAAATATAATACCTTATCTATTCAAAATTAAGACTTCATCTGATGAGAACCAAATGACACCATAACCGTGAGTTTTCAAGATTATGCTTAAATTTTGTTATTTTTTTTTGATTGTCAAGCATACACTTGGGATTTAAATCATGACATATGTTTCCAAAGAGTATACTTTCCTTTAATATTGTATCGAGTCCTTATGTTCAAATCTTTGAAGAGTTCCTTAATCACCGATAATATTCTGTAATAATTAATTTCTGTGAATTTGCTTGCTTCTTAGTACATTCTAAGTTATTTTCTATAAGTATTTATAAGTAAAAGAATAGAAAATATAGTGTGTTATTTTTAAAGCAACTCTTGCATCAAGTAAGGAGATATTATGAATAAATTTATTATAACTTTAGTGTTTACTATTTTCACCTTAAGCTTGTTTTCTCAAACTGGAATTGCTCCATCAGGTCTTGGAACAGAAGCAAGTCCATATCTAATTACATCCTGGCAGAATTTATATTGGGTTAGTCAGAACTCAAGCTCATGGGATAAGCATTTTCTACAAACAGCCGATATTGATTTTTCAACTGCTTCTCCAGCAATTAACACTTGGAATAGTAATCAGGGCTGGACTCCTATTGGAAACTCAGCAATAACCTTTACTGGTATCTATGATGCAGGAGGATACAAAGTGATTAACCTCTACATGAATTATCCGGGGAACGGTGAGCCAACATCAGTTGTGGAAGCTCAGGCATTACCAGGTAATATTGGTTTATTCGGCTATCTTGAATGCTCGTCATCTGCAGATGCTGTTATACGAAATCTGGGAATCCTGAATGCAGATATTACTGGTGGAAGGGCAACAGGGTCATTATTAGGCAGGGCACAGCTTCCGAGTAATGCATCTTTTACAACTATCGTAGAAAACTGTTATACCGCAGGTACAATAACTGTAAGAGGATTCGGTGCAACAGGTGGTCTCGTAGGTGCAAACAATTCTCAAAAGAAAAATATGGTTCCAATAATCCGTTATTGTTACTCGAATGCTGACGTAGAAAGTCGCTTTCCAACCAATACAATACAGAATCCAAATGATAATGATGAGCTTTTCAATATCAAATATGGTGGTCTCGTAGGTTGCAATGAAAATGGACTATCTATGGACAGCTATTCAACAGGTGACGTTTATGGAGGTAAACGAACAGGTGGTATTGCAGGATGCTCTATACGTGGAGCAGTAATTCGATGCTATGCAACGGGTCAAATAAGAACAGGATTTCAAAGCCCTCCATTTACAAGTGATACTGATCCTTTTATAGGTGGAATAGTTGGGCGTATTGATGGGCAACTTCCCCCCGGTTTAGGAGGTTTTCAAGGTAGTGGAGCAATACAGATGTGTTACTGGGATACATCTACATCTGGAAATAGTACTTCAGGAGGCGGTACAGGAGTTCAGGGATTAACGACAGCCCAGTTACAAACTCAGTCAACTTATGCAAACTGGAACTTCGATGGCGTATGGCTCATTTCTGCAAACCAATATCCTCGTTTGGGTTGGCAGGATGGAGTAAATATTAATCCACTTTCCAATACATATGAAGGAATGCTTATTCCTACCATCATTGTTGATGTGGCACAGCCTGATCAGCTTTATTCTGCCAGTAGTATCGGTGGTGAAACTGTTTATGTTGGATTTATGCCTGCATCAGACGAAACGGTAAACGTCTCTATTTATTCTACTTATTCTGAGAATCCTACCTTTGTAGAAGGTAACTTTCCGAATCCGGAAAATCTTGGAGCTTATTGGCAATTCTATTGTTCTGATGACCAGGTATTGAGAAATGCTCAGCATCTTGATATCCAGATGCCTGTTCAGTATACTGAAATATGGTATAGATACTCTCGTGACAGTTCAGAAATTCAGTCCTGGCAAAAAGTTCCCGTTGGTGTTTCAACTTATCTGTCGGGATCTTATATCTATAGAATCACAGTAAGTGGATTATCTCTCCCTGCTCCTGGCAGATCCAGCGAGCAAGGTGAAGTTGAGTTTGCTGGAGATATTGGAGGAGATGATACACTTCCAATTGAACTTTCATCATTCACAGCATCTCAGATGCAATCCGATTTAGCATCCATAAATTGGAGTACTGCATCAGAAAGTGCAATGCTTGGTTATTATGTGCTTAGAAACACAGAATCGGACATACAGCATGCATTACGAATAACACCGGATATCATACCTGCATACAATTCTTCCAGTGGTAGTAATTACGAAACAACAGACAGCGATGTTTCTATTGGAGAAACCTATCATTACTGGCTTGAATCCATAGAAATGAGTGGTAATAATAAACTCTATGGTCCTGTTATTCTGACAATTTCTGATGATGATTATAAAGAGGATATACCAGAAGTAATAGCTGTGACTGAGATTCAATCCATTTATCCAAATCCGTTCAATCCGCAAACAACAATACGTTATTTCCTACAAGATGATAGTGAAGTAAAACTTTCAATTTACAACATAAAAGGTGAAAAAATTCGTGTTTTTGATAAAGGTATTCAAACAGGTGGTCAGCATCATGAGATTCTCTGGGATGGAATAGATGAAAAAGGTTCAGAGACTTCCAGTGGAACATATATATTTCAACTTAATGCAGGGAAGGTAAAATACTCACAAAAAGCTGTAATGCTTAAATAGATTAATTATCTTCAACATAGCAGCCGGGGAATGTTCCTCGGCTTTTTTCTTTTGTAAGTCACTTCCCTACTTCTTCCCCGTCATAAACGCAAAAGGTACAGCCCCGAGAGCCAGAAATGCAGAGATTTTGTATGTCAGATCCAAACCCAGTTTATCTGACAGCAGTCCAACCAGAATCACCATCAGAGAGCTGATAAAAAAATTGATCGTCATATAGACACCATTCACCAGAGAGGAATGCTCCGAGTCTCGTTCGTGCACAAGTGCGAGAAGAACCGGTGAACTTGCCATCAGGAACACACCTGAGACAATCAGCAGAGGAATAACCCAGATTCCGCTGGCATGGACAAACAGCCACATCAGAACCGGACAGGCAACCGTAACAGCCACAAGCACTTTTCGTCTGCCAAACCTGTCTGAAAGATACCCCGCAGCAAATGTACCTGCTGCCCCGGAGAACTGCAGTATCGCCAAAGATATGCCTGCCAGCCAGAGAGAAAAGTCTTTATTCGTCAGATACACAGGTAAATATATGGTTAAAGCCGATTTCATTGCTGCCCTGAAAGTAATAACTCCCGCAGTGATAACAAACACAGGCATCATTTTCTTCATTACAGCCATTTTGCTTTCAGAAATCACCTTTTTCTTCTGATTCTTCACTTCAACTTTGCTGAGTTGGAAGTAGATAAATACGGAGGAAGCCAGAGCTATCGGGATTAATCTCCAGGAATTATCCAGTCCCCACAACGATATCGAGCCCAGAATAAGCAGAGGTCCCAAAGATCGAGCCAACTCACCGCCAACCATGTAGAAACTCATTCCAAAGCCAATTCTGCCATACGAAACCTTCTTCATCATTCCGGGAGACGGCACATGAAAAACAGCCGATGACATCCCCGAAATAAATATGAGGAAAACAAGCATAGCATAGTTGTCCACCAACCCTGCCAGACACATGACAACTGCCGTCACGGTTGGTGCTGCAACAATGAACCATTTTGGATTAAATCTGTCTGCCAATATTCCAACAAAGGGATTAGAAAGTGAGGGAATTCGTCGCACAACATCAAGCAGCCCTGCCAGAAAAATTGTTATTCCAATTTTATCAATCATTAGTGGCAGTAACGGTGCCAGAAATGCAGAATATGTATCGTGTATAAGATGAGCATAGGCAATCGTCAGTACTTTTTTCAGGTCGAATTCTTTTCTATCTGTCATAGACTCTACTTTCAATTAGTTTGCTTCATTTATGGATATTCTGAGCTTACTTCACAGGCTTTATAAAATCACCTGTTTCCAGTGATTCAATATATATGATATTTTCTTTTACCAGTTCATCAATTACGTTATCAAGTTCATGAGGATGAATCTCAAAAACTGCCAGCAGATCAATCTTTGTAACAGGACGTCGCCAGATTGTTTTGATTATCTTGTTACGTATTTCTTCCCCGGACACTCTCTGAGTTTTCTTCATCTTGTTTCGGGAGATAATCTCAACGTTCAAAGGTTTAAAGAACTCAGCAATTTCCTCGAGTCGACTGTAATCCAGAGGTTTAATCCAGTCTACAGATCCTGGTCTATCGAGTGTATTCAGTTGAACACTGTCCGGATTTATCTTCATGATTGCATCTTTCAGCTTCTTCAGCTCTTCAGGTGTATCATTTATACCGGGGCAGAAGAAAACTTCCAGCCACATCGTGCCTTTCATTTCCTGCTTAAGCTTTGTCAGACCTTCAATCATGCTTTCTGCATTCAAACTGTCAAAGGGTCTGTTAATCTGCTGGAATAACTTATTGGAAACAGCATCAAGAGAAGGTAAAATTAAATCCACATCAGCTACTTCTCTCCGCAGGCTCTCATCATGAAACAGGGTTCCGTTGGTTATCAGGGCAAGCTTCAGGTGTGAATAATTATCTTTTATGAAACGAACAACTTTCCCCAGCCCGGAATTAAGAGTTGGCTCTCCCTGACCGGAAAACGTTACGTAATCCAGTTCCGGGTTTGTACTGAGATATTCTTTGATCTCCTCAATAACTTCATCAATGGGAATATAGTTATCCCTTATAACTGTTAGATTTGTTGTATCTCCTGATTCGCAGTAAACACAACTGAGTGTGCATACCTTGAAGGGAACAAGATCTACTCCGAGAGACAATCCAAGCCGTCTTGATGATACAGGACCAAAAAGATATTTCATTTTTTCCTCCAAAGCATTTATAGTACTAAACAAATATAATGCTGCCTGTAGTCAATGAAAATCAGATCAATAAAATATTTCATTTGTGTAAATGCAGGTTTGGAGTTACTATATAATATGTTACTTTATACGTAGTGTCTCAAAAAGTAGTAAGGAGTTTTATCTTGAAAAAACACCTGTTAATAATAATTTTCCTCCTGTCTTCATTGCTATTTTCGATCAAGAATGATAATACTGTCCTTATAATAGGAAGCTATCACCCGGAGCTGGCATGGGTTGATCAGTGCGAAGAAGGTATAGAATCATCTATAGATTCAAATATTCAAGTAGTAAAATTCTATATGGATACAAAACGTATACCGGAATCGTCTTTTAATCAGAAAGTAATTGAAGCCCTGAGATTAATTGAGGAAGTTAAACCTGACCTGATTATGCTGGGTGATGACAATGCTTTGAAACTAATCGGACCTGAGCTGGCAGGAAAAGAAATTCCGGTTGTTTTTTTCGGAATAAACACGAATCCAAGACACTATTTCGAAAACTTAGTCCTCCCATCAAACTTCACTGGTGTTTTGGAACATTTTGTTGTTATTCCATGGATAGGACATTTGAAAAAGATTATGCCTGATGCTGAAAAAGCTTTAGTCATGTTTGATCATAGTTCAACGACTGAGGCTATTATTCATACATCATTTTATGATAGTAATGTAATCAATATTGCAGGACTTGAAATTGAATACAATATTCTTCCCGATTGGAATAATTGGAAACAGTGTGTGCAGAACTGTTCAGAATTTGATATGATAATCCTCCCAACATTCCATGCTGTAAAGGACAAAGACAAGGCTATTGATTATAATGAGGTTATCAGATGGACTTCCCGAAATACAAAGATACCTCTTTTTACTTTTCAGGATTATGCCGTACGTGATGATGGTTGTACAGGAGCATTTGTTCTGCATGGAGTCTCACATGGGAAAGTTGCAGGAGAAATGGTACAGATGATTCTGATAGATAAAAAACCTCCTGGCAAAATTGTACCTGTCCCTGATACAAGTGGTAAATTCTTCTTCAATAAAAAACAATTAAAAAGATTCTCCATAGCTTTGCCGGAATACATAAAGAATGATGCGATATTCAAGTAATAAATGCAAACAGCCATCTTGATGCGTTGGGCTGAGTATTGTGTTTTTCGAATTTCATACCCTATCTCAAGCATTGTAACTCTGCACTAATAAAAAACTTCTTCGCACAGCAATATCTGTTATCAAGAGTTAATATTATCAAATGCTTTTTAATGCTATAAGTATTATCCTTTTTCATTGACAGAATTCAACCTGAATTGCTTAGTTATTCACTGAAATAAATAAACACGTAATCATTTGATTAAAGGTAGCTTATGTCATACATAGTTTTAGCAAGAAAATACAGACCACAGAATTTTGAAGAAGTTTATGCTCAGGATCATGTAACTAAAACACTGAGAAATGCTATTGATTCCGACAGGATAGCCCATGCTTACCTGTTTACCGGTTCAAGAGGTGTTGGTAAGACTTCTCTTGCTCGTATCATGGCTAAAAGTCTTAATTGTAAAGAAGGTCCGACTTCTACTCCATGCAATGTCTGCGAAAACTGCCACGAGATTACTGACGGAATATCACCTGATGTAATTGAGATTGACGGTGCGTCTAATACAGGTGTTGACGACATCAGAGACTTACAGAAAGAACTGATGTATACTGCTTCCAAATCAAAGTATAAAATATACATTATCGATGAGGTTCACATGCTCTCCAAAAGTGCTTTCAATGCACTTCTCAAAACACTTGAAGAGCCACCTCAAAATGTAATATTCATTTTTGCTACAACCGAACCCCATAAGCTTCCCCCTACAATTATATCAAGATGTCAAAGATACGATTTCAAGAGAATCCCAATTGATGCCATTGTCGCAAGACTACAGGATATTGTCGAAAAAGAGAAGATCACAATCTCAGAAGAATCGCTGTTTATTATAGCGAGAAAAGCCGAAGGTGGAATGAGGGACGCTCTTTCACTTATGGATCAGGTAATTTCTACAGGTAAAGATAACATTACTACGGAACAGGTGCTTTCTGTCTTCGGAGTGTTATCTTCAGAAGTGTATCTCGAAATACTGGCATTTCTAAAGAAGAAACAGTCCACAGCCGTAATAAGAACAATTCATCAGATTTTCGAACGAGGTAACGATGTTCAGGAATTTCTTAACGGTCTGCTGGAAACAATGAGATCAATTCTTCTGATAAAGGTGGGAATCGTTCTTCCTGAAATACCGGCAAATCTACTGAACAGGTATAAGCAGCTTTCTGCCGATTACTCGGAAGATGACCTGATGTATCTGATTTCATACTTGATAAAGCTAAAAAATGACATTAAAACAAGCAGTACACCAATGCTTCTTGTGGAAATGGTATTCATTAAACTGGCAAGACTGGCAGAAATGCACTCTATTGAAGAACTGATCTCCAATACAGACAAAATTACTGCTATGCCACAGGCTTCGCAGGCAACCCATGCAGAATACAAAGATGTGACAAAAGAAATACGTCATATTTCTACAGATATAGTCAAAGAAACTATCATAAATGATGTTCATAAGGAGAAAGAAAAATTCTCTGATCTGACAAAAGAAAAACTGGAAAAAGAATGGCCTAAAATAGCTTCGATGATATCCAAAAAGCATTCTGTTATGAGTGCATATCTCAAGCAGGCAGAAGTTTATGATATTAAAAATAATTTGATCACTATTACTGTGAATTCTACTCTTGCCAGGGATATGCTCAAAAAAAATCAAGCTGCTCTTGAGAAAGTATTCTCAGACTATCTTGATAAAGAAGTACAGATTACATACAAACTGATAAAAAAAAAAGTTAAAGAAAAAGTAATAAATCCAACTGTTCAGCAGATTAGAAAAGATTATCCAGGAATTGCTGATTTTATCGAAGCAAGTGAATCTGAAGTTACAACGGTGATCGAGAAAAAATTCTGATGCTGCTTTTTCTTTATATCTCTACCGCATCCTATTCTCTGTTAATCCTTTCATTTGCAATTGGTGTAATCATGTCTGAAAAAAAAACTCAAGACATACACCCTCAGAAGATAAGCGTTATTGTTGCTGCCAGAAATGAAGAAAAACACATTCAATCTCTTATTGATGCAACCAAAGCACAATCGTATGATAAAGATAAATTCGAATTGATAATTGCCGATGATCGTTCAACAGACAGAACAGTAGAAATCATCAAACAGAACCAATTAAACTTCAAAAATCTTAAATATGTTTCAGTTAAAGATAATGAACCGGAATATCCGGGCAAAAAATATGCTCTTACAAAAGCAATCAACGCTGCCCAATTTGAAATCCTTGCTTTTACAGATGCAGACTGTCTTCCTGAAAACAAATGGTTAGAGAGTATAAGCAATAACTTCGACAGCTACACAGATGTGCTTTGCGGATATTCTCCTTTAATCGGTCAGGATAACTTTATAGGAAAGTTGAAGAATCTGGAAAGGCTCTCAATTTTTGCTCTTTGTGCAGGATCATTCTTCTGGAAATGGGCTATAACATGCAGTGCAAGAAACTGGGCATACAGGAAATCACTGTTCAGAAAAGTAAATGGATTTTCGGGAATTGATCATATTGCTTCTGGTGATGACGACCTCATGCTGCTTAAGCTGAGAAGAGAGACAAATAAATTCAGATTCATGTTTAATCGGGGTGCATCAGTACCTTCATTCGATAAAACAGACATGAAATCTCAGGTTAATCTGGAGACGAGACGTGCTTCTAAACTGAAGTTTTATCCTGCTGACCTGAAGCTTATTGTCTTCATTGCCTTATTTTTTTACTCTTCAATTATCATATCTCTGTTTGCAGCCATTATGTCACCGGATTTAATTCCTGGTATTATTATTGCAATAAGCTGTAAACTTTTGGTTGAGTTCCTGCTTCTTGGCTCATTTGCAGCAAAAATCAGAAAGCTGAACCTGATGAATGTATTCATTCCGGCAGAGATTTTATATATACCTTACTTCATTTTATTCGGGTTAAAGGGAACTTTTGGAAAATACAGGTGGAAATAAATGAACTTACAATATCCGGAATTAGAAAAATTCAGAGAGCAAAGCAATAATATCAGACGCCTTTGGAATATTGATGAAAAACTGGCTGAACTGCTGTATATGTTTGTACGTATCAAAAAACCAATGAACATTCTGGAACTGGGAACATCTAACGGATTCTCAACATTCTATCTTTCAGTAAGTGGAGAACTTACAGAAAGCTGTGTTTATTCTATCGAGTTCGATGAAAAAAGACATTTAATGGCAAAGGAAAATCTGAAAAACTGTAATAATATCGAACTGATCAAAGGCAGAATTGAGGACGTAATACCTGAGCTTCATATGAATTTTGATATGGTATTTATGGATGCCAACAAATCTTGCTATATAGACTATATATTGAGCCTCGAAAATAAATTGAACAAAGATGCCCTTATCATTGCTGACAATGTATCATCTCATGAAGAGACTACCGGTGAGTACATAGACTATATTAAAAAAAATCCTCGCTACGACGAAATGATTTTACCATATCTCTCGGGATTCTCCATAGCTATTTATAAGTAGGCTGAATCACAAGAACAGCTGAATTTAATCTTGCATTATTCCCACATGTTATAAAAATTCAATTAAAAAATTAACTCTGAATACAATTATATACTTGCTCATAATACTTTTGTTATGTATCTTTTATTTAAACAAATTATAAGGAAGATATTATGACAACGAAAAAATTACTGGCTCTATTTTTTGCTCTTATAGCCGTAATAGTATCCGCAGCTGATTTACAATTATATACCGAAGAATACCCACCATACAATTTCAAAAAGGACGGAAAGCTTCAGGGAATCGCAATTGATATGATGGAGTTGATTCTTGAGGAAGCAGGAACCGGCTTAACTAAATCAGACATCCAGCTTGTTCCATGGTCAAGAGGTTATGCTCTAGTACAGAGGGACGCAAATGTGTGTCTTTTCTCAATGACTCGTTCTAAGGAAAGAGAGAACATGTTTAAATGGGTTGGTCCTGTAGCAAAAACTACAATCGTTTTGTACGCATTGAAAGACAGCGGTATTAAAATCAGTTCAGAAGCTGATATTCCCAAATACACAACAACGGTTGTTAAAGATGATATCGGACAACAACTTGTTGGAAAAGCCGTTTCCGATGAAAGTAAAATTGATGTTTCTGCCAATAATATTGCCTGCGTCAGAAAACTCTATAATAAAAGAGTCAATCTCTGGGCTTATGAGAGCAATGTAGGTAAATGGGTTGCAAAGAGCAATAATTTTGATACATCAAAACTTGAACCTGTATACACACTATCCGAAGCTGAATTACATTTTGCATTCAGCAAAAAAACTGATGATGCAACGATTCAAAAGTTTCAGCAAGCTTATGATAAACTTAAGAAATCAGGAAAATTCGATGCTATAATGAAGGCTTATCAATAACTTTACTATATTATTTCAATCAGCCTGTTGAGCCTGTCGACAGGCTTTTTTTCTTTTTAACCTTTTCTTAAATCCTGAAAGAGCATTACTAAATGAGAGCTTTGCATAACTGAGGTAGTTGACTCGATTTTGCTATAATGCAAAGCTCTATAAATCAATAAAAACTATTTAAGCAACAAGTTCTTGACTTTTCCTGCATTAAAACGTAAAAATGCTGAAATGTGAACTTTGCATGATCAAAATTCTTCTTAACAAAAATCATGGATTTCATATGATGCAAAGCTCTCAAAAATATTTCAGGAGGATCAATGAACAAGCCCGTTGTCATTGGTATAGCCGGAGGAACAGGCTCCGGAAAAACAACAATTGCCGAAGCTATTAAAGCAGATATCAGGGAGAATATAACAGTTATCCCGCAGGATGCTTACTATAAATCATTTGAGTCATTACCACTTGAAGAAAGAAACCAGATAAACTTTGACCATCCTTCGGTATTTGACAATAAACTATTAGTCAACCACATAAAATCTCTTAAACAATTAGTACCAATAGAATTACCGGTATATGATTACTCTACTCACCTTCGCAAAGAAGAAACTATCCTGAAAAAACCTGAAAAAATCATTATCATAGAAGGTATTCTTATCTTCGAGAACAAAGAGCTCAGAAATGAAATGGATATAAAAATATTTGTGGATACTGACTCTGACATCAGAATTCTTCGGCGAATTGAACGTGACATGAAAGAGCGAGGCAGAAGCCTTGGATCCGTTATTGATCAGTATCGAAAGACTGTACGTCCAATGCATATTGAGTTTGTTGAACCCACAAAAAGATTCGCAGACATTATTATTCCCGAAGGTGGGAAAAACCATGTAGCAATTGATATGGTTTCCACAAAACTAAAAAATATCTTAACTAAAGCAAAACCAATATAACGAAAATTATAGAACACGAGATGTAAATCTGTTTAATATCATTGGAGGATAAATGAAAAAGATAATACTTATTTTAATGGTTGTGAGTTGTCTGTCTTTGACAGCTCTGGAAGATTTGACAATATTCAATAATAATCTGGTTCTCGTGAAAACTGGAATCAAGCTGAATCTTAAAAAGGGAACTCAGTCGATCTTTTATGATGAAATCCCTTCCGGTATCGATCCTGCATCCGTTATTCTTAAAAATGATAACACTAATATTTCTCTACTGACTCAGAACTATGAGTATGATATTGCTTCAGCGGAAAAGATCCTGATGAAATATATTGGAGAGCAGATTACTGTTCACACCAAAGATAACAAACAGCTAAAAGGAGATCTCCAATTTGCAGGCTTCAGCAATATTGGGATAATAGACAATACAACTAAGAAACTGTATGTTCTCTCAGATAAACAGATCAACTATATTGAATACCCGGGTGTACCGGACAATTTTTATCTCAAACCAACCCTGCAATGGCTGATAGGTTCAGACAAAAAAGGAAAAGCTGACTTTGATTTTTCCTACCTTTCTTCAGGAATGAGCTGGGAAGTAACATACAATTGTGTATACAATGAAAAAAATGAGAAACTAAGTATTACTCCATGGGTAACAATTAACAACAGAACAGGAAAAGCCTTCAGTGATGCCAGAATTAAACTGATGGCTGGTGATGTAAAAAAAGTTCAGGAATACGGCAGAGCTAAAGGTGGAAGAGGATATAAGTCCTTGGAATTTGCAGATGCATCACAGTCTTTCAATGAAATGGAATTCGAAGAAAAAAGCTTTGCTGATTACCATCTTTATACATTGAACCAGAGAGTTAATGTTGCAAATAATCAGGTTAAGCAAATTACGATGTTCCCTGAGAAATCAGTTAAAGCAGAAAAAATATACAAATATACTACTCATGCTCAGAAGCTTAAATCCGTAATCAGATTTAAGAATACCGAAGAAAACGGACTTGGTCTTCCCCTACCTAAAGGCACAGTAAAAATGTATCAGGAAGACAAAGCTGATAACCAGATGGAATTCATTGGTGAAGACAGAATAGACCATACACCAAAGAAAGAGAAAGTCGATCTTGTTACAGGTTCACCTTTTGACATAATAGCTAAAACAACTGTGCTGAATACAAACAATACACGTCATTCCACAACTTCTGATTATAAGGTTGTTGTAAAAAACAGATCTGACAAGAAAGTGAAAGTATTCATTGAACACTATATTTATGGGGACTGGAATGTAAGTAATTACAAAGCAAAATTCAAAAAGCTTAATGCACGTACTATTCAGTTTGAAATTGAACTTGCACCGGACAGTGAAAAGGAAGTAACCTGGACACAGAGAATAGAAAACAGATATTAAAAGCATCCATTTTGTGGTGAGTAAATGAAAAAAATAATACTTATTTTAATGGTTGTGAGCTGTCTGTCATTGATAGCCCTGGAAGATCTGACAATATTCAATAATGATCTTGTTCTGGTGAAAACAGGAATAGAGCTGGAACTCAAAAAGGGAACTCAGTCAATCTTTTATGATGAAATTCCTTTTGGAATAGATCCAGCTTCAGTCATTCTTAAAAACGATAACAATAATATTTCTCTGTTGACCCAAAACTATGAATATGACATAGCTTCTGCCCAGAAAATCCTGATGAAGTACATCGGTGAGCAAATCACTATTCATACCAAAGATGATAAAAAACTGAAAGGCGAACTCCAATTTGCAGGATTCAGTAACATTGGGATAATAGACAATACATCTAAAAAACTGTATGTTCTTTCCGACAAGCAGATAAACTATATTGAGTATCCCGGAGTTCCGGATAATTTCTATCTTAAGCCTACTCTGCAATGGCTGATTGGTTCAAACAAAAAAGGTAAAACTAATTTCGATTTTTCTTATCTGTCATATGGAATGAGATGGGAAGTTACATACAATTGCGTATATAATGAGAAGACAGAGAAACTGAGTATAACTCCCTGGGTAACAATAGACAATAGATCAGGAAAAGCCTATTATAATGCCAGAATAAAACTGATGGCTGGTGATGTTAAAAAAAATTATGACAATGATAAGTCTACAGGTGGAATAAGACATGAAGAAGAAGAAATGGATTTATTGTATTCTATACCACCAATGGCATTCGAAGAAAAGAGCTTTGCAGATTACCACCTCTACACTCTGAACCAGAGAGTTGATGTTGCAAACAATCAGGTGAAACAAATTACCATGTTCCCTGAGAAATCAGTTAAAGCTGAAAAAGTATACAAATACACTACTCATGCTCAGAAACTTAAATCAGTAATCAGATTCGAAAATACCGAAGAAAACGGACTTGGTCTTCCTCTACCAAAAGGTATTGTAAAAATGTATCAGGAAGACAAAGCCGATAACCAGATGGAATTCATTGGTGAAGATAGAATTGACCATACACCAAAGAAAGAGAAAGTCGATCTTATTACAGGTTCACCTTTTGATATCATAGCTAAAACAACTGTGCTGAATACAAATAATACTCGCCACTCAAGAACCTCTGACTATAAAGTTGTTGTAAAAAACAGATCCGACAAGAAAGTTAAAGTCTTTATCGAGCACTACATCTATGGAGACTGGAATGTAAGCAATTACAAAGCTAAGTTCAAGAAGCTCAATGCACGCACTATCCAGTTTGAAATTGAACTTGCACCAGATAGTGAAAAGGAAGTGACTTGGACTCAGAAGATTAATAACAGAGATTAAAAAACATAAATCTCTTACTGTATTACTGTAAAACGTTCGGAATGTCATAAATTCGCAAAATTATGAAATTCTATTTGATAAAACGCTGATTTTGAGTAATATATCTATAAGAAGACAATTTCGGATCCGAATAAACAGGTTCTCGAAATATTATTGTCCCGCAGGAGGTTATAATGAACCTGAAGATAACAAAGTTTGATGAGCTGATGAGAAATCTACTCACAACAGCAAATCTGGAAAAAAGTCTTAGCCTGATTGTCAGAGATATTACTCAGGAGTTTGAGTTCCAAAGCCTCGGGATATATACTTTTGATGACCAGAACGACGTTCATCTACAGATCAGCAGAAATTTAAGCCACTCATTCAGAAAATCCCGCAACTTTCAACCTGATGCCTTTTTCATGAAAAAGCTTAATCTTATGCAGGTGTTTGATCTGGATCAACCTGATATGATAAAGTTCGAGTATGATTACAAGCATCTTATTGTCACTCCACTCCAGTTTGATAATACTCTGTTGGGATTCATGTTTATCGATAAAGAAGATGGTCATTTTGATCTCGATGAGATGTACAAATTCGAGATGTTCGGAGGTTTGGTATCTCTTATTATACATATACAGAATCAGAAACACACAATTGAGAAGTTATCACAGATAGATGAAAATACTGGTCTCTACACAATGAAAGCGTTTATTGAGCGAGCCCAGTTAATATTCACACGTTCAGTTCGTTACGGAAGAAATATCACGTTAATAATCTTACAGATTTCCGAATACAAGAAAATGATTCGAACTAACGGAAAAGATGAGACAAAAGTGTATGTAAACAAAATAGCAAATATCCTTAAAACAAGACTGAGATCATTCGAGATTATAGGTTACAGATATCCCGACACTTTTGCAGTGCTTCTGAGTGAAACTGATAAAGAGCAGAATATGCATATTGTCAGAAGACTTACACAGGATATTCTGGACATATCTCCATCTCTCAAGAAAGACTATTTTTCATGGGGAATCAGCTCAAGTCTGCAAAATTGTGATTGCATGGAAACTCTGCTTAATAACACTGAAACCGCTGCTTTTGAAGCATCAAGAAAAGAAAAACACATTGTATTTACTGAAGAATTATAAATATCATTTTAAGGAGAATATATGAGTGATCGTATTTTTAACAATCTGCGCGGAATTCAAAAGGATATGCTTAAAATTCTCGGCGAGGTTACAACACTTGCTGCGAATCCTCTTGCAGTACATCATGGAGAAAATGAAGTCTGGGAACCAAAATGCGATGTATTCGGAACAAATAGCGAGATAAATATTATTGTTGATCTTGCGGGTGTGGATAAGAAATCAATTCATATTTCCAGATCAAAAGATTACATCAAAGTGACAGGCTCAAGAGAACTTAATTTCGATTGCGACAAACTGTGCTACTATAACATGGAGATTGAGACTGGAAGCTTTGAAAGAAAAATTTATCTCCCGGAACTCAATCTCAGCCACGACGATCCATCAGTAAAGTTTGAAAATGGATTTCTCTATATTAAGTTTACACTAAGGCAGCCTAAAGAAAAAGTAATTGAAGTAGAGATAGAATAATTTATAAAAAAATCAATCCCACTCAATAAGGTGTCTGTAATTTTTTGCAGGCACTTTTTTGATAAATCACTCAATCTATTGACAGAATTTTCCAGATAATGAAGTTTCGGTAAAAATAAATGAGCTTTGCATAAAAGCAAAATCAAGCATCTTTGGTTAAATAGTATTGATGAGATTTTTGAATTCATCATGAAAACTTCTCAGGAAAATTGATTTTGAGTCAGATCATAATGAATTCTGGAATAGAATCAACTAGTATTTTCTGTAAAATATGAGCAAAGAATTACTCCAATTATGCAAAGGTCTCTAATGATGAGGAATCATGCAGGAACGACACGTAAACAGATCGCGTTATTTTAATGAGCAGTCTATTACAACAGAGAAATATGTAATTCCATATATAGAAGAAGTTAAGACAATCTGCTGCCGCATGAATGTTCTGGAAATTGGTTGTGGAGAAGGTGGAAATCTTGTGCCTTTCATTAAAAGAAATTGTAAAGTTACCGGAATTGATCTTTCAGAAAAGAAAATTGATAATGCCAAAATCTTTCTGAAAGAATTCATGGATGATGATAAAGATATTGAGTTGTTTCTGGAAGACATATATGAGCATGATTTCAGCGAAGAATATGATATTATAATAATGCGGGATGTAATTGAGCACATACCTGAACAGTCTAAACTAATGAAATTCATCAAATCAATACTGAAAGATGACGGACTTGTATTCATTGCGTTTCCTCCCTGGCATAATCCATTCGGAGGACATCAGCAGATATGTAATAACAAGATTCTTTCACACCTCCCTTATTACCATATACTCCCGGTTCCATTATACAAAGCACTGCTAAAAGCAGGTAAAGAGCCTTCAGATAAAATCGAATCCTTGCTGGAGATCAAGGAAACGGGTATAAGCATCAATCGTTTTCTAAGCATCCTGAAATCAGAAG
The DNA here is from genome assembly GCA_963665815.1 of Cloacimonadales bacterium (SeqCode). Lineage (GTDB taxonomy): Bacteria > Cloacimonadota > Cloacimonadia > Cloacimonadales > JAIOQZ01. Next base: position 1,371,596 of record OY762463.1, read on the forward strand.
ACTACAGAATAAAAAAGTTGGATTACTACTTCATAAACCCGAACTACGAAGTAAAATTCGGTCTGACACCAAGACTTCAAACAGGATTAGTTGCTTCCATACCATTTTTAAGAGATTTCCTTACTACTTCAGTTTACGCTATAATCAGTAAAAAATCAGAAAAGTGATTCCGCTTTTCGGATAAGCTTATTACTATTTACACTAAGCTGAATCCTCTTCCTCTGCAGATCTAAACGGTTAATCACAACATCCAGTACTAAGCCGACATAGCATGTATCATACATCTCTTTTACAGATCTGAACTCTGACTTATGAATCAGTCCATCCGTTTTTACTCCAAGATCAACAAAGACTCCGAAATCAACAACATTCTTAACCTGCCCCTGCAATTCCATTCCTTCAAAGAAATTTTCTTCTGACATACTTCCTGTTTTATACATAACAGAATCAAGCAATACTGAATTTACTTTACTTTCGCTCAATGCATCTCTTACAAACTCCAGTTTTTCATTTGACATTCCCAGTTCTTGAGAAACGGAAGCTATATCGATCTCTTTAAGTACAGCACCAAGCTTCTCAATGTTCTTCACTTTAAGAGTCTTTATGAGTTTTTTTACCAGTTTATAATCTTCAGGGTGTATAATTGTTTTATCGAGATACTCCTCTGAATCATTTACAATACAGAATCCTGCTGCATTATTGAATTTTGCTGCCCCTAAACCCTTAACTTTCATCAATTGTTTTCTATTCTTGAAGTTACCGTTGCTTTCCCGGTACTCTACAATATTCTCTGCCACTGACTTGTTGAATCCGGAAACATATTGTAGTAAATACCTGGAAGCATAGTTTATATCAACTCCTATGGCACTTACAACATTGGATATTGATGACACGATTTTCTCAGTAAGCAATGCTTTGGGTATATCATGCTGGTACATTCCAACGCCCAGAGCTTCTACAGGGACTTTGACATACTCATCTATCGGTGACTGGATTCGTCTTGCAATTGTTACAGCGCCTCTGACAACTGCATCAAGATCCGGGAATTCTTCCCTTGCACATTCAGATGCAGAATACACTGATGCTCCGGTTTCCGGAATTATTATGCATTCAATATCAGAACGACCATAAGTAATATATTTTGTAACAAATTCCGCAGTCTCCTGAGAAGCTGTTCCATTGCCAATTGCAATCAGATTGACTTTGAACTTCTTTATATTACTCAGAACTTGTTCAATTGTCATATTTAATCGATGCTTATCAAGCGGGAATATCGTCTCGAAATGTTCAAGTTTCCCTTTTTCGTCAATGTAGGCAGTCTTACACCCGGTTCTGAATCCGGGATCAATCCCCAGAACTCTTATATCTTTTCTTGGCTTTGCAAGTAGCAGGTACTTAACATTTTCACTGAAGATATCGGCGGATCTTTTATGAGCACTATCAGTCATATTATTCCGTACCTCACGTTCCATTGATGGATATATAAGTCTTTTGAGAGAATCCGTAATAACTTCATCGAGAAACTCTCTGTAAGGATGAAATCTGGCAATATGCATTATAATTGCAACGCTTTTAATTGGGTGAAACGGAATCTCAACACTTACTTTCAGGCATTCTTCCTGTTCTCCCCGATTCAGAGCAAGCACTCTGAAATCAGGCATATATTTTACTTTCTGCGAAAACTCAAAGTAGTCTCTGTATTTTGCTGTTTTATCAGCATCTGCTTTCTTACTAAGTTCCGACTTCACTATTCCTTTTTCGAAGTACATTTCCCTGCACATCTTTCTAACTTCCTGATCAAGTGAAATCATCTCAGCAATAATATCTCCGGCTGCAGCCATAGCAGCTTTTCTACTTTCAAAATTCCTGTTCCTGTTCACAAAGTTATCAATAAATTGATCATTCTTAGATCTCGCTTTGAGTATAAACTCGGCAAGAGGCAATGCTCCGTTTTCTTTTGCTTTATCTGCTCTGGTTTTTCTTTTTTTCTTGAATGGCAGATACAAATCTTCGAGAGTTTCTAAATCCTCAGCAACCAGAATTTTATTCTTAAGGATATCATTGAGAAGACCTTGTTTTTCAAGTCCTGACAAAATATCTTCTCGACGCTTTTCTATTTTCTTCCAAAGTTCATAGAGCTCGCTTATCTTCCCTATCTCTACTTCATTCAGCCCACCCGTTCGTTCTTTCCTGTACCTCGTTATGAATGGGATTGTAGCCCCTTCTTCAAGCAGAATTATCGTTTGTTGAATCTGCTCATGTTTGAAGTCTGTTTTACCTAAAGTATAAGCAACTGCGGTAGTTATGGCATTCGTCATTTATTTTAGATTGTCCTTTGCTTTTATTTGTTTTCAGTATCCATGCTTTCCAGAGTAAGGTAGAATGTTGAACCTTTCTCAGGAATGCTTTCATAATCAATATAACCATTATTCATCTCAGCGAACTTCTTGGCAATAATCAAACCTAATCCAACTCCGGGAGATAAATGTCCTTTTGCCCCTTTTTTCAGACTGCCAATATCTTCAGCAATTTCTTCAGTAATTCCAAGTCCGCTATCGCTTACGGAAATAATGTTTTTGTTCCCTTTAATTTCATGATTAACTGTAACTGTACCACCTTCAAAAGAATATTTAATAGCATTAGAAATGAAGTTCCTTACAATTGTAGAAATCATTTTATTATCTGCAAAAAGCGTAACATTCTCATTAATATCATTTACTATCTTAATGTTCTTAGATTCCGCATTCCAGGAATATATCTGAATCGCATCTGAGACTTTTTTGTGGAGATTTATCATTGTCGGCTTAATGTGGATACCTTTGCTCTCAGTTTTCGTCCACTGGAGCAGATTATCAAGCAATTCTTTAATCCTGTTTGCTGAAATATGAACTTTCTTAGCATATTTCAAAATTTTCTGATCACTTATTGAGCTTATAGAGTTACAGAGAAGCTCAGAGCCAAGCGACAGTACATTCATCGGTTCCTTGAGATCGTGTCCAATAACGGTAAGAAGTATATCTTTAGCATCATTTGATGATTTCAGTTCAATCTGTGAATCTCTGAGTTCTTTTTCAATATTCTTCAGTGTTGTTATATCAATCATCACACTGAGAACACCGATAACATTGTTATCCGCATCGAAAAATGGAGCTTTGTTTATTATGTATACTCTTGAGCTGCCTGCAGGATTTGTTATTGTCCGTTCGTACTGAATTGATTCCTTATTGGCAATAACATGCTCGTCCTCTTTATGAAGTCTTTCTGCTTCCTTTTCATCCATCAGATCAAACACATTCTTATTAATCAATTCATCAGGTGTTTTCTCCTGATACTTAGAAAAAGCTTTATTGCATCCCATATAAAAGCCTTTAAGATCTTTGTAGGATATGGGAAAAGGAATATTATCAAGAATTGACTGAGTCAGATGATGCTGATTTTCCAATTCTGTTTTTTGGCTCATTATCATCAGATTTTTATCTTTCAGCTCGTTATTAAGATCTACAAGCTCAACATTTTTTAATCGGTATATTTCAGCTTCTTGTCTCTTGATAGCAGTTTCATGCCTGTTCTGTATCTGCACAAGTTTACTTTTCAGCTCAGAACTGAACGTCTTATTTGTTTCTACTGACAGCTGTTTCTGGTACTTCAAGGCAGCCTGCATATATTCTACAGCTTTTCCCGGTTCATTGTTATCCAGACTTTGCTTTGCAAGGCTCTCATTAATGTATGTAAACAACTCAAACAGGTGCTTTTTCACGAGACCGAAATTGGACTTCTCAGAAATTTCCAGACTTTTCTTCAGGAGATCAACTGATTTATCGAAATTACCTTTTCGAATTTCAATTTCACCAAGATTTGCATACGAATTAGCTAATCCAAACTGAGAATTTATGTGTTGTCTTATTTCCAGAGCATTGTTGTGGTATTTTTCTGCAAGCTCAAAGTCACCCTGTTCAAGATAAAGATTACCAATATTATTATATGAATTAGCTCGTTTTTCAAAGTTTGCATCATTATTTCTAATATTCAGTGACTTAAAATAGTATTCTGCCGCTTTATCAAATTCCTGTCGTTCCTTGTAAACAAGCCCAATGTTGTTATACGTATCTCCAAGTGCACTTGAAGCATCGTTCTTCTCTTCTATTTCAACAGCAATCCTGAAATGATGCAAAGCCTTATCATGCTGCTCCAACCTTAAATACACTGTTCCAATAGAGTTGTTAGTAATTGCAATCCCTGCTTCGTTCCCAACCCGAGTATATATATTCAAAGCAAGAAACTCATATTCCAGTGCATTATGGTAATCCTCAATTTTCTTATAAACTATTCCAATCCAGTAAAGCACTCTGGCAGATAAAGTTTCATCTTCTTTTTCATCTTTAACAACATTATATGCCAGTTTAAAGTAATATAATGCATCAAAAAAATTACTTAGACGATTATAAAACACACCTTTTTTAAAGAAAATCCGACATTGAGTCAGGTGATCAGTTGTGTTATCAATATTATTCTGCGCACTATCCAGATATATTTTTGATTTATCCAAATTATTCAGTTTAAGATAAAATTCTGCAATCTGAAGAGCTGTCTGTATAATGTTTTCATTGTTTTTCAGGCTTTCAGCAATATCATAAGCTTTTTTAAAGTCATCAAGATAGTCACTACATTTATTCCTGAATTTTAAAATACCTTTAAAGCTGTTTATGTAAAATTTTGCCTGTTGACTACGGTTTTCGTCAAGAAGCTTCTCAGCTTGAAGCAATATCTTATACTGATCTTCTATGTTACTGCTATCCTCCATACGATCAATTACAGATTTCAGATACTTATCTGAAGAAGCAACATTTTTCAAGTAATTATAGAAATAACTTTTGGGCATAACTAAACCTCTTTATTTGTAACCGGAATCTTTATGACTACAGAAGTACCTTTATCCGGTTCACTATCAACATCTATTGAACCATTATGTATTGAAACTAACTCTTTGCTCAGCATAAAGCCAAGTCCTGATCCCTGTTCATTGTCTGTTCCTGTTCTCACTACATTATCATCAATCCTGTAAAGCTTTTCCACTTGCTCAGATGTCATTCCAATACCTGTATCAGAAACTGATATCTTATGAATACCCTCTTCGCATACATAATCCACACTGATTTTCCCACCTTGTCGGGTGAACTTAACAGCATTAGTCATCATATTAAGAAAAACTGTCTTCATCATGTTTCCATCAACCATAATCTGAATATCATCCGGTAATGCTATACTTAAGTCAATCCCCTTTCTTTCTGTCTGAATAAGGATCAATGGGGCAATCTCTTTAAAAATATCTGCAATGCCAATCAGTTCCGGGTTAAACTTAAATGAACCGGTCTGAGTTTTCGCCCATTGCAGAAGATTCTGCAATAAATTCAGAACATGACGAATTCCTTTATGAATCTGACCAACCATATTTGTGATTTTCTCTTTGTCGAATCTATCATAGTGTTTTTCTACCATTTCAGCAGATAACAGCAGTACCCCAAGCGGATTTTTCAAATCGTGAGCAATTATTGAGAACAATCTATCTTTTGCAGCATTAAGCTCAATCAGATTTTTTTCTGAAGCTTTTAAAGCAATCTCCGTATTTCGTATCTCAGTAATATTCTGCAGAAGAACAATATCACCGGCATATTCTGACTTATGGTCTTCATAACAGGAAAGATGAATCAGAAAATACTGTACACCATGATTTTTGCTAACATACTCTCCGGAAAAAATTCTATCATCTTTATCACATCCTGCAGCATATTCGTAACCTAACATTGATAAAATATCACTTGTTGTCATATCTCCTGCATCACCAGATGAAATTCCCAACAATTCATTTAACCTGCTATTGCTTCCAATTATCCTATGTTCCGAATTTGTATAAAACAGAGGATTAGCAACATTTTGCAGAATTCTTGTAAGGAGAGTATGCTTATCTTTAAGAATATCATTACTTAGTGTTATTTCTTCATTCTTAAAAGTTAATTCTTCTTTCTGATCAGTTATAAGAGCATTCTTCTCCAATAAATCCTGACTCAACAAGCTCTTAATCCTGTATCTACTGTAAGTGAGAAACAAAAGTAATAGTATCAGAAAGGCAATTACAAAAAAGAAAATAGTCCTTATTCTGATGGATCTCCTCTCATGCTCAAGTTCTTGTTCTTTTTTAGCAGTTTCATATTGAACTTCCAGTTCGTTTATACTCCGTTCACTATCTCTGGTAAAAAGAGAATCCGAAAGCCTTATGTATTTGTCTCTGAACGTTACTGCTTTTTCGAGAGATTTCATTCTTTTTTTGTTTTCCTTATGCAGATGATAATGTTCGGATTTAACATCATAAAGATTACTCATTGCAGAATACAACTCAAGAATCTCATATTGAAGATCAATCTCATTCATAACCTTCAATGCATCATACAACATAGATTCTGCTTTATTCAGGTATCTTTCATCATCCTCATTTTGTCCCTTTATCAGCAATAAAGCAGATATATTTTTTTTAAACATCGCAACAGATTCAATATCATTAAGTTTCATTGCTATTGCCAGTGCCATTGTATAATAATGAAATGCTTGCTCATGATCCTGCTCTGTACGATAAATTGCTGCCAGATTATTGTAGTTTGCTGCAACACCTTCAATATTATCAAGTGCTTTATCTATCTCCAGAGATTTTTCATAGTATTTTTTTGCTGTATTCAAATCTCCGGAATCATGAGCAAAAATTCCAAGATTAGTATAAACACCAGACATGCCCATTTTATAATTGTGGTTTTCAAAGAATATTAAAGCTTGGTTAAAGTATCTTTTAGCCAGTTCAATTTTACTCAGTTCATAGTACATTGTTCCAATGTTTTGTAAGGATTCGCCTTCTGCGATTTCATCTTCCAGCTGTTGAGCAATTTTTACAGATTTCTGGTAATACTCAAGTGCTGATTCATAATTTCCGAGATACTTATTTGCCAATCCCAGATTGTTAAATATCCTGTTCTTTTGTCTCAAGTTGTTTAACTTATCAGCATCTCCTAATGCATCAAGATAAATCTGCTCTGATCTTCGAAACTGAGACAGTCGCAAATACGCATTCCCAAGCAGTATTTTAATATCCAGAACATCTTCATTATCTCGTGTTCTTCGTGCATCATCCAAAGCTGCTTTAATGTATTTCACAGCATCAGACGGATTCTCATTTTTTATGTTCTCTGCTTTTTCCAGCATCTGTTTCCAGGATTCTTCCCTGGTCTTGTCGTTGTCTGCATGCAGAGGCAGCATCAACAGATAGACTATGATTGATAAAAGTACCAGAGTCCTGTTTTTACACATGTTTTTCATCCTGATATATCTTGTTGTATATCTGTTCAAGAGTAATCTTGTTTTCAGAAATTGATAATGAATGATTGTTCTCCGATTTTATTTCATTCAGTAATTCTGTTAGAACTAACTCGTTTTCGACTTTCTTATTTATTGTCTTTCCATTAATAACATAAGACACTTCAAAACTTTTGTACAGGCTATATTTTTTAAATAAATTACTAAGATTATCCGACTCTATTTTTTTCCCTTGCTTCATTATCGTTACTTTTTCACAGACAGACTCAACTTCATGAAGATTATGTGAAGAAATAATAATGGTTTTTCCCATATCTTGTCGATAACTCTTCAGTATCCCGGAAACTTCTTTAACAATAACGGGATCAAGTCCGGCAAAAGGCTCATCAAGGAATATTATATCCGGATCATTCAGGAATGTAACAGCAATAAGAGTCTTCTTATACATCCCTGTAGACAGTTTCTTGATCTTTTTCTTCAAAAACTCTGATAAATCAAACAATTCGACCAGCTCTGAGATTTTATTTTTTCTGTTTTCAATTTTGAATATTGATGAAAAGAAATCCAGAACATCTTTCACATTAAGATCTTCATATAGTTTCAGTTTTTCAGTAAGAAAACCAATTTTTCTCTTTTCAACTTTCTTGATTGTAGACAGCTTCCTGCCTTTAAAAAGCACTTCACCACTCGAAAAGGGTATAACTCCGTTTGCAATCATAAAAGCTGTTGTTTTACCGGCTCCATTATGACCGAGAAGTGCCTGAATTCTACCTTCTTCAATACTCCAGGAAAAATCATCCAGAGCATTTGTCTCTTTATACTTTTTTGTTACATTTCTGAATTCTATTAATGACATATATATCCTGCTTGATATTTAATTTGGGGGTTTGACAACTTACATTGACTTGATTATTGTCCTTTTCATAAGAATCAAACTGAGGAAAAACAACACAACTGTCAAAATACCGATCATAATTACAAGATTTATGGAGACATCATTTCTGATAATTTGTTCTACTAATTCTGTAATAAGAATCAAAGGATCAAGCTTGAGAATGAACTCCACAACAGAGTTAAGAGATTCCTTTATAACTGAATAAAATATAGTCGGGAACCATAGCAGCATTGGCAGATATCCCTTTATCATTTCGTTCGCAGTAACTGATGCGAAAAACAATCCGACCATTGCTGTTGGAATTACAACAACCGGTAGATAGATTAACAATGAAAAACTGAATGTAAGCATACCTGTTGCAATCGCAAGAGAATAGAATAACCCGAATGAAACAATTTGAATCAACAGAACACATACGAGCTTGCTTAACAAAAGCTCAGCTTTGGATATTCCTGATTTAAGCACAAGCAGAATGTTGTGTTTCTGAATCTCATGATGCAGCATTGATGTCCCGTAGTTCATTGATGAAAGCAATAAAAGGAAGTTAAGTACAATAGTCAACAAAGCATAGTTCATACTGAATTTTTTCTTCAACGTAAACCTTTTCTCAGTAATCGGATAAAATTTATCTTTCAACAGAGCATATATTAACCCGGACTTCTCCTTGTTCGTATTCAAATAGACAACCTTCTCTTCTCCATCCATGTAATAGATTATTGGTAACTTCCCTTTTTCAAACTCCATAAGAAGAGAATCTCTTCTCACATACTCAATATTGAGAGGAATTGGAGATTCAAGATATTCAAGAGTGATTTCATCTTTACCACCGAATTCTTGTGATAGTTCTTTCTGAACATGAAGTTTGAGATTGTCTCCAGATGAATTCATCATAAAATTGAACAGAAACAAGTACAGAATTGGTATCCCAAGTGAAAATATCAGGACAACAGGATTCTTGTAGAGAATTTTAATGTCCTTAACTATCAACGCTATGTATTTACTCATTATTCAACCTAAAAAAAAATAATGATTTAAAAATCCAGTTACCTATTGATAAGTCAAGGAATTTAGGAACTCAATTTGGCATCCCCCGTTTTTTCTTGAAAATCTGACTTCAAGAAAATTGGAAGGATTTTTAGCAGACATTTCTTAGAAAAATGCACTCTTCATTTTCTTTGGTGCCAAAGAAAACGAAACAAAAGAAAGGCACTCTTTTTAAAATGTATTTCCAGTAAACTGGAACCATAAATTTTTCCTAAAATCCTTCCAAGGCTTCAGGATTTCTTAACGGTTAAATTTATTATACAGTAAAAAAGAGAAATTGCTATCATCAATGCAAAACAATCATACTTAGTTCAAAGCTATTACATTGATTCATATTTTCCACTGATTTACTGTTTCAATACTTTTATTTATAATAAGTTATACATACATTGTATTTGGGTTTCGGGGGGATGCATGATTTAGGAACTCAATAAGATTGCAACAAAAATTGTATAAATAACTTGTAAAATAAACAAAAACAGCATATCCAACTCTATATACTTAAAGAACCGGATATGCCGTTTAATTTTGCTAATGTGCAAAACTCTAACATATATTTCATTTTTTTAAAATTTTTTCTACATCTTCCTTTGTATAATCATATATACCAGCAGCTACAATGTAATCTGTACCAGGGACTTTTTTTACATAAGAAACTTTGTCAGATACTTCGTTTTCACCTGCTTTAGGCCACTCATATTGTACCCAGCCAGCACCTTCACCTATACCAACCTTCACCATTTCAATCGCCCAGTAATTACCGTTTCTGTCTTTTGTAGTTTTAACATCTAATCCGACAAGGGTCGAATTCATAGGATGTGCAGCAATTCTGAGCGTCTTAGTGTTTATTACAAATACGTATGAATCTTTCCAGACAAATTGCCCATTTTTATTATTAATTTCTGTTAAAGCGGCATCTCCCTTTTCTTCAATCAGTTTACTGGCTTCCTCACATTTCTTTATAAGTTCCTGTGGTGTTGCTTTTTCAGTAGAAGCTGCAAGTAAACCTACAGAAAGCAGGATAACCAGAATAATCATATTTCTCATAAATAACTCCTTTATTCTAAAAAATAATGTAATATTATGGCTAAACAAATAAAAAATTATACTGACTCATAAAGCATGTCTTAAATTTTGAATCATGACTCAGAATGGATTAATATAATCTGAAACTTGGATTTACGGTAATTTCTTGACATCTGAAAGCAATAATGAAATTGATGCATTATCGCCGAATAGTGTTACCTAAACATTTGCATGGAGCACTATCGATAGGGTTGTTCTGGAAACGGAACTGCCTCCCGTTTGGAAAGGCGAGGAAGAAATAACGTACAATTCGTATCTTTCTTGCCTTCAAAAAAATATTTTTTGGAGGATTAATGAAAAAATTAAATCTTTTACTTTTAACGGCGTTACTTATGTTTATGCTTGCAATAGGTGCATGCAGCGAAGACGACAATGATGATAACAATAATGATGTTGTTGTTGAACCGACTTTTACTTTTACTATGCCTGACAGCTCAGAACTCGCAATAAGCTTTATAGCTTCAGTTGTTGATTATGACGGTACAGATGTAACAGGTTATTCACTTGATCAATTTATTCCGGAAGATCCTTACGATCTTGAAATCTCCAGAGCTGTTGGCGATGATATTTTTGATGATGATGTGAGAAATCTTTTTGTTTACGAACTGCTTGGCGAAGATGGTTTTACACCTTATGAAAACGGTGAAAAACATCTTGCCTGGGAAGTATTCAAAACAGGATACTTTCTTCCAACTGAAAAATCCAAGGCATTCTTTGCAGATGAAGAAATTGTTAAAGCATATAATGTGAGATACTTGGATAAGTTTAACCTTTACAGAGCTTTCAGAGTCTCTAAAATGGATATAGAAACAACATTCTTAACAGGTGCATATTCAAATTCAAATGTTTCTTTCACTGATAGAAAAGATAATGCCGTAACCTACGAAGGCTTTAAACTTGAAGATATGATTAATCCTGATGTAACAACCACTCCTGAGAACTACACTTACTACGTTGGTGCTGTTGACGGCTGGATTAATGACGATACAAACAACACATTCACATGGGCACAAATGCAGAATGCTTATTTCTTCCCTGAAGAAAACAGAGTATGCTTCATTGAAAACGGTACAGAAGTTTTCAAACCTGTAAAAAGCCCATACTCCATTGAACTTACCGAAACAAACCCTCCAAGTATTGCTGCCCCAACAGATCTTACTGTAAACACAGATTCAGACATCGTTCTTTCATGGACTGATAACAGTGACAACGAAACAGGTTTCACAATTGAAAGAAAATACGATTCCGAAGATGCTTTTGTAGCTGTTGACAGCGTAGATGCCAATGTAACAACCTATACTGATACTAATGCAGATTTTGCTCAGCAAATTAAATACAGAGTCGCTGCACACAATTCAGAAGAAATGTCCTACTATACTAATGAAGTTACTTTAGATGCTTCAGCTACTCCACCAGCTCTGGCGGACACGACTAAAATCGCTGTTCAATTTGAGCTTGATTTCACAGATTTGTCTTCTTACACTTCAGAAACAATCACTGTTGAAGGTGCAGATGTAACTGCTTATAAACTTGACCAGTTTATTGATCAGTCTGAAGTAACAGCTCTCTACGGTGAAGACGGTGTAGACTGTAGAGCATTCTACTGTTACCATCTTGTCGCTGCTGACAGCTGGTCACCAAGAGACAAAGATAACAGAGACCTTACATGGGCTGAATTCAGTTCAGGTTACTGGCTTGAAGGTGATCAGAAAGCTTACTTCCCATCAGAGGATATTTCAAGACAGTTTGATGTGGGAGATCTTAAATATGTTAATCTTTATAACACAATAAACATCTCTGATGCAGATGGTAACCTCATCACTCCATTTGAATACTTGGGAGCTGAAACACAAAGCATTACTTATATTCACCATGAAGAAGAATACACAGAAGATGCTGTTCCTTTGACATCAATCATTACATCTTACGTTACAACTGACCCTGCAAGCTATACTTACGATTTTGCAGCAGCAGACGGTTGGGAAACAGATCCTGTAACTTGGGAAAACATGCAGAAAGGTTACTGGCTTGTTAATGCAAACAAAGCTGTATTCATTGATGCAGCCGGAAATCAGGTTATTACCGGAATCAAAAGCGTTGTAGGAATTCAGTTAATACAGTAAAATGTTCAAAAAAAAACTCAAAACAATAGATATATTATATATTGCTGTTTTTGCAGCTTTAGGACTGGCGGTTAAACCAATCGTCAGTCCTCTTAACAAACTGGTACCAATCCCCGGAGGTTCGCTTGCCGGTGGATTCTATATGATGTGGATGGCTATTGCCGTTGCTTGTGTCAAAAGATTCGGAACCGGATTGCTTTTCGGAGTAGTGCAAATGCTTGTTGTATTATCAATTGGCTTCTTCGGCAATCATGGATTAGTATCTTTGATCACATACACCCTCCCAGGACTGGTTATGGACATTGCAGGATTGTTCATGAAAACAGGAAAAAGTCCGGTTGAACAAGTTATTCTGTGCACAACAGGAAATATGACAGGTGCAGCAATCGTGGCATTTCTGGTTATGCGACTTGCAATGATACCTCTGATGATTTCACTTACCGCTGCTGCTGTTTCCGGAATAATTGGTGGACTGACATCATATTACATATTGAAACAACTACAAAAATACGAACTTATGCAGGAATTATGAAAAAAATAATTATCTTATTAACTATAATGGCTGTTTTTATGAATATTGCCGCCTTAAAGGTAGGAAGCAAAGAATATTCTCTCGAAGCATTGAAAAAACTTGATCAGCAGAAAGTCAAAACAGAATATGAGAAAAGAGGTGAACTTAGAAAGAACACCTGGAGTGGCATACCTGTGAAACTTTTATTGAAAGAATCCGACATCTGGAAAGATAACTCTGAATTCGTGTTTCAGTCTGCTGACAACTATCTTGTAAGACTCAATTCGGAAGATCTACCATCTGACAAAGCAATAATCGCACTGACAAAAGATGGAGAAGAACTTGATGAAGAACATATCAGGCTTATTGTTAAGGACATGAGAGATATGTTCTGGATTCGTGGAATAGCAAAAATTTCAAGAACAGAACCCAATGAGATTCAATTACCGGAATATGTATTTAATGGAGAAAATTTCATTAAGATCTATAATTTTGACAATGATCCCGGTAAGTTTAAAAACGATGAAGGCTATAAGCTTGCTGATTTTCTGAACAAAGCATTTCCATCAACTGAAGGTGAATTTACAATCTTCGGAAAAGATGGTGTTAATCACACACTGGATTTCGATCAATTTCTTAAAAATGCCCGAATCCTTAAAGATGAAAAGTCATTTTCACTCAAAAGTGAAGATATGCCAGGTGGAATGTGGATTAAGAATCTGATATGCGTATTCCGAAACAATCGCGTTATATTCTTCACAACTAACTATGAAGAAGTAGAATCTGTATTTGCGAAAATCTTTGACAATAAGAAATTGGAATACAAAATCTATATGAATCTTGAAAACTCAGAAATCAATATTGATAAAGGTGAAGAAGCAGAATTATGGAAAAACGCTTTATTGTTCCGACAATAGCAGTAATTATTCTTGTACTTGTATCTGGATGCGGAAATAAAAATCTAAGAATCAACGGCAATCTTGATACCAGAATAATCATTTCCGAGAGTATACAGCTTAATGATGCTCTTAAAAGAGAAAGATTTGAGAACATACTTATTGAAGGCGACAACGGCGTTGCTGCATTAATTTCAGCAGATACTGCCAGAGAAATCGCAATTGAGAGATTAGAAAAAGGTTTTTCAGCTGATTCTGATGGGTTACCTCCTGTATGTAACATCAATAATATCTCAAGCATTTCAGTATATGCATCCTGTTACGATTACGAGATCAGATTTTTTGATGGGATAAATGAAATAGAGCGTCTCACTCCATTCAATTATATGATGAAAGAATTTGATTTTCTTGGAGAGTCCAGTAAAAATGGACATTCTGCCAGAAAATTCAAACGCAAATCGGATTATCTTCATAACTGGATGAAAGAAGATTCTATTCTCGTCATAACTGAAAAAGAGACTAACAAAATACTGCAAAAACCAGAGTTCGAGGAGATTATCTTTGATGGTAAACAATTAGTTTATAATAATGAAAGAATAATTGGGCTATGGGCTAATCCTCCTCTCAGAATGGAGCAACTTACCGGTATCTTTGAGGATTCACTTGTTAACAGTAATTTAATGGTGATTTTCATCGATGGTCTCGGAGTAAAATATATTGATCAGAACTCAGAAGCTGTAAAACTATTTACTGAAGACTATACTTTCAGTCCTCTGCTTTCAGCATACCCATCTAAGACAAAAAAAAATAGCTGGGTCATGATGTCTGGGAAAGATCATAAGCTTGAGGGAAGAAAAGTTCTGGAAGAATTTGAGGTTCACGAATCAATACTTGTTGAAGGAGATCATGTTTACAACACATCAGCTATTCCTATGATCCAATGTACTGATATGGATAAAGACGGATTCATTGATGAAGAGATTTTTGAAGCTGCTCGAGAGGCAGTCAAAAAGAAACCTGATTTTCTGATAGTACATTTCCACTCATTTGATGATTTTGGTCATGAAACAGGGGCATATTCTCCTGAAAGAGATTCCATTCTTGCATTGAATTACAAATATGTTAAATCATTAACAGATAACTGGAATGGTAAAGTGATGCTTGTATCAGATCATGGAATGCACACAAAATCTAATGGTAAAGGAACGCATGGAAGCCTTATGCTGGATGACATGTTGGCAATAAAAGGAGAAACAAAATGAAATACATTATTGGTATACTTGTAGCTTTGATATTACTTTTAACAGCACTGATTATGTACAAACAATCAGAGAAACTTGTTGATCTTGGTACCAGAATTCACTTTGATAAATACTATGCTCAAATGCAGAATATCAAATCTGAAAAAGTTTCTTACAACGCTAAAGAATTAGAAGTTATCAAAGTTAATGATGTGCTTGGTTTATTCGAAGTAGACAAAAAAGGATTATCTTCCATCACATTCTTTGCCAATGATGGAGGTTCTTTGAAAGTTGATTCAAACGAACTGGATAACCTTTATTTACAGGCTATGGAAAACGGAACTTACAGACTTGTTATTCCGAGTGATCAATTTAAACAAAGATGGCTTAAAAACATTGCAAGTATAGAATGCCAGTAAAATGTCATTGATCAGTATTTCCAATCTCAATTTCCGCTACAACCTTTCCGGAAATCATATTATACGTAACTTTTCAGCAGAATTGGAAAAGGGGAAAATTTATGGAATTTCAGGAGAGAGCGGTTCGGGAAAATCTACTTTGTTAAAGCTTATTAGTGGAATTATACCGGAATACTTCAACGGAATCGTAGAAGGAATAGTAAAACTGGCAGATAAACCTGTTAAAGAATATGAATCTTTCAATCTTGGTAAGACTCTGCAATTCGTTATGCAGGAACCTGATCATCAGTTGTTTCTGCCAACCGTACTGGATGAACTAATATTCAGCAGTGAAAACTACTCCTTTTCAAGAGAACAGATTCAGCAGAATCTAAACAGAGTATTAAATATATTTCCACTACAGGACTTTCTGAACACCTATACTAACAAATTGTCGTATGGCACCAAAAGACTGGTTAACATAGCATCAGCAGAGATGATAAGACCGGATATTATTATCATTGATGAACCTTTCAGTGGATTGTCAGGTAAAATGATCACACTGCTTAAGAAGTTCTTCCTGCAGATTAAGTCTGATAACAGAACAGTGATACTGACAGATCATCATATTGAGAATGAAAATATATGTGATACCGTATTCTCCCCCGAAGATTTCTGTAAGGAATGATTATGCTCAGAATAAGCAACCTTTCATGCGGATTCAAAGATAAACTTTTACTTAAAAACAGCAAATTAACGGCTGAACCTGGCAATATAATCAGGATTTCAGGAGATAACGGTATAGGTAAATCAACCTTTCTGCAATGCCTTATAGGGCTGCACGAAGCTTCCGATGGTACAGTAATACTCAATTCAACTGATCTGCTTAACTCTCCTACTGAAAAATGTGCAGAAACTGTTTTCTACCAGAGACAGAAGCCCTATGACAATGTGCTGTTCACGACACCATTACAGGAAATGTGCTTTTTTACAGATCAGAACAAAGCTGAAGGCATACTGAAGAAATATAACCTTTATGAAGTTCGGAACTCACCTGTATGGAATCTCAGTTACGGGCAGGTAAAGAGAATCACTTTTAGTGTCATGGACACAATGAATAAAGAGCTGTATTTACTTGACGAGCCTTTTGCAGGTCTCGACAGAACCAATGCCGAAATTGTTGCTTCATCTGTTGATCAACTGGCTGGTAACGGAAAAATAGTAATTATTATAAGTCACAACGATAAAATTTGTTCTAACCTTAACGCAATAAAATTTGAAATAAGAAACAGGCAATTCATTGCTGTTGAATAGAGGATATTAAATGAAAAAACATGTAATTTTTGTGTGTATCTTTCTGATTACCTGTATGTTAGTTGCAGAAGATAACCAGAAAAAACCTGAATACGAAATGCAATATGTAAATGAGGATTCTACAAAACTTGTTAAAGTATACAAAATGGAGAGCATCCGGGTTGTCGAAGCTAAATCAAAATCCAGCTTCAGTAAGCCTGTTATTAAAACGATCCCTGAAAATGAGAGTCCCAAAGACTTACAGGCAGCAGATCTGCTTGAAGACATCAATGGTGTTGAACTGCAGACCGGAGGAAAAGACGGTCAACATATCAGCATCCGTGGTTTCAAACAATCTCAGATCAAGATACTTGTTGATGGCAGACCTTATGGAAGCGGATACTTCGCGAACATAGATCTGAGTACAATTCCAGTCTCTGAGATTAAGGAAGTAAGAGTTATAAAAGGGCCTGTAGCATCAGTATATGGTTCTGACACCATGGGCGGAGTTGTAAATATTATTACTAAATCTCCAGATGATAAGAAATGGGGTAATGTTGGAGTAATAGTTAAAAGAAATGTCACTAACAAGGAGTATATCTCTGTGTCCCACGATTTTGACTCATTTGATTTCTGGGTGTATGGCAGCAGAAATCAGAGAACAGGATTCATGCTGTCTGAAGACTTTGAACCGACTCCGAATGAAAATGGTAATGTAAGAAATAACATGGATTCCGAACAATATGACTTCATGTCAAAATTTAATTACGAAGCAACTGAGAAACTCAATCTTGGATTAGATGCAAGCTTTTCCTATGCTGCAGACAAAGAGATTCCTTCCAGTATAGATGATAAACTATACAGAAAATTCACAGATGTAAAAAGATTTCAGGAATCAGTTTTTGCAAAATATATGGTAAACGACTACTGGATATGTGATTTCAACAGTTATTTTGACTACAATGAAGACAGCTATGCTGAGTACAGTGATGAAGATCTGACTGATATGAATTCCAGCTGGCCATCAAAACTGAAACACTCTACGCTTGGTTTTACACAGAACAATACTTACACAATGCTGAATGAAAATGTTATAGCTTTTGGATTCCGTTTCGAGAACCAGACTTACAATCGAAAAGGTGGAACTAATTACGAAGACTGGGTTTCCAATAATTACTCTTACATTAACGGATTCCTCCAGTACACTCATAAGATTTCTGATTTCAGAATTATTGGAGGCACAGGAGTTTCCATGTTTACTCTTAACGATGAATTTGATTTCAATACTCATTTCGAACCGTCAATTTCCGTTAACTATTCTACTCAGAAAACGGAGAATTCAATAAGCTATGCAATAAATACAAAATTTCCATCCCTGCAAAACCTTTACGGCAGTTCAAGCGGGAATGAAGATTTGACTGAGCAGAAAGCTCATAGAGCAGAATATTCATTCAGCTATTCAGATGTTATTAATACAGGTTCAGTAAGTGTCCCTGTGAACTATTCCACACAAGTTTTTTATAACAGGATTGAGGATGAGATTCAGGAAATAAATAACACATATGAAAATGTATCAGAATATGAGTCTTACGGTTTTGATTCAAGCCTGAAGTTTAAGCTTCTTACTTCTCACACAATAGAATACTCATTTCTTAAACTGCATGACAGCCCGAAAGAGCTTCCGATTCCATCGAGAAACTCGGTAAAAGTTGTGGAGTCATATGAGTTTGAACCAATCAGAGATATGAAAGCTTCTGTTTTCGGTGAGTTTCAATACAAGGATATCGTAACAGACTTTGACTATGATGTTGTGGATGTAATCTCTCCATATTGGATTCTTAACTCAGGATTTAACACAAAGTTCCTGCAATACAAATTTTCATTTGAAGTTGAGAATATCCTGGATACAGACTATGAAACAAGAATCGGCTATCCAATGCCGGGAATCAACTACATATTGTCTATGGAGTACTCGTTTTAACAATGAAATCTCTGGATGTACGCACAAAAATATCTCTGGTAATGCTGGTTACATCACTATCGGTAATATATCAGAATCTTATACTGCAGTCGGTTCTGCTGGCTGCAGCGTTTCTGCTTGTATTGCTTCTTGCTGAGACGAGAGAAGGACGCAAAGGAATGAGTCCTTTCAGAATGTTAAAGACTATTACTATTATCTTCTTTGCCCAAATATTTTTCAGGCAAACAGGAGACATCCTGTTTCAATACTCGTTTATAAAAATCACAACTGACGGACTCGTCTATGCAGGGAGTTCCACCAGTCGTCTTCTGATTATCTTCATGTCTGCTAAGATCCTGTTTGGTGTTCCTTTAACCGAGTTTGTCATAGCCTTTCGTAAATGGAAGATTCCTTATGTAATCTCGTTTATGGTAGCAATGGTAATTCACCTGATTCCGGATTTCAGTCATAAAGTAAGAAATAAAATGGAACTGCTCAAAATCCGTGGTCATGCCTTCGGTTCCATGTCTCTCTCAGAGAAGATTAAGATAATCTCAAGAATCATTGTCCCGATTGTAGGCGAAGCACTCTCTCAGGCACGCTACAGAGTTGTATCTCTGGAAATGCGAGGATTTCACAGCTCCGGTAGACGCACCTACTTTAAAGACAAATCACTCTCCCCTATTGACTATGCTATTCAGATTCCTGTTCTTGTTGTGTTTGTGGCTGGGATTGTCGGAGGTTTTCAAATGTAATTCCCTGATTATGCCATGCACTTGGATGTGATTCTGTTTCAAAGTAAATGATGTTTTTATTTTTAGTTTCATTTAATAGAGTCCGAATTGCATCTCTTACTTGGACAAAACATGTCTTATTATTCCCAGATTTACTTCTAGTGCATGCATTAACAATAATTTGGAGATTTTCTCCACCAAGATAATCTTTCATTCTAACAAGAAATTTTTCTTTCTGACCTTTTTCAAATAGGAAGTTCCACACATTATTTCTCACAGACTTATCTATACCATTCTTATGAATATAGTTCAATGATGCTTGAAGTTGTACTGGATTGCTTATAATAACGCTTATTTTGTTTGGCAAATCATGATTGTTTTCTTTGCATTTATTAATTAGTTTTGGCAATATATAATACTGAAATTTGCACATGAAATAGTTATCTATATTATCTCCAGTGTTTTTCATAGCTGGTCCGATTGGTTCAAAGTTTTCATCAAATTCATGTTCATGAGGTGATTCTATAATCAATATGCATTTCACCGGGCTAATATCTGCATGATCGCAATTATCATCCCCAAATCGATTATTGAAATATGGATTACAATCGTTACTATAAAGATCAGACTCATATTGGTTTTGACCATTTACCCTATAAATATCATATCTCCACACATCAGGTACTTTTTTTCTGAAGAAATCTTCATTCACAACATATATATTATTATTATCTTTTTTGATATAACGACATCTCTCAATGTTTTCTAAAACTTCCTCTGAGTTTTTATCTTTAATATTATATTCAATAGTCATTTCATTTCCATTGTATTTCAATTTAAAATTTAATGAGTTTAATTTCCCATTTTTCTTGGAACTCTTTACTTTTTTAATACTCATTATCACTCCCTTTTATTTATTTCCTCAATCTCCACATAAATCATATTTATTATCAAATGTTTTTTATTTCCTTACCCTCACCACTGCATCTGCACTGCCGTAACCAAGATTTTTCACCCCGGAATCACTTTCCAGAATGTACTCAACCAGTGGATTCTCCACTCCGGCAATATTAAGGAACAATTCTGCCAGAACAATATGAGATAAATCTGTTCCGGTGATAATCAGCTCAGTGGGATCTAGTTTATTGCTATGCCCCAGCATAAACACAGGTAAATAGTCCGATTCCCCTTGAGCTTTGTACTTCTGCAGAGGATACTTACCTGCAATAGCCTTATTGTATGTATATGAAATATGACCTGCGTGATAACTGTCTATAATACAATTTCGGCTGTAGTTGTCTGCACTGAGTTTGATAGACTTAATCCTGCTCAGTGGATTTTCCAGAATAATCCTGCTTTCTGTCCCTTCATCCTGATAGGGAGGTAAAGAATCGTTATCCCGATGAAAAACCGTGTTGAGAATCCAGAGTGCCAGATTCCTGTAAGACTTCTGACTAAGATGGAAGTCAAATTTGTGCTTTCTGTAATAAGTGCTTATATTTGCAGATTTGACATCAATAATCATCTCTTTATCCGTGTATAGGTGCTCACAAGGGCTCCACCCGGTAGATACTCTTATGCTATCAAACCTGCTGTTGAAATTGTTTTCAAAAAGTTTGTCGAATATGGAATTAAAGCTATTCATCGTCTCCCTCCACAACCCCAGATATAATAAAGCATAGTTCTGTACTGTCAGGACCAACCCCTCCCAGATTTTCATCGGAGTCCAGATAGAATTCCTTATGTTGTACATTATCCTGTGATATATTCAGCAGGAAATCAGCCAGAGCAATCATTGACTTAGCACTTCCTTCTATTTTTGCAATATCTCTATCAAACCAGTCTTCTTCTGTGTCAATATAGCCTTTGGAGTTAGTTAAATGGATTACCGGAAGCTGATTTCTGGGATAAAAGTCTTTGGAATAATAGTAGTTCACAATATTCGGATTTTCTTCAAATTTATAGTATAATGGTCTTGATTTATAGCCTTTCAGGAGTTCATCCTCATCCTTTCCATTATACCTGATAATGATTTTATGGATGTCATTATTCTCATTATGCAGATTTATGGTCATCTCGTTGACTGAATCACTGAATACAACTGCCAGTATAGCCAGACCAAGATTTCGTGCATTTTCTGCAGACAGTTCAAACTTGATATATCCGCGCATACTGGAAGCTTCACCTACATTGCAGTCTGATACAGTCCTGATCAGATAATCTTCCATTTCTGTCTCTGGAGTCAGGATATCAGGTTCAAACTCCAGATTGTAGTACTCAGATTTAAACTCTTCTTCGAACACATTGTTAAACCATTCATTGAAGTCAGTTATCATTTATTCCTCCGACCTTCAGCACACTAAGTTAACAGGAATTGTCAATTTAATTATATCTTCTATCTATATCCGAACTATCACTTATCATTTTTTGTTTGACAACGATTACCAGTTCTATTCACGTATGCCACAAGGGAGATAATATGAAATCTAAATTCTTATTGATTGTATTACTCATCTTGTGCCCTTGCCTGATGTTCTCACAAGTGATAAGGGAAAGAAAACCTGATCCCTTCACAAAACCGACTCAGGAAATGGTTACCATAGAAAGAGTAATTAATAACTTGATTGTCAAAGATAATCCTGACGATGCAGGATCGGCAATATTACTTACATGGCAAGTTGATGAAGAAAATCTTGAAGGCATTAAATTCATCAGAATCAGACGTGCTGAACCGGGTAAAGATTTTATTGATATTACCAAAGAAGATCCATCCACAACAAAATTTCTGGATACTCAGAATATTCAGGATGGAGTAACTTACAGATATACTGTCGAACTTGTTGGTTTTATGAATAAAACCTATGCACTGGAAGGTAGTGAAGCTGTTTCCAAGGCTCAATGGTTTAATCATTCCAAACTACCTATTCTGATAATGCTTCTTCTGCTTAGTGCTGCAATAATCTACTACATTCTATCAGCCAAGAGCGGAAAAGATCTTTACATCAGAAGAATCAGCGGACTTGACTCCATGGACGAAGCTGTTGGACGTGCTACCGAGATGGGACAACCAATCTTGTTTGTTCCCGGCATCAATGACCTTGATGATATCCAGACTCTTGCAGGTCTTACTATCCTGGGTCAGCTTGCCCAGAAAACAGCAGAATATGATGCCGAGATTCTCGTTCCTGTTTCCAAGTCGATGGTAATGTCCACAGCAAGAGAAGTTGTGAAAGAAGCATATCTTAAAGCAGGGAGATCCGACTCATTCAATCCTGATTGTGTATTCTACCTTACTGATGATCAGTTTGGATTTGTTGCCGGAGTAGATGGTATTATGGTCAGAGAAAAACCTGCTGCGAATTTCTTCCTCGGTGCTTTTTATGCAGAATCCCTGATTCTTGCCGAGACCGGTTTCTCAAGCGGATCAATCCAAACCGCCGGAACAGCGATGCCAAGTCAGCTGCCATTCTTTGTTGCAGCGTGTGACTATACACTTATTGGGGAAGAACTGTTTGCTGCCTCAGCTTACCTTTCCAAAGATCCGCATCAACTGGGAAGTCTTAAAGGACAGGATATTGGAAAAGCATTGTTTATCATTGTCGTAATTATTGGAATTACCCTGGAAATTGCCGGATATAGCGGTTTTAAGAATTTCC
The DNA here is from genome assembly GCA_963665815.1 of Cloacimonadales bacterium (SeqCode). Classification (GTDB taxonomy): domain Bacteria; phylum Cloacimonadota; class Cloacimonadia; order Cloacimonadales; family JAIOQZ01. Next base: position 1,394,789 of record OY762463.1, read on the forward strand.
TGATGGGATTATAAGGGAGAATTTATGAAAAGACGAATACCTTTACTGATAACATTCTTTATTGGATTGATCATCATATTATCAAACTTTATCCCTCATAAGCCATTTGGTCAGATTCAATCCAGTCTGGAAACCTGGTTTATTATTATCTCTTCATTTGCAATTGTGCTGGGTAACCTGAACTTACTTAAAATGAACTTTTTGAAAATCAAATATAAACAGACAAACTGGAAGTACTATATATTCACTGTTGCCAGCTTCTTCCTGATGATAATTCTCGGACTTGTCTGGGGAACTAAAAGTCAGGCTGGTATGGCAGGACATGGTGAAGCGATCACGGCTGTACTTGGAGCGAAGCCTTTTGACTACCTTTTCAGCAATGTCTATGAACACCTGCAGGCAACTATGTTTTCGCTGCTGGCATTCTATATAGCATCAGCTGCCTACAGAGCTTTTGTGGGAAGATCTATAGAATCCAATCTTCTGCTCGGAGCGGCAATACTGGTGATGCTGGGAAATACAAGTATAGGAACATTCCTTACTGCTAAACTTCCTCCGTTTCTGCAGCTTTCACTGATAACAGAATTTATTATGAAGTACCTCAATACTGCCGGTCAACGTGCTATAATGATTTGTGCCGGGCTGGGTATTATCGGAAGTTCACTCCGTATTATCATCGGAATTGAACGTTCTTATCTGGGAGGTGAGTAATGAATAAAGCACTTTTGACTCGCAGAATAATTTTCACACTGATGTTCCTCGGAGTTCTGCTTCCACTTATATTCAAAATCGGTCTCCCTGTTGTAACCACGGAAAACGTGAGAAACGTGCATAAACTGGTTGAGTCAGCTAAACCAGGAGATAGAGTTATCTTCTCATTTGACTTTGATCCTGCTTCCAAACCTGAACTCTATCCCATGGTTAAATCCCTTATGAAGCACTGCTTCGACAAACAGATCAATATTGTTGCAGTTGCCTTATGGCCCATGGGTGTCCAAATGTGTGATGATGCTTATAAAGAACTCAAAGTAGATTATCCACAGATTGAGTATGGAAAAAACTTTGCCAATCTTGGATACAAAACAGGCGGTATTGTTACTCTCCAGAAAATGGGTAAAGACTTCAGAGACATTTTTCCTAAGGATCAGGAAGGGACATCAATTGATGAACTTGAAATAATGAATGGAGTAACAAACTTCAACGCCTTCAGTTTTGCTGTTTCCTTTTCTGCCGGTGTACCGGGGATAACAGACTGGGTTATGGTTGGTCATGATGAATACAAGCTCAGGGTTGCCGGATGTACAACCGCGGTAAATGCCCCTACAATCATGCCTTATATAAATGAACAGAATCAGCTGATCGGACTACTTGGTGGTCTTAAAGCTGCCGCAGAATATGAAAAGCTGATTGATACTCCTGGAAATGCAACTCAGGGAATGGATGCTCAATCGATTGCCCATCTCGTTATCATTGCATTCATTGTCATAAATAATATCAACTACTGGCGTAATAAGAAAAGGGAGGAAAAGTAACATGACAGGATTTTTTGACGCTCTCGGAATCTGGCTTGGATTCTTCGTTACAATAGCAATATTCAGTTTCCTCTACAAAGATAATCCATTCTACAAAATCGCTGAACAGATTTTTGTCGGACTCTCGGCCGGTTACTGGTTTATATATACTTTCTTTAACGTTCTTAAACCAAACCTTATAGATAAACTTTCATCTGATTTTACAGGGAATGCTATTCTACTCATCCCTGCATTCCTGGGACTGCTGATGCTCTTGAGACTGATACCCAAAATGGAATGGCTCAGTCGTTACCCAATTTCGCTGCTTATTGGTACAACTGCCAGTATCGGAATGCTCAGATACTTAAAATCCAACGTTATTAATCAGATGACAGCTACAATGATCAATCCTTTTGCAAGTGGATCGGCTGTTGAAATAATCGGTTCAATCCTTCTTATTGTGGGGACACTGACCGGCATTGTTTATTTCTACTTCAGCTCAAAGCATGAAGGAATAATGGGAGTGACGGCTAAAACAGGTATTTACTTCCTGATGATCAGTTTTGGTGCAGCTTTCGGATATACAGCAATGGCACGTATTTCCCTCCTGATCGGAAGAGTCCAGTTCCTTAAAAACGACTGGTTTGAAAGCTTCTGGATGATTATTCAAAAGATATTCGGAGTATAAATGAAAGTTTTTTGTGTTGCCGGTTATCATCATACCGGAAAAACGTCTATGACTGTAGCTCTGTTACGTGAGCTGAGAAAAAGAGGATTCTCCGTAAGTTCAATCAAGGATATTCATAACGAACAGTTTACAATGGAGAAACCTGGGTCAAACTCCTGGAGACACTGGGAAGCAAGTCAGTCCACAGTTATTGCCAGAGGTTTAACTGAGACATACCAGATATGGCATGAACAGCTTAATCTGATACAGATGCTGAGTCATCTCGACTCTGAATACGTGATTGTTGAAGGAATGAAGTCAGCAGCCCTCCCAAAAGTAATCTGCGCAGAATCTGAAGAACAGCTGGAAGAACTCGTTGACGGCAGAACTATTGCCATTGCCGGTAAATATTCTGATAATCACGATTCATATAAACATCTGATGTGTTATAATCATGCAAAAGATGCTGCAGCTCTTGCTGATCTTGTGATTGAAAAAGTTTTTGAAGTGCTTCCTCAAGCTGAACCGGAATGCTGCTCAAACTGCGGGTTAAACTGTCATGAAATGGTTTCAGCTATTCTGAGTGGCGAGAAAACCAGAGATGATTGTAAAACTGATAGAAACGAAGATATAGAAGTTCTTATTAACGGAAAAAAGCTTAACATTGTTCCTTACGTACAGAACACGTTTAAAGATGTAGTTGTTGCTTTTTTACTTAATCTCAAAGGGGTTACCAAAGACTCCGATATTGAAATAAAAATCAGGCAGAAATAATATTGAAATCAGAATTATACTTTGACTATGAAAATCTTATAGTTGTTAAAACAGTAAACACAAAAGAAGAATATAATAAGGAAATGCTTGTTTACGGCAGGCATTTCTCTTTTGTCCCGGAAATTATAAATCGTGATGATGAACTTTCTTTTTCCATGGAAATGATTCAAGGGCATAACATTAGCGAAGGTTCAGACTTTCATGTGATCGGTGAACACTTTTCTCAATTGCACTCTGTAAAATCCGGTGATTTATCTCTGTGTCATCAGGACACAAATCCCAAGAACTACATGTATTCACTTGGGGAATACTATTTCATAGATTTTGCTGAGTCTGACTTTAATTACCCGGAGTATGATCTTATTCATTTTCTGTTGTTTTGGGCTGAAATCGCCGAAGCTGAAGCATTTAAGACCATTATAAACAACTTTATAAAAGGTTATAAAAGAAAAGGTAAGATTTGTAAGAATAAGTGGACTGAATTGTTTCCGCAAATCGTACAGATGTTTGATGATCGCAGACTGAAATATGAAAAACCAAATATCATCTCTGAAAACACTCAGATCAACAGAAAACGAATTGAAATGTACAAGGTGTAATCTACTTCAGTAAAATCATCTTCCCTGTTCTGTTCAGTTTATCAGTTTTGATTTTATAGAAATATACTCCGGCAGCAACTTCTTTCCCGAAGTGATCATTACCGTTCCACTTAACGAGATGTTTTCCCTGACTGAACTCATCCCTGCAAAGAGTTTTTACTTTCTGACCGATAACATTGTATATGGTCAATTCCACGTTTTGCCTTTCTGAAAGCGAAAAACTGATTGATGTTTCAGGATTAAACGGATTTGGAAAATTCCCCAGTAACTCATCCTTGAACACACTTACATCATCGCTTTCCATAACCTGCTCAATAGTTATATAGACAGGTTCACTCAATCCTGAAGAATAGACACTTTGAATAGATATATTGTAGGAAGATTGACTGTTATCAATAATGTTTCCCAAAAACAGGGATGTTGAATCTATATCTGATCTGTATTGTCCGTTATTTATTTCTACCCTGAATCCTACAAAGCTTCTGGATTCATCAGCAGGATGCTCCCAACTGAGCATCATTGAGCTTGAATCAAATTCCGGATTCTGAGGAGTAATCCTTATCTCATTCAATGTAATATTGTAAGAATATTCGTCGTAAAAATCAACATTGACAGAATCAATAGTGTAATCATTGAATCCCTGCTTACTTACTACAATATTGTATATATCATTTTCAATACTGTCAATTGCAGTATACCCGTTTTGACAAAAGTATGCATAATTATGAATGAGACCATTCAAGATAATCATATAATTAGTATTTTCACCAGCATCATCATCTATATCAAATACTATTTCACCATATTTAACAAGCTGACAGTTGAGTTCAGTATTATTATCTGAAACAGTCTGTACCGCATAAAATATCGAGTCAATACAACCTTCTTTGGAAAATAATACATCATAAGTTCCATCATTAAGATTTGATATTGTGTACTGACCATTGGAATCAGTTTTCTCTGTCTGATTCCCTGCGGTTACATTCACGCCTCTTATTGGTTCACCATAAACCGTTTGAACCGTACCGGCAATCAATCCTCCATCTTCAAGAACAAAGTTCTTCACAACAAGTTTTTCAGAACTGTAAACATTGGCATATGATGATTCAGCATTATGCATGAATTTTCGAGTTGAAATTGCATACATCCCAACTGGTACATAAGGTAGATAATACATACCATGAGCATCAGCATAAGCTGTTTGACCTGTTTCTACAATTGTGATTATTGACTCGTCCAGAGGATTTCCATTGCCATCAAAGATATAGCCGTATATCCCGGATGATTCAGCGGCAATGCTGACATTGAGTGGTGCAGTTACATTATTTGTATTATCCATATCATTTGCCATAACAATCTTACCATACAAATTATGGAAACCGACAAAAGAAGAATCCGGATTTACAAGAAAAACATAATCTTTTATTTCCTGATTTGCTATATTGTAGCCACTCATAGAGGCAATCTGAGTATCATCTAAAAATAATTTAACCTGATATTGCCCTTCAATTTGAAGTCCCCTGTTTTCCACAGTTAAATGATAGCGTGCATCAAGCCCAGCCATAGCATTAGCCGGTCCCAGAACAGAAATAGCCATTAAATCATGATCAAGTACAAGATAAGAAGATATACCCACATCATCCAGAAAAAGATCAGGTCCAAAACCAGTTGAGGCATGAAACCGAATTTTAACAACACTATTAGTAAAGCCGGTTAGGTCAATAGTTTCCTGAATAAATGAACCGGGGGAATTTGATGTAGCTCCATCATTAGAATCCAATTGTTCTGCAGACTTACTCCAAACAGGCTGCCAGCTTGTTCCATCTGTAGATACATGTACTTCGAGAGCATCCCCGGAATATGCTGATGAATAATTATGAGACCATCTGAAAACAAGATAGGAATTGTAACTTAACTGAACAGCAGGAGATACGAGATCCGAACTTCCCATACTCTGTGACCAAAACGGCGCTATCGCACATCCGTGAGTAGAATCATGAGACCAGTCCCAGTCTCCATTTACCTGCCAACCGGAAGGTAACCAGCTGTCAAATGATTCCACCCAGGGTAATACGCTGATAGTATCACTCTGAGAAAACAAAGATAAGCTCAACATCAGCAGAACTATAACTATAAAAACACTTTTATTCAGTGTTCTCATATCTCCTCCGTCGCATGCTGGCCAGTTTTTTTATAAAGTAATCGCAAGCATATAATATGCAATTAGTGTTCCAAAGAATAATTTTATTTCAAAAATGTGTCATTTCTGCTCATAATTTGTAATTAATTACTGATTTTCACATGAATTATGCCAGTCTTGAGAATCTTTAATTTAATCAACGCCTTTACAAGCTGTATATGAGAGTGTAAACAACGTATCTTTTTATTGAAAACTGTAAACTTGTTTAACTATACAAAAAAGCCCTCCGGTCAATCCGGAAGGCCTGGAACCCTGATCAGATCCCCTAATTTATTGAGAAGGAAAAATGTTTACTATAATCTTTGAGTTGTTTTTAGATGCTACTTCTATTTCTATTCCGTCCTCCAGATCATCACTAATGAACAGATCCATAATCTCTTTCCATTTGATATAACTAAGATCAAACGAAATATTACCAATCTCTATGTCAGACAAATTGCGAGGGAAAAAGAATGAGCCTGTCCTTATTACTTCATAAGGTATACTCATCTTGATAATCTGCTTATAATCCTCTTTTGTACTCCTTGAAACGATAATATTCAATTTCTTCCTCACGAAGTTTTTCTGACCAAGCAGTTTACTTGCTTCTTCCGGAGATATCTTTTTCTCCGACAGCATTTGCAGTATTTTTCTCTGGAAACTCATAACACCTCTAAACTGATTTTAAGAGTCTGTCTGCTTCATCGACAGAAATCTTGCCATCTTCAAGTAATCTTAAAATCTGCATCTTTACAGAACTTGTGTTTTTTCTACTTTTATCCTGGTACTCAGTGAATGCTTCATCTGGTTCTTTTATCGATCCAAATCCTCTTTCGTGAGTCCTGTTCAGCATTTCTTTCTTGCGAACAATTCTTTTAACATCATGAAGTTTATCTCTCAGCATATCTTTCTTTTTATCTAATTTTATTCTGAGAGCATCAAGTGTATCCTCAGGAATATCCAGATTCCTTAATTCCACCCTGACCACTTTCTCAGCTTCCTTTATTTCCTCTATAGCTTCACGAATATCAGCTTCTGCTTCTGCAATATCTTCTTTTGCATCCTGAATAGCTTCACGTGCTTCTTCCCTTGCATCCAGCAGCTCGTCGTCAATTTCGTGTTCAATATCTACAATAATATCGTGAACTTCCTCATCATCTGCATCATCGCAGAATTCATCTACACTATCCCCGATCTTCTTTTTCATTTTACGGACAACTTTCTTAATTTTCTTTTCAATCTTGCCCATTTTCTCATCCGGAATATGAAAGTTTTCAATATCAATATTAAATCTGCTTTTAAGTTTGTTTACTTCATTTACAGCCGTATTGACTGTTTTATTCACGAAATCGGAAATGCCATCCAGATTTATATCAAGATCAATATCTTCAAATTTGATCTTAGTTCTTGAATCCTTATCGGTATTGAGATCATCTGTCAGTAGTATACTGCCATTCATATTTTCAACGTTAATATTAAGATTTTCTGCTGCTTCACTTCCTGATCTTATACACTCGAGTTTGGATTTACCAACTTTCTTCTCAATTGTACAGTGATCCGGAAGCTTATTCTTGATCCCTCCATGCTTGTTTACCGCTGTAAGCTTAAATGTCTGTTCCTCGGGTATTGCAACGTGGATACGCCCATTTTGGTTCGCACAATTTACTTTACCGGAACACTCTTCCGTTATAACAACAGTAATTCTTCCGTTTTTGTTTGATATATCTGCATCGCTAAAAACAGTGTCGCTGATATTGATAGATCCGTTCATTGACTTTGAATTTATTGATGAAACCGAATTTTCAATCTTTGTTCCTCCATTCAGAACCTCGGTAGTAATATTCCCATTCACTTTGTTCAATGTAATAGAACCATTCAAAGTATTAGCTTTAACATTACCGAACACAGTTTCTGCGAACACACTGCCGTTTGAAGTATTGACAGCTACTTCTGCTGTCAGATCAGTAACTCTTATGCTTCCGTTTGACGTGTTAACATCAAGTTTTGTTCCGTGCGGAACTGATGCCTCAACTCTCCCCTTATATTTTCTGAGTTTCAATCCCGGAGCCGGTATTTTTAAAGACAGTTCGTTTGCTTCTTCAGAATATTCTGATTCAATTAATCTGTCAGCAGTAAAGTTGTTTTCTTCATTAATTTCAAGATAAACATTAATTTCACAAATATCAGAATCTGACTGCGTAACTTCTGTCTTCAAATTACTACAGGTCAAAACTACTGAAGGTTTCTCCTTCAAATCAAATTTCTGACTAATTTCAATATTATTCATCATTCCTCCCTGACTTTTACACTTCTATGCCTGATGCCGTTACTGTAATATCAATATTATCCGAATCAACATTCATGTCGTTATTCGGAACATCACCTTTTACTTCGATATTCAGCTTAATATTATCGCCCGACACAGATTGTGTCACTTCAGCAGCAATATTATTGATCCCTGAGCTGCCACCCTGACTAACCTCCACATTGTATTCATGATTCATTTCAACCTTTTTCATCTTATTCTCCTATAGCTTTTTAAGTTGTTCAAGTGCCTGTTCTACAGACAGGTCACCAAATTCCAGCTTTTTCAGAATATCCTGCCTGTCTTTTTCTTCAGAATCAACACACAGACACCTCTGAATCTCAGCCAGTTTGTTTTTTACTGTCGGATAGGAAATATTCATTTTCTTTTCAACCTCTTTGATGTTTCCTCCGGCACACATGAAAATTTTAACGAATTCCTGTTGGGCAAGGGTCAAGCTGCTTAAAGCTCCAAGCCCAAAAGTTCCCCTTATCGTAATATCACACTGAGAACACTGATACTCCCTGATTACAAGTTCCTCATTACAGACAGGACATGAGTTAAGACTGTTCATCGCTACTCCTTTGTTATTTGATCGAGAATCTACATCCTGAATTAATTTTGTCAATTCTTTTATTAATATATTTAATTTTCACATTAATTATATTAATTTAATCCAATCTTAACTGATTTGAAATATAAAAAACATTGACGACATAAACCTTAAACCGATATTAATACTTTGAAGTTTGATTAAGATCTTCCTGAAACATATTTATAACAGATATATTGATTGATCCAATAATCACAAAATAGTCTGCTTAAGGAGAAGCCATGAGTATTCTTAGTAAACCCGAAATATACGATTGGGAGTGCAGCTTTTTATACCCCCACCTGCTCAAAGATGTTAATTTCTGGATAAACACTCTGAAAAACGAAACTCATCCAATACTGGAAGCCGGAGCAGGCACTGGGAGAATATCAATTCCACTGGCTGAACAGGGACACAGCATTACAGCCCTTGATATATCAATCGAAATGTTGGAACTTCTCATGACCAAAACAGACAATAAAAACGTGGAGATACAACAGGCTGACTTATGCAGATTCGACCTCAATCGCAGATTCGGTTCTGTAATTTTCCCATATACTATCTTCCAGTTGCTTCCTGACTCAGATTCAAGAATCTCCTGCCTGAACACACTGAACAATAATCTTGTACCTGAGGGTAAACTTTTTTTTGATTTGGATTTAACTATTCTGGCAAACAAGAACTCAGAAGATTTCGAGCATCAATATACAGAACAGTACGATAATAATGGAGCAGTTGTCTCACTTTATTCCAAGACAGAAATTGATTTTTCAGATATGTCATGCACATGGAACGATGTTTACAGGATATTCCATAATGGTAAGAAGGAAATACTCAGAAACAAAACTACCTTATATGCCCTGTCTCTTGACTACATGGATATGTTATTTAAGAAATGCGGATTTGTTATATATGATATTAAAGGTGGATACAATCAGGAATCACTGACCCAAGACTCGGAAAGAATGGTAATCTTCGCAGAAAAAGTATCAGAAGCCTCCGAATAATTCAGATTTTTCTCTCACTTTCTCAAGATATTCTCTTGTTTCCTTATATGGTATGTCTTTTCTCAGCATACTGTATACACCTTTTGCAGTCAGTTTATTGACTCTTTCATTGAAGACTCTGTTTGCTTTCTTAACTCCCGAAAACAGTTTGAGGACTGTACCCGGACCGGAGTTATAACCACAGATCATACAGTAATATCTACTTTTAACATTGCTTACTTCTCTAAAGAACCGTTTTTCAATATAAGCCAGATAACCCGTCCCCATTTCAAGATTAACATCAACTCTGAACAAACTTGCCTTATCTGGTTCAGAGTCTTTATTATACATGATTTTATTCATTGTTTTTCCTGCGTAACGAGGTACAATCTGCATAAGACCAACAGCCCCGCTTTTCCTGTTATATGCCTTAGGATTAAAGTATGACTCCACGTGTATTATCCCCATGACAAGAGCAGGATTCAACTGATATTTCTTGCATAATTTTTCCACATGCGAAACATACTTTTCAGCCCGAATTCTCAAGTGATCACTTTTCAGTTTCAGTATAATCCTGTAGCTCGTACCCTTTCGATTAACACTTTCTGTAATGTTCTGTTTGACAACGTCTTCAATCGCTTTTTGATCAGGAAACTGCTCCAATTTTCCTTTCAGCTGCCTCGTCAGAATCTTTTCTCCGGTCTCATCCTTTGACTCAATTATTTTTTTAAGGGACTCCCCAAGTTTTCTACCTGCAGCAACTTTTCCTGAAGTAGTAGCAGGATCCCCCACTGTCTCAATGATTATTTCACCATTCTTGAAATCTACTATTGATCGTGTATGATTATCATTATAGTATTCCACCCATTGTGATTGTGTACTTTCTCTGAACTCATCCCAGAGTTTTTCAATCTCAGCTTTATAGTCATTAAACTCAGATTCAGCTTTTCTTTCATGCTCCTTGAATCTATCTTCAGCCATCTTCTTATAAGCAGAAAAGTTCTCCTCAGCAAAACACTGAAGAGAACTTATTATAATAAGGAATAATATTAATATTTTAGTGACCACAGCTACATTCATTTTCAGGAGGAAATTCTTCCAGGTTCTTAATCAGAGCTTTTACAGGTTCAAGCTTAAGAGCTGTTCCCGCCTGAATTGCAGAAAGTATTGTTCCTCCACCTGTGAAGAAATAAAAACTGCTGTCATTATCAGCTCTGAGATAATATTTTGGAACCAGATATTTAAATTCCTGAATAGTATCTCCACCACCAAACAACTTTATAGCTTCCTTGTTTCCGCAAATTCTCTCATACATTTCCTGTGTACCTTCATAAAATAAAGGTGTCAGACCCATAACTGCGTTTGTAAAAATAGTTTTTGCATTAGAAATAGCATCTGAAATTTTCTCATCATCAAATGATTTAGGATCGATATCCAGAACAAAATTATATTCTTTTTTATCATTAATATGATAAGTTCTACAAGTATCTTCAGATTTTTCATCAAGAGTATCTGATTCTACAATATACTGAGGTTCAAGCACGGCACCCGGATATTTCTCTGCCATATCAATAAAAGCTTTTGCAGATTTTATATCATTTTCCGATATTCCTTTTATCTTTATGCCATATTTTGCACACAGATACGCATTGTAAATTACACCACCAAGAAGAAGGTGGTCTACTTTCTCAAGGAGGACTTCCAAAGGACCGATTTTTGTATCGAATTTCGAACCGGCTACAATGGCAAGAAAAGGTTTATCCGCATTGAAAATCTTTTCCAGATTTTCGATTTCCTTTTGATACAATAGCCCGGCAAAAGACGGGATGAACTTTGCTGGCATAACGGTTGAGACATGAGGTTGCCAGGAACCGAAAGCATCATTCACAAAAATATCTGCCAGACCGGCAAATTCCCTGCCAAGTTGCTCTGCACGTTCCCCCTTCTCTTCTTCCGCTGTAAACCAACGGCAGTTAGGAAGATAAATACCGTCATACTTACCCTGAGCGAGCTCAAGCAAATGAAGATTTATTGACGTATCAATGCAGGAAATTCCTTTAGATGTTACATGCTTAAGTTCCGGAACATAAAAATTCAAATTGAACTTCTTTTTCAGATAGTTAACAATAGGCTGTACAGATGTTTTTTCATCAATAGTAATATCACCTGTATTCTTATCTTTTGGTCTGCCAACGTGAGACATAAGAACCGGAATTCCCCCATTCTTCAAGATATGGATTATTGTAGCCACTGAAGCATCTATCCTCAGTGCATCTTTAATCTTGCCTTTTTTGACAACATTGTGATCGACTCTGACAAGGACAACTCGTGAAGCAAGATAAGTGTCCTGTATCAACGGTACTTTCATTTTTCCTCCAGAAAGAAATTATTCATTTTTCATGTTGAATAACATTAAAATTCTTTAAACATCTGTATTAATATTGTCAAGTTTTATAAGGATATTTCATAAATAAAATATCTTAACCTACGGAAAAGTTAATAACATAACTAAATCGTTGTTTTTTACACGATTACAGTTGACTAAAAAACATCACTTAAAAATATTCTGTTCCGAAACCTGTAAGGAGAAACAAATGAGTTATAAGAAACCTGAAATTATGCTTATGCCTGCATTGAGAATTCTCGGTATTACCGGACTACAGGAAGGTAAAGAAGACGCAATGCCTTTTTTGATGAATGAATTGAGAGATATGAAATATCTGGAAAGACTCAATAAGCATACCGAATCAGAAACCTTTTACTATGCTACCTATAACTACAGTTTTGAGAATTCCGGGTACTCCACCGAATGCGTTCTTGGGAAAAGAATCTCAAAAGATATACATGTCCCCGAAGGATTAACCATAGTTGATTTCCCGGAACGTCTTGTTGCAAGATTCCACCATGATGGCAGAATTGAAGGTAAAGAAGATATTTATGACTATATATTCTCTGAATGGATTCCCGATAGTGGGTTTGAGTTTGCCGATATCTTTGAGATCGAAGAATTCCGAGTTAATGATGAAACAGGAGAATCAGAAAAAGGCATGTGTATTTGCCTGAGTATTAATCCTGTTGGTGAGCATGTAGATTATCCTGATCCTGAAATAGTCTGGCTTGATAAAATGTATGTAGCCGGATTCACAGTTAAGGAACTGCCTTATGAAAATGCATCACTTAAGATGTGGAACAAACTCTATAAAACCAATCTAAACCTCAGCAGCAAAGAAGACTTCATTTTAGGCATAAACCATAACATGGAAAAAGACAGTCCCGAAAATATCAGAGATTACCTGATAGGAAAAATTGTTGATAAAAATCAAAAGCTCCCGGAAGGTATGAGCCTCATAAAAATTCCCAAACAACAATATGCCCGATTTATACTGAAAGGTCACCTTTCCAAGATTACTGATCTTTATGAATATGCAGTTCTGCAATGGATTGACAACTCTAAATACAAGTACAGCGGTACATTTGAGATTGAGAAATATCCTGCAGATTATGACGTAAAATCTGATGAAGCAGAAATGGAGCTCTACATCCCTGTAATGCCAGCAAGATTTTAATCAAGTGTTAAACTTGTTCAGTTATGAGTATTTTTTTTGTACTCCTCAATCCTTACTTTAACATTGTGCTGTAGATTCCTGTAGAAAAACATATAGTCATATATATGGAATTCACCATCCTTAAAAATGCCGAGTTTTGCGGGATACTCTTTTGGATCAACATCAGGCACTTTCAGCGTACCTCTTTCAGAGTCTATGTATGTACCGGTAAAATGAGGAATTTCTCTCAATATCTCACCTGAATAATCAGTGAAACACGCTCCAAGGTTTTTATCTGCATCCACCATATCTGAACTTGTGGACCAGTTCAGAGGATTAATTGAATAGGTAAACTCAGGGACAATCAGAGACTTCTTTATATTTACAGACTCTGTACTATAACAAATTATACAACCTGTGTCTTTTTCTGATTTTGCAGGTTTTAATAACGGATTGACTTCAATATCTTCCGGTGTCAGTCTCCAACCAATACAATAGGCTGCGATAAGTCGCTTGTTTAACCCCCTGTCAGTGAACTTCTCTTTCAACAGACGAATTATCATTTCACTTCCCTGACTAAATCCTGCCAGAATAAACGGATCATCGCTTGTTGATAAATAATATCCAAATGCATCCTCTACATCTTCATATGCTTTCATGAAGGCATCATTTACTTTAACATCCTGTGAAATATCATTATATCCTCTGGCTACAAAACAACTGAGACCAACCTGCCTGTAGAATGGTGCATAGAAATCCGAATTACCATCATCATAAATACCTTTCTCCATGTTTATTGCCCCTCTAAACCTTTTTCTCAGTTCCTCGTTATTCAGAGGCATATTATATAAAGAATCATTCCCAAAAAATACTGTAGGAGCAACAAAAAAAATATCAAAACGGTCAGTTGGCTTACCCGGAAAGAATGCCCAGTTATTTTTTTGTGAATAGTCTGTCTCAGCAAAAAGTCCATTAAAGATACCAATAAATGTAACAAATAATGTTAATAACCTGATTGTGGAAAATTTCTTAATTATCATTTTTGCCGTTCCCTTAATGTATTTTAGTATATTGTGACAATAATTTTACATGTCAGTTGCTGTTAAAGCAAGTTCTTTCTGTAGAGCTTCTTGAAATATCTGAGTAATATCACTCATGAATGCAAATTCATAACGGATATCAAGCACATAAGCCTTTATACGCAGTTTTATCTTAGGTTTACCCATGTGTATTTCCTGTTTGAATACGATTGAAACAGGCTTCTTAAGATAAGCATAGCGTGATACAACTGCTGACTGATAAGCAATCTTTTTGATACGCTGAAAATCAATATCTGTGTCAAGATAGAATTCTGCAACAACCTGACAGTTTGTTTCCCCCGAATTACTATTGGAAACAGACTGATTGACTATTTCACTATTGGGAATAGACACAACAGAATCATCCGGGGTTACAATTCTGACACTACGCAATCCGATTGTCAGCACTTCCCCATAGAACGAACCTACTTGAATCTTGTCTCCCACCTGGAAAGGTCTGTCAAAGAGAATCATCACTCCACCGAATATATTCTTCAGGATATCCTGAGATGCAAAACCGATAGCAATACCTGCGGAGGCAGTCACAGCAACAATTGTCTGGAAAGGCGGTCTGAGAACACCAACTATAATAATGTATACACTAATTGTCCATCCGATAATTCTTACAATGGGAATAATCCTCTTTATACCGAGACGAAACCTTGTCCAGCGTTCAGCTATCTTTTCAAATGCACGAGTAAGATATTTCAGCACGAGAGTTGCAATGATAAATATCATTACCGAAACCAGTATCTTCATAATGGAGATATTCCAGTTGTTTTCTGTATTCACTACTTCCGAAATTGGATTATCTACAGCAGATAGTGTTGATGCAAAACCGAGTATAACAAAAATCAATGATCTCATAATATCTCCTAATACAATAGATTCTGCTTATTGAGTGACGAAATTATAGGTCTGTACAAGAATGGATGAATCTGAAATCCTGAGTTGTTTTCTATAATAACACCCTTCTGTAACAGACTCTTAAGTAGTATTTCTGCAATCTGTTCTTTCATCGTAAGTATATCAGCTAAATCATGAGCATTAAGGTTTTCGTGCTGGAGCAATGCTGTCAGAGCAAACAGCTCAACAGCCTCCAGATCATGCAGAAAAGACTCCTCAAACCCAATGAGAGGCTTGATAATAACCTTCTCTTTCGTTACTTCTGATATTGAGCGCATCCATAACAACAGAGAAACCATAATGTTTCCTCCGCTGATTGTACAGATGTTATCAAAATACAATTTCTGGAGAAAATCCTGTTTTGCCTGCTCATCGGATAATTTTTTCAACTTCTTATCTACTTGAAGAATCTCTGGTTTACTATAATATAACATATAACCACTTGCACGGTGACGCTTCATTATTATCTCGAAGATCTCTGTTGGATTCATTCCCGGAAGCTTAACAATAAACCTGAAATGCTTTTCAATATGTATAGCCCGTTGTAAATACAGCCATCCAAAATGATTTGCAGTCACAATCCAGAAGTAATCCTTCTGGGATAAGTGCATAAGATGAATGAACTTCTCAAGCAAATCAAAACCATCTACTTTCCTGACAAACAACTGGTGAATGTTCTCACATACAATGATTTTCTTCTGATTGAAATCCAGTTTTTCAATCAAAACATCCAGACTGTCAGTAACCTCAGCCAGAAGTTTTTCAGACAATATTTTGGACAGAACTTCTTCGGACTGAATTGTGTCATCAAAGTTTATTACAATAACTTCATGAACACTGTCAATATTATGGAGTGCATTCCGTAACAGTGAAGTTTTACCTGCCCCCTTCTCACCTATTATCGCTGTCAGACTTGGTTGTGAATTTGCCCAATTGTTATAACTCCTGATCAGATTCTGCAATTCAGATTCTCTCGACGAAAAGAATCTTTCATTTTCGAGTGGTTCAACCTTGAACAATCTCTGATAAACAAAAGGCAGGGCATCAATTCTGTTCTTTGTCTCGATCAGGTATTTTCTTATTCTATCCTGTTTATCTTCATCTGCAGAGGTCAATCCGGCAATACGTCTTAATTCGTTATACTGGTCCTGAATTTTCTCAGATGACTTGTTAACTAGCTGAGAAAAGAAAGGTAATTGCCTCAAGAAAAACTTTCCGACATTTATTGTACTTCTAATAATCTTTTTCTGTGTCTTTTTTGCTGAAATTTTCCTGTGTATTTTCCTCAGTTCCGTAAGATCAGTAAGCTTCTCTATGCCTGAAACAGTATTTGTAACCAGGCTGTTGCAATTCTCCATTACATTCTTAACAAGGTTATTAGCGTCATTCTGTATTTGCTCTGACTGATTTTTTGCTCTGAGAAATCCTTCTTTAAGAACAGAGACTGCGAATTCCAGGTCATTCTCCTTGAGGAACTTCTCTTCAGCAGCTTCAGAATTGTAGTTTATCACCTCATCAATTTCTACGAGTGAACGCAGCATTCTTTCTTTGAGATTAATATTGTCATTAAGACTCTGATTGAAAGTATTCTTAATCTTATCGAAAATCAAAAGAGATACAAGATCTTTCATGAAGAAGGTAAATTTATTTTTTTTCTTTTTTCTTAAAACAGGAAATTCCTGAAAAATCTCAATAGATTCAGGAAAGGTATTTATTTCTGACTCTATTTCATCAACAACATTCTTCCATAATTTATTCAAGTCTATTCTGTTGATTGCATCGAGAATCTTTGGCTGAATAGTTTCTCTCAATTCCCTGATAAGCGGGAAGACCTGTTCTTTCAGGAAGTTGTGAAACTCAGATTCTGTAATATCATTCAGTTTTGTTTCTGCTGATTCAATTTTATCAAGCATTATCTGCATTTTCGGTAGAATATCTTTCTCTAATCGAGCATTCAGCTCAACACTTTTCCTCTCAAGCACGCTCCGATTCAGGAGATTGTTCCTGCAGCCCAGTACGCTTTTCTCAAACAGATTCAGACAAAGCATCGTATGCTCTGTCATCTCTCGGCTTTCGGATTTAAACTTCTTTTCCAGTTGTTTATAATGCTTTTTCAGCTTAAATGCCGAATAACTCCTGTAAGAATTAAAAACTGTATCCGCCCACTTATAATTCTCTGATAAGAAACCTGCTTTCAAAGAAATATACTCGCTCCATCGCGTTGGTGCCTGAGAAATCCATAACTTAAACTCATCAAACTTCTGCCTAAGCTCAGATGATTCCTTACTGCTCTCATCAGACAGTTCTAAAAAATCTATAAGAACAGCCTCAATCAATAAGTCTTCTCTCTTCAGGAGCTCTTTGTATTCAAAGAAAATAAACTCCATTGATATCGGTACAAGAAATTTATCTAAAAACTTATGGATATTAGTAACTCGCAGAGTTGGAGAAAACTCGTTTTCTGATTTTGAAGATTTCTTTTTCAGGTTAAAGAAAAATCTATTCATTCCCTGTTTGCTCTTATGTTGCAGATTCCATAATTTGCGAAAAAAACTATTATCAATTTCAGTAGGATATTCTCTGACGTGTTTTTCATCCAACCCTGATTTCCATGAATCAACCTGTTTAATGTAATCAGACACTAATTCTATTGAATCAGCGACACTATCCTTGTTTTTCAGTTTTTTAAGTAACTTCAGCAATTTGTTATAGACTACAACAGAATTCTGTTCGTCTGTCTGCTCCACAAGACTGATCACTTCCTCAACAGTATCAATTTCTGAAAATGATACACCTGTATTAATTTTTTTACAGTAATCTTCAATAATCTTTCCGATAAACTCGTTATCCATTTATCCTCCAGTCCGAATAGAATAAATAAAATGGGATTAAAAGCAAAATTAATAATAGCAAATAGTGAGTTGTTTTCAGTATATTGTCAATAAAATTGCATAGATTAAACCTGGTTTCCATGTAACACAAGTTACATCACTAAAAAAAACTTATTGCCATTCTTGACTCAAAAGCAAAGCTTTGTTTTATTGATTAAATATAGTATTATGGGTAGTTATATTTAAAACTACTTAATCAGGAGATAAAATGAATTGTGAAAACTCAGCTCGTAATAAGCAGAACTGCAATTGCTCTTACCCTTGCAGTAAGAAAGGTGTCTGCTGTGAATGCATCAGCTATCACCGTTCAATGAAACAGCTTCCGGCATGCTATTTCCCGGATGATGCTGAAAAAACTTATGACAGAAGTATAAAACATTTTGTTGAATTATATAAACAGGGAAGGATTTAGGATACCCCAAAATGGAAAAACATTTTTGCACAGTAGAACAGGCAATAGAAGATATTAAAAACGGTAAATTCGTAATAGTTGTTGATGATGAAAACAGAGAAAATGAAGGTGATTTAATCTGTTCAGGAGAACTTATAACTCCTCAGATGGTTAACTTCATGATTTCTAAAGCAAGAGGTCTGGTTTGCGTACCGGTCAGCAAAGAAATTGCTGAAAGGCTCAACATTCCGCTCATGACAGATGAAATAACTGAAAAACATGGCACTAAGTTCACTATATCAATTGATGCGAAAAAGAATACTACAACAGGTATTTCCGCTTCAGACAGATATGAGACTATCAAACAAATGACTGATGAATCTACCGAGGAAAATGATTTTGTAAGACCGGGCCATATTTTCCCACTTATTGCAGAACCGGGTGGAGTTCTTAAAAGAACCGGTCATACGGAAGCAGCTGTAGACCTTATGCAGTTTGCCGGACTTAAAAAAGTTGGAGTTATCTGCGAAATTATAAAAGATGATGGTGAAATGGCAAGAATGCCTGATTTAGTCAAATATTCTGTTGAACATGGAATAAACATTCTGACAATCCAGGAGCTGATTCAATACCGTCGTAAAACAGAAAAGCTCATCAAGAAAAGCTCTGAAGCCGAACTTCCGACAAAATTCGGAACATTCCGTATTGCTACTTATGAAAGTCTTGTCTCGAACGAATACCACATCGCACTTGTAAAAGGTGATGTACAGGGAAAAGAAAACATTCTTGTGAGAGTGCACTCGGAATGTCTGACAGGTGATGCACTTTTTTCGAATAGATGTGACTGTGGAGAGCAATTAGAATGGGCTTTCAAACGAATTGAAAAAGAAGGTAAAGGCGTTATATTATACATGAAACAGGAAGGAAGGGGAATCGGACTTCTTGCTAAAATACAGGCATATCATCTTCAGGATCACGGAAGAGATACTGTCGAAGCTAATCTGGAACTTGGATACGAATCTGACATGAGAGATTATGGAATTGGAGCACAGATCCTTAAGGATCTCGGGCTTCATAAAATTCGTCTCATAACAAATAATCCAAAGAAACTCGTTGGACTAAGCGGATATGATCTTGAAATATCCGAAAGAGTCCCAGTAGAAATAGAGCCTAACAAAGATAACAAAAAGTATCTGACAACAAAGAAAGAAAAAATGGGTCATATGCTTAAACATCTCTGATATGGAGGATAAATGGTTTTTCTCAAAGCATTATGTCTTTTAATTCTGAACACCGGTCTCGGCTGGCTGTTTGTATTTGCAATTAAAACATTCTTTTTCTATCCGCGAAAACCGTTATATCTTGGTAAGAAAAGAATACCCTTTACTCCCGGATTTCTCCATAGAAAACATGAGCTTTACATGAGTAAATTGCATAAGTGGATTGAGGAGTTCTGGTCTGCTATTAACGATGAAAACAATGCAGATACATACATTTACAAATGGGAACAGAAAGCATATGATATTGTCTGGGAAAAACTGAATGCCCTTAACAGGATAAAGTATCTGCCCGGTGTAATTGTCTTCAATATCAGAAAATTCGTTGCACTGCTAATTTTCGAAATAGTGAAACAGTTTTTCAGGAACTTCGTTCCATATCTGGCAGAGAAGTACGAAATACAGCTGAAAATAGATGAAATCTGTGCAAAAATTGATGTTGATACTGCACTTTATTTCTTTAACAAATATGTATACAGGTATTTATGGTTCTTCTTCGTCGGTTTTGCTACTCTGGTAGGATTTTATAACTTTGTTCTCTTTTTAATCCTGCATTAAACGCAGATTTTCCGGTCTTGAACAGTATTATACTCTGAGACCGTGATATATTTTTTATGGTTGAAATTTAATTAAAGAGGTTTTTATAATGAAAAAAACATCCGTTATTACAATAGTACTAATGTTGATTATTGGGATTTGTTCCGCAGAGACATACGATCTTGATCAGGTAATCAGAACCGGTCTGGAAAACGTTTTGGACTATAAACTTGAACTGCTGAACTCTAAGTACAGTGAACAGCAGATGACACAGAGCATTATTGACCTGTTTCCAAGCTTATCTGCATCTTATAGCTATGATTTTTCGGGAGAAAAGAGCTTCTTTGACATGCCCCGTAAAACTACATCCATGACAACAGAATCTGTTGATTCTGTCTGGGTCAGCAGACGTTCAGGAACTATTGATGCTGCCAGTTTTGGATATTCCATTTCAAAGAGTATTTCCCTGAATGATCAGGCTATCTTTGGATATCTAACATCAAAAAATGATCTTAAACAGTCAAAAATCAGTGAAGTTCAGAAGAAGAAAGATGTCGTTTATACAATACTGTCAAAATACCTGAATGTTGTTGAAGGTCAGAATGCTCTGAGAATCAGACAGGAAAACCTCAATCTTGAGGAAAAAGTTTTTCAGGAAACAAAAATGCTTTTTGAAACTGACAGAAAAACATCTCTTGATTTGAAACAGGCTGAAATTTCACTGATTAATGCAAAAATAAGTCTTACCGATCAGTTTAATTCATATAGAAAATTGAGAGAAGATCTTCTTCATTATGTCGGTTTACCGGTAGATTCTGTGTATTTCAGTGACCCACAGGTAGAAATAAAGACATCTGCTCCCGAATATAACTTATCTAACAGTATGAAGATATCTGAGCTTGAACTGAAAAACAGAAAACTCACAACATTGCAGAACAGTTTATCAATTATACCGTCACTCTCATTAAGCTATCACTTCAGTGAATCGGAAGATTACGAGCAGATCAATGATTTTCTCGGACTAAACATGAAAGATGGAGGATTCAGTGTAGGATTAAGCCTTTCATACAACTTTACAGATTCATATAGAGATATTACAAACAACATATACACAAAAAATATTTTGAAGCATGCGGAAAAGCAGTTTAAGTATGACAGAGAACAGGAACGTATTGAGTATGAGCAGCTCCTGAAAGACTGGAAAAACCTGAAGCATACATATGAACTTTCTACTGAAAGACTCAAACTTGCTGAAGAGAATTTTAACATGTCACAGGAAAAATACAATCTTGGGATGCTCAGTATGATTGATCTTGATAATGCCAAAATTACTCTGCTGAATGCTAAGCTTTCTCATAACTCCACATATTACTCACTTATAAAGAAATATGAAGAGCTGAACCTGCATGTTTCCGGATTATTACTTGGAAAATACTAACAGGAGATATAAATGAAGAAATTTGTCGTATTCTTAATTGTTGCAGCTGTACTGGGAGCAGGATATTTTTTCATCCTCAAACCACAGCTTGGCAAAAAGAAAATGAATGAAGTTAACGCAAAAATGTTTGGGATGAAGAAACGTGATGTAACCGTAAAGAAAGGTGAAATCACCGTTAAAATCGAGGAAACAGGAACAATCCAACCAATTCGTGAGATTAATATTACTTCTCAGGTTGGTGGTAAACTTGTTCGTTTCTATGTTGATGAAGGTGATTTCGTAAATAAAGGTGACCTTATCGCTGATATAGAACCTGACTACGAACAGTCTGCATCAATATCCAATAAGAAGAGTTCATATAATCGAGCAAAAATTTCTCAGAAAAATGCAAAAGAAGATTATGAGAACAACTTAAGTCTTTTTAAAGATAATTATATTTCTAAGAAAGATCTTGATGATTCCAAGGATGAACTTGATCAGGCAATCATTAATTTTGAGATTGCAGAACAGCAATACAACCTTGTAAAAGAAATAGAGATCGAAAATAATATTTCCAAAGTCTATGCAACAGCATCTGGAACTATCATTAAAAGACAGGTTGAAGAAGGTGAAATGGTAAGATCAAACATTGGATCTTATTCAGAAGGAACTGTACTGATCGTTCTTGCTGACCTTCAGCAAATGATTGTAAAATCATCCATAAATGAGATTGATATTGCTAAAATCAGCAAAAATCAACAAGTACAGATTCAGGTCGATGCTTTCCCTTATGAGAAGTTTAGTGGAGAAATAAATAAAGTCTCAGCTATGGCTGTTTCAGAAAATAATGTTAAGGTATTCCCGATTGAAATTCAGATTTCTAATTCTGATTCAAGACTGAGACCGGGCATGAGTGCTAATGTTACAATAATTGGTGAAACAAGAAAAGATATTCTCGTTATACCAATAAGAGCAATCTTTTCAGACGGAGAAGGTAATGACATCGTATACCAGATAAAAAGCGATTCATTAACTACTCAAACTGTTGTAAAAACAGGATTAAACGATCTGCTTAAGGTTGAAATTGTATCTGGGTTACAGGAAGGAGATAAGCTTTCATTATCAAAACCTGTAAGGAGACCTTCTAAAAAAATGTAAGAGAAAAGGAGACACTTGATGATTCAACTTCAAGATCTTGTAAAGGATTATGGAGATGTACGGGCAGTAGACCGTATCAATTTTGAAATCAGAAAAGGGGAAATCCTGGGATTTCTCGGACCAAATGGTGCCGGAAAGTCCACAACCCTTAAAACTTTAACATGTTACCTGAATCCGACATCAGGTAATATATTCGTCGGTGATTATAACATTAACGAACATTCTCAGCAAATCAGAAAAATGATAGGTTATTTACCTGAAAATAACCCATTGTATACTGATATGACAGTATATGATTTTCTAATTTTTGTTTCTGAAGCAAGAGAAATTCCATCTTCGGAGATTAAACAGAACTTGAAAAAAGTTGTTCTGAAAACAGGTTTATCCAGTGTAATCTCCAAACCTATTCATGCCCTTTCAAAGGGTTATCGCCAGAGAGTAGGACTTGCTCAGGCAATTCTGCATAATCCACAGATTCTTGTTCTCGATGAGCCTACAACGGGACTTGATCCGAATCAGATTGTCGAGATAAGAGAACTGATTAAAGAACTGGGTAAGGACAAGACTCTGATTATTTCAAGCCACATTCTTCAGGAAGTTCAGGCTGTCTGCGATAGAATTGTTATTATTGATAAAGGTAAAATCGTTGCTGACGGTTCAACTGAACAGCTTAAATCAGGGCATCAGGAAAAAACAACAATCAAACTGGAACTTACCGGAGATCTCGAAGGTATAAGAAATACTTTCACTCAACTACCCGGTATTGAAGTTGAAGTTCTTTCAAGTTCAGATATATCACACATGTTGAATCTGCACTATGCAGATAAAGCTGACAGAAGAACTGAAATATATAATGTCATTAAATCTCAGCCATGGCAATTACTTGAAATGCAGAGAGAGAAAGTTTCTCTTGAAGACGTATTCAGATCACTTACAGGCAGGAGGGATTAATGTCTTACACAAAATTACTTTCCAAAAAAGAATTCAGAGGATATTTCCAAAGTCCTGCTGCATATATAGTTTTAATTGTATTTCTGGTATATTCCGGATGGTTTTTTACATCAAGACTTTTTATAATCAATCAGGCTGAATTAAGAACACTCTTTGAATATGTTCCAATGATATTTTTGTTCTTCATTCCGGCAATTACAATGGGAACACTTGCCAGGGAAAAAAACTCAGGAACAATTGAGCTTCTTTCCACACTTCCTTTGAAAGAAAGCCATATTGTTCTTGGTAAATTCTTTGGAGCACTGGGACTTGTTTCAGTAGGTCTCCTGTTCACATTGATACATTTTTTCACAATTGTCCTTCTTGGTCATAATATTGATTATGGGGCAATCTTTACTGGTTATCTGGGGCTGTTCCTTCTCGGAGCATCGTTCTCAGCTATCGGAGTATTTGCTTCCTGTCTGACCAAGAATCAGATTATTGCATTCATCATAAGCTTTATGATTGTTTTCTTCTTCTTTTCTATCGAAGGGATGCTGATATTCATGCCAGCAGGTCTGACATCTTTCTTCCAGTATCTCAGTATAACATATCACCTGCGTAATGTATCTCATGGAGTAATCGATACCCGAAACATTGTGTATTTTGTTTCACTGACATTCTTATTCCTGAGACTGGCATTTTTCACCTTAGAAAGCAGAAAATGGAAGTAGGAGATGAGTATGAACGTGAAAAGTAAGCAATCTTTAATAGTTAACATTATTATACTTGCAGCAATTCTGGTTTTTGTAAACCTTATATCGCTGTCATTTTTCTACAGACTTGATTTATCCAAAGGAAAAGTATATTCACTTTCCAAAGCAAGTAAAAAGATAGTTGGTAAACTCGACGACAAGCTTCTTGTAAAAGCTTATTTCACTGAGAATCTTCCTGCTGAGTATGCAGATGCATCTCGATATGTAAGAGACTTACTCGGCGAATATCAGGCTTATTCAAAAGGTAAATTCAAATTTGAATTTATCGATCCAAGCAGTGAAGAAGACCTTAAAATGGAAGCCAGAAAGAATATGATTTCCCCTGTACAGATGCGAGTGATTGAAGACGACCAGTTTGTTGTTCGCGAAGTATACATGGGACTTCAGTTTAACTACAGAAACAAGTCCGAATCAATACCATTCATTCAAAATACAACAGGTATTGAGTATGAAATATCCAGTATGATCAAAAGAGTTACAGCAATTGGTCTTAAAAAAGTGGCATTCTTTGCTCCGGAAGATGAAGATTTTCAGCCTGTCAGACGACAAAATCAACAGACAGTATCTGAACCATTTGAATCAATAAAGACAATGATAGCTAAAGATCATGAGCTTCAGGATACAGATCTTACTCAACCTATCTCTCCAGATGTCTCAGCATTGTTTATTACAGGTGTCGAAGACTCATTAACGAATCAACAGTTGTTTAATCTTGATCAATTCATGATGAATAATGGAAATCTGGTAATATTGCAGGATAGAATGATTGGAGATGTAAAAAACGGAAGAGCTACAGAAATTAATTCCAACATATTTGATCTTCTTCAGAATTATGGAGTGACAATCAAGAAAAACATTGTTGCAGATGCACAATGCGGTAAGATTACACTTACCCAGAAACAGGGGATCTTCGTTAGAAATACACCTGTAAACTATCCGCCATTCCCTATTATTCTTCAGCAGGATTCGGATAATGTTATTGTTAAGAATCTGGATGGTATCCAACTGATCTATGTTTCGGAAATTGATACTGTGATGACTAATAAGGAACTTAAATTTGAACCTCTCCTTACAACTTCTCCGTATTCAGGAACAGTTATTGGTCCAAATTATGATATTAGTTATTCCAAATATCTTCAGCAAAACCTCAAGCTTATGCTGAATGAAGGTCCTAAAGTAGTTGCCGGTATTTACACCGGTACAATTAAAAGCATTTACGGAAATGGTGATGAACTTACTACAGGTACTCATATATCTGAAAATAAGAATGCCAGAATACTGCTTCTTGCTGACGGAGACTTCGTAAAAGAAACAGGTGGAGCAGGTATTAAGAACAATATTAATCTGGTACTTAACTCTGTAGATTATATGGTATCCGATGATGATCTCATTAACATCAGATCCAGGGAAATTGAATTTAAACCTTTGAAAGAAATTTCAACAAGCTTTAAAAGAACACTGAAAATTATAAACATTGCAGCTCCGTCTCTGTTATTACTGATAATCGGACTGATAATTTATAGAAAAGAAAGACAAAAAAGAAAAATGATAAGGGAGATGTATGAATAAGAAGAACTTAATTTACATTGGAGTACTTGCAGTTCTGGTACTGATATATTTCCTGTCAAAGGGACTGGTAAACTATACAGAGAAACAGATTGATTTCTTCAAGGCTGATTCTGTCAGTATTAACCGAATTACACTATCATCACCTGAAGGTGAAGTTGAACTTGTGAAGAAAGATGGAGAATGGTTACTCACCAAACCTGTTGAGTATCCCGCAGAAAAGAACAGTATTTCTCGATTCTTTGAGAAAGTTCTTCATGTTAAAGCAAGTTCTTCCCCATTAGCAGAAAGTAAAGAATCTCTGAAATTCTTTGGAATGGAAGATAGTGTTGCTATTAATTTGAAAATCTATGGAACCGGTAGTAATCTTCTTGAAGATGTCTACATCGCCAAAGCTAATAATTATAACTATTCTCTGGGGCGATACGCCAACAGTACGGAAATCCTGCAGTTGAATACTCAGGTATTCTCTCTTCTGAATCCAAAGGCCGATTACTGGAGAAAACGTGCTGTTCTTGATGTAAAAAAAGAAGATATAGCATCAATAGATGTTAAATATACTCGAAATGAATATTCTCTGACTGCTACAGATTCATTATGGATATATAAGGACAGTGAAGAAGAATTCGGTGTAGCAAAGATTAATCCCCAGATCCAGAAAGTTTTTGGGGGGATTCTTTTTGCATCCACCAGTGAATTTCTTGATTTTGGTTATGATGAATATGCTGAAAGATTCAAGAAGCCAACTTTAATTGTTCAGGTTAATCTTAAGAACGGTGAAAAAGTTAATCTTACATCAATCCATCTGAAAGAAGACAATAACAGATTCCTTGTTATGAAAGACGGAAATACGGATCACCTGTTCTACCTTCCAAAAACCTGGTCAGAAAGATTCACAAAATCATATAATCATTTCAAGAAATAGATAATCAGTAACTAATTGAAAACTAATAGAATCGAAGGTCAGCTGTAAAGTTGACCTTTTTTTAATTGTAAATGTGCGAAAATTTATCAAAATAAAGTCTTGACAGAGAAATCAAGAAATAATTGTTTGCTACTGTATTTAATGTTCCTGAGTAGCTCAGTGGTAGAGCAGTTGGCTGTTAACCAATTTGTCGGGGGTTCAAATCCCTCCTCAGGAGCCATTTAAATTACACCTTACGTTCCTGAGTAGCTCAGTGGTAGAGCAGTTGGCTGTTAACCAATTTGTCGGGGGTTCAAATCCCTCCTCAGGAGCCATTTTTTTTGCCCAGTCGAAAACCTGAATACAATTCATTTTAGTTGATATATATTATAGAACAAACTTTTTCATCCAATAGATAAAACACTTCTGAATTAATTACCAAAATTTGTACTTTGAAATCACAGTATGTTACTCAAATCACTTATTTCCATTTTTCTTTTTTCTTGACTCATAGTTTATAATTATTTTTGATCGCAATATTCTATGGTAAATAAATAGAATAGTGTTAAGAAGTGTAAGATTTTTTTCCAGAAGAATGAAGATGAATGTCTATTGAAGAAAATATGGAAATAAAACCACTTAGATTTATACGCATGTTACAAACGTAGCAAAAAGCAAAATTATAGGGTCTTTGGATAATCTGAATTTGGCCGAAAACAATGAGAAGTAAAGCAAATCTAAATGTAATATACATGACATTGGGCGTATACAACCCCTAAATGGAAGGTGTTCACGACAAAATTATCGTGAGCAGATACATTATAAGCAAATACAGGAGAACTATTGGGTAAACTATACTTATTAGGTGACTTAGCAAGTAACTTTGTTGAAGTGATAAAACCTTTCATTGTAGATTCTGGAGGAGAGAATGCAAAAATTGCATTTTTGATTGCAGGTGGAAATGGATGGGAAAGTCATATTAAAAATTACATAAATCCTCTTAAGGAAAATGGTATAAATAACATCTCAGTTATTGTTCCAAATGAAAACAGTTTTACAATTTCAGATGAAGATTATCATAAAATAAAAGATGCAACAGGAATTTTTGTAGGTGGAGGAAATACAGCAAACTATCAAAAAATATACTGTAATCATAAAACATCTAAAATTTTGATTGAAAAGTATAACAAAGGAATTCCATATGCAGGTTTATCTGCCGGTGCAATGATTCTTGCTGAAAGTTTCTTAAATGATGAATCAAATAATAATGTTTTAAATGGATTAGGAATTTTAAGCAACTTTTTTATAATTCCTCATTTTATAGAACAAAATGGTTTCAAGTCAGTAATTGATAATTTTGAAAAAACTAATAATAATTTTGGACTTGGATTGAACAATTCTAGTTGTCTGGAAATTTTTAACGAAAATAGTTATAAAGTGCTAGGTAGTTCACCTTGTTTCGTTTTCAAAAGAAAAGTAGAAAATTATGAATTTCAGATTTATCATTCTGATAGTAGTTTCAAAATAGAAGTATAGAATTTGCTTATAACAATCACATCCACATTTCATCTGGTCAGTCGGAGGTCGTTGAATCTTTCGATTCAACATCAAGTTGGATTTGAAAATATTAACCCGCAATGGCTCGTGGCATAGCCTGTCCATTATACCCATATTAAATGTAAATTATTCCGAAATTGATGATTCCGAATTTAAAGTTTCTGATGAAGATAAACATTTAAATTCTAAGTTTTATAAAGACTAACAAAACTGGATATGAAATGAAGGAAATAGCAGAAGGAAAAGGTGATATTTTATTTTATACAACTTCCGACGGTTCTGTAAAAATGGAAGTAATGTTTGAAAATGAAACTGTTTGGATGACGCAAAAGATGATTGCAGAATTGTTTGAAGTTAAACCGCAAAACATCACAATGCATCTCAAAAATATATATAAAGATGAGGAACTCATCAAAAAATCAACTTGTAAGGATTTCTTACAAGTTCAAAAAGAAGGCTCAAGAAATGTTCGTAGAAATAGGAATTTTACAACTTAGATGCTATTATTGCAGTAGGAATACAGTAAATTTCATCCATTATACACGGCATTAGTAACAGACAAAACATTTTTGAAATAATTACAAAAAAGTATTTGCATCTTTTGCTATACCGGTTAACTTATCCTCAAAAATATATGATGACGGAGGAAACATGTCACAGATTACTTTTAAATCAAACCCTATGACTTTAAATAACGAACTGATAAAAGTTGGAGATAAAGCTCCTGAGTTTCAAGTAGTAGACGGAACTTTAGCACCTAAAAAACTTTCTGATTATGATGGTAAGATCAAAGTTATAGCAACTTTCCCATCAATAGATACACCTGTTTGTCAGATGCAGGTTAGAGAATTCAACAAACGAGCTGCAGAATTTTCAGATGATGTAGTAGTACTTGGCATCAGCAAGGACCTTCCTTTCGCTCAGGCACGTTTTTGCGGAGCAGAAGGTATTGATGGCGTTCATACGCTGTCAGACTATCAGAATGCTTCATTCTCACTTAACTACGGTCTTCACATCAACGAACTGGCATTAACTGCAAGATCTGTTCTGATTGTTGATAAAGATAATATTGTCAGATATTTTGACCTGGTAAAAGAGCAGACTGACGAACCTGATTACAATGCGGCTGTCAACGCACTCAAAGAAATAGTTTAAGCAAAGCATACATAGTATCTTCCCGGGACTGCTGATTTCAGCAGTCCTTTTTTTCTGGACATTATTCAACCCACTCAATTTCTCAGTTCATGAATAAGAAAACAGGTTTTATCACAGGAATCTCAGCTTATGTATTCTGGGGAGTTGCACCCATCTTCTGGAAAGCTATTACAGGAGTTGATGCTCTTTATATGCTCAACAGTCGTATTCTCTGGTCTTTCCTGTTTCTCATTGTATATTTCTTGTTCACGGGTAAATTAAAAACCATTAAAACCAGATTAACCAAGCATAATCTCCTTACAACTCTGCTATCAGGTGTACTTATATCTGTAAACTGGGGAATATTTATTTATGCAATTTTTATCAATAGAGTTACCGAAGCCAGTCTGGGCTACTTCATCAACCCCTTATTCTTTGTGTTTCTCGGGCTTATCTTTCTCAAGGAGAAAGTAAATACCTTTCAGAAAGCTGCCATCGTCACAGCCGGAATTGGTGTATTGTATCTGATATTCATATATGGGAAAATTCCCTGGATTGCTCTTTGCCTGATATCTACATTCAGCGTTTATGGTTTGATCAAGAAGCAGTCGCAGCTAAAATCAATAGAAAGTCTGTTTCTGGAAACTGCCTGGCTGGTAATTCCGGCAGCAGCATTTATCATTTACTTTGAGTTAACAGGTAAAGGTGTGTTCTTTGACTCAGGCTTAAAAAACATGATTCTGGTTCCCCTTTCAGGTCCGGTCACAGCATTTCCTTTACTCTTGTTTGCAGCATCAGCAAAAAGAATTACACTAATAAACGTTGGATTCCTGCAATATATTGCGCCAGTATTACAGTTTCTACTTGGAGTATTGATTTATAAGGAAGAGTTTCCAATGGTTAAGGCTGTTGGTTATTCAATAATCTGGGCAGCAATATTGATATATCTCGTTAGTCTTAGAAAAATAAAAAAATTGTAACTCTTACTTACTAGCAACAAGTGTTTTATATAATTCAAGATTCTTTTGGTATGTATAGTCTCTTGAGAATTTCTCAACTGTTTTCATCCCCTCTTCCCCATATTGTTTCCTCAGTTCGGGAGAATCAATAAGTTTTATCAGTCCATCAGCCAATGCCTGACTGTTCTGCCTTTCTACCAGAACTCCATTTATACCATTCTGAACAGCTTCAGGTATACCACCTGTGTTCGTTCCTACAACAGGCAAACCTTGTGCCTGTGCGTCAAGAATGGAGGTACCAAGACCTTCTAATTTTGAAGCCATAACAAAAATATCGAAAAACTTAAGGAAATTTCCCACATCTTTCCTGAATCCGGTAAATATAAAGTATTTCTGTAAGTTTTTAGAATTGATGAGTGCTTCCATTTGCTCCTTCAGAGCTCCATCTCCAACAGCTATGAAAGAGACATTTTTCCTTTCTCTGATTACATATTCAGCCGCTTCAATCAAATTAGGATAGTCTTTATGTCCGACAAAAGCAGCAATTGTACCTACAATAACATTATCAGCAGGAATGTTCAATGACTCCCTGAAATCTGCAGGAACAACAACTTCATCAAATTTATGCAAATCAACACCGCTATGAATAGTTACCAATTTGTTTTCATCAACTCCATCCTGCAAAAGTACATTTCTGATACCTTTAGAGATACAGACAATTTTATTCATCTTTTCGGAAAAATATTTTCTTCTGCTGAAATAATTGCTGCGAATATGAAAGTCAACTCTTCTTACACCTATCAAAATCACTGAAGGCATGAAAAATTTTGCAATAAGTCCCAATCCCATTGCATGGGCTGTATGAAGATGCAATACATTAAAATTATGTTTTCGACAAATTCTGGAAATTCTATATCCTGCCGGTATATCCAACTCGCCCCTGACTCTGATTGCAAAATGAGGAAGCCCTTTCTTGTAGCAATATTCCTCGAGTTCGTAACCTTTTTTACATAGCATGGCAGTATCATAACCATTTTCAGACATTTTTTCAAACAGATAGACAGCTTGCTGCTGTCCTCCCCGCCAGCCTTTCTCTGTATCAATATGGAGAACCTTAAAACTACTCATTAGTCCTTTTTCTTTTATCCATAAACAAGTCAAGCGATAA
The DNA here is from genome assembly GCA_963665815.1 of Cloacimonadales bacterium (SeqCode). Classification (GTDB taxonomy): domain Bacteria; phylum Cloacimonadota; class Cloacimonadia; order Cloacimonadales; family JAIOQZ01. The sequence goes on from OY762463.1 coordinate 1,426,597, forward strand.
GAATACAAGAATTATAACAAAAATTATAATCTGAGGGATCGAACTCCTAATCACTTGAGGATGTAGAAGAAGACCAAGAATCAAATATGTAGAAAAGTTCGCAATAATGTATCCGATAGGTATATAACTTACAAAGCCTTTTACTTTGATTTTTTTAAGTCCTTTCAAGACTTGCATGGCTCCAACAAGTATCAGGAGTACTCCCCCCTGATAAATCATAATTCGTGTTGATCCAATTGTTATCATATCGGAAATACTCTCAGACAAGGCTTTCAGCTGTACAATTTCACCATAGATCAAGTGCACAACTCCAACCAGAATAATCAATATACCGGAAATAAGTGCCATATTACCTCTCTTTGCTATTTAAGCTCATTTAAGCCCGTTAACCTACTGAAAACCTCTTTCCCCTTTGAAAAATATTGTTGTTTGAAATGTAGATCATCTCTATAATATTCATCAGGTAAAAATGAAATTTTATCGAAATAATTATCCATTAAATCCGACATTGTTCCCTCTATTAGGTATTTGCTCTTAAATTGTTTGATATCATTTATTTTAGATTCCCTGAGTGGAGGAGAAAGTACTTCAAATTCGATTCCATGTTCTCTTGTCAGTTCTACAAATTTCTGCAAATACTCCCGAGTGATTTCTGAGATAAAAACGTCAGGTTCTTCAACTTCAAAATCCGGAGCAAAATAATTAATTGCAACAGGAGGAAATCTGGCGAGAAAATAAAGCGGATAACTCCTGATCTGCTTATATACATTGTCAGTAAAATACTTCTTATATTCTTTCTTGTAGAAAGGTTTTAGGAAATGATTATATGAGTATATATGATCTATGTTGTTGGAAAATGAGAATGGATTATAAAAGAAAAAGACCTTTTTTACTTCTGAGTTTTTTTCAAGAAAATTTCTGAGCAAAAAATAATGACCAATAACATCTATTGCCTGATTGCAGGCTAAGTTAACAATTCCGTTTTCTCCTGATTTTATATATTCATATGTACTCCCGGCAACACTATCCCCCATTAGAAGGATTTGCGCTCCATAAATCTCTTTCTTTGATAATTCAATTTTGCTGTAAACTCTCCTATTAGGTAACAATTTTGTATATATTCCACTCAACTCAATAACCCAGCAGATGCTGATGAAAAGCAAAGAAAATGTAATTGATTTTAATATAAATTTTCTCATGGGACCACCTAAAACTGGAAATATATGAATTTTTGCTTTATTCCACCCATCCACATGATACTGAATATTAGAAGGCAATAAATAATCCACCTGATAAATCTGTATGGAATTTCCTTTTGAATATCCAATGCATGTGTTTTCTTTCGCTGAATCCATTCTATGAATACAAAAACAGCAACAACCAGCAATTTTCTGTGAGGCATTACATCTGGATAAGTAAATAAAGATCGGTCAAAAATTCCTTCGAGATAGAGCAATGCATCTTTCACTGTTTCTGCCCTGAAGAATATCCAGGCAATAACTGTCATGATAAATGTCGTAAGAATTTGAAAAGACTCTTTGAAATTTGGTAAGAAACTATTTTCTGCAGCAATATCTGTGTTTTGCCTATTTCGTTTTGACAATAAAAGGGGAAGAAAGTATAAAGCGTTTAGCATACCCCATGCGATAAATGTCCAATTCGCTCCATGCCAGAAACCGCTGACAATAAATATAATAAAAGTATTTCGCACTTTCTTGAGCATTGTACCTCGGGATCCACCAAGGGGAATATAAAGGTAATCTCTGAACCATGTAGATAAAGAGATATGCCATCTTCTCCAGAACTCTGCAATATCTCTTGAAAAATAGGGGTATGCGAAATTTCGCATTAACTCGAAACCAAACAACTTTGCCGTACCAATCGCAATATCTGAATAAGCAGAGAAATCTCCATAGATTTGGAATGAAAAGCAGATTGCTCCAACAACAAGAACGGAACCTGAATGATCTGCATAATTATTGAATATTGTATTTGCATAATATGCCATTGAATCTGCTATAACAATTTTCTTGAAAAGACCCCATAATATCTGCCTCATACCATCATTAGCTTTATTGTAATCGAATTTTCTCTGCTTATAAAACTGAGGTAAGAGGTGAGTTGCTCTTTCGATAGGTCCGGCAACCAATTGAGGGAAAAAGCTGACGAAAGCAAAGAAGGAAAAAATATCATTCGTAGGAGTCAGTTTCTTTTTATAGACATCAATTGAATAACTCAAAGTCTGAAATGTATAAAAACTAATACCAACAGGAAGTACTACTCTCAATCGGTATGGGTCAAAGTGAGATCCAAACAATGTAAATGCATTTGCAAAGCTTTCAGCAAAAAAGTTATAATATTTAAAAAAGCCAAGAAATCCGAGGTTGATTATTAAACTCATTAAAAGAAATACTTTTCGTTTAGCATTTGATTCCGTTTTACTCATTAGTAACGCAACATAATAATCAACAAAAGAGCTGAAGGCAATTAAGAAAAGAAATCTCCAATCCCACCAACCATAAAAAACATAGCTGGCAACAACAAGAAATATATTTTGATACTTCACATCTTTGTTATCTAACAACCAGTAAATCAGAAACACTAAAGGTAAAAAAACAGCAAATTCTATTGAATTAAACAACATATAGAATCATCCTCAGGCAAATATAGTTAATCAACAGCATATAAAAACAAATGATAATTGTCAACAAATATTTGGCATTGTTAATACTTATTAGTTATTTAACAATTTTGTAAGAATTGCACTCAGCTCATGTGTCTGATAAGGTTTTTTTATGAATCCTTCCAACCCTCTTCTATTGAGTTCTTCAAGATTACTCACTGTTGTATAACCTGTTGAAAGTATTATCGGTACATCATTTCTTATTTCCTTAATTTTCAGGAATGCTTCTGTACCGTTCATTTTAGGCATTATCATATCAAGAATCACAAGATCTATTTCATCTTTCTTTTCTGAAAACAATTCCACACCTTCAGTTCCATCTTCCGCGAGAATAACTCTGTATCCCAGTTCTTCGAGAATAAATCTGCCTGTTACCCTGATGCTATATTCGTCGTCAACAAGGAGAATCGTTCCTTTTCCGCGTGGAATTTCTTGAGATACTACGCTTTCCCTGACTTTGTTGATGGAACAGGGAAGTAATATTGTTACACATGTCCCCTTTCCAACCTCACTCTCTATTGATATCGTACCTCTATGTTCAACAACTGTAGAATATACAATTGATAACCCTAATCCTGTCCCCTCATCTTTACCCTTTGTTGTAAAAAAAGGTTCGAATATCCTTGCAACATTCTGAGGACTCACTCCTTTACCATTATCTTCTACTTTAATTTCCACAAACAATCCGGGATCAATCTCAAATGGACTTTTATAACAAAATTCCTGATCCAAAACCTTGTTTTGCGTAGAGATCTTTATAAATCCTGACTCATTCAAAGCATGAGTTGAGTTAATACAGAGATTCATCAATGCATTCTGAATAGCTGAACTATGACCGCTTATAATATCATCTTCAGCTTCGGGTAATATATCAATATCAATCATCTTAATATTCGTATTCTTGAGAATAGAGACTGTATCAACAATAATCTGGTGAATATTCAAAGATTGTGACTGGCTCTCTTCATCTCTGGAGAAGGCCAGCAACTTAGAAGTTAGATCAGCTGCTCTGACAGTCAATTGCTGTATCATTGCCAACAGTTTCTTAGCCTTATCATCCAGGTTTCTTTTAGGAGACTTCAATAGCTGAACAGAACCCATAATCCCACTGAGCATATTATTAAAATCATGTGCCACTCCCCCTGCCAATTGTCCTAATGCCTCCATCTTTGTATGATGATTTAACTGCTGTGTCAAATTAGCCCTCATACACTCATCTTCTTTAAGTTTTGTAATGTCTTCCGCTACATTCATATAATTCGTTATATTCCAGTTCTCATCAAACACAGGTGAGACATTGGATAGCGTCCAGAACAAATCTCCATTCTTTTTCTTTGTCTGCATCTCTCCCTGCCAGACTCGTCCTTTCAGAATAATTTTGTGCATCTCATCATAGATTTTACTATTTTCATTATCTGGTCTCAGCATATCAGGAGTTTGTCCTTTTATGTCGTCAAGCTTGAAACCTGTAACTTCTGTAAACTTTGGATTCACGTAATCAATCTTTCCACGATCATCAGTAATCAGAATCAATGAAGGACTCTGTGTAACTGCAGTAGAAAGTTTTCTAAGCATTTCCAAAGCTTCAACTTTTTTAGAAACATCTCTTGCAGCAATCACCGCTCCGGAAATCTCTTTATTTTCATTGTAGTAAGGAGAAATTGTAAACTCAAACACCTTTCTATCCGGATTAGCTATTTCTGCTTTAAACTCTGTAATTTCTCCGGAAAGGCAGGTTGATAAATTTGATTTCAGGATTTCAGTAAACTCATTGTCTGCATGTGCATTATAAATACTCATGCCTTGAAAATCCTCTATTCCCGGAATAAATGTTATTGCATAGTTTCTGTTTACAACAAGATATTCCATATTTTTACTTATCAATGCCAGCATATTTGTTGAATTAGACACTATAGTTTCATAATGTTTTAAAAGATTTTTTGCATCCTTGAGATGAGATATCATTCTAGCCTGCTGAATATTCTGATATGCTTTCTGAGACAGTTGATTTGCAAGTGTAAACATTAATTGAGCTATATCATTGAATTTTTTATATCCTGTTATTGGCAGTTCGTTATATGCAGTTCTAAACTCATTAACTCCTATTTTATTTTCTGCTGCCAATCTTGTCAGATCCTTTTCCTGCAAATCTGTATCTTTTACCTGTCCAATTAACCAGGTTGCAATATGCTTGTCATGAATCATTATTTTAGTACCCGCATCCAGAAGACCGGTTACCGGGCACCTCTTGATTAAAGGCTTATTACCGGAGGAGTTGCCTATTCCTTTTACAAATTTTACACAATTTTCTTCGCATAATTCCTTATTACCAATTATCATTTGGCAAATATTCTGAACATTACTCGGAATAGTTATTGTTTTTCCTGAGGGTTTCATTATCACAGAAGCTATTCCATATGCCCGGGCAAAGTCATCCTGTAACTTCTGTATTTCCTGCACATTAAATAATGATTCAAATGTAATGTTACCAGTACTTGTTATCGGTTCTGTCAAGGCTATTATTCTTTTCTCAATTGCTTTTTCTACACGCTTCTTAACTGAGATATCCCTGAAAACGCAGTATGTCTGTTTAAAGCTGCCATCCTGCTTTGTACCTATCATCCCATCAAATGCAATATCCAGGTAATGACCTTTCTTATGCCTGATCTTAAATTCTACACCATTGATAAATCCTCTCTTTTTGAAAGCTGGAAAGTTCTTATCAAAATGTTGTTTCCAGTCTTCGTGAAGCAAATCTGCAAAGCTTTGCCCAATTACATCTGAGTCATCATAACCAAGCGTTTTCTGCCAGGCAGGATTAACATCAATCAGGTTCCCATTTTCATCGAGTGATTGATAAGCCAGAGGTGCATTATCATATAATGCTCTGAATTTTTTTTCGCTCTGAATAAGTGAGTTTTCTGTCTCTACTCTTTCTGTCACATCCCGCATTATACCCAACATAACTTTTTCACCTGACTCATGTCTTTTAATGATAAAACCCATATCCTCAATATGCCCATAAGTTCCATCTTCTTTAAGGAATCTGTATACACTCTCAAATGTTGACTCCTCTCTTATCGCTTTGTCCAGTGTTTCTATGGTTCTGACTTTGTCATCAGGGTGAAGCTTTGATGTCCAGTCATCAAAAGAATAACTGCTGAATGCTTCAACTGAATACCCCGTCACACCCTCAATATCTCCAGTCCAACTAATTCTACCAGTACAGGGGTGATAGTTATATGTTATCTGTCCAGGAAGCTGAGTTATCAATCTGAATTCTTCGGTCTTATCTGATAACTCTTTAGATATCCTCTTGTTTTCACTGCTTTGAGCTTTGAGAGTATAAATAATATTATCATATACTGACAACATGGCATTTGATCTGATTAAGTCTTCCAGATTAAACTTTTCCTCATTATTGTTACTAATTGCGAGTTTAGCATTAGCTTCCACAAACTCAATATATTGACTAAGTGGAAAGATTTGTAATAAGAACCAATTCAAACTTTTGATGTAACCACTATATACAATCAGATCCTCTCCCGAATTATCCTTCAGAATGTCACTGAAACTTTCGTTTTCAGCAATGTCATCCAATATCTTAATCCCAAATCCTTTCCCTAAGGAATCGATTTTTCTAAAGATAATTTTCCCTTTTTCTTCAATTGGAATATCTGAAACCGAAGAATCTGATAAAATTTCTCCTCTTTTGTTAGTAAGTAGATATCTGTGATGTTTCACGAAGGATTCGAAAATGTCTTCTGAGAAAAAAGATTTTACAGGGGTATCTATGCTCCATAATCCAACAAATTCATTCTTAACATAAACAGGAATAGATGCTGAGATTATCAATCCTTCTCCGGCATAATCAATCGTCGGCTTTGTCCATCTTATTTCTCTATCAGGATTAATGTCCGGTTCTACAGTCTTAAATGTATGATATTCAAGCCAGTTGAAATCAGGAGTAATTGCAGTTTTCATATCTATATATGGATACTGAATAGATACATTCTCTATATCCTGATAATAAATCCAGGCAGCTCCATCGAGGCTTTTTCGTATTTTCTTAAGAGTTTCCCCAAAATTTCTCAAAGCATAGATACGTTTTCTGATTTCTATATCATCATTCTTGTCAGGTTGCCAGAAATAGCTCATCCCGGTATCTGAGAGTTTATTATTCCTGAAATCCCTCAAATCCTGCAATGGTTGAAAGAAACCATCCTCATCCACTCCAAATTTACTGTCAATCCAATGATTAACATTAGTAGAATCAGGGTTTGCTTCGGAAAATATCATCTCTGTCAGAGTTTTCAATTGATCAAGAGCAAAAAAGTAATTAGATAATCTGCATTCTATGGTATTCATACAAGATTTAAAATGGAGAAAAAAAACATCTTTATTGAACATACTACCTCTTGAATGTAATTAATGTTTATTATTCATAACATAGACAATGATCTCTATTTTGTCAATGTTTATGATATTCAACAACTTTAGTGAAAATTTTTTGTTGTAATTGTTTCAGATATCCAGTATTTTGTATTAATGGATATTATTAAGTTTAACATTGTAAAAAGAAAACTTTTCGAAGTCATTATTATACTTGCAGCAACAATACTGCTATCTGAGCTTGTGTTCAGACTTCACCTGAGCATAGAAAGAAACAAAGAGCAACAGAATCTGTTCTTGATAAACTCTTATGTTGCTCAGGAGATTCAGAGAAACCTCTCAGAAGGTATATCCTCCCTCAATGCTATGGAATACATTCTTAAACTAAACAATTTTAGTACAGAATCATTTGATAGCTGGAAAACGACACTTTTTGATCAGTACAATAAAATCTCTGCAATACAGTTAGCTCCAAACGGAGTTGTAAGGAAAATCTACCCTATTGAGAACAACGAAAAAGCAATCGGACATGATCTTCTGAAGGATAAACGAAGGAAAAAGGGGGCATTGAGAGCAATCAATGCTAAAGAAATAACTGTTATAGGTCCTTTAACACTGATTCAGAATGGTCGCAAAGCAATAATAGCGAGAAAGCCTGTATTCAAAGAGAATGAGTTCTGGGGGTTTGTTATTGTTTTAATTGATTTAAAGGACAAGCTGCTGAAGGAAATGTCCGACATCGACCAGAAAAATCTATATTACCAGCTGGAGGGGAATAATCCGGATGATGATGATAACCCCATTATTGCACAAAATACTGATTCCTCATCAGGCTGGATGTCTGAGTTTCCGATAATCCTTCCAAACAGCAAATGGGTTCTGAAGCTTAAGTACAAACATTTGGTTTATGCCGAGAGACATGAGCATATACTGATATTAACAGTATTCTTGTTTACGGCTGTTCTGTTCTCACTGCTTAGAATAAGAATGCTTAATAAAGCAGAAAAGCTTAAGGAACTTGAAGAAAGAAATACAATACTTGCTGCAGGAATAACCGCCAATCATGAGATTAAACAGCCCCTTTCTGTTATTCAAATGTATGTTGATATGATATATGCTATCTGCCAGAAGCATAATGTAACAGAATTTCAGAGATTTTATCCAAAAGTTATTGACTCAATAGAGCGAATCACAAAGATTCTCGACAGATTCAACAACATTGATTCATATCACATTGATGACTATGTTAAAGGAATAAAAATGGTCGTTTTTGACGATAAAAAGGATAATGAAAATGAAAAAAATGATTAGAATAGTTCTTTCTGTATTCACACTCATGATTCTCTTTTTACTTAACGCGTGTAATACAGTCCACGTTAAATACTATCCCGTAAAGCAAGTACAAGCAGATACACTATCTCTGAAACCTTATGCAAAGTTTGACTCTGAAATGATCAACGAATCATCTGCACTGGTGAAAAGCAGACAATACGATGACGTATACTGGACACTGAATGATTCCGGTGATGAAAGCAGAATTTTTGCAGTAACACACGATGGTAACCTGATAAAACCAAAATGGGCAAGAAACTATTCCGGTATTCATATCCCTGATGCAGTGAATGTAGACTGGGAAGATATTACTACCGATAACAATGGCAACTTGATAATCGGTGCCTGTGGGAACAACTCCAATGTGAGAAAAGACCTTGCAGTATACATTGTTAAAGAGCCACATCCTCTTGCAACATTCTCTACACGGTATTATAAGAAAATAGATTTTTACTATCCGGATCAAACATCATTTCCACCGGACACAACTAACTTCAATTTTGACTGCGAAGCTATTTTCACATGCAGCAACACATTGTATTTCCTGTCAAAACACAGATCGGACACAAATACAAGATTATACAGACTTGATTCCTATTTCACAGATATGCCTAATCCTCTGACAAAACTTGCTGAGTTTGAGATAAACGGTAGTGTAACTGCAGCTGATTGTTCAAAAGACGGTAAAAAACTGGCGGTTCTGACCTATAACAATATCTGGCTCTTCGAAGACTATGAAGATGATAATTTCTTCGATGGCAGAATGAGATTTATGCCGATAAAAGCTAAACAATGCGAAGCTATTGCCTTTGACGGAGATAAGCTGATAATTACCAATGAACAGATGGAATTGATTGAAGTTCCAATGGATAAATTCACTGACGTTTCTTTGGTTACACCTGAATAGTATTTAGATAAATTTTTCGAGACAGGAGATGCACTGATGTGCGTCTCCTTATTTTCTATATGTCATGACATTGCTGAAATGTGAGAAGTATTATTTCAACATTATCATTTTGTTTATTAACGATGATTTTTCTGTTTTGACTTTATAGAAATATACTCCGGAACCTACACTTTTGTTGTTTTCGTCTGTCCCGTTCCATTCTATTGTGTGATGTCCGCTTTCCTTGTGCTCATTTACCAACTGCTTAACTTTCTGTCCTTTTATGTTATACACTTCAATGCAAGCATTTCCTTCTTCAGGAAGACTGTATGATATGGTTGTGGTTGGGTTAAACGGGTTAGGGTAGTTATAAGCAATTACCTTTGTGTCTTTAAAAGCTAAATCCTGATTGAAATTACCCACAGGCTGCCATTCATAACAGCCCATATCTACAGTACTGCCGTATGTTCTGGTGTTTCCTGCCAGATCAAGCAGTGGGAAATTACTGCCTGCTACTGCTCCGGCATCCACGCAGGGACTTGTTTCCTGCAATTTGTAATAGTCTGTGCTTGTGCTGTCTCCTCCGACAAACTCAGGCAAAACATCAATATTGGTGTCTTCGTAAGTAAGTAGATGCTCGTTTTCTTTGGGTATTACCATAACTGATTGCTCTCCACCTAAAATCAGATTATTACTAATCGTGGAGGAGTTCTGGTGATCTACAGTACATATTGCTATTTCTCTGGAATCGTACATAGAATATGGATTGTAGAAAATATTATTATATACGTAAGAATTATTACCCACAATTTCAAACTTAACAAGCTGATCCTGAAAACTGATATAATTGTTGGCAAATGTATTATTCCTGACATATGTGTCACCATAAATAGAACCAATATACCCCACAGCCTGTGCGTTGTATGATATATTGTTTACTACAAGGTTGTTATCAAATACAACAAGACTGTCTCCAAACAGAACAAAAGCATTTTCATTGAGGGGGGCATAGCTTGTATTTCCATTGAATATACTGTTGGACACATAAACAGAGTCTGCTGTTACCCTTACTGCATTATCACAACATTCTATATGATACTCTGTTACCTGATTACCGGTGAATTCGCAGCTATCTATGATTGCTTTACCAATACCATACATGTATAGTCCTGATTTGCTGTCTGTTGCCCTGCAATTCAGAATTTTCACATTCCTTAGCTCAACATAATCGCAATCTTCAATCATTAAGCCAGTAATACTCCTGTCATAACAATTTTTTATGACAACATCCTTTAGTCTCACAGACTTACCATTATCCCCCCGAAAAGTCAATCCTTCCCCGACAGGATTTTCTATTGTCAATCCGGATATTTCAATATCCTTGTATTCATACATTGCATACATAATACGTCTTTCCAATAAATAACCGCCAAGATAAGTGACATCTGAGCCTGCTCCGGCTAATCTGCAATGACTCTTTAATACAGGAGTATTAAATCTATCCAGAAACTGGAGCGAATAATCTCCGGCTGCAATATGTATAGTTTTAGGATTAAGACTGTCTGCTGCTATAAGTCTGCATGCATCTACTATTGAATACTTGGGATCATTGGATGTTAAACCGTTGTTATTGTCATCGCCATCCATGGATACATACAAATCTGCATTTACCGGTGTTATGTGCCCTCTGAGAATATCAAACTGCATGGGATTTCCTGGGTTTGAAGAATAAAAGCTACTGTAGTTTGCATAATATCGGGATGGAACAGCTTCACTGAATTTATCAAGATAAATCATAGTTACAGTGTTGTAATCTCGCGGTATGGCATAATAATTAATATCCATACCTCCATACGCATAATTATTGTAAATACTGCATCTGTTGACTGAAGAAAAAATTATTTCTGAATTCATCTCAGGTTCATACTCCACCCCCCCCCCCTTCCATGCAAAGTTATCGTGAATATCAAGCCCGGATAACTCAATATCAATTTCTCCGGAGATAAATATTCCACCTCCGGCAAGCTCAACTCGGTTATCATATATTTCGCAATTGGTAATCTTCATATCACCATCGGCATTAATACTGATGCCACCACCCACAACACGATCTTCTCCATAACCATTGGTAATTGTAAAACCTCTTATTTCTGCATTGTTTACCTGCTGTCCCCAGATTTCTATTACCTTGCCGACACCACAACCATTTAGTATGGTTTCTGCAATATAATGATCTTCTCCGGTTAGTGCTTCCATTGAATAAAGTTTTATTGATCTACCGTTAAAATTAAGATTTACTGCATAAAATCCAGGATATACAAGTACAATATCACCATCGGATGAGCTGTCTATTGCCTGCTGTATATCAGTAAAATCTCCGCTTCCATCGAGGTTTACAGTGTGGGTAGCACTTATCAGAAGTATTGGTATCAATGTAACTATCAGTATTGCAAGCTGCTTTTTCATAGGTTTCCTTTAATATCTCACTCCATTCGCAAGGTCTTAAGACCATTGCGAAGGTGTGAGATATATTTATTTATTGAAAAACACTCCATAGCGATTCGCAGAATGGGCATAGCATTTTCCAATTGGTTTTACACACCCTAAATCGAATAAGTTCGATAGGGTACGATATTTTCCAACCATTGCGGAGGTCTTAAGACCATTCGCAAGGGGAAAATACTATTTCAACATTATCATTTTGTTTATCAGCGATGATTTTTTGGTTTTGATTTTATAGAAATATACTCCGGAACCTACGTTCTTGTTATTTTCATCTGTTCCGTTCCATTTTATTGTATGATGTCCGCTTTCCTTGTGCTCATTAATGAGCTGTTTAACTTTTTGACCCTTAATATTATACACTTCAATACAGACATTGCCTTCTTCCGGTAAACTATATGAAATTGTTGTGGTTGGGTTGAACGGGTTGGGGTAGTTATAAGCAATTACCTTGGTATCTCTAAAATCTAAATCCTGATTGAAATTACCTACTGGCTGCCACTCATAACAACCCATGTCTACAGTACTGCCGTATGTTCTGGTGTTTCCTGCCAGATCAAGCAGTGGGAAATTACTGCCTGTTACAGATCCGGCATCTACACAGGGACTTGTTTCCGTAAGATAGTAATACTCTGCAGAAGTTGAATCTCCTCCGACAAACTCCGGCAAAACATCAATATTTGTGTCTTCAAAGACTATTAAGTCTGCGAAATCTTCTTGTATACAGACTACAGAGCTCTCCCCACCTCTGATAAGGTTATTATATAGCACAGCAGCATCGTTTGGGTTTGATAGATACACAATCAGTTCACTGGAGTCATACATTGAGTATGGATTATAGAAGATATTATTATATATTTGGGCATCTCCACCACGTACTGCAAATTGTACAAGTTGATCCTGAAAACTGATATAATTGTTGACAAATGTATTATTACGTACTATGGAAGTACCTTTTGCCGATCTTACATAACCAATGGGCTGAGCATTATAAGACATGTTATTAATTACCAGATTATTCTCAAATATTGCCAGACTATCTCCCACAAAATTGTAAGCATTGACATTACCCGGAGCATAACTTGTATTACCATTGAAAATACTGTTTGATACAATAACAGAGTCTGCCATTACTCTTACTGCATTGTCATAACATTCAACATGATTTTCTGTTACCTGATTACCGGTGAACTCGCAACTATCAATTATTGCCAGTCCAACATCGTTCATGTAAATACCTGAACTCCTATGTGTTGCTGTACAACTTAAGATTTTCATATTTCTTAATTCTACTCTCTTACAATGAATCAAATATAGTGCTGAGAAATCATCAGCGTTGCAATTTTTGATTACAACATCATTGAACTTTATTTTTTTTCCACTGAATCCATGAAATGATATGCCTTTACCTACAGGATTTTCTATTGTCAAACCGGATATTTCGATGTATTGATACTCATACATCGCATAGATTATCCGAGCATTTTCAAGGTACCCTCCAAGATAAGTGACATCTGAGCCTGCTCCGGCTAATCTACAGTGACTCTTTAATACCGGAGTATTAAATCTGTCCAGAAACTGGAGCGAATAATCTCCGGCTGCAATATGGACAGTTTTTGGATTAAGACTGTCTGCTGCTATAAGCCTGCAGGCATCTACTATTGAATACTTTGGATCATCGGGTGAAAGTCCTGAGTTTGCATCATCTCCATCCATGGATATATACAAATCAGAATTTACAGGAGTTATGTGTCCTCTGAGAATATCAAACTGCATGGGATTACCCGTGTTTGAAGAGTAAAAACTCCAGTAATTTGCATAATATCGGGATGCTACTGCTTCACTGAATTTATCAAGATAAATCATAGTTACAGTGTTGTAATCTCGTGGTATGGCATAACAATTGATATCCATACCACTGTAAGCAAGATTATTGTAAATACTGCATCTGTTGACTGAAGAGAAGATTATTTCTGAATTTATCTCAGGTTCGTACTCTACCCCCCCACCCTTCCAGGCAAAGTTATCGTGAATATCAAGTCCGGCTAACTCAATATCTACTTCACCGGATATAAATATTCCCCCCCCGGCAAGAACAACTCGGTTATCATAAATTTCGCAATTAGTAATCTTCATATCACCATAAGCCTTAATGCTGATACCCCCACCCACAACACGGTCTTCTCCGTAACCATTGGTAATTGTAAAACCCCTTATTTCTGCATTGTTAACCTGCTGGTCCCAGATTTCTATTACCTTGCCGACACCACAGCCATTTAGTATGGTTTCTGCAATATAATGATCTTCTCCGGTTAGTGCTTCCATAGAGTAAAGCTTTATTGATCTACCGTTAAAATTGAGGTTTACAGCATAAAATCCCGGATATACAAGTACTATATCACCATCGGATGAGCTGTCTATCGCCTGCTGTATATCGGTAAAATCTCCGCTGCCATCGAGGTTTACAGTGTGGGTAGCACTTATCAGAAGTATTGGTATCAATGTAACTATCAGTATTGCAAGCTGCTTTTTCATAGGTTTCCTTTAATATCTCACTCCATTCGCAAGGTCTTAAGACCATTGCGAAGGTGTGAGATATATTTATTTATTGAAAAACACTCCATAGCGATTCGCAGAATGGGCATAGCATTTTCCAATTGGTTTTACACACCCTAAATCGAATAAGTTCGATAGGGTACGATATTTTCCAACCATTGCGGAGGTCTTAAGACCATTCGCAAGGGGAAAATACTATTTCAACATTATCATTTTGTTTATCAGCGATGATTTTTTGGTTTTGATTTTATAGAAATATACTCCGGAACTAACGCTCTTGTTGTTTTCGTCTGTTCCGTTCCATTTTATTGTATGATGTCCGCTTTCTTTATGTTCATTTACAAGCTGTTTAACTTTTTGACCTTTTATGTTGTACACTTCGATACAAACATTGCTTTCTTCAGGAAGACTGTATGATATGGTTGTGGTTGGGTTAAACGGGTTAGGGTAGTTCTTACAGGCAAAAGAATAAGCTTCCGGAGCTTCTTCTTCCTTATAATCATGCTCAACATAAGAAATTCTGACTCTCTGATGTTCAGGACTCAGTCTGATATCCTTTTCCATATACTTTTTCTGTTCCGCATCATAAACTTGCAGATTCTCTGAGAAAACCTCTTCACGTTCTCCATACCATTTTACAATATCAATATTGGCATCATAAAGGTCATCTGTAACATATGCGAATACTGCAGCATCCTGACCATGAACAACAGAAGCACCAATACATTCACCATTGGCATATACAGCAATTTCCTGAGGAATATCATCCGGAGCGAACTCAAATACAAATGTATTATAATCAGCTTGTTCAGTATAGTCAAAGTAATTTAGATCCGTATCTGCCTCAATATTATTGAAAACAGTAGTAACAACACTTCCACCACCTGTGGACACAAATCCTTCATCCCAGATGAATGACGCAGGATTTTCAGTTTCAACAACTATCATGTCACCGTATTGCACACCATCATAATAATCCATATTTGCCACGCCTTCCCAGGTGATAATCATCTGAGAAAACAGACTGTCTCCTATAATTTCTACGTGTTTTTCGTAAGACCAATATTGACCATGAATACTCTTTAGCTGGTTGCCTAAAGTACCTCCAAAAGCTGCCGTTGGTGACGTAGATGATTCCGAACCATAATAGCAAACCCAGGTTTCTACTTTACCAAATGGTATACTTACCGGTTCATCATTTCTTATGCATACCCCATGATAATTATTGATCGCTGCCCCGTTATCTATCTGTACTTTATATCCTTTATATTGTTTCAGTATCTCGGAGTTATCGCTCCAATTTCCTTCATCATTTTCTGATGTTGCAATAGTCATATCCTCATCAGCATAATCTGGTGTCTGATAACTGAATTGATGAACAGTAAATGGATCGTCATCCTCCATAAAATCAGCAAAGAAACCATCTAACTGGTCATGGTTACCAATTGGGTCAATAACAGGGAAACCTACCCAGAACCAGTTCTCGGTTTTAGGGTCATCCGTATCAAACTGGTAGTTAAGGCGTTTGTCTTCAAATTGTATTGCACCGATATCTGTTGTAGTTCCGTCCTGCTGGATTTCAACTCCAATCAATGGAGATTTTCCTTCATCATCCCAGATCAGGGAATAATCATCATTATCAGGGTCTGCAAACATCGGATTAGTTTCTACTGAAAGATTCGGGAACATTACTGATGAATAATATGGATCAAAGAAGTCACTTTCTATTGCTTCACAGACAGTATTACTAAATACAGTATTAGTTTGTACTCCGGTTGGATAATCAATATAGCAATTAGAAATGTTTGCTGTAAAGTTCCATGGATCTGTTGTATACCCCAGATATGCACCATGATACTGATTATCAAAATAATGACCGTCAAGAATAGTACATTTATTCAGATTTAAAAAGCGTGTTTCTATTTCCGGACTAAACTCATTATAGTTATCATACATCAAGACATTTTCCATAGTTACTGAGTTGGCTTTAATTGTACTGCATATATACCCTGTTAGATTCAAATCCTCAGCACTGTTGTTGTAAATGAAAGAGTTTCTTATTGTTACTCCTCCTGAGACATTCAGTACAGCAGAACCATACTGATAATCACCATCAGTGATTGACATGTTTTCCAATGTTATATTTGAACCTGTAACTTGTATTACCGGATTAGTCCCTACTCCTTTCAATATTGTTTTATCTGGTCCAGCACCTCGTAGTGTAACATTATTATTATATATATAGACAAATCCATGAAATGTACCTTCAGGGACGTTAACTACACTGTTTGCGGGAGCATTAGCTATCATTGTCTGAACAGGACTGATAGAACCGATTCCTTCCTGATAAAACTGAACAAGACATGGATCACCATAAAAATCGTTGTTCTGGTAGATTTGAAGGTAACAGCCTCCATTCCTTGAAACCGGATCTGAATTAGCCGATATATTAAATGTAAAAGTGAAATACTGGACATTATTATAAGAGTGATAACTATAACTTCCAAGTGAAATCCAGGAAGGAAATGCAGCTCCACTGTTATGAATACCAATAAATTGATTTGCAGTTAAATTTCCCCCGGTTACATATACATCGATATCAATTGATGTTGCTCCGAAACTTACATAATGTGGTCCGGGAACTTCTTGTTGAAATCCAGAATCAGCAAAATTGGTTGTCGAGAATAATCCACAAATTAGCAGATTAGCTAAAACTAAGAGAATATTTCTTTTCATTCTTTCTCCTTCTGTGGAAATGAGAAAAAACTTGCACACAAATCATAATCCTGCAATAATGTATTCAGGAAATGGGTTTGTTGCGGTCTTCTTGCCGGAAGCTATTGTTTGCATTCTCATTTCCGTTTTTTTGATACTATAATATTGTCATTTTGAAATTGAGTATTTTGGAAACCAGATTACTACATTAAGAGAACCTTACACAGGGAAAAATACATACTTATAAAGAAACACAACTACATATCTGCAAGAATTCAAAATATTGTCTAAGAGCTTTTATCTGTTGAAACTGTAGATGAATTTCATCGAAGCTCTTTAAATTCTACACCGATATAAAACTTTCCATTTGATCAATTGAGAACAAATCTGGGGGAGGCATGTCAAGGTATTTTTGCGTATTTTGGAATCCCCCCGTTTTTTCTTGAAAATCTGACTTCAAGAAAATTGGAAGGATTTTTAGCAGACATTTCTTAGAAAAATGCACTATTCATTTTCTTTGGTGCCAAAGAAAACGAAACAAAAGAAAATTGAGAAGTTGATGAAATTGTAAATTTCATCGAAAAGCACTCTTTTTAAAATGTATTTCCAGTAAACTGGAACCATGAATTTTCCCTAAAATCCTTCCAAGGCTTCAGGATTTCTTAACGGTTAAATTTATTATACAGTAAAAAAAGAGAAAATACTATCTTCAATGCAAAACAATCATACTTAGTTCAAAGCTATTACATTGATTCATATTTTCCACTGATTTAATGTTTCAAAACTTTTATTTATAATAAGTTATACATACATTGTATTTGGGTTTCGGGGGGATGCATGATTTTTTTCAATAATGAGGATACTTTGACATTTATTGATTAGTTATTCATTCACCCACTAATTATGAATCCTCCTCCCCCACAATTTTCTCTGCTTTCACACAATTAATTTCTACTCTCTTAACAAACTCTGATATATCTTTTATGTAGGAAGTTCTGTAATTATGACCAAAAGTTTTCTTTAATTCAATATTTTAAGAACGAATACACATAATGGAGAAAAGTAAAAAATTGTCTTGACGTAATTTAAGGGTTTCAAGTCCTATCCTCCATCTTGAAGACACTAAGAAAAAAGGAATTTAGCGTGAATATTGAGAAACTCAGAAATATAGGCATCAGTGCTCATATAGACTCAGGTAAGACTACTCTTACCGAAAGAATTTTGTATTATTGTAATAAAATACACAGAATAGGCGAAGTACGCGGGAAAGACGGTGTTGGAGCCACAATGGACTCCATGGAACTGGAAAAAGAACGCGGCATTACAATCTCCTCCGCTGCGACCAACGTAGAGTGGAAAGACCACCCTATTAACATTATTGATACCCCCGGACACGTTGACTTTACCGTAGAAGTTGAACAGGCCCTGCGTGTTCTGGACGGAGCAGTACTCGTGCTGTGCTCAGTTGGTGGCGTGCAGTCACAATCTTACGTCGTAGACAGACAGATGAAACGTTACAACGTTCCAAGACTGGCATTCATTAATAAATGCGACAGAGTTGGAGCTAATCCGGAAAAGGTAACGGAACAGCTCTGTGAAAAACTCGATCACCATGCAGTAATGATGCAGATTCCTATTGGACTCGGTAACGAGTTTGAAGGAATTATCGATCTTGTAAAAATGGAAGCTCATTTTTATGAAGGAGCAAACAACGAGCAGGTACTTATTAAAGAAATACCTGAAGAATATATGGAAGAAGCAAAACATAAGAGAGAAGAAATGATCGACCAGATTACTCTCTACTGTGATGATCTTGCAGAAGCATTCCTCGAAGGCGAAGAAACCGAAGAAATGATTTACGAAGCTGTTAGAAAAGGTACGATTTCTCTGGCACTTACACCTGTATTTGTTGGTTCTGCTTTCAAAAACAAAGGTGTTCGTATGCTTCTTGATGCGGTGCTGCAATACCTGCCTTCTCCAAAAGATATCGAGAACCATGCTCAGGATATGGATAATGATGGTGAAGATGTTCTGCTTGAATGTACTCCGGACAAACCATTTGTCGGTCTTGCCTTCAAACTTGAAGCTCAGCAGTATGGACAACTCACGTACATCAGAGTTTATCAGGGAAGCCTCAATAAAGGCGACAACCTTGTAAACAGACGTACAAGGAAAAGAATAAAGGTTGGACGTCTTGTAAGAATGCACGCAAGCAGTATGGAAGACATTACATACGCCAGAGCAGGAAACATTGTAGCTCTGTTTGGTGTTGACTGTGCTCTTGGTGATACGTTTACGGGCGAGGATATCAATTACTCACTGAGAGAAACTTTTGCTCCTGAACCAATTATTTCGCTGGCTCTCATTGTGAAAGACACTAAGTCAAATGATCAGCTTTCCAAAGCCCTTAACCGTTTCACCAAGGAAGATCCTACTTTTAAAGCTTATATTGATGAAGAAACATCAGAAACTATTATCTCCGGTATGGGAGAACTTCACCTTAACGTATACGTGGAAAGAATAAGACGTGAATACGGTGTTAATGTTGATGTTGGAGCACCTAAAGTTTCTTACAGAGAAACATTCAAGAAACACGTAACATTCGATTATACACATAAAAAACAATCCGGTGGTCGCGGACAGTACGCAAGAGTCCAGGGAACGTTCTCACCATCAGGTTCAGATGAGAACATTTTTGAAGATAATATCAAAGGTGGAGTTATTCCATCCAACTATATCCCGGGCTGTGAAAAAGGCTTTTTCAATTGTATGGATAAAGGTCAGATCACAGGATTTCCTCTTGTAGGTGTCAAAATGACGCTTGACGATGGTAATTTTCACCCGGTAGACTCATCTATGCTTGCATTTGAAGTTGCTACGAGAGATGCTTTCAGAGAGCATTACGGACAAAGCAGTATTAAAATCCTTGAACCGGTTATGAATGTTTCCATTGATACACCATCCGAGTTCAGATCTAATGTACTTGCTGTTGTGAATCAGAGACGCGGTTTAATTACAGATACAGTCGTAGAAGATCACTTTACCAAGATTGAAGCCGAGATTCCTTTAAGCGAAACTTTTGGTATGGCAACAGTAATCAGATCATCCACTCAGGGAAAAGCCGAGTTCACAATGATGTTCAGTTCCTACAAGCCTGTTCCTGCTCAGATAGAAGAAGAGCTTATTCAGGAAATGAGGAACAAAAAGTAACCCCAACAAACTCATATAGATCAAGAGTACTTTGCTTGATAAGAGCTTTGCATAATATCACAACCAAATAGCTTTGGTGAAAAGTTTCGATGAGATTTTTGAATTCATCAAGAAAGTTTCTTTAAGAAGCATATTCTGGTGCAGAATTTGATGAATCATAAAATCGAATCAACTATTCAGGTTAGGCAAAGATTTCTTATCGAATACCAACCTTGCTGCAATGAACTCGAGAGTAACAGAACATTTGACCTTGGTTTTATAACTAAGGTCTCACAAGATTCCTTCTCAAAACAAAACAGTCACCCGTCAGTGACTGTTTTTTTTATTGTGAAAATACCAGTGTTTCATACTGTACTCCTCACTTTTAGGTGGTTATAAATTGCCTTTCTTGTTTTTGAAGTTGAACTCCCTTCATTTTCTTTAAATGACTGTAAAAAGATACTTTCTCATTAACGGACTAGTTGATGAAATTAGGAAATTTCATCGAATCCGATTAGAACAAGGTATCCGGTTTTTGAAATTCACACACAAATGCTGTTAAGCGTTACCAATTATACATTATCGGGTATTTTCCACCCACACAACAAAATAACAGTGCAATTGTTAATAGAGTTTCAGGAATTTGTCAATAAATAAGTTTGTGGATTATGGGACTTTTGTCAGAATTGTCAAAGTGTGTTGTTATAAGTGGTAAATAAAATTTGTCACAATTCTGATTTGGATCTAGTATGTGCCTTATACCATAACTATGAAGAAACTAATGCATCGACACTTGATACAGGTATTGCATCAGAACCTGTATAATTTTGGTCTGTACTGATATCCCAAGTTTTGTTGTTTATATATTCATCAGTAGCATTAACAAATATTGTGTTCCCATTTGCATTACCTGTTGATGCGTTTATAATTAATTGGCTACACATTGAAGCAGTAAAATAATTAAACGTCCCAGTCCAAAAATATGAGTCATTTATAACTTTGATTTGAGTATGCCCATTCACATTTAGATCAAAGATTGGTACCTGCAAATTAATCATGAAATTCATTGTAACTAGCCAACCTAGATTCCACAGTGCTTCTTCAAAAAGATCAGTGATTACACTTTCAAAGATAACTGGTAGATCAATAGCATTATTACAGAAATTATTGATCGCATAGTACCTCCCTTTCAAGATCACGCAACAATTCCCTCATTTTTTCAAACATTTCTTCGTAATTATTATATTTTGTAACATATTCATCCAGTGCTTCTCCCATAGTTGCATAAATAACTCCTTCGGGATAAATTGGAGGATAGATTTTCGGTTTCCCTCCCGAGATATCATATATTGCTGTGCTATTGGAAATATAGGAATCATTAATGAAAACTTCAGAGTTTTCGTTTGGTGATACATCAGTTGTTTTGACGAAGCGATAATCGTAGTTAATAAGATATATTTCACCTATCTCAAATTTTCTCAAATCGTTTTGCATAACTATATCAATTTCAACTTCATGGTTTTCTAACAAATTAAATGGTGTTTCCAGTACTTTAAACTTATTATGAAGTGTTCTTCCATACTTATCACTTTCAGTGTAATTTTCAAGCTGAACTAAAGCCCAATAATCATATCGTTGTAGAACAGACAACATAATGTAATTATTATTGCTTTTAATGAATCTCCTCCATAATTTTCCTCTTATGCTTGAAATCTTGGGCAGATTTCTAAGAATATTTCTTCCACGTTGTTGCATTTCAATTATTGTGTTTGGGTTCAACATCAATGATCTAAGCTCATCAGCACTATATAAATTTGGTCGAAGTGCTCCTTCATAGTTTGAGTTAATGTAATTCATTTCTGCCCAGAATTTTTTATGATAGATCTTAATCTTTATATCATAATAAACAATTTTCATTAGGGTTCTGTCATCAAAATTATCTAAGTATTTTTCAGTTATGCTATTTAGATTTTTCCCCGGTTCCCACTGCTTGTGTATCTCCGTCATAGCTTTTCTGAAGAATTCCATATACTCTCTGACCATTGGGACATCTTCCCCGGTAACGCTGGAGTATTTAAGTTTTATTTCATCGGCACACATACTTGCTGTAACAAGTGTAATTAATGCCAGTATTATTAGTTTTTTCATACTTTTCCTTTTTTCTTGATTTTAGTTATTTCGTTTTACTTGTCAAATTTTACAGTTTTGTTGTTAACTAATTCTTTGTACTATCTGCCTGCCTACGGAAAATACCAGTGTTTCATACTGTGCTCCTCACTTTTGGGTGTTATAAATCGCCTTTCTTGTTTTTAAAATTGAACTACCTTTTCGACTCTGCATACAATGTGCAAAACAGGTTTTTGTCGTCTTCTTTGTACAAAGAATATTCCCTTTCCCGACTTTATCGGGACTCAGGGAGCTTTTATATTGATATTTACCAATAAGTTAAGTTGATTGAGCCCCGAAGAATCGGAAAAATTTACTATACAATGATAAAGAAACATTATGCAGAAATTTCTTAATTAGAAGGGCATTTTAATAAGGTATCCGGTTTTGAAATTCACACACAAATGCTGTTAAGCTTTACCAATTCTAGATTATCGTGTATTTTCCACCCACACAACAAAATAACAATTTAATTTTAAAGAGGTTTCAGGAATTTGTCAATAAATAAGTTTGTGGATTATGGGACTTTTGTCAGAATTGTCAAAGTATGTTGTTATAAGTGGTAAATAAAAATCGTAAAAAGAATTTTGAAGATCCGAGAAGCTCTATGCTATCACCCTGTCTCCATCCGAAAGCCTGTAGAAGTACACTCCGGATGCAACAGATTTGTTATTCTCGTCCTCTCCGTTCCAGATAACTTTGTTTTCTCCTTCTTCTGCTTCCAGCTCAAAGGTCTTAACTTTTTGCCCCTTTATGTTGTATATACAGATTTCCGGATCAGAAATATCTTTTGTGAGGCTGTATGATATGGACGTTGTTGGATTAAAAGGATTGGGGTAGTTGGAAAGTATGTGATTTCCTTTCAGCATTACTCTGAAATCATTATCAATATCCATACATATAGTATCAAAAAAAGTATACTGATGACCACTTCCTCCTCTTTGAACTTTCGGAGAAAGCTCTACATCTGGTTGATTTGCCCCAAGATTATTGTGTTCATTGACAAAACTTGGACTAGATATATCATAATGGCTAATATCTTGATTCATTGCCCATACAGGAATCCCATAGTATTCGTAGCAATATTCTACAATTCCATCACATCTTATATCTGTAACTTCGTCAGGTTGTATATAGTAGAAATTTGGGTTTGAATCATCGTAATTCAATGCATCTCCTGCAGTATAGGAGATATCAGTGAAATCCAAAAGGTCTTCAGCAAAAAGGCATATTGAAGCCCTATGAGAGATGTCCATATTTGAATTATTGCAGTGACATATGTAATCTTGCCCATCTAAAAACCCACTCCAATCAACTATTTCTACTTCACAAAAATATCCCCCAATATGCACAATTTCTGTAAGCCCTACATAAATTCCAGCATGATCCAAATTATTTAGAAAGCCACCTTCTCTATATACTGCATCAGCAATAGTTTCATTATCAGTTTGGCAATAAACAATAGTAAATTGTATCAGTATAAGTAATATCATCAATATTCTCATTTCACACCTCTTACTTTGTAACCTCTGTGCTTAGTTAATATTTTCTTCATTGAAGCTAAGTATGATTCGTTTTCCTCTAAAAATCTCAGAACATTTTTCCCCATTTTCTGCAATTCTTCATTGTTTGTACTATTAATCAACTTTAATATTTTTTCTTTATCATAAGGGAGTTTACCCTTCATCAAAGCAATTAACCCTTGTATTTGATAATATTCATTACTTTTGCATTCAATCATAGCCTCAATTGTATTAATTGAGTTAAATAGATTGTATGGAAAGCTTTCTCTTGCCATTCTTGGAAACTTGTCTGCATTTTTAAAAGCTTTCTCATATACTCCTAAGCATGCAATAACAGCTTCAGGATGATTCATATCTACAAGCTTATGTCTGATTGCTGATAAAATTTTCTGATTTTCTGTGTTTTCACTTATCTCCATTAGTTTTCCAATGTACTTAATATCAAAATTTGGAACAAGACACATAATAGCAGATTGCAGAATTTTCTCATCATATTCATTTGGATTGTTTAATACAGGTGCAACATAATTTTCCAAATCAGGATGTTTTGCTCTTCTGAGTTTATGAAGTAAAGATGCTGATATTTTTTTTTTGTTATTAGATTTAAGCAAATTTATAATCTCTTCAAGATTATCATTAACATTACTGTCTAACTTAGAAACAGCATATTTCCTTAGTCTCTTATCAACTTCAACATCTTTAGCAATACTTAGAATAATATCTTGATAATCTACATATAGCCGACTGTCTTTTTTTATGAATTTCTTTGCTGTATCAATTAAAAATGCCCTGTATTTGGGTACATATGACTTATTCTTAAGAAGCTCAAGAATAAGTTCTTTATTCTTATCATCATCCAGCTTATCATTCAACTGAACCAATACCAGCATTACTCCTGATTCAAAATTCTTCTCATCATATAATACAAGCTCGTAGGCAAATTCAAATAGTTCCTCAGCATTGAGAAAGCTCACGTATCCTTCATTATCCTTGTAATGATTAATGTGTTCCATCTTTTTGATTTTTTCCAGATCAAGGCTATATTCATTTTCTATAGAATAAATGCCTGTTATTGCAAATGTTATAATCAACATTATCATAATTTTTTTCATTCTTTTTCCTTTTTTCTTAATTATAGTTAATTCGTTTTGCTTGTCAAATTTTACAGTTATGTTGTTAATAAATTCTTTGTTCTATCTGCCTGCTTATGGAAAATACCAGTGTTTCATACTGTACTCCTCACTTTTATGGGGTTATAAATTGCCTTTCTTGTTTTTGAAGTTGAGCTACCTTCATTTTCTTTAAGTGACTATAAAAAGATACTTTCTCATAAACTGACTAGTTGATGAAATTAGGAAATTTCATCGAATCCGATTAGAATAAAGCAGTATCAATCTATTAGCAAATACATTAAATATCCCTTCATTTTCTTTGAATATCCAAAGTAAACGAAGCAAAAGAAATGACATCTTTATCAAAAAGTATTTACAGCAAGCTGTAACCGTAAATCTTCCCTAAAATCCTTCCAAGGCTTCAGGATTTCTTAACGGAAAAATTTACTATACAATGATAAAGAAACATGATGCAGAAATTTCTTGATTAGAGGGCATTTTAATAAGGTATCCGGTTTTTGAAATTCACACACAAATGCTGTTAAGCGTTACCAATTCTACATTATCGGGTATTTTCCACCCACACATCAAAATAACAATGCAATTGTTAATAGGGTTTCAGGAATTTGTCAATAAAAAAACGCCCATCGCAATGACAGGCGTCTTTATAATGATTGGCAAAATCTTGGACCGTCGTCCAATGTTATATCGTTGGATTCCGGTTTTGCTTTAGATAAAAATTATTTTCGTTTTTCTCGGGAACGCTTGGATAATAACAGGAAAGTTCTTAGCGACTCGGCATCTTTCAATGCCATCCATTTTTTCAGAAAATCCTGTCTCTGTACAATCTGAGCAATGGCCATCAGTGATTTGAGATGGAAATCCCTCTGATCCATACTTCCGGCAAGAACAAAGACTGCATTAACAGGTGAATTACCTTCTGTCCAGTTGATCCCGGCTTTGTTCCTGACAACGGCAATCCCGAACTGCTCTGTTCCCTCAAGTATAATATGAGGTATTGCAATATGATCTGTAATATTTGTATTAGACATCTTTTCCCGCTCACAAAAGTCCTTGTGCAGTTTTTCAACAGGCAAACTAAACTCTGTACTCAATTCTTCCGATATCAGTTCGAAGAACTCACTCAGTTCATTTGCTTCCGGTAGATCAATAATCTTTGCATGCTTCAGTAAGCCGTCAAACCTGTCTTCTATTATCTCATCCCTGTCTTTCAGTATATCCAGCAGTTCGGATTCGAGAGCTTCATAGTTTGATGTATTTACCAATGTCTTGTTCATTACCATTTTTACCAGCTTAACCAGAGCAGATTTATTTCTGTCTGTTTTAACAGCATAAATCCTATACCAGAAATAACAGAAGAATATAAATCCCAAAGTAACAGTTAATGGCACAAATCCCATCTGGAAGATCAATATTGAATAGGTAAAGATTGCAAATATCTGAATCCATGGAAACATTGGAGACTTAAAAGTAGGTTTGTAATTACGTATCTTGGAGTAACGTACAACAATTACGGAAAAATTGACCATAATAAACAGGAGTATCATGAATGTAGAAGCTACTTTTGCCAGAACTTCAACCTTAAGGAACAATATAACGATAACCATGAATGCACTGGTAAAGAATATGGATATTGTCGGGGTTTTATGTTTTTTACTTACAAATCCGAACATCCCCGGCAACAGCTTGTCTCTGCTCATTGCCATGGGTACTCTTGAAGCCGCCAGAATACCTGCATTGGCAGTTGTCACGAATGCAAGAATTGCACCCACTGAAAGAACAATCTTTCCGGCTTTGCCAAGGAACATTCCTGCGGCATCTGAAATTGGTGTCAAAGTATTGGTAATCTGCTCGGGTTTAAGCACTCCGAAGGTAATCCCAACAACCAGTATATACAAAACACTGACAATGAGATAAGCCATCATCATGGCTTTAGGTATTGACTTACCGGCATTTTTGCTTTCTTCGGCAATACTGGCTATTTTTGTCAGACCGCCATAAGAGATAAAGACTAAACCTGTTGCTTCCAGAATAGAGTTCATTGAACCTGATTTAATAGTACTGAATACGTGAAAATCTGTCACCCTATAGCCAAATATTACATAAACTCCCAGAATTGCCAGTAAAAACATAACCAGAATCACCTGAAATGAACCGGAACTCTTCACGCTGACCAGATTCACAATTGTGAAGAATATACAAGCTCCTGCTGCAATCAACTTTATGTGATTGTATGTAAGCTCGGGGAAAATAAGAGTCGCAAAAGCACCTATACCAATCAATGCAAACGAGCTTTTCAATGCTATGGAAAACCAGTTGGCAAATCCTGCCAGAATCCCTGCAGGTGTTCCCAGAATACGCTCTGCATAGAAGTAGGTACCTCCACTGCGTGTCATTGCTGTTGAAAGTTCAGCTTTTGAGTAGACACTTGGCAACATCAGAACAGCAGCAAGAATATAAGAGATAATCGCTCCGGTTTTTGCTTCTGCGTAGGCAATGGCAGGAAGCACAAACAATCCTGAAGAAATCATTGATCCTGCTGCAAAGCTGAATAAAGAGAAAACTCCGAGATTTTTGTGTAGTTTCATTTAATCCTCGAAAAAGTGGTTAAGCTTATCAACTTCTTCACGCTGAAGAATTTCGAATATCTCTTCAGGAGAATCCGCATGAACTATCATTTCTTTAATATGAGAATGGTGTCCAAAAATCTTCGCAATTGTCGCTAATGCCTGAAGGTGTAATTTATACTGTGATTTTGGTGTAGCTATCAAAATAATTATGTTTACAGGTTTGTTATCAAGAGCTTCGAAATCAATTCCATCTTTAATTGTTGCAATGACTCCTCGAATATTGGGACCTCCCTCAATAACAGCATGTGGAATAGCAATTCCATTCCCTATACCTGTAGATATTTCATTTTCTCTCTGTTTCACACTGCTTACCAGATCTTCCTGAGATATTTCCTGAATATTATGTGTCACATGCATAAAGTGAGATAACTCTTCCAGAGCACTCCATTTGTCTTTTGCCTGAAGATCAATCTTAATAAACTCTTCCTGAAGAAAATCCAGAAGCCTGAGACGATCTTTGTTAACCTCTCCGGATCGTTTTATTGCCTGTCCCGTAAAAATAGGACCAATTAATTCATAGATAACCACTGCACTTAATACGATAGCAGTCACCGAAGAAGAAATTCCTTTAAATGCAACCGAGTTTTCCACAAAAAGGGTCAAACCAATAGCCAGACCTGCAAGCGGATAAAGTGCAATACCAATATTCTGTGTGATTGTCTTGGTTGAATTTGCGAATACTGCGCCAAGTACAGGAGCAGTAGATTTACCGATAAATCTGGCAACAATCATCACGATTCCGGCAACACCGGAAATAAGCAAGGCATGAAAATCAAAGTGTGTTCCTGCAAGCACGAAGAAAAGTGCATAAATAGCGTCTTCCAGATCGTGGAATGCAGAGAAGAAATCTTCTTTATATTTAGAAAAGTTTGTAATAATCATACCAAGAATAAGACTTGATAATAACCCTGAGAATCTGAATGATTCTGATATACCAACTGTGATAATCAGAGCAAGCAGCACCATTGTAGGGAATGATGCATGTATCTTTTTCTTGCGCTCAGTGAAAAGGATAAGTGCAAGCCCAATACCGCCACCATCAAGTAAAGATTCAAACAGATATATAAACGGTTGAAGAATCATCTTCCCGACATTGAACTCTGCATGCAGATTTCTCTGTAACAGGAAGTAGTACACTGAGTAAAACAGGAGAATGACGATAACATTGTTCAGAGCTACAACAGCAAGAAGAGTCTTTGTAAAAATACCTTTTGCCCTTTTTTCTTTAACAACATGCAAAATAGAACCCGGAGCTGTTGCGGATGCTATGATACTGACGAAAAGAGCTACTTCGGTGGATACACCAAGCACATAGTACAATCCTGTAAACACAAGTGGTATAACACATAAAATATCTATCAAAGTTATCCAGATAATTCTTTTACCTGAATTATGGAGCTTCCTGAAATCCAGGTGAGATCCAATAGACAAGCCAATAAGCCCAAGGACAAAATTGGTTATTGGAGTAAATCCTTCATAAGCTGATTCCGGAAATATATTCAGAACATAATGCCCGATAACAATTCCGCCAATAATTTTTCCTGTTACCGATGGTAATTTAATTTTTGCTGAGAGCTTAGTAAAGACAAAACCGGTCAATACGAGAATTGACAGAATCAATAATGTATTCCCATTTTCAAGTAATGCAGTTTCCCGGTGTACCCAGGCTGATAAGTGATTAATTACCGAGTTCAATCAATCTCCTCTATTAATTCTCCCTTTAAAGTCCATCCGGTCGCTTCTGTGATTTTTACTTTCACAAACTTGCCTATCAGACTCTTGTCTGCTTTAAACACTGTAATCTTGAAATCTCGACTTTTTCCTGCCAGTTCTTCAGGATTCTTTTTACTTACCTGTTCGACATAAATTTCTTTTATCTTTCCGATTTGCTCTTTATATTTCTTGTTCGTTATTTCATTCTGCATGTCTATCAGACGGGAAAGCCTCTCAAGTCTGACTTTTTCATCAACCTGATCTTCATATTCTGCTGCAGCTGTTCCTTCTCTCGGTGAATACTTAAACATGAATGCAAAGTCAAACTCAATTTCCTTCATCATATTATATGTATCCATGAACTGTTCTTCTGTTTCACCCGGGAAACCGACTATAACATCAGTTGTTATGCTTATATCAGGCATGGCAGCTTTTAACTTCTTGATCAATCCCATGTAATGCTCGCTGGTATAACCTCTGTTCATCCTTGTGAGTATATCTGTGTTACCAGACTGCATTGGCAGATGAATATGTTCACATACTTTATCAAGTTTCGCCATGTACTTAACAAGACTGTCAGACAGATCTTTTGGGTGAGAAGTAACAAAGCGAACTCTCTTTATGGTCTCCAGAGAATCTACCTGTTCCAACAGTTGAGGGAAATCAAGTTCTTTCCAATTATATGAGTTAACATTCTGTCCCAGCAGAGTAACATCTTTGAAACCATCATTTCCTGCTTCTTCCACTTCTTTAAGAATCTCGTCCAATGGACGGCTTCGTTCTCTGCCCCTTACGTGTGGAACAATGCAATATGTACAAAAGTTGTCACAACCACGCATAATGGTTACAAAAGCATTCAGATCACCCTGTCTTACAGGCATCATATTGTGATACACTTCTGAATTGTTTACGTCTGTAGCAACATTAACCCCGTAGAAATCAAGCAGATTTATAATTCGAGGAAGGTGCTTATACTGATCAACTCCCACTACGAAATCTATTTTCTTGTTAATCTTTTTCAGTTCTCCACTAAGACGCTGTGCAACACACCCGATTACACCTATTTTCAGTCCAGGTTTCTTTGCCTTGCGTGAAATCTCATTTGATATTCTTCCTATTACCCTGTCTTCAGCATGCTGTCTTACGGAACAAGTATTAAATATTATTATATCAGCATCATCAAGTGATTCAGCCTGTTCATATCCTGCCTGCTTCAGAATTCCGCTTACAAGTTCGGAATCTGCAACATTCATCTGACATCCGTATGTTTCTATATAGTATCGAATTTTATTCATATCCATCTCTTATTAATTTAGTCTAATCTCTGTTAATCTACAAAATTTATTTTTTCAGTAGAAGACATACTGCCGTTGCAGTAATTCCTTCTTCGGATCCTGAGATCCCCATTTTTTCCTCAGTAGTTGCTTTAACCGATACATTACTGACATCAGTTTCAAGATCAGCAGCAATGTTTTCTCTCATTGAATCAATAAACGGTCTCATCTTTGGTCTCTGTGCACAAATCGTAGAATCAATATTTCCTATTTTATATCCTTTCTCATTAACAATCCGATTCGCTTCTCTCAGTAAAATTCTGCTGTCAATATCCTTGAAGTCAGCATCAGAATCCGGAAAAAAAGAACCAATATCTCCCAATGCAAGAGCTCCAAACAGCGCATCAACAATTGCATGAATCAAAACATCTGCATCAGAATGCCCTTTTAGACCTTTTTCAAAAGGAATCTGAACACCTCCGAGAATTAGAGCACGTCCCTCAACTAATTGATGTACATCGTATCCATATCCTATTCGCATCAGTCCACCGTTATTGATTTGGAAACATTCTTTGGAACATCAGGATGCACACCATGATCTTCAACAGAAAGCTTATCAAGATATTCCATCTTTCTTATACTCATTCGAAGTGCCAGACGCTGGAGTACAACCGTTGAAGAAAAAGATGTTAACAGTGAATCCCCTGTTTTAGGAAGAGGAATATATCCCCATCCATAGTACTTTGAAGAATCCGGATTCAAGCTGGCATTTTCCATCAGCTTGTCATTTTCTTCGGCTATGACATATGTATCAGCACCTCTGATTTTGTGTGTATTTATCTGTGAAATCGTAAGATTGACATCTCTGTCTTCCGGTCCGGTGACATAAAGCAAAGGATAATTCCTGTAAAGAGGATTGAAGAAATCGTATCTTCTGATAATATCCTTGAATACTCTCGTTGCAGCAGGAGAAAGATTAAACGGAAATGTTCTGGTGAAAATATAGGAACTTAAAACCTTGATAATCTCCTGTGTATCTTCCTGAGATAAATCATACAAGTCTGCATTTCTCTCTAGAGTATCAATAGTCTTGTTAAAATATTTCAGCATAGATTTAATACTCAGTAGACCAAAAACCGTATTTTTACCAAGAATTGTGTTAGGACCATGCTTGAATTCGGAGGCTTCTCCACCCTCGGTATGATTCAGTACTGTCTCTCGAATCTTCAGAGCCCCTTCTTTGGCTACACCACTGAGTTTTGTTGCCAGAATATGCATGGAAGGTTCCATATATATCTTGTTTGCAATCTCATCAATCTTATCTTTTGTTGTTTCAATTGTCTCTTTTATGAGAAGAGGAATCTGAAGAAGTTTCTTATATCTTCTGTCTATATCCCTGGCAAATGCATTGATCATTTCTTCTGACTTGCCATTCTTCTTCATGTGATCCATTTTCATTTCAGCAGCTTTTATTGCCAGATAATAGAACAATGTCAGCTGATTAACGAAACTTTTTGTCGCCGGAACTGCAATCTCAGGTCCACAGAGTATCGGAATGGACACATCTGATTTCTCCTGACCAAGCGTTGAGTTCATGTTATTAACAAGCACAATCTTCTTTATGTTCTTACCGAGATTATCAATATCGTTAAAAATATCTATCAGATCTTTTGTTTCACCACTTTGTGACACACCAATTATTACATCATTGTTTCTCAATGAGTTTGAATACTGCCCTCTGAAATCTCCTGGAAGTATTGGAATTATTTTGATTCCGGCTATTTCATTGAAGAATACGGCTGCGACTTTCGTTGCGTTAAAAGAAGTTCCACATGCAATAGTGTATATATTTCTCTCATTATCATTGGTGTTACTCAACAATTCCATGAAGTTTTCAATTTTCGTGTCGAATTCAGTTACATCCAGTTTTTCAGTAATTGAATCAAGTGCTTTTGCTGTCAGAAATCTCTTTTTATCAAAATGCGATCCTATCAGCTCAATGTATGTATTCATTTCACTGGAAAAGAAGTATTTCTTTTCAAAATCCTCATACACAACCACGTCGTAAATAGTCTTATAATCTTCCTGAATACTTTTATAGAATACTGAACTCTCTTCAGAGTTAATAAACTCGTTAAAATGTTGGAGCTGTTCATCAAATGTTTCGGACTGCTTGATTTTTTTATCAAGATCTTTCATGTACTCCATCAAGTTAATTTTATCGATAAGATTGAGCATTCTACGCCCGGTATTTGACCCCCCAAGGAATATCTTCACAAGCTTACCTGTGGATTCTGTTTCGTTATCAATCTCCTGATCCATGAAATAATTGTATTTTGGCAGCAGTTCAGTATCTTCTGCCCTGAGTTTTGATCTTACTGCATCACGGAAAATCTTCTGTCCTTTTTTGTATATGATATCCTTCTGATTCAGTCTTTTTATTCTGGCATCTTTATAAGCATATATTTTGTAGAAATCAGCAGTATACTCTACAAATTCTCCCTCTCTTAAGTTTACAAGATATTTCGTAAATCTCAGCACGGCTGTTAAATC
The DNA here is from genome assembly GCA_963665815.1 of Cloacimonadales bacterium (SeqCode). GTDB lineage: Bacteria > Cloacimonadota > Cloacimonadia > Cloacimonadales > JAIOQZ01. The sequence goes on from OY762463.1 coordinate 1,459,844, forward strand.
AGAAGAAGCCAGAGAAAACTTGTTTCCGTCTATTTCGCCCACACCAAAATAAAGACTGCTTCCGGCTTTTATAGCATATTGATATTCTGTTACAGGATCTGTTATTACTGCGGCAAATGATCCGGTTGTTTTATTTATTGCTTTAGTAATAGCTTTTTTCATGCATTCTGACCTGATAGCAAAATCTGAGCTTTGTTTTGAAGAATAATTCCTTAACTCAATCTCAAAATAATGTTCTACGGTATGAACAAGCATTTCACCATCGTTATCCGAAAGCACATCGTGACCTTCTGATATCAAAAATGTCTTTAATTCTCTTGTATTGGTAATATTACCATTATGCGCCCCGTAAATATGAGTCTTACATTTTACTTCATGCGGCTGCGAATTCTTTTTGTCTACAGCTCCAAATGTAGCCCATCTGACCTGGCCACAAAAAATCTTTCCAGCTTTTTCTTTTATACCGAGAGTTTCAACTAAAGTACTTGGAGCTCCTACATCTTTGAGAAGAGTAGTATTCTTCTTATCATCCTGAAAAATTGCACCGGTGGAATCATATCCCCGATACTCCAATGCTTTCAACAGCTTTGAAGCGTATTTTCCCAGATGAATACTGTGTTCTGCCAAAGTCATTCCCAGTACACCGCATCCAACGCCAATTATCGGTATCTTAAATTTAATTTCCTTATCTGAATATTTAGCACATATCTTCTCAGCAATATTTCCTGCTTTTTTAATAAGATTTTTATTTATCATCCTGACCTTCTTTCAAAATGTATTCTGCAATCAGCAGATCTATTGGATTTGTAATTTTAATGTTTCTATCAGAGCATATTATATATTTCACCTTATAGCCATAGTATTCAAGTATACTTGCGTCATCAGTAAACCTATTGATACAATCATGCCTCGCTGCCTCATGGCATTTCAGAATGAGTTCTTTGCTGAATACTTGAGGTGTATGCACCTGAATCAGTTTATCTCTATCAAGAGTTTCTGTAACAATATCACCTTCAACTCTTTTTACCGTATTCTTTACTCTTGTTGCAGGTATCACACCACCTGTAACTTCAGCAGTTCTTATCAGCAGACTTATTTCTTCCTTTTCAATAAACGGTCTTACACCATCATGGATCAGTACAATTCCATCAGTGTCGTCGATTGCATTAAGTCCATTATACACAGACTCCTGCCTCGAAGATGCTCCGGCTGTACATACTATCGGTTTTCCCGAAAACTCCTGAAGAATCTGCTTTTTGTAACTAACTAATTCACTATCAGGTAAGACAACAATTATCTCATCTATCAGGTCATGCTTCACAAATTTGTCAATAGTACAAAACAACAAAGGACGACCATTCAATTTCATGAATTGCTTTTTTTCTGTTGAGGACATCCTTGTTCCTCTTCCACCTGCTGTAATTATAACACTGTTACTCATATTTATTTACCTGCAATTATATATCTTGAAAACAAAAAGAATAAAATTTGTGTCAAGATAATATCGAAATGCAGATTTAAAATACTGCTAAAATGTGCTAAATACTGGAGTAAAGAAGGTATTCAATTCTGAAGTTGTTTACAATTGTATTTACTTTTTCGTAACCGTATTCAGATAAAAGTCTGCTATATAAATCAAGGTTATTTTTCCAGGTAATTCTTTCCTGAAGACAGAAATCCGAATCAATACTCTGAAGGGTACCTGAAACAGAATGTCTGCACATATTTTTTACCCAGCACTTGTAACAGTTCTCAATCTTTGCAGCTGCAAATTCATTCTGGGTTTTCAGTAGTTTTGCATGATCAATACCTGATTTAAAATTACCTACATTATGAAGAACATTACAAGGTGATTTCAAATAGAATTTTCCATCTCCGTTTATATGAATATTGTGAGACATATTTTCTGCGAATAAGTTATCATTTCCTTTCTCATCTCTATTGTTAACAAAATGAATCCTTGTAAGACCTTTCAGTGCAATAAATGCATTATAAGAGATTCGTCTTTTTTGTCGCTGTCTAAGGTTTTCATTTTTCTTTGTAATGAACATCTTTCTATTAGATAAGCATTTACCAGTTCTTTCGGACTTTACCATTAATGCTATAAGTTCTTTGATATTCAGCAGTAGTTTTATGTCTTCATCCACACATGAATTAGCTTTAAACATCCTGCTTAGTTGAGTATATTTCAGCAAGGATGCAGAAAGTCTGATATTGTTCGAGAAAAAAACATAATCATATTCACTGATAAAACTTAAGTTATCCTCCAGAAGATTGATCTCATTCTGATCCGGATTATCTAAATGCCTGCTTTTAACATTGATGTAGAAATTATGAAACACGAGAAAAGGAACAATATTCTTAGTAAGAGTATTACCGGAAGTATGCAGAATAAACTGGAATTTACAGGGTAATGAGGAACAGAATTCAATAATATTATAGAGCACAGAACTTTTACAATCTGGCAACTCTCCGTATATCTCAATTGTAATCAGTTTTGAGGGGGACAAATTATCAGAATAATACAAGATACTTTTCTTAACAGAATTTATATCTGTAATGTCTCCAATATTGTTAATACATAATGATTCAGGTGTAAATAAAATGTGCTGATTTTTCACAGAATCAATAAATGAGTCCTTAATATTTTCGTATGGTGTTGAATAGATGTCGGAAAGAATCTCAGATTTATACAGGTTTTCTACATGAGGAACTAAGTCTCCGGACATGAACTCTTTATTCAGAATAGCTGAAACATTTTCATACAGTTCTGAATTAACTTTCAGGACTTTCCCTTTATTTCCGTTAAAAAGGAAAAAATCCTTACCAGTGCTGATTTTTTTCAAAAGAAATTTATCTGTATTCATATCCATTAAAGAAAACCTCCTGCACACCATAATTTATAAATTTTAGTAAAGTTACATAGAAGGAGTAATGAATCTTTACTTCACAAACCTGACATTTTGATATGCAGGAGGCAGATTAGAGTTAACCCCACTCCGCAAAAGTTTATTATTTTTTATGTTTAAATATATATGCTTTACCGTCTACAACAATGATAGTAACGTCTTCTTCATTTGTAAGCTTTATAACATCAATATAATCATAGTCAATTTCTTCAATATTATCAACGCTGATAACAGGTAACTCATCTATATTTGTAGCAAAATCAGTTGCAAAAACACAAGATATTACGAAAAAGATTTGACATAAAATAAAAAGTTTTTTCATTATTTACTCCAGTAAGTTTTCTTTATTATTAAACCCAGTAAATTAAAACAGGGGACGAAAAATGGCGCAACTAAAAGGTTATCAAGAAGTTATATCTCATTCATTTAAAGTATCGATGACATATTTAAAAAATATTCATGATTCCGAAGATATTTCTCAACAGGTTGCAATGCTTTTTTATTTATCGAAAGATAAAATATCTCCTGAATCTCAAAATTCCTGGATTCACGTAGTAACAAAGAATAAATGTCTGAAACAACTAGATTTACAGAAAAAAAATGTTAATTTTGATTGTGTTCAGGATTTTATCCCTGATGAATTTACTGAAATTGAAGAGAATATTGAAAACATTGAGCCAGATGGAAACATACTTCTTGAGTACATTGATGTCCTTAAACGACCGGACAAAAAATTGTTCATGGATTATGTTAAAGCCGGTCAAAAAATTAAAGCTCTCTGTAAACAAAAGAAACTGAAATACGATTCTACAAAAAAGAAGATTTTCCGTATTAAAAAGGACCTAAAAGCCAGGTATTTCATGGAAAAGGGAATGATTGGCACAAAGAATATCCTCTCGTCCAAACTGCAGGAAAATATCCAGAACTTTATTAAAGTATTTCGGGAATCAATCAGCAATAATTCTCTTCCTAAAATGAGAAAGTACTTTGGAAGAATTATCTCTGAAAATGAAATACCAAAATTTAATATTTCGGAAGTCATTGAATACGATGTCAAATCTATAAGTAAAAATACATTTAGAATTTATGTTTACTTTTGGGATAATGAAAGAATGAAATCACTGTTTTTTGATATAAATGTAGATCAGAATCAGGTCAAAATCACAGAACTGCCCTGTTACTCAGAAAAAGTTAATGTATATGATGTTGAAAATACTTCAGATTTAGTATTAGATCAGTTTCAGGAAGATAAAAGAACCGGAGTTATCAACCTCAATCAAAAACAAATAATCGAACTTCTACCTCATAGTGGTTTCATTGAAGAGTACTATATAGATGATTCGGAACCATCTTCCTGATCGTTTCCCAACATGAAATCAAGTACTGCTTTCAGCTTTCCCTTATGAATTGGTTTTAGCAAATAGAAATCCGCCCCACATTTCTTCATCTCATCTACATAATCCTCGTCTTGAGTTGAACTGATAACTACTATTTTTGATCTCAAGTGATTTTGCTTAATCTTTTTAGTTGCCTCCAAACCATTCATCACAGGCATAGCATAGTCCATTGTAACAACATCAGGGAGTAATTTTTTATATTTTACTGTTGCAAGAAAACCATTTTCGGCTTCTCCAACCACTTCATGCCCCAGCTCTTCAAGCATCCTTCTGAGTAATTTTCTCATTGTCTGAGAATCATCTACAATCATTATTGTCGCCATACTAATCCTTACTTTTCAAGCCGGCTTCAATCTTGTCATACTCACTATTTATCTTATTAATCTTTTCATTAAGACCCTTTACTGCAAAACTGTATTCATTAAGGATTTCTATTAACAGGCTATTTGCATTTGCAGAAACATTCTGAATAGCCGAAAGCTTGTTTTCTATTTCTGTTGTTAAATCATTCAGGTTGCTGCCATCAACGGGGACATCATTTAGTAAAGAATTCATTGAACTGAATCTCTCTTTGATTTTCTCGAAAGACGGAAGATAGATATTGCTTTCAAGATAAGAGCTTATATTATCAATTATCTGTGATACTTCATTAATAGAAGCATTCTGTTTAGATAATTTGTCTGATATTATTCTGGCTTTTGCTTTCATATCCATGTTAAGGGTATCCAGAGCCTTCAATTTTTCCACCAGCATTTGCTCTGATGAGAATATTATCTGGTTGATATTTTCTGTTTTCTTTGTCAGAGCTTTATTGTTATTCTCGGATTGGATGTAGATTTCATTCATCCTTCCGGACAACTTTTTCAAATCTTCTGAAAGCTTTCTTATCTGTGTTGAATTATTCTGTGGTTCCCCGGTAACAGAAATATTTATCGCAATCATTAATAACTCTTCAGCAAAATCAGAAATTCTGCTGTGCAGTTTAATGTTATTGTTTAAGTCTGATTCTATAGCCTTGATAGTGGAACCGGTTTCCCTGATCTTTGCTGCTTCATCTCCAATGTCAGACAATATTGGTTTAATATCAATTAGATTAGTATCCTTCTCAAGTACTTCATTATTTCTTTTATTAGTATCCTTAAGATCAGCCAGAATAGTACAGATAAAAGATGTAATCCCCTTATCTCTATCAACAGCCTTGTTATACTCTTTTTTCATGAAATCATGATATTCAATGAATGAAGCCTTTATCTCTGCAAACTTATCAACTAATTCGTCATTTGAGAACTCAAGGTTGAACTTTGTACCGGCATTTCTTAAATCAAAAATCAACTGCTTTAATTTTTCATTGATTCTTTGATAATCATTAAGTTTATCATAATTAATCTGTAATTCCTGAATTGTTGCCTTGCCTGATTTGAAATGTTCAATAAGGTCATCTGCAGAAGAGCAGACATTGTTTTGCAATGACGACAGTATCTCATTAATATGTTCTGCAATAGTACCGAATTCAAAGTCATTTGCAATACTTATCGGATTCTCTGTTATCGCTTCCGAATCTTTCAGACGTTCCAGATTCTCTATAAGTTCATAAACTGGTGTAATAATACTATCAGAGTTGTGCTTCATTGTCAAATTACTGATTATTGATATTACAAGTGTAATACCAGCAAGCAACAGTAAACTGATGAAAAATCCGTTAACACCTTCCGATTTAACATCAGCAGTTTCACCGGAAAAAACATCTGATACTATATAAGGCATTATTGATTCGTATTTATTCTTTATAACATCAATTTTTTGCGAGAATAGACTATCCTGCCTCAAAACCTGAATATCTGTGTTAATATTCTGTAGTATCTGATCAATTTTGTCGAAATTACCTGAGTTTTGAATTTCCGGTGTATTCTTCCATAGAAAAGGGAAAGACTTATAATCTCTGATCACATCAGGAATATTAACCGAGTGTGCTGATTGAATTTTCTCCAATGTTGAGAAATATTCTTCATAAACTTTTACACTTGCAGAGCTATCATTTGTTTCCCTTTGATTGTTCACATTCAGAAGAACCACAAAAGCAGAAATCAACAAAAAGCAGCAGCTTATTATGTTTACATATCCGTAAAATCTTAGTTTTCTTTTCAAATCAGTATTTTTCATATTAACCTTCCGGCAAAAATATATAAGACAAGGAAGATAATTCTGGACAACTTGACAAGTATTTTCTAAATAGTGAATATAGAATAATAAACTTTAAACAGGAGTGAGTATGGCTAAAAAAGATCCTGTAATCTATGTAACCGGAAATAAAACAATAGATGTTCTATCTTATATCTTATTGATAGCAGGTGTATTGTGCATGATTTTCTTTTTTGTTATTTACCCTTTTACTGATCTCAACAAATTGAGAAATGTTAATGAAATGGGTGAAGTACCTGAAGAAGATAATTTTGCTATTCTATGCGGGTCTTTGGGACTGATTATCGGTTTAGTTCTATATTTACTGCTACAGAGCGTTATTCAGATACGAGTAAAAAAACTGATTGAAACCCTGAACCAGTAGGTAAATATGAATGTTATATGTAATCTCGTTGTTGTGACTTATGATATTGGACCAAGTCTTTCACCATTTGTCGCAGAAGTTATAAAAGTTATTAAAGAAGACAGTAAAGTTAAGCATCAGCTTAATCCCATGGGATCTACACTTGAAGGAGATTTTGATGATGTGATGAAACTTGTTGGAAGAATATTCCACAAATTCTCGAAGGACTTTGAACGCCTTGGTATCACACTGCATATTGATTACAGGAAATCTAAAATTAACCGAATGCAGGGTAAAATTCAAGCAGTAGAAGAAAAACTGTGATAATCAGTTTGATATAATATTTTGTACGGTGTATTGCAATATTTCTTGCGAAACTCTTTTTTGCACTTAAATTATCATTACAAAAGCTTTGTATGATGCAAAATCAAACTATTTTGACATCCGGGTATCGAAATGATTTTCTAATCAATTAGAAAATTCTCCAATCCCTGTTTGTCTCTGTTGAAATCTGACATGTTCTGAAGATTTATGACTTTTGCAAAGATTTGTAACGAATAAATGAGGTATATATGAAAAAAATACTGGTTATAGATGATGATCCCAGCATGCTGAAAGTTCTCAGTATCCTTCTGGCTGGACAAGGATATGATGTAATAACAACGGTGGATAGCCAAGAAGGTATGGATAAACTGGAATCAGAAGATTTTGACATGCTGATTGCCGATATAATCATGCCAGAAAAAACCGGAACTGAAATCATTCAGGAAACCCATATCAGTTTTCCTGAGCTCCCAATAATTGCAATTTCGGGAGGAGGTTTCTGGGAAGCAGAAAATTACCTGAAAACAGCTAATGCGGCAGGTGCCTGTAAAACATTCAAAAAGCCTTTTGAACCTGATGAACTCGTTGAGACGGTTAACGAGATTCTAAATGATTGAAAAAGGTTGTCACATTTAATTCAATAATTTATTTACAAAACTTATCGGAAAAATTATTCAGGAGATTATGAAATTTAACATAATCTTCTTTTTTATTTTTATAGTCACAGGAATCTATTCTATAGAAAATACCGTTACTGAAAAGTATGATGCCGGAGCTAATGACAGTAGAATTACTGCTCAAGTCATGGCTGATGAACTTGTAAAAGAAAAAATCATTGAGACACTCAGCAAGAAATATAATATTTCTCCTGAAAAAGCTCCATTGCTGTCAGTTCTCATCTTCAGAAAGGAAATCCGGACTGACTGGGGTGGAGATTTTTTTACAACGACTAACAAATACTCTGAAATTGAATCTTTCAAAAGCAAACTGCATGAAGTAAGGACTGATTCAATTCTTGTTAATCACATTTTCAGATCACAGAGCAGAATTGATTCTGCTAAAAATGAAATTACAAAACTTCAGAAAATTCTTACCGGGAAAATGACTCTCCTTTCTCAAAAACAGTACTTTGATAATGTACTGAATATTGCATCAGAAAATCTGTTCCAGACAGCTATCTACCACTATTTGAATGCATCTCCTGATTCTGCTCTTGTAAAACTTTCCGAAGCATCTGAACTGATTTCAGACAATGCTGCAATATATTTTTTTACCGGTATGACTTATATGAAAAAACTTGATTATAAGAATACTATTGCAAACTTCGAGAAAGCATTATGGCTGAATGATAAATATACTTCTGTATACTTCTATTGTGCTCAGGCATATCTTGCCTTGAACAATATTGAGAAAGCAATTGAGTATCTGGAAAAGTACTTGACAGTCGAAAAAAGAAACTTCATGGCATGGTACTATGCTGCAACCTATTACCAATCACAAAACAATCAAGAGAAGGCTCTGGAATACTATCTCGAATCCTATAACCTCAATAAAAGTTATATGCCTGTACTGGAATACCTGGCAGGATATTTTAAGAAAGAAAAAGATTATGAGAAAGTTATCGAGTTCTACGAAAAAATTGCTGACCTCGAGCCAGACAATGAAGATGCTTTTAAAACTCTCGGTTTAGCATATACTTATGTAGGAGAAATGGGAAAATCAATCAAAGCATTTGAAGCTGCAATAAAAATAGACTCTACTGATTCTGAGATCTATTATAATTTGGGACAAAGCTGTAAATTTGTGAAACAAAACAGAAAGGCAATTGATGCATTCAAGAAAGCCATGAGACTCGAACCGGAAAATATGGAATACATGACTAATCTTGCTCAAATGTATGACCTGGAAAATGAAAATGAAAACAGCATTGAAATTTACAATAGAATATTGGAGAAAACACCCGGTGATCACGCTGTATTGTTCAGGCTGAAAGATTTGTATAAAACGACCCGGAACGACACTAAATTGATAGAAACACTCAATAGTATTCTGGATTACTTCCCGGAAGAAACACATTTTTATACACAGATTGGTGATGTTTATCAGAAAAACGGAGATTATCCGGCTGCGATAGCTTCCTTCAAAAAGAAAGTCAGTCTCGACAATGAAGATGCTGGTGTTTATTACAAGTTAGCTTTATTGTATGAAGTAACTGACAGCACAGACAAGGTAATTGAGTTTCTCAAGAAAACAGTTGAGTTTGATTATAAAAATTCTGATGCACATGAAAAACTGGGAGAACTGTATTACACTGACAACAATTTTCAGGCAGCAATAAACAGCATGGAAAACGCAATTACTACTGGAGATATCAGTTCCAGCAATTACAATAATCTTGGACTGTCCTATGCCTTCATGGGTAAAAACGATAAAGCAGTGACAGCATATAAAAAGGCCTTAACAAAGAATCCAGCAGCGGCAATCACACACAATAATCTTGGTTTATCCTATGCATATCTGCGCGATGATGACAAAGCTATCTCTTCATTCAAAAAAGCAGTTGAAAATGACCCGAAATTCTCATCTGCATACTATAATCTTGGACTGTTGTACAATATAAAAGGATATTACAAAGATGCCCTGAATGCATTCAACAATTCACTTGCAATAGAACCCGGGCAATCTGAAACACTGGCGATGACTGCAAGAATCCAGGTAGAATTGAACAATTTACCTGAAGCAGTTAAAGTACTGAAATCTGCTATTGAAATTAATCCGGACAAGACTGAACTCTATAATTCTCTCGGAGAAATTTACTTCAAGCAGGGAAACTACAATCTTGCAATCTCAACTTATGAAAGATCCATAGCAGTAGATTCACTACAGTCTTTTGTATATAGTCAACTTGGTAACGCTTATGAGAAGAAAAATAACAAGACTCTTGCTGAGAAAGCTTACAGGAATGCTCTGAAAATAGATAAAAACGATGCAATTGCGAACTATAATATGGGGCTCTCCTATTCTGCAAATGGAGATTATGACAAAGCTATATCTTCATACAGAAAATACATCAACCTTTTCCCATATGATGCATCATCATACAATAACATGGGTGAAGCCTACGCAGAAAAACAGAATTTTGAGGAAGCCCTTAATTATTACCAGAAAGCTGTAGATATCGACTCGAAGTACGTTGATGCTTTTTACAACATGGGAAAAGTCTACTTTAAGAAAAAATACTATTCACTGGCCATAAACTATTTTCTTAAGACCATTGAACTCAGTCCCGGTCACTCGGAAGCATATTACAACATTGGAGTTGCATATTCCAAAGTGAATGAACCTGACAGTATGATTAAATACATTAAGAAAGCAGCCAGACTTGGAAACACTGCTTCTCAGAACCTTTTAAGAACCATGAAAGTGAAATGGTAACTTTAATTGAAACGTTACGCAATATATGTTGTTATATTATGAGAGTTTTCATAAAATCAAAATCAAGCAGTATTGGTTTAAAAAATATAGGGGAGATTTTTGAATTCAACAAGAAAACTTCTTATAGAAGCTTGTCTTAAGTCAGAATTTGATGAATTCTAAAATTGAGTCAGTGACTCCAAATATGCAGAGATCTCATTAACTACATCATAATATTATTGGAAGAGCTGCCAAAAAAAACTTGCCCTTTATTATGGTATAAAAAAAGTTACTTATTGATAATAGATAATAAAAAAAAGATATAAATTGGAGGAATAATGAAAAAAGGAATACTTGCAATAGTACTGATCCTTTTATGTGTATCCGTATTTGCAAATCCATTAAAAATTGCTTATGTTGATACTCGAAGAGTTGCTGATGAGTATAACAAAGCTGTTGAAGCTAAACAAAAACTAAAAGTTGCAGAAGATATCTGGATGAAGAACTTCAGGGTTACCTCAAGGATATGCAGGAAAAATATGATAGTTTTCAGATTAACGAATCTGTGTGGACTGAAGATAAAAAGAAACAGGCTCAGCAAGAAATATACGGACTTCAGGAACGTTATGAATCAAGAAAACGTGAAGTTTATGGACAGAATGGACTTTATGACAAAAAATACACTGAAATCATGAAACCTATTATTGAAGAAGCTCAGAAAGTTGTTTCTGAAATTGCAAAAAGAGAAAAATATACAATAGTGCTTGATTCTGTAACAGAGATTATTATCTATCTTGACGAAAGTATCGATATTACAGATACCGTCATTGCAGAATTAAATAAAAGACCATAGATTTTCATGATTAGCATATTTTTACAGCCTGTTGATTAATTCAGCAGGCTTTTGTTATATGAAAGAAACAGACCTTTTCCCGCCTGTAAAAACCTACCTTGAAAAGCATGGATATAATGTACATGCTGAAGTTGGTAATTGCGATATCGTTGCTGCAAAGGATAACGAAACAATTATTCTCGAAATGAAACTGCAATTGTCAGTTAAGCTGTTATGTCAGGCTGTTATCAGACAAAAACTTGAATCGGCAGTCTATATTGTTATACCTCAGAAAAGAATCAGTAAACGGCAGGATTTCAAGGAGATTAAGTACCTTCTGAGACGACTGGAGATTGGTTTGATTACTGTTGATACATCCAATACAATTTCCCCGGTGAATATTATTTTCCATCCACAACCATATCAAAAGCGCAGTAACAAAAGAAAACAAGTATGGATAAGAGAAGAAGTAGAGGCCCGAGGAGAAAACCATAATATTGCCGGAAGCAGCAGAATAAAAATAGTGACAGCCTACAGAAAAGAAGTAATCTATATAGCAACAGTATTAAAGATATGCGGTCCTTTAAAGATAAAAATGTTAAAAGAACTTGGTGGATCAAAAAAAACAGGATCTATCCTCAATAGTGATTTCTATAAGTGGTTTCGCAGAGTTGGTCATGCAACATATGAACTGACACCTGCAGGACATACCGGATTGGAAAGATTCGAAGAAATAAGTTCCGGATATGAGACGATGATTAAAGCTAAGCTGAACGAGTTAAATTATGAATAAAATGATTTTTGAAATAGAGCAGTTCCTGCTGAATAATAAGCTTCACCCGAGAAAAATGGGTAACACTCTGAAAGTCTTCAATCAGAATGAAGGTATAAAATTTGTGTTCTCAGAACATCCTGACTTCAAGTTTCTTACTAATTCTCTTAATCTTATTGATCAGGATACAGATGTCTATATTGTCGCATCAAATGCTTTTCCTCAGATAAACGAATTTTCAGAAATCTGCGGTAGACTCCGAGTAGGACTTATATTATACGATTCGGCATCAACAGGACAAAAAATCAGAATCATATATCATAGTAAGCGGGAATCATCAAAACTATTCTTAAACAAGCTTCAATTCATTACTCCCGGCACTGCTGACATCATTACAGATCTTCGTAGAGAATCAATAATCATTGCTAAGATATTGCTGAATTATGGAGCAGTAAAACCTGCAAAACTCAGGGCTGAAGGAGCAAAGGGAAATATACTTAAAATCCTTGCTAAAAACAGCTACGGATGGTTTGTGAGAACTACAGGTGACAAATATGCTCTTTCAGAAAAAGGTAAGAAAGAAATTGATTTCTTTAAGGAATAGTCTAACTGAATCTTGCAATCAAAAGATCGAATGCACCAGCCAGCTTTAGTACAGCAACAACAATTGATACCATAATCACGTATTTAATGAACTTATCACCTTTCTTGATTGCAGAATGAACACCAATCTGTCCACCAATAATATTTCCTATTCCCAATGGAATTGCGTAAGTCCAGTTGATCTTCCCGGACACGATGAAAATTGAAAGTGCTATAACTGTATAAATCATGATAATATTAAGTTTTAAGGCGTTTATCTCCAGCAGATCCATATCATCCATTATAAATTGCAGAACAGCAATAAGCAGTAAACCAACACCAAGTTGAATGAATCCACCATAGAATCCTGCGATAAAAAGCAGCACATAATGCCAGAAACGAGATTTAGTATGATGAGACAGTTTCTTCTTATTTGGCATGAAGTTCATGATGATCACAAACACAAGAACAACTATCAGAACTTTATCGAATACTGCAGCTGAAACATACTTTGCCAGCAGTGTACCACAGATACCTCCAATAATTACAGGGGCAACAATGTACTTCTTTTCCTTTATGGGGACTATCCCATGTCTGTACAAAGAAAAGAGGCTTGTAATTTTGTGAGAGAATATTCCAACTCTGTTTGTTGCGTTTGCTATATTTGAAGGAAGCCCGAACATTATCATAAATGTAAGAGAAAAAACAGAGCCTCCCCCGGACATTGTGTTAATAAATCCGGCAATACCTCCACCTATAACCAAAAGTATAAATTGTAATATCATGATTTTCCGTATAAATAATCTAAAGTTTTAAGCATCCCGGCTTTCTTCAAGGCTTCAATAACATATTTCTTGTTACCTTTCTTGTACCACTGCACCAATGCTTTCATTAAACGGATCTCGCGACCTTTAGGATTGTTGATTTTCCTTCCGGTCTCAAAATCCTGACCTGTGAAATACATGCAGGTACTAACAGTCATTGGAGTAGGAGTAAACTCCTGAACCTGTTCAATCTTCATTCTATTCTTCCTAAGGAACACTGCCAAATCAACAGTATCCTTAAGAGTCTCCCCCGGATGACCTACAATGAGGTATGGAATAACAAACTGTTTTTTACCTGCCTGAAGAGAAAATTTAGTGAACAGTTCAGTGAACAGTTCATACTGACTAATCCCGGGTTTATACATGTATTTCAGAACCCTTCCCGCAACATGCTCGGGCGCAAGTTTGAGATATCCTCCCGTACACTCCGCAGCAAGCAATTTGATAAAATCGTATGATTTAAGCCCCAGATCAAATCTTACTCCGGAAGACACTCTCACGTGAACTCCTGTCCTGAGCAGAGATTTCAATAGCTTCACGTATGATCTGTGGTCAGTATTAAGGTACTGACAAACATCAGGATACAAGCATGACCGTCTGTTGCATTCTTGACTGTTTGTGCATCCGGTACCATACATATTAGCTGTTGGACCTCCGGCATCTGTTATTGTCCCGGAAAATCCACTTCGATTTATCAGGTTGCGTGCTTCCTGCATAACTGAATCCATGGATCTGGATTGAATATGTTTTCCCTGATGTGCTCCGATAGCACAAAAATTACATCCCCCGTAACACCCTCTATGTACTGTCAGGGAGTCTTTTATCTGTTCAAAAGCTGTAATCTTACCCTTGTTTTCAGGGTGTGGTCTATATTGAAAAGGCAGGCCATACAATCGATCCATTTCTTTTATAGTCAAAGGTTTTGCAGGAGTATTATGTTTTAGGTAGCGTCCTGCAAAAGCGATATAGAACTCATGATGCAGATGATTCCTGTAGAACAACTCGGTCATTTTCAGGAAACCTGCTTTTGTTTTGCACACATCAAATTCAGGAAGAAGAATTGCATTTTCCGGGATATCTTTCACAAATTCGACAGTTCCGGGAATTGAGCAAAGCATCTCTTCATTCTTTTTTTTCTCAGCTATTTCCAGAATCTGCCTCTCGCCCATGCCGTATACAAGAAGATCTGCTCTGGAATCAAGAAGGACAGAATTTCGGATTTTGTCACTCCAGTAATCATAATGAGGTATTCTTCGCAAGCTGGCTTCAATTCCACCTATAACAATACATGAATCTTTAAACAATGCCCTTATTTTCTGAGAGTACTTGATTAAAGCTCGGTCTGGTCTTGTGTATTTCTTTTTTTCCGGAGTATATGCATCAGATGAACGAATCTTTTTCTGTGCGGTATACTTGTTAATCATCGAATCCATGTTCCCGGACGATATTCCAAAGAAGAGTCGTGGTTTCCCCAGCTTAAGAAAATCGTCATCTCCGGCAACATCTGGTTGAGATATTATTCCTACAGAATAACCTTCTGCTTCCAGTAATCTTCCAAGAAGTGCTATACCGAAAGAGGGATGATCAATATATGCATCACCTGTTATCAGGATAATATCGAATTGCTTTTCAGCGTTCTTTTTAGTAGATAGAAATTTATCTGAAGTTCTTACCAGAGTCATTAATATCTGTCATTAACAGGATTAAGCCTTATAATGTTTATAGCTTGAACGCCTTTTTCAGTATCTATGAGGTCAAATTCAACTTCTTCGTCCTGAACAAGTGTCTTGAGTTCGCTTGGAGACTGAGTTACAATTGATTTCCAGTGTACGAAGTATTCACTTTTTTCTTCAGTTATTATAAAACCGTAGCCCTTGTTTGCATTAAACCATTTTACTTTTCCGTTCATTTTATTCCTTTTGTTATGGTAGAACGGCTCTCGAACGAGAGCCGTTCAATTAAATAATTCTATAAAGCTGCTTGAGCTGCAGCAAGTCTTGCTATTGGTACTCTATAAGGAGAGCAGCTAACGTAGTTCATACCAACTTTGTGGCAGAATGTTACTGATTGTGGTTCTCCACCGTGCTCACCACAGATTCCGACTTTAAGGTTTTCGCGTGTTGAACGACCTTTTTTAGTTCCCATTTCAACGAGTTGACCAACACCTGTTTGATCAAGAACCTGGAACGGATCGTTTTTAAGGATTCCTTTTTCGAGATAGATAGGAAGGAATTTTCCAGCATCATCTCTGGAGTATCCAAATGTCATTTGAGTAAGGTCGTTTGTACCGAATGAGAAGAATTCTGCTTCTTCAGCTACTTCATCAGCTGTAAGCGCAGCTCTAGGAATCTCAATCATTGTTCCAACCATATAATCGATTTTATCATTTCTTTCCGCAAATACTTTGTTGACTTCTTCAACAATTATTTGTTTCTGCAAAACAAACTCAGCTTTTGTACCAATAAGCGGAACCATAATTTCAGGTAATGCTTTAATGCCTTTTGCTTTTACATTAAGAGCTGCTTCGATAATAGCTCTTGCCTGCATTCTTGTAATTTCAGGATATGTATTACCAAGACGGCATCCTCTATGCCCAAGCATAGGATTGAATTCAGCAAGTGATTCAACTTTATCTTTTACCTGTTGAACTGTGATGTTAAGTTCATCAGCCATAATTTGCTGGTTTTCATCTTCGTGAGGTACAAATTCGTGAAGAGGAGGATCAAGAAGTCTTACTGTAACAGGAAGTCCGTTCATTGCTTCAAAGATACCTTCAAAGTCGCTTCTCTGCATTGGAAGAAGCTTTTCGAGAGCAACTTCTCTTCCTGCTAAATCATCAGCGAGAATCATTTCTCTAACAGCTTTGATTCTGTCACCTTCGAAGAACATGTGTTCTGTACGGCAAAGACCGATACCTTGAGCTCCAAAGTTTCTTGCAACTTGTGAATCGTGAGGAGTATCTGCATTAGTTCTTACATGCATTTTTGTATATTTGTCACAGATATCCATGAGTTTTCCGAAATCTCCACCAAGCTCAGGATCTTTTGTGTCGATTTTGCCTGAATAAACTTCACCGGTTGAACCGTTAAGTGAAATCCAGTCACCTTCGTTATATGTTTTACCATCACAAATCATAGTTCTGGTTTTGTAATTGATTTTTACAGATCCAGCTCCTGAAACGCAACATTTGCCCATTCCACGTGCAACAACCGCTGCGTGAGATGTCATACCACCACGTGCGGTGAGGATACCCTTAGCTACATTCATTCCTTTCAAATCTTCAGGTGATGTTTCGATTCTTACGAGAACAACATCTTTATTATCAGCGACCCATTCTTCTGCTTCATCAGCGAAAAATACAATCTGACCAGTAGCCGCACCAGGTGATGCAGGAAGACCCTTGGCAATAACATCTGCTTTCGCAAGAGCATCTGTGTCAAATACAGGGTGAAGAAGTTCATCAAGTTTATTTGGTTCAACTCTTTTAAGAGCTGTTTTTTCGTCGATCATACCTTCATCAAGCATGTCCATAGCGATTGAAACCATAGCAGCACCGGTTCTTTTTCCGGTTCTTGTCTGGAGTAACCACAGTTTTCCATCCTGAATAGTAAACTCAAGATCCTGCATATCTTTATAGTGATCTTCAAGTTTTCTCTGGATTTCATCAAGTTCTTTATATGACTCAGGCATAACTTCTTCGAGTGAAGGGAAGTTTTTAGCTCTTTCTTCTTCAGAAACCTGTGCTAACACAGCCCATCTTTTGGCGCCTTCAAGAGTAATTTGTTGTGGAGTTCTGATACCTGCAACAACATCTTCACCCTGAGCGTTTATCAGAAATTCACCGTTGAAAAGATTTTCACCGGTTCCAGCGTCTCTTGTAAATGCAACACCGGTAGCACTGCTGTTACCCATGTTTCCGTAAACCATTGACTGAACGTTTACAGCTGTTCCCCACTCTCCGGGGATCTTGTTGATTAATCTGTAATATTCCGCTCTTTCATTATTCCAGCTTTCGAATACTGCGAAGACTGCTCCCCAGAGCTGATCCCAAGGTGATGACGGGAAGTCTGACCCTGTTTGTTCTTTAACAGCTTTCTTGAATCTCAGAACAAGTTCTTTTAGATCTTCTGTTGTGAGTTCAATATCTTCTTCAACATTCTTTTCTTCTTTAATGTTTTCAATAATTTCTTCAAATGGATCGATGTCTTCTTTTGACTCAGGTTTCATACCAAGTACAACATCTCCGTACATTTGAACAAAACGTCTGTAGGAATCCCAGGCAAATCTTGGATTACCTGATTTTTCAGAAAGACCTTCAACAACTTCGTCGTTCATACCAAGATTAAGGACAGTGTCCATCATTCCCGGCATTGATACTCTTGCACCGGAACGAACAGATACGAGTAAAGGATTAATTTTATCACCGAATTTTGCTCCCATTATTTCTTCAACATGAGCAATAGCTTTTTCAACTTCAGGTTTTAAAAGTTCAGTAACTTTTTCTTTACCAATAGTATTAAACTCTGTACATACTTCTGTTGTAATTGTGAAACCTGCAGGTACAGGAACCCCGATAAGGTTCATTTCCGCAAGATTTGCACCTTTACCACCGAGAAGATTCTTCATTTCTGTTTTACCTTCGGCTTTTCCGTTACCAAATAGATAAACTCTTTTTTGAGTTTCGTTCATTTTTCCTCCAAGTGATTATTTATTAAAACTTTAAATATCATTGTTTTTTGCACGGTTAAATTAAGTTTACCCTTTTCTGTGTCAAGGGAATATTTACCATCTGTTTATGTTTCAATAACTAAAAAAAACTATCACTTAATTCTTCAGTGCAATTTCATTTACGACATTCATTTATTTGAATAGCTAATAGTTATCTCTATGTATGATCACAAATTAAACGCTTATACAATGATAATATTACAAAATATTCGAATAACACAAATCAATTATTCTTTTAACACTGTTTTTTTGTTTATAATTAATATTTAGTTATTTTGGGGTTAATTTTGACATTCATACTTCCGGAACATACATTATAGATAAATGAAATTAGTTGACAAAATGTATCATTATGTTTAGTAAATGATAATTTTGTATAATTAGGATATAAACAAAAAATAGACAGGTCTTACAATGACATTAAAAAAAACTATCATAATATCTTTGTTTTTGATATTAATTGTTAGCTTGAACTGCAACATATCTCTGACAGACGAAGAAAAACTTTTTCTAAGTGAAAAACAGGAAATTGTTTTTGTCGGGCAAACAAATTATCCACCTTTTGAGTTCATTAATGAAAATAACATGTATGATGGAATGATTATAGAGCAAATCAGATGGATCAGTACAGAACTGGGATTTAAAGCTGTTTTTACTCATAAATCATTCTCGGAAGCACAAGCTGATGTCCTTTCGGGAAAAGCAGATGTAATCTCAAGCTTTTTCTACAGCGAAAAGCGTGACGAGGATTTCGACTTCACAGAAACAATTTATGATGTTCCGGCAATCATTTTCGTCAAAAAAGAAAGAACAGACATAAAAGATATTGCAGACTTGAACAATAAAATTATAGCCATTCAAAAAGGTGACTACGCTGAAGAATATCTTAACAGCATGAACGTTCAGCATCGAGTATTATGGACCGACGACTTTGAAGAAGCATTATTCAGCGTTATTGACGGAACTGCTGATGCAATAATAGGTGACGAACAGATTGTACTTTATGAAATCTATAAGCAAAGACTGACTGACAAAATCAAAACCGTTGGCAGCCCTCTTTACATTGGACAGGACTGTATGGCTGTTAAAGAAGGAAACACAATTTTAGTAGACATCCTGAAAAAGGGGATTAAGCATTCTAAAGATTCCGGAGTATATGCAAGAATCTATCAAAAATGGTTAGGTACTTCATTGAATCAGCAAAGTGACTTATGGGGCAAATATGCTAATACTATAATTTACATCTCATTATTCATTATCTGTGTTTTCATTATAGCATTCATCTGGATAAAAAAACTGAAGATAGAAGTACATAAAAGAACTGTACAGTTATCAACTGTTAACGAGGAGTTGAAACGAGAAATTGAAGAAAATTCAAAAGTTACTGAAAAGCTGTTTGAAAATGAGATGAAATTCAGAAACCTGAGTGAGCAAATGATGAATGGTGTTGCAGTTGTCAGAAATAACAGGTACATTTGGGTTAACAGCACATTTGAAACTGTAACAGGATTATCCAGAGATCAACTGATTGACAACGAGCACAGAATATTCCGTTTCCCAAAAAACAGAATAGATTCCGACCTTGTTAAATGGAATGATATTGTGAAGCACCATGAAGGAAAAACTTTTGAGGCCGAAGTAATGACAAGAGATGAAAAAATTTATGTCGATATTTCAATGAAAACTATTACTTTTGGCAAAGAATCCGCAATACAGATAATTATATCAGACATTACAGCCCGTAAAAATGCCGAGTTAAAATTAATAGACATTTCGGATAAGAACAAAGCACTGCTTGACTCAATTCCGGACCTTATGTTCGTACATGATATTGATGGAAAGATAATAGATTTTAATTCAAAGGGAAATACTGTACTGTTACTTCCAGAAAGAGATGTAATTAATACTGACTTATCTGATCTTCCGCTTTCAAACGAAACAATTGAACTTGTAATAGAAAATATCAGAGAGGCATTAAGAACCGGAGAAACCCAAACCGTCCGATATAGTTTTTCTTTAAATAGCAATGAAATGTACTATGAAGCAAAAATCAGCCGACTTAACGATACTCAGGCGTTATCGCTTGTTAGGGATGTTACTCAAACAATGGAGTTACTGGAAGCTGTTGAGAAAGACAGAGAGTTTCTTTCCGTTACATTAGATTCTATCGGTGATGCGGTTATAATATGCGATACAAACGGAAACATCCTTTTGCTGAATAAAGTAGCAGAAGATCTTACAGGATTCTACCGAAGTGAATGTGAAGGATCAAATCTTGAAGAAGTATTTAAAGTCGTTAACAACAAAACAGGCAATACAATTATCAGTCCGGTCAGAAAAGTACTTGATACAGGCAAAATCCAAGGAGTTCAGGATAGCTCCATACTCATTTCACGAACTGGCAGAAAGTACTCAATATCTACTAATGCTGCTCCAATTGTTACAAAAGACGGTAATATTCTGGGAGTTGTACTGGTGTTCAGAGATGAAACCCAGAAAAGAAGAATAGAAGAAGAAGCCAGCAAGGCTCAGAAACTGGAATCTATTGGAATTCTTGCAGGCGGTATAGCCCACGACTTTAATAACATACTGACTGCTATTAATGGAAACATATCTCTGGCAAGACTCATTGAGGATGAAGAAAAAAAAGGGAAGTACCTTTCTCACGCAGAAAAAGCCGTTGAACAAGCCAAGAAACTGTCCATGCAGCTTCTTACATTTTCCAAAGGTGGGGATCCAATAAGAGAAACTGTTTCCATAAAAGAGATTATTGAAGATTCTGCCGGATTTGTTCTGCGAGGATCAAAAGTAAAATGCAATCTGACTTTTCAGGAAGATCTGAAACCGGCCTCACTCGATAAGGGACAGTTCAGTCAAGTTATACAGAACATTGTTCTCAATGCTAATCAAGCAATGCCTGATGGCGGATCCATAGATATAAAAGCATCAAATGCAATCCTTTCAGATAGTAATGATTATGCTCTTGCCGGAGGTGACTACGTAAAAATAGAGATTCGTGATTCAGGAGGCGGTATATCTCAAGAAAACCTGGAAAAGATATTCGATCCTTATTTCACTACAAAAACAGATGGACATGGACTCGGATTGGCAATTGTGTATTCAATTATAAAGAAACATCATGGTCTAATTACATTTGAATCCATAGTCGGACATGGAACAATCGTGACAATATTGCTCCCATCAGCAGACAAGAAATTTGAGAGAATCGATGAAGAACCTGACACAACGCCTGACGGGAAAGGACATATCCTTATTATGGATGATAATGATGACGTTCGGGCAATTATCGGAAGCTCTCTCAACTACTTAGGGTATACCTATTCTGAAGCTGACGATGGACTGGCAGCAATAGAAATCTATAAAAAAACATTGAATTCCTCTAAGAGATTCGATGCAGTATTGATGGACCTTACTGTTCCTGGTGGCATGTCCGGAAAAGAAGCTGTTCAGGAGATACTTAAAATTGACCCCAATGCGCAAGTTATTGTTATAAGTGGCTATTCCCGCGATCCTATATTAGCCAATTACAGCGACTACGGTTTTGTGGGCAAACTGGTTAAACCTTTCCAGATGCAGGAGATGAAAGAAGTTCTGAATAAAGTTATTAAGAAGGATGAAATGCATCAAAATCCCCAGTTGTAAAGAAACGAAATATTGTGTCTCTACATTGGCGATGTGAAACATCTCTATTAATTCTCCTCCCATAGTGTTCTCGATCTATCGAGAATACCAGAAACAAGTGGAGGAGTACTCTGCTTGTGGTGGGAGGTAGTTTATATCACAATTTGATTATGTGTTACCTATGTCCCGTTTGCACACAAAATCATTGACACGACTAATCTAATTTATGAACTCATAAACATGAAACTATGGTATAATCCCGAACTTAAAGAAAAAGCAAAGATGTTGAGAAGTAATTCAACGTTGGCAGAAGTACTTTTCTGGAACCAGTTAAGGGACAAGAAATTATGGTATGATTTTCACCGACAGAAACCAATCGACTATTATATTGTGGATTTCTATTGCCCGAAGTTGAATCTTATAATCGAAATTGACGATTCCGATTACAAAGATTAAAACCTTGCGAATGGTTGATAAACCTTCGCAATGGTTGCCAAGTGAAGCAGAATCTCACCATTCGCATGGTCAAAAGACCATTGCGAGGGTGGAAGAAAAAATCTTGCGTTTTTACACAGTCTGTCAGTCTATTTTGTTACCTGTGTCACGTTTGTACAAATCATTGACAAGTGTGCAAATATGACAAGAATATAAACATGAAACTATGGTATAATCCCGAACTTAAATCTTATAATCGAAATTGATGATTCCGATTACAAAGATTAAGACCTTGCGAATGGTTGATAAACCTTCGCAATGGTTGCCAAGTGAAGCAGAACCTCACCATTCGCAAGGTCAAAAGACCATTGCGAAGGTGGAAAAAAACCTTGCGTTTTTTACACAGTTTGTCTGTCTACTTTGTTACCTATGTCCTGGGTTTGAGCATTGTATTGATACACACCCCGTCCACCTTCGGTGTCCACCCCTCTTGATAGATGGGAGTTACGACGCTCATGCGTCGATTGGGATTTATGTAGTCCTTAAATCCTGTAGATCATGGTTCATAATATTTATTGAGACAACCGTCCGGTTGCCTCTTAGCGATTGGCAGAGCTGCTGAGTATATGAACACCGTAGAGAGGTAGCATGCAACGTCTAAGGTTAGGAGACACAAAATATTGTGTCTCTACACAGCAGGTGATGCCTTACAGTTTTTGCAGACTATGTAAAAACGATTTATGATATGAAATTACTTTTTTGACGCAGGTTTTCCCGATTCTTCGTGACTCAACCAGCTTAAGCTACTGATAAAGATAGAGATGTATGCTCCCTGAGCGGAGTCGAAGGGGATTAGTTTTAAGTGAATGAGACGACAAAAATCAATTGCTCCCTGAGATACAAAACATTGCATTGCTAAAAAAATTCTCCTCCCCGTAGTGTTTCGATTTACCGAGAATACCAGAAACAAGTGGAGGAGTACTCTGCTTGTGGTGGGAGGTAATTGATATCACAATTTGATTATGTGTTACCCATATCCTCGGTTTGTGCACAAAATCATTGACACGACTAATCTAATTTATGAACTCATAAACATGAAACTATGGTATAATCCCGAACTTAAAGAAAAAGCAAAGGTGTTGAGAAGTAATTCAACGTTGGCAGAAGTACTTTTCTGGAATCAGTTAAGGGACAAGAAATTAGGGTATGATTTTCACCGACAGAAACCAATCGACTATTATATTGTGGATTTCTATTGCCCAAAGCTGAATCTTATAATTGAAATTGACGATTCCGATTATAAAGATTAAAACCTTGCGAATGGTTGATAAACCTTCGCAATGGTTGCCAAGTGAAGCAGAATCTCACCATTCGCAAGGTCAAAAGACCATTGCGAAGGTGGAAGAAAAAATCTTGCGTTTTTTACACAGTCTGTCAGTCTATTTTGTTACCCATGTCCTCGGTTGATACCGAGGCTTTTGCGTCGATTGGGGATCAGGAAATCCTTGAATCCTGTATATCATGGTTCATAATATTTATTGAGACAACCGTCCGGTTGTCTCTACGCGGTTGGCAGAGCTGCTGAGTATGTGAACACCGTAGAGAGGTAGCATGCAACGTCTGAGGTTAGGAGACACAAAATATTGTGTCTCTACACAGCAGGTGATGCCTTACAGTTCTTCCAGACAGCAGATTGCTGACAGACAACAAACGAAAATATTTTTATATCTTGAGTTCAATAATTAAGTTGACAAATATTCTTATAACTGTATTTATTTACATGGAAATATGTTATTAGAAGCAACTCGATGTCGAGTACTCGACTTCTCCGTTTGGTTAAAGAAGATGACTATTGCATTTCTTGTAATTAACTTGAACATTCAATTGAGCCTTAAACCAATTAAAAATGAAGGAGTTTCTATGATGAACAATACAAAAAAAGTTGAAGCATTAACGAAGTCGAGTCGCTTGTAGTAATTAATAATTATAGAGAATGAGGTGTTTTAGTGAATCATCAGACAATTGAATCAGCAACTGAAAAGGCAAAACATATTTATATTGATGAATTTGGGAACAATGGATTTGATTTCGAAAAGCAAGGAGTATCAACGCATTTTATTCTAACTTCAATAATTGTAAATCCTGAGGATGTGGATGAGATTAGTCAATCTTCAGAAGAAATACGAGAAGGTCTACATCTTAAGGATGAACTGAAATTTAGTAGCTTTAAAAAGAAGTTTCACAATCAGCAAATTTTCAACGAAAAATTATTAGGCATATGTAATACTCTTAAACGGCTAAATCTGCAGATAATATGCTTTGTTTTTGACAAGAGAAAGATTTTTGAAGATTCTCCTATAAGGAACTATAAAAAAACGTTTTATAAGTTCTTGAACAGTAAATTGTATGATGAACTCTGGTCAAGGTTCCAGTCCTTGAGGATTGAAGCAGACGAGCATGGCTCTAGAGATTTCATGGATGAGTTTAAAAACTATTTCCATAAAAAGTCTGGAATTTCACAAGATGATCTTTTTTGTCCTTATGAGTTTAGATTCAGGAATAGTATAGATAGTCCTTTAGTACAATTAGCTGATTTCGTTGCAGGTTTGTTTTCTATTGGATTTGATGAGAAAGCAAAGCTTGATATTTATGAAAGCTGTTTTGCTTTGATTGAAGAAAAAGTGATTACAATTGAGGAATGGCCTTATAGTTATGAGAAACTTATTGATAAGAAAGTTAACTTATTAAATTCATCAGAAATTAACCGCACGATTTCTGTTGGAAGTATACGAAAATGCAGGAACTATATTTCTGATAATATTGAAAGCAATGAAGAATACTGTGTTGAAAGAATGATTGTTCTGAAAAGATTGCTTTGGGAATTCAGAAATAACATAAAAGCAAAATACTTAACATCCAGTGATCTAATCGAGTGTATCGCCGAACAGACAGGCAAAAGGTTCACAAAACATGAGTTTATGCATTATATTATCGGTCATCTTAGGGATTCTGAAGTTATAATTTCTAGCAGCGAACAAGGATATAAAATTCCGACAAATGAAGCTGATATATATTCATATGTAAATAGATCATTTAGTAATATTGATCCAATGATGAATAGACTAAAAGTTTGTAGGAAAGAAATCCTTAAGCTTACAGGTGGTGAATTAGATATACTTAGCCAAGAGAAATTTGATAATATCAGAAGGTATCTTAATTTGTAGACTCAGCCTCAAGTTACCCTCGGCTAACATTCAGCCCTTGTCTCAAGCCAAAATACAGCCATAACACACTTTATAATCACCATTGATTTATACCCCGAAAAAAGGTGCAAAAAAACTAATATTTAGCTTGACTTTAAAATCGACCCAAAAATATTGATATAAAAATATTGAATTGGAAGGAACTGAATTAATGATGAATGATTCTGTTTCATTGTATACTATACGTCGTTTACCGTTATACCTTGAATTTTTAAAAGAACTCAAAGCAGCCGATGTGGAATTTACCTCGGCTTCAGAAATAGCACGCAATTTAAAAATATATCCTACTCAGGTCAGAAAAGACCTTACTATCGCAGGACTCACAGGAAAACCAAGAGTCGGTCACAAAGTTGACGAGTCAATCATTTTAATCGAAGAATTCTTAGGCTGGGATCACTCTCTCAATACTGTCGTGGTTGGAGCAGGTAATCTTGCCAGAGCGCTGCTGCGTTATCACGATATGAATGTGACAGGCTTAAGTATCAAGGCTCTTACAGATAACGATCCTGCTAAATTCGGAACTCACGTAAAAGGGCTCAAAGTCTATTCAAATGATGACCTCGCAAAAATCCGCGATGAATTTGATATTCAGGTGGGAATAATTGCTACTCCTGCATCCGAAGCACAGAATGCAGCGGATATGCTTATCGAAAACAAGATTACTACTCTGTGGAACTTCACTACCGTCCGCATCAAAGTGCCGGAAAATGTATTTGTGGAGCAGACTTGTCTGTACTGCAACATGGCAGTGGTGACCTACCATCATAACAAAAGAAATTTGATAGAATACAAATAAAAAAACAAAACCAAAATTATTTGGAGGAATTGGATGAAAAAACTCGAAGAATTACGTAAGATCAGAGAAAAAGCTCAACAAAACATGGCTTTAAGAAACGCTGATCACCGTGTAAAGATTGTTGTTTCCATGGGAACATCCGGAATCGCAATGGGTGCCCGTCAGGTAATGAAAGCATTCCTGGAAGCTATCCAGGCAAAAGGACTTACTGATGTTGTTGTAACACAGACAGGAGAAAAAGGAATTTCCTCAATGGAACCTGTAGTAGATGTATACGTAAAAGACATGCCTCAAGTCACATACGGATACATGAACCCTGAAAAAGTTGCTGAAGTAATGGAAAAACACATCATCGGTGGAGAAGTTGTAGCAGAATATGTTGCTGCAGCAGAATAAGAAGGAACTCAAAAAATAATATAAGGAGAAATTATGTACGATAAGATTTTCGAAAAGTACGAAGCTGTAAAATCTAATCTGATTTACATCCTGCATGATATCCAGGATCAGCATCCTCAGCATTATATTTCAGAAGAAGCTGTTGCCGCTGTATCTAACTATCTCAATGTACCGGAAAGTCACATTTTCGGTGTTCTTACATTCTACACAATGTACTCAACAAAACCAAGAGGAAAGAACATTATCCGTTTATGTGAATCTCCTCCATGCTGGCTTAAAGGTTCAGACGCTGTTCACAAAACACTCAAAGATTATCTTGGAGTAAAAACAGGCGAAACAACTCAAGACGGTGAATTCACTCTTGAACTTTGCGCATGCCTCGGTGTTTGCGGTAACGCTCCTGTAATGATGGTGAACGAAGATGTTTACGGTGACCTTACTCCTGACAGAGTTAAAAAGATCATCGATGAAATCAGAGGAGGCGAATAATGAAAACTACACGCACTCACATTTTATTCGGTATGGACGATGCTAGTATTGCTGCAGGAACAAGTGCTGTTCAAGCTGCAATCAAAGCTGAAATAGAAAAAAACGGTCTTCAGGAAGAAGTAGAAGTACTTGAAACCGGTTCACTTAATTTCTTCGATAAAGGCGTGAACTGTGTTGTTTATCCTGACAACGTTACATATATTAACCTCAAATTAGAAGATGCTGAAGAACTCGTAAGAGAGCACTTTGTAAAAGGTCGTCCTGTAAAAAGACTCCTTATGACAGCTCCTGAAAAAGTTCAGATTGACATGAACTACGACACAAGAATCGTTCTCAAAAATTCAGGTATTATTGATCCTGAAAACATTGAAGAATATCTTGGAGCAGGCGGTTACATTGCATGGGAAAAAGCACTTCTTAATATGAAGCCAATGGCTATCATTGATGAAGTTAAGAAATCAGGTCTGAGAGGACGTGGTGGAGCCGGATTCCCTGCGGGACTCAAATGGAGTTTCACAGCACCAATCGAAGCTGAACAAAAATTATTTGTTATCAATGCTGACGAAGGTGAACCGGGAACTTTCAAAGATCGTCTTATTATGGAAGGTGATCCTCATAAACTTCTTGAAGGTATTATGATCGGATCATATGCTGTTGGCGCAACCAAAGCTTACATATATATTCGCGGTGAATACAAATTATGTATAAACCGTTTGAATAAAGCGATCGAGCAGGCTCGCGAATATGGCCTCCTTGGAGAAAATATCTTCGAATCAGGATTTAATCTTGACATAGAAGTGATGATTGGCGCAGGTGCTTATGTATGCGGTGAAGAAACTGCATTGATTGAATCTATGGAAGGAAATCGTGGAAACCCACGTTCCAAGCCACCTTTCCCAGGCGTTAAAGGTGCTTGGCAAAAGCCTACAGTTGTCAACAACGTGGAAACTATAGCTAATGTTCCTGCGATCATTAACAATGGCGGCGAGTGGTATGCTAAACTCGGAACCGAAAAATCAACCGGTACAAAAGTATACACCATACTCGGTGATGTTGAAATGCCAGGTCTTACAGAAGTAGAAATGGGTACACCATTACGTAAGATCATCAACGAGTACGGCGGTGGAATGAAAGACGGCAAGAAATTCAAAGCCGCTCTTATCGGTGGTAGTGCAGGCGTTATCCTTAACGAAGACCTTGTTAACGTTAAGATGGACTATGAAAGTCTTGGAGACAACGCAGCTGTTCTTGGTTCCGGAGCTATTCTTGTAATGAATGAAGATGTTCCAATGGTAGAAATGCTTGCATCTATTATTCATTTCTTCGAGCATGAGTCATGCGGTAAATGTCGTCCATGTGCACTCGGTACAAAACAGCTCGAAAAACTGATCAAGAAAGTTCAGAAAGGTGAAGCTACAGTTGAAGATTTAGACTACATGATTACTCTTTCAGAGATAATGCAGCAGTCTTCCTTCTGTGCATTAGGTCAATCATTAATCATGCCGGTAAAAAGCGCTATTGAGAACTTCCGGGATGAATTTTTAGCAAGAATTGAAAAATAGTAAACGGAGGTTATAAATGAGTAATGTTAAACTTATGATTAACAACATTGAGGTAGAAGTACCTCAAGGTACAACGTTAATCCAGGCTGCGAAGAAAGCAGGTTACAAGGTTCCTACATTATGTTACCACCCAGACTGGAAACCGACTTCAGCATGTGGTGTTTGTATTGTAGATATCGAAGGCTCTCCAGTCCCAAAAAGAGCTTGTTCAACAGAAGTTTGGGAAGGAATGAAAGTAACCACAAACAGCAAAAAACTCCGTGAAGCAAGAAAAACTCTCATTGAACTTATACTTGCAAATCACGATGTTACATGTCCTACATGTGTTGCGAATGGTAAATGTGAATTACAGGAAATCGCTTATACATTAGATATCGATCCTGAAGCTGTTCCTAGCATGCTTAAAAAAGTTCCTGTTGATCATTCTTCAGTTTCCATAATCAGAGACGTAAACAAATGTATCAACTGTGGACGCTGTGTTCAGGTTTGTTCAGATGGTCAGACAGTTAATGCACTGACATTCTCAAATCGTGGATTCGAAACAAAAATCGATACAGCTTTAAGCCTTGGTATGGCTAACTCTGTATGTGTTAATTGTGGTCAGTGTACAGTATACTGCCCAACAGGCGCATTACATGAAAAAGACGATACAGCAAAAGTATGGGATGCTCTTCTTGATCCTACAAAACACGTTGTAGTACAGGAAGCTCCATCTATCCGTGCATCACTCGGTGAAGAATTCGGAATGGAATTTGGTGAAGTAAATATTGGTAAAATGTATGCAGCACTTAAGAGACTTGGTTTCGACGGTGTATTCGATACAAACTTTACTGCTGACCTTACAATCATCGAAGAAGGTTCAGAAGTTGTTGATCGTGTTGTTAATGGTGGTCCATTACCATGTATAACATCATGTTCACCAGGCTGGGTAAAATTCATGGAAACATTCTTCCCTGATCTTGCACACCATGTATCAACTGCAAAGTCACCTCAGCAAATGATGGGTACTCTTGCAAAAACATACTATGCTGAACAAAAAAGTATTGATGCAAAAGATATAGTATCTGTATCAATCATGCCTTGTACAGCTAAGAAATTCGAAGCTCAAAGAGATGAAATGTCTGATTCTAAATATCAAGACGTAGATTACGTTCTTACAACAAGAGAATTAATCAGAATGATTCACGAAGCAGGTATGGATTTCAAAAACCTTCCTGAAGAAGAACCATATTATGAACTTTCACATCACACTGGTGCCGGAACTATTTTTGGTGCTACAGGTGGTGTTATGGAAGCTGCACTGCGTTCAGTATACTGGCTGGTAAATAAAAAAGACCTTGGTGATGTAGAAATAACACCTGTTCGTGGTCTTAAAGGTATCAAAGAAGCTGAAGTTGCTCTCACACCAGACCTTACTGTTAAAGTTGCAGTTGCTCACGGACTTGGAAATGCAAGAAAACTCATGGAAAAAGTTCAAAAGCAAATCAAAGAAACAGGTAAGAGCGAATATACATTCATCGAAATCATGGCTTGCCCTGGTGGATGTGTTGGCGGTGGTGGACAACCATTCGGTAACTCAATGGCTGACCGTGCACGCCGTGGAGAAAGACTGTATGAAGATGATAGAAATCTTCCTGCAAGATGCTCACACCATAACGAAGCTGTAATGGGACTCTATGGCGAAGGTAACTTCCTTCCTGAAGGTCCTGGTGGTCATAAAGCTCACCATCTGCTTCATACTCACTATTACTCAAGAGAAAAATTCAAGGGTCAAATAGTTGAGCAAGTTACAGGTAAAGATCATCACTAAATAAAAATTTTGCGAAGGACAAAATTTAATATTAAAAATTTATATAATTAAATGTTGTCTGACTGTAATAATTTAGTATAATATAGAAAAAGAATTTATTACTATCCTGAGATGAAGGAGTAAATCTAACATTCAGGGATGGGGAGATAGATACTATTATAACCTCCGTGTCCCTGTGTGGACCGGAGGTTTTTTCGTGAAAAGAATACATAATATTTCTATAACAGTTTATGAACGTGAAACAGCGTACAAACAGGTAAATACTATTTTACACGACTACGCAGAGGAACTTTTACTGCGTGTGGGGTATCCGGTTAAAGACCGTGATATAGCAATTATTTTTCTCGTTGCAGAAATGACAACTGACGAACTCGGAGCACTGACAGGAAAATTGGGTCAGATTAAATCCGTGAAAGTCAAATCAACAACTTTAA
Organism: Cloacimonadales bacterium (SeqCode); assembly: GCA_963665815.1. Lineage (GTDB taxonomy): Bacteria > Cloacimonadota > Cloacimonadia > Cloacimonadales > JAIOQZ01. The sequence goes on from OY762463.1 coordinate 1,490,995, forward strand.
AAACAAATTAAAAATACAGAGGTAATTATGGTACTTGACACAACAGGTCTTAAATCATTCATCCCGAATGACAAAATCTTTGAGGATCTTGCAAAAGCAAAGAATCCTGACAGATTACAAATCAAGGATATTATCCAGAAATCACTGGATAAAAACCGTCTTGATCCATTTGAAATGGCATGTCTGATAAACGCTACCGACGAAGATCTTGTAGAAGAAATAAAACAGGGAGCACGTACACTTAAAGAAAGAGTATACGGCAACAGAATCGTCCTTTTTGCTCCTCTTTATGTTGGAAACGACTGTATTAATGACTGTGTATACTGCGGATTCAGATCTTCAAATACTGAAGCTGAAAGAAACACTCTCACCATGCAGAAACTCGGTATGGAAGTTGAATCACTGGTGGATAATGGACACAAACGACTGATCATGGTATACGGTGAACACCCTAAGTACGATGCTCAATTCATTCATGACACAGTAATGAAAGTCTATGCTACTAAGAAAGGAAACGGGGAAATCCGTCGCGTTAATATCAACGCAGCTCCACTTGATGTAGAAGGCTACAAAATTGTTAAAAAAGCCGGAATTGGTACTTACCAGATTTTCCAGGAAACATACCACGAAGAAACTTACAAACAAGTTCACCCTCGCGGACCTAAGAGCAACTATCTGTGGAGACTTCACGGTCTGGACAGAGCTATGGAAGCAGGAATTGATGATCTTGGAATCGGTGCTCTCATGGGCTTGTATGACTGGCGTTTTGAAGTAATGGGACTGCTTTATCACACAATGCACCTTGAAGAACGCTTTAACATTGGACCTCATACCATTTCATTCCCAAGAATTGAACCTGCTTTTAATACCGATTTCACCAAACGACCACCTCATCTTGTATCAGATGATGACTTCAAAAAACTGGTTGCTATTCTTCGACTTGCGGTTCCATACACCGGACTGATTCTCACTGCTCGTGAGCCGATTGACATCCGTAATGAAGTAATCAATTATGGTGTATCCCAAATAGATGCAGGATCAGCTATCGGTATTGGAGATTACTCTTCAGAAGACCATACCAACAAGAAAGAGCAGTTCACACTATCAGATTCCAGAACACTTGATGAAGTAATCAAAGAACTTGCAGACCATAACTTTATTCCTAGTTTCTGCACAGGTTGTTACAGGCTTGGACGTACAGGTGAACACTTCATGGAATTTGCCATTCCGGGATTCGTTAAACGATATTGCTCTCCTAATGCAATCCTTACATTCCTCGAATATGTTGAAGACTATGCTACTCCTGAATCAAGAGCTTCAGGAATCAAACTTATTGAAAGAGAACTTGAAAAGCTTGAAGACAGCAAAATGAAAGCTGAAGTTGAAAGCAGAATCCAGAGGATTAAAAACGGTGAAAGAGACTTATACTTCTAAAGAGATAAGAACACAAAAAATGGATGATAGCGAAGTCCCGGCAAACTCAATGTACGGATCGCAGACCTGTAGAGCATTGGATAACTTTGGGGTATCTCCAGAGAAGATGTACACTATGTTCATCAAGGCTTTTGCTTATGTGAAACAGGCCTGTGTCAGAACAAACAGTCTGCTTGGCTATATGAATCAGGAAAAAGCTGATCTGATAGAAGCAGTTTGCAAAGAGATCATTGCGGGAGAACATCATGATGAATTTGTTGTCTCTCCTTTCCAGGGTGGAGCAGGAACTTCGACTAACATGAACTTCAATGAGGTTATAGCGAACTTAGCCAATGCGAAAGCTGGGCAAGCTAAAGGAGAATTCAGTTATATACATCCTCTGAAAGATGTTAATATGCATCAGTCAACGAACGATGTTTATCCTACATCACTGAAAGTCGCAATACTCCTGTATCTTAAAGAGTTGGAAAAGAGCATAACCTTTTTACAGGAAGCCTTGCAGGAGAAAGAGCGTGAGTTTCAGAATGTTGTTAAGACCGGCAGAACCCAACTCCAGGATGCAGTTCCCTTGACTCTTGGAATGGAGTTCAGTGCATATTCAGATGCAATAGCCCGTGACAGGTGGCGTATCTTTAAATCGAGAGAAAGAATTAAAGTTGTGAATCTTGGTGGGACAGCTATTGGAACCGGACTTGGAGCACCACGAAAATACATCTTCAAAGTTACTGAAGTGTTGAGAAGACTTACTGGACTTAATCTTGCCAGAGGTGAAAATCTGGTTGATGCAACCCAGAATGTCGATGCTTTTGCAGAAGTTTCCGGAATGCTCAAGGCTTTTGCGGCAAACCTGTTCAAGATTGCGAATGACCTTCGACTGCTGAGCAGTGGACCTCAGGGAGGACTTGGAGAAATTAATCTACCCAAAGTGCAGAAGGGATCAACAATCATGCCGACAAAGGTAAATCCGGTAATTCCGGAGTTTGTTGCTCAATCAGCCCTGCAGGTAATGGGAAATGATGCAGTTATAACTCAGGTAACTGCACTGGGAAATCTTGAGCTGAACCAGTTTCTGCCACTGCTTACACATAACATCATGCAGTCGCTGGAGCTGCTGAATACTGCTTCTATCAAATTCAGAACGCATTGTATTGACGGTATTACAGCCAATGAAGAAGTATGCAGGCAAAAATTGTATAATTCTCCTATAATTGCAACTGTTCTTGTCCCGGTTCTTGGATACGATAAAGTGGAAGAAATTGTAACGGAAGCAGGTAAGAATAAACAATCAATAAGCGAATATCTAACAGAAAACAAGATAATCAGTGAAGAAAAAATCCAGGAGATTCTGTCTCCTACAAAAATGTACAAATTAGGATATACGGATGATGAATTACGATTTTAAAAATCTATCAAAACAACAAATGATCGAGGTTTTTCAATCCGAAGATCAAGCTCTTATAGAGGAGCTTTACAGGCAGGCTTATGCTGTAAAAGAACAGCATGTAGGCAAGAAAGTATATTTCAGAGGAATAATCGAGCTTAGTAATATCTGCGATAAGGACTGTTTTTATTGCGGTATCAGGAAAAGCAACAGCAAAGTAAACAGATATTTCATGAAGAAAGAAGAGATCCTGGAAGCAGCAGAATGGTCCTGGAAGATGAATTACGGGTCAGTAGTGCTGCAGTCCGGAGAACGTTGTGACAAAGAGTTTGTAGACTATATTGAAGACCTTCTGATCAACATCAAAAAGCTGTCCAATCAGGAGCTGGGAATCACACTTTCTCTGGGTGAACAATCAAAAGAAACCTACAGAAGATGGTTCGAAGCCGGTGCAACAAGATACCTGCTGAGAATTGAGTCCAGCAATGAAGAACTGTACAAAAGTTTGCATCCTGCAACACACGATCATACAGAGAGACTTAGATGTCTGGAATACTTGCGTGAAACGGGTTATCAGGTTGGAACAGGAGTAATGATCGGACTGCCTAATCAGACTTACGAAGATCTGGTTAACGACATCATGTTCTTCAAGGAACACGATATTGATATGATTGGAATGGGACCTTATGTTGTGCATCAGGATACTCCTTTGGCGAATTCAATGCCTGATTATGACAAGAAAATTCAGCTTGGAAAAGCTCTGAAGATGATCTCCTTGACTCGTATGTTCCTGAAGGATGTCAATATTGCCTCCACAACAGCTTTGCAGGCACTTGATCCGCTAGGAAGAGAGTATGGGCTCAAAGCCGGGGCGAATATTATCATGCCCGTTCTTACAGATACTAAATACAGAGAAAAGTACCTTTTATATAATGACAAACCATGTGTTGATGAAAATGCAACCATGTGCAGAGCATGTCTGGAGAACAGAATTGAATCTGTTGGTGAAACAATAGGCTATGGGGAACTTGGTGATTCTCCTCACTTTAAGGCAAGGAGTAAAGATGCCGGCAATACCTAAAGGTGAACGTTGTAACATTGCTATCATTGGTAAACGTAACGCAGGGAAATCTTCTCTGATAAACGCCATGACAAGTCAGGATATATCTATTGTATCCAATACTCCCGGAACAACAACTGATCCGGTTAAGAAGAATTATGAGCTGCTGCCCATTGGACCGGTTTCTATAATTGATACAGCAGGGATAGATGACCTTGGTGAGCTTGGGGAGAAGCGTGTGAAGTCAACACGTAAAGTACTCTGGCGAACAGATATTGCTCTTGTTGTAACAGATGAACACGGAATAACCGATGATGTAAAAGCAATCATTGAGGAAGTGCAAAATCTTAACATAACCACAATGGTTGTGTTTAACAAGAATGATATTGCAGATGTAGACAAGTCTAATAAAGACTACTGTAGATCACTTGGTTTGCCTTATATCTCAGTTTCCAGTATATCAGGAAAAAACATCCGAGATTTGAAAGAAAAAATGGCTGATCTGGTTCCGACGGAGTTTCTTGCTGAACGAGTTCTTGTCGGTGATCTGGTTAACCCCGGGGATCAGGTTGTGCTGGTTGTTCCCATTGACTTAGCTGCCCCTAAAGGCAGACTGATAATGCCGCAGGTTCAGGTATTGAGAGAAATCCTTGATAACGATGCAATAGGTATTATGGTTAAAGAACGTGAGCTGGAAGACTCTCTCATGAAGCTGAAAGATCCACCAGACTTGATTATTACTGACTCTCAGGTGATCCTTAAGGTTGACGGAGATGTACCGGAAGAGATTCCTCTGACAACATTCTCAACGCTTTTTGCACGCTATAAAGGAGAACTTAACATGCTTGTTGATGGTGCATCTGCAATTGATAAGCTGGAAGACGGAGACAAGGTTGTTATAGCTGAATCCTGTTCCCATCATGTTCAGGCTGATGATATTGGTAGAGTCAAGATTCCCCGGTGGTTGAGACAGTATACCGGTAAGGATATTAAGTTTGATGTATACTCAGGTCATGATTTCCCGGATAATCTGGAGGAGTATAAGCTTGTGCTTCATTGTGGTGCATGTATGACAAACAGAATGGAGATGATCCGCCGTATGCGCGAGTGTAACCGTCGAGGTGTCCCAATAACCAATTACGGAGTTGCAATATCCAAGCTCCATGGAGTACTGGATAGAGTAATCAAACCATTTTATAAATAGATATAGTATGGAAACCTGTCGGCAATGGCAGGTTTTCGTTACACAATAAAAAAAACCAGCCCTCTGAATGAAGGCTGGTTTAATTTTTATGTTGTTAGACCATTTAGAAGGTCTGAAACATCTGAGTTATTTAAGCATCAGCATTTTCTTAGTTTGTGATACTTCAGAGGTTTGCAGTCTGTAGAAGTATACTCCACTTGATACTGAGTTTCCTCTGTCATCTTTACCATTCCAGGTAACCTTGTGGTTATCTGCTTCCATTTCTTCACTTACAAGCGTTCTTACTTTCTGTCCGTTAATATTGTAGACAGCAAGTTCTACGTTTCCGGCTTTCTTAAGTGAGAATTCAATGTGTGTAGTAGGATTGAATGGGTTAGGATAGTTACCTTTAAGTTCTGTAACAAGATTTACATCATCAGGATCGTTTGCAACTTCTTCAAATGTGAAATCAAAATCTGGAGCTGCTGCGGTACCTGTTTCATATACTGCTGTGATTGTAGCAGTAAGTTGTTCTCCAATGTTAAATCCTGTCACTGTGAAGAATGTATCTGATGTTGTTTGATTAATAATATCAATTTCAACTCTGAAATACATGAATTGACGTTCGTCTTCTTCATTATCAGAATCTCTTTCAACATAAGATGATCCTTCAACAAGTGCTGATTCTCCATCTGTTCTTGTTCCGTACAGTCTGTCTCCATGCTGCCATACAAGGATACGATCATTATTAAGCCATTGAACGTTTGTAGGAGCAATAAGGATTTCATCAAGAGTAACATCAACAGGAGTATTGTCACCATTTACAATAACAATATTCTGTTGTTCGTGAATGTTACAGTCCGGAAGTGAAGCTGTAAGATTGTATGTTCCCGGAAGAACTTCGCTGAGAAGAACAACACCGGTATCATCAGATGTCTCTGTATATGTGTTTGTTCCGTCAGTAAGTTCTACAACTGCACCGGCTGGTGAACTGAGATTGGTTGTGATGTTAACAGTAAAGTGACCGTATTCGTTGAGAATAATATCAAGATCAACTGTTGCATCCGCTGCGATAACTACGTTAGATTCAGTTTGATCAATATATCCGTCTTTAGTTGCATTAACAGTATATGTTCCCGGAGTAACCTGTACAAATGTGTAGTTACCCTGAGCATCTGTTGTTGTTGTAATAGCAAGTTGTTCGATTTCAACAAGAGCTCCGGCAACTTCAACATTAGCATGATCGTAAACAGTACCCATGAGGATTGCTCCCTGAGTCATAGTGAAGTCAACGTTTGTGAGGTTGTCCTGAGTTACTACGACATTAGTTTGTGTATTATTATCGTAGTTTGTAAGACTTGCAGTTACTGTGTAGGTCTCAACAGGAACATTGAGGAATTGATAGAATCCATTATTACCTGTATATTGTACAGTCTGAAGTTCTTCAATCAGTACTTGAGCGTTAAACAGTGGGTTTCCATTGATATCACGTACATAACCTTGAATACCTGTTTGTGATGGCTGAACATCAACAGGAAGTGGAGCTGAATTATCATTACCAGGACCTTCGTCGTTAGCAAGAACAACTTTACCGAAGATATTCTGATTACCTTCCATACCATTTTGTGGAGTCCAGGTGATCACGTAATCAAGAATTTGATTGTTTGCAATTGTTGTACCTGCAACAGTTCCAAGTTCAGTATCCGGAGCAAGCATGAGTTTTACATCATATGTAGATTGAGTATTCAGACCGTTGTTTCTTACAGAGATTGTATAGTCAGAAGGTGATCCAACCATTGGAGTTGTGTTACCAACAACAGTGATTACTGTAAGATCATCGTTTGGTGGAGTTGTAATGTTAATACCGACATCATCAAGATACAAGTCAGGACCATATCCTGAGATACCATCAAACTTAACATAAATTGTCTGACCACTGTACTGATCAATATTTATAGTTTCCTGTATAAATGTACCAGGAGTAGTGTTTCCTGCTCCGTCACTTGATTCGAACTGATCTCCCATTCTTGACCATACAACACTCCAGTTTGTCTGATCTGTAGAAATAGAAACTTCCATTGCATCATTCGGATAACTTGCATTATATGCATGAGACCATTTGAATACAAGATCAGCATTTCCTGTCAGAGCAATTGGAGGTGAGTAAAGTTCTGCATTACCAGTGCTCCAGCCCCAGAAGTTACAGTAAGCACTTCCTGAACCGCTATGTTCCGCCCATTGTTGAGTTCCACCCATATACCAGCCTCTTGTGTCAAGTGGCCATACGCTGAAATCTTCAGTCCATGGGAAGTTAACTACTGATGGGTCAGGTCTTGTTGTGTAAGACCAGACAGGGCAGCCAGTTGCATCACCGAGAGTGTTGTAAGGTACGATAGTCCAGTAGTATGTAGTTGCGAATGACAGATTGTTGTAATCATAAGTTAATACATTACCAATATCTGTTCCATCTTCAATATTTGTTGGTGGATTATCTGTTCCGAAGTAGATTTTATAACCTGTAGCTCCTGGAGCTCCACGCCAGCTCATTGTTCCACCTTCCATTACCGGATTTTCAGCATCCATTGGTGAATTTGGAATTGTGCATGAAGGTGCTACGTTATTATCGAATATTGTGAAATCATCTACAGATATATCACTATAGAAGCTTGAAGAACCGATAGCTCTGAATCTGAATTGCAGGTCTGTTGAGCTATAAGTTGTAAGATCAATAGATCCTAAAGTCCAGGCAGGGCTGTAAGTGTAGCTTGCAACTCCCATGTTCCATGAACCGTTACTGTAAATGTCTATGTAGAATGTTGACTGTTCCTGAGCAGATTGGTCAGGATGTCCAATCCAGTAGTTAAATTCAACTACAGGATTTGTAAGAGCTGTGATATCATAAATCGTTGATGTTGCCCACGCTGAATCAACTCCGGTTCCACTATCTGTGAAATGAATGAAGTATCCTGTACCGGAAGTGTTATCAAATGTTGCACCATATGTTGATGATGTTGCAAGAGACCAGTTATCATTATCAAGATAGATTTCATTATGCCAGTCTGCAAGCAATGTTGTATCTTCAAAAGCCATTACGTATGGGAATGTTGTGACAGTGGGATCACTTCTTGTTGTGAATGACCATACAGGACAACCTGTTGCATCACCTATTGTATTATAAGGCACTACAGTCCAGTAATATGTTGTGCTGTAACTTAATCCTTCATATGAGTAATAGTATGAGGCACCGAGGTCTAAACCATCTTCAATATTTGTTGGAGGATTGTCAGTACCAACATATATTTTGTAACCTGTTGCTCCCTGTGCTCCCATCCAGCCAATACGACCGTACTCAAGTAAATCATTTTCTGCATCTTGTGGATACTGAAGAGATGTACATGCCGGAGGAATGTTGTTGTCATATATAGCAAGATCATCAATACATATGTCACTGTAAAAATCACTTCCTGTTGTTCCAACAAACTCTATCATAAATGGGTTAGCATTATAAGGAGTAAGGTCAACAGTTACATTATACCAGACATCTCCCTGATCCCCGGATATAGGTTGAATAACATCAGCAGTCACAGTTCCTGTAACTATGTCAATTACATTAACCTGTAATGTTCCCATTGTTTGACCATACATGTGATACCAGAATTCAAATGTAGGAGCTGAAAGCCCTGACACGTTAAATGGGTTTGTTTTCATTTTGAAAAGCTGATTGTTGTTACCGGATGCTTCAGTATACATGAAGTAACCGGCTCCTGTTGTGTGGTCACCGGATTGTGGACCAGTAGCAGTAGATGATGTTGAAGTACCGTATGACCATGGATCCATATTAGTCGGATCATCAATCCAGTTCATTGGTATTGCACCGGTTTCAAAGTCTTCAGAATATGGGAATGCAGAAATAATTGGATCTGCTCTTGTTGTGAATGACCATACAGGACATGCAGTGGCGTCTCCATTTACATTATATGGTGTTACCATCCAGTAGTATGTTGTTCCGAATGAAAGACCTGAATAGTCGTAAGAAAGGGCTGCACCAACATCAAAATGATCAACAATATTAGTTGGCGGGTTATCTGTACCAAGTGAAATTTTGTAATCTGTAGCACCTTGTGCACCACCCCACATCAATGTTCCAGTTTCAAGAACATCAACTGACATATCAGCAGGTATTGCAGCATTTGAACATCCCGGAGCGGTTGTATTGTCGTAGATTCCTACATCATCAATACTGATATCACTGTAATAATCTGAACCTGTAGTTCCAATAAATTCAACCTGAAATTCCCCTGTATATGAAGATAAGTCGATAGATGCGCTATTCCATACATCTCCCTGATCACCACTGATAGGTGTAATAACATCTGCATGTAATGTTGCTGTTGCAGGTTCATAAACATTTACCTGAAGAGATCCCATTGTTTGTCCATACATGTGATACCAGAATTCGAATACAGGAGCTGTAAGAGCTGATGTATTATAAGTTGGAGATGTCACTTTAAATACCTGATTTGTATTACCGGATGCTTCAGTATACATGAAGTAACCGGCTCCTGTTGTGTGGTCACCGGATTGTGGACCAGTAGCAGTAGATGATGTTGAAGTACCGAATGACCATGGATCCAAATTTGCTGCATCTTCAACCCAGCAAGATGGAAGTACTCCACCTTCAAAATCTTCTGCCCATGGGAATGTTACGATTGTTCCACATTGAGTCTCAAATGTCCAGATTGCACCTGTAGTTGAAAGCCTTGTGGTTGAATTGTGAGTATCTACTCTCCATTCATAGTCAGTTAGTGTATTAAGACCATTATATGTATATGATCCTGTAGCCCCTGCTGCTGCACCTGTTACAACCTGAGTCATATTGCCGGCAGGACCAAACCACAAATCATAAGTCTCTGTGTCTGCTCCGAAATCCCATGTTAATGTACCATCCACAAGTATACCTGTTGAACCTGATGGCGGATTAGGATTCTGAGCAAATTCAGGGTAACCTGCTTCTACCGTGTAGTATTTTATTGCGAGTTGATCTGAAAGATTTGATGCATCGTTAAAACAGTATTCAAGACCGATTGTTCCGTCACTGTTCTCGATACCTACTGTACATCCTGCCATATCGATTCCACCATTGAAAGAATCATACTGCATGATGATTTGTCCATTGTCACGCATGATTACCTGAGCTTCGACAAATCCTGTACCTTCACCTGAGTATTCATGATAATTCATGAAAGAGATTAAAAGAGCGTTTGTACCTTCAAAAGTGATATTTTCATAGTAGATTCCTGCATTATTTGCAGGTGTGGTAGTACTTACAGGATCTAAGTCATCCCAGAACCAGGCAATCATATTATTTGGAACACCGGCAGTTGGGATTGTGTAGTTCGAAAGACTGTTTGAGTCATTTGAAAATGAAATAAATCCGTTTGAACTTAAATAGAAATCCGTGTAAGATTGATCGTAAAACGGGAAACTGAATCCAATTGAGTAAGGTCCGTCAATTGAATCATCACTTAATGTTGTTATTGTGTTTGCATTTACAGTATCTGGAGTTATCCAGCTGAATGCAGGACCGCTTGGGTCATTACTGTTTATCCATGAGTATCCATACGCATCAGGTCCCCCTGAAGTCTGCGCATACATAAACATAATGGATAACAGAAAAAATAAGACTACAACTAGTTTCTTATTCATACTTTTCTCCTTCTGTTATATAGTATTAGCGATATTACTTAAATTCTTTCCTTTTGTGTAAAAATAATGTTGTTTTCCATTAATAGTCAAATAAAAAATTCCATTTATTGTTCTGTATTTAATACATAACATCAAAAGTTGACACTTTACTTATCTTACCGAGACTACTTCAATCAACTTTCCTGACACTAATTTTTTTGAAACATTGCACCAGATATTGAGAAAAAAGTCCCATAAAGGCACCGTCCCCCCATAAATGCTTCTCAAAAGGGAAGTCGAGCCCTCAAAGCTTAATTTAAAACTCAATTCCCCAATAATTAAAAAACAGCCTCCCAAGATGAGAGGCTGTTGTATATTTTTGGACTTCTTACTATTTAAGAAGTATCATCTTTCTTGTAAGTTGTTTGTTTTCTGTTTTAAGTTTGTAGAAGTAAACACCAGAGCCAACTTTTTTGTCACGGCTATCAACACCTTCCCAGATTATTGTATGAGGTCCACTGGTAAGACGATCTTTTACAAGATCTTTAACTTTCTGACCCTTGATGTTATAAACAGCAAGCTCAACATTCTGGTCTCTGGCAATTGAGAACTCAATCTTTGTTTCAGGATTGAATGGATTTGGATAATTCTGATTCAGATAAGTTGTCGGCGCAAAATCAGGCACTTCATTTCCAACAAACTCTCTTGTTACAATTATTTTACCTGTTGAGTTCACATTAATCGGCTGAATCACAGGATTGCTTCTCGCAAGATTATAAAGTTCATCTCTATATTCAAGATAAATATAAACATCATCCGGGAAGTTCTCTGTATCAAGAGAAAATTCAATATCATTCAAATCATCAATATCAAGATTGAATGTCCATTCTATTCTTGCATCTTCCTCATCTGAAAGAAGTCCTCTGATATCCTGATTCAGCACATTGTAATCAGCGAAAGATTCATCTTTATGTATATACATGGAGATATTTCTTGAGAATGGTTTTACAGGTGGTTCAATCAGATCGAAATGTTCTTCAAAGTCATCTGAACAATATTCTGATGTACCTATAATAATTCCATCTTTGTCCATATTATTTTGTGTCACACTGATTTTTGCTGTATAATCAATCTCATTGGTAAACATTTGATCCGGATTATCTATAAACGGAACAAAAACAACCTCAACATTATTTTTGAGACTGTAAATCCAGAATCCTGATCCTTCATTAATTACATCAGCCATTAAATACTCATTATCGTATGTGTAGCATACATTCATGATGAGCTTATACTGAACAGCTTCTGTATACCTGTAAATAGTACCATTATAATTGAATCTCAGATCATCCATCGTATAATCGCTGATATGTGGATTAGGCACAAGATTCCAACCGTAATCAAGATCGTGATATACAGGATTCAATTCAAATGTAGCATCCTGAATAGTAACATTACCATTACTGATATCAGCCCAGTAAGCCATACCTGAATCAAATGATGCCTGAGTCTGGTATGCACTGTCTACATAACTGTGCAGAGTAAGATTACTGCCAAATACAGTATTTATATCATTTATATCTGTAACCGGATTAGACAAAATCTTTCTTCCCGGAAGATAACTGAATTGATATTGCTGCGGTACAGTTCCAACCTGCCAGCCACTTAAATACTCAACATATTCACCATTTGTAAGAGTTGCACCTATTACAAGATTAGCTTCTTCCATGAATAAATTTTCGGGGACTGTCCAGTTTACTGATGAAACATAGTAAATCTGATCTTGAGCTAACATGATTTCATCTGTTTCTGATCTTAAGAATACATCAAAATGATCAATCAGGAATGAGTAATCAATACTCCATGAGAATGTCAGTTCATCACCTTCTTCAAAATAACGGTGATTTGTGTAAGCAAAATCAACTTCCGGCAATGCATTTCCAAGATAGACTACAAATGTTCTATAATCATTATCCGCTGCCTGGAATGCATAATTATCTACAGCAAGATCAGTCTGAATTCCTGATGAATTATCAATAACCCAGAGTTTCCTTCCGTCTCTGAAACCAACATTTGGGCAGCTCACTGTAAGATCTTCATTATTAATAGATGTTTTTACCCTCATAACCCATGTTTTAAGGGATGTATCAATATCATAGTAACTTTTGATATGTCTCGAAAGCTCTTTGTTAGATTGCCAGTATCTTTCATAGAACTGAGCTTTAATATATGTGCCTGTTGCTATCTGATTATCCGTAGCATCAATCCCATTGTTGAAATAGTCTGATGCAGCATAGTTGTATCCAAATTCTACTGAATCAACTACTGATCCGTCTCCGTTTGATATCATAATCTTGTAGATAACTTCAGGTGTAACGGTTCTTACAAAATTGCTTACATATTCATTGTTATCATTTCCCATCGTTGCAATTTTATAATAGTAAGTTGTACCATTCTGGACTGAGTAATCATTATAATAGTAATTAACATAGTTTGAAATTGATGGACCAAGTTCAGGATTTGAATTCCAATCTGCTATAGTCTGATATGGACCTTCAACATCTGTTGCTCTTTTCACCATGAATCCCTGATTATCTCTTTGAGAAGCTACTGTCCAGAACAATTCAACCAGACCATCTCTCGGAGTTGCACTGAATATATTGTTGTAGAATAATCCAGGTGTTGCAATTACTTCATCTGAAAGCTCTGAAACGTTATCATTGAGATCAACAGCTCTCACTCTGAAATAGTAAGGACCATCACCTAAACCATTGATTGTATACATTGTTGTAGCCTGAGATCCCAGAGCAGGACTGAGACTTTTATCATATGTAAAATAGTTATCTGTTCCAATTGGTTCATCGGCAACAAGGACTTCATAAGTACTGAAATCAAAGTCAGACGCCTGAGTCCATTGCAGAGTGACAAAACCCTGAGATTCATCGTAAACTTCCAGGTCTGATGGGGCAACCGGTGGTTGACCATTATCCATCGCTGTCATCTCAGTAATAACTTCACCCATTGCAGTAATAAAAGGTTGGTAAAAAGCTATACAATTATCCCAAACCTTATCCATATCATACTTACCTGTGTCCGGATTCCAACCCCAGAACCATTTCTTGTTAAGAGTGTCCTGAGGATAGCAATTCGGAAGTTCATCAAATTCTACATGGAAAAATGGTTCCCATACATCATAATCATTCATTCCGGCATTTGTATATTCCATTTGCTTATTATATGTATAACCTGGAAGATCCATGTGACCATTTACCGGAAGGAGAGTATCTCCGTACTGATATGTAAAGTCATATGTGCCCCAGTTAAATGCGTAATAATCGAAGTAAGTCACATCATCATGAATACCTACAGTATTAGCTGGAACTGCAATGTAAGGTGTTCTATTTACAACATCTATCTTCTCAAAAGATAAATCTCTTATTGGTAAGTTAGGATTACTTTTTCCATTTCCTGCAGAAATCTGACATGGAGCATATCCAATATGAGACTCTGTATCATAAGTGTGAATCTGAACGGATAGCTCTTTTCTGCCAAAATCATCTCTTATATCATCACAGAAAGCCTGATAAGCAACATTAAACGGGTGATCAGCCACACGGCTTGGGTCACACAAGGTTTTTGAGTTTGAATAATCACCCTGATGTGTCCATAATACTTCACGTCCAGTTCCGCTTACACACCAGTATGCAGCATCCCACTCAATGAAAGCTTTATATGACATAACAGTTGTTGGATAGTCATCATTTATGTGTGGAGTTGTGATTATCACAGGATTTGCAGCATTAGGACTGTAAATATACAATCCCCAACCATATGTAAATGCTCCTGATTCATCATCAGTTGAATCAGCAGGAGTTCCGTTATCATCATAAAATGTTGTATCTGGTATTTCTCTGAGCATAAAAAATTGTCTACCTGAATCGGTATCGTTAAATTCAACAACTTCGTAAGGAAAACCATATTCAGCAATTGCTGAATCAGCTCTTGTAAGCTCTCCGTTTACACAGAAATCCACAATTGTCTGCCAGTTACCGGACTCTGTTCCATCAAATGTATTATAAGATCCGAAACCATCAGTTTGTCTGTCAAAAGCAGCATAAACATTATATCCGGGATCAGCAATACCTTCTGCTACGTGACTGAGCCAATTATCATAGGCACAGTCATCAGTCTGTCCGAACAGGAAGTCATAAAGACTTGCATTCTCAACAGTAACTGCTGAAAGCATCAGTACTGACATCAAGGAAATCAGCAAAAATATATATTTCTTCATTGTACACTCCATTTATTTCATTAACAGCATTTTTCCGGATGCTGTTCTACCATTAGATCTAAGTCTGTAGAAATACACACCTGTAGAGACATCAATACCTGATGAGTCTTTACCATTCCATGTGATCGTGTGTTTCCCTTCGTTTAAATACTTATCAACCAGTTTTATTACTTTCTGTCCTTTGACATTATAAACTGTTAATTCTGCATTTGAAGATTCAGACAGTGAAAATGAGATGTTTGTTTCAGGATTAAAAGGATTAGGGTAGTTTCCAATAATCTCTGTAGCATATCTAACATCTTCCACATCGTCATTTGCAACAAGCCCAAGATTTACATCTACAGATACAAGTTGACCAAGTGTAACCTGAATACCTTGTTCTGTATATTCTTCATAACCCTCTGCCCAGTAAGTTACATCATGTGTTCCTTCAGGGATATTGCGCAGAATGTAATACCCAGCTTCATTTGTTAAAGCAAGTCGTTCTGAATTAGCTCCAACCACGTTTACTGTAGCACCTTCAATTGGATTATCATTTTCGTCATAAACAAAACCATCAATATCACCACCTGTAAAATCAGTAGAAAAAATAGCGAAATCGGCATACATATCCATAAGAATTCCACCGTTAATTCCTTGATTAAGATCAATTTCTGTAGCACTGTAAAGAACTCTTGATCTGTCTTCATATTGTGGCATAGTATTGCAATAGAACTTGTTATTCTGACTGTATGCTTCAGTTGTATAAGATCTGATAACAGTTACAACAAGATTCCCCAGTCTCTGTGAATAAGGTGTATTAAGAGCGATATTAACCAGATGGTTACCACTCATAAAGCTAACGGGTCCTTCATATACAAGCTGCTGATCATAAAGCTGAACCCACCCTTCTGTAAGGTCATCTTCTTCAGTTTCACCCATGTAAATCTTTACCGGAACATTCTCAACATCATAAACAAAGTTGTTATAAAAACATAACTCAAAGATGTTACCTGAGAAACCAATAATCTGATTGGAATTTATTATTGTCTGATAAACACTCATGTTATTGGTCAAATCGAAAGGAATCTGATTGTATTGTATTGATGCATTGTTATCAACAAACATATCTGTTTCGTCTGTATTAACAAACTTAACATCAATAAGATCAGTTGCATTATTAGATTCATTTTCATCATTCTGATATGTAATTTTTCCGAAAATATTTGTATTTTCTGATACTATCTGGTCCGGTGTATTCCAGGTAAGAAGATTAATTACATCTGCACCAGCCACAAGTGGTGAAGGAACGTCAAATGAATGAAGAAGAGTATCATCTTCTTTATACAATCCTATTGTATAACCTGTAACATCATTAGTCCCAACATTCTCTACATGAAAATTGAACTGGTATGTTTCTGATGGTTCGAAAATTCTTGCCGGGAAATCAACAGCTGCTAACTGAAGATCGTTAGCTGATTGTACATTCATTTCAGGGAAGGTGATATTATCAATATATCCTGCATCGTCTCCCCCAT
Organism: Cloacimonadales bacterium (SeqCode); assembly: GCA_963665815.1. GTDB lineage: Bacteria > Cloacimonadota > Cloacimonadia > Cloacimonadales > JAIOQZ01. The sequence goes on from OY762463.1 coordinate 1,507,546, forward strand.
CAGCATTTCTGTCTTTCTCATATTTCCATGAAATTGTGTGCTGTCCGGGAGGTATTGGTACTTCAAACAATGACCAGTTAGTATCTCCGCTAATTTGAGCAATCTGCCCACCATCAATTGAGAATATCAGATAATCATAATCAGCCTCGCTGCTTACTCTCCAGTAAAATGATAATGTATCAAGCCTGGAAACATCAATTGTGATGAATAATTCTGAGTTCTCGTAATGTGTAACGTCTCCTGATTTTGCACAATATGTGCCTTCCTGTGGATTAGATGTAACAATCGTCCAGTCTGCATTTCCTCCATTTTGCCAGTTGTTGGCTGAAAAGTCTCCGGATTCGAAACCTTCCTGAGCAAAAACCGGAATACAGAAAAGAACGAAAGTCATGAATAAAAAAAGTTGCTTTTTCATTTTCATAATCGCTCCTGTTATATATGTTTAATTTTGTTAGAACTTCCTTAATAATTGTCTTTTATACTGCTTTTGTAAAATTTATCGTCAAGTTATTTGTAAACATTCTAAGTATATCTCAATAATCATTTAAAAAAATAAATAAATGAAAATATTCTCATTCACGATTTACAATGCATTTATCTCATTGATCTACTTTATATTGGCAAACTTTTACAGTGTTTACTGTCTGAGTTTTCAACAACTTATTTTAAGAGTATAAGTTTTTCTGTTTTTAACTCTTTTCCGCAATTTACTCTGAACAAGTAGACTCCTGAAGATACTCCAGCACCTGAGTTATCAAGTCCATTCCATGTAATTGTATGATTACCTGAGGATAATATTTTTGAAATCATATTCTTAACAAGCTGACCCTTAGCATTGTAGATTGATGCATTAACAAAACTTTCCCTTCTAAGGTTAAACTCTATAGTTGTTTTCGGATTAAACGGATTAGGATAAACTTTGATTTTCTCTATTCTTGCTTCAACTGATTCTTTGATAGGAGAATTGTCGGTGACAACAACATGCCATACAGTTTCTCTACTATAATCAGTATTATCTATGCTGTTTGTCAGAACACACTTAACAACATGATTACCAATAGAGCTGAATACAGGGAATACCATATCTGCTACCAGCTCAGATTGTTCAATTTCATCAATGAACCAACTGTATGTATATGGCTGCTCAGTAAATACTGCAAACATGGTTTCAGATGTGATTTCGCATTCAACAGAATCTGCTTCCGGAAATTTGCTGTAGATTTGAGGAGTTAAAACACGAATACTGTCAATATTAACCGGAGTAATCGGTCTGTCATTAACATCTGTTGGGGTCGCCCCAATTGCATATACAACATCCATACCTTCAATAATCTCTCCGAATACTGCATGGTGATTATCAAGTTGTGATTGAGCAGTCAATGTGATAAAGTACTGTGACCCACCCGTATTAGCCCCTGCATTTGCCATTGACAGAACTCCGGGACCATCATGAAGTAATTCAGGATGAAATTCGTCAGGAATTGTATACCCAGGTCCACCTGTTCCCGTACCATTGGGACACCCGTCCTGAATCATAAAACCATCAATTACTCTGTGGAAAATCAAGCCATCATAAAAGTTATCCATAGATAATCCAATAAAATTTCCTGCTGTTATCGGAACGAGATCTTCACGTAATTCAGCTTTGAAATTGCCCATTGAAGTATACCACTGCACAATAGTTTGAGAATACAAAGCTGATATTGTAAATACAACAAACATAGTAAATATAAGTTTCCTTATCATCCTTCTCTCCTGCTTCTTTTTCTAAAAAAATATAATATGTATTATTAGTGTCAAGACTTTACTGATTATTCAAGTATGCACAAATATTTAAAGTATTGACTCCATAAAAACTATTAGTAATCTTAGTTGATTTTTGAGAGTGTTAATATTCTGGCATATTAATCTTATGTGTTAATCCATACTTTCAGATCATTCATAAAAAAACATCACAAAGTACTAAATATAAATTTGGCAAAATTATAGTAATCCTTAATTTATCTGGGAATATATATGTTAAAAGGAGTATAGAAATGGCAGATTGTCAATGTTTACCAAAATGTCCATTCTTTAATGATAGAATGAAAAATATGCCTTCAATGGCGAATGTTTACAAGAAAAATTATTGTCGGGGCAACAATTCCGAATGTGCAAGGTTCATGATTTTTAAAGCATTTGGCAGTGATAAAGTACCTATTACACTATTCCCGAACATGGTTGATGAAGCAAAGAGAATTATAGCTAAAGGTTAACAGGAAATCTTTTCGAAACTAAGAGTGTTAGATTCATTTCAGGCTATATTTATAGAGTTTAGCTTCGTGTGTTGCAACAAACAGTTCAGTACCGTCGACAGCAGATGTAAGTATAGCCTCATTTTCGGGCATAACCAGTGTGTAATTCTTAATAATTTTCCCTACTCTATCACAAAGTAATGCAAAATTAGTAGTCTTCGATCTTTCCATATTATGATAGAAGCCCAATATCAGTAAGTTTCCATTGTATGAATGTATTGTTCGAAATTGAATTGTTTCCTGATTAAAACTATCAGGGAAATCAATTAAGATTCGCAAAGCTGTTTCACCGTTTAGCCTCTGCAATCCAACAGGCTTTGCATAAACAATATAGTATTCTTTTCCAAGTTTTGTAGCATTTACAAGCGGAACAGCTCTTCTATCCTTTTTAGTATTCATTTGTGAAAGAACATCTTTAAACATCTCTATCCTGTTCTTTCCTGCCGTTACATCAAATATCTGTACTTCAGGAAATCTTAGATCTCCTAAGGCATATATAACATTATTATTCTTTAAAATACAACTGTAAATCTGTTCAATAGATGTTTCCCGGTATTCCTTTGTAACCTTGTTAAACTTCACGAGTTTTCTGTTTATTTTATCCAAGACAATCAGGGAATCCTCTTTCTGCTCAATATGGGTTGGAAACATCAGTTCTCCGGGACCTTTCCCCTCCCTTCCGAGAGATTCAGTATATTCTAGAGTTGTTCTTTTAAAGACCATTATATTTCGTTCCGTATCATCAATACAATATATATTATTATTATCCATGCATATTCCACTGATACCTCCAAGTTGATAATCTTCATCCATCTCCTGATTGAGAGAATCTACCGGATTCAAAAAAACTGCTTTGGGGACGTTACTGCATCCTGAAAATATCATCAGAGATAAAAACAATAACAGATATGGCAATCTCATCAAGCCTCCATCTTTATCTGCAAGAGTATTACTTGCTCATTAAAAAAAATAACCAAAAACAAATTATGAGACCTTTGTATAATTGGGACGTTGATTTTATTTTGCTTTTAGCAAAGTTCTCATCATAATTCATGGTTTACAAATCTTTTATTTCTTGTCCAGACGAAAAAATCCTCAGTATTTGATTTGACACAGATAAGGATTGATATTTCGTTTCCCTCAAGGTGATGGAGTTCACCTTTAACCGCCTTTGTGCTGATGACTCCTGCAATAAAAAAATCTATGTACAGGAGATTTATATGATTACTTTCGGAATGATAACCACTATTATCCTGCTTGGCGGATGGATATTCTCAAAACTGTTTTCAAAAATGCAATTACCCTCTGTTCTCGGTATGGTTGTATTCGGAATCCTGCTTAGTATTTTCATTAAACAGTACACAACAGAGGTTCTATGGCAGATTGCCCCATTCGCAAAATCAATGGCACTTATAGTAATTCTTCTCCGTGCAGGTCTGGGCATAAAAAAAGAGACTCTGGCAAAAACGGGCAAAACATCAATACTGATGGCCTTTCTTCCATGCATTATTGAAGGATCTGCACTTACATTCGCCTTTCATTTATTCTTTGGATTTAGCTGGGCTGTATCCGGATTAACAGCATTCCTGCTGGCAGCAGTTTCACCAGCCGTAATAGTTCCGTCGATGCTGACATTCATTGAGTCAGGATTAGGCAGGAAAAGAGAAGTCCCCACAATAATTCTTGCAGGAGCTTCAATAGATGATGTTTTCGCCATAACTATATTTTCAGCTTTTCTGGGAATTGCTGCAGGTAACAATATAAATCTTGGTAAATCCTTATTAATGATTCCCTTTTCAATTTTAAGCGGAATTCTGGCTGGTCTTATTCTTGGACTGTTTCTCGTAAACTTCTTCAAATTCAAATTAAAGATACGTGATACGGAGAAAATTCTGATAATTTTATCTCTTTCCCTTGTCATTGTGGAAATAGGCAGATTAACTCATGTTGCAGCCCTCCTTGGAGTAATGACAACAGGCTTCATTCTGCTTGAAAAAAAAGAAGACACTGCCCATAATGTAGCAAAAAAACTCAGTAAAATCTGGGTGTTTGCTGAAATAGTTCTGTTTGTACTGATTGGATTTTCAGTTGATCCTCACGTTGCATTGAAAGCAGGATCAAAGGGAATAGCCGTAATCTTGATCGGCTTGTTGTTTCGATCAGCAGGAGTATTTCTCGCAACACTTAAGTCCGGACTTAACAGAAATGAAAGAATATTCTGTATAATCGCCTATCTGCCCAAAGCAACAGTTCAGGCTGCTCTGGGATCAGTAGCTCTCAGTAATGGAATTGCAGAAGGAGAGCAGATTCTGGCAATCGCAGTTCTTTCTATAATCCTGACAGCACCATTGGGATTAATCCTTATTAATACATTCGGGAAAAAACTTCTTAAGGCTGATTTAAGCCTTTAATGCAGCTATCCGATATTCGAAAAAAATTCCTCTTCCACAGGAAAATCATACCATTTTTCCCATCCCGGAAAAACTGTCATAATGTTCAACTTTCCTAATCCCTTATAAATTCATCATATAAGCACGAAACACCTTTTGGCATAAGCATTGCATAAATTGTTGTAATAAAAAAATAAGGTGAATCATGAAAAAATTTGAGTTTTCGCTGCAAAAAGTGCTGGATGTACGTGAAACTGAAGAAAAGATTCTTCAAAAAAATCTGCTCCTTATTCAGAATGATATTCTTGAAACAGAAAGAGAGCAAAATAATATAACATCTCGTATTGCTCAGGAAAATACGAAGCACGAAAAGAATCTTAGAAAAGAAACAAATTCTGCCAAAATCATGCTTCATCACAATTATGTTTCAACCCTTCAGGATAAACTCGAAGATATCAGAGACAGAATTGAAAAGCTGTTGGAAGATGAATCCAGAGCTAAGCACGAGTTGCTCGAAAAAGTAAGAGAAAAGAAAACCATCGAAAAGCTCAGAGAAATGAAATTCGACGAATATAAAACACTGGAAAAGAAAGAAGAACAAGCTTTTCTGGATGAACTTAATACCCAGAAAAAGAAAGATTCAAAATTTGAGAGTCACTAATGAAGAAGAATTTAGTCCAATACATCATTGTGTTCCTGCTTTCCTTTATTGCAGCTAACATTGTGTTGTTCTTTTTGATAAGAAATAAAGTCAGAGATGCAAGAGAGAATATAGAGATAATTGCGGATTCACTCGGAGTAATCGACTCTCTTGCTGTCCTTGAGCAAGATTCAGTTTTTGTGCTGGGAGATAGAATCCCCGATAAGCTTGATGAATACAGAAGATTAACAATACTAAAAGAAGAACTCGAAAAGTACTACGCATTTGAGAGCATGCAGAATATGTCCTTTGAAGATGCTGATTCTCTAGTTGAAAGACACACAAAGATAATAGAAAGCCTTATTGAGCGTCAGCAGGCATATATAAGCAAAATTGAAGATCTGAGAAAACTACTGTCTGAGAAGAATGTAAAAATAACTAGTCTTGAGGAAAAAATTTCCAAAATGGAAGAAAAATTTACTTCTCTTGAGTCAAATTACTCCAAAGAAAAAGAGCAGGCAGAAGAAACTGAGAAGCAAAATTCCATTAAATATCTCGCAGATACATACAGTACTATGGATGCAAAGAAAGTGGCTCAGCTTATGCTTCCGTTAACAGATGAAAAAATAATAGAAATTCTGAGAAAAATGAATCAGAGAAAATCGGGGAAAGTACTCAGTTACCTACCTCCAAAACGATCCGCATCAATCGTTGCTCTGATGGCAGAATAAGGAAAGAAATATGAAACAGCAAAATCCGGTTATCCTGTTTAACAACCTTGCAGCATCCATTGGCAAAAAAGGTCTGTTCAAGAATAACAAAAGCGGATTGAGCTCAAATTCACAACAATTTGCTTCCTTATTCAATCAATTGAAAAACAGTATCAATTCCGGATCATATTCTGACAAGAAATCAACTTCCGAAAATGTTATCAGTAACCTGAAAGAATTGAATTTTATAACTGAATCCGGAAATGTGAATGAGAAATTGGTTTCCCTGCTGCCTATAGATAATACAGCAAAAGAGAAAATATCTCAGTATCTGCGTAAAATTGCTGATGCATTCAATGATACATCAATAACGAGAAATTTTAATTCTAACATCAGATCTCTGAGCTCATCCTACGCGCAGATGAGCTCAGAATCTGTTCCCCAAAACACAACAGCCCGAACACTCAAAAATGCTTCGAGCAAATCCAAACAACATTCTGTTCATGAAACAGAAAGAAAAAGCACTTCAAGTGAAACCAAATCCGGGAAAACTGCTTCTGTTATTGTTGGTGATTCAGAAACTACTTTAACAAGAGTCAATAATGTTAATCCACAGATTATAAATGATGCCATACTCCCGGAAGAAAAAGCAAAAAAGCATGTGACAGAAGAGAACAAATCTTCCATAATGGAGAACAGCTCTACTGAAAAATCAAAAAATGCACCTTATTTCTCATTAACAAAATCAAAATCACAAAAAAAAGTTAATTCAAACATATCTTCAGATAGATTAAAGACCAGCATTGAAAAGCCTGTCTTTGAAAACAGTGAAAAAGCAAAAAACATAAAGGGATCAATATCAAAAGAGAGCAGTACACCGGAAAATGAAAAATTTGAAGATAAAAACATTGATACTGCTAAAAAATTAAGACCTGACAATAGCACTTTCCAGAAGAATTCTGTAACAAAAGAGAAATCTGTAAAAACTGAATCAACACAAAACAGAGACGAAATCAAAGAGCAGTTGAAATCCAATATTGGATTGAATAGTGGTACAAGGAAGAGTACTGAAACTATCGATAATAATTATGCAGCAGTATCAGATAAAGTGAATTCTGATCGTTCAAAATCATTTAATGCTAAAGCAAAAAAAGAATCTACTGTCAAAGCACAAGCTCCAAATTATCACATTGATGAAAGTGCGAATTCTACAAAAGTAATATCTGAAAACTACAATAAAACTTCAATTGATAAGCCAACCCAATCTGCAGTTACCGGAAAATCAACAGGAAATCCAAAATCATCGTCTAAATCATCAGTTATCGAAAATTCTGAGACATTTAAAACAAAAGCTGCTTTTGAAACAAATAAGGCATCAAAAATTGTAGAGAATACCGTTGACTCTAAAACAAGTACAATTCTGAAAACTGAGGATGTTGCTGAAGATAAGGTTGAGCCCAAAAAGAAAGCTACCATTGAAAGAAATCGATATACAAGAAAGATTAAATCAAATAATCTAACAAAAGCAAATCACAGAACTTCGGTTTCATCTTACTTGAAATCTAAGAGCACAAACAATCATAGCATAACAGTGGAGAACAGATCTACTGAGAATGTATACACAAGAATAATTTCGAAATCAGCTCTTTCACGAGTTCAGTTTAAGAATTCATCAGATAGAAATGTTAATCAATCAGAATCCTATTCCGGATATCTGAATTCAAGTTCGAAAGTTACAGTTTCAGACAATCATAATAAAACAAGGTTATCTAAAACGGTAGCTCCAAAGCAAAAGACTGAAAAGAATACTAACAGAGTTCCTGTAAAGACACTCAGACAAAAAGCTTCAGTCAAGTCTGAATTCATTGCAGAAGCCGATTCACATAGGCCATCTGAAAACTCAACAATCAGAAACTCAATTGTTAAAACAGTTCTGATGAGAAAGGCCAAAACTGCTTCTTATACCCAAAACACATCAAAATATGAGCTTGGAGCAAGAAAAACTGATCAACAGAATAAAATTTTCACAGGAGCAACCCAGAGAGTTTTCTCAAATGTCAAAAATCTGTCAGGCAATACAACTTCAAAGTTAAGCAATGTTAATATGCAGGCAATATCAAACGGAATTCAAAATAAACCTGACAATCAGAGTTTACAGAAAGAATCAACCGGAACAGTAAAATCCACATTTAGGCATGCAGAAAGAGAAGTTTCGAAACATGATGAATCAACTCGCAAAACCAATTTTGTTCAGGAAAATTCACGTAGCAATTCAGAATCAAAAAATATTAATAATCCGGTAAATCAAAACATCAACATTGATAGAAAAGATAATAAGAAGTCTTCTGCTGAAAAGATTACACAAGATTTCTCACTTAAACAAACAAATGCAGGAAAAACACATACCCTGAATAGAGAACCTGTAATCAGCAATGCAAAAGACTCGAATTATACTAAAGCCTTAAACACCGAGAACATTGAGATTAACACTAAACATAAAGGTGTAGATGCGCCTCAGAACTTCAGCAAGGAAAGTAAATATAGTTTTGACGATTCTGAGGTAGTCTCTCCTTTAGAAAATAAAAAATCATTCACTGCAACCCCAAAAGCAACGTCCAATACCACAATGATAGGTATTAACAAGCCACAACAGGAAAGAGCCGTTTCAAATCCTGAGACTTATACAAAATCGGAATATTCTTCAAAAGCTCAATCGATTAAGCATAACCAGGAACTCAAAGGCCAGATGTCCCAACCTGTTAACCCTAAGGTAATCAAAACAGAGACAGTTAAAAGTGCTGAAACACCAAAAAATTCAGAACAAGCCAATGTTAAAGAAAACACTTCTGAACCAGTTGCTGTTAAGACTAACCATGCAAAGGAAAATATCAGCAATACCACAGCAGAAAGCAAGACTGCACCCAAAACGGAAGTTTTGACAAAGCAAGAGACTATAAAAAACAACACAGAGGTTAAAACAGAACAACCTAAAACTCAGAATGTTAAGGTTGTAAAAACTGAAACAGCAAAGTTTGTTGAGACTCCAAAGAATTCAGAACAAGTTAATGTTAAAGAAAACACATCTGAACCGGTTGCTGTTAAGACTAACTATGCAAAGGAAAATATCAGCAATACCACAGCAGAAAGCAAGACTGCACCAAAACCGGTAGTTTTGACAAAGCAAGAGACTATAAAAAACAACACTGAGGTTAAAACAGAACAAATTCAAACTCAGAATGTTAAAGCTGTAAAAACAGAGACAGTTAAAAGTGTTGAGACTCCAAAGAATACAGAACAAGCCAATGTTAAAGAAAACACTTCTGAACCAGTTGCTGTTAAGAGTGAACTTATAAACGAAAAAGTTAGCAATACTACAGCAGAAAGCAAGACTGCACCAAAAACGGAAGTTTTGACAAAGCAAGAGACTATAAAAAACAACACTGAGATTAAAACAGAACAAATTCAAACTCAGGATGTTAAGGTTGTAAAAACTGAAACAGCAAAGTTTGTTGAGACCCCAAAGAATACAGAACAAGCCAATGTTAAAGAAAACACTTCTGAACCAGTTGCTGTTAAGACTAACCCCGAAAAGGAAAATGTCAGCAATACCACAGAAGAAAGCAAGACTGCGCCAAAAACGGAAGTTTTGACAAAGCAAGAGACTATAAAAAACAACACAGAGGTTAAAACAGAACAACCTCAAACTCAGAATGTTAAAGCTGTAAAAACAGAGACAGTTAAAAGTGTTGAGACTCCAAAGAATACAGAACAAGCCAATGTTAAAGAAAACACTTCTGAACCAGTTGCTGTTAAGAGTGAACTTATAAACGAAAAAGTTAGCAATACTACAGCAGAAAGCAAGACTGCACCAAAAACGGAAGTTTTGACAAAGCAAGAGACTATAAAAAACAACACTGAGATTAAAACAGAACAACCTCAAACTCAGAATGTTAAGGTTGTGAAAACTGAAACAGCAAAGTTTGTTGAAACTCCAAAGAATTCAGAACAAGCTAATTTTAAAGAAAATACATCTGAATCTGTTGTTGTTAAGAATAACCATGCAAATGAAAAGTTCAGCAATACCACAGCAGCCAACAAGACTGCACCAAAACCTGAAGTATTAACAGAACAGGAAACTATTAGAAACAACACCGAGGTTAAGGCAGAACAACCTAAAACTCAGAATGTTAAAGCTGTAAAAACTGAAACAGCACAGTTTGTCGAGACTCCAAAGAATTCAGAACAAGCCAATGTTAAAGAAAACACTTCTGAATCTGTTATTGTTAAGAGTAACAATGTAAATGAAAAGCTCAGCAATACTACAGCAGAAAGCAAGACTGCTCCAAAACCGGAAGTATTATCAAAACAAGAGACTATAAAAAACAACACTGAGATTAAAACAGAACAACCTCAAACTCAGGATGTTAAAGCTGTAAAAACTGAAACAGCACAGTTTGTTGAGACCACAAAGAATACAGGACAAGCTAATGTTAAAGAAAATACTTCTGAACCGGTTGCTGTTAAGAGTAAACTTGTAAATGAAAAGATTGTTAATACCACAGCAGAAAGCAAGACTGCACCAAAGCAGAAAGTTATAGCAACACAAGAGACAATTAAGAATAACACTGAGATCAAAACAGAAAAATCAGAAGAAGTTTCACTAAAAAATGAAGCTGCGATAAGTGATAGAAAGCCGGAATCTGATAAAGATTTTCAGGAGAGTGTAATGGTTGATAAAAAAGCAGATAATGGATATTCTCTAAAAGCTAATTCAGAGGAAAAGGCAGTTAGTAAAGCTAATCCAGAAAAAAACAATCATGAAACTACTGTTCAAGAGAAGTATACACATAAAGATTACGAAGCCATTTCTGATAAAAGACTTTTTTATAACATCCGTAATTCATTCCATAAGAGTAATCCAACTGAAGAAAAGGCAAACAGAACAATTTTGAAATTGGATGATGAAGAATCTATTACAAAATTCCTTAACAGTATCAAGATGCCTGATCTTGAGAAACTGCATGCTCAGAAAACTCAGAATACAGAACCGACACAAAATAATTACGTCAGACGCCCTGAAGCAAAAAACGAATCTATGAATAACTCTTCAGACAATAAAAATGAAAACTACAATGGCAGACAGGGTAATTCCGAAAATTTCAGTAAAAATGAAAATGAAGTTTTCAGAGCTACTCTTCAGGATCAGCAGTTTGACACAGCATACAGCTCAGCTGCAGCAAAGTCACAAACCACAGTTCCATCATACAATGGAACATCAATAAATCAGATATATGACAAAATTTTTAATGAACTGAAATCTTTCGAAATTAATAGTAAATCATCATTATTTAAAGAAGCAGACTTTAAATTACGCACTGATGATTTTGGTGAAATCACAGCAAATCTCGTAAAAGAAAACAATAACCTGCAGGTGACAATTTCAGTCAAAAACGAAGCTCATTTACAAACACTTAGAGATCAACTCTCTGATATGAACAAGTCACTCGAAAAACTGGGATTTGATGAAGTTGAAGTAAACTACAGGTTCGACAACGAAGAACATCACAATCAACACTCGCATAACAGACAAAGAAATATCTTAAACAGGCAGAATGCTTTCCACACACTTAAAGAGGAAAGTGATACTCAACAATTAATGTCAATGAAACGTGAAAATACAACGATCGAATACATAATTTAAGATCGGAGGAAATAATGGATATAGTTGGTATTACTACAGCAACATCAAACGCCTATAAGACAGATGTCATAGACGACGGATCTATGGCTAAAGATGACTTTCTGCAATTGATGATAGCACAAATGAAATATCAGGATCCGCTTGAACCAATGAGCAATACGGATATGTCATCACAGCTTGCACAGTTCAGTTCACTTGAGTCTCTGAACAACATCTATGATACAATGACAGATAACGTATTACTTACTCAATCTCTGAATAACTCATACATGACATCCCTTATAGGCAAGAACGTGAAAGCTTACGGGAACACAGTTGATTATCAGGGAGAGAAAACGGAAATTTCCTATAATCTCTCAGCAACGTCAAATGTAACAGTTAATGTATACGACGAAGACGGTGATCTTGTAACAACAATCAATCCTTACAACCAGAGAGCCGGTGACAACACCATAACCTGGGATGGCACTGATTCTAATGGTGAGCAGGTTGATAATGGGATTTACACTTTCGAAGTAGTTGCAACTGATTCCGAAGGCAACACAGTTACTGCAGACGGTTATGTTAACGGATACATTGAAGGTATAACTTACGAATCCGGTTCTCCATTCCTTGTTGTTCATGGAACAAGCCTTGGACTTGGAGCTGTAATTTCCATTCTGGATGGAGAGTGAGGAAGCAATGATTAACAGAGTTTTCCAGAATCCTCCTATACCAATTGGAAATGAGCAGAACAAAATAAACAGGACTGCTGATCCAAGGATTCAGAGTAATCCATTCCGAGATATTTTACAGGAAAAACTGAACACTAACAAACTGTCTTTCTCAGCCCATGCGACCCAGCGTATGAATCAGAGAAACATAGATTTAGACAGTTCAGAATTACAGAGATTAGAAGAGGCAGTTGATAAACTCGCCAGTAAAGGCGGTAAAGAATCACTGATAACAATGGATAACGTCGCATATGTTGTAAATGTTACTAACCGAACAGTTATTACAGCAGTAGATAAACCAAACGAGAATGTTTTCACCAATATAGACAGTGCAGCTTTTGCATAAATAATAAAAAAACGGGCTGGACCTCACGGAGGAGGCCCTTGTCAGCACTGACTGATTGATGTGCTGAACCTATACAAGGAGTAAAAAATGTTAAGATCATTATACGCAGGAATATCTGGAATCACAGGCCAACAAGCATTCATGGATGTAATCTCCAATAATATTGCAAACGTAAACACAACAGGATACAAAGCAGGAAGAATCACATTTGCAGATACATTATCAGAAACAATCGCTGATGCACGTGGATCACTTGGTAACTTTGGTGGTGTTAATCCCATCCAGATAGGATTAGGAACAAAAATAAACAGTATAGATACAAACTTCAAACAAGGAAGTATGGAAGCCACAGGAATGACTACTGACCTCGCTATCAATGGTAACGATTTCTTTATCGTTTCTGACGGTTCAAACAGATACTTTACAAGATCAGGTGCATTCCAGGTAGACAATAACGGTTATCTTCTCGGACCTGGTGGATCAACATTCGTACAAGGTCGTATGGCTGATGAAGATGGACAACTGACATCATCCACAGCAGTAGAAAACATCCAACTTCCATTCGGAAAGAAAGATCCGGCTAAAGCAACAGAAAATGTTTCACTTTATTGTAACCTTGATCAAACTGCTGCTAAATTTGAAGAGTGGCTCGGTGAAAGAAAACTTGAAACTAAAGATGGAACTGATATTTCAACATCAACATCACTGGCAAACATCGAAGGGTTCGAAATTGTTGACGGTGATACAATAGAAATCAATGGAACAGACAGAGATGGTGCAGCATTAACCGGAAACTTCACTTACGGTCTGGCTAATGACGGAATCACACTTGGTGAACTTCTGGCTACAATCAACACGACATTCTCTTCCGGTACAGACGATGGTGCATCAATTAAGCTTGATGAAAACGGCTTCCTCAGATTCAAAGCAAATCAAGCAGGAGAAAATGATTTCTCAATAGCTATTGTTCCTCCGGATACTGTAGATGCTGTTTATGAAACACATACAACTTCAGCTGTATTCCAGACTAGTGGTGTTGCTACTCAAGCAACCGATGACCTTACAAACATCGATGGTGTTGGAGGTACAGGTGGTGGTGGTGAACTTGTTGCAGGTGATACTTTCACAATTTCCGGAACTAACGCTGCAGGAGCTGTTGTTAATGCTACATTCACTTATGGTGCGGCAAATGACGGTACAACAATGCAGGATCTGGTTTCATTCATCAGTTCTCAGTTTGCTGGATCTACCGCATCACTCGACACTAATGGTAACATAGTTCTTACTGATGACTCCCCTGGTGTAAGCGCAACCACATTTGCCATCACAGATGGTACAGGAACAGGTTTCACAAGAGCTACTTCAGCAGTAGAGGGTAGAGATACAACTAACGTAATCATTCCTTCATTTGCCCAGGAAGTTGTTGGAGCAACAGGTAAGCACACTACTACTATCACAGTATATGACAGTCAGGGTGATACTCATGAACTCGAATTCGAATTCCTTCAGGATCCAACTCCGGGAAGTAACCTCTGGACATGGAGCATCAGTATCGACGAAGGTGATATTGTTCCTACTGAAGGTTCAACAGGAACAGTTGAATTCAACGCTGACGGTTCAATGAAAGAATTTGCTTATGACAACAACGCAGAAGCACTCAGATTCAGCAGTACAGGTATTAAAGAAATGGTAATTGATTTCAACGCCGGTACATCAGGTGGATTTGATGGTATCACACAATTCTCATCAGCAAGCACAACAATTGCAATTGAGCAGGACGGATACTCACTTGGAGTTCTTGACAGTATCTCTGTAGATGATCAGGGTATTGTAAACGGATTCTATTCAAACGGACAAAGCCGTACACTTGCACAAATTGCTCTTGCTAATTTCACAAACCGTGGTGGTTTGAAAAAAGAAGGAAGCAGTCTTTTCTCAGCTAATACAGCCTCAGGTAATCCGATCATCAGCTGGGCAGGATCAAACACATCTTCACAAATTCAGGCAGGATATCTTGAATCATCTAATGTTGACCTGACAAATGAGCTTTCTCAAATGATTATAGCTCAAAGAGGTATTCAGGCAAATTCAAAAGTAATATCAACATCAGACACAATCCTGACAACAATAATCGATAGAATGAAGAGATAATAAATAGTCTCTGAAAATATTAAACAGGTGAAGCAGGTTTTCCTGCTTTGCCTGGCTTATTCAAAGCAGATAAAAGCAATAATATGCTTCAGATCGATCATTCAAAAATGCATAGCGTGATTTGTCCTGATAAGCTGAAAAAACAGTCTCAAAAAAAATCTGAAGAATTATCTGGTACAAAAAATGAATGTTTGTTGACTTTATTCTCATCATTAATTGTCTTGACAAGGAGATATTAAATGGTTAGATTAACAAAAATAAACAAAAAAGAAATCTACATTAATGCAGATTTAATGGAATTCATTGAATCTACGCCAGATACGCTGATTACACTGACAACCGGAAAGAAAATTCTGGTGTCTGAATCCGTTGATGAAGTTATAGAAGGAATCATTGAATTCAGAAGACGCATTATGAACCCCGATAATCTGAAAAAGAAATAAAGGATTTTATATGGATCTTGCAACAGTCATTGGTCTGAGTCTTGGTTTAATGCTTGTTTTTGTTCCAATCCTCATTTCCGGAATGATAGCATCATTTATTGATGTCGGTTCCATTATGATTGTGATTGGCGGAGCTATTTCAGCTGTAATAACATCATATCCGCTTAATGACTTTCTTGCAATGGGCAAAATTATGAAAAACGCTTTTTTCACATCACAGGAAGACATCACAAAAAAAGTTGATCTTCTTACCGATCTTGGCGAAAAAGCCAGACGAGAAGGTATACTCGCTCTGGAAAGAGAGCTGAAAGGTATTGATGATGATTTTATGAAAAAAGCTATTCAACTTGCTGTTGACGGAAATGAAGTGGAAGTTATTGAAACTGTGATGGGAACTGAAATCGAATATATTGAGGCGAGGCACAAAACAGGGAAAGAAATGATGGATGCTATGGGCTTTTTTGCTCCTGCATTCGGTATGATAGGTACACTCGTTGGACTTATTCAAATGCTTCAAGCACTTGATGATCCATCAAACATTGGTGCCGGTATGTCAGTCGCACTCATTACAACTTTCTATGGATCACTTGTTGCCAATGTGATTTTTATACCCCTTGCAAATAAACTTGATTTCAGATCAAAAGAAGAAGTACTCATGAAGAACCTCATTATTGTAGGTATTCTTTCGATACAGTCGGGAGACAACCCCAGAGTACTGAGAGATAAGCTTGAAACATTCATAGCTCCTAAACTCAGGAAAGGTTCAGAATCTCAATAAAGGATAAATAATGGCTAAGAAAAAGAAATGTCCGGAATGCCCACCAGAAGGTGCTCCATCGTATATGCTTACGTATGGAGACATGATGACACTTCTTGTTACATTCTTCGTACTGCTTATTTCTTACTCATCGATGAATGAGGTTAAGTTCAAAAAAGCCATGACATCCCTTAAAGGAGCTCTTGGAGTACTCAAAGCAGAACAGGGTGCCAGAGTTATTTCTGACCCGGTTCCAATGTATGAGTTTCGTCCTAATGATTTCAACTTCAAGGTTGAACAGCTGATCAAACAGATTGAGGAAATCACTGAAAAATCCGGAACCCACGAAATGATCCGTGTCGAAAGATCCAAAGATCAGATAAGATTCAGTATATCGAATCCAATGCTTTATAACTCAGGTTCTTCTTCTTTGAAGAGCCAGTCTGATGAAGTTCTTGAACAGATTGCCAAAATACTTGCAATGGTTCCATTTGATGTGAGGGTAGAAGGTCATACGGATAATATTCCGATACATACTGCCAAGTATCCATCAAACTGGGAATTGTCAAATGCCAGAGCACTTGCAGTTGTGAAGAAATTCATCCAACTAGGAATAAATCCAAGTCGTTTTCAGGCAATTGGTTTTGCTGAATTCAGACCGGTTGCAACAAACAGCACTTCTGCCGGTCGATCACAGAACAGACGGGTTGAGATTTATGTAAACCTCAAACAGGAAACTACTGATTCTTCCATAGACCTGAATTTACCAGATTTTTTAAAAGAATAAATGGAGATTTTATGACTCAGAAAGGAAATGTACAAAATATTATTATCATTGCTTTAACAATCATTGTATCTGTTTTATTAACCTATATTCTCATGACTCAGGTTTTCTTCAAGAAAGAGTTAAACCATATTAAAGAAATTAACTCAAAGATTGAAGATAAACAGAAGAAAGAGGAAGAAAAAGACAAAAAAGACGGAGAAACAGGCGACCCTACCGGTAATGAGAACTATGAAGAGACCTATGCTGTTCTCAACCTTGAAGCCTTTACAGACATGATTGTAAATCCTGTTTCAAATGATGGTCCAAATCGATTGTTAATGATATCTATTGCATTTGAGTATAAATTAGAAGATAAAAAACTTCCGGCTGAAATAGATCTTAAGATTCCTATAATGAAGAGTGAAGTCAACACAATACTTGCTTCCCAAAGCTTTGATGTGCTGGGTAATGCAGCGTTCAGACCTAAACTTCAGAAAATGGTGAAAGATAAGATTAATAAAATGCTTACCAAAGGACAGATTACACGTGTATTTTTCACTCAATTCGTTCTTCAATAAGAGCGTATTGAAAAGGTACATAGAATAAATGAGTAAACTACTTACACAAGAAGAAATTGATGCCCTGTTATCGCAGGAACACGGTGAAGAGAAACAGCCGAAGAATGTCCTTCAGCAGAAAGAACTGAGACTCTATGATTTTAGACGACCTGAACGGGTCTCTAAAGATCAGATAAAAATCTTAAGGAATATCCATGAGATTTTTGCCAGACTGCTTTCTCCCTACCTTTCCAATACACTGCGTACAATGGTAGATGTCAAAAGTCCGGTAATTGATCAGGTAACATATCTTGAATTCACAATGTCCGCTTCAGATTATACTAATATGTATATTTTCGAAGTTGAAAAACTCGATGGACAGGCGATTCTTGACATTGATCCTGACCTCACCTACTTCGTTGTCGACAGGCTTTTCGGGGGAACCGGAGCAACTCTTGTCAGACGAAATGACATTCAGGATCTCAGCGAGATAGAAAGATCAGTTCTCAAATCTATAGCAGAGAAAATTCTTGAGCATTTCAGAGAAGCCTGGCAGCAGATTGACGATCTTAAATGCAGCATCAATACTTTTGAGACAAACCCTCAGCTTGTGACAATTGCACCATCCAGTGAAACAATGATTGTTCTGAATTTTCCTGTAGCCGCAAGAAGCTTTGAATTCACTATTCTTCTCTGTTTCCCTTACTTCATGCTTGAGCCTGTTTTGAAAAAACTTCTCAGCCAGAATTACATGGCCCTTCTTAAAAAGGAAACAACAGAAGAAGACTACCTCAGTATTCAACATACTATTGAACAAACTTCTGTTACATGCAATGTTAATCTCGGGGAAAGTGAGATTTCAGTAAATGACTTTCTGGAACTTCAGGAAGGAAACATCATTTTGTTGAATAAGAATATAAACGATAGTATCACTGCTTATGTCGAAGGAAAACCCAGATTTTCCGGTACTATAGGTAAACATAAAAAATCAATGGCATTTCAGATCCAAAACATAACTGATCAAGAGGGAGAAATTATCCATGAGTAATCCAACTAATATAAACAAACTTATAGACATGTTCATTGGTAATGCAAATGGTGTATTGACCACAATTACCAACACTGAACTAAATATAGAACGACAGAACATTGAAAGTTTTAACTTTGACAATATTTCTTCCGCTTTTGAACTTCCCGGAGTGCTGTTAACAATAAATTTCTCCGGAGATCAAAACTTTCAGGTTCTGTATATTATGCCTAAAAAACTTGCTGCTGTTCTTTCAGATCTTATGATGCTGGGAGATGGACAAGTTGATTATAATCCTGAAGAGCATAATGATGCTATCCAGGAAATGTATAACCAGATCTTGGGCAGTATGGCTTCAGAAATTTCCGGAATTGGTGTCAGCCTTACCGGAACAATCACTCAAGTAGAATTGACAGATATGGAGATTCAGAAAGATTTTCTCGAAGACAATCAAATGATGAGGCTGAATATCAGTATTATCGGTGAATCTTTCCCAATGTTTGTATTCTTTGACAACTTTGCAGGAGACTCTATTGATAATCTGTTCCAGAATGATGGAGCAGGAAGTCAAGGAGAAGCTGAGTTTAATATGGCTGATATTGGATTAACAGCTGCCCCTCAGCAAACAGAGCAAATGAACAATTTTTCCGCCCCACCGGCTCAGGAACAACCTGCAATTCCGGTTTCCAGAGCTTCTTTCTCAACTTTGGAAGACACAAAACTTTCACCTAATGCTGCAGTTAACATAGACATGCTCTATGATATCATGCTTCCAATAACAGTAGAACTGGGACGCAAGGATATGAAAATCAAGGAAATTCTTGAAATGGGTCAGGGATCCGTTATCGAGCTTGATAAAACTGCCGGAGATTATGTTGATCTGATAGTTAACGGTAAGAAATTTGCTATTGGTGAAGTAATGGTTGCTGATGAAAATTATGCTGTAAGAATTGTAAGTCTGGTATCTCGTAAGGACAGAATAAAAACTCTGGGTAGACAATGAGAAAACTACTGTTAATTGCTGTTCTCTTCAGTGCTTTTACTCATTTGACATGTGTGAATCTTGAAGACTCAACACAATTTAACAGAATATTTGAAATTTCAGACAGTTCTGATACCGGAAAGTCTCAGGATATTCCCGAAGTTCACGGTTTGAATGCCATGCAGTATGTTGGTGCTCTATTTATTATCGCCTTGTTAATTTACATTTTTTATAAAGTTTCCAGAAAGATGTCTTTAACTGGCAAAGCACTGTCAAATCTTGATAAAAACGCAAAAGTAATTGACATTATTCATATAGGAAATAAACAATATATTTATCTGGTTTACCTTCTGGATGAGATAAGCGTTCTTGGTGTTTCCACCGGTAACATTCAACTTCTGTATCAGATTAAGGATGAAACAAAAATCAGGGAAATACTTGATAAGAAAAAAGAAACCGCTGAAAATTCATTCAGCTATAAATTATCAGAAAAACTGATTAAAAGAAAGAATAATGAAAAAAGTTAGTAGACTGTTAATAATATTATTTCTATTGTCTCTTGTATGTCTGATCAACGCTCAGACAGTTCCGTCGATAACTCTTGGAGTGGAAGAAGCAAGTAACCCTAAAGATGTCGCTGTATCACTACAGATACTTTTACTTATAACCGTACTGTCTCTTGCACCGTCTATTCTGATTTTAATGACGTCTTTCACAAGAATAACTATTGTTCTCAGTATGGTAAGAAAAGCAGTTGGTACTCAGAGCACTCCATCGAATCAGATTATTGTAGCTCTTTCCCTGTTTCTGACATTTTTTGTTATGGCTCCAGTCTTTAAGAATATCAATGATACCGCACTTCAACCATATCTGAAGTCTGAACTTACTCATCAGGAAGCATTTGAGAAAGGGGTTAAACCTCTGAGAGAATTCATGCTAAAGCAGACCAGAGAGAAAGACCTTGCATTAATGGTAAATAATGCCAGACTGGAAAAGCCGGAATCGCCTGATGATCTGCCACTGCATGTAATCGTACCTGCTTTTGCAATCAGTGAAATACGCCTTGCGTTTCAAATGGGTTTCCTTCTTTATCTTCCTTTCCTTATGATTGATATGATTATTGCAAGTATTCTCATGTCCATGGGTATGATGATGCTGCCGCCACCAATGATTTCAGCCCCATTCAAGATCCTTCTCTTCGTTTTAGTTGATGGCTGGTATATTGTCATTGAATCACTTATAAGAAGTTTTTACTAAGGATTTGTTATGACTCAGGAATTAGTTATTGAAGTAGCAGCAAGAACACTATATTATACAGGCATTATTGCCGCTCCCATCCTTATAACAGGACTTGTAGTCGGTCTTCTTGTTTCTATTTTTCAAACTGTAACCCAGATCAGGGAAATGACTCTTACATTCATTCCCAAAATAACAGCAGTTATGTTGATTGTACTGTTAACAATCCCCTGGATGGTAAATAAGTTCATTGAATACGTAAACTATATCAGAAGCATTCTGGAATCACTAAGTTAAAAATGTTTGAGTTCCTTGGCTTTACAACTGTTGAGTTTGAACACCTCTTACTTATTGGAGTTAGAATTTCTGCACTTCTCCTTACACTTCCCCTGTTTTCTGCTCCTTTGGTTACACCCAGGATCAGAATTGTAATCAGTATTTGTCTTGCAATTATTGTATTCCAGATTGTTCCTGCCCCCGATAATCTCCCCGTAGATATTATGTTGCTGGGGTTCTTTGCTGCTCAGGAACTTATGATTGGACTTCTGATGGGTTTTACTGCTACAATACTGTTTGAATCTCTCAAACTATCCGGCTTCATGATAGGTCGTATGATGAGTCTTTCCATGATGACACTCATAGACCCGACAACATCTGAAAATTCTCAGTTGATTGGTCAGTTAAAATACTATGTAGCTATGCTGCTTCTTTTCACATTTTATGGGCATCACTTCTTCCTACAGACAATTTTTGACAGTTTCTACTTCATGCCTGTAACAAAAATCCATTACAGTGCAAGTTTCCTGCCTGAATTTCTGAAGATGTTTTCCTACATCTTTGTAGCAGGGATAAAAATAGGTGCTCCTATATTTGCTGCATTGTTTCTTGAGAGAGTTCTACTGGCATTGTTTGCCAAAGTCACTCCTGAAATCCAGATTTTAATTGTAGCAATGCCTCTCGCTATTTTGATAGGTTTCTACTTCCTTTCAATATACTGGCCGTACTTCTCCTATATATTCCTCAAAATTTTTAACAGTTTTAAACTGGACTATCTGGAATTATTCAAATTACTTGGTACTCAGAGGTAACTATGAAAAGATTTGGACGATTTGAGCTAATCATAATAGGATTACTTGTATTGTTTATTGTATTCAAGTTCATAAGTCTTGTAATAGGCTTATCTTTCGGAATATTAAGTTTAGCTTTCAGATATTGGTATATAACTATTCCGGTAATACTAATATTTTACTACTTCAGCAGAAAAAATAAAAGAATTTCACACTCCGGAAACAAACCGGAAAGCCGGGATGAAATTATTGTTGAACTAAAAAAAGATAAGGAATAACTAAGGGTAGGAGATGAGGATTATTTCACTCATAATACTCGCTGCTGTTTTTCTTGTTGAAAACATTCTTGATGCACATTCAACATATCTTGTTGTTAGTAACACATCAATAAAATCTGAGAAAAATCCAGTTGCCAGATTCCTTTTCTGTAGATTCGGACTTATTAAAGGAATGATAATTCTGAAATCAATTATCGTAATTGTGCTGATACTTATATTCTTTGTATATCCCTTTACTAATCTTGAGCTTCACATTATCCTCAGTATAAGTATTTTCCTGTATCTGCTCGTTGTACTTAACAACTACCGAATTTATATAAAACTAAAAAAGCAGAAGATTAGCAAATAATGCTGGACATATTTACTGTTAAGGCATCATTGACTAAAATACTTCCTATGGAGATTTCTGATGTACGATAAACTGCTGAACAGCAAAAACTTTTTCCTGATCGCCGGTCCATGTGTTGTTGAAGACGAATCTTTAATGATGCACACTGCTGAAACACTTAAAAAAACTTGTAATGATCGTGACATTACACTCATTTTTAAAGCATCCTACCTTAAAGCAAACAGAACTTCTGTGACATCATTTTCAGGTCCCGGATTGCAGGATGGTTTGAAACTTCTTGATAAAATCAAGCATGAATTCCAATTACCAATACTGACTGATGTACATGAATCAAATGAAGTTCAATCTGTCAGTCAAGTGGCTGATATTATTCAGATTCCTGCATTTCTCAGCAGACAGACTATTCTTATCCGTGAAGCAGCGAAAAGCGGAAAAATCATTAACATTAAAAAGGGGCAGTTTATGGCTCCTGAAAATATGAAAGCAGCAACAGAAAAAGTAACCGCAGAAAACAATTATAAAATCCTCGTTACTGAAAGAGGAACAATGTTTGGCTATCAAAATCTGATTGTTGACTTTCGAAGTTTTGCATCTCTGCATAGCTTGAGATTTCCAGTTGTTTTTGATGTTACTCACAGTTTGCAGAAACCATCTATAAATCAGATTTCCGGTGGATCTCCCGAATATGCACCCATGATGGCAAAAGCGGCTCTGGCAACAGGTTATGTTAATGGATTGTTTATTGAGACTCATCCTGCACCTATGGATGCTCTCAGTGATTCCGCAAGTATGATACAGTTAGGTACTCTTCCGGACCTGCTTGATCAATGTATACGAGTATATCAGAAATAGTGAACATTCATATTAGCAATGATTAAGAAAACCGAATGATTTATTATGAATTTGTTATTTAACAAAGAGGTTAATACATCTCTATGTGATATAATTTTTGCGGTAAAAATGATGCTTTCAGGATAATATATTATTATTACTAATACAATTCTTCCATTTTGATATCCTGGAACGTAGATGTTGCATTGTTAAACGATGTTATTTTACAAGTAAAAACTTGACATTGGATTGACATTTTTTGTGTATGAAAATAAAAAATGATTGAATTTATAAAAAAAAATAAAGAGTTGGTCGTTCAAGCGTTAAAATATTTTATAGCAAGTTTTGTTGCTTTGGGTTTTGATGCTGGTGGGTTATATATACTCACGGAGTGGATTAATCTTTACTACCTTATTGCAGCCGTAATCTCTTTCACCATAGGTCTTGTAGTAATATACTTTATATCAATTTTCTGGGTTTTTCCTCGGAATTGTGATGTAAACAGAGCAAAAGAGTTTTTAATATTTTGTATTATTGGTGTAATGGGATTAGGTGTGAATATTGCAGTATTGTGGTTATTCACTAGCGTTTTTGGATTTTATTATATGATTTCCAAAGGCTTTGCTGCAATAATAGGATTCATGTGGAACTTCATATTAAGAAAATTTATTTTATTTTCTAAAGGAACCAGGTAATAATGAAGAAGAAGATAGTTGTCATCGGAGCAGGTCCTGCAGGACTGACTGCAGCTCATGAATTGCAAAACAAAGGTGATTATGATATTGTTATTCTTGAGGCTACCAATAAAATTGGGGGGATCAGTCAAACTGCTAAGCATAAAGGCAACAGAATGGATATTGGAGGACATCGTTTTTTTACAAAGTCTGACAGAGTGATGAAGTGGTGGTTAGATAAATTTCCTATTCAGGGAAAACCTGCATATGATGATATTAAACTAAACAGAGATATCCCACTTTCGAAAGCTGAAGATGCACCTGATCCTGCTGTTGATGACCGTGTAATGCTGTATAGAAACAGAATATCCAGAATTTATTTCATGAAAACCTTTTTTAACTATCCAATAACACTGAATATGGACACAATCAAGAAGCTTGGAATAGTTAAAATGATGAAAATCGGGTTCTCTTATTTCTGGATCAAACTTTTTCCTAAAAAAGAAATATCTCTTGAAGAGTTTTTTATCAACAGGTTTGGCAAGGAACTTTATCTTACATTTTTCAAAAATTACACCGAAAAAGTTTGGGGAATTCCATGTTCTGAAATAGAACCAAGCTGGGGATCTCAGCGTATTAAAGGACTATCAATAACTAAGCTTATATCCCATTTCTTCAGACAAAAATTCACCACCCGAAAAAACATTGAGCAAAAAGACACTGAAACAAGCTTAATAGAACAGTTTCTATACCCTAAACATGGTCCCGGAAGCCTTTGGGAGGCAGTAGCTGAAGACATTGAAAATGAAGGAGCAAAAATTATCATGGAAAGTCAGGTTACCGGACTTTCTCTGGAGAACGGTGATATTAAGAAAATTCGATACAAAAAATCTGATGGCTCTGAATCTGAAATTGAAGCGGATATTGTAGTATCATCAATGCCAGTGCGTGACCTCATTGATTCCCTCGGTTCAGTTGTGCCTGAAGATGTTAAAAAAGTATCTGATGGAATCTTGTATCGCGATTTCATGACTTGCGGTATTTTGCTCAAAAAACTTAAAATAAAAAATGAATCAGGTATAAATACTATAAATAATCTGGTTCCAGATAACTGGATATATATTCAAGAACCAGAAGTAAAAATCGGCAGATTGCAGATATTCAATAATTGGAGTCCTTATATGCCTGAAGATATAAACAATGTTTGGATAGGAACCGAATATTTCTGTGAAGAAGGTGATGAGCTCTGGTCTAAGTCAGATAATGATTTTGCTGAGTTTGCAATTAGTGAGTGCAAGAAGATAAACGTAATTGCCCCCGAAGATGTTATTGACCATTGTGTTATTAGAGTAAAAAAAGCTTATCCAGCGTACTTCGGTACATATAAGTCTTTTCATGTCATCAGAGAATACCTTGACACAATAAAGAATCTGTATCCCGTAGGAAGAAATGGGATGCACAGATACAATAATCAGGATCACTCTATGCTTACTTCCATGAATGCAGCTGACTTGATAAGTATCGGGTCATATGACAAAACCAGTCTTTGGGAAGTGAACGCAGAAGAAGACTACCACGAAAGTAAATAAATGCATATTATTCCTGATTCCCTTGAACTGCATCTGGAGACTGAATGAATATTCTTAACAATGCCAGATCCCATATAGAGTACTACTTTTTTGTATCAGCAAATATAATATATGTTCTAATCAATAAAACAGCAGTACCCAGTCCGGATACAACCGGATATTTGTCATTTGATCCCGGAAGATCTTCAGTTTATCCGATATTCATCAATGCTGTAAAAGCTCTCAGTGGTAATTTTTTCCCTCATATTCTCCTGATTTTACAGACAGGTTTCTATTTGTGGGCATGTGTTCTCTTTGTCAGAAAATTTTCAGCAATGTTCAAAATGCAGAGGATTTACACAATATCAATGCTTCTGTATTTCACATATATTCTATTCATCATGAATAGACCGAGAGTTATGTATACTGAATCATTAGCGTATCCACTGTTCCTTGTCCTGTTGATATCATGTTTTAAATGGATTAGTTCCTTAAAACTTAAAGACTTACTTGCTGTTTCAGGTTTACTTTTATTTTTGTTGCAACTTCGCGGTCAGTTCCTGTTTATGATTCCATTGTTGATAGTATTCGTGATCCTCTTATACTGGAGAAAATTGAGAACTACAATATTGCTATGCTCATTGATTGTTGCCGTATTTCTAACTAACAGCCTGATTGACAGATCATACCATGCAATTGTCCATGGGTATTTCCATCCAACTCCATTTACTGGACATACAATCTCGGCTCTTCCTCTTTATATTTCGAAAGCTGAAGACGTAGAACATATAGCGGATCCTGAGGAGAAAATCGTATTCGAGACAATTCATAGATCACTACAAGAAAAAGGGATGTTGGCAGAGTCATTCGGTGAATTCCGAAAGTTTGAATTTTCGAAAGCTTATAATGAGATTATCTGGCATACTGTTTGTCCAGTATTCCAAGAAGAAAGTCGAGGAGATGGTGATCTCGATTTTGATGATTATAAATTCATGAACTCGACAATGATCTCAATTTCCATGCAGCTGATAAAATGTAACCCGGGTCGCTACTTCAAAGCTTTGTTACATAACTTTGCAACAGGGATAAGTAAAATAAACATTGCTCCCTTCTTTCTGACTCTATTCATATTGATTTATTTTTCAATAAAGAAGTTTTTAAAAATATACATTTTTATACTCTTTAACTTGTTTGGAGCACTTTTAAACTATGTTTTAATAACAATATCAGTATTCAGCTATCCCAGAATTTCGTGGTATTCTTCAGTTATGATTTTTACATCAATACTAATTCTCATTTCAGAAATAACAAACAAGCAAAGTTCTACTCAAAATATGTAATAAAAAAGCTGTAAAGATACTCTATGTTGTCAATAACCTTTAAAAAAAAATGAGTTTAATCCTGTAAACAATCAGATAAAAACCTTTTTTATAAGATGAAGCGGTAAAAGAAGAATTGATACAAGACAACCCAATTCTTTTCCAAAAATTGTATTATCTGTGACACTGTCACTGCGATCCATTAAATTCTTCATTCTTCTTTGTCTTCGATATTCTCTTTCCTGTGAGTCACTCATAATCGTATCCTTCCGAGATAATATTATATATAATAACAGTTTTTCATGGATTAGCACAAAAAAAAATCAGGAATAATCCAGCATAATATCTTACTCACTATATATCAGGGATTTAATCCAAAAAAAACCCATATTAAATTCCTTTAAATACTAACTGTATTTATCTGTCAATAAAAGAATTAAAAAACAATACAGATATTATGAAAATTCATGATTTATACATCGTAGATAAAACCCCGCACATCAACCTTAGTTCTAAGGAATATCATTTGCTTTAAATCCACTTCAATACATATTCCTCCCATTTTAACTATAATTATTTCAGCTTTACAATATTTCTAATTCAAAATTTATAAGAGTTGAGTATGATTGTGTCATCAAAATAAAAGGAGTTACGTATCATGAGGATTTCGAAACAAAAGCCAACTTTATCAGGAGCAAAACAGATACAAAATTTTAACTCTGAAGTCAACTATAACAGTAAACTTGCAAAACTGAATCGAAAAACATTATTGTCAATCCTGATTCTTTCTATGTTAATTCCTCTTATTACAAGTATAAACATAATATCCAAATTTTCCTTACTGTACAATCCATCCAACTTTGCCAGTAAATCTGCAGCATTATCATATACCCTCTTCTTGATGAGCAATGCACTAATTAGATTAGGTTTTAACATTGCAATGTTATTCATAACACTGTTTGTTAATTTTTCAGTTAGAGACAGAGACTTCTTTTTCAGACTAATCATCAACATCATTATATTGGCCATTTTCTCTCTTTCACAATACAAGCTCTTTCTATACCAGAATATTTCTCTAGCGTCGGAGGGAATATTAATAATGTCTGTATATTCCGGTTTAGGATACCTGATTATGTCTGCAATTTCTCTGATTGTCATCCAGAGGTACAGAAACAAGAAGAGCAATCTGAAAATTGATTTCCTGATTTCACAAAAGACAGAAATTGAACTGACACAACTGAAAGAGCAAATCAGTCCCCACTTCTTTTTTAACACACTTAGTTCATTAAGCTCAATAATCAGAAAGAATGATATTGAACAATCACTGGCACTTGTAGACAATATGACTAAAGTTTACAGATACATTCTGGATAACAGCAAAAAAGATACCATTGAGCTTGCAGAAGAAATTATTTTTTCTCAAGCATATTCCCATATTCTTGAGAAGAGATTCGGAAGAAAGCTCAGTATAACATACAATATTGAAAATACCGACATTTTTTTTATTCCTCCACTCGCAATTCAAACCTGTTTGGAAAATGCTGTTACACATAACATTGTGGCTGATCAGGATACTCTGAAAATAACAGTAAAGCAAGAAAGTGATTTCATTATTGTTACAAACAACAGAATATTATCAAAAAGTAACTCAGGCTTTGGAATTGGGCTAAGCAACATAAATAAACGTTACGAAATAATTGCAGATCAAACCATTGCAATAGAAGATTCCGATGAAACGTTCTCTGTTGCTCTCCCCTTGATTAATGCTAAGCAAGAAATAGGAGAATGAACATGGATACAAATAAAAAAAATGCACTGATGAAAATCTTAACTTTGTCAATTCTAATACCAATGATTTTCTATTTTAACAGACTAAGAGAAATTATACGCTACATGAATTATCCTTACTCCAGAACAATATATTCCAGTATTACAAATAATTGGTATTCCGTCGACTTTATTAGTAAAATTACTATTGTCCATATTGGACTGACATTTATTATAAATTTATCTGTCCTGACAGCCCTATTTTCAATAAGAAGAAAGAAAATAATTATGAAAGTAGGATTCCATATTCTTAGCTTGTTATCGGTTACTTTCATTACGCTTTTTTACAATTACTGGGCTTACAGAAGATCCATCTCGATAATCATTATTGGATCAGTAGCTTACTCCATATGTTCCTACATGATGATATTGGCATCCTCAGTATTAATTGAATCTCAATATACCTATATAGAATCATTAAAACAGAATTCATTTATTAGAAGACAAAAAACAGAAGTTGAGATTGAAGCATTGAAACAGCAGTTAAGCCCTCATTTCTTTTTCAACACTCTTAGTTCTCTTAGTGCATTAGTAAGAACCGGAAACAAGAATATTTGTTCTTTATTCGTGAATAGAATAAAACATGTATACAAGTATATAATGGATAGTAGTAAAGAGGACTTTGTATCAGCGATAGATGAAGTAGAGTTTGCCAAATCATTCACTTACCTTCTGGAAAGAAGATTTGAAAACAAATTGAATATTAAGTTCAACTTTGAGAACAGCCTGCTCAATGAATACTTAATCCTCCCTCTATCTATTCAAACCTGCATTGAAAATGCGGCAAAACACAATGTGATTTCCGACTCCGATAACCTTGTGGTTAACTTGTATATTTTGAATGATTCGGTAGTTATTATTAACAGGAGGAAATTAAAATCACAATCAGCAGGACTTGGAATAGGTCTTTCCAACCTGAATAAAAGATACGAACTTCTTACTGGTCGAAGCATTGAAATAGAGGACAAAAGCGATACTTTTTCTGTACATATTCCGATTGTTAAAAACGATATTCTACAGCATAATAAATTAGCAAGTACACATACTCAGAAAAGTTTTAAGTTAAATGCGGGGAGTAAACAATGATATTTTCAAAGTTTGTACATGAAGCATTCAGTAAAAAGGTAAGATTTTCAAAGGATACACTAAATAATATTATCAATATAATAACAATATCAATACTTTGTACTTTATTTTCTCGCTTTGAAACTCTAATAAAATTATTTATAGAAAACGTGACAAAACCCAATAAATCGGATACTTTCTTGCCAACTATCAGTAAATGGGTGTTTGAGAAGAAATTATCATATGCATTAGATGAATTATGGGAAGCAATATCAGTGTTCATCATTTCTATGATAGTTCTTGGAATTAATTTCTATATAAAAGACAGAGGTAAGAAATTCAGAATACAATGCAATGTTCTATTACTAATATTGTATTATATTGTGATCGCCCTGATCTACATATTTATTTATGATAAAGAATTCAGTTGGGTCGTAAGAGCAATCAATTTTCAAGTTATATTGGAGTATTCAATCCTGTTTATACTGTTTTCAATAATTATAGTTCAGCAAAGACAAAATAAAATATACAAAGATAATTTGGTCTTACTGGAGCAAAAGAAAAAAATAGAACTTCAATCGTTTAAGCAAAACATAAATTCTGATTTCTTCATAGATAATCTTGATTCCCTTAGTAGTCTTATAGAGGAAGGTAAAGAAGACAGAATACTGAATTACATTGAATCGATTTCCTACATATATAGATATATTCTTGAAAATGATAAAAGAGATACTATTGAACTTGCTGACGAGTTGAAATATGCGGAGCACTATTGCCAGCTGTTTGTACTAAGATACAAGCAAAATGTATCCTTTAATTTTGATTTCTCAAATACTGAGAATTACCAGATTCTTCCTCTTTCGATACAATACTGTATTGAATGCTCTGCAATATTCCTTAAGAACGAAAATTGCAAAGTATCAAAGATTTCTGCTTTCTTGAAGAATTCATATCTACATTTCTCAATCGAAGGACAGGGTTTTAGAATGACAGAAGAAATCAGTGAAATTCTGAATAATCTTTCTGATCGCTTCAGAAGCTTGACAGAATGTGAGTTTAATGCCCTGTTTGACAGCAATCACTTATTAATAAAACTACCGGTACGTAAAAATGAGAACATATAAGGTAATTATTGTAGAAGATGAATCAGGGGCAGCAGATAACCTCAAGCTGCTGCTTACTGAAATACAGCATGAGTTTGAGATTATGGCTATCCTGGACACAGTTGAAGCTACTGTTGAGTGGGTAAAATGCCATCCAAAACCTGACTTGGCTTTCTTTGACATCCAACTGGCAGATGGTTCGTCCTTCGAGATATTTAAACAGACAAATATTGGATTTCCTGTGGTTTTCACGACTGCTTTCAGTGAGTTCGCAATAGATGCGTTCAAAGTTAATAGCATAGATTATTTACTGAAACCAATTGTTAAGAATGAACTTGAAAAAGCTATTGAGAAGTTTGAAACATTATACATGAATAATGGAAAATTCGATCAGGAAAAAATCATTAATGTCATTCAAGCACTGAGCCATAAACAGAAATCTCAATACAGAAAGGGGTTTTTGGCTTCACAAGGTAATAAGATCATACCTCTCGATATTGATTCTATTGCGTATTTCTCTCTCGAAAATGAGTTAGTCCATGCTCATACATTCAGAAAATCAACATATTCACTTGACGAGTCTCTTAAAGACATCATTGATTCAGTAAATCAATCTGATTTTTTCAGGGCGAACAGGCAATTCATTGTTTCTCGCAAAGCTATTATCTGTGCTGAAAAATTCTTTAAAGGGAAACTGAGATTGAAACTAAATATTGAGTCACAGGATGAAATTCTAATTAGTAAAGCAAAAACAGCAGAATTCAAATCATGGTTAGTCGATTGTGTGTTTTAAACATACATCTTCATGCGAGTTGCTTCAATAAGTACTTCAAGCTCGGGATTATCATTTTATTGCTTCTACTATGCTCAGCATGCACCCAAAAGAAGAACTATTCAATTACAAATGAGAATGGTGTTAAAACAATTACTAACACCGGGTTCAACAACACTGATCTTTCTGTAAAGATCGAACCCATTATGGCGATTAAAGGATATAACGAAAACAACAGAAATACTGATTCCTTCTATGGCATAAAAGAATTTATCTTTGATTCTAAGGATAATATTTATATTTCCTGTTCTAATAGTCTGTCTATCACCAAGTGCAACAAAGACGGGAAACGCATTAACTCATTTGTGAAGAAGGGTAATGGTCCCGGTGAATTTGATCTGTACGATCACTTCCTGATAATTAATGATACGATTATTGTGCATAATAATCAAAAGACAGCTTTTTTCAATACAAATTGTGAGCTGATCAAAGAAGAGAAAAAGACTACCAGTCTGATTACAGGACAAGGCATCAATTATAATGACAATCTTGTCTTAACTTACATCGCAGAAATGAAGAGAAGAGGTAAAGAATTTCTGAAAGACACGTTCTTTGTGCAGAAGGTTGGATTTCTTCAATCAAACCTGGAGTCAGATTCCACATACTTTGTAAGAAAGGAATCATGTGCCGGAGATTTTCTCATTGGTAATCCCGACAGTGGATTCTTTTTCAACTACCTTTATGCTGCAAATGAAAAAATCATTTATATTGCTGAACGTTTAAGGGATGTTTATCGCATAGAATGTTTTGATGAATCACAAGAGAAAGTAATGGAGATAAACAGGCAGGTCTCCCCTGTTCAATACAAGGCAGAAGAGAAGAATTTTTATAGAAAGCAATCTTAAGGACTCATATAATCAGAGAAATTATGAGAATATTTACGATAAAAAATCACAGATAGCACACCTGCATTATGACAGACAAAACAATTATCTCTGGGTGGAAAAAGTAATGGATATGAACAATGAAGAAATCGTTTTTGACATTTATAAAGACGGGATTCTGCAGAATGAATATCATTTTAGTATCTCGCAAGAGAATTTTGAACCGCTGAGAGATTCATCCTTTTTCAGCATTCATAATGGAAAACTATACTATTACAACAAGGAAGAAAATTCCATCGAAGTTTATAAATTGAGCTACCTTTGAATCGATACTGAAATCATTTAAAACACGGAAGCAGATTGTTTAAACGGCAGTCTGCTTTTGTATTGATACCATATTAACTTTTTATCCGGTAAATGCATCTGCTGACATTGAGAATTGTCATTGTATTATTTTCGAATTCTTTTCTTGCCAAATCAAATCATTAATGCAATATTGATTCCAAAATAAAGACGAAAGAGTCTTTCAGACTAAGAGAGAATTTCATTATGGATATAAAACTACTAATACTCGACGTTGACGGTGTCTTAAGTGACGGGAGAATTATTTACAATAACAACTATATAGAGTCAAAATTCTTTTCTGCGAGAGACGGACTTGGTATCAGATTCGCTCAACTTGCCGGAATTGAAATAGCAATTATCACCGGAAGAGAATCCAACTGTGTTGCACAACGAGCCCGAGACCTGAAGATAAAAGAGGTACATCAGGCAATCCACGAAAAACTGGCAGTCGCAGAAGATGTAATTAAACGACTGGGGATAACCTGGGATAATGTTGCTTACGTTGGTGATGACTGGAATGATTATCCCGTAATGCAGAAGGCTGCATTCAGTGCCTGTCCTGCAGACACAACAGAAGATTTTCAGAAGACAGCAGATTATGTGTGTAAATTGAAAGGCGGAAAAGGTGCTGTTAGAGAAGCAATTGAAATAATATTGAAAGATATGAATTTATATGAGAAAACAATACAGAATTTTATCAGCAGTATTTCTTAGTATTACTGCTTTATTGATAATAACCGCCTGCAGTGATGATTCTGAAAATTTCCAGAATCTGAACATGAATAATGCGCCGGATGAGCAAAGTGATTCGGTTCATGTTGTAGCAATGAATGGTGACAAACTGGAGTACATTCTTGATGCGAAGCACTATAGCAGATATCATAAAAAGAAGAAAGTTCTGGCAGATACAATAAGAGTTCAGACCTTTGATGAAAACGGCGTGGAAGAATCAGTACTAACAGCTGAGCATGCAGATGTTGATGAGAACAGAGACATTATGATAGCCCGACGCAATGTGAAAATAGTTGCTGACTCCGGTACCCTATTCTGTAATTATCTGCAATGGGACAGAAAGACAGACAGGATTTATGCCAGAGGCAAAGTAGTACTACAGAGAGGACAAAATACGATTAATGGATATGAGCTGAAGACTGACATAAATTTATTTAAAATAGAAATGGTAAAAGTTTCAGCACAAGGGAAAGTAAATGAAGAAAATGTTGATTTTTAGTTTCCTCCTGCTATGCTTTCAGCTTGCGGCTGTTGATAATACAAAATACGTTGATTATCAGTTAATTAATGCTGATTCCATTGCAATTATGAAGAAAGAAATACTGTATTTATATGAGAACGTTCATTTTATCTACGATGACAATGAATTCCATGCTGATCGTGCAGTAATTCACGAAGTCCAAAAAACAGTAAAACTTTTTGGTAATGTAAAAATTGAAAACGACTCTCTTCTTATCTATTCAAATGATGCTTTTTATTCCAAAAACAACAGAGTTGTAAGATTTAACGGTGATATAAAAGCATGGTCCGATTCACTCTATTTCGAGTGTATTCATGGTGATTATAACTACAACACAGATTTCATTTCATTGAAAGATAAAGTCTACCTGAAAGAAACTCATGCTGATTCGACAATTAGAACATATAATGCAGATTTAGTAAACTTCGACAGAAAAAACGGGAAATTATTCAGTTCCGGCAATATAAAAGCTTTTGATGAGAAAGAAAACATTTATATGTCCGGAGGAGAATTGAATTATGATCTGAATGAGAAGTATGGTTTCCTTAAGATACAACCTCATGTTTATGTTCCGGGAAAAGACTCAATGTCTATCACTGCCAGAAAACTTGAATGTATGAATGATTTCAAGAAAATAGTAGCAACTTTTGACGTTGAAACAGCTTCTGCCGACTATTCCATAAAAAGTGATTTTCTTATATATATGACTGATACAGAGGAAGCAGTATTCCTTGGAGATCCTCGTTTTGTATCAGATTTTGCTGATGGGAAAGCTGATGAATTCCATATTATGTTTAAAGAAAGAGAACTACAGTCAGCCAGATTTACATCAAACTGCAAGGTGAATTTTGCAGAAAAGGAAAACAATCCGAAAGATAACTGGATAACAAGTGAAAAAATGGAATTTTTCTTCGATGAAGATAACAATATTACTAACTATATAGCAGAAAATAATGTTAAGTCATACTTCAAGCAAATGAAGACAGATGAAAAAGATTATACGGAAAATTCTGCAACCGGGGACTACATTGAAGTTTTTCTGAATGACAATAATGAGATGGAATCTATTATTTATAAAGGCAATGTCAAAGGAACTTACAGTTTTGAAGACAAAAACAATTGACAATCAACAATGAAAATGGTATTTTATATATCGTATTTGAAATGTGAAAGTGGTAAAAAATGAGAAATAAAGTTCGAGCCGAAAGTTTAGTAAAATATTATGGCAACAGAAAAGTCCTTAGCAATGTCTGCCTGGATATCGAACAGGGTGAAATCGTCGGAATTTTAGGTCCCAATGGTGCCGGAAAATCAACAACTTTTTATACAATCCTTGGGCTTACAAAAGCTACATCAGGAGATGTTTACTTTAATGACCAGAACATTACAAATATTCCAATGTACAAAAGAGCTCAACTTGGTATAGGATACCTTGCTCAAGCTCCGTCAATATTTCATAAACTTACAGTAGAGCAGAATATACTTGCAATTCTGGAGACAACCAGCACTCCCAAGAAAGAGAGAAAACAAAAGCTTGAAGAATATCTTTCTGAGCTGAACCTTACAAAACTTGCTAAACAGAAAGCATACACTCTTTCCGGAGGAGAACGACGTAAACTTGAGATAACAAGATCTCTTGTTACCTCTCCCTCATTCCTGCTGATGGATGAACCCTTTGCAGGGGTAGATCCGCTTGCTGTTGCTGATATTCAGGATATAATTGTGAAGCTGAAAGAAAGAAATATCGGCATACTTATAACCGATCACAACGTTCTGGAAACTCTTAAGATTACAGAACGAGCATATATAATTTTTAATGGAGAGATTCTGCTCTCCGGAACGTCGGAAGAATTAGTAAACAATGAAAAAGCCAGAGAAGTGTATCTTGGAGATCGCTTCCTGAACCATGTTTTCTGAGAGTCAATATGTTAAAACTAAATCAGAATTTATCGCAAAAACAAGTTCAGAGACTTGAACTGAGACCTCAAATGCTTCAGTCCCTGCACCTGTTATCTCTTCCGGTCATGGAACTGGAAACTCACCTTAAGGAAGAATTGGTCAGTAATCCCATGTTGGAGATGAACGAACCTTCAGAGTCAGACAGTAATGAAGCTTCTTCCGAAGAATCAAAAGAGAATGATACAGAAGATTCCTACGAAGATGAACTGCAAAAAACGATTGAAGAAGCAAACGAACTGAGTGAAATTTTGGATCAGTGGAATGATTATCATTCTGATTCCGGTTATGGTGCAAGCAGTGATGAGGATAAACCTAATCCTGAGCAATATCTGAAAGCGGCAGAGGATTTCAAAGAAGATTTCACAGAACAGCTTTTAGCTTTTGATCTGCCGGACAATGAATACGAGTATGCTTCTGAGCTGATTGACAGCTGCAATGCCCATGGATTCCTGAATAATCCCGAAGATATTCTTAACATTGCTGTTGAATATGATATATCCGAAGAACGGGCAGAAGAGATTCATCAGCTTATTCTTCATATTCAGCCTAAAGGTATAACTGCCCGTAATATAGAAGAATGCCTGATAGCTCAACTGTCAGAGAATCAGCTTAATGACCAGCTACTTGTAAATGTTATCAGCAATGACTTAAATTCTCTTCTGCACAGAAAATATAATCAGATTGCATCAAAATATAATTGCTCATTTAATGAAGTTATAGAATGCAAGGAAATTATATCAAAGCTTGATCCTAAACCCGGAATGCGTCTTGTGCAGTCTGAAATAAGTTATATTGTTCCGGACATTATAATAAAGAAAATCGATAAGGAATATGAACTGATAATCAATGACAGTTCAACTCCAAACATACGTATAAACAGAAATTACAATAAAATAATTAAATCTTTGAATAAAGATAGAAATGCTATTGGATATGTTCGCAATAAAATAAATTCTGCGAAATTCCTTATAAGAGCATTATTCATGAGAAACCGTACCCTGGAAAGAGTTACAAGGGCAATCATTAACCATCAGAAGAACTTCTTTTATAATGAGACAGGTATTCTCGAGCCAATGACATATGCTGTTATTGCAGAAGAACTTCAGGTTAACGAATCAACCATTTCAAGAGTAGTACGAACAAAATA
This sequence comes from Cloacimonadales bacterium (SeqCode), assembly GCA_963665815.1. Classification (GTDB taxonomy): domain Bacteria; phylum Cloacimonadota; class Cloacimonadia; order Cloacimonadales; family JAIOQZ01. The sequence continues at coordinate 1,544,699 of OY762463.1, forward strand.
TGCGGATACTCCCTTTGGGCTTATGTGCCTGAAAGAGTTTTTCACATCATCTGCCGGAAAAGATAAAAACTATGATTCTGTATCCAGACAGATGGTAGAGAAAAACATAAGGGAATTAGTTGAAAATGAAGATAGAAAGAAACCCATCAGTGACCAGAATATTGCTAATATACTTAAAGAGAGAGGCATCAGTGTTTCACGACGAGTTATAGCAAAGTACAGAGAGGAGATGGGGATTCTTAACAGTAGACTAAGGAGAAAAATGTGAAAAAAAATAGCGTAGCTGTAATCGGTGGTGGTCCCGGTGGATACGCCACAGCAATTCGACTTCATCAATATGGGATTGACACCATTATCTTCGAGAAAGAAAGACTTGGTGGAGTATGCCTGAACTGGGGTTGCATACCTACAAAAACACTGGTAAAATCAGCAGACATGTTTACAGAGATAAAAAAAGCTGCTGAATTTGGTATAAATGTTAATAATGCAGAAGTTGATTACAATAAAGTATATGAGAGAAAAAACGGAGTTGTTGAGCAGCTTGTCAGCGGAATTGAATTTCTTTTCAAGAAAAGAAAAATCCCTGTCATCAACGAAATAGTAAATGTAGTTGAAAAAACTGAGAATGGCTTTAAAATTACAACAGGATCAGAGCAATACGCTGTTGATTATGTTATTGTTGCAACAGGTTCAAAACCTAAAGAACTTCCTTTCCTTAAGTTCAATGGAAACACTGTTCTTTCATCCAAAGACATCCTTAAAATGCAGGAGATCCCAAAGAGACTCGGAATAATTGGAGGTGGTGTAATCGGATGTGAATTTGCATCAATTTTTCATCAGTTCGGATCTGAAGTGGAAATTATCGAAATGCTGCCTGATCTTGTTATAGCTGAAGACAGAGACGTAAGTAAGCGTCTGGCAATAGCATTAAAGAAATCAGGTATAAAACTTCATCTCAAATCCGGTGTAGAATCTGCTGAGGTTCTCGAAAATTCTGTGAAACTTACAATGAACAAAGGAAAAGAGCTTGAGTTTGACAAAGTTCTGGTCAGTATAGGCAGAGCTCCCGTTTCGAATATTCAGTTCAAGAATTGCAACATTGAGTTAAATCAGGACGGATCAATCAAAATCAATGAGTCCATGGAAACAAATGAAACAGGTATCTATGCAATTGGTGATGTGACTGCAAAGATGATGCTGGCACATACTGCAACAAAACAGGGACTTATTGCAGCGGAAATTCTGAAGAACAAAATTGCAGGAACAGATCACGACCCACATGCTTTAAATTATATGAATATCCCTCGTTGTACTTTCACTCATCCTGAAATTGGTTCCTGTGGTCTTACTCAAATGCAGGCCAAAGAAGAATATGGAGAAATAACTGTCAGTAAATTCCCTTTTACAGCTAACGGAAAAGCTCTTGGCATGGGAAATACATTCGGATTTGTAAAGTTCATTGCTCGAAATTCAGATAACTTGTTAGTTGGTGCTCATATAATCGGTCCAAATGCTACAGAGTTAATAGCTGAAGCTGCAATACTCATTCAAACCGGTGCCAAAATAGAAACAGCTCATGATCTTGTGTTTGCACATCCTACTCTATCAGAAACAGTTGGAGAAGCAATTGAGGATCTTGAAAATCTTGCAATACATAAAGCTTAACTATGATAAAAAGAAAACCTGTCTGGCTGAAAACCAGAAGACTGGGTGATCGTAAAACTAGAGAGATTACTCAGGAATTAAGAAAACTGGGGCTGAAAACAGTCTGCGAAGATGCGTTATGTCCAAACAGAGGTGAATGCTTCGGAAAAGGAACAGCTACCTTCATGATTCTGGGTAGTAACTGCACCCGAAACTGTCGATTCTGTTCAGTGGAAAAGAATAAAATTTTTCTTCCGCCAGACCCGAAAGAACCTGTAAAAATAGCCCTTTTTGCCAATAAACTTAAACTTAAACACGTTGTAATTACCACTGTCACAAGAGACGATCTTCCTGATGGAGGAGCAGATCAATTTGTGAAAGTGATAAACGAAATTCGCAATAAATGTGGAAATGAGACTACTATCGAAGTTCTTATTTCCGATTTGCAGGGAAATCAGGAAGCTCTGAAATCAATTCTTGATGCAAGCCCCGATATCCTGAATCACAATGTTGAGACAATACAGAGACTGTACCCTGAGATACGTCCGGAAGCGGATTATTTCGGATCCTTGAAACTGTTGAAGTTCTCAGCAGAGTACAGCACTGACTATAAAACTAAAAGCGGTTTTATGGTAGGATTAGGAGAGACTAAAGAAGAAGTTGTTAGTTTGTTAAAGGATCTTTATGATCACAAGGTAAATGTTGTGACAATTGGTCAGTATATGCAGCCAACCAAAGCCCATATTCCGGTAAAGGAATATGTTCATCCCGATACATTCAGGTATTATCATGATGTAGGTATGGAAATGGGATTTCTTGCTGTAGAATCAGGACCCTTAGTCAGAAGCTCTTATTTAGCGGAAAAAACTATGAAAGAAATCCGCAAAATATCGTTATAATAATGATTCATATTCTTTTCAGTATGATTATGTAACTTATTAAAAGAAAGAAAGGGGAAAATTATGCAAATTACAATCACTGCTCGACACTTTGATCTTACAAAAGCTATTCGCGATTACGTTGAAAACGCATGCGACAAACTTGATAAGTATTTTGATCAAATTATCAACATTCATTTAACTCTGTCTCTCGAAAAAGGGAGAAATCGGGTAGAGATGAGCTTGCACGCTTCACATTATAATCTTCATTGTGAAGCGGAAGAAAGAGATATGTACCTTGCCGTGGGAATAGCCATTGAAAAAATGGAAATACAGCTAAAAAAACTAAAAGATAAAGTTACAGATCATCAGAAAAAGAGATTGAAAGAGGAAGCTCACTTTGTATATGCAAATTTATTCCAGAATCAACCTGATGAAAAACCAAAGAAAATGATTAAAACAAAAAGAATCGTTGCTGAGGTTATGACAGTTGATGATGCAATGAAAAAATTTACTAATCTGAAAGATCCATATCTTATATTCAAGAATGTAGAATCCGACAGGATTAACGTTCTTGTCAAGAAAGACGAAGAGCACTTCAAATTGCTTGAACCATAATCATTTTGCAGATGGGCCTTCGGGCTCATCTGCATAATCCAAAGGAACCAGAATGAAAAACTTCACAGTAAAAGAATTCTTCGAAGATAAACGAAAAGATTTTACCCTTTCGGTTATTACATCAAGTTCCACTTTGAACAATAAAATCACCGATCCGCAACTGAACAGACCCGGTCTGGCACTTTCAGGATATCTCGATAGATTTTCATACAACAGAGTACAGATACTTGGTGAAACAGAAATCACCTATATGCAGTCACTTCAGGATAAAGAACTGTATAATCGTCTCAAGGAAATGTTTGAATACAGTATCCCATGTATAATTGTCACAAAAGGTCTTTCAGTACCTCATCAGATGGAATATCTGGCCAATGAAATGAATATTGCCATACTAATAAGCAGACTTTCTACAGAAAAGCTGTTCAATGGTCTTAACAGATATTTCAGAGCGTACTTTGCTCCAAGAAAATCAATTCATGGAACTCTGGTAGACGTTTTTGGTGCCGGAGTCCTGATTACCGGTTCCAGCGGTATTGGTAAAAGTGAGTGCGCACTGGACCTTGTTGAACGTGGTCACAGACTTATTGTTGATGACCTGGTACAGATCGTTCAGTCAGATGAGATGCTGTTTGGAAGTTCTGCCAAAAAGAATATGGGCTGGTTTATGGAGATTCGTGGAGTTGGTATTGTTGACATTGAAAGAATGTTTGGTATCCAGGCTGTGCGTAGAGAGAAGAAACTTTCAATTCAGATAGAGCTGATGCCCTGGCGAGACAACATGGACTACGAAAGAATTGGTCTGAAGAATAACTATGTCAGCTATCATGGTATAAACATTCCGGTAATTTACCTGCCTGTTTCACCTGGTAAGAATGTATCTGTGATTATTGAAGTTGTTGCAATGAATCAGATGCTGAAATCCTTCGGATACGATGCAGCAGAAGCCTACGTAAGAAGGCTTCAGAATGAAATAAAAAAGAAAACTCTGGATAAAAAGGGACTATAAATATGACAGAGAAATTATGCAAAGTTGAAAATGAGTTAGGGCTGCATGCCAGACCTTGTAGTATATTGGTCCAGATATCCAATAAGTTTCGTTCCGATATTAGAATTATCAGAGATGATTTTGAAGTTAACGGTAAAAGCATTATGGGTGTCATGACTCTTGCGGCAGAACAGGGAACTGAATTAATAGTAAGAGCTACCGGAGTTGATGAAGAATATGCAATAAGGGAAATATGTAATCTGTTTGAAACAAAATTCGGTGAGGATTAAATGGAAAAAATTAAAGGTACAGTTATTTCTACCGGTATCGGAATTGGACCTTCCTATTATATTGAGTCTCAGAAGTTTGATTTTGAGTGTAATACTATTGAAAAAGATGACATTGCAAATGAAGAACAGAGATTTTACAAGGGCATTGAAAATGTAACTCAGGATATAGATAATTTGATAGAGAATTTTGCATTCACAGAAGATGATAAAGAAATTTTATATACACATAAACTGATTCTGGAAGATCCTGAATTGAAATCAGGTGTACAGCAGCTCATTGGTAAAGAACTGATATGTCTTGAATACGCTATATTCAAGCACTTTTCAAAAATCATTGGTATCTTTGAAAATATGCAGAATGATTATTACTCTCAACGTGCATATGACTATAAAGAAGTTGCTCAGAGACTTTTAAACAACCTGACCGGTAAGGAATCATTCAATCTACAGGATATTAGTCCGGGCAATATTATTATAATAAACGAAATTCCTGCATCAATGGTCAGCCTTCTCTCAAAGAAAGGCATTGCAGGCATTGTATCCAATAACACCGGTAAAGCCTGTCATGCAGCAATCATCGCCAGATCATTATCTATTCCCGTTTTATCAGGGATCAATCTTTGCGGTAAATTACCAAACGGAACAAAGATAATCCTGGACGCACTGAAAGGCTTTATTGTTGTCAGTCCTATTCAGGATACACTTGATCATTACAAGAAAATTATAAAAAAAGAGGCTGTTGCCAAAGAACATCTGGAACAGATCAAAAATCTGCCTACCGAGACAAAGGATGGTGACAGAATATTATTGAAAAGCAATATAGAATATCCTTCTGAAGTTGACTCAGTACTTGAAGTTAATTCTGATGGTATCGGATTATTCAGAACGGAATTCATGTATCTTAACAGAAGTGAGTTCCCTGCGGAGAATGAGCAATTTGCCGTGTATAAAAAAATTGCAGAGGACATTTACCCAAATCCGGTTACAATAAGAACCATCGATATTGGAGGAGATAAACTTTCCAGTCTTATACATTTCAGAAAAGAAAAAAATCCTAATCTGGGAATGCGTGGAATCAGACTTTCACTGCAAAATATCGGAATGTTCAAAGTTCAGATGAGAGCCATTCTCAGAGCTTCCGCTTTTGGGAATATCAAGATTCTTGTACCAATGATTTCAATGGTATCTGAGCTCAGAGAAATAAAGAAGATTATTAATGAGATAAAATCTGAACTGGATGAGAATAACATTCTTTATGGAGAAAATATTCCCCTTGGCATAATGATTGAAATTCCTGCTGCGGTCATAATTGCAGACCTTCTGGCAAAGGAATGTGATTTTTTCAGTATAGGTACTAATGACCTGATACAGTATTCTCTCGCTGTTGACAGAGAAAGTAAAAACATTGAATCATATTACACGCCTTATCATCCTGCGATTCTCAGACTGATAAATCAAACTGTTGACAGTGCACAAAAAGCCGGAATTGATGTATCTGTTTGTGGAGAAATAGCTTCGGAATCCAATTTCATACCATTTTTAGTTGCAACTGGAATTAAAGAGCTGAGTGTGTTACCTAGCCTGCATCTTAAAACAAAGGCGTGTATTCGTATGATGTCAAATGAAGATAACGAAAACAGATTAAAAGACCTTTTATTGGAAGACAATACAGAAAACATAGAGAATATGCTGCATCTATGGTGTAGAGAAATTATAAAAAATAGCGATCCGGAGGCTTAAAACATATGAGTGATAATGCTATAAAATTTGATTATGCAAATCTTCTATATTCCAATAAGTTCATCAAAGGGCTTAAAATAGAGGATATAAAAAAATATGGAAATATAATAAACTCTGCACATAATGAAATTCTCCTTGATATCGATAATGATATTCTTGGTTTTTATTCACTTCCTGAGCAGAATACGGATCATATTACCGATTATATAAATTCTCTTGGAGACAGGTTTGATACATTTGTTGTTCTGGGAATTGGCGGTTCTGCTCTTGGAAACACTGCCGTTTATAATGCTCTCAGAACACCGGCAGGATTAAAACGCAAACTGTATGTTGCAGATAATGTAGACCCTTATCTGTTAAATGATATTTTGAATAAAATTGATATTAATAAAACCCTGTTTAATGTTATAACCAAATCCGGTTCTACTGCCGAAACCATGGCAGTATACATGATTGTTCTTGATATTCTGAAAAAAACTTTCCCTGACAACTTTAAAGAAAGAATCATCATCACAACAGATGCTGAAAAGGGATTTCTCAGACAGAAGATTAAAGCCGAAGGATTCAAGGACTTCGTTGTTCCTGATAATGTTGGGGGTAGATTTTCCGTTCTCACAGATGTTGGATTAGTATCAAGTGCATTCACAGGAATTAACATTGATAATCTTCTTGCAGGCGCAGCTATAATGAAAGAGAAATGCCTTAAAGAAGATATCCTGCAGAATCCGGCTTATCTGAATGGGCTTATTCACTACGATCTCATGCAGAAAGGTTATAACATATCAGTAATGATGCCATACTCGAATCCATTGATTGATTTTGCTGACTGGTATCGTCAGTTATGGGCAGAGAGCCTTGGTAAAAAGTACAATGTATCAGGTCAGGAAATTTGTGTTGGTCAGACTCCGGTCAAAGCATTAGGTACAACGGATCAGCACTCTCAGGTGCAGTTGTATAAAGAAGGACCTGACGACAAGGTATTCACATTCATGACAGTGGAAAACTATAATATAGATTATAAAATCCCGGATATAATGACAGACAGACCTGAAGTGAATTATCTGAACTCCAAAATGCTGAGCAGTCTCCTTAATAATGAAAGACTTGCAACCGAAATAGCATTGACAGATTCAGGCAAACCAAATTGTAATTTAGTATTTCCTGAAATTAACGAGTTCACAATTGGTCAATTTATATTTATGTATGAGGTCCAAACAGTATTCACGGGTAAACTTTTAAAAGTCAATCCATTAGATCAGCCCGGAGTTGAAGCCGGCAAAATTGCAACCTATGCATTAATGGAAAAAAAGGGATTTGAGCAGCAAAAAGCTGAAATAGACAATTATCTTGAAAATAAATCAGAAAGGAAATATATAATATGAGCAGTATAAACTTCGATTATACATTAGATAAAGATGATATGTATCACAAGATCATTCATCTTCCAGAGCAAATTCTTAAAGCATATAATGAAGTTACTTTCCATAACAAAGATTGCAAATCTGGTGAAATTAATCGAATTGTAATCTGCGGAATGGGAGGATCAGCCATATCTGCTGACATTGCAAAAACAGCTTTGATTAACAAAATTCCGGTGGAAGTTGTAAAGGACTACTATCCCGGATACATTGACAGTAAAACATTGTTTATTGCTATCAGTTATTCTGGTAATACAGAAGAAACCGTATCATGCCTTAAAGAAGCAATGAAAAAGACAGATAATATTGCAGCTATAACTTCAGGTGGTCTTGTGAAAGACATCGTTTGTGATAAGTATACCTGGATAGAACTTATTCCGGGATACCCACCAAGATCAGCTATCGGTTTTCTGTTCTTCTCTCTTGTGAGATTACTTGAACATTTTTCAATAATGGATGATCAGGCAGAAACTGTTAAGCTTACAGTGGCAAATCTTATTGCAAAGGCAGGTGCAGTCGCTCAAGTTGTTGAAGACGAAAGAAATCTTGCAAAAACAAGTGCGGCAAAAATTCATGGTAAAGTTCCATTGGTGTATGCAAGTAATCCTACATATAATGCCCTTGCTTACAGATGGAAATGTCAAATAAACGAAAATGCTAAATATCCTGCATTTCACCATAGTTTTTCAGAAATGAATCATAACGAAATAGAAGCCTGGGAAAACCAGAATATGAATAAATTGTTCATACCTATTTTTCTCTCAGAATTCAAACTCGAAAAACAATATAAAAACAGAACTCAAGCTGTGAAGAAAATATTCGAAGATAATAGTGTAGAATATCTGGAATTCTTTGTTGAAGGATCATCATTTATTGAAAAATTCTTCTCTTTGTGCTATCTTGGAGATATTATCAGCTTCTATCTGGCTCTCCTGGACAAAGCAGATCCAACTGCAATTGAATTCATTTACAGACTTAAAAAAGAAATTACAGCATAATGGAGTAGATTATGATTAAAAACAGACATTTATTCACCTCGGAATCTGTTACAGAAGGTCATCCTGACAAACTCGCTGATCAGATTTCTGATGCAATACTTGATGCAATTTTTTCTAAAGACAGCTATGCAAGAGTTGCCTGCGAAACTTTCGTAACAACTGGTCTCGCAATGGTTGGTGGGGAAATAACAACTTGCTGCTATGTAGATATTCCTGATGTGGTTAGAAATACGATCAAAGAAATTGGCTATACAGATGCTGATTATGGAATTGATGCAAAAACATGTGCAGTTATAACAACAATAGACAGACAATCTCCCGACATAGCAATGGGGGTAGACAAATCCAGTGATCACGAGCAAGGTGCCGGTGACCAGGGAATGATGTTCGGATATGCAACTAATGAAACAGACGTTCTTATGCCGCTTCCTGTGCACCTGTCTCACAGACTGGCAGAAAGACTGGCTTTCGTCAGAAAAGGGGATGCAAACAATCTTCCTATGCTCAAATACCTGAGACCGGATGGTAAAACACAGGTTACAGTCGAATATGAAAACAAAAAACCTCTCAGAGTTGATACAGTAGTAATATCTACTCAACATGATCCTGATGTAACTTTGGAACAAATTCGTGAAGATATGATAAATCACGTTATAAAGGAAGTTGTCCCTGCTGAGCTTCTTGATGATAATACAAAATTCTTTGTCAATCCAACAGGAAGATTCGTGCTTGGAGGTCCTCATGCAGACACCGGATTAACAGGGAGAAAAATCATTGTAGACACTTACGGTGGTATGGGACTTCATGGTGGAGGAGCTTTCTCCGGAAAAGATCCATCAAAAGTAGATAGATCCGCTGCATACATGGCGCGTTACATTGCTAAAAATATTGTTGGTGCCGGTGTTGCCGATGAATGTGAAGTTCAGCTTGCTTATGCAATAGGTGTTGCAAATCCTGTATCAGTTATGGTAAACACATTCGGTTCAGGTACAATTGCGGATGAGAAAATCGTTGAGATTATCCGCAAAGTATTTCCATTAACACCTGAAGGTATCATTGAACATCTGAAGTTACGCAGACCTATTTATAAAAAGACTGCTGCTTATGGTCATTTCGGTAGGGAGCTTGAAAACTTCACATGGGAAAAACTGGATAAAGTAGATACAATTAAGAAGATGATATAAACTATTTTGAGGGAGAGCAATCTCCCTCTTTTAACACAAAAGCAAGCGGAGCCCTATGCAGTTTTTTGCTTCAACAGATGTTGGCTGTAAAAAGAAAACAAACGAAGACTATATTCTGACATCAGTTAACATTGATGCAGACAGCAAACGTGAGAAAGGACAGTTGTTTATACTGTGTGATGGTCTTGGTGGAGCTTCTGAGGGTGATTATGCCAGTAAGTACGTTGCAGAAGAACTGCTTCGCAAGTACTATGAACAGAAAATCAGAGAACCCTTTAATGAAGCCGTGAGCAACCTGCTTGTAAAGATAAATGAAAACCTCAGAAAACACAGTAAGAGAAGCTATGGTTTCTACTGTATGGGAACAACTATTGCTTCTGTCGTTGTAAAAGAAAACAGACTATACTATAATTCTGTGGGGGATTCCAGGATTTATATCCTGAGAAACGGAAAATTGAAACAGATTAGTGAAGACCACTCTGAAGTATGGAAACTTTACAAACGTAATCTGATTTCCAAAGAGCAGATTAAAGATCATCCATTAAACAATATGGTTACCTCAGCACTCGGATTCAGCCAGGAATTCAATATATGCCAAGGTGAACTAAAACTGGAAAACGATGATTTTATTTTACTTTGTAGTGACGGTCTTACCGATACTATTGACGATATTGACATAGAGAAAAAGCTCAATGAATCATTGGACATTGACGATAAAGTTAACTCTCTTATTGTCTTATCGAAAAAGCAGGAATGCACAGATAATATATCAGTTATTCTCATTAATCATACAATCTGACAAAGCATGATTTAATTAACAATATTGAAACACAATTTCTCTCAAAATTACTTGACACAATAAATCCAACCTTGAAATTATAACAAAGCAGTGCCGAAGTGGTGAAATTGGTAAACGCAGTGGATTCAAAATCCACCGTCAGTAATGGCTTGCCGGTTCGAGTCCGGCCTTCGGTACCATATTTATCAAGGAGTAATATATAAACTTTTGTTATAAAAAAAATACATTTCATAGCTCATAAAGAGTGGTGTTTATAAACTGTTACAATATCGTGGAGGATAAATAAAATGAGAATAAAAAGAATGATAATTATGTGTATTGCCTTTGCAATATTGCTGCCTGTATCACTTTCAGCTATTTCTGAAGCTGCGATGTTATGGATGCTTATTGAACCAAGTGCAAGATCTAACGGTATGGCTAATGCTTATATTGCTCAAGTGGATGACGCATTCTCAACCTACTGGTGTACTGCAGCACTTGCATACACTGACAAAACTTCACTTGTATTCCAGCACTCTAACTGGCTGGGTGGAGTGAAAGACATTGATGACATTTATCTTGAATACCTTGCAGCATCAACTTATATTCCAGAGATTGGTAATGTTGGTGCTTTCATACACTTTTTAACAACCGGTGAACACATCAGAACATCCGAAGACAGCCCTAATGAAGTAAGTAAATTCAAATCCTGGGAAGTTGTATTTGGTGGTTCATGGGCATATCGTGTCAGCAGAGAACTTGCTGCCGGTGTTAACGTAAAAATACTTTACAGTCACCTTTCTCCAGAAGGAACAGGTGAAACTGAACAGGGTAAAGCAGGAGAAGGATATTCCTGGGCTATTGACCTTTCTGCAAAATATACACTTCAGAAAAATCAGCAGAATTATGCTCCAGGAACTCTTCCATACTATCTTAACTCATTCAGTTTTGCATGGTCTTTATCCAATATGGGACCTGATATTTCCTATATCAATGAAGATCAGGCAGATCCATTGCCAATGAACTGGAGAATGGGAGTTTCTTCCAGAGTACTTCACGACCAGTTTCACACATTAGTTATCAACATGGACGTAGACAAACTTCTTGCAACAAGAGATGATACTGTTCTGGAAACTTTCATTAATGCCTGGTCAGATGAGGATCTGCAGTATGAGCTTGATTCAGCTATTTATCATATTGGTGCTGAATATAAGTATCTTAACATGATCAGCCTCAGAGGTGGTTATATAAGAGATAAAGCAGGTAGCATGGAAGGATTATCTTTTGGTGTTGGTTTTGAAGTAAATGCAAAAATTATGGGACCGGATGACAGATTATTTGTTGATTACGGATTACACCATGGTGGTGATCTTGTAAACTACAACCATATTCTTTCAATTGGTCTTGATTTCTAAAATATGCATTTGAACATAAAGAAAATTGCTTTTGTTTTTCTGTTTCTGCTGACTTTGCTTTATGCACACAAAATTAAGGTGCAAAAAGGAAATATGAACAGCAGAATAAGAAAAACGAGTATTGTAGAGCAGAAATTCAGTGGACCAAACAGGCAGAAAAGCAGAACTCTTTCAAGTCCAAGATTAGGAGAAAACCTCCTTGTTATGCTTGTTGACTTTCAGGAAGACGATGACCCGCTCACTACCGGAAACGGGAAATTTCTTACAGAATCGGATTCTCTTTATCCAATTTCTGTAGGAAAACCTCCCCATGACAGAAATTACTTTGAACTTCAAATTGCTGCATTAAGGACTTATTATAACAGCGTTAGCTTTGGAGAATACAATCTTGATTTCACTGTCATGCCGAGAGATTCTGCTTACACTTTACCTCATGAAATGAGCTATTACCACCCTAATACAACAAACGGTGACCTTAAGACAGAACGTTTTGAAGAATATTTTCATGATGTTATTACAACTGTTGATAAAGATCAGCATATTGTCTTTTCGAACTACGATCATTTCATGGTGATACATGCCGGTTCAGAATGGCAGCATGATGTTTTAGGTGATACTCCATGTGATCTTCCCTCTTTTTTCCTGCGAATTGGAACAGGTAAGGAAGAGTGGGTTGATGACAGTACAAAAGTTGTAACTCATTTCTGTAATGTCCCTGAAATGACATCTCAGGATTTTACTACAACCGAACAGAATGGAACTTCGTTCATTGATGGATATGGAGCAGTAAATGCAGTTTATGCTCACGAATTCGGACACTCTTTAGGATTGCCTGACTTATACAATGTCTTTAACTTCAGTCCATCTGTCGGCTATTGGGATATTATGGACAGTGGTGGTTCTGCAGAACTGACCCTCGAAGCAGATGCAGGTATTTACTCTATCGAAGGCCCCATCCCGGCATTCCCCGGAGCATGGTCAAGAGCATTTCTCTGGAACGATTATTTCAGAGAAAGAGGATTTCTGAAAGATATAACAGAATTTGATCTTTCTGAACCAATTGAACTTTTTGCAGCTACCAGAAGACCTGGAACTCATGAAGTTCTGGGAAAAAATCAGGCTTATATTGTGAAAATTCCAATAAACGAAGATGAATATTTTCTTATTGAGAACCGTCAGACAGATCATGATAAGGATGGTCCAACTTCTCTCGTAACAGCAGATGAACCGGATAGTGCAAGAAGAGTAATTCTTTTCCCTGCTGGTTTTGATGATGCTTTCAATACTGCAGATGAGTATGACTTCAGTTTACCGGGCTGGGTAGATGATCAAACCCTGGCATACGGTGGAGGATTAGTTATCTGGCGTGTTAATGATCGTATCATGTTCCGCGAAGGTATTACTGATGGTGATGAATTCCAGTCCAACTTTGACGCTAACAGAATCAATATATATACAAAATACCGAGGAGTTCAGATTGTTGAAGCAGATGGACTTTTCGACTTGGGCAATGCATCCTCCCTCTATTGGAATGGAACAGTTTACGAGCCTTTTTACAAGTTTAAACCTGATTTAGATGCATATGGTAACTTTACAGGCTGGTCTCTGGATCTATTTAATCCGAGATTTAATCCTTCAACTACCCCTGCATTTGAAGATGAAAACGGCATACCTATTATGTTCGATTTGTATGACATTGATTCTGATCATTATTACGATCCCCTGAGAGTTGCTCCGGAGATAGTAAGCTTCAGATTCAAGAGCTACCTTTTTGATAATACTTATACTGTTGATACGGACAACATTGTACCGTTGAAAATAGGATGCAGCTCTAATACAAACAACAATACTGAGATCCCTGTTGTTACAGAAAATGGTGTAAATTTCCTTCAATTCAACGATGGAAGTTTTGAGGATATCTACGGTGATATTGATTATGGTTTTACTCATAAATATGCACCTGCTGCAATACCTGAGAATGGCAACCAATACGTTGCCTGCAGTACTAATGAGCTTTTTCTTATTAATGACTATAGAATAGAGCACCAGACAACTCTCAACTCAACTTTACAACAGCAGCCAGTTCCGGTTTTACTGAATAATGAGCTCTTTATTGCAGCATTTCTGGAAGACGGTTTGACGTTATATAATCATGACTTTACAGAAACTCTTCTTGAGAATGTTCAAGACGTTAAATACTTGAGTTATTACGAAAATAATTTATATGTGTTTTTCTCTGATAACATTGTCATGTACAGCTTGAATGATGGTCTTCTGGAACTGGAAAACGGGCAGCCGGATCTTTCAAATAATCCTGATATCAGGATTGGCAACTACAAACCTGTTGTTTACATCGATGAAACTAATACTCACCGCGATGCAATATTCTTTCAGAATGAAAATGGGTATCTTTACATGCTAAAAGACAATAAAACAAAGATGCTTCATGATTATTCTAATTTTACTACAGATAAGCCAACTCAAATAGCTATTGGTAAAACTGTTGATAACATGCTTCCTGCAATTACTTATGGGGCAGGCAATTATTGTTTCATGCTTGATATCAATGGAACATATTTTGAAAGATTCCCTCTGGAAATGTACAAAAAGACTTTCGAACCGGAATCTCATGTAAGGATAATCAGATTCAATAATATTAACTGGACATACCTGAAAACAGATATTGGTGAATATGTAGCTGTAAATCCGGAAGGCTACAGAAACAAATCTTATTCACTTAACTGGCAGAGAAGCAGTATGTATTCAGATCATATTTTCTGGAATGCTTCTTCAAATGAAATGCTCTATACAACGGTCATTTATGACGGATCAAAACCCGAAATACTTGTCCATGTTAAAGAAGATGTCTACACTGATCCGATAATATGGAATGGGTCGGATGCCAACAACAATGTATATGTAAATACTGAAGTGTTGAATCCGGAGCAAAGCAATGGAAAACCATTCGTTTTTCCTAATCCCTGTTCTATAAATGAGCTTAGAATCAGAATTGAAAACCTGAACTCTGATGCCATAGTTAAAATTTACGATATTGCCGGAAATCTGATATTCACTCAGGAATATTCAAACATGAACACTGCTTACCAGGATCTTGTAGTAGATGTATCAGGTAAAAGCAGTGGAATATATATAGCTCACATAAAATACAATGGTAAAGCTGAAAGACTCAAATTCAGCATTATTAGATAACGGAGGAAAACTATGAAAAAATACTTACTTCTGCTTTTGGTAGCCCTCTTTCTGACTCCGGTATTTTCTCAGGAAATCGAACCTTTTACTGAAGACACTGAAGAAAAGGAAAAACCTGTAGTAATTAAAAATGAAAAATCAGATGAACAGAAAAAAGAAATGAAACAGGATTTTGAGAAAAAACTGGAAAAGCAAAATGATGAAACTCAGATCATTGGAAGCAGATATAAAAGAAAATCCCCTGTTGGAGCATTGTTTATGTCAGCGGTTGTACCCGGTGCAGGTCAGTTTTATGTTGATAAAACCAGTGTAAGTTCATATATATTTATGGCTGTTGATGTTGCCTTGATATACTTAATGCACGATTTTAACAAGAAAGGTGACGATATCGAAGAAGACTATAAACGATATGCTGAATTACATTATAATTCCGTAAGGCAGTTTAAAGTACAACAGGAATTGATAAATATCATCCCTGCAACGGCTGTGAAAGATGATCACTATAATCAGGCTTTGTACGGTTTAGATACAATTGAAGATAGACCTATAAATGAAATTCAACTTATCCACGAAAATGGTGAGTATAGAACTCAACACTTCTACGAAGATATCGGGAAATATAACAGATATATTTTCGGATGGGATGACTGGGGAGAAGAATGTATTCAGAATTATGATGAGTTCAAAATTAATCCTGCAACGACAGATCCTTTTGTTGAATGGATATGGAGAAGTTCTGATCCTGGAGTAGATCCGGAAGACGACCCTGATCATACCTGGATCGGTAATGCAAGTTATACTAATGACCAGGACAATTACAAATATACTGCCAATAGAGCAGTCTATATCAGAATGAGACAGGATGCTGAAGAAGAACATGATAAAGCTACAATGTGTAGTTTTATGCTCTTTGGAAATCACCTAGTAAGTTCAATTCATGCAAGAATAGCTGCAAGAAATTACAATGCTCAACATCTTACAACAAGCACGAAAACAAGGTTTCATATTACTTCAAAAATGTATAACAATAATCTGACCCCTGTTTTTATGCTCACAAAAAGGTTCTGATATGAATCGAAGATTACTCCTTGCTTTTCTCGTTTTAGCAATTGTGTGTTCAATCAGTGCTGAAACTAAATCTGTTAAAAAGGCAGCTTTGTTGTCCCTGTTAATGCCCGGAGCCGGAGAAGTATATACAGAACGTCATAAAAAAGCGATTTTTTTTATGAGTACAGAAGTAGTAATTCTTATGTCATATGCCTACATGAGTTCTGAAGTAGATAATGCAATTGACTCTTATAAAATGTATGCGGAACAATATGCAAACAGTGATTTCAACGAATCCGATGACTATTTTCAGATTATGCATGATAATTACAGTTTCGATGAGTACAATGCTGATATAGAAAGAAGAGCAAGAAATTATTATCTTCTTTATAAGAATGATCCCTCCGAGTATCAAAAATACCTTGATGCTAATCTTATGGCTGAGAATACACGCTGGGAATGGGAAGATAAGGGAAAATGGATAGAGTACAGGGAAATGCGTAAAGACAAGCAAAACCTCAAAATTATGGCAAATTTCCTTGTTGCTGCATCTCTTCTGAATAGAGTTGTCAGCACAATTGATGCAGTTGCTTCTGCCAAAAGATTCAACGCTTCCCAAAGTAGAACTTCCAGAATATATGTAAAACCCGATCTTAAAAAGAGAGGAATAAGGCTTCATTATGAATTCAAATTTTAAAATCATTATCTTGATATTCCTGCTGTCAGCAATGTGTCTGCATGCAGCTCCATCTCCAAAAGCTAAATCATTCCTTAAATCCATTATTATTCCTGGATGGGGAGAAGTTTCTAATGGAGATAAAACAGGATATATTCATTTTGCAGCTGAGATACTGCTGTTCTCAACAAAGTACTACTATCAGAATCAGGCAGATGTATACAATACTAATGCCGAAGACTGTGCTCTAAAGTATTCAGGTATAGAATCAATGAACATAACTAATCAACATAAAGTTGATCTCGGTAAATATGATTCTTCAGGTTATGGACCTAATGGTTATAATGCCTATATTCTTCAATCTATGCATTATGATTATCCTGATTTAACAGAACAGGAACAAATTGATTTCCTTGCAGAACATACATATTCTGATGAATTGGGTTGGGACTGGGATTCAGGAGCTCACAGAGCAAAATATCGTGTATACAGGAAAAAAAACATGGATTTCAAAGATAAGGCTAAAGTGATGACTAGTGCAATTATTATGAATCACCTTGCCAGTGGAATTCATTCAATGTTTTCCTCTGCCAGAAAGGCAAATAAAAATAAACAGGTTAAGTTTGGTGTAAGTACAAATAAAGACGATAATCTGCTTCTTACTGCAATCGTAAGATTCTGATTAACAGAGCAACTGAACTTAAAACTATCAAAAAAAGATTATTAATAAAAATTCTGACTTCGAAATTACTCGGAGTCTTTTTTTTTATGCTTATCTCCGCTGCATCCTGAAGACAATTTGTGAATAACTCAGCAATTAATGAAATAGATAAATAGTCCTTCAGAGTATATCTGGCAGCACTTTTCCTGATCATGTGAAAATATACTGTTAAATATGCGTAGAACCTCAGAAAGACGTTATTTTGAATCAGAACATCATATTCTGTCAGATACTCAAAGCTATGCTGAACAATCAAAGACAGGAATAGAAAATATGATATTTTTACAATCAGTGTAATCAGAAAGGTAAATCCGTTATCATAGAATATTGAAAGCACTCCAATAGCAATAAATACAGGTAGAATTTTCAATTGCAGTTTAACAAGATCATTTATCTTTATCCTTGCAATGATCACAGATAAGATGATAGAGATAACATATAGTGCAGCTAAAAGATGCAGACTGATTCCCCAGATTACGGGAATAGTCATAATAACAAGACAGATTGCTGTAAGAAAATTTGCTTTTATCAATCTAAGTTGATTATTCATGATACTATTCGTCTTTCTCTTTCTCCCAATCTTCCTTAATTACTTCTTTAAAATCTTCCTTGAGATCTTTCTTTTCAGCACTGTCTTTATCTTTCAATTCAGAGTCGCTATCTTTCAGTTTCTCAGCTTCAGATGCTTTCAGACTATCTTGAATTGCTGCTTCTCTAGCTTCTTCCCACTGCACTATCAGAGGTAATCGATCCAGAGATAGAAATTTTGTTCCATCATAAAATTTATTTATTTCTGTTACAAATTCAGTGAATCTGTGGTTAGCCTTAATACTGTCAAAAACGGCCCTTGCCTTTATAGTATCATTCATTACTCTATACAGGCATAATCCTTTTGTATACAAAATTCTGGCTTTTTCATCACCGTATGTATTTTCCTCAATTTCTTCAAGTATTGCTACACAACTATCCGGATCATCATACATTTTTACCAAGGCCTCTTCGTACAATATCTTCCTGTTTTTATCCTCAATAGTTGCAAACTCAATTGTCTCACCACTCATCATATTCTGAATTGCATTTGTATATTTACTGCCAGGGTACTGAGAACTCATTAGATTTACAACAGAATCGGTTCTAACCGTATCAAGAATAACATTCTTGTATAGCCACCCTTTAAGGAAGTATGAGAATGGGATAAACTCTTTTTCATATAAGCTGATAGCATTTATATACTGATCCTTGATAAGAGTTAATGAATCTATTTTTGCTATGTATATTGAATCCTGCAGCTTTTTAATCAGTTTAATCTCATTTCTCATGGAATCGATTATTGTTGAAACCGAATCCACTCTGGCAATCATCACAGTATCAATATTCACTCGATTAATCTCAATCAAACTGTCTACCTGAGATATACTGTCCCTCAATCCGGCTATTCGGTTCACAATATGAATTTGAGATTCTTCAAGCTGTTGTCTCTCAGTTTCCAGAGAATCAACACTTTCAGCGGTATTTTCATTACCATTCATTTTCTGCATACTGAGAATATCATTTTCTATTACTCTGATTTTCTGCTTGTTTCCTGTAGAATCAGCAGCAACTAAGGAATCAATCTTATTCCTGCGGTCAATAATCATAGAATCTATTGCATTTGCAGCTTTCTGCTTTTTAGCAGCCTGTTCCAGGTTAGCCTGAAGAGACTTCTTAGCAGCATTGATTGAGTCCTGCCTGCTGATCAACTCGTTCAGTATTCTGTTAATATCCTCTAAATCGTTCTTATAAGTGCTGTCTTTTTTTACTGCTAAAGTATCAATAAAGGAATAGAGGCTATCTTTTGTATTTTCTGTTGCTTCAATTGCAATACTTAATGAATCAATTCGCAGATAACTCATTGTATCTTTTTGAGCTATGAATTCTGATATTTTTGTCTTCAGGGTATCCAGTTTAAGTTTATTCTGATCGTAAAGGAACAGGATGTTGTCATATACTTTCAATGCTGAATCCGGAGCTTCCAGAACATCAAAATAATATTCTGCCAGCTTGAATTGTTCTTCTACCAGGTCTTCCAGAGATATGGTTCTTTCACTGTCTCTGAACTGTAGAATCTGAGAAGCAATTGCACTTCTTGCTTTAGCAAACTTATACAGCTCAAACGAACTGTTCACCTTATTATAAGCTTTCATCGCTTCTTCATAATTCAAAAGAATAAAAAAGTTAAGCTCTGCTTTGTAGAAATAAGCCATTGAATTGATTTCACCGGATCTATTGGTTTTTATTACATTTTCCAATATTTCACCAGCCAGTTCTGTTTCATCAGTATACATTAATGCTCTGGCTTTCAGAATCTTTGCCTGTGATACTTTTTCTGGATCAATTTCTTTCTTTATCAGGTAATCTGCCGTTTTCAGAACTTCATTATAATTCTCAAGTTCAAGATTATTTACAGCTTTTCTGTACATCGCATCAAACTTGATTGATTTCTTTGTTCTTTTCTTCAAAAGTTCATCAAGCACATTAATTGACTTCACATAATCTTTCTCATTATAGAATGACTCACTGAGCAGAATATAGCTTTCGTTGATATAATCTGATTTTGGATAATTATCCAGCAGCTTTCTCAGATATGCTCTTGATTGTAGAATATTCTCTTCTTCCATCTGATAATCTGCTGCAAGAAACAACACTTCAGGGTGATACTTCTTCAGGTTATCATCAAGCAGATATTCCTTAATCTTCTTGAATGCATCTGATTTATTATCCAACTCATATTCAATTTTGATAATATATATTTTCGCTTCAGGTACAAACTCGCTTTTAGGATAATATTGGATAAGGTCTTCAAATTTACTCTTGCCATCCACCAGTTTTCTATGTGATTTCTGGTAATACAAACACTTGGCAAGAAGAAAAAGTGCATCATCTGCTCTGGAACTTTTTTTCAGCTCTGTCAGAATTATTCCGCATTTCTTCATACTGTCATTGTACTTCCTTACTGCTTCAGAATTTGGTCTGTTATTTCGCAGAGGTATATCCTGAGCTTCCTCAAAGTACTTTACAGCGTTGTAATATGTGTTATAATACGCCATTCTGACGCAGCCTGCTGTTAACACTAAAATCAGCAGACCAATAATAATTCTTACTCTAGTTCCGGTCATATAATGCACTTTCTCCAATTAATCGAGTTTACCTACTGTGTTCTCTACTTCTTCAAGTATTTCACAAGATTTTACAAGTCTTTTCATTTCTGTATGATCAGGATACAATGGCCTGTCTATTTCAAGAAAATCTACATATTTTCTGATTACTTCCTTAGCTTTAGTTACTCCGGTTCCAAAGTTATATTCTCTGAAATCAAGTGCTTGAGCTGCTGCCATAAACTCAATACCAATAATACCGTACGCATTATCAAGAATCTGGAAATTCTTTATTGCAGTATTCATTCCCATTGAAACAAAGTCTTCCTGATCCGCTGCAGCTGGGATTGACTGAATGCAGGCAGGAGTACTGAGTATTTTCTGCTCTACAATCTGTGTATCGGCAGTATACTGACTGAGCATAAGTCCTGAGAACATACCGGCACCCTTTGTTAGAAAAGCCGGAAGTCCAACATTCAATGCAGGATGGTTCAGTCTGTTCATTCTTCTCTCAGAAAGAACACAAACCATTGTAACAGCCATTCCAATCATATCCATTGGTAATGAAACAGGTGTACCCTGAAAGTTTGCTCCGGAAAGCTGAAGTTCTTCATCAGGGAAGAATATTGGGTTGTCCCCAACTCCATTCAATTCGATCTCAACCTGTGACTTTGCATAGGCGAGTGCATCATGTGCCGCACCTATTATCTGAGGAGTGGATCTCATTGAATATGCATCCTGAACTTTACATTTAATTTTACTGAGAAAAAGGTCTCCGCCTTCAACACATTTTCTGATAGCTGCCGCAGATCTTTGAGCTCCGGCAAAACCTCTAACCTCGTGAATACGCTTATCATAAGGTTTCATATTGGCTTTTAATGCTTCAAGAGACATGGCACAGGCAATTTCAGCTTGTTTAAGAAGATTATTGGCATCGTGAAGGAATATAGCACTCATTGCTGTGAGAACATTAGAACCATTAATTGTTGCAAGACCATCCCGTGCCATAAGTCCCGGGATCTCAATTCCGGCTTTCTCCAGTGCTGTTTTACCATCGTAAAGCTCACCTTCATAGTATGCCTGTCCTTCCCCCATCATAAGCAAAGCTATTTGTGACATAGGAGCAAGGTCACCACAGGCACCAACGGAACCTTTCTGGCAAACATAAGGAGTTACACCTTTATTAAGCATCTCTACAAGTGTAAGAGTAATTTCTGGTCTGCATCCGGAGTTTCCGTGAGCATGAACATTTATTCTTCCGACCATAGCACCACGTACATACTCAATTGGTGCAGGATCTCCGATACCGGCAGCATGATTATAAATCAGGTACTTCTGAAACTCTTTAACCTGATCATCATCAAGAACGACTTCAGAAAATTCACCAATTCCGGTATTTACTCCATACATGATTTCTTTAGCTTCTATCTTTTTCTCCAGCATAGCTCTGCATTTTTTTATTCGCTCCAGAGCTTCAGGACAAAGTTCCACTTTTTCATTATGTCTGGCAATCCTGACAAGTTTCTCTACTGTTAAACCTGAACCATTAAGTACTATAGCCATTTTTCCTCCGCTTATAGTTTTTCGTGTAATAATTTAATAGTCTTCTCTATATCAGGATAAGCCACACGGTCTTTATCCCAGAATGATACATCATTATTTCTTAGTTTCATCAATAAATTATATGAAGATCCACTCAAGATTTCCTCAAGAGATTTCTCAGATAAATCATCTTCGCATTTCTGTCTTAACTCAAGAGCCTGACAGGCTACTATCAATTCAATTGCCAGTATTCTTCTTACATTTTCAAGAATCTCTCTTGATTGACGAGCCGCAATTGTTCCCATTGATACATGATCTTCAACATCTTCACTGGTTGGAATTGTATCTACGCTTGCAGGATGAGCAATAACTTTGTTTTCGGATGTTAATGCCGCAGCAGTATATTGCATAATCATTACACCTGAATTAAGTCCCGGATCCAGAGATAGCATTGATGGAAGTCCGTTATTCAGAAATTCTGAAGTCATTTTAAAAATTCTTCGTTCTGAGATATTACCCAGTTCAGTTAATGCTATCTTAAGAAAATCACTGTATAATGCAACAGGTTCTCCATGGAAATTACCACCTGAATAAAACTTCTGGTCATTCTCAATATCATGAAAAATCAGTGGATTATCTGTTACCGCATTTGATTCTCTTTCAAACACATCATGGCACATATCAATTGTATCTTTCACGGCACCTGCAACCTGAGGAAAGCATCTGAGTGAATAACTGTCCTGTACTTCTCCCGGTCTGGAATCAACAAGCATACTGCCTTTTCTGTATTCATTTATTAAATCAGCAATCTCAAGCTGACCCTTCTGATTTCTTATCTCGTGTATTTTTCTGAAGTAGGCATGAGAAACACCTTTCAGCGCTTCGAGGGAAGCACAGAATATTTTAACTGAGTTGTGAAGAAGTATCTCTGCTTCATGAAGTGATATCGCAGCAATTGCAGTCATCACGTTTGTACCGTTATTAAGTGCAAGACCTTCCTTAGCATCCAGAACAACTCTTTCAATCCCGGCTTTTTTCATTGCTTCTTTACCTGAGATTGTCTTGATCTCAGTGTTATCTCTATCAAAATTCTCTTTAATTATTACTCTTCCGCTTTCTTCATCAACATCATCCGTTTCATCTTTACAGAGAACAAGCATAATATGAGATATCGGAGCCAGATCACCGCTTGCTCCCACGGACCCTTTTTCAGGAACTGCCGGATGCACACCTTTATTAAGCATATCAATAAGTGTCTGTAGTGTACTTAATCTTATTCCTGAAAAACCTCTGGATAGAGAGTTAATTCTGAGCAGCATAATTGCTCTTACGATTTGCACAGGGAGATAGTTTCCTACACCTGTTGAATGGCTGATAATCAGATTTCTCTGCAATTTCTTGAGTTGCTCACGTGCAATTTTACGGTTCTTCAACGAGCCGAATCCGGTATTTATACCGTAAACAACCTGATCATTATTTACAATTCGTTCAATCTCTTCCCTGCATGTATTAATTCTGCTTTTTGCTGAATCTGATAAAACTACATTTGCCCTTTGTAATGATATTTCCCAAATTTGTTCAAGGGTTAAATTTGATCCGTCAATTACTATGTTCTTCATTTATTCCTCATGTTCTTTTTTTTGCTACAAAAAACAATTCACTGAATAATTGTCAACAACAGTAAGAAGTATTTACAATCATTTCTGATACATCCGAAAAACAATAAAGAACTCAATCTGCTTCAGCATCTTATATTAACAGTAAACACCTGATATGAAACATGTAAAACCTGTTTCCAAAGAAATATTTCTATGATGCTGATACTACCATCTATCCCAGGTTTTTGCCAGTACTCCTGCCATATGTCCAACAATAACAGAAACCCCAATAGTTATATGCTTAAAAACAGGATTCCCAATTTTATCTACTAACGGAAATACGGAAGGAGCAAATTTTGGTGCCATAAAAACAATTACTGCACCAATTGCAGCAAAAACATAGAAACTTCCATTCATCTTCTCATACTTGTATGTTTTTACAGTAATGAAAAAAGCAATAACTGCGATAATTAATGTTACAAAAATCATTCAATACTCCACTTCAATAATAATCAATCTGATTCGTAATTATCAAAAATCAACTCACCGTCAACAATTGAATAAGAAACTTTTTCTCTCTGCTCAACAATATTTACTGATTTCTTCAGAATCCGCAGATATGTTCCCGGGAAAATCTTTTTAAAAGCTACAATGTGCTTCGGAGCTTCATCGCTTGCAAGCAATGCCTTGTTAATTGACTCCTCGAGCTTTTCTTCATAATCCTGAATCAGTTTCTCTACTTTGCTTATCTTATCCGAATTTTCTCCCGGAGATTCCTTTAACTCACTGAGTTTCTTGGATAAAAGCATCATCCTTTCTTTAATAAAAGGACTTATTGTTATTTCAACTTCTGTTCCTGCTGCAGTGGAATTGCCGATTACAGCTGCTTCGATGTTTTCTCCAGCCTGTACAATACCACCAATTATACAACCCGTTTCCGGGTCTCCTGTTACTGCTTTTTCAGCAACAAGTTTGCAGAAGTTCACTTTGTCCGAAAAGTTTATATTACCTGCAGAATAAATATTTGAATGATCTGCAGATTGAAAAGTAATTGATTCAGAGGAATATACTCCACCTGATCTACAATTAAGAATGTCACCCTTAACATCTACTTTTCTTTCACATTGAATATGAGCATCATTAATGTCTCCGAAAACAGTCAATCTACCGGTAAGTTCAATCACAATCTTTTCTTTAATATTACCATTGACTGTCAGATTCCCATTCATGGAAAAATTGTCGTACTTTAAATCAAGATCATGATGTATAACAAAATTTGAGTATACATTCACTTTGCCATCTGCATCAATATATGGATAGCCGTCATCATCAGCAATAAGTTGATGACTGTCAGCTGAGTAGGACACGCCTTCTCCAATGAACTGACTTATGAGGTCATCATCGTTGCTTTCAGTAACAATTTCTTTTCCCCAGATATCAATACCATTTTTAGAGAATCTTGTTATATAAATATGTGCCAGAGCTTCACCTCTGGAGACACACTCATAATCCTGAAGTTTTGCAAAGTCATCCTCAAAACCAGCAACATCAATGCTCAATTTCTCATCAAAGAGAAGTTGAAATTCTACCTGTGGTTTAACCGGTGCTTCGCCTTCTGCAATAAGGAAAGGAACATCAAACTCCTTCGGAATATACTTCATATTCGGGCTCAGGATTTCTTTGTCTATTCCTGCTTCATTCAATAACTGCACAATTTCAGTTTCATCTATAAGATGATCTCTTTTGAATAAAGTCATATATGCTTCAGATCCATGATTCCTGATCTCAACCTTTATGAGACCTGATTCACTTAAAAATTCTTTTTCCATAGTACTATCCATTATTCTTCAAAGCAATAAAGCTGATTTGTCGTTGATCAGTTTTATCTCTTCTATATGAGTTAAATTTTATATCTTCGAAAGTACAAATTTCAATATCATCAATATTCTTTTTTGAAATACCATTTTGTAATAATTCATATTCAGCAGCAGCTTTCAAGTTAATCTTACAACCTGTCTGCTTCACTTCAGTGCATTCAACAAATCGATTGAAAGTCTTTTTATCAACTGAATAATGTTTTTCAGAAACAGCAGGTCCCAATACTGCAATAATATCATCAGAATCTGTGTTATATTCTTCTTCCATTGCAGAAATAGTTTTTGTCAAAATGTGTTTTTCCAGTCCTGCTCTACCACAATGAACCGCTGCAACCACTTTTTTTCGGGAATCGTAAAGAAGAATCGGAATACAGTCTGCTGTTTTAACGCATAACTTAATATTTTTCACCTGCGTTACTAACGAATCGCATTCTTTGACATCAAAATTACTTTTTATTATATTAATATCATTCCCATGAACCTGTTTCATAATCACAGTATTCTTATCTGAGACTAACAAGTCAAAGTCATTTCTGTTACCAAAACCATGCTCAATAACATCACTGAAATCCGCTAAAAGATCAGAACAGAGCATAATATTTAGAATGATTCGTCATCAGAATCATCGTTAAACATGACCATTTTAGTATTTCCGCCATATTCATCAAACTGGAATGAACCTGAATGCTTAAATTTATCAAGAATTGTTTTTATCCGGTCAACAGCATCTTCAACCCGAGCAATATACTTCTTGTTCTGATCCGAAATTGTTTCAGGTGAAGATGTTAACTGAAGCATTTCCAAGTTGCCCTTAATAATCATCAATGGCTGATTAATCTCGTGATTAGCCGTAACGGCCATTGCAAGAACAGAACTTTTTCGTTCAAGACTTAGAATTTCTTCCTGGGCTTCTCTGAGCTGCTTGTAAGACTGCTTCAATCCGAGTTCTGCTTTCACTCGTTCGTCAATATCAACCAGAATACCAATTATCGAAGAAATATTTCCACGATTATCAAAGATCGCTGAAACGGAATAATCCACCCAGAAATACTTACCATTCTTTTTAACAACACGTTTTTGTATTCTGTAATGATCTATTTTACCATCAACTATTTTCCTGAAATAGAAAGAGCACTGCTCCTGATCATCAGGATGAGTCACATCCAGAATTTTCTTTTCATATATCTCTGCTTCCGTATAACCAAGCATATCCAGAAAATTGTTGTTTACAAAACTGTATTTTCCTCTGATATCAACTTTTTCTATCCCGACAACAGCGTTATCGAATATAGCTCTCAAATTGCTTTCCTGTTCTTCAAGGCGCTCAAGAGCAAGAATTTTCTCCTGATGTTCAGATTCAAGATTCTCCTGAACACGAATGAGTTTCATCTGAGCAGCATCACCTACTTTGGTGACCTTCATCATTTTTCTGAGAAGCTTGTAATACTGCCTGTGGATTTCTCCTGCAAAGGATTTGAAATCATCATCATCCTGCATTGTCTCCAGTTGCTTCAGGAAGTTAGAGTAAATATCATATTCTTTTCTGAAAAACTTTTTTATCTCATGATCTTTGTTATCTTCATCATGAATGAAACTGTTATCCATATATACTCCGAATTAATATTCGATAAGGTCATAACTGAAATTCATATCTTCCAGCAGCTCTTCCCCTGACTCAAGTATTTCTTCATCATCTTCTTCATAATACCATGCCACATGAACCGATCCGCCGACTTCGTGATACCCGTCAAGAATCTCAAAAAAATCAAGCAGACACTTTGAAGAACTACTATTTAGATAGTTCAGTTTAACCTTTATTTGTAAAGATTTTTTTACCTTCTCTACATATTCTTCAATCCAATCATTTAAAGGCTCAAAGAAATTTATTGCATCTTCGGGATAAGAATTACCACTCATTTTCAGAATACCTGATTCAACGTCAAAATTGACTTCCATGGTATATTTTGTTCCATCTATTTGTAAATTCTTCATGCACATTCCTTTTCAAGTAAAATAAAGAAGCTGACAAACGAATGTTCATCATCAATCGGCTTTACTTTAACTTCCAGAGGTCCGGACGATTTTCTTACAATATCAATTAAACCGAGCCCTGCACCACGTTGTCCTGCATCCCTGTTTGCTTTCATTTTCTCTTTTCTCATTACTTTTAACTCATCCGGAGAAAGCGAGTTAAGATAAGTAAACTGTTCAGTTATCCATTTTTCCTTTTCTTTAGTAACAACATTTCCGGAAATTATATGATATGATTCGGCATATTCATTAACGAGAACAATGCCGGAACCTATCAGTTTTCCGTCAACTTCGTACTTTTCCTCTGAATAACGGTGGATATTCTGAGCAAGTTCAACAAATATTGAAAACATTTTCTTTGTTGTTTTTCTTTTCGAATCATTAGACAGATTATTCTTAAGCATTTCTGCAAGAACAACCAGAATATCTTGAGTCAATATACCTTTAAACATGAGTATAGTTTTTGCTAACTCAACATGCGAATATAGTTTAAACAAATATGAATCATTATCATTTCTCTGATCCATGCGAACTCCTTATAAGACGTTTTCATATTAAGTCAGGTCTTTTGTCAACCTAACTCTCACAAATATTTATAATTTAATCTTTTTTTATTCTGATTCCGACGATAGTAATATCATCTCTCTGCTTTTCAGATCCCTTATGTCTTGATAGTGCTTTATTAATTTTTTCTGACTGAATGGACATATCTCTTTCGTATAACGAAACAAGTAGATCCTTCAATTTACGGGAACCGAATTTCTTGTTATCCGAGTTTGCCTGATCAACATATCCATCGGTTGTCAGATAGAATATATCATTATTTTCCAGTGTAATATCAGTATTTGAATACTTTCTTTCCTTTTTCCTGCTGCGACCACCAATTCCTTTTCGGGAGCATTTTATTGTATCAAATTCAATATGTCCATTACGTTTTCTTACTGCATAAAGAGGTCTGCCTGCACCGGCAAAACATAATGAGTTCCTATTCTTATCAAGTCTTACCAGACATACTTCCATACCATCAATAGCTTCTGCGTTATCATTAGTCTGTTTTAGAATACGCTGCATATCCTGATGCATTTTCAACAGAATCTCCGCAGGATCAAAAATTCTTTCCTGACGAATAATTTCTGTGAGAAGCATGTGTCCTATAACTGATAAAAGAGCTCCTGGAACACCATGGCCTGTACAATCAACTACAACCAGAAAATCGTAATCGTCAATCTCTGTTGACCAGTAAAAATCACCAGCAATAATATCTCGTGGTTTATAACATACAAAGCACTCGGAATACTGTTGATTAATTCTCTCTTGCTGTGGCAGGAAAGCATGTTGAATACGCTCGGAATATCTGATGCTGCTCATAATCTGTTCGTTTTTCTCTTTTACTTCAGCAGTTCTGACAGAAACTTCTTTTTCAAGTTCCTCAGTTCTTTTCTGCAATGCTTTTGTTCTCTGTCTGAATATTGCTATCACTATCAGAACAGCAGCTGCAATTTCAAACAGAATAAACCATATTGTTTTCCAGAAAGGCGGATTAACCTTAAGAGGAATTCTCAGTACTTCACTCTCATTACCTGACATATCAATTGCTTTAAGCATAAACACATAGTGTCCGGCATTAAGGTTTGTATACCTGATTTTTCTCTCTTCTGTTTTGTCTGACCAGAAACTGTCAAAGTTCAGAAGCTGATATTGAAAACGGACATTCTCAGGATTTTTATAATCAAGAGCAATAAACTCAAAGGTTAGATTATTATTATCATAGTTAAAAACATATTCTTCATCACTCAATTTTTCCGGGACACCTTTGTCTGCAGCAAAATTAGTCAATATTACAACCGGTGGAATTGTATCAATAACAACTACTTCCGGATCTATTGTCATAACACCGAAAGAAGAAGAAAACCAAAGTTTTCCTTCCCTGTCTTTATAAGCTCCGGTTGTTCTGGTTGCATTGGCAATCATTCCGTCCACTTCAGAATAATACGTGTACCTTTCTCCGTCATACTCATAAATACCGTTAATTGTACCTATCCATATATGACCATTATCATCCTTGACAAGCGATTTGATAATTTCCGCATTTTCAAAAGGTTCTTTTATCATTTCTGTATATGTTTTGCTTTTCTTGTTGAAAACAGCTATTCCTTCACCATAAGTTGCACACCAGATATTTTCTTCATCTATTGAAACAAGACCTACCATTGTTGATGTAAAGTATTTCGAGTCAGGACTGTATTCATTCAGAATCTGACCCTGTTTATTCATCTGGATCAAACCTTTGTCGGCTGATGCCATCCAGAGATATCCATCCTTATCTTCCTCTATCTGATATATCCCGTAATCCTCACCAAGATCATATACTTTATACCTGTTTCCGTAGAATTTGATCATTTTATCATCACGTTGAGCCCAGACGCTGCCATCAGAATCAGTAAAAATTTCAGTAACATAAGATGTTGATTCATCCAGTTCGCGAGGAACTCTGTTTACAAATTTTCTCCCATTGAAAGAGTGTATTCCTCCGTTATATGTACCGACCCAGATTACATTGTTGTGATCAATATCAAGTGCCCAGGCATCATTATGAGTAATTCCATCCCCTGTATTATATGTTTTTATTGATCCATCTTTCATAATTCTGGCAATACCATCATCTGTGGATACCCAGTAACTGCCGTCCTTTCCTTCAACAATGTTATTTGTTCCGGAACTAGGTAGCCCATTGATTATCGTATAATTGGATATCTTCCCTCTGTTCATTTTATCAATTCCTGCCCCATTTGTTCCAAGCCAGATATTCTCTTCCCTGTCGATGAACATCACATTTATATTGTTATTGGAAAAACCATTAGATGTAGTATAAAGACGAGTATCTCCTGTTGCCAGATCACAGGAAAACAATCCTTCCGAACTTGAAAACAATAATTCGTTTGAAAACACCAGAGCATTTCTGATTACTGCATCTTTGAAAATCTTGTGTCTGATTCTTGTCTTAAGCTTTTCAATTTTCAAAGTACGAAGATCAAAAGCATAAAGTACCCCATTTTTATCATACATCCATACCCTGTCTTTGTAATCATGAAAAATTTCATTCTTATCCCAGGTATGGATAAAGTCACTGTCTGTTGTTTTCAGAAATTCTTTAAAAATTCCCTTCCCCGGATTACAGTATGTCCAGACATTCATTTTTGTATCAGAATCAACTATGTAATGAAAATACACTGAATCACCATACTGTATGAAGCCTGAATAATCATCTTCATTGTATGAAGTAGCAAAATTCTTTTTATGCCATTCAACAAATTCTTTTTTACCCAGATCAATCATATATGAATATGTCTTTGCTTCTCTTGTAACATATAATTGTATAATTTCTTTTGTCAGAAATATAACCGATACACTTTCATCCACATCTATGCCCATTCCTTCAAAATTAAGAATGGAATCAAATGATTTTGAGTTGTGATTGTATTTCCTGATTTCTCTGGAGGTTGTAACATATACATTAATATAGTTTGAGTCAGATTCTGTAGCAATATCAATAATCTCTTCTTTGAATTCCGTACTGAAATAATTCTGATCATACCTGAAAGAATGATTATTATCCATAACTGAAAATGACTCTGAGCCTATGAAATACAGTATTCCATCGTCATCATACATTCTACTGAGAGCATTTTCTGTCAAACCATTGGCAATAGTATAATTTTCGAAATGCCGACCGTCAAACTTACTGGCTCCCCCCTGGGTTAAAAACCAGATGAATCCTTCTTTATCTTTGTAAATATCCAGAATCTGGTTCTGAGTAAGTCCATCTTTTGTGTTATAATTTTTCACAGGCAGCATCTGCCCCATCAGACTTGCAACAATGAAACAGAGAGTTATTGTAAGTATTAGACGCATAATTTCCTCTTGACGTAAAAAAGATTATCAATATAAGTAAGAAAACTGTTTTTTTGTAAAGGAATATTTATTTTTTTAAGATTCTATTGTATTAATTAATGGTATTTTAAAATACTTTACCGGAGGATAAATGAAACAAGTAGATATTTTATTTAGAAATTGTAATATAGTATCAATTGACGATGATATGAAAATTATAATGAGGGGAAATTTGGCTGTTTCCGGAAATAAAATCTTCGACATTTGGACAAATGAAGAAAATAAGTTCTATGAAGCCGACACTGTTATTGAAGATAAAATTCTTATACCCGGACTTATTAATGCTCATACTCATGTTGCCATGGCATATTTCAAAGGCGTTGCTGATGATATTGAGCTATTCTCCTGGCTAAGTAATTACATCTGGCCACTTGAAGCAAAGTTTCTTAATAATGATTTTGTGTATGATTCTTCTCTGCATGGTTGTGCAGAAATGATTAAGAATGGTATAACATTATTCAGTGATATGTATTTTTATGAAGAATCTACTGCCAGAGCTGCTGAAAAAGCAGGAATCAGAGCTATACTCGGAGAAGGTGTTCTTGATTTTCCGGCAGGACCACACAAAACACCTGAAGAAATGATAATGTATGCAGTCAAGGCAAACAAAAAATGGAAAGACTCAGACTTAATTGATTTCCAGATTGCTCCCCATGCAATATACACTTGTGGACCGGAAGCATTAAAAAAAGCTTACAAAGTATCAAAAGAAAACAATATGCTTATGCATATACATGTTTCAGAAACTCAAAAAGAAAACGCTGACTGTATTGAAAAGTTCGGATGTACTCCTGTACAGCATCTGGAGAATCTTGGAATCCTGGATAAAAATGTAATTCTTGCCCATGCAGTATGGACAACAGATGAGGATAGAGAGATTATCAAAAACAGAAAATGCGGTATTGCCATTAACACAGAAAGTAACCTGAAACTCGCCTCCGGATTTGCACCTTTAAAGGAATACACAGAAAAAGGAATAAGATTCGCCTTTGGAACTGATGGTGTAGCAAGCAATAACAACCTCAGTCTTCTGGAAGAATTGTCCACTTCTGCCAAACTCCATAAAGCATTGAATGCAGACCCAACTTTCCTTCCGGCAAAGGACATTCTCAGAGCAGCTACTTTTGAAGCAGCCTGCATTATGGGAAAGGATGATCAACTCGGTTCTCTTGAAATCGGCAAAAAAGCTGATATTGTATGTATTGACATGAATTCCATTGAAGCTCAACCATGCTATAATATATATTCACACATTATATATACATTGCAGACAGAAAACATTAATGATGTTGTAATCAATGGAAAAATTGTGATGCAGAACAGAAAACTTACTAATATTGACGAAGCTGAACTCATCTGTACTGCCCAGAAATATAAGAAAGAAATTGAAGGAGAAATCAGTTAAATGCGAAGAATAGTTCTTGATCTGTCTTTTGATGGAACTAATTTCAATGGATGGCAGATCCAGAAAACAGGTCGGACAATACAACAGGTTCTGGAAAATGCTCTATCTCAAATGGCAAAAGAGAAAATCAATATCACCGGATCAGGACGAACTGATTCAGGGGTTCATGCGATTCAGCAGATAGCTCATTTCGATTATAAAGGTAATATGAAACCCGAACAGATTAATCTTGCCCTGCACGCTATATTACCGGATGATATAAGAGTAAACAAAGTTATTGAAGTCGGAAACGACTTCCATGCCAGGTTTGATGCTTTCAGGCGAACATACAATTACCATATTGCGAAAAAAAGGACACCATTCAACAGATTGTATAAAAGCTGGTATCCTAAAATAGCATTTGAGACTGATTATCTCAGAGAAGCCTGCACTTACTTTTTGGGAGAACATGATTTTTCTTCCTTCGCAAAACCTAATCCTGATCTTAAACACTATAGATGTACTCTGGAAAAACTTGAACTCATTGAGACTGATGATTCCTATATCTTTGAAATTTCAGCGAACAGATTTCTACATAATATGGTAAGAAGAATTGTAGGCTGCATGCTTACGCTGATGCATAAAAGAATCAATCCCGGCAAAATAAGTGAATTTTTAAACAATCCACAACATAATCAGGTTCTTGTCCCCACCGCCCAACCTCAAGGGCTTTTCCTTGTAAAAGTGGAATATCCTGAAAACAGCTTTAACAATGAGAATTAATATGAAACATGTAAAATATTTATTGCTTCTGATTATATGTATTGCTTTCATTACCGGGTGCGATGATGAAAGCAGTAAAAAAGAATGGACAGTCCTTATTTATATGGGGGCTGACAACAGCTTATCTTATTATGTTGACGATGAAATAAACGAGATTGAGAGATCGGTTTCGGACATGAACATAGTAATCCAGGTCGACAGAAGCTCTCTCAATTCTGACCTTGAGACTTTAACTTATGAGGTTAAGAATGATTCTACACCTGAAATTAAATCAAAAATAGTGAGAAGCCTTGGAGAAACAGATTCTGCTGACTGGAGTAATGTTGCTGAGTTTCTGAAATGGGGTTACTCACGTTATCCTTCGGAAAAGAAAGCATTTATTATCTGGTCACATGGAAATGGCTGGTCAAGAAGCAGACCCCATGCAGTTATTACAGACGATGATTTCAACAGCTCAATATCCATTTCCAATGGTGATTTCAGAAGAGTATTTGCCGAATATGGTGGAAATATTGATATACTAATGTTTGATGCCTGCCTGATGCAGACTGTTGAAGTACTGGGTGAGGTTCAGGGATATGCCGATTATGTAGTAGGATCTGAAGCAGAGATCTATGCTGATGCAGGCTATCCATATGATGAAATCCTCAGTAACTGGAATCAGTTTTCATCTACGAAAGAAATAGCTGCCGATATTGCAGAAAAAACAATTTTATCCTACCTCCCCGGAGGTTCTCAGCATGGAGGATATAACAATCAGGTTACGTGTTCTGTTGCAGATATGGGTAAGTATGACGAACTCATGGCTTCATTATCTGATTTCTCTGAAAACTGGACAGACAGTTCAGCAGTGATGGAATCAATATACAAAACCTGTCTTAAGTTTGACTATGATGACGAAACAATTGATTTACATGAGTTTTTCACCTTACTTCATGTTGTCTCCGATACTGAAACACAAATCTATATTGAAAACGTTTTAACATGTCTGGAAAATTTGTTTGTGTATAAATCAAGTATAGGGTACTTCAATAACCTCATTGGGTATTGCTCAATATATTATCCTTCTACTTCAAATTTCTCTACTTCTCCACGTTTTACCAGATACAGAAATCTGCTTTTCAACAGTAAATCCGGCTGGAGCGATTTTTTAATCAGAATATACAATTGAATGTGGATTGTTTTCAGGACAGATATTACTGCATATAAACTAAATCACTGAATTTTATGGAGAAATGAATGTGGATAACTTGTGGATATCTCTTTCTGTACAAATGTAATTATCTCCATAAACCATTGTATTTTCTAACTTTACAACATTTGTAACAGCTTTTCTTACATTGTGCATAAATTGCTAATAAATGTAATAAAATCTACCCTTCATTCTTCATTTAGAGCTGACTGTTTTCCGTGAATTTATATAATTTCTTTTATTTACAGGGTTTAATCAGATTGGAAAAAGAAATTTTTTTGCAAGAAATATTAACTTTCTTCCATAATATTCCACCTGAAATAAGCACTTAGACGCAGTTCCAATATGGCATGGTTTTCAATGAAAATTCCTGGATAATCAGGCTATCTTTTTCTTAAACAGTTAATTATATGTTATTTTCTAAAGATTATTGACACAATTTAATGTCTTATCATTGTAAAGTAATAATTCACCGGAAGAAAAATATCTTGTCCAAAAGTTACTATTGAATTTTTGTGAAATTGGAGTAAAAGAAAATGATTTATAAATATGATGTTATTGTAATCGGAGCCGGACATGCCGGTATTGAAGCAGCTCTGGCCGCTTCCAGAATGGGAGTTTCAACTCTGTTGGTTGTAATGAAATACGAACAGATTGGGATTATGTCCTGCAATCCGACTGTAGGAGGTCCGGCAAAAGGACACCTCGCAAGAGAGATAGATGCTCTCGGTGGAGAAATAGGAAGAGCTGCAGATCTTTCCGGAATTCAATTCAGGATGCTTAACAGAAAAAAAGGACCTGCTGTCTGGGCTCCAAGAAGTCAGAATGACAGAGCCGGATATGCCAATATCATGCGTGAAACCCTTGAAAACACGGATAATCTTGATGTTAAAGAATTGATAGCAACAGAACTTTTGATTGAGAAACAGACAGTCAAAGGAATAAACACACATCTCGGAATTAAGTTCTATGCTCCAAGAGTTATCATAGCCAGCGGAACTTTTCTTAACGGAAAAATACATGTCGGCAATGTCAATTATTCCGGTGGGAGATCAGGAGAACCTGCCTCTAAAGCTCTCGCGGAATCCCTGAAAGAAATCGGATTACAGCTTGGTAGATTCAAAACAGGAACACCACCAAGAGTAGATATCAACACAGTCGATATTTCTGCAACAACACTCCAGCCCGGTGATGATAATCCCGAAGGATTCTCCTGCTATAGAGATATTGAACTTAAGAACCTTGTTGACTGTTATTTAACATTCACAACTCCAAGAACTCATGAAATCATCAGAAATAATCTTGGGCTGTCATCATTATATGGAGGTAACATTTCGGGTACAGGACCAAGATACTGTCCTTCAATCGAAGATAAGATCGTGAAATTTGCAGGCAAAGATCAACATCAGGTATTCATTGAACCTGAAGGTATCCACACTCACGAATGTTATGTTAATGGAGTCTCCAACAGTCTTCCTCCTGCTGTACAGACAGAAATGATTAATTCCATACCTTCTCTTGAGAAAGCAAAGATCATCCGCTTTGGGTATGCAATAGAATATGATTATGTAATTCCGTCTGAAATACGTCAAACACTTGAAACAAAAAAAATTGCAGGTTTATATCTTGCAGGTCAGATTAACGGAACATCGGGGTACGAAGAAGCTGCTGCTCAAGGTCTTGCTGCAGGTATTAATGCTGTAAAATCACTATCGGGAGAAGATCCTTTTATTCTGGAAAGATCACATTCCTATATGGGAGTACTGATTGATGATCTTGTTACAAAAGGAACTGAAGAGCCTTATAGACTGTTTACTTCCAGAGCAGAATACAGACTGTTTCTCAGACAAGATAACGCAGATGAACGTTTGATGCATATTGGCTACAAACTGGGGCTCGTTTCTGATGTCAGATGGCAGAGATACAAGAAAATGCTGGAAATAAAAGAACGTGAAATCAACTTCATGAAAAAAGCAAACTGTCTACCAAACAATCTAACTCGTGAACCTATCAAGTACTACACTCTGTTAAAGAGAAATGAAGTGAACTTTGAGAATCTTCATGAATTCGGTTACACATTTAAACCTGATGTTACATCACAGATAAAAAATAAAATAGAAATTGAATGCAAATATGAAGGCTACCTTAAGAGACAGCTCTCAGATATTCAGCGCTTCGATTCAATGGAACACCAGAGACTCCCTGAAAACATAGACTTCATGTCAATAGAAACAATTGCCTGGGAAGCTCGAGAAAAACTGAAGAAAATACAGCCTGAATCCATAGGACAGGCAGCAAGGATTTCAGGAGTAAACAGAACAGACATAAATGCTCTGATTGTCTATTTGAAGAAAACGCAATCCGGTGATAAGGAGGATATGAAATGAAATTTGCAGCAGTAATTCCGGCACGGTATCAATCTCAGAGATTTCCGGGTAAACCTCTTGCTTTGCTGAATAACAAACCCATAATCCTACATGTCTATGATTCTGTAGTTAAAACCGAATTGTTTGATTTTGTTGCAGTTGCTACTGATGACGCCAGAATAAAGCATACTGTAGAGAATGCAGGAGGTATTGTAATAATGACTTCTGAATCTCATCAGAGTGGTACTGACAGGATACATGAAGCAAGTTCAAGTATTGATGCAGATGTAATTATTAATGTGCAGGGTGACGAACCTTTCATAAACATAGATCCACTGAAGAGACTGGTAGAATGTTTTAGATCTGAAACTGTTGAAGTTGCATCATTGATGCATAAAATCAGTAATGAAGAAGAGATCTTCAATCCTAACATTGTTAAAGTTATAACTGATGATAATGATTTTGCTTTATACTTCTCGAGATCGGCAATACCATATAACCGAGACAAAATTAATGATGTAACCTATTGGAAACATATCGGAGTTTACGGTTATACAATTGAAGCTCTGAATGCTTTTGTTGGGTAT
This sequence comes from Cloacimonadales bacterium (SeqCode), assembly GCA_963665815.1. Lineage (GTDB taxonomy): Bacteria > Cloacimonadota > Cloacimonadia > Cloacimonadales > JAIOQZ01. The sequence continues at coordinate 1,582,746 of OY762463.1, forward strand.
CCTCAATCCGCGCTTGAGAAAATTGAAAAACTGGAACAACTGAGATTTCTCAGCAATGGTTATAAGATAAAAATGATTAAATCCGAGTATAAAGGATTTGGCATTGATACTCCGGAAGATCTGCTAAAAGCAGAAAAAGTATTTGACTGAGTATCTTACCAAACAGTATTTTATATTCAATAGTCATTCATAGCCTATGGCATTGATTATGCATAAATAATAATTGGAGGAAACTATGAAAAAGTTTTTAATATATTTTGTAATGCTTGCTATAGCAGCAACTTTTCTGATTAGCTGTAGTAACAATAAAACCGTCAGAGGCAGTGATGAGTTGATTTCGGGGAATAATAATCCTAAATGGGTAGATGAACCGGAAAAAGCTTCCACTAAAAAAGAAAAAGCATTTATTGGAGTTTCCAGACAATTCAGTATGGAACAGGATGCAAGATCAGATGCCAGAAGAGATGCTTACAAACAGGCTGCCGAAGCACTCGGAGTTTATGTAAAAAGTAAAGTCAACGAAGTTGTTTCATCTGTAAACATGAGCGACAATATCCTTTCACCTGCTATTGTAAGAGATGAGTTAAGCAGAATTGAAGCTGCGGGAATTACAGTCGGAAATGTAAAAGAATATCATGTTCAGAAGTATCAAAAGACTGATGAAGACAAAGTATCATACTATTATGTAGCATATTGCCAGTATCTTGTGGATAAAAATTATTCTAAAGAAGTAATGGAAAATATTGTTAAAAAACAAAGGGAAAAAACTGAAAACGAAAAAGATAAAGTTCAATTAGATAGAGCTCTGGAAAAAATCAAAGAACTTGATACATCCGGTTTTTAAAATATCCCATATTATAAGATATATATAATTACAGGCTGCTGAAATCTCAGCAGCCTGTTTTTCGGGTAATCAGCAGAGTCTGTGAATCAACTGCCAGTCGACTCTCTATTTCAAGAGTACTGCTTTGATTGTGTTATTGAAACTGCCTGACTCAATTCGGATAAAGTATACTCCACTTCCGACCTGATTTCCATGGTTGTTTTTACCATGCCAGACAACACTATGCCTTCCCGCATCGTTAAAATCACTAACCAGAGTTTTAACCAGTTCACCTTTAATATTGTACACTTTTACTTCCGTATACTTTCCTGCTTTTAGTGAATATTGTATTCTTGTATCCGGATTAAACGGATTAGGTTGATTCTGTTCAAGACAATCTGTATATACATTTACGTCTCCATCCTCTATTCCTGTAGAATGCCTGAGGATATCTATTGTTTCGGAAGAAGCACTTTCACCATTCATGTAAAGAGATGTAACATAGTAGTATTCCTGAACTTCTGATTCAACTTCTTCTGACCAGGTTGAATCAGATGTAGTATCATATAGTCTAAATCCGGAAACATGATCCCATTTATATATCTTGTAATGCACAAAATCGTCTCTGTTTTCTCCGACAGAATTCCATACAAGTACAGCATCTGCTCCATCAACATCTCCTGAGATTCCTTCCGGTCTCCAGAGGAAGTCAAAGTCAAGATTAAGATTACTCGCTTCATTACCTGAAGTCACCGTAATATCTTCTAATGTATCATCGGCGTAATCTTTGCATTCTCCATTCAGACTGTATGTTCCCGGAGCGACATAGAAACTGAAGTCCCTGTCATCTAAACCGGTCAAACCGTATATTCCACTCTTCAGAATAACATCTCCAACATTCGTGTTATTATTGTTTGAGAAACTCACCTGACCTGAAAGAACACTGTAATCACTCGTTGACTGTCCTATTTCCATGTTAATGAAATCAGTATAAGATTCGCCACCATCACAAGTATAATCAAGCTTAAGTTCAAACTTTTCACCTGCGGACATTCCCATACCTGTAGTGAAGGTTAACTGAGATTGAGTAACACAATTGCGAGCAAGTTCAAGATCATTTACTGCATCAACAATAAAAGAAATGTTCGCATTACTGCATGATACTGAGATATCGAGATCATCAATTGATTCAACACCGGAGTTAGTAATATTCAAGACCAGATTAACAGTTTCACCTGCATCAAGAATATTGTTTCCAGTACTACTTTCTAAAATGAAGTAATCTGTCAATTGAGCAAACTTTTCCGGGGCATTTTTAAGTACAGTTGTAAACATTATTGCCGTATTGTTTCCCAATTGAACTGAAGTATCGTCATATTCATTGTTATATGTATACTCCAGACCGGTCACTTCATCATGAGATTCCAATCCAACAGTACAGTAATTTCCCATTTTGGGTTCTCCGTCAAGAGTGAAATAACTATCAGAATTATTAAATACTTTGTACTGTATCTTAATATTACCATCTCCCGTTGGAGTTGAATAATAGTCCGGATCATAAAGTACAATCTGGAATGTTTCTTCAGTACTTCCCTGTTTATTTTTACAGTGTGACCACTCAACAATATATGTATTGTCTGTACTATTATAATAGTAGTAAACACCTGCACCATTACCAATATATATATCATCCCAGAATGCGGCAATCATTGGGCTTGGTCCACATGCATCAGGTATAGGATAGTTTCTGAACATAACTTGTTCAGTCTCATATTCTCCTATATTGGAAAATGTAATCCAACCATTTGAACTGATACCAATTCTTGAATAATCAATACCATACATTTTAAATGTAAAAGGTAAATCAAAGTGTTTGATATGCTGAGTCACTCCATTAACCGGATCATGATTTCCGTTATCTATAAGCTGAGTATTGGTTCCAGAAAAAGCACCCGGACGAGAAGGATCAATTTCAACCCAGTAATATGTTGGGCTATACTGGTATGAAACATCACCTTGATCTAAGGCAATATAACCATAGTTGTCCGGGCCTGTAGAAAAATTCTGTCCTGTGTTAGCTGTGACAGGAATTGTAATTTTCTTTGTCTCGGAATATCCCGAGTAATTGAATAAATTCAGTGTAAAGTTTATTTCATTTTCATAGATTGCGTTTTGAAGAACTTCAATATTAAATTCATCTCCTGTATTGGAAATTGATTCCATATTCAGGATTGATCCCCAGTATCCTGTGTCATCGGTAACAATGACACTGTGATGATCTGACTCAAGTCTTCCATATATGTTTTCCAGGTCTGAGCCGGAATTCAGAATATTCATCTTTATACTATAATTGTTTCCTGCCTGAATTTCAGGATTAACAGAATTATCATCTACAAAAACACTGCTTACTTCAAGAGATGGAACAACAACAGGAACTCTTAGCTTGGAATTCCATACATTTGAATTGTCATCCTCAACTGTAATGTCGAATACAATATCTGTATCTTCCTGAATATCCTCTGAGAAATATACTACATATCCATTATTTCCTGTTACAATACCATTAATATAGATTGTAGAGAAATTGTCTTCATTGTCAACGATGTACACACAAGTGTCATCGGAGTTCAGTGCAACTACCGGATTGAATGCAGCAGCATCACTGAAATTCTTCAAGGTAAGATCAATCTTCACCTTTTCACCAGGATTTATAACTCCATCATTGTTACCGTTAGTTTCATCAGTTACATCATCATGTATCTGGATAGAATATGGTTTCATAGCATTTGCTGCAGTGACCGGAACACTCTCAATAATTGGTTCGTAATCTGGTTTTGTCACAACAATATCAAGAGAGCTATCCAAGTTGTTCTCAATAAAAATCTCTGCATTGCCGTCATTATCTGAGTACACTGATTGATGAAAATTATCATCATGAATAGTTACCCAGGCATTTTCTATAGGATTTCCATCTGAATCCTGAACAAGTATTTCTATTGAGTTATCAATTGTACTGACAGTTCCCCCATTACTGACAATGCTGTAGCTCATTGATTTCACAGGTTCTTTCCAGACATCTATTGATGGATCTCCCATCAAGTTATTCCATTCAGTAAAATCTTCTGTCGAATTGGATGAGATATTATAATATGTATTATAGAGAGTAAGTTTCCCTCTCATAATAGCTTCACCCATTGTACTCAAATTATCTTTGTATAAACCGTACATTGTTCCATTTGTCATACAGTTATTCATTTGAGTATGTGTATGTGTTGTTGCCAGTCCGATCGCAGTTATTGCCCCTTTTGGAGAATTTGGGTATCCCGCTCTTGTGAGATATTCCGTGTTACTTGTTGATGTAGTGTATGTCCCTGAACTACATGTATTAATAACTGCATTAACTAACTTGTCAGTATTAACAAGATTACCAATATCTGAGCTATCCCATCCGCTCATTCCGGACCAACCTCTGTATATGAAGAAAAGAGCTCCTGCATCAATTGCATTATTCATTAGATTGTTATCCGGATTTCCATCATATATTTCTGTGAATGTATGTGTCGGATGTCTCTCTAAAATGAGATCTTTGGCATATTTACATGTTACTACACAGGAAAGCCCTGAGGGACTAGTATCTCCTACAAGTAGAGATTTATCAAACGTATTCAGGTTCAATGATGTATCTCTCTCATACTGATTCATTTTAGCCATATATGTACTGAACTGAGTTACATTGTTAATAGAAATTCTTCCTACAAATGCTTCCGGAAGAATATCATTTCCATCAAGACATGCATAGTAATGATCCCCATATCCCTGTGCTGCAGTGCTTATTGATCCTCTTGCATCTCCAATGAGCAAAATATAATCTGGTGGATATGTCGAATTCTGATAAAGGTTTAAAAGATAATTTTTAATTGATGAGGAATTGTTAGATAGTCCATTTACACCTATCTCGGCAATCTCTACATGAAATCCTTTGTTTCTCTTCCATTCAGCATACATTTCAACTTCAAGAAGTAAGTCACTGTTTGAAGGGCACATAACTACAATAGATTTTTGCTGATATTCTGTTCTTTCTGAATTTCGAACAGATTCATAATTTAATAGCAAACTGCTGTAAATTTTCTCAAAAGCTCTTGATTTCTTCCTTTCAGTTGTGATTTCATTTGCTCCATAATCACTGAATCTAGTAATTCTGAATGTGACTTTTCGAGTAATTGTAAGATCTCCTGTTACAACATCATAAGACATTGGACTTACTGTGAGATTCACAGTTCGAACATCTCTCAATATTGCCGGGCTACTAAGTGTAAGCAATTGCATGGGTTGATATCCTTTGACAAAATGCTTATCATAATAGTTGGAATTGTACTGAAACTCCAGTGGTTTTTCTGTATCCTGCACTCCTTGGGCAGGATACACTACAATATTATTGAGTTTTTCAGTAGTTTTATCCAACTCCTCAACTTTGTAAGCTCCTGTGTTTCTAACAGCAAACATTGCTGAGAAGTTTAACAGTTCCGGAAATCCTTTTTGAAGCGAAACACCTGCATCGATATTATAAAAACGAGTAAACTCTTTCCCTTCTGCACTTTCTATCCCAGAAAGATATTCGGGAATATTAAATTCAACTTCAATGAAGTTTGTACCTTGATTAAGAATTGTAAAAATATCAGATTCTTTGATCTGAGCATTAAGAAAACTGAAATTGAATAACGCAATAAAGATAAGCCATAAGACCAATATTTTTCTGTCTCTCATGAACACCTCCGAATAATTTATGTCGGAGATCTAATAAGATAATAGCAGACACAAAACACAATTTTACCCTTGCCACAGTTCTTCAAGTCCCAACTTTTAAAAAACTGATTCTCTAATATCTTCAAAGTCTCCAACACCTGTCAAATAAGCAATAAGCGTTCCATTTAAATAATTTTTATTGTTGATTATTTTTATTCATTATATATTATGACACATATAAATTCAATTTCAGGAGATAAATTGAAATATATTGAAACTGAAGCAATTGTGCTGCACAGAAAGCAATACCGCAATTCAAGCCTTATTGTGTCATTTATGACAAAGGATATCGGTAAGATATCACTTATCATTAAAGGAGCTAATCGGGAAAAATCAGGAATGATTGGTTTTTTTGATCTTTTGAACATTATTCATTTAAGGTTAAAAGAAAGTTCGGAAAGCACTTACACTTTCATTTCAGCAAATTTCAGCAATCATTTACTTTGTGAAAGCTCCTATGAGAAAAGCCAGTTTCAAATAGCATCAACAGAATTGATTAGACAGTGGACTATACAAGATTTTGAAAGCTCAGATTATTTTTCATTAACAAAGAATTACATTGAATCTGTTAAGACATTAAATTATCCATCTGCGGTACTATTTCTGAGGTATATTATCAGAATTCTTAAACTAACAGGAGTTCCGATAAACTTGTTTGTAAAGGAACCCTTTCTTGATCGAGGTGATACCTACTTGTTTGATATCAAGAACAATACTTTAATGAAATGCAGTATAAGTAAATCTAAAGATGCTGATAAAATTGTATTAGCAGAACCTGCTCTTCGCTTGATAAATAAAATCAACAATTTCAAATACGATAACAGCACATTCCCAACAGAAAAAAAAGTATATTTTTTGCTTTACAATCTATTAAAAAACTTTATTATTTATCATGAAAATAGTAACTTTAAACTAAAGACAGTTTTAAATATATTTAGTTCATAAAAAAGCGTTAAAATACCTAATTTTTAGAAGAATGAAAAAAAATATTGACATCTAATTTAATATTAATTAGTTTTGCAATGTTGTTATATAATGTATTTTTTTTGGATAGATTAAAATATAAAAGAGAAATAAAAGAGAAATTTGGAGGATTTCATGAAAAAATTTATTTTTTTAACTTTCTTTTTATGCAGTCTTGTACTGGCTTTTGCCCAGACAGGAGGCAATTCAATTGAGTTTGATGATGCAATTGAGCACATCAGAATCCTTGATCAAGATGCCTTCTCTGGCTATAATTTCAGTGGGGACTTCACAGTTGAATTCTGGCTTAAGCCAAATAACGTAAATGAATATACACATATCGTATCTAAATGGGACTTAAATGGAAACAGACAATGGGCAGTTGGAAAAGGCGGAAGCGGTATTGCTTTCAAAGTTTCTACAGACGGTACTGACGAACCTACTAACTGGGGGCCATCCGTACTTTCAGTTGGAACATGGTATCACGTTGCTGCAGTAAGAAGCGGCAGCAGTCTTATCACTTATGTTAATGGAGCACTTCATAGAAGCTATACCGGACCTTCAAGTATCAATTCATCAGGCACTGCTGATGTTGTCATTGGTGGTTCCCTGAGTAATGATGCAATTCAGGCGGCCAGATCAGTTGCTGACGAAGTAGACGAAGTAAGAATATGGAATGTTGCTTTATCTCAAGCAACAATTCAGAACTATATGAATCAGACATTAACTGATGGAACTCACCCAAATTCTGCAGACCTTCAAGGATACTGGAAGCTTAATGAAACTTCCGGTTCAACTGCTGCAGATGCCGTTACTACTGTAAATTCAGGAGGAACTGCTCATGATGGTACATTAGTAAATTGTGAAAATGATGAATGGGGAACAAGCGGTGCAAGAATGTGGTACGACGTTGAATCATTAAAATGGGACGGAGATGCAACTAATTCTGACGTATCCGGCGACCTTACAATGACATGTACTAATTTCGTGAATAACGCTGATGATTTTCTCACTATCGGATACGATAATGACAGCTGGTTATATGAAGTATCAGGTGATCTTCCTAGCGGTGGAATCGAAGGTGACGGTAATGCTGATAAAAGATTAAACAGAATCTGGTCTATCGAAGGTGCAACAGGTAAAGAAGGATCTCTTTCTTTCGACCTTAACACTATGACAGGTATTACTGGTTTTCTTGGAGAATCTACTGACTTCTTCCTACTTAAGAAAACCACATTAGGTTCTGCATGGACACAAAAAGCAGCTACTGTATCCGTAAATGATCAAATAATTACATTCGGTTCAGTTGGAAGCTATGTAGATCTTGCTCCTGGTTACTATACAATCGGCGCAGAAAGCGACGCTACACTTCCTGTTGAATTGTCTACATTTAATGTTGCTGTAACAGCTAATAAATTCGTAAACGTTACCTGGGCTACTCAATCTGAAACAGATATGAATATCTTCAGAGTATTAAGAAACAATACAACTGATCCTTCAACTGCAATAGTTGTTGGTCAAAGACAAGCATCAAATACATCAGTTTATACTGAGTACCAAATTGAAGATGAAGATGTTGAAGAAGGAAAAACATACTACTACTGGATTGAATCTATTGATCATGCAAACCAGTCATCACTTTCTAATGTTCAGTCAATTACTATAAGAATTCAGAAAGATCCGGAAGATGAATTTGTTCCTGAAATTCCTAAAAAATATGGTATGACTAACTACCCTAATCCTTTCAATCCTGAAACAACTATCGTATTCAATCTTAAAGAAGACGTTCAAAATGCAGAACTCGAAATCTACAACATTCTTGGTCAAAAAATTCAGACTATTCATGTAGGTCACATTTCTGCTGAGTCTAATGAAGGAACTCGATGGAATGGTAAAGATATGAATGGAACAGATGTTTCATCAGGTATCTATTTCTTCAAACTTAATACTGGATCAAAAACATATATCCGTAAAGGTACATTACTTAAATAAGTACTGCACGGTTTGATATTCAGGGAGCTGTTTTCAGCTCCCTTTTTTTTGTGTTTTTTTCTTACTCGCTACAAAGTACTTGACACTATACTAACTTTTGATGTTTGGTTTTTTGAAATTATAAATGAAAATGAGGTAACCTTTGTTAGTTCAAAAATACTTTGATACCAGAAAAGATTTTTTAGATAAGCATCTGAAATCATATCTTAAGCAACCTGATAAAAAAGAATTCCCTTCTCTAAAAGATAAGACTCTTTATGAAGCTATGAATTATTCAGTTTTCAGTGGAGGGAAACGACTTCGACCTATCCTGTTGTTTTCCACATACGAAATGCTCAAGGGGAGAAAAAATATTAATTCACTTCTACCTATTATACCTTGTGCATGTGCTCTGGAAATGATTCATTCAGCATCTCTTATTCATGATGACTTACCATGTGTTGATGATTCAGATGAAAGAAGAGGAAAACCCAGCGTTCATAAAAAATTTAATAATGCTACTGCTATCCTGGCAGGGGATGCACTAATTACTAAAGCATTCGAGTGTCTGACTGATATTAAGGACCAGGAAAAAGCATTGAGATGTGTTAACACGCTTTCCAGAGCTCTATCTACAAGAGGTATGATTGGCGGACAAGCAGTCGATATCATTTCTACTCGTAAAAGAATACGTGTAAACGTTCTGAAATATATTCACCTTAAAAAAACAGGAGCTCTTCTTCAGGCATCAATGGACATGGCATGTATAATGTTTGACGCTGAAGAAAACATCGCAATTACTCTTGGAAACTATGCACTCAATATTGGGCTTGCATATCAGATTATTGATGACATTCTTGATGATGTTGGAGCTTTCGACTTTCTGGGGAAAGAACCTTACGAAGATCATAAAAACAGGAAAACAACATATCCTGCACTTATTGGACTTGAAAAATCAAAGAAAACTGCTGAAAAATTACTTAATGATTCATATAAGTTAATCAAAAGTATGAAGAATAATGAAATACTCGTTGAAGTAATAAATATGGTGAAGGATCGTCTTCCATAGTGAAAATCAAGTATTTCATATCTCTGACAAGACCTAAAAACCTGATTTTCATCATACTGACAGTATTATTCGGCATATACTATAATAATACATATATTTTCCACTTAAGAAGCATTGCTGCAATCCTGTCCACAGTATTAATTGCCGGAGCAGGTTATGCAGTAAATGATTTCTTTGACATTCGAGCAGATATTATTAACCGTCCGGATCGAGTTCTCCCATCCGGTAAACTATCTCCTAAAGCTGCATATATTTTCTCTGTAGCTCTTTTTGTTGCCGGTATTAACATTTCGGTTTTCACTTTTAAGTGGTTGATGTTCATTCTTGCTTTTGTGAACTCACTTCTGCTCTTCTATTATGCCAGGAATCTTAAAAAAGATTTTCTGACCGGTAATATTCTCGTAGCTTATACATCAGCATCAACATTTATTTACGGAGCATTGCTCTCAAATAATCTCAATAACTGTATCTGGATCATTCTTTATGCATTCCTCCTGACCCTGTTGCGTGAGATCGTGAAAGATATGGAAGATATAACAGGTGATTCAGCTATTGATGCTAATACTTTACCTCTTCATCTCGGAGTAAAAAAGACCAGTTTTATTGTGTTAATCCTGAGTATTGTTCCGATGTTAATCAACATCTATTCATACACCTCCCATTACGTTTCGTTTAAGTACTTTATTGTAACAATGTTCTGCGTCTTTATTCCGATTATCTCCCTTTCTATTTATCTCTTAAAAAGTACTGATGCAAAAAGATTTACTAGTGCATCTGCAATTCTCAAAATACTGATGCTTATTGTTTTAGTCCTTACACTTTTTCTATAATACTGTTTTTTGAAAATAATTTGCCTTTATACTAACATTTTTCTTGAAAAATATGCTATGTTCTTTTTTTCTTGTCCAAAATGAAATATGATTATAAGGAATTGATTTATGAATAAATTAGGAGCAATAATTCTGGCAGCCGGTAAAGGTACCAGAATGAAGTCCAATAAACCTAAAGTTCTTTTTGAAATTGCCGGTAAATCTCTGGTTCAACATGTTATTGATGCCGGATGTGCAGCCGGATGTACGGATATTACTGCAATTGTCGGCTATAAAAAAGAAGAAGTAAAAGAATCTCTATCTGCGAATGAGAACATACTATATGCAGATCAGGATGAGCAGCTTGGAACCGGGCATGCTGTAATGATGGCCAGAGATAATTTTGTTGACTACGATGGGGACGTGTATGTACTTTGCGGTGATGTTCCTCTACTTACTTCCGAAACTTTAAAAAAAATGTACGCTTACCATAAAGAAACATCTGCATCCTGCACCGTTCTTACAGCAGTTATGGAAGATCCTGCCCGTTATGGAAGAATTGTAAGAGATGACTCAGGTAACATCAGTAAAATTGTAGAATTCAAGGATGCCAGTAACGAGCAAAGAGATATAAAAGAAATAAATACAGGTATATACATCTATAATTGCAAAGACCTATTCAATTCTCTGAGTAAAATAAATAATAAAAATGCTCAGGGCGAATATTATCTCACAGATACACTTGAGTTACTCAATGCTGAAAACAAGACAGTATCAGGAATTGTTCTGGATAATGTAATAGAAGCATCAGGTATAAATTCACAGAAACAGTTAAGTGAGCTCGAAGTATCATACTATAGAAGCATCAAAGACAAATGGATGGAATCGGGTGTATATATTGAGAACCCTGATACTGTCATCATCGGTCCGGATGTTGAAATACAAAATGACGTTGTAATAAGAGCGAATACAATAGTTAAAGGCAAATCCGTAATCGAATCAAATACTGAAATTGGACCGTTCTCGTTTCTGAAAGATGCTGTTATCAAAAGTCAAACCATCCTGAATGGTTATAATGTAATAATCAGCAGATCAATTGACGCTAATTCCAGAATGCGAATTATGGAGTCATTATATTAGCAGGTATATATGAATAATGTATTATACTCACCATGGAGATTACAATATATATTATCAGAGAAAGAAAAAAAATGTGTTTTCTGTATAGATGATAATGATGATAAACACTATATTGTATACAGATCAAAGAGCTGCTTTGTAATTCTGAATCTCTTTCCTTATAATAATGGTCATATAATGGTCATTCCGAACAGACACTTATCTGAATTGTCGCAGCTATCTGCCGAAGAGCTTCATGATTTATTTGAAACAGTTCAGAAGAGCGAGAAAGTTCTGAAGGAAGTTTATCAATGCGAAGGAATAAATGTTGGAATCAATCTTGGCAAGGCAGCAGGAGCAGGCGTGGATGAACACCTGCATGTACACCTTGTACCACGATGGTCTGGAGATTGTAATTTCATGACTGCTGTTGGTGGAACAAGAGTTATACCGGAAAGTATGAAAAGAACTTACCAAAGAATCAAGGAACAGTTTGACAATCTATATGGATAAAAAAATCTTGTTTCCAAGTTTTTCAATAATTCTTATACTGGGTATACTGTTTGTAAATTCAGGATGTAAAAAGGAAAAACAAGAGATTAACGAAGAAAATTTCCCGGCTATCAGAGTAATTCTTTTAAATGGGTGTGGTTATAAAGGTATTGCTCAGAAAGTTCGGAAAAAAATACTTAGAAAAAATATAGATGTTATTTCTTATGGTAATGCTGAGAAGTTTGTTCACAAACGAACTCTTATTGTTGTCAGACAAAATGATGCTGAAGATCTGGAAAGATTAAAAAGAATGACAGGCATAGAATATGTTGTTTACGCCTGTAAACCAGATACTGATGCACCTTTTGAGATCATACTTGGGAATGACTTTGAACAGTTTTTTAACTAAAAGAAGGTAAAAATATATGTTAGATCAAGAAAAATTAAAAGAATTGATAGTAGAATGGCTTACACTTAAAAAAGCCTATAATATTGATGTGATAGATGTTGCACAAAAATCTTCATTTGCAGATTACCTTATCATCTGTTCCGGTTCCGGAGAGCCACATCTTAAAGCTATTGCAGAGGATGTTCTCGAAAAATCCAGAGAACACTCTGTTCATCTTCTCGGAAAAGAAGGCGTCGGGAGCAACACATGGATATTAATTGATTTTGGAACTATCATTCTACATATCTTTGATGAAAAAACAAGAGAAAAATTCAACCTTGAAGATCTGTGGAAACACAAAAAAATTATTGATATTGAAGAGAATAATTATGATCAAGAATAGAATTTTTAAAGATATAAAATTCGCTTTTGAAGACTTGAAGCTCGAACTGAATGAGAACTTCACAGTTGAAATACCTAATAGTGTTAATCATGGGGATTTTTCAACTAATGCCTGCCTTATAAGTGCTAAACCTAATAAAATGTCACCTAAAATTATTGCTGAAAAAGTAATAGAACTACTCAAAACCAAAAAAATGTACAGAGAAATTGAAATTGCAGGTCCGGGCTTTATAAACTTCCATATTAAGCCTTCGCATTTCAAGAAGATACTCGTGAGTGTTAACGAAGAAGGTGATGATTACGGTCGTACAACATATGGTAAAGAAGCAAAGATTCTCATTGAATTTATCAGTGCAAATCCTACAGGTCCATTAAACATTGTAAGTGCCAGAGCTGCAGCTTACGGTGATTCCCTGTACAGAATAATGAGTTTTGCAGGATTCAGACCTATAAGGGAATTCTATATTAATGATGCAGGTAATCAGGTAGATATTCTTGCAGAATCCGTTGAGCTGCGTTATCGCGAACTGCACAACGAGGATATTGGTGAATTCCCGGTGGAAGCATATCACGGAGAGTATATCATTGATCTTGCGGCTCTTCTTAACACAACCGAGGGATCAAAACTGCTTCACATCTCAGAAAGAGACAGACTTACTAAAATGAAAGAATTTGCTTTGGCAGAAATTCATAATATGCAGGTGGAAAGCCTTGAGAAATTTGATGTGCAATTCGACAACTGGGTTTCAGAAAAATCTCTTCGAGCACAAGGCGTTGTTGAAGAAGTATTGAGTTTCCTTGCAGAAGCAGACTGTACTTTCGAAATGGAAGAGGCAATCTGGTTTAATTCCACAAAATTTGGTGATGATAAAAACCGTGTGCTGATGAAGGCAGATGGAACTATTACATATATTGTTCCTGACCTTGCCTATCACCTGACAAAACTTCAGCGTGGTAACGATGTACTTATAGACGTTCTCGGTCCGGATCACCACGGATATGTACCTCGACTCAGAGCAGGTATTCAAGCTCTCGGTTATGATGATTCCTGTCTGGAAGTAATTTTCCTCCAACAGGTTAATCTTTTTGATCAGGGAGAAAAGGTTAAAATGTCCAAAAGACTTGGCAAAATGGTTACAATGGATGACCTTATTGACGAAGTTGGTAAGGATGCGGCACGTTTCTTCTTTATTAACAGAAAACCGAGTGCTCATCTCAATTTTGATCTTGAACTGGCAAAGAAAAAAACCTCAGAAAACCCTGTTTTCTATTGTCAATATGCTCATGCCCGTATTTGCAGTATCATTAAAAAAGCAGAAAAAGATAAACTTAAACTTGCTAATTTCGATGAAAAGTATCTCAAAAAGCTCAACAAAGATGATGAAATGCTTATCATGCGTAAACTTGGGGACTTCCAACATGTTCTTTGTGGAATAGCTGATAGTCGTGAACCTCACAGACTTGCAGAATATCTTATTGAACTTGCCGGTATGTTCCACAAGTATTATCAAAAATATACTATATCCAATAAAAGATACAAAGAGCTGTCAATTGCTCGACTTTATCTTATAAATGCTGTAAGGATAGTACTCAAGAATGGACTGAATCTGATTGGAGTAAGTGCTCCTACATCAATGTAAAATGAAAATCATTGTAATCTCAGACACTCATGGAAACCAGAAGTTTCTCAGAAAAGCTTTAAAAAACGAAAACACCTTCAATTATGTCTTTCACCTCGGTGATAATTTCGATGATATCGATTTTAATGAGGACGTAATTGGAGGTGCTGAAGTTTTAAGAGTACCTGGAATATTCCATCCCGGCTATCTTGACAGATCAATTCCCGCAACTCAGACAATTTCCATCAATAAAACATCTTTTCTTTTGATACATAACATTAACGACCTTAACAAAATTGATTCTGACGTAAAAGTTGTATTTTACGGTCATACACATAAACCTGCAATAGAATCTTCCGGCGGTGTACACTTTGCTAACCCCGGTCATTTGAAGCAGGATCATCACAGAGGCAGTGATGCTTCCTATCTTGTTGTTTCGATTGAGGGCAAAGAGATAACATTCTGCTTCAAAAATTTGAACGGATCTACCTGGAGAAAAGAAAGGATTATTATTGATCATGAATGATAATCCTGATACTTCTGTAATTCAAACTGCCATCTTACTCGTCCTGATAGGACTTATCTTATATCTGGTATTCGGCAGAAAACGATTCAATCGAAGCCATCGCAGTCTGAGAATTTCATTTCATCCGGAATTATGGTTTTATTCCAAATGTATCGATATTGAGCTGGAAACAGTTAAACCTACATCGGAAAACCTTAAAAAATATTTTGAAGAATATATGATGCACAAATACAAATTAAGCAAGAGAAAAAATATACTGGAGCAAGTAAAAGAGGTAGAAAAAAATTCTGACTTTGTAGATTACTACGAAAAAATGATGGATGATATAATTTCTTTGAAACATAAAGACAAATCAGAAGTTATACAGTATGTAAAATTCATTAAGAAAGAATACAATATAAAAGGTGCATCGGACTTGTCAGCAGCAGAAGACTGCAATAACTGCTGATGCCTGATAATCGGAGGATAAATGAGTATAGAGCAAATCAACATGAGAGTAATGGAGAAGTCTCCGGTACTCAATGATATCAGAAAAGAAGTTGCCAAAGCAATTGTCGGGCAGGATTATATGGTTACGAGAATACTCGTGGGCTTGTTAGCTAATGGTCACATCCTTCTGGAAGGTGTTCCCGGACTAGCGAAAACTCTCGCCGTTAATACTGTTGCCAAAACTGTTGAGGCCAGTTTTAAGAGAATCCAGTTTACACCTGACCTTCTCCCTGCAGATCTTATCGGAACAATGATATATAATCCTGAATCTCGGGAATTCTACCCCAAAAAAGGACCTGTTTTTGCAAACTTTATTCTTGCAGATGAGATAAACAGAGCTCCATCAAAAGTGCAATCTGCTCTTCTTGAAGCAATGCAGGAGAAACAGGTTACAATAAGTGACAAAACATTCAAACTTCCCAATCCATTCCTGGTAATGGCAACACAGAATCCGCTGGAGCAGGAAGGTACTTATCCCCTGCCGGAAGCACAGGTTGACAGATTCATGCTGAAACTTGTTGTGAACTATCCAAGCAGAAACGAAGAGAAAATGATTCTCGACAGAATGATTCGTGGAGAAGACATCCCTATTAACAGTATTGTCACTCCTGAAACAATTCTGGAACTGCGTGAACTGACTAAAGATATTTACATGGAAGATAAAATTAAGGAATATATTCTGGATATAGTATTTGCTACCAGAGAACCTGAAAAATACAGAAACCTTAAAAGCATTAAAGATCTTATTGAAACAGGAGCTTCTCCTCGGGCAACACTATGCCTTGCACAGGCTGCAAAAGCGCACGCACTTCTTGAACAACGAGGTTTTGTAACTCCTGATGATATAAAAGCAATTGGTAAAGACGTTCTCAGACACAGAATAATTCTGTCATATGAGGCTGAAGCAGAACAGATAACTCAGGAAGATATTGTATCAAAACTGTTTGATGAAATCGAAGTTCCATAGGACATTATTATGGGTACTGCTGATATTATAAAAAAAATCAGAAAAATTGAGATCTCCACCAGGAATATCGTAAGTGAGTTATTCTCGGGTGAATATCACAGTCTTTTCAAAGGACAGGGACTGGAATTTTCTGAAGTTAGAGAGTATCAGTCCGGAGACAGCTACAAACAGATAGACTGGAACGTTTCTGCTCGCATGGGTTATCCTCACATAAAGAAATTTGAGGAAACTCGGGAACTCAACGTAATCTTTCTTGTCGATGCCAGTGCTTCTACCCTTTTCGGAACAACGAGTTCTCTTAAAGCAGAATATATTACCGAAGTAACGGCCGTCCTCTCCTTTTCTGCCCTGTCTAACAACGATAAGGTGGGACTGCTCCTTTTTACAGAAGAAATTGAAAAATATTTACCCCCCAGAAAGGGTAAAAAATACGCTCTGAGAATACTTCGTGATATATTGTATTTTGAGCCGGAACACAAGAGAACTGACTTGAAAAAGGCTATTGAGTACATTTACAGATTAATCAAGAAAAAGAGCATTGTCTTTGTTATTTCAGACTTTCATGATGAAAACTATGATGACAGTCTCAAGCTGCTTGCTAAAAAACATGATGTGATTGCCCTTAGAGTACTTGATAAAGCGGAACTTGATCTTCCCGCAGCAGGAATAATTGACTTTGAAGATCCTGAAACAGGAAAAACACTGACAGTAAACACGAATTCCGGAATGGTGAGAAAACGTTTCAGGAAACTTGTTGAAAAAAGAGAAGCAGATATAATCGAACGTTTCAGAAAAAACCAGATTGATCTCGTAAATCTCAGAACAGACGTACAATATACAAAAGAACTGATGAAGTTTTTTAAATTGCGACTTAAGAGGAAAAATAAATGAAGAAACTGAGCATTTTACTTTTTTTACTGATTTGCTTGTATTCATTATTTTCAGCAGAACTGGATTACAAGGTTGATAAACCTTCCACTCTGCATCTTGGCACGCCTTTCAGTATTCTGGTTGATATAACTACAGAAAAAGATCAGAAAATAGCAGCTCCAGCCGGAGATACACTTGATATATTCATAAAACAGGATGTAAAACAAACAGAAGAGGAAACTGAAGACGGTAAAATCATAACTCATGTTGACTTGGAATATGCTGCCTGGAATACAGGAACAGCTGAGTTTCCTGCATTGGAGTTCTCTGTAATAGGAGACACTACCCAAAAACTTTCTACACAGGCATTTACTGTTGTCATAGAATCTATACTTTCTGATTCCTTAAGAGCTGAGTTGAAACAGGCGTCTGACATTGATACATCAAAATACAAAGTATTTCATTCTGCCTCAGTGAGAATTAATCCAACACTGTTTGAAGTAGCATTTCCAATTGTTATACTGGCATTGATAGTCTTTATTGTCATACTTACTGTTCGACTTATCAGGAAGTATCTTAAAAACAAAAATGCTCCGAAAAATGAAGTCATAATAGATAACCGACCGGCTCATGTAATTGCCCTTGAAATGCTGGAAGCTCTGAAAGGCAGAAAGCTTCTTCAGACAAATCAACTGATTGAATATCACTTCCACTTGTCAATGATACTGAGAACATACGTAGAATTAGCATACGGAGTAAAAGCTGTTGAGATGACTACATCCGAAATCAGAGCTAATCTTGTTCTGGAAGATTTTCAGGAGAAAAGCTGGATATTGGGATTCCTCAATGAAGCTGACAAAGTCAAGTTTGCAAAGTTTACTCCGGAATACAGTGTTTCAGATCAGGCTATAAACTCTCTCAGCGAATATCTGAATAAAAAAGAAGTAGAATACAATAGTAAACAGAAACAGGAGGAACAAGATGTTTGAGTTTGCTCATCCTGAATGGTTCTGGCTCCTGTTGGTATTATTACCTTTTGGACTGATAGAATATCTGATGATGAGAAAAAAGCTCAGAATAAGCTATCCCGGTCTTGATCTGCTTAAACTTGCAGCAAAAAGAGACACATTCTGGAAGTACTTATCCGTTATAATCAGAGCATTAATTATTGTTATGATTGTAATTGCCCTTACAGGTCCAAGAGAAGCTTTTAAACAACAGGATGTTTCCAGTAAGGGAATTGACATTGTGTTTGCTCTTGATACTTCAGGTTCAATGCGGGCTCTTGATATGAAGCCTAACGATCGACTTGAAGCGGCGATTTCCGTTGCCAAGCAATTTGTCAGCAAGAGAAACAACGATCGCATCGGAATAGTAGAATTTTCAGATAATGCTTTTACAAGATGTCCAATGACTCTGGACTACAATCTCGTGAATCAGATACTCGAATCTTTTGAAGTTGATGAGGATGCAGGAGGTACAGCCATCGGAAACGGTCTTGCTTCTGCTGTAGCTCGTCTTAAGGATTCAGAAGCAAAGTCCAAAGTGATAATTCTTATTACAGATGGTGCTTCTAATGTTGGAGAAATTGATCCTACTACCGCAGCTCAATTTGCCAAAAAATTCGATATAAAGGTATATCCTATTGGTGTTGGTAAGGAAGGTCCGGTAGATTATCCTTATCGGGATCGCTTTGGCAGAACTACTGTAAGAAAAGTCAATGTTGAGATTGATATGCAGACTTTGCATAAAATAGCTCAAGTAACAGGCACAAAAATCGCCAGAAGAGCTGTAAGTAAAGATTCATTCCAGAAAATACTGGATGAAATAGATGCTTTGGAGAAAACTGAAGTTAAATTAAATGACTATTACACCTATAACGAAATGTTTTACATTTTTGCACTCGCTGCCCTGATGTTATCGTTAATACTGGTAATACTCAGGATTGCAATTGTAGTGGAAATTCCATAGAGGTATTATATGAAATGGGCTAATTCAGAAATATTGTATCTGCTGCTTCTAATACCGGTTTTATGGATTATGACCGGATTCTCTTCGAGATCCCGAAAAAAAGCATTCAGCAGATTTGCCGAAAAGAAATTTTACAATTTCTTCTTTCAGCAGTTTTCTTATTTTCACTGGAACATGAAAAACGTTCTTCTTACCCTGGCAGTTGTATTTCTAATCCTTGCCGGGGCAAGACCGCAATGGGGAAAACATGTTTCTACTCTCACGAAAGAAGGGATTGACATTGTTGTCTGCCTCGATACATCTATCAGTATGAACGCTACCGATATTCAACCAAGCAGAATTATCAGGGCAAAAGACCAGATATCCGAGTTTATAGAAAACCTTAAAGGTGACAGAATAGCTATTGTTCCTTTTGCAGGGATAAGTTATGTTCAATGTCCTCTTACAAGTGACTACAATGCCGCAAAACTGCTTCTCGGCTTTATTGATACAGACTCTGTACCTGTTGCCGGAACAGATATTGGTGCTGCATTGAGGAAAGCACATTCGCTGTTTCAGGCTGATCAGAAATACAAGGTTGTTGTGTTGATCAGTGATGGTGAAGATCTGGAAGAAAGTGCTCTTAAGACAGCAAATGAGCTGGCTCAGAAGGGTATTATTATATATACTCTTGGTGTAGGTTCACCACAGGGAGCACCAATTCCCGAAAAAAATAACGGCAATATTGAGTATGTCAAAGACTCGGACGGTAATATTGTTATGACAAAGCTTGATGTAAATACTCTCAGTCGGCTTGCCAGTATAGGTGATGGGAAATTCTATGCTGTTACGCCTCAACAGACTGAAATTGCTGAAATGCTTAGGTCAATAAACAGAATCGAGAAATCCAAACTTGATTCTAAACAGTTCACTAACTATAAAGATCAATATCATTACTTCCTGCTTACAGCTCTTGCCCTTCTTTTACTTGAGCAGTTGATAGGCTACAGGAAGAAAATCAAAAAAGAGAGAGTCTTAATACAGGATTGATTATGAAAAAGATTTGTCTCACGCTCAGTTTATTAGTTCTGGTCAGCACTTTTTTGTCTGCCGACCTACTTAATTATAAAAAGCTTTACAATGATTTCAAAGCCAGAAAGCTGTTGAAAAAGAATAAAAAAGAAGAAGCTGTAAAACTTCTTGAAGAAAATGCAATAGAAAACCCGGATGACAATCGAGTTTTATATAACCTTGGAACTGCTCTTTCAAAAGATGATAGTACAAGTGCAGCCCAGGATCATCTTAACCTTGCTTTAAGAGAAGAAGATAAAGAATTCAGATCCAAAGTATACCAGAATCTGGGAAACAGTTATGCTCATCAGAAAAAGTATATGGAAGCACTGAAGAACTATCAGAAAGCTCTGCATGAGAATCCTGAAAATGATGAAGCACGATATAATTTCGAGCTGGTAAATCAGATTATGCTGAAGCAACAACAGCAACAGCAACAGCAACAGCAGAAACAGGATAAAGATTCAGACGATAAGGATAAGAAGAAACAAAAGCAGAAAAAGCAGGACAAACAGGATAAGAAAGATCAATCCGATAAAAAAGAAGAACAGCAGCAAATGCAAAAAAAAGATGAAAAAGACAAAAAGAAAGACAGAGAAGAAAAAATACTTGAAGATTTGATGAAAAAAGAAAAAGAAAATAGAGATAAAAAGAAAAAAGAACGTCATCATGGACAAAGACGCAGTTCTGAAAAATTCTGGTAGAAAGGAGATGTAATGAAAAGAAAACTACTGATTTTATGTCTATTGTTGTTGTTTTCTGCATCAGTAATTACAGCTCTGGAAGTAACAGCTACAATCAATAATAAAAAGATTGGGCTAAATGATGTAGCTTATCTGACTGTAGAAATTAATGGTGAATTCAATAGGAAACCTTCTGCCCCTACCCTACCTTCAATCCAGGGTTTCAGAACCGGATCACCATCCCAGAGTGAATCAACCAGTATTTCTGTTATACAAAATAAAGTTACACAAACAATAATATTGCAGTATTCCTATCCTCTGTACCCCAAGGAAAAAGGAAACTTCATTATCCCGCCGATATCTATGAATATTGATGGGAAAAACTACACGACAAAAGCTATATCAATCTCTGTTGTAGAAGGTACAACACAGCAACAGCATAATACCAGGAGATCCCGCTACGGACAAACAAGAAGAAGTCCAAAGACAAATTCTACTAATCTGAAGGATAATTTGTTTATTGAAGCTGTTATCAGCAATCCAAATCCTTATCAAGGCGAGGTTTTCCGTGTTGATTATCACCTGTACACAAGATACGATCTTGGAGAAATTGAATTCAATGAAAGACCACAATTCAGTAATATGTGGCAGGATAATATATATTCAGCAGGAAGGCGATCCTTCGATAGAAAGGAAAGAAACGGACTGCTATACAACCACATGAAAGTAATATCCTACAATTTGATTGCCGATGAAGTTGGCAAAGCTGAAATACCGTCTCTTTCCATGAATATTGGTGTACTTGTTCAGAGTAACTCCTTTTTTGACTATGGAAGAACACAGGACTATGTTATTTCCAGCAAAGCAAAAACAATCAATGTGAAAAAAATACCTGAATATACAGGAAGCCAAAGACTCTCAGAAGCAGTAGGAAGCTTCAGATTATCTGATGAAATGCATGATAAAGAGCTGAAAGTCGGTGATTCTTTTACTTATACATTGAAACTAAGCGGAACAGGAAACCTGAAGACTCTTGAGCTTCCCAAGTATGAGGACACTCCGTATTTCAAATTCATGGAACCGGAAGTCAAGAATGATATAAGCACAAATGGAAACTCACCGAAAGGCAGCATTACTGTTAAATATCTTGTGATTTGCAAAAAAGAAGGTGAAATACAATTCCCACAAATGCAGTTCTCCTACTTTGACATTCCTTCAGGTTCCTACAAGCAGCTTTCTACAGGCAGCTATAAACTTAATGTTGCTCCATCAGATAATAATTATATAATATCCGCAGGAAACTCACAAACGCGAGTTATTCAGGAAGGATTCGATATTGGTTACATTATCACAGATGTTAATGGAAAAAGCTTTGTGAAAACCACTGCAAGTTTAACTTTCTGGCTGCTGATTGTCATATATATCCTTTCTATCCCGGCAGCAATGTTCTTTGTAAGAGAACAGAAAAAGTTGATTGGAGATGCAGGATACTCCAGAAACAGGCAGGCTGCAAAAATCCTTAAGAAATACTTGAAACAAGCTCAGGATGCAGCCAAATCCGGAAATAGCGATTTCTATACTTCGGCTCAAACAGGATTATCTAATTACCTTGCAGATAAACTCCATATTCCAAGAGGTTCAACAACCGATGACATCCTAACAAAGTTCAGAGAAAAAACAGGCAGCATTGATCAGGCTATGAAACTTCAGCAGTTCTTTAAAAAATGCAATGAAGCCAGATTTATGCCGGGAGGAATATCCTCAGCAGACATTTCCAGAGACTTCGAAATGTTGAATACAGTTATAAGTAATATAACAAGGATTCTGAAGTAGGTTATTATGAAAAAGATATACTTAATATTAGCAATTTCACTTATTGCCATGACACTTTTTGCAGGAAATGAAATTACAACTTTACTCGATAAAGCTAAATCCGAATACGAAAACAGAAATTTTGAGGAATCCCTTAAACTCTTCCTGCAGGTCGAGAACTCAGGAGTAAACAATGCAGATCTGTTGTATAATATTGGAAACACATATTTCAGAAACAACAATATTGTAATGGCTATAGTGTATTATAAAAAAGCACTTCATCTGAATCCTGCCCATAATAGAGCCTATAAAGACCTTGGATTTGCACTGACAATGACACAGGATAAACAGGAGCTGGTTCAAGATAGATCTTTCATGGGGAAAATCGGAAATTTCTATAAAAAGATCAGTATAAACAAATCAGCCTGGATACTGATTATTATTCTCGCAATTCTGGTAATTCTTATCAATCTGTACATTTTAAACTGGAGAACCCAGGATAAGCCATTTCATTTATTCATTATTATGGTTGTTGCAGGTTTATCTCTGGGAATGCTCATTATAACTATCAATAAAATCAGTACATTCAACAGCTATAATGAAGCTGTAGTAAAGAATCAGGTTCAAATGGGATACAGCGGACCTTCAACTGATTTTACCAGAGTGTTCACTATCCATGAAGGATATATTGTTAATATTCTGAAATCAGAATCAGGCTGGAGTCAAGTGCAGCTTGCCAATGGTACCGGTGGCTGGATTCCGGAAGATTCTTATGTTAAAGTCGTTGACAAGTAATCACAATACTAATTTATACAAAAAAGCCGACTGAAGTTCAGCCGGCTTTTACTTTATCTGTAAGTTTTTATTCTCCAATAATTTTTACCAGAACTCTCTTTCGGCGTTTACCGTCGAACTCACCGTAGAATATCTGTTCCCAGGGACCAAAATCAAGTTTACCATCAGTAATAGCTACTACAACTTCCCTGCCCATAATCTGACGCTTCATGTGGGCATCAGCATTATCCTCAAAACCATTATGCTTGTATTGAGAATGAGGCTTTTCAGGTGCGAGTTTCTCTAACCATTTTTCGTAATCATGATGCAGACCGGATTCATCATCATTAATAAAAACACTTGCAGTTATGTGCATAGCATTAACAAGAACAAGTCCTTCTTTAACACCACTTTCCTGCAGGCATTGCCTGATGGTTGGCGTAATGTTAATCAGCTCTCTTCTCTGAGTTGTACTGAACCATAATTCCTTTCTGTATGATTTCACAATTCTCTCCTAATATTCAAACAGATTTCTCAGTTCTTCCATATCCATATGTTTAATAATATTCTGACCATTATCAATGATATTCTCAAACATTTCAATCTTACTTTTCTGAAGCTGAAGAATCTTTTCTTCAACGGTTTTCTTAGTGATAAGTTTATAAACCATGACTTTCTTGGTCTGCCCTATTCTGTGAGCTCTGTCTATTGCCTGATTTTCTCCCATTGGATTCCACCATGGATCTGTAAGGATAACAGTATCGGCAGAAGTCAGATTTATCCCTACTCCACCTGTTTTGAGACTGATAAGGAATACTTTCACCTGAGAATTCTCATTAAAGTTATCTATTCTTTTCTTTCTGTTCTTTGTATCACCATCCATGTATTCAAAGACAATTCTGTGCTTTTTCAGTTGAGATCGAATAAGCTTGAGCATTTCCACAAACTGACTGAAAATGATTATCTTTCTTCTGTTAAGGATTGCCTCTACAACAATCTCCATCAGCGTATCCATCTTAGCAGAGACATTCTGATTACTTTTCACATCCTTGGTAAACAATACAGGGTGATTGGATATCTGTCTGAGTCTTGTTAATGCAGCAAGAATATGAATATAATTATTCTTCTCAGGCCCATCAGTATTGAAAAGCTGATTCTTGACTTTTTCCAGAACCTGCATATACATCTTTTCCTGTACTTCAGACATTCCGCAATATACAACCTGTTCCTGCTTATCAGGAAGCTCAATCAATACATCCTTCTTTTTCCTTCTGAGAATAAACGGAGATATTATGGCGCTTAAATGTTTTTCCTGCTCAGCCTTGTTTTCAAGAGGAGTAACATAATCCTGCTTGAACTTTCTCAGTCCATCCAGGTATCCCGGTAAAAGGAAATCGAAGATAGACCAGAGTTCAACAGGTGAATTCTCCATTGGTGTACCTGTAAGTGCAAGCTTATGATTTCCTTTAAGGCTTTTGATTGCCTTGGATCGTTTTGTCATAGAATTTTTTATGTGCTGTGCTTCATCAAGTATGATATACTCAAATTCACGTTCTTTCAGATCATTGATATCATTCACAATAATGGAATACGATGCTATCAGCACACCTATCCCTTTCTTTTCAAGCAGCTTGATCCGCTCTTCCTTACCACCTTCATAAATTAGATAATTCATACCGGGTGCGAATTTCTCAATCTCTGCTGCCCAGTTATACAAAAGTGTTTTAGGGCAAATCACAATTGCAGTTTTGCCTTTTTCAATTTCAGCAAGAACAGAAATAGCCTGAAGAGTTTTACCAAGCCCCATATCATCAGCAAGAATTCCACCAAAATGGTATTTCTGAAGCATCTTCAACCAGTAAAAACCTGCTTTCTGATAACTTCTCATTACCGGTTTGAAAATTGGCATGATTTCAGGTGAATCACTCAGCTTTCGGGTTATTATATTATTGTACATATTATCGAGATAACCATCTCCAAGGATATGCATGTTATCGTTGATAGTGTTAAGTTGATATATATAAGGAATATTATATAAAGACAGTTTGTAGCTTTCCGAAGTATCCTTCACACTTTTCTTAAGCAGAGTTTCCACATCCTCAAAAGCTTTTTCATTAGTAAAGAAAAGCAGTCTTCCGTCTTCAAGCTTAAGAAATTTCTCTCTCTTTTTAAAAAATTTCTTCAGCTCCTCATGAGTAAAAGTTATATCTTTAAATTTATATGTTACTTCGTATTCAAACCAGTCAATCTGTGAGCTTGATTTTGCTTTTATCTGTGGACTGAGCTCAACTTTATAAATGAATTCTTTTTTAAGATCATCTGACAGAATAATATTCCAGGATGGGTCAGCATGCTCAAATAAGATTTTCTTAAGATGATCAATCTTTTCTTCTCCTTCGAAAATAAGCTGAGCATCTCTGTCACTTTTGTTTTCAGATTCGGGGAGAAGTTTCAGGAAGTTTGATATTTCATACTTGATCTGTGGTGGGATATAGAACCAGGTCTGCACTCCGTCCTGATCATATCGAATAAGTTCTGTCTGGAACACAAGGTTGGACAAAGGTATTGAAACATCTTCTGAGAAATCAAGATTTCCTTTAAGATAAAGCTTATCTGCTTCACGATGCAGTTTGAAAGTTATTCTTGGAGTATTATCAAAGAATTCCGGTAACTCAATTCCCTCTGAAAAATCTATATAACATTTAATCATTGCAAGTTGTCTTGCAACAACTGTAGCAAAGTAAATCAAGTCCTCTTCATTAAACTCATATTCTTCATTAAGAACAAGTTCGGTAACTTCTCTGGTAAAAGGAAGTTGAATCTGAAATACTTTGTTCTTCCTGAAAATGTATGTAGTCTTATCCACAAAAAAAGCAGAGACTATTTCTTTTTGTCTTAGTTTTACAATGTAAGAATCCGATTCCGTTTTTTCCACAATAAAGCTGATTTGAGCTTTTTCATCTGAGAATTCAAGTCTGTCACCAGTTTCCTTAATATAAACCTTATCCTGAATAGATTTAAGGACAGGTATTACTTTACAGAAATCTTTCTTGTAAATAGTAAAGAAATGTCCGACTCTGCTGAATGAACACTTATAGTTCTGTAATGTAACAAGAAGTTCAAGTTCTTCATTTGAGAATGCCTGAACCTGTTTATGTACTGATGGTAACATTGCCTGATCTGCTTCTTTAATCGGTCTACCCGAAACAATAAAAGAAACAAGTCTGATATCCACTGGTTTATAATTTCTGAAATAGATACGAATCTTATCTGTAGTGTCATAGATACCTTCAACTGCAATAAAACTGTTGATAATGATTCTCTGCCAATACTCGTTGTATCTAAGAAGTTTGTTCTGATATGTCTGAATAATCTTTTCTTCGAGAATTTCCGTATCCAGAAATTTGTATCCATAATTAATGATAGACAGATAATGTGAGCATGTATCCTCTTTTCTGCACTTATTACATTCATGTTTAACTATTTTCTGTTCATCAGCATCATAAACAACTCTGACTTTAGCAGAGAATTTCTGTTCGAAACTGGGCACAGCTCTGAAAGTAAAGACGGTATAACCCTTTTCGTCTCTATAAGTTGTATAAGTAATGTCGTTTTTCTGGAAATTGCGTACAGTACTATGGAAATACCATGTATTAGAGTGTTCATGATATTCTTTTCCGAATAATCTTGGCATATAATTTCCTTCGTTCGAATTCAGTCTTTCATTATTCATAATACGGTCTTCATGTCAAACTAATAATTGAAATTTTCTTCTTTTCCAAAAAAAAGTAAAAATTCAAAAAAAACATTGCCAATAAACGCATTGTGATTATTTTTTGAAAAAAGTATATATAATAATGTTCACTCAGATCTCTCATACATAATTTACAATTTAATACGATCTGAATCACAAGTCAAAAGGAGTCACAATGAACATTCCAGACGATGTCTATAAAATGAATATGTCTGAACTTGGAGAACTGGCGGAAGAGCTGGAAATCCAAGGCTATAAATCTCTTAAGAAAAATGAACTGATCTACAAAGTTCTGGAAGCACTTGCAACTCAAGAAGGACTTGCCTTTGCAACAGGCTGTCTTGAAATTATGGATGACGGATATGGTTTCCTCAGATTCATGCAGAATAACTATATCCCCGGAAGAGACGATGTTTACGTTTCCCTAACTCAGATTAGAAGATTCAATCTGAAAAAAGGTCATATGATTTCCGGTCCTGTCAGATCACCAAAAGAAGGTGAAAAATATTATGCCCTGCTCAGAGTAGATATGATCAACTTTGACAAACCGGATGCAATCCTGGATGCTCATGTTTATGATAAACTTACTCCTTACTATCCTGAAGAGAAATTCGATCTCGAAACAGATCCAAAGAATTATTCTACCAGAATAGTAAATATGTTTACTCCTATCGGAAAAGGTCAGCGTGGTGTAATCGTTGCTGCACCAAGAACCGGTAAAACTGTTCTTATGCAGAATATTGCAAACGCAATCCTCTCTAATCATCCTGATGTTTACCTTATTGTACTTCTGGTGGACGAGCGCCCTGAGGAAGTAACAGAAATGAAAAATACCCTGATCAAGAAAAACTCAGAAGTGGTAAGTTCTACATTTGATGAAACTGCAAGAAACCACATTCAGGTTGCCGAAATGGTTATGGCTAAATCGAAACGTATCGTTGAATCAGGGAGAGATGTTGTAATAATGCTCGATAGTATTACACGTCTTGCCAGAGCTTACAATAATGTTCAGCCATCAAGCGGTAAAGTTCTTTCCGGTGGTATTGATGCCAATGCACTTCACAGACCGAAAAAATTCTTTGGTGCAGCCAGAAATACTCTTGAATCAGGATCACTCACAATACTGGCTACAGCGCTTGTAGATACAGGCTCAAGAATGGATCAAGTTATCTTTGAAGAATTCAAAGGTACCGGTAATATGGAAATCGTTCTCGACAGACAAATCTCTGATATGAGACTTTATCCTGCAATTGATCTTGTTCGTTCCGGAACCAGACGTGAAGAACTGCTTCTTTCTAAAGAAGAAATCAACAGAATGTATGTAATGAGAAAATACCTTAAAACCATGAGCCCTGTTCAAGGTATTGAAACTCTCAGAACTCAATTGAGAAAAACTAAAAAAAATAAAGAATTTCTTGAATCAATGAGTCGCTAAGGCTCATTGATTTCTTCTCTTACTATGGAAGTACTTTCACCTGCCGGTTCATTCCTTAAGCTGAAATATGCCGTATTATATGGTGCTGACGCAATATACGCAGCCGGAAGAAAATTCGGACTCAGAGCAAAATCTGCAAATCTGAATGATATTGAACTTGAGGAAGCTGTAAAATTCTGCCATTCACACAATGTTAAAATTTACATTACCGTAAACATTTACGCACATAATCACCAGATTGAAGAACTTCCCGAATATCTGCAATTCTTGAAATCAATCAATGTTGATGCTGTCATTGTGTCAGATCCGGGTGTATTCAGCCTTGCTCAGGAAGCAGGACTTAACATCCACATAAGTACCCAGGCAAATATCACTTCATGGAAATCTGCTGAATTCTGGTGGAAACTTGGTGCTTCGAGAGTAATACTGGCACGAGAACTCAGTCTTGAAGAAATCAAAGAGATTCACAGAAGACTTCCGGAGCTGGAACTTGAGATATTTGTTCATGGAGCAATGTGTATGTCATACTCAGGTCGGTGCCTGATAAGTGCCTATCTTAATAACCGTTCTGCCAATCAAGGACAATGTACTCATCCCTGCAGATGGGATTTCAGCCTGAAAGAAACCAGTCGTCCAGGAGAAGAATTCCCAATTCAGGAAGATGAATACGGTACGTACATAATGAATTCCAAAGATCTCTGTCTCTTTGATTATCTAAAAGAAATTAAACAGGCTGGTATATGCAGTGTGAAAATCGAAGGCAGAATGAAAAGTATTCTCTATACTGCAAATGTTACTCGTGTATACAAAACAGCAGTAACCAATCTGGATACCTCTGACGAAGAATTAACCGGACTGTTGAGAGCTGAGCTTGATAAACTGTCTCATCGTCAATACTCAACTGGTTTCTTCATTAGCAACAGTGAAAACCTGCAAAATTATACGACTTCACAATACATTCAGACATATCAGTTCATTGGCGATGTTTTCAAGACAGACGATTCATTCATCTACTATAATTCAAAGCATAAAATATTAAAAGACAGCACAATCCAGATAATATCTCCAGACATAAAAAATGACAATGATATTGTTGTTTCAGAAATGTTTAGTGAAGATGATGAAGCATTGGAATTCACAAAACCAAACACAATTGTTAAAATCCCTATTGCTCTTACAGGAATAAAAAAACCTGATAACTTCCTGTCAGGAATTATCAGGCAGAAAAAAATAAAGTCTTAGTCTATTCTATATAAGCCAGAGTCGCCAGATAATTTTCCTGAATTTCTTTCACAAGTTCAGTTAAATCCTTAACTTCTATTCCCAATAAAGTCCAAATCCATCTTGGAATAGGTTCTACAAAAATATTCTCACTTGCTCCAAGCTCCATAGCTTTTGCAAAATTGTTTGCGATCATTATAATAGCACAAAACTGTTTATCACCCTGATTAGTATCAAGATAATGATGATGTTTTATTGCATTACAGATATGAGAAGGGAACAACCATTCTTTGGTAAAAAAAGCTCCTACCTCTGTGTGTTTAAGTCCCAGTACTTTTCTTTCGGCAATCAGCAACCTTTTATTCGGATCGTTATCAACAATGTTTGTGATCGTACTTGCAAGATGAGGAAAATATTGATGAATCAGAAAAGAACCGAGATCATGAAGCAGACCGGCAATAAATGCGTCATGACATAAATCCTTATTCCATTTTCGACAGATAACTTGTGCTGCAACAGCTGTTCCCAGGCTATGCTTCCATAGCTGATCAATATAATCATCGTTCTTCTTTATAAAAGCACTCTTGAACACTGAGGCAGTAAAAACTTCTTTAAGAGACTTCAATCCAATAACGGAAACAGAGTGTTTAACAGTAGAAACTTTTTTAGTAAAACCAAAATAACTGGAATTTGCAAGCTTCAGCAAAGATGCAGTTAAGAGAGGATCCCTTTCGACAATTGCAACTATATCATTAACATTCACATCTTCCTGTTCAATAGCTGCACTGAATTCAGTCATAGCAGAAGTGAAAGCAAGAACAATATCATCTTTGGCAGCAAGTTCTCTGAACTGCTTTAATATTTCTATTTTATCCATTATTCCACCTGTTCCATACTTCATTCAGAATTACTGCTTCCAATAGTTGCTTCATGTATTTATCAGTCATGCAATATTTGAATAAGTAATTTTTCAAGGGACGTATTTCAGTTTTCAGTTTTTCTTTTTCAATAACTGAAACTTCTTGTCTATCCTTGTCCCTTTCTTCTTCAATACAGACTGTCTGAATATTGTGCCTTTTAATGGAATTGATGTAAAATTCATCAAGTGTTAAACCTTTACGGAGAATAATCTGACCATTATCTTTCAATACATTTCGAGCTAGAACCATGCCCGGAATAATTTTTTTCATTGATAGATATTTCATATACTGATTTTCCTTATTAATTCATTGTTTAAATTAATTTTAAATTAGACAAACTCCTACTATTTAACTTCAATAACATCTTACTTAATATTGACAAATTCTATGATGATTCCTATTGTGACAAGAAAAATATATGTAAATTTATGGTTTATAGATAATGAGAAGATCAGTTCAATATATTCAAATAATCTTTGTTTCACTAATATTAGTGTATACGGTTTCAATTGCTGCCGTAAATGCAGATAGTTATAACAAAATGTTAAACTGCAATCAACTTGATGAATTGAAATCAGCTTTGAAAAGCAGCAATAGTACTGATCACTCCCTTTTTTATAATGAAAAACTGAACATTCAAGTTGCAGATACAGGTAATTTCTCTAAGATCAAGCAAAATTCCAGTGATACTGAACTTCAGGAGAAAGCACTTATTGAAATAGTGAACCTGAAGTTCCTGCAAAGAGAATACTCACATATCATCAATCTTCTTAGTGAAACAAGCTGTACAAACATTGATCTTCTATACTGGAAGTCTCTTTCATGTTATAAAACAGGCAAGTATTCTATGGCGATATCCGAAGCTGAGAAAATTATTAAATGTGACAATGATAATGGATTAGCAGAACTTTCATATATACTGATAGCAAATTCTTATATAAAATTGGGGAAATACGAAAATGCCATGTCTAAACTGGAAGAGCTGAAAAACTCACAATACATCAGCCATATTCCTGTAGTGCACTTAAAAACTGCATACTGTTGCATTAAACTTGGCAAGTACAATCTTGCTGCCGGATACTTGAAAAAAATCATCAAAGATTATCCATTTTCTCAGTACAGTATAGAAGCAGAAGAAATGTATACAGGGATTATAGGTAAATACGACACAGCCGTTGCAATAAAAGATCCGATTCTGAACAATACTTCTCATCAGGAAGTTAAAAAAATAAATACTGCGGTTGCAGAAGCGGTTGCAGAAACAGCTTCAGAGAATTGTGTGTATCTGCAAACCGGTGCTTTCAGCGCGAGAAAAAACGCTGAACGTCAGCTGCAGTCTCTTAAGGATATGGGCTACCCTGGACTTCTTGCAACTAAAGAAAGAACTTCCGGTCCTTTATATCTGGTCAGAGTTGGGCCTTTCCCGGATAAATCTCATGCAGAAACAATTAAAAAGGAATTGGATTTAAAATCTATTAAATCCTTTTATGTAAATTAATGATAATAAATAAGAGCAAAGCTGAATAAAAGCCTTGAGCTTGAACTCAAATGGTAAAATAATGACGAAAGATAGAACAAAACTTACTCCTATGCTTCAGCAATATATGGAGTTTAAAGATCAACATCCCGATAAAGTACTCCTTTTTCGCATGGGAGACTTCTATGAAACATTTTTCGATGATGCAGTTACTGCTTCCAAAATTCTGGGAATAACCCTCACATCAAGAGACAGAAAAAAAGAAAACGCTATACCGCTGGCAGGCTTCCCTCATCATTCTCTGAAAAACTATCTGCATAAGCTTGTTAAAGCCGGACAAAAAGTTGTGATCTGTGAACAGGTTGAAGACCCTAAGCAGGCAAAAGGTATTGTAAAAAGAGATATTGTTGATATAGTAACTCCAGGTGCAATAATTGATGACCAGTTTCTGGAAAACTCAAATGATAACTTCCTGATTGCTCTATATAGGAACAACAAAGGACTTACCGGATTCGCCGGAGTAGATATTTCTACAGGTAAGTTCATGTTTACCGAGCTTAATCAAGGTCAGGTAAAAGACGAAATACTGCGTATAAAACCTGTAGAAATAATTATACTTGTTCATGAGTTTGCCGAAGAAATAAAATCATTCAGTCCGGAAATAGGTGAAATCCCTGTCACTGTTATTGACAACTTGTACTTCGACATCAATGACAGTGAAAACAGACTCAAAGACTTCTTCGGGGTTGAAAATCTGGAAGCATTCAGACTTAATGAGCATAAAACAGGTGCTATTGCCTGTGCAATGTGTCTGGAGTATCTTAAATCGCTCAAAAAAAATGAGATAAAACATATAAACTCATTAAACTATTACTCGCTTGATGACTTTCTCATTGTTGATGAAATCTCAAGAAGAAATCTGGAGTTAGTGAAATCCATAAGAACTAACTCAAGAGAAGGGACTCTGCTTTCAATCTTAGATAAAACCCGTACACCAATGGGGTCACGTCTTCTTGTAGAAAGAATTAAGTATCCTCATCTTGATATCAATGTAATACAGCACAGATTAAATGCCGTAGCCGAATGCAGAGAAAAAATACATATTACTGAAGACATAAGACTTATTCTGGATAAAATAGGAGATCTCAGTCGAATTATCAGTAAAATAGGTACTCTCAAGGCTAATCCAAGAGATTTGCTTGCGCTCAGTACTTACCTCTCAACCTCACCTGAACTGAAACTAATCCTTGAAGATTTTGAAAATCCATTATTCAGGTATCTTGCCGATAATCTGGAAAACTACTCAGAAATTACTAATCTGATTGAAACATCAATTCAGGAAAATCCACCTCTGACAATTACAGACGGAAGCATTATATCTGATGGTTATAATGAAGAGCTTGATGAACTCAGAAGCATAAGCAGACAAGGAAAAGGATGGATTGCAGGACTACAGCAGAAGGAAAAAGAGAAAACCGGTATTCCTTCACTGAAAATTGGCTACAACAAAGTCTTCGGTTACTATCTTGAAGTTACTAAAACCCATAAAGATAAGATTCCCGAGCACTACATTCGAAAGCAGACATTAGTCAACTCCGAGAGATATGTATCTCCTGAACTGAAAGAATACGAATCAAAAGTTCTTGGAGCTGAAGAACGAATAAAAAACATTGAATATGAATTATTTACTGAACTCCGAAAGAAAATATATAATAAGCTGGAATGGATTCAGAAATATGTACAGATAATTGCAGAAACGGACTTTATAACAAATCTGGGATACATAGCATATCACTATAATTATTGTCGCCCGGAATTCAGTTCTGATGGTATTCTGGAGTTGAAAGACTGTCGTCACCCGGTTATTGAGACGTTACTGAAGGAAGAAGACTTTATTCCTAATGATGCTGAACTGGATAACACAAAATCTCTTATTGCTCTTATTACCGGACCTAATATGGCTGGTAAATCCACATATCTACGACAAGTTGGTTTAATAGCGATAATGGCACAGATGGGCTCATTTGTTCCTGCATCATCTGCAGTGTTGCCGATTTTTGACCAAGTATTCACACGTGTGGGTGCATCAGACAATCTGGCTCAAGGACAATCTACTTTCCTGGTTGAAATGTTAGAAACCGCCAATATTCTGCATAATGCAACTCCAAAATCACTTGTTCTTCTCGACGAAGTAGGGCGTGGAACTTCAACTTTCGACGGACTCAGTCTTGCCTGGTCTATTGTAGAACATATAGCTTCCAAGAATAAATCTAAGACATTGTTTGCCACTCATTATCACGAGCTGACCGAACTTGAGAATGTACTGTCATGTGTAAGAAACTATAATGTCTCCGTGAAAGAATGGAACGATAAAATGATCTTCATGCGGAAAATAGAGAAAGGTGGAGCTGATCAATCATACGGAATTCAGGTCGCACGTCTTGCAGGTGTACCTCTTAAAGTAATAAACAGAGCTAAACAGATTCTGCGTAATCTTGAGGAACATGAACTCAGTCCTCAGGGACTCACTGCTCAGCTCAAAAAGCAGCTTTCCGGAAAATCACCTCAAAGAGATATTTTTGAGGTTTTCATAGAAAAATCAGAAGAAAAAAATGAAGTTCTGGATGAACTTGCAGAGATAGATGTAAACGCAATTACTCCAATGGAAGCATTGCAGAAACTGGTCGAGTTACAGAAAAAACTATAGGATTTACAATGGCGAAATATTTTATAACAGGAAAAGGCGGATTAGTAGGTTCAGCATTCGCACATCATCCTGATTTCAGAGATAATACTGCTTATGGCAAAAAGAGCTGCGACATTACAGATTATAAACAAGTTCTTGAGCTTATAGAAAAAGATAAGCCCGAAATACTTATAAATTGTGCAGCCTATACCAGCGTTCCCATGGCTCAGATTGACCCGACTACTGCATTAAGAATAAACGCAGAAGGCAGTAAAATCCTGGCTGATATCTGTGCAAAGAAAAGAATCAAATTCATACATTTCAGTACTGACTTTATTTTTGGGGAAACAGATCATCTTCATAAAGAACATGATACACCAGCCCCCATGAATAAATATGGAATGAGCAAACTGGAGGGAGAAACTCTTATCAGGCAAGTATGTCAGGATGCTCTGATAATACGCATAAGTTGGGTTTTCGGTAAGAACGGACGCAACTTCATGTCAGCTATAGGAGACAAAATAATCTCAGAAAAAGAACTCTCTATTGTTAATGATCAGACTAACAGAGCTACTTATGTGGAAGACCTTATTCATGCAGTAAGTATTCTATTGATGAAAAATGCATCAGGAGTTTACCATTTTGCCAACAAGGGTACAATTTCAAGATATGATTATGCTGTAAAAATTGCAGAACTGTTAAGTGTTTATTATGATGTTGCCAGAATAAAGCCCGTTTCATTTACTTCATTTAAAGATGATACTCCAAGACCTACTCATTCTTCAATGGATACTGAAAAATTTGAGAACATCTCGCACTGGGAAATTCCGGAATGGGATAATGCATTATCAAGATTTGCCAGAGAAAAATATCTTCAAGAGTATATTAATTCCTTGTTAGATTAACCCAATACTCTGCATAAGCAGTAAATTCGGATTCATATCCCGGAAATCTCTTGATAAAAGATGAAATTGTTCTAAGGACAAAACTGTATTTTTCTATGTCTTTCATTTTTTTATAACCCGGAATGAATTCATCAGGCAGTTTACTTTTGAAAAACCAGTCTGCAAGATAAGCAATTGCTTTGACAGCATGAGTTTTATCCTTGTTTGTCTGTTCATCGTGTTGACGATTTATGTAACCGTTTTCATCAACGGATTTGAATTTTATCCTGCTGCAATTCTGAATAATATAAACAGCATCACCATAGTTTTTAAGGTCATCTTTAAACAAACCTGTTTTAAGGAATAGATCTGTCTTTATAACTGATGCCGGATGAGGAACTCCAGCAATAGCATACTGAAAAAATAACTTGATTATCTCAGATGGTCCGGCATTATCCAGATATCTCCATACACGACCGGTATCCTTAAGATTTGAATATGCAATTGTTAGTCTCAGAGGATAATAATAATCATACCCGGAGTTAGAAGCTACGTGCTTCATCATTCGAGAAACATAATTCGAGAGAATGACATCATCTGAATCAACAAACATCAGAAAATCAGTATCAACACTTCTTACAGCTTCATTTTTTGCCGGCCAGCAACCTTGATGTGATAAGGATTTAACTATTATTCGAGGATCATCAAATCCATTGATAACCTGTAGGGAGTTGTCTGTAGAACCATCATCGACAATTAATAAAACGAAGTTTTCATATGTTTGGAACAGAATTGATTTAACACAATCCTCAATGTATTTTTCTCGGTTGTAAACAGGGACTATTATTGTAAGTAAGGGTTTATTCATTTATGGTAAAATCTCAGAACTTCTCTTTCAATGCCATATTTTCGTATTTATCCAGAGCTTCTTTGAAGCATGACTTACATTTCATAAAATACTTGAAATGTCTATCAACGGCTTTAATCCACTGGTAGTATAATGTAATCAGGTTATCCTCATTCTCCCCCATCTGATTCAGCATTCCTTCAATTGTATCAGATTCCTGCTGGCATAGGCAATCAGGTGATTGCAGTACAATCATTTCTTCCTTATCTGTAAACCAGAAAGGATAGATTCTGCAATAGAATGGGCGAATATCAACCGGAAGTTTACATCCTTCATCCCCAAGAAAAACACATTTACCATCTTCTATACGAAGCCTGATCCTGAAATTATTAACAAATAACTGCTTGAAGGAAGAGTTGATATCTCTGCACATGAACACAAAATCATTATGTACTCTGTCTACCACAAATGATTCTCCGGGAAGAAGATTACAGTGCATGATAATTCGTTTAACTTCCGTCAGGGTTAATCCAAACATGTATGGTTCAAGATCTGGTTTCATCAGGCAACAACCTGTCATATTCTCATGACAAATCCGGCAAACAGATTTTTCCGACATTAATAGCTCCTTTCTAAAATTTACTGTGTCATGATATCATAGTTTCACTTTTACTGCAAGATGTTTATGGATAAATCTTTGAGAGTTTTGAATAATGCAACAAAAAAAAACTTCTCACCATGCAAAGAAAAAGGATTAATCTATGATGCAAAAAAAGGTCACAAAGAATGTGACCTGTAATAGTTAATTATTGATATATTTAAGTTCTACTCATATTCCTTGAGCAATCCTGTTTTTTCATTAAATTCCTCAATCTCTTTATCCCACTCATCCACAAGATCATATTTGCTGTCCCAGTATTTCTTATCATACCACTGAGCATTTAGTTCATCAAGATCATAATCCTGTTGTTCAATCCAGGTAAAATACTTCAGATTATGCATACGCTTTTTATCGTAATATGACAATTCAAGTAAATTATCTGTTGAGACAGTCAGAAGCTGAGAATAATAGTCTATTGCTGCTCTTTCTGAGG
Organism: Cloacimonadales bacterium (SeqCode); assembly: GCA_963665815.1. GTDB lineage: Bacteria > Cloacimonadota > Cloacimonadia > Cloacimonadales > JAIOQZ01. Next base: position 1,620,664 of record OY762463.1, read on the forward strand.
AGTAATCTCCATCGGCTTCCTGTGCTTCTCTCATTCTGGAACCGTACATTTCCATTGAATCAGTAGCAACAGTAAACAAGCAGTCATTCTCATCCATTTCGTAGTATTTGGCTGTCTTAATACATGTCAGCACATTTGCTATAGACGAAATCCCGAATAAATCAAGTTTTTCCAGAATACCTTCCGGGACACCTTTAGATTTGAGAAATTCTTTACCAGCCTCTTCATTGAATAGTCTCATCAGCTTCATTACTCTATCATCGTCAATATCCGCAACCATATCCATATTTTTGAGGTTATGAATCCATGGAACGTGTTTATCGCCAATCCCTTCAATTCTGTGACCACCATATCCATTATACAATAATGTAGGACATTGTAGAGCCTCTGAGCAGACAACTTTTGTCTGAGGATATTCTTTTCTGAGATAGTCTGCACAACCAAGAGTTCCTGCTGAACCTTGTGTCAGACATACACCTGAGAAAGTAGAATCAGCTGTTTTATTAGCATCAAAAACTTCCTGCATGGCTTTTCCGGTAACATGATAATGCCAGAGAGAATTACCGAATTCAGCAAATTGATTGAGTACTACAATCTCGTCACCACGTTCGTTCTTCAGACGCTTTGTTTCGTCATAGATTTCTTTTACATTAGATTCACAGCCGGGGGTTCTGATTACTTCTGAACCAACTTTTTCCAGCCAGTCAAAACGTTCCTGAGACATCTCCATTGGCAGAACAGCAATCGAATGACACCCTAACAGATATGAGTCATAAGCTCCTCCACGGCAATAGTTACCTGTTGAAGGCCAGAGTGCTTTCTGAGTTGTAGGATCGAATTTTCCACTTACCAGTTTTTCTACAAGCGGTCCAAATGTTGCACCGACTTTATGTGCTCCGGTTGGGAAAAACTTACCAAGCAGAACAAATATTCTTGCTTTTACGCCAGTGATTTCAGAAGGCAGTTCAACATAGTTCACTCCACCAAAACCGCCACCTGCTTTTACAGGTTCGTTTTTCCAGGTAATTCTGAACAGATTAAGAGGATGCAGATCCCATAATTCAAGTTCTTTCAGCTTCTGCTTAATTTTTCCAGGTATCAGTTCAGGATTCATCATCTGTTTATAAGTTGGAATAATGATTCCTTTTTCTCTACAGCGTTTAATTGTATTTTCAAGTATCTGCTTTTCTTTATTAGTCATTATCTGTTTCCTCCTCTATCAATAATTCATCTGTTTTCGTTAAGTTGGAGTCAATAGCTTTTGTAGCCTTTGCCCCAAGCTTTTTAATATTCTCTGCACGCCTTACAAGATTGCCCCGTCCGGTACTAAGTTTGTTCATCGCTCCATCATAAGTCTTTTGAACAGTATCCATCTGAGCACCAATCTTCTTCAGATCTTCAGTAAAAGCCACAAATTTATCGTATAGCTTTCCGCTTTCCTGTGCAATTTCCAGAGCATTCCTGCTTTGGTTTTCCTGCTGCCATAAGAAACTGACAGTCCTCATACTCACAAGCAGATTTGTAGAACTTACAAGCACAATCTTTCTATCATAAGCATATTTGTATAACTCAGGAAACTCTCTCAATGCAAGAAAATAGCAGCCTTCAATCGGAATAAACATAAATACCAGATCAAGCCCGTCTATAGCTGTTGTATAATGCTTTGAATGCAATCCGTCAATATGAGCTTTAAGTGACACATTCAAGTCTTTCAAAGCAGATGCTCTTTGCTCATCAGTTTCTGCAGACACATACTTTTCGTAGGCAATGAGCGAGACTTTCGAGTCAATAATGATGTGCTTTTCTCTTGGGAGCTTCACCATTACATCCGGTTGAACCTGTTTTCCTTCACTGTTTTTCAATCCCATTCCGGCTGATTGCGGTACATAGTGAATATCTCTTAAGAGTCCGGATTCTTCCAGAAGTCTTTCCAGAATCACTTCTCCCCAGTTTCCTTGAGCTTTAACATTACCTTTCAAGGCTTTTGTAAGGTTATTAGCTTCATCACTGAGCTGTTTATTCATATCATTCAACAGCTTGATATGTTCTGCTAATGATGCATTACGTTTAAGGTTTTCATCATGAGTAGTAGCGATTCTTTTTTCAAATCTCTCGATGTTCTCTTTCAAAGGAGTAAGAACACTGCTTAGACTTTCCACATTCTGTTCTTTGAACAACTTACTGTTCTCTGTTAGAATTTTTGTAGCGAGATTCTCAAAGTTTACTCTATTCAGTTTATTGAGTTCTTCATATTGCTTGTTATTATCTTCCAGTTTTTTTTCGATTTCTTCTTTTCTTGCCTGAATCAAAGTGAATTCTCTTTTCAAAGTATCATATTGATGAATCAGTTCCATCAAACGTTTTTCACTTTTAACATAGAGTTCAGTCGTTCCTGAAAGCTTTTCCTGCAGTCGTGCTATTTCATTACCTTGTTCTATTACTTCCTGAGTCTTTTTATCATATTCAGTATCTTTAAGATTTATTTTTTTATCCAGTTCTGCACTAAGTTCCTGATAAACCTTCAGTTTTGCAACAGTTCGCCATAAGCTTGCCATAATGCCAAGCACAACTAAGGTCACAAAACCCAGAAGCATACTCAGAATTTCGTAGTTCATATTCTCCCACCCATAGTAAGAGCCATTAAAGCTTTCTGTACATGGAGTCTGTTTTCTGCTTCCTGATATACAACTGAATGTGGTCCATCAATAACACCGTCAGTTACTTCTTTACCTCTGTCTGCTGGAAGCGGGTGCATATAGATTGAGTTTCTTTTGGTCAGATCCATCATCTTTTCATCGCATACCCAATCCGGATATTTTTCTATCAACTGAAGTCCTTCCTGTGTATCTTCAGTTGTTACAAGGGGTCCCCATGACTTAGGAATTACAATATCTGCATCTTCAAAAGCATCTTCGAAATTGTTTGATATTTCAAATTTGACGCCTGCTTCTTCAGCATTCTTCATAGCAGTTGCTTCTATCTCAGGCATAAGTTTGAACTCAGGTGGATAAGCAAGCGTAACATCCAGTCCGAATCGGGGCATCATCAGAATAAGACTTTGCGGAACGGAAAGCGGTCTGATATAGTTAGGAGCACTTGTCCACGCAACACCTATCTTCAGTCCACGGGTATTGGTTCCAAACTTCTCTCTGATTGTCATATAGTCGGCAAGAATCTGACATGGATGGTATACATCGCATTGCATGTTTATAACCGGAACGCTGGCATGTTTAGCCATATCATTAATATATTTGTTCCCGATTTTGTAATCACAATGTCTTATTGCAATACCTTCACCATATGAAGAAAGAACTTTTGCAGTATCTTTATTACTTTCACCATGTGAAATCTGAGTTTTTTCCGGAGACAGAAAAACAGCATGACCGCCAAGCTGGTTCATTCCTGTTTCGAAGGAGTTTCTTGTTCTTGTTGATGAAAAGAAAAACAGCATATAAAGAGTTTTATAAAGCAGATAAGGATGCGGAGTTCCGATAGCATGCTTTTTCTTCAGGTCTGCAGCAACTTCAAAAATAGTATTGAGTTCATCAACTGACCAGTCCTGAGTCGTAATAAAATCTTTTCCTTTCAAGTTAGTAATCATTGTCATCCTCCTCTATTTGTAATATTATGATAACACAAAATATTATCACAATGCTCAGGAAAGTCAAATTATTTAATGTTTCTTTTAGCAGGTAATTTCAAACTACTGATTTATCAAACAATTTATTGACATAAAAACATTTCTTCAGACAACTTATAGACAAGGAGCTTTGTATGAAAAATATTAAATCATTGAATGTATTTTATGTTCTTGTTATTCTACTCACTACACTTAATCTGTATGGAGTAACATCTGAGATTTCAATCATTAAAACCAACTTTCATCATGAAAACGATTTCTCTATACCTGAGCTGAATGAAAATCAATATATAGATTTCGAACAAGGTAATCCTTCCATACCTGTGCAGACTTACTGGTTTCTGCTTGAGCAGAACCAAAAAATTTCACATGCGGATGTGAAAGTACTATCCTCTTTTTCCGAAGAACTGGAATACCCTCTATTGCCTGTGCAAAAACAGTCTCCTATCAGCCTGAAAACTCAAGTTGAGGTTACCAGAGCTTACAACACAGACGTTTTTCCCGGGAATATTATTTACAGAACAGGCAACGGTTATTCAGGAAGCCGGAATATCGGATTTGTGTCTTTTTATACAGGAAGTTATAATACTGAGACTTCGGAGTATACCGGATATAATTCTATCCGGATCGATATTGAAACAGAATACTGTAGAACAGAGACATTGCCTGCAAATCTTGTTAGTGATGATGTAACAAAAATGCTCACAGGTATTGAAGTTTCACAGAACACTTCTCTGGATCACCTGATTATTACTGAAAGACAGTTTACTGATGAATTTCAAAGACTAATTGAATGGCGAAAATCCCAGGGATACAATTCCAGAATAGCAACAATAGAAAATATTTATTATAATGTACCGGGATCAGACCTTCAGGAAAAAATCAGATCATTTATTAAATACACAGTCCAAAACAGTAATATAGATTACGTTACTCTTGCCGGTGATACTGATGCTATACCGCATAGAGCTGCATTTGCTTTTGATGCTACTACAAGTTCAAGTTCGGCTAATGACATACCATGTGATATGTATTACTCATGTCTTGATGGTGACTGGAATGCGAATGGGAATGATGTTTACGGTGAAGATGATGATAATGTTGACTATTTCCCTGATGTTTATGTAAGCCGTTTATCAGTTACTGCTTCAGATGAAGTTGAAAACTACATTACTAAGATGATCAACTATGAAAAAGGAGAGTCTGATAACTACGAAAAGGCGGCGGGATTTTCTATGGAATTATGGTCGGAATCTAATAGTGAATCTGCTCAGCAATATATATACGACAGGTATTTCCCTCAGAATTTCCAAATTGACTTCCACTATGGGGATAACAACACTGACGAAAATTTCTTTAATACTTTGAATTCATCATATAATATTACTCAACATACAGGACATGCGAATAAAAATATACTGGCTCTCGGAGATGGTCATTATGTCAGAAACAATGATATTGATATGCTGAACAATGATTTTTGCGGTATGTTTTACACTATAGGCTGCTGGTCTGCAGCTATTGACTATGACTCTATAGGAGAAAAGTTCATTACTACGCCAAACAGTTTCAGCGGATATATTGGCAACACAAGATATGGCTGGGGAGCTCCCGCATCTCCTGCTTTCGGCTTTTCCGAGTTCTATCAGAAAGCTTTCTTCCGCAACATGTTTGAAAGAGATATCAGGAGAATTGCTCAGGGTAATGCATTACAGAAACTTGATTTCATCCCATATATGACAGGCACATCCGTGTACAAATGGGTAGCTTATGAGTTAATAGCACTTGGTGATGCTCCATATAAACTGTATCTGAATAATCCTTCTGAACTGAATGTCACACAAAACCTTGATAGAGACCAGATTGTATTGCATGTTACAGACAATTCAGAACCGGTTGCAGGCTGCTATGCCGTGCATGGCTACAATTCCGGTTATACTGACTACAATGGAGATATTTCATTCCCTCGTTCTGCAAGTTCTGACTCAATTTCTGTATACCATGAAAACTATCAACCATATTCAGAACATGTTGACTCTTCCAATACAGAAGCATTGTTTGAGATTGACTCAAACATACCAGAATTTATATACAGCCAGGACTCATTAACATTCACTACTACTATTACTAATAACTCGACTGAAGATAAAGCTTTAGATATAGTATACATCTTTGATTCAAACAATGTAGACATTACAGCAACATCTTTTCACACTAACGTGAACTCCGGGACACAATCAATGATGGGATTTACAAACGTTAAACTCGCCGAAAACAGTGCTGTCAAACCGGGAGACACAATAACCTTTGACCAGATTCTATATGACAATGACGTAGAGCTGATAAGAAAAAGATACAGCCTTCTCATTAAGGGTTCCCATGTAAGCTGTATACAATTCCGTCAGAATTTCAACAGCAGAACGCTTAATTTCAGAGTCGGACTAACCGGTACAGATGCGTTGACAAATCTGGATGTAACCCTTTCTGACAATGACTATGTCCATTTCAATCAGAATCAGTGGACTGTAACAGATTTGCAGAGAAGCTATATTGATCTGCAAACCACATTTGATCCCACAATAATTACCCGAGATCAAAGCAGTGTATACTTAACATTTAATTTTTCTAATAATACGGAAACTTACTCGCTGACACAGGAGATTATTGTTGCTGACGATAACAATATTGTTTATGAAGACTTTGAAAGCCTTATAGACTGGCAGCAGGATATTGCCTGGGAGCAAGTGCAGACATTTGCTTATTCTGGAAACTACAGCCTTTCCTGCCATCCTGCAGTTACAAGCCTACAGATTATTGAAACTCCTGCTTTGACTTTCAGCAATGGTATGGATTTAAGCTTTCAGTATAAATATCAGATGCCCATGTATGGAACTCATGGCGTTTTCGTAACTCTTGAGACAGAATCCAGATGCGATACTCTTATCTTCCTTGGAGCAGGAGGAGCTCTTGGAGGAGAAGAAGAGGAATTTGCAATCATAGAGTCTGACTGGGCAGAATACAGAATTGATATAAATGACTTCCTGATTGATGATCTGTCAGAAGGAGAAATATTCAGTATAAAACTGGGATTTAATTATGCTGATTCACTTGATGGTTTTGATTACATTTCAGATCCTGAAAACGGTGTTTTCATTGATGAATTCCAATTGGGTTCTACTCCGCAGATTGTTTCAGAAGACAACCATGAAATTGTAAATAATAATGGAATAAATGTTACATTTAATAATCCTGCATTAATCAGTTCCGGAAATTGCAAATTCAGTATTTCTACTGAAAAAGCATTGGAATCACTCTCAATTTACAACATTAAAGGTCAGAAAGTGAAATCATGGAAACAAGCTGAACTTGAGGAAAGAAAAAATATTTTCTGGAATTATCAAGATAATTCAAGTAAGATCGTTGCTAATGGAGTATACTTCATAAGGGCAAAATCAGCTAATTGTAATAAAACCATGAAGATGGTTATTATCAAATAATAAACTTGTTTTCGTACTTTGCTTTTTTCTTACTCTGGTTTATTATTTTTATAGAATTTTTTTGTCTTTTTATGCTGATTTATTCATTGTCAGAAATAAAATATTTATCATATAGAAAAATAAGCTTTACAAAATAATGGATTAATAATAAAGACTCCTCTAAAGATCTTTAAAAAGATTTGTAACTTATTGTTTCATAGTTTTCTTTATCTGACTTTGATAATTTTATGAAGTTGTACAGCATGATTATAGATCAGTGTATAACTGCATTTCTCTATATCCAGGTTCAAGTACAGTACATCATGACTTTCTCTGTTCAGAAAAAATTTACTTCAACATAAAGTTACGCAAATTAATTACAAGGAGAACAGAATGAGTGTTCACAAAATTTATGTTGGAAATATTTCCTACCAAACAACAGAGGAAGACCTTAAAGAGCATTTTGAACAAGCCGGTGAAGTATTAAATGTAAAAATTATTACTGACAGAGATACTGGTAGAAACCGTGGTTTTGGTTTCATCGAAATGACAGAAGAAGGCGTTAATCAAGCTATCGAAGAACTTAATGACAAAGCCTTCCAAGGAAGAAACCTCAAAGTAAGCGTTGCTAAAGACAATAATAGAAGACCTAGAAATAACTATTAATATAGCAACTTAAAATATTAAAGGCTGCGTTTTCGCAGCCTTTTTTTTATCTATTCAAAAGAAGATTTCAGTTCTGTTCAATTTCAACATTTCCGGTTTCACATATAATATCAAGATATATTGTACTTAGACTATTACCGAACTTCTCATTAACAAGAGCATCACCCTTCTCAAAAAATCCCGGAGCTGCAAGCCTGAACATGGATCCTGTTGTTGCAATCTGTACACCTGTCTTTGACGGCACAGATACCTTAGTATATCCAACACTATTGTGAAGAGTAATAAAAACATCATCGTTAATCATCTCACCAAGAACAAGATTAACCGATCCTACTGCACAGAAAATATCAAGTTTTCGGAGATCGACATCCTGTAGATTCAGCTTTAAATCTCCGGAATTACATTCAATTTTTATATCTGTAGATTTTCCATTCGGAATACTGATATTCCATTGACGCAAGTTCTTTTCCCTGTCAGGAGCTTTCAAACTGAATACACCATCAGCAAAATTTACTTCTGCTGAATCAGCCTGATTGTACCTGTATAGAACAGCAGAAAGACTATCCTGATCACTGCCGGTAATATTAAGAATTCCTTTATCCAGTTTAAGCTCAACTTTCTTTTTGCCTGTCTCCTGTTCAAAGGCAACAGTTTGTTTTACCATCTTATCCAGTTCAGCTTCATCAAGTTTTATCTCAATATCGCAGCTGACGAGGAACATTATAGCAATAAGAACAAGTAACAGACGTTTCAGACTCACGATTTGATTTCTCTTAGTTTGTACAATAATGTAGCTGCTCCATAGAAAACACCGGAAACAGCAAGAATGAGCAGTTTCTTCACAGCAAAAATTGCCTTCCATTCCCGTTTGATTATTTCAGGTATGATTCCTACAACATCAGGAGATAAAGGTTGTGAATTATTATTACCAATATGAATTGGAAAATCTGTAAAACTCATTCCCTGAGATACCATTTCCCAGAATCCGGATAATGGTGATATAAGTTTCCAGGAGAAAATAAATTCAAGAACGGAGAAAACTATATCAATTACTAACAATATCCCAAGTCCTTTCATGAATGAATAATTCTTGAAGATTGATGAACAGAGAAATGCAAAACTTCCAAGGAATATTGTAGCATTTATCAATGATAAATATGATTGAGCCATTCCTACGAATCCCATCTTCCAGTAAATCGTTTTATAGAAAGGATATAAGCTGAGATTAAGTAGAAAATAGTTCACCAGAACTACTGCAAAAGTAATTACCATAAAACCGAAAATAGAAACAATATATTTTGATAACGTATTAAACCATACTGACACAGGTTGCGTTCTGTAGAAAAGCTCGCACTTTAATTTAATGTCCAGATTCAGGGCATCTCCACTGACAAACCCAATGAAAATCATGCTGAAAATGGAAATCATAAAAGCTGATACATAGTGCATGAAATAGAAAAACGGACCACCAATTTCTGCTGAGTTCTCAACAGTAATCTGAGACATGATAATTGCAGGATTAAATGAATCCCCTCTTACTTTCGCTATCAACATTCCAAGAAGAATCAACACCCAGGTACCTGCTACCAGCATTGCAGGAGCATACATACTTTTTTTAGAAATAATCAGATCTTTTTTTATAAGATAAAGCAGTTTATTCATCCTGATCCCCTCCAATTTCTGCAAGGAACAGATCAGATAACTGAGGTCTCTTATATTCTGCACCTTCAATTTTTACATCAGATTTAACAATTGCATGAATTTTTCCCAGAAGATAAGTGACTAACCTTGGTTCTGCTGCAAGTAACTCACCCTTTTTCTCCACTGGCACAATAATGCTTGTGTATTTATCCTTAAGAACTTCAATATCTTCATAAAGTACAATTTCACCTTCATGAATAAAGATAATATCCTGTAGAATATCTTCAACCTCTTCTACCTGGTGGGTTGAGATCATGATTGTTCGTTCTTCATCATAAAACTCACCGAGAATAGTGTTAAAAAACTGTTTTCTGAACACAATATCCAGTCCGAGAGTTGGTTCATCCAACATAAGAAATTCAACATCAAGAGAAAGAGTTATTAATAAATAGAGCTTTGTCTTCATACCCTTGGAAAGATGTTTGACTTTCTTGTTGAGAGGTATATTGCTTTTGGTCAGTAGATTCAGAGCTGTTGATTCTTTCCAGTTAGGATTCATCTTAGACACAAATTCCATTGTCTGCTTAACTGTGAGTCTGTCATCCAGACCATTAACATCAGGAATGAATGCAACTTTCTCAAAAATCTTGTGATCTCCCGATTTAAGGATATCACCGTAATATTTAACTTCTCCGGTATAATTGAGAAACCCGAGAATTGATCTCATAAGTGTGGATTTACCTGCTCCGTTCTTTCCCAACAGTCCAATAATTCTTCCACGTGGTATCTTAAGATTTACATTTTTCAGTGCTTCGAATTTACCGTAACTCTTTGATAAATTTGTTATTTCTAAAAAACTCATTTTTACTCCACATTAGATGCTTGTTTGTTAAATTCCTGATCAATTAACTCTATCAATTCATTCCTGTTCAGATCAAGCGTAATCGCTTTTTTTACGAGTTCACTGACCTCTTCATCCCGAAACTGTTTACCTCGAATTTTAAGAAGTATGCGTTTTGCATCCGAGGATACATAAAAACCTATTCCCCGCTTCTTGAAAATGATTCCGGCGTCAGTTAATTCGCTGAATGCATTGGAAACAGTCTGAGGGTTGATCTTGTACTGCTGAGCCAGAGTACGTATAGACGGAACTATACTGTTCTCAGGCAGAGCTCCGCTGAGGATTGACTTCTCAATCTCTTCTTTGAGCTGCAGATAAATTGGTATCGAACTATCGAATACTTTCACTCGTTAACCTCTCTTTAGTGTTACGGTGATATAGTACACCATAACATTTATATGTCAAGAAGTTTTTTTACAAGTTGCTACAAATTGAGAGAGAAGCCATTGTGTTTCCTATGCAGAATATCTCAGATATTTATATTAGATTAGTATATTCATGATGTATGTATGGTAATTGTGAGAAATAATTCCCTTGCCCCGGCAGTAACATTTCAACACAACATTACCGAATCCTCTATCTTCCATTAAATACCGCAAAGTCAGAACTTACGGATTCCTACAGTTCCCAGCCTTTGAGAAAGTCAATGATCTCCACAACAATGTCATTGTAATCCGGAGATGCATCAACTTGAATAAGCTTTTCATTATCTACTGTTACTGTAGAATAATTGCAGAACCCCTCGAATGCTTCGATAATGTATCCGAAGTACACAAGTTCCTCTGATGGGACTTTGACGATATATCTGTCTATATCATCAACAAGCTTTTCGTGCGATTTAATCGTAATATTCATCAGCCTTTAATTAAGACCAGGTCAAGCACCTGATCTATCCTCCTCACTAACTCCACATTTATACCCTTTAAAACTTCCGGTTTTATTTCACCGAGAATCGGTTTATTCTTTTCAGGAATAATTACGTTCTTAATACCTGCTCTGTTTGCAGCAATCAATTTTTCTTCCAGTCCACCTATTGGCAGAACATCTCCGGATAGTGTAATCTCTCCTGTCATAGCATAAGTATGGTTAACCTTTCTCCCACTGAGACAGGATATCAAAGCTGTTGCAATAGTAATTCCCGCTGAAGGTCCGTCTTTAGGGATTGCTCCTTCAGGAATATGCAGGTGAATATCAAACTCTTTGTAGAAGTTCTCAGGCAAATCATAATCTTCGGCATGCAGTCGAGCATAGCTATAAGCTGCCTGTGCTGATTCCTGCATAACATCGCCCAGTTTACCGGTAAGTTTGATCTTCCCTTCGCCCTTCATTTTTATAACTTCTATCGTCAATGTTTCTCCACCAAAGGCTGTCCAGGCAAGTCCGGTAACGATACCCGGTTTACTTTCCTGATGAACTTCTGAATCAAGAAACATTGGAACGCCAAGATACTTTTTCAGGTTTCCGGTAGAAATTGTTTTCTTACCACTAAACGGTTTTTCAACGTAAGCTCTCACAGTTTTTCTTACAATTGTCGCAATTTTTCTTTCAAGTTCTCTCACACCTGCTTCACGAGTATATGAAGTTATGATATTCCGTATTGCAGGTTTCTGAAAGCTCAGTGAATAGTTTCCGTTAATACTATGCTCTTCTATTTGCTTAGGGATAAGATGCTGTGTTGCAATATTGAATTTTTCCAGAGATGTATACCCGGGGATATGAATAACTTCCATTCTGTCGAGAAGCGGTTGAGGGATAGAAGACAATGAGTTAGCAGTTGTAATGAACAGCACATTACTTAAGTCATACCCAAAATCCAGATAATGATCTCTGAACTGGTTATTCTGTTCAGAGTCCAGCACTTCAAGAAGAGCAGAAGACGGGTCTCCACGGAAATCTACACTCATTTTATCAATCTCATCCATCATAATCAATGGATTCATTGTTCCGGCTTTTTTCATGCTCTGCATTATAATTCCCGGAAGAGCTCCTATATATGTTCTTCTATGTCCACGGATCTCAGCCTCATCTCTTACTCCACCAAGAGAAAGTCTTATAAATTCACGTTTCAGCGATTTAGCAATTGATTTTCCGAGTGAGGTTTTACCCACTCCCGGAGGTCCTACAAAACAGAGAATCTGTCCTTTGGACTTCTTTGTCATTTTCAGTACAGCGAGATAGTCAAGAATTCTGTCCTTAACTTTCTCCAACCCGTAATGGTCATTATCAAGAACTGCTTTTGCAGATTTCATCTCAAAATCATCATGCTCCGGTTCATTCCATGGAATATCAAAAAGCCAGCTCAAATAATTGAAAAGCACGGTATATTCCTGAGAATGGGTGGAGATTCTTGACATCTTTCTGATTTCTTCCTGAGCTTTTTTACGAGCCTCTTCATTAAGTGGAGTATTTTTCAATTGCTCATTAAACTCAAGCAGATCGTCCGACTCTTCACTTGTAATTCCAAGCTCTTTATGTATGATTTTCAATTGCTCATTCAGATAATAATCTTTTTGCAATTTACTCAGTTTCGTTTTCACTTTTACATCTATTTTTTTCTCAAGTTTGAGAAGCTCTATTTCTTTATTAAGTATGTTATATATTTTTAATAATGCCCTGGAGAATTCTTCAATTTCAAAAACCTTCTGTTTTATCTTAATATCTACATCTGTATTAGCGAGCACAAAATAGAACAGCTCATCCAATTTCCTTATTTCCTGAAATGGAATCATAGATTCTTCGGGAATAGATTTGTTCAATTCTATATAATCAAGAAATGTCTTCTTAAATGTCCTGAATAAAGCCTCAGTTTCAGAACTGATTGACCCGATAGAAAGTGGAAATTCAGTAACTTCAGCCTGCAGCATCCCTTTTTTTCGCTTAAATTTATCAATAAGCACCCTTGACTGCCCTTCAATCAATGCCCTGATATTTCCATCCGGCATTCTGAAAATTTGCATAATTCTACAGATAGTTCCCATTCTGTATAAATCAGATGCTTTAGGATCGTCTTCCAGTTCAGCATTACCTTTCTGAGATATACATAAAATTTCTTTATTCGAAGTATAGGATGTTTCAAGAGCTTCCAGTGATGCAGGTCTGCCAACCAGAATTGGTGTTATAACATATGGCACCATCATGGCATTTCTTAAGGGTATAACAGGATAAGTGGACATTAATTCTCCTTCAGTAATCTCAAAATATATAAACTTATGATAAGTTATTTTACATGTACTATCAAAACAAACAAATATTTTTTGTCAATGTCTTCATGTATTTAGAAGTATTTTACTTGTTTACTGACTTCTCAGAGAAAGTTAACTTAACACCTTCCCCACAGTTTCTGCACATTTTTATTGCAGATCTGTTCGTCAGAATGGTATTCCTCATTTTCTGGAATTTTTCGTTCTTAAAAATAGATTTTACGGAATTTGTTTTTACATTGCCAACAGGATAATCAATATCTTTGTCGAAACAACAGACTGCCATTTCCCCATTCCAGTTTATCACAGGCTGATCCCAGATTCTGCGGCAGCGATTCTTAATACCAAACTTCAACTCAAAATCATCACCTGAAATCTTGTAACGTCTGTATTTGGGGTTTTCCGGTAGAAAATTCTTGATGTCATCTTTTTCATAAATCTGAACTGTCTTCAACGAAAGTGAATCTACTCCCAATTCCTTAGCCAGATTACGAATTGACTCTATTTCATGTTCATTATGTTTCATTACAATAAACTGCCAGAGAATTTTAGGGAATATTGACTTCTTCTTCTTCTTTGCTTCAACAAGCTTCCTGACATTCTCTTTAACCTTATCAATTTCACCATTGATGCGGTACTGATTATATGTTTCCTGAGAAGCTCCATCAAGAGATACAATAAGTCTATCAAGTCCTGAATCCACTATTTCCTCAGCAGGTGGCAGAATGTTAGCATTCGTGGAAACCAATGTATACAGACGCTTAGAGTGTGCATATTTGATCATCTTCACCATGTCTTTATTCAGGAAAGGTTCTCCCTGATTCCACAAAATCAGCATAAAAGCATATTCGGAAACTTCATCTATCACCTTTTTATACAATTCAAAATCCATGTATCCCTTTGCCCTTTTGAGGGTTCCGTTTCCGGAAGGACACATAGGACACCGAAGATTACAAATATTGGTCGGTTCAATCATTATAACACCGGGCATTCCCCATACGTATGCCTTTCGGGTTAAAATCGAAAAACCGTAAGATGCATATTTAAGCAGAGAATTGAACAATCTTTTCCAGGTGAAAATTCTAAAAAAAACATTTATCTTTCTTTTAAGCATAGCTTCCTCTATTGAGTTTTCCTTTCTTCATTTTTTACAATCAGCATTTCCAGTAAGAACAACCCAAGAACAATCAGGACAATAATTCTCCATAATTCATAACCATATCTGGTATGCAGAACATTGTTAAACCAGTCATTTTCCAAGACATTAAGATTCTTTATCCGTAATGAGTCGACCGGTATATATGTACTCTCTTTCTTATCAATATTTACAGCAATTTTGTCTGTTCTATCTCCATTAAGGCTATATATTCCGGATTCTTTAAGAATCAGTTCTCGTTCAGTCATTATGTTACCGTCAGGTAGAATAACTGAATTGACTCCCCGTAGCTTATCTCCTACAAGATACCTTTCAGAAGCAAAGGCTTCCTGATTCTGCATTTGAGCAGCACGGAACAACAGTACAGGGAATACTTTATCGTAAACAAGTGTGTTATTGGTATTACTGAAGTCTATCAACCACAGAATACTGTTATTTCTTTCCAGAATAAGAGGTTTAGAATTTCCTCCTGCCAGCACAGTTGTATTACTCGATCTGGCATCAAAATATCCATATACAGAATGTTCTTCTTTATCCTCGTCCAATATCTTTGTTATCTCATGATAATTATTGAACTCCGTAATTATTATCTCTTCGTTCACATAGTCGTTTATGTTGACAGAAAAAATATCTGCAAGATCAGATTTCCATTGTTGATCAAGCTGTTCACTGGCAAAGAACATGAAGTTCCTGCCGGTGTTATTCATCTCTCTGAGCAATGCTGAAAGCTTGGTAGAGTATGCCGGATTATAGAGAACAACAACATCATAAGCTGTCATTGACTTAAGATTTTCTGTATTTACATTTTTCAAGTATCTTACATTCTCTCTGCTTCCGGAATATATGTTCAGAATAGTCCTTACTGGCAATGGGACATCTTTCTCGGATCTGCATATTACTGCAATATCCTGTTTCATTTTGTTATAATATGAGAAATATGCCTTGTTATCAAACGATAGTCGTTCATCATCAACTTCTATATAACCGTTGTACCAGCCATTTCTTTCAAATCTGACAGGTAGAGAAAGCTCTCTTGTCTGTCCTGCTTTAAGGGAAACACTTCGTTCCTGAACTGTCTGTTCATTAACAATCAATCTGTATATCTGATCTTCAACATCCTGAGAAGAATGGTTTGTCATACTGAAAACAACTTCTTTCTGTTGATTTCTATCAACATACCTGTAACTGATGTGAGCATTACTACAGCTTATATTGCGTATACTTTCCATATCTGAGATTCTAACAAAATTTACAGGAATGTCTGAAACCATATTCTCCGAGTAAACATAATTCTGCATATCCGTGAAAACAACAATCTCCTTGTTAGGCAGATGAATCTTATCTAAGAGATAGTAAGCCTTATCGAGAACTTCATTGAAATCCATGATATCAGAAACAGGTTGGACGGATTCCAGAGTCTTCTTATTAACTTTTCCCTGTGTCATATCTGAGATAAATCCGTTGTATCCCGAATCAAATGTCAGGACTGCACAATAATCCTGAGATGTCAGAATACTGTTTATTTTTTGAGCATTTTCTTTTGCTCTTTCAAGATTTGTTATTTCCGACTCCAGATAATCCATAGAATATGAGTTATCAATAATCATTACAATAGCTGTCGGGGGATGTTTGTCCGAAGCCTTAAATATTCTGTGTCTGACAGCCGGTCGGGCAATAGCGAGAACACTTAGAACAATAATCAGAATCCTTATAATAAGCAGAATAATATTCTTGATTGTAACTCTTTTGGTCTGCTGTTTCGTTATCTGCTTGAGAAACATCAATGAACTGAAAACCAGCTTATCAGGTCTTCTTTTAGCAAACAGATAAATCAGAATTGGAACAACTGCCGTAGAAAGCAGTGCAAGAAATCCTGAGTTTAAGAATGACAGTTGAAACATTCAGTCTCCGTTTATTCACCGAAAGATATTGTAAGCAGATACTTAGCAGTATCAATATTCAGATCATTCACAACCATTGCAAACTCAAAATTTATCTTATCATAACTATATGTTGAACCCATTGTGACATATATGTCTTTCTGTGAAGAAAAATCTCTGCTGAAAACGCCTGTTCTCACACTTGAATTCTTTCTTGAACTTCCCAGAATTGAATAATTTCTGACTATTCCAAAATGATATGTCTGCTTCATGCTCTTCCTGACATACCCGGTAACAGTTGAGATAAAAGCACCTTCTTCATTGCCATATTGATTACCAAAGGCAAAACGCTGTTTTAGAGTCACATTCCCACTCTTCTTCCAGTACAATTGAGATACAATGTCATAAACAACAAGTCCGGATGAATAGTTCCCTGATTTATATAAAAAACCCAGATCAGTAGAAAATCCGTGAACTCTGTCATCAATAAAGTCCTCATTAATAATCACATCGCTTGTAACATCATCTTTCTTGTATATCAGACGTCCAAACATATACTTGAAATTCAGTCCGAAAGAAGCTCCTTTTCTTTTTTCAGCGTAAGTAAATCCAACTGAATTCAATGTATAGGAACTGTAATCAGTGTATGTTTTGCCAGAATCGCTGTATGTGTTTGTCTCAGATAAATCTGCAAGAGGCTGAATAGAGATAGCTCCCTGTTTGGCAACAGCATTTGCATATACAAACTGGCTTCTTTTTAGTTTATTCGAGTTTTCAATAAGAAGTCCGGTGTTTTCATTACTGCTGTTTCTCATCTGATAGGATACTGAAGCCTTCATACTGTTTAGATATGCAAGTATCGCAGGATTATTATATTCAGGAGCAGAACAACCTCTATAAGTAACATTGCTTCCGCCAAGGCTTAATGAAATTGCAGACACCTGCTTTTCCGGTAAATGATACTCATAACGTCTTATAGGAAATGCCGCAAGTTGAATCCCAACAAGCAATAATATAAATAATGATATAATTCTTTTCATAATTTCTCTTTTGTTAATTATTTTGAGTAATCTCTGACTCCGAATATTGCTGAGCCAATCCTGATTATGTTAGCACCTTCTTCAATTGCAATTTCGAAATCCCCGCTCATACCCATCGATAAGTATTTGAACTTAACTCCTGGAAGTTTTTCTGCTTCATCATAAAGCTTTTTCAGCTTTCTAAAACATTCCCTGATAATATCTTCATCTGAGATAAACATCCCGATTGTCATCAGACCACGAATTCTGATATTTGAGAAACAAGCTGCCTGCTTCAGGAATTCTATTGTTTCATTCGGTTCTATTCCTGATTTTGACGCTTCTCCTGATGTATTTACCTGTACCAGTATATCCTGTACAATTCCCATTTCCTGAGCAACATTATTCAGCTTTTTTATTGTAGATAACTTATCGAGAGAATGAATCAGTGTTGGCTTAAGCTCCATCAGTTTTCTTATTTTGTTAGACTGTAAATGTCCTATGAAATGAAACTCATCTATTTCATCCTGAAGTTCCGGGATCTTTGTCAGAGACTCCTGAATTTTATTCTCAGCTATGCAGGTTAACCCATTTTTTATACCTTCTCTTATAGTCTCAACATCATGCGTTTTAGTTACTGCAAGCAGTAAAATTTCATCTGCTGATCTGTTGCAGGCGTCTGCTGCATCAGCAATTTTTTTCCTTATAAAATCAATTCTTTCTTTCATTTATATAACTCCACGAGATCTTTGCATAATTGGAGTAGTTGACTCGATATTATTTATCCATAGTGAGACTGTTATGTTATAATATTCCATAAGCTCATCTATAGCTTTTAAGTTTACTTTATTATATCAAAACTGTTTGATTCTGCTATTATGCAAAGCTATCTCCACTTCAAAAAAGTAAAAAGCAGGCGTTCAGACTATGTGTCAAGCTTAATTCATTGATTAGTTAATATACACATAAAAATCATGGAATGCAATTGTATTAACGTAATAATATTCTAGAGTGTTACATCACATTTACAGATGTATTACTAATGCCGGCATATTAAAACTTGATGAATTGATAATGTCGGCTGTTTTATTATGACAATTTTATTAAATACTCAGTTCAGAACTCATGAAGCAAGCTTAAAACAAACATGTTCAATCCTTTGTAACCTGATTCTTAACATAATATTCCTCAAGTACATGCTGTCCAACTTGCTTAAGTAAAAAAATGTAAACCTTTAGAAGATTTTCAATCTGCTTTCTGAATTTTAAACATTCATAAATATTGTTTTTAAAACTTCCATCTGAGGCAAAATTGATATAACAGGAAGAACATAAATATCTTGCCCAGCAATTAGCACATGTTTTCTCTCTGAACTCAATCCATTTATTAACAATAACTGACATTCCCTGATAATCCAGTCCATCTTCAACAGAACCTATTTTAAAATCATGATCTATCTTCTCACAAATGTAATATGATCCCTCAGATGAAACAAAAAGCTTCTGATTTCCAGGAACACATGTTTTATAGCTTATGTACTCACCATACTCACGCTTATGAATAAAAGAAAGTGAATCCATAAAAATATGATTATCCAAAGACATATCTCCGCTTTTCAGACCTTGCACTAAGTCAAAGATTTCGGAGTTACCTTTTACACTATCCATGTCACTGTTAAGAAAATACTCGGTATAATACTGCTTTCTCTCATCATGTGTTGGATGCATTCTGGATATTCTCAGATTCAATTTAAGATTCTTTCGTAAATCAACAAGTTTGTTGTATTCATCTAAATTTGTAACAGTAGCCAACAATAGAATATTCTGACTATGCTTATCGATTTTACTTTTGATTAACTCAATATTTCGCTCTACTATATTGTATGTGAATGTTCCGTTAGCATGGACTCTATGTTTATCATGAATCTCTTTCAACCCATCAAAACTTATTGAAATGTTAAATGCATGCTTTACTAAATATTCAATGTTCTCTGAATCAAGTAGATATCCATTTGTTGTTATTGCATATCTAATGTTAAGATTTAAAGTGCTGCAATACTGTACAATCTTTTCTATCAGATCCATATTAAGTAAAGGTTCTCCCCCATAAAATCCTACAAGAAGGTCTTTTCTACCGTTCTTTAAGCAAATCTCGTATACTTTTTGAATCGCAGCAATCGCTATTTCATAGGTCATTACTTTGCTGGAATGTTTTCTCAATTTATTTTCTTCGTAAGAACCACCATAAATACAATAAGAACATCTGAAATTGCAGTTTTCTGTAATACAAAGAGTTATCGCTTCAGGGCAAATACTCTCAGCATTTACTTCAGGTTTAAAGTACACTGCATCCTTATCATCGATACTACTTAACAGAGTTTGAAAATCATTGTAAATTTCTCTCGCATTCCTGAATATCCCTATATATCTTTCGACATAGTCTTCCCCAGACATTGATATCAAGCTATTCAATGTTTTATACACCACTTCATTAATTCTGACCATTTGTCCTGTTACATCAATATAAATGTAAAACTCATTCTCAAACTTGAATTTCTTAATATTCATTACCGGCTCAACCTGAATTTATAATAATTCTGTGAACCAGAATCTTGAATATGAACAAATTTGTCATCCACAATCATTGTATTCATAACAGTATAAATATTATCGGGAATCTTCCAGAATTGAATAAGATTAAAATTACTGTCATATTTACAGAGATACTCTCGAATCTCGAAAGCAGCTTTTATCTGCGAAGAACTTGAGTTTTTGTAATCTATTTTTGCATCAGTATTTCCCATAAACGTATGAATCACAAATATCTCATTATCAGAAGAATCGATGTTCAACACATAAGACTTCTCTGTTGGAAGATTGTCTGAAAACAAATTCTCAACTGAAATTAGCTCGTTTTTAACTTCATCATACATATAGATGTTTGATTTGTACTGAGTAAATGCTAAATAATATTTTCCATTAGATTTCAACAATGAATTTTCTCTTTCCGTTCTTTCTATACCTATGTCATCGAATAACTTACTAAGGTCAATCCTTTGCTTTACTGAATCATTTTCTATGTTGAAGTACTTGCAGCCTGGGAGAGCATAGAATTGGGAGAAAGACACTTTGCCTTCATCCAGATATAAATCTGAAGGCAATACAGCTTTCATTGAAGAAAGAAATTCACCTTCTATGCTAAAGGTTGAGATTCTATTACTACCAATATCCGATACCAGTAAATTATCTCCAACAACAAGTATTTTCCCATTTAAAGACAATTCTCCGGGACCTTTACCTTCTTTACCAATCTTGTGAATAAATGAATAATCCTCTGAACTATATACATATACTGAGTGAGATGTATCATAGAAGAAAATCTTCCCGTCACTATATTCTACATCGAAAAATCCCATATTCATTTCACAATTTTCCTGCCATCCTAATGAATCTGCAACGGTTAAAGAACCTTCTTTCAATCGTGAGCTACATCCGAAAATTAACAGAGATAACAAAATAGATAAGACAATAATTCTTTCTTTAAACATATAAACTCCAATTCATAGTGAGGGAATTATCTATTATTTATTGTTATTTAGAATTTGAAGATTGACCACCAAGAAGGTCGTCAATGTAAGCATTTGAAGAGTGAACACTTGATGCATGTGCAACGTCGCATTCACAGACTGATTTTCTGCCTTTAACTTCGTTTTCATCACTTGTTGTAACAGGGCTAGAAACTACATCATAAGTACTTGTCATACATTTCTCCTTAGATATTATAATTAGTTGTTGATAATTCCCTCATTTCCATACATAATTGCCTTTTGAGCATGTATGACAATTATCAAACACCATAAGACAATAAAAAGTATTTTTTTTTACATGTCAATTTTATTTTCTTCAGAATATTTCTTAATGGTAAATTTAATTTTCCCCTTTCATTTTCATAGATTTTAAAAACAAGCATGATATTTTACATGAAAAATATCAGGACTGGAATTACGGTACCCTAATTAAAGAATAATTACCTCAAATGTATATTTCACACTTATAGAAGCAAATAAAACTACACTAACTCAAAAACTCGTATTACTGAAGTAGAGTAGATAAAATCCCACAACAGGAGTTCAGAAATTTTTCGGACTCCTGTTTTTTTCTCGAAAACTTACCCAAAATGCTTTGTAATTGCCTGAACACCTTTCTGCAGGATTTCTCTCAGTTGTAATTGTTTTTCGGAATCCACTTCTCCTGTCCATTCATCCATAAAAGTTTTCTTAAACTCAATTGCCAGACACATTGCGTTATCGGGATAAAAATGATTAATCCAACGAGGGAAATATCCGCCGGGGAACTTCACATTTACCCTGGCATCAATCTTATGGTCATCATAAGTCTCTTCCAGCATAGCTTGCTGGAATTCTTTCACGATAGGAAACCACTTCTCATCAAGATTGCTTGTTCCAATAATTATTTCAGGGTTCTTTTCAGGATCATCATATTCCTGCCCCGGTCCTAACCTGTGATGATTATAAGAATGTATATCCAGCACCAGAAATTTACCGAACCTTTTCCTCATCTCATCCAGATGATACTTGATTCCTTTATAGAAATCGTCATATATCGCAAGGCTTGCCTGTACCTGTTCTTCTGAGGGTTGGACTTTTCTGACAGTCATACCCCAGGCATCCTCCGGTTTTATATAGACAGCTCTGTCTCGAGGTCTGTTTAGATCGGTTTCAAAACGACTGAACTCGGCAATAACCGTATTCTTGCATATTTCTGTAAAAAAAGCTGTAAACGGATCTTCTTCTCTGAGCTGATCAGCATCGGAAATACCCAGATTAGCTTTTGTTAATTCGTTGAGTTTATGGCCGTTATGCACGGCAGTACATATAAAGGGTTCCTGATATGTAAATGTTGATATTGCAGACATAGTTCATCCTTTCTTACTATTAATGCTTTGATGGATTTTTTTTATAATATGATAAATGGCAAGATTTTTATTATTAATTCACAAAAATAAGTTTACTTGATTGTTAGACCCCACTGAACTGTTCTTCATTATGGGTTCAGATCTTCTAAAAACGGTTCCGCTCCTGACGGAGCAACTAACCTATTGAATTATTTGTAGACGTTACCAAAAGTTAAAATATTATAGATATTGTACAAAGCACTATTATCTGTTTTTATCCACAAGCCTGCTCCGGAGGAGCTATATGTTTGTAGCAATCTTTAACACAAAAAGACATATTAACTCCGTAGGAGTGACCCTTTTAATCAGCCCAATTAAACAAATATTTTTCATTATATTCAATATCAAATTTGTTTAAGAACTCTATATATTCCTGTCTAAATGTTTTCCTTTCATTTTGAGGTAGAAAAATCATTTTATTGCTTTTGTTCTACTAATCAATATCCATTACTTCCACAGCAAATTGAGTATGACCATTATGGCAATACTTGTCTATTAAGTATACTTTATCGCCCTGTTGATTTGCATATGCATAAACATAATCCGGATATTCTACCATTCCTGATTCCTGCCCTGTCTTAACCAGAAATTTACTTATAGGTTCACTTTCAATTAAATCATATGTATGATAATCATAAACATAGAAACCGGGACGAAAGTATCCTCCGAAACTTAGACTGGTAATTAATATTTTACCGACATCCCCAGTACAGTCTAAGCTATATATACCCGGATTACTTATCATACCAACCTGTTGCATATCTGTTTCTTCTGAATCTGATAAGCTTATCACGTATCCACCAGGTAAAATAGCTTTTTCCCCGGACTCAGGAATATACATTTTGTTCAAGTCAGAGGGAAACTCACCATGATACTGCCATTCATATAGGAATTTTGCAGGACCATTACTGATGTCATATTTATTCAGGTGTCGAGGAGAATATATTGTACTGAATGAGTAAATACTGTTTCCCGAAGGATGAATATACAGATTTGATCTGGTTCTGAATTCAAAATCACTCAAAACAACCTGTTCACTTGCCAGGTCTATGGACATTAACAAATCATCCTCTCCATCATCTGCAGAAGCGTAAGCCCATCCATTTGAGGACATTACAAGCCTCCATGGTTTTAAGGGCAATGTATAATCATTTAATACAAACCATTTATTAACATGTCCACTTCAGATCAGAGTCATATTTTTTTACATTTTGTTGATTATAAAAACTATGAGTCAAGTAAATTTTCATGACTTTGCTCCCTGTTCTTTTAAAGTCTTTTTTCAAAATATCCGGAAGTTGTTTTCAGCAGACATTCCAGAAAAATGTTCTACCTGATAAATTCATGAGGGAGAGTTTTGACCTCAATCAGATCGAGTGTATTGATCATGAAATTATATATAATATTTAAACTATCCATAATCTTATACCACAAATCATAAGTCTTTTCTTAACATTTTATGGTGGTAAAACATTCTAAAATAGTCAGTCTACATCACAATTCTATTTAGTTTCTATGAATTCCTGAAAAATTATTTACAGACTATAATATAGAAAATGTACATTATTATGACATTATGGTTTGTTTGGGGAAAATATATTAAGTGGTCAGAAAAATGGGGTGGCTGATGGGACTCGAACCCACAACGCCTGGAACCACAATCCAGTGCTCTACCATTGAACTACAACCACCATTGAAAAATGGCACGCCAGTAGGGATTCGAACCCCAGACCCACGGCTTAGAAGGCCGTTGCTCTATCCAACTGAGCTACTGGCGCGCTTATCAAAAAAAACTGCTCGCCTTTAACGACAAGCTCTATGGTAGCGGCGCAGGGACTCGAACCCCGGACACTCGGATTATGATTCCGATGCTCTAACCAACTGAGCTACGCCGCCGCGTATTTAATAAATGGTAGCGAGGGGAGGATTTGAACCTCCGACCTTCGGGTTATGAGCCCGACGAGCTACCAGACTGCTCCACCTCGCGATGACTTCGCCCATATTTCTTTTGCCGATTTTTGTGTCAAGAAAAAATCGAAAATAATTTCGCTTGACGAATAACCATTCATTTGAAATACTAAATTTTTGAGGAAAAGAATGTTTAGCGAAATAATTATAAATGTACATCCGTTTGAAAAACGGGTAGCCATCCTGGAAGACCATAAGTTGGTTGAGCTGTTTGTAGAAAAGAAACAGCAGGAGAATATTGTTGGTAATATCTATAAAGGTATTATCAAAGACATACTCCCTGGGATGGGTGCGGCCTTTGTAGATATAGGACTCGAAAGAACAGCATTCCTGCATTTCTCAGATATCGCTCCGGAATATCTTGATGGTTTCCATAATAAAAAACGTCAGAAAGGTAACGGTAGCGAAACGATTGCAAAATTCCTGAAAGAAGGTCAGGAAATTGTTGTCCAGATACAGAAAGGTCCTATAGGTAAAAAAGGAGCACGTCTTACGGGACAAATTTCTATTCCAGGAAAATTCCTGGTGTACTTCCCTAATAAGAAAAAGGTAGCTCTTTCCCGTAAGATTTCTTCGCACGCAGAAAGAAACAGAATAAAGGGAATAATTAATAAAGTTAAACATGATAATGTCGGTCTTATTATAAGAACTGATGCCGATGGAAACTCCGAAGAAGAATTCAAAGCTGAATATGACGGACTTCATAAAACCTGGAAGTTTATTGAAAAACAGACAAAGTATGAAGTCGCTCCCAGTTGCCTATACTCGGAAGGTAATCTTTTCAGTACTCTCATCAGAGACTTATTCAGCACTAATATAGATAGGCTTATTGTTGATGATAAACTTTTTAAATCTCAACTTGTTTCCAGCCTGAGAGCTGCTGCTCCTGAGCTGGTTAACAAAATGGAGCTATACTCTGAGGATTCTCCTATTTTTGATGCCTATGGAATTGAAAAAGAGATAAAGAGTATGTTTAATGCACGGTGTAATCTGCCAAGTGGTGGAAATATCGTGATTGAACAGACCGAAGCACTATGTGCTATTGATATCAACACAGGAAGTTTTACAGGCTCCAGAAATTATCAGGAGACTGTGCGCAGAACTAATGTTGAAGCGGCGGCAGAAGCTGCCAGACAGATTCGACTCAGGAATCTGAGTGGGATAATGGTAATAGATTTCATAGATATGCTTGACGAAAATAATAAGAATGAAGTTTTGGAAACATTAAGAGCTATCCTCAAGAGGGATAGAGCTAAAAATAAAGTCTTTCCTTTCGGACCTCTCGGCCTGGTGCATATTACCAGAAAGAGAACAAGACAAAATCTGCTGGTCTCTTATTCAGAGCACTGTCCATGCTGTAAGGGAACCGGTAGAGTAATGGCACGCGATTCTGTTGCCATGCAGATATACAGATGGCTGAGCAGATCGGAGTATTTTATCAGAAACACTCCCCTGCGAATCGTTGTCCACCCGAATGTGAAAGCATTTCTAGATAAAAACCCTACATATTTCATCGATATTCCTAACGATATATTTATTGTTTCAGAGGAAGACTTTAAACCCGATCAGTACAAGATCTTCAATAATCGAAATAATAAAGAAATTACAGCGAAATTTTCTACTTAGGCTTACCGACATGAAAATGTCTCGGATTCAGTGATCAAGCCAAATACTGTATGTTCGTTAGTTAAAAATGATATATGAAGGATAAATAGTGACAATAGAATTAGATAATTGCTTGACAATCAGTCTAAAGGAAAATTTATTGTCTACTTTATATGTGAATGTAAGCACTAAAGGAGATAGAAATGTTTGCAATAGTTGGATTTAAAGGACACCAGTTCAGAGCTGAAAAAGGCAAATCCATCAAAGTTCCTTTCCTTGGCGACATGGAAGAAGGAAAATCATTTGAGATTTCAGATGTTCTGATGCTCAAAGATGATGCAGATGTGATAGTCGGACGTCCAACTGTAGCTAATGCTAAAGTTGTGGCTGAAGTTGTTGCTCATAAAAAAGATAAAAAGATAATTGTATTTAAGAAGAAACGCAGAAAAGGTTATCGTGTGAAAAACGGTCACCGTCAGAATTTTACAGAAATCAAAATTACTGATATTGTGAAATAGGTACAAAGGAAGTATTATGGCTCATAAAAAAGGTGTTGGTAGTAGTAAAAACGGTCGGGACAGTAATCCGCAATATCTTGGTGTCAAAAGATATGATGGCGAATACGTACTTGCTGGAAATATCCTTGTAAGACAAAGAGGATCCAAAATAAAGCAAGGTAAAAACGTTGGTGTTGGAAGAGATTATACCATTTTCAGTTTAATCAACGGATACGTAAAGTTTGAAACTAAAGCAGCTGGCAGAAAATTTGCCAATGTGTATCCCGATAAAGTATAATTTTAAAAAAAATCATGTGAAGGCAGTTCTAACTGCCTTTTTTTTTATGCTGAATTTTCTGGAATATTATAATAAATCAATACACAAAACATCATGGAGGTAGGTACAAATCATGACTTGTAATGAATTTGTAACTAATGTAAGTACATTGATTGAAAAACATCATAATGTGCTTGAAAATGTCTCAAGGAATACTCTCATACAAGAGAGTATTGACAACGGCGAAACCATGGTTTCTAAGAATGGGTCATTAGTCACCTGGACGCCTAAAGAATCAACCGGCAGAAGCCCTAAGGATACATATATTGTATCTCATGAAGAATCTAAAGGTACAATTGACTGGGATTCTCCTAATAACATCGCTCTTAGCCCTGAAACATTTGATTTGCTGTTTGAGGATGCTTTAGACACGTTATCTAAAAAAAACAAGATATACGTGACTGATCGTGTTATCGGTGCTGATGTAAAGTATGCTCTGCCTACAAAAACCATTACTGACAAAGCTGTTAGCGCATTATTCACTGACAATATGTTCAGACCGGTTCATGAGGATATCAACAAAAGCGTATTCCATAACAATGGTTTTACTCTTATTCTCGTTCCGGATGATAAACTCAATGCAGATAAGTATTGCGGTCGTCTCAGAGAATGCAAACCGGGTCAGACATCAAACATGGCAATAGCTATTGATTTTGACAGAAGAATCGGTATTGTATACGGTTCTCAGTACTGCGGCAGTGCTAAAAAACTAATGTTTACAGTAATGAACTATTACCTTCCTGATGTTGGTGTTCTGCCTTTACATTGTTCAGCAAATGAAGGCAAGAATCAGGATTCAGCATTATTACTCGGTCTATCCGGAACAGGAAAAACTACCCTCTCAGCAGATCCAAACAGAGCTCTTCTTGGTGATGATGAGCATGGATGGAGCGATG
Source organism: Cloacimonadales bacterium (SeqCode) (assembly GCA_963665815.1). Lineage (GTDB taxonomy): Bacteria > Cloacimonadota > Cloacimonadia > Cloacimonadales > JAIOQZ01. The sequence goes on from OY762463.1 coordinate 1,648,520, forward strand.
ATGGTATCGCGAACTTCGAAAATGGATGTTATGCAAAACTTATTAATCTTAATAAGGAAAAAGAACCTGAAATTTACAATGCTGTTTTCCATGACGATGATTACCTCAATCATGGTTCAATTGTTGAAAACTGTATGATGTATCCTGACGGAACATTCGATCTCGATGATGAACGAATCACCCCTAACTCCAGAGGATCATACCCACTGGAATTCTTATCTAACATCAAACCGGAATCTGTCGCAGGACATCCTAAGACAATACTGTTCCTCACTGCTGATGCGAATGGGGTTATCCCTCCAATATCCAGATTGAATGCGGATCAGGCTATGCTCTGGTTCCTCATGGGATACACAAGTAAACTCGCCGGAACTGAAACAGGTATTACAGAACCGGTATCAACTTTCTCAAGATTCTTTGGCGAACCTTTCATGCCGCGTAATCCTGATGTTTATGCTAACATGCTTGGTGAAAAGATGAAAGAATTTGGTACTAAGGTTTATCTTGTGAATACAGGCTGGAGTCACGGACCATACGGTGTTGGTTCCAGAATGGATATAAACCTGACAAGAACTCTTGTAAATTGCGCTCTTGACGGTACACTTGAAAAAGCTGAATATACTAAAGATGATATCTTCCATCTTGAAGTTCCTGTAAAATTACCGGGAATAGACTCTGATGTTCTTATTCCAAGAAATACCTGGCAGGATGAAGATGCTTTTGACAAGAGAGCAGCAAAACTTGCAGAAGATTTCGCAAAACATTTCGATAAAGCATATGGCAATAAAAACCTCGGTGAAAACATCGAGAAACAATGCCCGGGTAAATAAATAAACTTTGGCTGCTGATTCTTCGGCAGCCTTTTTCTTCTATTATGTTTGACTACGGTATCATCGATTCACATATCCACCTGACAAATAAAAGAGTTATATCTAACTTCTCAGAGTCCATTTCCTTGGCTTTAGACAAGAATATTACAGGATTTATCGGTTGTGCATTAACGAAATCGGATATTCAGTTGTATTCAGAACTTAAAGATACAAAGCTGCATTATACTGCAGGATTTCATCCTTACGAGAAAACTGATGATTCTCTTACATTTGATAACATAGTAAAGTTATGCGATCAAAAGAAAATCTGCGGAATTGGAGAAATTGGTCTGGACAAAAGAAACTCTGACCTCGAATCACAAGTCAGTCTATTCAAAACACAACTTGATATTGCGAAACAATACAATCTACCTGTTGTAATTCACTGTGTAAAAAGCTATTATGAGATACTTAAGATTATCAAGCAGGACTTTCCGTCAATACGAGGATATTTCCATAGTTTTGGCGGATCTACAGATGTTATTGATAATGTATTAAAGACTAACCTGATGATGAGTACCGGCAACAATACTCTCGCTAAGAAAAAAGTACTGCCTGAGATCATCAAGTCAGGAAGATACATTTTCGAGTCTGATGCTCCGTTTACGAACGGTTTTTACTCAACTCCGCATATTCTGAAGGTTAATGAGATAATAAATGCTGTACAGGAAGACAGAGACAAGCTAATTGAGATTCAGTACAAAAATATCTGCGAGGTATACAAATAGTGGATCAGTTTCACAGATTAACTCTTATCTATGGTGAAGACTACGTCAGAAGGATTGCTGAAAAACGCGTGGTAATTATCGGTCTGGGCGGTGTTGGTTCTTACGCTGCCGAAATTCTGGTTAGAAGCGGATTCAGTAATATCCTGCTTGTAGACTTTGATAAGGTCAAGGTGACGAACCTTAACAGGCAGATAATCGCTCTTCACAGCACAATTGGTAAACAGAAAACCGAAGTGATGCAGGAAAGAATGCTGGATATAAATCCGGAAGCGAACATAGAAATTATGACGGATTTCTGCTCTGACGAAACAATGCCTGATATCCTCAAAGATGCTGATTTTGTGATTGATGCCATAGACAGCGTTGTACCTAAGACAAACCTGATTGTTAAACTGCACACTGAGAAAATACCGTTTATCTCTGTAATGGGAGCAGGTGGAAAAACCGATCCATCCAAAATTGCACAGGCAGATCTGTTTAAAACCCAGAACTGCGCCTTAGCGAGAAGAATCCGCAAATACCTGCGACGACGCGGTATAAAGAGTAAGGTTCCGGTGATATACTCCTCAGAAGTAACAACTCTGCATTCCCATGAAATGGAAGATCAGGAGAGGACATCCACGCGGGGACGCTCCCGTAACCTGATCAGTTCTGTTGCCTATTTACCGGCTATTATGGGCTGCTGGGCAGCGGGATATGTGCTGGAGTTTTTTAGAGAGCAAGATTAGTTTTCTCCCTCAAATACTCCTCCAACTTCTCAACACGTTCCGTTCTTCCTCTGCGTCTGTTAGCGTTAATCATAAACTCAATGGGTGGTACTTTAATTGTATAACCATTCCATTGTATAGTCTGCAGTTGGTTTAAGGCTGTTGGGCCACAATCAACCGGATCAGGATCGTCTATTGCAGGGCTGGGATCAGATGCCAGGTCAATTCTGCCATGCAGGAACAACACTCCAAAGTCTTTCGTTACCCATCCACCGGTATCAAGTAAAGGTTCTATAAAATATTCAGAGAACACTTCCCGGAATCTATCAATATCTTTGCTGTCGAACATAATGTCCACATCGTGCGGATTGAAATCTATTCCTCTTATACAGGCAGAGCAGGATCCGGTCAACCACCAGTCGAGATTGTTCTCTTTGGTTATCCGGCAGAATTCCAGAAGAGCTTTTTCCCATTTAACTTCGGTAAAGTAACCAAGCTGATCGTGCATTTCCAGTACGTGGTTTTCAAAGTTCCTTATCACGGAATCTATGTCAGGAGCATCTTCAGAATATTCCTTATAGTATACATTGTCATCTTTATGGTAAAAACACATCTCAAGAACCGGGAAATACTTTGTTTCAACATCATACAGCTCAAAACGATACAGAGATCCTGATTTTATAATTCTTTTTTTCACAATTCCTCCAATGTGCTTAGTTTCGAAATACGATGTCTGGAGTCAAAAGCTTGTATGTCTCTACTACTAATTGCACATTTTCAACTTACAAATCACTTCAGCATTATACACTTTTTAAGGATTGATTCTCCTTTTGCAGGTGTAATCTTATAGAAGTACACTCCTGAACCTACGCCATTACCATTATTATCATCTCCATTCCAAATAACTTCATGTGGTCCTTTTCTCATTGATTTATTGAGAAGATTCTTAACCTTTTGTCCCTTGATATTGTAGATACTTACATTGATATTCTGTTCTTCGGTAATTGAGAAACTTATTGTCGTTCTGGGGTTAAATGGATTAGGATAGTTACAGACATTATTAACAAGTTCAAGCGTAACATCATCGTTATCTATAGCACCATCCAGGGCTATTGCATCCAGAATAACTATATCATTATCGTAGCCTATTTTGTGCCAGGCAATTCGGATATGCTCACCGGTGTAAGAAGCCAAATCTACTGCAACGTGTTCCCAGTCAAGAGTACTGAGGTTGTCTTCTTCGGCATGCCAGACTTCAGTCCAGTTATCACCATCGTCAGTTGTAACTTTTACGGTGTAGTCTGTATGATCCATTAATCCTGAATTATAGCATGTCCAGAATTCCAGATACCCGTTCAGTCGTTCATCAATAATAAGAGTTGGAGAAATCAGCCATTCATCCTGATAATCACTTAAATCCACGTAAGGGCAAAATGCTGAGTATATATTGAAAGGATCGTATTCAGAGAATGAATACCCCTGAATGTTACCAGGTTGCCAGGTGAAACTGTTATGAGTGTTATCCAACATCCACCATTTAGGCGGGAACCTTACCTGATCGAAATCCTGTCTGAAGTTAGTGTTCACTATTCTCGGAACAGCAATGATTCTTGAAATTTCTACCGTATCAATTGTTGAATAAAGTGTAATTCTGATCTCTTCCTGAGAATTCTGCTGAGGATTGGAAGCGTAGATAGCCCATTTACAACCACTTATTTCACCAGTGGAAATCATTTCAGGGCTCATAGTTTGAGTAGCAGTGGAATTAGCAAATCTCAAATTCTCAGACAATTCCATAACGGCATACATTGTATCAGCCGGCACATTATGATTATTCCTTGCAAACATCTGAACTGTTACAGACGCAGGAAGAATGTCTTCGTAGTTCTGTTCGAAATTATCCAACGTTGAAACAGAGAGATCAATACTATCATTTAAAGTAGTAATATTCCCGAGTCCAATATACTGCCCGAATGTATTTTTATCATCTACATCATAAGTTTCAACATTCCATCTCATAAACAGTCCGGGAGAAGTGATAGGTACAACCTGATCCGTTTCCATATCCCAGACAACATTAGAAAGAGTATCTGAGTTACCGAAAATCACCATACTTGGAGCAGTTGCCTCAAGACCGTTGGTGATTGTCTGAAATACTGTACCATCCGTAATGATATCATCATTTTCGTACATCTGTATAACCTGAGGAATCACATGACCGGAAAGTTCAAGAGTAGAACTGATCTGTTGCCCGTTCCCCCAGAACGATCTCGTCCCGGTACCGGGACATTGCGGAGCATAAAAATGAGCAATTCCTATATCATGTATAATCTGGTCCTGATTATCAATCTCATATCTTAGAGTAACAAAATGCGAGTTAATGAAATCTTGAAACTCCAGAATCTGTTTGATTTCCACATCCCCAATCTCATATACAGTTTCTATCCGATCCGAATATTCGCTCACACTATAGGGAATCAATGCAGTAACGTTTGTCAATGCATCGGAATTGGAGTAAAAATTATCATCGAGAGATACAATAAAATGTGTATTAAATGTATCAGGATATCCGGAAATAACAGAGTTACCTGAGGCATCCCCTATGTTAAACATACCCGTTGTATCATCTACAACAACCGTGAAGTGCGAATTATTGATTGAATAATCTTCTGCTGCCAGACTACAGAGCAGACCTAATACAGCAACAAGGATAAATACCGGCTTATACATAAAACCTCCTATTTTAATTGCAGGTATATTTTTTTTATGAGTGATGGGCTTATATTGCCCGGTGTATTGTTTACATGAGAACTGTGAGCAACTTCTATAGCCTGTTTCTCAATAAAAGTGTCTGTTATTTCAACATTAACATCTGTTAGAAGCTCTCTCAACCAGGAAAAGAAAACAAGCTTATTGATCCCGATAAAATGGAAAAGCTGATTAAGTTCATATTTTATATGCGGATAATATGCTTCCATTATGTCTTTCATGACAACCCCATTTGCCAGTCCATGAGCAACACCATATTCTGTAGTAAGAGGGTAACCGATTGAATGCTGCACTGTTGTTCCGGTCTGAGCTATAGCAACTCCACCATATAGAGATGCAATCATGAGTTTTTCTCTCAGCTCATAGTTTTCCGGATTCTGAAGGCATTTTTTCAGATTATCATAAATCAACTTTACTCCCTGAAAGATTACCGGATAAGTCAGCGGATTTCTTCTTTTGGAGTAAATACCTTCCAGAAGGTGGCTTAAAGCATCAATTGCAGTGTTTCTTGTTACATTCTCACTGAGAGAAATTGTATAGGTCGGATCAAGAAAAGAGCATACCGGAAAAATAGCCGGATGAGCAATACCTTTCTTAGTGTTTGAGTCAGTATCAGTAATAATGCTGTACTGAGTTGCTTCGGAACCCGTACCGGATGTAGTTGGAATAGCAACTACAGGGAATGCTTCAGAGAAATCAGTAGAGAAGAACTCTTCTTTGGATGTTACATTATGTTTTGCAGCCAGAGCAATTGCTTTTCCTGCATCAAGCGGTGAACCTCCACCAATCGCAATAACATGATCACAATTATTCTCTTTGAATATCCCGGCACCTTTAACAACTGAATCTACAGTCGGGTTTTCCACTATTTCATTGTATATCACATGTTCGATAGATTTCTCAGCAAGTACCAAGAGGATATCCTGTTGTGCTCCGCTTTTTACTGCTGAAGATCTGCCGGTGACTATAAGAGCTTTTTTACCAAATTCACTGAATTTATCTTTTGATTTCTCTATACATTTCTTTCCAAGATGCACTTCTGTAGGCATGAAATATTTATTTATATCCGTTTCTTTATTAGAATACATGGATTCCTCCGAATTTTTTCGCAATATTATTTATATAACGCTTACAAGTCAAAATTTATTTCACTTGACTGTGTAGAGCTAACTCGGAATTTTAATTAATTGGTGATAAATTCACTAATAATAATAAGATAAAGATTTCTGCATAACTGAAGTAATAAACTATAAGTTATTGTCATTAATGGTTGGTTCTCTATTATGCATAAATCTCGATAAAGATACTTGGAGGAATATTGATTGCTGTTATCGGAGTAATAGTCGCTTTAGCTGTACTTGTTACTGTTCATGAATTCGGACATTTTATTGCTGCCAGAATGTGTGGTGTATATGTAGAAAAGTTCTCACTTGGTTTTGGTCCTAAACTACTCGCCTTTAAAAAAGGTAATACTGAATATAGAATTTCTCTTTTCCTTCTCGGTGGATATGTGAAGATGAAAGGAGAAAATCCTGATGAGCAGGATGAAGTTTCTCAGGATTCGTTTACTGCCAAGCATTGGCTCCAGAAAGTCTTTATATCCTTTAATGGACCTTTTTTTAATCTGCTTCTGGCATTTATCTTGATTATGCTTGCCTTCGGTGCTGGTGTACAATATCAAGACAGTGCTCCTGTAGTTGGTGAAACTGAAGGAGTTTTTGCAAATTATTTCTTCTATGGAGACTCAATAGAAGCAGTTAACAGAAAACATGTTAAAAGCTGGAATGATGTGATAAGAAATTTCGAACCGGGTTATAACCATGCTATCATATACAGAGACAATAACAGATATAATGTAAATTTCTATGCAGACTCTACTGCAATGTCAAAAGGATCAATATCACCTTACGTTCCGGCAATTATTGGAGAGATAGTTCCCGGACTACCTGCATATCAGGCAGGACTTCAGGAAATGGATCTAATCGTAGCTGTAAATAGTGATTCCGTGAAGGACTGGTACGAAATGCGTGAAAAGATTGTTAATGAGAAAAGCGATTCAGTTATTCTTACAATCATCAGAGACGGAAAAACCTTTGAAAAGAAAATGAGTCTGAACACTAATATTCTGGAAGAGAATCAGAAGATGATCGGTATAGCCATGCATAATCCTGTTAATCTTGAAGAAAAATTCACATTTTTCGAGTCAATAAAATATGGTGCTGTTTCAACAGTAGATCTAGTTACTGCTACCTATGTCAGCATTTTCAAGCTGTTTACCAAGCCGGCATCACTTAAGGAAAATATTGCCAGCCCGATTATGATGGTTTCGGTTACAAAACAGATGATAAAGAGAGGACTCAGTACGTTTCTTAATCTGATGGCTACTTTGAACATCTTTCTGATGGTATTCAACCTTCTACCGGTACCTGTACTGGATGGAGGACAGATATTCTTCTTTATATGTGAAGGTATTTTCCGAAAACCGCTGCCGATGAGAATACAGATGAGATTACAGCAGATCGGATTTATCCTGTTGCTGAGTCTTATGTTCTGGGCTATCTTTAATGATATAACTAAGGTTGCAGTCAGATCATCATCAAACAACAATATAAAAAACCAGATTGAGAACACATCCGGAAACTGATCTTACGGAAGGAGCTGATTATTTTTGAATTCACATTGAAACATAAAGATGGAAACGCAAGACGTGGAGAGCTGAAAACACCTCATGGAGTTATCCAGACTCCCATATTTATGCCTGTGGGTACTATTGCAAATGTTAAAACACTTACTCCACATGAACTGACGGATCTTAAAGCTGAGATAATACTGGGAAACACGTATCATCTGTACTTGAGACCGGGACACGAACTGGTTAAGAAAGCAGGCGGAATTCATAATTTCATGAATTGGGATAAACCTGTTCTTACAGATAGCGGTGGATTTCAGGTAATGAGTTTAAGTGGTCTTAGAAAGATTACTCAGGATGGAGTAAGATTCCAGTCTCATATTGATGGAAGCTATCACATGTTTACTCCCGAAAGAGTTATGGAGATTCAGAACAGTCTCGGTGCAGATATTATCATGGCATTCGATGAGTGTCCACCATATCCGGCGACTAAGGATTATGTAGCCAAATCTCTCAAAACTACTCTTGAATGGGCAAAGAGATGTCAGGATTCACAGAAAGAACCTGATAAACAGGCTTTATTCGGAATTGTTCAGGGGGGAGTGCATGAAGATCTGCGTCAGGAAAGTGCGGAGAAACTGATAGAAATGGATTTCCCAGGTTATTCCATTGGCGGATTAGCTGTCGGTGAGAAAAAGGAAGATATGTTCCGTATCACGGAATTTCTTAATCCGATTATGCCGAAGAATAAACCACGTTATCTTATGGGAGTAGGAACGCCCTCTGATCTACTTGTAAATATTGGTAACGGTATTGATATGTTCGATTGTGTAATGCCGACCAGAAATGCCAGAAAAGGAACTGTCTTCACCAGAAACGGCAGAATGATTATTAAAGCTGCCAGATATAAAGAAGATTTCCGACCAATTGACGATGAATGTACATGCTACACCTGCAGAAATTTTACCAGAGCTTACATAAGACATTTGTTCGCAGCAAACGAACTGCTGGCAATGAGACTTGCATCAATTCACAGTCTGCATTTTTATCTGGAACTTATGCATATGGCAAGAAAAGCCATCGAAAACAGGAATTACAATGAGTTCATGAACTCTATGTTAAAAAAACTTGATAACATTGTAGAATAAATTATACTTTAGACCTTATATTGAGGTATGCATTATGATTAATAAGAATACTTTCTTGAAAATGAAGAAAAAAACGGATAAGATTGTTATGATGACAGCTTATGATTATCCGTCAGCCATGCAGGTTGAGGCAGCAGGAGTAGATGTTATTCTTGTTGGTGATACCGTTGGAATGGTAGTTATGGGGATGGAAGACACTCTTGAAGTGACTCTCAATGATATTATTTACCATTGTAAAGCCGTGCGAAGAGGAGCTCCTCAAACATTTGTCATAGCAGATATGCCTTTTATGACATATCATATTAATAGTGAAGAAACAAAAAGAAACGCATCTCGTTTAATTATTGAAGGAAAAGCTAATGCCGTGAAACTTGAAGGTGGAACTCCTGAAAGAATTGCTGCAATAAGAGATATTATCTCCTGCGAAATACCTGTTGTTGCTCATCTGGGGCTGACTCCTCAATCTATTCATCAGATGGGTGGATATAAAGTTCAGGGAAAAGATTCCGAATCTTATGACAGATTAATTGATCAGGCAAAAGAAGTAGAAAATGCAGGAGCTTTCATGCTTGTTCTTGAGGCAATTCCGGAAAAGTTAGGAAAAGCTATTACAGAAGAAGTCGGAATCCCAACAATTGGTATCGGTGCAGGCAGATTCACTGACGGCCAGGTACTTGTGTATCATGATATGCTCGGTTTAAGCACTGTCCAGCCGAAGTTTGTCAAAGGTTATGGGAAGTATGGTCAGCAGATCGTTGAGAGCATAAAAGATTATAAACAGGATGTAAAAGATAAAAAATATCCGGAAATAGATCATGTCTATTATCCGGAAACATAGAGGTAAAATATGGACGAAGTAATCGGACAAGAATTAGAGCAGAGTCCTGAGGAGAAACTTCAGGCATTATTTAGTCTCAAGGCAAAACTTGAGGATGATTTTGTAGCTATTGGACAGCTTTTGTCAGAAGTAAAAAGAAAAGGGCTGTATAAAATTAAAGGTTATAACAAATTTAAGGATTTCATCGAACAGGAATATAATATAGCCGGAACATTTGCCTCAAAGCTGATTTCCATATATGATCTTTTTGTTGATGAACTTGATATAGATGAATCTTCTCTGAAAAACATCGGTGTTGATAAACTTAACATGATAAAGCCGCTTGTTAAAAACAAAACTTATTCGGAATCAGAAGAATGGCTTAACAAAGCTAATGAGCTTTCTGCTACTGATCTGAGAGAAGATATCAAGGAAGTTCGTAAGCAAACCCAATCCAAGTCAATGAAAGAAGTTCTCATTGACCAGTTCTACGAAACAATGGTAACATTCTTCAATTGCTCCAGAAAAGAGCTAAATTATAAACTGGCTATTTATTTTCAGGACACTGACCTTGAACAGGTTAAGAATGAAATTAAAATAAAACAGAGAAATTATGAAAAGGAAAGCGAAGGGGAGGGTCCCGGCATTAGTTGATAAGAATCAGATCTAAACAAAAAACTGATAATGAGGTAAAAATGCGCAAATTAAAAATATTATGGGTAGATGATGAAATAGACTTACTGGAACCGTTTGTAATATTCCTGCAGGATAAAGGATATCACGTGCAGAAGGTGTCTAATGGAACAGATGCTGTTGCAATGGTTCTTAACGAGAAATTCGATCTGGTGCTTCTCGATGAGATGATGCCCGGAATGGACGGACTTGCTACTCTTCAGGAGATAAAACAAATTAATCCTAATCTGGCTGTTGTTATGGTTACCAAATCCGAAGAAGAAGGATTGATGGATAAAGCAATTGCCCGTCAGATCTCTGACTATCTGATTAAACCTATTAATCCTAATCAGATTATTATGACAGTGAAGAAAATTTTCCAGGCTGATGAAATAAGACACAATCAGATTGGTGAAGAATACTCCAGATATATTGCTCAACTGAATCAATCTCTCTTCCAGAGTCCGGACTGGAATGACTGGAAAAACATATATAATGAAATGTGTAAATGGGATGTTGTTATCGATGAAATAAACGATCAGGCCCTTGCTCACACTCATTTTCTGGAAAAACGTAATTGTAATACCGAGTTCACAAACTACATATCATCGAACTATTCTGACTGGTTGCAGAGTGATGAGAGACCGACCTTCTCATTTGACGTACTTTCCGAAACTGTAACCCCGCTTTTTGATGAAGGTAAACCGGTTTACTTCATAATTCTGGATTGCATGAGACTGGACCAGTATCTCGCAATCGAACCTTTCCTTCAGGAATTGTTTGATGTTGACCTTGATCTGTATTACTCTATTCTCCCAACTGCAACTCCATATTCGAGAAACTCGCTGTTCAGCGGACTTCTTCCAATTGATATTGCAAGAATGTTCCCGCAATACTGGAATGACTCCTCCGACAATGAAAACAGTCGTAACAGAAACGAACATCAGCTTCTTGATGCTCATATTAACGATTTGGGATACAATATCAATCCAACTTCCAAGTATATAAAAATATTCAATATGGAAGAAGCAAATTTTGTACTTAGAAAAATCAATTCCTGGTCTAAAGAAAAGCTGGTTGTTCTGGTATATAACTTCCTGGATTTACTGGCTCACCATAGATCTAAAGACAGTATACTGAAAGAAGCAATTCCGGATGAAGAAGCACTGAGAGCATTCACAAAACACTGGTTCCTGCATTCAGCATTTTACGATGCACTGAAACAAATTGCTGAACAGGATGCAACTGTTGTTATTACGACTGATCACGGTTCAATTCGTGTAAACAGAGCTACTCAGGCTATTGGTGATAAAGATACAACAATCACTGTACGTTACAAGCAGGGAAGAAATCTGACATGTAATGACAGACATGCTATCTACCTGAAAGATCCGAAAGATTTCGGATTACCATCTAACAACATTGTAGATAACTACATATTTGCCAAAGATGATTACTACTTTGTATATCCAAATTCATTCCACCAGTATCAGAGACAGTATAACGGAACATTCCAGCATGGTGGTATATCCATGGAGGAAATGCTCCTGCCATTGGCTGTCTGCCGATCTAAAAAGAAATAACCAATATCTGACATATACAAGCCTCTGCACGCAGGGGCTTTTTTTTATTCCGGAACAGGATATTACGTGTAGCCAAAGAACTTTAACCTGATGTAGAATAGAACGGGTGTATACCATTTAAGAATTAGAATAACACTAACGTTGCACACAATGTCTATGGCAAACTTTGCCCCTGAAATTACCCGATATTGATATCAGCCCAGTAGGTGTAAACTGTTTGCAGATCAACATGGCTAATAAAAGACTGAACTCCGTAGGAGTGATCCGGTTAGGAAATTAATTTTCATGTTTTTCGTGGTTAAAGCAAAAAAAACACCTGTCGAACAGGTGCTGATGATTGAGGAGGGAATTTGTATGTTTCTAATGTTTATTTTTTAATTCGTTAAATTGTTGTTGAAGCTTATAGAGTTCAGACTTTATTGCTTCAATCTCTGACTTAGTTTGTACAGTATCCTCTGTAGTGGTGTGATGCATTGTGAACTCAGGGCTGTACACGAATACACTATTACCGTTAGGATTCACATCTATACTGTATGTTTCTGTGAATTTATCATAATCCGGATGGAGAAGCATTCTCAGGAGTTTTCCTTTCCTGACTGTAAGAATTTCTATTCCATTCTTGTGGCTCTTATCCATAGCAATAGAGTAAAGATCGTTATTGTTCTCAATCTTGTTTCCAATTGCTTCGATAATGATGTCACCGGCTTTTAATCCGTTTTTATCTGCCGGACTACCATCAATAACAGTCCTTACAAGCAACCCGTTTTTAACTTCAAAGAATTCCATAAGTTGAGGAGTAAGTGTCTGTGTTTCTACTCCCAGTACATTATTGAAGAATACGGAAAACACATTAACAGGAGTGTCCGGAGTAACTTTCTCTGCAAGAGTCAGCTTTACTTTTCTCTTCTTCCCATTTTCAAGAATGAGAAATTCCAGCTTATCTCCCGGTTTTTTACCTTTCAAAACATTAACAATATCTTCCTGATTATGTATTTTCTTTGAATTAATCTCCAGAACCAGCATATTAACTTTCAAGCCTGCTTCTTCAGCAGGAGAATCTTCCACAATAGCTGTAAGAAGAACACCATAGTCAGAGTTCAATTTCTTCAGAACCTGTTCGTAAGGCACTTCTATGAAGATACCTATGTAAGGCTCAGGAATTGACGCTGCCAGCGCTCCTGCTGCAAAGATTAAGATAAGAATCAGACTTCGTTTCATTTCTGTCTCCACTAATACTGAAGTTTAACTTTAGGCTGCTGCCCTTTGTATTCACTTACGTAGAATATTGATCTGTTGTTTCTGTCTCTGACCTTCTTGATGACATAAGATTTGGATTCATCAAGATTGGAAAGATTGTTCACAGGAACAAAATTACTCTGATCGACTATACTGTTCGGTGCACTCTGGGCAATACCTGAGTTTTCTGCAAATAACTGGTATTGTTTACCTTCAGCACGCCAGAATGCGTAGTGAGCCTTATCAGCCAAATCCGGTTTGAAAATGAATACTGCAAAAGCAAATACCATGACAACCAGAGCTGCAGTCGCAAAGGCAGGATACCAGCCAAAGCTTTTTTTTCTGTGGAAATACTCTTTCTCAAGCTCGTATTTTAGTCTTACAGAAAACGGTCCCGGATGAACTTCCGGTGTGTTTATGTTCTCAAGATACTTTTTGATAGACATCTTCCAATACCTCCGCCGGGATTAATTTTTCTAATTTCTTCAGTGATCTGTGTAAATTGACTCTTAAAGTACTCTCTTTTTTTCCCAGCATTTCGGAAATTTCACTGAAGCTTTTCTTCTCGAAAAAACGTAATATTATAATATTCTGATCTTTTTCAGGCAGTTGCTTTATATACTGATGTATGAAATCGTATGAAAATCTTTCGGTCTTCTCATCAAGTACAGCCTTGTCGACATACATGTTTTCAATTTTCTTATGTCTTTTGTCTGCACGAAAATAATTACTTATCTCACTGACTGCAATTCTGAACAGCCAGGCAGAAAACGGTATGGAGCGCCACTTGAACAGGTGTAGCTTATCCATAGCCTTAAAAAAAGTGTTTGAAACGATTTCTTCAGCATAACTCCTGTTACCAACCCGGTACATAACAAACCGGAATATATCAGGAAAGTATCTCTGATATAAAGCTTCAAAAGCCTGAATATCTTTTTTAGCCTGTAATACTAATTTTTTTTCGTCCATAATCACCTCTGCAAACATAACGCCATGCTTATGTTTTAGTTTCATGTTTTTTCATTTTTTGCAGACTTTAAAAGTTGTCAACCCGGAAGTTATTGAAATTTAGGGAGTTCTGAGATCAATTATGATCATAACCTACGCATTATTCACCTGACCAAGTTTCTTCTGTATCTTATGAGCAAAAGGAAGCTCAATAAACCTTGGTAGAGAGTTATGTTCTTTTTTGAATGTCAGAAAGATAAATTTGTGTTCCAGCAGATTCAGGTTCGCAGAAATATCATATAGCGGAGGTATAACAACAGTTACCATCTTCCCCACTCTGGCAAGCTCATCAAAAAATCGTTGAGGATCGTCCACATGTTCCATTGTGTGAGAGCATAAAACAGTATCGAACTGCTTATTTGCAAAGGGCAGGTTATAGATATCGTTTACCAGCACAAAATTAGGAACATCCTTATGCTGGAAGATATCACAATTAGTTCCTCCACCGTCGGTTTTACCGCAGCAGATGTTAAGATCCCATTTTTGTTTCTTCAGGATTCGAGTTTTCTCAAGTTTGTAACTGATATAGTGGGCAATAACTACATAAGCAATAATAAAAGCGACAATAATATAAAACATAGGAACTCCTTATTGATTAACTGACTCAACAGCAAGTCAAATTATGTAATCAATAAGTCGCAGCACATTCAAACCTCATCGCAGTGCAGTATACTGACTGTTTTGTGTCAAGGGAAATAGATCAATCCAAAAAGACATCTACGAAAAATCATCCATGATTGAGCATATTGAAGTACTCTCCCTTCACTTCCATTAATTCGCCGTGACTTCCCTCTTCAGATATTGCTCCATTACTCATAACACATATCTTGTCACATTCTTTTATTGTAGACAACCTGTGTGCGACAATTATCACAATAATATCATCCGGTAATTTGTGCAGTGTTTCCATTATGCTTTTTTCACTGATTGGATCAATGTTTGATGTTGCTTCATCCAATAATAGAATTTTAGGATTCTTTATCAGAGCTCTTGCCAGACTTATCCTTTGTTTTTGCCCAATTGAAAGACTGTTTCCTTTTACTCCGACATGCGTATCATATTTATCCGGCAAGTTCATTATTTGAGCATGGACAGATGCCATTTTACAAACAGCTACAACATCTTCATATCCTGCTGACATGTTCGCAAATCGTATATTATCCATAATACTGCCATCAATTAGAACTGGTTCCTGATCGACAATTCCGATATATTTTCTTAATGCTACAATTTGACTATCACTTAGCTTATCACCATTTATATAAATCTCACCTGATATTGACTTGTGTAATCCTGATAATATTTTCAATAAAGTTGTTTTTCCACATCCGGACACTCCCACAATACCTATTTTCTCTCCCTGATTAATCTCAATATTCACATTTTCCAATATAGGCTTGTCTTCTTTGTAAAAAAATTTCAATTCTCTGATTGAAAGCCTTTCAATTACAGATATGTTATAGTTGTAATCTATTACTTCACTCGGGAATGTCATTATTTCTTTAACTCGCTTCAGGGAAACCATTGCCGTTTGCAATCTTACATTTAAATCAATAAGATTCCTTGCAGGATTGAACAAATACCTGATAAAAGAATTGAATGCAATCATAGAACCAATTGTCAAACGGTCGTTAATAATCTCATATCCACCATACCCAATAATTATTAATGGAATCAGACCAATTATCATATTGGAAGAAACCTGGTAGATACTGGTTATCTTTGTAAGTTTTACAGATTCTCTATATGCTGACTTCGATGAAGAGAAAAACTGGTAAATACTGAATCGGCTTCGAAGAAACTGTTTTATCAGACGAATAAGTGATAAACACTGCTCCAACGTAGAAACGCTTTTTGCCATTACTTCGTATGTAACCTCTGTTTGCGCTTTAATTCTCTTTCCGAAGAACACGGATAACCATACATATGGAATTATTAGAATTACTGAGAATAATGCAAGCTTGAAATGAATTGTAAAAATCACTGATAATCCTGCAATTAAATACAGAAGATCCTTGAGTACCGCTACAAATGTTTCTGCGAAAAAAGATCTCAGACCTTCAGAATCACTATTTATCCTGGAAAGAAGATATCCTGAACTGTACTTGTTAATTGTACTCAGAGGAGCATTATTAAGCCTTTCTAAAAGTGCAACTTTAATATCCAATATGATTTTATCATTTACCCGTTTCAACATTAAAGAATGAATATAGGCTACCGCATTCTGAAATAATAGTATTGATAAAGTTATACCAACTAATACTATTAGTTCCGTTAAGTTCTTCCCGGGTAATGTAACATCAATAATTCTTCTTGTTATTAATGGTGTAGGCAAGATCAGTAGAGAAAGGATAATGATCAGACAGCAGACAAGCAGAATACTCTTCATGTATTTTTTATAGAAGTTCAGATATAAAAATCTGATAAAATTCAAGTTTTCATTCTTTGCTATTTTCATTGTCAGTGTATTCAGAAATTACGAAGTTTCACTCTGGTTGAAGTAATTATCGATGCTTTCCTTACCTACATGGTCAAGAAGTCTGACATATAGTTGAAGCATACCTTCAATTTCACTTTTCTTTTCTGAGCATATTGAATTACTTGGAGATATATTTTCTGATCTCACGAAACTCACATAGCATAAATCGCAAAGATGAGCTCCCCAGCACTTGCTGCAGTTCTTCCCTTTGAAATAAAGCCAATCTCTTTCAATTTCATTTTTTCTGGCAGAAATTATTCCTTTATCAAGATCTCCTATGGGCATTGCGTGATCAATTTTCTCACACATATGAAAATTTCCTTCGGGAGAGACAAACAACATTGCATTTCCCGGAGAACAGGCATGATAATTGACATCACTTCCTGAGTTTCTGAAATGTATCCTCTTTATACTTGTAATCAGATCCAGGTCTCCACTCAAAAGCTTGCGATTTTTAAATCTATCTATAAATCCTGCTCTTCTAGCTCCGGTAATATCATCAATTCTACTTACTTCATCTTCATCAAAAGATTCAATTTTTTCAGCATCATCGCTATCCCAAATCATAGATACATGTGAAAAAATTGGATTATCCTGTTGCAGATCAAAAAGTTCAACGAAAATTCCGGGAGTTGCCGCAGTAGCTACGAAATTAACATATTCCCTGTAATAATCAGGATACCTGTCTGAAATAGGCTTCAAGTTGTTCATTATTCTATCATAGGTCGGTTCACCATTCAAAGCGATTCTGTATTTGTCATGAATTTCTTTTGTCCCATCTACACTTACAAATAATCTGATCTTGTTGGCTAAAAAGAAATCGATATGCTCTTCTGACATTGCATAACCATTAGTAGTAATTGAAAATGTTATTTCGGACGGAAGCTCTTTTAAGTTTTTCACAATGTATTTCATAATGTCGAAATTTAATAGTGGTTCTCCTCCATAAAATCCGATATTCAGGTTCTCTTCCACATTGTAGTTTTCGTCAATCCATCTGATAAACTTGTCTGCTATCGTATAAGACATTTTCTTTGTTGAACTTGTTCTTGTGTAAGAATAGCTGTCCGAGTAGATACAGTACTTGCATTTTAAATTGCAGGCTTCAGTTAACCCAATAACAATTTTGAAAGGATTTTTCTTCCTGTTTTCGTTCTTGATAGGCAAAAATGAGAATCCATTGCTTTCAGCTCTGTTTTTCATGTAATTCCGGAATTTATCGAAAACTTTCTCTATTTCTGCATTTTCAGCATACTTATCAATATACTCATCTCTTGACATGCCCAAAAGATCATAAAATGTATTATACATGAATTCATTGATCTTAATAATGTTCGAGTTTAAAGAATCATAAAAGTAGACACCACTTACAGCTCTAAACTTTTTAAGCACTTCATCCTCCAGTATATTTATGATCCCTTCACTTCGGATTTCGTTAACTTAAATATTATTCCATTATAGTTAGATACCAGAAATACTTTTCCATTTGAGGACAGTATTTCTCCTGACAAAGTCATCATATCTCCGGGTAGCTCACATGAAGATTTCAATTCTCCTGTGATTGAGTATTCGCAAACAAACTCTCTTATATCATAAAAATGCTTAATATCTTCTATCTTTGTCAGTGATGAATTTTTCTTCTGGGCTGGATCTACACCATATGCTCTTTCAACAACGTAAAATCTGTCGTTCATCAGCACTGCATTACTTGTTTTTGAGTATTCCGGAACAGCATCCCTGTTTACTGATGATGAGAACTGAATTTTCTCATTATTCAAATCTTTGATACACCCAACTCTATTTATTGGTACTCCTATTAGTGAATTCTCATATTTTATAATATCTATATGTTTATTTTCTTCCTTTAAATCATTATCCGAGCAGAATTGATCCAACTTCCTCACAGTTTTAAACTCTCCATTATTATATACCGTTAACTTATAATCAGGTGCAAAATGAGCAGTTGTAACATATATGCTGTCTTCATAATTGTATACTTTACCAATCGGGTGGAATTTCTCAGCTTTAAGAAAATCACCTTGCTTAGAAATCCATTGTATTCTGGAATTAGCAAAATCACCTACAACTATATCACCATTTTTATCAAATGTGAATGAGTTAGGATAAAGAAATTCTCCGGGACCTCTGCCCTTACTTCCAAATTTTCTCAGAAATTTCAAACTGTTAATCTCGTAAACATAAAAAACTGCATTATCAATATCCAATACGTACAGTTCTTCACCATCAATATTGTGAATATTGTTAGCTCCAAAAGTAAAGTTTTCATCATCCTGCCATCCCAATGAATCAGCTACTACTAATACAGATTTTGAACCACTTTCACCACTCTTGTCCTGCCTGACACAAGAAACAGAGTTCAAAATTATAAGTGTTAATACTGTGAACGTTAAACTTGCTATTCCTTTCCTCATATATTCTCCTAAAATTAAGCTATCCGATGTTTTCCCTACTTATAAAATACAGCCCTTCAACTTAATTATCTTACTATGATATACCTGAACTTGTATTGTTGCTGGATGAATTTACCAGTTTTCTGGCAGCATTCTGTTTAGCGCATCTTCTAGTTGATGCATCTCCAGCAGGATATGGTAAATTCTCACAAGTTTGACATTCCTGTGTGCTTCCACTGCCTGTGTCTTTATCAAGTGTAGAAGCTGTACTCACTATTTCCATTGAACATAAGTCAATTACATTATTATCCATAATTTCTCCTCATAATTTTATTACATCAGATAGCTTTTATTGTTTATTGTTTTGTTTAGTATTTTCTATCTTGCTAAGTAAAAAATATGTCGAAGGGGAAAACAAATGAGATCCCTCTTACCTCTACATATATAAATCTTTTCTAAAGAACTTTTTGATATGTGTCAAGTTTTTTGTTTATACAAACTCATTTATGAATATTAAATTCATTCTAAAGAGATTAATGATTATCATATCAATTCCTGCTCACCATTATTTCCACCTTCCCTCACAAAAAGCGGAAGTTGGTGAATGTTCTCCAAACCTTCACCGAGTCATAATAGCACAATCTTTCAGTTGTAAGTAGCCGATCTTATTCTTTTTTACTGTATAATAAATTTTCCCGTGAAGAAATCCTGAAGCCTTGGAAGGATTTCAGGTGAGATTTATGGTTCCAGCTTGCTGGAAATACATTTAAAAAAGATGTCATTTCTTTTGCTTCGTTTTCTTTAGTCATATAAAGAAAATGAAGGACTGTATCAATACTCTATCTCTTTTTGTTCTCTTCCCTCACAAAAAGCAGGAGTTGGTGAATGTTTTCCAAACCTTCACCGAGTCATTAAGTCAAAGAAATTACAGAAAATCAATACTCTATCTCTTTTTGTTCTCTTTCCTCACAAAAAGCAGAAGTTGGTGAATGTTTTCCAAACCTTCACCGAGTCATTAAGTCAAAGAAATCACAGAAAATCAATACTCTATCTCTTTTTGTTGACAGAAATTATCCCTTACAAGTTGATGTTCCTGAAAAAACATTAAAAAAGCAGGAGATTTCTATGCCGTATATTTCTAATACTGAACAAGATAGAAAAGAAATGCTTCAGAAAATCGGTGTTTCCGAATTTAAGGAACTTATAGCCGATGTTCCGGAAAAACTCCAGTTAAATAAACTGCTTGATCTGGAAGAAGCATATTCAGAAATCGAAATCACACGTAAAATGACCTGTCTTGCTAACAAGAACAAAACTACCGTTACAACAAACTCATTCCTCGGTGCAGGAGTTTACGATCACTTTGTACCGGCTGTTGTGGATCACGTTATATCCAGACCGGAATTCCTCACAGCTTACACACCTTATCAGGCAGAAGTAAGCCAGGGAACACTCCAGTACATCTATGAGTATCAGACATTAATCTGCAACCTTACCGGAATGGAAGTAGCTAACGCCGGTATGTATGACGGTGCTTCCGCTGCAGCCGAAGCTATTCTTATGGCAGTCAGAAAAACCAGAAAGAATAAAGCGGTTATCGCAGGAACAATCAATCCGGATTACGTTAAAGTAATTAAAGCCTATACAGAAGGTATTGGTGTTGAAATTGTTGTTGTTAACAATAAAAACGGACTTGTTGATGCTGAAGATCTGAAAGCTAAAATGGATAATGATACAGCCTGTTTCCTTCTGCAGACACCTAACTTCTGCGGTAGTCTGGAAAATCCGTTTGAAATAGAAGAAATCGTTCACAGCTTCAAAAAAGCTCTTTATATTGTCGCAGTAGATCCTATCTCTCTTGCAGTTCTTAACGCACCATCAGAATACAAAGCTGACATCGTTATCGGTGAAGGTCAGGTTCTGGGTAATAAACCTAATTTCGGTGGACCATTATGCGGATTCTTTGCAACTCATACTTCACTTGCCCGTATGATGCCGGGACGTATTGTTGGCGCAACCAAAGACGTTGAAGGTAAAAAAGGCTATGTCCTTACACTTCAGGCTCGTGAACAGCATATAAGAAGAACCAAAGCAACCTCAAACATCTGTTCCAACCAGTCTCTCGCAGCTCTGGCAGCAACAGTCTACATGGTAACAATGGGACCGGAAGGGCTCAAAGAAGTTGCAGTTCAGTCTACCACTAAAGCACATTACCTTGCAGAAAAACTCACAGCTATAGATGGCGTAAGTCTGGCAACAGATAACCCATTCTTTAAAGAGTTTGCCGTTAAGTTCGACAAGCCTGTAAAAGATGTTCAGAAAGCTCTGCTCGAAAAAGGTATTATTGCCGGTACAGATCTTTCAAAATGCGGATTTGAGAACACCCTTCTCATTGCTGTAACAGAAATGAAGACAAAGAAACAACTCGATGAATTAGTTGAAGCTGTTAAGGAGGTATTCAATGCCTGAAACAATCTTTGAAAAACATGCTCCGGGAAGAAAAGGCTACACATTACCTGTTAATGATGTAGATTTAAATATAGAAAACTGCATTCCTGCAGAATTCAGAAGAAAAGAAGCTGTAAAGTTTCCTGAATGCAGCGAATTAGATATAATGAGACACTTTGTTGAGCTGTCTCATCTGAATCATTGTATTGAGAAAGGATTTTATCCGCTTGGATCATGTACAATGAAATACAATCCAAAAATCAATGAAAATCTGGCGAGAATATCAGGATTGTGCGATATTCACCCTAACCAGCCGGAAGAAACCGTTCAGGGTGCACTCCAGTTATTGCATGAACTTCAGCAGGATCTCGCTGAAACATCCGGTTTTGCTAATGTAACTCTCCAGCCTGTTGCAGGTGCACACGGAGAATTCACCGGACTGAAAATCATGCATGCATACCATCTGGCAAAAGGTAATCACCATAAAAACGTTATTATCATGCCTGACTCAGCACATGGAACAAATCCTGCCAGCTGTACACTTAACGGATTCGAAGTGATCGAGCTTAAATCCAACGATAAAGGTATGGTTGACCTTGAAGAACTGAAATCTCACATGTCAGACAACGTTGCAGGATTCATGCTTACTAATCCTAACACGCTGGGTATCTTTGAATCACAGGTTGAACAGATTGCAGAGATTATTCACAGTGTTGACGGACTTATGTATATGGATGGAGCTAACTTCAATGCTCTGCTTGGAATCGTTAAGCCGGGTGAAATCGGATTTGACGTAATGCACTTCAATCTGCACAAAACATTTGCAACCCCTCACGGTGGCGGTGGTCCTGGGTCAGGTCCTGTCGGTGTAAGAGAAGACCTGCTTAAATTCCTTCCTGTTCCAATGGTAGGAAAAAGAGAAGACGGTACTTTCTTCCTGGATTATTCAAATGAAGAAACTTCTATCGGTAAAGTACACTCTTTCTTCGGAAACTTCTCACAAAACCTGAGAGCTTATGCATATATTAAAATGCAGGGAGCTAAAGGCCTGAGAAAAGTAGCAGAAAACGCTATTATCAATGCTAACTATATCAGAAAATCTCTGGAAGATTATTATGATATTCCACATAACGAATCATGTATGCATGAATTTGTTGCCAGCGGTGAAAGACAGAAAAAGCTCTATGGAGTAAAAACTCTGGATATCGCTAAACGCCTTCTTGATAAAGGTTATCACGCTCCAACAATCTACTTCCCGCTTATTGTGCACGAAGCTATGATGATTGAACCTACCGAAACCGAAAGCAAGAAAACACTGGATGAGTTTATTCAAGTGATGATCGATATTGCAGAAGAAGCTAAGAACGAACCTGAGAACCTGAAGAACGCTCCGCTAACAACACCAGTAAGACGTCTTGACGAAACCGGTGCTGTTAAAAACCTGAATGTAAGATTCGAGATGTAATCAATTACATAAATAATATTTGAGAGACACGGCTCCGGCTGTGTCTCTTTTTTTATCAGGTGTAGTTATAACAAAGCGGGATGGGGTGTGTAGAATAGCTGTAGGGAACAATAATCATTGTTCCGTATTATGAACCCTCTGTCTCGTATACTCGACATCTCCCTGCTGATGTTTTAGCAAACATCAAGGCAGAACTTTGTCTGCATCAGTCTGTGCAGTTCTGTAATACGCGTAGAGACATCCGGACAGTTGACTCAGATATTGCATAATTATAAAAATACAGCGAAAGAAAGTCAATACCGTTTTGCAAGTGGAATATGTAACAGTCACGAATAATTTTCTTGACCTATATCTTATACCAGAATCAACTTCTGATCAGGATTTCCCAGTGAATTTGATTAATAAGGAAAATTAAGATGAAAAATATATTCTTTATCATTCTTTTATCATTCTTTTACCATTGTTATTAGCAAGCTGCAGATTCCCTGTCGATTACATTCAATTAGGTAATGGTTACGTAATTGATCAAGAGAATAAATACCACTTATCTCTATTAAAATCTGTTTATAAGAACCATAGTTACCAGACAATAATACCTGGAGCATTAATTGATTATAATTTTGATGATAACCACATTGTTTTACTGAGATTGGTTGTAGGAAGGGAAGGTCTTGATAGCGATATTTTACCTGATACTCCAAAACCTTATCAATTATGGATTAATGATAAAAATTCACATAAAGTTTATGGACCGTTTAATCTTAATGATTATTTCAAAACAAGGCATGTTCTAAACATATCTGATAAAATCAAAGTCAGTATTTGAACAGCATCATACTTCTTTAATCAATATTTCTTCTATGAAGCATCTCAAAATAAAGATTTTCCAGTTTTTCGACAGGAGGTAAATTGAGATTCCTGTATTTTTGAAGTATCAATATTGCTGAATCAATATCGTTAAGATAATTACAATAAGTATTTGCAATATTGATGTAACAGGAAGTATTTGATTCGTCCAAATCAATAAGCTTATTACAACATTGAATTGCTTTCTCAAAATCATTGAGATAAATGTACTTATCCCACATATAACTTAAAATCAGTTCGTTATCTGAATTTGCAATATCAATCTCATTTAAAATTGTTTCTGAAAATTTATTATATGTATGCCAGAACCTTAATACTAAATCATTAGAGATATTCAATTCTTTTCTTTTATGGATATAATCAAAAACATTCATCGAATCATAAACAATATCATTGTCTTTATCTATAATACAGAACTGTGATAAAGTATCAACTCTCACAGTATGCCAATAAGCTAATGGATTGGTAACACCAACAGGTTTCCTCTGAAATGCCACTATGAAGTCGTCATTGAAAACATAGTCCTCAACAAAACTATCAACGACAATATCTGCTGAGCCTTTGAATCTTTCTCTATATATACCTTTTCGGGGATCAGGACTAAGCATGAAGTAGTTACTGCCTAGCGAAATGTAATTATCGGGAAACCATTTAAATTCAGATTCAAACATCCTGATTAGCTTCTCAGTGTATGATAAATCTGATTTAAGAAACAAAGTAGGAACTATGGTCAATACAACACACACAATTATTAGTAAAGTAACAATACTGATATTTCGTTTCATCTATCTGGAATCCGCAGTTTTTTTTATGAGCTACTACGCCTGAAATTTAGTCAAGAAATTTCACTTTTTCTGACATTTCAATCTGATATGAAATTAAATATCTGATCAATCCTCTACCACCATTCCGTAGATGTTTCCGATTTCTTAGTCGGAAACTGAGTGTTTATTCCTGAAATAACGAGAAAAATCAGTCATCTATGATTTCATAATACTTGCTTTAGGCATATCAAACAAATCGGCCTCAAGAACAATATTACTTTTTAATGATGTTAAAGCATATGTTTGCACTTTTCCGGTTGATAAGTTTGATATCTTAGTGTCATGAGCTCTCATTATCCCGTTAATCTCTTTATAATCACCGTATTCTGTAAGAACCGTTTCACCAGTTCCCCATTCTTTTTCCTGAGTAAGCATAAATGTTTCAGCATCGAATGATTTCTCTATTCTCTTGTTTGTCAGCCTGTTTGTAATCAGCACTTTGAGGTTCTTCTTGCCATCAATAAATGTAATACCTTCAAAGTCTACTGTGAAGTCTTTGTTATCCTGATCCAGATGTTTATATTCATTCATTGCTTCCCGGACTTTTCTGGAATTTTCTTCAGAGTCATCAAATTCAGTGATATCCCCATTTACATATTGCCATATTTCTTCACCTGTGTCACCCGATTCAAAATAGAGCTCGTCCTCAAAATAGTACTCTTTTCTGTTGTAACTGGGAATCTTGTTCCATTCCTTAACAACATAAGTATCTGAATCTCCGGACATTTCCGACTCGGTATATGTGTTGATTTCGTCAAGCAAAGCATCCAGACCACCCAAAGCTTCAGCATTTGCGTAAAGAACATCGTAACCACTGAGTTCTCGAACATTCTCTTTTATTTTCTGGATGGATTCTATTCCATTTATAGCACTTAATTCCATAGTAACTCCTGCTGTATTATCGAATAAACGGGATAATTCTTTACAGATTAAATTAAAATTAATATATGGAATTAAATTTAAGAGGTAATTATGTCAAAATATAAGTTGATTTTTGTTATACTTTTCATTTCAGCTTTTTGCTCAGCTGATATTCTTATCCCTATGGATAATACTCAAACAGATCACCTAAAAGCCTATGGAGTTGCCTTTAAAGCATTGAAGAACCATAGAACCGTCAAATGGCTGTTGAACTATAGAGGAGGTTCATTTCTGGTTGAAGCAGGAAGCGATGAGATAAATGACTGCAAAATCAACGGAGTATTATACAATAGTATATCTCAGTCTGAAATCGGGCAGATAATGCTTGAAATAGAACAATCAAATATGGAGTCTGTGCTTCTTGAAAAAGAACCCAGAATAGCTGTTTATACTCCACCTACAAGTCAACCCTGGGATGATGCTGTTACACTTGTACTTAAATATGCCGATATAGAATACGACACTGTCTGGGATAGAGAAGTCCTGGAAGATAAACTGAACGATTACGACTGGATTCACCTTCATCACGAAGATTTCACAGGTCAATATGGTAAATTCTATGCAAGTTTCAGGAATTACCAATGGTATAAGGATGAAGTAGCAACAAATGAAAAAATAGCTTCAGAACTTGGTTTTGATTCTGTCTGGAAGCTTAAACATGCAGTTGCTGAAAAAATTAGATCTTATGTTGTTGGTGGTGGATTCCTCTTTGCCATGTGTGCAGCTACAGACACATATGATATTGCTCTATCAGCCAAAGATGTTGATATATGTGAATCTGTATATGATAATTCCGGAGTTGACCCCAATTATCCTGCAAAACTGGATTTTGACAGGACTTTTGCTTTTACCGACTTCTCTCTGGAAACAAGTCCTATGGTATATGAGTTCTCTTCAATAGACGGTTCTGATTACGCAAAAATCAGGGGAGCAGAAGAAGACTATTTCGTATTGTTTGATTTTTCTGCAAAGTATGATCAGATTCCGACTATGCTGACACAAAACCATACTGAATACATAAATGGATTTCTGGGACAAACAACCTCATTCATCAAGAAGTACATTAAAAAAAGTGTTATCATCATGGGTGATGTTCCTGAATCAGAAGAAGCAAAATATATTCATGGTAACATCGGGAAAGGGACATTCACGTTTTATGGTGGTCATGATCCGGAAGATTATCAGCATAAAGTTGGAGATCCCCCAACAGTACTGGATCTGCATAAAAATTCACCGGGCTACAGATTAATCCTGAATAATGTTCTTTTTCCTGCAGCCCAGAAAAAGAAACTTAAAACCTGAGACCTTTGCATAACCGCAATTTTAATTACTCCAGTTATCCAAAAGCCTCATTCGTTTAATCCAATTGCAACAATACGGAAGGAGATGCAGCTATCATTTCTGCTCCGCTTTTCTGCAGAACAAGAGCTGATCTATATCCCCAGCTTACTCCGATTCTGTGAATACCGACATTCATACCAGTTTTCATGTCAACATCAGAATCACCAACCATTGCACTTACTTCTTTATCAAGAGAATGTGAGTTGAAAAAATCATCCAGAAACTGTGAATCCGGCTTTGGTCTGAATCCCTTCTGATGTCCGTATACACCTTTTAGAAAAGGAGTCAGTTTCGCCTGTTTTACCAGATTAACAGTAAACGCATGCGGTTTATTGGAATAAATATAAACCTGTTTACCTCTTGTGTACAACTCTTTAACTACCATTTCCATACCCGGATAAACCTTAGATCTCACAAAAAGATTTCTCGAATACAAATCTCTGTACTTTTCCATTAATACTGCAGCTTCAACCTTAACTCCTGTAACCTCTATAATGTTCTCAATCAGAGGCATAAGCCCTTTTCCCACTCCAAGTCTTACAGTTTCAATTGAAACAGGTTCCACCTCATAAGTCTTAAGCACTTCGTTCATACAATAAGTCAGATCAGCAAGTGTATCTACAATAGTTCCATCCAGATCAAAAAAGAAGTTATTGATTTTCATACATTATCCTTCGTTGAGTATTTCGGATATAGTGTAGAGAGATCCGGTTACTACAATAATATCATCGCTGGCTGCATTAGCAACTGCTGCCTCTTTTGCTTCCTGAACATTGTTTGTCACGAAGAACGGTAATCCTGCTTTCTCAACAATTTCTACCTGATCCTGAATTTCAGCAGCTCTGTTAGATTTGTTCTTACTGATAAAGAATTTTTCACCTATTTCACACATAGCACTAATCATTTTATCAATCTTCTTGTCTCTGAGAATTGCCAGAACAAATGTTATTTTCTTGTCCGGGAAGAGTTTTTTAAGGTTATCAACAAGACGGAAAACACCTTCTTCATTATGAGCCCCATCAAGAAGGACAAGAGGTGTCTTCTGAATAATCTGCATCCTGCCTTTCCATGTAACTTCTTCCAGACCTTTTCTGATCAGGCTGATGTTTTCTTCTATATCATGATTCGCAGCGTATTCAATAAAGGCAGTAATAGCCAGTCCGGCATTCAATGCCTGATGTTCACCGAGAAGTCCAACTCTTACATCTTTCATTGTAATACCGTTATAA
The DNA here is from genome assembly GCA_963665815.1 of Cloacimonadales bacterium (SeqCode). Taxonomy (GTDB): domain Bacteria; phylum Cloacimonadota; class Cloacimonadia; order Cloacimonadales; family JAIOQZ01. The sequence goes on from OY762463.1 coordinate 1,676,671, forward strand.
GAATAATCAAACAATGTGCTATGAAGATCAACTCGAATATTACTTACTGTGTAATCTATATCAGGCTGGATAAGCTCTGCACTTCTCTGTTGACAGACTTCTTTGATAACGTCAACAGCTTCAACAGGAAGATAACCAATTATAACCTTTTGATTTTCCTTAATGATTCCCGCTTTTTCAAAAGCAATTTTTTCTATTGTATCTCCCAGACTTTTAGGATGATCAATTGAGATACTTGTGATAACTGAGACATCGGCGTTAAACGGATTTGTTCCATCGAGACGTCCACCGAGACCTACCTCGAAAATAGCAGTGTCGACTTCCTGCTCCAGAAGATAATAAAATGCCAGAGCGGTAGTAATCTCAAAGAAAGATGCTTCGTTCTTCTGAAGTACATCTTCCCATTTATTGTATATTCTGAGAATATCTTCAAACTTGATATCCTCTTTGTTTATCCTTATTCTTTCTCTATAGTCTACGAGGTGAGGAGATGTATTCAATCCTGTCTTTAACCCATGCTCCATTGCTAATGATTCACACATTGCTGAAGTTGAACCTTTTCCATTTGTACCTGCAACATGAATACCTTTAAGCTTCTGATCAGGATTTCCCATTTCTTTCAGAATGTTCAGCATTCTATCCAGTCCAAGTTTGACATTACCTGAGTGTCTTTCGTAGATATATTCCAGAAATTCTTTATATTCCATCTTTTCTCCTGTATATTAAAAAAACCTTCAAGATAACTTGAAGGTTGTAAGTACTAAAAATGTTTATTCCAAATCAGGAATTGCATGATCCTTAAAACCGTTATGTCCAGCCCTTGGTTCATGGTTTGGGCAAACAACAGTTACTTTGTATGTCTGATTACCATATTCATCAGTAACAATCCTGCCAATAGCCTGATATTTATCACCAACACCGTTTTCAGGGCACTCATAAGTTTTCTTCAAAAAACCTGTTCTTTGCAGATCAAGCAGATCACCATTGAAATCTTCATGTCTGTCTTCCATATAATCTTTAACTGCTGCCTGTATAAGCTTCATGTTTTTAATACATTGCTCAGTATTCTCTTTTTCTTTAAGATTAAAACATCTTGGCAGTACAAGTATGAACAATAATGCTGCAAGAGCAACAATAGTTATTACTGTATACATACTGAAACCTTTATTTGATAACTGCATATGAGCTCCTATGGTTTTTCTTTTAATTCAATTTCATCCTTGATTTCCGTCAAGTTTTTTTACACATAACCTTTTTACAGCCTCAAGGGTATATGATTTTATATCAATAAAACACAGATAGTGATTACTCTAAGTTCACTTTTCTTTGAAAATATCATTACCTTCAGAATCTATTGCCACAATGCAAGGAAATTCCTTAAGTTTGAGTCTATATATTGCTTCAGGTCCAAGATCCGGAAATGCAATTAGATCATTTTCGACAACACATTCGGAGAGCACAGCACTGATTCCACCAACAGCTACGAAATATACTGCTCCGAGTTCTTCGATCTCATCTATCACTTCCTGCCGTCTTTTACCTTTACCAATCATTCCGTTTACACCGTTTTCAAGAAGTATTCCGGTATACTTGTCCATTCTTGTTGACGTTGTCGGTCCTATAGAGCCAATCACTCTTTCAGGTGGATTTGGTGTTGGTCCCGTATAGAATATTGTCTGATTCTTCAAATCGAAAGGTAATTTCTCATCATTGCGAATCATCTTTTTAATTCTTCTGTGAGCAACATCTCTCATTGTATATACATAACCGGAAAGCAGAACATAATCTCCGACTTTCAGCATTTTAATATCTTCATCGTTAAGCGGTAAATATATTTCAATAGGTTTCATTATATCTCCACACTGCTGTGTCTTGCTGCATGACATTGCAGGTTAATAGCTAAAGGCATTGAAGCAATATGACATGATTCTGCCATGATTTTAACTCCAATAGCAGTTGTATTTCCACCAAGTCCCTGTGGACCTGTTCCGGTATCATTTATTTCTTTCAGTAATCGTTCTTCAAGCTTATTCCATTTATCATCAGGATTTTCATCATACAGATCTCTCAGCAAAGCCTTTTTTGCCAGAAGAGCACAATAATCAATTGTTCCCCCGATACCAATACCAACAATCAATGGAGCACAGGCATTAGCAGCATTCTTCTTTACATGCTCAACAACAAATTCAACAATTTGATCTTCCTTAATATCAACCGGCATCATTTTAACACAGCTTACATTCTCAGAACCTGCCCCTTTATTCAGAACAGTTATTTTCAGATCTCTGCCCTCTGCAATATCTGTATAGATTATTGCAGGAGTGTTAGTTCCTGTGTTTTTTCTATCGAAAAGAGGATCTTTTACAATAGATTTCCTCAAATAAAACTCATCATAAGCTTCCTGAACTCCATCCTGAATAGCTTTATTCAATACACCGCCTGTGATATGGACATCACTGCCCATCTCAACAAAAACAATTACAATACCGGTATCCTGACATAACGGGATACGTTTATCTACAGCTACTTTGTGATTTTTAAGAATCAGCTCAAGTATATGCTTTGCTCTGTCATTGGTCTCCTTCTCTGCAAATTCCTTTAATTTACTGCGGACATCAGCATTAACATGAAAGTTTGCCCGGAAACACATTTCCTTAACGTTTTCCTTTATTGTGATGCAATCAATTTTTCTCATTTCCATTCCATTTTCCGATAAACTCAAGAATTTCAATTGCTTTTGCAACGATCGAAACTTTTGAGCTATTCTTGTCTGCCGGTAATGTATATATAATTTTCAGAGACTTCATTGTCTCAAACTTTACCGGATATGTAAATTTTGACATTAATAATCCTATATTCTTCCTTGGTGGAAGATTCTTCAAATCATACTCTATTATAAATTGTTCATTCTTCAGCTTACAGGATTTCATGCCTGCTTTTGCTGAAAAACATCTCAGCCTGTAAAAATTTATTGTTTCCTGAGCCGGTCCCGGAATCTCTCCGAATCTGTCATGCAGTTCCTTTTCAAGATCATTGAACTGCTCAGGTTCGCTAAGTCCAAGCAAACGTTTATACATTTTCAGACGTACAGATTCACTTTTAATGTATTCTTCTGGGAAATAGTTATCTGTCTCTATTCTTACTCTGACTGTTTCTTCATGCTTTTCTTCTTCCCAGACAGGTTTGTTGTTTTCCATGTTTTCAACTGCCTGCTCCAAAAGTTTATAGTAGTAATTAAATCCTACAGAATTTATCACTCCACTCTGCTTTGTACCAAGCATTGTTCCGGCTCCACGCAGTTCCAGATCCCGCATGGCAATCTGATAACCTGCTCCAAGATAATCATACTCCGTAAGAGTCTCAAGCCTTTTTCGTGCCTGTTCATTCATTTTACCCGGCATGACAAGATACGCATAAGCTCTTCTGTTGGAGCGTCCAACACGACCTCTGAGCTGATAAAGCTGTGCCAGTCCGAACATGTCAGCTCTGTTTATGATTATGGTATTAGCATTAGGTATATCAATCCCTGATTCGATGATTGTTGATGCTATCAGCACATCAAACTTGTGATTTGAGAATGCTACCATTATAGATTCAAGCTGCTTCTCCGGCATCTGACCATGTGCAACTTCCATACTTGCATTCGGTACAAGCTTTCTCAGCTCTCTTTTAACACTGTCTATAGTCTGTACACGATTATGCAGAAAGAATATCTGACCTCCACGGTCTATCTCTCTGTTAATTGCATCTTTTATCACTTCTTCATCATAAGGTACAACAATTGTACGTACCGGAAGCCTGGCTTTGGGTGATGTCTGAATCAGCGAAATCTCCTTAAGTTTGGACAATGCCATTCCAAGTGTTCTCGGAATAGGAGTTGCAGACATATACAAAGTATCTACGTTGGATTTAATTTTTCTGATTTTTTCCTTATGTCTAACCCCGAATCTATGTTCTTCATCAATAATCAATAAACCAAGTTTATTGAACTGAATATCTTTGGAAAGCAGTCTGTGAGTTCCGATTGCAATATCGACTTCACCTTTCATAATCCTGACAACATCTCTATCTATATTAGCTTTTGAGCGGAATCGACTGAACATCGCAATATTAACCGGATACTGAGCGAGACGTTCCTTGAACACATAGTAATGCTGCTCTGCCAGTAAAGTTGTCGGAACCAGTACTACTACCTGCCAGCCACTGACAACAGCCTTGAACGCTGCCCTGATAGCTACCTCAGTTTTACCAAAACCAACATCTCCACATAAAAGCCTTTCCATTGGTACGATTGATTCCATATCTGCTTTAATCTCATTTGTAGCTCTTTTCTGGTCAGGTGTATCCTCGTAAATGAAAGATTCTTCCATCTCAGTCTGCCAGACTGTATCTTTTTCAAACGCAACTCCTCTGCGTGATTTCCTTTCTGCATAGAGTTTTACAATATCATCGGCTACAAGCTCAATCTGCTTTCTGGCACGGGATTTCATCTGATCCCATTTTTTACCGCCAAGCTTGTGAATTACCGGCTTGAATCCCTCATCGGATACATATTTGGAAACAAGATCAAGTTGATAAGTCGGTACATAGACCTTGTCACCACCGGCATAAGCTATTGACAGACATTCAATTTCACTACCATCTATATTCTGAATGACCAAACCTTCATATATTCCTATACCATAATTGATATGAACAATATAGTCTCCCGGATTAAGAGATTCATAGTCCACCAGTGCTTCATTCTTGGAAAACTTTGCCTGATATTTTTTCTTTTTGTATCTGCTGAAAATCTCATGATCAGTGTATACTGCGAGTTTTGTATCCTGATCAATGAAGCCCTTATGCAGAACACCAAGTGAGAATTTTATCTTATGAGCCAGATCCGGAATAAGTTCCTTCATCCTCTTTGACTGGCTTTTATTGTCTGACTGAATAAATATCGTATAATCTTCTTCAATCTTTTCATTTAAATTAGTTTCGAATGCAGAAAGATCACCATGCATATTAGTCTGCGAAATATAAGGTGATTCAATTTTATCCTGAATAGCTCTGAAGTTCTGAAATGAATTACATATAAAGAAAACTTTGTTATTCCTGAACAGCTTTGAAACAAGTGATTTACCTGCAAAAACTTTGTCCGGTTCCGGTATCAGAATTCTTCCTGTTTTCTTTGCCTTTTCCCACAGCTCTACGGTTTCATCTTCCATCTCTTTTATGTATGTATTCACATATTGATATTCATCAAAAAATATAATGCTTTCATTGCGATCGAAATATTCATGGAAGTTCTCTGTTGTCTTGAAAAGCAATGGAATATCAACTTCAATTCCTTCATAGAATCCACTATTGTGCACCTTGTTCCAGAGTTTTTCATCAGCTTCAATGTTCTGTATTGAGATCTCTCTCGATGGAAGGATAGTAATCTCTGCAACATCATTTCCGGTTGATCGCTGTGAACTGACATGGAATTCCCTGATGGATACAATTTCATCTCCAAAGAACTCAATTCTGTAAGGGGAATAGTGGTTCGGACTGAAAACATCTATCAATCCGCCTCTACGTGCAAAGTCACCAACTTTCGCAACCTGATACTCTGTATTATATCCGGCACTTACAAGATTAGATACCAGGACATCCAGATCATACTCTTTTCCTGCTTCAAGTTTCAGTATTGTTTTACTCAGCATTTTCGCAGGAGTAATATACCTCAAGAATGCTCTCAAAGAAAGAGAATAGATTCCAGGATTACCGGACACAGCAGCAGCAAGAGTTTCAATCCTCTGAGCTCTGATAGAATAGTGAGGAGAACGTTCTTCATAAGGCAGAACCTCAAAATCAGGCAGAAAATGAGCATTGTCTTTCCCACATAATAATGCCAGATCGTCATACAGTTCTTCAGCTAACCTGTCATCAGCACTGACCGCTATTATGTTCTTTTCAGTTTTCTTAAACGCACGAGCCAGAACTATGGCTTTTGTAGATTTGTTTAACCCGTAAAACAAGGTTTTGTTGTTTGATATAAGCTGTTCGTTGAAAATATGCCAGAACGAAGACTTGTCTAAATATTGCTCCAGAGAATTATAAAACATTGACACCTCAGTCATTATTTCATTAAGTTAAAACAAAAAATCAGGTTTACATGAACAAAAAATTATTCTCAGGAAAAATTGACAAACTCTTTTATGAAAATGTTGCACTTATCAGTGATTTTGAGTTTGAAATCGACACAGATTCAAAGATAGTGATCTTCGGAAAAACAGGTACCGGAAAGACTTCACTACTGCATTTGTTCAATAAACTGAACACTAACTTCGAAGGGCAAATTTCTTATAAAGGGGATTCTCTCAAAGTTGTTAATCCTATTGTGCTTCGCTCTTCAATTATGGAACTTACACAACACATGCCTGCTGAGAAAATGAAGGTCAGTGATTTTATGCATATTCCATATTCATTCTGTAAGAATAAAGACAAATCTTATGATAAAATCCAGACTAATTCTCTGATAAAGAAGTTCGAGCTTCAGGAAAATGTCTTAGAGGCTGATTTGAGTGAGCTGTCCGGTGGTGAAAGACAGAGAATCTATCTGATTCGTTTGCTGGGGCTTAAACCGCAAATGATACTGCTGGATGAGCCATCCTCCGCTCTGGATAAAGAAATTTCCGGTATTGTATGTGAATATATTCTGAATGAATATGAAGGAGCTGTGCTCTGTATCAGTCATGATCATGTCTGGCAGAATGCTTTTCCCGAAAAATGGGAGCTGATCAATAAACAGGTGACAAGGACGGTAGTAAAATGATCATTGAATTGAATCTGTTCTTCGCCGGATTACTCCTGCTTATCCCGCTTGTCATTATTATTGTTTGTAAGCTTAATCTGATAAAGGACACAATTGTAGCCTTCTCCAGAATGATTATCCAGTTTGCCATCATTGCTGTTATACTACAGTTTTTGTTTAATTCCGAGTCATTTCTTACAACTTCACTGTGGTTATTGGTTATGATAACAGCAGCTGTACTCACGGTTTACGAGAAATTAAAACTACCTGCAAAAATCGTGATTCCTGTTCTCGGAGCTGCATTCCTGACAACAGTATTGTTTCTCCTGCCCTATATGGCATTTCTTGTTCTTAAGGCAGAACCATTTTATAAACCACAGTATGTAATCCCTATGTTCGGTATGATTCTGGGAAACAGCATGAGTGGTACAGCTCTGGCTTTAGAGCGTTATTACAGTGATCTGACAACAAATAAGGCAATATACCTCAACAAAATTGTACTTGGAGCAAAAGTATCTGAAGCCACAGAAAGTTTTTTCAAACCTGCATTCAGAGCTGCACTTATTCCAAGAATTCTCAATATTGCTTCACTGGGACTGATCAGTCTACCCGGAATGATGACAGGTCAGATTATCAGTGGAACCAATCCGGTAGAAGCTATAAAATACCAGTCCATGATAATGGTATTTATCGTCACAGGAGTTACTATTTCAGTGCTTATAAGTCTGAAACTGTTTGAAAAACTAATCTTTGATTGTAACCTGATGCTGAAAGTGAATGGGAAGAAGTAACTCGGGTACATACATAGAAACAGAATAATGCATACTTTTAGCAGGCTTTTCCATATGTGAAATACACAATCTATAAAAAAAGGCTGCGCATCAGGCAGCCTTCTATTTAGTAATATATGTAATACTCTAGTATATTTCTCTCAGTGCTTCGGCAATATTAAGTGAATTGTCACCGATATGCTCAAAGTGTCTGATCATGTCGATATAGAGGAGCTCGGATTTAACGTTTGCTCCATCCTGAATTCTATGCCTTGATTCTTTTTTTAATGTATCTCGAAGATTATCGATCTGTTCTTCAAGTTTATATGCAAGGTTAAGGTCTTCCTTATGAAGGTGTTTATTCAGGTTAGTTCGGTACAAACTGATGAATTCACTGACCAGTTTACTGATTCTCTTAACTTCGCTTCTTGAGTTAGGATGAAGCTGGATTTTATCATTATATTTCTTTTCCGTGAACAGCATAAGTCTGAAGCATGAGTCAGCAACACTTTCAAGTTCATGGACAATACGCATAAGAGCATTTACATTCTTGATATTGATTTCACCAAGGTCCTCACTGGTACATTCAACGAGGAATTTTGATATTTCTATCTGCATCTGGTCAGTAAGATCTTCCTGATCACGCAGTTTTTCGACAAAACTTCCCATATTTTTGTCAGGATTATTGAATACTTCCTGGAATGTATTAAACATTTCCTCGGTAACTTCAGCCATTTTAACAATTTCTTCTTTCGCTTTAATCAAATTAAGTTGAGGTGTATTTTGAACTCCCGTTTTGATATACTGAAGTTTATAGACATTAGCATTATCCGAAGTCTTTTCTTTAACCAATTTTCTTACAATCTTTGCAAATTGAGGAACAAAGCTCAGGAATATAATGGTATTTGTAATATTAAACAATGTATGAAACAATGACAGATTCAATGGAAGATTGCTTTGCAGAGAAGTATCCCACGGGGCAATGAGATTTACAAGTTTTGTAAATGGAACAAATATTATGGAAATCCAGACAACCCCCAGAATGTTAAAAAGCATGTGCCCTCGAGCAGCCCGTTTTGCATTTACATTAGCCCCTATTGAAGCAAGAAATGCTGTTATCGTTGTTCCAATGTTTTCTCCAAGAACAATAGCTGCAGCAGTAGGGAAATCAATCCATCCTTTAAATGCCATTGTTACAGTGATTGCCATCGCAGCAGATGAGGATTGCACAATTACAGTAAGTACTGTACCAACCATAACAAAGAATAAATAGGAGAAAAATCCGTAATTCGTCCAGTGTCTTAGGAACTCCAGAACTTCAGGATGGTGTTTAATATCCGGTACAGCGTCTTTCAGGAAGGAAAGTCCAAGAAACAGGAGTCCGAAACCAATCAGAACTTCTCCCCAATCCTTACTTTTTCTGTTTTTTGACATTATAAAGGGCAGACCAATACCTATAATAGGTACAGCAATAGCGGTTATCTTGAATTTAAATCCTATAAAGGAGACAATCCAGGTTGTGACTGTTGTACCAATATTAGCTCCCATTATAACACCAATAGCCTGTGTTAAGTTGAGAAGACTGGCATTAACAAAACTCACAATCATAACAGTTGTTGCTGAAGATGATTGCACAAGTGCGGTGATAAAAAAACCAGTAAGAACCGCTACAAAACGGTTTCTGGTCATATAATTAAGAATTTTCTGTAATCGGCTTCCGGCAACTTTTTGAATACCATCACTCATTACCTTCATTCCATAAAGGAAAATCCCTAAAGATCCTGCTAATTGAAAAAATGCAGAAAAGAAAGACGACATAAGCTTTCTCCGTTAGTTTAGTGTTAATGTCCTGTTAATATTTTCTTAAAGTATGTCAACAAGAAAATAGAATCTTCTAAAGATTTTCATTTTGCAGGTCTTGAATTATAACATTTTAAGAATCAAAGTGTTAGGATTGTGTTAAGATTGTGTTAAAATGATATAAATTAGGAGGTTTCGGCTACAGGAATTGTCGTTTTTCGGTGAAAATAGTTAACCCCGTTTATTAACTTTTTCTTGTTTTTGGCATTCATACCGGAACCGAATATTCTTCGAAAATGAAGAGTGGTAAAAAGGGCACTATTCGAAAACGAATATACGAAAATGAAATGAAGAATATTCAATAAAGTGTTTACTCATTGAGAATAAATGATTTATAATATTTGAAGAAATTGGCACTGAAAATGTTATATAGAATGTAAAATAAAATTTGTGGAGGAAACCATGAACCAAGACATCATAATCTCAGCAAAGTTTGTCAGCAAGAAGACAGGAAGACCGGTATCAAGTTCAAAGTACTGGAGTAAAGTAATGGCAAAAGGATTTTTCAAGGATTGTTTCCTTGATATGCAGAACCTTGATGATGAAGGAAAGATTAAAGGATACTCAAATCTCGATTTAACCGGAAACGTAAAACCGGACATTTATTTTGAATTGTACTTCGAAGACAAAAAAGTATTCAAAAGCCGTGTATACAAGAAATCAGACTTTCTGAAGGGAAGACGTATCAGCAATCATCCATTCGCGTTGGATTTCGGTACTATACAAGTTTAAACAGTTCTTATCGAAATATGAATACCGGAGGAAAAATGCGTGAAGTATATATCTGCCACAACCCATTTACGATTCATACTGAGTTCAAGGTTGATGGAAAAGAGATCAATAATCCGGAGCTGACTAAGCTCAGAAACTCCAGATTTCAAACTTTTGTTTCGAAACTAGTTCCACTGATTTCATTTATAATTCAGTCCCGAGAGTTCAACCTGAAATTCCATGGTAGATCCCTGGATTTTGAAGATTTGATGTCGGAAGTTGAACAGCACAACCAGGAAGGTTATAAAATCAATGTAACCTTCAGTAAAGGTGTTGATGAAGGTGCGAAAGAAGACCAGCTGAGAGACTTGTTCAGTGAGATTCAGGATGGACCCTTTGACGAAGTGAAGTCGGAACGAGTAGTAACAGAATTTGAACAGGCATTAAACTCTAATGTGGAAGTATCAGTAATTGCAACAATGAGCTCCGGTAAATCAACATTAATCAATGCAATACTAGGTAATGAGCTGATGCCGTCAAAGAATATGGCTTGTACATCCAGTATTACGAGAATCAATAATTGCAGGGATACTGAAGAAATGATGGCAAGAGTTTTTGACGATGAAGGAAAACAAATAATGAACTGGAAACAGGTTACAGCTGAAGAACTGGATAGACTTAATGCCAGAGAGGATGTTTCCACAATAGAAATCAAAACTCCTGTAGAAAGTATTAACACTAAGCACATGAATCTAACGATTATTGATACTCCGGGACCAAACAACTCCCAGAACAAATCTCACAGAGAAAAAACTATTGAGTTTATAAAAAACAATAAGCGACCAATTATTCTTTATATACTTAATGCAACTCAGTTTGGTATTAACGATGATGCCATGCTGCTTGAAACAGTAGCCGATTCAATGAAAGGTGAAGATCGTCAGGTTATAGACAGATTCATTTTTGCATTGAACAGAGTAGATGATTTTGACCCGGGTAAGGAAGACATCGGAAGTCTGCTTGAAACTGCGAAACAATATCTTACAAGCAAAGGTATTAAAGAGCCGAATGTATATCCTGTATCAGCATTAATCGGCAAATTATCCAGAATGAAGCTCAGTGGAATTGATATCGGTATGGAAGAATTTGAACTGATGAAATTCCAGGCTGTAACCAAAAAGTACTCTCAGATGAATTTGCAGCAATATGCACCACTTACCAAAGCATATAAAGACAAGCTTGATAAACAGCTTGAAGAAGCAGATGATGCTCAAAAACTGCTATATTATTCAGGGGTTCCGGCGATCGAAGCAGCAATTGAAGAGTATCTTGAAAAATACGCTGTCCCGGCTAAATTCCTTAATGCAGTTAAAACATTTGAATCTATACTCAATGAAAAGGAATGGGACAGAGAACTTAAGCTGAAGATTCATGAAAATGAATCGACCAGAAAGCAGATACGTGAGAGTATGAAAGCAATTCAATCAGTTCTTGATAAAGGAGAGCAGGCTCTGGAATTCGACAGGAAAATCAGTGAGCTGCAGTTTGATAACGGATCGATAAAAGCAATAAGAAGAAAACTCCCTAAACTTATATCATCAGTTATTGCTTCCTTTATGGAAAATGATGAGTTATCTCCCGACGAAGCCAGGATATACATTGACAGTGCCGAAAAGAAAATAGCATATTTTGAGTCAGAGATAAAAGTTGAACTGGAAAACGTATTCGTTAATGGACTACTTAAGGAAGCCAAGAAGATTCTCGAAGAATACACATGTTTCATTCAGAACATTTTTGAGACAAACAATATGATAAATCTCGAGCTGAAAGAAGATTTGCTTAAGAACTTCACAGTTAAACTACCCAAACCGGAAGAACTGGTAAGCAAAACATCTACTCGCAAAAAAGTGGTTACATACGAATATGTAAAAAGATCAATATTTAATGTTAACCGTTGGTTGGGTGAAGCATACAGAGAAGAAAAAAGAGGACTACAAGATGTAGAAAGAATTGATATTGAGAACCTTGTAGACTCTTTTACATCAATTGTAAAACAGAATTTCTATAAGAATATTGAAGAAACCGAAAAGATTCTGAAATCAGAAATAGAGAAGCTGAAAATTGAATTCAAGCATCAGAGAGATAACTTCCATGGTATTCTGAAAAAGAAAATAAACGAGATGAATACTTTCACAAGAGATCATGAAAGCCTTGGAGAAGAAATCCTCAAATACAGAAAGCAACAACTCTGGACAAAGAACATCAAATCAGAATTAGGCAATATACTCGTTATCTGAGTATAGGGAGAAACGATGCAAACAACACTTTTTAATCGACTTGAAGAAGCGATTGCCGATAAAGATCGGATCAGTGTAAAGGTGCATCTGACTTCATTCATAGATAAATATCCTGCAAACAGAGACAATGCTATTATTGACGCATTCCATTTTGCAGAGAATTGCTTCCCAAATTTTCTTGATGAGCACGAAGGAGAAAAATTCAAAACTGATCGGCTGGACTGGGATGACGACTACTTTGCTCTTCTTATGGATGATCTCATTGATAATTTCTCCAAGGAACGATTCTATCATACAATTGAAGTATCCGGTCATTTATACAGCAAACAGCATCCGGGTATAGAACAGAAAACACAGGAAAACATTGAACCTCAGGAAGTCGCTGCTGAAACCCGAGTTGAGGAAAGTCAGCCGGAACCAGATAGTAATTTTATTCAGAAAATAATCATAATCAGTGTAAGCATTCTGATTGTTGCCGGTACTATAGCATACCTGATTCAGCAGTCGATGTGACGGGAGACATTATGAGCAACGAAAACGAATATGAATTAAACAACCGGACAGAACATAAAGCGGATGTAAATAATTATCATTATCATGATGAAAACCTTCCATTCAATATAACAGAGATTGAAAAGCGTATTTCCCGATCTGATAAGGACTATAAGTCGAAAGCACTGCATATAGCATTGGATTTTGTCTGGTTGAGAAAAGAATGGAGAGAAGGTAAAATTCCTGACAGTATCAGAGCGAATACAAGCTTCAGGAAATATGTACAGGAATATGCACCTTACAGTTACCACTATTGTTACAGACTTGAGAAAACACTCTATCTGATAATCAATTATATGGAAAGAGAGTACAAAATTACTCAAGATGAAATTTTCAGATCAAAAAAATACATTGCAGAAGTTGAACATGTTTTTAACTCTATCGGAATAACAAAACTGAAACTTCTTCTGCTTGAGCATGACGAAATTGAAAGAATGAAAGTTCTGAATCAGCTTATATCAGATCCTTATTCTTTCACAACCAACGATCTGAGAAAACGTGTAGGTCGCAAAATACCTTCTAAACCAGTAGAAAAACCGGTAAGTAACGATAAATTGTCAGGAAGACATCTGTCTATGGAAGACAGGCTGTTTTCCATGTTCGAACATCTGATCTGTGACACATTGAGTGAACAGGATCTGAAAAACATAATAAAAAAATTCGGTCTGACACTTCTTACCGAAATAAAAACAAAAATGTATGAGTAAATTATGGTACAATACGACACACATTACAGAAATGCCGTTTCGGTGCAGGATATAATAATTCAGGCCTCAAGAAGCCGTCTGTCAACATTAAGGCAGGTGGTTTACACTCTTCAGAAATCACTTTTGAACAGAGACCAGAGTGCCGGTAAACTGAAAGAATTGATTGAAAAAGATCCTGCTCTCACAACGACTTTGATGAAGGAAGCTAACTCAGCTTTCTATGGTTACAAAAACAAAATTGATGATATAAAGAAAGCAATCATTCTGGTTGGTTTTGACAGAGTACGTCAAATGGCACTGCGTCAGAAAATGTTTGATTTCTTTAGTAAGTTATCCAGTTCAAACAAGCAGATTATCTATGGACTCTGGAATCACAGTATTCTGGTGGCAACATGTGCAAAATCCATCTACCGAAAAGAATTCGGACTTCCCGGTGATGATATATATCTTGCAGGTCTACTGCATGATTTTGGACAAATTGCAGAATTTCAATTTATGCAGGCGGAGTTTATTCAGATTATTTCTCAGACAAAGCTTGTCAACATAGACATTGATAAGCTTGAAAAAAGAAAATTCGGATTTGATCACGCTTTTCTCGGTAAAAGCATTGCCAAAGCCTGGAACTTCCCGGATGTTATATCTGAAAGCATCGGTGGACATTGCAACCCAATGGCAGTAAGAGATCAATACAGAAAACTCACTATGGTTTTGTTTATTGCCGATTATATCTGCACTGAGCTTTATCCTGTTTTTTCTAAACCCGGCTATGTTCAGAAGAAAATACTTGTTTCCTGTCTTAACTCATTGAGAATTAAACAGGAAGCCCTTGAGCTTTTCGTGGAAGAGCTTAAGGCTGAATACCTGAACCTTGAAGAAAATAACTGGTTACTGAAACCATGATTCCTGATATTGATTATATGCCAGATTATGACACAATGAGAGACCGGCTGATAAAGCTGGAAATTGAGCTTCGTCATTTACAGAATGACTATGCTTTGACCAAAGATGAAAATCAGAAGACAATGGTTAAATATCTGGAAATTATGGCTGATCTTGAACGTACAAATCAGGAATTGGAGAATTCCAGAAAGGAGATGCAGGTGTTATTGGGTGAATTGAAAACTAAAAATGAAGAGCTGCAGAAAGCACAGGAAAAGCTGAAGGAGCTTGCCAGTACAGACGAATTGACAAAATTGATAAACCGCAGAGTAATGCTTGAACATATTGATGATGAACTGATTCGCTTTGAACGTAGTAATAAGAAGTTTTGTATAGCAATTGCCGATATTGATAATTTTAAGGATATTAACGATACTTACGGACATAACATAGGTGATGAAGTACTGTTTGAGACAGCATCCTTGTTCAAGGAATCCATAAGAAAGCAGGATATTGTTGCTCGCTGGGGTGGTGAAGAATTTCTTTTTCTCCTTCCGGAAACCGATATCCATGGTGGTGTAATTATCTGTGATAAAATCAGATCACTGATTAGTAAGCTTAATCTCAAACATAAAGGTTCTAAAGTGAACTTCACAATTACATTCGGGGTCTGTGAATTTTGTGGAGACAAAACAGTCATGGATACAATTTCCTGTGCAGATAAATATCTCTATAAAGGAAAAGAGACAGGCAAAAACGTTACCATGTCATCTATTAATTCAATATAACAGTTTCAGATAATCATAGATCAACTGTCTGTATAACATGATTTCTTTAAATCATAAACTATTGATTCAAGACTGTCAATAACCTGTGGAATATAATATCCTATCAGATATGGAGATGTTACATACCTTGGTACAACCCGACAGATAATGAATTTTTCTCTTTTGAAGAAAAAAAGATTATAACTTGAACAATTATGACGACCAAGAGCATATTTAACAACTTTTCTGATATTCTCAGCAAGAAAGCGAGTATTGTGCTTAGATGGTACAATGATATTAAACTCAACAGCAGTTGCATTGGGCTGCAAAGCTACATTTACAATTGATTCTTGTTCTCTATAAACTTCTATCCCAATAAAAATCTTCTCATTAATATGCTGCATGTAATCCAGATTCTTCAGTCCAGCAATCTGCATGTGGGCATGTCCGACAGTTCCTCCAGATAACGGACCATGATTCTTGAAGAACACAACCGATTTATATTCTCCGCTTTCCTCCATCCTGTCCCAGTGCTTGAACCCAAATTCAAGTACCTTCTGCAAGTGCTCTACAGGATATTCTGTGAGGTAGCTGTTACATTTATCTGTTTCAATCAGGACTGTCTGAAAAGCATGTTCCAGAGTCTGATATTTGTTTTTGACGAGAGTAATCGAACCATCCTGATCAATAATACCAGACAATCTGCTTTTCTTACAGAAAGGGCATTCTGTTGTTGCTCCCTGCTCTTCAGCTTTAAATCTGACTTTCGGGAATATAAAACAAAGATGTGTGTCATTTTTCATCAGTATTCTCATCACTTTTATGTAGTAACACGAAATCAAAAATCTCTTGTGCCCAGTTTCTTGACCACTCTCCGAAAGGTTTGAGTAGTTCTATCAGTTCATTACCTCTTTTTGTCAGTTGATAACCTTCAAGTGTTCTTTCTACAATATCTGCTTCTCTAAGATCTTTAAGCCTGCTGTTGAGAATGGATGGTGATATTGATTCACAACGAGCCTGTAGATCTCTGAATGTATAAGGACCATTCTGCAGCTGCCAGATTACTCCCATAGCCCAGGTTCGACCAACCAGATCGAACAATGCCATGATTGGTACACCTGACTTGGATCCTCTGACCGGTTTCCCCGGAGTCGGTATAGACATATAATCTCCTGCTCTTGATATTACTATCTAATAATTAAAATATTCTTGTAAATGAACAATGCCATAATCCCTGTACACTGAATCATGGCAAGTTCCTTCTTAACCTATTAATTCTTTGATTGATTTTCCTGCGTGTCCAATGTTTTCAAGTGGATATTCCTCAATGAAAACCGTGAATTTTTCAGCATCAATTTTTGTGGCTCCTACAGCAATTTCTGTGAACCCTTTGATAAGTTCTTTCTTAACATCTTCATTGATAGAGTCAATTTTACCGATTGATAATGTGATAACTGGCATTTTTTCTCCTTTTAAAGCTTACTTCAGCTTTTCAGATTTTGTTTCCCTATGGCACCCTTATTCCGGATTGCGAGTGCTTTCAGGGTTATAATTACACTATGAGTACTCATTATTGCTTCGCAATAAATAGCTTGCTACATATTTTGTAGCACAAGGATTTCTTGTCAATAATTTTTTTGATACGTTGGAGCTTTGCAGGACTTGTATTGTTAAGACTAGTTTCCTGAGGATGTGAATTGTTATAGACCGTAGATCGTGACAGGCTTTATTTTACTATTCGACATAAACAACCTGAGTCAAACATCCGGTTGCCTCTACGAGATTGGAGAACCTGTTCAAGTTTTGACGGACATTGTTCTCCCTGGATGTGTTCCTTTAGAACCATCCACAGGGAGATGTCGACAGAATGGAGACAGAGAGTTAAACAGGAACATTGCCACAGTCAATGTACTCCGAAAATAGCTTCTTCTCAACATCAAAATCATCTATAATCGTAAAATCCTGCAATACAGCCAATTCCCCTCTATAAAGAGGAGTAATTCATTTCAAATTGAAATGAATTGGGGTGTGTATGGGACTTAACATCACACCATTTAGACGGATTTTCCAACAATTCTAAGGGTGATTGAGGGTGATCCACAATCCTTACATCGTAATCACATTATGTGATGTCAGAATCTCAACGATTGAATACATATTGGAGATCTCACCCACTTCAAGCTGATCTTTCATCTCAAAGAAATCCAGGCAAGTTCCGCAGCAGACAATTCTTACACCTTGTTCATCCAGTTTCTTGATATTCTCAACTGTTTCTGCACCGGATACACAAGTAAGTACTCCACCATTCATAAACACAATATACGAAGGCTTATCATCCATAGTTGTAAGTGTATAGAAGAAAGCGTTCATCAGCTTTTTACCGAGAATCTGAGAACCGGAACCAATAGCTTCGGAGTTAATGAATACAGCAGTATCCTGATAATTGATGTTAGTACAACCACAAGCTTCAACTTCTTCAGTCTTTGCTTCACCTTTGGAAGCACTGATGTAGAAATCACCGTCTTTTTCTTCTGTAGCAGTAACATTCACATTGCGGTTATTGAGAAATCTTACAACATTGTTCTTAGCTACTTCATTATCAACAATAACCTGAAATTCTGTACTTTCTTTATTCTCTACTTCTTTTTTGGTTAAAACTACAGGCTGCGGACAGGCAAGTCCTCTCCCATCAACAATTTTCATTTTTCCTCCAATATATATTGATTATCTTTAAATTCAAAAATTTCGGAAACATCTGCATCATTAAGTACAGATTTAAGTTCTTTTTTTTTTATGTACAGCAGTAAAGAAAATCCACACTCCGAGCTGATCTCACGCGGTGTTGGTATCATTTTCAGTTTAAAGCCACCGGATTTAAGTATACTTTCACATTGCATTGCTTTATGCACAGTCGTAAAGGTCAGTAGAAAGGTGTTTACATCAACAGTCATAATGTTTCAAAACTGCAAACAGTTCATCGATTTCCTCAAATGTGTTGAAGAAACCAAGACTGACTCTGATTGTACCACCCTGGTCGAATGTACCAAGAGCTTTATGGGCAAGCGGAGCACAATGCAGACCCATGCGGGAAGCAATTTCTTTTTCATCCAGAATTCCGATCAGCTCCGTAATACTCATATTTGCGGGAGTCAAAGAAAACACTCCTGCCTGCTTCTGTACATTCAGACAGCTATGGATTATAGTATTCTCAAGATTATCAAGGCATTCTATAAAATGCTTTATTAAGGCTATTTTGTGTTTTCGTATAACATTAATACCTATATCAAGAATAAACTCCAGGGATGTATTAAGCCCAACTATTCCTGTTGTATTCGGTGTGCCGGCTTCAAACATATCAGGCATGATTTCTGGATGCTTGATTGATTCGGAATTACTGCCTGTTCCACCTGTAAGAAAAGCCTCAGGAATTGTTTCTGAGTTCAAAACCATTACTCCGGTTCCGGTTGGTCCCAGCAATCCTTTATGTCCGGAACTACAGACAACATCAGCTTTTACATCCTGTAGATCAAGAGGATAGCTCCCCATTAACTGAGATGCATCCAGAATAGAAATGACTCCGTATTCACGGCAACGGTCTACCATTTCCTTAAATGGCATAATGTTGCCGGTAACATTTGAACACGCTGTAAATACTGCAACCTGCGGTTTTTGCTTGAGGAGGTTCTCAAAATCAGTCAGTTCCGGAAAATAATCCTCATCATAAGCAGTATAACTGACTTTAATATTCCTGGTTCTCCTCAGATATTCCAATGGCCTCAGCACGGAATTATGCTCAAAGTGTGTCGTTACAACATGGTCGTTCTCCTTAACCAACCCATGAATAGCCATGTTCAGTGCATGGGTGGCATTATTGGTGAATATCACTCGATCGCTCTTATCTGCGTTCAACAGTTTTCTGATATTCTCTCTTGCCTGAAACACTGTTCTGGAAATTTCGATAGCATTGCTATAAGAGGCTCTACCCACGTTTGAACAACTTGTCTTGAGATAATTAAATACGTTTTCGGCAACAAAAGGTGCTTTGGGAAACGAAGTTGCCGCATTATCGAAATAGATCATTTTAACCTCACTTCTCAGAAGGTACTACAATACCTTTGATGATTATGTTCTGGAAGAAAACAAACACAAAGAAAGTTGGAATCGCAGCAATTACAAGAGCTGCAAATCCTACACCCGCAGAACTCCTCTGCATAAGCTGATAGATATGAACCATAATCGTCCACATTTCAGAGTCCTGACACACAATAAAAGCAAACATAAAATTTCTATAGGCTGCATTAAAAGCTCCAAGAGCTATAACTGCCATAATTGGTTTAGATAGTTTCATGGCAAATTGCCAGAAAATCCTGAATTCTCCTGCTCCATCGATGTTAGCGCTCTCGAAAATCTCTTTCGGAAGAGAATCAAAGAATCCTTTCAGCAGGAATATAAAATATCCATCTGCTGCTCCCGGGAGAATCAATGCCCAGAATGTATTGAGAAAATTCAGTTTCTTCAGCAGAATGAAGTTCGGTATCCCCATCACCATTGGAGGGAATGCCATTGTCAGCATAAATATAAGTATAAACTTGTATGTCCCGGGTAACTTGAATCTACTCATGGAGTAAGCTGCCAACGGATTGACCACCAGAGCTGTCAGTATTGCCAGGAAACAGTATATCAGTGTATTAAATACGGCTCTTCCGCTGAACAACATCACATCAAGAACCATAGCATAATTACGAATCAGAAACTCACGTTTTATCTCACCTTTGTTTTCCATAAAAAGGAAATGATCGAAGTTAAAGTTATCTACCTGTATATCATCAAAATTGGAATACTTAAGACCATAGTTTGTGTTTAACACATTAATCGTTGCATACTTGTCTGCAAGAAATTGTTTCCAGTTTGATTCTTCTGCTTTAGTTTTTACAGTCAGGAACTTTCCTGATCCCTTAGCTGCGATATATTTTTTGAAAAGGCTTTTGTCTTTCTCGAAAACAGCTTTTGGATGTACATTTGTCAGAGCTTTGTAGTTCAACCCACTTGTTTTATTCAACTGAGTTAACACATCCTTATCTTCATCTGTATCATACAGTTTTTTAAGGAACTGATGAAAATTCTGCTGTGCTTCCGGCTTTACGGATATGTTACTGATATCGGCTTGTTGACGTATAAAATCAACCCAGTCCTGTTTGTAATTTAAATTCTCTGATGGAATCTCTTCCGGTAAACTAACACTAGAAAAAGTTGTATATGCTACTGAGTTTTCAGTCTCAAAGTTTTGTATAGTACCATATTTCTTTTCTAACCAGTCTCTGAACGCAAAATTCACATGCTGAAGCTGGAACTGCTCAGGCATAGCAATATGAGAAATAAAATGGACATAGTCCTGCAGCTGAGATTCAGCACAGTTTCTCACATCAGGAAACACTATATCCTCGAATGAATAAATCTCAATATCATACACTTTGGAGATAACTTCAGTACTTCCGTACTTGTCTTTCAAGTAGTTTCGGAACTCAGGCAAAGCTTCATCTTTCACATTAATGAATATTGGATTGAGGTAGTTCTTCACAAAACTGATCCAGTGATCTTTCAGTTCATTGTCTGGTACTTCCCTGCTTAGAACAATCTGACTCCATGATTTGAAGTCTGTACCCAGCTTTTCATTCATGCCAGCAAGATCATCCCCATAAATCGGATAAAGTTCTCGGAGAATAAAATCACCATCCAGGTCAAAGTATATCTTATAATCAAGTTTAAGATTTTTTTTAAATTTATTAAACGCCTCATACATACCGGCAGCATTAAAATTGTAGTTACGAGATGATATCTGTCGCTCTTCTATAATTACTTCATCCCAGGTTATAGCATCGGAATTGTACTTTTCATTGAACTTTAGGATATCACCACCTGACTCGGTTTTCATCTTCTTTCTGAATACTCTTTCATTCCTTGTATATACTCCCCTTCCATGCTGTTCTTGAGAGTAATATTCTGCAGCATCTGAAGATTCATCATATTCAGTCAAAAACTCTTTCCAGTTCTCGTAGAAGTTATGGTTTGTGATTTCCGGAGAGTTTACATGAAAGAAATCAGGAAATCTTCCTTTGTACTGAGTTTTCAGTATGTTAATTTCCTCATTATATCTTGCTTCAACAAACTTTTTGTACAGTACTTCGTTATTATAGAAATACTTTGGAACAATGCTCATGTTCTTGGAGTCAACATTACTCTTGAAAGATGCAGAAAGCATTATCAGGAACGGATAAATCATTGTGATTGCACCAAGCAAAAGCACAATATGTATAGACGAATTCAGTGCTTTATATGAAAATTTCTTCTTACCAACTTTTCCTATGATAGCCATAATCAACCTTAATCGGAATTAACCGTTTTAAATTCCATTTTTGATATTTTTCTTAACTGGATTATAGTGAAGCCCATAAGCATTATACCAAGCATCCATGCCATTGTTGTAGCAACGCCAAACTTGAGATACAGATAAGCTTTTTCGAATATAAGCAGGTCAGCAACCTTTGTAGCTTCGTTCGGACCACCTGCGGTCATTACAAGAATAAATCCACTCTGCTGTGCAGATGCAATAAATGCTGCTATAAACTGTATTATAATAAGGGACTTGAGACTTGGCACAACAATGAACCTGATCTTCTGAAAAAAAGTTGCTCCGTCAATATCTGCTGCCTCGTAATTTTCATCAGGAATTCCCTTGAGTGCTGCGAGGTAAATCAAACACCCCGGCCCTACTCCTGCCCAGATTGTAGGCAGTATACATAATACCATTGCCAGTGACTCGTCCTTTATCCACTTACTTGATTCGAAACCAAGTGCAAGCAGAATCTGGTTTAATCCCCCGGCATCGGACGGATCATACAGCAGTTTCCACAAATATATAACAATTACACCGCTTATAACAGCAGGTAAATAATATATCAACCTATAGAGTATCTTACCGTGAGACACTTCCTGAAGCATGATTGCCAGAATAATTGGAGGAACAAAACCAAGTCCCAGAGATAGAATCATATATTGCAATGTTCGCCATAGAGAACTCCACCATACTGAATCAAAAAGGACATCAGCGAAGTTCTGGAGTCCTATCCATTCCGAGTTTCCAACTACCTGATAATCCTGAAAAGCCATCATTGAACCCATGAGCATGGGTATGTATTTCCACAGAAGAATTGAGCCGACAGCCGGTATAATCATCAGATAGGCAATAACGAGAAATTTATTGTTCTTTCTCTTACTCTGGTAAGCCGGTTTATGGTCAAATGTCTTCCAGGCAAGCACAAGTGCAGTAGTGAAGAATATCATAATAAAAATTGCCACAAATACAGCTATACTGTTTCTCTTTTTTCTTTCTTCGGGAGATATTGTCCCGATCATCTTTTCATTAGTTCTATTAACTGCTGCATCCAGAATTTCTTTTATCTTAGCTCTCTTTTCTTCTCTGGTATCACCCAGTTGTCCTTTTTGTTCAAGAGCTATACAATCATCTATCGGATATGTCATAAACTCGTAAACCTTCTGACAATTCCTGCCGTAAGGTTCCGGTTTACCATTGTTTATAGATTCCTCAAATGTCCTGAACCAGCCTTCCGGTACAAAACGCAGAACTTCATCATAACCATACTTCTTTAAGTAAAGTGGATTCTGCATTCTACCGTATCCGGCTTCTATCATAACCTTAAGACGTATTTTTCGTGCTTCTTCACTGTCGTAAAAATGAATGAATTTCCAGGCAGCCTCTCGAACTTCAAACGGATCCCTGTCACCCAATCCTGAATTATTTGATATTCCTGCTCCTGCAAAAATCCCCATCATACGGCAGTTAATCTCAGAACCTCTGTCACCATGGGGTCCTGCAGGAGGTGGAGCAAGCCCATATAAATCAGGATCAATATTACCACCCAGACTCTTCTCATTCATATAGCTCATCTGCATGGCTATTTTACCATCGTCCCACATTCTGCCCCAGTCACCTTCTCTGATTACAAAACCTTCCTGATCCCTACCGTAAGAGTCTTTCCATTTGGTTGTGTTCAACTTCAGATAATACTCAAGAGCATCTACGCCTGCTTCCGAATTAAAAGTTGCCTCCCAATTGTCAGTTCCGGGAATTCTTGTTACGGCTCTCCCCCCTGCTGACCAGAGATAAGTAATCCAGTCATAAGCTGCCTGTGGACCTGAAGCCAGATGCATTCCGTAAATACCTTCATGAGGTATTGTCAGTTGCCGGGCATACCTGTACATTTCATCCCAGTTATCAGGAGGAGAGTCAGGATCAAGTCCGACTCTGGCAAAAAGGTCTTTTCTATACATAAGAACTCTCACAAGTGTCTCATAAGGAAACGCCCAGATATGTTCTTCATTATCTTTTTTTCGTTTTATAACAGGCCAGACAGGATCAGCTACCCGACCTTCCAGTTCTTCCTCCGGCACTCTCTTCACAAATTCATCCAGAGGATAAAGGAAGTTGTTCTGGATATATGTATCAGACTGTCGAAAGTTCACATATATCACATCAGGAGATACTCCACCTGCAATAGCCATTAACGGACCGGCATCCATGTTCAGGTCTTCAATCTGTATTCCTGAGAATGACTTAAGTTCTATGTGTGGATATTTTTCCTTGAATGCTCTTACAACAGCCTTTTCAGCTCTGCTGTAAGCATCAGTGGCTTTGGGGTCAGGTAATTTGAAGACTTTAAGTGTTATGGGATTTTGTCCCCATATAAAATTGATATTAGCAATGAAAATGAGAAAAATTATGATGGGTAATTTTAAATATCTCAATGTATTTCCTTTTATTGCTTAATTAGTGATTTTCGATACGTTTAAATCTCTTCTCCAGTTCTGTCAATGTCATTTTTATTATCAATGGTCTGCCATGAGGACAAAAATATGGTACTTCACAACTGAATAAGTCATTAATCAAAGCAACCATTTCTTTCTGTGACATTTTCTTACCGGCTTTTATTGCAGCCTTGCAGGACACAGATTTTGCCAAACTGTCCCGGAAGTCAGATGTCTCAGAAAATTCATCTTGAAGCTGCTTAATTATATCGATAAAAACTTCTCCCCCATCCCAGTCTTCCAGTTCTGCAGGTATTTCTTCAATGACAATGGATGATCCACTGAAAGTTTTGAGACTGAATCCAATCTTATGGAAAATCTCAAGATTCTCGGAAATCAGTTCAGGTACAACATGCTGCAGGATTGGTGGAATATCTATTACAATTGGGAAAAGCAATTTCTGAGTCGGAGCTGGTGCTCCATGAATTCTGTGCAGAATTTTTTCATAGAGGATACGCTCATGAGCAGCATGCTGATCAATCATCAACAGACCCTCTTCTATCTGTACAAGCACGTAAGACTGATGCAGCTGCCATGGATTTATGAGTTCTTCTTCTTTACTGAGCAGGAAATAGTTCACGTGCTCCTCAGGTCTGTTAACCTGAGCATTCTCAGTAGAAGTAATATCTGAGTTATCATCTGTCACAACGGATTTAACATCTGAAGGATAGTTCCTGTATTTTTCGTGGAAAAGATCAGGTTGATAGAGTTTCTGAAAACTATCTCTCACATAGTTGTCAAAAACCGGTTTTGTTTCTTTATATTCAACTTTTTTTCTGTATGTATTTATTTCTGCTGCTGAGGGTTTCTCGAACGTAGTCGGTGATTCAAATTTCTTCTTGATCGACTGGAATTTCTCTTCTTCATAGGACATCAGTGCTTGAGTTATTGCCTGTTTCACAAAACCATGAACTGATTGTGCATCTCTGAATCTTATCTCCAGTTTTGCCGGATGAACATTACAGTCAACCTGCTCGGGAGTAATATTGAAAAATAGTATATGAGGAGGAGTCTTGGCATTCTGGAAAATCCTGATTTTCTTAATGAATGGCTCATAAGCAGCCTTCAGACTGTGCAGCATTATCTTATCTTTGATGTATCTGCCATTGATGAATATATAATGATAATCATTCATACCTTCTGTGATTTCTTCCAGACCTTTTATGAAACCGGAAATCTGCATTCCTTCTTTCTCATAGAAGATCTCGAACATATCACGTTTTTCGAAGTCACTTCCGAAAATACTGAGCATTCTGTGTTTTTTCGTCTGTACAACAGGATAATTAAGTCTGACTTTACCATTGATAATCAGCTTGAAATGAACATGAGGATATAGTATTGCCTGATAGTACACATAATTGATAATATGTCTTGCTTCAACCTGTACAGATTTCAGGAATTTTCTTCTCGCAGGTATATTGGCAAACAATTGACGTACAATTATTGTTGTTCCGGTATTCCCGGATGTCTTGGTGGCATTTCTCATTACACCATTATCAATGTCCACCTGAGTAGCAATATCATCTTCCTCAAGTTTGGTTATCAGAGTCATGTTACTGACAGCAGAAATACTTGGAAGTGCTTCTCCTCGGAAACCAAGCGTGCTGATTTTGAAGATGTCCTCTATCTTACTGATTTTACTGGTTGCATGTCTTTCGAATGATGTGAGAGCATCGTCCTCCGACATTCCACATCCGTTATCAACTACCTGAATAAGTTTTTTACCACCATCTTCGATTGCAATTGTTATTGCAGTTGAGCCGGCATCAAGAGAATTTTCAACCAGTTCTTTTACAATTGAAGCCGGTCTTTCAACAACTTCACCTGCTGCTATTCTATTTGAAATTTTTTCTGAAAGTATCTTAATTTTATTCATCTGATCCTCAACACAACTTTTATCCTTTGCACAGTTTTGTAAACACTTTTCTGTACTCAGAAAACGGAAAAGATTTAGTTAACCATGAATAATGTTTCGATGCTCAATTAAAAAAATCAACATTATAATATTAATTTCTTGACAACATTGAAAATATAAATACAAATTTAACAGAATTTAACATTATCAAACATTATGAAGCGCACAAGGAAAGTAAAAACATAAATATTTTAGAAACGTTCATTGCTCTATACCTATAGAGTAATGATCCTCCTAAAGTAGTCGCATGCTGGCCGGTTGTCTCCACAACCGGCTTTTTTTTATTTGAAATTTCTTGCCCTTTTATATATGGCTGATAATCTGGGATTATTATTAATACAGGTTATAAAATGAGTACAAAAAAGAAAAATCGAAACTCTTATAAGAAATCAAAAAAAAACAGCTTTAAGATTCCATATATCTGGATAATCATAATTGTAATTTCATTTAGTCTGATTTATGCTTCATGGCATGGAAAAAAGAATGAAAATAGCCAGAGTACTGATTTTCAATATAAAACTACTATTGTAAACATACAGAAATCTCTTTCTGACAAATCAATTCAGTTTAACGTAGAAATTGCTGACACTCCGGATCTAACTTCTCTGGGTCTGATGAATAGAGAATATCTTGCAGAAGATGCAGGTATGCTGTTTGTATTCCCTTATCCGGATAAACGCAGTTTCTGGATGAAGAATACTATTATCCCTCTTGATATAATCTTTATTGATGGCTCAGGCAAAATAATACAGATTTCTGAAACCACAACACCTTACAGCACTGAAAGCATTGTCTGTCTTAAACCGGCTCAATATGTTCTGGAAGTAAACGCAGGAATCACAGAGCAACATAAAATCAATATTGGCGATATCATCACCTGGGACAAATACTGACAGATAGCAACTCTACCTGTTCAGCTTTTTTTTTAACTCCACACTATACGAATTGTCATGCTTCAGAGGACCTATTCCCCTTCCAAGAATAACATCTTTATTCTCCTCTATAGCACAATGAAGATATCTGTTTGCATGATAAACAGCATCCCTGATTGACATTCCACCTGCGATACAAGCTGCAATTGCCGAAGACAGTGTACATCCCGTTCCATGGGTGTTCTGAGAATCAATTCTCTCATTACAGA
Source organism: Cloacimonadales bacterium (SeqCode) (assembly GCA_963665815.1). Lineage (GTDB taxonomy): Bacteria > Cloacimonadota > Cloacimonadia > Cloacimonadales > JAIOQZ01. The sequence continues at coordinate 1,703,934 of OY762463.1, forward strand.
AGATTCCGGCAGGTTTGTTAATAGTATCAAAAAGATAATCGCAACAGATTCCCGAATCCGAATGACCACCTTTAATCAATACATTATCTATTCCAGCATCAATTAATCTTGAAGCACACCTGTTTAAGTCATTATCAGAGTTTATATAAAATCCGCATAACAGTTCAGCTTCCGGGATGTTAGGTGTAATCATTCTGCACAAAGGAAACAATTTCTTTTTTAACAGATCAACAGCATCAGGTTCAAGTAGTGTTCTTCCCGAAGTAGAGACTAATACCGGATCCAAAACAACATCAGCAATTTTTTGTTCCGAAAGAAATCCAATTACTTCCTCAATTATGAACCTGTCATAAAGCATGCCGATTTTCACTGCATCAATAACAATATCTTCCGCAAGAACTGATAGTTGCTCCCTGAAGTAATCCAAATTCACAGGATAAGTATTTTTCACACCAAGGGTATTCTGAACAGTAAGTGATGTAACTGCGGTTAATCCATATATACCAAGCGAAGAAACTGTTTTGAGATCTGCCTGAATTCCTGCTCCGGAAGAAGGATCAGAGCCGGCAATGATAAGTACAGTCTTCAATCTATTCATTTTCCCATCGCTTTCAACAAATTTCTATGAGTTGTCTCAAGTATTTTCCTGACACCAGACAGCATGGGTTCATTATGACCGGAGTATATCTTTTCAACTCCCAAAGTCATGATCTTTTCCAGAAAATCGTTATACGACTTGTAGCTGTACTCTATTTTATCTGTTCTGAAGTGAATGTTCGTATCTCCGGTAAACAAAGCTCTGTGCTCAAAATTATAAAAACATACTGAATCAGGGGAATGTTCCGATACTCTGATAACCATCAGATAATCATCTCCCGCTCTGATAACCTGCCCATCTCTCAAATGATATCTGGGATCAGGTGCTTCATCAAGATGATAGACATACGGATTATATTTTTTGATAATAAAGTCCAATCCGTTTATATGATCAGTATGGTTATGAGTAAGCAGAACCTGCTGAATCGGATTTGACTCATTTATCCCAAATTTTCTCAATTTCTCAATTATATCTTTATCACCACCGGCATCAATCAACGTGTTAATTGTCTTTCGTGAGTTACCACTGGATGTAAGCAGATAGTTGTAACTGCAAAAAGTAAGTTCTTTTGGCCTGACCACTGTGATTTTCATATCTTCCTGAAAACTAAAGTCCGAGGTTCAATCTGTATAAACAGCTCATTCATACTTGGGCACAAATCCTGAGGTTGTCCAAGAGTTAAAATACCATCATCATTCAGTGAGTTATAAAACATCTCGAAAACCTGAGTTTTCAAAGGTTCTTCAAAATGCATTGTAGTATTCTTCGAGATAATTGCATTCAGGTTTTTTGCAACCGGAACAAGACTGAGCAGATCATGCTTGATATATGAAACATTATTCCTGATTTCTTCGGATATCTGATAATTCTTATTACTATTCAAGTCTGTGAAGTACTTTTCAAACAGTTCTCTTGGCATTCGGGTTAACTGATTTTCCGGATAAATACCCTGTTCAATAAATTCTGCAAATCTGTTACTGATATCAATATCCGAAGAAATCAAATCCAGTTTAGAATAGTCTTTTTCTCCAATTTTATGGTGAAGCAGCATTGCAAATGAAAATGGTTCCTGCCCGTATGCACAACCGGCATCCCACACCTTGACTGAATCACAGTCAGTAAATCGATCTTTTAAATGAGTTACAGTACACTCCAGAGCCTCTGAATCTCTGAAAAAATATGAAAAAGCCATTACAAATCCTTCATAAATTACACAATTAGTATATAGTATACATCAACAAACAGCCTGATATTACACAGGTTTATTTATTTAAAACATAAGCTGTCAGAAAAAACATACAACTAAATTAAGTTAAATTATAGTATCCTTAAGATAATTTCTATCGTCTCGCTCAGGATAATCAATCAGATAATGCAATCCTCTGGACTCTTTTCTCATCAAAGCAGAACGTATGATACAATTTGCGGTAATTGCTAGATTACGTGTTTCAATTACTTCCTTTCTAACTGCATTATGTTGATAGAAATTATTGATTTCCGTATAAATATTATGTATTCTGTTTGTAGCATATTTTAAAAGACGTCTTGAACGGATAATACCAACATATCCCTGCATAATAGATTTAATACTCTTTCTGTTGTGCGATATTACAATCCATTCATTTTCGTTGAATTCATCAAGCTCTTTCCATTCCGGTATGTCAGGAAAATCAACTTCTTCAGTTATAGATGAATGTTTCGATGCTCTGAGAGACACTACCAGACCTTCGAGAAGTGAGTTCGAAGCAAGACGATTTGCTCCATGCAGTCCGACACAGGCAACCTCTCCTGAAGCAAACAGATTCTTCACATCTGTCATTCCTGAATCAGTAATTAATATCCCCCCGCAGAAATAATGGGCAGCAGGAACTACAGGAATAGGATCCTTTGTAAAGTCTATACCTCTCTTCAGACACTTTTTATGTATATAAGGAAAATGATCAATAAGCTTTTCCTCCGGAATATGTGTAGCATCAAGGAGAACGTATTTATCATCTCTCTGCTTAAGCTCTCTGTCAATTGCCCTTGAAACAATATCTCTTGGAGCAAGAGAACCCATTTTATGGTAATTTTCCATAAATGTTTCACCATTCTGTAGACGAAGAACAGCTCCTTCACCTCTTAATGCTTCTGTAATAAGAAATGTATTGTTTTCAGGAGAATAAAAAGCTGTCGGATGAAATTGAACAAATTCCATATTAACAAGTCTCGCCCCAGCAAGTTTAGCCATGGCAAAACCATCACCGGTAGCAATACTGGAATTTGTATTATTATTGTATACCTGTCCCCCGCCACCTGTTGCCAACATTGTCTTCTTAGCGAGGAAAGAATCAATTTTACCTGTTTCAATATCCATAATATAAGCTCCCCAGCAATTAACACCGGAGACAAAGTTTTTCTGTTGTAAAACATGGTGTTGAGTTATCAGGTCAATAGCAAGATGGTTTTCAAATATCTGTATATTGTTATTATTCTTACACTTTTCAATAAGAGAATTCATTATTTCCAGACCGGTGGAATCAGCAGCATACGCGACTCTGTTTCTGGAGTGTCCACCTTCTTTTGTAAGAGATAGATTTTCGATTGAGCTGTCAATAGCATCATTAGATCTGGTAAAGTTTGTGCCAAGTTCAAGAAGATACTCTACAGCAGCAGGTCCATCCTGTACAATCGTGTTTATAACCTCTTTTTTCCCAAGGTAAACTCCGGCATTATAAGTGTCGGTAATATGCTCTATAAAAGAATCAGTTTTATCAAGAACGGCTGCTATTCCTCCTTGAGCATAGGCTGTATTGCAGTCTTTAAGTTCTTTTTTTGTTACGACTGCCACTTTGCCGTGTTTTGCAACTTCCAGTGCAAATACAAGACCGGCTATACCGCTTCCTATAACAAGATAATCGAACTTTCTCATTGAAGCTCCTTATCAGAACCAAGATTGAGATGCATTATCAAAGCATTCTCAACCGGATTATTATAATAATTTTTTCTTTTGCCAATTTCAATGAAGCCTAATTTTCTGTAAAGCTGTATCGCAGGTTTATTTGATTCCCTTACTTCCAGAAAATAGTTAAAGCAGTAATCCTTCAACATAATCTTTATTACTTCAAGCAGCAGAAATTCAGCCAGCCCTCTTCTTTGGTATGAAATGGCAATACCGACATTTGTAATCTGATACTCATCAAGTACTTTCCAGCCACATGTATAACCGACAATTCGTTTTTCAGAAACATCACATAGTACAAATGCTTTATGATTAAGTATTTCATGAACAAACATCTCAATCGACCAGGGAGAAGTAAAAAGGTCATTCTCTATTTCAAGAATATCTTCGATATCTTCCAGATTCATAGATCTGATTTCAAAATTATCTGCTGAATTCATCTTAGTAAAACAGTTTCTGTCCGGGGTGAAGAATAATAATGGACTGCCCGTTTCTTTGTCTTCTGCTCAATGAATTCGTTTCAATCAAATGAGCTTGTGATGTGTTCAGTTTTAGAGCAATACCGGATATTGTATCACCGGAAACAACAGTATATGTCTTTCTTTCAGAAGTTGATTTCTTAGCTGGGATCTTGAGTTTCTGACCTGCATAGATTGTAGTTTTGTTAAGATTATTAGCATTCAGAAGTGCTTTAACAGTTACTCCATAACGTTTGGCAATTACTCCGAGAGATTCTCCTCGTTTGACAGTATGAGTAGTATGATATTCACCACTATTTGTTATGTTTGAACCAGAACTGCTTCCGGATGTTCCTGAACTGTCTGAACTTCCTTTAGAAACAATAAGCTTCTGACCTGGATATATTGTGTTTGAACTCATACCGTTGAGGTCTTTGAGAGTTCTCAGTGTAATTCCTGCTCTGGAAGCAATACCGGACAATGTATCACCTTTCTTAACAATATATGTTTCCTGACCTTTGATAGGTGTTTTATTGGAATCGGATGATCCTGACCTTCCATAAAGCTTGAGTCTCTGTCCCGGAAAAATAACATTTGAACGTAATCCGTTAATGCTCTTTATCTTACTGACTGAAGTTCTGTATTTCCTGGAAATACTGTAAAGGCTCTCCCCTCTTCTGACTGTATGATATTGATAATAACCGCTGTTCTTTTTCATGAATTTCTTTTCTACAGATGAAACCTGATTAATATTTGGAACAGCATCAATTGGTAGAAGAATTTCATATGTTCCGGGAGGTAATATTACATCATTCAGAGGTGAATACCTGCTTCGTTTTCTTTTGTATATATTAATCCAGGGATTAAGCTCCCATACTTTACTCACATTTGTACCCTGATGTTTTGCCCACTCATCGATAGTATAATGTCCCTTAAGAGTCAGACTGACAAGCTTTGTTGTTTCATATAGGGATTCTTCACGCTTGAATTTCTTTCCGAAAATCTCTTCTTCATGTTCAAATATCATTTTTATGGCAACTGCACGCCATACATATTTGTTTGTTTCATCTACTCTGAGAATCAAATCAAAGAAGCTTTTACCACCCTGTTTCTTCATCACCTTTGCAATTGATCCAGAGCCGGCATTATATGCACAGAAAGCAAGAAGCCAGTCATCAGAACCACGATCTGTCAGATATTTTCTCGCATTTATCAGATATTTTGCAGCAGCTTCAGTTGCAAGCAGAACGTTAGATCTTTCATCAATATGACTGTTAATCCTTAATTTATATCCTTTTGCAGTTCCTGGCATAAACTGCCACATACCACCAGCTCCAACCCGTGATCTGGCAATTGCATTCAACCCGCTCTCTGCGATGGCAAGATACTTCACATCAAGAGGAACTCCATATTCTGCAAAAACTGAATCAAAAACAGGAAAATATTTACCACTTCTTGGGATATACCTATATGCTGCTTTTAACTCGTTCTTGAAGATTGTCTCAAACTTTTCCTGCAGTCTCTCGTTTTTCAGATTAAACTTTACTCCTGCAAATGTAATTGTATCCGGAATGATAAAGTCATCATTTACTGCAACACGATTATTGGATATCTCAAGTGCCTGCTGAAGAGAATCTACAACGTAGAACAATTCATCTATCTGAAGATAAAGAGAATCAATCTCCTGAGCCTGCCTGTTAATAATATTAATCAAAGTATCGGGATCAGTGCTCGCAGTATACTGTTCAGTATATACATCTTCTGTTACTTCTTTTCTCTTTTCGATCTTATTCTTTTTCTGTAGATATGTACAACCGGTTAAGTAAATACATATCAGGAAAATAATAGTCGCTTTTATTTTCATAAAATTATCTGCCTTCATACATTGTTTTGTAATAATTCATATATTCACCGCTGACAATATCTTCTGTCCAGTCTTTATGCTGCACGTACCAGTCAATAGTCCTCTGAATTCCTTCCTCAAACCGTATATGAGGTGTCCAGCCTAATTCCCGCTGAATTTTACTGCTGTCAATGGCATATCTTCTGTCATGCCCCGGTCTGTCCTTCACATAAGTTATCAGACTCTCCGGTTTGTTCAGCTTCTTAAGCAGCAGCTTTATAATGTTAATGTTTGCCCATTCATTATCAGAACCTACATTGTATATTCCCCCGGATTCACCCTTTTCAATAACGAGATCTATTGCACGGCAGTGATCTTCCACATGAATCCAGTCACGTACATTGAGACCATCACCATAAACCGGAAGCTCCTTGTCATGAAGTGCATTGTTAATCATTAACGGTATCAGCTTTTCAGGGAACTGATTCTCGCCGTAGTTATTTGAACATCTTGTAATACAAACATTCAGTCCGTATGTTTTATGAGCTGCTCTGACAAACATGTCCGCAGAAGCCTTACTAGCTGAATATGGACTGTTTGGCAGAAGGTTGGATGACTCTGTAAATTTACCTTCTGCACCAAGTGAACCATACACTTCATCAGTAGAAATCTGTATGAATTTTCTTACCTGATACTGCCTTGAAGCATCCAGTAGATTCTGTGTCCCCATAACATTAGTTCTCAGAAAAGCTCCCGAATCCATAATACTGCGATCTACATGTGATTCTGCGGCAAAATTAACAACGTGCGTCGGTCTGAAAGTTTCAAACACATCCTTAACATCTTTTACAACATCAATGCTGCCCTTAAAAAATGTATAATTTGGGTGGTTTGATACACTATCCAGATTCCTCAAGTTGCCTGCATAAGTAAGCGAATCAAAATTTATAATTTTTGTATCGGAATGTCTGGTTAGAAAATATCGGATAAAGTTTGATCCGATAAAACCAGCACCTCCGGTTACCAGAAATATTTTTGCGTTCATTGTGTACCTCAAAGTTTATCTTGAATGAGATCTTTGCATAATGTGGGTAGTTGACTCGATTTTAGAATTCATCATACTCTGACTCAAAATAAGCTTCCCTGAAAAATTTTCCAGATGAATTCAAAAATCTCATCGAATTGCTTTTACTAAATCTACTTGATTCTGCTATTATGCATAGTTCTCTTAATATTTCAATATCTTCTTTTACATTGTCTTTTATGTAAATTTCACTTCGTACTTTTTGTCAACATTTTAATACATAATATTATCGGAATTCAATAATTCCACATCAGTTACAAAATACAGTTTCAGTGCTGGTATTATGCTTTCTCCATGTGGCTGCTTTTAAATGCAAAGTCCCAATAAACGAAACTTAGTTTACTGAGTTTTATGCTTGCCAATTTTATGTTTACAAATATTCTATATGTAAGAAAGATGCTTCAGAAAACTTGAAAAAGTGGAATGCTTAAAGCAAAATTAAACTCATTCTGCAAAAAAATATTCTGAGAGAGCTATGCATAATAGCAGAATCAAGCAGCATTGGTTAAGAAATTTGATGAATCAAAATCGAATCAATTTGTTTTTCTGTGATACATGAGCGAAGGACTATTCAAATTATGCAAAGTTCTACATGATATGGAGAATTAAATGTGGAAACCTGTTACTCTTGATGACAAAGATGTTATAGATTTATACCTGAAAGATAAAAATCTGGAAATTTCAGAGCTGACATTCACCAACCTTTACCTGTGGAATCAGGGACAATCATTCTCGTACAGAGTCATTGATGATTTTCTGGTCGTTAAATCTCTGGATATAAACGACAATTGTATGATTTTCCTTCCTGTTGGAAAAACAGCAGAGCAGAATGAATCTCCTGAAAAGCTCAGAAAAGTTATAGAAAAACTGATTGAAGAATGTGAAGATGAAAACTTCTTCTTCATCAGATCTCTCACAGATAAAATGAAATCAAGACTTGAGGTTGCGTTTCCTGAGGACTTCGAGTTCACTCCTACTCCGGAATATTCCGATTATGTATACGACGTTGAAAAACTGATAAATCTAAGCGGCAGGAAATTCCATTCTAAGAAAAACCAGTTCAATAAATTTAAAAAACTTTATAAATTTGAGTACATTCCCTTAACCGTTGAAAATGCCCAGATCCTAATTGATTCTCAGTGTCAGTGGTTCAATCACAATAATGTGCTTGTGTACGCCGACCTTGAAATTGAGCGAAAAGGAATTATTCAAGTAATCAACAACATCGAGCATCTTGACGTAGATGGTGCCTATATCACAATAGATAATAAAATTGCTGCATTCACCCTTGCTGAACAATTATCGGATGATACTGTTGTAATCCACATTGAGAAAGCAGTTGATGATTTCCCGGGAGCATACCAGGCAATTAACAAGTTATATCTTGAAAACAGATGGTCAGATATGACATACGTGAATCGTGAGTGCGATTTGGGTATTGAAGGACTACGCAAAGCAAAAGAATCTTATAGACCTGTGTTTATGGTCGATAAATACAAGGCTGTCCTGAAAAAATAAACGACACACAACCAAGGCTGTATGTCGAACTTTTAATATCAAACTATCAACTTTCTGATTTTATATGCTCTATTATATCCTGAATGTAGGAAAAAGCAATACAGGTCGTTGTATCTGCAGCACCGTAATATACTGCAATTCTTCCTGTTTCCGGATCATGCAGTGCAGCACATGGAAATACAACATTAGGAACATCTCCAACGCATTCATATTGTTTCTGAGGAGAAAGCAGATATGTATCTGATCTGGCAATTACTTTCCAAGGCTGTTCAAGATCTAGCAATGCCGCCCCCATACTATATACAAAGCCATTACAGGATGTAAGCACTCCATGGTACAAAAGCAGCCAGCCTTCCGATGTTTTTATCGGAACAGGACCGGCACCAATCTTAGTCCCCTGCCATGTTTCAGGTAATGTTCTCATTACATGCCTGTGTTTTCCCCAAAAGCATAAATCCGGACTTTCACTGTAATATATGTCACCAAATGGAGTATGACCATTATCACTCGGGCGACTCAGCATTGCATAGTTCCCTTTTATCTTTTCAGGAAACATAACACCATTTCTATTGAATGGAAGAAAAGCATTTTCCTTTTGGTAATATGTCTTGAAATCAGTTGTTTCCGCAACACCAATTGTAGGTCCGTAATAACCATTACACCAGGTAACGATATATTTATCATCAATCTGAGTAACGCGGGGATCATATGCATAGTTGAACTCTTCATCAACAGGGCAGTCTTTGAATTCAATCCTGTCAGGTTCTATATTCCAGCTTAAGCCGTCTCTGCTGAATCCTGAATGAATCCTCATTCTGCGTGCCTTGTCATCACAGCGGAATACTCCTGCAAAACCATCTTTGTATGGAATGACCGCACTGTTAAAAATACTGTTTGTCGTTTCAAGATGATCACGCAGAATTACCGGATTTGCAGAATATCTCCAGAATACATCCTTGCATCCTTCAGGTTTATCTTCCCATGGCATATTTTTTAATTCTTTTCCAAATATTTTCATAAATAACCTCAAAGTTCCTTTATCATATCAAAATGTTTTTCAGTTAGAGATCCGTAATCAAAGAAACTGACAGACTGAGCTCCATAATCAACTGCATGTTTCACAGCCTGTTTCAGTTCATCAATACTGCTTTCAGGAATATAAAGTCCTGAGACAAATGGGAATTTATTTTTCAAGTCCCTGTTACATGCTCCGGCAGTTTCTATAAGCCAGTCAGGTTTTCTATTATAGAAAGCATAGTACTGCATAGGAAAAGCTATATCTATATTCCATTTATCCCAGTCCTGTCTGACCATTTCACGAGACATTTCCGGCGTTGGAAATACTGCAGCAGTGACTTTCTTGCCCTTTTTGTGAATGATACCACACAAATAGTTCACAAGCTCCACAACTGAATCATATCTGTATTGTACCCATTTCCCTTCATCAAAATTCTCATCCATATTGTAAATATCCAAGCCTGTGCGTTTCATAAACTCTTCTCGGCATGATTCGCAATAGCAGAAATCATATTCAGGAAATACTCTGTCCTGCACAAGATTGTACTTTGGCTGAAGTCCTTCCGGTAATATCACATCAGGATATCTAATATAGTCCAGATGAACTGACTCCACGTGTTCAACCTCACATATCCTGCAAACTTTATCCGCCAGATACTCTTTTACTTCCGGTTTAGAAGGACATATCCATTTATAGTAACCTACATAAGGTTGTTTCTCAAGACATGAAACTCCTTCACGATTCACGATATACCAGTCTGGATATTTATCAACGATTTCCTGATCATTACAATTGAGCATCCATGTCCAGGCATGGAATTTTATGCCTGCAGCATTATAGAGTTCTGATGCTTCCTTAATATACTTACCTTTATAGAAAACATTATTTATACCAGAATAGCCTAATCTTTCGATACTTACTCTGATCTTTTTCAGATAATCTTCATTATCTTCGTGCAGCCAGATCCATTTATCTTTCAATTTTTCCATAATTATTCTTTATCTCCGGTGCTTACTGACCAGATTCTTCCTTTATTGTTTACGTACCAGACTTTTCCGCCTTTTTCCAATCCATAAATGAAATTGTATTTGTCAGCTATCACAATAATATCCTTGTTATAAGGCTTGAAATCTTTATTAAAATGACCATGCTTGGATTCGTATTCTTTCTGCATGTAATATAGTTTGAAAAGCTCAACTCTCAGCTCAGGTTCTTCCTCAAAAACCGGTTCAACTTTTTCACCGGCTGAAGCATGAGAAAACTGAACAACACCCCATCTCTCAGGATAATGCATGGCAATCAGCCCTTGAGGAGACCAGACCCAGTTATTTTCAGGAAGATTCTTCTTCTTCACATATTTACCATTTACTATATCATATTGCCAGTCAACTCTGGAAAAATTCACTTTCATAATCTCATTATCTTCAGGAAAACCGGAATGTCTTGCACACTCTTCCAGTGCATTCCAGGGAATAGCAATTTCCACTGTCCAGTACTTGTCTTTATCAGATGGATTGTTTAAAGTGCCTTCAATATGTACTGCTGTTTTCAAACCTGCAATATTCCAATGGTCAACAGCTTTTCCGTTATCCTTATATGCCTGAGTAAGCAAGAGATCCCAGGTTGTATTAAGAGCATTCATCTCCAGTTCATAGTAATTATGTGTATCGCAATCAGGATCAATAAATACTTCGAAGTCATCATCATAGAAAATCACATTATCATGTTCATTCAAGAATCCTGCAATATGTGTTTCCTCAAGTTTAGCAGCAACATAAAAGTAGTCTTCATCCCACAGCATTTTAGCTCTTGTATGCTGAAACGGAGCAGGTTTCAGATCTCCTTCAATATCAACAAATCTATTGGTCCATGGTACATTCTCCCATGATTTTTCATCAGGGATACCATCAATATTAATCGGTTTCAATGCTTTGTAGCAGATGTAATGTTCCGGAGCATATTCAATCTGTGGTGTTGGGAAGCTACAAAACAATATTGTTGCAATAAAACTAAATACTATTATGCAGAAAAATCTCATAAGTCTATCTCCAATGTATTGATTTCAAAAAAATAGATGATCGCTGAATCCTGTCAATAAGTGAAATACACATAAGAGACATTAATGTAGAAAACACTTTAGAAAAGCCTTGGATAGCAATAAAAGATTTACACAATTTTACTAATTTTAATTGACAAGATTGCTGAAAGGTTAAATTATATATTTGCTAAGGTTTATGTATTATAATCTTAAATCAACGCATTAAGCTGATGATTCAGTTATCACATTGAAAATTAAGGAGTTCAATATGACTGAAAATGTATCTAACTCTGGAGAGATTCTGTTAGTATTGATAATATTACTATTGAACACCGGGCTGGTTATATTTCTAATTACTAAGCTTGTTAAGGCTTTGAGAGAGCTTCAATCCTATAGAAGACAGATTACCGGACTTGAAACAAGCAATAAGAAAATATTTACTCAGCTTGCTTCCTTAAACGAATCTGTGAAAATGAGTGGAGGACAGGAAAGCTCGTTTGACGCTATGGAGCTCCAGTGCATTCTTGAATATGCCGAAAACTATCAGCAAGTATACACATACCTGAAAAAAGTTGCTGCATGCGTTGATTCTAATGTATTGGAAAACTTTGGAGAAACAGCTAAAGAAATCTATTACATGATAGACGAATGGAATAATAAGTCAGGTAAAGCTAAACTTGTTCTTAGTGATGAAATCCTGCAGATGCACAAGAAAATAATTGATGAAATGTATAATTTCGCAGATTCTCTTAAAGATGAGCAGGACGCTGAAGCAATCATTAACACATTCCAGAAAATACATGAATCCAAAAAAGCTATTGACTCTATGACAAGAGAGGCAATTCAAAATTAATTTCAAGGACAATTTTTAATGAAATACAAATTTCTTCTTTTCGATATGGACCAGACAATTTTCAATTACAAAAAAGGCAATGTAAGTGCTCTGGAAATAACATTCAATAAATTTGGTCTTAATTTTTCGCAACAAATTCTTGATGAATATCGTTCTATCAATAAAAAGTTATGGTCAGATTTCGAACTTAACAAAATATCCGGATTTGATCTGCGATCAGCAAGGTTCAAAAAACTGTTTGAAAAACTGGAGATTGATGCTGATGCTGTAGAAGTATCATCAGAATATCTCAGGAATCTGTCGAATCAAAGAGAATACATGCCCGGAGCAGAAGAAATGCTTGAGAAAGTAAAATCAGATTTCAAGCTTGGAATTATTACTAATGGTTTTGCAGATGTACAATATCCTAGACTGGCAGGATCATCAATATCTGATTTGTTCGACAAAATATCTGTTTCAGAGGAATCCGGATATTCCAAACCTGATTCAGGTATATTTGACTATACTTTTAAGTTATATGATATCGAAGATAAAAATGATGTCCTGATTATAGGTGACAACCTGCAGTCAGACATAAAAGGCGGAAATGACTATGGGATTGATACATGTTGGTATAATCCCAAAGAACTCTTAAACGATTCCAATATTGCCCCAACCTTTGAGGTTCAGAATTGGAATCAGTTTTTAAAGGAAATTTACTGATTTATGAAAAGATTTATTATTCTGGCAGTATTACTTGCAGCATTAGTTTTATGTGCTGAACCGGTGAAAACATGGGAAACAGAATCCGGACTAAAAATTTCGATCCTTGTTGAAAGTGACAGCACAAAAGTAGTTGAAAAATATGATTTCCCTACAATGCACTATGAAGGAAGACTTTTGAATGGCAGAAAATTTGACAGTTCAATTGATCCCGGCACACCAATAACTTTTATCATTGGCATGGGAGAAATGATTGCAGGCATTGAAGAAGGAATGCTGGGAATGCGTCCGGGAGAAACAAGAAGACTGATTATCCCGCCAAGCCTCGGATATGGTCAACACTGGTATGAGAACGTAATCCCACCTAATTCAACTCTGGATTTCACAATACAGTTGTTATCTTTGAAAAAGCACAAATTGAACCTTAAAAAAGAAATTAAAAATGAATCAGGTTCTAACTCTCAATAGAACTTCAGAATATTCAATTATTTTCCTGAAACCAATCTTTTCATAACATCTGATAGCAGAATAGTTATCTGATTTAACATTCAATGCAATATAATCGCACGATTTAAACAAATCAGCACAAATCGAAGATGTAATTAACTCGCCTAATCCCATTCCTCTGAAATCTCTATGTACTGCAATAGAACCCAATGCTGCGATCCTGTATTGATCAGAACAAGTATGTATTCCCCCAAATGCAAGCCATTTATTTTCTTTAAGTATTACTTTAAACTTACCTGAATTTAACAACTCATGATCGAACCAGTTCTCAGGATAATGCTCATTCAAAAAAGTATGCACTTCAGCGATTTCATCAGGTCTGACTGTTCTTATTATATAATCACTTTCTAAGAGTTCTTTGTGGTTTGAAAAGGTCATTCCCATTCGAAAAGATTTGATATTTTGTTCAACCGTGAACTCAGTTTTCAATAAATCCACAACTTCACTGTTTGCATGCAAATAGAACTTGTTTTCAAGATCAGGAATAAGTTTTCGCCACATATTCAGCACATTGATGTTAATCTCAGGAACAATATTTATGTATATTGGTGTTTCAAACTTGGAATATCTCATTATCACACTTGAGCTGCTTTTATCCTCAGAACCGACATAATAATCAGTAAACCTCCAGTAAGAATCATCCAAATCAGATAATCTATAAGCATTATGAAAAGGATATCTTACCAGATTATCGTATAACGCTTGTTTGCTCTTGGATTTTTTCATTAATCCAGAGACAGCATTTTTACATTTTCACTGTAGTTTTCGAATCTCAGATTATCAAGATCACGCATTTTCTGTAAAAGTTTTCTGATTCTCTCGAGAGAACCTTCCATTCTATCAATAAGTTTTGTCTGTTTGTCAGTAAGATTATCTTCGTCCATTGACATCTTAAGAAGGTCCAGGCTGCCCTGTAAAATCATCAACGGTTGATTAACCTCATGGTTTGTTGTTATAGCCATAGCCAAAGCAGTGTTTTTCTTTTCAAGATCTATTATTGCACTCTGAGACTTTTTCAAATCGGCATAAGACTGATAAAGCAGATTTGTTTTCTGCTCTATAGCTGACTTCTGAGCATTGATTATCTTTAGTTTTTCAGGGATTTCCTGATTCTTTAACTTTGAGATCTCTTTCTCTTTCTCTTCACTCATTTCTTCATATTTTCTTTGAATCAAATTTATTTTATGGCTTGTTATTTCTTTTTCGATTTCCATACTCAGTTCTTCAGATTCAAGCATATTTTCGTATGCTTTCTCATAATCTTCTTTCAAAGAATGTATTGTTGCCTCATATCTCAAACATTGTCTTACATCAGTTTTATGATCAGTCTTTTTTGAAAGTTCTTTTGATTTAGCAAGATATTTCAACGCTGTGTCATAGTCTTCCATATACCTGTAACATCTTGCAATATTATAGTTTGTCTTTGCAACACCTCTAAGATCATTCAGCTTCTCTTTTATCTTTAAAGATTCTTCAAGATAATCCTTTGCCTTTTCAAACTCCTCACATTGAGTAAAAATTATGCCAAAATTATTGAGAGCCTTTGCAATTCCATTCTGATGTTTAACTGCCCGATAATCATCCAGACTTTCCTGAGTATATTCCAGAGCTTTTTCCAATTCATCGCAATCAATATATAGTAAGCCAATATTCAGTTTAACTGTTCCAAGCCTTTTCTTATCCCCAAGTTTTTCCCTTATCTGGAGTGATTTCATCCAATACTCAAGAGCTTTGTCAGTATCCTTTAAGCGACGATATATAACTCCAATGCTATTCAATTGACATGCTATACTCTCCTGATTGTCCATCTTTTCGTCTATCTGTAAAGCCTGCAGAAAGTATTCAAGAGCTTTTTCATATTTTGCCTGCCACACAAAGCAACATGCATATTTGGTAATTGCACTGGAAAGTCCACCAAAATCATTTTCATTCTCACATAGTTCAATAGATTTTTTCAGGTAAATTTTGGCAAGATCATAACGATTCATATGTAGATATATTTGTCCTAAAAGATTTGTCAGCTTTATTTCATGCTCAGTTTCACCCTTCCCCTCAATTCTATCAAGAGCTTCCTGTGCAATCTTCTCACAGACAGCTCCTTTTTCAATTGAGTTCTCAGCTATATAATTTATCAGTTCTTCAATGGATCTATCTTCTAATCTCACATTAACCACCTATCTAATACTATGTTAAGAAATGCATAGTTCATCTTAGCATATAGTATTCATTGTCAAGGAAAAAATCCTACATTGTTCTGAAGCGTTTACTACCGTCCGAAATGATGAAATTTCAAAAATAAATTGACAAGCATTGTTAATGCTGCGGTGATAAATTGTTAAGAAGAAAATCATTATGTCTCAGGAGAGAGATTTGAAAAAAATTGCAGCCTTATATTTTTTGTCTTTTATTATCCTCATATTTCCGTTTTTTGCTTATGCTGAAATAATTAATGGTTCAAGCGGTAAAGATTCACCAAATGTAAAAGCTTTCGTTGATTCCATTCTGACATCATCCAAAGAGATAATCAGTGCGAACCCGGGCAGAGCCAGATATATTCTTGAAAAAGCTGTAAAGGAAATCCCGGAGAATGGATATAACTATGAAAAAAGCATGCTTTACAAACAACTGGCATCATCATACTACAGACTTGGTAATTATAATTCAGCGATAAAATACAACAACAAAGCTCTATCATGTCTCACAAACTCAGAACATGATTCTGCACTCGGATCAATATATAACAATTTTGGTGTTTTTTATAAAGCCGCAGGGAATTATAAAGCTGCTCTGGAATATAACGAAAAGGCAAAAGCTATTTTCGAAAAAAATAACAGTAAAAGCAAAGTTGCTGTGATTTTGATCAATATGGGTAATATCGCAGCATTAATGAGTGACAGTCAAAATGCAGAGAAGTATTTCAACAAATCTATTGATATGTGCAGAGAAAACAACTTTGATAAACTACTTATAATGGCATATATCAATTATGGATTATCATGCAACATGAATGGAATGTCAGAAAAAGCTGTTGATAATTTCAAAAAAGCCCTTAAGCACAGTGAACTGATAAATGATGAATTGAATATTGCTAAATGTCATAATAATCTTGGGCTTGTATACTTCGAGTCAGGCAAATATGATAAAGCCCTTCATCAATATGAAGCATTACTTGATCAGAAAATGAGCATTGGAGACAGTCTCAGTATAGCTTCAACTTTAAATAACATAGGACTGATATACGACAGAAGCGGAAAGTTCTTTCAAGCATTGTCACACTATTCTCAAGCTCTTGATATCCAGAAAAAGAAGAAAAAAGACACTAATCTTGTGAGATACTTGAATAATATTGCGGGAATATATCAGAATTATGGATTGGGTAAGAACGAATCAAGATTTGCTGACAATATACAGGATATTGAGCAAGAAATCTCTAAAAGCAACGAATCTTTCTTAAACTGGTATTATCTGAACCTTTCCAGTGTTAATTCGAGAAAAGACTTTTCCAACAAATCACTTGAATTCAGTAAAGAAGCTCTTGCAACTGCCAATGAACTTTCATTCGTTGAAGGTAAGATTACTGCTCTGAATAATATAGGACTAGTATACGACAGTCAGAAGAAACCTGATCTCGCTCTGGAATATTACGAAAAAGCCTATCAGCTTCAGAATAAGAATAAACGTAATGGTAATCCAGGGCTTCTTGAGTATAATATCGGAAATCTCTATCTGCAGAAAGGAGATAATCGCACTGCCCTGAAGTATCTCAAAACAGGTTTAAAAGCTGCAGAGCAGAAGAACGACTCATCCCAGCTCATGAATTACCATTTTGCGATATCAAAAGCATATGCAAATCTGCACAATTTCAAGAAGGCATATTATCATTATAATCAATACGTAGCTGCCAAGGATGTTGTCTACAACAAGAACAATCAGAAAATTATCGCTGAACTGAAAGAGAAATATGATGCCGAGGCTAGCGAGCAGGCAAACAAACTTCTCATAAACGAACTGGAAATAAAAGAGCTGCAGAATCACCGTCAGAGAATGATGTCAGCCTTTGTTTCAGTAACAGCTCTGTTAATACTTTTTATTCTTATATACATTTACGGACGTTATCGTCAAAAAAACAAAATGGCTCTGAAGCTTAAAGAAATTGTCGAGGATAAGACAAGGCACCTTACTACAGAAATTAAGGAACGTAAACAGATTGAAGATGAGTTAAGAGTTGAAAGAAACATGTTCTTCAATATTTTTCATAACTCTCCTTATGGTATGGTATTATATGAAAATGGCAAGATTAAACTGCTTAATCCGGAATGTATCAATATCCTGGGTTATCAGCGTAAAGACCTTGTTAATCTTGAAACTGTATTGAATGCTGTTTCCACAAATGAAGAGCAGAAATCGAAACTGCAGAACATCATAACTCGAGAACTAAAAGGTGCAGAAGGCATCAGAGACTTTGAGCTTAAAATGATGACAAAGGACGGTATTCAGAAAGATATTGAAATTCGTCTTACATTCCTTACAAATGATGCGGTCATAGCAATACTCTCAGATGTAACCAAGAAAAAGCAGTCTGAACTTAACCTTAAGAAAAGAGAAAGCCAGTACAGAAATCTGGTAGAAAACTCACCAACAGGTATTATCTCAATTGATGACAGAGGAAATGTAATCAACATTAACCAGAAAATGATTGAGATTGTCGATTTACCGCTTATAGAAGACTTATTCGCAATCAGATTCTTTGAATTCAGTTTATTCTCAAACAGCGGAATAGCCGATGACTTCAAGCAATGCCTTAAAGACGGTTGTCCTGCCGTATATGAAAAACAGGTTCAAACTGAGAAAAACGGACTTCTGGTTCTGAGATATCATCTAAATCCAATAGATGATGCTGAAGGCAACATTGTTGGGGTTCAGGCAAACTTCGAGGATATAACAAGCAGAATCAGCAGTGAAAAAGCACGTATCAGACTGGAAAAGGCAATTGAACAGGCACATGAATGTGTGATGATTACAGATAAAGACTGCATTATTCAATACATTAATCCTGCAGTAACCAATATCAGCGGATATACATCTGAAGAGATTATTGGCAAAAAACCAAACATACTCCACAGTGGAGAACATGATAGAGAGTTTTATGACAAACTGAAAACCACAATAAAAAGCGGACTTATCTGGAGCGGTCACTTTATAAACAAGCGTAAAGACGGGACCAATTACGAAGAAAACGCTACTATCACACCGATCAAAAACGAAACCGGAGAAATTACAAATTACGTTGCAGTGAAAAGAGATGTTACTGAACAGCTCAGACTGGAATCCCAGTTAAGGCAAGCCCAGAAAATGGAGGCTATTGGTACTCTTGCAGCAGGAATTGCTCACGATTTCAACAACATTCTCAATATTCTACTTCAAAGAAATGAACTGGTTATGCTGTATGCAGAAAGTATGCCGAAAATACATAGTAAGTTAAAGGAATCCGAAAGAACAATATACCGCGCAAAAGATCTGGTTACTCAAATACTTGCATTCAGCAGACAATCCGAGCAGGAAGTTAAATGTGTTGAGGCCAGAATAATTGTTAAAGAAGCATCAACTATAATCCGGGCTTCTATTCCTTCAACAATTAACATTGTAAGAAAAAAACTTTGCTACAGCAAAATCTATGCAGATCCTACCCAACTGTATCAAGTCATTGTAAATCTGGTAACAAACGCATACCATGCTATGCAGGATACGGGTGGTACAATTACCCTTGGACTGGAAGACGTGATATATAAAGACATCCCTGACGCTGTTAAGCAGGACCTGGAATATCAGGATTATGTCAGACTATCCATAGCCGACACAGGACCGGGAATACCTCCACATATCCTCGAAAGAATATTCGATCCGTACTTTACTACCAAAGCCAAAGGACGAGGAACCGGCATGGGGCTCTCAATCGTGCATGGCATTGTGAAAAGCTATGGCGGAGCAATTGAAGTCAATACGGAAATAGGTTCAGGAACAACGTTCAACATATACTTCCCTCTGGCAAACCAGGAAGTAGAATCAATAAATTCAGGAAAAAATGGAGCTCAGATAAAAGGTAATGCAAAAGTGATGTTCGTAGATGATGAGGAAGATCTGGTTGAACTCTTCAAAGAAGGACTCGAACGTTACGGATACTCCGTTGATTCATTCATATCCAGCATTGATGCTCTGGAAGCATTCAAAAAGAATCCTTATAACTATGAGATCCTGATTTCCGATTATACAATGCCCGGTTTAACAGGACTTCAGCTTGCAGACTCAATTTCAAAAATAAGGGATAAGTTCCCTATAATCATCTGTTCAGGACTCAGCGAAGAACTTAGTGCCTCTATTGCCGAGAAAGCAGGAATTAGAGATATTGTCAAAAAACCTGTTTCAATATCTGACCTGGCAGATATTATCGAGTCACATATCGCAAAAGAATAATGAGAGCTTTATATAATAGCAAAACCAATCAGAATTGGTTAAAAAATATCGGTGAGATTTCTGAGTTGATCAGGAAAACTTCATTAAAGAAGCTTAATTTGAGTCAGAATTTGATGGGTTCTAAAATCGAGTCAACTACCCCAATTATGCAAGGGTCGCATAATCTTCGAATCTGTGTATGTTAACCGATTATAACTATTCATTTTCGGGTATACACTTTCATCAATCAGCTAATATCAACATCTCAGCCATGTTCCTTGAATTGGCATGAATATAGCATATATTGTCTCAGGAGATATTATGGAAAGAAGATATAACCCAAGAGTTCCTACAGATAAAATGATTCATTTTTCGGTTCTATCGGAAAATCAGATAGAAGAGTATTCCGGTATTGCAAAAAACTGTAATTACGGTGGACTCTTTCTGGAATCAGAAAAAATAGTTCCTCAAAATACGGAAATCATTGTTGAATTTGAGTTTAAGAAAGAACCAAGACCAGTTAAGGCTAAAGCTAGTGTCAGATGGATTCGAGAAGAAGAACCCGTCGGCATGGGAATTCAACTGCTTGAGTTTGAAAAAGACGAGCAGAGAAACTTCTCACTCTGGTTATCTGATCTTTGCAGATGCTTAGGATATAAGGATAATCAAGACGGGGATATTGACGAACTGATTTTTTAAGATAATTTCCAGAACTCAGGAATAATTATCGATTTTACTCTGTCGGAGAATTACAGACCAGATTTTCTCTACAGTTTCAGTACTTATATTCAGCTTTTCAGCATAAGCGGAAAGCTGTTTTTTTATTGCATCTTCTCTTGCAGAATCAAGCTTTTCTCTGTTACTCCTTTTCTTCAATTCTGCAACTTGTTTAACAAGCTGATTTCTTCTATAAACAGATAATAGAATATCCTCATCAACCTTATCAATTGCTTCCCTCAGAAAATCGATACTAACTGAATCAGTATCGGATAGCTTCTCGTAAGAAATGCAGTCTGCGAGTACTAACTTCACCATGGCATTGATCACTGGTAAAATTCGTGGAACAAGACAAACATCGTGCCTGCCGTCGATCTCTATTGTACGGTTTGTACCGGATTTATCCATGGTCTTTTGCTGTTTACCTATTGACGGAACAGGCTTGATTGCAACTCTCATTGTAACAATCTCTCCGGTTGAAACACCTCCCAGTACTCCACCGCAATTATTGGACAGAAACTTCCCGTTATTCATATTATCATTAGCCTGACTGCCAGACATACCTGCCAGAGCAAATCCTGCCCCGAATTCTATTCCTTTTATTCCACCAATAGACATCAATGCTTCAGACAACTTTGCATCAAGTTTTTTAAACACGGGATCACCTAATCCTGCAGGCATATTTTTTACATTAATCTGCACTACAGCCCCAATTGAATCATTTTTTTTCTTTGTATTTTCCAGCAAATCTATAACATCCGAGTAATTGCTATTGTCTCGCCACTTCAGTTTATTATCAGCGGGATTATTATTACAATCAGAAACAATAGAGCCAATCTGCACAGGATAGCTCTCTACTGAAATATCTCCCAGCATATCCTCAACAAGACCGGATGCTGCAACTCTGGCAATAGTTTCTCTACCTGAAGCTCTACCCCCTCCCCTGTAATCAATAATCTTGAATTTTCTGAACCAGGAATAATCTGCATGACCGGGACGAAATATATCTTTCAGTATAGAATAATCCGATGATCTATGATCCCTGTTTTCTACAATCAGACAAATTGGCATACCAGTTGTTTTGCCTTCAAAAACTCCTGAGAGTATTTTTATTTTATCAGCTTCGTTTCGTTTTGTTGAGAATTCACCCTGACCTGGTCTTCTTTCGTTAAGAAGTTCTTGTATTCTATCTAAAGGAAAATCTATTCCTGATCTTACATCTTCCAGTAATACTCCCATGACAGGTCCGTGGCTTTCACCAAAGCCTGTAATTCCAATTATTGATTGCCAGTGATTACCACGCATTTGATCTCCATAGTACATATTTGTGTACAATATTACTTACATGTGAAAAACTGTCACCTGACTTTTTATTAAATTGGAAAATATCATGGAATATTCAAGCAGACTGGAAAAAAAACTTGTTGAATTGATGCAAAGCGCGAATTCCCGCTGGGGAATGTTTACCGGAGATGAAAAACTGTTAGTATGCCTTTCAGGTGGAAAGGACAGCTCTGCCCTTTATCATCTGTTACAAATCATTCATCCCAAAACACTAGCAGCTCATGTGTACTTTGATCAATCAAAAGCTGAAGAGGTCAGATATATTTTCGGTAACGATGTCGAACTGATTCAAGCTGACCCTGCTGTAAAAAAGGGCAAGAATCCATGTTTCAGCTGTTCACGTAACAGACGAAAACTTCTTCTTGAGTATGCACAATCACAGTCTGTCAATAAGCTGGTAATGGGACATCATAAATCTGATGCAGTAGAAACAATAGTGATGAATATGATTTACTCCCGAGAGATAAGCACAATGACTCCTGTTCAATCTCTTTTTGAAGGAGAATACTCCATAATTCGCCCTATGTATCTTATTGAAGAGAAACTTATTGAGAAATATTGTTTGGAAAAAAATATTCCGACAATTGATTCCGGTTGTGAATTTGATAAAAAAACAAAAAGAGAATTCACAAAAAATCTTATTAAAAGCTTGCAGAAAGAACACCCGAAAATTGATATTGAAGATAATATCTTTGCTTCAATGCATAATATAAAACATGACTTTCTTCCTTAAGGAGTATAAATGAGATCATTACGAGTATTTGTGTACATTGCTTTTGCGTTAATATCAGTATTTCTGATATATATTAATTTTAATCCTGCACTTACAGTATTTAACGGATTTCGTCTATTCTTTGCTGTTGCATTACTTACTGCAACGGGATTTGCCATTTTTGTTGAAATAAGAGATAAAAAAATACCTTTTTATTTCTTCATCATTGGGTTTTTGCTTTTGAGTGGTGCAATATTCTCAGGAAAATTTCAAACAATCATGTATGAGCTGCAGGAAAACAAGAGAATTGAGGCAGCGGAGAAAGAACAAGCTATTCAGGACAGTCTTCTTAAAGCATATAAAGAGAAACACAAACGAAAACCGGAACCTTTTTACCATTATTATAAAAAGGATGAAATTTGCGAATTGAATCTCAGAGAACTGCAAAATATTGGTAATATAGAGCTAAGAGCTAATCTTCCCCATGCCCGAAAATCCAAAAGAAAAATGACTGCTGAGAACCTTGGTACTGACAGATTCAGGGTCATTGGTCAAATGCAGACCGTTCATCGATTCCTCAAAAATGATAATGATGCAATTCTGAAAATGTTGAAACCATACTCAGAACCGTTTAATCAGATTTCTACCGGATTCATGCTGAAATTTAAGGACAGCAAGACTGTTGAAAGCCTGAAGCTTAATGTTTTCTATGAAGTTACGGGAAGGTTAAAGATATCACCATTATTCAAAAAATACGAAACTATAGATGAGTTTAAAAAGAAAGAACAGACTTTTGGAGTTTATCTTGAAGTTGAATCTTACAGAGAAGTCAATCCTCCTGAAGAGCTTCTGTTAAAGAAAATGAGCAATGTCCCACCGTTCAATCCTGTAATTCCAATGTCTGATTCCTTGATGGAGGCAATTAAAAATGCACAATAATATGAGAAGTTTCGGTAGTGACAACCATTCCGGTGTTCATCCGGCAATTATAAACGCGATCAGCAATGCCAATATCAATCACTGTATTGCCTATGGTGATGATCCCTGGACAGAAAATGCTATAAGCAGATTCAAAGAATTTTTCGGTGATAATATTCATGTATTCTTCGTATTCAATGGTACCGCTGCCAATGTGCTTTCTATTAACACTATGCTCAAACCTTTTCACTCTGTTATCTCAGCCACGACATCGCACATCCATAAAGATGAATGTGGTGCTCTGGAAAAAGTTGCCGGCAATAAGATGCAGCTTATCCCAACAGAACATGGGAAACTATCCGTAGAGCTTCTTGAGAAACACATAAATTTTGACGAAGCAGAACACCATGTTCAACCTAAAATGATTACTATTTCACAACCTACGGAAGTTGGCACATTATATACAATAGAAGAGCTCAAGGCTTTGACTGATTTCGCCCACAAGCATGAAATGTATGTACACATGGACGGAGCCCGTCTTTCCAATGCAGCCGCAGCTTTGAAATCAGATTTCAAGGCTTTCACAAAAGATGTCGGGATTGATATTCTTTCCTTTGGTGGGACTAAAAACGGAATGCTTCTCGGTGAATCCATTGTTGTGTTTGATCACCCTGATCCTGAATCTATAAAGTACTACCGAAAGCAGAATATGCAGCTTGGTTCCAAGATGCGTTATTTCTCAGCTCAGTTCATTGAGTTTCTTTCGAATGACTTATGGAAATCGAACGCTGAACATGCAAACAACATGGCATCTTATCTTGCAGATAGCATAAAGCACCTGAAAAAGATTGAACCTGTTCATCCTGTAGAAACTAACGGAATCTTCGCTTATGTACATCCTGAAATCGTAAAAAAACTGCAGGAAGATTTCTTCTTCTATATCTGGGATGAAGAGAAATCTGTTGTGAGATGGATGACATCCTTTGACACAACAAAAGAGGATATTGAGAAATTCGCGACAAGAATAGAGGAAATATATCAAGAGTTTTATGAGTAGAATACGATCCCCCTACGCATTGGACCTGTCCTTTCGAATGGTTCTCTTACCGATACAAATCTATGTACTACAAATTACTTTCCAGCTTACAGAATAACTCCAGAATTTCTTCATACCCCGTTCACCTTTGTCAACTTCGGTGCCCCTCTTAATATAAGAGATTTACTTGTATTGCGAACTTCAAGAGAAAAGACATATTTTTCTATCCGCAAGCAATTTCCAGAGCATATTGACTTTGTCAACATCACTCCAAAAAGCACTGAGTGCAGTATGCTAAGACAGTCATAACTCCCTTATATTGAAAATATTGTGCATTATATGGACTAAATCCTTGACATTGACAGAACTTCTTAACTTATTTCATCTATCAGAAGAAGCAGGAGGATGAGATGTTACAAGATTTAAGAATGTTCTTGAAATCGTTGTGCGATCAATACAAAGACTTAAAACTTCAATTTGAACTGGAATACTGGGAAACAGACTTTCTGCGTTTCTTTAAAAGTGAAGTTAATTACAATATCACAAAAGAATCCGTTAACCTGAATGTAGATGTATACAAAGGTAAAAAATCTTATGGATTCAATGTGTCTGCACCTACTCGTGAGAAAATCACGCAAAAGCTGCAGGAAACCCTGGAGGTTATAGACCTCTTACCGGAAGATCCGGACTTTGTTGATATTGAAGATAACACAGAAATTGTGGAAAATCCTTTTAAAGAAAACCCGATCGAAAAATACCCCTTAAACTACAAAATCGATATACTTAAACACATAGATAAGATTGTATCACCCCATGAATTCAAGCTGTACGGTACATTTGTATGTAATTACATTACTTATTGTACAATCAACAGCAACGGTCTTGATAAACTTACATACAGTGCTCCGGTTATGCTGGAACTTAAAGCTGTCAGCGAGAGAAATCAGGTTACAGTTCTGGAAACATTCGGCAGTGAATCCATGGATAATTTCAATCGCGATGATTTCACAGCTGCTCTTAGCATGAAGATTCAGGCTGCAAAGAATGAAATCGTCGATGTTGAAAAAGATGAATACGAAGTTATCTTATCCCCGAGATGTATAGGTGACTTGTGGTCTTACTTGGGTTATATGCTTTCTGCCAGAGCTCTCGATCGTAAGATGTCTTTTGCAGAGGGCAAAATTGATCAGCAGATTTTCCCTGAGAACATCACTCTGATCGATGATCCGCATTTCCCTGGAATGATCAACTATGACTACAACCGAGACGGACACATCTACAGAAAAAATGACATCGTCAGGAATGGTGTACTGAAAAACTTTGTTATAAGCAACTATTATTCACATAAACTCGGACTGGAGAAAAACGGTTCCGGTGGTTTCTGTAAAGTAATGGAAAAAGGTGATAAACCTCTGGAAAAAATGATTGGTTCAATAAAAAAAGGACTGTATATTTCCAGCCTTCACTATATGAACTTCATTAATCCCAAGGAGACCTCGGTCACAGGGCTCACCCGTGATGGAACTTTCCTCATAGAGAACGGAAAGATGACCAAAGTAGTAAACAATCTGAGATTTACCCAGAAAATCACTGAAATCATAGAAAGAATAACCATGATCGAAGATACTTTGCAGAATGTACCTTCATCCGGAAATTACGGAACCTTCAATATTGTTACCAGCGCAATGCCGCACGTTCTTGTGAATGGTTTCAAAATCAGCTCTTCGACAAAAACAATATAGGAGATATAATGAAAAAATTAGTTTATGATATCATCAGAAAACTTGAACATCTTGATTATGCAGATGTCAGACTTACAGTCTCCGATACCCAGAATATATTCTTTGAAAAAGGTGAATTAAAACATATATCTTCAGACCTTAATTCAGCTGCAGTCGGAATCAGAGTTCTTGTTGACGGCTGCTGGGGGTTTGCCGGCACAAAAAATCTGGATACACTTTCACTTGATAAAGCTGCCAGAAGAGCAATATCCAATGCTCAGCACGGTGCGAAATTCAAGACAAATAAAATAAAACTGGCTCCGGTTAAACCAACAGTGAAAAGCTATTTCTTCCGTCCGGAAATCGATCCGTTTCTGATGAGTGACGAAGAAAAAATCAACTACTTCAGCAACATTGCCGGAATGATGACGAACCAGGATAAAATTGTTCAGTCAAATGTCTCTGCTAACTTCTTCCGTCAGTACAAAATCTTTGCTAATACCGAGGGCACTTTCACTGATTCTCTGGTTTATGATACTAAAGGAGAAATATTTGTTCTGGCCTCCGGTGGAGGTAAAATATACTCCAGAACCTATCCGGGACATATGGCTGCGCGTAGAGGTGGTTTCGAAGTAATAAAGAATTTCAAATTCGAAGAGAATGTTGATAAAACTCTGGAAGAAGCAATCGCATTGATTAACGCACCTGTTATAGAAGATGAAAAAGCTGACATCATAATTGGTAGTGGACATCTGGCGTTACAACTCCACGAATCTGTTGGACATGCTACCGAAGCTGACAGAATTTTCGGAATGGAGATATCCTACGCCGGGAAAACCTTTGTTAAACCGGAAATGCTCGGAAACTTCCAGTATGGTTCAGATATTGTGACAATATTCAGTGATAGTACAGATCCGAAAGGACTTGGCTATCATGTAGTAGATGATGAAGGTGTTCCCGGAAGAAAAGTAGAGATTATCAAAAACGGTATACTTAACGATCAGCAGACTGCAAGAGAATTTGCAGGTAAACTCGGATTAGAGCCAAGCTCAAATATGAAAGCATCCTTTGCAGATGACTTCCCTCTCGTGAGAATGACTAACTTCTGTCTGGCACCTGTTTCCGGTTCTCTCGAAGATTTGATTAAATCCACAGAATACGGATACTACATTGATTATACCAAAACATGGTCGATCGATGATAACCGAAATAACTTCCAGTTCACAACAGAAATTGGCTGGTTGATTAAAGACGGAGAGATCAAACATATTGTAAAAGAGCCGACATACTGGGGGATAACTCCTGAGTTCTGGAATGCCTGCGATGCAATCTGCGGACCGGAAGAATGGGAATACCACGGTACATTTAACTGCGGCAAAGGCGAACCGGGACAGGCTATGCACCTTTCACACGGTGTAGCTCCGGCAAGGTTCAGAAAAATAAACGTTAACGTAAAGGCATAAACAATGAAAAGTATGAATGAATACAGAGAGTTTCTCAAAGATACTATAAGAAAACAGACAGACTTTACAAAAACTGATCAGGTTATGAAAAAGCCTGCTCCACCGATAGAAAAACCACATGCTGACGATGCATTCACAATTGAACTGCCCGGACCTGATGAATGGACAGAAATTGAGGACAAAGGATTTCTTGCCTGCACAAAGAACAGACGCAGCCACAGGAAATACTGTGACGAACCACTTACAATACAGGAGTTAGCATTCCTTTGCTGGACAACACAGGGAATACAGATGCAGCTCAGTGAAGCTACAGCATTCCGTACAGTCCCTTCTGCCGGATGCCGTCATGCTTTTGAAACATATCTGTGGATAATGAATGTTAAAGGATTCACTCCCGGTTGTTACAGATACCTACCTATGGAGCACAAGCTCGTAAAGGAATTCGAGACTGACAATATGCGAGATAAAGTAGTAGAAGCCTGTAATGGACAAAAATTCGCAGGAACTGCAAGCGTAGTTTTCCTCTGGTCAACAATCCCTTACAGGATGGAGTGGCGCTACTCTTATGCATCCCATAAAGTTATCGCAATGGATTCAGGACACGTTTGCCAGAATCTGTATCTTGCCTGCAATGTGATAAACGCCGGAACTTGTGCAATTGCTTCTTACAATCAACCTGTTGCGGATTCTCTGCTCAGAATCGACGGTGAAGAAGAATTTGTTATCTATATCTCACCTGTGGGAAAATTGCCATAAAAAATTGATAGAAATATTTTGAAGGACTTCCGATTTATGGGAGTCCTTTTTCAAACACAATCTGCTTGACTTAAGCTATTGAAACTGCTTCATGAAAAAAGTTGAAAGACTTGTATTTAGTAATAAACCCGGAGGAAATTATGGAACGTAAAATAGTAATTTTTGCTTTCAATGGAGAAATGATGTGTTTCTTTCATGGAATGCTGAACGCAATTGATTTACATGATAAAGGAAATGATGTTCGTCTTGTAATTGAAGGACAGGCAACAAAATTAATAACTGAGTTAGACAAACCTGAATGCCCGTTTCACAAAGCTTACCTGAAGCTTAAAGAAATGAACATCATAGATTGCATTTGCAAAGCTTGTGCCGGTAAAATGGGAACTCTGGAAGAAGCGAAGAAACAGGGATTAACAATCTCAGGTAATCTTTCAGGACATCCATCCATGTCGCAGTACTTAGAAAAAGGTTTTGAGCTGATTACACTTTGAGGATAGCTTTGTATATTAGAATGATGATCGGTTCTGATGATCTGGTTTCAATGATACTAGCATACTAATCTTTCTAATTTAATCTAACTCTATATAATTGATTAAGATAACAATTATTAACTTATGAATGAAGATTACGTAACATACTATATACTAATGATATAACCAAATCTAAAACTTTTATTAATCTGTGAAATAGTCTATTAGGTTAGATTACCTTCATTTTCTTTGGTGTCAAAGAAAACGAAGCAAAAGAAAGCACTTCTATTTAAAGATGTATTTTCAGCAAACTGAAACCATAAATCTTTCCTAAAATCCTTCCAAGGCTTCAGGATTTTTTAACGGAAAAATTTATTATACGGATGAAAAAGAAGTAAATGCCCAACGATGCAAAGCATTTAAAGGTAGATAAAGAATGTAGATAATCGTGATTTCCTCAAAATCACCTTACTTCTTGATGAAAATTAATTTAGATACGCACAATAGAACCTTCTTACTCAATTTTCAATAACTTACGTGTCGGAAAGATTAGCAACATATTTTTTATCAAATCTGCTACATTAGAATTAAAATCACAATATTATCTATTATAGGATAAATTGTTCTTGAGAATATAAACTCAGCAATATAGCTTATCACGAAATAGATCATTGCTTCCCGCCAATCCAGAACAAACACAACTTTCACAATCAATGCTTTTGGGATTGTCAGCAGACTGAGCGTGATGTAGAATATTATTCCGGAATAGAAGCTGTGGTCAATACCGAATATCTTTAGAATCAGTACATCTACGAGAAAGAACACTGTTGCCAGAACAAGTGACTTCAAGTACACATGGTATTCTTCGCAGTTCAGAGACATTTTCAAAATTCCGTACATCACCAGCGGACGTACCAATATAGCTGATATTATTGTTGCAATGTAGTACAATCAGGTCTCCTGAAGATATGGCAAATCATTAAATCACACCATTCCGAAGGTTTTTAACCATTCGGAAGGTGTGATAATATATGTTAGAACTTAGAATGTTGTTGTATCCACGAAATTGAAATTATTTATAAGCATTGACGGTACTTTCAAGGACAATCTCACCAGCTCTTCTTTTCCCATAGCCAGTATTCTGTTCGTCACTTCAGGGATAACCTCGTTCCATCTGAAGTTATGAACAGCATTTTTGATTTTCCCATCTTCGAAATACATAACACCATCTCTTGTTAATCCGGTTAATTCACCTTTTTTCATGTCAACAACACGGATATACCATAGAGCGTTGATAATGATACCTCTTGGAACCATCTTCATCATTTCTTCTTCTGTACAATCCCCTCCCAGTATAATAGCATTTGGAACATTTGCAGGTTCAATGCCTTTCTTCAATGCATATGATTTTTCAGAAGGCATGTTTTTCAGGATTCCATTTTCCACCCAGGCAATGTCTTTTCCAACTACACCATCACCACTGAAAGGAGTTCTGAGCAATTCTTTATCCTGCATACTGGAAATCAGGTTGAACTTATCTCCAAAAGCTTTCTTTCCAAGCATTCCTGTAAAAGGAGTTAAACCCTCATCAGCTTCTCTCATGTTAAGAAAATAAAGCAGAAATCCGAATAAATCACTTACAGCTGCTGGTCGAAGTATAACAGGAATTTTCTGTGCATCCATATGCTTCATATCTTTCAGGCTATATAGTTGATTGTTCAATTTCTCAATCTCTTTGTCAAGATCGAACGATTTATAGTCCATCACACTGGATGAGACCTTCGTTTCCATATCATCTTTTTTAATTGTCATTGAATGACCGAACACACTGCTCTCGAAAAATCCCTCAAAACCGTTTTTTGCTATTGTATAGAAATACCCATGGCCTTTTTCTGTCATTCCCGAGAGCTTTGCTCCCTGCTTTTCTGCGTTTGCAATGGATTTCTCAACAATCTCTACCATCTCATCAACTTTGAGATTATCTGTCGCTTCTGCAAAGTTCTTCACCTTCATATATTCAGCAGCTTCTGCCGATGGAATATGTTCGGGATCGGGCTGATTCAGCTTTGCAATTTCCTGAGCTTTTTCCACAACCTGCTTGATTGAATCTTCATCATACTGGTTTGTTAAAGCCATACCTTTTTTATTTCCATAAGAAACATTAATTGCTACTCTATTGTTTTCTCCGGTTATATGCTGAGTAATTGCATTCTGAGCAAATCTTGTTTCAATACTGTCCGAACCATTGAAGTAGATTGTGTAATCATCGGCTGTACAATACTTCTTCACTAAATCACCAATTTTGTATATTCTTTCTTTAGAGATCATTGTGAACCTCCTACGCGAATATTACGGAATCGCGCTGTAGCTCCTCCATGCGTCATTCTGCCAGCCTGCATTGGTTGACCCTTACCGCAATTAACAACACCGAATGTCTTGAAGTATCTTTCATCACAAATAGCATCGCAGGCATTCCAGAATTCAGGGTTGTTTGATTTATAAAGAACCTTCTTCAGCATTCTTACTTTCTTTCCATTCTTGATTTCCCAGAACATATCTCCACCAAACTGGAAGTTTACTCTATGCTGGTCGATTGAGAAGGAGCCTTGTCCTTCAATATACACACCATCCTCAGTATCAGCTATAAGCTCTTGAGGTGACAGTTTTTCTTTACCCGGCTGCAGGTATAAATTAGGAATTCTGTTGATTGGAATATCATAATAATCTGTTGCTCTGTTACAGCCTCTACTCATGGTTTCACCAATAAACGGTGCTGTATCTCTGGTTGTTCCGTATTCATTCAGTATACCGTCTTTCACAATATGCCATTTCTGGTTAGGTACACCGTCATCATCATAACCCAGAGTTGCCAGTCCACTCTCCAGTTTATTATCTGCTACAAAATTAACAATTTCGGAGCCATACCGGAAGTTTTTGAGTTTCTCAGGTGTGGCAAAAGATATTCCTGCAAAATCAGCTTCCCAACCCAGAACTCTGTCCAGTTCAGTAGGGTGACCGACAGATTCGTGCATTGTCAGCGACATGTGTGTAGGATCCAGAATCAGTGTTCTTCTCTGGTCTTCCCCAAGAGTTCCGGCATGACATTTTGCAATAGCCTCCTGAGCTATAATTGGTGCTCTTTCCAGAAGATTGAGTGAGTTAATGAATTCCCAGCCTTTTGCTACTCCACCAGTTTGCAGAGACCTTCTCTGGCTGTCATCATTAGCAACTGCAGATGCAGAAAGATGCGGACTGATATAAGTATTATTGATACGTAATCTTGTTCCAATTGTTGATGCAAACAGCTTTTCTTCTTTTACAGTGCTTAAAAAGAACATAGCCTGCTGAATCTCTTTGTAGTTCATCATACTCCTGTTAACCTCAAACATAAGATCAACTTTCTCCGGAAGTGTAATTGAGAACGGATCGATTTCGACAGGAGTCGTGTATGTATCGATATAGCTTCTTTCAGAAGCAAGGGTTAATCCTGCTCCAATCTTGATCTTTGCAGAATTCTCTGCCAGAATTACAGCTTTTTCAACTGTTTTAACAATTTCATCCTTTGTAAAAACATTATTGTGAGCAAAACCCCACGCACCATTTTTGAAAACCCTAATTCCATAACCATGCAGTTCGTTTACAGAAGTATTTTTCAGACTCAAGTTTCTGAGAAATATATTCTCGGTAATTTTTTTCTGGATTCGAATATCTGCATAGTCGACATTAAGTCCCTGAGCTTTATTCAGGGCAATTGATAAATAATCCAAAGTTACCTCCTCAGGCATTATGGTTGAAAGTCAATTTACACACTATTTTCCAATTTACTCCCTCACCTCTTTTTTGTATTATATCCGGTAATTTTGCAAGCTTTTTTTATATTTTGCATTTGCTGATAAGTTTCAATTCCTGAATCTGACTGCTATTCCCGCTGAAAAAGTCCACACATCTTTTACATCAATTTCTCCGTTTGAAACAACAAAAGCCCTGATATAGGATTCTAAAGTACTGATCTCCGTATAAAAAGTCCAATAACTGATCTTCTCATTTCTTGATTTGTAATCCGTCTTTAAGCCTGATGCAAGAATGCCATGTGATAACGTATCTTGATTATGTCTGTCGTGATCTCTTAATTGCCTCTTAGATATATGACCCAAAAGCTTACATGTATTCTGTAATTTTTTTCCCTGAGAGACGAAAATTTTATTATAATTGCATCAAAATCACAAATCAATTGACAAATCACTAATCAGAAATCTGTTTATACTAAAAAAGTTGAGCAACTATGAGTAAAGAGTTTTATCACAAAAAGAAATGGGGTCAACACTTTCTGAATGACCCTAATATTATCAGAAAAATTGTCAAGTCAGCAGAAATTCAACCGGGAGAACATGTATGGGAAATTGGTCCGGGCAAAGGTGTTCTCACCGACGAAATCCTGAATTACAATCCACAACTCACAATCTTCGAGATTGATCCGTTCCTTATCCCCTATCTACAAGAGAGATACCAGGATGTTCTGAAATCAGGAAAAGCAGAACTTATCCATAAAGATGTAATGAAAACAAACTGGAGTGATTATATAGGATCTGATAAAATCAAAATTGTTGCAAACCTGCCTTATCAGATTACTTCACCGCTAATGTTCAAGATAGTAGACTATATCGAGCATTTTGAGTCAGTAACAATTATGATTCAGAAGGAAGTTGCAGATCGTATTGCTGCCAAGGCGAGAACAAAGGACTATGGTAATTTGACAATAATGTTGAACTATTTCTTCAATATAGAGAAAATCAGCAAAGTCCCCCCACACTTGTTTACCCCTGCTCCTAAAGTACATTCAACAGTTATTAGACTTACACCAAGAGATGACAGCCCTGAAGTTACAAATATCAACGACTTCAAAAGGGTTGTGAGATGCGCATTCAGTAACAGAAGAAAAATGCTGAGAAGGAATTTCAGGGATATTATGACAAGCCAACAGATTGATCACATTTCTAATAATTTTGACCTGTCAAGAAGAGGAGAAACTCTCAGTGAAGCAGAATTTATCTGGCTTTCTAATACTTTTTCTTCTATTAATTGATTTTCCCGTACTCCGTGCAGAATGGAGATCCAGCTTTACAACCAAAAAGGATGTAATGCAGTTTGAGAACAGTTTGAACATCAATACTGAGAT
Source organism: Cloacimonadales bacterium (SeqCode) (assembly GCA_963665815.1). Lineage (GTDB taxonomy): Bacteria > Cloacimonadota > Cloacimonadia > Cloacimonadales > JAIOQZ01. The sequence continues at coordinate 1,738,257 of OY762463.1, forward strand.
TCTTGAAAACGTGCTGTACAATCAGGCTTTGCAAACTAGCCTGGAGCGTGATGAAGCTTTCAAAAGAAGCTCTACACAAACTATACAGAATTATTCTGTAGGCTACAAACTTAGAAACCAGGTTCACAGCCTTCTGTTGACCAGTACACGTTCTCTTGACACTGCCAGTCCCGGAGAGACTGATTACTACTATAAAAGAACTGATAATGAGCTGGGATACAGGTTTTCCCTTAGTGAAGAATCCAGTTTAAATATTGTTTCAGAAGCTAAATTTTCCAACATGGACAACATTATCAGACAAACTGAAGAAAAAAAATCAGACTCTGAAGGTTATAGTTTATCCAATAGACTCATGTACAATTATGAAGATGATATAAATAGAATCGACTTCAGTCTCAATCACCAGTATTCAAGCAGAAAATATGATCCACTTTACGATTTTGTTTCTTTAAAACTGGACTGGAATTCCAGAGACACTAAATTTAATACATTGACTACTCTAAGCTATGAGAATGCATCAAAAGATATTTATCATTCATTTATCCATACCGATACTCATGAAAAACGAGAAATTGGCGTTATCAATAATACTGATGTTTACTTATCATCAGATACATTTCTTAACATGAACTGTAATCTTTATTCACTTAACAATCAATTCAGAGAAAATCAATTAAAGAGCTATGAGGTGGACAGCGGAGATTTCCTTATTGATCTTGAAACATCTTTTTATTTCTTTCATTTCAATTGGGGCTTTGATTTTGAAAAATACACAAAAACATTTGAACTTGAAGAAAACTCCTATGAGCAGAACATTTACAATCTGTACAATAAAACCGTTTTTTCTCCATCAAATGGAGATTCAATTGTCTTCACAGGAAAAACCAATTTCAAAAAAACCTCTACCCCATCACCTGAGAACCAGACTGATAATGACCAGATCAGTAATTCAATAGAATTAACATACATCGGTCAATTTGGTAAAAGATTCAGATTCAGAAACAGGATGTTTTACTACCTGAATGAGCAGGTCTATATTTCATCTGTCATGTCCGGTAACAACAAAATACGTAACAGTTACAATCTGCTTCCTGATATTAACATACATCTTGGAAGAGGATTTTATTTCTACCAGTATTATCATTTAATGGCTGACTATGACGATTTTGTCTGGGATGAGTTTAATCAGGACAGATTATTCCGCAGGCTTACTGCTGCCTACCAGTTAGCTTATGATCCCGGTAGAAGCTTCTTCACAACTTACACATATACTCCATCCTCACCAATATTCATGTCATTCCTTTATGAATATCTTAAAAAAGATTCGGGAGAAATGAATGGAGACATTTACACAAAATTTAATGAGTCAGAAATACATAAGTTTTGCTTTGATCTTAGATTAGAGATAGACAGAATAACATTTACATCTAAAACAACTTACTTTCAAAGTAATCTAAAAGAACTGGATGAGAAAATGAGTTTGATCTACGAATTTTCAGATAAATCTTTCATCTCAATTAATATAAATCCGAATAAAGCCAGTCTGGAAAAGTTTTACTGGAAAGTCAGTACAGAAATACTGCTGAATTTCTGACATAAAAACCTGCCGACAACAAAGCCAGCAGGTCAGTTTATAATGTATCCGGTTCTTTCTAACAATGTGTGATAGATAAAACAAAACTGTTGTAGTTCAGTTTATGATGTTTCGTACTACAAGAGACCTTTTCATAATTGGGGTTGTTAACTCAATTTTAGAGTTAATCAAATTTTTACTCAAGACAAGCTTTCCTAAGAAGTTTTTCTAATGAATAAAAACTCATTGATACTTTTTTCAAAGCTGCTTATCTTACTAATAGGCATAGCACTCCACTATTTATGAATATCAAGTTTCTCAGCAACAGCTTCAATTGCTTTCTGGAACTCTTTTGCACCATCTTTTTTACTGTAATCATAGATGTAAGGTCTTCCGGCATCACCTGTTTCCATAATATTTGTATCCAGAGGGATTTTAGCAATTACATCAAGATCAAAGTCTTTTGCTGCTTTTTCAGCTCCGGATCCCTTAAACACATCAACCTTTTTATTACAGTGTGGGCAAGTAAGATAACTCATATTTTCGATTATTCCAAGAATAGGAATGTTCAGCTTCTGAGAGAACGAAATAGTCTTTCTTGCGTCAAGAAATGCTACATCCTGAGGAGTAGACACAATTACAGCTCCATCAATTTTCTTGAGGATCTGCACAGCTGAAAGCGGTTCATCACCTGTTCCCGGAGGACAGTCAATTACTAACAGATCAAGTTCAGGCCATTCAATTTCCTGCATAAACTGCTTTATTACTCCCATTTTTGCAGGACCTCTCCAGATTACAGGTTCGTCCGGTCCCGGAAGTAAAGAAGCAATACTCAGTGCATGAAGATTATCATGAACTTTAACAGGTGTAGGCATTTCACCTTCATTATTTCCAATTCCTATTCCTTCAATACCAAGCATTTTAACAATTGAAGGACCATGGAGGTCTACATCCAGAATTCCAACCTTGTATCCGGAAATCGCAAAACCGTAAGCCATATTAACCGCAACCGTGCTCTTACCAACACCGCCTTTACCACTTAAAACTATAAGTTTCTTTTTAATTCTTCCAATGTTATCTTCTAACATCTTCAATTGATCAGGGGTATTCAAATCTCTTTCCATAATTATCTCCTTTGAGGCAAAAAAGTTGAAACTTGGTTCATCTATCAAGTATTTTTTTGAAAACGTTCATCTTCGCACAAAATTGTTCAAATCCGAACAAATATGTAATATCTAATTGATTTAAAAAAATGCAAAAATGATATAAAAAAAACAATAAAAAAATGTAATTATATTTAATACACAGCATTATAAGAAGTGAAAACAATAAGATTGAGTTTTGGCACTTAATTTGCAATTGTTAAAAGTGGAACCTGAATGGATCAGATTCAGGTCCCGATTGGTTGAAAAGAATCTAATTAAACATCCTTAATGCAAATATTATTAATCAGTTCAGTATTTGCAAGATTTTTTTCAACAATTCTGAATTTTAACCCTATGAAAGATCGGAGGAACAATGAAAAAGAGTCTTGCTTTATTAGTAGTTTTAGGTTTATTTTGTATCATTTACGCTGAAAACCTTACAATAGAATCATTTGCCAACTCATATGTGGATAACTCTAATGCAATTGCACTATATGATGATGCTTACTGGGTTGCAACAGATAATGGTCTCGCCAAGGTATTCGGTTCACAGTCATCTATCGGTGGAATCAATTATTATAATGCAGAATCCGGATTGCTTAATGACAAAATTACATCCTTCACTGAATACAACGGACGTTTATGGATAGGAAGTCATGGAGGAATCAACGTTTTAGAATCAGATATCAATACCATTGGTTCAATAACATGTTCTGACGGACTATGCTGTGATTCAATCAATGCAATATCAAGTATTGACAATGCTATCTGGATTGGAACTTGCAACGGTGTTACAATAATGAACAGAACCCATGGAATCCCTGTCAGAAGTTACACAATTGATACTCTTAAAACAAATGATGGCTTATTATGCAATAATATTCAGGCTTTAGAAGTGGGAAGAATGTTTAACAAGAATGTTGGTTTCATAGGAACAGCATCCGGACTCAACTATTCTTACAAGGATTTAGGTAGTTATGTATGTCAATCTATCAGTACAGCTGAAGGTTTGACATCAAATGATATCAGAGATATCGAAGTATCAGGTCAGAATGTCTGGATTGCAACAAGCTCAGGAGTTTCAGTTGTGAGATTCAGTACAGATTTCAGTACATACACAATTTCTGAATACAATATGAGTGATGGGCTTCCAACAGATAACATAAGAAGCGTTTCCGCAGGAATTGACAATACTTACTGGTTCGGAACAGATGCCGGAGTTGTAAAACTTAAGTTTCAAACAATACCTGTCAGATCTGATGCTCAGCCTGTCTTCAGAACTTATACAACAGAAGACGGACTTCTGAGCAATGATATCGGGGCTGTAACTTATGTTGATAGAAAACTACTGGTTGCTTCTGACACAGGATTCAATGTAATGGACTTTAATCCTGCTGCTACCGATGATACATTGATACCTGCACTGGAAAAAGTAAGTATTACAAACTACCCTAATCCATTTAATCCTGAAACAAAAATCAGCTATAACATTCCAACTTCAGGTTATACTGAAGTAACAATATTCAATATAAAAGGACAAATAGTACAAAAACTTGTAAACGAATATAAATCCTCAGGAATTCATACAATTAACTGGAACGGCAAAAATGCCAATAACCAAAATGTCTCAAGCGGCCTGTACTTCTGTAAAATTGCTCATGCAGAAGGATCAGATATTACAAAAATGTCACTATTAAAGTAATCTTACTCTTTCCCCGCCCAACTTGAGGCTCAGGCTGTTGACTGTGTTAACAGCCTTTTTTTCATATTTTTATAAACAATCTGCTATTTTCTTTTGACTTTTATATACAAGCTGTTTTTTTTTACTTGAGGTTGTTATGAATATATTCAAAAGAAAACAGACGAAAACGATAAAGTTAGGTGATATTCTTATTGGGGGAGGTAATACAGTATCCGTGCAATCCATGCTGAAAACAGGAAAACTCAATATCGCTGTTGAACAGTGTATTGAACTGGAAAATGCAGGCTGCGATATTGTACGACTCGCTGTTCCTGATCTGGAAACCGCTGAGTGGATACCGGAATTAAAGAAACATACATCAATGCCTTTGATTGCAGATATTCACTTCGATTATAAACTTGCAATTGCATCTCTCGAAAACGGGATAGATGGCTTGAGGATAAACCCTGGTAATATTGGCTCAGAAGAAAATGTACGTAAAATCGTTGATCGACTCAAAGATAAGAAAATACCTGTGCGGATAGGAGTTAACAGCGGATCAATAAACAAGAAATATCTAGATAAATATGGAGTTTGCCCGGAATCTCTTGTAGAAAGTGCATTAGAACATGTAAGAATTCTGGAGAAACTGAATTATGAAGAGATTAAGATATCAGTAAAAGCTTCTTCTGTTCCTATGATGATAAATTCATACAGAATACTCTCGGAAAAAGTTGATTATCCACTTCATCTCGGAGTAACTGAAGCAGGAACCGACTTTGCTGGTACAATAAAATCTTCCGTAGGTATTGGAACTTTACTGGCAGAAGGGATTGGTGATACAATACGGGTTTCCCTGACCGAATCCCCGGTAAACGAGATACACGTTGCCCATGAATTACTTAAATCTCTTGAATTAGTTGAAGGCATGGAGTTTGTTTCCTGTCCAACATGTGGAAGAACTAAAATAGATATAATTTCTCTCGCTAAGAAAGTTGAAAAAGCTCTTGAAAGATTTAAGGAATATCCCTTGAAAATAGCAGTAATGGGATGTATTGTAAATGGTCCCGGAGAAGCAAGAGAAGCCGACTTTGGTATTGCAGGAGGAATCGGTGAAGGATTAATCTTCAGTAAGGGTGAAATTCTGAAGAAAGTCAAAGAACAAGATCTTCTTCCAGAACTTGTAAAAATAATTGAAAATCACCTGTCATCCAACAATGAATAAAACTCTTTCCCTGATTGTAATACTTGTTATCTTATCTGCTAATGCTCATTGTATTCTGAAAGTCTCTGAGATCAGATTTGAGGGGAACACAAAAGTCAGCGATCAGCAGCTTGTTAAAAAAGCCCTGCTTTCCATAGGTGAAGAATTCTCACAAAAAAAAGCGAATGACACTTCCAAAATACTTATGAACCTCTACAAAGAAAAAAGCATTCTCGATGTTTATGTATTCTATCCTGAGATTAGCATAGAAAACGAGTCTGTTATTGTCACGTACAAAATTAAAGAAGGTAATACATTAAAGGTGAAAAAACTCACCTTTCAAGGAAATAAGTACTTCAGCAGTTATAAACTGAAAGAGTTCCTCAACATCAAAGATACTGATATAATGGAACTAAGTGACATCCCCTTTATCCTCAAAGAAATCACTAATCTATATATCAATAGAGGATACCTGTTCATTGAAACATCACTTAAGGATGTAATTAAACATCAAGAACACCTTGAGATTATTATAGAAATCAAAGAAGGAAAGGAATTTCGGATATCAAAACTTGTATTTCAGGGAAATAAAACATCCAAGGCAAAAAGTCTGAAGAAAATATCTCAGATAAACGGAATAACTAATTTCAATCGTAATACACTAAGGAAGATTGAAAACAATCTCACATCACGAAAATATATTAAATCATGTAATGCTGTACCAGTCAATTCTGAAACATTACTGCTTCAGGTCGAAGAAGGGAAAATGACATATTTCTCTGCTTTAATGGGATATGATGAATCTGATAAAAATAAGAAGACAATAACCGGTTATGCAACTCTGAATCTTTATAATCTTTTTGGGTCAGACAGATCTCTGGAAATAAAATGGGAGAAATATAATAAACATAGTTCATTGATTGAAGCGAATTATTTCGATCCTCTACCATTTAAGATCCCTTTATCTGCTGAAACAGGACTTTTCAGAGAAATTATTGACTCAACTCTTATTCATACTGAGGTCAACTTCAGACTGATATATAGTACTTTATACAACTCTGTCGGACTTCAGTTTGAGCTTGAAGATTATATTCCCGGGACTCGAAGACCTAAAATCTATGAGAAAAAGTCTCTTAAAAGCTATGGAGCTATATGGAAACATAACAATCTGGACAATAATGTTAACCCATCCACGGGACACGAACTCTCTACAACATATTCTTTCAAGTTTTACAAAGAGAATGGAGATTTAAAAAATTATCAGACCAGTGAATTTTCTGTCTGGCAGTTTTTCAAATTGAGAAAAAGACTTGTTCTCGGAGTCTCACTTAATGGGAAAAATATAGATAATAAAGAGCTTGAGGATTTTGAATTATTCGAACTTGGAGGTAATAATAACCTCAGAGGATATAGAGAAAAATCCATGCGGGGATACAGAATTGGCTGGAGTAATATTGAACTGCGTCAATTAATATCCGGAAACTCAAGAATATTTGTGTTTGCTGATTTTGGCTATCTTGAAAACATGATTGAAGATAAAAAAACAACGCTGTCTGACCTGAAAAGTATTGGTTTCGGAATGAGATTTGATACGGCAGTAGGCTTACTGAAACTTGATTATGCCATAGGATATCTTGACGATAAATGGACTGATATTTCTAATGGATTTATTCATTTTGGAATTGAAACCAGTTTCTGACAAAGGAGCGGAGATGAAAAACAAAATACTTAAAATATGGGAAAAGAATGAGTTTTCTCAGGACGACCTTCTAACATTCAACGAATTTAAAGAAGGACTCAACAAGGGAATTTATCGATCTGCACAGAAAATTAATGGTGAATGGATAACAAATGAATGGGTAAAAAAAGGAATATTAATCGGATTCAAAATTGGTGAAAATATTCCGATGCCTAACATTGAAACATTCGATTTTATAGATAAAAACACATATCCTGTAAGACGATTCACAACCAAAGACAAAATCCGGCTTGTTCCGGGTGGATCATCCGTGAGAGATGGAGCATACATCGCACCTCATGTTACTATGATGCCGCCCATGTACGTAAATGTTGGAGCTTATGTTGATGAAGGTTCTATGATTGATTCCCACGCTCTTGTGGGGACATGTGCCCAGATTGGGAAACGGGTTCACCTCAGTGCAGGTGCAATGATTGGCGGAGTTCTGGAACCAATGAATGCGAATCCGGTAATTATTGAAGATAACTGTTTCATAGGTGGGAATACCGGTATATATGAAGGTGTTATTGTTAAAGAACAGGCAATTATTGCTGCCGGCGTTATCATTACCGGAGGAACTCCGGTTTACGATGCAGTTAATGATAAATATCTGGATTTTTCAGAAAAGAAAATTATCCCTGAAAGAGCAGTTGTTGTAGCAGGCAGCAGACCATTAAAATCAAATCCTGAATTTTCAATCTACTGTCCGATAATTATCAAATACAGAGACAGCAAAACTGAAAGCTCTGTTGTGCTGGAAGAACTTCTCAGAAAGTAGGTATCTTGATTAATCCGACTCATAACATAGGAAAATCTGTCATAAGACAGTTTGTTGATAAAGCTCAACCAGGCTCAATAAATCTTGGCCTGGGAGAAATTAACATACCTCTGCATTCGTCAATTTCCGAGATTGGAAAACGAGTTATCAGAGAGAAACGTATAGGTTATACGCCCAATGCAGGACTTCCTGAGTTAAGAAAAGCAATATCAACCTATTACAATAACACTATTTCACTGAATGGAGTATGTGTAATGAATGGAGCACAGGAAGGGCTGTTTGCTCTTTTGTTTACATACCTGAATCCAGGAGATGAAGTAATACTGGTTGATCCATGCTATCCTGCTTATGATTCCGTTGTGCAGATGTGTAAAGGGCAGATACGCTATTGCAGTTTATCCCCCGAAGACAACTTCAGAATGAACTTCGATCTTCTGATTGAGCAAATAAACAAAAACACAAAGTTCATTGTTATCAATCAACCATCGAATCCTCTTGGAACTGCATTAACGGATAGTGAACTGAAAAAGCTGGCAGTTATTGCTGAAAAGCATAATCTAACTATCATCAGTGATGAGGTTTACAGAGAATTATATACGGTAGAACGCGGTTCAACTATACTGGACTTCAGTGATAGAGCAGTTGTTATTTCAAGCTTATCAAAATCACATGGAATGACAGGCTGGCGACTGGGATGGATTGCCGGTTCTGAGGAATTTATAAAGCCAATAATTGTTACTCATCAATATTTAACAACGTGTGCAAACAGCCTCGCACAACATACAGCCATAGAAATATTCAATAACTGCTTTGAAGAAGCAAATATATACATCAAAGATTTCTTAGATACTAATAGAATACTTGCAGAGAAACTACTTCACAGATTTGAAATGATAAAAGGGGAATTTCATCCATTTCTGTTTGTAAAAGTACCTGACAACAATTTTGCGGAAGAGATGCTTGAGAAAAAAGTAATCGTCATTCCAGGACATGCATTCAGCCAAAGAAACATGAACTGGGTAAGAATTTCTTATGGAGTAGCTGAAGAATATCTGATAAAAGGTCTTTCTATTATTTTAGGGAGTACATAAATGATAAATTAGGGGGAAAAATGAAAAATGCTGTTATATTAATCATTCTTGTAATTTCGATTAACCTTTTTGCGACTGAAAATCAGGCTGACTTTGAGTTCAAGCTCGATTTGATTAACTTTAAGCTATTGCCAGAAATAGAATTAACTGATGCATCCTATCATAGGCATTATGATTTGGATATGGTTTCCTCAACAAGATCTACAAAAGACGGTGTAACAATTGTTACTGCTGATTATGGAAGGGCTGTAGTAGAATTATCTATTGAGAAATATCAACACTTATCTGATGCATATATTGTTAATGCAGTCATTACTGCTAAGGATGACATTAATCTCGCAGATTTATATATAGCTCTTGAAATTCAGAATACGGTACATAAATTCGAGGGTCCTGAAGCAATATGTAAAAGAGACAAATCACTTAACTCACAACTTGTTCCATTTAAAGACAGAGTAGTTGAGTATTGTACTGAAAACTCATCCTTTACAATTATTGGTTCAAAGTTCCCTGAAGTCAAAGGTGTTGAAGTTATTGAAAATAATAAAATTTACATCTACTCCTCAGAATACCATAAGAATTACTGGAGAAAAATCTGGAGATGGAGAGATTGGGAGCCAATGATAAATAATCAAACTAAAAAAGGATCATTTATCATTGCTTTGGATCACGTAAATTATCCATTATTCAACAACTATCCCTCCGGAAAAAAGGGTGCATTCACCCTTTCGAGTGATGCAGATGGAGAAAGTTATGATAAAGTAAAAGCTATCTATTACGGTTCAAACTATGAAGATCATCCAGATTATAGGAAAAAAGGGCTTTGGGCAAATAATTTGTTAGTCACAAAATCCATATTCGGATATAATAAAAACATTTATGGATTAGCAAAGCAAATGATTGCAGATGGTTTCACTATTGCGTACCATACTTATCACCCTCTGGCAGACAGCATGAGCGACTTAAGGAAAAACCTGTTGGAAGAGACTGAAGATTTAAATATCAGATACTGGATTGACCACAGCTTTGGGAAAAATCCTGAGGATCTTACAGATTGCGGCTGGATACCTGACAGTTCCAGTTATATTTTAGACATTCTTGAAGAAGCAGATTTCAAGTATGCATGGTTATCTGATGGGTTCAATTACAGCTTGAATGCATTTGATGATTATTGCCAGTTACCACATATAAACAGAGCTATGACAAAAAATTATGATTTATACTTTTTAGGTCGTAGAATGGCTAAATGCTGGACATGGAACCCTAATGAAGAGGAAAGTTTTCGAACTGTAACAGATAGAGATAGTTTACTTTCAATTATAGAAGACAGAGGACTACTGCATTTATACACCCACATGTGCATGGGAGAACTGGACTATAGGTTACCTTTCATTGAGACAAACGGAGACACTCTCACAGTCCGAGACGATGTGGAAGAGCGATTCAGAGAAATTGATGAACTTCAAAGAAATCATGGATTATGGGTTGCTCCGGCTGAAGTTATCTATGACAGAATGCTTGCAATTGACTCGGTTGAGATTGTGAGTATAGCTGAAGATGAAAATTCCTTCCAGCTAGAAGTCAGGAATAATTCTACATATGATATTATTGACTTTGAACTAATTTTTGATGAACAATCCATAACTCATGATCTCCTTTCCGGAGAAAACCAGCAATACAGTTTCAGCAAAATTGAAGCAGTAAATCCTGATCCACCATTAATTGACTACAGATTGTATTTTAGTAACTCGTTGAATAGTATTATGTTCAGCTTAAAAGACAATATAGAATCAAGAGTAAATTCGATAAAAATTTATAATCTGAAGGGACAGTTGGTGAAGAATAGAACATTCGGTATCTCAAGCAGTACCTATTCTGTGGGTGTTAACAACCTTGCCTCAGGAGTCTATCTTGTTAAAATTCAAGGTCCGGATTTCACAAAAATCCATAAAACCGTAATCATAAGATAAAATCGTGAATATAAAAGGAAAAGCCTGTTAGAAATTTTCTAATGGGCTTTTTTGTTTTGTTCTTGTATAAACTAACGGACAACTGACTCACAAAAAAAATGCGTGTAACATCTCTACATCAGGTTAAAACTTTTGATAAGGTAAGATCTCAGTATGCTGCCTAATTTGCACCTACACGTACAATATACTCCTGAAACAATCTCTGCTTCCAGTAATTATTTTTCTGATGATTAAGGATTACGGGTGGAAAAATTGAATAGAATAAAAAATTGTAATAACACTGTAAAAAAATAACTTGCATACTTTGTAGGTATATGCATAATGATTGCACCTTGAACGAAGTAAGAAAATATATATAAACAAAACAATTACAAGGAGAAAGAATGAAACGAATTTACTTATTAATTTTATTTATTTCTGCTATTCATCTTTTTGGCGCGATAATCAATGTACCTGCAGATCAAGCTACGATTCAGGGTGCTGTTGATGCAGCTTCATCAGGGGATGAAATAGTTGTTGCTGATGGAACTTACACCGGAGTGGGGAATACAGACATAACCTGGTGGAACAAACAACTTTGGGTACATTCTGCCAATGGAGCAAGTAATTGTATAATTGATTGTGAAAACTCTGCAAGAGCATTTGTATTTGACTTCTCAGAAACTACCGGAAAGTACATTACAAACTCGACTATTATTGAAGGATTCACAATACGTAATGGTTATATTGATGGTCATATTGTAGGTGGTGGAGCAATCTATATGGATGAAGGGTATCCAACAGATCCCGAGAATAAACTTGCTCCTGTCATTATTAACAACATTTTTGAGAATAACTATTCAGGTGTTTACGGTGGAGCAATTTATTATTATTATGGTCTACCTGTTGATGAACCTGGACAACTCTGCACCATACAGAATAACACATTCAGAAACAACAGTGCACAGTATGGTGGAGCAATATCAATGCAGTACACCGAAATGAAAATACTCAACAATTCTTTTGAGAATAATTCGACTTTATCTGGAGGAACTGGTGGAGCAATCCACATATATAATGGTTCAGTTTCAGATTACAGAACATTGATTGGATATAATACTTTTAACGGTAATACAGCCTTGGAAAACGAGATCTACGGCACCGGTGGAGCAATTTACATTGCAGGTATGACAGGTGGAGCTGTATACAATAATGAGTTTTTCAATAACGAAGCTTCTGCTGGCGGTGGAGCAATATTCTGTGCACATTCTGAGTTCACAGTATATAATAATCTTATTTATAACAACACATGTACATTCAGAGGAGCAGGAATCTGTATCTACAACTTTAACGGTTGTGATGTTGGCAGCAATACAATAGCAAATAATACAGGCCCTGGTATTACGTTCAGTCCCTACAATGGTGATATAGATTCAAATATTGCGAATAACATCATCTGGGGAAATACTACCAGTTTCACTTGGACATACAACCAGTCACAGGCTATTCCGACATTCCTTTTCAATGATATTGAAGGTGGAGTACCTGCTTTTGGAACCGATGCCGGTGGAAATATTGACGCAGATCCTTTATTCGGTCTTCCAGCAATGGATATTTATAGATTGAGAAATGGCTCTCCATGTATAAGTACTGCTGATGCCGGAACATCACCTGCTAATGATCTTGTAAACAATGCCAGACCACTTGGCACCGGATTTGACATGGGTTGCTATGAATCAGATGATGATGGTGACTTCGTTGAAGCTCTTGCTTTACCAATAGATGATATTGGATTTCACGAACTGCCTGTACTGGATGTTGCAATCCAGTTCGTAGAAGCTCATATTGCTACCGACCTTGATATAAATCAGATTTTCGAAGAACCTACAATTGTGGGTGAACTGCCGGGAACTGTGCAGAATCTGGGAAGAATAAGCTGGATTATTGAGTCATCTTCCGGTAATGTCGGTGAATACGAGCTTACTCTTGATCTTTCAGACGTTCCGGGTATACAGAGCTTCAACACTCTCCGCATCCTGAAGAGAGCAGATGACAGTTCTCCATGGCAGGACGTTGTGTCTGATCTGGGGGGAACTCTCGAGTACAACAATCCTTATATTACAATCAGAGGTTTGAGTTCTTTCTCAGAATTTGTGCCTGGTGGCGGCGAAGACAACTCTTTACCTGTAACTCTTTCTTCATTCAATGCTGTTGTAACAGATGATAACTTTGCAGAAATCAACTGGAGTACTCAGTCTGAGTCTGAACTGAGCGGATTTAACATTTACCGCAACACATGCGAAAACCTGAGAGAAGCTGAATGTGTAACAAGTAATATTGTACCTGCAACAAACTCATCAACTGTCAGAGAATACAGCATTACAGATATTGATGTTGAAAAAGGGGAAGTATATTCATACTGGTTGGAAACTGTTGAAAATAACGGGAACAGTCATTTTAACGGACCTGTAAAAGTGACTATCGGAACCGGAAAGAAAAACGATGTCGAGGATATATGCAAAGTTACGGAATTAATGCCGGCTTATCCTAATCCATTCAATCCGGAGACAAAGATACAACTAAGCATTAAAGAAGGTGAAAACGGAATATTGGAGATCTTCAACATTAAGGGTCAGACGGTAAAAACTTATGATAATCTGATAGAAGGTGAGCATACACTGACGTGGAACGGAACAGATAACGCTGGCAGCAGCGTAGCATCCGGTGTCTATTTCTACAGACTTTCAACTCAGACCATTAACGAAACTAAGAAGCTTATGCTGCTTAAATAACAATAAAGTTACTGAATAAACCAGAGACGTACTTCGGTGCGTCTCTTTTTTTTGCAATAACACTGTAAAAAATAACTTGCACGTTTTGTGTATGTATATATAATTATTGTACTTGAAATGATTTCAATAACTGTAAGAACTTTGCATAATAGCAAAATTGAACAGCTTTGGATAAATAGTATCGATTAGATTTTTGAGTTCATCAAGAAAACTTCTTTAAGAAGCTTTTTTTAGGTCAGAGTTTGAGAGTTCTAAAATCGAGTCAACTACTCCAGATATGCAAAGATCTCTCTATGATTAAATTAAGCAATTGCAAGGAGTTTGTATGAAAAAAATCTGTGTAACAATTTTATTCATTTTTCTTTTTTCTCTACAATTATTTGGGGGAATTATTCGTGTCCCTGAACATCAACCTTCAATCAAGGCAGCTGTAATGGCAGCCGAGACAGGCGATGTAGTTCTTGTGTCTGATGGTGTTTACACCGGTCCGGACAATACTGAAATTACATGGTGGAGTAAACAACTATGGGTTCGCTCGGAAAATGGACCGGAGAATTGCATAATTGACTGTGAAGGAACTGCAAGAGCCTTTGTTTTTGATTTTGCCGGTCAAACCGCACGATTTGTTTATAGAGCATCAGCTATCGACGGATTCACGATTCGTAATGGTTATAATGATGAACAGAATGGTGGAGGAGGAGCAATCTTTATGGATGAAGGTTACCCAAACGATCCTGAAAACATACTTCATCCAGTCATTATTAATAATATTTTTGAAAATAACTATTCGGCATCTTATGGGGGTGCAATATATTACAATTATGGTTTGGCTGTAGAAGCTCCAAGAGAATATTGTTCAATAGAAAATAATATCTTCAGAAACAACACTGCTACATACGGTGGAGCAATTGCTATTCAATATTCAGAATTGAAGATATTGAATAATACTTTTGAGAATAACTCGTCTATTTCCGGAGGATCAGGTGGAGCTATATATATTTATAACGGATCAATCACTGACCTGTATTCAGAAGTATCATACAATACTTTTGATGGCAATACTGCTATAGATACTCAGGTCGATGGTACAGGTGGTGCACTTTATATTGCCGGAATGGCAGGCGGTGAGGTCTTCAATAATAGATTCTTCAATAACGAAGCTTCTTCCGGTGGTGGAGCAGTTTTCTGTGCTAATTCATACTTCGTGTTTTTCAACAATCTTATATATAAAAATACCTGTACTAACAGAGGAGCAGGGCTTTGTATTTATAATTACGACGGCTGTCTTGTAGGTAGTAATACTATCGCGGATAATATAGGACCGGGGATAACAATCAGCCCATACATTGGAGATGTAGATTCGTACATAATTAATAACATTATCTGGGGAAATACTTCAAGTGTGACGTGGACATACAATCAGTCTCAAGCTTTACCAACATTCCATTACAATGATATTGAAGGTGGAGTACCGGCTTTCGGAAATGATGCTGGTGGCAATATTGATACTGATCCTATGTTCGGACGTAATGAGATGATAATATACAGACTCAGGGAAGGTTCTCCCTGTTTTAATTCTGCTTATGCCGCTGGAGCATGCCCTTCAAACGATCTTGTAGATAATCCCAGACCATTGGGGGCAGGCTACGACTTGGGTTGTTATGAAGCGGATGATGATGGTGATTTCGTTGAAGCTCTTGTTTTACCTGTTGATGATCTCGGGGAACATGCATATCCTGTAATGGATGTGACTATCCAGTTTGTAGAGGCTCATGCTGCGACAGACCTTGATATGTTTGAATTATTTGAAGAACCTACAATCGTTGGTAATTTACCGGGGACTGTTCAGAATCTTGGAGATATCAGCTGGATTATAGAGTCATCATCAGGTGACGTTGGAGAGTATGAACTTACATTGGATTTATCAGATGTCAGAGGAATAAGTAACTTCAACACTCTCCACATCCTGAAGAGAGCAGATGACAGTTCTCCATGGCAGGACGTAGTATCTGATCTCGGTGGTACTCTCGAGTACAACAATCCTTATATTACAATCAGAGGATTAAGCTCTTTCTCAGAATTTGTACCCGGTGGCGGCGAAGACAACTCTTTACCTGTGACTCTTTCTTCATTCAATGCTGTTGTAACAGATGATAACTTTGCAGAAATCAACTGGAGTACTCAGTCTGAGTCTGAACTGAGCGGATTTAACATTTACCGCAACACATGCGAAAACCTGAGAGAAGCTGAATGTGTAACAAGTAATATTGTACCTGCAACAAACTCATCAACTGTCAGAGAATACAGCATTACAGATATTGATGTTGAAAAAGGGGAAGTATATTCATACTGGTTGGAAACTGTTGAAAATAACGGGAACAGTCATTTTAACGGACCTGTAAAAGTGACTATCGGAACCGGAAAGAAAAACGATGTCGAGGATATATGCAAAGTTACGGAATTAATGCCGGCTTATCCTAATCCATTCAATCCGGAGACAAAGATACAACTAAGCATTAAAGAAGGTGAAAACGGAATATTGGAGATCTTCAACATTAAGGGTCAGACGGTAAAAACTTATGATAATCTGATAGAAGGTGAGCATACACTGACGTGGAACGGAACAGATAACGCTGGCAGCAGCGTAGCATCCGGTGTCTATTTCTACAGACTTTCAACTCAGACCATTAACGAAACTAAGAAGCTTATGCTGCTTAAATAACAATAAAGTTACTGAATAAACCAGAGACGTACTTCTGTACGTCTCTTTTTTTTATTCAGAAAGAGATAAATACATTGACACAAACAAACTTTTGATCGAAAATTTTGCCGGAGGTAAAATGAATCACAAATACATATTTTTCTTAATTATTATTCTGTTCTCCTGTTCATTGTTTTCCGAATTCAAAGAGAATGCAATAGTGGTTGTAATGAAACCCGGTAAAGTTTTTTCTGAGAGTTCTTCTGATAGCAGACCTGTTTTGAATACGGAAATCGGAGTTATGCTGACTGCTCTGGAAAAATCCGGTGAATGGATCAAGGTCAAAAAAAGAAAACATACAGGCTGGATAAGAGAATCTGAAATTGTATACCAAAATGATCCGAAATACAAGGGGCAATTCGTTGTAAAAGCAAATGGAGTTGCACTCGCAGATAAAATGTCAGGTAAAAAAGACAGAAAAGAGCTGAAGATCCTTAAACTGGGAGATATTGTCACAATTGCTGAAGGCGAGAAAAAAGGAATGTCCAGTACATTGGTTGTACATAATGGAGTGAAAGGTTGGGTTGACAGCAAAAAAATTGTCAGAATTGGACCTTTGACTCAGCACGAAAAGGACAACCAGAAGTATCATGAAAAATTTCTCAGCGGAGATACAAAAGCTAATTCGGCACTTGAAAAGATTCACAAATGGGGTGAACAAAGCAAAGCCAAAAAGAACATGGTTTTCGTATTCTCAGTAATACTTTTTTTACTTCCATTCCTATTCATGAGCAAATCCGTGAACTTCTTATGTTCATTCAAATTCATATCAAACTGGCTTGTAAATGTATACCTGATTGTGCTTTGGTTAGCGTATTTCCAATACCTGTTCCCGATGTACTTCTATTCACCTCTTTACACAAAAGTTATATTTGGAATTTTATTCCAGATTTTGGCAGGAGCCTGGGTATTCAGAGAATGGAAAAAAATCGATTATGAGCGCTGCCCGAACTGCAAAGCTATGTTTGCAGCAAGAGACAAAGGAACTCATCTTCTTGGCAGAACTATCTTCAAAACAACAAGAACAAATAAAGACGGATATAAAAGTACAGAGACAAATGTAAAATCATCTTACAGAGATGACCGTCAATGCAGATACTGCGGATATAAATGGAGTATTAACAGAATAGAGGGTTAGGATATTTATTACAGTAAGAAGGTGTAGAAATTCTGCACCTTTTTTTACATTCAATCTGATTCAGTTCCTGACAAGTATGGATATCTTTGCTGCAAGACTTCTTTTTCCTCAACACTAAGTTCTTTTATTGACAAATTCCTGAAATTCTATCATCAATTGCATTGTTATTTTGTTGTGTGAGTGGAAAATACCAGATAATGTAAAATTGGTAACGCTTAACAGCATTTGTGTGTGAATTTCAAAAACAGGATACCGTATAAAAATCCCCTATAAAAAGAGGGGGGAAAATCGAATTTATTCGATTTGGGGTGTGTAAATCAATGTCACTAATCAAAAAAATACCTGCACCATGTTTCTTTATCATTGTATAGTAAATTTTTCCGTTAAGAAATCCTGAAGCTTGGAAGGATTTCAGGGAAGATTTACGGTTACAGCTTGCTGTAAATACATTTTGATAAAGAGTGCTCTTCGATGAAATCTTTGATTTCATCAACTATCCCAGTTTTCTTTTGAATCGTTTCTTTGGACATTCAAAGAAAATGAAGGGAGTCTAGTTTCAAAAACAAGAAAGGCAATTTATAACCATTAAACAGTGAGGAGTACAGTATGAAGCACAGGTATTTTCCTTAAGAAGGCAGATTGAAACAAATAAAATGACGATATTGTATAGCAGTATGTAAAATTTGACAAGTAACACGAAATAACTAAAATCAAGAAAAAGGCCACCTTCTCAGGCAGCCTCTATATAACAAAATATCAAATACTATTTCTTCATATTTCTTTTGATTCTTGCCCAGGTATCACGCATTGTACAGGTTCTGTTGAACACAGGTGCTCCCGGTTTAGAATCTATCGGATCGGTGTAGAAATATCCTGTTCTCAGGAACTGGAAGTGTGTTCCCGGTTCTGCATCTTTGAGCCCTGCTTCCAGAATACAGTTTTCGGCGTAAGTCAGGGAATCAGGATTAATATCTTCCATAAAATCACCTGCCTCTTCCGGTACTTCACTATTGAAAAGGTGATCATAAAGTCTAACTTCTGCTTTGAAGTTATGAGAAGCTGAAACCCAGTGTGATGTACCTTTTACCTTTCTGCCGTCATCTGACCAACCGCCTTTTGTTGTCGGATCGTAAGTACAGTGAACTTCTACAATGTTACCATCATCATCTTTTATAACATCATTACATGTAACATAATAAGCATGTTTCAAGCGCACTTCTTTCCCCGGTGACATACGGAAATACTTCTTAGGAGGATTTTCCATAAAGTCTTCACGTTCAATGTAAAGCTCTCGTGAGAATATAATCTTTCTTCCTTTATCCTCCGGATCTTCCGGATTGTTTTCTGCCTGCAGTTCTTCAATCTGTCCTTCGGGATAGTTTGTAATTACCACTTTAAGGGGATCAAGCACAGCCATTACACGCATAGCTTTTTTGTTAAGTTCTTCCCTGACGCAGAACTGCAGCAGAGAGAAATCAACCATACTGTTTGCTTTTGCCAGTCCGATTCTCTCACAGAAATCTTTTATAGCTTCCGGAGTGTATCCTCTTCTTCGCATACCGGATACCGTTGGAAGACGCGGGTCATCCCAACCGATTACCTTGTTTTCTTCCACCAGACGGAGAAGTTTACGCTTACTCATCACAGTGTGTGTAAGGTTAAGACGTGCAAACTCAATCTGTCTTGGTTTACTAACAGAGCTGACATTATCAACAAACCAGTCATAGAGCGGTCTGTGGTCTTCGAATTCCAGAGAACATAACGAGTGAGTAATGTGCTCAATTGCATCTGAAAGACAATGAGTGAAATCGTACATCGGATAGATGCACCAGTCATCACCTGTTCTGTGATGATGCACTTTTTTGATTCGGTAGATAACCGGATCACGCATATTAAGATTAGGTGAAGCCATATCGATTTTAGCTCTGAGCACAGCAGCACCTTCTTCAAATTCACCGTTTTTCATTTTCTCGAACAGTTCGAGGTTTTCTTCTATTGATCTGTCTCTGTACGGGCTGTTTTTTCCCGGAGACTTTATTGTTCCTCTGTACTCCTTGTTTTCGTCGGGAGTAAGCTGACATACAAATGCTTTGTTACTTTTTATCAGTTCAATTGCATATTGGTAAAGCTGCTGAAAGTAATCCGAAGCATAGTGCATGTTATCCCACTGGAATCCGAGCCATTTAATATCATTCTGGATGGCATCAACGTATTCAACGTCTTCCAGGGCGGGATTAGTGTCATCAAATCTGAGGTTACATGTACCTTTGTAGTCAATAGCAATTCCAAAATTCAGGCAGATAGATTTTGCGTGCCCGATGTGAAGATATCCGTTTGGTTCCGGCGGAAATCTTGTTGCTATCTCTTTGTGCTTTCCTGTTCTGAGATCATCATCAATAATATCTCTGATGAAATTCGAATTAGTTTCTTTTTCATGATTTTCCATGATTTTACTCCTTACCATTTATGCAATTAGTTTAAGAATTAACAATTTTATCCAGCGGATTCATGTCAAGCAAGTATTAATATGTTGGTGACTCCCCTTTTTTCTCAGCCACATAATACCTGTTCCCTGAAAGTTTGTTTTTACTTTGAACTTGCGAAT
The DNA here is from genome assembly GCA_963665815.1 of Cloacimonadales bacterium (SeqCode). Classification (GTDB taxonomy): domain Bacteria; phylum Cloacimonadota; class Cloacimonadia; order Cloacimonadales; family JAIOQZ01. Next base: position 1,758,712 of record OY762463.1, read on the forward strand.
TTCTTTTAGATTCCGGTCTCAGATAAACTCTTTTATTGATATTGAAATTCTGTAACACACAAAAGCAATTGCAGAAACCCAAAAAGGCTGTCATTGCTGACAGCCTTTCATACTTTATACAATATTATGGTTGAATTCTATAAATCATTCTCGGGAATGGTATTGTTTCTCTTATGTGAGGAGAACCTGCCATCCAGGAAACTATTCTCTCAAGTCCAATACCAAAACCACTGTGAGGTACTGAACCATATTTTCTAAGATCAAGATACCATGAATATTCTTCGAGATCCATATCTTCTTTTTTCATTCTGCCAAGGAGGACTTCGTAGTCGTCTTCCCTTTGAGATCCACCGATTATTTCTCCGAAGCCTTCAGTTGCGATGAGGTCAGCACCAAGAACAATGTTTTCATCTTCCGGGTCACGTTTCATGTAGAAAGCTTTGATTTCTTTCGGCCATTTTTCAATGAATACCGGAACATCTGAGTTTTCAGTAATGAGTGCTTCGTCCGCAGCACCAAGATCATCGTTGTAACCTATCTCAGAACCTTTTGCTTTGAGATAGTCAACAGCTTCTCGGTGAGTCATTCTTTTGAAAGGAGCATCAGCTTTTTCCAGAGCTTCTATATCTCTTTCCATTATTTCGAGTTCTTTTCGGCATTTCTTGAGGACTGTGCGGATAATGTGTCTTATCAATCCTTCCTGTATATCCATGTTTTCATCATGTTCAACAAAAGCAGCCTCCGCATCCATCATCCAGAATTCGGTAAGATGCTTACGTGTTTTGGACTTCTCAGCTCTGAATACAGGTCCGAAATCATATACACGTCCAAGACTCATAATTCCTGCTTCAAGATATAATTGTCCAGACTGTGACAGATAGGCATTACCAAGATCGAAATAAGGTACTTCGAACAGGGTTGTTGTTCCTTCACATGCGTTAGGAGTAAGGATTGGTGAATCGAATCTGAAGAAATCGTTGTCATTCAGATACTCACAAACTGCATAGTAAACAGTATGTCTGATTCTCAATGTAGCCCATTGCTTGCGTGATCTAAGCCATAAATGTCTGTTGGAAAGCAGAAAGTCAGTTCCATGTTCCTTGTTGGAAATAGGATATTCCGGTGAGTCGGCAAGGAGTTTTACTGCTTTAACTGCTAACTCATACTGACCTTCTCTTTTAGGATGTTTAGCCGGTGTACCGACAATTTCAACGGATGATTCAAGACTGATTTTCTTAGCAGCTTTGAACTCTTCATCACCCATATCCGGTCTGAATGCAACACATTGTATTTCACTTGTTCCGTCTCGCAATAAGATGAACAATAATTTCCCGCTTGATCTTGTGTTTCTGATCCAACCTCTTAATGTTATTTCTTCTCCAACGTGAGAAGCTATATCTTTTATCTTAATCATTTATATTCTCCTGATTATTTTTTCATTTTATCCAGTATCTCAAGTGCTACTTTTAATGCCCTGGTTCCTGCTTCCCCGTCAACAACCGGATTTATACCAGCTTCAACCGCATTTACAAAAGACTCAAGCTCCGCTGTCAGAGCATCTTTTTTGCGATTGGAAGCATCCACCTCCACAATATCAACGAGTTTTTCTTTAGATTCTTCAAAGCTGGTCAGACCTGCCATTACTTTAGGCAGAACTTTATACAATTGCTTTGACTTGGATACAATCTGCACTTTTTTCTCCTGAAAATCCATGGAGAAATACTTGTTCTTCTGAAAGAACCTGAATTTTCTTTCTCTCTTCATGGAAATACGGCTGGAAACAACATTTGCCACAGCACCATTGGCAAACTCTATACGTGCATTGGCAATATCAATGCTTTTTGTTGCAACACTGGCACCACTTGCCCGAATATCTACGACTTCACTCTTAATGAAATCAAGAATAAGGTCGATGTCATGAATCATGAGTTCCAGAACAACAGGAACATCACTTCCTCTTGGAGTGAAAGGAGCTATCCTGTGACACTCAATGAAAAGCGGATCATCAATCTGATCGGCAATCTCCAGAACTACAGGATTAAATCGTTCAATATGCCCGACCTGTACTCTCAGATTACGTTCATTTGCAATTCTTACCAGATCTTCTGCTTCATGCAGTTCTGCTGTTATTGGCTTTTCAATAAATACATGAATTCCTCTTTCAAGGGCTTCTTTGGCAATTTCATAGTGAGAAATTGTAGTTACTACAATAACCAGAGCCTCCACCTCATTGAGAAGAGAGTTGAGATCAGGAAAAATCTTTGCATTAATTTTGGTGCCGATTTCCTTTGCTCTTTTTTTTCTTTTGTCGTATATACCAACAAACTCGCAGAAATCTGCCTGACTTAGAATCCTGGCATGATTCTGTCCAAATTGACCGACTCCGACAACTCCGACTCTGATCATTATAACTCCTTAATTTACTGTGATTACAATTCAAAATTCATTTTCATGAATAGAGTTTGATGTCAAGAAATTTGTGCTTTGCGTAAATGATAAAAATATTGACAATAAAAAATTAATATACAAATTTCAAGAAAGTGAAGGAGGAATTATGATTTTCCCATTTGAGTTGATTTTTAATGCTGTGCTAATGTATTTTATCCTTAATGCAGTCGTAGGAAGAATTGATGATTTTAAATCATTTCTACTTAAATTCATTCTCATTTCATTTATCGCATTCGTAGCATCTTTTTTTCTCATTAGGGCTATTGGTGGAATTGGAGGTTTTAGCATTCTAGTTATCTATGTTCTGGGATTTACTTTTTTCCTGCATATTGATATAAAACAAAGCCTGCAGTCTGTGGGAATCTTTTTTGTTGTAATGATAATCATTGCAGGTCTAAGTAAATTTATGCATTCCATAATTGCTTATGGACTTATTATTGCTGCATATTTCATTATATCTGCATTGAGGAAGAAGTAATTCTGTTAATAAACAGGAGGTATCTATGTTGTATCCATTACTCTTTCTATATCATCTGATTATTGCATATTTTATTCTTGAAACTGTTACTGGGGAAATTATTGATTTGAAAGCTTTCGCAGAACAGTTTCTATTAATCTATATTCCGACTTTCTTTGCAACGGTTCTCATGTGGAAGTATGGTAAAATATCCGCTTATGCTGTAGGTCTGGCAGTTTTGTTTTACGGATTCAAAAATCAGCTTAGGATGACCCTGAAAGACTGCTTTCTCAGTATCGGGCTGTATTGTGTTGTTATTATTGTAGTCCATATACTCAATATCTACATTCCTTATATTCTGGCTTATAGTGTGGTTACTACCGTTTTTGTTCTCTGGAGATATGTGTTGAGAAGGTTTTTTATCAGATAGGTGTGTTGTTTGGTGTCGTAGTGTTTACTCATGTACATACTAAACTGTGTAAGTTCACTGGTAAAAACAGGTACTCCCTTTACTATTTATATTGACACAAATTTTTAATTGAGATATACAACAAACTGCCATAAAAGTATTTAGCATAGCAAATAATTAAATGTACTGATTAAGAATGTAAAAAATCTTGACACATAAATGTACCGGTGTACTATTGTACCATAACACCAAAACATAAGGAGAATGTTATGAAAAAGTTTTCAGTTTTGATACTTGCTTTATTTATTTTCAGCTTTGTATTTGCAGAAGCTGATTATATTCACAGTCCTAATAATATGAAGCTGCCCGTTGCGGCAACTGATGACGTATTTTCAGGAAAAACAAATCCTGCAGCAGCAGCGTTTGATAATGCTGAAGGGCTTGGATTTATGCGTAACTTTAATGATAGTGATGATTTCTTCGGGAAAAACTACTCAATAGTCATGGGTGGAAATCTTGGTTTTGTTTACGATAGATACAATAGTTCAAACTACTATAAACTCTATCTTGGAACAGAAGTATTTGATAATTTTTATCTTGGAGCCAACTGGGATTGGAAGGACCATACTTTCGATACAGGTAATTTCGGAGCATCAATGCTCTATCGTCCCATAAACAGCCTTTCTCTTGGTGCAGTATATAACAAAAGATATGTAAGTACAGAAACTAGTATGATCGAAAAAGAAGTCTATACAGCAGGTATAGCTGTCAGACCACTTTACTTTTCGGAAAAATTACATAACAGATTAACGCTTACAGTTGATGCCAATGTTTACAGTGGTGAAATGAAAAGTCCTACAATAGGAATTTCAACAGAATTCCTTAATGGTTATTTCCTCGGTGGTTATGCTGATCTTGAAGAAGAAACATTCGGTTTTCGTTTCTCTACATCTTTTGGTAATTCTAAAGGAGGATGCATAGCTAACTTCAATATGAATGATGATGATGCAACAGGTAAGGAATCCGGTTTCACAGAAGGTATTTATCATACTCAGATTAATGAAAAAGTTTTCAGAGCATTCATGCCAAAGTTTGGAACAAAAAAATACTACGAGTTGAATCTTGATAAAGTGGTTGTGGATAAAAGATCAGGAATTAAACTTGGTCCTATCACATTGTCATTAGATAAACAAATGGAATTACAAGAGCTTGTTTCTATCCTTAAAACAATCGAACTTGATAAAAGCTATGATGGTGTAATTGTAAAACCAACCAAATTCGGAACTAATCTGGCAAACTACATGGAGTTAAAAGATGCATTTCTCAGTATGAAGAAATCAGGGAAAAAGGTTATCTTCTATTTTGAAAATATTGGAAACTTCAATTATGCTTTTGCAGCTTCAGTTGCAGATAAAATCTACTTGAATCCTAATGGAACAGCAGATATTAAAGGTTTTGCAGCAACAATGCCTTATATCAAAGGTCTTCTCGATACTCTCGGTATTGATGTTGTAAATCTCAGATCTCACAAATACAAAACAGCTATGAATATGTTCTCAGAAACAGAAATGACTCCAACTGAGCGTGAAGCACTGGAATACATCTTTAACGGTATTACAGACGAGTACAAAAAGTTGATTACAAGTGGAAGAGGAGATAAACTTACAGAATCTATAGATACTATCGTAGAAAACGGACCATATTTTGATGCAAAAGATCTTATTGCTAAAGGACTTGTTGACGGTCTTATATATGAAAATGATCTAAAAGAAGAGATTGCAACAATGGAAGGCACTAAAGTTTTCTACATAAATAACATTCGTAGAGTTAACTATCACTATAACTGGAAGAAACCTGAAACAGCTAATGTAGCAGTTATTTATGCTGAAGGTAACATTCATTCAGGAAAATCACAGGTTGGAAAATCAATAGGATCAAAAACTTATGCAGATGCTATTGAGGCAGCAAGAAAGAATAAGAATATTGATGCGATCATTCTCCGCGTTAACAGCGGCGGTGGTGGTGCAATAGCTTCAGATATTATTGCTCATGAAATCAAGAAATGTACAACAGGTGAAAATGCAAAACCTGTAATTGCATCCATGGGCGGCTATGCAGCATCCGGAGGATATTTCATCAGTTGTCATGCAGACAAGATTTATGCTGACCCAACCACAATCACCGGTTCCATTGGTGTCGTCGGAATGATGATGAGCGGTGAAGAGCTTCTTAAGAAAATTAAGGTTAACTTCTCTACCGTTAAAACCAGTAAGTATGCAGATCTGGGTTCATTTACCCGTAAAATGACTGATGAAGAAAAGCAAATGATGGAAAAATACATTCATGTTTCTTATGATTCATTTATTGGAAATGTAGCAGAAGGCAGAGGAATGTCTAAGGAAGAAGTTCATAAAGTTGCCCAGGGAAGAGTTTGGACAGGTGTACAAGCTAAAGAAAGAGGACTTATTGATGAACTTGGAACTCTTGAAGATGTTAAGGAAGATCTCAAAAAACAACTTGGTGTTGAAAAACTTTATATCAGAGAATATCCAAAAGCAGAAAACATCCTTACAATCAATATGGATGGTTCGCTGGTAACTATGGGAGCAGGAAGTCTTATCCCTGAAGAACTTGCAGAACATCTTGAGCAATTCAAACAGCTTGCAAATGTCAAAGAAGAAAGAGTACTCTATTTACTACCTTATCTTCTTAATCAAAGCTACGAATAGAACAATCTCAATTCATACATACAGAAAAGCCTGTTGGGTAAATCCGACAGGCTTTAACTTTAATGTATGATTTGACTAAGAATAGCTTTTATTTATCTGATCTACTCTTAGTTTTTGTAAACACGTAATACAAAGAAGGAATAAGAAGCAGGGTAAGCAGAGTGGAAGTTATCATACCGCCAATCTGTACCATTGCCATAGGAATTCTCATTTCTTTACCGGCAGATCCGAATCCAAGTGCCATAGGGAGCATACCGAGAACAATAGCAGAAGTTGTCATGAGAACAGCACGCATCTTTGTCGGGCAGGCAACAATTAACGCTTCTTTAACACTCATACCGTTTTTATCCTGCAGCATTTTGGTATAATCAAGAATCAGGATCGCATCGTTAACCACCAGCCCGATCAGCATAATAATCGCCATCATCGAGAACATATTCATAGATGTTCCTGTAAGAATCATCAGCAGGAACACTCCGATTGTTGCCATAGGCAGGGTTGATAAGATAAGCAGCGGTTGGAAGAATGATTCCAGAATAGAGGCAAGCAACATGTAAGTAAGTATAATAGCAATCATAAATGCCATACCCATATCCATTTTAGTCTCTTCCATCATCTCAGCATCACCACCAAGTTTATGGGTTATTTCGTTCGGGAAGTTCATCGATTCGAAAATATCCTCTATCTGAGTTGTAATCTTATCTATGGTTATTCCCGCAGCGGCACTACCTTTCACTTCAACAGTAGGAAGCTTATCCATGTGTTGAATTTCTGTTGTTCCTTCAGTGTATTTCACTTCAGCTAACTGACTGACTTTATATGTACCATTAGCTGTAACAACAGGCAAAGCGGCAAGCTCTTCCGGGGAATCTACTGCGGAATCCTTGAGACAAACCCTGATATCATATTCCTCTCCCCTGTCTCTGTAAACAGATGGAACGACACCCTCCAAAGCATTACGTACAGTCATGGAAAGATCATAAGCCGTCAGTCCCAGATCAGAAAGAAGTTTTCTGTCAGGGATAAGAGTAATCTCAGGTTTACCAATTCTGAAAGAAGTATCATAATTGATAAGACCTTTTACATTACGCATTTTTGCGTTCAGTTCAGGAATATACGATTCCAGTTGATCCTTGTCAGGACCAATAAGAAAGTACTGAATTTGTTCCTGATCATCCCGGTTTGGTTTACAATTTATTTTTGCGTCTGTAACTTCTGATAGCTTCTCTATAAATTCTTGATTTACTTCTGCAGCTGTAATATTTCTGTATTTTGCATCTCTCAGTCTAACTGCTATTTTGGCCTTATGAGTTCCCTTATCATCACCCAGAGTAGTTAATACCTGCTCAACAAGTTCATTCTCGAGAACAATATCTTCTATTCTTTTTATGGTTGAAGCAGTCTTCTCCAGAGTAGCCCCAAGAGGCATTTCAGCCCTGACAACAATATCTCCGGAGTCAAATGCCGGCATAAATTCCATTCCGGGAGTTCCAGTTGCTCCCATATACATAAATAATCCGATAAGAGATACAATCATGAGAAACAGAAAGAATAATGGTCTCTTCTTATTACCCAGAACAAACTTCAAAAGATGAGTATATTTTTCCTCAAACCAGTTAAATCGACTATCCATAAATCGTCCGAACCAACCTTTCTTCTCTTCAAGAGGTAAGATAATGGATGCCAGCATTGGAGTTAAGGTAAATGACATAAGCAGTGAAAACACTGTTGAGAACACAACTGTAAGTGCGAACTCAACAAAGAACTGACCTGCCAGAGATGTCATGGAAGCAATTGGCAGGAACACAACAAGATTTGTAGCGGTGGAAGCTATTACTGCGGTTGTAACTTCAGCAGTACCTTCCCGAGCGGCATCTTTCTTTTTACGTCCCATTTTCCTGAACCTGAATATATTCTCCAACACCACAATTGAGTTGGATACCAGAACCCCGACCGCTGTCGAAAGCCCCATAAGGGAAAGCATGTTAAGAGAGAATCCCATAGCATCTAACACAATGAATGTTGATATAATAGATGTTGGCATAGATATAGCAACAATTAATGTAGATCTTAAGTCTGTAAGAAATAAGAACAGAACCAGACCTGTCAGAAGAACTCCCAGTATCAGGTTCTCAATTGTATCCTCTACTGATGCTTTTATAAATATAGAATTATCGTATAATACGTTCAGTTTCATTCCCGCGGGAAGAGATTTACTGATCTCAGGTATCATTCCGATAACCTCTTCAGCAAGGGCTACCGTATTAGCATCGGAAGCCTTCAGTAAACTGAATGTCAGAACGTTATCATTCCTGAATTTCTTGATATTGTCAAAGTAAACAGATTTCAGTCTTACATCCTTATAACTATCTTTCACATCAGCTAAATCTTTTATCTTTTTGGTTGTCATTCCAGCAGGTATTTCCAGATTTTTCAGCTCATCCAGATTCTGGAACTCCGCATCGGTTTTAATCGTTGTCTCTCGATTTTCATTTTTAAAATATCCTGCAGAAATTTCGGCGTTGTTCGCTGCAATAAAATCTCCCATCATTGAGATAGAAAGATTGTTCTCAAAAAGAGTTCTGGAATCACTTTCCACTCTTATCTCACGCTCTTTACCACCGGATATTTCCACTCTGGCAACACCAGCAACCTGAGCAAATTTATCTTTAAGACGATTATCAGCATAATCATATAAGTCCAGTCCACTGACGAGATCTTTATCCCCACTTAGGACAACTTGTACAACCGGTTCTGAGCCAATCTCAAATTTTTCAACAGCAGGTTGTTCTGCATCTCCGGGGAGCTCTGCAACAATAGCAGAAACTTTATCTTTTACTTCCTGATTAGCTACATCAGGATCTTTATCCAAAGCAAATTTAATCCAGACCATGGAAACATTCTGCATGGAAAATGACTGGATGTTTTCAATTCCGCTAATCGTAGCAATCTGTTCTTCAATAACATTTGTAATCTGCTTTTCAACTTCTTCCGGACCTGCTCCAATATAGATTGTTTTTATAGATACGAACGGAAAGTTCACATCAGGAAACATATCCACAGGCAGTTTAAAGAAGGAAAGAAATCCAAACATAATCAGTGCTGCAATAATCATTGTGATCATTACAGGTTTCTTTATAGCAATGTTTGATAAAAACATTATTTCTCCTTAGTCCTGAATATTCAGTTTTGCCTTATCGTAAATCAGTTCCAGACCCTCAACTACCAAGCTTTCACCAGCACTAAGCCCTGATCCGATCTCCAGATTTGAGCCCGATACGTTAGCAATAGTAACAGGTCTTTTCTGAGCGACACCATTGTTGTTAATCCAGACCATAGGCTTTACTGATATATTCTTAACATTTTCACTGGAGACAACCACTGCAGTATCGTTTCTGTATACTTCAAGATTGATCTCGGCAGTAACACCGCCCTTAATCTCTGTTCCGGGGTTATCAAAAACTGCTACTGCTCTGAATGCTTTGTGTGTTTTATCCATTGCCAGAGCTACTTCAGTAACTTTTCCGCTGATCTCATGAGATTTCCAAACAGCTTTGACATTCAGTCCTTTCTTGAAGAAATCTATATTGTCTTCTGTAATCCAGATTACAGCTTTAAGTTTTGTCAGATCGGAAATTGTAAACAAGGGCAGATCAACATCAACAAATTCGGTCTTCTTCATGAAGAATTCAGTTATAACACCATTGTATGGAGCTACTACATCTGTCATGGACTTAAGAGTCTTGTAGTTTTCCTTTGCCACTATGTACTGGGTTTCTACATCATCAAGATCCTGACGTGCAATGCTTCCGGCTTCAAATAAGCTTTTCATTCGATTGTACATTTTCTCAAGATTCTCATATTGAGCCTTAGCCTGCACATACTGGCTGCTATGACTATCCTTAGGAAATTCTACAATCACAGCATCTTTTTTGACATAATCACCAATATTAGCGTTAATCTTCTTAACGTAATCAGCAGCTTTATTATATACTGTAGTCTGCTTGTAACCTTCCATTTCAGCAAAGAAAGTTATGTTTTTGCTGAATGAACTTGTCTTCACGGTCTCAACTTTCACCGGAATTCCCTGTTCTTTATAAAGGTCTTCCATACTTTTTACTTCTTTTTTATCTTTCTTGCATCCGGCAAGTACTATCAGTATTATTGACAGGATAATAACGATTCTATGTACTTTCATCAGATCTCCTTTTATAATTTTCTTCCAATTGATTTTTTGAATCCTTCGAGGGATATCAGTAAGTTATATTCAGAAAGGGATTTATTTAGTTTTGCTTTCTTTAATGATAACTGAGCATCCAGAATTTCCAGAATCGTTCCCAGCTTATTATTGTAACGTGATTCAGCTATAGTTAATCCTTTTTCAGCAAGTGCAAGACCTTTAATGCTGGCTTCCAATGATTTCCTGTTTTCTTCTACACTCATCCGGTAATTCCTGATTTCTATCTCAATGTTCTTTTTCGCAAGATCATCTTCCAGTCTGGCAATCTTGTAGTCATGCATACTTTTTCTGGTCTTGAAAAGATTGCTCTGCCCTGTGAAAATCGGCATTTCAAAAGCTATCCCTGCAGTAAATCCCTTTGAGGTAAAGTCAGAATCATATTCAAATTTGTCGTTGCTGTGAACATGCTTCAATGATGCACTCAGGAAAAATTGAGGTAAAAAACTCATCTTCTCATTGCGATATACAATCTTGTTTATATCTACATTCAGCGCAGACATCTTCAATTCTATTCTATCATTCATACCATCATTGATTGCCTGATCAATATCCGGTAGAGTTTCAGATGGAGCGATAATCATACCTTCCAGTTCCGGAGCATCTTCAAGACCCAGATGAACCATCAGATCTTTGACAGCCAGTTCATGTTCCCTTTCTGCTTTAGCCAGATCAGGCTTCAGGTTCTCCACCTCAAGCTCAGCTCTCAGCATATCGTACTCGGAAGCCAATCCCTTGATATACATATCATTGATATGATTGTAGTGCTTTGTTGCCACTTCAACCGCATCCTTGTTAATATTGTAAACATCTTCAGCAAGCAGTACAGAATAAAACTTCACATGAGTATCATAGATTGTGTTCTCTACAGACAGATTTACAGATTCATCCTGAGTTGCAGTATAAACTTTTGCTGCCTGCAATCCATTGAATACACCTGCAGAAAACAGTATCTGACTGACGTCAAGACTTGTACTGAAATTCAGAGCTTTTTTAGATATAGCGAGCTCAAGTCCTGCTTCGGGAGAGTTCTTTTCAATCCCGTAAGCTCCTTTCAGTTTAAATTGGGGATACAGATTAACCTTATAAGACTTATAATCTGCAATTGCAGAGTCTCTCTGTTCCACTTTACTTTTATGTGTTATGTTCTTTTCCAATGCCAGTTTAACAGCATCATCCAACGTCAATGACATCAGATTTCCGATAAAGCACATACACATCAGAATAAACAGTTTTCTCATTCTCTCTCCATTTATTTTGTATTATCTAAAAATATGATTAAACAAATCCAATGACCATTCCTTAAGAGGAAGCTCTTGGTCTTTGAATTTACATTTGGTAATAAATATATCAAATAATCCTTCATAAATAAAGGCATATTGAACGGCAGATAAACTACCGGATATATTTCCATTATCAATTGCCTGAGTAAAATATTCTGCAATCAGATTCTCATCATACCATTGCCAGATATGCCTTTCCTCTTCACTATTCTCAAGAAAATGCAGATCAATGATATAAAGATTCATTAACTCCTTGATTTTTTCATTCTCAGTAACCAGCTCTACAAAACGAGTATAAATCATTTTAAGCTTCGAGAAAGAATCAGTATGCTGATCAATAATCTTAAAAAACTCAACTTTGAAAGTTTCGATCACTTCTGCCATCATCTCGAAATACAAAACCCGTTTGTTCTCGAAATGCCAGTATAAAGCTCCCTTCGTGAGACCAGTAGCCTTGCAGATCTCTGATAGTGATGTACCTTCATATCCTTTCCTCGAAAATAACTTCAATGAAGCTTCCAGAATAATCTTTCTGGTAATTTCACCTTCGCTTAATGTTTCATCCATCAAACCTCCACAGCATTAAAAAAAATTTCCAAATTAAAACTTTTCAGCTTTAACATACCAATCGGTACTGCCCTGAGCAGCAGTCAAGAACTTTTTGTATATTTTTAACCCTCAGCATTTACGAACAATTTTGTTCATTGTTCAGCTGCTTAATTTACAACAAGATAAAGGTTAACTCTGAGTATTTACTTATATAAAATCAGCAGAAATCGTGATTGCTTTTCCATAAATCTCAAAATTTCTTAAAAATAATATTGACGAAGGAAATAAAAAAAATCACACAATGATAATCGGAAGACTATGTATATAACTTATGATTTTTACTTTTATACAGAGCTCTCTATAATTTTAACATAATGGAGGATATATGGCTTTTTTTGATGGAATTATCAGACAATTGAGATCTGTAATCGAATGGGAATACCCAAGCAGCAATGATCTCTTCTTTCAGTGGTCAAGCGACGGAGACGAAATAAAGAATGCATCCAAATTAATTATCGGTCCCGGACAGGGCTGTATTTTTGTGTATCAGGGTAAAGTGATTTCAATGCTGGAAAGTGAAATGATGGTTGATCTGAAAACAGACAACATTCCTTTCTGGACAACTATCTCAAAAGTTATGCAGGCTTTTGAGTCTGAACATAAAGTCGGACTCTACTTCTATCGCAAAACCAGAATACTGGATCAGAAATGGGGTACTACCAGCAGTATCAAATACAATGATCCTGTCTATAACTTCCCTGTAGGGCTCAGAGCATACGGAAACTTCAGTTTTAAAATAACTGACCCGGAAATGTTCTTCAAAACTGTCGTCGGTTCAGGTTACAACTTCACTGTTAAACACTTCAGAGATGTTGTGAACAGCAGAATTACAGAACCGCTTTCAGATTACCTTGCAGATATGAAATACTCCTATGCCGACATTGATTCAAAAAGAACTGAAATGTCTACATACTTCATGTCAAGTCTCAAAAATGAGTTCAATAAACTTGGATTTGACCTCACTGACTTCCGTATTGAAGGGACATCATTCGATCAGGAAACACAGAAGCGAATCAACAGAATTTCCGATCTGACTGCCGAAGCACATGCAGCAAAAGCAGCAGGAATGAACTACGCACAGGTTCAACAGCTTGATGCTCTTAAAGCCGCAGCCAAAAACGAAGGCGGTGGTGCCGGGATGCTTATGGGTGTAGGAGCAGGAGTTAATCTTGGTGGAAATATGGTAGCTGAAAATCCTTTCGGAGCAGCTCAGAAAGCTCCAAAAGCTGACTACGATCCATCTGAACGCCTGATGAAGCTGAAGAAACTGCTTAATAACGAGCTTATCTCTCAACAGGAATATGACAATAAAAAGAAACAGATTTTAGAGGAGCTTTAATGCCAACCAGACTCTGTTCATCCTGTTCTGCTCCTTTGCCGTCTAACTCTAATCTCTGTGAATACTGCGGATGCTATACTCCGTTAGATCTTATAAGTCAAAATCTGGAAATCCTTCCGGATCAGGAAGAGACACGGTATTGTCCTCACTGCGAAGTACCTATGGAATCCATATCTGTTCTGGAAGACGAACCGATTGTAATTGAACGTTGTCCTCAGTGTTACGGTTTCTGGTTTGATAAGTTCGAACTGAATCTGCTATTGAACAGACTTGTTAAAGATCCGACAATAAACGTAAAAAACATTGATATCGGTAACATGGAAGAAATCGATTTTACCAAAAAAGTTCAATACATCTCGTGCCCGGTCTGCAGTTCTAAAATGCAGAGACGTAATTACGGATACAAGTCCGGTGTTGTCTTTGATCTGTGTAATGAGCATGGAATCTATCTTGATTGTGGAGAGCTGCACCATTTGCTTCTATGGAAGAAAAACGGTGGTGAAGAACTACAGAGACTTCATGAACAGAAAATGGAAAAAATCAGAAGAAATCCGATTCCTGTTCCTGTTTCCAGATCAAGAGCTCATTACCATGGCAGATATAACGGGTATGAAGGTTTGGGATTAATCGGGACCATCCTCAGAATGCTAATTTTCCATTAATCATGATTGCAAGTAAAAGACTTTGCCCGGAATGTTCGACAGAAATGCAGACAATAACTGCATTACAGACTGTTACTGTAGGATTAGAAAAGAAAATCGAGATTGAGAAATGTCCGAATTGCGAAGGACTGTTCTTTGATAATCAGGAGCTACAGGATTTAGTAAGTTGCTTAAAGGAATATCCTGTTGATTCTGCCATAAGGTTCGATACGGAAACTGCAAATGGCAGTATTTGGGATCGAGAACAATATAAATGCCCCATCTGCGGAGAAAAGATGCAGAAGGCTTATTATGAAGTGAAAAGCAGTGTTGCTTTTGACTATTGCCTTGGGCATGGTGTTTACCTTAATAAAGGGGAACTGACAGCAATCATCAGGTGGAAGAAAGAAAATATGGAACCAGATGATCCCGAAATCCTTGCAACATATCAGAAGAAACTTGATAAAATAAGTAAGAGAGTAAACTCTTCTGAAAAGCGATACGTTTCACCTTACGTGAAGTATTCTAAAGTTGTAGACTATGTTTTAAGAAAACTTGCAGGATCTGTTTTTTATGGATTTATCAATTGGTAAATAATTTATGAAGCATGACACTAAAAAAGATGCAACCAAGACCTTGAGACTCTGCCCGGAATGTTCGACAGAAATGCAGACAATAAATGCTTTGCAGACAACTATTTCCGATTTCAAAGAAAAGATAGAAATCGAAAAATGTCCGAATTGCGAAGGACTGTTCTTTGATAATCAGGAGCTGCAGAACTTAGTAAGAATACTGAAGGAATATCCAGTTGAGACTGTATTGAAAATTGATTCAGCGAAAGATAATGTGAAGAGCATTACTTCAACAGATTATACATGCCCCATCTGCGGAGAAAAGATGCAGAAGGCAAACTTCGAGTCAACCAGTGGAGTTACATTCGATTATTGCCTCGGGCATGGTGTTTATCTTAATAAAGGTGAATTAACTGAAATCCTTAGATGGAAGAAGAATCAGAGGAAAAACAATAGTAATAAAACTACAGAAAAATACAATGATCTAATTATGAAATCCAGGGAAAAGCAAGCAAAGACAAGGTATTTTCGGAAGTTTGATTTCGACTCTAATGATAGAATTATTGATTTTTTTGAGTTCATTTTTGATTGGTTTATATTATAATGAAAACAGATGAAACAAAACAATGCCCGGTCTGCTCCGCTCCTTACGAATTTGGTATGGAAGAATGTGAATACTGCGGACATAGCTTTGATATAGAGAATCTGGAAGAAGAATTCTATGTTCTCGATGAACGTCATGAAAAAAGGTTATGTCCACACTGTAATATAGAAATGCTTTCCATCAAAGTGTTGAAAAACTACGATATAATCATTGAAAAATGCCCGAGATGTTCAGGAATGTTCTTCGATATGCAGGAAATGGAAAACCTTTTAAGACTGCTTGTAAAAGAAAAAGACGATGTAATTGAGAGAATAGACAGTTCAGATTTTAAACCTGTTGATTTTAACTCTAATGTCAGATACATTAACTGCCCGGTCTGCAAACAACCAATGCAGAGAATCAGCTTTGAACAGGACAGCGGAGTAGTTTATGATTTTTGTCTTGGGCATGGAATCTTTCTCGATGCAGGAGAGTTGAAACAACTTACTGATTGGAAACGCCATGAAGGACAAAAGTATTTCAAGAAAGATCAGGAAGACATTAAGAAATATCTTGAGAAAAAGAATATTGAATATGATGAGAATTTCAGGATTAAGCCTCAGAGAGTAAACATGATGAAAGATTATCTTACAAGAGGCTCTGACTTTCCCAAATATGCTGCTGCTATCTATGTTGCAGTGACTATTTTCAGGCTTATTCAGATTGCGACAGGTTAGAGGAGAACAATAATGAAAAGAAAATGCAGTGTATGCTCGGCACCAATGCCCGAGAACTCAAATTATTGTGAATACTGCAACACATTTAATGAATCAGATGCCAAAGACGATATACTCTTTCTGGAAAACGATAATAGCAATACGAGACTATGTCCTCATTGCGAAGTCCCCATGAGCTCTTTTCAGGCCTTGAAGGATGAAAACGTTATCATAGATATGTGTCCTGAATGCTACGGCATGTTTTTTGACAGAGGTGAACTGAGATATCTTGTTAATTTGCTTACTGATAATAAAGAGATAAACGTAAATAAAATAGATATTGGTGATTTAAAGGATATTGATCATGTAAGATCAACTGATTATGTAAAGTGTCCTGTCTGCGGAGATACAATGCACAGAATCAACTATGAGGATTCAAGCGGTATAATATTTGATTATTGCAAAAAGCACGGTATCTATCTCGATAGTGGTGAACTTAAACAGATTCTGGCATGGAAGAAAACCAGCAAATTTGATTTCATCAGTGATAATAAGAGAAAAATCGTACAATACACAAACGTGACAAAAGAATTTGAATTTGATGAGGATGAAGATGGCTTTAAACTTAAGCCATTTGATCCCAGTATTGTAGGAGGATCAATTGCTGCAATATTGTTCTTACTCGGATTCTTCCTGTAAAAGGTGACTTTATGAAAGTAAAAAGATGTATAACCTGCTCTGCCCCGTTACCGTCGAATTCTTCGGTATGCGAATATTGCGGTAACAACAATCCTCTGGATATCACCGATCAGAATATGAGCATTATCGATAATTGCGACAAGATAAGATCCTGCCCACACTGCAAAACTGCTATGGAGACTGTCAGGCTGGACGAGTGCAGCGGACTTGAGATAGAACGATGCCCGAAGTGCTTCGGGTTCTTCTTCGATTTAAATGAGCTGGAGGAACTGCTGGACTATCTCGTTAGAGAAACTGTTGAAGATAAAGAGAGCATTGACAAAATCAACGAGTATACAAGTAATTTTTCCACAGATGTTACATACAAAAGATGCCCTGTATGCCATGCAAGAATGCGACGTCTGAATTTTGGTTATAAGAGCGGAATAATATATGACTTTTGTGATGATCATGGAATCTTTCTCGACAGCGGAGAGCTGGATCACCTTGTAAAATGGTGCAGACATGGTGGTGCAGAACTAAACAGAGTTTATAAGAAAAAACTTAAAGAACGGAAAAGATATGTCTATACACGTGGCTTCAGACCGGCAAGATGCTCAGGGATATAATTTATGAGATATACCAATAATGTGATAGGGATAAATCCACAACAATTACATGGATTCTTCGTGGGCTGGCCAAACAAACCTGCTCCGGAAAAACACTTGGAGATATTGAAGAACAGCGCTTATATCTGGCTGGCAATAGATGAGGAAAATGACAAGGTTGTTGGTTTTGTGAATGCTGTCTCCGACAAAACCATGTCGGCTTATATTCCGTTACTGGAGGTACTGCCGGAATATCAGGGACAAGGCATTGGATCAGAGCTGATGAAGAGAATGCTCAGTACGCTCAAAGATTTGTATATGATTGATCTTGCCTGTGATATAGATAAAATGGACTTCTACGAGAAACTCGGACTTGTAAAAGGCAACTTGATGATGAAACGGAACTATGACAGACAGAATTGTGAGTGAGATAGAAAAGTTGAGAAGACTTAACTTACTTTATATCTTAATAGCACTTATACTGAATGTATCATGTGCTTTTACCAAACCTGTTTCTCATCATAATGCATCAAAAGCTGTTGGACTTCAAAAGGAAGCTCGAAAGCTGGCAAATATTGTAAATCCGGATGATACTTATAGATACTCTAAATCTGATAAAGATTCAACAGCAATTGAGATTCTTGAAGGTGCTAATGCACTCGATCCAAATAATCAAAAAATAGCTCTTGATCTTGCTTCCATTTACTACAGAAATAAGATGTATAGAGAAACAGCGATATTAGCAGAAAAGTATTTAAAGAAAGATACAACCGGTGATTTTTATAGTTTGTGTGTAAGAGGACACTATTTGAGAGATGATAATAGAAATTATAAAAAAGCTGACAGAATAATTGAAAAAGGATATAGGAAATTCCCAGATAATCCGAGATTGTGTGTAGCATTTACTCGGCATTTGTTAAGTATGCAGGAAAAATGCGATTTCCTTAAATCTATTCTCAAAAAAAATCAATATCATATTGAAACAATGGATGAGTTATCATTTAAATTGAAGAATACAAGCAATGTCACTGAGTCAATGTACTATGGTGAGTTAGTTAGATTGTTCGATACAAATCAATCGAATTCAGATAATGAAAGCGATTTTCTATTTATTAAATATAAGGATTGCTTCAAGTTTGAGAACAACAAATTGAAATTTGACTACAACTTTGTGCAATTAGATTTTAGCAGGATTCTCCGAGAGATGGATAATGCTAAAAAACAGAAACGGGGAGTAATTATTGGAGTGAACTCAAAAACATCTTCAGTTAGAAAATCTACATTTTCAAAAACTCTTGAAGATTATTATCTCAAAGCATCATTTAATGTAAGAGAATTTAGTTTTTCAAATCTAATACTAATAAGGAAAAATTTGATAAAACTGTATTTCATGTATGAAAAAAACAAGCAAAATCCGGATAGACTTTTCGCATTCCACAAACAACTCATTGACCAGAACTTGTTCGAAGCATACAATTACTGGCTTTTCAGATATGGTGTTGGAGAAAAGGAATTCAACAAATGGTATGCAGACCACCAGAATGACTACGAAAAAGTAGAGGCAATCGTACGAAGCAAATTCAGATCATAGAAATTTTATCTACAATTATTTAGACTGACAGATTAGAGATAGTCTGTCAGTTTTAGTATTCATACATTTTCATGTGAATTAAATCATAACACGCTATCAACATGATATAAACTGAATAAGCATACTACTTTCACAAGCATTTCTATATCTAAACATCATCCAAAAAACAATTTATATATTTATTAATCAGCTTGACAATTTTACATATTTTCAATAGAAGTTGTAGTTGTATTTTTTAAGGAGATTGAAATGGGTTCAAGAACAAGCTTAATAGGTATGTTAATTAACGCTGGAATAAAGGCTGAAAAAGAAAGATTAAGGGAATTAAAAAGACAAGAGCGGGAAAACATCAAAAATGAAAAAGAAAGAATTAAACTTCTTAAACAAATTGAAAAACAACGACAAATTGATTTAAAAGAACAATTCAAAAATGCACTTGAAGAGGAAAAAAAATCTTACGAGCAAAGGATTGTCTATAGACGTAATTTAAGAATTAAATTTTTGAATAGGGTTCAGGAGGTAAATTTATGATTACTAAATTTTTACTTTTTTTGTTCATAGTTCTCTCTATTGTATTTTTTGTTGCTGCTTCGTACTTTTACTATCAAGTATATTCTAAGAGAAAGAAAAAAAAATCATTACATAAAGAACTTAAAGATATATTTGACGAAATTGGAATGAAAAAGCAGGAAGTTAAAAAACTTGAGAGCAAAATGGCCAGAATGAATGAGGAATTTTCTCATCTGAAAGAGCTTGAGAAGAATGAGATTGCAATCAGAGATAGCTTGAAAATTTCAGAAAATAGCTTGATGATTATTAAAGAAGAAATTGCGACCTTTAGTAACAAAAAAAATCTCATATCAAAAGAACTGGAATTTATGAAAAGGGATATATCACTTTATAAACCAGTACATAATTTGATTGAACTAGGCTTTACTGATGAACCTGAGTATTTACAAAATACAAGTGAGGTGTATAAGGAACAGTTAAAAGCCATACGTGAACGACAAAAAGAGTTAATTGCAAATCAGTCTGCAATAATTGTCCCGGAATCAATTGCACTAACCAATAATGGTGCTCATGCGAAAAAAGTACTGAATGGACAATCCAGACTAATGCTCAAAGCTCTAAATACAGAATGTGACCTGCTTTTATCTAAAGTTAAAACCAGTAACTACCCTCGAATTCTCGAGCGGATTGATAGGTTAGCAGGTACAATTGAAAAAGCTGCTGCATCGTTGAAATGTGGGTTCAGCAAGGAGTATATTGAACTCAAATATAAGGAATGTGAGCTTCAATATCATTATAAGCTTAAAGAAGCTCGAGAAAAAGAAGAACAGGCATTAATCAAGGAGCAGATGAAAGAAGAGCAAAAAGCAATTAAAGAATTTGAAAGAGCTCTGGCAAAAGCCCAAAAAGAAGAGCAGATGTATAGAAAAGCGCTTGAGGATGTCAAAAATGAATTGACGCTAACCAGTGATAAAGATAGAAATATCCTTCTTGAAAAAATCAGCGTATTGGAAAAACAACTGCAAGAGGCAGAAGAAAATGAAAAAAGAGCTATAAGCATGGCAGAGCAAACCAAAAGAGGTCACGTGTATGTGATTAGCAATATAGGATCGTTCGGAGAAAATATCTATAAAATCGGATTGACCAGGCGATTGGAACCCCTTGATAGAGTAAAAGAACTTGGAGGAGCCAGTGTTCCATTCTCTTTCGATGTTCATGCAATGATTTACAGTGAAGATGCTCCAGCTCTTGAATCGCAATTACATAGAGAGTTTTCAAAGTTTAGAGTTAATCAGGTGCAATTGAGAAAGGAATTCTTTGATGTTGATTTAGCTAAAATACGAGAAAAGGTCATTGAAATCACTGGAAATGAACTTGATTTTAAAGTGACGGCATTAGCAGAAGACTATTATGAATCACTGGAAATACGTAGAAGTTTAGAGGCTAAAGCCGGATCATAACTGTATATACAATGGTAATATTAAAGCAAAGACCGATAGAATTGATTAGTATCTCATCTGTCGGTCTTTTATATATTTAGTGCAACCTTAGAAATAGTATAACTGTAGTTTCAACTTTGACAAAATCTTTTTTCTCAAATCCTTCTTTTTTTATTTACGTACCCACATTGAGTGCTACTAATAACCGATCTATCCAGTTTATTTTTTTTAATATCAGAATTTTGCCTTATCCGGCAGATGTTTTTTGTTATTCTCTAAAGAACTACAGAATTTTCTTTACATCAATTGTACTCTTCTTTAGTTTTTTATCAGAACGTAAATAAAAAATACAGAGTTGAATGCAGCTCTAAAAATAGAAAGGGGAATTGAATGAAGAAAATACGTTTCATGGATACATCTTTCAGAGATGGGTTTCAATCGGTATTTGGTGCAAGAGTGAAAACAAAAGACTTCCTCCCGGCCATAGAAGCTTCTGTAGAAGCCGGTATCAATCACTTTGAATTTGGTGGTGGTGCCCGTTTCCAGAGTCTTTTCTTCTACTGTCAGGAAAGTGCTTTCGACATGATGGACCAGATCAGAATGACTGTAGGCCCCGAAATAGAGCTTCAAACGCTCGCCAGAGGAATCAATGTTGTTGGGCTGACTCAACAGCCTCGCGATATCATCAATATGCATGCTGAGCTGTTCAAGAAACACGGAACAACAACAATAAGAAACTTTGACGCACTTAATGATATGCGTAATCTTGATTATTCAGGAAACTGTATCAAAAATGCCGGATTAAACCACCAGATCACCATTGCTCTTATGGGTCTTCCTCCTGGAATTAAGGATACAACTGTTCACACTGCTGAATTCTACCTGGAAAAGCTTGATGAGATCAATAAACGTCAGATCCCATTCGATTCGATTGTGTTTAAAGATGCCAGTGGAACATGCCCACCGGAAATCGTCTATGAAACGGTTAAAGCAGCCAGAAAAAAAGTCGGTGACAAGGTAACTCTGTGGTATCATACTCATGATACGGCCGGAATGGGAACAATCTGTCTTATGGCTGCCATCAGAGCCGGTATTGACGGAATCGACCTTGCTCAGGCTCCTGTATCCAGCGGAACGGGGCAACCTGACATACTTACTGTATGGCACACTCTAAAGCATACTGACTTCACTCTTGATATCGACTACGAAAAAGTCATCAGAGCAGAAAGAATCTTTGAAGAGTGCATGTCTAAATACATGATTCCACCTGAAGCAAAAAGAACTTCTCCAAACATCGTACTCTCCCCTATGCCCGGTGGTGCTCTCACTGCCAACACTATGATGATGCGAGACACAAACACCCTGCACCTATACCCTAAAGTGATTAATGAAATGGCAGAGGTTGTAGCAAAAGGCGGTTACGGCACAAGTGTCACACCAGTATCTCAATTTTACTTCCAGCAATCCTTCATGAATGTTGTACAGGGAAAATGGAAAAAAATCACCAAAGGCTACGGAAACATGGTTCTTGGTTATTATGGAACAACTCCAAGAGAACCTGATTCTGAAATTGTAAAACTTGCATCTGATCAGCTTAAAAAACCTATATTTAAAGACAATCCGTTAGATATTCTTGAACCGGGAATACCAAATGCAAAAGATATTCTGGAAGAAAACGACATTACACAAACTGATGAAAATATATTTATAGTTGCAACCTGCCTTAATAAAGGACTTGATTACCTCAAAGGCAATGCTCCACTTTCCATATATTACAAAGAAGACAAGAAGGAAGAACCGGCAAAACCTGTTGTACAAAAAGCTGAAGCTGAAGAATCAATTGTTATAGAGATTCAGGGGAAAGGTATAAATCTGTCCATCACAGGTGATGAGAAGAGCAAATCAGGAGTTAAGGTTACGAGAAAGACCGTCGGCAAAGATGCACCAAAAGGAAAATCCGTCGGTAAAGATGTAATTTCTCCTATGCCGGGAAGGATAAAAAAAGTAAAATTTTCTGAAGGCAATGAAGTAAAGGAAAATGATGTAGTAGTAATCATTGAATTCATGAACATGGAAAATGAGATAAAAGCATATTACTCAGGTAAAATTGCGACTCTCTATGTGGAGAAAGGTCAATTTGTTGATCAGGGAAATAAACTGTTTCGCATAATGTAAACTTGACACAGCGACTTAAATCCCAAGTTTTGTGTTCAAGGAGATGTATATGAGATATAGAATTGCACTTATTTATGTTGTGATAATGATCGGATTATTCGGATGCTCTCGTGGAAAAGTCAAGAAAGACTTTACCGGAACATGGATTCCTGTAGACGTTGAAGTAAGCTTTTTTCAGGAAGGTTTTCAGATAGATGAATTTATTCAACCAACTCTTGTGGAAGCTGAAGAAACGATTTACACATTTCACTCTGACGGAACTGTAGAGCTCAAGTTAGTTGACTCAATCAAAACCGGAAAATGGAAATCTAAGTATTTCTCAAATACCGAGCGTGAAGTGATTATTCTTTTGTTTAAAGGTGAAAGAGAAAAGATACTTGAAGTTGTTTCCAAAAGTGAAGAAGAATTAGTTGCCAAAAGTGAATTCGCTACTGGCTATTTCACTATCAAATTCGAAAAAGAATTTGCTACTCAATAAATCTTTTAATAGAATCGACGAACTTCTTATTGTTCAGAATCATTTTTGTTCTGTTCATATCATTAAGATCTTTGTCGATTCTTTTTGCTTTATTAAGATATTTCTCAGCAGATTCCAGTAGATAGAAATATTCGGCAAATTTCTGCTTTGTTTCCTCTGTATAATCAATTTTATCTCTACCGGCTTTCATTGTTTCAATTTTGTTTATTCTTACATGGTATGCGGCAAGACGTTTGAATTCAAGAATAGTAAAGTATCCCATATTGTTAAATTGCCATGCTTCAATATCAGGTTTTCCAAGCAGATTAGCACATCTTGCGGCAATCTTCAAATCCTCAATCTGAGCAGGGAAATTGTTTTCATTCCTGTGTGTTTCCAGATCAGCCTTTGCTTCTCTGTACTTTTCCCACAATTCATAATCGGATAATTGAGTAAGTTCTTCAGCAATTACGTCCTCGGATGCCTCCTCTTCAGATTCATCAGCATCTTCCACTGCAGCAGTATCTTTATCAGAGCTGTCATTAACAGTCTTCTGCAATGAATCCTGTGATTCCGTCAAAGTGTCATCTTCAATAGTTGTAACATGATTATACTCGGTATGTTCCTGCTCAATGTGTTTCTTTTCACCACTACAGGATACTATGCCTGCTAAAAGCCCGGCAATAATTATTCCTAAAAGAATCGCTAAATATTGTCTCTTATACATATCCATTAAAAAATATAATCATTATCCGTTTTAAGCAAAGTATTAAAATCTTTCACAAAATAATCTGCAGTTTCCTTAATACTTTCCCATTCGGCAGGGTTATTTTCATCAAGAACAGCTATAACAGTCATTCCTGCAGCCTTAGCTGCCTGTACACCAGCCAGGACATCTTCAAATACAAGACAATCCTGTGGATCAACCTTCATGTTTTCGGCTGCTTTCAGGAAGATATCAGGAAACGGTTTCCCTTTTATATTCTCGTTTCCATATACTATGGACTCAAAGAAATTCAAAGCATTATTCGCTTTCAACGCAGTTAATGTCAATTCTTCCGTATTACTTGTACCAATTGAGACAGGTATATTTCTTTCTCTCAGGAACTTCAGCATTTCACATGCTCCGGGTTTCATCCTGACACTGTTATCATAATGCTCTTTGACCATCAAAGTCCATTCATTCATTATTTCTTCCGGTGTCTCCTGAAGATCAAACTTCCTTTTAAAATACAACGCCATCTCAACATAATTGTTACCACCGTCAAGGTCTTCAAACAAATTATCAGGCACGTCGATATTTCTCTTTGTGAGGAATTCTTTGTCAACAGAATTCCATATTCCCATTGAATCTATCAGTGTTCCGTCCAGATCAAATATTACAGCTTTATACTTCATACAGTCTCCATTTACTTAAGCAGTCTCTGCCTGATTCTTGAACTGAACATGTCCATTATCCAGACAGTTGCAGCAATCATCCACATTATCATTCCCACGTTTCTCCAGGCAAGTAATCCCTGCTGCTGCTGAAGAAACAGACCTATACCGCCACCACCGACAAAACCGACGATGGTAGCCATTCTCACGTTAATATCCCAGCGATATATTGTAAATGCCAGGAAAGGTGTCAAAATCTGTGGTGTAACAGCATAAATCCAAACTTGTAGTGTTGTTGCACCTGTAGACTTTATTGCATCTACAGGTCCGTTATCTATATTTTCAATCTGCTCTGAAAACAGCTTCGTCAAAGCAGCTATTGAATGTATCATTAAAGCCAGCATCCCAGCAAATGGCCCTATACCAACCCAGACACTAAAGATAATCGCCCAGACTATTGCTTCAATAGACCTGCCTATTGTTGCAAATGTCCTCACAATATAATATATAATCCGTGTCAGCCAGTTATGAATCATAAGATTACGGGCAGCAATAAAGCTGAAAACAAAGGCAAACGGGACAGCAAACAATGTTGCAAGCAACGCAAGAAATATTGTTTCTGCAAGTGCTGCAGCATATACTCTGAATTCTGTAAAATCAGGATTGATCAAACCTTTAACAATATTGCCCGACCTCATGAATCTGGTAAAAAACTTCACCGGGTCAATCTCAACTATCTTCCAGCCTACAACTAATGTAAGCAGAAGAATAAATGCCACTGACCAGAACCAGAAAGACTTACTCCAGACAGCATTTCCTCCGCTACCGAACAATTTGTGAACGGGAGATCTGCCGGAAACAGTAAAGACGAGTGTAAAAAATGCTGTAGCTGCATAAAAAATAAATACCGGATTTATCAGTTCATGTGTTATATAGGTAATGCAACCGGAGATATATGCACTCAGAATAAGATTCCAGATAAAGATCTGCATAATGCGTTTCATCTGATTTCCACCTTAGCTGCGTCTTCCCCATATATATTCCTGAACACTTCGTCCGTTATCTCATCCGGTTTACCATCAAAACGGACTTTTCCGTCTTTCAAAGCAACAACCCTTGTTCCGTACTTCCTGGCAAGACTCAGAAAATGCAGAGAACAGATAACTGTTTTGCCTTCGCTGCTGTTAATATCACCAAGATACTTCATTACACTGTCGGCAGTAGCCGGATCAAGACTTGCTACGGGTTCATCTGCCAGAATCAGTTCTGGATTCTGCATTAGAACTCTGGCAATAGCAACCCTCTGCTGCTGTCCACCGGAGAGTTTTCCTGCCTTCTGAAATTTCTGTTTTTCCAACCCGACACGTTTCAGGCAATCCTCTGCTTTTTGCCTGTCCGAGTTTGACCAGACAAGTGTTTTTATACCTGATCTGGAACCAAGTGCACCGGTTAAAACATTTCTGATAGAACTGAGATTGTTAATCAGATTGAATTGCTGGAAAATCATACCAATCTTTATTCTGTATTGCCTAAGTTCATCTGACTTCAGACTAAGAACATCGATTGAGTTATAATTTATTGATCCACCGGTAGGTTCAATAAGCCTGTTTATTGACCGTAATAATGTAGATTTCCCGGAACCTGAAAGTCCAAGCAGAACAATGAATTCACCTTTTTCAACCTTCAGGTCAATTCCTTTCAGACCGTAGTTGCCTTCAGGAAACCTCATTTCAAGATTTTCTATTGTAAGCATTATATATTGACTTTCTTATTTATTAACAAAATCTGAAGCTGATTTTCCAAGTGTTTCCAGAGTTTTTCGGACAACATCGTAATCTGAGTTTTTAGCTTTAATCAGTCCATCAATATTATAAAGCTTATCCATCACTTTTCTTCCCTGTTCGGTGTCTACCAACTTGAGCATTCCAGTAATCAGGTTTTGCTTCATTGTTTCATCGAACTTTTCACGGAAAGTAACTGTATCGTTTGGGATCCACTCTGTGAAACCGATTGGGACCACCACTTCCATAACATCAGGCAAAGTTTTAAGGACTGATCTTCTGGCATCCTGAGGAATACCTGTTTTATCAATTGGCGACCAGTATGTACAACCTACATCTACATTTCCGTTGTATACTGCTAATATAGCCTGAGGATGTCCACCTGCAAAAATCTCTTTACTTGTTTCTATCCCATTCTGATGTAAAATTGCTGACGGATAAATATAACCGGATGTTGAAGCAACATCGGTATATGCAATTGTTTTTCCTGCAATATCTTCAATTTTCTTAATATCGCTGTCTGCTCTTGCAACAAACTGTCCTCGGTAGCTATGCAATCCTTTTCTTACTGTCATCAGTTCAACATCAGCATTGTATTTTTCATGTGCCATTATGTAGGCAAATGTAGGCAGCCAGGCAATATCACATTCTCCTGTTCCCAGTGCTTCAATCACTGCAGCGTAGCTCAAAGGAACAACAACCTTAATGTGAAGCCCAGTAAGCTCGAGGAGTCTGTCTGCAATTACTTTTCCGGAGGATACCACATTGGCAGCTTCCATTGAAGGAACAAAATACATTTTTATCGGGTTTTTCTCAGAACCCAGTTCAGCTTTATTCTCTGAACAGCTCATTATAAACAAACTTGCTATAATTACAAAAACAATGTATAAATAATATTTTTTCAATCTAACCTCTTATCTATTTAAGTCTCTCTCTAACTTCCTTAACCATTTTGAAGTAAATTACAGGTCCGATAATCTCAATTAAAGCAACAAAACGCCACAGAAGTTTTGGACCAACTATTTCTTTCCTATCTCTCTTAGTAATATCTACCTGAGCAATAATCATAAGGATTAATGCTATTGAACCGAAAAAAGCAGCTCCGATTTTTGCCGGAAGCGGTATTTCTTTCCATTTTATATTCAGTCTCATATTTTCCTCCATTATTAAACAATATAAAAGAAAATAAATGTCAAGAAAAAGCAAAAAGAAAAGATGAGTATCAATCAGATGTTATCCTTAAGTGATATTTATAGATACGAAATCTATCAACATCAAAGAGATTGAGTTCCCGTTTGAAAACCAGCATCAGCTCTGTAGAACAATATTTGAGAAAGCAAGGCAATCTTTTGGTTTGTATATGCTAATTTGAAAATAAAACTTGATTTATTTTTATTTGATTTCAAACATGTAATTAATTTTGGTGGGTTGGACCCGTAATATAAGTTTGGAGATAAGTATGCCATTAAAGTTCACTGCTAATCAAGATAAGGGTTACTTTCAGATAGAATTTTATGGAAAAATTTCTGATGAGGATCTTATTAAAAGCTATAATTTTTTTTCTCAGAAAGATGGATTCCCGGATATAATGAGTTTGTCGACCTTAGTGATGCAGACATTGTTAGCTTATCCAGTGAAGCGATAAGAGATTTAGTTTCAATGACTGAATCTGCATATACGACCCAAGATGTATCTGGTGTAAGAATAGCAATTTACTCTCCAACCGATCTACCTTATGGTTTATCCAGAATGTACAGAGCAATGCAAAATGAATCTTTGCAGACAATTGAAGTTTTCAGATCTAAAGATGATGCAATATCATGGGTTGAAACATCTTAAATATAGTACTACTATAGCGACTGTGAATTAATAGATTATTTATTACTTATCTGAAGATCGGTATTAACTCACTTCTTGTATCAGAGGGCTAAGTTATAATGGCTTGGTAAAAAGGCTTGAACTCCCGCTTGAATCCTGAAATCACCTGCCCATACAAATAACGAAAGAGGAAGAAAGTCTATCTCAATCTATCGACTGATACAAACTCACTTCCTCTTCTCCGAGATTATTTAAATCTCTATTTCTCCTACAAACATTATGTCTTTATTCTTCTTGAGTTTCACTTCAATACGTTTGACTTTCTGATCAGACTTACCATAATTTGTATAGATCGAAGCATACACAATCACCGAGCCTGTCAGCTCCTGACGGCTTTCCGAATAATACTTGGCTTTAATCCTGTAGGTGCCTTTCTCAGCCTTTCTGATAGTGTATTCTTCCGGACCATAGCCCTGGGTAAAGTCTTTGCTGAGTTTACCGCCTGATTTAGTGTTCTTGTTTTGATAATAACACTTTTCTCCACTTGGCTCAATAACCCATAAATCAATGTCGTTGTCGTTGCTGCTCCAATCCAGAACAATCCGTACGTCATACTCAAATGGATGGATCAGGTCTGTATTGATATCCGAGAGATCCAGTTGATCCCTATGCCCGGATATCAAACTGTTCATTTCGTTTATGATGATCGGTTTAGTATCAGAGAATCTCTCCCATCTATTATTCATAATGTGATTGAATGTATCCAGAGCCATCTGGAGTTTGCCGGCTGCCTGATATGCAAGTGCAAGATCTCTGTATGATTGCGGTTCTTCCGGTCTCAGCTTCTTTACTTCCTCAAAAAGAATGATAGCCGGATCATACTTGCCGATTTCTACAAGCTTCTTAGCCAGAATACGCATTAAAACAGGATTCTCCAGATCAATCTCAACCATATTAGTAAATACCCTGTATGCCTCTTCCAGTCTCTGCTTTTCTACCAGTGCTTTGGCAGAATTGAAGTAGAAGTAAGGATTATTAAAATCCTCTTTCTTCTGCCTATAATATAGTTCCCAGAACTCTTCAATGTCAGCTTTTCGCATTCTCTTGATGTACTCAGTATTGCTGCTCCAGCCGGCAACATTAATACCGGATTTATCGCCACCCTTACTTTTCTTACTCCCGCTTCTTCCTCTTTCGACAATATTCATTACGCCTGATTGAGTGTTTCCATAACCTTCGGGTGAGTTGAACGTTTCACTTGAACTGCGAACTGCATCATCATCTACAGAAAGTGATGCACCTCCATCAATCATAATGGTTGTTTCGTTAGCTCTTCCACCTCTTGCATGAGATACTCCACCAACTGTAACAGTTCCGGGACTGTTCTCCATAAACTGGCTTATTGATGAGCTTTCAATTGTCTCAACCATTTCAAGGTCATCTTCATTTGCTTCTTCTCCGATATCATCAATAACAATTTCCTGAGCCTTAATTCTTCTGATACCCTGTTGTTCAAATGATCGTGCCGGCTCTGAACTGGTTTCTCTTCGAGATGATCCGGATTTGGAACTAAGCAATTTAGGCTTACGATCTGTTACTGTAATAGCACTGGTTTTTATTGTAGCGAACCCTAATTCTGCATTCAATTCTATACTTTCATTGTCTTTAATTTTAACATCATTGATTTCCGCTTCCCTATACCCCATTCTTTTAAATTTGATAGTGTAAATCCCTTCTTCAAGTCCTGTAACATAATATTTACCAACCTCATTTGTCATAGCATTAGCAACCAATGAATTTCCGAGATAAACCAGAATAATAGCACCATGTAGAGGCTCTCCCTTTCTATTTGACACCACTCCAGATACTCCACTTTTTCCAGTACCACTTATCTTTACTATCTTCGAAGTCAGCTCTTTATTTAGTTCAACGTCTTGATTGAGTATAGTTTGTTTCCCCATCTCAATTTTTACGTTCTCAATCTTGACGTTTTCAATTTCTCTCGATGAAAATACAAGAGTATAAACTGAAGGAATAATTCCATCAATCCGGTACTCTCCATTTTTATCTGTCATTGCAGAGTTCACACATTTTCCATGTTTCTTGACAGTTACTCTTACGTACTGCATTGCTTCACCATATTGGTTGATAATCACACCTGCCACTGAACCCATTTTGTCTTTAGGATAATACCATCTAAATAGTTTCTGAACGAATCTGAAATTCTCCATAAATGGCACTTTCTTTTTTATTTCTTTTTTGCTGTTACTTATACGGGCAACCTGTCTTTTAAAGCTTTCTGTCTGCAACTCAGGCGGAGGTTCTATGCCGTGTCTGATGTAGTCCTGAAGCCTGTCCAGTACAAGCAGAGATGTGTTTTGGGTCACAATTGTGTGCTCCCTTGCCAGATTAAGCAGTTTTTCCTTGTTCTCTTCATAATCCTGTTCAAGATACTGTATTTTCTTTACAGCCCAGATTCTCTGCACCTTTGCTTGAGCGTCTTTATTGATCATAACGTTTTTAGTTATCTTCTCACCGTTAATCCTGCCAAAACTGATTTCCAGCTCAGCTTCATCCGACCCGAGCAGTCCGACCATCTCAAATGTTTTACCATAGGAGCTCATACTCTTTGGATAGACCTCGTATACATTGCCGTCAACTTCCTCAAGAGAAAGAAATCTCTGGCTGACAGTGTTTATTCTCTGCAATGCTTCGTCTACAGACAGCTTTCTAAGGTTAAGATATTCTCCACCGGATTCACCTGATAGCTTCTTCAGGTAGCCATAGTTACTGCCTGTACTGGATGAAATGGTGTATGCCGGTACATCACCCAGGGTTATATTCTCTTTCCCCAGTGTATTTATTCCGTCTGAGAAAAGCAGAATCTCATCCGCTTTTACAGTAAAATCCAGATTCATCAGGTTTGTTCCACCGTCATATTTAAGCTCTTCCAGATAACTCTTTACATGATTCGATATACTCTTACCGGTAAATACTTTCTTATCGTGAATCTCATTGCTGAAAGTAATAATCTCTACTTTTGCACCTTCGGGGAGTGTTTTCAGATAAGCTGAAAGGAATGCTGTTTCCTTTTCAATATCTCGTTTATCACCGGAGTTTGAAACATCCCAGTAAACTGTCAGCATTTGGGGTATACTCTTCGTCTCTGATTTGAATACAGGTGGTTCCATTGTTATATAGAAATAGGTTTCACCTTCGTATTCACTGGTGTAAACTTCGTAATCATTGGTAACGTACTTCGGGATATCGAATGCAAGTTCTTTATTGGTCTTGAAGTTTTTCTTTTTGTAATTGATTGTCTTGTAGCCGTCATCCTCACCGCATATTACTTTCTTCAGTCCGGCAAGAAAACCTTTCAACTCAGGGGATTTATCTGCAACCTTAATCTTGAGATCGAAGTCTTTTATTTTTCCTGCGCGTTCCAGAGGAACAGCATACTTATAGCTTGTATCATCTCCATCAAGTGTTTCGCATATGGCAATTACCACTCTTTTGAATCCTTTGGAGGGTACAGGATAAATCTTGGTTTTAAAGAAGTTACCTTTGGTTTTGTTTATAATACCGGGATCTATCTTACGTCTGATGACTTTCTCGAAGGTCTGTCTTGCTTTAATCTTTTCTACGATTACGCCTTCTCTGAGTTTCCCGTTAACATCCAGAGCATAACGGCAAATTTCCTGTCCCTCCGCCATGGGCATGGATAATTCACCGGTAAGTATACGGTTGTTTGGGTTGTAAAAGTTCATGTCGTAAGTAGTTGTGGCTATGTTCCCGACAACCTCAACATCAATTGTTAATGATGACAGCTCTAGAGGTTTTTCATCTTTGCTGCTTACAACAGTTAGTGATGGAACCTGAGCAAAACTTGTACATACAATTGCCAATAATAGTAATATCCAGATAGATTTCATTTCTTCCTCCCTTCAGATCTGAATCTGAGAATATTGTCTGATCCTTTTCAAGTCAAGAAAATGCATTGAGTTAGTTCAAAACCTGGGTGTTTATGATTCGTTTAACCAATCGGGAAGTCTTCCAAAAATATATTATGCATAAACTATTCCAAAGTTGAAAAAAATTCGATTCAATAGTTAGTATAATAAGCACAAAAAACAGGATTTAATAAAAATCCTGTTTCAATATTTATTGTTCTTACTTTAAAATTAAAGTCTTATGCCTGCAGTCGACACGCCATCTGTACTTGTATGGAGTGGTTCCCACAAAACGTCCGCAGAAAATTGCCAAAACAAAGATCCAACTTCAAGATCATTTTTATCAACTATTCTTTCACTTATATAGTCAACGTCTGATGTAAAGAAACAGTTTCTTGTAAAATCTAAAGAACCATTATTGGGACGAAAATGAGATCCCTGAGCATACAAAAATATGTATTGAGTAATAAAGTCATTCTTATGAAAATCTCCATCTGAAGCACCATCTCCATAATGATATCCTTTAAAACAGACAGAATAACTATTTCCATTAAATATATTGTATTCAGCTTCTATATCTGAACCGGATCTGATAAAAATTGCTGTGCCTTTTTCAAAGTCACGTTCTTCAAATGGTATCAGAGTTGCGTATACTTCACAATGTCTGACTTCACCAATCACATGGTGCAGTTTCATACCTATATACTGAATTTTATCAATGTAATTATTTTCAAAGAGTACTGCTTCGCTATCTTTTATATCAAAACCAACATTCCAGTTATAAATAATATTCTTCTCAATTGTCAAATTTTGATTATTTTGAGCATAAATTGCAGTACTTCTTCTTACGTCAATACTTAGAAAAGTACAATTCCTTACGATAGAATTATTGGATTCTTGTACACATAGCGCAGTATTGCAATTCAGAAATGATAAGTTTTCCACAACGAAACCAGCTGCCTGTTTACTGAAAACTTTGAATCCTAAAGAAGAATTAGATATAATGCCATTAGCTATAGGTCCTGTTACAGTGGCAAGTGAATCAATTACGAATTCACCAAAATCATTTACTTCATCAAACAAAGTAGATGCTGTACTTAACATTCTGAAAGGATTACTCTTCGTTCCAAGACAACTAAACTCACCTTTTATCCTAACATTACTTCCACTTTTAATCTGAAGCATTGCTCCTTCTTCAATAGAAAATTTAGTATTCGAGTCCATTGAAAATCCATAAACTGAAGTATAAAATCTATTTGCTTCAAGAGTAACATCCTCAGTAATTAAACCATATAAGTCAACAACTTCATGCATCACAATATCATCAAGAGTCTTTTCAGAATAAAGATCATAATCAATAAAATATCTAAAACCATAACCATCATGCTCAAAAACAATATTATATGTATCTTTAGGAACATCACTAAGACTGAAAGATCCATCTTCTGATGTAACAGTCTGATAGGCTGGGTCTAAAAATCTGTGATCAAAAAAACTTTCTTCAGTCAATCCAGTACCTATGCCAGAGTTATTACTGACAATACTCTCATATTTTGAATCAAGACTTACCCTTGGGAAGAGCATTACCTTAACTCCGGCTCTGCTAACCACTGTGTCCGTATTGGGTATCAAATAGACACTGCCTGAGAAATTTGTTTTATTAGATTCATCAGGTCCACAAGCTATAAGGATTATACTAATTAATATAAATAGAATATATTTCTTCATTTTATCTCCAGAATTTAATATGACTAATTATGAAATTAACCTACAAATATCGTCAACAGAAAAATATTGTTATTCCGATATTATAAACCTTTAATTCTTTTTATCTCATTTTTCATGATTTTGAAAAAGTCACCTACCCATTCAGGTTTATGAGAATATTCTTTATTGCTGAGGAAACTTGCATCCGAGTCCGGATGATCAGGAGAAAAACCATGCATTCCCGGCAAAGCTTTAAGCCCCATATCTGAGGGCGCAATCTGTACCCCGGGGTTAGTCAGGAAGTACAGTTCTCCATACATGTTATCCTCAAAATATACACCATAGTCCTTCTTTTCCTGCCTGGTCAGGATTTTACCTTCAGTGATTTTAGAAAGCTTTCTGGTAATCATATTCTCAGCAATACTATTGAAAAACCAGAATCTGGCAATCGTTGAATCATATACTGCTACATAATCTGTTCCGAATTTGAGAGGAAGGCTATCAATAGTTTTCTTCAAGTCAAGTGTTTCGGTAAGAGTTGTCATTCCATGATCAGAAATTACATGAAAAACAACTTTATGGTAATTTTCATTCGCAATTTTCAAGATTTCTTCAATATGGTTCCGATACCAGTCCAGCTTCTCTTTGACTTCAGAACCATCCTTAGTAACCATATGCTGAAGTCCATCAAGAGCAGCAGTATAAAGAAATGCAAAATTAATTCCACTATCCCTTAGTGCTTGTTTCATTTGTTCTATATTCTCAGATTCTGAAAGTCTCCAGTTTGAGATATGATAGTTCATTCCATTTTCTTCAAGTACATCTGCCAGATTAGGAACAGGTGCAAGCCCACCTGGAACAAACAAGTCTTTTTTTTCTATATAATCAAAGTAATGAATCCTATCGAATGGCATAGAATACATTTCAAAGTATCCGGTAAACTTGTTTATTCTGGCGACAATTTTTGACAAAAGATGCCTTATTCTCCATCTATCAAGAAATTGCGGCATAAGCTTCATAGGTAAGTATCTTAAAAAGCTGAAAGGACTATCCTTGGGATTGTAATAATAGAAACTCAGGTGTTTGTGGGTAACCGGTCTTTCCCCTGTCAATATTGTTGGAATAGCTGTACAAGAATATCCGAACTGCATTTTAACAGAGTTCTGATGAGGGAGGATATCCTTCAGGAAGTTGTGCTTTTTAACAGTTTCCCAACCAAGTGCGTCTATGAACATGAAAATTGAGACTTCTTTCATATGTGACTTCTCCATGCTTTTCAACCTTCAAGCTCGGATCACGCATTTAATCCTGCATAAAGGAATATAAATTAAAAGGGTAGCATTTCTGCTACCCTGTATATTGATTATTGTTAGATATTAAGGTAAGATATCCGGAGTATAAAGAAGTGTAGGATCTACATTTCCTTCATGAGGTAAATACCAGTCCGGATGGTTTGCACCATTACTTTCAGCCCAATCTTTAAAGTAGATATAAGCACCGGTAATAGATGCTCTTTCTTCAGGATAATTCCACCAGATACCTACGAGATCAAGAGCCCAAGGCAGGTTAGTTGCTGTCTTGTAGTATCTTCCCTGCGCAAGATCTGAATCATCATGTTTTGTTCTGAATAATGAATCGGCAACCATAGTTGTTGGAGGCATATCTGCAAAGTGAACTTCTATTTCTTCCTGAAGTAATTCAGGATAATTCAAACTCTCAACGAAAATGAATGGATTGTAAGGTACACCATATTCGAACAATGATGACTCTACAGGATTATCAAACTGGATTGCAAACTTAACTTGCTTTCCTGCAGGATCAAGATATGGTTCGTCGTTTTCTGTATTAAACATACCATTGGTATTGAATACTTCGTGTGTACTATCGAACACTTTTACAACGTACTTTTGAAGTCCTGAAATTGGAGAAGGACTACCAGTCATAGCAGTAAAGGTCAAACCTGAACCGTCAAATGGGAATTCAACTGCAAAACCATCTTTATAGCTTGCGCCTGAAGCCTGAAGATGATATTCAGGAATGATTGCAAGAAGTTGAGAGCTGGCATTTGAGATTTGCTTGATGTCATAATAAATAACAACGTCATTAAAGTCATAGTCACCTTTTGATGGCCATAAATCTTCAAACACATGAGTTCCGAAGTATGATGTAATATATGCTCTTGTTCCATCATCCGGGAAGTCATCAAGAACATCAGGAACATTGTCACCATCGGTGTCATCATTTTCATCTTCAGGATTGAAGATTGCATATTCATCTGATGATGGAGGTACAGCTTTAACCTGGAACAATACATCGTTGAAATCCTGATCCCCACCAGGTCTCAAAATATCTTCAAAACCAAGTATAAGAGATTGAGAATCCTCATCCCAGAGAAGTACATTGTGGCGTTGATAGTCCACAACTGATTGTGGATTCCAGAAAGGATTAGTATAAATCAACTGAGCTGTCTCATCAACAGGGTTAGTCTGATTGGCTGTCCAGCCGTCCTGAGCTATAAAGAACCCCACTGTTTGACCGGAATCGAATTGACCAATATAGAGACTATCACCAGGTATAAGATCTCCACCGCTTCCAGGTCTGGAAACGTTAGGGAAGATGATTGTTTTTGCAAGGTTAGTTGGTACTGTAGGGGCACTGCCTGTCGGATATGTATAGTATCCGAGTGCATTCTGATATCCAGCACCTTCGTATACGAATTTGACCCAGACAACAGTATTATCTTCATTGATAACAACTTCTGATTCCATAGCTGTATCAATATAACGATCTCTGACTCTTCTTCCTTCAGGAAGTTTACTGTTTATTGTTCTGATAAGTTCAGAAGAAACACTTCCACGTTGTATGTCAGAAGGAACACCTTGTTCACTCATTGTACTATCGACCCAGGCAAATGCAGTCTGTCCAACAGTAAAATCTGAACGAGATCCCATTGTTAATCTGTTATAGCTACCACCGAATGTACAATTAATTGCGTTACCGGTAATATCTATAACCTTTGTTTCCATGAAACCACGAACTGAAGCTCGTGATACATAAGATGGAAGATAGACTTTGCCGGTTATCTGACCGGAGTCATCTGTCATTCCTTTAAATATAATCATTTCACCAGTTGAACCATCACTACTGACAGAATCAGCAATAATTTCAAGATAAATGTTTTCTAAAGCATTGTTAGAGAAATCCATTACTTGAAGATTCACAGCAACTTCTCTTTTTGTACTGTAATCAAAGTTTGGATCGACCTGTAAATCTTCGATATTAACCTCTGGTGTTCCATCACTATTGCTTGTGGAAGAATCACAAGCAGTAAACAACACTGTAAGAGCTATTAATGCGACGATTAAATAATATCTCATATAACCTCCATGAGTTCTTACTATATTTATTAAAATTTCGTTTAATTTCAGTAAACACAACTTTACTTATACCATAATATATGAAGTCATACAATATTGTCAACTTTTCTGTGTGTTTATTCATTGGGCATTATCTTCACATTGCCAATTCAAGTATAAATGCCGGCTTAAGATTATATCCCGATACAATTTATATCATTCGAAAAAAGTTCAACTCGCTTAGTTTCAATTCACTACTACTAAGTCAATTGTATTTCATAACAAAATCTTTTCCAATGTTTAATTAAGAGTTTAAGGTATGTTCAAACATATAGGCATACTCTTGTATTGACAATGAATAAATTTATTTTTTTTAATACACCGCCTACTCTTTCCGGAATACCCCTTCCAGTATGGTTTTTCTTGACTTCAATATCTGACCGACAATATTAATGAACTTTTCCAAATCAGTCTCATCTCTCGCAGTTAAATTAAGAAATGGAGAATAAATACATTGAGCACAACAAAAATCATGAGCTTCAACATTCGCTATGAAAATCATTATGATGTCAATAATTCATGGTCAGACAGAAAAGATTCCGTTATAAACCTGATCCTCAACCACAAACCCGACATACTTGGAATACAGGAAGCTCTTCCTAATCCATACGATTACATTAAATCTAATTTAACCCAATACAATAGTATCGGTGTAGGAAGAGAAGATGGCATCAATCAAGGTGAAAGAGCTGCTGTCTTTTTTTGCAAAAACAGATATACACTTCTGGATTCAAATAACATTTGGCTTTCTGAATCCAGTAAAATACCCTCAGTAGGCTGGGATGCCTGCACACAACGCATAGCAACTTACACCAAACTGCAAGATGAAACTGATAACAGCATTATAAATGTTTTCAATACCCATTTTGATCATGTAGGGAAAAAAGCCAGAATCGAATCAGCTCATTTAATAATCAACTACATTAAAGAAAAACAGATTGAGAACGAAAGAATTATATTTATGGGAGATCTGAATTCATTTCCTGATTCTATAACAATAAACATTCTCAACAGCTTTTTCGATGATAGCAGTTCGATCAGCAGAATAAAACCGGAATGCGCCGGACCAACATATAATGATTTCTCGGAGTTACCGGAAAAACAAACACGTATTGATTATATCTTTACTCGAAATCTGGGTGTTGAGTCTTACAAAGTTATAAAAACGAGAAGGGATAATAATAAATTCATCTCCGATCATTATCCGATAACCATTTCAGTTGAGTGAATTGATTAATAATATAAGAAAATATTTTAAACTTTGGAATAAATTATGCATTGATATTTTCAGGAAGACTTCAATTGGTTGAACGAATCTATAGATATTCACGGATTTAATCCGAACAATGCAATTTCTTGACTATAACGGATCAATATTCTTAAAAGAGCTTTGCACAATTAAACGAGTTAAAGGGCTTCAATTGCGCAAAGATATTTCAGTTCTGAAGGGAGGAAGAAATGAAAAAATTATTGACACTACTATTATTTGTAATCGTGTGCACAGGATTTGCTCAGGTGCCGTCTCTCGATATTGTCAGCCGCAGATCGTTTAAACCTGTTGAATTAAGAGAGTTGAATGTTGAGGTAGAAGTGGTCGGCAACATTGCAACAACAACCTATGACATGACATTCTATAACCCCAACCACAGCGAACTGGCTGGCATATTCTCCATGCCTCTTACAGAAGGACAGGAAATCTGCCGATATGCAATGGAGACCAGAGGTGAGTTACGCGAAGGTGTTGTTGTAGAAAAGGTCAAAGCCAGACAAACCTACGAAGCAGAAGTAAAACGCGGCAAAAATCCGGGGATCGTCAGCAAAACCAAAGGAAATTTCTTTAAGACAAAGGTCTACCCCATCCCCAAGAAAGAAACTAAAAGAATAGTATTTGCCATTAGCCAGACACTGGATGGAGATGCAGACAACTATTTCTATTCATTACCTCTGGAGAATGGGCAGAGAATTAAGAAATTTGATCTTTCGATAAGAGTTGCGAACAGTGATGTAGTTCTGAAAGGCTTTCTTAATACACTTAAAAAGCTTGTTTACAGTAATGAAAAAGGCTATAGAGTTATCAAATACAGTGATAAGAAGTTCAAAGCCGACAAAACTCTGGAATTTGAGATTCCAAAATACAAAGACAATGATTATGCAGTATATACAGGTGAATACGAAGGAGAAACCTACTTTTATGTTACAATGAAAGCTCCTGAACTTCAGGATACAAGAAAAAAGGCACCTTCAAGCGTTGCTGTCTTCTGGGATGTATCAAACTCAGGCTACAGAAGAAACCTGAGTGAAGAGCTTACTTTCCTGAGAGAATACCTGAAAATGCTTCCCGGTTCCACCAGAATAAGTGTTTCAGGGTTCAGTAATGACATCAACTATTACAAAGAGTTCAATGATTCGAAATCCGGACAGGAAATACTCGATTATATCAAAACATTCAGTTATGATGGGGGAACCAACCTCAACAATCTTGATCTGCCTGATGACTATGATGAAATCATCCTGTTCTCGGATGGCATCAACACAATCGGAGAAGAAAGTGCTCTTGAAAGTAGCAGACCTGTTTATACAGTTTCTTCTGCAGCAGGTAGCAACTATACATTCCTGCATAAAACAGCTGAAGCTTCTGACGGGGAATTCCTTAATCTCAGCAGATTCGGCATAGTATACTGTCTCAAAAAGATTACAACAGTCAGAAGAAAAAGCCTGTCATATAAAATCAAAAGCGGTGATGTATACTCAATATATCCAAAAATAAAAACAACTATTGATAAACACTTTGAATTCAGCGGAATTATTAGTTCTGACGAAGCAGAGATTGAAGTTGATTTCGGATCATCCAACGGAGAAAAAGTAACTCGATCAATCAAAATTAAAACGGAAAATAATGTACCTGTTCACAGAATCTGGGCAACAAAAAAAATGCACTTTCTGGAAAGAGATTATGATACAAACAAAGATGAAATACTGAATCTCGGGCGAGAACATACAATCGTTACCCGAAATACATCATTGATAGTATTGAAAAGCATCTACGACTACAAGAAGCATGGAATCCTTCCTCCTCCCGATATGCTGACATCCTACAATAAATATAGTTACGAAACAAAGGAGAAAACCACTGAGTCTAAAGCTCATTTACAAAAAAGAAACCTGCAATTATTGGAGAGACTTCTTAACTGGTATATTGATATTAATGATACTTCGAATAACCTTACAGATATTGATAATTTTCAAAATGACAATAATAAGACATATAAAGAGTACACAAATTCAAGATATCCTGGTGGACATGGATCATTATCAGGGGTGATTAAGGACAAAGATAAAGCAAATCTACAAGGAGTGTTTGTTCTCGTTAGAGATAATGGTGAACTAATTGGTCATACTCTGACAGATGAAAAGGGAGAGTATTGCGTTGATAACCTTCCAACTGGTCCATGCTCAGTAGAAATTAAAAAAATAGGTTACCAAAGCCTTATTTTTGACAATATCGCAATAACAGGCTCTAATGATATTTTAGATGCTAACCTTTCTATTCAAACCCTCAAATCGAATGTAATATGTATTAAAGGCAGTAGTTCCCCAAAAGGCAGTAGTTCCCCAGGATATAATGCTTCCGAAGATATTAAAAGTATAAACGACCTTATAAGTCAGTCTCCCGGCACAATCACAGTAAGTGGTAAATCCCATGCACGTGGTGGAAGAGGCACTGAAACAAAGATTATGATAGATGGTATGCAGGCGAGTGATAATGTTGACGGAGGAGCAGCATTAGGTGTTTTTCCGAGTGGATCATATAAAAATCCATATGGTTATCAAACTTACGACGCATCCGATGACTCAGATAATATCGACAAAGCACTAAATGCACAATCATTTGCAATGAATATAATAACAAGTAAAGATAATGAACATGAGGCATTCCTGATTGACATTGAAAATCTGGAGAAAGTTGATTTCAGTTCTGATAACCTCTATATTACCAAAGATAATGATGAACTGCTGAAGAACATGAAATACGATTATCAGAGAGAACGATATTTGAGTTCTCGAGCTGCTGGGTTGAAACTTATATCTTGGAATCAGGACAGTGTGTACACCCAACGATTACTTGCGGCAGAGCCTGATTCTCTCGGGAGAATCTATTTTAACTTCAAGAAAAATAATATGAACAATCCATTCTTTTACTATAACTCTTCCATGGTATTCGAACAGAGAGGATTGCCTGATGCTGCAAGAAGAATTCTTACCAATATGGTGGAAATTGATCTGGAAAATGCTGAATTGATCAGATTAGTCGCGAGACAGCTTCTAAGCATTAAAGATTACGATGGAGCTCTGGCTCTGTTTGATGAAGTAAGAGAGCTTAGACCGGAAGAACCTCAGTCATTACGCGATCTGGCACTTGCCAGTCAGGAAGCAGGTTATTATCAGCAGGCATTGAATCTGTTCATGCATATTATCAACAATGAGTGGAAAGATGAAAAAGATATTAAAACTATCGTGCTCAACGAAATGAATAATCTCATTTTCCTCCACAATGACAAAATAAGCGTCAAAGGGATAGACCCGATATTTATCAACTATATGCCTCTCGATGTCAGAATTGTACTTGAATGGAGTAGTAAAGATGCTGATGTTGACCTGATTGTGATGGAACCTGGCGATGAGAAATGCTGTTTCTCCAACAGATACACCAAATCAGGTGGAAAAATGACTTCTGACATGTCAAGAGGATATGGTCCAGAGGAATATACAATACGTTATGCCCCAAAGGGAATGTTCAGGGTAAAAGTGAGGAACCTCACTGAAAAAAAATACTTAGAGAAGTCTGCGATTGTTGGATATGCTTCTATCTACACAAAGTATGGCACTAATGATCAGACTGTGCAGAAACTGACATTCGAGCTGAAAGAACAGGGTGAATTACTGATGCTGGGGACAATAAATCCTTAGAAAACATATTGAACTTAAGCCATCTTTTTTCGGGGATGGCTTTTTTCTTTGGCTGTACAGAATCTGCTCTGGCTGTAGGATAAATTATGAGAAAAGACTACTCTATTATAGCAAAGCTCTCAGATAATTATCTCCTCCTGGAAGACATTGTAGGGACACCAAAAAACAATTAATAAGCTTGACAGGATAGGCTTAGATTGAGTTGTGTGTTAAAAAACTATGTCAAATGAAATGGAGATTTTATGACAAAAGGAATAGTACTGGCAGGAGGAGTTGGGAGTAGACTGTATCCAGTTACCAAAGTATACAGTAAACAGCTTGTTATGGTTTATGATAAACCTTTAATTTATTATCCGATCTCAATACTCATGCTTTCCGGTATAAAAGATATCCTAATTATTACCGATGAAGATACAATTCCTTTATACAAAAAGCTATTTCATGATGGAAATCATATTGGGTTGAACATATCATATGAGATTCAGGAAGAACCAAGAGGTATTGCAGAAGCATTCATCATTGGAGAAGATTTTATTGGCGACGACAGTGTTTTTCTTATTCTTGGAGACAACTTCTTTTACGGCAAGCTGGATTTTCTTCGAGAAGCAGTAAAGCAGAATGATGGTGCTACAATTTTCGGATATCACGTTTCAAATCCTCGAAGATTTGGGGTGGTAGAGTTTGATGAAAATGAAAATGTTATCAGTCTGGAAGAAAAACCTTCTGACCCTAAGTCTAATTATGCAGTTCCAGGAATATATGTTTATGACTCAAATGTTGTAAAGTATGCAAAACAGCTTTCACCATCTAAACGTGGAGAACTTGAGATAACTGATCTCAGCAGAATCTACATGAATCACGGAAAACTCAAATGCATCAAAACCGGTAGAGGGCTTGCCTGGTTAGATACCGGAACCCCAACTGCACTATTGAATGCATCGAGTTTCATTGGAGCAATTGAAGCTCGTCAAGGACTAAAAATAGCCTGTCTGGAAGAAATTGCCTTGAGAAATAATTTTATTACTATCGAACAGTTTTCAGATTTAATGAAAACTATTCCAGAGTGTAACTATAAAGAATATCTTCAAAATCTGTCATCAGATACAGAATCTGGTTTCGATATTATTTAAGGACTAAAATGAAAAAAATTCTACATGGACTTGTTTATTTTTTCCTGTTATACCCGATTTTATCTTTTCTTTCATATGAATATACTGATACGCTTATAAACTCAATTGCATTTCTGCTTTTGCTTGTAACCATATCTCTTTTCTTTGGAATAAAGCTTGTAACAAAATCCAGACTCAAAATTCCAACATATTTAAAATTCTATATTTTATTTTTCACATACCATACATTCGCAGACTATGTTTCCGGCAACATTTTAAGTACCGGAGTAGTAAGATATGTTTACACGAACTATTATCTCTCAATGCTTTTCATGATGATAATCATCGAAAACTATTCTTTTGGCAGTAAAATAATAAAGATCCTTACTGCTGGTATTAAACTGACTATTATACTTGGTGCAGTAGTCAGTATCATTCAGATAGAAATGCATGATTTTTTTACATTAGAGAGTATTGCTACAAGATATGATGAAGCTGATCTTATGTATAGATGTACTGCTATATTCAGTTATATAGGCAGTGGTGTAATTGGAATTGTTGTACCAGCATTTCTGGCAATATTGTTTAGTCTATCAACTTTAGAAAACCAGAAAAACCTGTTCTATTATGTATTATGTGCGATCATTATCCTGTTATACAAATCCAGATGGGTTATGATTTCATTCATGATTGCTATCTCTCAGAATATAAAATTCGACAAAAAATTCATCATAAACTCATTCAGATACTTGATTCTAGCAGTCATAATGATTGTAATCACTATCTCCAGTTCAATTATTCTTGATTTAGATACTGAGAGGTATGTCACAGAGCGTCTAATGAGTAGATCAACAGAAGCTCGAGTCAGGAGTTTACAGGTTTTCTTAATCCACTTTCCCAAACATGCTTTACTGGGATCAGGTAACACTATGTCAAATGATGTTGTACGTGACCTAGGAGGAGCATCTAAAATTATCCACGTTGGATTCCTAGCACTTTTCTATTCTTATGGAATTATCGGAGGTGGTATATACTGTTTATACATGTATTTTCTTTTGAAAAAACTGAAAAAGGAAAGTGCTATCTCAGGATTTAAAGCGCATTATTTTGTATTTATCATGTTTGTCATCTCAAATATAACTCTGGTGATTTTCCATACATTTAACTATAGTATAATCATTTCATTTATATTCCATAACTACTATAGAGATAAAGCTATTGCCCAACAGAAAAGGAAACAGCAGTTAGAATTA
The DNA here is from genome assembly GCA_963665815.1 of Cloacimonadales bacterium (SeqCode). Taxonomy (GTDB): domain Bacteria; phylum Cloacimonadota; class Cloacimonadia; order Cloacimonadales; family JAIOQZ01. The sequence continues at coordinate 1,803,572 of OY762463.1, forward strand.
CAAACAGCCTGAGTATTACGTTGAAACAAAATACTCGGATTTGATACATACTGAGTCTTAAGTCGTGCTGTAACCTGAGAAACCATTTAAATGAAACAAAATTTTATACTCCCATAAGGACATAATATGAAACTAATGATGATAATGAACTCGCTGGAATCAGGAGGTAGAGAAAGAAGATCGCTTGAACTCCTGAAACAACTACAAAATTACTCAAATATTAAAATACATATTGTATTTCTCAGTAAAGCTATTTTTTATCAGGATTTTTTCGATCTGCCTTATACATATTCTCTCTATGAGAGAAAGACTAAGAAAGATCCATCCTTGCTGTTTAAGATAATCAGGGAAGTTAAACAATTTAAACCTGATTTAATGCATTGTTGGAGTACAATGCCCACAGTATACTCTATCCCGGCTTCATTAATTACAAATACACCTATTGTAAATTCAATGATATCAAATTCACCTTTGAGTTTTCCCTTGAAAGCCAGAATATTCAACACATTAGCAGCAAAATTTTCTAAAATAGTTTTGTCTAACTCATACGCCGGTATAAAAGCATATGGAACTCCACCATCTAAAACTTTTTGTATACATAATGGATTTGATATGTCCAGGATTAAAAGTATTGATTCAGTACCTGACATAAGAAAGAAAATGAAAGCTGAAGGTAAAAAAATTCTTGGCATGGTTGCTATTTTTGCAGAAAGAAAAGATCATCCAACATTAGTCAAAGCTGCACTGAATCTGCTAAAAACCAGAAATGATTTTGTCATTGTCTTTATTGGTATAGGACCTCTGGAAGCCAGTATTAAGAATATGATACCTGAAGACCATAAAGATAGTTTTGTTTTTTTAGGACAGATAGCAAATGTTTTTGCTTACATTAAAGAATTTTACGCTGGTTTACTTGTTTCCAAAGTTGAAGGAATGCCAAATTCAATAATGGAATATATGGCTTTAAAAAAACCTGTTATTGCCACCGATACAGGAGGAACCAGTGAGTTAGTCGAATCAGGTAAAACAGGATACATTGTAAAACGATCCAATATCAACGAACTTTGTGAAAAAATAAACATGTTACTGGATAGACCCGAATTGGCTGAAAAGTTTGGTGACGCAGGATATTTAAGAGTTAAAGAAAAATTCCAGTTAACCACCATGACACAAAAATTCGTTGATATATATCACAAAGCACTGGAATAATCTCATTAGCATTATATCATTTAGTGTTGCTTAACTGTTTGATAGTGTTAAACAGATGATCCTGCAAGTGTATTAACTATTCATATAGTGACATTAACTGCAATATTTACTTTATTCTTGACAATGAAGATACAGCTCTGACATTGGGAAAATGAAAATTACATTGTAGCATCTTTTCAAAAAGCATATACATTTAACTGCTGAATGCTGAATGCTGAATGCTGAATGAATAAGAATTGGAGATTAAATGAAGAATTTATACTTAGTAACTGGTGGAGCTGGATTCATCGGATCAAATATAGTCAAAGAAATCCTTAATAGAGGGCATAAAGTCAGAGTACTTGACAACTTCTCAACAGGTAAAAGAGAGAACATTCATCAGTTTATGCCTAATCCAGATTTTGAACTGATAGAAGGTGACATCAGAAGTTTCCATATAGTCAGAGATGCTGTAAAAGGTGTTGATTTTGTCCTACATCAAGGAGCACTGCCTTCTGTTCCGCGATCCATTAACGACCCAATTACATCAAATGATGTAAATATACTTGGAACTCTTAATGTTCTTGAAGCTGCACGTGAATTTAACGTAAAAAGAGTAGTGTATGCATCTTCTTCTTCAGTTTATGGAAATAATCCGAAACTTCCCAAAGAAGAAAGTATGAAAATCTCACCATTATCTCCATATGCACTAACTAAGTATGCCGGAGAAAGATACTGTCAAATTTATACTCAGATTTATGGCGTAGAAACTGTTTGTCTTCGTTACTTCAACGTATTTGGCCCAAATCAGGATCCTAATTCTCAATATAGTGCTGTAATTCCCAAGTTCATAAATATAATGAGAAATGGAAAACAACCTATCATTTATGGAGATGGTGAGCAATCTCGTGATTTCACTTATGTTGCGAACAATGTACAGGCTAATCTTCTGGCATGTACTGCAGAAAACGCAGCTGGAAATGTTTATAATATTGCCTGTAATGAAAGATACACTCTTAATGATCTTGTTGCTCTTATTAACAAGTACCTTAATACAACTATAGAACCGGTTTATCAGAAAGATAGACTTGGAGATGTAAAACACTCACTTGCATCTATTGGCAAAGCGGAGAATGATCTCGGTTTCAATGTAGTGCGTACTTTTGAAGAAGGGCTTGCGGAATTAATTGAGTATGTCAAGCAACAAGCCTGATATTTGTGTTTTCATAAGAACCCTTAATATTGGAGGAGCTGAAAGGCAAAGCATGTATCTTGTAGATATGCTCTCCAAATACTACAATACTTATCTTCTGGTTTTCCATGGAGAATTTGTTGATGATTCCTTTTTGGATTTTACAAAGAAAAATAACATCCGGCTTGTCAGACTTTCAGGTAATACAATACAGAAAATTGGGAAATTGTATCTGTTCTTCAGAAAGAAAAATATTGATATTGTTTTTGGATATCTTACTTTGAATAATGTTCTGGGGGGAATTTTCGGACGTCTCGCCGGAGTTAAATACATTATTGGTGGAGCTCGGGGAAGTGAAATTGAGAGATATAAAACTTCAATGTGCAAGTTCATTCATAATTATGTATCCAACTATACAATATTCAATAGTAATGCTGGAAGAAAAGTCTTTGAAGACTTCGGATTCAATCCTGACAAATCCGTTGTAATAAATAATTGCTTTTATCTGGATGAATTACCTCGAGAAAATGTAATCAAGGATAAACCGATTATTATATCTGTTGGAAGATTTGAAGATGTCAAGGATTATATAACTGCCATCAATACAGCACATATTCTAAAAAATAAGTACAATCTTGATTTTGAATATAGAATATGCGGCTATGGAAAAAATGAAATTGCCATCAGAAACCAGATCGAACTGATGAATCTACAGAACTGCATAACTGTTCACATTAAACCTGACAACTTAATGGAGCTTTACAGAACTTCCAACATTTACCTTTCAACATCATTGTTTGAAGGATTTTCAAATTCAATAATGGAGGCTCTGAGTTGTTCTCTGCCAGTTGTTTGCACTGAAGTCGGAGATAACAAATTGCTTGTAAAGAATGACAGTAACGGCTTCAGGCACAATGTTGGTGATGCAGAGTCACTAGCTGAATCAATATACAAAATCTCTTCTGATTCAAAAATGCTGGAGAAAATGGGACATAACAGTTACACTCTTTTAAGAGATAATTATACCGAAGAACCTTTTTTGAGAAAATATCTGGAATTGATTTCCAGACTTATTTCTTCCTGATTTTACGTCCTATAAATTCCTTAAACTGTTTCCTTTCCCATCCTCTTAATCCTATAAAATAGTAAGTAATGAGATACAATCCACATGATAATGAAAGATGAAGCAATAGCTGAATGAAACTTTTAGGTTGATGCAGCATTGAAATACTCCAGGTTACAGCAGCAATCAAAACACCAACTATAAGTGTTTTTAATACGGCCTGATTAATAAAATCTTTCAGCTTGATTTCTGCAAATCTACATGCTTTTGGAATGTTGTATACAACAGCAAAAATTACATTAGGAATGATTGTACCAAGAGCAACACCAATAATTCCAATTTTGTTAATCAACAGAATACTTATTCCCAGATTTGCCAGACACTCCAGAACTGCAATTAAAGTAAGCTCTCTATGAACATTGCCCATCAATAGGATATATACCGATGAACTTCTCAGGAAAACCAGAATATACATAGATACAAGCAAAATCAGAGCACAGATATATCCCTGTTCTGCTCCCGGATTTGTATTCATTTCAAGCCATATATCGAGTAGTGGACGTACATAGATTATCAAAGGTATCAAGAACATTGTAGAAATAAATCCAAGCAGTCTGTTAGATTCAATAAGAATCTTACCCAGCTTAGATGTCTGATTTGAGGCAAACAAAGTGGCTGCTATAGGACTTAGATTGTCCAGAAATTGAGAAGAGAATGATCGAAATGTTTCTGCCAGCCGTGATGCAATCTGATACACAGAGACCAATGCAACGGATGCAAAAATTGAGATAACCATCTGGTCTGTCCTGAAAATTATCAGGTTCGTGAATGTAATGATATAGGCGAATATAGAGAACTCCATCACCTTTTTTATACCTTTAATATCGTAATACCGAATACCTATCCTTAGCTTCGGCATCTTTCTGAAACAGAAAAAGCCCATTATAATGTTTCTGGCAAAGCTGGTTGACAATGTGATTATTGTAATTACTTTCAGCTTATATCCAAAATGAAATGCTGTTAAAATAAGCACAAAATTAAGTATCATGAAAGTAAGCTGTATATAGTTTCTCAGCTTTATCTCGTGTAATCCCCTCAAGATCTCTGTAACGAAACCCGTAGGAAACACTATTGCTGTACCAATTCCAAACATTAGAAATACTGACTTGTAATATTCAATGTCTGTACCTTCCTGAAACTTGAAAAGATCGCCAAGATAGAAAGAGAGTACATAAGTAGCTATTACAATTAATATGGCTAATCCGGAATAGTTAAAGAAAACAGTAGTAATAAGTCTGTTATATGATTCCCAGTCCTGAGTTGCAATATTTTCACTTGTGGATTTCTGGATTGCAGCCCCAAATCCAAAGTCAAGCAGCAGAGAATAACCAAATATTGTCCAGAGTAAAGCCCAGAAGCCATAGCTTTCCGGAGAAAGTCCCATGAAAAGGACTCTGGTAAGAAATATCGTCATTACCATACCAATTACGAGCTTTCCATAATTGGAAATCGTATTGGCAATCATTTTAGCTCTGAGGCCAGTACTGCTCATCTATTGTTTCTCAGTCTGTTTTGGTCTTCTCACATTCTTTGAACTGAATATCTTGAAGTCAACAACTCTGGCATATTTGTTTTCCAGTTTTCTCTTGTTTTTATCAAGAACAACCTGTTCTCCATGTATATACATTTTGAGACGATTTCTCTTAACACCTTTATTGACAAGATATTCTATAACACTGTCAGCTCTTCTTTTGGAAAGATCAATATTGTATTCTTTATCTCCCATTTCATCTGCATATCCATGAATCTCCAGAAAATATTCCTTATTCTCATTCATAATGACAGCAACTTCTTCGAGTTTTGGCTGCTCTGATTTTTTAATGTTATCTTTATCCAAATCAAAGAAAACTACAGGAAGAATCATTGCTACACTGCGTTCGATGATTTCACGTTCAACGATAATCTGCGGTTCCTGAACAAAATCAAGTGAATCATTATCCTGACTCTGTCTTTCCCACGGTTGATATTGTCGTTTTGGTTTTACATTCATGTATATAGTCATAGATTTGGCAACCGGTGGAACAGGAAGATAAATATTCTGCGGATACTGATTGGGGTAAATCGGTTCTGCAACGATATTTATTTCTTTCTTCTCTCCCCAACTGACATTAGTCTGAATTGGTGATGTTCCGTAGTATACACCATCAATAAAAATCTTTGCTTTTGTCGGGTGAGTATTAATCTTGATATACCCATTATCCATACCAGGAGGCACCGGATGCTTAGTATATGTAACACAGGAAATCAAACTTAACAACATTCCTGTTAAAACTAATAATTTTGAAAATCTTTTCATCTTACACTCCGTTTATTCTGTAATCTGAATTCCTCTAATACTATTTTTTCGATCTCAGATTGAACTGTATAGTAATTAAATTTATTTTTAACTGTTTCTCTGCCTGACTTCGCCAATAATGATATTAGTTCATGATCAAAATGAATATTCCTGATGCAGCTCAATAATGATTCTGCGTTACCATATTCAAATACAACACCATCTCTCATATTGGTGATAATCTCTGAAGCCCCATATCTGTCAGGAACAATTACCGTCATTCCATAAGACATTGCTTCAATTACAACACGACCAAAAGTTTCTGTAGCGAGTGAAGAAAAAACAAGTACATCGTTCTGTTCATATACAGTTGCTATATCTGCAGCTTTTCCCTTCAGTTCCACTCTATCATCAAGATTCTTTTCTCTTACCAAATTCTTGAGAAAATCCACATATTCTTCATCACCATTTCCGTATATATGGAATGTGAAATTTTTGTCTTCCAGATTTGAAAAAGCATCAATTGCAAGCTCATATCCTTTTCTGGGTTCAATTCTCCCACAACTGATATATCTGACTGTATTGCTCTCAGCTCTGTTTATGGACTCAGGAATATGCACACTACGCGGTACAACATAGTTCCTTTCAGCTCTGTACTTTCTAACAACCTCTTTCCCTACCCATTCTGATGGAGTTAAAGTATACTTCAACTTCAGTTTCCCTCCGACAGCACCGGGGAGCAAGTTCTTCACTGCTCTTTTAATATAAGCTGCGGCAGATTCCTGTTCATAGACATCCGGCCAGAAATCTCCGATAGAAAAAAGTACAGGCAAATTCCTTTTCTGAACAGCAATAACCGGAGCAATTGAGATCTTCTGACAATTCCAGAAGAAGACAAAATCAGGTTTAAAACAATTAAGCACTTCTATAGTTTTTTTATAATTATACTTCTCGACATTATGCTTGTCAAGAGCATTACCATTCAAATAATCAATGTATTTAAGAATTCTCCATGGTTCCTTTTTAATGAATCCCGGCTCTGGTTGATTCTCTACTCTGTAGTTTCCTGTCAGCACAACCACATCATGATTTTTTTTTAGAAATTCTACAGTATCTGCACAGGAAATTTCATATCCCCCGATATAATGAGGAGGATACAAATTTGAAACTACCAGTATTCTCATTTCAAAAAAATTCTTCTTATCTTTGTTGATATTTCATGTCTTACAGAAGCAATCAGCTCTCTGATGAAAGCTTCTTTCATAATCTTCTGTTTGTTAGCAGGCTGGAAAGAGTAAGGCAAATCCGGTAGTTCATATCCTCTGGAACGAGCCCAGTGAATAAACTGCATTACCATTTCGTAAAACGGAATATTCTTATATGACCAGGTCTGCCACGGTTTAGGAAACAAACTGAAATGAATAATCTTTGCATCCATATTTTTATCATAAGGATAGACCCCAACTTCTGGACTGTCATCAGCAAAAGCAAACAATGAGTTCAAAACAGATTCATCTGTCATAAAGTAAGCAGTACTGCTTTTATTGTAGACGCCTATAGTATTTTCGTCTATCACTTTCTCCATCTGGTTTTTCCATCTTTTAATGAAAGGCAGATGAGATTTATGAATAATAAAACAATTCGTTTCACACACGGTTGATATAGTTGGAAAAGCACGTTCTCGTATATCCCATTTCCATATCTTCAAAACTTTTTCAGGAATAGTCCCGAATTTTTCTCCCCATGAATATCTGTCCCGGTACACAAGACCATTTTCATGAAAATCCCTGAACCTGATATGAAAAAACGGTTCCGTTGCAACAAATTCATTCTTTATATTTCCGTTAACAATACAATCTGCATCAACCCAGGTAGTAAATTCTGTATTCGAGGAAAATATTGCATCTGGTTTTTGAGTACAGACACTTCTTTTTGTCATCCTACCTTCAGAATACACTTTAACATTGTCAAACTGCTGCAGCATATCGCGTTCTTTATCTGAGAGATCATATCCCATAACATGAACAGGATCTTCAACTCCATGATAACGAAGTGATATTATCAGGAGAAATGCTCCCCACAGGTAATTACTGTCACAGGCCGTTACGAAAGTATTATTCATTTTCTGAGCAACTCTCTCAAATATTCCTGGATATGCATATCAGGTAGAATATCTATTCCGGCAAAGGATTTCAGAGAATACAGTATCAGGAATGCAACCAGAATTAAACTGATTAGAATACCAAGATACATTAAAAGCTGGAATACGAGAGTAATAGCTCTCTGACCGGCAGTGGCTTTTCCGACTCTGCTTTTCCTTCTCTGATCAACACCGATAATCCACACGAAATACAATCTCTTTATGAACCAGAATGTGAATCTGATATCAAAATATTTCTTTCCCAATGATGATGGAGAGAGTCTTCTCAGAACAGCTTTAATCTCTTTCTTCTGTTCATAATTTAAGCTTTCCTGTATTGTAGGATTGATCATATTGAACAGATAGTCTTCATCTCTTCTTTTAGCCATTTTCAATACCTCTATCAGTTTGATCTTTATTAACATAAACTAATCTATGCATAGCTCCAATCACAGCAAAAACTAACATTAACTGATAAAAATTGTTAGTCTGCTTTAAAACCCACTCCAGCGATGATTCCAGATATATTGCCAGTAATCCACCAACTAAAGCAACGGGAATAAACACATATTTCGTTTTTCTGTACTTAAACAGATTCTTCAGATTTAAAAAATACATATATAATATGAATGTCAAGAAAACACCTAAGTTATGCCATCCTGTTTCGGCGGCAATCATTAAATATATTGTCTCAACAAGTCCATGACGTTCCATCGGGTCAGTTTCATCATGCATTTGAATGTGAGTACCATAATTAAATGGTGCATTAATAGCTTGACCAAAGTTATTCAACCCAACACCCAGCTTTTTATCATCAGCCATTTTAACTGCTGCTTCCGCAAGAAGCACACGAGTAGTTTTTGATGCCTCCGGTGCTGTCTGATATCTCGTAATAATTGAATCCATTGCCTTAAGTAATGCAAGGGCTCCCAGAATAAGAAGAACTGCAGTGATGGCAATCTTTTTCCTGTTTACACCTACAAACATGGATAACGTCCACATTACAACCAGTGAGAGTCCGTATAATGCCATACCTGCTCTTGATAGAGTCGCAATAATTGATACACTGCCAAAACCTAGAATCAGTATCCAGACCATCAATCTTTTAACCTTTGAATTGAACAAGTATGAAAAAAAGAAGCTATTCAGTATAATAACATACATCACAAGTGAGTTCTGGTGTGGGAATGGTCCGGGAGATTGATAAATTCTATAGATATATTTCTGTTGCATCTGCATAAAGAATATGAATATTGAAATAATTGCAAAGTTTATCATCAATTCCTGAAATTTTGAATAATCATCAATATAATTGTAAAGCACCCACCAGAATATATACATACGTACCATTTTCCAGACTTCAAACATGGAATACAGTGGAACAGGAGCATTAACAATAGACAGTATACTGAAAAAGAAGTAGATTCCATATAGAATTGTTCCCTTGGGAAGTCTCAGTTCTGACAAACTTTTTCGTGAGATTAGAACAAGAAAAATTACAAGTGTTGCCAGATCCACAAGTCCAACCTCGAAACCCTTGGATGTTCCCCTGTAAAACTCCATAGATACAAAGTTAATATCTTCCATTTTCGCTGTAAAAAATATCATCAGGAAAAAAGCAATCTTTTCGAAGATTCTGTATTGAAGGGAAAGGAAATATCCTATAGGTACACCAAATATCAGAACAATGAAAAATACCAGATACTTGTATTCAATTCCAAAAAGCATGTGAAATCCTTATATCAGAAACGTGCTGGTTCCGAATAATCTGCGGAAATCATACTTAATTATCATTTATAAGGTCATTTACAATGTAATATCCCTGAATTGCATTAAGACTTGGAATTACAAGGTCAAGTACTTCATTCCAGTTTGCAAAAAGACTGGCAGGAACAAAAACGATATCATTCGGTTTTAATGGGAAATCCTGCACTTCTGCACGCATTACAGCTTTTGTATCAATTTTAAACAGCCTCGGATGAGACAGATTTCCACGTATAACATAAACTGTTCTTTTAGCAGTAGGTCGGAATCCATTAGCAAAACTGATAATCTGCATCAGAGTCATATTTTCTTTGAATGCATAGTGTCCTTGAGTATTAACTTCACCCAGAACGTAAATTTCTCTGTTTATTGCAGATGGTATATATATGTAATCTTTGTCTGCCAAAGGGATGTTATAAAGCATATTACCGTTTTTAATCAGCTCCATGAAGTCTATAGGCAGAATTCTGCCATTTCTCAGAAGATAGGTTCTTTCCAGATCAGCCAATTCTGTAGTATTGTTCTGGAAGTAACCAACTGCAAGACCTCCACCTTCAGCAATAGCATCAAGGATTCTCATATCACCATCAAGAACTACTCTTCCCGGGCGTGTAATTTTTCCAAGTATAGTAACACTGGAACTTGTCAGCTGGACAGCTTTCATTGTAACTTGCGGATGCCTTATATATTCACTGAGAGCTTTTTCGATTTTTGTGGAAGCTTCAGGAATGGTCAATCCTTCTACATGAAGGTCAGGTATTAATTTCAGAGATATTGTTCCATCCGATTTTACCATAACACCCATAGTTGTAAGTTCTTCTTCATCATAAACGAAGATGTCAAAAACGTCTTCAGCCCCTATTGTATATTTTTTTATTGGAAGTGTATGCAGAGCTTTTAGCTCTTCCTCTATTTTCTTCTCATCTTTCTTTTCAACTTGAACAGACTCAAGAAACTGAGGCATAGCAGTTACAGATTTCAGTTCCGGCTTCACTCTTACACAACTAAGTAAAATTATAGATAACAGCGTTAAAATTATAAGTTTTTTCATAAATACTCCGTACTCCTAAGCCATGAAGTAAGGTTTGGGTACTTCATTCAGAATTCCGGCAATCGGTACATCTGTGTTCTTCTTAAGATAATCTATTACACTTACCAGATGATCCCTGTTTGTATGACGGAATTTTGTTACAACCGTCAGTAAATCGGAAAATCCGGAAATTGTAGTAAACAACTGAAGATTCTGTTCCGCTTCAAACAATTCCCAGATGATAATATCATAACTTGTCAATTGCTGGAAAAAAGAAGTAAGCTGATCATTATCAAGAACATCTTTGTAAGCCTGATCGTCATGCACAAAGTAGCATTTATGCAGCTTTTCAGCTATAACAAACATATTATCCTGTGATATTTCCTTTTTTTCGTAGACAGCTTTATTGATCATATATGGTTCGATGTCATCATCATGCTCATCAATACTTTCTATCCAGAGAACTTTTTCATTTTTCGCCATGAATATCTCAACAAGTTCCCTGACAACAAACGATTTACCGGAATCTGCATTTGGATTACCAACTGTAAGAAATGCCGGCATTTTCTCAGGCATCTGCTTTCTCAACTGCGAATACAATATCTGTAGTTGAGCATGGAATATTGAGTCAGAATACATGTCTCTGTTAGGGATCTCAGCAAGGAAGTTAACATCTACAAAATTGTCATAATCATATTTAGACTTAACTCTGAAATCAAACAGTTCTCTGAAAATGTAAAATACCATGAATCCCGTAAATGTAAGGAAACCGAATGCCAGAGCTATCATCTTTCTTCCTGATGCCTGAGGATACTTAGGCGGTATAGCCGGTTCCAGAATTGCGAAGTCACTGACATTGGACTCCATAGCTATTCTGGATTCTACGATACGATTCTCCAGCATCTCAAGCAATCTGATGGTCAGATCATACTTTCTTTTAAGCTCAAAATACTCTTTCTCAAGATATGACAACTCTGCAAGATCTTCCCTTACCTGATGGATTCTCATATCGTAATCACCAATCAAATCCTCAGCAGATTTCAATTGATACTCAAACTTAGCCTTTTCACTCATCATATTCTGTTTTACAGGACTTTCACCATATGTAACAATATCCGGAATAATCTCCTGTTCAAACTCTTTTCCGGCAGCTAACTTTTCTTCGAGTTCTCTAATCTCTTCTTTCGTTTTGACGACTTTGGGATTCTTATCTGTGTATGCTTCTTCATATTTTTCAAGATCAGCATACAATTTCTTAAGATTACTGTTATCAACTTCATTTACTGTCTGCCCAAGTTTCACAAACTCAGGGAATTCGGCAATTTTAAGATCAACTTCATCTATCTGACTTTTCAGTCCTTCAATAGTTATATTGTTTTCAATTTTTTTGAGTTCAAGATCATTCAAATGGTTATACTTCATCTGTGTCTCATCTTCAATAGACAACACTCCATGCTGCTTTCTGAATCGTTCCATAGCAAGCTGATACCTGTCTAAATCATCGAGATACTTATCCCTTAACGGAAGATAGTAGTTGTATACCCTTTTGGTAGAAGCATTGAGAATATCAATGTAATTCTGAATGAATGTTTCTGCCAGAACATTGGCTATTGATACAGATTTATCCCGCTCCTGGTGAAAAGCAGTAATATGTATAAGGTTGGATCTTCCACCTCTTTCAACATATATCTTATCAAATAGTTTATCGGGTGTTATCTCAAGATTAAGACTGTCTATTACTGACTGAAGGTTCTTTCTCATTCTGATAGATGAAAGAACTGTATTCAGGTCAAGCTGTTGATACAGATACGGCATATCCTGTCTCATGGAAATATTCTTCATATTTCTGATAAGCGTACTTCTGGCTCGCCAGACTGGCGTCACTGTCAGTTTTGCATAAATTCCACCAATAACCAGCGCAATAAATGATGAAATCAGAACAAAGATAATTTTCCGCCTGATAGTAACAAACATTACTTTTTTATCAAACTTCATTAAATTAAATTTTTCATCTGCATTATGAAATGAACTCATAATTTCCTTAAATCCTTAACTTATTGTATTTAATCCAATTACAATACATATTTTAAAATCAAAAAAATATCATCTTATTAATTACTTATCTCACTATATGTCAAGATATTTAACACTACCAACTGATTATTAATTTATAATCAATCAATAATATCGCTTATATAACCTGCAATCTGCTCTACTTGAGGTTCTTTTAATATCGTGTCGTGAGTAGCATTTATTTTGAACATTTGAACTTTCTCAACAAAGATATCCCATGCCATATATGGATCGTCGACAAAACTTGCCGGTTGTTGTAAAGCTTTAAACAACACAACTCCACCTTTGCATGGACGATAATTATACCTGCACACAGCTGCGATATTCTTTTTCCTTACAGCAGAACGATTTGCAAACATACCCTGATCAAAAAAAGTATCTTCATCACCAAAATTCTGGTGATTTCCGAATCGATTTCTGATTTTTGTTTTCAGTATCCGCAACGTCTCTTTTAAGCCTAACTCTACCAACAGCTTTATCTTACTCTTGAAATACTTCTTCCTTAGAGATTCAACTGGTCTGAATGCCCAGGTATCAAAAAGGAACAAATGTTTCACATCGACTTTCTTCCATCTGAGCTGCTGCATCATTTCGTATGCTACTGTTCCACCAAAACACCAACCTCCGATATATACAGCTCCGCCCGGATGCCTTTCCTTAATAATCCTGACGTAATGTGCCGCCGTTTCCTCTACAGACTCAAGTGCCTTATCCGGATTCATTAATCCCGGTGCTTGAAAACCATATATTGGCAGATCAGCTGGGAGATGTCTTATCAAATTCACATAACCCAGTAAATCTCCTGGCAGTGGATGCACCAGATACAAAGGTGTTTTCTTACTGTTTCCCTTTTGAAGTTCAACAAGTGAATAATCCCCGAACACTCCATCTTGAATGATTGTCTGCTCAAGTTTTCCTGCCAGTTCCTCCAGATCTTTATGTCTGAAAAGATCCTGTACTTTGAGACTTAAGCCTGCCTGACCCAGCCTGTTTATTACAAGCATACTAAGAACTGAATTTCCACCGAGTTCAAAGAAATTGTTATTGATTCCAACATTATCAATACCAAGTACATCTCCGATTATGTTACACAATACTTCCTGATCAGGTGTTCCCGCTTTAACAATTTCATCCTGATTTTTCTTTATAGTTGCATCAGGAACAGGTAACTTCTTTCTGTCAATTTTACCATTTGCCGTAAGTGGAAACTCATCCATATAAAGGAAAACTCCCGGAATCATATAGTCAGGAAGCCTGTTTGCAATGGAATCAGCAATTTTTTTTACCGAAATTTCCTTATCCGCAATATAGTAACCGCATAACTGCAGCATTTCGTTTCTGTCTTTGAACGTATGAACAACAGCATCATTGAATAAACCGGTCTTCATCAGTTCATTTTCAATTTCACCAAGTTCAATTCTATGTCCCCTGATCTTAACCTGAAAGTCATTTCTACCAAAGCATTCAAGCCTGCCATCTACATCAAATCTAACAATATCTCCTGTTCTGTAAACAATTTCACTCACTCCTGAAGGATTTGTGAAATCTACAAATTTCTGAGCAGTTAAATCTTCTCTGTTATGATAACCTGCAGTAATACCTTTTCCTCCAATCAGCAGCTCTCCTTTTACACCGTCAGGAACTGGGTTCAACTCAGAATCAACAACGTAAAGAGTTGTATTGACAACAGCATGACCAATGTATATCCTGCTGTCTGTCTCCAGTATTCTGTGAATAACAGACCATACTGTAGTCTCAGTCGGTCCGTACATATTCCATAACTCACCGCACATCTTCAAAAGTCCTGATGCAAGATCATAAGATACCGGTTCTCCCCCGCACAGCACTTTCAGAGTCTCCGAGCCTTTCCAGCCAATATCTCTCAGCATTTTCCAGGTTGAAGGTGTTGCCTGCATAATAGTAATTTTTTCTGATTCTATCATTTCAGCAAGTTTCCCTGCATCGTAAACATCATCCCGAGAAGCCAGAATAAGTTCAGCTCCGGTAACAAGAGGAAGAAATACTTCCAGTACAGAGATATCGAAACTCAATGGAGTTACAGCGAGAAGTTTATCACCAATAGTCATTCCCGGTTCTTTCTGCATAGAAAGTATGAAATTTGTGACAGCACTGTGAGGCACTTTCACAGCTTTAGGTTTTCCGGTTGTTCCTGATGTATAAATATAGTATGCTATAGAATCAGGTTTAGAAGCATCTGCAGCATTTTCTGCTTCTTTGATGTCTTCAGATTTTATATCTTCCCAGATTCTGGCATTTTCAAAATCTATTCTTTGAGTATACTTCTTCTCAATAATAATCTGTTCTGGAGCAGAATCTTCTGCCATAAAAAGAAGTCTGTCATTCGGAAACTCTGGATCAAGATACAGATATGCCGCTCCAACTCTCTGTATTGCACATATCAGAGCAATAAGATCAACAGATCGGTCCATCATTACAGCTATGATTCTGCTGTCAGCGTCGTGTTTTACCTTATTGCAATACGACTGCACCAGTTCACCAAATTCTCCATAAGTAATCGAAGTATCTCCGAATTTTACTGCCGTTCTGTCCTGACAATCCTGTATTCTGTCAATTATCAGATTCTGGATAGTAGTATTCGGGAACTTTATCTCAGCTTTTCTATTTCTTTCATCAATTAATTCTTTTTCAGCATCTGACAGTAGACCAAGATTCTTAATCTGAGTTCTGCTGTTACTTACCATCTGAGAAATAATTGCGTTATAATGCTCTCCGGTTTTTTCTGAAAACCATGCCTCGAATAAATCAGGATTATACTCGAATCGGCAGTGCATACTGCCTTCAATCTCAACTATTTCCATCGTAATATCAAGTTTTGATGTATCATTAGCCAGTATCTTCGCCTTTAACTCCAATCCCGGAATATCCAGATCAATAGAAGGCAGATTCTGGAACACAAACATCACCTGAAAGAGTGGATGTCGGCTCAGATCACGTTCAGGATTCATCTTATCTACTATCGATTTAAAAGGATATCCGCTATGCGTGAGATTATCAAGGGTTTCTTTTCGAACAATATCTATTACATCACTTACATTATCATCTTTATGCACAGGAATTCTGTATAGCTGATTATCCATGAATGAGCCGATAACACCGTCATAATCCGGATCCAGCCTGTTTGCCGCCGGTGAACCTATCAGAATATCTTCCTGAGCCGTGTATTTATAAAGCAGTAACCTGAATGCTGATAACAGCAGCATAAATTTACTGGCACTTTTTTCTCTTGCCAACCTACTCAACTTACTGCAAAGATCTTTATTTACAGTGAAATAAATATTAGATCCATTTGTTGTCTGAACAGCAGGTCTTTCCTTCTGGGTCGGTAAATCAATTGGTTCAGGCAAAGGATTTAGTTTACCGGTCCAGTATTTCTCAAGCATTGCCTGCCTTTGCCTGTCAACAGGCTTATTAACAAAGTCTGCAAAAGTCCTGTCGGATTCAATCAGTTTCACAGATTTATTACTGATAAAAGATGTATAAATTGCAGTCAGTTCATTTATAAGAATACTTACTGACCAGCCATCCAGTACAATGTGATGGAAACAAATAATCATTCTATGATCATACTGAGATTTTCTCCAAACTTTAATCTTGAATAAAGGTCCTTCAGACAGATTAAATGAATGCCTTGTTACTTCTCTGTAAGCATCATCAAATTCTTTATCACTCCAGTTTTCTTTAGATACATCTATTACTTCAACATCAACTTTATTGTAATCCATCGGCTTCTGAACAGGCAGACCGTTCCTTTCAAAGAATACACTTCTAAGAGCTTCATGTCTCTGCATCAGTTTGATAAGGCTTTTATTCATGACATAATCATCAAACAAGCCTTTTATTTCAAACAGAACAGGTATGTTATAAGCAACGTTATTTTTGTCCATTTTCCACAGGAACCACAAACCTTCCTGCTGTATTGTAAGGAGATATTCTTTCCCGGAAGTTGACGTTGCAGATGTTTTCCCGAGTGTTTCAGCTTTGAATTCAGAATGGCTTATCTCAAGCAAAATATCGTCTATGGTTGAGTTATTCAGAAAATCATGCAGTGATAGCTTTGCATTGAATTTTTTCTCCACTCGGGCAATAAACTGCATTGCAGTAAGTGAATTCCCACCATTCTCAAAGAAATCATGCCTATCATCAATGTCTGTTTTTAAAACATCTTCCATTACATGAATAATATCAGCTCTGACATCAGTCTGCTCTAATGTTCCATCATCTCGTACAATGTTTCCCGTAACAAGTTCTATCAGATCCTTGAGGCTACTCTTATTCATAAAATCATGAATGGAAAGGTTTACATTGAACTCTTTCTCAATGCGTGATATCAACTGCATTGCTGTAAGGGAATGTCCACCGTTCTCAAAGAAATCTGAATCAGGACTGTCATCATCTGATTTCAGTATTTCCTTCCATATTTTCACTACTCCCGCAATAGAACCATTGTCTGTTTTCTTCTCGGTTATTTCATCAGGTAGAATTCCTTTAAGACATTCGAGCGTATCTCTGATTGATGTATGCTCCATAAAATCTGAGATTGATATGGCTACATTGAACTCTTTGTCAATTCGACTTATCATCTGCATTGCTGTTAGAGAATGACCACCTGACTCAAAGAAACTTGAGTCTAAATCTATATTATCATTTTTTAAAACATCTCTAACAATCTGAAGAAGTCTCTGCCCAATCATTCCCGTTTTATGAGAAATCTTCTTCTTCTCTGTTTTCCATACAGGTTCAGGCAAAACCTTTCTGTTTATCTTTCCCGAAGTATTGTACTCAAACTTATCCACGATCATTATCAATGCAGGAACCATATATGAAGGAAGAGTATCTTTCATGAATGCCTTAAGACTGTCCGTGTTCAAAAAAACATTATCTTCCGGAAGTACATAAGCTATAAGCTGCTTCATCCCGGTTCTGTCTTCAACTGCAACTACAATGCATTCTGAGACTCCGTCATAATCTCTGCATAATCTTTCTATTTCACCCGGTTCAATTCTATGACCGCGTATTTTAACCTGAAAATCTATTCTTCCGGCTATCTCTAACAAATTGTTCTCGTTAATCCTGACCAGATCACCGGTTCTGTATATCAGCCCTTTTCCTGTAACCGGATTCTTAACAAAGCTTTTTGCAGTTTTCTCCGGATCGTTCAAATAACCTTTTGCTAATCCTGCACCACCAATGCACAATTCTCCCGATACACCTTTTGGAACAGGCCTCATGTTTCTGTCGAGAACGTAAATTTGAGTATTAGCAATAGGTCTGCCGATAGGAAAATCATTATCCTCATCTCCGGGTTCATACCAGGTAGAAATAATCGTTGTCTCAGTAGGACCATAAGTGTTCAGCAATCTGATTCTACCCTGAGTTTTTTCTTTCCAGATATTATATATTGTTAGATCAGCCTTTTCTCCACCTATAATCACTAATCTGACACAATCAGGAATTACATATTCATCAAGATGCTTTACCAGCTCATGCCAGTATGCCGTAGCCAGATTCAAAACTGTAATCTGTTCGGATTCCACATATCTCAGAAATCCGGGAATTGATGAAAAAGCTTCTTCAGTTCGTGGTATCAGTGTTGCTCCAGTTAGAAATGTAGGAAATATTTCTTCGACTGACAGATCAAAACTTATTGATCCAAACTGTAGATTTCTGTCTTTTTCTGTAAGCTCATAATCGTCGATCACTGCCAGATTATGGTTCAGCATTCCCCTGTTAAGCACTTGCACACCTTTGGGTTTACCGGTAGAACCGCTTGTATAGATCAAATACGCGACATCTTCCCCACCGGCAATAGTTTTAACTTCTGGTAGTTTTGCTTTCAGAACTTCAGCGAGCTGCACATTATAAACAACCTGTTTTATATCAAATCCTCTGATTCTGGTATAGTTTTCACTATCTGTGACGATAAGTTTTGCCCCGGAATCATTCAACATATATTCAATTCTATCATCAGGATAAGCTGCATCAAGCGGCATATATGCTGCCCCAGCTCGCAAAATACTAAGCAATGCCACATATAATTCGGGGCTTCTATCCATTACTACGGCGACAATATCACCTTTTCCTGTTCCATTGGCAGCAAAATATCGGCTCCACTTGTCTGTAAGAGTCTTCAGTTCTGCATATGTAATTGTAATATCATTCATTTTTATAGCGATGTTATCAGAGAACATCCTGCAACGTTCTGTGAAAATCTCGCCATAAGATTTATTCAGAGGAAAATCTTTTTCTGTATTATTAAAGTCATCGATGGTTTCTTTATATTCAGATTCATTCAGTACTGATACTTCATGAATTGGTGTTTTATCTGCATTTAAAACCTGATCAAAAACATCGGCAAAGCTGTCTGCCATGGATTCTATCAGAGAATCTGACAGGATATCGGTATTGTATTCAATCCAGCACTCATAATTACCATCAATATCATCTACAGTCAAAGTGAAATCAAGCTTTGATGTATTGTTTCCAATCTCCTTCATTGTAATCTCAAGATTATGGAATTTCATTTCCGGTAGTGGAAAATTCTGAAATACGAACATTGCCTGAAATAATGGATGACGAGAACGATCCGGCTTATAGCCCAGATCTTTTATAAGCTCATCAAAGGGATATTCTGAGTTGGAGAAAGCTGAAATGACATTTGCATATACTTTTTTTGCAAAGTCCCCGAATGAAATATTCTCCGCAAGATTACTGCGTATTGGCAGCAGGTTTGTAAATATACCAAATATATTCTGTTTATCCGGGTGGTTCCTACCTGCGTATGGAGACCCTACAACAACATCATCTGATGCGCCATATACTGAAAGTATAATATTCAGAGCAGACAGAAATACGGAGTATTCACTGATATGGTTAGATTCGGC
This sequence comes from Cloacimonadales bacterium (SeqCode), assembly GCA_963665815.1. Taxonomy (GTDB): domain Bacteria; phylum Cloacimonadota; class Cloacimonadia; order Cloacimonadales; family JAIOQZ01. Next base: position 1,823,280 of record OY762463.1, read on the forward strand.
ATATTCTCTTATTTTGTTGGATATGCGAGTATTAAGATGCCACCAGTATCTTTTACCGGAATCAGTCTGAACAGGCGGCCTTCTCTTTTTTAAAGGAAGCTCCAGGCTTTCTGGGAAAGGCAGAAGTTTTTCCTGCCAATAGTTGAGCTGCTTCTCGTACTTTTCTGCAGGAGTAGTCTTTTTCGACCATTCGGAGTAATCACCATAACTGACAGTTAATTCCGGTAATTCAACATCTCTCTGTTCTACAAGAGATGAATATATTTCCTTCCATTCTCTGAGGAACAGCCCCATAGACCAGCCATCTGTGATAATGTGATGTATTGTCAAAAAAAGTACAAACTTTTCAGCATCATATTTTACAAGCTTAGAATAAAACAGATTCCCTTTTTCCAGATCGAACACATACCTACCTGTCTCAATCTCTATATCTTTCAGTTTGTTCATTCTGTTCTTATGGGAGGATATATCTGTGAAATCAATCTGTACTTCTTCGGGAGGATTTACTACTTGAAAGGGTAAATCTTTCATAGTTACAAAAGCTGTTCTCAATGATGCATGTCTTTCTGCAAGTTTAGTGAAAGTCTGTTGTAAAAAAGATCTGTCAATTTCTCCGCGAATATCTATTCTTAGAGGTATATTGTAGTCTATTCTGTCTTTGTCCAACATCCAGAAATACCATAGACCATGCTGAGAATAAGATAATGGGGATATATTCTGTGATGAAGCAGGTATTCTATCAATTAATTTCCCTTCCGAATTCAGCTTTTTACTGAAATCAGATATCGTGGGATTACTCAACAGAAGGTCTATTGTTGCAGCCGAATCTATGCCTGTATTTACAGCAGTAATGATCTGTGCAGCAATAATAGAGTTTCCGCCAAGGCTGTAGAAATTGTCTGTTATCCCAATTTTATCTTGTTTCAGGTATTTCCCCCAGATTTCTGCAAGAGAAACCTGTGTATCATTTTCAGGTGGAACAAAATCTGTTCTTGCAATGTTCCAGTCTGGTTCAGGCAGTGTTTTTTTATCAATTTTACCATTATCTGTCAGTTTGAATTCATCAAGAATAACATAGCTTGCAGGAAGCATATAAGATGGCAGTTCTTCAGCTATTGATTTCTTCAAATCATCTAAGGAGAAATCGTCTGATGTCCTAATATAAGCAACTATAGCTTTTTCTCCAACAAGATCATTTTTTACAAGAACAACGCAATCCTTTACTTTATTCTGCTTAAGAATTACCGACTGTATCTCACCAAGTTCTATACGATAACCTCGAATTTTTACTTGCGAATCGAGTCGTCCAATACAGTCAAACTCACCATTAGGAAGTACTTTACCTAAGTCTCCGGTTTTATAGAGTTTTTCTCCATAAGTACCCGGTAATGGATTAGAAATGTAAGCTTTTTCAGTCATTTCAGGCTGATTGTAATAACCTCGCCCGACACAGTCTCCACCAATGTAAATCTCCCCTGTCTCTCCCTCGGAAAGAACATTATAGTCCTCGTCAAGGATATATATCTGAGTATTATCTACAGGAACACCAATTGTAGGACTGTAATCAACTTCACCTTCATGTTCGATTACTTTTTCTGAAGCAATTACGGTACATTCACTCGGTCCGTAAAGATTCACTACATCAGGAGAAAAGTCCTTCGCAGGTCTTCTCGTTAATCTGTCTCCACCTACATAAAGGTATTTCAACTTTGATTCTGGAGCAACCGGACTCAGCATAAACATCTCTGCAACAGGTGTTGGCAGAAATGAAGCTTTTATATTATTCTTTTCGTAGTATTCATGCAGTTTCTCAGGATTAAGAATCAGGCTGGAATCAAGGATATGTAATGTTAAACCTGAACACAGAGCAGTCCAGAATTCCCAGACAGATGCATCGAAACCCACTCTTGCCGACTGTGTAACATTTGTACCAGCCTCAAAAGGGAAACGCCTGATATGCCAGTTCACCAGATTAAGCAGATTTCGGTGTTCTATACATATTCCTTTAGGTAAACCTGTAGAGCCTGATGTAAATATCAAATAAGCCAGATTTTCTTTATTGGCTCTGTCTTCCGGTTTAGAATCTCTGCTATTGATTTTATTGAGATTTATCAATCTTCGATCAGGATCCGGAATAGATTCCAGCATCTTATCATTTGTGATTATCACAGGTGTGTCAGTAATGTTAATTGTATGATTCAGCCTTTCAATGGGATACTCCGGATCAAGAGAAACATAAGCACAACCGGCTTTCACCACCCCAAGAACTGAAATAACGTAGTCTATTGAACGATCAATATATATACCTATTGGAGTATCAGGTTTTACAGAGGATTCCTGTATTTCTACAGCAAGATCATCTGCTTTTTTTTTCAGTGTACCATATGTAATACTTTGATTATTGTGAACTACAGCTGTGAGATCAGAATTAGCTTCTGCAATTTTATCAAAGAGTCTGTAAATATTATCTGCGTCAGGATGATCAACTTTTGTCCTGTTCAGATCAAAGACTAATTTATTCCATTCTTTTGTGTCCAGCTCTGCATTTTTAAGTTTCATGATTACTCCGAATCCTGATGTTCAAACTCATTTTTAAGTATTGAAAACAGATAAACATCGAAAAACTCTCTTCTGGATTCATGATACCCAAAGTCTCTTAGTCTGCCTTCCTTAGTAAAGTTTAGCTTCTCAAGCAGTTTGAATGATGGCAGATTACCCGGGCGAACAAGAGCCTGTATACGATGAAGTCCCATATCCTCAAAACCAAAACGAATTACTTCTGAAAGAACTTCAGTCATGATGCCTTTATTCCAGAATTCACGCTTCAGATCATAGCCAATTTCGGCAATGGAGTTTTTAACAAATTTCCCGAAAAGGCATGTTCCTATCATCCTGCCGGTTAACTTATCAGCAACAGCCCATCTCAGATATTCCTGTTTAGAATACTGTTCATCGAAAAAGCGGATTATAATCTTTGCAATATCCGGAGTTCCCGGACCATCCCAGTCCAGAAACTGAATAACTTCCGGAGAATTATATAACTCACTGAAATCTTCAGAATCTGTCTCATTTATCTTTCTTAAAACACATCTTTCAGTTTTAAGAATAGGAAAATTCATAAAAGCTTTTTGTACGCTCAAGCCAAACTCCTGTTACATTGTTACTAATACCCTGCAGGATTCTTTACCTGCCAGTTCCACATATCTACACACATTTTATCTATACTGTATTTTGCTTTCCAATTCATTTTGTTTAACGCTTTTTCCGGATCTGCATAAGAAGTAGCAATATCTCCGGATCTTCTTTCGGTAACTTTGTAAGGAACTGCTTTTCCAGTAGCCTTTTCAAATTCCTTTATAATCTGTAAAACGGAGTAACCTGCACCTGTTCCAAGGTTGATAATTTCCAGTCCGCATTCTTTCTTAAGAAGATCTAATGCCGAAATATGTCCATCCACAAGATCAAGAATATGAATGTAGTCTCTGACTCCTGTTCCATCCGGTGTATCATAATCATCACCAAACACTGACAGCATTTCTCTTTTACCTATCAGCACCTGAACAATAAACGGGAACAGATTATTAGGTTTACCATTAGGATCTTCTCCAATTAATCCTGATTCATGTGCTCCAACCGGGTTAAAATATCTGAGCAATACGATATTCCAGTTATTCTCAGCTTTGTACAAATCCTGCATAATATGTTCTACCATAAGCTTAGACTGTCCATAAGGATTTGTTGGTCCAAGGTCAGCTTTTTCTGTAAGCGGAATCTCACTTGGCTCACCGTAAACAGTTGCAGAAGAACTGAATATAATATTTCGTACGTCATTCTCATTCATTACTTCAAGTAGATTCAATGTACCGGTAACATTGTTTTCGTAGTACATCAATGGTTTTTCCACAGATTCCCCTACAGCCTTCAAGCCAGCAAAGTGAATTGTTCCGAAGATATCGTTTTCCTTGAATATCTTTCTGAGAATCTCCTTATCTCTAATATCGCCTTCGTAGAATTTAACATTCTTTCCGGTGATTTTCTTTATTCTATCAAACACAACAGGATTACTGTTACTATAGTTATCTATTACAACAGGTTCATAACCCTGATTTAACAATTCAACACATGTATGACTTCCAATAAAACCGGCTCCCCCGGTCACTAATATTTTCATTTATCCTCCATTTATCAGCAGTATTTTCTCCAGATGTTAAGTGCTTTCTTTTTCATTGTTTTTAAGTTTCCTGAATTCAGAACCCTTAATACATGGCGATCCGGAGGCAGTAGCCCCAGTAAATAAGGCACAGCCAGAAACAATCGTTGTCTTGGGTGGTGCATTGCCCAGTGTGCACTTTTAATTCTTAGCTTATCAATAAGTCTGTTTTTAACAGTATTCTTGAGTAGTTTTACAATATTGAAACCATATTTTCGATCTCTTGCAATGCATTTTGTATATTCATCAAAATTCAACTCATTCTTACCGTAATATTCGGAAAAAACCTGTAAGTAAACACTTGAGAAAATTTTAACAGTATTTTTATGGTATTCCTTCAGTTCCTCTCTTGTATCAAACAACAGAGAAGGTTTAAGTTTATATTCAATAGAAAGCAGATACTCCTTAATAAGCTCATACAAATCTATGTTAGGCACATACTCCAGCTTGCAGAATCTCTCTTTTCTTTCAGTGTATGAAAAGTGATAAATCTTTCTCATCATCATAAGAGCATCGCCGGCTGCCATAATTGCTTTTTTGCAGTTCCTTTCAACAAATTCTCTGTTATGTCTGTTCCATTCTCCATCAATATACTCTTCACAAAGCAGTAATCCCATAGCTCTGTTAAGAAGCAGTTTTAATGCTTCGATCTGAGGCATCTGGAATCCGTAGTACTTTGGAATCTCCTGAAGAATATCATAACTATTGTACACATATATGTAACCATGCTGTAATTCATACCACATCAGATGGAATGGGATATCCGGTATTCTGCTTACAGGCAGGGGAGAACTGAAATCAACCTCAATTCCAATTTGCTCAGTTAACTTTTCTGATAGTGCACTCAATTTTTTTCTGAACTTCCTGAGCTTGCTACCGGACAGGTTTGATGTGAATATAAAGAAATCGTAATCATTGAACAGCATTTCAGTCTTATCTTCAAACCAGACTCCCCCTTCTCCTCTACCGTATCCTCCGCCAAGTACTATGGCTTTTATATCTTTTTCTGAGAATGTCTCAAGTACAGCGTCTTTTACAATCTGTAAATCAGCTTCAACTTTAGCATCTATCTCAGAAGAACCATAAATTGTATATTTTGATTTCATAAGACCGCCTTAATGCAATTTTATCTTTCCTGAAAGTCTGTTTTTCATAGCTTTCAATACAATAGAAATATCTGTTTTTAAGCTTTTATGGGTCAGGTAATACATATCATCCAGCATAACCTGATTTTCATCTCTTTCACTCGGGAAGATTTCCGAATACTGAAATACTCCCGGTCGGTAATCAGTCAACAAATCTGATGTATCTACATCATTCTGTGCTTCCACCAGTCTACAGCCAACAAGATTGATCTTGCCTGTCAGTACATCAAAAAGCAAAGGATATTTATCAAGAAGAAATCTATAGAAAAGTTTTGATCCCGAAGTATGCTCCACAAAAACGGTTTTCAGGAATCTCTCTATAGAACCATCCGCTTTTGCATAGAATTTTGTACTTTTCTGCCTGATAATTTTGGTATTTATCAGCATCCTAATTATTGCTTCCGGCATATACAATACTCCGATAAGTATTCCGGCTAAAACCTTATCAAAAAATCTCTGCATAAAGGTGTTAACCATATTCTCCTGTATACCTGAAATCAGAAAGGCATCAGATATTTTCATAGACTCACCTGAATCAGGATCAATTAGAACATCCTTATAAACAATCTTGTTATCTATATCAAGTTCCGAGCCAATATATGAAAGATCATAAACAATACTGTTTTTAACATGAGCCCCATTATCAATAATAACATTATTCCCGATAATTGCTTCCGGACCAACTTCCGTATCTGCTTTTAACTGAACATTATCACCAAGTATTATAGGCTTTTTCAAATCTGCAGATTTTGGATAAATTATATTCTTACCGAGAAATACAAATTCTTCGTTGTTATATCCGGGAAGAACATAGTTGCTGCTTTCTTCATGGAGAACATAAAAGTTCAAGTCGTAATACAGTTTAATATTGCTGATCTCTGTTATTCTGATACTGTCGGATGATTCAGATCTAAAATTATCAAAACTACTTCTTAAATCTTCTTTTCTAATAAAGTATATTCCTGTATCTCCATCAATCAATTTAGATGAATCTTTCATGTCAGCAATCAGATTTTTCGGGAAATTGTTCTTGTCATAATGCAGAAAACCATACCCGTTAAAAACCAGAATGTCAGCATCTTTACAAAATGAGTTATTTTTAAGAATTACTTTCTTGAGAGAATCACCCGGCTTAGCAATACTATAGCTTATGTTGACTCCCCATTTATCACCGGAACCAAAATAATACTCCATTTCTGTATTCTGATGGGATGAGACAAAACGAATTTCCTCAATTCCATTCAGAGAACAAAAATCGAGAAAGTACTCAAAAACCGGTTTATTCGCAATTTTCAGAAGATACGGGTGTAAATTCTGAAAATATTTGTGCAGCCAGTCAGTCTGTTTAACGGCACTGTAAACAAGAGCTTTCATAATAGATTCCGTTAAAACGCTTCAAGAGCAGATTCTACATCATCAAATACATCAAATATTTTGTAAGCTCTGGTAATTTCGAATACCATACGAGGTTTAGCCTGTAATTTAGCTATGTATATATCCCCATTCAATTCAGAAACATATTTCAGGCAGGCTACAATCGCTCCAAGCCCTGTACTGTCAATAAATTCAAGTTTACCAAGATCAAAAACAAAATTCCTGCTTTTACTCAGATAATCCTGAAAATGATCTTTCAGAACTTTCGAGTTAGATGCATCCAGTCTTCCCTCAAGACTTACGATGCCGGCACCCTTTCTTATTTCAAACGAGATATTCATTTTTCCTCCAGATTACTCTTTTGTTTGTACCAGAGAGTAAATCTTCTAATTCCTTCTTCAAAACTTGTTGTGGGTTTATAATTTAGTTTATTCTCTGCCTTTGTAATATCGGCATAAGTAATATCAACATCACCAGGCTGCATTTCCATATATTTCTTTTTGGCTTTAATTCCAAGACTATCTTCAATTGTTTGAATCATTTCTGTTAGTTTAACCGGGCTGTTATTACCCAGATTGATAACATCATAAGAGCATTTCGATCTGTTATACTCAACAGCACTTGTTATTCCTGAAACAATATCTTCAATAAACGTATAATCACGGCTGGTAGAGCCATCACCAAATACTGTAATTTCTTTCCCTGAAGAAATAAGATCAGTGAATTTATGAATAGCCAAATCAGGTCTCTGACGAGGTCCATAGACTGTAAAGAATCTTAATATTGTAGAAGAAACACCATAGAGATGATAATAATTATGAATTATCAATTCGCAAGCTTTCTTTGTCGATGCATAAGGTGATATTGGAAAGTCCACATTATCTGACTCGGAGAAAGGTATTTTTTTATTATTTCCATAGATAGATGATGTAGAAGCAAAAATAAGATTCTTCACATCATACTTTTTCATTACTTCAAGAATTTTGATCGTACCATTAATGTTTACGTCAGCATAGTATTCCGGATTCTCAATAGAAGGTCTCACCCCAGCCATTCCAGCGAGATGAATCACAATATCAATCCTGTTATCACTAAAAATTCTGTTTAGAAAATCACTGTCTCTTATATCTCCTTCACACAGTGTAAAATTACCATCATTCAGTATATTCTTTATATTATTCCTTTTGATCTCAGGATTATAATAATTACAAAAATTATCAAGGCAGAAGATCTGATTCTCTTTTATTAGCGATTCGCAAAGATTTGATCCTATGAATCCGGCTCCACCTGTTACTAAAATTTTCATTTATGCTCCTTTAATATGCGCCCTTTCCTGTTATGACCGCAGGAATAGTATTGAGAAGAATTTTGAGATCTTCCCAGAGGCTCTGACTCTTTATGTATTTTTTATCCAGTTCGACCTGTTGATCAAATGGAATTTCGCTTCTTCCGCTTACCTGCCAGATGCAGGTGATTCCAGGTTTAACATGAAGTCTTTTTCTGTCTTCAAGAGAATATTCGGCAACTTCTCTCGGGATTGGAGGTCTTGGACCAACAAGACTCATGTCACCAATAAACACATTGTACAATTGAGGTAACTCATCAATACTGAATCGTCTGATAACTCGACCGACTTTTGTAATTCTGGGATCCTTCTTCATCTTGAAGATGACACCTGCTTGAGATTCATTCTGATTAAGTAATTTGTCTTTAAACTTATCCGCATTCATTATCATAGACCTGAACTTATAAAAATCAAAGTGTTTACCATTGAGTCCAACTCTCTTCTGTGTGTAAAATACAGGACCCGGATCCTCTAGTTTTATCAAAATTGCAGTAATGAAGAATACCGGAGACAAAACAACCATTCCCAAAACTGACAGAACAACATCAATCAATCTCTTCAATCCATAAGAAAACTTGATTGTCAGTTCCCAGAGTATCAGTTTTCTGAGATGTCTTGTTTTTCTTTCTTCAATATTGCTGTCATCAAGCTGATTAATTATTTTCCGACGAAAATCTTTATCTACTGCCATCTCTGCCTCTCATTCTGTGCTTCCAGTCAAGGACTCTGAGCAAAAATAACGGATTTCCGATAATGTATCTACGCCACATTCTTCCCGGTTCTTTATACAATCTGTAACTCCATTCCATACCTATTTCTCTGAGCCACCTTGGTGCTCTTTCTATTCTTTCCGAATAAAAATCGAACAAACCGCCAACTCCAAGAACTACATTTGCATTTATCTTGTCTCTGTAATCATTAATCCACTTTTCCTGTAATGGTGCCCCAAATGCAACAAACAGGATTTCAGCTTTACTTTCGTTTATCGCTGTAACAATTTCTCTACTGTGAGATCTGTCAAAATAGCCGTCTGCTGTTCCGCAGATGTTAAGTCCAGGAAAATCTGATTCGAGCTTCCGCTTCATCTGGTCTGCAACTCCGGGTTTTCCTCCGAGAAGATAAATTCTGTAGCTGTTTTCAATTGCCAGATCTCTGATATACGGAAACATATCTGTACCATTGATGTTCTCCTTTAAAGGAGTGCCCAGCATCTTGCAGGCAATATGAACACCAATACCATCGGGATACACAATATCGTTATTCTTGATAATACTGTAGTAATCTTTATCAGAATACATTTTGTTAAAACAATCAGGATTAACATAATAGATTGTAATTTTTTTATCTGTCTTCACAGCTTTATCAATATCTTCAACAGCCTGATTCATAGTTTTATTATCAAAATCAATTCCAATCAGATTCACTTTCTGTTCAAATTCAGAATTTCCTCCAGAGTACAACAATGCAGGTAGTCCTTTAAGAAGAAGCATCAGGTCATACACAGGATTCCTTTTGTAAGTGAATTCCCATTCCGTGTTAAATCTGCCTTCATAAGCTGTTCTACTCGCCTGCCGTATAAACCACAAACTGATTAATCCGGGATTACTATCAAGAAGGTAAGATTCTCCCAATTGTCTTTCTTCACTGGAATATTCTCTAATACTAACTCCAACAAGATCAATTTCACCTGTCAAAACATAGTATATAAGACTTAATTTATTCAGTTTATCATTAACAATGTTATAGTACTTCACTTTAAGTGGTTTTCCATGTATGCCAAACACTGTTTTTTCAGTAAACACGGATTTTCCTGTTAACGATTCTCTTAAATATAATAATACTAAAATTACTGCGTTCACAGGAAGAAAAATGAAAAACAGACCTATTGAAATGAGATAACTGATCAGACCATAAACAAATTTAATCAGCATTGATTCAATAACATAAGCAGATTTTCTGGATTTCCCCTTCAATCTGTTTTCAAGCTTATTTATCTGTCTCAGTTTTCTTTTATCCATTCGTCAAACCTGTTAAATCATAAAACAATTCATTATTCTTTGTGCATGAGCTTTCCAACTGAAATTCTGCACACGTTCTAAACCTTTTTCTATCAAAATCTTCCTCTGATCTTCGTCCGACAATAACTTCATGATACTGTCTCGTATTGATTCAGGATCTGCTGGATCAAAAATTTCTACAGCATCACCACCGACTTCTACAAGAGATGGCGTATCTGAGCATGCTACAGGAGTTCCACAAGCCATGGCTTCCAGCATTGGGATCCCAAAACCTTCGAAATATGACGGAAAAGCATACAATGATGCTGATTTGTATATCTCCGGTAGTAGTTCTCCGTCTACAAAACCAGGAAATATCATCGAATCCCTGTCATCCGAATTGCTGTGATAATCTGTTACTGCATCGCTGCCAGACCAGAGTTTACCGGGCATTATCAGCTTGTATTCCTTCTTTATATTATCAGGAAGCATCTCAAATGCTTTCATAAGATTAAGATGGTTTTTTCCAGGATGCTCAATTCTGGCAATATACAGAATATATTTTCCTTTATAAATTTCAGGCAACTCTCTCCCTGAAGTATATTCACTGTTAAATCGCCTGTCATCATATCCGTTATAATTCAGAACAATCTCAGTTTTCGGAGTTCGAAAAAACTGCATGATGTCGTTCTTAGTACTTTCACTGATTGCACACTTATAATCCGCTTTCCTGAGAAAGTGAGGTATTATATGTCTGATATAGAACATTCTGAAAACATCATATTTACCATCAATATGGAACTGAGAAAGATCATGCACTGTGGCAACGGTCCTGACAGGATACCTGCACAAAAGTCTTCTGTTCCCCGCCGGTAGAAATATACCGTCATACTTTCCTAATCTGAAACAAAATGGGACAGCAAAAAGATGCCATGCCATATTTAACACAGGTTTTTCCAGACAATTCGGCACAAGAATAAACCTGAGATTCTTATGTCTTACAGGGAATGCTTTCAGATCTTTCTTCAGCAGCATTAAATCAATAGATGCATGTTCCAGTAATTCTCTGACCGAGTTTATGATATAGTCAGAAATCCCTGATTGACCACTATCAAACGCCATTCCACTAACAAATAGTTTTATCATGAATCATCTCCCTGCAGAAGACTTTCAATTCTCTGCACATTTTCTGTGTTATCAAATTTTTTCTTGAAGAACTTCAGAGCTTTTTTACCCATAATCTTTGATTTATCCGGAGCAAGTACAAGTTGATGTAAAAAACCGGCAAATGCCAGAAGATTACCTTCCTGAACAAGGAATCCATTCTCTTCATGATACAGCCACTCATCAATGCCACCGATGTCAAATGCGATAACAGGTTTCCCATGTGAAAATGCTTCAGGTCCTATCATTCCGAATGGTTCCTGCCATCGTACCGGAACAACAACAGCGTCACATTTATTATAATAATCATTAACATTATCTACCCACCCGGTAAATGTAACATGCTCTTCAATACCGAATTTTCTTACAAGAAAATCCAGATATTCTCTGTCATTACCGTCTCCTGTAATAGTTAGATGGAATGGATATATCAGCATTGCTGCAATTTCCATAAGCTGATCTACCCCCTTACCTCTTATCAACTGCCCTACATAGAGAAGCTCTAGCTTATCATTCTTTTTATACTCAGGTTCAGGAGCTTTATCAATTATGGGATAGACTTTATGGATTTTCTGATCAGCAAATCCGTTTTCAATCAGATTCTTTCGCATATAATCCGAAAGCACAACGATTTTATCGCTTTTTTTCAGTGTCTGCATAAATGTCTCAAACTTATGAGGATTCAAGAACTTGACTGGAAAGCTTTGGCCTGTCTTCTGTATCAGACATGAACATAGCGAACAATATTGCTTATTGAATTTCCTGTTACAATTGATTCTTTTGTAGGGATAGTATTTGTGCTTTCTCATACAGTAGAAATCATGATCGTGTACAGTTAAAACCGTTCTGTAATTCTCCTGCATCATTTCTAGTAGATTCTGACTTGTTATCTTGTGAATATATGCAACATCAATATCACCAAACAATTCCTTTACTTGTTCAATTGTATGATTGTTATAGATATAACACTTCTCAAATATCTGCTCAAATTCCTTTTCATTGTCCGGCATTTTTTCAAAAAACCCGAACAATTTATGTCCCTGCTCCTTCAAAAGAAGCCCGACTTTGTATATATACTTTTCAACTCCGCCTTTAAAGCCAAAATGCGTATTCACAATTAAAATATTCATAATCTTTTTTCTCTACAGTTTACACTGTCATCAATGCTGATAATCAGTGCGTTGTTAATATTCTGCTGTTTCATTGTAATCAACAGTTCCGTATCATGGATAGGACATGCCCTGATCTTATTATATATTAAAACAATCAGTTCATCATCAACTGAAAAACACAATGAGTTATTTATTGGTCTCAGTTCCCTGATTCCATTTTCACAAATCCCTGAAAAGCAATCAATCCTGAGCTCTTCAGTATTTGTGCTCGAAATTACATTGAGAATCTTTTTCTTATACTTTTCCATGAAATTTTACTTCATCATTACTTTTTCATAAACATCTTCATATAAACCAATTAAATATTTATATGTATATTTCTGTCTCACAAGCTTTTCACCTTCTGCTGCAAGGGCAGAGAGTTTATCTCTGTCAGTATATGCTTTGAGCATTTTCTCCGAACACATTTCAACATTCTCAGAATCAAAAAGATATCCGTTTTTACCTTCAACAACAAGGTTGGGATCAACGACATTGCTTTGAATAACCGGAGTTCCACTAATCCAGCTTTCAACAACAACAGCACCCGAATTCATGAACCTGACAGGAATAACATGAACATCTGAATACCTGAGCCAGCTCAACACTTCCCAGCGATCAACCATTCCGGTGAAAATCACGCGTTCATCCAGATTATGCTCACCGACAAGCCTTTTCATCTCTTCAAAAAGTTGAGGTTCATAGTCTGCTCTTCCTACGAAAACATACATTGAATCCGGAATCTCGTTCGCAATTTTTATAAAGGCTTTAAGTCCTATCATCTGTCCCTTGATCTCTGATACCCGTCCCAGAGAAAGGAAGACAAATTTATCATCATTAATTTTTTTAATCTTTCTTATGTTATCTACTTCAACCTCATATTCATTCAAAAGAATAGGTACAGGCGAATAAGACACATTTGGATTAAACTGTTTGAAAAATCTGATTTCTTTATCTGCAATTGCGAATATGTGATCATACCCGTGCAGAAACATTTTTTCTCTGTGTTTTATATTATAAGAGCTCAAAACATCCGGATTAATTTTACCTGTTTCTTTTATTATACCTGCATAATCAAGAAAATCGAAAGAACAGAGAATTACTGGCATATTGAACAGCTTTCCTATGATAAATGCCAGCATATTGTTATAGCTTATTGCCGGGAAGCACTGGATTACATCATAACGTTCATTAATCAGATGCCAGATGATTGTCGGGCAAAGAGTTTTTGTTTTGATATTTGGCAATTTCACAAACGGATTGAACAGATCATATAACCTTTTTACAATAAATCCGTTTTCAATCTCAGTCTTTTCTCTGTCTATTCTATGAGGACAGATTACTGTTACTTCGTTATTCTTTGCCAGTTCTATTGCCTGATAGTGGATATTTGTTTCAGCTCCGCCGACTTCCGGATAAAATCTGTTTGTCAGTATTGCTATTTTTTTTCTTGTTTTTACGGTTTTCAAAAACTCAATAAAAGATTTTCCTACATTATCTGAAAAATAGAGCTTCATCGTTTTTGCATAAAGTCTTTGTCCAATCTCAGAAAGCTTCTCCGGTTCTGCATGAAGCCTTTTAATTTCTTCACACATTTTCTCTGCAGAATCCCGAATTACTACTTCAGACTCATCAAGTTCCAGCCCTTCAATACCAATTGTAGTCGTTAAAACTGCTTTTTTCAGCATACCGGCTTCAAGAATTCGTGTTCTTGTTCCGGAAGCAACCCGTAATGGCAAAAGCACTGATAATGCATTATGAATCTCTGACTCAATATCATCAACTTCACCAATAATATCAATATTATCATAGTCCTTATAATCGGAATAAAGTTTTGATTCCTCTTTACCAACAATCCTGATCCGTATATCATTTTCAATCAGCCATTCCTTCAGGGCAGGATACATGTTATTCACAAAATTCATAAAAGCATCTTCATTAGCGGCAGAACTCAATGTACCAAAGAACAAGATGTATTTTTCATTATTCAAAGAAAATGTATCTCTGTCAACACGGCCAATTGCATTTGGCAGAATTTGATAATGCAGTTCAGGACGTTTCGCATAGTCCAAAACCATATCTCTTTCAACCGAATTAGAAAAAAAGAAATAATATGGTCTTGAGAAGAATTTCTTCTCGAAAGCTTTTAACTTAAGATACTCTATGAAGAAATATCTGTTTTTAAGAGTTTTACATTTATTCCATGAAAGCTCAGCAATTCTTGAAAAAAGCATGTCCACATCAATGATGATTTTTGAGTTTGGAGATATATATTCAGCTATCCTTGCCAGCTTTGCCATTGAGCTGAATCGAAATACAATCAGATCGTATTTACTGGATTGCAGTATGCGCTTCCATTTTCGAATCTGCTCATTAGTAAATTTATATACCGCTGTAGTTTCCCATAAGTTCGTATCCATTTGTGTACCCATGGAATAACAGTTTTCATAGCCGCTATGTTTATGTACTTTAGAGAAAATGTATCTCCATGATCTGACGAGAAACAAATCACAGTCATATTCCTTATTGAGAGTATTCCATAAGAATCTGCTACGGTTTTTATCTCCACCTTTTTCATTGGCAAACGGAGTATCTACATAAAGCACTTTCTTCATCGCTTAATTCCTTTGGAATAATCACTTATACCTCTATTCACAGCATATTTCTGAACGAGTCTGTAAATAAAAGACTGACATATTAAATGATATTCATTTCGTTTTGCAATCCAGATAACATCTCTCAAAAACTCCATAATGAATGGTTTCAGGAAAAATCTGATCAAAGACGGTTTGAATCCATATATTTTACCTTCTGCCACACCTTCCCCATGGAATCTTTTATATACCTGTGGAATAGTGTAATTATGAGAATGTTCTACAATTGCTTCCGGGACATACACAAGAGTATATCCTTTGTTTTTCATTCTGTAAGACCACTCTATATCTTCGGAGTACTGTATGTCAGGATCAAAGGGATGTTCCTGAATCATAGATTTTTTGACTGCACTGGTTGCAAGTGAAAAGAAATGATGCCAGTTCTTAGATTCTCTTCCGTCTCCAAATGCTCTCACCATGTCTTTTATCACAAGAGAATGAGCGTCAGGTCTATAAATCTGATTTCCGAATACAGCCGCAACTTTTGCATTTAAAAGAGGCTTTATAAGGTTTTTCAACCAGTTTCTGTCCTGCGGAATGCAATCAGAATTGTTAAACACAATAATATCACCATTCGCTCTGGCAACAGCTTCATTTAATACTCTGCCCGGAATATAGTCTGACGATTTTATCTGATATGCATTATCTGCATTATACTTCCGAATTACTTCCCAGGTACCATCTCTGGATCCTGAATCAACATTGAGAATCTCAAACTCATCATAATCCTGTTCCAGCAGCATTTTCATTGTTGTTTCAATATATTCAATATCGTTAAACGATCTTACAATAATTGTTACCATGTTTATTCCTTATTGAGCGAAAGCCTGAACCGAGTACAATTCAGGTTATCTATCCTGTTTCGAACCGCATCCTGAGCAAGTTCTTTTATCATAGAAATACCCCGTCCCCTCTCGTTAAGGACAAGTAGTTCATCAAGGTTTTTAATTAAATCTTCCTTATTTTCCTCTTTAGTTTCACTAAAGTTAAGTACCCATTCCTTACCTTCATCAATAAATGTAAGCTCCAGAAACTCTCCGAATGATAGTATTACGAATATATATGCATCTTTTCTGGAATCAAGTCCATGGACAATGATGTTATTCAGAAATTCATTAACAATCAGCTCAACTTTATAGCCAAGCCATGTATTACCTGTCCATTTCTTGACGAGGAATTCACAGTTTCTACCGATCTTTCCAACCTCGGAAAGCATTGATTGAATACAATACAGATGGTTATTCTGTAACTTTTTAATACTTAGCTTTTTATCATCCTGTATGTGAGTACACATATTCACAAATATAAAATTCTTACCTGTGTTCCTATATCCCTCGAGATTCATTATTCTCTCGAAATTATCAGGGAACAGATTTATATAAGAAAAATTATGATAGTACTTCTGAAGAATTAATGAGAACTTTTCCATATTGAGTTCTTCATCATTTCTTTCCAGTGAAAAAACACCTTCAGTAAACAAAAAAATCATTGTATTTATTTTCAGTTCTACAGTATGTTCCGTAATTTCCTCTATATTTGTAACAGACTTAATGTAATCTATTCTGTTTTCATGATTATCATAAATAATCATATCAGGTGAATTTAATGATGCTGTTTTAACTGTTTTGGCTTTCATGTCAAAAACAGCTAACATCACTTTCAAATTAGCATGAGTTCTAAGGTTTATTTTAAGATTATGCTCAAGTTTACTGAAGACAAGCCTGAGAATCTCATCCACAGGCATATGCTCCAACTCTCTGGAAAGCTTGAATATCACTGATTTAACCGCAGAAGCATACAATACAGACTTTGCTCCGGTATGCGAAATATCTACAATAAAATACATATACTTATCATCACTAATCTGAATCATATCTGAAATTGAACCGAGACTATCCATGAAGTATGGAAAATACGTTGACACAACTAAATCTTCATATTGCTCAACGCCTTTGGTGATAATTGCAGACTGAATCTGACTTGTCGCCTGGGACTGCTCAAGCATAATATCGAGATAGCTCTGAAGTTTTGATTCAGATTTCTTACGTTCAGTAACATCCCTAAGTTTCCACAAAAATGCTGTTGTTTTCCCGGCATCTTCAATTGGAATAAATTCGCGTTCTACTATCAAAGCATCACTCAATGTGATTTCACTGACAGAGGTTCCATTCCCCTGATCATTGATGTTTGAAAACATTTCGTAAAATGAATCTATATTATGAAATGCTCTGGACAGCTCATAAATCAAATTAAGAGTTGACAGACCAAAATAGGAGGTTGCTTCCTGTTTTAAATCAAGCATTCTCACGAATTTCTCATTGATGAACAGTATCTTACGCTCAGAGTCCTCTAACAATACACCCTCTTCAAGATGAGAAAGAACAAGCGATAAATCTGCAGTTATACCTGAAGTTCTGCTGTTTTCTTCATGTCTTGTTCCGGTTATCTGCACAATCAGTTCATCATTATAAAGGGGAATAACATTTAAGTTAAAATTTCTTGAGTGGGAAGTCCAATCTATCTGCTGTACCTGCTTTTGTGCTTCTGCCCGAAACAGCAGTTCCCGTATTTCACTTTGAAACTGATTACTTAATGCAGTTCTATTTGAGTTAAGAACATCATCTATCATGAATTGATATTCAGATGTTCCATGCATTGACAGCACTTCTCTCTTCAATCCGACATGAATAAAAAGAGACTCTTTAACTACGCTTTTTCCTTTATTATTCAACGTATCTCCTAGAAAAATTCTTTTACCCAGAACGGTTCTCTCACACCTATTCCTTGTTTAAACGATTTCAGTAGTTCTATCATTGTGAATGTAACATCCTGATCTTTAGGAATTATTGTAATTCCATTCTTAGCTTTTACATCTTCGTCAATCATCATATATATATGCAAATCCTGGACATTAATCTGTTTTCTTCTGAACTTTGATCTCTGAACAGGAATATCTTTCAGTATTTCCAACAGCATCGGATTATATTCTTTATACAAACTTTTCATATATTGAATTGCATCTGAAGGAAACTTGCCGCTCTTCAGCTGAATCTCGAAATCCAGAGAAACCTTCAGCATTTGAGCCCCCAGAGATATTGGAGTCTGCTTGTAATTATCCATTTCAGTGTATTCCCTGAATGATTTTAGCTGTCCTCCTATCATATATGCTATTGACTGCATACCCGGTATTTTTGCAAGAAGTCTTCTCGCAATTTTAGGGTGCCTGTCAAATACATCACTTTCATCTTCAGAAAGAGATTCCCCTGATGAAACCTTTATCAGTAAATCCTGAGGAATAGCAATTGTACCTATCTGGCTGAGAGTTGCAGCAAGAATAAATTCCCATTTATTATCCGGACTGATCCTGTCAGCAATAAACTCGACATAACGACGTATACTTGATGATCGTGAAAAAGCAATTGAATTGGAATAGCTCAGAACTTCAGATAAGATCGAAACTGACGCATTAGTTGTTTTTTCCTTAAGTTCCATCTGTTGTCTTGCTTCAAGTGTTCTTTTATTTACTTCTTTTTCCAGATCAGAGTTAATTCTACGCAACTCATCACGAGCAAGTTTCAATTCAAGGTGATTCTTTACTCTTGCTTTAAGTTCCTCTTTATTGAACGGTTTTGAAACATAATCTTTAGCCCCCAGAGATAATCCGTGTACAATACTCTCTTTATCCGACTTTGCTGTCAGGAAAATCACAGGAATATCTTTGGTTTGAGGACTGTTCTGAAGTCTGTTGCAAACATCAAAGCCATTCATTTCGGGCATCATTACATCCAGAAGAATCAGGTCATAATCATTTTCTTTGCCCCATTTAACAGCTTCTTTGCCTTTTGTGGTATACGAAATATCATAATTCTCTGTTCTCAGAATACTCCCCAGTAATTGTATGTTCTTAGGGGCATCATCAACAATAAGAACCTTCGGCTTATAACTCATTTTTGCTCCGTATACTTAGCATGATAAATTCAAAAGTAAGCTTTGATTATTTCGCACGTAAAATTCAGTAAATTCCGAGTAATGCAAAATTCTTACCATGTTAATATTATTTTCTTTCAATGTTAATGTCAAGGTTTTCAAAAACCTGATCTTTATAGAGATTGTCATTATACCAGGCAATACCAAATACAATTTCTCCCTCAATTTTCAATATCTTTGTTTTTTCTGAAATAAGCGTTTCCAGTTTCTCTTTTAATTTCAGTGCTCCTGAATATGAAGTTTCAGGTAAAAGAAGTAGAAAATTCATATCTGAGACTCGGGCTACGGCATCCTGTTTCCTTACTGTTTCCCGGATAAAGTGACTTATTTCTGTTATTTTGTTCTGCTTTTCTCTGGAAAAATCCATTACTTCAATATATGGTTTTATACTTAAATACATAATTGAGAACTCTTTCCTGCTTCTCTCAAATCTTGTTTTAAAGTCTTCAAACTTGTACTGCATTTCCAGCAGATTGGCAAGACCTGTAAGTTCATCAATTCTGATAGTATCTTTCAGCTTAACAAGTGTATCTTTAAGTACAAATTGAGATTCTTCCCATTTTTTTGATAGAGTTATGTCCTGAATTAACAGGAAATAATCTCCATCCGACTGTAAATCTATTGGTTCTCCGGAGAACCTGAGATAAGTTTTATGATCTTTGACAGTTGTCAAACATGTATCTGCTATAAACAGCTCTCTATTCAATACTTTCGATTTAATATCAACAGCTTTGCATTCAATGTTACTTAAAACATCCCAGAAATTCAGCTGTATCTCCTCAATTGTACTTCCGACCAATTCTGCTACTCTTTTATTTACTTCAAGAATAGCTTTATTCTTACAGTCAATAACAATCATTCCAACTGGTGCCAGATGGAATATTGCCTCATATTTTGTTCTCAGTTTCTTATTCATATCTCTCTCAAAACTGAGTTTTTCTGTTCTTTCTTTTACTTGTCTCTCAAGCTCCTGATTCATTATCTTCAGAAATTCCCTTTGCCTTTTAATCTCAAGATGAGTGTGGACACGAGCAAGAAGTTCATTTGAATTAAACGGTTTTGTAATATAATCTTCTGCTCCGGCCTCAAAGCCTTCCACAATCTCTTGTTTCAGAGCTTTTGCTGAAATCATTAAAACAGGAAGTTCAACACCTTTCTGCTCACTTTTTATCTGACGACAAAGAACAAAACCACTTCCGTCTTTCAGCTTGCTGTCAAGGAGAAGAATATCAAAATTATTTCCCTCAATAGCTTTTAGAGTATCTTCTCCACTCATGAAGTAGGACACATTGAATTTCTCTTTAATAAGAATTGATCCCAATAACTGAATCTGTCTGGGATCACCACCGGCAATCAATATCTTAGTTTCACTGTTATTCTTCACTGTTCAGTACTTTCCTTTTTATTCTCTTCAGCAGTTCAGGATAAAAATCCAGATACTCATCAATTTTCTCTATCTCAAAATTATTTGAACATTCAATAATTCGACTTCCATATTCCTTCAGATAACCTACTGAATGGATATCCCCAAGCTCCTGTATTGATTCACCGAACTCGAGTATAGTTGATATCGGATGAGATTTCTTTATCTCTTCCCACACTGGAAACAACTCTATATCAAGCGAAGCCAGAACAATATCTGAAACCGGATAACTGGCAATTTCTTCAAAACTTACAAGTTCTTTAGCTTTGACTTCAACCGTTTCATTAACAAAATTCCTGCAATACTCTTCATCGGAGTCCATTTTGATTGGAATATCAAAAAGCTGCACCTCAAAACATGATCCATTATCTAATTCGCTTGTGAGGAATATTTCCCCATTCAGCATTTCCAGCAGTCTCTTCGTGATTGCCAGACCAAGCCCGGTGCCACCGTATTTCCTGTTGCTCTGCCCTTCATTCTGAAGAAATGACTCAAAAATTCTTTCCTGCTGATCCAACCTGATACCAATTCCACTGTCTTCAATTGCAATTTTCAGATCCGCATGGCAATCTACATCATCTATAATCTCTGCTTTAGCTTCAATTCGAATAAAACCGGTTTCTGTAAATTTAATAGCATTTCCAATAATGTTAAACAAAACCTGACGCAATCTTACTTCATCGGTATACAACTGACCCGGGAAATTTTCATCCACAGAAATACTAAACTCTAATCCTTTTTCAGCGATTTTAACAGAAAAAATGCTTTTAATTTCCTCAAACATCTTGTAGGAATCAAAATAATCATTCTCAATAACCATTTTCCCTGCTTCAATTTTTGACAAATCCAGTATATCATTAATCAGCTTAAGCAGATTCTTCCCACCAAGAAGAATAGAATCGACATAGCTTTTCTGTTGTGGATCAGATATCATGGCAGCAAGAAGTTCTGTAAAACCAATTACAGAGTTCAATGGTGTTCTTATTTCATGACTCATATTTGCCAGAAATTCGCTTTTAGCCTTATTGGCAAAAACAGCCGATTCTCTTGCTGTCTCAAGTTCCTTTACGGCATCCATCAATTCTTCTTCTATTGATAGTCTTTCATTGACGTCCTTTCTGATATTCTGTAGTTCTGTTTCCTTCTGAAGTAAATTCTTCTTCATCTTTTTTAACTCAGTGTTCTTCTTACATATCAGGAATGCCGTTTCTAATCCTGATTTCAGATCAGATTTCGTAAAATCCTTCTTCAAAAATATTGCATTTTCTTTAAGATCCATTGGTGCATGACCAATATTCTCTGAGAATATAACAAGAGGAACATTCGAAGGAAATATGTATTTTGATGTTATATCCAGAAGTACACTAAGGTTATCATCATTTTCCATAAAAACAGCATATAATTCTGACAATTCACTCTCAGGGATATTACGTACTTCCCAGAGGTTCTCGGTATTGAAATAAATATAGTTACTGTAATCTTCTGCAAGTCTTCTGAATATCTCTTCATCTGTTACAATCAGAATTTTGTTTTTCATACTTTCTCTCGCCAATTGATAATTTCATCGTAAATATACACTATTACCAGTATACATTGTTTTTACATGCACTGTCAATATAAATATCGAAGTCATTTGCATTGCTTCCCGATATTGTAATGTTAAGGTTTTACCTTTAAAAGCTTAATGAAAGCTTTGCATAATAGCAGAATCAAACAGCTTTTATATAATGAAGTAAACTTTAAAAAGCTATAGATGTTGTTATGGAGCAATTTAACAGGACCGTCTCAATATGAATAAATAGTATCGATGAAATTTTAGAATTCATCAATATAATTCTTAGAGAAGCTAATTATGATTCAGAATTTGATGAATTCTAAAATCGAGCCAACTACTAAAATTATGCAAAGGATTCATAATGCTCATTTATTATGTACCTGGAGTATAAAGATAAATTAAAAAAAAGACAGCATAACTCTTCTTTTTTCTGTAACAAAGACTCAGAATCACTGTTTCTTTTGTAAACAGATGTGAGGTGTTTAAAGTGAAAAAAATATCTTTACTTATACCTGTAATTTTTATCATTTCCTGTATGTTTCACACGGAAGTGTACAGATTTACTTCCGATTATCCTGACAGCTACTGGCACAAAGGAAGACAAATGCTGAAAAAGGAAATTGAAGATCTCAGTCTCATTCTTAATTTCAGTAGGGTTGACAATAGAAAAATCTATTTTGATGTGTGTTTTCTTAACAAAACCGGTGACAGCATCCTGATATCACCTGACAATGTTAAATGTTTGTTTATCAGTGCTTCAGGAGACACTACTTTTGCTTCAGCAATAAATCCGGAAGATGTAATTGATAATCTGGATAAAAAAGCTCAACGAGAAACTGCTGAGAATAATTGCGGTGAATGTATGGACGCAGGTATGTGCTTCTTTGAAGTAATCGATACATTTCAAGATCACAAAAAGACTCCTCAGGAACTTGAAGAAGCTGAGGTATCAAGAAGGGAAAGAGAAGAGAATACTGCCTTCAGACGAGAAGAGTATAAAAAAACTATGGAAGAAATTGAACATCGCAGAAAGTTCTTCTCAGAAACTGCCCTCAGAAAAACAACTCTAAAACCTGATGAATCTATTTCTGGAAAGGTGCTGTTTAACTTTCCTTATGATACAGTAAAAATACTGCTCACCCTTAACACAGAAAACAGAGAGTTTAAGTTCACTTTCAACAAAGTTATCCGGGAACCGGAAGAAAGAAAAAAGAAATACAGTAAATATCCCAGAGATTAGTGCAAAGCCCTATTTCTCAGATATTATCTTTATAGACTGCACAAAATCAATATTCACGAGATCGGTTCTGTTTTTAGTCTTTACTTCCATCCAGTTATCGGATACTCTTATAACTTCTGCTTTGTTGTAAACAGTTCCGAATGATCCGGTAGAAATTGTGCAGATCTTACCTATGCAGTTTTTAACTAATTCGTTACTCATCTTGCTAACTCCTTTCTTTTTTCTCAGGTAAAATAGATATTTCAACCTGTTTCTCTGTGCTGGTATCATAACAAAGAAAATAATAAATATCGGCATATATATGGCAATAAATGTAGCTGAATTCATAATATACTCCTGACAATATCTTCTGAAACAGCAGTTTATAGTCAAGTTTGTTTTTATCAGCATTTCTCAACATTCATTTCTTGGCAGGTAGTCTTTTTTAGCTAAATTATTTTTAAAATGCTTTTGCAAGGATACTCACTATGCTGAAAAAAACTATTCTTATCCTTATTATACTGCAATCAGTTCTATGTTTCTCAGAAAAGATTACTCTCGCTGCAGTTAACTGGGAACCATTCACTGCCGAACACCTGCCCTATGGTGGTATCATGGGAGAAATTGCTCATACTGCATTCGCAAATACTCAGTATGATTTGGAAATAGTTTTTGTTCCATGGAACAGAGGTATGGAACTGGCTAAGAGTGGTCAATTTGATGGACTGATTGGTATTTACTATACTGAAGAACGAGAAAATTTCTTCGATTTCAGCAATCAGATCTGCAGTGCTGACATCTGTTTTTTCGCTCTATCTGATAATGAAAAAATCACATTTGATAAATACTCAAATCTGAATGACCTGGATCAATTCACAATTGGTATCATAAATGGATTTTCATATGGTGATAAATTTGATAACAAACCGTTCAGTAATCTTGAAATTTCAAACAATATGAAAATTAATGTATTGAAATTTATTGATCAGAGGATAGATTTATTGGTTGAATCAAGAGAAAACTTCTATTATTTCATGCAACTCAATCACCCGGATGAAGCAGAGAAGATAATAGAGCTTAAACCGATTCTGATAAGTAACCCGGCATTTCTTGCAATATCCAGAAAGAATCCAAATCATCAGAAAATTATTGCTGAATTCAACAGAGAACTTCAAAAAATGATTGAGAACGGTAAATATCAAGCAATACTGAACAAAACCAATGAGTATATAACAAATCCCGGCAAATACGTTGAATAGAATCATAAAATGAAAGCCTGCTGAATCAACAACAGGCTTAACATCATGAAGGTAAATACATTTATAACCAATTTTCAGTTACTCCTTGCAATCAACCTGTATTCTTTTCCGAGTCGGAGTAATTTTTAAGATTCTTTATTTATAACATTTACTCTGGTGTCATTTGAAAGCTTGGTCATACCATCCACAATAAGCATGTCATTTTCATTGAGTCCCGATAATATCTCAACTTCCTGTCCAACTTCAACTCCAGTTTCAACTTCGCGCATCTTAACAGTTTCTCCATTAAGAATGAATACGTATTTTTTACCTTTCTTCTCAACAATATTAAACTTGTTGATTACAAAAATATCATCATGAGATAATGTCTTTACTTTAACTTTTACAAAAGCCCCCGGCTTCAGTACATTGAGAGAGTTATCAACTACAACTTCAACCTGAAAACCTCTTGTAGCAGGGTCTGCAGAAATTGATACATCACTTACTACCGCTTCTACCTGAGTACCAGGAACAGCATCCCACTCTATGGTTGCTTTCTGCCCTTTCTTAAACTTGAAATAATCTGTTTCATCAACATTAATTGTTGTTTTAAGATGCTTAGTTGCAACTATTTCGCATATTGTATCACCGGGAGTTACTTTGTCACCTTTATCTACCGGAACGCTTGTAACTGTACCGGGAATAGGAGCTTCAACTTTCACCATTTGGGATACGGAGTTAAGGTTCTCCTTAGCAACTTTATACTGTGTTTCGATATTATCAAGTTCCTGCTGAGATATCCCACCTGCTTCAAAAACTTTTTTCATTCTGTTATATGATTTCTCTGCCATATCAAATGCCAGTTTTGTCTGTCTGTATTGAGCTGAAGGGCTATCAGTCTCAAATTCTGCGATGATATCACCCTTTTTAACCTTGTCACCAACTTTGACATTGATTTTTGCTATATTGTCACTTAAGAGTCCACTTACTTTTGTATGCTCTTCACCTTCAAGAGTACCATCATATTCTGTGTACTGATTCAAACTGCTTTTACTTACCGATTCAACTCTGACAGGAATTCCCTTGGCTTTCTGATAATCTGCAACAGATTTTGATTTAATCTTTTCCTTTGAACACCCAGCCAGCAGGATAAATGCAGATATTAGTATTACAATGTATTTCTTTTTCATTTCAGCTCCTTTATTTATAATCTCCGATTGAGAGTTTAAACATTAATGATGAATTTATAAAATTATGAATTGCAGATAATTCCTGAAGTTTAGCCTGTTCTAAGTTAGACTGAGCATCAACAACTTCTATTTGTGTTCCAACTCCATTAGCATACCTTACATTAGCAATATCAAGCGCCTTATTAGCTTCCTTTACACTTTGCTTATGCAGTTCAATTTCTCTGGCATACTGAATCATACTTTTATGATTAGATTCAGCTTCAAGCTCAATAAGCCTCTTAGTCTGAATCAATTGAAGTCTGGCTTTTTTTATGCTGACATCAGCCTGCTTAACTTTGGCATATGTTCCACCACCATTAAACAGCGGTACCTGTAGATTCAAACCTACATTGATATTCTTATAGCTGCAATTATCATCTATCACATCTCTGTAGCTGTCATTAGTACCTTGAATTGAGTATACTCCGACAGCTGATAATGTTGGCAGAAAATCACCCTGAACAATCCTCTTGTTCTTTTTGTACATCTCATTCTGAAGCTCAAGGATTTTCAGTTCAAGTCTCTGCTCCAGAGCTTTGTTTTTATAGTCTTGAATATCAAGCAGTGATTTATATGCTTCATCGTCAATTGATCCGGCAAACTCTACATCCGCATCAAAATCTATCACCAGGTCAGATTTAAGTTTGTCTTCTGCCAGTTTAAGCTGATTCTCATATTGTACAAGCTGAGGTTCAACTTCTTTTACTCTGACTCTCGCTTTAACAATATCGTACTCTGAGATTAATCCCTGACTGAACATGTTTTCCAGATTTGCCAGATTCTCATCTGCATCCTGTTTAACGAGTTGAATAACTTCCAGAGCTTTTCTCGCAAGCAGAACATTATAGAAACTCTGTTTGATCTCAAGCTTCTTTTTTTCCTGTTCCAGCTGGAAGGTTTTCTTTGTTAACTCTTTATATATTGATGCAATCTTAATTCCTGTTCCAACTTTTCCACCAACCCATATAGGCTGAGCAAGAGTAATTTCTCCCTGTAAGCTATAGTCCTGAGACTGATCTATAAATTCATTGCTACTATCCAGTTTTCTTACACCTGTAAATGAGGCATCAATCTTTGGAAGAGCATTAGAGAATGCTTCCCAGTACTGATGATCTGCATTTTTCAAATCCTGATCAGCCATCAGAATATCTTCATTATTTTTTAAGGCCATTCTCACTGCCTTATCTATACTGATAATCTCGGAAGCACTGATTACCACAGGAGTAACTACCAATGCAACTATCATCAGTATGAAAGTAATACCTTTGTTGGACATTATTTTTCCTCCTCGTAATAACAGATGACTCTGCTGTCAGTTACTCGAAGTTCTATTCTTCTGAGAGTATTATTTTCGTTGTTTATATGTGATTTTAAATATTCATAAATTACTTTTGCAGTAGTTTCAGCAGTAGGATCAAGATCTGCAAACTCAGGTAATTCATTAAGGTACTTCTTATCAAAATGCTTGATTAGTGATTTCAGCTTGTCATGCATCTCGTTGAAAGGAACTGAAACTCCAAATTCATCAACATTCCTGAATGTAATGTAAACCCTTACAAACCATAAATGTGTATGAAGTTTGCTTTCATATTCAGCACTCAGAGTCACTTTATGTGATGCATTAAATTCCAGTGTTTCTATAAGTTCATACATATTTCTATCCTTCAGTGTTATCTTTGTTCTTTTTAGAGAACTGCACATAGAATGCAGGGATTACGTACAAGGTTAATATTGCAGACATTAACAGACCTGACATGGAAACCACACCAACCCCCTGACGCATTTCCGCACCGGAGCCAAGTCCCAGAGCAAGGGGCATCATACCAAGAACTGCTGCCAGTGTCGCCATTATAATAGGTTTAAGTTTAAGATGACTTGCTTCCAGAATAGCCTTACTTACTGAAGTACCTGTTCTATTAAGCTGATTAGCATAATCAAGCATCAGAATCGCATTGTTCACAACAATCCCGATCAGCATAATGATTGCCATCATTGAGAGGACGTTAAGTCCTACTCCAAAAACAACCAGACCAAGTACAACCCCAATCATTGCCAATGGCACAGTGAACATAATAAATACACCCTGAGACCAGGATTCCAGAATTGCTACAATAAGCAAAAATGTTAGGACAATTGCAAGCATAAATGCTGATTTCATTGACTCCTGAGAATCATTCTGGTGTTCAGAATCACCACCCTGTTGTATTTCATAACCATCAGGTATTTCAATTTTTTCATCTATTCCAGCCTGAATATCGGACACAATTTTACCAAGTGAACGATTACCGACATCTGCAGTTACTGAATGCTTGAGTAGTTTACTTTTCTTGTACAACATTGTAGGTGCTGTTGTGTATTCCAGTTTTGCCAGTTCAGAAAGTTTCTTAGGTCCTTTACTTGTAAGAATGACAAGATCTTTCAATCTGTTGATATCTTCTATATCTTCTTCTGCCAAACTTACGGTAATATCATATTCTTCACCGTTAACTCTATACTTTGATGCTGAGATACCTTCTACATTTGCCCTAATTGTCATACCGATTGTATAGGCATTCAGGTTAAGATCTGAGATTTTTCTTCTGTCAGGTATGACTTTTATCTCCGGTTTTCCCGGTCGAATATCAGTATCAACATTTACCGCACCTTCAACTTGCACAGCAATATCATAAACCTGATATGTAAGATCTTTAACTACTTCAATGTCTGCTCCAAGAACATCAAATGAGATAGCTGATTTCCCGGTATTGAATTGAGATGCCTTACTTACCTTAATGATAGCATCCGGGATATCAGAAAGATCATTACTCAGCTTATCAACAAGTTGTTCTGTTGGAGTAATTCTATCATCTTTCATCAAGACATTCATTGATCCAAGATAAACACCCTGACTTGAGCCAAGTTTACCGATATTAACGATAATCTTTTCCACATCTTTGTTTACTTTGATTCTATTTTCAATCATTTCAAACAATTCAGAAGTTTTTTCAATATCATAATAAGGAGGAAACTCGATTGATACTTTTGCTTCTCCATTATCTGTAACAGGGAAGAATTCACTGTCAATTTTTCTACCTAACGATGCAATGACGCCAACAAGAAGTAAAATTGATAGAGCAATAATCGACAATCTTCTCTGCCATGATTTGATTATCCATCCAACTGTATTCATGTACCTGATACTAATCTTCTCGAACTTATTCTCGAACCAGATACCAAAGGCATTCATCTGTTTTATTTTTCTTTTTCGTTTTTTGTTTATTCTTTCAATATCATGTTTGTCTCTGATTATCTGCGAAGCCAGCATTGGAGTAACAGTAAAACTTACCAGAATAGAAATACCCATAATAAATACAACAGTAAGCCCGAACTCCTTGAACATCATACCGGCAATACCGTCCATTGTACCAATTGGTACAAACACAACAATATTCGTGAGAGTAGATGCCAGTACTGCTACTGCAATCTCTTTTGTTCCTTTGTAAGATGCCTCAAGTTTACTCATTCCCATATTAACATAACGGTCAATGTTTTCCAGAATCACAACTGAGTTAGTAACAAGAGTACCAACCGATACCGACATAGCCATAAGAGTCATCACATTGAGTGTGAATCCGGCTGCCTTTACTGCAAGAAAAGTCGCAATCAGTACAATCGGCATGGAGAAAGCAACTACAATTGTTGATCTTACATTATGTAAAAATATATACAATACAAGTGCTGTAAAAAGGATTCCGAGGTAAATTGCTGACATCGTATCATTTACAGAATCTTTGACAAATGTTGATGAGTCTCTGGCAATTTCCAGACTTGAACCTTCAGGAAGTGTTTCATTTATCTTTTTTACTTCAGCAATCACTTCCTCTGCAACTGAAACCGAATTAGCCTCTTTAAGTTTCTGGATATCAAGATTGATTACACTGGCATTTCCTTTATCCTTACCATTCAGAAGATTATGAAAACGTCCTATATCTGTTTTATCTTCTGCTCCATCAATAATTGTGGCAATTTCTTCTAATCGCCTCTCTCCCTTAGGAGTTACTATTTTCATTGTTCTCAGTTCTTCCAGGGATTCTATCTCTCCATCAAATTTTACAGTATATTCCTTACCGGATTTCTTAATTGATCCACCCGGAACACTGAGATTATTCTGCTGGAGAAAAGAAACTATCTGCAGTGGTGAAATGCTGTATTTCTTAAGTTTTTGTGTGTTGAGAACTACTTTAATCTCACGATTCTGCCCTCCATTGATTTCAACCTGTGCTACTCCGGTAATAATTGAAAGCTTATTCTTCAGATTATCTTCTACATATTGATTTGCATCAGTAGGCTTCATATCCGATACAAATGACAATTGTACAACAGCATCACCCATAACATCATATTTACCGATTACAGGATCTTCTGCATCATCCGGGAAATCATTGATAATCTTATCAATTTTGTCCTTAACTTCCTGATTTGCCACATCAGGGTCTTTATCCAGATCAAACCGAATAATTACCTGTGTGAACCCCTCCATAATATAGGATTCAACATCATCAATCCCACTGATTGTTGATACTTCATCCTCAATCTTCTGCGTAATATTTGTTTCAATTTCCTCTGCTCCGGCTCCGGGATAAATTACTTGCACCGTAACAATCGGTACACTGATATCCGGAGTGAAGTTAATTGGTATTGAAGTAAAAGCCATTGCTCCAAGAATGACTAATACTACAATCATCACCCACGTAGTGACTGGGCGATCGATTGCAAACTTGATAAAATCCATATCTTCTCCCATACATACTTGCATGTATTTAAATTGATTATACAATAAATATATATGCAGTTATGTTTGTTATTCTCTAAAAATTTATTATACTTTTATGCTGTTAAAACCATTAAAAATCAATTCAATAAAAAAATCTACATCATACTTCAGCTCGCGTCCTGTAACACATTCACTGTGCCTGTGATCTCCGACCTTTTCCCCTATCATCGCAATGAAATTCAAAACTGAAATAGCCAGTTGTTCTGTATCCACATCATTTCTAATTTCCCCGTTTTCCTTTGCTTTGGATATTTCACTACTGATTACTTCAACAATTTCAAATCCTGTATTGTAGATCTCAACTAATAAAGGTTTAAGCTCTTCTACAACTTTTACAGAAAGAAAGAAACCTTTTACCAATTGATAATACATAGCATCTTCATCAGTTAAATCACAAAACTCTCTGAATATTTCCCTTATTTTCTCAATAAAGGATCCATCTTTTTGTAATACATTCACAATATGCTGATGAAAACCTTTCAATCCATCCTTTACAAGAGTTCCATACAAATCCATTTTGTTTTCAAAATGCCAATATATAGCTCCTCTTGTTGTTCCTGCTTCCATCGCAATTTCTGACAACTTCGTTGCTGAAAAACCCTGACGGATAAAAACTCGCATAGCGGCTTCTAAAACCTGCTTTCTTGTTTGTTCGGCATCTTCTTTTGTTCTTCTCATATTATATATCCTTATTTACAAACAAACATGTATGTATAAAAAATATTGTCAAGAGATTTTCTGAAATTTCGAATTGAGTTAACTGAGCCCTAAATAAAACTTGACTTCAATAATTGTACAAGTTATAATGATCAAACAAGTTAAAATGGAGTATCAATAAATAATTATGATTAAGAAAATATCAAAAAAAATAGTATCAGTAATATGTTTGTTCCTCGGATTATCTTCCTGTCAGGCAAATAGTGATCCCGGGCTTTTGAGTGTTGGAGTTGATGATTTCGAATCTAAAATTACTCAGTTCAAGAATACAAAGAAAGAGTATGTGATTATAGATATTAGAACCAAACCTGAATATGATTCCGGGCACATTGAGAATGCTGTTATGATTGATTTTTACAGTAAGAATTTCTATGAGGAAATCTCGAAATTGGATAAATCTAAAACTTATTTTGTTTATTGTAGAAGTGGAAACAGATCCGGAAAATCCTTGAAACAGTTTAAAAATGCAGGATTTACTCAAGTCTATGATTTGAAAGGCGGTATTAACGCCTGGAAAGCTAAAGGCAATAAAACTGTAAAATGATATTGAAGAGTTAGATTAATCCCCATCTCTTTCTCAAATATAGTTCAAGACAGAAAGCAGATAAAAATGTAAGAAGAAAATACAAGTTATTATATAGACTTATTTCCTTTATTTCTTTGTTTGAAATTGAGAAAGAATCTGTCAGTTTCATATCAGCAGGATTACTGAATACACTTCCTCCAGTGATGTTTGCCAGATATTTAAGCAGATTAGAATTTACTCCACTATCCATCGCTTCAGAAGACACATCTGCAACAACTATCTTACCGGATTTCTCTCTCTTTGATTTCTGATCAACAACCCTGTAACTATATTCTCCTGCCATATCCAGGTCTGCAATGTACTCAAATTCTCCATTAGCTGATGTCCTGAAAAAATCTCTTGCTGTTAATTTACCATCCTTACTGAGAAAAATCTCTGCACTGACATCATTTACTTTCTCCATACTTTCATTATATGCAGTAAGAGTTATCCTTGCATTATCTCCCTTAAAGTAAACATCCTTGTCCATATCAATGTTAATCAAATCATTTTCATTTAATCCGGTCCATTTGATACAGCCAATGATAAACTCCTTGTATCCATCCGGATCGTCACTATGCATACTCCATTTCCAGATATCCTGTACAGCAAACTGAATAATGCGACTTCCTGAATATGATCCTGAGATAATAGCCGGAGAGTTTTCACCATCATCAAAAACCGCAAGAGCCTTTTTAGCTGCATCAGGCTTCAAATGGATTTTTTTAAATGGAGGTAACTGGTTCTGAATAGTCTCGAGAGCATCAAATATCCTAATTTTCCTACCTGATCTGCTGACTTTAATCTGATCCGAAAGGTTATCAGGGAATCCATCATATTCTTGAGTAAGAATTTCGTTTAAACCGCAATCAGGATCTCCAATGAAGATTAATCCCTTATTCCTTTTCAGGAAAGTAATTATTTTCCTGCTGTTCTCAGCAGAGATCTTCATTTTTCCATGGTTTACAATAATTAGTGTACTAATATTATCAATAAGTTCATTATCAAGAGTTATCCGACTATTTCCTGAATAAAAGTTGCCCGATTTGCTCAATAGAAACCTGAAATCCAGATGTTCATCCGTTAAAACAGCATTCTTAATAAAACGAAGATCATTATCAGGATAATCAGCCAGGCACAAAATTGTTTTTTTGCTATCCAGAATGTTTATTGACGCATATTTCCTGTTATTATCCGGATTTACATCTCTCAGAGTATCAGAAATATTCTCACCGAAAGCAACCATGGCTGATATTTTATGTTTACCTTTTCTCAATCCGCCAATATTTATCTCATGAGTAAAATCTGTAGATAAAAATTTGTACTTCTTCGTTACTTTACTAGAACCATCAATAAATATTTCTATGTTATATGGTCCCTCATACTCATTCAATCTTCCGGATATACTGATTATCTGATCTTCATTCTCAAAACCTTTTTTGTTTGAGATAACTGATGTAAGGCTCAGATCATTTACGTCAGTTTTGATTTCAGGGATACACACCGAAACAGGGATATTCAATTTCTCGATACTTGAAAAATCATTATCGTGAAACCAGCCGTCTGAAACCAATACAATTTCCTGAATAAGTTCATGATTGTATATCTTCAATAGCTTCCGAACGGAAGAGATTAATTTCGAATCTGTCGTTCTGATAGAATCGTTATGATTTCTAAGATTTTCTGCAAAATCAAATGTCTGAGTTTTTTTGCTGAATTGTTTATTCAGAGCATCAGAGAAATCCTTGAAAACAGCCTTTTTAGAACCATTTGCAAGAGTCTCATTCATACTGTCTGACACATCATTCAGAACAATCACTTTGCTTCCTGACGT
The DNA here is from genome assembly GCA_963665815.1 of Cloacimonadales bacterium (SeqCode). GTDB lineage: Bacteria > Cloacimonadota > Cloacimonadia > Cloacimonadales > JAIOQZ01. Next base: position 1,856,900 of record OY762463.1, read on the forward strand.
GGATGTATTTTCCAGAGTCAGAACAGGATTGAATAAAAGAATAAACACAAAACTGATTGCTATTGCACGCAATGCAGCCAGAAGAATTCTTCTCTTGAAATCAAGTTCCGGCTTTGTCCTTCTGTAGTATATATATGATATTACAATACTTAATAATATTACAAAGATTACCATTAAAATAACAGTCTAAGACTTAATGCAGTCTCTACTCCTTTTGAATAATTACCTGGGAAAAGAAAATCATAAGATGTAACAGAGAAATCAATTTCTAATCTGTTACTTCTGTATCCTGAAGAATATGTGAAAGCATAAGCCGTTGTTTCATCTCCATTACTAAGCCCTAATCTTAATGGTACTCTATCCTTAACTATGTATTCACCTGCTATTGAAATTTGAGGTTTTGCACAAGTTGATACCGTTGTTTTTGTGCTTTGTTTCCAGTCAAAGGATACGTTAGAGCTTTCATTTATTTTATATAGACTTCCAAATTTAAACACTAATGGAAGAGTTGTTGTCCAGCCTTCGGAATCCTCAGTAACATTATCACTTTCTATTACATCATCATCGAGTTCCTCAATATAAACACTGTCTGCATTGGCAGTAATGTAATTTCTTTCTGCACTTCCACTCCAGTTGATGAATCCAAATACATTATCAAAGGCAAGCCCAACTGATAAGTTGTCCATGATATCATCCGATGAAAAGCCTATTGAACTTTTAAGACCAAAACCACCAGCAGCTTTATCGAGCTCAATATTCTGATCAAGATGAAGTCCACCATCTCCGGCAATCAACTCAGCATCGAACTTATGTGTCCTCATACTCATTAAACCGATCAATGCACTAACTGATACTCCAACCTTAACTTCCGGAATTTTGTAGTTACTTTCAGGGTTCTCAATGAAAGGTAATACGTTTTTAAGGTAAAGACCGGAGTAAGCATATGTGACATCCGTATAACCAAGCACAGATACTCCATTTTCACTTTTATCAAAAGTATATACTCTATTGTATTCATTTCCATTCAATAACAAATCAAAATATTTTTTCGAAAACTTCCCTTTGGCATAAAAGTTCGTACCAATGGAAAAACCATGGTTTCTTGATGAAGTGGCAAAAAGTAGTGTTGATATCTTAAACTTAAGTTTTACTGCATCTTCAAGCTCACCCAGAATATCTTTTTTATCGCTTTCTGTCAGATATTTGCCGACGTTATCATTGTACAAGTTAATAGAAAAAGAGTTGTTGAGTATTCCTCCACTGAAGCACATAAAGCTGTAATCCCGATTAAAATCCCTGTCATTGGCAAGATTAGCCGGATTCCAGTATATTGCATTCACTCCATTTGCTCTCTGAAGAAAGCTCTCTCCGTACATTGCAGAAGCAGGTACATCTGTAGCAGATATAAGACTGACAATTGATAAAAGTGCTGTAAAAATTAGTAATTTTCTCATCAATACCTCACTGCTTAATATGTAGTTTTGCATCAAGATGCACTTTTACGTTTATGTTATCATCAGGATTTATTATCACTTCTCCATCCGTACTCTTCATGTGAAGTCTCAAACCTATAAATATCTCATCATTCAGGAAGGTGTTTCTTATTTCATCATTATCCAAAAAAATAAATAATGAATCTGTAGACATTGCATTCACATGTGTATTCTCTAAAGGTCCGGGAATCTTAAGAATCGGATTATGGAAAATCTCAGTTGTATCATTAATACCGGAAAAATACAAACTTACTCCGGCACTGACAGGAAATGAATTATCAAGAATGATAGAAACTCCACCGCTCTTAACATATTCCTCTATATCGGCTCTGTTATCTTGTGAAATGGTTTGCGAAAATGTTGTATCAGGTGTAATGGTATTTTCCAATAATGTAAAAATGAAAGGGGCTTCACCTGTAAAGCTACCTGAAACTCCGCATCCTGCTCTTGCAAAACCATTTATTCCCTCATCTCCCCCAATAACATAACTGGCTTCAGTAAGCTCAAATCTATCCGGGAAGATATTTGCAAGATAACCAACCGAATCAGTTAAAGCTATAGTCGATTCACTTGGATGTTCAAAACTGGACGCAGCATCAAAAACTACATCATCAGCATCAGTAATTCTTATAAATCGAGTTCTCCCAGTTTCAGTATTAATTGCTGTTAATTTCCCTCGAAACTTAACTTGAAATCCCAGCTCATTAACAGTATGAATAAATAATTTTGCACCATCAGGAGCAATTCTGACAGTATTCTCAATATTGTCAGGATAGTTAATATCATTATCCTTCGCATAATCATCAATATTGAAAACCTGATTATAGAAAGTTCCTTTCATTTCTTCAAAATATATATCTTCATCAAACGACAGTCTTATCATATCACCAATAACAGGAGTATCATAAGAGGATGTCATAATAACACTCAAAGAATCGAGTAATCCTGTGTTATTGATGTCTCCAATAGTATAGTATTCATTCGGAGAAACATATGATAAATCAATTTCGCTATGTCCAAAATTCTGAGATGTATATGTCTTTTCCAGTACATTACCGTCCTGATCTTTTACTTCTGGAAATTGCAGAACAACAGTCTGAAGATTTCCGGTATTATGCTGAATATCAACATCCAGAGTCCATTGAGAGATAAGTCCGTATGAAACCCTTAAATAGCTGGTTGAAGATTCTTCAAGTATGTTTAAAGCTCCCTTCAATGTTGTATCCGGAATAATTGTAACGTAAGGATAAGAATTGATATTATTAGCCTTAATATGTATCGAGTCATCAATGGATTCACTTCTCAGATCCCCCTCGTATTGCACAAATAGAGAATCGTTTCTAATAACAAAGTCTGTTGAGTCTTCAATCTCATGCATATAATATGTCTTGTTCAGTAAGGGCAAATCAAAGTTAACATCCCATTCTGGTGCCTCGAACTCTTTAACGCAGCCGCAAAGGATTGTTAAAATCAAAATAATACCCGCAATACAGATATTCTTCATTTAACCTCCATTAGAAATAAATATTCGTTATTTCCTCTGAGATATTAATATGCCTTTTATCAATAATCTTGTCAATAATAATAGGAATTTTCTGAATATTCAATGTCGTTTTCAATTTCTTAAGATACTTCTGTTTGAATCCCTTAAGCAAAGAAACATCTTTGGGGGATATATGAAGTGTCTTCCCCTTCTCGTACAACATCACAACTTTCTCAACATACAATTCAGCCTGTACAAGTTCTCCAAATGCAGGATGATATGGTCCTGCTATGACATTGTCGGCATTGACTAACACATCTGAATGCAAGCCCACCTTAATGACATTAGTTCTATTTTTCTCAGATTCTTTAAAGAGAACAGCCGAATATCTGAGAGCATCATCCATAGATATTGGAGAATATAAACCTTTTTCATACATTGTACAGAGCTCTGTATTTTTCAGTACAATTACAGGATATATCCTTATATAGTCGGGTTTCACTTCTTTGAGAATTCGAAGAGTCTCTGCAAATGTTTCTCCGGAGAAACCGGGAAGTCCTGGCATAAGCTGTACACACAGACGAAATCCACTCTCCTTAACTAAACGACATGCATTTATAGCTGTTTGTGAACTGTAACCACGTTTTGTACTCCTGAGCTCCTCATCTGAAAAACTCTGTATCCCCAACTCGACAACTCTTGTATTATGTGCTTTGTATAAATCAATATCGCTTTTCAGAAAGCTGTCAGGTCTTGTGGAAAATCGTATGAAAGTAGTTATTTCATCAAAAAAGGGAGATTCTGTGACTGATTTCAGCAGTACATCCTGTTCTGAGACAGGCAATGAAGTAAATGTTCCACCGAAGAAAGCAACTTCTCTCTCTTTAGAATCATCATTCCGTAGAAATCTATCAATTTCAGGTTTAAATTGATCAATTGAGAAATCATTCTTTCTTGTAATAATATTCTGATCACAGTATATACACTTGAAAGGGCAACCAGAATGTGGAATGAAAACCGGATAAATTCTCAAATTTCAAGACTTGCACAAGCGTCTTTTGCAGCGTTCTGCTCAGCCTGTTTTTTATTGGAACCTTTCCCGAATCCGCATTTTTTACCATTCACTGAAACTTCAACACTGAACACTTTCTTATGATCAGGTCCTTCTTCGTTCACAACTGTATACTCAGGTGGTTTCTGATATAAAGACTGTGAATACTCCTGAAGCTTACTCTTGAAATTTGTTAATGCATCAGTTTTAACGAGAAGCTCAAATCCTTCGAAAATAAACTTCTTGATAAAACGTCTGGCTTTCACCAGATTAGAATCAAGATAAATAGCACAAATCAAAGATTCCATAGCATCGGATAAGATTGATTTTCTCTGAGCTCCGCCTGATCGTCTTTCCTCTTCGCTCATCAGAATAAATTTTCCCAGATCAAGAGTTAAGGCTTTCATAGCCAGAAATTTTTCAGATACTATTTTTGATTTCAGTTTGGATAATGTTCCTTCCGGACTTTCAGGAAATTTCATGAATAATTCTTCTGCTACAACAAGTCCGAGTATGGAATCTCCGAGGAACTCCATTCTTTCAAAAGCAGAAATGGCTTTTGGATCATTGTTATTCTTTCTAAAATAAGAAAGGTGCATAAAAGCTGCACGCAGCAAAGAGATGTTCTCAAAATTGTAATTTATTGCTTTCTGAAATTCTTTTGCGTTTTCAAGCCAGACAGGATCATCTTCAAGTTTTTGATCCTGTCTGTTTGTTAAATATTCTATTATGCTTTTTAAAATCTTTTTCAAAAGCTGAAATACCTTCTTTTAGTTTTCGTATTTTTTAAATACAATAGTACTGTTATGACCACCAAAACCAAGTGAATTACTAATAGCAGTATTCACATTCTGTTTGATAGACACATTTGGAGTGTAGAACAGATCACAGTCTGGATCAGGTGTTGTATAATTGATAGTAGGATGAATTATACCTTCACAGATTGTCTTACAGCAGACTATAGCCTCGATTGCTGCAGCTGCTCCAAGAGAGTGACCTACCATTGATTTTGTTGAACTGATTTTTAAGTTATCAGCATGTGCACCAAATACTGTTCTGATTGCCTGAGATTCTGTTTTATCGTTAAGCGGAGTAGATGTTCCATGAGCATTAACGTAATCTACATCTTCAGGTTTGAGACCGGCATCTTTAAGGGCACCAGCCATAGCTCTTGCTCCACCTTCTCCATTATCGGCAGGAGCTGTAATATGGAATGCATCACAGGTTGCCATATAGCCTTTAATCTCAGCATAAATTTTCGCTCCACGTTTCAGAGCATGCTCAAGTTCTTCAATTACAATAACACCTGCACCTTCTCCCATTACGAATCCATCTCTATCCTTGTCGAATGGTCTGGAAGATCCTTTAGGATCATCGTTTCTGGTACTGAGTGCTTTCATGTTACTGAAACCGGCTACAGCAAGCGGAGTAATTGCAGCTTCTGCACCACCTGTAACGATCGCATCAGCTTCACCATACTGAATTGCCCTGAAAGCAGTTCCAATTGCATGGTTTGCTGAAGTACATGCAGATACAACATTAAAATTAATTGCTTTAAGATTATGTCTGATCGCAATATGTGCAGGAGCAATATTTGATATCATTTTTGGAATAAAGAAAGGAGAAACTCTTCTCGCTCCCTTCTGATACATTTTGATAGCTTCCTCTTCGAAAGTCAATTGACCACCAATTCCTGCTCCGAAGATACATCCTGCTCTTTCAGGCTCAAAGTTATCTGCTTCAGTTAATCCTGAGTCTTTTACTGCTTCTTCAGCAGCTATGATTGCATATTGAGTAAAATTATCGATTTTCTTAGCTTCTCTCTTGTCGAAATAATCTTTTGAATCATAATTTTTTATTTCAGCAGCAAATTTTACATTATAGTCTTCTGTGTTAAAATGGGTTATATAATCAATTCCGCATTTACCGTTTATAAGTCCGTTCCATGTTTCATCAGCGTTTTTTCCGATGGAATTAATAGTTCCAATTCCTGTAACTACAACACGTCTTTTCATATCATCCTCTTTTTTTAATAGATTCTTACTTCAAAGAAAAAAGCTGTTTGAGATTTGTAAAAGAAACTTCATTTCTTTTAAAAATATCGAAAAGCATTTCCGGTCTCCCCAAATCTGAGAAGACCGGTTTTTTAAACTATCCTAATTTTCCTTTAAGATAATCAATAGCGTTGCCAACTGTTCTGAGCTTTTCAGCTTCTTCATCAGGAATTTCAATATCAAATTCTTCTTCGAATTTCATGATTAATTCAACAGTATCTAAAGAGTCTGCGCCAAGATCTTCGATGAAATTCGCTTCATTAGTGATTTCACTTTCATTAACGTCTAATTCCTGTACTATTATTTCTTTTACTTTAGCAGCGATATCCATAAGGATCCTCCTTGTATTGATTACATAATTAGTCCACCGTCGACATTAAGTGTCTGTCCGGTGATATATGAAGCTTCGTCAGAAGCTAAAAAGAGACATAAATTAGCGACATCTTCCGGTTTACCCATTCGAGCAAGCGGAATTGCCTTAGCATAAGATTCTACTACTTTTTCGTCAAGAATCTTTGTCATTTCGGTTTCTATAAAACCCGGAGCTATTGAGTTAGCTCTGATATTTCTGGATGCAAACTCTTTTGCTGTTGATTTTGTAAAGGCAATAATTCCACCTTTTGAAGCAGCATAGTTAGCCTGTCCGGTATTGCCCATAATTCCAATAACTGATGCAATATTGATTATTGAACCTGTCCTTTTTTTCATCATAGGACGTACAACATTCTGAGTACAGATAAATGTTCCTTTCAGATTAACATTAATTACAGCATCCCACTCTGAATCTTTCATCTTCATAATGAGATTATCTTTTGTAATACCTGCATTATTCACAAGAACATCTATTTTTCCATATTTCTTGAATATATTGGAGAATGCTTCTTTTACATTATCTGCATCTGTGACATTCACAACATATCCGTCCGCAGCAAAATTCATTTCTTTAAGTTTTGCTACCGCATCATTCACTGCGTCTTCCTGAAGATCAATTATGATTGTCTGAGCTCCTGCTGCTGCAAAACGTTCAGCAATCGAAAAACCGATTCCTCTTGCAGATCCTGTAACAATTACAACTTTATCTTTTATGCTTGCTATCATGATTCTATCACCTCAATTGCTTTGTCAATATCTTCCGGTTTATCAATACTGATAACCTTAGCTTTTCGGTTGATTTTTCTCATCATACCGGCAAGCACTTTCTGCGGACCAAATTCTATAAACAGTTCTACTCCACTGTCAATCAATAAATTCATAGAATCTACCCAAAGGACAGAAGAAGTAACCTGATCTGCAAGATTTTTTTTAATCTTTTCAGTATCGTTTGTCGGTTGAGCATCTACATTAGATACTACCGGAACATCAGTATCATTAAATCCGATATCGGCAATTTCTTCATTAAGCCACTCAGCAGCTTTCGCAATCATTGGTGAATGGAAAGGACCGCCAACCTGAAGTTCAACAATGCGTTTTGCATTTTGTTCTCCGGCAAGTTCCATTGCTTTGTCGACTCCGGCTCTTGATCCGGAAATTACTGTTTGAACAGGTGTATTATAATTTGCAGCAACAACGATTCCTGCCTGAGAAGCTTCTTCACAAATTGCTTTAACTGCATCCGGAGATAATCCCAGAATAGCAGCCATTGCAAATGGTGATCCGTCGTTAGCCTTGATCATGAACTCTCCACGTTTATGAACAAGATGAAGAGCATCGTCCCAGTTTAATACACCATTCGCAACCAAAGCTGAAAATTCACCAAGTGAATGACCTGCAACAAAATCAGGAGTAATATCCAGTTTTTCCTGCAGCGCTTTCATTGCGGCAACACTGTGAAACAGAATTGCTGGCTGAGTATATTTTGTTTCTTTTAATGATTCTTCAGGTCCTTCAAGCATTATACTCTTAAGCTGAACTCCATGTTTTTCATCAAACTTGTTTAACTCAGCAGTATATCCTGAAAAACCTTCGATATATTCCTTAGCCATTCCAACATATTGTGCTCCCTGTCCCGGGAAAAGAAAAGCTACTCTTTTTCCTTTGTATGACATAATAATCTCCTTAATAGCGGAATAAGAGAGCGCCGGATGTCAGACCTGCCCCAAAAGCAGTCATCAATACAACATCTCCTCTCCTGATATTTTTGAGTTTGATAGCTTCATCAAGAGCTATTGGAACTGTCGCAGCGGAAGTATTCGCGTATTTTTCGATGTTAACAATAACTTTCTTGTTCTGAATCTTAAGTTTCTTTCCAAGAGCCTGAATAATTCTCAGATTAGCCTGATGCGGAATAAGCCAGTCAATCGATTCCACATCCATCTTGTTTCTTTTCAGAACAACATCACAAAGATGATACATTGATTTTACAGCAAGCTTGAAAATCTTGTTTCCTTCCATGTGAACAGTATGAAGATTCTGTTGAACAGTTTCTTGAGAAGCAGGCATTTTTGAACCACCTGCCGGTTGAATCAACAGTTCACCAAAGTTTCCATCTGCCGACACTTCGGAATCAATAACTTTTGCAATATCAATATTTTCTGCTCTACTGAAAACTGCAGCTCCGGCACCATCACCGAATAAAACACAAGTCCCACGATCATTCCAGTTGAGAATTCTTGTAAGCGTTTCTGCTCCAATAACAAGTATGTGTTTCTTTGTACCATTTTCAATGAATTGCTGAGCAATGTTAGCTCCATAGATAAACCCGGTACAACCTGCAGAAACATCAAAGGCTGTTGCTGTGTTTTTTATACCAAGTTTCTTCTGAACAAGACAGGAGGTTGAAGGAAAAGCATGGTCTCCGGTCACAGTACAGACTATAACCATCTCAATATCTTTTGCTCTTAAACCTGCAGCTTCAATAGCCTGTTGTCCGGCTTTTGCAGCTAAATCTGAAGTTGTTTCACCTTCAGCAGCAACTCTTCGTTCCTGCATTCCGGTTCTGGTCCGGATCCACTCGTCGTTTGTATCGACCATGCGTTCCAGATCATGATTAGTGAGTACTTTCTTAGGTAAATATCTTCCTGTGCCGCTTATTTTTGCGAAATATTTTTGAACCATAACTCCTCCGAGTATGAAGGATCACTCTTTTACATTATCACTCAACCATAAACGATTCAACAGCGTGTTCTATAAAACCTGATTCAGCTATTTTGGAACCAAACTTTATAGCATTCATTATTGCAGTGGAATTTGAACTTCCATGAGCAATTATCGTGTTACCATTCAAACCGAATAATAAAGCTCCGCCGTATTCTGAATGATCCAATTTTGTCTTTAAATATTTGAAAGCAGGCATAGCGAGGAATGCACCGATTTTTGTCAGCCAATCCTTCTGAATCTGCTCTTTAAGCATTTTCATGATCATCATGGCAACACCTTCAACGGTTTTCAGCATTACATTTCCGACAAAACCATCACAGACAACTACGTCAACGTTACCGTCAAGCAGTTGCTTACCTTCAATATTTCCGACAAAGTTAATGTCATTTCTTTCCTGCAGCATAGAGTATGTCTTTTTAGCAAGCTCATTACCCTTACTGCTTTCTTCTCCAATGTTTAATAAAGCAACTTCAGGATCTTCTCTATTATAAAAAAAACGGGAATATACTCTCCCCAGTATAGCAAATTGAACTAAATGCTCCGGAGTACAATCTACATTAGCTCCAACATCAAGGAACAATGTTGGTCTGTTCAATGTAGGAAGCACCATTGCAATGGCAGGTCTCATCACGTTCTTTATTCTTCCGTAGGTAAATAAAGACGAAGCCATGACAGCACCGGTGTTTCCAGCACTTACCATAAAGTCAGCAAGACCTTCTTTGTGCAGTCGAGATGCAGTTACCAATGACGAATCCTTCTTCTTCTTTACAGAAGTAGAGGCTTTATCATCCATAGAAATAACGTCCTGAGCGTGTACAATCTCTATCCTGTCAGCTGGATAATCGAATTTCTTCAGTTCTTTCTCCAGTACTTCTCTTTTGCCAACAAGCAGAATCTTTTCGCAGACGTTTTCCTTAATGGCCTGAACAGCTCCCTCAACTTCTGGTAAGGGAGCATTATCACTGCCAAATGCATCTAAAGCTGCTATCATTACTGAGCTTTCACTTCTACTATTTTACGACCTTTATAAAAACCACATTTGTCACATACTTGATGTGGTCTAGCTGGTTCACCGCAATTTGAACAGGTATTCCATGTTGGCATCTCTGCTTTAAAGTGCGTTCTTCTCTTATCTCTTCTTGATTTAGAAGTTTTCCGTTTTGGTACAGCCATGTTATCTCCTTTTCTATTTCAACAATCAATCAATATCATATGATCGCTGACACCATATAACTTCATTCATTCCAATGAGTTAAATCACAAATATATTTTAAGATTTACAAAATTATTTTTCCAGCCTTTCTTGTCAAGAAATTTGGACACTACTTCAGCCTCGCTTTGTTCGTATTATTCTGTCCTGCTTCGCTTTTACCCCATCGGTAATCTCATACGATTGAGCTATTCTGTCGGCAACATGTCTGCCTTTTTCCTTATCATCACAGAAAACAAAACCCATTTTTTCTCCTGTTTTCACTTCATCACCAATCCTGAAAAATAACTCTGCTCCGGATCCATAATTTAACACGGAATCCACTTTTTTTCTGCCGGCATCTATATCTATCAGAGCATATCCAATAGACTGGCTGTCTATTACGGAAATATGTCCGTCTGCTTTACTCACTATCGGAACTTTGTATTTACAGAACGGTAGCAAGTCTGTATTATTACATACTTCAGGATTTCCTCCCTGCAATTCTATCCATTCTGCAAAGACATCAAGCGCTTTTCCAGAATTTATAGCTTTTTCAACAGCTTCCGAAGCTTCAGCTTCATTTTTACAGCATTTAGATAAAATGAGCATTTCCATTGCCAGCTTTTTGGTTATGATATGCAGATCGGGATTATCCGCCCCATTCAAGTAATCAATGCTCTCTTTTATTTCAAGAGCATTTCCGACATACTTGCCAATTGGAGAGTTCATATCTGTGAATACGACGGTAACATCCTGCCCGAACTTTCTGCCTGTTTCAGCAAGAAGAACTGCCAGACGTTTTGCTGTTTCCATGTTCTTCAGAAATGCCCCTGTGCCCACTTTAAGATCAATTACCAGATTCTGAGCTCCTTCTGCAATTTTCTTACTCATAATACTTGCAGTGATGAGAGGAAGACTCTCAACTGTTGCTGTAACATCTCTAAGACCATATATAAGCCTGTCAGCAGGAACCAGTTTTTCCGATTGACTGATAATACTGAATCCAACCTTATCAATAATATTTCTGAAATCAGATTCCGAAAAGTTCGTACGCAATCCGGGAATAGATTCCAATTTATCCAGAGTCCCACCGGTATGCCCTAATCCTCTGCCGGATATCATAGGTATTCTCGCACCGCATGCCGCAACAATAGGTGCTAGCGGAATTGTTATCTTGTCCCCAACTCCACCTGTTGAATGTTTATCTACTGTATTCCAGCCTCTCGGAAAATCTATTCTGTCTCCGGAATTGACGTAAACACCGGTCAAAGCCTGAATTTCTTCCACTTCCATATCCTGAAAATAGATTGCCATCAACATGGATGACATCTGGTAATCAGGAATACTACCATCTATATATCCTTCAACGAAATACTTCATTTCGTCTACATTAAGTGCATTCCCCATTCTCTTTTTAAGAATCAGTTCCACAGGATTCATAATAACTCCTCTTTGGCTTAAAATAGAAAACAGGCTGACGTTTTTCACCAGCCTGTTACTATATTAACTGTAATTCAAATTACTAATCAAGTTATTTTTTTACTAATCCATCAATTTTTTAATTATTACTGAGAGCCTTTTTACTCCCTCTTCAATCTGATCTGCTGTCGGATATGAGAAATTGAGTCTGATTTCATTCTGTTTTTCAAAACCGGTAGGATAGAATTTTGATCCGGGTATAAAGCTTACTTTTTCATCTCTTGCCTTCTCAAACAACTCGTCACAGCAAATGTTTTCAGGTAATGTTACCCAGACAAACATACCACCCTCAGGATTTGTCCATTTAATTCCTTCCGGCATATATTTATCGAGAGATGAAAGCATTCTTTCTCTGAGAGGTTTGTAATATTCACATATTGTTTCAATATGTCCGGGAAGTAGCTTCTCATTAATAAAGTTTGTTACACATCTTTGAGAAACACAGTCAACACTTACGTTGACTTTTTCCATCCATGAGCTCATTTTTTCAATAACTTCCTGTGAACCTGCAGCATATGCCATTCTTAATCCCGGTCCCAGAATTTTTGAGAATGATTTTACTAATGTAACGATATCTGAACCTGCTTCTCTCGATATTTCAAAAATTGATTTTATGTGCTCACCGGTATATCTCAACTCAGCATAAGGGCTGTCTTCAAGAATCTGAATATTATTTTCCTTACATATCTCAAAGATTTCCTGTCTTCTGCTAAGATCCATTGTTTTACCGGTAGGATTCTGGAATTCAGGAATCACGTACAGGAACTTAATCCTATCTCTGTGTTCTTTGATTGCTTTTTTGAGTTCTTCCGGAGTAATACCTTTATCATCCATATCCAGACCAACAATTTTCGCACCCATAGTTTCAAAAGATATTAATGAACCAAGAAAACTCGGAGCTTCAGCGAGAATAACATCTCCCTCATCAATAAATACACTTGTATACAGAAAAATAGCATTTGTTGAGCCCACAGTAATAAGAAGTTCATCATCTGTGAGTTCGGTATTTACTAATGTTTTCAATGCCTGTTTTAATTGAGTATCACCTTGAGATGCACCATACTGAAGAACATCTTCACCGTCTTCAAGAACAGTTTTTCGGTACATATCGGCAATCAATTTTTTGTTAAATGTTTTAGGAGAGGGAAATCCTCCTGCAAGAGAGATCAACCCCGGAATATTCTTGGTTGACGCAACTAAAGCTCTGATCATGGAAGACTTCATCTTTAAGGTCTTTTCGGAATAATTTGCTTTAAAATCCATTGATACCTCTTTTTGTATATTATATTTTTTTGACAAAAATTAGAGATTAACCATTTTGAGTCAATGAAAGTTTCCAATTGATTGCTCTGCATAACTACATGAACTATCTGCAAAGCTTTCAAATATTAAGGAGTTTCTATGGAACGCATCCTTTATAACGCAAAAATCTTTACTATGAATACCGAAATGGACATATTCGATTCAATTTTGATTTCCGGAAATAAAATAATAAGCGTCGGAACATACGATGAATGTTTACAGGCATCTGCACAGAAAGATAAAACTGTAAAAATTGATTTGAAAGGACGAGTTATTCTCCCCGGGTTAATTGATACTCATACTCATTTCTATCAACTGGCAAAACTACAGTATGAAGTCAATCTATCAAATTGCTTCAGCTTGAAAGATACTGTAAACTACCTCAGGAAATATCGCAGAAATATGAATCCCCAGATTCAATGGATTAACGGAAGCGGCTGGAATACCAATCTCAACAAAAGCAGATGGAACAGGTATACACTTGATGAAATATTCCCGGATATCCCTGTGAGTATTAAGAGTTGGGATCTGCATACTAAAATTTGTAACTCAGTTGCACTTGAAGCTGCAGGAATTACTGAAGATTTTAAGTATACCGGAAAAGGAAAAATCGGGAGATTCCCTGATGGCACACCTGACGGATTCCTATATGAAGAAGCCTGGGATCTGATAAACGATGTCATGATTCCCCTACCTGAGAAACTGATGGAGAAAGCTATAAAATCAACCATACATGAATGCTGGAAGCTGGGACTCACAGGAGTTCACTTCATGGAGGGGGAAAATCAGGCAGAGCTTCTCAGGAAAATATCTGATAATGGAACTCAATTCCGCTTCTTCTGGCATTTTCCGGAGTCCTGCCTGGATGATTTCATTGAGCAGGGAATAATATCATATACCGGAACTGATATGTACAAAATATGCGGCTTGAAATTATATGCTGATGGTTCAGTCGGTTCTCGCTCCGCTTATATGAGTAATCCGTACTCTGATGGTTCGTATGGATTCCTTACTTGGAATAAAAATGAATTGAGAGAAACAATCCTCCGGGCTGCAGAAAACGGCATTTCTTCCACTGTTCATGCAATTGGTGATAAGTGTAATACAATTGTAATTGAAGCAATAACCAATGCAATAGACGAGACCCAACTGAGCAAGCTGTTCAGAGTTGAACACGCACAATTCATACAGAGCCCAGATATAAAAAAACTGTCTGAGTACAACATTTTTACAGCCATGCAGCCTATACATATGAAATACGATATTACTAACATTCATAAATTTCTGCCATCATCAGAGTCGCTGGCATATAGAACCAGAGATATATTAAGCTCAGGGATCAAGGTTGGATTTGGTTCCGACGCTCCGGTCGCAGAGATCAATCCTTTCCACTGTATATACTCGGCACTAAGCAGAAAAGCAGGCAACAGACCTGACGAACAGACCTGGTTCCCGGGTCAGGCTATTACTCCGATAGAAGCACTAAAAGCCTTTACGATAGACGCAGCCTATGGATCTATGTCATCTGAATCACTGGGATCATTGGAACCAGGTAAATATGCCGATCTGATCGTAATTGACAACTTTGAGGGGAAACCTGATGAATTCTGGCTTGACGTGAAATCACAATTGACGATGGTGAACGGAAAGATTGTATATAACAATATAGAGAAGTAGAAAGGGAAAATTATGATAAAACAAATAAGTGTAATAGGACAAAGTGGAATTATAGATGAAGATTTACAGAAGGCTGCCTTCAGAATAGGTAAAGCAATCGCAGAAAACGAAAAGATACTGATCTGTGGAGGAAGAGACGGAGTAATGGAACAGGCCTGCAAGGGTGTTCATTCAGTTGGAGGAACTTCTGTGGGGATAATGATGGGATACGATAAAGAAGAAGCAAACGAGTTTGTTGATATTGTAATACCTACCGGATTGAATCAGGCGAGAAATACTTGTGTTGTCTCGTCAGGAGATCTCGTAATTGCTATTGGTGGTTCTTATGGCACACTCAGTGAAATAGCTCTGGCGAAATCAATGGGAAAACGAGTAATTGGCTATAATACCTGGTCAGGCAAGGGTCATGTTTCCGATCTGGAAATAGAAAATAAATCAGTTGACGAAATATGCAGGATATTAGCAGACTGTTAACAGATTTCAGAAATAGTTGTAATTTAGCAACATATGGATTTTCTAATTTTTTTAATAAAAAAAACATTGACATCAAAGTCGGGTTTTTCGAATGTGTTCACCTGTAGATTAAATATGGAGATTTAAATGATCATAGCATTATCAATATTGTTCGTTATAATATGTGTTGCAACTGTACTCATAATACTTTCGCAATCCAGCAAAGGTGCCGGAATGGAAGGTTTACTTGGTGGTGCTGCATCTAACGTGTTTGGTTCACAAGGTGGATCAGACGTTTTGAAAAAAGCAACAAAAGGTCTCGTTGCTGCATTCTTCATTGTCTCCCTGTTTATCGGCTGGTACATCAACGGTCATTCAAAGCAGACCAAAGTTAATAGTCCTGCTCTTGATAAATATCGTCAAAAAATGATGAAACAAAAACCGGCAGCTACTCAGGAAGATCTTCAGGAAATGGAAGTTACTCCTACAGAAACAAAAGATACTGATAAGTAAAAAGTACATAAGTGATTGCAGAAGTGGTGGAATTGGCAGACACGCAAGACTAAGGATCTTGTGCCCAATGCGGGTGTGCGGGTTCGAGTCCCGCCTTCTGCACCAAATATAAACTAAGACTGTTGAATTTTCAACAGTCTTTTTTATTTATTCAAACTCTTTCAGTGACTGATGTATCCCTTTATGTATCTCATACCAGAAATCGAGTGCAGATTCGTATTGTTCACGTTTAAACTTTTCAGCCCAGTCCAGCAATCCCTTTTCTGTAGATTTATCTACTTCAATCTTTCTTTTCAGGAAAGTTCTCACATAATCAATATTTCTCTGCGATTCCCAGAAGATTCCCGAGTTTCTGCTATTGATACGTGATGCAGTGAGTTTTAAACTGGTCTGGAACTCTTCTCTTAAGTCATACAGCTTTTCAATAAACTCAGGTAACATCTCTTCTGCCCAACCTCTGTGAAAACGACAAACGCCCATGTTATCCATCACCAGCTCTCCCTGAAAACGCTCTGCTGAAAGTTCACCCAAATCTCTGGGTAAGAAGAATTCATTACCATAATACATGTAGTACTTACCCATTATTGCCATTGGAGAAAGCACTCCCGGAGTCCAGTATTGATTCGGCACCATCCAACCTTTTCTTGCGAAGGCAACATATACAAACTTATCTATTATTGCTTTTCCTTTCTTACGAGATATTCTTCTGCCGAATTTTCTTGCTCCTTCTGAAAGATCTAACAAGCCACGTTTACCCACAATAGAATCAAGCAGTTCAATAGCAATATCAGCATTATGGTGTGAATCTTTAACAACATCAAAACCCTCAGGCTCAAAAACAGGCATGTTGGAAATTCCAACCTCATCCATTGTCAGCAGTCCTTCAGATACACAATCCATTAACCAGGCGAGTACTCCACCCACAGATATAGAATCAAAACCCAGCATGTCTGCATAGTGCACAACTTTTTCCGCAGCTCGTTGATCAAAAATACCGCATAAAGGTCCCATCGTCTGGTATGGTTCATAGTCTTTCTTATATTTGTTGTTCATTTTTTTACAGAGAGCAGCACAAGGTTCTCCACAGTTTTTCTGTTGCCTAGTTTCAATAGTTTCCTCGTTAAACTGTTTCAAATAATGATCCAACACAAGCTCCTTGTGCAGCTTAAGGCGTTTTTCCTCAGTCCAGTAAATACTTTTATAGTTGAAAGCCAGTATCCTACCGCCTATGCCTGCATAGTTTACTCCGAATGTTCCACCGGTCTTAAATTTCGGATCAAATCTGTATTTGGTGGTGACTTCAAAATCCTTAACAGCCAGTATCTGATCATACTTGTTCTTAAACCATTTATCAGCTACTTTTCTATCCCTGAAATCTTCTTCAATATGAGTTCCTCCATAAATAATCGACGTTATACCGTGTTCTCGAAAAAGCTTAGACCCGAATCCACCTCGACCTGCCCAGGTATCTACATGACTAAGCTCTCCATTCCTGTATGGAGCAGAACATATACCACCAAAGTCAGTGGTTACGGCTGAAGGTCCACATGCCAGGACACGAGGGTCGGATTCATATTCTCCGGTATGATTAACCAAAACATTATTCATCAGCTCATAAACACCCTTTTCTCCAGTATTCCAGATTCTCTTAATATCCTGTGGAATAATCTCCACCTGGATTTCTTCCCCATGTGCTCTGCGTAGTTTGAGTAAAGATGGACTTGATGTCTTGCCGACAATCGACAGAATGTTTATCCCTAAATTGTTGAATTCCAAACCGGCTCCTCCCATGGAAGAGATATAAAATCCTCCCCAACAAGGTGAAAACCCCGTAAAGATGAGTCTGTTTGATCCAGGCAAAATTGAACCAGCAAATATTCCTGTTCCAATATTCAAACTGTTGTAACGTCCCGAAAGAAACAATCCAAGATCAACCGGTCCGAAGAAATCACCTAATTTATATCTGTCTATCCGGTAAAAAGACGTATTTACATTAATTGTTAAAACTTTCAATGCTGTTTCCATATTTCCTCCGGATTTGCATTAAATTCTTTGCAGGACTGTTTTAAGTTGCTGAAATCTTGTTGTTAAAATTACCTGTTATTCTATTATGCTAAGTCACTATTTAGCTGTAGTTCATTAAAAAAATACAGCATTTTCGAGGAAATGTCAATTTATAATAAGAATGGTTTATTGAGATTATTCCAGTTAATTCTTTTATCTTTAGTCAGTAGCTATTAGCCTTCATTGAGTAACTTTTTATAGAGCTCTATAAGTTTTGCAGAATCCACAGCCCAGTTATATTTTTCTTTTACAGCCTGATAACCGTTCATACCAAGTCTGTTCCTGAGTTCAGAATCATTTATCAGTTTCTCAGCACACTCAGCAAAACTTTCAGGATCATCATATCTGTAGATCAATCCTGATTCAGTTTCCTTAATAACCCTTTCAATTGATTTGCAATCAGAAGCTATAATTGGCTTTTGATTATACATGTACTGATACAGTTTGTTAGGTGAAGAGCAATCAGTCTGTATATGCCTTTTATGGGGCAACAACATAATATCTGCACTCTGCATCAGGTTGAGAGCTTCATATTGATTGACCCATCCCAAAAAAACCACAATTTCTGAGATATTGTGTTCTTCTGCTTTTTGCTTAATATTCTGTAAATCGCATCCATCTCCTGCAACAATCAACTTTATATTACTGTACTTTTCAGCAAGTAAGGAAAATCCTTCAACAACAATATCCAATCCTCTGATAGGAGTGATTCCACCTACAAAATAGAAACAAATTGTTGACTCAGCTTTGTTAAGATCAGAACCTCTCTCAATAAAAGGAAATGTATTCTGCACAGATATAGCATTAGCATTACTCGTAAGATTGAGACGTTCTTTCATCTCATCCACAACACAAATTACACCATCTGATTTCAAAACCATAGTCTTTTCGTATTCATACCACTGCGAATCACTGGACAAAAGCTTTCCCAGAAAAGTATTCGTGTGGGCTGAAACCTGAAGAAATGCCGGCCAGTTTTCATGCAGATCCAATATCATTTTCAGTCCAAATCTTGTGGATATTTCTATCCCGATTTTTGCTAAAGGTAAATCATGAATATGAATTGCGTCAAACTTGTCTGTTGCCAGAATATCCCTGATGTACTTTCTCCAGTAATTGAAATAGAATGGAAATTTCAAAGCCCCTACATTGGTTTTAAATATAAATTTACTGATAAATCTTCGATGTATATGAATATCTCCAAACAGCTCTTTTTCAGTAAACTTTCTCTCCCTGCTAAAACAGGCAATGTGTACCTGATAACCAGAACTAATTAGTGCTTTTGCTTCCTTTTCAACCCTTATATCAGGAGGAAACTCTCTATCAAGAACCATTAATACTTTTTTCATATTTCTCCAACTTCGATACCATCTAAATTTACTATTTAAGGAAGGCAAGATATTTCTGTTAATTACAAATCTTTTCAGAATTGTGAAGTGAAAGATTTATACTGTCCGATAGTATCTATAAATGTTCGTTTACGTACACTTTTTGAATAATATTCATATTCTTTTTATTCTTTTTTTTCAATACTTTAGATATATTTAATGATTTTGCTTCATTTCTCTAAGTTGGAACTTTTTTTGCTTATATTTCTGTTAAATATCAGAGGAGGATATATGAAACATTCAATATTTATGCTTTTTCTTTTTGTAAGTCTCAGTATCTGGGGAATAATTAGTGTTCCGACAGATTACTCAACTATTCAGGGAGCAATAAATGCTTCTGTCAATGGTGATACTATTATTGTAGATCAGGGAGTATACACTGAGAACATCAACTTCTCAGGCAAAGAAATCTTATTGACTTCGCAGATAATTAGCACCAATAATTATTCAGATGTTCAACTTACAGTACTTAATGGAGTCAATGGAGGAGTTGTAGTAGAGTTCACGAGTAATGAAACAAGCCTTTCAAAACTTAATGGATTCACTGTGAGAATGGGATCAGGAACTATGAACAATAACAGAGGGGGAGGAATATTAATCGAAAATGCGAGTCCCGAAATATCAAACTGCATTGTGAAAGATAATTCTGCATTCAATGGTGGAGGAGCATTCATATCAAACTCATCTGCAAGATTCTATAATTGTGTTTTCAAAGATAATAACGCAATGCTTGAAGGCGGGGCAGCCATTGTTGTAAGTTCGGTTGACACACGATTCTATAATTGTCTGTTTATTGACAATGGAGCATGGGCAGAAACTGCTACTCTTGATGTCTGGTTCTCTGGAACGACGGAAATAGTAAACAGTATTGTAAGAAACTCAAATGCTAATCATATTACAGAAAGTGGTAACGCCGTTCTGAATATCTCATATTCAAATATTGAAGGTGGATGGGTTGGGACAGGCAACATTGACGCTGATCCCCAGTTCGAGGATATTCAGAATGAACTTTTCAGCGTAACACCTTCATCACCATGTATAAATACCGGAGATCCTAATTCTTTGAATTATAATTTACCGATCTATGATTTAATGGGAAACCAACGTTTCAATGGTATAATTGACATGGGACCATGCGAACTTGAATCAGGAACACTCGCGGCAGCCTTCAATGTAGCCCCGGACTCAGGATATGCACCTCTTACCGTAAATTTTTTAGATTTCAGCACAGGAAATCCAACTGCATGGGATTGGGATTTTGACAATGATGGCACGACTGACAGCAATTTGCAGAATCCTCAACATACATACACTCAACCTGGTGTCTATACAGTTTCATTGACAATAAGCGATGGAACTAATCAAAGCTCAGTAACAATGCAGGACTTAATAATTGTGTCTGAACCAAATGTAACTGCAGATTTTCAGGCAGACATTCTGATAGGAAATGCACCCCTAATTGTTTCTTTCACGGATTTATCTTCAGATGACTGCACTCTATGGGAATGGGATTTCGATAATGATGGAACTGTAGATAATATTGCGCAAAATCCGGTCTGGTCCTTTACAGAACCAGGAACATATACCGTGTCCTTAACAGCTTCGAACGGTTTAACAGATGATACAGAAGTAAAAACTGACTACATTGTTGTAAATCCCTCGATTGGAGCAATGTACACTGTCCCGGATGACTATATTCACATAGATATGGCTATTGCTATGTGTAGTGATGGAGACACAATATATGTAAGACCCGGAACCTACGATGAATACATAGATTTCAGAGGCAAAGCATTAAGTGTTGTCAGTGAATATTTTTTTTCGGGTAATCCTGACCATATAGAGCAGACTGTTATAGATGGAGGAAATTCAGGAAGACCTGTAATTTTCCAATCCGGTGAAAACTGGAACTCAAAACTTATAGGGTTTACAATCACCGGAGGAAATGCCTCTCTTGCTGAAGGTGGAGGTGTATACTGCAACGGAGCCTCCCCAACTCTTTCCAACCTGAGAATAACTAATTGTTCAGCCAGTGAAGGCGGTGCTATTGCCTGCTATAACTCAACCGCAATAATTGCATCCTGTGAGGTATTCCTGAATAGTTCTTCAACTTCAGGTGGTGGTATCCTTGTTCATTCAAACTCAGATGTAAGGATAGAGAACTGCCTAGTTTACGATAATAGCTCATTGATTGGCGGAGGTATTGCTTGCCAGCTAAGTAACTGTAAAATCGTTAATTGTACCGTAACGCTGAATAACTCAACTAACAGCAATTTTGCCGGAGGAATAGACTGCTATGGCACTTCGGATGTGATTATACTGAACTCTATCATACATAGCAACTCATCTCCTCAAATAGTAAACTCTCAAAATTTGTGGCTTAATAATTCTAACATAATGGATCCTGTTCAAAACGATACTGGGGCACTGCTGATAGAACAAGACAATATAAACTCAGATCCCGATTTTGTTAACTCCGATCAAAACGACTTCACACTGAATACATCATCTCCTTGTATTGATCTGGGAATTACAAGTATCGTTGTTAATGGTGAATCTATTTCCGCTCCACAAAAAGATATTCGCAGCAACGACAGAGATACATCACCAGATGCAGGATGTTATGAAGTTCTTCCCGCTTTGAATGCTGAATTCTCAGCAAATCCCGTTTCAGGATCAGCACCTCTTCTTGTGACATTCACAGATTTGAGTTACCCCCAACCATCTTCATGGGAATGGGACTTTGATAATGATGGGATAACTGACTCAAACATACAAAATCCCCAATTCACTTATAATCAGAATGGGATATATTCAGTGAAGCTGATTGTACAAAATGGTACTGAAACCGATTCAATTGTATACTCAAATCTGATAAATGTTCAGGAAGCAGCAAACATTGAGGATATAAACTCATTCAACACGGCTTTGCTTGGAAACAGCCCAAATCCATTTAATCCGGAAACAAAAATTTCCTTCAGTCTGGAAAGACAACAGTATGTATCTCTTGAAATAGTTAACATAAAGGGTCAAAAAGTTACAATATTGTACTCAGGAATACTTGATCGCGGAAAACATGAATATATCTGGAATGGTGAAAACAACAACGGAGTAAAAACATCTTCAGGTGTTTACTTCATAAAAATGAAAACAAGTAAAAATACTTTTGTCCGTAAATGTATTATGCTCAAATAATAACTCTTTTCACATATTCAGGCACTCAGTACAATCCTGAGTGCCTGAGTTACTTATTGTTAACTACTATTCGGTATACTTTAATTGATGATATGAACCACATTCACGATACCACCACCCGTCCAGATAAATCATCTCATACACTCCTTAAATACTTGTTATAAATACATTTATGATACATTTTGTTTCCCTTCTGGAACAAATATTGCATCATCTGAGATATCAATATTAAGGAGGAAGGCTAAATGAAAAAATTCTTAATTTTCATTACTCTCTTTATATCAGCAGGATTATTTTCTACTACCATCAATATCCCTGCTGATTACACAACTATTCAGGACGGTATTAATGCATCATCTGATGGAGACACTGTCCGCGTAGCTCCTGGAACATACACGGAGCAAATTGATTTTTCAGGAAAGAACATTACTGTCGCAAGTGAATATGCTTTTGATTACGATCTGACACATATTGATCAGACAATCATTGATGCAAACTGGGGCGGAAGAGTCGTAACATTTAACAATGGAGAAACGAACACAACATTGCTGATTGGATTCACCATTCAAAACGGGGATACTCAAACTAATGGGGGTGGCATTCTTTGTGACGGAGCCTCTCCAAAGCTTATGAATTTAGTTGTAAAAGACTGTGCGGGAAACCATGGCGGAGGTATCTCCCTGGAAAACTCTAATTCAGAGCTGCTCAACATTAAACTGACAATGAATTATTCAACCAGTGATGGTGCTGTGATTTACGTTGGCAACAACTCAGATGTATCTTTGAAGAACATTCTGGCATACAGTAATGATGGCAGCGGAGCACCGGGAATTGCATTTGATAATTCAACAGGTTCTGTTATAAATTCCACAATAACCGGTAACTTTGTAATGTTTGGCAGCGGTGCCGGAGGTGTAAATTGTTCCGGATCATCGGATGTTGTTATCTTCAATTCTATTATCTATGGTAACTCCTCACCACAAATAGTAAATTCCCAGAACTTATGGGTGCACTATTCATGTTATGAAGGTTCAATTACCAACAACACCGGAGCAACTCTTGATGAATCAAATACAATCACATCAGATCCTGCATTTTTTGATCCAAACAACTCTGATTATCATCTCACTCAAAATTCTCCGTGCGTTGATGCAGGTATAAGACAAACTTTCATCAACAACACAAATATCAGAGCTACTGCATCAGATATTGAGAACGTTCCTCGATCAATGATGTCCTTTTCTGAATACGATTATGGAGCGTATGAGTATTCTGCTCAGTTAACCGCCGGTTTTGTTGCGAATCCGACTTCCGGTGACGCACCATTGACAGTTGTCTTTACTGATCAATCTTTACCAGTTCCAACTTCTCATGACTGGGACTTTGAAAATGACGGAATCATTGATCACCATTTCCCGAATCCAACACATGTATATGAAATTCCGGGAGTATATGATGTAAAACTTGTTGTCAGAAATGGAACACAAGTCGATTCGATTCTGCTGGATAACTTTATTACTGTAAACGGCATCAGTAATGATGAAAATGTGAACTCAGTAAAAACAGATCTTACAGGAAATTATCCTAATCCATTTAATCCATCTACAATGATTAACTTCAGTATTTCCAAAGATCAGAATGTTAAAATAGATATTCTGAATATAAAAGGTCAGTATGTCAGAACGATATGCAACAAAAACTTTTGTGCAGGAGAAAACTCCGTTGTATGGGACGGACTTGATGCCAGAGGTGAAGATACCGGTTCGGGAGTATATTTTATCAAAATGCGCACTCCTGATCAGTTTTTTATCAAAAAATGCACGTTAATTAAGTAACCTCCTCAAAAAAAAGGCTGTTGACATAAATGTCATCAGCCTTTTATATATTTTAGATATCTTTTTTTATACTTCTTTTTTCATTTGAGGAAACAGCAGAACCTCTTTTATGGATGTATTGTTTGTGAAAAGCATAACGAGTCTGTCTATACCGATTCCCAGACCACCTGTAGGAGGCATTCCATATTCCATTGCCTCGAGGAAATCTTCATCAACAACATTCGCTTCCAGATCACCGGACTCTCTCAACTTCGCCTGAGCTTCAAATCGCTGTCTCTGGTCAGTCGGATCATTCAACTCAGTAAAAGCATTTGCATATTCATTTCCTGTTATGAAGAGTTCAAAACGTTCTACAATATCATCACTACCCGGCTTTTTCTTAGCAAGAGGTGATATCTCCAGAGGGTAGTCGGTTACGAATGTAGGCTGAATCAGGTTTTCCTCAACAAAAATTTCGAAAAGTTCTTCAATAAGTTTTCCTGTTCCAGCATTTTCCGGAACTTCTATTTCTTTGCTTTTCATGAAACTTACAATTTTATCTCTATCGAAATCCGAGAAATCCTCTTTGGTATATTCTTCAATCAGCTCTATCATTGTCGCTCTTCTGAAAGGAGTTTCCAGAGATACTGTATAATCTCTGAATTTGAGATCAGTTGTACCATACAGATTTTTAGCAGCATCTGAAATCATATTCTCAGTGAGTTCCATCATACCTTCAAGATCAGTATATGCCTGATAAAGTTCTATAGCTGTGAACTCAGGATTATGTGTCCTGTCCATCCCTTCATTTCGGAAGTTCTTTCCAATCTCATATACTTTTTCAAATCCACCGATAATTAATCTTTTAAGGTACAGCTCAGTTGCAATACGTAAATAAAGCTGCATATCCAGAGTATTATGGTGAGTAATAAAAGGTCTGGCATTCGCTCCACCATATAAAGGCTGAAGAATTGGTGTTTCAACTTCCAGGAATCCCTTTTCTTCGAGATAGCTTCTGATAAATGAAATCAGTTTTGCTCTGATGATGAAGTTATCTTTGTTATCCGGATTCAGGAGCAGATCAAGATATCTTTTTCTGAATCTTAATTCTATATCAGCAAATTCATCAAATCTGACAACTTTGCCATCAACTTCTTTTTCTTTAACTGTTGGAATAGGACGCATATTTTTTGCCAGCATTCTCACACTGGATGCTTTCATGGAGTATTCACCTGTTTTTGTGTAAAAAGGTGTTCCTTCGATTTCTACAAAATCACCAAGATCGAAGAGTTTGAAAACTTCATAGTTATCTGTTCCAACAACTTCTCTGCTGACGTAAAGCTGAATTCTTCCACTATCGTCTTCTACATTACCAAACCCAACTTTTCCCATACGTCGCATTTGTTTAAGTCTTCCGGCAATTACTACTGTCGCCGGATTATCTATAAACTCCTTTTCATTTTCGAGAAGAGAACTGATTTTGTGTGTTCTATTACACTTTCCCGGATAAGCCGGAATATTCATGCTGTTCAGTTTCTGCAGTTTTTGTTTTCTTAAACCAATCATCTGTTTTGTGTTATCCATTTTTTTCTCCAATACGTTTTCTCTTCTTAAGATGCAGTATGACGCTGGGTTCTATGTCATAATTATTTATTTCTAAACATCTTACTAGTATGAAGTTTTACATTTTCATACCGTTATGTTGTCAAGAAAATTGAAACTACTTTTAGTCTTAACTAAATTTCAAAGCATATATTTTTTTTTATTTTGCATTTATTCAAACCATATGTATAATATTTACAGAACCTTAAATTGAGGAAAAATGTATAAAATAGAAAAAAGAGACTCAGGATATTTATTATTCTTTTCCGACAATATTGGTAAAGAAGAAATGCAGAACTGGTACGATGAAAGTATGGATTATCTGGAGAATGAGAAATCGGATGGCTTCCCGGTTATTGTTGATATGCGTGATTTGAAACCTTTATCTCCTGATGCACAGAAAATTATGATAGCCGGTCAACAACTATATAGAAATGCCGGTATGGGCAGATCAGCAGTAATCGTGAATAGTACTGCTACCGTTGGTCAGTTTCAGTCGATTGCCAAAAAATCAGGTATTTTCAGCACAGAGAGATATTTTGACGGAACTGAAAATGATGCAACCCATAAAGCTCTGAGATGGGCACATGAAGGTATTGATTCTAGTTCTTGATGATTATTACATCTTTATCTTTTAAAATTCACCCCTAAATCAATAATCTAATCACAATCTCATTTCTTAAACATCAATCCCTGAATAATATCTCCCGGTGTTATTGATGCTGTTTCTCTATATTCAGAGAGAATCTCTGCTGTTGCCCCCAATAAATATGATCCGGAAACTGCAGCGTCTTTCAGGCAATATCCCTGTCCGATAAATGAAATGATTATTCCTGACAGAACATCACCACTTCCACCAGTTGAGAGACCATCGTTTCCAGATTTTTCAAAGACACAGATTTCTCCATCACTGAAAACTGATACTGCTGACTTAAGCAGAACATTCACATTGAACTCAGATGTAAAATCAAGAAGCTGATGTATAGTATCCTCAATGTCATTTGAGATCAATCTTCTGAACTCACCAATATGTGGAGTAAGCAGGATACTGTCTGATACGGCATTACTGAGAATTTCAGGATTCCTTGCCACAATGTTTATGCCATCAGCATCAATAACAACAGGTTCTTTAACAAACTCCAGAATCGCTTTTACCAGTTCACCGGAGTAATCAGAAATTCCAAGACCAGGACCTATAAGAACACAATCATAGTCTGTCAGAAGTTCACAGAGTGCATTCCCATCAGGAAGTCCATTCTTTTCAGGAATCACTTTTGTCATTACTTCAGTCAGCTTGATCTCGAATATATCTTCCAGTCCTGCAGGGTGAAACAATGTTATTAACCCACTTCCTGATCTGAGAGCTGCTTTGGAAGCCATCACGGCTGCACCAGTCAATCCTCTTGATCCAGCGATAATTGCTACTCTGCCGAAATCTCCTTTATGACCGAATCTATATCTGCTCATTCTCAGGATATCAGTATGAAGAGAATAGTTAAAAGTAAATCTATCTTCAAGTAGTGGAGGTATTCCAATGTCAACTACATATAGTTCTCCGGCAGCCAGCAATCCCTCTCTGAGGAAATGTCCGCATTTTGGATATGCCATTGTGATTGTTGCATCAGCATTGATATATTCAATTCCCTGGCCTGTATCTGCATTAATTCCGGAAGGGATATCAATAGCATAGATAAATGCAGAAGATTCGTTAATCATGGTGAACAGATCTCTATAATGTCCTCTTGCAACACCTTTAAAACCAATTCCAAATAATGCATCAATATACAAGTCTGTTTCAGGGACTTCAACAGCATTTACTTCAAGTAAATCCATATCGGAAAGATCAATTATTTCAATGTTAAGCTTACGGCATAAGTTCAGGTTATGCTTTGTCTCCTGAGTCATTTTATCTTCATTACCACAAAGAGCAATTACGACATCAAATCCATAGTTAAGAAGCCAGCGTGCAACTACAAAACCATCTCCCCCATTATTTCCGCTTCCGCAAAATACAACAACAGAAGTTCCATCGTCGTGATTTTCTATTATAATTCTGGCACATTCAGCAGCAGCATTTTCCATCAATACACTACTTGCAATTCCAAATTCGTTCATGGTGTATAGATCAAGATCCTTCATCTGCTTAGCTGTAAGTACTTTCATTATTCCTCCGGAAGCATGATTTCAATGGTTGTGCCTTCACTTATTGTTGATTCCAGCACTCTGATTTTACCTTTGTGATAATCTTCAATAATTCTTTTAGCGAGACTAAGCCCAAGCCCCCATCCTCTCTTTTTACTTGTTACACCAGGTTCGAAAATCTTACTGAAGTCTGATTTAGGTATACCTTTGCCGGCATCCTGAATCAAAATAGATATATTTCTCTTATGACTGAATGCAGTAATAATTATATCTCCGCCTTTCTGAGTCATGGCATCTATACTGTTCTTAAGCACATTTTCAAGTGTCCAGCGGATCAAGTCAGCATCAATCAACGCCAGTTTACCTTCTATTTTGCTTATAACATGCAGATTAATCTTATTGTTGAGATTAGGCAGACGTTTTTCGAAATATGTTACAGTCTGCTGAATCATCTCATGTATGGAATGCGGATTACGCTTGATTGTCGATCCCACCTTACCAAATCTGTTAGCAACCTTCTGCAGATGCTTCACGTCTGCTCTCATATTGTCTATCCATGACAGCATAGAATCATCACCTGATTCCAAGAGCCTCATCTGCAGCAAATCCATCCATGCCAGTAAAGATGACAGAGGAGTGCCAAACTGATGCGCTGTTTCCTTGGCAAGACCGACCCAGAGACTGTTTTTCTCAGATCTCCGCACAAGAATGAATCCATAAAACCCAAAAGCAATGAATGATATTATCAATCCGATTTCAAAGAATGGCATATAACGGAGATATTTTACTGTCATGGAATCTCCGTAATGTACATACCCGAAAATTTTCTCTCCATAAATCTGCGGTAGCTTATAAGGAAGGCTTTTCATTGTACTCCTGAGAGCATCCTTCTCAATATTACTCAGGAAGTCATACTGAGTATTAATATCTTCCGAAATACCTACGTTCTTCCATAATTGAGGAATCCCCTCGGCATCAGCTATTATAAGAGGGTAATCAATTTTGTTTATCAAAGTCTCATTGAAGTAAGTTATCATATGAGATTCGAAATTTTTATCACCAACTATACTGAAATACTTCGCCAGTAAATTAGGCAGCACTTCCGAGTCTTTTCTTGTATGCCTTAACAGAATGTTAGAATAGAATACTATAAACACAAGCAGAAATGCACTACCTGAAAAGAAATAAATCTTCAGTATAAGATTACTGTCTTTTCTTAATCTTTTCCCAAACTTCATCCATTTGCTCCAGACTGGCTTCATAAATATCCAGATTGTTTTCTTTGTAATGTTTTTCCAAAAGTTTAAATCTCTTCTCAAACTTTGCAATAGATTTTTTCAGGGCAAACTCACTATCTATATTCAGTTTACGGGATAGATTAACAACAGAGAACAGAAGATCACCAATTTCATCTTCTATATCGTCTTTATCCTTCAGTTTTACAGCTTCTACAAGCTCCTCTGTTTCTTCTCTAATTTTATCAAAAACAGGCTCAGGTTCACTCCAGTCAAACCCGGCAGAAGCTGCTTTCTCCTGCATTCTCCAAGCAATGATCAAAGCCGGCATACTCATGGGAATACCGTCAATTATAGAACGATCCTTCTTCTCCTTCTCCTTCTTCTTAAGACGTTCCCAGTTGAGTTTTACTGTAGCAGCATCAGTCATTTCCGTATCACCAAAAATATGTGGGTGCCTTCTGATAAGTTTTTCCGATATACTCTGTAATACTTCTGCGTATGTAAACTGTCCCTGCTCGTTGGCAATTCTTACCTGCATTGTTATGTGCAGAAGCAAGTCACCCAATTCTTCTTTCAAATGATCGGAATCGTTGTTTTCTATAGCTTCAACAACCTCATATAGTTCTTCTATCATATTAGGAACAAGTGATTTTGATGTCTGTTTCAAATCCCAGGGACATCCATTTTCAGGATCTCTCAATTTATTTACAATATTTATAAGTTCTATAAAATTTTCCATTATATCCTCTCAGAATTTATATAGTTTCTCTTTATCTTCATATTTCATTTTGTAAAATGCGGCAATATCTTTGTTTTCAGGTTTTCTCAATTCAATATCATTTCTGATCATACTGAATGCATCCAGCTTGGAAGCTTGCAGAATTTCCTGATCCTTTACAATATTCGCAAATTTGAAAATCGGCATCCCGGACTGCTCTGTTCCGAAAAAGTCTCCCGGACCACGTATTTCCAGGTCGCGCTCAGATATTATAAAACCGTCTGATGTTTCCACCATACTGTTCAGTCTTTTGCGAGAGTTTTCAGAAATAGGCGGATAAGCAATGAGGTAGCAGAATGATTCGTGTTCACCCCTGCCAATTCTTCCCCGCAGTTGATGAAGCTGACTAAGCCCGAATCTCTCTGCATGTTCTATAACCATTACAGAAGCATTAGGAACATCTATTCCAACCTCAATAACTGTTGTTGCCACCAGTACATTTATCTTCTTCTCTTTGAACTGCACCATAATCTCATCTTTCTCAGCATTCTTCATCTTACCATGTAGCAAACCTATATTATAATCCGTGTATACTTCCTCTTTCAACTGCTCGTATAGCTTATCTGCAGCCAGTAAATCCAACTTTTCGGATTCTTCTATTAAAGGACAGACAAAGTAAGCCTGTCGACCTTTTTTAAGTTCTTTGGCAATATCTTTATATAGTGTCTTCTTTCGGTTCCCTGATTTCCAGTAAGTCTTAATCGGTTGTCTGGTTGGAGGAAGCTCATCGATAATACTCAGCTCAAGATCTCCATACATAGTCATGGCGAGTGAACGCGGAATTGGTGTAGCCGAAAGGTGAATGACATCCGGAAGCTCTTTCTGATCTGCCAGAACTGCTCTTTGCTGTACCCCAAATCTATGCTGTTCATCAACACAAATCAGTCCCAAACGCGCAAATTTAACATCTTTCTGAATCAATGCATGGGTTCCTACAACAATATCTACTCCACCTTCTGCAATTACCTGCTTCTGATCTTTCTTTCCTTTGTAGTTTCCACCCTTAAGAAGTGAAACCGTTATTTTCTCCTGCGATGATAACAGTTTTCTCATACTCTTGTAATGCTGTTCCGCCAGAATTTCAGTTGGAGCCATCATTGCTGCCTGGTAACCGCTTTCCACTGCAGCAAGCATTGCCAGTACGGTAACAATAGTTTTACCGGATCCAACATCACCCTGAATCAACCTGTTCATCTGGAAAGGTTTCTGCATATCATCAAGAATCTCATTCAAGACTTTATTCTGTGCTCCTGTAAGATTAAAGGGTAATGAGTTCTTCAGTCTGTTTACTCTTTCGAATGTCAACTTGTGAGTAATTCCGGCAGGCTTCATTTTACGCTCAAGATTGTTACGAGCAAACATCAGTTGATGATAGAACAGTTCTTCATATTTCAAACGCTTTGTGACCTGCTCTATGTTTGTTTTCTCCGTTGGGAAATGCAGTTTCTCCAGAGTAGCCTTTCTACTGAAAAACCTGTACTTACTGATAATCCCCTGTGACAGATTATCTTCGATTTCCTTGTGATAGAGAAAAAAAGCATTGTATATCATTTTACGGATATGCCCGGAGGTTAATCCTTCTGTGAGATGGTATACGGGAAGCACAGATCTCTTTTTCCAGAACTCTCCCATTTCACTAAAATTCTCAAGAAGTTCGAACTCAGGATGAATAATCTGTTTTCCACCTTTGTAATCCTTAACAAGACCACTAATCCAGATCTGATTCCCGGCTCTCATCTTCTCCGTTATCCATTTTCCATACCTGAACCAGGTAAGAGTCATGTTATTTGTGCCATCAGATACTGTTACTGAAAGTTGTTTTTTGCTGCGATTGAGAAATTTCTCTTTCATCTCAACAATTATACAGGTTATGGAGCAGAATGTCTCCGGTTGTAAATCATTGATTTGAGCACTCAGATTTCTGTATATGTAGCTTCTGGGGATATGCTCCATCAAATCCATAATTGTATGAATTCCAAGCTTCTCCAGAAGTTTTGCTCTCTGCGATCCTACGCCTTTAAGGTACTGTACAGGTTCATATATCATGAAAGAAAAATGAAATTGTAGAAGCATAGTGTCAATAGATATTAATTTTGATACGAAAAAAAGGCTGCTCGAAAAGAACAGCCTTAATGTATTTTAAATAATTTACTTCTTAGTTACCAAGAATTCCGAGAAGAACCCCGGCTGCAACAGCAGAACCAATCACACCGGCAACGTTTGGTGCCATAGCGTGCATGAGCAGGAAGTTATTCTTGTCGTATTGTCTACCGACGCTGTGAACAACTCGAGCACTATCTGGTACTGCAGATACTCCTGAAGCCCCAATCATCGGATTGAGTTTTTCTTTCAGGAAGAGGTTCATGAATTTAGCAAACAGAACTCCTGAGGCTGTAGCGATACAGAATGATAATGCACCAAGTCCAAAAATTTTGATGGAGATAGGTCCAACAAAAACATCTGCCTGTGTAGAAGCACCCACACAGAGACCGAGGACAATTGTTACAATATCAATCAGTGCATTACTGGCAGTTTTCTGAAGCCTGTCTGTCACTCCACATTCTTTAAGCAGGTTTCCAAAGAAAAGCATTCCGAGAAGTACAGATGCACCCGGAGCAATAAATATTGTCACGAGAGCACCAACGATGGGGAATAATATTTTCTCACGTTTGGAAACCACGCGAGGAGTTTTCATTTTGATTAATCTTTCTTTTCTGGTTGTAAGTAATTTTATAATTGGCGGTTGAATAACCGGAACCAGTGCCATGTACGAGTATGCTGCAATAGCAATTGGCCCAATAAGCTTAGGAGCAAGCTTTGTTGAAAGGAAGATTGATGTAGGACCATCTGCCCCACCAATAATTCCAATCGCTCCCGCTTCAGCCATATTGAAACCAAGCATTCTTGCACCTATAAATGTAGCAAAAATACCGAGCTGTGCAGCAGCTCCAAGCAGAATCAGCTTCGGATTCGCTATCAGCGTTGAGAAATCGGTCATTGCACCAATTCCAAGAAAAATAAGTGGAGGGTACACACCGTATTTCACACCGAAATAAAGCTGATTAAGTACAGAGCCATCATAGTAAACACCATAGTTGGCTGTTCCCGGAATATTACCAAGAATAATACCAAATCCGATAGGAACAAGAAGAAGCGGTTCGTAATCTTTGGCAATACCAAGCCATACAAACAACAGACCTATGCCTATCATTACCATGTATTCCCATTGAACCTGGGCAAAGCCTGTAGTTGAAACGAAATTCAGTATTTCCTGCATTAATCCCCCAGTCTGATCAGTGCCTGACCTTCCTGAACAGATTCACCTTTACTGACAAGAATTTCAGTCACTTTACCATGAGCATTAGCATTAATATCAGATTCCATTTTCATGGCTTCCAGGACTGCTACTACCGAATCAGGATTCACAGTATCACCAACTTTAACTTTGATATCGAGAATAGTTCCCGGTATAGGAGAAGTAACATCTCCACCTGCAGCTTGTACAGGGGCAGCTTGAGGTTGTGCAACAGGAGCTGCCTGCTGAGGAGCAGGTTTAGCAACCGGTTGAGGTGCAGGTTGTTCATTATTCTGAAGCATGATTATATCATCTCCTTCCTGAACTGAAGCACCTTTACTGATGTTCACTTTTGTAACTATTCCTGAATATGGTGCAGCAATCTCAGATTCCATTTTCATAGCTTCGAGAGTGCATACTACGTCTCCTGCGTTAACAGAATCACCTTCTTTTACCATTATATCAATGATAACTCCGGGGATAGGAGCTTTTACGCCACTTGTTGATCCGCCGGATTTCTGAGAAAGAGCAGGTAATCCCGGAGCAGATTTTTCTGATCGTACTAATTTAGGAGCACTTGGTAATTCTTCTGCATCAATTTCAACTCTGAATTCAACGCCGTTTACCATTACAACTGCTCTTGCACCATTATATTTAACTACTTTTGTTGTATATTTTTCACCGTTGATTCTCATATGATAGTTTTTCACATTATCTCCTTTTATTAAAAGCACGATTTGGCATGTCTGTAATATTATAAGCTTTCCATAAAGATGACGGCATACGCTTCCAGGTCAGAAGCATTTTTTGCTGTCTTTCAGCATCAGAGACATGCATGTGCAATGTTGCAATTACGGCCGCAATAGCGTTCATGGAAGTCTGAGGCATATCGGTTGAAATTGTTCCGATATCAGTCTTAACGGAAACCGATGTAGCTTTCTGTGCTTTTGCTTCCTTTTTCTTTTCCTTCCATTTCTCGTAATTTGCCAGATGCTCAAGCTGGGCAATAATGATTCCGATAATAAGCAAACTTGAAAAAACAACAAGCATTCCAATCAAAGTAATTGTTCCATACATTGATTTCTCAATTTTGTTGAATTCATCAATAGCTTTTTCGACATCAGCTTTTCCGAGATTAAGAGCACTCAGTTTAGTGCTGATGTTTACAGAATCAGAGACATTCATATAAGAAATTAGTTTCTTGTATGGGATCCCGGTTTTCTGAGCAGTTTCCATCAGAGACATATCTGAAGTAATATTCAAATCTTCCGGATTCTCAGCCTGAATCATGGAAAAAAGGATCAGGAATAATATGCTTAAAACAAGTGTTTTTTTCATACTAAATCCTTATAAAGGGATGTTTCCATGCTTTCTAGGTCTGTTAACTTCTCTCTTCGATGCAAGCATTTCAAGAGATCTGATAATTCTGAATCTGGTTTGTGACGGTTCAATAATATCGTTTATATATCCTTTTTCTGCAGCAGCATAAGGATTAGCGAATTTCTCTCTGTATTCGTTTTCTTTATTTTTGAGAACTTTTGCAGGATCTTTCGCATCTTTTGCATCTTTACGGAAGATAATCTCCACGGCACCTGCAGGTCCCATTACAGCAATCTCTGCTGAAGGCCATGCATATACTACGTCAGCACGCATATGGATACTGTTCATCACGCAGTACGCTCCACCATAAGCTTTTCTCAGAACTACTGTCATTTTTGGAACTGTAGCTTCAGCAAAAGCATAAAGCAGTTTAGCACCGTTTCTGATGATTCCGTTATGTTCCTGATTAGATCCCGGAAGGAATCCGGGTACGTCTTCAAGAACAAGAAGAGGAATATTAAAAGCATCACAGAATCTTACGAATCTTGCAGCTTTATTTGATGCATTATTGTCAAGACATCCAGCGAGGAATTTAGGCTGATTAGCTACAATACCTACACTATAACCGTTAAATCTTGAGAATCCGACAACAACGTTCTGAGCAAAGTTACGAGCAACTTCCAGGAACTCTCCGTCATCTGCAATAGATGCTATTACATCAAGCACATTATAAGGCTTGTTCGGATTATCAGGGATAATTGTGTTAAGCTCATCACATGATCTGTCTATCGGATCAGATGGTGTTACGTAAGGTGGTTCTTCCATATTGTTGTTAGGAATATAGCTCATGATTTTGCGGATAAGAAGAATTGTTTCTTCTTCATTTTCTGTAACAAACTGTGTTACACCGCTTTTTGAGCCGTGAACCATCGCACCACCAAGTTCTTCGGTTGTAACGGTTTCGTTAAGTACAGTTTTTACTACTTTAGGACCTGTAACAAACATATAACTGTTCTTCTTGTCCATGATAATAAAGTCTGTAATAGCAGGTGAGTATACCGCTCCACCGGCGCATGGTCCGAGGATTGCAGATATTTGTGGAATAACTCCGGATGCCTGTACATTTCTCCAGAATATTTCAGCGTAACCTGCAAGAGCATCTACACCTTCCTGAATTCTGGCACCGCCTGAGTCATTGAGCCCTATAACAGGAGCTCCGACTTTAAGTGCCATATCCATTATTTTACATATTTTGTCAGCATAGGTTTTAGAAAGAGATCCACCGAAAACTGTGAAATCCTGAGCAAAAACAAATACCATTCTGCCATTGATTGTACCACAGCCGGTTATTACACCGTCACCGAGAATCTTATTCTTTTCCATACCGAAGTTTGTACATTGATGCTGAACAAACATGTCTATTTCTTCAAAACTATCGGGGTCCAAGAGATTGTTAACTCTTTCTCTTGCTGTCAACTTACCTTTGTTATGTTGCGCATCGATTCTTTTCTGTCCACCACCAAGAAGAGCTTTTTCTCTCTTCTCCTGCAGTTCTACGATGCTCTTTTTAATTTCCATTTATCCTCCGGAAATAAGAAATTAATGATCTTTTTCCTTACAGAGTTCTACGAGAACACCATAAGATGATTTTGGATGCAGGAATGCAATATCAGCACCATGTGCACCCGGTCGAGGTTCTTTGTCTATTAATCGTATATTGTTTTCTTCAGATAACTTAAGTGCTTCAGGAAGATTGTCAACTGCAAAAGCAAGATGCTGAATTCCTTCACCTTTCTTTTCAATATATTTTGCAATTGGTCCGTCAGGAGCTGTTGATTCAAGAAGCTCTATACGAGTATCTCCAACAGGAATAAAAGCAACTTTTACTTTCTGAGATTCAACAACTTCAGTAGATTCAACCTCAAGTCCAAGTTTTTTATAAAACTCAATTGCATCATCAAGATTTTTTACTGCAATTCCTATATGACTTATGTATTTTACCATAACTATCTCACTATTGTTCTTCTTTAGCCAGTTTGAATCCAAGTTTCATTGCTTTGATATTGAGATCAACAAAAGCAGGTTTTACCGTATTGCGAATTGCCTGTTCGAGACTCTTAACAGTAACAACTTTGGTTAACTGAACAAGGAAAGATAAAGTAAGAATATTAGTAGGTAAAGCACTTCCGAGTTCTTCCATAGCAATTTCAGTGAAGTTCCTTTCGTATACAGATGAATCTATCATTGAAATATTTTTTACGTATGTAGAATCAGCAATCAGGATACCATCTTCTCTAAGGTCAAAGATGTATTTATCACAAGCTTCCTGAGTAAGTGCAAGAAGAACATTAAATTGAGTCGCTTCAGGATAATAAATCGCATCATTACTGATAAGCACGTCAGCTCTACTTGCTCCACCTCTGGATTCAGGTCCGTAACTTTGAGTCTGAGTAACATTCTTTTTATCAAGAACAGCTGCGTTAGCAAGAATAATACCTGCAAGAATCAGACCTTGTCCACCGCTTCCACTTAATCTGGTTTCAGTTCTGGTACTTTTCATTTTGACTCCTTACCTTTTTTTAAGCTATCTACTAATCCTTTGTAAGCTTGAGTATACTCACGTTTTTCTTCCTGACGGAAGATACCGCGGATAATCTTTCCTTCTTTCTCTTCAGGTTTAAGTTTTTCAGCAGCAGCGATAGTGATAGAGTTTTCTTTCATCTGCATCATCATTTCCGGAGCTGCACCTTTTTTATTAAGTCTTCCGTAAATAACAGGACAAGCACAGATAACTTCTACAACTGAAAGTCCTTTATGCTGAATAGCTTTTTTTATCATGTTTTCTGCTTCAACCGCATGATATGCTGTAGTTCTACCCACAAATGTAGCTCCTGCACCCATGGCAAGTTCACAGATATCAAATACAGGATCAATATTACCATAAGGCATTGTTGTTGCGCGATGTCCTGTAGGAGTTGTAGGTGAATATTGTCCACCTGTCATTCCGTAGATATTGTTATTAAGAACAATTATGTTTATATCAATATTTCTTCTTGCTGCGTGGATAAAGTGATTACCACCAATTGCTGTTGCATCACCATCACCGGTAACAACAAAAACATTCATATCAGGTTTGTACATTTTAAGACCGGTAGCAAATGGAATTGCTCTTCCATGAAGAGTATGCAGTGTATTGAAGTCTGCATAAACAGGCATTCTGCTGGAACAACCGATACCTGATACCATTGCGATATCATCTTTTTTGATTTCAAGAGAATGGATAGCTCTGATGATATCACCAAGAACAATACCATTACTGCAACCCTGACACCAAACGTGTGGGAATTTCTTGTTATGTCTTAAATATTTATGTATTGTTTTTAATGCTATAGTTGCCATCTATTGTTCCTCCTTGATCTTCTTCAGGATTTCTCTCGGAGTAATCAGTTCTCCATCAACTCTCTGAATTGGTATGATCTTTCCGTCTTCCTTATCTTTTGCAAGTCTCTCAATTTCATGAATAAACTGACCCTGATTCAACTCAGGAACAATTACTGATTCAACATTCTTGAGCATTTTCTTAACTGCATCATCCGGGAATGGCCATATTGTCAATGGTCTGAGAAGTCCCACTTTCAAGCCTTCACTTCTTGCCATCATTACTGCAGCTTTTGCTGAACGTGCTGTAATACCTGCAGCAAATACAGCAATTTTCGCATCATCCATTTTGAAGCTTTCGATTTGAACAAGGTCTCTGATGTTTGTTGTGATTTTCTTTTTGAGACGTTTCATCATCACATCAACTTCATTAGCCTTGTTCGTTGGAAAACCGTATTGATCGTGAGCAAGTCCGGTTACGTGGAATCTGTAACCTTCGCCAAAACTTGCAACAGGAGAAAGATATTTCTGAGTTTCTTCGTAATGTTTATACCATTCAGGTGGAACAGTAGGTTTAATTCTGTTGATGATTCTGATTTTTGATACATCTGGAACCTCAACAGCTTCTCTCATGTGTCCAAGTACTTCGTCAAGAAGAAGAACAACACATGTTCTGTATTTTTCAGCAAGGTTTACCGCACGAATTGTTAATTCATAACTTTCTTTTACTGAGTCCGGATAAAGGACTATTGCCGGAGCATCACCGTGAGAACCCCAACGAGCCTGCATAATGTCACCTTGAGACGGTTTTGTAGGTAAACCTGTAGATGGACCACCTCTCTGAACATTAACTATAAGTGATGGAGTTTCAGTAATTTTTGCAAAACCAATTGCTTCCTGCATAAGAGAAAAACCAGGTCCACTGGTTGCAGTCATTGATTTTGCTCCTGCAAGTGATGCACCTATTACAGCTGCGATACTTGCAATTTCGTCTTCCATTTGAATAAATGTTTTTCCTGCAGCAGGCAGTTTCTGAGAGAGAATCTCAGCAACTTCAGTTGAAGGGGTAATTGGATAGCCTGCAAAAAAATCTACACCGGCATCCATTGCTGCTAATGCTATTGCTTCATTACCTTGCATCAGCTTTATGGTTTTCTTTTCTTGTTCATTCTTTTTTGGCATATCAACTCCTTATCTTTTAGCACCTGTTATTGCGAAATCAGGGCACAATCTGTCACATGTACCACAGTGGATACATTTTTCCGGATTTTTAACGTATGGAGCGCCATCTGCTTTTCTGGCAAGCACTTTTGTCGGACAAAATGTTGCACAGATTCCGCATTTTTTACACCACTCATAATAAATAAACACCGGAGATTCTTTATAATCACCGGACGTATTAATCTCAGTATCTTCAACTTCCATTTTTGCTGGATCACTATCGTCAAGAATGATCGACCCTTCTCGGTGTTTCTCAATCTTTTCAAACATTTTTTACTCCTTGAGTTATGAATTGTGCCAAAGACTAAAAAGTGCCCTTTTTCTTACAAGTTTTTTTAAGAAAAATAATACACCTTAAATTCTTTTGAACAATTTCTATATTATTTTAACTTTAAATTACTTAATTAATACAGCTTTGGAACTGAGAGAATAATTACCAGTTTTCAAAACCATAAGATATACTCCACTTGAGACATTAATCCCATTTTCATTAATTCCATTCCACTTAAGAATATTAGTTCCTTTCCGGAATGTTCCTTCTTTGATTGTCCTTATTTTCTGGCCTTTAACATTATAAACACAGAATTCACCTTCTGCGGCTTCAGTCAGGTCAAATTTTATTGTTGTCTCCGGATTAAACGGATTCGGATAAATATCCATTGAATTGTCATATTGTACAACATCCTCAGATATTCCCACTGTTAAACTCAGCAGATCATCTCTGTTAAGTTCTGTAGATGGTGACTGATATGCCGGTGCAACACCTGCTACAGCCCATCGAATATACCCCGAAGAAGGTACATACTGAATAACATGAAGATTATGCATTACACCACAGGCATGATACATTAATGACAGACTTTTCTGTAGTGTTACATTTGTTGTATCTTCTATTGAACTTGAAAGAGCTGAATATCTGGAGCATGCTGAAGGAGATATCAATTCTCTGAAATGGTTTGTTGCAGCAAGATTATCACCTGCAATAGCCGTATTGTCTGTCACATTTCTGCTGGTTAACCCAAGATTATCATTTATTTCAAATACTGTTGCAAACTCATACTCAGCCATATGTGTTACAGACTGCACAATAGCACCAAAAGCACAATTATCATCGGTCAGTGCTTGTCTTACATCATCAATGTTTGATACATTATCATCATTACAGTCTCTGCTTTCTACAGCTTTTCTGAGAGTTAATAATATTGGACTATATGTGTGTCCGGGAACTCTCGTATTATCATTTCCCATATTCTGGAAAACTGCCACGCCACTCTCATTTATTGCAGAAAGCGCTCCAAACATACCCGGGAATCCAAAGGAAAACCATGGTTGCTCATCGACTTCAGATGGTTCATGCACAATAATCATTGAGTTTGAACTGAGATGAGAGCTTACTGACCAGTCAAGATATCTTGTAATAACCAGTTCACCATTTAAATTATCATTTTGAGTAGCATTACCCCAGCTTGTCAGACTTGAACATCCACCTGTATGTTCCGGATCACAATATCTATTGAAAGTCGTAGAAAGATCCGGTATTGTGTTGCATATAAGAACATCTATATAATCAATATCCCTGTTTAAATAAGTAGAATGAACTGATGCTCCTGCGTCCTGAATACCTGTAACAATTGCCATTGCCTCTGTAACATATAAAGAATCACATACGAAATTTGCTTCAAAATATGATCTCATTCCATTGTAATATTGAGATTGCCCCATAAGCATAGTTCCTATGACATAGTTATCGAATACCTGAAGAAATTTTTCGGCAACAAGATAACCGTGAGCATAACCTCTTTCCTGATGCGTTCCCCATAATTTCATTACGGTTTTACCATTAACATCAGTTATAAAACCATTGACTTGTCCAAAAATTGATATAACAATTGTTAATAAGAGAATTAGCATTATTTTCTTTTTCATACTCATTCCTGTTTTAAATTTTATCTGCTATATTTGATTATACATTTTCTGTCAAGGTTTTGAGTCCGATTATTTAAATAAATAATTTCTTCAGCCATTTTGTAATGCAAAAGATCTTTACATAGTTACAACAGCTTTTCTTGATTTCTCTCGAAAATAAGTGTTGAGTTCTTATCTCATTCAAGTATAATGCTTTCATCTTCTCTGACATCCGGGATATGTTAAAAGATTTCGATAGTATGCAAAGCTGTCATCCATTATAGTAAAAAATTGGAATCCCCCGTTTTTTCTTGAAAATCTGACTTCAAGAAAATTGGAAGGATTTTTAGCAGACATTTCTTAGAAAAATGCATTCTTCATTTTCTTTGGGTTTCGGGGGGATGCATGCTATTGTAAAAAAGCCTGCCGGATTAATCAGCAGGCTATAGAAAACGCAATTTTGTATGAATTAATTTGATTTAGTTTGTTATTATTTCAGCAATACTGCTTTAGTAATGTCTGTTGCTTCGTTTGTTTTAACTTTAATGAAGTAAACACCGGATGCAGAGTCTGTATTACTATCTGTTTTTCCATCCCATTTCAATGCTTGCTTACCTGCACCAAATTTCCTGTCAGCTAATTGTCGAACCTTCTGTCCTTTTATGTTGTATACTGCAACATCAACATTCGATTCCTTCTTCAAATTGAACTGAATATTTGTTTCAGGATTAAAGGGATTTGGATAATTATTTAATTGAAGTCCATTATAATCAGATGCAAGTTCTTGATCTTTTATACCTAACCTGTCAAGATCAACATCAATCACTCCATAGTAGACAGCTCCACCCTCATCGTCAACAGTATCATCTTCATTTTCCTGTACACTTGATCCATATTTGTTATCAGCATAGAATGAAACATGTAATCTGGCAACTTCAGGTGATGGTTTTTCTATTGTATTTCCCATAGTCCAGTAGACTAGGCTTTCATTAGGAAATTGAGTCCTTAGCTGTTGATCATAGAAGAAGTTCACAGTATCCGGAGGACCTGTCTGATTTTGGTAAATCTCTGTATCATATACATTGTAAAGTTCTATCGGATCCGACCAGTGATTCCCATTATCTACTGATAATACAATATGACAACCTGGACGTTCAAACATTGGATGAGTATTCAAACCAGCATCGTGTGTCCTGAAGTTCATAGCACCTTCACCATACATTGCTGCAAGCCATCTTCCGTCCTGTGATCGAGCATATCTGAAATAATTTTCATGGAAATCCTGATCAAGGTCATGATGCCAGAGTGGTAGAAAATACTGATTCCAGGTCCAGTGCCTTAATGTATCAAGTGCACCGTCATTATCTACATCCCAAGGTGCTCTCGGAAATACATCATCACTTAAATATGAACCATCAGGAGCTTTATTCTCAGGATGTACCGGATTAAATGTTATCATCTCCTCTTCACTTGCCGCATCAGGATCAAACACAAATTCAATAACTTTTGTATTCATGTAAAAAGAGGTTATCATAGTGTCTGTTCCGGTATAGTTATAATACTTTGGAGTCAGTGTACTCATAACATGAAAACGACCATAATTGTCCTGAGTTGCATTCATATGAGAGCCAAAATAAATACTCCAGAAAAGACTGTCTCCAGCTGAAATATTACCCGTTGTTGGGAAATATGAGTAAAGAGTATCTGTTTGCGGATCTCTGAACTGAGGATTTTCGAATTCGAAACTTATTCCCTGGTCGTGAGATACAAACTCTCCCTCGCCGTAATTATTGTTATAGTATGATCTTATCGTAGGAGTCATCAATCCGAATCGATCAACTACTCCCGTTTTGTAGTAATATCCGAACAACACTATTTCCTGACCATTTTCAGATACGCATATTCCTTTCTGAAACCTACCCCATTCATCATTGACATACATGTTCCAGTCATTCAATTCCTGAAATGTCTTGTATGTCCATCCGTTATCATCAATCTGACCTGTATTATCATTCAGATCTGCATAGGCAAATAGAATATTTTCGGAAGCTGATGCTGTAGTATCAGTGCCTGTTATCGGATTATGCGATTTATTGTTACTGGCAAACAGAAATATTCTCGAAACATCGTTATCCATTCGTCTGATGAAAATATTTGGCCAAACATACTGATCATCTACCTGAGTTCCATAGTTACCGCCGTAATCTGAATTATCAAACACACTGATAGATGTATAACTCAGATCTTCGAGCAGGGAATACTGATCCATAACAAGTTTTATTTCAAACTCATTATCACCATCATAATCGCTATGAAATGCAATATAAGTTCTCTGAGTCACAGGATCAATTGCCAGACTTCCATAACCTTGTCTTTGGGTAGCCGATGCTACACCAGAATTAAAGTTGACAGTTCCGTCATATCCTACCATGTAACTTTTAACATATCTGTCAGTGTTTTGCTGGATCTGTAATGACATAACCATCTGATCTCCCAGAGTGACACCGGGATTAATCGCTGCAGGGAATGGATCCTGCTTAACAATTGGATTTGTATTATAGCTTGATGGGAAATAATCATATTTTGAAGTTGTGATCAAGCTGGGAGCAACATGCCAAAAATAAGTAATGTCCTTATCATCGTCTGATGCTCTCTCCTTCAATTTGAAATTAGAATTTTTTGCAGGAACATACCTTTTAGAAACTGAATCATCTCTTTTCATGTAATCATCCGCCAAAATCACTACTGAAAAAGAGATAATAATTACAAATACAAGTAATTTTCTCATTTCTTCCTCCATGAGTACTTTACACAATAACCAGGACAAAAATCATTATTGAGGTTCATGAATTTTGGAATTCATTTGGAAACTCCTTAAAGTTAATTGTCTTGAGGTGACAATGATGATTTTCAAATCCCATCATCGACTCCTATCAGTGCAAAGATATCTCCTTAATTCATACAATTAAATATGAAGCAAAAAATATTCCTAATCATTAATGAATTGATATTTTTTTATTGATTTATTCAATAAAAAAAAAAGAGAGGAGCAAAATTACTCCTCTCTCTAAGCTTTAAAGCATTTATACTATTTCATGAGTACTGCTTTTTTAACATCTGTAGTTTCACCTGATTGTACTTTAATAAAGTATACACCTGATGATACAGATTTGCTTGAATTATTGTCACCTTCCCATGTAA
The DNA here is from genome assembly GCA_963665815.1 of Cloacimonadales bacterium (SeqCode). GTDB lineage: Bacteria > Cloacimonadota > Cloacimonadia > Cloacimonadales > JAIOQZ01. The sequence goes on from OY762463.1 coordinate 1,901,234, forward strand.
GTGTACGTTTTCCAGCCTGCATTTTTTCGTCTGCAAGTGTTTTCACGAGCTGACCTTTTACGTTATAAACGCTTACGTTAGTGTGAGCATCTTTTTTAAGGTTGAAGCTGATTGTTGTTGTTGGGTTGAATGGGTTAGGATAATTGCTTAATTCAAGTCCATTGTATTCCGGAGCTGAAGAATTATTGTTACCAACATGTTCTAATTTAGCGTAATCAATATCAATTACACCGTAGTATATTGTTCCACCTTCTTCATCTACTTCGTCACCTTCATTATCCTGAATAGATGAACCGTATTTGTTATCGGCATAGAATGCTATAGGAAGACGTGCTTCTCTTGGTCCTATTTTTTCAATTTTGTCACCCATATACCAGTAAATAAGTGATTCATTAGGGAACTGTGAACGAAGAAGTTGATCGTAGAAGAAGTTTACTGTATCAGGATTGTTTGGATCATCCGGATTGTCGTAAATTACTGTATCATAGATGTTATAAAGTTCGATAGGATCTGACCAGTGATTACCATCATCACCGGAAATCACGATGTGACATCCTGGTTTTTCATACATAGGGTGTGTATCAAGCTGGTTATCATGAGTTCTTTTATTCATTGCACCTTCGCCATACATGGCAGCAAGTAAGTGTCCATCTTCGCTGCGTGCATATCTGAAATAGTTTTCATGGAAAGCTTGATCAAGTTCATGATGCCATAATGGAAGGAAATACTGATTCCATGTCCAGTATCTGAGAGTATCTCTTTCACCGTCAGCGTCAACATCCCATGAAACTCTTGGGAACACGCTGTCATCTAGATAAGTACCATCAGGCATTTTATCTTCTGGATATACCGGATTGAATGTAATACGTTCTTCGTCTGTGGCTGCATCAGGATCAAAGATGAACTCAATAACTTTTGTACTGAAATAGAATACATAACCTAAAGTATCAGCACCATCGTATGAGTAGTACTGAGGGCAGATAGTATTCATTACGTGGAATCTACCTTGACCATCTTGAGTAGTCATTAAGTGTGATCCGAAATACAGATCCCAGAAAAGGCTGTCATTTTCCATGATGTTATCATCTGTTGAGAAGTAGTAATACAGTGTATCTGTATCAGGATCTCTGAACTGAGGATTTTCTTGAGGAAGATTGATATCTTTATCAAAAATATCGAAATCACCTTCGCCGTAATTATCGTTATAATAAACTCTCATTATTTGTTTTCTGAAATTGAAACGATTTCTTGTATCATCTTCTGTATAGTAACCGTAAAGAACAATTTCTTGTCCGTTTTCTGAAACATAAATACCTTTTTGGAAACGTCCCCAATTATCATTGTCATAGTTATTCCATGCATTCATTGTAGGGAATGTTTTGTATGTCCATGCATCATCAGGGATAACGGCTGATGAACCTGTAATGTCAGCATAAGCAAAAAGAACATTTTCTGAAGCTGCTGCTGTAGAGTCATCACCAGTAATAGGGTTATGTGACTTATAGTTGTTACCGAAAAGAAAGATCCTAGAAACACCATTAGGCATAGTTCTGATAAACATTGTAGGCCAGATATATTCATCATCAACCTGTGTTCCGGCTGTTCCACCGTAAACCTCGTTATCAAAAGAACTAACTGCAGTATATGAAAGAGCTCCGGTAATTGAATACTGGTCTGTTACTGCTTTCATTTCATATTCACCGTCACCATCAAAATCTGAGTGGAATGCGATGTAAGTTCTTTGAGTATTAGGATCGATTGCAAGAGTAGGATAACCTTGTCTCTGTGTAGCTGATGCAACACCTGCATCATCAACTTGAGTACCATCGTTGCTTACAAAGTAACCTTTTACATAACGGTCTGTGTTTTGTTGAACTTGAAATGTCATAACCATCTGGTCACCGAGATCACCGGCAATACCAGAAAATGCTTTTTGATATGTAAGTGGACGATTCTGATATGCTCCAGGGAAGTAATCATATTTTGAATCGACAACTGGTTGCGGAGCTACATGCCATGAATATTCAATATCCTTTTCATCGTCAGAAGCTCTATCCTTAAGTATACTCTGTGGGTTTTCCACAGCAAATTTCTTTGACTGTTTCTTCGGCTGAGATTTCATAAAATCAGCTGCAAATAATCCTAAAGAAACAGAAAGAATAAGAGTTATTATTAATAACTTTCTCATTTTTTCCTCCTCAATTCATACAATTTATATTGTTTTAGCAATTAATATTCCATTTTTATTGTTAAACGGTGAGCACTTTCAATGAATGACTCTTCAAGCCATCCCATTCTTGAATATGAATAATCAACACTGAATATACCTATTGATGACGGTATTTTTAATCCTAAACCATAGTTAGAAGGCATAACGGCTTCAAAACCATCGTATCTTTCTTCAAGGTCAGTATTAAATTGTTTACCGGTTCTTAAGTATAAAAGACTATATTTGTACTCAAATCCAAGGTTGAAGGATTCTCTTCTGTCAACACAGTTGTTGATCTGAAAAGCTCCCATAAGGTATGTAAGATCTTCTCTTGTCTGATACAGATCGATAGAAAGCCCGAATGAAAAATTCATTGGTATTTGAGATGTAAGATTGTCACCATCTTCATCAACTTCACCATCGCCATCATTATCAAGCAAATCGAACGGATCTTCACCACTTCTGCCATCACCATCCTCATCAATATCAAACTCAACTTCACCACCGAAATTGCTCAAAGCCATACCAATAGTAAGGTTTCTCCAGTGTGTGTTATACTGAGATCCAATATCAAATGCAATAGTATTTACTGCGTATTTATACAATTCTTCTCTGAGATATTTACCTGTAAATCCAAATGAGAACTTATCAGTAAATTGTCTACTGTATGTAAGACCAGTACTGAGAGCCATACATGTAAACTTTTCACCTGTGAATCCTTCTTCTTCTGTTGTGATTTCCATATCATCCATATGCATCATATAAGCATGGAATGCAAATACTCCGAGATCATTGTAAAAGGATGCTGCAAAATAATCAAACATAATGTCTGCAACATAATCAGTATGAGAAAAGAAAAGCTGATTCTTCTCTTTTAAAGCAAGACCACCTGGATTCCAGTATGTAGATGAAATATCATCTGATACTGCAACATAGGCTTCTCCCATACCAATCGCGCGTGCATCTGTGGTAATTTTCAGAAACTGCATATCTGCAGTACCTGTTTTTGAGAAAACTTCTGCAAACATGTTTGAGGCAAAAAGAGAAATTACGAATAGTGTAATAAGTATTTTTTTCATTTTTTACCTCCTACTTGATTATTACAAATTTGTCGACTTGAATTTCTTTAGTCTTCAAATCTCTTATTGAATAAAGATAAACACCGGCTGTGATAACCTGATCGTTTTTGGAAAGCATGTCCCAAGGGTGCATACCTGATCCGGCTAAAGCTTCGTTTCCATCTTTACTTACGTTAATTATATCGTAGAATGTCTCACCATGATGCTCGAATTCATCAACTAAGTCTCCGGCAAGAGTGTAAACTCTGATTTCGCAATCTTCCGGTAAGTTCATAAACCATATTCTCTTACTCTTATCACCCTTTGTATCATTCTCAATTCTTCCGTCAAAAGAAGATTGACCAATATAAGGATTTGGTACGACAAAAATATCGTCCATGTTCTTTGAACTTGTTGCTCCCGGGAAATAAGCCATTTTGTTAGCATCTTTTCCACTTTCAAGATATTGAAGATTGTTTGCCGGCATACCGCGGTCGAATGCTGTCACAGAAATATAATATTCCACGCCAACAGGTAAATAATCAATTTCAGCCTTGTAGTATCTTGATGCAAGTCTTAAATCTGAATTATCATTGAAATATTGAGCATCCAGAAGGTCGTTTTCACCAAGGTGTTCTTCAATAGGTATTAACTTGTCATCATATAATGCAAGATAAATTTCTGCTGAAACATCAGGATTCTTCATGATAAGAGCTTCAAGTATAAAAGCTTGATCGTGGTAATCCGGATTATATTTCTTATTGACTGCCGGATTCTTTAAATCTGCAAGATATTCATTGATCTTATCGATGTCATTCATTTCCGGATCATAAAGAGGATAACCATATATTTTATCACCAATCTCATAATTTACTAATTCATAGTTTTCATTATAATGTTTATAAACCATATCATTTTCATCAGCGAATCTGGCGTTAGGTAAGCCTTTGTCTACACCAAGATCTCCACCGAAATCTGTGAAGTTAGCAGCAGGATTGTTTTTAACGATATCATAATCTATCATATCCTGATATGTATCAACTTTATCCCATCTTCCTGACATTTCCCAGAATTCAGATTCTCCTCTTCCCTTTTTACTCCAGAGAGAATATCCCTGGAAGTCATGTCTAAGTCTGTTACCTGTTACCGGATCAATAATAGCATTTTCATTTAACTGCTTTGCAGGAATTCCGGTAAGATCAGGCAAATAACTTGGAAGTGCAGAGTTCTGATCCTGATATCCCATCTGTTCATCACTTACAGTCATATAATCTACAGTGAACTCGGATCTGTTATCCCAGTATACATTAAGTCTTTTTCCATCTCTCGATAAAACTGATGTCATTTTAGGGAATTGAGGTGGTTCAGGTGGATTATAATGAGGGAAAGTGTCTGGTTTAACAACATTTGTTAAAGATTGAGCTTCACCGTAAATCTGTTTAGCCCAAGCTGATGTTTGTTTAAGTTCTTCAACTGTTTCTCCAGGGAACACAGCGATAACAATCTTCATTGTTTTACCGGGTTCAAGATTCCATGACTCCTCTGTTGGATTATCTGATAAACCCTGCATATCACCATAGAATGCAAAAAGATATCTTGTATCGTCAGGAGAATCTACTTGCTTTTCAGGAAAATCCCTTAGAGAAGTAAACTTATCTGTGTTAGGGTTTCTATCTGTAAGAAGCCAGTACTTTTCATTATTTGTTCTTTGACCTGTCAGTAAATCTTCCTGAGTAGGTTTTGTGTCATTAGGACCATCACCTCTATTCCAGAACCAGCAGGCAAACTCAAGATTATCAGGGTCAGGAGTACAAACTCTTGATCCAATCATACCGGTTGTAAGACCACCGTCTTTATCTTTGTCGTATGTGTAGGCAAATTCAAACCCTTTACCTCTTACATAACTACTGACATCATCCTTTGATCTTTCATCACCCTGCCAGGACTGAGGTCCAACGTCAGAGTCCATATAAATACCCATAGCACAATCATAGAGAGTCTCTTCACTATCTAAGTTCATGTTTGTTATATCGAACTCAACATATACAAGGTTTTTGATATAATCATAACTCCATTGATAACTCATCTGTCTTACCTGAATATTCAGGGATTTGTGATCTGAAGATACAGCTTGTTGACCAAGATCTCTTTCAGGTCCTGTAGCAAGAATAGGAGAATAATCATAATAGTAACCAATCAAATCCTGTTCAGATATTGGAAAACCATCTTCATCAATGATTCCGTCACCATCATCATCAACTAACTCAGTCATTGAGCCTGTTTCCCCGCTGCTTACAAGACTATCAGCTATTGATAAATCCTGGAATCCAAGAGGGAACCAGATATTGATATTATCTTCGATTATATCATTTGGATTATTTGCTCCGTAGAAAAATCCTGGATAATCTTTACCAAAGCTGTCAAATACTTCAGGAAGTTCATTTCCATTTCTAAACGGAACTGCAGTACCTACGGGGTCTTCATCAATTTTACCATCATTATCATCATCAACTCCACGTCTGTGTTCACGAATTGTAGCTTCAATGACTTCATCGGTATTGGTATATATATCATATATATTGTTATGCTGTGAGTTAAGCATTGGTTTATCAATTCTATTAAACAACGGAAGTAATTCATAAATACTTGCATCACCATCAAATCCAACTGACACGAGTGTATCGATGACAGGATTATTGATATAAACAGGATCCCAGCCATCATCACCTTCAGCCATTGTTCTGCGAGTACTATCTACTTTCACAGAATCATCATATTCATACTCATAATAATAGTATAGTCTCTGGTTTAGACTGTTCAGTCTGTATTTTTTTGCTCCGAACCATAATGCTCCTTGAAAAAGGTAATCTATGGAACTTCCTTTAGGGTACTCCAGAGAAGGCCAATCCCCATTGGAGCCTGATCCAAAGAATCCATAATTAGAAACTCTCAAGCTTATGTTACCTTTATCGTGATACTTATCAATATCCAATTGCTTTTTTGCTCTATGCTGGTCAACCATCTCAGCAGAAGCAAAGCATGTCAGACTGATTAATATCAGAAACATAAACCATTTTGAATTTAATTTGCTCATTAAATTCCTCCAATTTATTATACTTTTTTATTCTAATGTGAAATTCAAGGCAAACTCAAGCCATACAGCTACTGGTTCTCCCTGAAATTTTGCAGGTGTGTATTCAAATTTTTTCACTGCATTGACAGCTGCTTCATCAAGTCCTCCGGGACCTGGCATCAGCGATCTGACTACAACTACTTCACCTACAGTTCCATCTTCGTAAATCTCAACTCTGAGACCAACGTTACCTTCTATCTCAAGTTCCTTAGCAGTTTCCGGGTATTCAGGTTTTACCTGTTTAATTAACACAGGTGGATCCTCAAACATTTGGAATATTGGAGTTTTTCCACGAGTTTTAGGTGGAGCTTTTTTCTCTTCAAATTGGCTGATAGCAGTATTCTCAATTGTTTCAATGATTGATAATTCATCTTCTTCAGATTCTTCACCAATATCATCAATAACAATTTCAAGATCCTGAACTTTTTGTTCTTCCGGAGGCTTAATTTCATCCGGTATGTCTTGAATAACGTCTTGAACAATTACATTATCAGCAACTTGAATGTCTCTTGCTTTCACCTTAATCTCAGGTGTTACCAGAAATGCAAACAGAGCTAGTAAAACTGTCAGGCTAAGACACTTTTCATAGTAAGTACTCGCTACATCTTTCCAGTCATGATACTTTTTCATAATTCCTCCTAAAGCTTCTTGGCCTCAAACGTAACTGTAAGAGCTTCTGCTTCTCTCAGCTTGTTCATAATATCAGCCATAACGCCATATTCAGCTTTCGTATCAGTTCTGAATGCAACAATCATATTAAAATTCTGTGCAAGTTTCCTCTGCATAGTCGGACTAATCATAGGAATTGTAAGAATTCTGTCATCAACTGAGATTTTTCCACTTCTGTTTACATATACCGTAACCGCATTCTTTCTTGGAATCTTTTTAATAATTTCTTCATGAGCCTTTGGCATAGTGATCCGCAGACCTCTTTCTTTTACAAAGACTGTTGAGACCATAAAAAATATTAATAAAAGAAATGCTATATCCGACATTGACGCAGTGGGAATCAGTGTTTCAGGTTTTGACTGTTTTTTAATATTTGCCATTTCCCACTCCTAATTTGTACCTAAGGATATTTTCTGAGCACCTGCCATACGAAGCCTGTCAAGTACATCAACCATATTCTTATAGTTACTTTTTCTATGAGTTTTTAATGAGATAACCATATCAGGATTATCGGATACAATTTTATTTACCATACCTTTAATCTCTGACAATGCAACTTCTTGCGGCTCATTCTTTCCAACTTTAATTTGAATCTTCCCGTCCTGACCAACCTGGATCTTCGTAACATTTTCTGCCTGAAGTTTGACCTGGTTTTCTGTTGTATCTGATTTAACAGGAAGAGTTAAGCCTATACCTTTTTTAATATCAAATTTTGTTGTTGTAAGAAAGAAAACAAGAAGAAGAAAAGCAACATCTGAAAGAGATGCTGTGGGGATGCCCCCTAAATTTCTTTTTTTCTTTCTAATGAACATCTATTCCCCCTGATTTTCTACCAGAGTTTCAATAAGTCTTTCTGAACCTTTTTGCATGTCAATAACCATTCCGTCTACCATTGACATGAACATGTTGTTAAAGAATTGAACAGGAATAGCAACAGCAAGACCGGCTGCTGTTGTGATAAGAGCTATTTTAATACCGGAAGCAACAATTGTAGGGTCCACTTCACCGGCAGCAGCGATATCATCAAATGCTGTGATCATACCAATAATTGTACCAAAGAAACCAAACATAGGCGCAAGGTTAATAGTTGTGTTAAGTGGAACAAATCCTTTTTCAAGGAAAGCCATTTCAAGAACACTTGCAGCTTCGATTGCTTTTTCAACTGCTTCAACGCCTTTGTCAACTTTAAGTAAAGCCATTCTTACGATTACTGAAACAGGTCCTCTTGTTTCTTCACAAAGAGTAATTGCTTCGTCGTATCTTTTATCTTTTACTAAAGGTAAAAGCTTATCAAGAAAATCTTCTACTTTAATTTTAGCATATTGTAATGATACAAGTTTCCAGATGATTGTTGCAATCGCCCATAAAAGCAGAATAAGGATTGGCCACATTGTGAATCCACCCTGGATAAATATATTAACCGCAGTGCTTCCGAATATAGCTTTTGCAAGTTTTTCCATTCCACCAACTTCTGGTGACTCTTCCATTTTATCGTCTGAAACGGCTGCTTCTGTCTCCTGAACAGCCTCATTTCCAACTGCTGTGCCTTCTTCCATTACTTCAGTTTCCTGGGCAAACAAATTGCCTGCGAAAACTAACTGAAATGCGAACAGTACTATCAGTAACATGATACTACTTTTTCTCATTCTTGTATCCTCCTTAATATCAATTATTATTTTAAAATTAGAATTTATATGAAAGTTCTAAACGGAATGTTCTTCCGTCTGTTCTATTATTTGGATTTGCTGATGAAAGATAATGTACATACTTCATATCCTCAGAAACAAAATCAGATACTCCTGTAGATAAGTCAGCACCATCTTCGTATGGATCACCTGTTTTTGAGTAAACATTGACTACATTTCTTTTATCAAACAAATTATTTATTGTAAATGTAACAGCAAACTGTTGTTTTTCTTTGAATTCTATATTTTTTCTGAAGAAGAGGGATGCTTCATCAACATAATCCTGCTCTTTACTATATTTCTCAAGAGCTCTGTCATCTTCATTAACTGGAGTGTAAGGTCTTCCAGAGCTAAAAGTGTAATTAAATCCTGTATTAAATCCACCTTTCCAGCCAAAAGGAACGTTGAAATCTGTTCCGGGAATGTAAATCTCATCATCTTTAGCAATGATATAATTCATTCTGAATTTAGCACTGTGTCTGATATCCCATGGAAGCCTGAATTCTCTGAGGCTTGTACGAGTAATTTCAGGAGTAGCACTGTCATTATTACCTTTAGACCATGAAAGTGAGTATGAGAGCCCCATACTAACATGATTTTCACCATTAATTTTATTAAGTTCAATTTCAAGTCCTCTTGAACTACCGTAATCTTCAGATACATATTGGAAATATTTAATATCAGTATCAGTATCAAGAGTATCAAACTTTGTACTCACATAGTTATAAATGTTTTTATAATATGCTTGAATTGATATATCATAATCTTTAAAATCATCTGCAAACTGGTGTTGGTAACCAACTTCATATGTCACAGTAATCTGTGGTTCAAGTTCTGAGTTACCAATCGGGTCATTACCTACATCATCAACTGCAGGATCTTTTGTTGTAAAAATGTGTTTCATATTAGGTAACTGATTCTGATAGTTATAAAGGAATGATACATTATCTCTCTCAGAAATCGGATACAAAATACCAAATCTTGGAGAAATAAGTAATTGAGATGTGTCTCCATCAAATTCCATTTTTCTGAACCCACCATCAATTTCCTGAATTTCGTAACTGTCATGTAAATACCACCAGTCAAATCTTAATCCGGCATTAACTTTCATACCTTCAAAAGTGAACTGATCCTGAATGTAATAAGCCGCCTGCCATGGAGATGCTTTATAACCTTCTCTTTGACCGGCAGATCGCATTATCATATATCTGTAAAATTCCGGTTTGTAATAATAAATCCTTGTATCATCACCATTATCACCATGCATTACTAATACTGAGTCGCAAATATCATTTTCAGGATAATATTCCCAATCAAGATTATCATCAATTGCTATTGTTCCTGTTGGATTTAAATCTAACTTATCAAATGCAATATAAGCGTTGTTGTTAACTTTACCTTCATCATAGTATGTCAGATTGTTAGCATCATCTCTTTCAATGAAATGTCTCTGGATCTCCAGACCGGTTTTTATCTGATGACCTAAATCCAATGGGTTATACTGAAAATCAGATCTGAATTGAATGTTCTCAGTTGTATTGTCCTTAACTGAAGCAAAATATGATCCCGGAGGTGAGTACCCCTGAATCGCTTTATCAACATCATCTGCCTTTTCATTCCATTTCCATTGGTTAGCTTTTAAATAACCGAGACTGTCAAGAACACCGTCTGAATCTCTATCAATACTATAAACACCATAATATTCCAGAATTGGATTATAATTAGCATAGTCAAGTTTCCAGAAGTCACCTTCACTTAATTGACGAGGAGATTCCTTTGTGTTCTTCTTATAATAAGAAGCTTTCACCTTGAGAATGTTACCACTGAAGGTATAGTCATAATTACCTACAACCTGCATCAGAGAGTTCTCAGTAACTGCAAAGTTTTCAAGTGCATATTTCATTGATTGATTATAAGGATAATTCTTGGAATTCTCTCCCCTGACAGCAATTGTCATTTTCTGAGAAGGAGTGAATGCATACTTGAATTTTGAGTTGTAATTATATGAATTATAATTTCTTTCATCAATATCAATACCAAGAAAACTGTCTCTGTCTTCATAAGGTCTATTGTCAACATTATAAATCTCATTAGCTAATAAATGTCTACCCCCAAAAGTATAATCTTCATAAGGATTATTCTCTCTCCACTGACCGTCTCTACCATCTGATCTGGCAAGAGCGGCATTAATAAAGAATGTGAACTTTTTGGCTAAAACATCATTAAATGGAAGTATAGGTCCTCCAAGCGTGAACGCAACTCTATCATAATTGTATCCATCTACCAGAAAGTGATCTGTAGAATACTTGATAGTTCCTTCGTATTCTTCTGTACCGCTTTTTGTAATAATATTCATTACACTTGACTGTGAGTTACCATACTCTGCAGGGAAACTGAACATTTGAGAAGTAGTGTGAACAGCGTCCATATCAACTGAAAGTGCAGCACCACCATCAACAGGGTCACTAACCTGCATACCGTCAATCATAATTGTTGTTTCATTAGCTCTTCCGCCACGAGCATGAGATACTCCGCCAACTGTCACTGTTCCGGGAGACTGTGCAATAAGATCATTAATACTTTCAATATTCTTTTCTTCAAGATCTCTGGAAGTATTCTGACGTTTACTTGTACCCGCAGTCGCATTCAGTCTTTTTACTTTCTGTCCCGTTACTACTATAGGACCAGTCTTTATAGCATGAACACCAAGTTTAACATTCAGAGTTCTGGTTACATCAAGCTGAATCTCAATATCTTCATAAACTGTTTCCTGATAGCCCATTCTCTTGAATTTAACAACATACTTACCGGGGTACAAACCGACTATCTGATATGCTCCCTTTTCTGATGTCATTCCATTACCTTGCAAATCATCGCCAAGATAAACAAGAACGATCGCTCCCTGCAATGGTTCGCCTTGTTCGTTCTTCACCTTCCCGACTAAATTACCCGTCTCTCCGGCATGTAGAGCTATACTTGCTCCAAAGCATATTAACAGAAGCAGCAATTTTACTTTCCGCATTAATAGGCCTCCCTTTATCTATTTAAAAATATTTTTTTTCATCTGACAAAAACATTCCGAGAATTGTTAGATGTCAATTAATTTTTGTAATAATAACTATCAATAATCGTTCCATTTAAAACGATCTGTTTAAATTCCAAGATTCTGAAGCGTATTTTTCTTCCAACAGTTTATTTGTAAAAGCTTGTTCTGAATCTGTCAAAAGGCTTGAATAAACAAAATTGTCAGTTTCCCAGTTTTTTTCAAATCCTCTGGCAAGAATTTCTGAGACTTCAGTAAATGTATATTGTTTTATTGTAGTATGTGCGTTAATAAATGTCGTTTTTTTTGTTAACAGTCGGGACAAACGTAAACGTTGTTTACTATCAAGTTTTTTCATTATGAATGCAACTTCAGACTGATCATAATCTAACTGAATAGATCCATGCTGTAAAAGATATCCGTCCCTGCGAAGCTGTGCTGAACCGACAATCTTCCTGTTGTCAACCTTGAGTTCATACCTCGAACTTGATGTAAAACACGGATTACCTGCCATTCTCTGTTCACCGGAACTTAGGAATCCTTTTTCAAACTCCACCGGAACACCAAGGTCTGACAATCCAACTGCAAGGGCTTGACTTATTTTAGCATATGATTCCGTAACACCTGATCCGCCAAAAACCGATACCGGAGCAGTAATACAGTAAGTTACCTCCATTTTATGAAGAACAACTCTACCGCCTGTAGGTCTGCGTACAAAATCCCAGCCATTCTCTTTAAGAGTCAGAAAATCTATCTCTTCTTCTGCATTCTGATGATAACCGCATGAAATTGTCGGATTATTCCAGTCATAAAATCGAATTGTCGGAATAGAATCTCCGCTTTTTAAACCTTGCATTAAAGCTTCATCGACAGCCATATTCTCGGCTGCCGATCTTTTATTATCCAGAATTATTCGCCATTGCATCAGAAACTGAGCCTTACCTTTTCAGCAGTGTCACCCTTGACAATTTCTCCGACAGGAATCCCATCAGTAGCTGAAATTATTTTATCAGCATTATCTTTATCTGCTACTACCATGAATCCTATTCCCATATTGAAAGCACTGTACATTTCAGGCAGTTCCACGTTTCCTGCATTCTGCATGAAATTAAACACTGCAGGAGTCTCCCAGACTTTCGTATCTATCTCTGCTCTGAGTCCATCAGGAATAATCCTCTTGAGATTACCAACAATACCGCCACCGGTAATATGAGCCATACCATGTACAAATTCCGGCAATGCCCATTCTTTAAGTTCAGGATAATATGATTTATGTATACTGAGCATTACTTCTGCAACAGTCTTACCGCATTCCGGTATTATACTGTCCACAGTCATTTTCTGCTTATCAAAAATTATCTTACGGGCAAGAGAATATCCATTTGTATGAAGTCCGGTAGATGAATAGCCAATAACAATATCACCTTCGGAGATACTTTGACCGGTAATAATGTTATCTCTTTCAATCAGACCAACGATTGTTCCGGCAAGATCAAAATCATCTTCGCTGTATATTCCCGGCATTTCAGCCATTTCTCCGCCAATGAGAGCCATTCCGTTTTCCTGACAAGCTTTGGAAAAACCGGAAATAATTTTCTCAATCACTTCTGGATGCAGTTTACCAACACCAATATAATCAAGAAAATACTGTGGATGAGCTCCCTGTACGAAAATATCATCTACACAATGATTAACCAAGTCCTGTCCAACCGTGTCGTAAATACCAGCCATAACAGCTATCATTAATTTAGTACCGACTCCGTCAGCACTTGAGACAAGCACAGGTTTCTTCCATTTTTCAAGGTCTATATTATAAAGACCTCCAAATCCGCCAATATGACTGAGAACATTCTCATTAAAAGTCTTCTTCACAAGTGGTTTAATTCTTGAAACAGCATTTTCTCCGGCATGAATATCTACACCGGCTTCTTCGTAAGTTAGTTTTCCCATAATGTTTCAGTCCTATTTTGCATTTTTGATAATTGACATCGAATCCAGCATATATTTCATACGCTTTTCAATATCTTTGGTTTTAACCTTTTTCAGTTCAGTCATACTGAAATCCTGAATATTGAATGAAGCCATTACAGATCCATGTATCATAGCAAGTTTAACTGCATGTTGAGAAAAATCGTTCTTTCCTGCAATATATCCCATGAAACCACCTGCAAAACTGTCACCAGCCCCTGTCGGATCAACAACATTTCTAACCGGATAAACAGGAGCAAAGAATGTAAAAGCTTCTGAAATTGCAAAAGCTCCGTATTCTCCCTGCTTGATAACAACAAGTTTTACACCGTATTCAAGAGCAGCATCTGCCGCCTGGAATACATTTTTCTTACCTGTAAGCTGTTTTACTTCATCTTCATTGATGAAGAGAATATCAACATCCTTTATTACATCAAGAAGATCATCTTTACATGATTCAATCCAATAGTTCATTGTATCAATAGCAATTATTTTTGCATGATCAAGCTGATCCAGCACTTTCCTCTGAAGTTTTGGATGAATATTACCAAGGAACAGACACTCTGTTGATTTATAACTTTCAGGTATTATCGGATCAAAATCTGCAAATACGTTAAGTTGAGTATCAAGAGTTATTGCCTGATTCAGATTATCATATTTTCCAACCCATCTGAAAGTTTTACCTTCGGCTATTTCAAGACCTTCAGTATCAATATTGAATCCATTCAGCATATCAATATATTCCTGCGGGAAGTCCTGACCAACTACTCCTACGATTCCGGTCTTACAGAAATTACGGCTTACAAGTGAAGCATAATATGCAGAACCTCCGAGCACTTCGTTAACCTTTCCACTGGGTGTTTGAATTGTATCAAGTGCGACAGAACCAACTATTGTCAGTTTCATGTGATCTCCTCATTTTTTTGCTTTTTATTCAATTTCTATTGTTTGTTCCTGTTTATGGAAAAAGGATTTCATTTTCTTTATATCTTCTGAAGAAAAGTTCTTTATAACTATAATCAACAGAGCAACAGCCAGAATCCTTATAATAAGGTTCGACCATTTATTGGATTTGACTGATTTACGTTCGTCGTATCTTCTTCTGATCAGTTCATGAAATAGTTTCATTATAAAAGACTTTCAAGACCTGCTTTGAATCTGCTGATACCCTCTTTAATGTTTTCCATACTGTTTGCATATGAGAATCTGACATAGCTCAGAGCTCCAAATGCCTGTCCGGGAACCAGAGCCACATGGTATTTTTCAAGCCAGTAATTGCAAAGATCTACTGTGCTGTTCAGGTTTTTCTTGTTATTAAACAGATAGTATGAAATATTAGGCATTGCATAGAATGCACCTTTAGGCATGTAGCAGGAAATGTTAGGAAGCTTATTCAACTCTTCCACAAGATATCTTCTTCTTTTATCAAATTCCTTTCTCATCATTTCTACAGATCCGTCATCCTGAGTTAAAGCTGCAATTGTTGCCATCTGAGCAATACTGCATACATTAGATGTCAAGTGGCTCTGAATTCTGCTTGCTCTTTTAATGACTTCAGCAGGTCCGGCACAGTAACCGACTCTCCAACCAGTCATGGAGTGACTTTTGGAAACACCATTAATCACGATAGTGTTTGCCTGCATTTCAGGAGAAAGAGAAGCGATTGAAACATGTTCTCTTCCGTCATAGACCAACTTTTCATAAATTTCGTCAGAAATAACAAATATATTGTATTTAAGGCAGACTTCTGCAATTTCTTCAAGCTGTTTACGTCTATATACTGTACCTGTAGGATTATTAGGGCTGTTAAGCATCAGCACTTTGGGAGTAGTATGAGAATTGATTGCATCTTCAAGCTGTTTTCCGCTTATTTTAAAACTGGATGCATCATTAGTCTGCCTGGTCGGCAGTAAGATTGGAAATGCATCAACCATTTCAACCTGAGAAGTATAACTTACCCAGTATGGTGAAGGAATCAGCACCTGATCTCTCGGATCACATAAAGTCATAAGAACCTGAAAAATTGAAGCTTTTGCACCTGGAGAAACAAGAATATTTTCCGGATCATAATCAAGATTGTTATCCTTCTTGAGTTTATGACATATTGCTTCTCTGAGCTCAACCACACCCTGTGTATTTGTATATCGGGTATGATTATTGTTTATTGCATCAATTCCAGCCTGCTTAATGTAATCTGGGGTGAAATAATCAGGTTCTCCCACACCGAAATTTATAACATCAATTCCCTGTGCTCTCATGCTTTTAGCTTTTGCAGATACAGAGAGAGTCGGTGAAGGAAGAATAGCTTTTGCTCTGTTAGCAATCTTTACGCTCATAACTACCTCTTAATTTAATATATTTTTTTACTTAATTATACAGACATTAATAGAACAAGGATTGAAGTATTGACTATATCATCTACAGAGCATCCTCTGGAAAGATCACATATTGGTGCAGCGAGTCCCTGAATAACCGGACCAATTGCTTCTGCACATGCAAATCTTTGAACTAACTTGTAACCGATGTTTCCTGCCTGAAGGTCAGGGAATACAAGTACATTAGCTTTACCGGCAACATTACTGTTCGGAGCTTTTGAAGCAGCAACTTTTGGAACGATGGCAGCATCAAGCTGAAGCTCACCGTCAAAATCGAAATCGACTTTTCTATCTTTAAGTATTTCTACTGTATTTCTCACTTTCTGTACAAGTTCGTGATCCGCAGATCCTTTTGTTGAGAATGAAAGAAGTGCAACTTTCGGATCATCACCAATAAGTTTCTGTCTTACTTCTGCTGTTGAAACAGCTATATCTGCAAGCTGATTTTCATCTGGCTGAGGTACAACAGCACAGTCAGCAAAAAGGAATACTCTATCTGATCCCATGAAATCTTTTGCAACCATAATGAATGAACTTGATACGGTTTTTAGTCCTGCTTTTACACCGACAACCTGCAAAGCTGATCTCAGAACATCTGCAGTAGTGTTAGCTGCTCCGGCAACCATCCCTGAAGCATGTTTGAACTGAACAAGTAATGCTCCGAAATACAGAGGATTCTTTACAGCAGCTTCAGCCTGTTCTCTGGTTATCCCTTTTTTCTCTCTTTTCTTGAAGAAGAAATCTATGAATTCAGGAAGCAGTTCTGATTCATCAGGATTCATAATTTCGGCACCTGAAACATCAACGCCAAGTTCATTGCATTTTTCTTTTATCTTTGCTTCATTTCCAACAAGAATTACTTCACAGATTTCTTCCTGTAAAATAATTTCTGTAGCTTTGAGCATTCTATCATCACCTGATTCCGGCAGTACAACTTTACCTTTAAGCTGTTTTGCTTTTTCTTTAAGATTATTTATAATATCCATTCTATTCTCCTTCAATTACAATTTTTGTTATATCTGCAAAGTTCATAAATAAATCTACTATAAATTTCAGAAGAACATATCTATTATTCCTGAGTTTAACATCTTCAGCATTAACCAGAACTTCATCAAAAAATCTATGTATAAAACTGTTCAATGTAATCAGAGTCTGGATAACAAGCTCATAATCTCTTTGTTCCAGCTGTTCACAAACAAGTTTTTCAACTTTCTGATACTCAGAAAATAATAAAGTTTCAGCTTCTTCTAAAAATAAATCTCTGTCAACCTTTTCAAATACTTTTACTTTAGAAATAATATTTGCTGCTCGCTTATAACCGGAAACAAGACTATCAAACTCATCCGTTCCCTTAATATTCTGCAATACTTCAGATTTAAGAATTATTTCGTAAATATTGAAAGTATCACCTATCAATACACTATCTACTACATCATAATCATAGTTAACTGATTTCAGATACCATTCTATTCTCTGTTTAAAATACTTAACAACAAAATCAAAGTGTTCTGTATTAAACTTATCTCCAAGTGCAGAAATGGAGTTTTTCACAAATTCTATCAGATTTAAATCGAATTTTCTGTCTGCAATGATTCTTACAACACCATTTGCGGCTCTTCTCAATGCAAAGGGATCTTTTGATCCGGTTGGAAGCATGCCAACTCCGATAATACCGCAAATCGTATCCATCTTATCAGCAAGAGCAACAATTGCACCGGCAGGTGTTACAGGCAGTTCACTTTTCTCACCTATCGGCTTATAATGATCATTGATTGCTTCAGCAGTTGTTTTATTCTCTCCTGTTTCAAGAGCATAAACATGTCCCATATATCCCTGAAGCTTTGTGAAAGCTTTTTCACTGAGCATCTCCGTCACAAGATCTGCTTTACATAATAATGCTGCTCTTACCGCAGATTCTCCCTCAGCTTTCTCAACACCCAGTTTCTGTACTAAAAATTCAGCATTCTTTTTTATTCTCTCAGCCTTCTCACTCAGAGTTCCAAGATCTTTCTGGAAGACTACTTCATTGAGTCGCTCTGCATGTTGTGAAAGAGGTTTTTTAATATCTTCCTGATAGTAGAATAATGCATCTTCAAGACGAGCATCAACAACCTTTTCATTTCCTCTGCGAATAACTTCAGAAAAATCAGGATTACCATTGGAAACAAAAATAAACTGGTCTGTAAGATTTCCTTCCTCATCAACTACTGTGAAATATTTCTGATGATATGATAATGTGAGTCTGATAATCTCCTGAGGTAAACCTGTATATTTACTGTCATATCTGGCGAGTATTGCCGTAGGAAATTCAACAAGATCCGTAACTGTATCAAGTAAAGCCTGATCATCAATTATCTTTATTGAATTTTGGGAGCATATTGCATCTATCTGATTTTTTATTATCTGTTTTCTTTCATTCCTGTACACAATAACTTCGACGGTCTTTAAATCATCGACATAGCTGTTTGCAGATTTTATTATAACAGGATTAGGGATTTTGCGGAATCTTGTACCAAATGATTCTCTAGCGGACTTAAGACCGTTGTACTCAAAATCAACAACTTCATCATCGAGCAGCATAACAATCCATCTGACAGGTCTGGCAAAATAGAATTTCTCAGAATTCCACTTCATTGATTTTGGGAACTGGATGCTATTAAGCATATCTGTTACAGCGCTATTGATTATTTCTTCAGCAGATAATCCACCTGATTCAACTGTAACGCTAAGGTATTCACCTTTTTCGGTTTTTTTAATTGTAATATTGTCTTCGGAAGCACCGGCAGATCTCAGAAACCCCTGTCCGGCTTTTGTCAAATTTCCCTCAGAGTCATATGCTGCTTTTACCGCAGGTCCGACTCTTTCTTTGACGATTTTTTCCTGCACCATTTGAAGTTGTCTGAAAAGGACAGAGAACCTTCTTGGCGATGAGAATACTTCTACTTTATCAAATTTAAGTTTGCTTTTATTAAAGCTGTTTTCCAGTGTTTTTCTAACATGATTCACTGCTGCAGATATAAATCCTGCAGGAATCTCTTCTACTCCAAGTTCAAGCAAGAAATCCTTGTAATTCAAAATTCCTCCGGAATCGCTAATTTTTTAATAATTTACTTAGATTATCACTTCTGATTTGTCAAAGACGCTATTTGCAGTTTTTATGTCCATATTTTTCTGACAATAAACTAAATAAATTTTCATGCAAAAAGAAAAAGCCCGTATAAATTACAGGCTTGAAGTTTAAATTTTCTATGATAAAAAACGGTATCAGAAATAATAGACAATACCTATCTGATTCCTTACACCCAGATCTCCCTGAGAAACAAAGGAATAATCAAATCTGTATTTTTTCCAGTTAACACCAAATCCTGTTGAAAAACCACTGAGAACACCATCTCCGCCTGTCTCCCAGTCACTGGCTCTGCTGTCATAACCTGCACGGAGCATTAATCGGTTTCTGTAATTTCCTTCAAGTCCGATATTAAGATATATGTCACTATTTTCCGGCTTATTAATATCTGCATTCAAAAGCAGAAACTCTCTTGCTTTAATAGATACTCCGGCAGTTATTGTTGTCGGTAGACCTTCATCATATTCAGATTCTGTAAAATATGTCAATTGTTTACCAAGATTCTTTACGGCAATCCCTATTTTGATGTTTTCATTTGTTGTCTGATGAAGCAACCCTAAATCCAATGCAATTGCACTTGCAGATTTATCATCTATTGTTTCGTTTAAAAACTTACCGCTGAAACCAATTCTGATTGCATCACTAACTTTGAAACCCAGACCAAAACCAACAAGTATATCAGATGAACCAAATGTACCATGAGTTCCCGTATAAACTCCATTTTCATCTTCAGTTGTTTTGTCAATATCTCCGATTGTGAGAAATTGAGAGAATATGGCAGCAGTAATCTTTTCTTTTACAGGTCTGACATAAACAATAGTTCCACCATGATCACTCATCAGGTAATTACAATATGCAGTAGAAACAACTTCCTTTTCAATCTGAGAAATACCGGCAATATTAAAAAAAACTGCATCGGCATCGTCTGCAGCACCGGTAAGAGCATTACCCATGGCAGATGAGCGTGTAGCAAAATTTATTTTATAAAAGTTAAAACCGTTAGTCCCTGCATCATCATGCACTGAAAACAGTGATGAAAAAAGCAATATCATTACAAATGTCAAAATGGCATTCTTCATATTTTTACTTCCTTTAATAGGTCAAATATAGCTTCTACAGTATTACACTGTTTGAGCCTGTCATGATTTTCCTTATTCGCTACAAATCCGGAAACAGCTCCAAGAGCTCTCATATATTCTTTTTTATTTTCCTCCGGTATAGCAAACATGAAAACTAAGTCAACACCTTCTTCGTCAAGAGAATCAAAGTCAATCATATTGTCAAGAATATATACGGCACACTTCAGTTCATCTATAGAACGTGATCTTGCATGTGGTATTCCAATATTTCTGCCTAATCCTGTTGACATTGTGTTTTCTCTATCCATTATCAACTCAAGAAAATGGTCAAAGTCACTAATAAAACCCTTATCTGCAAACATGGATGCCATTGATTCAAGACATTCAATTTTATTATCCATTGCCGCAATTTTTATGAGTTCAATATCAAAAACTGACATTATTCTCCTCTAATTCGATTTACAGCTTTTCTATGTTCATCCGTAAAAAATGTAAAGTTTTTTTCAGGATATTTTGTAGTACACAAGGCAGAAAGAAATTGTATACCTATTTAAGTTTGACAGATTTACTATCCTGTGTAAATTTTCTTTATGAAAAAGATTTTAGTGTTTATTATGATTTCTCTTGTATCAGGCATCCTTGCTTATAATGATTCTGATTTCATTAGAGAACAGGCTGAAGCTGCAGCTGAAAAAATCAGCAGTAAAATTAAGCATGATACAGTTATTGCTCTTAAAATAGACGATAATACTGATAACAGGCTTTTCACAGCATCTCTGACAGAAAATCTTTTAAGTAAAACCAATATACGTGTTACCGATATTGATAACAGAAAAGAGCTATTCCGGGAAGCAGTTAAACAACATGGTAGATTTCAGGAAGAAAATAAGAATGAGATACGTTTCAGAAATCCGGAGCTTATGGTTATTGGTTCTGTTGAATACAGTATTCGATCAAGAATGTTCAAGAAAAAACAAATTCTTAATCTGAATTTAAACATTGACGAAATACACACTAATGTAACACTATATAAAATTGCTGAGACATATTACAAAAAGAAACCAATTCCTGTTATGCTTTTAATAACAGCTTTGTTTCTGCTTACGGTAATATTGATTATAATTAATTCAATGACAAAAGGTTATTTCAGTAAAATACTGACAGTTCTGTATATTTTATTTGTTATTACCGCTGCTTCATGGTATTTTCTGATTTAGAGGAGTCATTATGCAGAAATTATTTCTGAAATTATCTGAGCTTAAAAGTATTGCCAGAAAAGAAGTGAATAATCACGTTAAAAACTGGGATTCTTCACAGAAGGTTATTAACAAGCTTATTGGAACATCGGCCACAAACAAAGACTGGTTCCAGGAGGCTTCCCAGCAATATTCGCTGTCGAGAAAAGCCATAGGTACAAAAAAAATAGATTATCTTGTTAATGCTCTCTTCAATGCTTACAAATGTTATTATCGAATGGAATACAGCAGATTCAATGACAGCAGGGTAACAGATCTTAAGTCCAAACTTGAAAAAACCTACCTTAATTCTGCTTTAAACTATATTGATGATATCATTAAGGCAGAAACAGACATATCTGAAAACATCCGTTTTCTTAATGAGTCAATAGCACTTATCTCTGAAGAAAATCCTTCCATGGGAGCTTCCTATAAAAAAATTCTTCGTAGATTCAGAACAGTTTCAGAGGTTACACAGAGTATTTCCAAGTTGTGTTCCGAACCAATTGAAGACTTCGATGAAGAAAAATCTGTTAAGATCAGAAACTCATATCTTATGATCGAAGATAATTTAAAGAATTCTCAGGACAGCCGAAATGATCTGATGGTGATTCTGAGAAACAAAATGGAGGATCTCTACAACTATTACAATGAGCTTATCGAGTTTGAAAAAGCAAAGAATAATCCCTCAATAGAAAAACTGACAAAACTGTACCAACAGTTTGAAAAGTACTTCTTCAATTGGAAACCTTTTATATATTCTAAGAAATATAAAAAACTGGCAGATTCTAAAAAGCAGTTTTCTCAATACCTTCATTTTATCAATAAGCAATACCCGGAACTGAAAAAAGCTTATGATTACTGTTCTTATCCAAGATCAACCTATGACGAGAACAGAATACTTAACAGCTTTAATATTGCCGTACAGAACAAGGATATAAGCAGTCTGAATTTCAAAGAAATAGTTGATTTGAAACCGGATATAAATGATATGCTGGCAATATTCAGAAAAGTGCTGAACAACATCTATAAAAATGATCTCCTTCAGTATTATGATCTTTTTAACAACATCATCAATTCACCTGTTTCAAGTGTTAAAATCAAAGAGCTGATAAGATTTGAGAAACATCTCGAAGAAACAATAACCAATAAAAGCAATGCAGAATACTTCACCTCCAGATTAACAAACATGAAGCAGCAGGTTCACGAGGATTTATATGAGCTTCTCAATTCCCTCGTGCATAATACGTTGGAAAAAGCAGATAATCATAATGAGATAAAGAAGAATCTGGATGATATCATCCAGTATTACATGGAGATCGGAGATATTGATAAAATCGAAGAGGTACAGCGGATTAAGAAAAATGTAATTGCAGCAATTCATGATATGCAGATTATCCTTCAGCAACTGGAATCAACGGAATCTGAACCGGGGAATGCACTTTTGAAAAAACTTCAGAAAAGCTATTATTCCGCATTGGATAAATCTAAGGATGTTTATTGTACAATCATTGAAAATCTATCTAACAGAATTAGCAAGTACATCAAAAAAGACTCCGTTTCTGCTATTGAAAAAAGTCATACTCGGTTAGTTATAATGGATAAATTCAGTT
This sequence comes from Cloacimonadales bacterium (SeqCode), assembly GCA_963665815.1. Classification (GTDB taxonomy): domain Bacteria; phylum Cloacimonadota; class Cloacimonadia; order Cloacimonadales; family JAIOQZ01. Next base: position 1,924,428 of record OY762463.1, read on the forward strand.
TAAAGAACTATGTTATTTTTATTCAGAATGATGTTACTTTCGGAAGACACGAAGACAATGATATTATTCTGAAATGTGACTGGGTTTCCGAAAAGCATATGAAAATAGCACAAAGAGAACAGAAAATATGTGATCTTAACAGTACTAACGGAACTTTTGCCGATGGTAGCAAAATTAACGGTTGTATTCCCGTTAACTCAGTGAAAACCTTCGATATTTCCGGAGTTTTTCATTTTTCAGTCCAATCTTTGAACTCTGTTTGTAACTTTAAACTTCAACATATTGACAGTACTCAATACCTTTCCGATGAGGATAATAAGGATTTTATCAGTTCTCTGCTGAATACGGAGTTTATTCTGCTTGGAAATAACGGACAATGCAGTATTAACACGGTTACGGGGAATATTGAGAATTCACCGGGAAATCAAACATTTAACATTCAGGCACTAAATGGAAAATTCCATTACAGCACTTCCATTAACGATACTCCGGAATTGATAACAGACAGTAAAAATCTCTCTGAAAGGTATACATTTAATCTGACATGATGAGATTTATTTTTTTTCTCCTGATATGTCTTCTTGCTTCTATCGGCTTAGTTGCTGATGAGTCGTTAACAGCTATATCCACCAATCCTGAAAGAGCAAAGCAAAAGCTATCTGAAACTGCTGTAAAAAGATTTACGGATGAAAGAATAGATGATTTATCTCAAATACTCCCACTTGGTAAAAAAAGTTTGAACTATTTGTTTGTCTATAAATCAGAGATACCTGACAGCATGATTTCGCTTAATAAAGCAGAGGATAAAGAAATATATACAGCGGTAACTTCACCATCGTATTTTTTAAAGGTCAATATTCAGGAAAAATCGGGACAATTCTTCAATATGGCAAAAGAGAATGTTAAGACAGCAGATAAATTTATTACTGATAAAGCATATTACAATGGATTAAAGCATTACATCCTTGCGCTGGATCAGGCATTATGCTCCTTTCATAGTTCTGCTGACAGTATTGTTATCATTACACTGAAAAATATCAGCAACATTATGGAAAAGCAGAGTATTCACGCACCTGCAGCCAAGTTAATTTTTACTGGACCCGAGCAGAAAATCAACTTCAGGATATATTTTGATACACAACCGGAATTCTCAGTAGCAGGAATACCATTTGAGATTTCATACAATGATAAGAAGATAAGAAGATATACAGACAAGAACGGTTATATTGAAGTAACTCCTGCTATTCCTAATGGAGAAACAAAATTCTTCTTTAAGGCATATCTCTCCTGGAAAATCATTTCCGATATGAAGCTTCAGCAGAAAAGCATGATAACTCATATACTTGATAAGTACTGTAACTCTGCCGCGAATACATTTGATGTAGTACTGCTCGGAGAACGTAAGATTTTCATCAGAAACAATATGTATTCCGAATTCTCCGGTATGTTAACAGATATGGGTTATACAATTGTAAGAGGAGAAAATCAGGCAGATTACTTTTTTGATATGAAATTCGTCACTATTGAAAAGGGAGAAGGACAGTACGACAGCTTTTATGCTCTTGTCTTCGCAGAAGCATCCATAGTAGATAAACAGGGAAAAGTCATTTCGGAGTGGCATTCCAGGAAGTACGAACGTTACTCGGAAGTTTCAGAAGATGATGCAGTTGAAAGAACTCACCAACCGGCAATAAAGAGCCTTAAATACAACATATCCGGTCAAACTGACTGACAATTTCAGATTTCATCAGCAAAATTACTGACTGAGAACTCATTTTTTTATTTAGAATAGAATAAATCTGAAATATCATCTAAAATTCAGTGTAAAAATGTGTATTAAAAAGGACCGCTATGAGGCAGTCCTTAAAATTCTTTTTTGTAGTGCTAGTATTATCTTATAGCAAACAATTCCAATCTTTTTTCATACTTAGATTTAATCCTGAACAGTTCAGTATCACTCAAAAAATGCAAGTTGATGATATTACAGATTTCATCAGCAAAATTACTGACTGAGAACTCATTTTTTTATTTAGAATAGAATAAATCTGAAATATCATCTATAATTCAGTGTAAAAATGTGTATTAAAAAATGGACCGCTATGAGGCAGTCCTTAAAATTCTTTTTTGTAGTGCTAGTGTTATCTTATTGCAAACAATTCCAATCTTTTTTCATACTTAGATTTAATCCTGAACAGTTCAGTATCACTCAAACTTGTTTTTTTCCTATATTCAGGATCAAGTGTATTGCTTGATTTAAACTTCTGGACATAGTACGTTTCCTTGCCCTGGATCAATCCGGTAATTTCACCAATATCTTCACCATCAATAAGATCGTCCACAACAGTTGTACGGAATTCGTGTTTTACATTTGATTTCAAAATAATATCTATACTCCTGAATGCATTATCAATATCGTCCGCATTTGAAGTAAACATTTTGTACTTTTTGAAACTGGATTTAATATCCATAGCTATATAATCCAGCAGGCCTTTTTCAATCAGACTTCGGATTACTTCCGGTCTTGTCCCGTTAGTATCAAGTTTAACGAGATAGCCCATTGCTTTGATTTCCTCAATGAATTCTTCTAAGTCCGGCTGCAGGGTTGGTTCTCCACCGGTTATAGTAACAGCATCAAGAAAATGCTTTCTCTGACTTAGACTATTTATCACTTCTGCCTGAGAAAATCTGTTTTCACACTTTCCTACCAGTTGAGCATTATGACAGTAAGGGCAATTCATATTGCATCCGGCAGTAAACACTATCGCTGTCAGTTTTCCATCCGGATAATCCAGCATGGAAAACTTTTCGAAACCACCAATTATCATGATGTAGCCTTTGTCTGTGGAATTGAGAATGTTTTTCTCATCTTGAATTCTGCTTTTTTACCATCATTCCATTGAGACACTGGTCTCAGATAGCCAGTAACACGTGAATAGACTTCGCAGATTTCCCCACATCTCGGGCATGTCTCGTTTTCCCCGTTAATATAACCATGATTTGGGCAGATACTGAATGTCGGAGTAAACGTAAAATAAGGTAGACGATAGCCATTGCAGATTTTTCTGACCAGATTCTTCACAGAATTATAGTTATTTATCTGTTCCCCCCCAAATATATGGAGCACTGTACCACCAGTGTATTTCGTTTGAAGTTCATCCTGAGATTCCAGAACTTCGAATACGTCTGTAGTATAGTTAACAGGAAGCTGAGATGAGTTTGTATAGAAAGGATCACTGTTATTATCAACATGTTCGTTTGCAACAACAATATCTCTGTACCTTTTCTTATCAATTCTGGCAAGTCTGTAACTGGTTCCTTCAGCAGGAGTTGCCTCGAGGTTGTAATTATTTCCTGTGTTTTCCTGATAGCTTATCAGTCTGTCTCTCATGAAGTCCATCACTTCTATGGCAAACTTGTTTCCTTCAGGATTATCAATTCCACAACCAAGAAGGTTTTGAGAAGCTTCGTTCATACCAACAAGACCGATTGTGGAAAAGTGATTCTTCCAGAACTGTCCAAATCTTTCATAAACATTCTTAAGGTAGAATTTTGTATATGGATACAGACATCTTTCTGTAAATTTTTCTAGCACTTTTCTTTTGATTTCCAGACTGTCTCTTGCCTGATCCATCAGTTCACCGAGTCTTGCATAAAAATCTTCTTTATCTTCTGCAAGATAACCAATTCTTGGCAGGTTCATTGTAACAACACCAATTGATCCGGTTAAAGGATTAGCACCAAATAGTCCGCCACCTCTTGCTTCCAGCTTTCTTGTGTCCAGTCTCAGACGACAGCACATGGAACGTGCGTCATTGGGATCCATATCGGAATTTACAAAATTAGAGAAATATGGTATTCCGTACTTAGCAGTAACTTCCCAGATTCTTGTCGCAACTTCAGATTCCCAGTTGAAATCCTTAGTGATATTGTATGTCGGGATCGGGAATGTAAATACTCTGCCTTTAGCATCTCCTTCTGTCATTACTTCGAGGAAAGCAAGATTGATCATATCTATTTCTTTCTGATAATCACTATATGTAGTTTCTTGAGGTTCTCCACCGATAATTACAGGGGTATCCTTATAAGTATCTGGAACAACAAGATCTAATGTTATATTAGTGAAAGGAGTCTGAAATCCTACTCTGGTCGGAACATTTATATTGAAAATAAACTCCTGCATGGCCTGTTTAACCTGATCATAATCAAGATTATCTTTTCTGATAAACGGAGCAAGAAGTGTATCAAAGTTTGAGAATGCCTGAGCACCTGCTGCTTCTCCCTGAAGAGTATAGAAGAAGTTAACAATCTGACCGAGAATAGAGCGGAAATGCTTTGCCGGTTTTGATTCTATCTTACCTGAAGCACCCTTGAAGCCTATAACCAGCAAATCCATCAAATCCCAGCCTACACAATAAACTGAGATCTGTCCCAGATCGTGAATATGGATGTTACCATTCAGATGAGAGTTTTTGATTTCCGGAGGATAAATTTTATTAAGCCAGTATACTTTACTGATTTCTGAAGCGATGTAGTTATTGAGTCCCTGAAGAGAATATGCCATATTGGAGTTTTCTTTAATCTGCCAGTCGAGTTTTTCAATATACTGATCAATGAGATTCACATTGGATTTGGAGATAATCTCTCTGATTTTTGCGTGCTGATCTCTGTATAAGATATATGATTTTGCTGTCTTCTTGTATGGTGAAGCAAGCAGAACATCTTCTACGAGATCCTGAATCTGTTCAACTGATGGAATCGGATCCTTTATTACTTCAAGTGCAAGATTCAAAACTCTGATTGTCAGTTTCTCAGCAATTTCTTCATTGAACTCCTGAGTTACAGAACCAGCTCTAAGAATGGCATTAATTATTTTCTGTGAATCGAATGGAACAGTTTCCTGATTTCTCTTCATTATGTATTGAAACATCTCTCCTCCAGGCTTCTCTATATTTATCTCATTAATTTTCAACCAGTTAAGCATACGATGACGCATTTGTATAAATTTAATAGTAACAAGATTTAGTTGTTATTTGAGAAGTAGATAAGCAATCTGTCAATAATATTTTTTTTTCGAAAAGTATAGAAATTTGTGAGCTCTTTATACGAGTAGACTTACGGAAAAATATTTTTTTTACACAAAAAAAGACCGAAAAAAATTCGGTCTTTTATCTAAAATTGTACCGGTTCTTGCTATTCGAATGAACCCTTAGTACCATCAATATATTTATTCATTGTTTTGATTTCTTCTCTTGCTTCATTTTTCTCGCCGGTCATACCAACTGATACAGCCTTTTGAAGAATTTTTTTACACTGATTGAATTTTGAGTTAGACTGTTTTCTCAGATTATCTCTTTTCTCGATTTCACTGTTAAGCTCATCGCCATACATGTTTCCTTCATCGATTTTATTCTTAACCTGATTATATTTGTTGTAATAGCCCAATCCAATTTTATATTGAATCTTGTAATCAAACATATATGCTGAAAAAGCGTCTGCTTCAACCTGTTGTGCTTTTTTAACATAATCTGTTGCATTATTAAATTGATTGATATTGTAATATAATCTTGATATTTTCATGTATATATCGAATTTTTCATCACTGTCACTCTCAAGGGTTTTATATATATTGATAGCTGAAACAGCATTTTCTTTCTGTTTTGCAGTATTACCTTTTTCCTTGAAGATCTTACTGTTATAAGCATATAATTCAGCTGTTTTCTCTCTGATATCCACATGATTTCCAAATTTATCTTTCACATCATCAAGAGTAGCAATACCTTTATTATTTGCTTCTATTGCAGAATCATACATTCCTTCATTGAAATCAGTTCTGGCAAGATTCATATATGCTGAAGCAAGCTTAATATAGTTAGACATCACATCAGGTTTGCCTGAAATTATTTCTTTAAGGTTGTCGATAGCAGCCTCTGTCTGTCCACTTTGCTGGTAGGATTTTGCCAGTTTTGAAGCTATATCATTATCATCAGGAAACTCTGCACTTACCATTTCAAGATATGGGATTGCTTCTTCGAATTCAGCTTCATTGTACTTCAGCAAACCAAGCTGATAAGCTGCTCTCATATAGTTTTCATCAATCTCAAGAGCTTTTTCATAGCAATCAGCAGCTTCCATGGAATCAAAAAGCTTTTCATTAATCTGACCAAGTCTGAACCAGTACTCTTTATTATCCGTAGATTCAGCAATCGGAGCTAAAGCTTCCTTAGCTTCGTCAAATTTACCGGCTGCAAAATATGAATCAACAAGCCCTGAAACAAGAAATTCGTCATTGCCGTTTTCACTGATTCCTGATTCGTATGTGTTTATCGCATCATTTACTTTTTGCTGTTGAAGATAGCTAAATCCAAGCAGAGAATAAACATCTGTATTTTTCTTATCCATTGTAAGATATTCATTAAGTTTGGCAATTGCATCATTGTAGTTTTCACTATCGATAAACTGCTGTGCAAGGTTAAGCAATCTTGCCAACTTTTCAGTTGAAGCCTCAGCTACCTTATCAAAGAGCTCCTTCTTAAGAGCTTCAATCCTTTCGCTGGATTTTCTTGTTACGGTAAAACGATACTGCTTTAAATCTCCTGATTGTACAATAAGCATAAAGGCTGTAACATCAAAAGCACCTTTATCCGCTGAGGATCCAACCTGTCCCCAGATCAGACTTTCACATCCAAGCTCTTTACAGATTTCCATTTTTTTATCCATACCAAGAGAAAGTGATGACTTTACACCATACTTCTTCAGTATTTTTTTTGCTTCTTTATAATCATTTATTTTGTAATCAGGATAAGCTTCAGATACTTTCTTCATGTCTCGACCATTCATTGATTTTACCAGAGCACCGGAAGAAGAATCTGTTTTCTCGAATCCAAGGAATCCGATATTTGTTTCTGCTACAGCCAGTTGACATAGAAGCAGAATTATGACAAAGATTATGCTGAATTTCGACATAATACCTCCAAATTAATATTTTTCAGTGTGAATTTCTAAAAGACCCGATAATTAGGCAAGGAATTTTTCTATGCAGTCATATAAACTCGGTTCTTCATATTTTGCTTGACATTAATAGCATCGTATTTTTTTCTGCGATTCACATTAACTTTAAGCGCGCCTGTGGCTCAATTGGATAGAGCATCGCACTACGGATGCGAAGGTTTGGGGTTCGAATCCCTACAGGCGTGCCATTTTTTTATCACTTCTATTTACTTTTCATTTATCATTAATGCAAATTCCATACCATTTACTGAAACCCTATTCAGTTTACTCTTGTATTATGCGTTCAGAGAACAAAATATTCTCTATTTAAAAACTTCTTCTGGTTTAGTAACGTAAAAAGTATTATAATAGTTTCATAATAATCAAGAGGAGTATTTATGCAAAACACTGTTGAAGTGCTTAATTCAATAATTATTCAGATATGCCATATACTGGCAATGTTTACTATTTTTACCGGTGTAGTTAAAGGAACATACATCTATATTAAAGATGCAATCCTCAAAAAAGCCGCAGCTTCAGCTATTCAGGAAAGCAGAAATGAACTTGGTCATGCCTTTTCGCTTGGACTTGGCTTCCTCATCGGTGCGAGTATACTCAAAACCTCCCTGGCACCCCAATGGAACGATATTGGTCAGCTCTCAGCAATCATTGCCATAAGAACAATATTAACTCATTTCCTGCTTAAAGATATCAAGAAAAAGAATAGAGAATGTGAGGATAAGACAGATTGAGAATACTAAAGCCATCTTCCTGTGAAGCTTCTCTCAATTGCAGAAAGAGATATCTGAGATGGAATTATCTTTGTTCAGGAGGATTTTTCAATGAAGTTGAGGAGGTTTTAAAGAGCAGTATTTACAACCTTCAGTGAATCCCATGGAAAACTTTTAACTATGTTTTTAGTCTCCGGATCTAATATTGCAAAATAACACCCATCTCTTCCCTCCATCAAACCCAACAAGAGATTTCTATTGGGTATGTATTGCAGATTAAAGATTGTATTTCTTTTTTCACTGTAATTTTTCCCATTAATCTTATCTGTTAAGTCTGTTATAGTTTTTTTCTGAAAATTGATTTTATAAAGACCGGCGTGATTTGAAGAAACAATGTATTTACGTGCATCTGTTAATTTTTTTGGAGAAATTCCCATAAACATACCGAAGTGCAATCTTGCATCTTTTCTCCTCATATCTATCTTGCAATACAATGTATCAGCATCATTTTTCTCAAAGAACAGCAACTTGAATGGTTCATTATAAACATCTAAACCGAGAATTAAAGTTTTAAAATCTTTACAAATACCCAAACCAAACTTATACAGGCCGGACCAAATCTTCTTCAGTACTGTTTTTTTCTCTCCTGGTTCTTTAAAAGTTGGTGTCAATTGAAAAGGCCAGCTATCCAGCAGGTTGCCTTTATAGCTCATGTTTATCCGCGAAATACTCCTGTCTGTTATCGAGAACTCATAAAAACCTGATGGAAAACTCTTTCTGTTGAAAGGGTATCCATAACTTTCCTCAATATCAATCCTGTATTGCTTGTCCCCAATTATCCTGAAATATATTTTTTGGTTCTCTTCATCATACACACAATCACCCACTCCACCTAATCCATATTCAGTCAGCCGGGTAACTTTCTTCGACTTTATGTCAACTTCGAAGTAATCTGAGTTATGGATTATTGGAATTCTTCCTCCACGATCAAAAAAAATTCTCCTTGAACCCAGAAGATATATTTTTGAGTCATCGGAGTTTATGAAATAGTTATAAAATAACAAACTGTCATTTTGGAAAATCCTCTCTTTATTCGAACCATCACTGTTCATTCTGTATATTGATGGATATCCAGAAACGAAGTGGTGTTCAGGATATGGAGCAAAGTAAATCTGTTTTCCATCATTAGAAGGCTGTATTCTAGTTAAGTGGTCATTAGATGTATAAGTATGCAACACTCTTTCATCGATGTTTAATTTACAATATGTTAATGTTCCATTAACATCCATTGAAAAGTATGCACAGTTATCTACAATCTCAAATACACGATGATGTGTTAAAGAAAATTCAGCCTGCAGGTGTATTCTCAAAAAGATCAAAATAAGAATAGTTATTAATACTCTTAGATTCAAATTCATAACAGCTCCTTTAAAATGATACCTCTATTCCATTACTTCTAGTTATCTGCATTTAAAGCAATTGTAAATGATAAAAAACCATTGTGAATTTACTTTATTACAACTTTATCAATCTTATAAACAAATAATCGATCTTTCACATACGTTTTAGCATGCTTGTATCCCCCGAAATAATAATCAAGATGCTTATTATAGGAAAGTCTATTATAATGCATTTCCTTCAGCTTTCGATTAAAGGTAATTAACAAGTTATGTTTACTGGAATCAACTTCCGGAAGTTCTATTGAGTACTTCTCACTATAAAATAGCCTGTACCTATCCTCAGTAATAAATAGCGGAGGATGATAAATATGCTCCAACGAACCATCAATAGCAGAGCTATTACTCCTGTACTCATATTCACTCATAAATTCAGGATTTACACATACTCGAAAAACTGTTATTGTTAATATATAAATAAGGATAATAATTGTTATCGTAATAACATGAACTTTCATTTATTGATCTCCGCGACATAAATCGCAGTATTTACTGCCAAAAAAGTTTCTACCTGTCACAATCCAATCTCCTTATGCCTTTGATTTTACAATATTGGATTTACTGTCAAGGAAAGGTCAAGAAAATTGTTCACATGATTTCAGTATTATCAGGATAAAACCACGAAATACACTAAATGACACGAAAACAAGACTGAAAACAAAATTACTTGAATAATCATTTAACCCTTCTCATCATGATCTAGTATCTTATTTGAGCAGCTAAAGTAGTACCCCCACATATAGTCCTATTCGCAATGGAACTGTCCTTGCGAAAGGTAGTATTGTTGTGTCAATCCGAAATTAACGTGGTCGACATGACCCTATATTAGACAATCGTCCGATTTTCTCTGCGCTTACAGCAGTACGGTACAAGCTCGTACAGACAAATTCCTCCCTATTAAGGAGAGAGATTCAACTGTGTTGAATCAGAGAATCTTAATTACGAAACGATGATTATTGGACCTACAATATCCTGAATCCTTTTGTAGAAAATGCATTCAAATCAAGATCTGAAAATTCCTTTCTATGTAGTTTTTCAACGGCTGCCGCCCCAATCATAGCTGCATTATCTGTGCAATACTTCAAAGACGGATATATCAGCTTCACCCTCCGTTTTGCAGCTTCCTTTTCCAGACGGTTTCTAAGTTCGCTGTTTGCGGAAACTCCACCGGCAAGTACAAGTTTCTTGATTCTGTGTTTATCGAGATAGTTTAGTGTCTTATATAGAAGATTGTCCACAATACCTTTCTGTACAGATGCAGCAATATCATATTTATGCTTTTCCAGCTCTTCCTGAGAATGGCTTTCAATGAAGTTCCTGATTGCTGTTTTCAATCCGCTGAAACTGAAGTTATAGTTATCTTTCTTCTTCATTCCGATTGTGAATGACTGATATGATGAATCACCTTGTTTAGCCAGTTTGTCAATAATCGGACCTCCCGGATAGCCCAGTCGAAGCAGTTTTGCACTTTTATCAAAAGCTTCACCGGCTGCATCATCAATAGTTCTGCCGACAATCTCAAATTCACGTTCGGCAGTGAAATGAGCAAGTTCGGTATGTCCACCTGAAACAACCAATACCAGATAAGGTGCAACCATTTCATCTTTATGCTCAATCATATTTACAGCTACGTGCCCCACCATGTGATTCACAGCAATAAGAGGTAATCCCAGCCCGTACGCCAGAGATTTAGCATAGGAAACACCTACGAGTAACGCACCGATAAGTCCCGGATTTACTGATACTGCTATAGCATCAATATCATCAAAAGTAACCTGAGCTTTTTTTAGTGCAGCTTCTGTAAGGTGAACAATATTTTTCAGGTGAACCCGGGATGCAAGTTCCGGGACAACTCCTCCGAACAGTTCATGTTCCGGTTGAGAGGATATCAGATTAGCATGCACATTATATTCTGTATCTATCACAGCAACAGAGGTATCATCACAAGATGATTCGATTGCGAGTATTTTCTTCATATCTATTCAGTTTCCTTTTTTATCACTTGAACTTTTTGAGGTGTGTAATCAAGAATTTTAATTTCCGAACCAACACTAAATTTTACAGCCAGCATTTTTTTATCTTTTAGCTCATCATCATCTACATAAGCCTGAATATTCAGATTTGCTGTATTCTCCAGCAGTTCACTTCTCCCCTCTATTCTCACCATAGTTTTCTGGGGAACAAGAGAGAACTCTTTTTTATTTTTAAATCGGATTGGTACAAACAAGGATGCTTTTTTGATAACAATCTCTGAGCTTGTTTTCAGTTTAATAATGTCAGTTTCCAGAACAACTTCAGTATCAGGCTTTATCAGGTTTATTTCTTTTTTTCTGTCAGACATCATCTTTTCACTAAGCTTTATCGTATAAACTGCATCGAATTTATTGAGAGTGGTTTTAGGTCCTCTTATTTTTACATATTCAGGTTTGGGAATAAGTTTCTTGCTGATAAAGAAATTTCTGGCTTCATCGGTAACAAAATCCACATGTACTTTAACAGTCTTTTCGGAAATTCTGTCTGCCAAAATCTCAATAGAATTTTTAGAACCGATCAATGAGTAAGTAATATCCAAATTCTCAGGAAATTCAGGAATAAGCTGACCTGTCTCAAACTCATTTAATCCTGGTTTAAGATTTTTCACACTCAGTTTTAATTTCGGATCAGACATTCTCAGCATAAGAAGGTCCATACCTCTTCCTTCAAAAGCAACAACAACATCTGCCGGTCGGGTATCAACAATATAAATTTCTTTATTCAAATCTACAGCAGTGACCGGTATGTTCCATTGAACCCTGTGTTTACTAAGCACTACCATCATCATCCAGATTGCTATAGCAATTGCTACAGACAGTATTTTTAGAGTAATTCCTTTATTCATAATTCTCCTGAAAATTCATTAAATAACAACTTGTAGACAATTTATTTAAACACTGATAAAATATTCAATATTTTTTTATTGCACAAAAAATAAACAGTGCAAAAAATGTCTTTTTAGATTATATATGAAAAAAAATTAAATTAATGATACAGGAATCAGGAGGAAAGTGATGCTTCAAAGCATGAGAAACAAACAAAAATCAATAATCTTCGTAACTGCAGTACTGTTCATACTTGGTATGGCGCTGATGGGAGTGGTAGACACATTCCAGAAAAAACATTATGTTGGTAAAGTCGGATCACACAAGATCAAACTGAAAGAATATGATGCCTTACTCAAAAATGATATATCTAACTGGTATCAGGAAAATAAAGACAAAGAGATTGATACAAAAACTATGAAAAGCCTGAACGATCAGTTATGGAGCAGGTACATTAACAACTTTATTTATGAAAAAGAAGTTAAGAAAAGACATATAAAAGTAACCGATGAAGATGTACAAAACAAATTCGTCAATGATCCACCGGAATATATTAAAAATGCTCCAGTTTTCATGACAGATGGTAAGTTCGACAATGAAAAGTATCAGGAAGCACTTATTTCAGGTCAACCGGATCTCAGTTTTCTTGAACCTCACATCAGAGAACAACTTCCAAAAGAGCTTGTTTATGAAGACATCAAATCAGATACAACTGTTACAGATGAAGATGTACTTGCAAAATATAAAGAAGATAATGATAAAGCAGATGCTGATATTATATTCTTTGGAACAGACAAAATTACTGATGTAAAAGTTACAGATGAACAAATTTCTGCCTATTATGATGAAAACAAGGATAAATATAAAAAAGGTCCCGTAAGACAGCTTAAATTTGTTAAAATTGAGCTGAAGCCAAGTGAAAAAGACGAGCAGGAAGTTCTTGAAAGAATCAAAGAAGTTAGAGAAGAAGCAGTAAATGGTACTGACTTTGCAGAGCTTGCAAAAGAATACTCAGAAGGTCCTTCAAAAGATAATGGTGGAGACCTTAACTATTTCACAAGAGACCGTATGGTAACTCCTTTCAGTGATGCCGCATTTGCTCTTAAAGTTGGAGAAATCAGTGAACCTGTTCTTACAAAATTCGGCTGGCACGTGATTAAACTTGAAGACAGAAGAAAAAACAAGGACGGAAAAGAAGAAGTAAGAGCACGACATATTCTTATGGAAGTACATGCATCACAGGAAACAGCAGATATGATGGAAGAAAAAGCAAATCAGTTCTTCGCTGATGCAGGAAAGCTTGGGCTTGAAAAAGCTGCTGACAATGCAAAACTTGAAGTTGGTGAAACAGCTGAATTCCAGGAAAATGCACGTTATGTAAGAGAAATTAACAATAACTATAATTTAATCCAGTTTGCTTATGCAGGTAAAGAAGGGGATCTTTCCGAACTGGAAAAAGATTCTGACGGGAACTATTATGTTGCTGAAATTTCTATGGTTAAAGGTGATCACTTCAGTCCGCTTGATAAAGTGAAAGACCAAATTAAAATGACACTCGAAAGAGATGAAAAGCTTGAGCAGGTTAAAGCCAAAGCTGAAGAGTTTGCTAAAAAATACAAAAAAGAAGAATACTTCGCTGCTGCAGAAAAAGAAGGTTGGGAAATCCTTAACCAGAAAGATATTACGTCAGTAAAATATATCAGTAAAGTTGGTAAAGACGAAGAATTCAATAAAGCTGTTCTCGCCCTTGAAAAAGATGGAATTACTGATTTAGTTAAAGGTGATAACGGTGCATATATTGCAAAAGTTACCAAACGCACAAAACCTGATATGGATAAATTCGAAAAAGAAAAAGATCAACTTAAGGAAGCTGCTTTAACAAGAGCTCAGAACCAGTATGTTAATAACTGGTATAACAAAACTAAGAATGATCTTAAAGTTGTTGATAACAGAAGAAAATACTACCAATACCTGAATTGATAAAGCTATGAGAAAAATATTAGTACTCCTTATAATTGCAGCCGTTTTCTGTGGCTGTGTTTCCAAGCCGGACAAGACAGTTGGAAAAATAAACGGTAAATACATATCACTGACTGCATATAATTCAGCTGTTAAGCAACAGTTTGAGTTATTCAAAACAAAGTATGACAGAAGCCCTAATCCTGAAGAAATGGAAGGTCTTAAAGAAAAAGCCTGGGATCGTTTGATAACTTCTGTCGTTCTTGATGAGCAATTTGAGAAGTACAATATCAAAGTCACGAGAAGTGAAGCTATCGATTCTCTGATAACACATATTCCTGATGATGTCTCCAAAATGAAGATATTCATGAAAGATGGAGAATTAGACAGGGAAATGTATGTCAATTCTGTCAAATTCGATGACCCGGTACCAATGAACTGGGCAAGAGAACACTATTTCTTTACATACTTACCTTATCTGAAATTGAAGAATATTGTTCACAAGAATAGAAAAATTGATGAAGACATGATAAAAAAAGAATACGAAATCATTGAAGGCAGAGCTAACATAGAAGTAATTGAAGTTGATCCCGAAAATTTCAAAAAAGAAGCATATGTCTCTCAACCGGACATTATGAATTATTATGAAGAAAATAAGAAGGATTATTTCATTCCTGCATCTTGCGATCTTGTTGTTTATGAGTTTCCGCTTCAGCCATCAAAAGCTGATGTGAAAAAAGCTAAAGTTGTTGCTGACTCAATATATTATGAGATTAAGAGAGGGAAAAACTACGCTTACTTCTATGATTATCTTGCCTATCATAAAATACGCTGGACAAAACTGGATTCTCTTCCTTCAACTGTTGTGAAAGATCTTAACCAAAGCAATTTCAAGAACCCTACAAAACCATACAAAAGAGGTAACCAATGGGTTATACTTGTTCCGGACACTAAGAAACGAAATCTTCTCAAAATGCGGGAACTGGTTATTGAACCGGAACTATCAAGAGAGACAAAGAAAAACGTTGAAGAAGAAGTTAACTCTTTTAAAGAAATCATTAAAGATATTGGTCTTAAAAATGCCATTGATGAATTTAATATTAAAGTCCATTATGCGGATAATCTTACTTTCAAGAACACAAAAATACCAGTTATAGGCGAAAGTATGAGTCTCGTCCGTAAAGCAGTCAACCAGTTTGAAGGCACTTTTTTCAATCCGATATGGGATAATAAAGCGAGTAAATATATTATTGTGCAAGTCAGAAGAGCTCAGAAAGAAGAATATGAATCTTTAATGAATAAAGCTGAAGAAATCAGAACTCTTCTTGTTGATAAGAAATCAAAAAAACTTGCTGAAGCTAAGGCAAATGAATTAATCAACAATTTTTCCGAAGAGACCCTTAGTTCTAAATCAGACAAGTATAGTACTGAACAGCAATTCAGGTTTACACCAGATACTAAAATTTTTGGAAATTTTGATAGCAAAATGAATAGACAAATATTATCATATGGTAAAGAAGGTCTAATCAAGAAACCTTTTGAGTTAAATGAGAAATTTTATATAGTCTATATCAATAATTATTATCCTATTAATTATGATTCATTAAAGGATAAACGCTTTGAGATCATTGCAAAACTGAAATCTCATGGAAAAGATGAGTACTTCGATAAATGGTTTGAAAGTCTCAAAGCTAATGCAAAAATCAAAGACTGGAGAAATGCTAATCAGATGATCCAGCAATAGCTGTCAAAATGGAGGTTGATATCCTTCAACGAAAATTTCAATACTTGTCAGAAGATGTTAAGAAACTACGTGATTCTCGAAGAAAGAAAGAGAATCTCCTGTCTAACTATTATTCAATAGCACATAAACTATTCGTAAAAGGCGAATACTTAAAATGTATTAAGTATGCTGACAAGGCTATCCAATATGGTGACATTGATAATCCCAGGAAACAACTGATTCAATGCTATCAATTTTTGTCTATAAGTAACAAGCATTTTGGTAGAATTCTTGATGCAATTCAATATTCATTTCTTTCACTGAAACTCGCTGAACAAATTAATGATAAACGACTGATTTCATTTATTCTTAACAACCTCAGTGTGATTTACAAGACAATGAATGATTTTGATAAATCTCTTGAGTATGCATTATTGTCTCTGGAGCTAAAGGATAAAGAAAAAGATCCACTAAGCTATGCAAAATCCTGCGGGAATGCAGCTCTGATATACAAATCAATGAAAGACTATGAAAAAGCAATCAGCCTTACAGAACAGTCAGTCGAAATTTTCAAGACCAATAATGAATTTGAAAATACAGCGTCTGCTTTGTGTAATTTATCTGTGTGCTACTCAGAAATGGGAGAAATTCCAAAAGCTATTGAAACTGTAAATAAATCTCTGGAGATTTTCAAAGAAATAGATTCTGAAATAGGTGTTATCAATGACTATCTGAATTTGTGTAAATTCAATATTGAGTTAGAAAACTATGATGAAGCTGAAACCTTTTTACAGAAAGCTGATAGCGACTACGAAATGAATGATTTAATGCGAGCAGAATATCTTTCTTTGCGGCATCTTCTTGATTTCAGAACAGGTGATTTTGAGTCTGCATACCGAAATATTGTTAAATATAACGAACTTAATGCAAAAATTGATGCAAAGACTAACCGTAAGGAGGTTGCAGATATTGAATTAGGCTATCAATTAAAAAAGAAAACCAGAGAAGCAGAATCCTATAAAAGAAAGAACGATGAACTTGATAGACTCAATAAAGAGCTTAACAGAATATCATCAATAAAAAACAAGTTGATCTCAGTTATTGGTCATGATTTGAAAATTCCACTTACATCCATTACCAGTGCATCTGAGATGCTTATTGAATATTATAATGAACTTGAACAGGAACAGAGAACCAGTTTCCTCAAAGTTGTTTATGATTCGGCAGACAACCTGAACAGTATGCTTAACAATCTTCTTCAATGGTCACGATATCTTGATAATACAGACCAGATAAGGACTTCTGACATCAAAATTTCCGATCAGATTAGTGATATAAAGAAATACCTCAAAAGAGACCTGGATAAGAAAAATATAGTTATTGTACTCAATGATAATGAGATTAACAGTATTAATACTGACTCGAATATTTTACAGATTGTTCTGAGAAACATTATTTTCAATTCCGTGAAATTTTCTATGCCCGGAAGTCATATCAGAATCAATCTCACAAGAAAGGAAAAGTCCATTAACCTCAGTATTACTGACTTTGGCGTGGGAATGTCTGATAATCAGATAAAATGTATTTTAAACAAAAATAATTGCTTTTCAACTTCAGGGACAATGAATGAGAAAGGAAGTGGAATTGGTTTAAGAATTTGCCTTGATCTCCTGGAAATGATGAATTGCAGATTAGAGATCGAAAGTAAAGAAAAACAGGGAAGCACATTTACTATAGTCTTCCCTGCTGAAAAAATTAGAAATCTATAAACGATTTCTCCATATCATGATTCAGAATAAGCCTGCCTGATTTCTCTTTCAAATCCTTTAATATCCATTCTTTCGCTGCAGCAGTATCTCTTCTGCAAACATCATAAGAAAAGCAAAGTGGAATTCTCAAATTAAGTTCTCTTGATAGAACATCAGCAGTATAATACACAGGTTTATCCTCAGTTATCTTAACAATCTGGAAGCCATTTGTATGACCTCCTGTGAAATGAACACTCACTTCATCAGTTAAATTATAATCACCATCAACCAGCTTAAGATTCTTATCATTATCAATCAGATGCAAATGATCCTCATAATTGTACGCAGCTTTATTAAGAGTATCAGGATCCAGAGCGATATCCCATTCTTTTTGCTGAATAACATGCTCAGCATTGGGAAAAGTGACAACATCATCACCATTGATATTGCTTATCAGTCCACCGGCATGATCGAAATGCAGATGAGTAAGAATAACATAATCAATATCAAGTCTGTTTATGTTGTTTTCTTCAAGTGCAGTAAGGATATTCTCATCTGAAGGAGAATAAATCTTCCTGATCTTGCTGTCGACTCTGTTTCCAAGCCCTGTATCAACGATAATTCTTTTACCTTCTGATTCTATGTACAATAGATTTATAGAAGCCTGAACACGGTTTTTAGAGTCTACAGGGATATTCTTTGGCCATAAGGGTCTTGGAAGTACTCCCATTGCAGCCCCTGCATCAGACCAGAATGAACCGGCATTAAGAATCTTGAGTATTGCTTTCCTGTTTCTTCGATTCATGTCTGTTATTTCGGCTGTGGTTATTGTTTCTGTTGTTTCTGTAGTTTCTGAACTTTTTGCGATTATTATTGTGGTGTCTTGGTTTTGTCTGAGCTGAATCAGGATCATATATTATCTGAACCTTTTTCTTATCTCCATCACCAATTGTCTTTGTTCTTAACTCTTTGTCACTCTCAACAAATTTATGAATCATTCGTCTTTGACCGGGTTTCATTGGATCAAAGGTGTAGGTTTTTTTGGTCTTTTTGACCTGCTCAGCTACAGCTTCAATCTTTGTATTGATATTCTTGTCATTATTCTTTCTGAAATCATCAATATCAAACATGATTCTGGTTTCATCGATCCCTGATTGAAGCAGATAACGATGAGTAATATGCTGCAGACTATCCAGAACTCTTCCGTTTTTACCAATAAGATAACCTTTATTCTGAACACCATTAAGCTTGATTATAAACTGTTTGTTTTTCTTGATAACTTCGAGTGTATTGAACTCGACATTCATCATCTTGAGTAAATTTTCGATAAAATCTTTAACACTATCCGTGTTTTCAGGTAAAAAGAATTTAATAACAGTTGGTTTTCCCCCAAACAGATTAAAAAAACCATTTGAGCCTTTATCAACAACTTCATATTTTAACTTATCTTTAGTAATCTTAAATTCTTTTAATACATTAGTAACAATATCAAATTCAGATTTACCTGTTCTTTGAATTACTTTCATAGAAGCACCCTAATTCCTTTTTCATAACTTTTGCTATTGAAATTTTTTCTTAATATAGTACTGCTGGATTATTCCCAGAATCTGGAAAACTGTCCAGTACAATACAAGTCCTGACGGCATGTTACGGAAAATCCAGAACATCAGTATAGGCATAGCATAACCCATAATTTTCTGATTCTGCATCATTGCCTGCTGTTTTTCATCCATTTTACTCTTGTCCTGCTGTTTAGGCTGCATCAGCCTTTGCTGGAAGAACATGGAAATTGCCATAATTATTGGTAGAATCATAAGTGGATCCGGCTCTGATAAATCAGTTATCCATGTAAGGAACGGAGTCTGTCTCAACTCAATAGATGATCTCAGCATTGGATAAAGGGACATAAATATAGGCATTTGCAGCAGTAAAGGAAGGCATCCGCTTAATGGATTCGCTCCATTTTCCTTGTATATCCTGCTTAACTCTGCATTCATCTTCTTAGGATCACTTTTATATTTCTGTTGTACTTCCTTAATTAATGGTTGAATCTTCTGCATTCTGTGTGTTGATTCAAAACTCTTGTGTGACAGAGGGTACAAAATAACCTTAAGCAATAATGCAAATACAATAATTACCAATCCGTAATTTGGTATAGCCTTGTGAATAAGTTGGAAAATCTTCATGAAAAATTTACTGAGAATCCTGAATGGTTTAAATCCTAAATCTACAATATTTCCTGCACCAGGACCATACATTTCATCTAACAAATCATTCTGGAGGTGACCAAAATAAAGATCATACGATTCATCCCAATAAAGTTTCTCATTAACTTCTTCAATATAAATTTTCATAGCTGGGCTGTTATTAGTTCTATAGACTTTCACATTCCTGATATTGACTTTAGGATCAGGAAATGCTGCAATTGTGAAATATTTAGATCTAACAGCAAGCCAGTCAAACTGTCCTTCGTAAGATTGAACTTTATCAATTTTCTGTAATGGCAGTTTTTCCAGTTTATTATCAACTTGAGCCTTAAACTGGTATTCCCTTTTCTTATATTTTTCTTTTTTCTTATAAAACTTTTCTGTATCCCTGATTCCGCTGCCGAAATCAAGAGTATAACCCAAAATTCCCGGAAATTCATTTATCTTCATATTGAACTTCAGATTTCCGTTATCTTCCAGTGTAAATGTTTTTTCTACTAATACATTTCCCATACTATCAGGCAGAAAGAATGATAAATGCTGTCCGCTATGAGAAAACTGGAACATTTTGCGAGTCAGGCGTTTTTTGAATCCATCCCCGAGTAAGTCCACTCTGGCGACTGTAAAGCTATCCGGAATCAGTTCAACGATATTCTGTTCGTCATCTTCAAAGTTCTTGATAAAGGCCTGTTTAATTTCAGCACCTTTATTAGAGAACACAAATTTGACAATATCGTTTTCAAGAATGATTTCTGATTCTTCAGAAGCTTCATATAAACCGTCAGACGGTTCGCTAATATCCTTTTGTATTGCATCATCTGCATTGGTTTCTTCGGCTGTGTGCTTTACTTCAGCAGATGCCTGTTTCACGGAATTCTGTTGCTGTGTTTCAGCAGGTTTTTTCCAGAAAACCTGTGTCATTACAAGATACAGTGCAACTATTATTCCGATTGCAATAAAATTTCTTTTTTCCAATTTACCTCCGGGGAAAACTATGGGAGCGGATCATATCCTCCTGGATTGAAAGGATTGCATCTGAGTATACGGTGAATTGTAAGATACATTGCCTTGAAAGCATTGTACTTTTTAAACGCCTGATATGCATATTCACTGCACGTAGGCGTGAATCTGCAGCTTGGCGGCAGCATAGGTGACAAATACCTGGAGTACAGTCTGATTAATATTAAAAAGAATGAGTTTATAATTCTCATATATAATTCATTATTTTATCAAAAACGCTATCTAAGTCTTCAGTTAAATCCTGCCAGGTCTCAGCAGGATTCGCAGTTTTCGCAATGATAACAATTCTTCTTCTGATATTTTGAATGGATTCTTCACGAGCTTTCAAATATGCCCTGATCCTTCTTTTAATTTTATTTCTGACTACAGCTTTCCCAACTTTTTTACCGGTAATTATACCGATACGGGTACTTTCAAGTTCAGTATCTTCATTCATCAAGACAGTAAAAAAATTCCCGGAAAACCTTTTGTTACTTCTGAACAACAATTGATATTCCGGGTTTTTTTTTATAATTTCATACATTAAACTGTGAGTCTTTTACGACCTTTTGCTCTTCTGTTGGATAATATCTTGCGTCCGGCTTTAGTTGCCATGCGAGAACGAAATCCATGAACTCTTTTTCTTCGAGTATTATGTGGTTGATAAGTCCTTTTCATTTTTTCTCCTATCCATTATCAATATTCACTTAAATCGGACCCATATTTTCCGAATTAACAACTTTATATTAGTATAGTCTGAAAAAATAAATCAGACAGTATGTCAAGCAGAATTTCGCTTAACATGAATAAATACATTATAGAGTAAGAAAATTGTCCTTTGCAAAGACGCCTATTCAGATGTCCCGAAGGTCTCAAGCTTTGAACCGTCTACATAAAGCATCTTAGGACGCAGCGGCATGCCTGTTTTCTTAATCTTGTCATTGTCGTTTTCTTCTACGTGTCTCCAGATCTCCCATTGATCACCTTCACCGTCAACACAGAATGTGACAGTTTTCTTTACAAAGTCATCAATTATAAATTGAATAGATTCAAGTGGTTCCGCTTTTGTTACCGGAATACAGAAATTTTTCTTGTCATATAAAAACTGATTATCTTTATCCATCCAAACTCCCTTATTTTGTGGTAAATTGGTAAACATTAAACGAGCCGACATCATCGACCCAAATCTTTCTTTTGCCTTTTACATCGAAATTAATTACTATTCTTGCATACTTAGCTTCTTTCTTAAAGAAACCTGTACTAAATTCTAATTTTGACCATTCAGTTTGTAAAGATGTTTTTTGACTAATTTCATTTCTGATTTTTCCCTTATCATCAAAAGTAACAAAATAACAGGTAATTCCATCACCTATCCACTTGTCAGACTTCATGAATAATCGGTTATAGTAAGCATATTGGAAATTTATGTCAAAAGCCTCGGAAATCAGGCTAACTTCGCTGTTATCAACAGTTATACAGGCAGATTTTTCTCCGCTGTAAGCAACGTTATTATCCCAGGTGATCACTGCCTCCGGTTTAGTTTTATGTAGAATCATCCAACCAAGAGGGACTTCATCATATTTAAAATCCCCTCCTTCAAAATCAGCATTGAAGACAAGATTTTCCTTACCTTCTGCATCCTTTTCAGAAAATTCCAGTGTCGATCCAAAAAAACAACCTGTTAAAACAACAAATAGTAATACCGATATCCAAATAATTAATTTTCTCATTAACGATCCTAAAGTAAAGATTTCCTTTCAAGATAAAACTTCAATATCATTGCCACAGCAATAGAGTTTATCAGCAAATTTGATCCTCCATAACTTATAAAAGGTAATGGAAGACCAGTAGTTGGAAACAAGCTGATATTCATTCCAATGTTTATTACAATCTGAAATGCAAGATAGGCAAGTATTCCCGATGCAGCAATCTGAAACTCCCGCACTCTTAATCCCGGTATAATTCTCGCAATTCGTATCAATAAAACCGCATATAACAGTATTAATACAAAAGATCCGACAAAACCGAATTCTTCCCCTATAACCGAGAATATAAAATCAGTATGCTTCTCAGGCAGGAAGTTCAGGCTTTTCTGAGTTCCGGCAAGAAATCCCTTTCCGAGAACACCTCCGGAACCTACAGCAATCTTTGCTTGAATTATCTGATAACCTGACCCAAGAGGATCTCGTGCAGGATTAAGAAAAGTCAATATCCGTTCCTGCTGATAACCCTTTAAACTATTCCAGGCTACCGGAACAATAAGATAAACAAATACATTAACAATAACAATGATCGAAGTAAGGAATATTGAATACTTATTCCTTATATATATAATAATTAAAAAAACAATCCATATAATAAAAAAAGTCAAATTAAAAATCAATAAAATGCTCATTATGGGACTTACGAGCATGAGAATATACAAAACAGGGAACTCTGACACTACCAAAATTGTTATCATTGAGACCAGAAATACCAGAGAAGTTCCAAGATCCGGTTCCAGCAAAACCAGCAGGAATGGAAAGGCAAAAGCCCCTGCTGCTCTTGTAAATTTCTGAAAATTCGTCAGTTCTTTTTTTGCCAGCAGCTTAGCGCAGAACATAATTGAAACCAGTTTTGCCAACTCTGACGGCTGAATTCTTAATCCCGGTAACCGTATCCACCTGTGAGCTCCATTGATTTCCCTGAAAAAGAAAACAGCAATAAGCATTACAAGTACAGTAATATATCCGGGAACAATTGCAACTTCAATAATTCTCCATGGTACACGCAGAATAAGAAACAGCATTCCAGCACTGAGAGCAAGCCATACTATCTGCCTAATATAGAAATTCTGAACATGATACTCATCACCAATACGTGTAGAGGAGGCAGTGTATATAGCTATTACTCCGAACACAACCAGAACCAGCCAGACCGTAAGAATTATCCTGTCAATCTGCCGGTTCATCACTCACCTGAAACCTTTTTATAATTATCATAAAATTTAACTATCTCACCCATAATCGGAGCTGCAACATTACCACCATGACCGGCATTCTCAAGAAATACAGCCACAGCAATCTTTTCATCTTCCCATTCGGCATATCCGCCAAACCATGCATGAGTCACATCATTAATATGATTCTCTGCTGATCCTGTTTTCCCGGATACTTTGACAACGGGGTGCCCTGCCAGATGTCCTGTCCCGCCCTTTCTGTTTACAGTTTCATAAAGTGCTTTCTTAATCAGTGCCAGTGTCTCTCCGGTCATTGGCAGCTTTTTCTGATTGTATTTTATTCTGGAATTGACTTCTTCTGCACCCTTACCAATAGCTTTAGAAAAGATATGCGGTTGATTCCAAACTCCATCATTCCCCAGAGCAGCGTAATACGCACAAATCTGTAATGGAGTACAAAGAATCTCCCCCTGCCCAATTGCTATATTCACTGTGTGACCGATAATAGAAGCATGAGGTCCATATGTATCCTTATACCATTTTCTTGTCGGAAAAAATCCATTGCGTTCCTGAGGTAAATCAATACCTGTCTTCACAGTTATAAAATTCCTTTGAGTGAAGTCACCAATATCCTCTAATCTGAGTCTGGTTGACAAGTCATAAAAAAACACATCACAGGAATGTCTGATTGCCTCGGAAACATTCTGAAGTCCATGACCTGCCGAATTCCAGCATCTGAAGTACCGTCCACCGATCTCCATACCTCCGGTACAAGGTTCAAGTTCAGTATACTCATCAATTACATGAGTATCAAGTGCCAAAGAAGCAACAACAGGTTTATATACAGATCCAGGAGGATAAGTTGCGTGAATAGTCCGATCAAGCATTGGCTTGTCTTTGTTGTTTATCAGCTCAGACCAATCCTTCTGAGATATTCTTCCCATAAATATGTTAGGATCATACACTGGATTGTTCACATAAGCAATAACTTCTCCGGTTTCAGCATTCATCACTATCACCGAAGCATTATAGTCTTTTACAATTCCCTGAATGTAATTCTGTACATAATTATCTATAGTCAATATAATCTGGTATCCATGCTCAACAGGTCTTGACAGGTTGTGTTTCAATAAGCCCAGCGATCTCCCCTTGGCATCTACCTGAATAATGTTATATCCGGAAGTTCCTCTTAGTAGCTCTTCATATTGTTTTTCTATACCATTTTTGCCAATTACATCATTAATTGTATACTCTTTTTTATCAATGTTCTCATATTGTGTATCAGAGATTCTGCCAACATAACCGGTAAAATGAGAGCCATAAAGATAATTTCTCTTATATTCTGTTTTGAAAACAAGAGATGGATAAAAGTTCATGTTTTCTGATACATAAATAAAATCTTCATATTCCATATTGACTACAAGAGGAATTTCCTGATATGACCTGAATCTGTTTTTATAAATGATATCGAGAACCTCATCCGTTGTCATATCGAATCTGCCTGAAATAAATTCTGACAGTTTCTTTTTATTCTTCAATTTCCCCGGCACAAAGTAAAGATTTTTAGATGATTCGTTTAATACTACAGGAGTATACTGCCTGTCAAAGATTTCACCACGAACAGGTGGGATACGTTTGATTCTGACAAAATTTTTCTCAGCAATAGTCTTGTAATAATCCCGATCAAAGAATTGCATACGAAACAGAACAATAAGAAGAGAAAGAAATACTATGCAAAGTACAAGAGTAGCACTGTTTGAAAATAGTTTAATATATTTCATTAAAGGAAATCTTCATTCTTGATGAAAAATAAAGTACATAAATACCAATAAAGCTGACAAAGGTATTATATATAAAACTGAGAAAAGCCATAAGTGTAACTTCTCCATTTACCCAGAAAGCTTTGGATGTAATGTTATAGAATACGAAGAAGATAAAGTTAAGAAACAAAATACTGAGAAAAACCACAATCATTCTGTTCTTACTGATTGAATTGTGCAATACATAAACCAGAAATGCAATAACAACAAATGCGAATGTTCCTACTCCGAATAACTGCGGATATAGAACATCAAATGCAAGTCCGGCAATAAATGAACTGCTCATATTAAGATAATAATTATCTGATAAATTCCAGAATATAATGAAACCGGTAATCAAATTGGGAATTACTCCGGCAATAATAAGCTCATCTGCCAGAAAAAACTGGAGAGAAATCGCAAAAATTAAACTTAATATTCTGGAAAAATATACCAAGGCTTACCTCATGCTTTTCTTACAATACATAAAGGGGTTTGTTCATCACCCTGTCCCTGAGGATTGTCTTTCATTACTTTTTCCATGAAGTTCTTGTCTACACCATCACTACCGCCTATCATCCAGCATCCCCCAATATCGTTGATATCCATAACTGCAGCTTCAATACCCAACTTCTCCTTGATCCCTTCACACACACCGGATGGATCTTTCGGACCTTTTATAACGCATTCATCATATGGAGGTATTGGGGATGTAGTTGCGGCATCAATCAATGCAGCCTGCATTCCGGCAACTCTGTAAAAATCACCTTTTCTACCCACCAGTTTTCCCAGGGCTCCACATAATGCTGCAAACAGGATTCTCGGTGCACCTACTTCATCTACAGCACACTGCATACTTGTAGGAGCTCTCAAGCCTATTCCATAACTTACATTAGAAACAAATCTCCAGAGAAAATTAGCAACAAAACCTATTTTAATGTCTTTAACAGGAATTGCCCTTCCCTGGGTTATTGCAAGAGGACTTTCACTTATTGTTACTATATCTCCAGGTTTCATTTTATCTAATGCGTATTCACTTATGATTTCTACAATATCATCTCCCGGCTTAAATACATCTGTTTTTATAGGGATTCGAATATACTTTATTCCATAAACTTCAATTTCCGGATTCTTCATTGAATTCTCCATTATCAATTATTTCCAGTGTCTGGTGTTTTAAAATTACAACATGCTCAATGTTTTCTACTTTTACAAATGGTTTGATTATTGCGGATATATATAAGTTATCAGACGTGTTTTGTACTTTATTGACTATGCCAACAGGATAGCCTTTGGGAAAAATTGATGATATATTTGATGTAATGACTGTATCAGCAACATTTATATTAGAACCAAGCTGGATCATATTCATTTTCATTTCACCATATTCATTATTCTCAAGCAATCCCTGAACACGAGTATTCTTTGTTAACACTCCCGTCTTGAATTGAGTATTATCAAATGGCAGAACTATGCTTATTCTTCCTGAAACAGAGATTATCTTTCCGATGATACTTTTTTTGCCTATCACAGCATCATTTATTTCAACACCGTGCATGCTGCCTTTATTAATAATCAGGTTTCTGGATTTGTACGTTCCTGACACTGCAACAACATCAGCATAGATTATTCCTTCGGAAGTATCAGACAGGTCTATATTCTGCTCCTGAAGCGAGCGCATACACTCTTCCAGAAAGTTAACTTTTTTCTGTAACTCAGCATTATATGTGTACAATTCTTCGTTCTCTCTGTGAAGCTGTTTCCTTGCTGCTTTATTCTCAAAAGCTTTGATCCAGAACGCAAAAACAGTTTTGGAAAAATAACCTGATTTTCGAATTCTGTCTTTTGAATTACCTGAAAACAGTAAAAAGGAAATTAACAGTAATATTCCAAAAAAAAATGATTTCTTAAGCAATTTAATCTTCTATTTTCTTAATCAGAACTTCCCTGTATTTATCAACGTTATCCAATATCATTCCGGAGCCTTTTACAACACAGGTCAGTGATTCAGGATAAACATGAACAGGAAGATCTATTACATCCTGTATTCTTTTATCAAGTCCCTTAAGGTATGCTCCACCACCTGTAAGTACAATACCTCTGTCAGCAATGTCTGCTGCGAGCTCCGGAGCTGTTTTCTCAAATAAACGTTTTACAGCATCAATCATGGAATCTACCGTTTCTGCCAGAGCTTCTCTTATTTCATTAGAATTTATTGTTAATGTTATAGGATAACCGGTAATAATATCTCGTCCTCGCACATCCATCTCAAGTTCTTCTTTAAGAGGATAAGCAGAACCTATCTGCATTTTTATTCTTTCTGCAGTCTGAATACCAACATGCAGATTATTCTTCTTTCTCAGATAATTGACAATGGCTGCATCCATCTTGTCACCACCAAGCCTTATAGAACTATGAACAACAATATGGGACAAAGATATAATAGCAATTTCCGTGGTTCCCCCACCAATATCCATAACAAGATTTCCAAACGGCTTATGAATAGGTAAATCTGCACCAATTGCAGCAGCTATCGGTTCTGAAACCAGATAAACTTCTCTCGCTCCGGCATGCAATGCAGAGTCTCTTACCGCTCTCTTTTCCACTTCAGTAATTCCTGATGGCACACAGACAATAACTCGGGGCTTTAACAGGAATTTCTTCTTTTGTGCCCGTAGTATTAAATCTCTCAGCATAATTTCCGTAACCTGAAAATCCGCAATAACACCATCTTTCAGGGGTTTGATCACTCTGACTTCATCAGGGCTTTTACCCAGCATCTCTTTCGCTTTGGCTCCAACTTCAATTACTTTCTTTCCGCCATTTCCAAGTGCAACCACTGAAGGTTCATTAATAACAATACCAACACCCTTTCTGTAAACAAGCGTATTCGCCGTTCCAAGATCTATTGCAATATCGTTAGTCAATAAATCAAACAGTCTCTTAAAAAACATTAATCCTCCGCATGGATTTGATATCCTTGAAGTATTTTGATTCACCGAAATAAAGTCAAGTAAAATCAAGAACTAACATGTATTTATTTATATAAAGTATAGAATTACTAAATTATTAGCTGTAAATTAATAAAATACTATGCTCTACCTGAACACAATAAAATAAAAATTAGCACTCTAAGATTTAGATTGACAATTTTCATGTCCGTAATTATATTGTTTATAGTTAGCACACGATGTAATAGATTGCTTAAATGGAGTTAATTATGAAAAAGAATGTTATACGGGAAGCGAAAGTACTTAAATCATTAGTAAATGAGTACATCAATACAAATGAAACTGTAGCTTCGAGCCTTTTATGCAAGAAATACATCCAGAATGTCAGCCCTGCAACAGTGAGAATTGACCTGCACAAGCTTGAAAAGAAAGGGTTGATCTGTCAACCTCATACATCCGCAGGAAGAATTCCGACTTTAGTGGGATTCAGAAGATATCTGGAGCTTATTCAGGACGATCTTGCAAAAGCCGAATATACAGGAAAAGACATTGTTCGGGATTTTCTCGTTAAAAACTTCAGAGACATCCCTATGGCATTGCACTATATTATGCAGTATCTTGCCAAAGAAACAGATCAGCTCAGTTTTGTAGCTGAGCCTGAGATTTCCTACGGGTATCTGAAAAAATTAGACGTATTTAAAATCGCTGACAAAAAGCTGCTTTTCGTGGTCAGTCTGGACTCAGGTATGGACAAAACGGTCCTTCTTAACTCCAGTGCGGACATTTCCGAACAACAGTTGAAGGTGCTTGTGAGATACGCTAATGATGAGCTCATGGGGCTAAGAATCTATGATATTTTAAACCATTATCTTGCACAGATAACTGACGACATGACCAGTTCGAATAAACTGCTCATTTCATTCCTGACAGAGCTTTATAAAGCTTTCAGGGAAATCACTAGCTATTTCATCCATTTCGACGGAAACATATCCTTCCTGGAACAGCCTGAATTCAATGAAAAAAAGAACATTCTTGTCTTCTTCGATCTTATGCAGAGACAGGACTTCCTTGTTAACAAAATGCAGGAGAATATTGCAGGGAAAGATTTCAGTATTGCTCTGGGCGAAGACCTTGGCAGACCGGAATGGTTGAACTTTGCTTTAGTTTACTCTAAATATGAACTGTTTGATGTTCCGGGATTCCTGGGAATTCTGGCACCAATCAGAATGAACTATATGAAAAACGTCCCGATTGTAAGGGATATTGCCAAAATGATTACAGAGACTACAAAAAAAGGAATGATGGTGCCTCGCTATGAAAAATGAAGAAAAAAAAATACCTGTTGATTCTGAGGAAGACAAACCAGAAAAAGTGAAGGAAAAGAAAAAGTCTTCAAAGAAAAAGAAAACATCATTAAAAGATCAGGTTTCAACCCTCGAAATCGAGAAACAGGAATTGAAAGATAAGTATCTCAGAACAGCAGCTGAATTTGAAAACTACAGAAGACGCTCAAATGAAGAAAAAGCTGACTGGATTAAAAATGCCACTCAGAAACTTGTTCTTGAAGTGTGCGATGTTCTGGATAACTTCGAGCGTGCTATAATTACCGGAAAAGAGAAACATACATACGAATCTTTAATGACCGGAATTGAGCTTATCTTCAAACAGCTTGAAGCTGTTCTGAAAAAAGAAGGTGTGGAAAAAATTGAGGCTCTTGGTGAGGAATTTGATCCTATGTACCATGAAGCATTAGCGCAGATTCCTTCGGAGCATGAAAAAAATAAAGTAGCAGCTATTATTCAAAATGGTTATAAAATGAATAATAAAATCATAAGACCTGTCAGAGTTGCAGTAGCGAATGGAGATATTCCCGCAACTGTAGAAAACAACAATAAACAAGAAAATAATAAAAAAAAATAAGGAGGAAACAATGGGAAAAATCATAGGTATTGATTTAGGAACCACAAATTCCTGCGTTAGTGTAATGGAAGGTGGAAAACCTGTTGTAATCGCAAACCCGGAAGGTGGAAGAACTACTCCATCCGTTATAGGATTTGCAAAAGATGGACAAAAATTAGTAGGTCAACTGGCAAAACGCCAGGCAATCACAAATCCCCATAACACTGTATTCTCAATAAAAAGATTTATGGGTAGAAACCTCAACGAAGTAGGATCAGAAATTCAGACTGTTCCTTATGTGGTAAAATCCGGACCATCCAATCAAGTTGTTGTACATATTGATCAGGATAACAAAGACTACACCCCGCAACAGATTTCAGCATTCACTCTTCAAAAAATGAAAGAAACCGCTGAAGCTTACCTCGGACAAGAAGTTAAAGAAGCTGTTATCACGGTACCGGCTTACTTCAATGATGCCCAGAGACAGGCAACCAAAGATGCTGGTAAAATTGCAGGACTTGATGTAAAAAGAATCATCAACGAACCTACTGCTGCAGCACTTGCTTACGGAATGGAAAGTAAAAAAGAAGAGAAAGTAGCTGTATACGACCTTGGTGGAGGTACATTCGATATCTCTATCCTTGATATTTCCGAAGGTGTTGTAGAAGTACTTTCAACCAACGGTGACACTCACCTTGGTGGTGATGACTTTGATAAAATTATTATCGACTGGATGATTGATAAATTTAAAGCACAGGAAGGTGTTGATCTTTCCGGTGATGCTATGGCTAAACAAAGACTTAAAGAAGCTGCTGAAAAAGCTAAGATTGAACTTTCTGGAACTCAAACTACAAACATCAATCTTCCGTTTATCACTGCAGACGCTTCCGGCCCTAAACACATGAATCTTGATCTTTCCAAAGCTGAATTCAACAAAATGACAGGTCACCTTGTTGAAAGATCAATTGTTCCATGTCAGAAAGCTCTTCAGGATGCTAAGCTTTCAATAGGCGACATCAATGAAGTTATCCTTGTTGGCGGATCTACCAGAATTCCTGCCGTACAGGAAGCCGTAGAAAAATTCTTTGGTAGAAAACCAAGCAAGAATGTTAATCCTGACGAAGTAGTTTCTATAGGCGCTGCTATTCAGGGCGGTATTCTTTCCGGTGATGAAAATCTGGATGACATCCTTCTTCTCGATGTAACTCCACTCTCACTTGGTATTGAAACACTTGGAGCTGTTATGACAGCACTTATTCCGCGTAATACCACAATACCAACTAAGAAAAGCCAGATTTTCTCAACTGCTGCAGACAATCAAACGGCTGTATCTATTCACGTACTTCAGGGTGAAAGATCAATGGCATCTGACAACAGAACACTCGGCCGTTTTGATCTCGTAGGTATTCCACCTGCACCAAGAGGAGTCCCTCAAATAGAAGTTGTATTCGATATTGATGCAAACGGTATCCTGCACGTATCAGCTAAGGACAAGAGCACAGGCAAAGAGCAATCTATTAAGATTGAGCGTGGTGGATCATTAAGCGAAGAAGAAATCGACAGAATGGTAAAAGATGCTGAAGCAAATGCTGAAGAAGATAGGAAACGCAAAGAAAACATTACATCACGTAATGAGCTTGACACAATGATCTTCTCAACAGAAAAAGCACTTGAAGAACATAAAGATAAGTTAAGTGCCGATGAAGCTAAAAACATTGAAGAAGCTATAAAAGAAGCAAAAGATAAGCTCGAAAAAGCTAATTCAAAAGAAGAGTATGACAAGATCAAAGAAGAACTTGCTAAAAAAGCTCAGAAAATCGGTGAAATAATGTATCAGAACATGCAGCAGCAACAAGGTGGTCAACCTGGTGCTGAACAGGCAGGACCACAGCCTGAACAGAATACTCAGGAAAGTCAACAGAAGCCGGCAGATAACGGTCCGGTCGATGCAGACTTCGAAGTAGTTGATGACGATAAATAATGATTTAAGGTCTCTGAAGCAGTCTTTGAGACTGCTTCGGAGGTTTTTATATATGAGGTAAGATATGGCAAAAAGAGATTATTATGAAGTACTGGGACTGGAAAAGTCAGCTTCAGCCAGTGATATAAAAAAAGCATACAGAAAACTGGCAATGAAGTACCACCCTGATAAGAACAAAGACAATCCCGAAGCTGAAGAAAAATTCAAGGAAGCTGCAGAAGCCTACGAAGTTCTGAGTGACGAGGATAAAAAAGCGAAGTATGATAAATTTGGACATGCAGGTCTGGACGGTGCTTTCGGTGGCGGAGGATTTTCCTGGAATGATTTCAGCCATGCCTCAGAATTTGGTGATATTTTTGACGGATTCAGCAGTATTTTCGAAACCTTTTTCGGTGGTGGTGGAAGAGGAGGATTTTCCAGATCTTATTCTCAAAGCCAGCCTAATAAGGGAGAAGACCTTCAGATATCACTTTCTCTGACCTTAAAAGAAATTTCTAAAGGTGTTGATAAAAAGATAAAGATAAACTTCAAGGAATCCTGTGATATTTGTAACGGAACAGGATCTAAGGATGGGAAATCCAAAACCTGTTCTCAATGTCGCGGTACAGGTCAGGTTCGACAAATGCAAAGATCTTTGTTTGGTCATATCCAGACAATTGTTGCCTGCCCCAGCTGTCATGGTGAAGGTGTTATTATTGAGAATAAATGCCCTGCCTGCCATGGAGAAGGAAGAAAACCGGGATCCAAAACTATCAATGTACACATTCCTGCCGGAGTATCCGAAGGACAATACATCAGAATACGCGGAGAAGGTAACGCCGGACCTCGTGGCGGAACTAAGGGTGATATTCTTGTTCAAATCCATGAAAAAGAAGATGATATTTTCGTTAGAGACGGACAGAATCTTATCTGCGAATTCCCGATAAGTTTTTCACAGGCAGCTCTTGGATCAGATATCATGATTCCAACACTTTTTGGAAAAGTTAAAATGAAAGTGCCAGCAGGAACTCAATCCGGAAAAGTTTTCAGACTAAGAGCTCAGGGGTTACCAGATGTGAACAGCTCTTACAAGGGTGATCTTTTTGTAAAAATTGTCGTTATGACACCTACCAAACTGAAGCAGGAAGAGAAAGAACTCTTTGAGAGACTACAGAGTTTTGACTCTGCCAGAGATCTTAAACCGGGAAAATCATTTTTCCAGAAATTTAAGGAATTCTTTATCTAATGCCCAGTTTCTATAATCCTGAATTTAATGTAAAAGATAAATACATAACGCTGCAAGGTGATGAGAACCATCACCTTGTTCACGTTATGAGAAAAAAAACCGGAGAAGCTATAGATATTCTGAATGGAAAAGGTATCACTGCACATTGTATAATAGAATCAACTTCAAAGAAGCAGACAAAATGCAAAGTCAGTTCAATACAGGAATCATTCAGGTCAAAATCCAGAATCAGTACAGCTTTTGCTCTTCTCAAGAACAAGAATGATCACCTGATAATTGAAAAGCTAACTGAACTCGGTGTATCTGAATTTTACCCTCTGGTCACTGACAGAACGATTAAGCGGCCTAAGGATTCTGTTGTTAAAAAATTCTACAGCACTGCCATGACAGCAGTAAAACAATGCGATAACCCATTTATTCCTGTGATTCATGAGACATTAGATCTGAAAGACTTCATAAAAAAAATTACATCAACAAATACACAGTTGATTATTGCGTCTGAGTCTGAAGAAAAAATCTATCTGAAAGATATTGAGCTGGATAATAATGTATGTATTATTATCGGTCCTGAAGGCGGATTCTCTGAATCTGAGCGAACATTTTTTAAAGAAGGAAATCTTCTCACTGTT
Organism: Cloacimonadales bacterium (SeqCode); assembly: GCA_963665815.1. Lineage (GTDB taxonomy): Bacteria > Cloacimonadota > Cloacimonadia > Cloacimonadales > JAIOQZ01. The sequence goes on from OY762463.1 coordinate 1,958,519, forward strand.
TCTCTTGGGAGTCATATTCTTCGAGCGGAAACTGCAGCAATTTCTTTCACTTCCCAATTGATCAACATGATTCAGAGTAATGGAGAGATTTTCTTTTAGACGTTTCCCAGCAATATCTCCCGACAGTTATAAATTCTTATCTGTATCACATTTCAGACATTTTTCTTTTTTTTCCTTGCCATAAAAAGCATAGAAAACATCTTTGGCTCTCAATATAAACGAACAGGAGATACTATGGCTTCAATGAGTGATATCAGAAACGGAATGATAATTAAATTCAAAGGTGGACTCTATGAATTTACTGAGTTCCTTCACGTGAAACCAGGTAAAGGTGCTGCTTTTGTTCGCACAAAATTGAGAAATCTCAATACAGGTCAGGTTATTGAAAATACTTTCCGTAACAGTGACAGGTTTGAGGAAGTAAGAGTAGAAAAGTCCAAAAAACAGTATTTATATGCTGACACAGATTTCTATGTATTTATGGACAACGATACTTACGAACAGCTTTCAGTTCCACGCGATCAACTGGAAGACATCAGTAAATTCCTCATGGATAATATTGATGTCACCATGAGAATGGATCCGGAAGGAAACATTATCGGAGTAGAACTTCCGATATCTGTCGTACAGGAAATTGTCGAGTGTGAACCTAATGTAAAAGGCAACACAGCATCCGGAAGCGGTAAAACTGCAACCACGGAAACCGGCTTATCTTTAACTATACCTTTCTTTGTTGAAAAGGGAGAAAAAGTAAAGATTGACACACGTACCGGTGAATATATAGAAAGAGCATAAAAAAAAACTTGACATTGAATACTAAAAAACTAAATTGTAAATGTAAGTCGGAGGATAGAGATGCCAAAAGGTAGAACTTTCAATGCGAAACTTGCTCACGAACTGAGTACCGAAGGTAAAGTAATTTGCCCTAATTGTAATCAGGAAGTAAAAAGAATAAAGCTCGTAAGAGCCAGGAAGTCCAAAGCTGAAGGCTGGGCTCCTAAATATGAATTCGCTAAAATTTGTAAATGTAATGAAAAAGATATTTATAGCGGAAAAATTTAAAACCTCACACCCTACATAAAATGCCCTCCTAGAAAAAGCCCAATAGCCGCCCGGCGATTGGGCTTTTCTTTTTTTTTATTTTTCACATTTTGAAAAAAACCATAAAATTTGTTGCATAAAAATTTCCAGTTTCAAATTATGATGTCATATTAAATTGGAGAATGCTATAATTATGAATAATATACCCACAAAAAAAACTATCTCTCTTTTATTGCTCTTTCTTATGATAGTAACAATCGCAACTGCAGCTCCTGTTTATCCCGGAGTTGATAATCAAAACTACAGGATTAAACCCGAGAGACCAAGTGAAAGATTCAAACCTGTACCCTATACCATGGAAAGATCAAGAGATATTCCCGACAGTATCCTCGTTGTCATGGTTGAATTTGCTGATCTGAAGTTTGTCGCTGACACAACTTCATTTGATGGTATACCCCATAACAAATTGTACTTCGAGACATACATGAAACACATGTCAGCTTATTTTCATGATGCTTCTCATGGGAATTATAGTTTAACTCCAGATAATTATACTGTATACGAAAAAGTAGAATTAAATAAAGATCATACTTATTACGGAGATTATGATGCTGACTCCGGAACGCGAGTAGTATCTCTTATGGCAGATATAGTTGCTGCTCTTGATGACGAAATAGACTTCAATGACTATGATTCTTACCTCATATTCCATGCCGGTGCAGGAAGAGAAGCCGACATACACGGAACTCACCCTTATGCACTTTCCAGCACTTTTATTGATAGATATGACATTAAAGAATCTTATGAAGCTTCAATTGAAGAAGGTTTTTCCATGAATTCGAATATTACTGAAAACGGCATTACTACTGCCGATGGAAAAAACCTTTACGAATTTGTTGTTTGTCCAGAGGCAGAAGTCTTTGAAGACTTTACCGAAACTGATCCTACCTTGGGTACTCTTGGAGTTATTGCCCATGAATTCGGGCATCAGTTGGGAATGCCTACATTATTCGATAATTACAGTGCAAACGGAAGATCTGCCGGTATCGGGTACTTTGGAATTATGGGTAATGGTGCCTGGAACGCACTCGGCTATGTCCCCCCTCTCCCCTGTGCCTGGACAAGATACTATATGGGATGGGAAAATACAGTTGAAATAGATCAATTCGATACTGATCTTTTTATCAATCATGTAAGCGATACTATAAATACGAATAATAAACTCTATAAAATAGACATTTCAGAAACCGAATATTTTCTTATTGAGAATAGACAGCAGAATCCGGACAGCAGCCGCAGCATTAATGGAGCACCGAGTTTTACATTCAGACTCCACCCTACCGAACAGAAATATTATGAAGATGGGCATCCTAATGCAGGAGATCCAAAATTTGATTTTATGATCAACACATATAAAGGGTGCGAATGGGACTTTTATCTTCCTGGTTACGGTGACCCGATGATTTTCAAGAATGGTGAACCAATAGATGGTTCCGGCTTGCTGATCTGGCATATTGATGAGACAATAATCAACCTGTTGTTCAAAGATGATTTTGAATACAGTTATGTGAACGGCGATGCGGAACATAAAGGTGTTGACCTCGAAGAAGCTGACGGTGTACAGAATCTTGACTACTACATCCCACCAAGTACATACAGACAGGGATCTCCTCTTGATGCCTACCGCAAAGGGAATAATGATTATTTTGGCTTTGACCGATACAGAGGTAATCCTGCATTAATATCAACACCCACAAGTGAAGGAAACTATGGTAAAACAGAAATTGAAATATATGACATCAGTTATTCAGGGAATCAAATGTCATTCAAAGCCAGCAACAGTTGGAGCAAAGATGTACTGGATGTAGATTTCCCAAGAATAACATGTAATATCCTAAGCGGTCCTGATTATTGGTTTTACAAGTCTTACATTTTTGGTGTCACCGAAGATGGTCAGATGGAAATCATTGGTGATGAAGTGGAAAATACATACGACCTACAGACTATGTCTTCGATTACATCCATCAGAGTAATTGGCAAACCTGTATTCAATGAACAGGAAAAACATATATTGGTACCTGTGAAATACTCCATAGACGGAACGGATAAGTTTGGAGTAATTGTAGTTAAATCACTTCCTGATTTCTCTGAGATTGAGATTATTGAAGTGAGAAACACAGATCAGAATCTGGAACTCAGTCAGCACATTATGGTTAATAATTATTCTTATGCGAACTACAGATTATGTGTACCATTTGAGGATAATGGAGAACAAGTACTATACTTCTTTGATTCGGATTATAGCTTTTTAGAATCGGTAAACGTCGGAACAGGAACACTCGCAGGTGAAATTGTGGCAGGGCTTGCAATCAGTTTCGTTGTTACCTTCAACAATAATGCTTACACAATGAATGTACTTACTGCAGACGGCAGTCTGTCAAATTATGAGCTTCAGGAAATCACATTTGCAGATACTATACTCCACTGTTCAGGTGCAGATATGATTGATAACGGCAATGGTGTCGAAGAAATAGTGATAGTTACCAAAAACCGTAAAATGTTTATCTATAACTCTCAAGGAGAACTGGAAGCTCAGAATAATGTAGAGATTCCTCTCAACACTATCTCCCAACCGGCTATTGGCGATGTTTCTCATAATGGTAATCTGGATATAGTAATTGGAGGGGAAAATTCCTTTGCAGTATACAATGCACAGGGTGTTCTTATAAGCAGCCCATATTATTCCGTGGATTATCCTGATACAAGCAATGTTGCTGCCCCTTTCATTTTATTTGATTATAATCCCAATTATAATTTAGATTATATTAATGGTGCATATATGCCTTCCAATCCTTATTATGGTCCGGACATCTTCGGTTATACATCCCTGAACAGACTGGGAGGATGGGACTACCATAATGAATACATAACGGGCTATCCTGTTACGGCTGTCCATAAGTTCAACTCAGCCCCATTAGTATTTTTCTCGAAGATAATCTTAGATGGTGAAGATGAGCCTGAGTGTGCAACATATTTCTACCATGATGAAGGAAATAAACTTACCAGAACATTGATAATAGACATGGGGCAGAATGCGGGAACAGGCTGGTTAATGGAAAATGCCAACAGTGGCAGAACATCTTTTAATTACAAACCAATGAAATACAACAGTTATAATACAGCATCATTATTTGTGCCGGATGAAGTCTATATCTTCCCTAATCCCGTAACGAGAGTTAATGATGGAGACTTGAAATTTAACTTAATGGTAAACAAAGATGCTGAAGTTCAAATAAAAATATTTGACATTGCAGCTAACTTAATTGCAAAAAGAACTGTGAAATGTAATGCTTATGAGAAAAACAGAGATAAGTTCATTCTGAATACATCAAAACTGTCTTCAGGAGTTTACATTGCAGTAATTAAAGCCGGAGGTGAACAGAAAACCTTGAAGTTTGCCATAGAGAAATAAAAAAAATCATTCTGGAGGAAATAGATGAAATATAAATTTTTAATATTATTACTGGTAATAATGAGTGCATCATTATTTGCCGAAAAAGTAGATGGTAAAGCCGGTGAATCCGGTTTTGCAATGCTTAATATCCTGAGAGATCCTGCAACTTCCGCAAGTGGTGGAGTAGGATCATTTAATTCATATAACAGTCTGGGATTTATTACACATCCTGTATCAAATCTTGTTAGTCCCGGTCATCAGGTTTCATTCAGTACTGCCGAATTGTTTGCCGGCATCAAAACTAAAAACCTTGGTTACAAAAAGAGTTCTGAAAAAATGGGATTCGGACTGTCATTCCGTACTGTAGATTATGGTGATATTGATAAAAGAGATGATAGTGGATTATTGATTGGCAGTTATAAACCTGTAGATATGGTTTTGTCTTCAAACGCAGCATTCAGAATCAATCCTTCTCATTTTGCGGGAGTAAATGTTCACCTTCTATACGAAAGAATAAGTAACTCATCAGCCTACGGTCTGGCATTTGATCTTGGATATTACTACAAAACTCCAATCAAGAACTTATGTTTTTCTGCAGCTTTAAGGAATATGGGTAAAACATCCAAAATGGATGATGAAGATATAACTCTGCCATTTTCTTTTGAAGCTTCAACAATCTATACATATGAAATGAATGAAATTATTAATAACCACTGTGAATTTAAAGTTATGAAGTATCGTGATGATGAAAATATGAAGATTAATCTTGGTAACATTGTATCTTTTTACGATACATTTCAGGTTAGATTTGGCTATAAAATAAATTATGATGCAGAAGATTTATCTGCCGGTATTTCTTTGAAAGTAAAAAAATACAACATAGGATACTCTTTTGTAAAATACGCAGACGAGCTTGAAGACATTCACATGATAGGTGTCTCATACTCATTTTAAGGAGCAATAGTGAAAAGACTGTTAGTACTTACACTTTTAGTAATTAGTTTCAACTTATTCTCAGAGATTGATATTACACCAAGAGAATTGATTCTCAAAGCCAGAGATAATATCAGTTTTGATGAAGTTACTTTCGAAAACACTGAGATCAACAATATTTTTGAGAAATACAGACCAAGAAGTATAAAAAAACTATTCCCGAAAGATGATCGATATTTCTGCGTAAGATTCTATGACGATCTTGACTGGAATGATTTAACCAAAAAAGCTAAAAACATTGAAGAAATTGAATATATTCAACCTAACTATGTAAACAAAATGCATTTCTACCCAAATGATCCACGATATGAGAATCAGTTTCTGGATATGGTTAATGCTGAACAAAGCTGGGATATTACGACCGGAAGTAACAGTATTATTATAGCAATCATAGATTCAGGATGTCATTTTGAACATGAGGATTTGCAGGGAAACATCCTGATAAATTCAGGTGAAATTGCTGACAACGGTATTGACGATGATGATAATGGCTATGTAGATGACTGGAGAGGTTGGGATTTTTCTGATGCTCCGGAACTATCCGAAGTAGCTCTTGGTGATTACCTGGATCAGGATAACGATGCTGAGGATGAAAACAATCACGGTACTCACGTCGCCGGAATTATTGGGGCTGACTCAGATAATTCCATAGGTATTACAGGAATATGCCACAATACCAGCATGCTCATTGTAAGAGCAGGTTTCAGAACTACTCAGGGAACAGGTTATCTTCAGGATGATGACTGTGCTTCTGCAATTGTATATGCAGCCAATATGGGAGCAAATTTAATCAACATAAGCTGGGGAGATCAGACTCATTCCCAGATTATTGATGATGCCTGCCAATACGCTTATGATCATGGAACAATTATCGTTGCTTCAGCAGGTAATGACCCGCAACCGGGAATCAGTTTTCCGGCAAGACTTGCTACTACAATCAGCGTTGGAGCTGTTGACGAAGATATGAATCTTGGGGGTTTTTCCAGTTATGGTCCGGAGATGGATATTGTAGCTCCGGGCAGTCAGATTATAAGTACTTATTCAGTAGACGATCCTGCAACAATGTATCATGAAATGTCAGGAACTTCCATGGCAGCGCCTTTTGTAACCGGTGCTTTAGGATTACTGCTTTCTGAAAATCCGGGTATTTCCTTTGATGAAGCAAAATCAAGACTTTACTCTTCCGCCTATAACCTTGGTCCAGTTGGATTTGATAATTACTTTGGAATGGGAATGCTTGATATTGAAGCACTTCTGACAGTTTCTACAATTCCTCTGGTTGAAATTACTTCTCCGGATGACAGAACCGGTTTTGCAAATAGCTTTGATATTGTGGGAACTGTGGATGCTGAAGATTTCTTTCGATATTCAGTTATGTATACTTCAAGTGAAATGCCTGAGCAAATAGACTGGAAAAATGTTGAGAATCACGAAACTACTCCTCTTTTCTATACTGAAAATGTTGTTAATGGTGTTCTTGCAACCTTTAATCTCAGAAATGAAATATCTGATGGTACTTATCTTATAAAAGTCGAACTGACAACTTCCGACTACAGGAAGTTTACTTCCATGAGGACAGTTTACCTTGATCAAACCTCACCGATTCTTGATGCAAGTTATCTGAAAATATATAAGAGATATTTTGAAGAAACTCCAAGATATTACTTACAGTCAAAATACGATGAACCCGTGTATCAGAAAACTGTTATAACAGACATGAACAGCAAAGTATATACAATATATAATGACTACCCGGATTCATCTCTGATTATTCAATTTCCTGAAGAGCTGGCTGAAGGACCTGTTGATCTGCAAATTTCAGCTGAAAACCTTTGTGGAAAACTTAATGCAGCTCAGACATTTAATTCCGTTGGAGATATTGATAAAACAACAATCAATACAACTGAATATAATCAGATTGCCATTGGTCCTGCGATTACAGGAATCAATACAAGTAATCCAAATATAATTATAGGTATGGAAGCAGGCTCAGGATATGGAGATGTTCATATTTTTGATATCTCTGCCGGAACAATGCAGACTGCATATTCTTTCGATGGAAAATTCTGGCCATTAGACGTAGGCAATACAAATAGTACTCACGAAGAATTGATTGGAATCAATCTGGACAAAATAGTAATTTATGAATCAAATGACAGGAATAATTTTACATTACCTGCGGATACAATTCTTACAAAGAGTGATGTCATGGGAGCCAGATTTGTCAATTTTGACACAGATGTATATGATGAACTCCTTACAATAGAAAATGAATCATTTGCACGTGTTATCAAAGGATATGATCGTAACAGCAATGTTTTCATTAACAGATTTACTCTCCATAACACTTCTCCTACAAGCACAAGAAACTCATTTTCTACAAGAATAACCTGTGGTGACTTTGATAATGATGGATATACAGATATAGTTGCTTCGGATTCGGATGGTGATGTTATGGTGTATGAAGTCCATTCCAACTATGAAACCAGTCAAACCTGGGCATTCAGACTGCCAACTCCAAATGCTTTCTTTATTACAAGTGGGGATTATACCGGAGATGGTGTTAAAGAATTCTGTGTCGGGGGTTATACTGAATCTTCCGGTAATCCGGAAAAAACTTTCAGCTTTTTCCAGGTTTTCAAATCCACCGGACCTGACACATACGAACCACTAGATTATATCAGTTTTGACCATATAGGTTCTCAGAATTCAATAACATCCGTCGATTTTGATGACGACGACGACGATGAGCTTGTTATATCCATGTCTCCTGGAGTTTACATAGTGGATTATATTGACGGACACTTAGTTCCTGTATGGAAAGGAGAATCTGATAGAACCTATCAGGCATTCTCAATTGACAAAAATGGTTCAGAACCATCTAAAGTATTTTTGAACAATACTCTTGATGACCAATATGAATGTCATATGGTAACTAAAGCAGCAGTTCAGGACAGACCGTTCCCACCTAATCAGTTTAAAGCAGCACCTATTAATGAAAATGCTATATTACTAAGTTGGAAGCAGCTGATTACAGGTGAAGTAATAATTTACAAAATTGAAGATGATAACATGTCTGAACTTGCAAGAGTAACAGGCAACAGTTTTATTGATACTCTTGTTGTTGCAAGCAAAGAATACCAGTATGCACTTGCAACATATGATGAGTCTTATCAGTACAATACTTCTAAACTAAGCTTATGGAAAACGGTTATGCCGGATTATAAACCGGAACTTGTAGAAATGTCTTTTATTGATCAGGACAGACTTTCTCTGGAATTCTCAAGACCACTTGATAATACAGCAGTTGACATTGGGAACTATTACATTACTCCGGATATAAAACTGCCATCGTCCTGCTATTTCGATAAACACAAGACCAGAGTTATCCTGGCTTTCAGTCAGAACTTTGAGCAGGATGTGCCTTATACACTATCTATTTCGAACTTGAAAGGTGATTCAGGAGTTCCTTTAGATGATGTTAATTTATCTGTCACACTTGACGGATCGGAATTAATTAAGCCATATATTGAAAATATAAAAGTAATTGATAGAAATCATCTTGAAATAAACTATAGTGAAGTTGTGTCAGAGATTACTGCAACAAATATAAATAACTATGTCATTTCTTTCCCAGAAATTGATAAAAACAACAGTATCAGATCAATCACATACAATAATGATCAGGTAACAATTGTTTTTTCAAATGAACTCGAATATGCTAACAAAGTATATGACTTGAATGTGAAAAATGTTGAGGACTTAGATGGGAATAGAATAAAACTGGGAAATAAATTCCTTTTCAGCTTGACAGTTATTAATAATCTTGATCATGTAAAAATTGTCCCTAATCCATTATATACCAGTAAATCGGATAGATTTGTCATCTATAACCTGCCTTTGAATAAAGCAGGCAGTATCAGACTTTATGATATTAATGGAGATCTTGTTGTTAACAAGTCAATTGAAGGACTGACACAAAACGAAAGCAAATTTGATTTTCTGCCCAGAAACAAAATGGGAGAAGACTTATCTTCAGGAGTATATTACTATATTCTGGAGATTGGAAATGACATTAAAAAAGGTAAAATTGCTGTAATCAGATAGCACTACTTTCGTTATTACCTTAAAACCTTATTTAATGAAAAATAATTTCGACAGAAAGGAGAGATAAATGATCTCTATAGACTGGAAAGCAAGATTGAAGAAGGATACTGAGGATTTCCTTAATAAAAAGCTTCCAAACAAAGATTTTGATATTGATATAATATACAATGCCTATCCGGAAAGAATAGATAATAAAGTACCTAAAGATATAATCGTACTTGTATCAAAACATATAGCTTCAGAAGTTTCGAAAAATCCGGAAACTCACATGGATTTCTTCGATTATCTCTGGAAAACAAAAGGTGAAAATGGTAAAATTGCATTAAGCATCATTCTGGCAAAGCTTGTAAAAATGGATCCGAGAAAATATATAGACTATTCGGGAACATTACTCAAAACATGTAAGGAAATCACTCATGCTCAATTTATTCTGGATAAAGCTGTTTATCCGATTGTAAAAAAATACCCGGATACTTTTCTTGATAAAATCATCAAATGGCTTGGTGGTAATAATTCTATTCTCAAACAAGCTATCATGAAGTTGCTCATCAAACTTATCAGAGCTGACAATAACCTGATAAAACCTGTTTTCAGAAAACTTGAGGGACTCTGGCTTTATGCAAATGAAGATATGATACACTTTAATATTGATTTCCTTAAAGCTGTAAGCAAGATTAATCCTGATTTTTACAGAAATATATTCGTCAGTTACAAAATATCAAGGAATCCTGTGTTTATCGAAATTCTTACGGGCAGCATCAATTCTTATGATCAGGAGATTTTCGATATTGTAGAAAACTGGACAAAAAGCGGTAATGCCAGACTAAAAAAAGCAGCATTGGCTGCACACAAAATTATGATTAGAAAGAAAGGATAAATATGCCTGAATATATTACAAGAGAAGGAATGGAGAGGCTGAATAAGAGAATCAGCTTTCTTCTGGAAACCGAAAGACCAAAAGTTGTAAAACAAGTAGCTACAGCCAGAGAAATGGGTGATTTGAAAGAAAACGCCGAATATCATGCTGCACGTGAAAGACAAAGACACATTGATGATGAAGTAGGCAGACTGAAGTCCAGAGCTGCAATACTGAAAGTTGTCGATACTGATACAATACCTAAAGATGCGGTCAGGTTTGGTGCATATGTAGATGCTGAAGAGATTTCTAAGTCAGAAACACATCATTACAGACTGGTCGGAGTAGACGAAGTAAACCATGAAGTAGAAGGTGTTCAGCTTATTTCAGTTGCATCTCCTATCGGAAAGGCAATGATCGGGAAAAAAGTTGGAGAAATGTTTGTTGTTAAAGCACCTATAGGTGACAGAAATTTTAAAGTTTTAAATATTAAATAAGAAAGGAAACCGTATGTCTTCAGAAAGTATTAGAAAAAAACTTGAGTACACTAAAAATAATTTTTGGGAAATTTCAACAAAGAAAGAGCAAAAAGTAGCAATGAAATTCGCTGATTCATACAGAAGATTCCTTGATGAAGGTAAAACTGTTCGCGAAGTCGTAAAGTTTATTAAGAAAGAGCTTGATGATAACGGATTTCACGATCTGAGTACAAACACTGAAACTGATAAAGTATACACTATCTATAGAAACAAAGTTGTTGCTTTTGCAAAGATAGGTAAAAAACCAATCAAAGAAGGTGTTAACATCGTTGCTTCACATATTGATTCGCCAAGAGTTGATCTTAAACAAAATCCTCTGAGCGAAGATGCTACAACTAATCTGGCAATAATGAAAACACATTATTATGGTGGAATTAAGAAATATCAATGGATGTCTACCCCACTTGCTTTACATGGTATTGTAATTAAGAATGATGGAACTCCTGTTAATATTTCCATTGGTGAAAAAGATAGCGAACCTGTATTTATCATGCCTGATCTTCTCCCGCACCTTTCTTCAAAAGTTCAAGGTTCTAAAAAAATCGGAGAAGCAATTCCAGCCAGCTCAATGAAAGTTGTATTTTCATCTATACCATATATTGAAAAAGACAAACAGGTTAAAGAAGCTGTTAAACTCCATGCATTGAACCTTCTCAGTGAAAAATACGGAATCAAAGAAGAAGATTTTCTCAGTGCAGAACTTGAACTGGTTCCAGCCGGTAAAAGCAGAAATTCAGGTATTGATGAAAGCATGGTATCCGGCTATGGTCAAGACGACAGGATTTGTTCTTATACTGCTTTAAAGGCATTGTTCGATTGTGACATTCCTGAAAAAACAAGTATCGTAATTCTCTTTGATAAGGAAGAAATCGGAAGCGAAAGCAATACCGGAGCAAACTCAATTATAATGTATGATTTTGTTGCTGATCTTCTTAAGCATAATAATGAAGATTATGACAGCTATACATTAAGAAAAACACTTATAAATACACAGATTCTCTCTGCTGATGTAAACGCTGCAATTAACCCTAATTTCCCATCTGTACATGAAAAAAGTAATGCCTGTAAACTCGGTTATGGAGTTGGTGTTACAAAATTCACGGGAGTAAGAGGAAAAGGCGGATCAAATGATGCCAATTCTGAATTTGTTGCGAAAGTAATTGAAGTCTTCAATAAAGAAAAAGTTAACTGGCAGATGACTGCTCTCGGTAAAGTAGATGAAGGTGGCGGTGGTACTATTGCAAAATTCCTCGCAGAAAGCGGTGCTGAAGTACTTGATGTTGGTCCTGGACTCCTTGGTATGCACTCTCTCTATGAACTTTGCAGTAAAGCTGACTTGTATTCAACCTATAAAGCTTATAAAGCATTTTTCGTACATGCTTAAATGAGGTTAAAATGAAAAAAAATCTGATTATACTGATAATTCTTCTATGTGTGTGTGCTCTATCAGCTCAAAGCATCTCTTTATATAACAAAGCACGAAGCTACTATAAGAGCGAAAAATACGAGAAAGCAATATCAGTGTTCACAGATTTGATTTCAAAATATCCAAATGATAAATTAGTGCCCAATGCTCATTACTGGATTGGTGAATGCTACTATGATCTCGATGATTATGCAAAAGCTGTAAAAGCTTTTCAAAATGTAGCGGATTTTCATTTTGATTCAGAAAAAGCACCTGATGCAGTATTGAAAATTGGGCTTTGTTATAAAAAACTGGGATTAAATGATCAAGCCCGTCTGGAACTGACCAGATTAAAGAAAACATTTCCCGACTATGAAAGAATGAAACTTGTTAACAAGTTTCTTAAAGAACTGCAATGAAGTATCTGTTAATACTTCTTTTCTTACCGGCATTATGTTTTTCCGTTACTCTTGATGAAGAAGATGTGCCGTCTTATATAATTGACAATTTTTCTCAAAATCTGAAACAACTTAAAAAAGTTTATATTTCTGTTGATTCTAATTACCAGAAAAAAGAAATTGAAACATCTATAGAAGAATTCTGTTTGTTTAATAGTATTACAGTATATGATTCTTTGACTGAAGACAGTCAGAAAGTAGTTGTTTCATTATCAAAATCAGATGTTCTCGTAAAAAGCAGATCTTTTTTCGGCAGACCTTTGAAAAAGTATCACATTGCTTTAAAAGTAATTGAGAACAATCAGATTAGTGTTTCCAAAACAATTACATTCAATATGGATATGTCCGATAATGAATACAGAGCTATAAAATGGTATGATCCCTTACTTGTAACAGCTGTGTTCAGCGGATTAATATATTTTTTCTATTATGGGAGTTAAAATGAAATTATTCACTGGAATAAACGGTTCAAGCCGTGTCCTGATTATTGTTTCCTTTATTGCAGCCACCATCCTTTTCACAGGCTGCTCATCTGTTAAGCTTGCTGAAATGCCTGTTGAAGAACGTTTCAATATCGCAAACGATTACTATGAAAACGAGAAGTACCGTAAAGCTATTGAGTATTACGAAACAATAGTATTTGACAGGAACTCCGTTTATACATCTGAAGCACAATTCAAGCTAGCATTATGCTACTTCAACAGAAAGAATTATATTGACGCACGTTTCAACTTTGAACAGCTTATCAAACAATTTCCCGAAAACAGCAAGGTTGCAGATGCTCATTTTTATATTGGCGAGTGCTATTTCTACGAATCTCCCAAATCACATTATACTCAGGAAGAAACACTACAGGCTATTGAAGCATTTGAAGTCTTTCTGGATAAATTCCCTGCTGATTTGAAAAGGGTTGAAGCTCTTAATTTCATTAAGCTTTGCCAAAAAAAGCTTGCGGAAAAGAAATACTTTAATGGTTACCTTTATTATAGAATCAAAGACTACAGCTCTTCCCTTATGTATTTAAATGAAGTTATTGAAGCAGACTACAAAAATGAGTTTGACCTTAAAGCTCGATATTATTGCTCAAAAATCTGGCTTAACAGAAAACAACCTGAAAAAGCACAACCATATTATAAAACAATGCAGCTTAAGTATCCTGATTCAAGAGAAACCAGGAAACTGGCAAAGTACTTTAAAGAGAAATGAAACTGGGAATACTTGGCGGAACATTTAATCCTGTACACAATGGTCATATATACATAGCTGAACAAGTTATAAATTATATGAGTCTGGATTTGCTTTATATGGTTCCATCAGGTAGTCCACCTCATAAGTCACAGTGTCTGTCATATGAAGTAAGATGCGAATTACTCCGTAAATCAATAGAAAATTCCGGTAAAATCCGAATTTCCTATCTTGACAGTCCTGATTTCGGAACAAGCTATACTTTGAATCTTCTGAAGAGATTCGAGGAAGAAAAACCATCTGCTGAAATTTTTTTCATTATTGGAGAAGATAATGTCTCTGAGCTTTACAGATGGTACAAAATTGATGAAATACTTAAGAAATACAAGTTTGTAGTTTTAACCAGAAATTACAAAGCTGAAAAAGAAGATCAAAGAAACTCAATCACAGAAAAACTGAATTATGTAGATATTCCACCGTATGATGTATCTTCTTCTGAGATAAGAAACTTGCTGAGAAACAACAAATCGATAGAACATCTTGTTCCGAAAGCAGTAAACGATTATTATATAAACAAGTATGAACAAAAAGAAAACAAAACGTAAATTCAAGCGAAAAAACATCAAATTCAGGAACATTCAGACTGAAGCAGTTAATGAACTCGATGGAGAACAAATAGAAAAATCTTCCAAGGCCCACAGGAAAATTCATAAAAAGGGTATTCATACCAGTAAAAGTAATGCTGTGCTCAAAGAAGGACTTGTCATTGAAGTTTTTTCGAACAACACTGCAAATGTTGAAATAGACGGTGAAATGAAAGCCTGCACAATAGGCGGTAGACTGAGACATATCAACTACCAGACCAAGAATGTCATTGCAATCGGTGATAGAGTCAAAGTTGATACAGTATTGGACGAAAACTCCAACCTGCTTAGAATTGAAGAAATAAAAGAAAGACAAAACTCTCTCTCACGTTTCTCTGATTCAGAATTCCAGCTTCAAACAGTTATAGCAGCAAATATTGATAATGTAATAATTACTGCATCATGGAAAAATCCGGGAATAAACCTCGGACTCATTGACAGATACCTCTGTATTGCTGAACTATCAGATATTCACCCCATAATTTGCATCAACAAAATTGACCTGTCTGAAAACCTGAAAGAAGTTTCAGATGCGATCAGCTTTTACATAGAAAATGATTATGATGTCATTTTGACTTCAGCACAGGATAATACAGGTATTGATGAACTGAGAAAGCATCTGGCAGGAAAATCATCCGTGTTTTCCGGGCACTCAGGTGCAGGAAAATCAACTTTGATAAACGCATTACAACCCGGATTAAATCTCAGAACATCTGAAATCAGTGAGAACACAGGAAAAGGAGTTCACACAACAACTTCCAGCAGATTGATTCGCTGGGATTTCGGAGGTTTTCTTGTTGACACTCCCGGTATAAAAACTCTTGGTTTGCATAAAGAAGATTTCTATGATATTCCCAAAGTATTCCCTGGAATGTGGAATTTGAAATCTAAGTGTAAATATGCTGACTGTCGACATATTGATGAAACAGAATGTGGCGTGAAAAAAGCGGTTGAATCAGGGCTATTCCCTGAAGAACGTTACGAATCCTACCTGAGAATTATGGAGTCTATTAAATGAATATTGGAGTTATAATAAATCCCAGACACCTCAACAATGTTGAAATATATTCTAAACTTAATGAAGTGAATTGTAATTGTGGATCAGATTTTTCGGATATTAATTATTATGTGTTTGCTGACCAGCTGATTAATGATCCCGAATTATTCAAACTTGTCAAACCGGATACAAAACTTGATGTTATTCTTGTTTTTGGTGGTGATGGAACAATGCTTCACTCTGTCCCTTACTCAATGAAATATAATACTCCTTTACTCGGAGTTAATCTCGGGCATCTGGGTTTTCTTACAGACTGTTCTCTTGAAGAACTGGATAAGTCCATTAGGCATATCTGCCAGAACAAGTACACAGTTCAGGAAAGAATGCTGATAAAAGTTTCTGTTAAGAGAGATAAGAAAACAGTATTCAAAGGTGTTGCCCTTAACGATGCGGTTATATATAAAGGAGTTGTTCCAAAACTGATAGATTTACGCCTTTTCTGCGATCGCCGTTATGTTCTTAAAACAAGGTGCGATGGAATAATAGTAGCGACTCCAACAGGTTCTACAGCATATTCTTTGTCTTCAGGCGGTCCTATTCTGTCTCCTGTAATGGATGCAATTGTTGTTTCTCCATTAAATCCTCATGTATTAACAGTAAGACCGATGGTCTTTGATGCAAAGGACAACCTGAGTTTTGAGTTAAAAGACATCACAGGAGAAGTATTGCTTCAGCTTGATGGCGTAAACCTGTTCAGGCTCATGGAACATGATGAAGTCAATGTAACAGCGGACACAAAAAAAGTATCATTTATCAAATTGAGTAATAAAACATTTTATCAGGTTCTTAGAAACAAGCTTCACATGGGTAGAAGATAATAGAGGACATTATGCTGAAATATCTTAAAATCAAGAATTTCATTATTGCAGAAGAAATTAACCTGCAATTAAGTAAAGGGCTTCACATTGTGACGGGAGAAACCGGTGCCGGAAAATCCGTACTCATAGGAGCGTTGAATTGTTTGATGGGTGCTCCGGTCAAGAGTGGAATGATAATGAATCCGGACATACCAACTGTTATTGAAGGTTCATTTGTAGTAAACACTGACAACAAAAAACTTCGAGCGCTTATAGAAACTCATGACATAGATGAAGACTCAGATGAGATATTCATAACAAAAGAAATTACTTCTAAAACCACAAAAGTTTTCCTGAATGGGAGAAGAGTCACCAACTCTATTATCAAGGAATTCAGAACTGAATTACTTGATTTCAACAGCCAGAGAGATCAGCTGCTCTTGTTTGATAATAAAGAACAAAGGTATTTCCTTGATAAATTTGCAGGAATAGATAAACAACTTGAAGAATACCGAGAGCTATATTATTCGATAAAAAATAAGGTCCGAGAATTGAATGATATCAAAGCACAAGTAAAGAAAGAACAGGATCTGCTTGATCTGTATTCATTCCAGAAAGAAGAGATTGATAATGCAAACTTAGTTCCTGATGAAGACGTAGAGCTGAATAAGGAGTATAATTTCCTCAGTAATTCCGAAGAAATACTCAATATGTCAACTCAATACGAACAGGAATTGATTGAAACGGATAACTCAGTAATTGATAAAATTAATTATCAGCTATCAGAACTGGAAAAGTATCAGGATGATAACGAGAAAATAAAAAGTGCGGCTGAGTTTCTCCGAGAAGCCATAGAAAACATCAATGACAGTGTTTCTGAAATGAGAGATATTAATTCAATTATTGATCTTGATCAATCCAGATTGTCTGATGTAGAATCCAGACTGGATTTTCTGAATTTGTTACAGAGTAAGTATAGAAAATCCAATAATGAGATTATTGAATATGGGAAAAAGATCTCAAATGATATAGCAGCAATGCAATTTTCCGAAAACAAGATCTCTGAAATTGAGGAAGAACTTAAAAAACTTATGAGTACAATCAGGAAGAAAGCTGCTGTTCTGACAAAACTGAGAAAAGATGCGGCAGCAAGATTCGAAAAGCAGGTAATTATCTATCTCAATCAACTTGCATTCAAGAATGTTCGATTTACCGTTGATTTTGAGTCAGAAAAAACCAATGAGCTATATACAGGTTTTTATTCAACTAAAGATGGTGTAGACAATGTTGAGTTCAGATTTGCATCAGGACCGGGGCTTCAGCTTCAAAAAATAAAGGATGCGGCATCCGGAGGTGAGCTTTCCAGAATAATGCTTACGATAAAGAGAATGCTGTCTGCCAATGAACATGCAAAGACAATTGTGTTTGATGAGATAGATAGTGGTATAGGCGGAAATACAGCTAATATACTTGCAGAGTTTTTAAGAGAAATAAGTCTTAATCACCAGATTGTATGTATTACTCATTTACCTCAGGTGGCAAGTCAGGGGGACAGGCATTTCCTGATATCCAAGGAATCAGGCAATAAAAAAACGTCTATTCATGTTAAAGAACTGGACAAAAATCTTAAAAGAGAAGAAATTGCTCGTATGTTGGCAGGTTCAGCGTCAGATTTAGCATTGCTTCATGCTGATGAGCTGATCAGTAATAAAAGTTAGAGAGGAGAAATATGATCAGTCTTCGTAAGAGATACAAAACTCTTTTAGTTATCGGAATTATCTTTATATCAATATACAGTGGAATGAGAAAATCCAGTGTATTAGATTTTTTTAGTAGTAAAACAGAAGTAAGAAACGACTTTAAAGAAGCAACCAAAGAATTTAATATTAGAGAAAACTTTAAGAAAGTGCAACTGGATTACCTTGTAGAAGATATCACTAAATTTTATAATCAAGTAGATGACATTCTCATTAAAAACGGCATTAAATTCGGTATTGATAATGCCTTTCATAAGAAAAATTTTGGTACAAGTGCATCTGTGCTTCTCGAAATACCTGATTCAGTTGCCACCAGCATTTTTTCAAGTCTGAAAAAAATATCAGGATTCAAAACTGATAACATTCAAAATATTAATCGCGAAATTGATATTGATATTGAAGCAGGAATCAAGAATGCCGAATTTCTTATCGAAAATTATAAGAAAAGTATTGATAGCGAAAAATCTACTCAAAGTCAGATAGAAAAAAATGTTATAAGCTTAAAAAGAGAACAGGCTATTCTGGATAGTCTTAAGAATATTGAAAAAATCAATAGAGAACACAAAGAAAAGAATCTCGTTTTCTTCAGAGTTTTCCTGGATGAATCAAAAGGAAATTCTATCCAGACTGTTAAGAAGTTCCTTCTTCACTTCCTTACAACATTCTTAGCACTCACAGCTTTATTGTTCTTCGCATACTTTGCATTATCAATATTATTACGTCTTATGAGCTACTTTGGAATCAGAAACGCAAGATCATCCGGAAGATATTCCAGCTACTACAAAAAGAGTGGAAAATACGGATATGGTTCTTATGGTGGATACAACAGAAGACGTAAAATAAAAAGAGTATACAAAGATCCTGAAAACAGTAAATCTGATGAGGAAAAATAACATCAAGTAATGCTCTGGATATACTCAGGATTAATTTTAATTTTCTTAGAAATTTTTGTTGTCGGTTACTGGTTGCTCGGTATGGGAATATCAGCACTTTTAACCGGCTTTTTTTCTTTTTATACAGGAAATCTGTTATATCAGATTATTTTCTTTGCTGTTACATCAGTTATATTTATATTTACTTTAAAGAAATTCGGAAAACGCTTTTTCCGTCACATATCAAAAAAGTAACTTAACTTTAATCACTATTAATAAAACAAAGGGGAGTTAAGATGTCAGAAATAATAAACATTTACGGAAGAGAAATCCTTGATTCAAGAGGAAATCCTACTGTTGAAGTAGAAGTAGAGCTTGATTCCGGAATTTTAGGAGTTGCAGCGGTACCAAGTGGCGCATCCACCGGAGAACATGAAGCTGTTGAATTAAGAGATGGCGACAAAGACAGATATCTTGGTAAAGGTGTTCTTAAAGCAGTTCAGAATGTTAATGAAATCATCGCACCTGAACTTGTAGGTTTTGACGCTGTAGACCAGGTTTTGATCGACAAAATAATGGTTGAGCTTGATGGAACAGAGAATAAAGGTAAACTTGGAGCAAATGCAATACTCGGAGTATCTCTTGCCTGTGCAAGAGCGGCTGCTACAGAACTTGAAATACCTCTCTACAGTTACATTGGCGGAACAAACGCAAAACTTCTTCCTGTTCCAATGGCTAATATCATGAACGGTGGATCTCATGCAGATAACAATGTTGACCTTCAGGAATTCATGGTTATGCCTCTTGGTGCATCAACTTTCAGACAAGCACTGCAAATGTCTGCAGAAGTATTCCATTCCCTCAAAGGCTACCTTAAGAAAAACGGTTACAGCACTGCAGTTGGAGATGAAGGTGGATTCGCTCCAAATCTCAAATCCAACGAAGATGCTCTTAAATGCATTATTAATGCCATAGAACTTGCAGGCTACAAACCAGGAGAAGATATTTATATCGCTCTTGATCCTGCTTCTTCAGAATTCTATAAAGACGGTAAATATCATCTTGCAGCAGAGAATGCAAAACTTACTTCTGAAGAAATGGTTAACTATTATGCTGATCTTGTTAAGAAGTATCCTATCATCTCAATCGAAGATGGTCTTGCAGAAGATGACTGGGATGGCTGGAAATATTTCGTTCAGCAGCTTGGATCAAAAATTCAGTTAGTTGGCGACGACCTTTTTGTTACGAACGTTAAACGTCTCCAAAGAGGTATTCAGGAAAAAGCAGCTAACTCAATACTCATTAAACTTAATCAGATTGGGTCATTAACCGAAACACTTGATGCAATCCAGATGGCTAAACAAGCAGGATTCACCAATGTTATCTCTCACAGAAGCGGTGAAACAAGTGATACATTTATCGCTGACCTTGCTGTGGCTGTTAATGCAGGACAAATCAAAACAGGTTCTATCTGTAGAAGTGAAAGAATAGCAAAATACAATCAGTTGTTAAGAATTGAAGATGAACTTGGTGAATCAGCCAGATTTATTGGAAAAGACATATTCTATAACCTGAGATAACAATGTTTGAGAGGAGTTCGCTCCTCTCACTTTTTAAATTATGAAGTGGTTTTTTAAAGCAATTCAACCTGTTGAAGTATTCCCGGATTTTACCAGACTGGCACACAGAGTAATAATTTACTTTTCTGATCTGGATGTTTCTTCATATATAATCCATGCAGATGAAGATTTCATTTATCTCAGTGAGTTTGAGCCTAAATTCCTGAATTACGAAAAAGGACTGTTTGAAAAAATCAAAATAGAAATAGTCTGGATTGATCAACTGAAACTATTCAGATACAAATGTATTGTAACGTTCAGAGATGCTACTGTCTTCAATGAAACAGCAGTATATAGATATTCAGTTACTAAAATTGTTTCCCACTCCGAAGACTTATTTAACATCCATCCTGTTAAAACTGATATTTTCGATCTTCACTTCCAGACAGATGTTAAAAACTACTTTATTCATACTGACTATATCAATTTGGAAAGAATAATCTTTAATGCAAATCCAATGCTTCTCGAGAAATATACTAATTCAGAAATATATAACATCTATCTGACATTACCATTCAGTAAACATAGAATTTCCGGTATATTAAAACATATTCGGGGAAATGTATTCTGCTTTGAAGAATACCTTCTTGATGAGGATTTATTCATTGAACTTGTCAAATATTCTGAAGAATGCTTTATAAATGATTTTCATGTGAAAGCTCCGGTAATTGATGCTTCTCAGAATAAAAAAAGAAAGTTCCAGAAGAAATCAATTATTATTGCAGACGATAAAGAAATCAATATTGATGTGATAAGTAATATTGTTAAAGATAATTACGACTTCGACATAAGAACGTGTTTCAGTGTTTCGGAAATTTTCCAACAAATACAGCAATCAGTTCCTGAACTTATAATTCTCGATTTTGATATGCCCGGTTTCACCGGAACAGAACTATACCAGAAGATAATTGCTAATTCTGACAATTGTGAGATTCCCATTATTTTCACGATATCGCACCTTGAACAAAAGCAGGTTATCTTAAATGAAATATCTGAAAATTCACTGATCATTAAAAAACCTGTTGGTAATAAAGAACTGTCAATGCTGATTAACAACGCATTGAGGAGAAGAAAGCTCTATTGCAGAATAATGGCAAATCCTGTTGCGGTATGTTCTAACGATTCTTATTTCCGCAATGAAGCTGAACAGGCTGCTAATGAACTCAATAAAGACGTTATTGTGTTTGATTCAGCACAGAACCTTCTTTTGAACTCTGTAAAAAATCAGTTCTCCCTTATAATTCTGAAAAATGTCTCAGGGAATTCACTCTCAGAGCTGAATATTCTGATTTCCGGAAATAGAATAGCAGGTGCTTCAAAGATAATTGTATTAGCAGTTGACAAGAAAGAAGTTAAGTTGCTGAATGCCTTGAATTCAGATTCTGTGAAGATTCTGGATGCATCTGTCAGTATACGGGAGTTACTGACAAATTCAGGAAGACTACTGGAGATATTATGAGAAATATTCTGATTCTGCTCGTTTTAAGCACAATTTTGCTTACTGCCTGCGAAAGCGAAGGCAGACTTCGTATAAATAATTTTACAGATAATAAAGTATATTTTACATTCAACAACAAATCATATATACTCGCTGATTCAACTTATCGAATTGTAACTAAGAAGATTAATAAAAGCTGGAACCCATTTGCCAATAACGAAAAGACATCTATACTGACCCTCTTTGGAGAGACTTTTATTTACGAAAAAGAGGGCATTGAGTATGAAGATATTGAAGTGACACTTAAACCGGATAAAACATTGAACCTGTATTGTACTGCAAACAGGGCATGTGTTGAAATTCAAAACCTCACTGATTCCCCAATTACAGACTTTCATTACCAACGATTTATTGACGATGAATTTGATGAGGAATCGGAAAATTTCTTTGCAGACACAGCTCTTGAACCCAACGAATACATGTTCTACAGGCTTAAGCTCTCAGATGACACTGGTGATACCAGGAAATTCTCTTACGTCTTTTCAGCTGCCGATTCCCTTGGAAATACTACTATTTCATCGAGAATCTTAATGGATGAGGATAAGAAATTCTATTTTATCGTTGAATAATACCTATCCGGAATTTGAATAGAAAGTATCCAGAATAAGCATGATAACTTCATAGTTTTCAAAATTACTCTGATTCGATTTTATATCTTCCATTATTGCATTAAACGAATTGCGTTTCTCCACAGGTAATGAATTCAGATAATTAATGAATTTCTCGTCCTTTATTGATCCCAGGATTTTCTCACGTTTCTGTTTTTCCATTGAATAGTAATTTCTGAATTTTTCGGAATTCTGAAATGCATCATTAATAATTTTTTCAATTCTATGTCTATAAAGATGAAACTTAATAACCTTTTTGTACCCGTTTTCCACAATTACCTGTCTTTCCTGAGGATTCGCGAGATAGTAACTTATCTTTTCTTTTAGATCCGTAATTGATGAAAATGTAACAACGTCTCTTCCCGGTTCAAACAACTCAGGTAAAAGAATTCTCTCATCCACAAGCTGAAATCCTCCGCAGGCAATTATCTCAAAAGTACGAGGATTAACAAAATCTCCGTTTTCCTCAAAATAACCGGTACTCATTGCAGAATGCAGATTGATGTTTATCTTTGCAGAATTATAAATCTTTACACTTTCTTCAATTGTGACACGTTCACCGTTCTTCATAACAAAAGGCTCAAGCTGTCTGTTATTCTCCCAGCCTGTCCCCCACACTTTCAGATCAAATTCCGTCAATTGTGCAAATAATGCATGTCTGTTTGGATATCCTGCCCCCATAAAGGAGACATCAGAACCGTAAAATTTCTTCTCAGCACTATCTAATTCAAGTCTTTCATGTAATTCTGAGGAGGCTGCCATTGGTAGATAATCACAAAAACCTGCCCCATGAGATTTCAACATGGAAAGAAACGGTTCTTTCTGAATTCCATAGAACAAATCAAAGCTGCCGGCATATTCTTTCCAGTAATCAAATCTTTTGTAATCTTCTACAAACCAGAATACTGATGTACAATCGGAGAACTCTCTGATAGAGTTCAGCAAATGTTTCGTTGCAGGTGATTGAGCCGGAAATATTGCCAGATGAGGTTTAAAAGCTTTGAATTCCTCCCAGAAAAGATCAGAAAGAAGTTCCGTTAATTTCAGAGCCATATATGAAGAATGACTTTTATTCTCAACAGAAGTTATTGCATGAAGCATTGTTTCGGCATGAGCATTATCAACAATTTTAACCTGCACACCAAGTTTTTCGCAGGCATGCTGGATATATCTCGCTGTTGTATATGATCCACCATATACCGGATAGTCCACAATAACTCTGAGTCCATTAAAATCAACAGTATCGGACGGAATAATATGAGGACTGTCAATTACAGATGATTCACTGAAAGCCAAAATTGATTCAGGGAAGAAATTCTTATAGGATGGGAGTATCATCACATCCTGCTTTTCTGAACGATTAATTTTCCTGAAATCAGTCGTAATTTCCACTTTGCTCAGGAGACTTGACAGAAATTCCTGCTTTTCAGCAAGCTCAACTACATCTTTAACAGGTTCATAGACAATGATCTGCTTATACTCCTCCAATAAAGGTATAATATGATAACCAAAACCGAGACCGAACACTCTCAGTGAGTCATATTTTTTTTCTGAGAGAGTTTTTGCAGCTATTTTCTCTCCTTCTTTCTCGGGATTGTATTTACTATGTACATAATTTTCATTCAGCAGAATAATTTCCTTGCCGTTTCTGGCTGATTCTGTCTTTATTGTAATCATAGACAGATTAATATTACTATGTGGATAATCTGAGTTCATTGAACCTCCGGAATTGATTGTGGAGAACAGAGAATAGTTCGTCAATAAATTTTATTGGAATGAAAATCATTGTAAATCAAAAAGTTATTGACAAAACTTTGCGACCCCACAAACTTGCAAATTATAAAAATGGATTTTAGTATGGGGATTAATATTATTATTGCAATAGATGGTCCGGCTTCTTCCGGTAAAAGTACTACCGCGAAGCAGTTGGCTAAACTATTGAAGTATATTTATATAGATACAGGTGCAATGTATAGAGCCTGTGCCTTATGTTCTTTGAAAAGTGGAATCGAGATTTCTGATCATGAAAAGCTTAAAAAAATGATCGAAGAAATTTCAATCTCATTTGAGTATAATGAAAACGGAAATCAGGTCTTTCTTAATGAAGAAAATGTTTCAAAGAGAATCAGAGAAGAAGATATTTCAAGACTATCTTCGGAAATAGCCGTAATTGGTTTTGTACGGGAAAGAATGGTAGCTCTTCAGCAGAAAATGGGACAGAATTGTTCTGTTATTATGGATGGAAGAGACATAGGAACTGTTGTTTTTCCTGATGCAGACTATAAATTCTACATGGATGCCAGTGTTGAAAAACGGGCTGAAAGGAGATTTATTGAATTGCAGGACAGAAATGTCGAAACAGATTATAACTCTGTTCTTGAAGAAATGAAATGGCGTGATCATAATGACATGAATCGCGAAATATCGCCATTAAGAAAAGCTGATGACGCAATAGTTGTTAAAACCGACAATATGACCATTGATGAGCAGGTCAGTTATATTTATAGCGTAGTTAAGAATGAAAAGTAGTAAGTTTTACACATTAGCAAGAAATGCCACCAGATTTTTTCTGTATAAAATCTGCCGAATGGAAGTAATTGGAACAGAAAACTTGAAAGGCTGGACAAGCGGAATTCTTGCTTCAAATCATATGTCATATCTTGACCCTCCTCTTCTTGGTAGTGTTTCTACCTTCCCGATTCATTTTGTCGCTAAAAAAGAGCTTTTCCAAATTCCGGTTCTTGGTTATATTATCAGGAAGCTGAACGCTTTCCCTATACGTCGGGGAACAATTGATAGAAAAGCACTTACTCACATGTCAGGTTTAATCGAGAATGGTGAATCAGTTTTAATTTTTCCAGAAGGAAGCAGAAAGAACTTCAGTGCTCGACCTGGAATTGGAAAAGTAGCAATAACAGCTCAAAGTCCTGTACTACCTATCAAAATCGAGAACAGCAACAGATTAATGTCTGTAATTTTCGGTAAAAGAAAACTAAGAGTATTTATAGGTAAACCTGTGCAACCTGTTCAGGTGAAAGACACCGATAACGTAAAAGATATTTACAGAGAGTATTCGAAGAATATTCTCAGTTTGATAAATTCACTAGGAAAATAGATGTGTATATGTAAGTATTCCATATCAATAGCCAAAAATTCCGGCTTTTGTTTTGGAGTAAAACGTGCAATAAAAATTACTTTGGAAGCCGCTGAACAGTACAAAAAGATTCAGACAATCGGACCATTAATACATAATCCTCAGATGGTGGAAAAACTTAAAGCCAACGGAGTGAATTATGTCAGTTCAATTGATAATGTTAAATCTGATTCCACAGTAATTATCCGATCACACGGAATCACAAAAGGCGCTTACAAAGATTTATCTGATAAGAAAGTCAAAATTATAGACGCGACATGTCCATATGTCGCCAAGACTCAGCAATTTTGCAAAGAATTAAGTGAAAATGGTTTTCAGGTGGTAATTCTTGGAGACAGGAACCATCCTGAAGTCGTAGCTCTGGAATCTTTTGTTAAAAGTAAAGCTATCATAGTATCCTCAGCTGAAGAACTTCCTCATGCAAATTACAAGAAACTGGGCATTATATCTCAAACTACCCAGACTTTCGATAAGTTTTCAGATTTAGCCAATAAGGCAATAGCCATGGCAAAGGAAGTTCATGTTGTTAACACAATATGTAACGCAACAGATATAAGACAGCAATGTACATTGAAGTTAGCAGAAAAAAGCGATATAATGATAGTGATCGGGGGAAAAAACTCATCAAACACCAAGATGCTGGCAAAAATCAGCAGCTCTGTAGTTTGTACTCATCATATCGAAACAAGCGATGAGCTTGATATGAAGTGGTTTGAAGGAAACCACAAAATTGGCATAACAGCAGGTGCAAGCACACCTGACTGGATAATACTGGATATATATAATAAAATAATAGAACGATTGTGTGGCAGGAATCTTCAAGTCGCAGACATTGAAGAAATTCCTGGATACAAGGAGGAATGAATGTTGTTTCAAGATCAAATGAACCAAGAAGAA
Source organism: Cloacimonadales bacterium (SeqCode) (assembly GCA_963665815.1). Classification (GTDB taxonomy): domain Bacteria; phylum Cloacimonadota; class Cloacimonadia; order Cloacimonadales; family JAIOQZ01. The sequence continues at coordinate 1,985,460 of OY762463.1, forward strand.
ATTGAAATTCAAAACGAAGTAACTGAACAGGAAACAGAAAAAACTGAAACTGAAGTTGCTGAAGAAAAAACCAAAGAAATGACCGAAGAAGAAAAAATGATGATGCTTTATGAAGAAACCTTCAGCAACATCAAACCCGGTCAGATAACAGAAGGTACTGTTATCAGCACAAACGAGAAAGAAGTTCTCGTTGATATCGGATTTAAATCTGAAGGATCTATTCCTATCTCAGAATTCTCCGATGGTCATTTACCTGAAAAGCTTACCAAAATTCATGTGTTTATTAACGCAATTGAAGATGGTGAAGGAAAACTCAAACTTTCTAAAAAGAAAGCTGACTTCCTTCTTAATCTTGATAAGCTTCAGGGAATCTTCAAAAACGGTGAAACTGTTACCGGTAAGTTAAAACGACGTGTTAAAGGTGGAATGATTGCAGATATTTTCGGTCTGGAAGCATTTTTACCGGGATCTCAAATTTCTTTAAAGCCTATTCCTAATCTTGACCAGTTTATCGGTAAAGAAGCTGATTTTAAGATTATTAAGCTTGATCTCGACAGAAGAAATATTATTGTATCCAGAAAACTTGTTCTTGAGAAAGAACTTGAAGTTAAAAAGGAAACACTCAGAGAGCGTATCCAGCTGAACAAAGAACTCGATGGTGAAGTTAAAAACATTACAGATTATGGTGCATTCATTGATCTTGGTGGTATTGACGGTCTTCTTCATATCACAGATATGTCATGGGGAAGAATAAAACATCCTTCCGAAATGCTTAACATCGGTGACAGACTTAAAGTCAAAATCATCGATTATGATGAAGAAAACGATAAGGTTTCCCTTGGACTTAAACAACTTGTTCCACATCCATGGGAAAACATCGAAAGCAAATATCCTGAAGGACACATTATTTCAGGAAAAGTTGTGAATATCACAAATTACGGTGCTTTCGTAGAACTTGAACCTGGTGTTGAAGGACTTGTTCATGTTTCAGAAATGTCCTGGACAAAGAAAGTCAACCATCCTAATCAAGTTGTTAAAGTTGGTGATAATGTTAAAGCTGTGGTACTTTCAGTATCAAAAGAAAAACAAAAAATTTCACTCGGTATCAAACAAATGGAACCAAACCCATGGTTCACAATTGATACTCGTTATCCTGAAGGAACAACTGTAACACGTAAGATTAAAAACATCACTCCATTTGGTGTGTTTGTTGAACTTGAAGATGATATTGACGGACTTATCCATATATCTGATATCTCCTGGACAAAACGTATTTATCATCCAAAAGAAGTTTACAAAGTGGGACAGGAAATTGAAGCTAAAATTATTACAATCGACAAAGCAATGCACAGAGTAGCACTCGGTGTAAAACAGCTTCATGATGATCCATGGAATAACCTTGATGAAAAACTTCCTGTAAATACAGAAGTTACCGGTGTTGTTTCAAAACTTATACCTAAAGGTATTCTCGTTGATGTAAATATCGACGATTCTATTGTTGAAGGTTTTGTACCAATGTCTCACCTCGGTATTCCTAAAACCGAAAACATCCAGTATGCTTTTGATGTGAACGAAGAACTTCCACTTAAAGTAATAGAACTGGATATCGAAAACAGAAGACTTATTCTTAGTGTAAAAGCCTTCTTCTTTGGAAAAAACAAGGACGAAAAAGTTGCATATTTCCGTGAACATGAGCAGAGAATTCAAGATAGAATCAACTCAGATCATACACCAATGGAAATCAGTGACGAAGAACCTCACTAAGAAAATCATATATTATATAAAAGAGACTGGCGTAATCCAGTCTCTTTTTTTTTTTGAAAATCTTCTTACTCATTAAGAGAATGCTCTCATGCACCAGTTGTAATAAAATGCTCTCAGCTCTTTCTTCTTTTCAGTAAGCTCAACATAGTAACTTACCTGTAATCCGATAAAAGTCTTCACTACTGCGTTGATGATATCATTCCTGTGAAGCTGATTAACCATAGCGACTGTTTTTGTACCTATAATTCCATCTACAACCAGATCATCTCCAAATCGATTCCTCTTGTTTGCATAGTTTAACGATCTCTGAAGCACTTTCACACCATTCTGAGTCCCCGCATTAAATGAGAACTCGTAGAGCTTCCAGGCAATCAATTCGCTACTCAGAAGATTACACTTATGATCCTTCCACCATGAATAATAGAAATCTCTAACAAGTTTCATAAAACCGGGATCTGATTCCAGATGGTTTACAATATCTTCCGTTCCGAATTCTGCTTTCACACTATCCAGTTTATCCCATAGCTCTTTGTAATTTTCTTCATGAAATCTTCTGCTTATTCCGAAAATTGTTTCCTGCCCGGGATCAACAGGATTATTTGCATAACCACCCTCTAACTTCCTTAGCTTAACATAACATTTGTTGAAAAAGTCATTCATACATACTCCACTTTCCTTACATTGTTCCTCAAAAAAAAGGAGTCCTCCAGTACAGGAGAACTCCATATATGTTTATTGAATAATTAAGCGTTTTCTTCTGCTTTCTTTTTGGCAGCAAGTGCAGCTTCAGCTTTTTTCTTTGCTTCTGCTCTCTTCTTAGCTCTAATTTCTTTAAGAGGATCGAATATCGCACTTGTTGGACATGCATCGGCACATAAACCGCAGTTTATACACTTATCATAGTCTATTGTTGCCAGGAAATTTTCAACTTTGATTGCATCTTTAGGGCATTTTTTAACACAAATACCACAACCGATACAAGCAGTTTTATTTCCGCAATTTTTACGGGCTACAGCCCCCATATCTTTAGACATGCACATTATATGAACACGTTTTTTCTCACTGACAAGTTCAATAAGATGTCTTGGACATGCTTTAACACAAGCACCGCAACCGGTACATTTTTCCTTATCAATTACACGCATTCCGTTTTCATCAATTGAGATTGCATCAAACAGACATACATCCATACAATCGTTTTGATAAACACATCCGAAATCACAGAGGTTTGGTCCACCTGCAACCTGAACAGCAGCTTTACAGGTAGGAATACCTTCATACTCGAATCTGAAGTAAGTATTGTTTGTTCCACCGCTCTGACAGTGAATAACAGCAATCTTCTTATCTCCTGCTTCTGCAGATTGCCCCATGATATCAGCAATCTTTCCGACAACTTCTGCCCCACCCGGAGCACATTTATTCAGTTGATTACCTTCGTTAACAATTGATTCTGCGTATGCTCCACAACCCGGAACTCCACATGCACCACAATTTGCCCCCGGAAGAGCTTCAATAATCTGTTCTATCTTAGGATCAACTTCCACGTAGAATGCTTTGGAAGCAATTGCCAGAAACAGACCATAAGCAAGCCCGAGAACTCCAACAACCGCAGCTGGTATTAATATTACAGTCATCATTCCCCCTTAGAATTTCATGCCTGCGAAACCAAGGAAAGCAAGAGCCATACATCCGGCAATAATGAATGCAATAGGCATACCTTTCATGGTTTCAGGAACTTCTGCTTTTTCAAGTCTTTCACGGATTCCGGCCATCAGAACAAGTACTAATGTAAAACCAACTCCCGCGAAAAATCCCTGAAGGGTTGAATAAATGAAATTATATGATGTGCCATCAGCCCATTTTGAATCAATATTAAGAATAGAAACACCAAGTACAGCACAGTTGGTTGTGATCAACGGAAGGAACACACCAAGTGATTTGTAAAGAGCAGGTGCCATTTTCTGAATTGCCATTTCCACAAACTGCACCAGAGATGCAATTGTCAGGATAAAGGTAATTGTCTGTAAATACTGAATATTAAGTGGAATAAGCACATAATATTGTAAAATATATGTTATGATAGACGCAAGCGTCATAACAAAAATAACTGCCATACCCATTCCAGCAGCGGAATCGAGTTTTTTAGATACACCAATATAAGGACATAATCCAAGAAAACGGGCAAGCACATAATTCTGTACGAATATAGAGGCAATAGCAATCGCTACGATTTTTCCTAAAAATTCCATGTACTACTCCCTTATTTTTTCTTCTTGCTTAAGATGTTAATCAATCCCATCAGCAGGCCAAGAGTAAAGAATGCTCCCGGAGCCAGAATAGCGGCAAGCATTGGCTGATAGCTTGAAGGCAGAACATTAATGCCGAGGAATTGACCTGCACCGAGTACTTCACGAATTGCTGCAAGTACAACGAGTGCAAATGTAAATCCGAAACCCATTCCAAAACCATCAATAATGGATGAAAGAACATTATTCTTGCTGGCAAAAGCTTCCGCTCTACCAAGAATAATACAGTTCACCACAATAAGCGGTATGAATAGACCAAGACTCTTGTGAACCTCAGGCACATATGCGTGCATCATCATATCCACAATTGTTACGAAAGATGCAATGATTACTATATAAGCAGGTATTCTGACTTGAGATGGAATTACTTTTTTTAATAATGATATAAAGATATTAGACATTACAAGTACGAATGTAGCTGCAAGTCCCATACCTATAGCATTCATAACCGATGATGTCACAGCAAGTGTAGGACAGAGACCCAATGCCATAACGAAAACAGGATTTTCTTTTACGAATCCTTTAGTAAACTCTTTCATTAAAGACATGTTTCCCCCTATTGAGCTGCAACAGCATCTGACAATGATTTGATTCCGGCACTTATAGATTTTGTGATAGCTCTGGTTGTAATTGTTGCTCCTGTAATACTGGCAATTTTACCACCATCTTTATCAACTTTAAGTGTTGGCATTGTCTGTTTCTCGAAACGAGGAGCAAAATCGTCTTTCACACAATTAGCACCAAGTCCCGGAGTTTCAGATTGATATATTATTTTGATATTCTGAACTTCAAGAGCAGTATTAACACCGACCATTGTCTGAATTGTACTGCTGTAACCAGGTCCGTAAGCTATAAAAGTATAGCCGATAACATTACCATTATCATCCAGACCGTCAAAGTACTTGAATCCGTCTTTTTCATGTTCAGCAAAATCTTTTGCTTCGGACAATACGTCTGATCGGGCTATTCTTTCAGCTTCAGCCTGATTTTTCTTAATTATAGGATCTGTTAACTGGTTTACATACGCGAGTATACCACTGGCAATACCTGCGATCAAAAGCAATACTACGGAAAGTCTTACAAAATACATTATTTCCTTACCTCCCCGAACGCTTTTGGAACAGTGAATCTGTCAATAAGCGGAACTGCAATGTTCATAAGCAGAATTGAGTATGAAACACCTTCAGGATATCCACCGACAAATCTGATAATGATTGTCAGAAGTCCACATCCGAAACCAAAAATCAAACGTCCTTTTTTAGTTACAGGTGAAGTCACCATATCTGTTGCCATGAAGAATGCACCGAGGATAAGTCCACCTGCGAATACGTGGTACAGACCAATTGAGAAAGTACCGCTGAAAGGTCCTTTTACTCCACCAAAAATATATGCTAATACAAATACTGTTACAATGTAACTGACCGGAATTCTCCATTCAATAATTCTTTTGAATGCAAGATATGCTGCACCAATAAGCAGAGCTGCAACGGAAACTTCCCCGATAACTCCACCAATATTACCCCAGAACAGATTTGATAATGTGTCCATTCCGGTAATCTGGTTCATGGCATTGTAAGCAACTTCCTGTGAAACCTGAGTAGTATCTCTTAATGCTTTTACTACTCCGAGAGGTGTTGCTGATGTAACGAGATTAGATACTTTTTCGGTTAATCCCGCAGGATTAATACCACTGATTGATTCAAATTTTGTAGCAGTCCATCCTGCAGTTGTAAGAGTAGGCCAGGATGCAACTAAGAAAGCTCTACCAAGAAGGGCAGGATTCATTGGGTTATGACCAAGTCCGCCAAATACCTGTTTACCGATTGCTATTGCAAATACAGAACCAACAACAGGCAGCCACCAGGGTGAAGCTACATTAATATTAAAAGAAACCAACATTCCGGTTACAACAGCACTACCATCGGCTATTGTGACAGGAAGTTTGCGAAATTTTTGTATGGCTGCTTCAGTAAGACATGCTGCAATGATTCCGTACAGTGTAAGGAAAAGAGCATTAATGCCGAAAATAATAACACTGGCAATTAATGCAGGAACAAGTGCAATTGCAACCTGCCACATAACAGAAGCTACAGAATTCTTATCGTGCAAATGAGGTGATGCCGATACAACGTAGCCTTTATTCATACATCCTCCATTTATTTCTTAGCTTTTTTCATTTCGTAAATTTTATTCTTACCTATATCTATCCACTGAATAAGTTTAATGTGTGATGGACAGACATAAGCACAGCTTCCGCATTTCATACAATCCATACATCCTGCCTTATCAGCAGTTTCGAAGTCATTGTACTTAACAGCAGATGCTATCATACTTGGAACGAGATTAAGAGGACATATATCTACACAGCTTCCGCATCTGAGACAAGTATGCTCCTCACTTTTCTTTGCCATTTTCTTATCAAAGAAAAGCAGTCCTGAACTGGTTTTAGCTACCGGAGGCTCCAAAGATGAAATAGCAAATCCCATCATAGGTCCACCGGAAATTATTTTTCCGATTTCCTCAGTTGTACCACCACAGAACTCAAGAAGGTTCGAGAATGGTGTTCCAACTCTGGCAAGCAAGTTTTTAGGATCCTTTACAATTGAACCTGTAACCGTGATTACTCTCTGGATACATGGTTTCTTGTAGCGAACTGCTTCGTAAACTGCAGCCGCTGTACCGGTATTATCAACAACAACACCGCAATCCATCGGAAGACCACCCTTGTTAGGAACTTTTCTCCTGGTTGCAGCATAGATAAGTTGTTTTTCAGCACCTTGTGGATACTTGATTTTCAATCCGACAACACTGATATTTGATTCACTTTTAACAAGATCATTCATGTGCTTGATAGCATCAGGTTTATTCGCTTCAATACCGATAAATCCCTTTTTTGCATCTACTATCTTCATGATAATCTTCAATCCGTTAATAATCTCTTCTGCGTTTTCAAGCATCATTCTGTAGTCTGCAGTAAGAAACGGCTCACATTCAACTCCATTCAGAATAATTGTGTCGATAGGCTTGTCTTTCGGAGGAGAAAGTTTCACATGAGTTGGAAATCCGGCTCCACCCATTCCGCAGACTCCGGCTTCCTGGATTCTTTTTTTCATCTCGTCAACTGACAGATTCATGTAATCCTTATCATCAACTGTTTCTACCCACTCATCTTCACCATTTCCAGTAATTTCGATCGCCATTCCAGATGTTCCGGAAGGATGAGGGAATTTGCCAATCTTTGTTACCGTTCCTGTTATGCTGGAATGCATGGGAATGGAAACAAAACCGCCTGCTTCAGCAATAAGCTGCCCGGTTTTTACCTCGTCTTTTAGTTTCACGACAGGCTTTGCCGGAGCACCAATATGCTGAGACAATGGTATAATTACCTTGCCTGGCAATGGGGGTTGTTCAATTGAAGCTTTTTTGGAAAACTCTTTGTAATCATGTGGATGGACTCCACCTGGAAAAGATTTTAATCCCATAATATCTCCATATTTTATAGTTATGTATCTTTAATATTCCATTTGAAACTGATAAAAAAAATCTGAATTTGTGATGTAGTTGATGCACTCTCTGACAATGAGTTAACAGATTGCACCTATTCAATAATTTTTTATCAATTAAATCAATGACAATATTTTCATGTATTTTAATTTGTCAAAGCATTATTATGTAAGAAAGTGCAGTTTATTTACAAGCATATTTAAAATGGTAAATCAATGAGAGCTGTACACAATAGCAAAAACAAGTAGCTTTGGTGAAAAAATTCGATGAGATATTTGTAATCAACAGGAAAACCTCTTAGAAATGCTAATTTTGAGTTAGAATCTGATGGATTATGAAATCGGTCGCTGCCTCCAATTGTAAAATGCTCTCTCAATATGTATTTCATAGATTCAAAAGCTAATAACAAAAAAAGAGCCCCTCAGGGCTCTTTACCTTAAACCGACGTTTGATTTTGAAATTAATAAAACTAAAAAACAATTAAACTTTCGAATATGAATATTCCGGGATATTTTTTCATGTACTTTTCAAGAATCACACTTTTTATATATACATGTTCTGTGCCAATTGCCTGATCCTGAAAAAATATCACATTTTTAATTTTATATTACTTAATTTTCACAGAGCATGCAAAAATCCGATTTCACGCACTCCTCAAACATATTCAGAGTATAGTCATCAGGTTTAAATTATTAGACAAATAGCTACATATTCCCCGATTTAGAAGAATGGAATAAATTTAATGAGAAAACATTGCCTACCTTAATCCGAACCTTCATTATTCGTTTTCGCATACCCGATATCGAATACCGTCTTCGATATCGAAGAATAACCCCCTCCTTTATGCTGAAAAAAAGTCTTTTCCGTAAAAAAAACGATATATGAGCTCAATTTGTCGTTTGAAAAATAAGTTTATTTTCACACTTCCACAACCGGTATTTATCGGCTGTTTTTTTTGTGCCCCAAAAAAATTTCTGTAAAAAAAGACACCGCAAAATACAAACCATGTCAATTGACAATCCGACCACTGCAAACTGAACTTATTACAATTTCTTAATCAAGAATGTGCAATATACTGTCTAACTTCATTTCATTTTAATCTGATCATTCTGATTATGTATCTTTTTGTATTTACATATTTTTACATGGTTATTTAAACAATTTACACCTATGCTTTTACTGAATTATTTGTCTTGACGCTCCTTGAACCAATTAGTATATTTTCAATGTGTGGAAATTAATATCGGAGGTAAAATGAAAAAAATTATTTTATTAATTTCTCTTATCTGCCTTACTGCATTGCTGGCTGCATACAATGAAACAGAAGGAAATGATACTCAAGGGGAAGCTAATGTAATCCCTACAGGTTCAAATATCGTAACAATATATGGAGAAACATCTTCAGCAGATACCGACTGGTTCCAGTTCTCTGCAATTGGTCAAGATCACTTTGAAGTAAATTTGGCTTCTAATACTAATCTGGTTATACAGTTCAGAAATCAATCCAACGGTGCTGAATTAACAATGTTCATAGGTGAAACTACCGGGCAATTTGACATTACAGAACCGTCAGGACTCGTTAACTGGACAATAGAAATTTTTGCATTAACTGGAACAGAAGCATATGAATTAACTCTTACTAATGCTGATAACAATACTCTTCCGGTAACCCTGAGTTCCTTCAATGCAGCAAATACAACAGAAGGCACAGTAGAACTGAAATGGACTGTTCAATCTGAGACAGAAATGCTTGGCTATAACCTGCTCAGAAATGCAACAGATAATGAAGAAACCGCTATAGGCATTAACGGTACTCCAATCCCTGCTCTTAATACTTCATTCGAACATTCATATTCATTTGAAGATATTGACGTTGAAGTTAATACTACATATTATTACTGGATTGAAAGTATTGAAATCGACAACAATGTAACATATCACGGACCTGTTCAGATTACTGTAAAACCGGAAGATGAAGAACAGGATGCAGAACTGATCAAATACACTAAAATCACAAAGAACTATCCAAATCCATTCAATCCACAAACAAAAATCAGCTATGATCTAAGTGGATATACTGACACTGAAGTCCCTGTATCTCTTATAGTATATAACATAAGAGGACAGAAAGTGAAAACCCTGATTGATGGCTACCAGACACCTGGTAAAGGAAAATCCATTGACTGGTTTGGAAAAGATGATAATGGCAATGACTGTTCAAGCGGAGTATATTTCTATGTACTCAAAACTAATGATACAGTCAAAACCTCAAAAATGACATTATTGAAATAATCAACTTTATTTCCACACTTTCACAGCCGGCATATGTCGGCTGTTTTTTTTGTACCCCAAAAAAATTTCTGTAAAAAAGACACCGCAAAATACAAGCAATGTCAATTGACAATCCGACCACTGCAAATTGAACTTATTACAAATTCTTAATCAAGAATCTGCTATATACTATTTAACTTTATTTCATTTTAATCTGCTCATTCTAATTATGCATCTTTCTGTATTTACATATTTTGACATGGTTATTTAAATAATTTACACCTATACTTTTTCTGAATTATTTGTCTTGACGCTCCTTGAACCAATGAGTATATTTTCGTTGTGTGGAAATATATTTTGGAGGTAAGAAATGAAAAAGTTATTTTTCATTGTATTTATTATCTGTTTCACCGTAGCCATTACTGCATACGATGAAACTGAAGGAAACAACACAAAAGTTGAAGCTGATGTAATTCCTGTTGGTTCACCGGTTGTTATTGTAAACGGGACAGCAGAATCAGGAACAAGTGACTGGTTTGTTTTCCAACTTTACGGACAGGATAATTTAGAAGCCAGCTTAGCTAATCCTGGTATTGAAGTTGTTTTCTATGATGAAAACGACACCATGATGGATGTTATTAACACGGTAGATAATCATGGAGGATTTCAGGCATCCGAACTCGACACAGGCACCATGTACAATTATTACATGGAAGTAAGAAACGGTACCGGACAAGCATATACAATTACTTTAGACAATCTCGACAACAATACTCTCCCTGTTACTCTCAGCTCCTTCAATGCAGCTAATACTGTAGAAGGTACTGTAGAACTGAAGTGGACTGTTCAGTCAGAAACAGAAATGCTTGGCTATAACCTGCTTAGAAACGCAACAGACAATGAAGAAACCGCTATAGGCATTAATAGTACTCCAATCCCTGCTCTTAATACTTCATTCGAACATTCATATTCATTTGAAGATATTGACGTTGAAGTTAATACTACATATTATTACTGGATTGAAAGTATTGAAATCGACAACAATGTAACATATCACGGACCTGTTCAAATTACTGTAAAACCGGAAGATGAAGAACAGGATGCAGAACTGATCAAATACACTAAAATCACAAAGAACTATCCAAATCCATTCAATCCACAAACAAAAATCAGCTATGATCTAAGTGGATATACTGACACTGAAGTCCCTGTATCTCTTATAGTATATAACATAAGAGGACAGAAAGTGAAAACCCTGATTGATGGCTACCAGACACCTGGTAAAGGAAAATCCATTGACTGGTTTGGAAAAGATGATAATGGCAATGACTGTTCAAGCGGAGTATATTTTTATGTACTCAAAACTAATGATACAGTCAAAACCTCAAAAATGACACTATTGAAGTAACTTTGTATATTTCCACACTTTCACAGCCGGCATATGTCGGCTGTTTTATTGTTACATACAATTTTTCTTTTTTGTTGACTTCTAATCGCAGTATTTAACATTTATACTATTGAGAATTTTGTATAATTGAAGCAACCAGGAATTTTTCGACTTTATCCGAATCGATTCGAAAGTTCATAAGATTTTAAGTTAATATTAAAAAATTGTTTTCAGGCAAAGATCTCATAAATTCTGATCTGGAGATTTGATGGATATTATATATTCTAATATATATGTTAATTTCATAATTATTGCAGCTGCATTTTACATATTGTTTAAAGCAGCTGATTTATTTGTTGATGCTGCAATTGGCATTTCAAAGGAACTTCATATACCGAAATTCATTGTAGGAGTTATAATTGTGGGATTTGCTACAACAGCCCCGGAAATAACTGTATCAGTAATATCTGCAATGAAAGGCCAATCTGAGTTTGCTCTTGGCAATGCCTTGGGTTCTGTTATTGTTGATGATGGAGTAGCACTTGGACTTGCAGCAATTCTTGCCCCCGTTCCTATTGTAGTACACAGAATGACAATGTTTAAAATGGGATCATTTCTGCTCGCATCACTGGGCTTAAGCTATATTCTGGCAGCTAACGGAATTATTTCCAGATCTGAAGGAGCAATTCTCGTCGTCATGCTTTTTTCATACTGGGGGAAAGTCGTATGGACAGAAGCAAAAAACTGTAGAGAGAGAAATAAACAGGCTTGTGAGGTTGATCAGAATACAGAAAAGGGTGATGTAAAATCTCATCTTGTTAAATTTCTGATAGGTTTAAGTGGAGTAATCATTGCCAGTCATTTTATTGTTGGTGCTGCCGAGCAGATTGCATTGTTCTTCAGCGTTCCAAAAGTTATTATTGGATTAACGGTAATAGCAATCGGAACATCTCTCCCTGAAATCAGTACAGCAATTATTGCTGCACGTAAAGGTGAAGGCGAAATTGCTGTTGGTAACATTATTGGAGCTGACTTGCTGAATGTTTTATGGATAATAGGTGTATCATCACTTGTAAGACCAATAAATATTTCCCACGATAGAATTACAGTAAAACTATTTAAACTTGTTTTCGAGAACATTCCATCTGTGCACTTTTCATTCATCTGGTCTTCCATATTCTGTTTTCTTGCCGTACTTTTTATAATTACAAGACAGAAGCTGGTTCGCTGGGAAGGATACGTACTACTTGGACTATATGTTGTTTATTTTTATATGAATTTCTCTATGTTTACAGGATAGGCTGAACAATCAAAATGAATCTTACAGGTTTATATTTTTTAAAATCACTAAAAAGCACAGGACAGTTTTTCAAAGTTCAGAACTTTTACCCTTTGATAGGACTTATAATCTCAACAGCTGTTCTGACAGTTGCATTCTCTGTTTTTGACGGATACGAAGATGCACTGAAAAAATCAATTCTTAATTCAAGTTCTCACGTATACATTTTTAAACAGGGACGAGAAGATCTCAGTAATGAAAACATTGTTGGTCTAAGGAATTACCTGAAAGGTAAAGAACAGATTGCCAGCCAATCCCCTATTGTTATTACTCAGGGAATGCTGAGAAAAGACGGAAGAATTAACAGTGCTTCAGTGCACGGTATTCCTTACGGTTATCACTCTAAAAAAACACCCTTCAATAGCTTTGTTATAGAAGGAAAAGCAAGCATTGAAAACGAATACGAAGCAATAATCGGAAATAAACTTGCACAATTGCTTAATGCAAAAGTCGGTGATACCGTTACTCTGCTCAGTCCACTTAAACCCCGAATAACTCCGCTGGGAATTAAAACTCCATCTCAAAAACTAACAGTAACCGGTATTTATAAATCAGGCATGTATGAATATGACAGTCATTATCTGTTTGTAAACCTTAAAACTGCCCAGAAATTTTCGACTGAATCAGATCAGATTACTATGATGGAAATTTTTCTAAAAGACAAGTATATTGATGAGGCAGACATCTTATCTTCAGACTGGAATTATGATCTTGGACATGAATATCAGGTCTTATCATGGCAATTTTACAATAGTAATCTTTTTCAGTTGTTGAGCCTGGAAAAGAAAATTCTTTTCATAGTCCTCAGTTTTCTGATCCTGATAGCATCCTTCCAGCTTATATCGGCTACTTCAACAATTATTCTGGAAAAACAGCATGATATAGGTATAATGAAGGCTTATGGTGTAAAAGATATCGAAATACAGAAAATGTTTTTGTTAAGGCAGGTATCTTCATCTGTGATAGGCATAATTATAGGAATTCTGACCGGTTACGGAATAGGCTGGTTACTGATTGTACAGGATATTTACCACCTCAAGGGTGACGTTTATCAGATTGAGGATATCAGTTTCAGTTTTTCATTGCTTAATGCAGCACTGATCTTTTCATCCGCTTTATTTATAATCATCTTTTCCATAGTACTTCCACTAAGAAGAATATCGAGAATGAACATAACTAATTTGCTCAGGAGGAATTAATTGGAAATTCTTAGAGCTGAAAATATACATAAAAAATTTATTGACTGTAACACAACACTGCACATCCTGAAAGGAACTGATTTCATAGTTTCAACCGGTGATCTTGTAAGTATTCAGGGACAATCGGGATCAGGGAAAAGCACACTGCTGCATATACTGGGTCTTCTCGACACACCCAACGAAGGTGAAGTTTTCTATAATGGTAAGCCTATAGTATATAATAAGAATCTGGCTGAACTCCGGAACAGGAAAATTGGTTTCATCTTTCAGTTTCATTATCTTCTTGAGGATTTTGATGCAACGGATAATATTGCTATGCCTATGTTCGTCTTAACCGGAGATCTTAAAAAAAGCAGAACAAAAGCAAATGAGCTTCTGAAAAAGCTGGACATCTATGATCGACGTAATCATTATCCAAATCAATTGAGCGGTGGCGAGCAGCAGAGAGTAGCCATTGCCAGAGCAATGATTAACAGTCCGGAGATAATTTTTGCCGATGAACCAACCGGCAACCTTGACCCTGATCATAAAAACGAAATAATGGACATTGTGTTGAGCATGAACAGAGAATATAATCAGACATTTGTTATTGTTACTCATGATGATATTATTGCTGACAAAATGAAAACTAATTATATCCTGAAAGACGGAATAATAAAAAATAAATAACAGAAACAGGAAGATATTTGAAAAAACACAAGTGGTTATTCATAATAGTTTCATTACTTATTCTGGTAAACCTGCTTTTTCTCATTTTCGTGAAATCAGGATACCTTTCAAATTATATTGAAAACCGTTTTATATCTATACTGGAAGATAATCTTGATGCAGATGTATCATACGGTGTATTCAACTTCAACGAACGGCAGCTGAGTATTCACGATCTATCAATGTATTCTGCCGACAGCAGTTTTTCTGCTGAGATTTCCAGTATCAGAGCAGATTACAGTATATGGGATATAATACTGCATGGTGTTTCCAGAAATGGTATCATTGAGAAAATTGAAATCAACAAACCAGTAATCTCTCTTTCTGTTAAGCCATCTACAAAAACACAAAAAAACAGTAAAAATAAATCGGATACGGTATTTGATCCTGATAATATAGAGTTAAAACCACTATTTATGGTTAACACTGCTAAAATTGTTAATGGTTCTTTTGATGTAGAATATATCAGTAAAGAAGTCAGCCTTAAGCAGAAACTGACAAACATTAACATGAATATGAACGGTGATAAATTTAAAACTGTTGAACTCACTGCAATGACGTCAAAGGGTAACATTGCCGTTGCAACCGAATTAAGTACAAAATCCATAAGCTATGCTGATCTTATAATCAAGAATTTTACCATAGACAGCCTTAATGTAAATAAAATCGATTACCTGAAACTCGGAGTTTCGACAAACGTACATTACGAAGATAAAGAGATTACTTATTCAGGTGCACTGGAAAATATCATCGCAGAAGTAATGGACTACAAAGTCAAAACTGACAAAATAGTATTTGCAGGATTGAATGATTCAATCAGAATATTATCTCCACATATTGCTGTGAATGACGATATGCTCAAGTTTGATGCAGTTATCACAAATTTGCTTTATGATGATAGAATTGTTGATGCTGACGTAAATTGCCGGGTTACTTTAGATCCTTTCCTGGAGGATCTAAGCGGGAATGTAGAAGCTCAATTTAAAGTTAACGGAAAAATTCTGAATCCTACTGCAGAATTCAATGTATATCTTCCTGAAACAAAGTACCAGACTCATGTTGTCAAAGCTTGCAGCCTTTCCGGTACTTACGCAGATAATGTTGTGGACTTCAATCTGAACAATATTGAATATATGGGAAACACTCTAAAAGGTAAAGGGTCAGCCAATACTAACGGAGACTTCACTATTGACATATCAGGTAAATCCCTTGCTTATTCTCAGGAAGGTACCGATTTAAAATCGAATATTAAAGCCTCGTTTGCTTTTATAGACAAGAAAATGGAAGGTTATGCAAAACTGACCAATCTAACAATAAAAAACAAAACACTGGATGTTAAAAACCTTACCGGTACAGCTGAGATAAAAAATGATATAGCCAAAGTCAATCTTATAACACGAACACGCCGAACAGGTGAAAAGTTTGAGTGCACAGCTGAATACAACATTAAAGATCAGTCTTACAAAGGAAATATAAACCTGAAGAGATTTGGGCTTAATGATATTCTGACAAAAAAGATATCTCAACTCAATCCATCTTTCAACGGAAAACTGGAATTCAACGGCAGCAAAAAGAACATAAATATTGAATCGAGTATTAGGTTTTACGATAAAAGTTTCGGGAAACTTGATGGTTATCTGGATTCAAGAATCGCACTTGATTTTGTGAGAAAAAGCAGTCTCATTACTTTGCGAACTAATAACGCAAAATATAATTACGAAAGTTTCAGTCTAAACCTTATGGCAAGAGGAAATCTGGACAGTCTGCGTTCAGTAAGATGTAAAATTAACAGAGATATTTCCATAGACTTCAAGGTAGTTCTTACTGAAGCAAAAAGGCTTGCATTTAAGATTAAGGCAAAAAGGCTTCCACTGAACAGATATCTTCGTTATATGGATGCAAGTTCATCATCAAGAAATACATTTGGAATTGTTAGCACGGAACTAACATTTGACTCGGCAAAAAGAAATGCCGTAAATGGAAAAATCACAATTGAAAACCTGAATTTTGACGGTGAAAAGTATGGTAGTTTCGGATTTAAGATATCCGGACGTCAGGACTCTTTAAGAATACACAATATCTCTCTGAAAGGTGTTGGGAGTACAACTTTTACTGGCGATGTCACACTTGATGCAACAAAAGGTAAACTTAAATCCGCTCAGCTTCTGATGAACAAACTTGATCTCAGTTATATTCTCCTGAATAATGAGGATTTCAAGGGCACATTAACAGGAAAGCTGAATTTCTCGGAAAGCAATAACACGTTCTCCCTGAGAATGAATGCTGAAGACCTGAATCTGATGTCTTATCCAATTGACGATGTAAACATTGATATTCAGCAGAGAACAAGAAAGCTCATAATAAAAGACTTTTTTGTAAAAAACTCGTATAATAACCTGAGAATTACAGGATCCCTTGATCATAACTTTATTGACAACACAACCTGGGGCAGCAGAGAAAAATTGATTGTAGCCTATAATGGTGACCTTATGCGAACAATGTCGGATAACATTCCCCCACTGCACCATGGCCGTTCCAAGAGTTCCGCTGTAATTGAAGTTGGTGTGAAAGATGAAAATATATCTCTTCTTCGTGGTGAAATAAAAATTGAAGATGGTCTAATTGAAATTGATGATCAGCCAACAAATATTACTGAACTTTTCAGTAACATCATTATTGTTAATGACACTCTTAAAATAAACAGATTTGATTTCCTTATGGGCTCAGGAAGAGTTCATATATTCAACACTGACTGGGGCAGCGAAAATCAACTAGCACTTAATAACCTGCAGCTTGGAAACGTCAGAATGAATACTGATCCGGAAGGTATTCTGGTTCATATTCCTGATTTTATGCCTAATAAGAGAATTGTAAATGTTGTTGTTAAAGGCAAGAAAAGCGATTATTTTGAGATCAACGGACCATTTGATGACATGAAAATCACCGGAGATGTGATCGTCTCAAATGGTGACTTCATTTTCCCGGCAGGAGTTAAGAGTCTGGTTAATCTGATTAATCAGAAAAACACTATGAATCCTGCCCAGACCAGCAAAGAAATGGCTAATCTGCCGTTCAAGCTTGATCTGACAGCGAGAATAGGTAAACAGATACGTTATGTAACTCATCCTGCCAATGTAACAATGGATCAGGGAGGTTATCTCAATGTTGTTTACGATGACAGTGAATTCATTGTTAAGGAAGCTCATTTCAGCTCTGAAAAAGGTACCCTTGATATGTTCGGAACTACTTTCAAAGCCAGCACTATCAATGTTAACCTGAATCAGTTCAATCCTGAACCGGACCTGGAGATTGTCTTCGAGAAAAAAATCTCTGACGGAACTACAATCAGTCTCGCTATTCAGCCTGACGACAATAACTCTTTGCAGTTCAAGCTGGAAAGTGATAACTCCGATGATAACACTATTTCTGATATTCTGGCTAAATTACGTTATGATAGTGGCTATGACCAGTTATCCAGCAAACAGAAACAATCCCTCATGCAGGATGATGCCATAGAAATTGCCGGATATAGTATTGAGAATGTCCTGATTTCACCTGTACTGTCCCCTATTGAAACAAGATTCAGAAAGTGGTTCAAACTTGATTATATTTATATTCAGCCCGGTTTCATTCAAAATCTGTTCCATATGTATTACAATAATGATACAGCAGAAGAAGAAATCAATCAGCAGTCCGGCGTCAGTACGGGAGTACTTCTCAGTAATCTTTCTTTAAGCTTTGGTAAAAACATATATGATAACACATTCGTTCACTATAAAGGTATTATTCAGGAAATAACTGACTTGAGATCTGAAAGACTTAAACTATCCCACACCTTGAGACTGACATTCGATCTACCCGGAAAATACCAATTCTCTTATTCATATATTATAGATGAAGAAGATGAATTGAAATCACACGAAGTCAAGCTGGAGAAATCCTTTAAGTTCTCTTTTAACGGAGTGAATACAATATTTGATAAATAATGGAGATATTATGAGAAAACGGATCAGCGTAGAAAATTTATACAGATTTATGCAGGATGTTTTTGTTGGTCTCGGCGTACCAGCCGATGAAGCAAAAACCTGTGCAGATGTACTCATTCAGTCAGATCTTCATGGCATAGAGTCACATGGAGTAGGTCGTCTGAAAATGTACTATGATAGAATCAAAGCAGGAATCCAGTTCGCGGAAACAAAAATTGATGTAATCAATGACAGAAAAGCTGTTGCAGTCTGGGATGGTAATCATGGCATGGGACATGTTATTGCAACAAGAGCTATGCAGGAAGCAATCGATAAAGCTAAAAACTATGGTGTTGGATCTGTAGTTGTCAGAAATTCTACACACTATGGAATTGCAGGATATTATGCAAAAATGGCAATAGATCAGGATATGATAGGTATTACATTTACCAATGCCCGACCTTCCATAGCACCAACATTCTCAACCTCCCCTATGCTGGGAACAAACCCGATCTGTTTTGGCTGCCCTTCCAATCTTGAATATCCTTTCCTTTATGACGCTGCTACATCAATCTCTCAAAGAGGTAAAATTGAAGTCTTTGACAGAGAGTTCAAGGATACTCCCTCAGGCTGGGCTATTGATAAAGAAGGAAATCCCTTTACCGATACTAAACAGCTTCTGAAAGACCTTGTAAGTAAAGACGCTGCCATGCTGCCGCTTGGTGGTCAGGGTGAACTTCTCGGTGGTCATAAAGGTTACGGTCTCTCTGTAATGGTTGAAATACTCTCAGCTGCTCTGCAGAATGGTTCTTATCTGCATGGACTCCATGGATGGGAGAAAGGAAAACGTGTTCCATACAGACTCGGTCATTTCTTCCTGGCACTTAATATCGATTTCTTCACAGATATTGAAGACTTCAAGAGAATTACCGGGGATATAATGACACAGCTCAAAAATGCTGATGTTGAACCGGGTAAAGAGAAAATCTACATTGCCGGGGAAAAAGAATACTATAACACAATCGATGTTAAAGAAAACGGAGTTCCGGTTAACGAAGAACTGGAAAAAAATATAAAAATAATGCAGGAAGAACTGCAGATTGAAGATTACCTCTTCAACTAATAAAGAATGAGAGCTTTGCATAATAGTAAAATTAAACAGCTTCGATGGAAAATTTCGATGAGATTTTTGAATTCCTCAGAAAAGCTATTAAGCGAAACTCATTTTGAGTAAAAGTTTGATGAATTCTAAAATCGAGTCAACTGCACCATTTATGCAAAGGTCTCTGAATGTTAAAGCCTGAGTTATCCATTTCTGTCAGAAATCTGGTCGAATATGTATATCGGTCAGGTCACTATGATGCTACCTATAAAGGACCCTCCAGAGCTTTGGAAGGAACCCGGGCACACCAGAAAGTTCAGAAATCCAGACCGGATAACTACACAGCAGAAGTCTCACTGAAACATGTTCATGAAACAGAAAAATTTGATCTTGTTCTACAGGGGAGAATCGACGGTATTTTCTTTAATGAAAGCAGTATCATACTCGAAGAGATAAAATCGACTTTTCTTCCCTCGGAACACATTACTGATGGTAACATTGTCCACTGGGCTCAAGTGTTGCTCTACGCATATGTATACTGTCTCCAGAACAATCTCGAATCTGTAGATGTGTCATTAACCTACTACCAGATTGATGAAGAAAAAGAAGTCACCTTCAACAAACTGCAAACATTTGCACAGCTCAAAGACTTTTATAATGAGACGATCAATGAATACCTGAAGTGGGCAGAGATAATTGTAAACAACAGAAATAAAAGAGACATAAGCATTGAAAATCTCAATTTTCCGTTTGTATTCAGAGAAGGACAACGAAAGCTTTCTGTATATGTGTATAAAGCTATTCAGGAAGAGCGGAATCTGTTTCTCGAAGCTCCAACTGGAACAGGAAAAACAATCGGCACCATCTTCCCCACTCTGAAGCATCTCAAGGATAACCAGAAAATTTTCTACCTTGCAGCAAAGACCACCGGAAAGAATATAGCTCTTAATACACTTAGAATCCTTTCCGAGAATGGACTGAAGGCAAAGATTCTGCTATTAACAGCAAAGGATAAAGTTTGTTTTCTTGAAACCACCCAATGCTATCCGGAAAAATGTCCCTATACTATTGATTTCTACACAAAACTGAATGGAGTTACAAAAAAGCTCCTGGAAAATGATGTACTTACTACCGAACTGATCAGCCAGATTGCCGAGGAAGAGAAGGTCTGCCCTTTTGAGCTGGCACTGGAAGCTTCCCTCTACTGCGATATTATCATCTGTGACTACAACTATGTGTTTGATCCGGTTGTGTTTCTCAGACGCTTCTTTATGGATTCAGCCAGAAGATATTACTTCCTGATAGACGAAGCCCATAATCTGGTAGACAGAGCCAGAAGCATGTATTCGTCGGATATCCTGAAATCAGAAGTAATGGATCTGAAAAAACTGATGAAACCGATATCTAAAGCTGTTCACAATAAACTGCAGGGAATCAATAAACAGTTATTGCAGATCAGAAAAGACATTGATAATGCAAAGCAGGCATCAATCAAAGACAAACCGGAAAGTCTGATCAGGAGCATTACAAAGTTCTACAAGGAATGCGAAGCCTGGTTAGCAGAGAATCAGGAATCTGAATTTAAGAATGATGTTCTGGAGTTTTTCTTCAAGTGCAATAACTTCCTGAAAATCAGTGAGATTTACGGTGATAACTACACAACATTGATAACCAATTCGAGTAGAGAACTCCGTCTGGAGCTGTTCTGCATCGATCCTGCCAGACATCTTGCTGAGTGCCTTAAAAAATCCATATCAGCAGTATTCTTCTCTGCTACCTTCCGACCTGTACAGTATTACAGGGATCTGCTTGGCGGCACAGAAGAAGACTGGATGCTTTATCTGGATTCTCCTTTCCCACGTGAGAGCACCTCAGTATTAATATCATCATATGTGAATACCAGATATCTGGTTAGAGATTCAAGTTACAAACACATTGCAGAAGTGATACAATCAGCTTACAAGAGCAAAGAAGGGAACTATCTTGTGTTTTTCCCATCATACGAGTACTTGCAGAATGTTCTGACCGAGCTTGAGCCTTTACCTGATAACTTTGTTATACAGGAAAGGGATATGTCTGAGGATGAGAGAACTGATTTTATTGAAAGATTTGAGCAGAAGCAGAACCAGATTGGTTTTGCAGTGATGGGTGGAGCTTTCGGAGAAGGAATTGACCTGACAGGAGACACACTGATAGGTGCAATTGTGATTGGGGTAGGATTACCCCAGATAAGCTATAAGAAAAACATAATAAAGGAATACTATAACGAACAGGAAGCTGATGGATTTCTGTATTCCTACTTATACCCGGGAATGAACAGAGTTCTGCAGGCTGCCGGACGTGTAATCCGAACCATGAATGATAAAGGCACAATAATTCTTTTGGACGATCGTTTTCTGACAATGAGATACAGAAATCTGTTCCCGGAAACCTGGAAGCACTATAAAGTATTCAGAAATATTGACAGCTTTGAAACAGAATGTACAGAATTCTGGGAATCGAAGAACGAGGAGGAAGAATGATTAAGCAAGTTATAAATATTCGTACTGACCGAAAAGACCAGATGAAGAATATCACAAGTCATTTACGTGATTTCATCCGAGAGAACGGTATTGAAGAAGGCAGATTGACTGTGTTTGTTCCACATACAACTGCTGCCGTGACGATAAACGAGAATGCTGACCCTACAGTTCAGTCT
Organism: Cloacimonadales bacterium (SeqCode); assembly: GCA_963665815.1. Classification (GTDB taxonomy): domain Bacteria; phylum Cloacimonadota; class Cloacimonadia; order Cloacimonadales; family JAIOQZ01. The sequence continues at coordinate 2,007,703 of OY762463.1, forward strand.
GACATGCTGTACTCTCTGGACAAGATTTCTCCGGACTATCCTGCATTCCGCCATATGGAAGGCAACTCCGATGCACATGTAAAAAGCTCATTGATTGGCTGTTCTCAGGATGTATTTGTGTTTGATGGAAGCCTGATGCTGGGAACCTGGCAGGGAGTATATTTCTGTGAGTTTGACGGACCGAGATCCAGAAAGTTCTATATTGTCGGATGATTTTGAGTAGTAATTATTGTTCATCTTCGCATTTACCTGCTGAAGGATTCCATGCAAATCACCTTCGGAATGGTTGAAAACCTTCCGAATGGTGTGACTGGTAATGCTGATAATATAAAATCGGAAACTTAATGCACACCATGAGACACAAGATGTTGTGTCTCTACAATTATTGGAAGACAATGTGACGTTAAAACGTCACTCCCATGGGGGGACTGCTTCATCTGTACAAAATATAATTTTGAACTTTGATAAAGAAGGATAATAATCCCATGAACAATTTTCTTGACCATTTGCCGTTAATGAGCTCAATTTTACTATATTATGGAGTAAGGAGACAGGATTGTACGTAGGAAATAACGTAACGAATTTACAGGAAGACCATTATTATCCACTGAGCAGGTTTGGAATGAGACTTGGAGGATTATCCTCTACCAATGGAGATAAATCCAATAAATTCATTTACAACGGAAAAGAATTTGAAGATGAGAATAATGTACCTCCTATGGTCTTCGAACTGACGTTCTATAGACTTCGGAGTGGAGACTCTCGCCTGCGGCTACGAGCTCTTTTTTGGAGACTTTCGGGCTTTACCCTGCAAGCTCGTAGCTACCACTACGGAGTGCGTTATTACGACCCACAGCTTGGGCGCTGGCACGCTATAGACCCGGCTGAGGAATTCTTTAGCCCTTACAATTATTGTGCTAACAATCCTATTATGTTTGTTGACCCGGATGGGGCTATGTCAACTGCTGCTTTACCTTTAGCAGCTTTTGAGATCGGTTTAGGTTCAACTGCAGCAGCAGGGGCTGGCCTTATAGTGATTTTTGGTATTTCTTTTTATGTAACAGACTGTATTATGGATGAAATTCAAGAAAAGAATTTGCGGAAGCCCAAGCAGAAGAAAATAATAAAGGAGTTGCTTTTATTCATGCTTGTAAGTTAGAGGGACAATCCACTCCTCATGTTTCAATTGAAATTTGGGGACTGAATTCGGAGCTTTCGGTTGATGATTCCAAAAATACCTATGTACAAATTGTAAAAAACCACAACTTGGAGATAAGAAAGTTGACTATATTGGAACAATTCCAGTTGTTGTTAACAATCCAGTAGCTCTATCTGAATATCAGTCAAGCACTCTATATCAATCAAGAGGACAATGGAATTCTGGAAATAATTGTCTAACTTATGTTATGGAAGTTTATAAATGCAGGTGGTTCTAACTACAAAAGCAGAAAGATAACAAAAGATCTAAAAATGAATAACAAAAAAATGAATCCAACATGGTAAAACAAGAGAGAAGGAGATAAATATGCCACCAACAAAGTGCTCAAAACATGGCAAAACCTTTGCAATTTCCTTGTGCAAGCATGTAGAACAAGCTTTAAATAAGGATATTCCTATTGACATTGTTCATGTATGCATTGATTTTTTTGAGGAATATATGTGTCTCTCGTGCTTTGAACTTTATAAAGATTGTAATACATTGGAAGATATTGAAAAAGTTGCCACAAAAGATTCTTGGAATGCCAAGTGTGTCGACTGTTTCAGAGAATATCTTGCCAGTCATAATATTATTCCTCTAAAACATTTTGTTAATACTTTTTTTGGTGAGGAATGTTCGTTTCTTACAGGCTAATCTATGATTTATATACATCAAGCCAGAAACAAGTTTTCTGGCTTGTTCTGTTTGAACCTTGATTTTCATGATTGAAGTATTGCTCACCTGAACACCTTCCAAATGGTTAAAGACCTTTTGAATGGTGTGACTAACTGCTGTTTTTTGGTGAAATTAATACTGTGAAGTACCCCCTTCAACGAATAGGAATAGTACATCCTACGTTGTTTGTAGGGAACAAATATATTTGTTCAGAATTTTAAACCCTCTGTCTCGTAAACTCGACATCTCTACCAGACTGTGTAAAAACGGGTTGTGATAGAAAACTAATCCTTATTTTTGTCGCAGATTTCGACTCCGCTCAATCAACTTAATCTGTTATAATCAATAGAGTTATAAGTTTCCTGAGTCCCGATAAAGTCGGAAAAGGGAATATGATGTGAACAAAAGAAACGACAATAATTACGTTTTTACACAGTCTGTCCGTAGATGTTTCTGTTAGAACACCTCCATAGATGCATTAGGGAGAACTTTGTCTGTACGAGCTTGTACAGTTCTGATATACGCGTAGAGACAAACGGCCGTTTGTCTCAGAATTAGACGTTGCATGCAACGTCTCTACAGAGACTAGAATCAGGATTTACCTGAGTAAATCGACTATGCCTATTTCACATTGACATTCCAAGCCCCCCATTCGCAAGGACAGGTCCATTGCGAAGGGGGCTATATATGGGGGTACTGCTTTAGCTGTACAAAATATAATGTTGAACTTTTATAAAGAAGGATTGTAATCTCAAGAATAATTTTCTTGACCTTTTGCCACTAATGGGCTCAATTTAGCGATAAAATGGAGTAAGGAGGTAGGATTGAACGTAGGAAATAACGTAACGAATTTACAGGAAGACCATTATTATCCACTGAGCAGGTTTGGAATGAGACTTGGAGGATTATCCTCTACCAATGGAGATAAATCCAATAAATTCATTTACAACGGAAAAGAATTTGAAGATGAGAATAATGTACCTCCTATGGTTCTCGGATTCAAATCCTACGAACTTCGGAGTGGAGACTCTCGCCTGCGGCTACGAGCTCTTTTTTGGAGACTTTCGGGCTTTACCCTGCAAGCTCGTAGCTACCACTACGGAGTGCGTTATTACGACCCACAGCTTGGGCGTTGGCATTCCATAGATCCTGCTGATGAGTTCTTTAGCCCTTATGTGTATTGCCACAACGACCCAGTGAACTTTGTTGATCCGGATGGGGCGGAAAGAGAAAGTAAATACAATGTGAATGATTTCTCAGCACAAGACATAGCTGATCTACTCAAAAACAATGGATATGAGGAAACAAAGAAAAAATTTGGAGAAGTTACAAGTTATTCAATAGTTGCTTTATTGGTTGCAGTATGGAGGGAAACTCACAACAAACGTTATTCAGAATTTCTAACTTGTGATATAGAACCAGAAGAAAAACTCTATTCTCTTCAGAAACACAATACTACTGATGATGCAAGTAAGAAATCTGCTGATACAGGGAATGGTATGTGGAAAGCATATGCAATAATGTTTGTATCTGGAGTTGTAGGAGGAATATCTTATGGCTTGCAATGGGTTGGACTTATTACTACAGGAGGGAATGTTGCTGTTGATTCAAAATCAGCTGTGGATTTAGCAAAGGATAATGATGACAAGCTGGAAGAAGCTGCAGATATTTATAATGAAGAAAGAGGATACTATGATGATGATGAAGATTAATTTATTCGCAATTTGTTTTATATGCTTTTTATGTAATATATCTAGTTTGGGCTGTCAGGTGACTGATAAAGAAAAAAGATGTAAGGAGCTTGAAGCAAGATTTGATAGTGTTAACACAATACATGATTACAATTATGTATTGGATAATGAAGCTGATATTGAATGGTTAGTAGAGAATTCAGATAATTTTCAAGTCAGAAACTTTTATGCTGTGAGACTTCTAGAAGCTAATTTCATAATGAAAAATTATAATAAATCGTTACAATTTGTAGAGATATTGTTAAATGATCTACCATTTGAAGAATTTGAACAATATCAGCTTAAAACTAAGTTTATAATTGACTATAGACTGAACTCAGCTATCAATAACGAACTTTTGAATAAGTTGGAATTGAATAATATAACAACATTAGACAATATAATTTTTGCATTACATATTAATAGGCTAATCAATTCAGATTTTAATCCCGTTAATTTCTTGGAAAAGTACAATATAGAGATTAATTATCCGCCATATCAAGCAGTCTACATCTATCTATACTTAGCTAGTCGTGCAATTGAGACTAATGATTATTTAAGTGCAAAAGAAAATTTAGTTCTTGCAGAGAAAAAAATTGAATCCATGGCTAATATTTCTGAAGCAAGCAGAAATGTTTATTTTGTTAAACTTATACTATGGAAAAGTATTGTTGCCTATAAGGAAAACAGAATTGAAGATGCTAAGCAATTTTATTCAAATGCAATAGAATTGAGCAAAACAATTTGCATGATAAAGACAAGTACTATTGATCACCTGCTTGATTTCTATACAATTGTTGAAGTTAATAATGAATTTAAAGATATAATCAGAGAGCTTGATAAGTCATACAGGAAAGAACAGAAAAAGTAGTTCAGCTACTGTAAATAATACTACGCCAGAAACATGTTTTCTGGCTTATTTTTCCGTGTCCTTTAGTGTATTCCATGTTTGAATCCTAATGGGATTGTAATCCCATGAACAATTTCCTTGACCATTTGCCGCTAATGAGCTCAATTTTGCTACATTATGGAGTAAGGAGACAGGATTGTATCTGGGAAACACAGCTTTAATAGTGCAAGAAGACCATTATTATCCACTGAGCAGCTTTGGAATGAGACTTGGTGGTATCTCCTCTGATACCGGGCAGGAAAACAAGTTCCTCTACAACGGAAAAGAATTTGAAGATGAGAATAATGTACCTCCTATGGTCTTCGAACTGACGTTCTATAGACTTCGGAGTGGAGACTCTCGCCTGCGGCTACGAGCTCTTTTTTGGAGACTTTCGGGCTATGCCTTGCAAGATCGTAGCTACCACTACGGAGTGCGTTATTACGACCCACAGCTTGGTTCTGGGAGACTTTCGGGCTATGCCTTGCAAGCTCATTGCTGGATGGCAGTTGACCCGGCTGATGAGTTCTTTAGTCCTTATGTGTATTGCCATAACGACCCGGTTAATTTTGTTGATCCGGATGGCAGAATAGTACGAGTAAACCAAGATTTTGCCCAAACCAGAACATACAAACTTTATTCAAGTACTGAAGGAGGAAAAGCCCAATTAGCACAATTCCAAGCTGGAGGTAAATATGAACATCATGTACTTGAAATTGGTTACAAAAGGAAAATGTGGTCTTCAGGTTCTCAAAGCTCAGGTACATATAATTCACAGGGAGTTTTTGTCAAAGCTGATGTCGGAGTTCCATTTGGTGAAAGAAGCATAGTGTTTAAAATTAATATTAATAAAGAAATGAACGAACGCACCGAACAGCGTTCAAAGTGTGATTATAGAGTGGCTTCAATGGTTGAAACAGTTAGCCATGAAGTCGACCACTCTATTGACGAAGCCAATGCAGGTTATAATCTACCTTTTAGAGAAGGTGAAAACAAAGTGTCAGAGTATAATTCTGTTCATAACAGAATGAATATTATTCTTGATGTTTTTATAATGTTGGGAACAACAGATTTCTATCCTGAACCAGATAAAGCAGCTTACGAAATTGCAACCGATCACTTGAATCATAATGAGGATGTTTACAATGAAACAAAACCTTAAAATTTTCTTTTTTGCCTGTATTTTGTGTAGCTTTTTACCATTATGCTGTCAAGAGTTCTTAGTGTACAACTTTGATTCAGATATAAGTGATTGCTATTATTTTGAGAGATGGAAACTCCTACATAACATTAGTGATGATGACGCTGATATTAAACATAAGAAGATAAATGAAGTTAACTCAAAGTACTTAGGATATGGAAAAGAATTCTACTCTAAGTTGACATCTGGGAGAAAAGGTGTTTCAAAAACAATATTCGAAACTAAGGATGAAAAAATATCCGGAAAAAACTATGTTCGATACTCAAAAGCATGGTCTTGCTCTGACAGTCAGATTCCTTTTACATTTGAAGGAAACAGAATTAGGTGTAGAATAGGAAAATCACCTTTCTTTAGTAGACCTTTTTTTGTTTCAAAAGATTTTGAGAGTTTGGTTTCTTACTTTTTTTCGACAACTCATGATTCTCTTTTAATTTTTAAAGACAATGAATGGATTACATTGTTCTCAAAAAGCGAAACTAATTCTTGCTTAGAAAATATATTTGGGAAAATTTATCATTTGGGCTCGTATTCGAAAAAGAATTTTTTTGATTATGTTTACTCAGATATTGATGAGTTTCTAGTTATCTCAAACTTAAATGGTTATTTGACATTTAGTCTTGTATGGTTTAATGAAAGGTGGGAGATTCTGAGAATTGAGTCTTCAGATAATCAATTCGGTGTCTTGAGAATCCCATAACTAAGTATTGTAAGCCGACTCTATTTACGTTTATGTCCATTTTTCTGTAGCCTTTCTGTAAAATAGAAAGGCTACAATTATAATTCTAGGAATATTTCTCCTCCTATTGAGTCTACCCCATATTTTGTACTAAGTCTAAGTTTGGTAAGTTTGAGTTATTCTGATTAATTTTATTTTCATATATCAAGAGATATTCCATTGGTAATATCATAACAAAGAAAAGCTGTCAAACCAGTGTATCAGCAGCTTTACGAGAAATTGATGGTTTTAAAGATATTTCTCATAAAGTATTGCCAGCTAGTCTGGGAAGACAATTATCCAAAAAAGAAGGAGTGTAAATTGAAGAATATGTTCTCTTTAAACAAGATCAAAATTAAATACTGTGAATTTAAAAAATATGTTGCTTTTAACTTGATATATGCAATAATTGCAAGTGTAGCATATATAAAATACAGAATAGATTTAATTGATTTCAACCTTTATGATCTGGCAGCATTTCTGATAGTATTTTCGATTATGTCATTTGTTCTATCTCCAGCAAATTTCCTGATATGCAAATTTCCTAGTAAAAAAGGAATAGTTATTTTGCAATTAATTTTTGCTTCTTTGTATTCATTAACTTTATTTTCCATCATCTGTTATGAAAGCGAAAATCTTGATATTAGTTTCATTTATATACTAAAAAGATTTTGGAGAGATTATCTGGATTTCTTCAAATTCTCATTGCTTTACTCTGCAGGATGGGATTTTTTTATGTGTCACAAATTCAGAAAAAAAAGGATAGTGTTCTAATATGCGTATATTCAAGAATTTAGCTATGTGAGAAACATAATTAGGAAATGAATAATATTCAGCTACAAGCCAGAAACTCGTTTTCTGGCTTTTTCTGTCTGAACCTTGATTTTCATGATTGAAGGATTGCTTTGGAATAAGCCCTTGCGCATGGCTGAAAGCCTCCGCAATGGTGGATTTAAACCAGGGAAAATGGGGGAAATAAATGCGGTTTCACCACCCCGTCTTCGATTTTAAATCGAATTAACACCGCCAGCGGATGGAAATTGACGCTATTGCGTTGTTTGTAGGGAACAATAATCATTGTTCCGGATTTTAAACCCTCTGTCTCGCACGCTCGACATCTCCCCGTAGATGTTTTCGAAGAAATACATCCAGAGAAAGACGAGGGAGAACCAATAACCTGTGTAGTCCTGCTATGCGTAGAGACAACCGGACGGTTGTCTATGATTGGAATGTGTTCTACACACCTCCCGCCTTCTGCATACTCCCGTAGTGTTTAACCTGAATTGTCAGGTAAAGTAACAGAATTCCGTGCAGAACGTGCAGTATTATTTTGGAATTTCTTCCATGTAGAGTAGAAACAAATAAACATTAGAAAGGCGAAGATATTAAATACAATAAGATCATTTCAGCACTGAAAGAAAATCAATCCCGATATGCAATCTGTATAAACTCACTTCCACAAAATCGGTCTTAACCATTAAAAAATTGAAATATTGACATCAGAATCCGGTTTTATATGTTGGAAGAAAAATTATTCAGGAATAAAATATGATTGGATTACATAAAAAAATTTACATGTCTTTGTTGATAATAGTGTTAGTTACCGGTTTATTTGCGTCTGTTAACGATAAATATAAATTCGGGCTTCAGATGTTTAAGGATGCCCTCTATGAAGAAGCTATACTCGAGTTTGAGAAGATTATTGAAGAAGCTCCAACTTCCACTGAAGCACAACAATCACTATTCTATATAGGTGAATCTTACCGTTTAAGAGAAGACTTTGTCAAAGCAGAAATATATTACAAGAAACTGCTTGATGGTTATCCCTCTAACTCCGGTAGAGACCGAACTCTATTTTACTATGGTAATGTCCTTTCTGCACAGAAGAAATATTCCACTGCACAGGGAGTATATTCGGAACTTGTAGAGAAATACCCAATGTCCGAGTTCACAAAGAAATCCTTGTTATTCCTGTTAGAGAGCTTCTATTATGATGAAAAGTACAACGAAGTAATCCTTATGTCACTAGATCTTGAAAAAAACTATGCTGACAATAAAGCAATTGCAGATGTACTCCTCATGAAAGCGAAAGCATACTTCATGAACAATTCACCGAATGAAGGACAGGCTACACTCGAGAATCTGATTAAAAGTCACAAAAATTCAGATACTCATTGGGATGCGATTCTATTCCAAGTGCAAAGAATCAAAGTTAAATCAGGAAATGTTGCGGCTGCAGATAAACTCAGTTCTTATATGTCCGGTTCAATTCCAAGAAAATATCAGGAAATTTTCGGTAAGGAACTCGCAGATCTCTATATAGAAATCCATGAGTACGATAAAGCACACACTCAGTTAATGGCAATGATCACCAAGTTTGATAATTCTGACAGATTCCCGGAATACCTCAGAAATCTGTTCCTCGTTAAAAACAACCTTAAGAAATATCAGGAAGTTGTCACTCTGGCAGGTAAGACAGACAAAATCATAGAGCACTCCAAATTAAAAACTGAGCTTCTGCTTGAACTTGCTAAAGCTGAATTTAATCTTAAAAAATTCAAGGATGCCGAAAATACTATCGTTGAAATCATAGCATCTGAACCTAATGAAGCTGTGTTAATTGAAACAAAGCTTCTTTCAGCTGAAATAGACGAAGGAAAAAGGTTCCTGAACAAGGCTATAGACAAGTATCTTGCGTTATTGAATAAGGATAACTTCGATCGTAAAGACAAAGTTATCTATACAATAGCAAATATTTATTTTAACGATTTATCACAATACAGAACAGCGTTAAAATACTACCAGCTGATATCCACAAACTATTCGAGTTCACAATATAATGCTTCTGCATATTTCCAGATAGCTCTCTGTTATGAGTATCTCGGAGAATACGATCTGGCACTGGCATCTCTACAGTCTATTCCCATGGAAACAGTTAATGATAAACAATTCAGGGAAAAGGTGTCTAACAAAATGGAGTATATAAGGAATTTCCATATAGTAGATTATAAGAAAGCATTCACAAAACTTCTCATATCAATGAATGATTATGTTACAACAAACGATAAAATCGCTTTGAAAAAGGGTATGGCAGAAGTAATGTCACAGCATCTCAAGGATTTTGACAGTGCTGTAAGCATTACTGACGGAGAATCAGACGAACAGTTATTCTATGTAACAGCAAAGACTTTCCTTAAGGCTGCCGAAAAGGCTAAATGGGAAAAGAATCAAAAGGTATTTGCTGAAAATGTTGCAGGTGCTCTTGCTCAAATCAACAAAATGAAAGAGTCTGCAGAGACTACAGAACTTAATCTCTATGCAGATCTTCTCAGAGCGGATAATCCTGCAATGGTAATTCCATCAATAGAACAGTTTGTGAAGAACAATCCGGATTATTCACGAGTAAACAACTATCTATACAGGTTAATCAGATATTATGACTCATCAGATAATATTGAAAAAGAAGCTGAATATCTCAATCTTCTCAAACAAGATGATTCAATTGCCGATGCGGATTATATGAACGCTAAAATCAAGCTTGCAGAGTATTATTACGGTAAAAACGATTTTGCCAACGCTCTCGTTAACTACGAAGCTACTTCCGCATTGATCTCACTTTCCAGACCTTCCGTGCTTTACCATTACACAATAGCACTCAACAAGGCAGGGAATAAAACAAAATCCATGGATAAATTAGTATTCCTTCTTAACAATGCCGGTGGTTTCCCGGAGTACTCAGAAGCTGTGAATACTTTGACAGGCTATTATATAGAATCGAGTGAATTCAAAAAAGCCCTGAACTACTATCAGCAGATTCCTGAAAACGAAAGAAATGATGCGTACTACAGAAGACTCTACACAATATATTCAGGACTGAATAATATAGAGGAATCCAAACGTGCACTCCTGACTGTTCAGGATAAGAATTTCGACGAACTGGCTTCTGTTGCTGAGCTTCACATAAAAACACATGATTACTCACTCGCAGAGTATACATACAAACAGCTTATAGAGAAAGATCCGGGCAATAAATTTGCATACAGACTGGCGATTGCGAATCTGGCATACGACCAGGAAGACTACAGCAAATCAATTGAGTATTTCAAGAAAGTCACAAATGAATACATAATGGGACAAGCAAACAAGAAAGAATTGGCTAAGAAGAATATTATATCATACTATCATATTGATAATAGACCTAAAGCAGAAGAAATTCTTAAAAAGATGAAACCTATAATAGGTGAAGATCCTGATATTCAGGCAGAGATTAAAATACACGAAGCAATCTACTATTCAAAAATAGATATCAAGAAAGCACGCAAGATAGTTGGTAAAGTTATTAAGAATAAAAAAATAGCCGGAACAATTGTCAATACAGCTCATTTCTGGCGTGGAACATTCCTGCTCAAAGAGAAAAATTCTGAAGATGCAATAAAAGATTTTTCTGTGGTGCTGAATTCTTCGAATAAAGCACTGGTAAATCAGGCTAATCTGAAACTGGGAACATTATATTTTTCTCAGGAGAAATATGAACAGGCTCTGGATCATTATTTCAAGGTTATTAACGGAGACGAAACAGGTAAACTTGCACTTGATGCCGCCCGGAATTTTGCATTTGTCTGTAAGACAATCGAAGAATGGGATAAGGCTATTTCAGCCTATGAACTGATTATGGATAAATGGGGTGACAAAGAATTGGAGTCCGATGCTGTCTTTAATATTGCATACTGTTATTATCGGGATAAGAGCTACCCTAAAGCTGTTTCCATGTTCGAGAAAGCTCTGCAGTTGATTGACTCTGAAGAACTGAAAGCAGAATCGCAGTATTGGATTGGTGAATCCTACATGGGAATGTACATGTATAATGAAGCTGTCACAGCATTTCTCAAGGTCAGCTATAACTACCCTGACCAGACAAGATGGTCTGCTACTTCCGAGCTTCAGGCTGCCGAGGCATATATTAAGCTGAAGAAATACGAAAGAGCTTTAACACGTTTGAAATCAATAATAGCCAAGTACGGTGCCGGTAGTAACTGGGGAAAAATAGCTCAGGAAAAGATCAGTATAATTCAGTAGTTTTCATTTTCTTGGATTTTACAAACTTAACTTGTAAAAAAATAAGGACTTGATTGTTTCCCTGACAGACTGTGTAAAAACGCAGGCTACACCTTATTCTATACTCTATTAGAATTTATGTCGCATATTTTCCCGATTCTTCGGGACTCATTCAACTTAAGTTACTGACATATTTAACTTTGCAAGCTCCCTGAGCCCCGATGAAGTCGGGAAAGGGAATAAGGTTTGAAACAAAGGGACGACAAAATTTACGTTCTTACACAGCCTGTCATTCAACTTATCTTTTAGCTCGGAAATGAGTTTCAGGTATTCCAGTGGTATACTTTTTTGAGTCGAGTCATTTTTTTTGAATTGATCATTAATCCCGATCGTTATAAAGGTGGATAATGAACTCACTAAGCAGTAAATAATTTTTGTGAAATAAGATTGACATTTCTTTTGAGTTATTATCATATTAAAATGGTTGAAAATCTGATTAATTGTACATTAATCATCTCGAAATTCCTGCATCGTCTGTAGAAGTTACGAATCACGTCCATGCAGGATTTCATCATTTTATTCTGGAGTAAAGTATGAACACAAAACTTGGTACAGTCCTTATTGTTGATGATAATGAAGACATCCTTTTCTCACTGGAACTGCTTCTTAAAACATCTGCCGAAAAAATAATCACCTTGAATAAACCTGATAGAATTATTAATATATTAAAGAATGAAACCATAGATGTAATCCTGCTGGATATGAATTTCAACGATGATACTATCAGCGGAAAAGAAGGTTTTTACTGGCTTGAAAAAATTCTGGAACAGGATTCTGAAGCAGTAGTGCTGTTCATAACAGCTTATGGAGGAGTGGATCAGGCTGTTAAAGCTGTTCATGCCGGGGCAACGGACTTTGTTCTCAAACCCTGGAAGAACGAAAAACTGATGACAACTATTGAATCTGCCAGTAAACTACGCAAAACACGTCGGGAAGCTCGACAGCTTAAAGAAAAGCAATCAGAACTGATCAATGTTACCAACAGTTCATTCCACGATCTTATAGGTATATCCAATGAAATGAACACTGTCTTTTCCACTATAAAGAAAGTAGCGAAAACCGATGCTAATATTCTTATTCTTGGAGAAAACGGTACAGGAAAAGAACTTGTTGCCAGAGCACTGCATAAAGCATCCGAAAGGTCTGACCAGATTTTTGTAAATGTTGATTTGGGAGCTATAAGCGAAACACTTTTCGAAAGTGAGTTATTTGGGCATGTGAAGGGCGCATTTACTGATGCCAAAAAAGACAGAATCGGTCGATTTGAACTTGCATCTGAAGGAACGATATTTCTGGATGAGATTGGCAATCTTTCATTACCGCTTCAATCAAAACTTCTGCATGTCCTTGAGAATGGTAAAATTGTCAGGGTAGGTTCTAACAGGCAGATACCGGTCAATGTGAGATTCATCTGTGCAACAAACATGCCTTTATATAAAATGGTTCAGGAAAACACATTCCGTCAGGATCTTCTCTACAGAATCAATACTGTGGAAGTAAATTTACCTCCCCTGAGAGAACGCAGAGAAGATATAAAGCTTCTCGCTGATCATTTCCTGCAGCAGTTCGCAAAGAAATACAAAAAAAACATACGAAAAGTAAGTAAAAAAGCTATTCATGTTCTGGAAGAATACTCCTGGCCGGGAAACATCAGGGAACTGAGGCACTCAATTGAAAGAGCTGTAATTCTAAGTGATTCCGATCAGCTTAATGAAACTGATTTCCATCTGACACACGCTGTCGAATCCATAGATAACCATATTATGAGTTACAATCTGGAAGAAGTGGAAAAGCAGACGATAAAGAAAGTAATCCGTAAGTATAAGGGAAATGTAACCAAAGCTGCCAAAGAACTTGGACTGACCAGAACATCTCTTTACAGAAGACTCGAAAAATACGGATTGTAATATGCTGAATCATTCTTTCAGACTGAAGTGTATACTGAGATGTGTACTTCTCTTTGCATCAATTATGCTGATATTCCATCTGCATTACAGTACATCCCTTATATATACCAAGCTGCTTCTTTCCCTTGTGATCATTTTTCAGGTAATAGACCTTATTCATTTCGTGGAACGTACAAATTATATTGTTTCAACTTTCCTGCAATCCATAAAGTACTCCGAATTCCGACAGTCTTTTGAAGTAGCAGATCTGGGAATATCTTTTCAGGGACTCAAAGAAGCATTCAATAATGTTATTGTGGATTTCCAGAAGATGCGATCAGAGTCTTCGGAACATTACCAGTATCTCCAGAATGTAATACAGCATATTGGTATCGGACTGATTGCTTTCAGACATGATGGAAAAATAGAATTCATGAACAAAGCTGCTCAAAAGCTTTTCAAGCTCAAAGATCTGACTTATATTCAGAAACTAAGTATCATTAGCAAAGATTTACCGGGAATTCTCTTCAAGATGAAGTCAGGAGAGAAAATCCTGATTAAGGCTGTTGATAAGCACAGAGAGCTTCAACTCAGTTTAAATGCTACCGAATTCAAGCTTAGCGACAGATTCATTACGATTGTCAGCTTTCAGAATATAGGCAGCGAACTCGAAGAAAAAGAGCTTGAAGCCTGGCAGAAACTTATCCGTGTTATGACACATGAAATCATGAACTCAATCACTCCAATATCATCTCTTACGTCTACCGTAGATACTATGCTTGGAGGAATTGCAGATCAGTGCAGTACAGAAAAAAACGCTGTATGCTCCCAGATATCTGACATACAGAGAGCAGTTAAAACTATCCAGAAAAGATCTGAAGGCTTAACTCATTTCGTGCAGTCATACAGAAATCTTACACATATCCCTGAGCCTAAATTTTCTAATGTATCAATCAATGAGTTGTTCAACAGAGTTATCCTGCTTATGCAGAATGAGCTGAGAAATGCCGGAATTGCAATAGCCGGACAATGCGATCCTGAAACTCTGGAAATTACAGCAGATGATGAATTAATAGAACAAGTTCTGATAAACCTGATAAAGAATAGTATTAATGCTCTTTCCGGCAGAAGAAACGGTAATATAAACCTCTCAGCATTTCTGGCTGAAAACGGTATTGTTCAAATTAACGTAACTGATAATGGAACAGGTATTCTGCCAGAGATTCAGGAAAAGATTTTTATCCCGTTTTTTACAACTCGTCAGCAGGGTTCAGGAATCGGTCTCAGCCTCACAAGACAGATTATGAAGCTGCATGGCGGAGCTATCAAAGTTAACTCTGAACAAAATGAAGGCACAACTTTCTCATTACTTTTCTAATCTTCTTTAATCCATATATATCTTTTTTAACAAAATCAAAAAAAATGAACAATATCCTTTCTGAATCGTTTTAAAGATAAAAGAAGATATTTTGCGACATCATGAAATCCAGATTTCATGATGCAAGGTTATCAAGGAGTAAAAAATGAAAAGAATATTATTAATCATCTGTCTCGTTATTTTTGCTGTAGTACAGCTGTCAAGTGCAGAGCTTCAGACTGTCAGATCAATGAGAAGAGTTTCTTTCAGTGGAGAGGAGTACATTAATCTATCGAAGTCCTGGCAGGAAAAATGTGTTGAGGAACCCGGCAATCTTGAGAACTGGATCAATCTTTTTTTTGCTGTGAAATACTCGAAATTCGATAAAAAAACAGGAGTCTTCGGTAAAGACAAAGACACAAATCTGAAATATGTCACTAAAGGTATAAAAAGAAATTTCGGAGAAAATTACTTTTACTGGTACACTGTAGGGGAAACAACAAAATATCCGGATAATATTGATGCTCTGAAAAAATCCTTTAATCTAAATAAACAGTTTGATGAAACAATTGTTTCCATGTTGACCTGGTACATTAGACAGAACGACGACAAAAGGGTGAAAGAGTTCTGCCAGAGACTCTATGATATCAGAAGCTATCCGGATTACTTTCTGCACATGGGCTATAACTATCTTGTTGGTACAGAAAAAAATGCAATTGTTTTTACAAATGGCGACAATGATACATTTCCACTATGGCTGCTTCAGTATGTGAAGGGCATAAGGCAGGATGTAACTGTACTTAACGTAAGTTTAAGCTATGATCAGGATTATCTCGAAGACTTCCTGCAATCAAGAGGGATAGACTGGAAAAAGAAGAAAAATTATCAGTTTAAAGATTTGTTAGATTACCTTGTGAAAAATCAAAAAGACAAAGCATTATACTTTGGGATCACAGTTGCTCCATCCTATAAAGAAGGCTTTAGTGAAAAGCTGTATAGTGAAGGTTTTCTGGAAAAATACAGTGAAAACAAATATGATAACTTCGCTGTATTCATTAATAACATGGAAAATAAGTATCTGTTTGATCACCTTAAAATGAACTATTATGAAGAAGATATACTTGAAAGAGAGCTTATCGATAAAAGAATGAACATGAATTATCTGGCTTTAGCTGCCAAGCTGTATGAACATTATAAAAAATCAGGTAACTCAGGGCTTGCAGATAAATGGAAAAGACTTAGTATCTCTCTGGCGGAGAAAACCGGCAGGAAGAACATTGTTGAACTTATAAAAAAGCAGTAATGAAAGATTATTCCGATGAAAAGCTCGTTCAGCTTTTGAGTTACAGAGATAATGAAGCGTTAAATGAGCTGTATTTACGATACAGCTCAATGATGTTTTCTTTTTTTCTCAGCATGTCAAAGTCGAGAGAACTGGCAGAAGATCTGACTCAAGATATTTTTATCAAACTTATTGATAAAGCAGACAGATACAAACAGAAAATTTCTTTCAAATCATGGCTATTCAGAATGGCAAGGAACATGTATCTCGATAAATACAGATTTTTCAAGATGGAGATGCGAAAACTTGATATTGTGAAGCATAAATCTGATAAGATTGATAATGAGACAGATGATATCAGACATATTGTGATAAAGCATCTGGATTGTCTTAAACCTAAGAAAAGAATGTGCTTTGTTATGCGGTATCTTCATGACTTCTCTATCTCGGAAATTGGCGAGATAATGAAATGTTCTGAAGGAACAGTGCGTTCAAGACTGCATTATGCAAAAGAAGAGTTGAAGAAAAAAATTGGTAGCAATATTGGAGATTACTATGAAAGATAAACAAAACGAAAAGCTGGATAATCGAATCTCTGAGATTTTGAAAGCTGAGTTTTCAGAGAAACCGGATATAAAAGTCTTTGAAGGTATTTCTGAACATTTCGAAAAAACAAAAGGCAGAAAGTCTGCAAAAGTTACGACATTTATGAATTCTTTTTACAAGATTGCTGCGGGTTTTGCCTTATTTCTTGTCGTAACTTTCTACACAATGGGTTATCTGAAGGATGAAAGTAAGCAAATGAGTATCAGGCAAAGTCTTCCTGAATTGTATTCTCGTGCCTCCTGGAATATAGGAACCAGCATTGTACAGGATTCGCTAAAATTTGTACAGGCTTCCGTTTTAGAAATCAGGTGACAGTGAGAAATAATATCCAGGTTTAGTAGTTTCCTGAAAATCACTTGTCCAGGCTATATCCAGCTTCAGTGTTATGAAACCAAGACCGACTCTCGGACCAAAACCAAATCCGAAAACAAGATCATGCAGTTTGTCTTCCTTATAACCCCGGAAATCATCCCATTCGTCCCAGACGCTTCCAACATCTGCAAACAAAGATCCACGTATGTTCTGTAACGTAATAGGCAGTGGGAACCCAAGCTGCAGATAATCAACAAATGGATATCTCAATTCAAGAGTTGCCATAGTCTTAAATCTGGCATCATCATCTTCATCATCCGGAACAGTATAGCCCCTTATACCTTCGTAACCTTCCAGAGTAAATTCCTGTGGATTCTTTCCAAAACTCGCTGCTCCAACAAATCTGCCTGCAATGGCAAACCGTTTAGCAAAAAAGAAGTACTTTCTTAAATCTAGATAACCTGTAGAGTGTTCAAATTCTTTTGAAAAATTTCTGTTAACAAGACAGATACCCCGCCAACCCTGTATTGGACCGGTTGAAGCATAAAGAACATTATCATGAACTAATCTGAACTGGGGCATATACAGTTCGTCTTCTATTTTATCTACAAATGTAACAGGATCTTCATAGTGATACAAATCGGTTACCCGGTATTCTTCCCTGCGCTTCAGTATGTAATTCTCCATATCAATACGCCAGAATTTGTTAAATGGATAACTTATCAAAGAATAAACACCAAATTCTTTCTCAATCTCCTGAACTTCTTCAGTTTTAATATAGTATGTACTGCCCGGGTATCTGCGGTAAATATCTATATTATCTTCATCGTAAAAGTGAATTATACCAAAACCATAATCAATTCTATGAGGTCTGTATATGTAGTTCAGAATCAAATCCGAATTCTTGAATGTACCGTTAATTCCGGTTCTTACACCAAGCCCATGGTCACCCATCAGATCACTCATACTAAACTGAATATAACCTACTGCTCCGAGGCTGGAAGAATATCCCATACCTCCCCAGAATCGATCCAGAGAGAATTTCAGTTTGTATGGTTCCGGAACAGGCGGTTTGCTTATTGAATCAGGTTTACTGTCAATCCTGCTGTTATGTGAATCCGCAACGGAATCGGAATGTGCTTCTTTTCTGAAACTTATGGTTGTGACATTCCTGTTTGAATAATCAGGACGTTTTTTCTTAAATTCACGTTCTTTAAATCCATAGTATTTATATCTGTCTATTTTGAATTTTTCTTCAAAGTCATCCTGAAATAGAAATTCCTGAGGTATTTTATAGTCAAAGTATTCAAGACTGTCCAGGGGAGACTCATAAATATAAATATTCCAACCATTATCAAAGAAAGATGAAAAAACCATAAGGTTATCATCATTACCAATATCTCCATTCATAATACCAGTGAGAGATCTTGTAACAGATGCTCTTTTACCGGTTTCAATGTTAACCAGATCGTAATTGGCAATATCTTCTCTTTCTGTGACAAAGAGAATTGATTTACCGTCTGCTGTCCACATTGGAGCAAAGTTTCTGTAATCATCCGTGGTTACTGAATAGAAATTACTATCTGCAAAATCAAAATAAAAAATGTTATCTGTCATCGCATAGAAAACATGCAGACTATCCACCGGAATTGAGTTAAGATATCTCTCAGAAGTAAAAACTATTTTTGCGTCATCAGGAGACCAGCGAGGAGCCGAATCATCATATCTGTCATTTGATAACTGCTGTATCTGTTTACTGTTGATGTCATACACGTAAATATCTGTTGCCATGTTTTTCTGACCTGAAAACGCAATTTTGTTTCCTTCATGGTTAACATCTATCTCATAAATATTGCTGAACTCAGACAGAATTATCTCATTAATAATCTTTTTCTTTTCTGAATCAAAAATGTAAATGTAATCACCTCTGGATGTCTTGCCTACAAATGCAAATCGTTTCCCATCCGGGAACCATGAAATGTTATTTCTCTGAAAGTGAAATTCTTCAATTGAACCGTTAATTTCTCCGGTAATAAGCTTTTTATCTTTTTTAATCCCAAGGACAGTAGATTCCCAGATACCTGTTCTCAGATTCCTGTTACTAAAATATGCATACTTGTTTCCCAGAGGACTTATTCTCGGAGCAACATTCATATTTGCTTCTGTTTTCTTATGATCTGTTCTTTTCTCGAAATTTTCAAAAGGCAGAGTAAATTTTTTCAGCAGTTCAAGGGAGTTCTTTTTCTCATAAATTCTCCACTGTTTCTGAACATCTTCAAACTTTAAACTGAACACTTTTTCGCATACAGCATCAATATCGTTCATTGTAAGAAGTGTATAATAGAAATCCATAACAGTTTCGGAACCGTATTTTTCTCTGACAAAATTCAGGAAAGCTTCTCCTTCTCTGTAAGCATAATACCCACCAACATAATCTAAGGGAATAAGATAATCATTGATGATCATGTCTTTGATAAACATGTTGTTGTAAACAGTATTTCCACCAATCGAAAGGTGCTCGGGAAGACCTTCGCTGAACCAGAACGGCAATGATCCGTTTCCCACAGAATACATCGATGATCTGGATGAAGACTGCATAGCTTTATCATAAGCATGAGTGAGCTCATGAATCAATACTTTCTCCAGCTTTACATAGCTACCGTCAAACGGAACAACCACTCTGTTCTTTTCATGTTCTGTAAAGCCCCCTACTCCTTCGCTCAGCAATGGATAAATGATATTTGTTGATTCGAAAGCTGTATGGGAGTCATAGAAAATAACAGGGATTCGATACATAATAGGTTTTTTAAAGTTTTGTTTAAGATAATAATATGCGTTCTCAGACATTAGTGTGGCAATTTTTCCGAATTCTTCGGCATCTTTTTTGAAGTAAATATCAAAGTGCATAGTTTTAATCATAGACCATTCCATCTTCTGGTCCTGAACTTTGTTTTTCCCGAAATTAATACAATTTAACGCTGCTATAGATATTAACAGCATCATAATGATGATTTTTCTTTTATGCATAGTACCTGCTTTAATTACAATTTTTTATAAGATAAGACTGCTTCAGATGTACAAATATCTATTTTATATTAAAATACACTGAATTTAAGATATTTCTTCGGATTTTTTTTGATATCTTTCACAAGAGAATCAAGAGAATTCACAGATCGGAACATAGAGTCATACATTTCCTTGTCATTAATCATATTTGATATTGAGTTATCTCCACTATCAATCTTTGTGGATATGCTGGACACTGTGTCAGTAAGATCTCCAACTTTTACAATCAGTGTTTTCATTTCAGATAAATTTGCACTTAATGAATCAACTATTGAATAAAACTCGTCCTTATTGTCTGCTGTTATTGTTTTCAGCATAACGGTCAATTCTGATATATTACTGATGGTTTTTTCTATAGATCCTTCATTCTCAGACCAGAATATCTTCAACGCCTTTGCAATATCTTCCGTATTAGAACCAATATTTTCAAGCTTTGTCAATAATCCCTTATCGCCGGACAGATCATTCATCATATCTTCAAATTTATCAGCAATTACAGATGCCTTATTCACAAGTTGCCCAAAACCCTTTCGTGTATGTCCGGAAATTAAGGTTTTGGGATTAATTCCTTTACCTGAACTGCCTTGAATTATCTCAATTTCATGACCTTTCATTATACCTGAGTCCTGATTCCAGAATTCAGTATCCCAGGTTACAGGATATTTATTGTCTACCATTACATCAGCAATAATGCCATTTTTACCAATACTCAGTTTGTTGACTTTCCCAACTTTCAGACCGTAAAGCTTAACCGGATCACCCGGTTCCAGTCCATTTGCATGCTCAAAATGCACCTGATAACTGTTATAGTGTCTTGACATAAACATGTCATTAAGCCAGAAATATCCTGCAATCAGTATAATACTGCCAATTATAGCGAACAATCCGACCTGAAACTCAATCTTGTTCTTATCTCTATAGAAAACACTCATATTCTCTACCTGTTATCAGTTTGATTAAAATTCAAGCTGATGTCTTTTGTATAACATTTTGCCTTTTTTGAAAACAGAGTCCACATTGTTTGAACCAAAATGATAAGGAAGAAACTTATAGGAAGGCATATCCATTATAAGAATATCCGCATATTTCCCAACCTCAAGAGATCCGACTTTATCTCCAAGCTCCACAGCATGCGCAGCATTAATTGTTGCTGCGGTAATAGCTTCTGCAACTGTCATTTTCATCTGTAGCGTAGCCAGTGTAACAACAAACTGCATACTATCACAATTGCAGCTACCCGGATTATAATCTGTTGCCAGAGCTACAGGCAATCCTTCTTCTATCATTTTTCTTGCTCTTGCATATTTTGAAGAACCAAGACTGAATAGTGTTCCCGGTAATAATACTGCAACAACACCTGCCTTACTCATCTGTCTTATACCTTCATCAGATGCTGCACCGAGGTGATCTGCCGAAACAGCTTTCATTTCCGCAGCAAGCTCAGCACCACCGATCGGTTCAATCTCATCGGCATGCATTTTAATTTTCAATCCAGCCTGCTTTGCCGCATTGAGTATTATTCGTGATTCCTCAATTGAGAAAACATGATCTTCTGTAAAAATATCACAATAATCAGCAAGTCCCTGTTCAATAACAGCAGGAATCATTTCATTTATCAGTATATTAATATATTCTTCATGGTTATCTTTATATTCTACCGGATATTCATGTGCTCCCAGAAATGTACTTTTAATGTCAATCGGAAGGGCTTCTTTCATAGAGTTAATAACTTTAAGCATTTTGAGTTCACTCTCTGTTGTAAGTCCGTATCCGCTTTTTGCTTCGATAGATGTTGTACCATATTCTATCATTCTTTTAACACGTTTCATTGCAAGCTCAAGCAGAAAATCTTCGTCAGCATCTACAACAGCCTTAATGCTGGACCTGATTCCACCTCCACTCTGAGAAATTTCCACATATGATTTTCCCATTACACGCATTTCAAATTCGTTTTCACGTGTGTTAACAAATACAGGATGTGTGTGAGGATCAACAAATCCCGGCATGACAACTTTGTTGTCAGCATCTATTATTCTATCTGATGTATACTTAGCGAGAATTTCTTCTGTTGTCCCAATAGCCGCAATAAGCCCATCATTAACGGCAACTGCACCATTTTTAATGATGCTGAGATCATTCATATCCTTACCGGCTCTTGGTGCAGGCGAACCACTTAATGTCAGCAGTTCTCCGGCATTCTTTATAATCAAATCAATTTTCATTATTCCTCCATTATCAAAACGACAGAAAAACGATTATATAGCAAGATTTTTTTTGTTTTGTACAGATGACTGACAGTTATCAGGTTTAATGTATAGTTTTGGAATTATAATTGCATCTATTTATAGTCATTGATGCATAATTGTATCAATAATAGAATTGTCATTAAGTAAAGTATCATTGAATCGACAAAAAAATGATGATATTCTTGACAATTTATGCATATTCAAGTTTAGTATACATTGTATAAAAATGGAGGTATTATGCTTTCAAGAATAGCTTTGATAATAATATTTCTGAGTTTGCTTACATTATGTACAGCAGAGAACCTCAGTATTATAGAAATTCAGAAAACCATAGATCCGGGAGTAGATTATACATATCCTTCTATTCACAAAGGTGAAACCGTCACTACAGAAGGAATAGTAACCTCTCTTGGCGGATCTGACAATTCTGTTATTTATTTATCAGAATCTCAGGGTGGTTACTGGAGTGGGATAGCAGTAGACATTTCCGGAACAGGGAAAAGTTTTACTGTGCGAGATAAAATAAAGATTACAGGTGTTGTTGAAGAGCGATTTGGTATGACAGTGGTGACCAATCTCTCAGAAGCAAAACTTCTTTCTTCTCACAATCGTCTACCTCAACCGGTGTCTGTTACTGCCTGTGAAGTAGCAAAAGAAGAAGCTCTGGAATCATCTTTTGTCAGACTTAGAAACAATACTGTTGTAAGTTCTGCTGATAGCAGGATTATTGTTAAGGATGGCACCGGAGAATGTTCTGTCAGAAATTCTCTTGTTGATTTCTCATCTGTTTCCGGAAAACTGAAAGAAGATCTTGATGTATCAATTTCCGGAATAGTAACATACAGCTTTGGTGAATTCTCTGTTCAACCACGTTTTGTTACAGATATTACAGTTCAGAGAATGCTTAATAACTCCAAGAACTCCTGGGGACGTGTTAAGTCATTATACAGATAATTATTTTAGAAAAACGATATAAGAAGATATTTTGGAGGTATCATGAAAAAATTTTTTGGTAAATTAATCCGATTCATCATCATTTCTGTTATAGCTTATTTCTTTTACAAATTCTACAAGAGAGCTAAAGCTGTTAAGAATATGAGTAAATCATTACCACTTTTCCTTAAAAACACTCTCGGTGAAAAACCGGAACTTTCAATTAACATGAATTTCAATAAAGTTGAAATCAAACTTGGTCTCCCTGCTGAAATACTTGAAGGTGACGAAGATATCGAACAACTTGTTGAAGAATACATTAACGACTTCTATCCTGCTTTCAGTGGAATGCATATCCTCATTGGGACATACGAAACAGATGCTGCAACTGAAGAATCTGAAGAGGAAACAGTTGAAGAAGAAGCTCCGGCAGAAGAAACCAAAACAGAAGAATAAGAAGATTTTTTGCAGTTCTCAGGTTAAAACCTGACTCTAATTCATAATCCATGGTTTCTATGTTCAAGAGATTAAAACAGTTAGTATTATAATTTTAAATAAAATGACTTGACACAGGTTGCTCTCCTTTAGAAAAGGGATATTCAATATAAATTATATTTTAAATTAAATACACTGAAGGAGATGTGACATGACAAAGGCTGATTTAGTAAGAATAATTTCTACAGAAACTGGAATTATCAGAAAAGATGTTGCTATAGTAGTTGATACTTTTTTAGAAGCTGTTAAAGACAGCATGAAAGATAACAACCATATTGAAATCAGAGGTTTTGGTACATTCAAACTTAAAGTAAGAAAACCAAGAATCGGACGCAACCCAAAAACTGCTGATAAAGTTCCTGTTCCTGAAAGAGTTGTACCAACATTCAAATTCTCAAGAGCTTTCAAAGACGAAATTGCTGACTCTAACAAAGACTTGATAAAATAGGGAGGTTCGATGCCTTGTGGAAAGAAGCGAAAAAGACATAAAATTAATACTCATAAGAGGAAAAAACGTCTTCGCAAAAATCGTCATAAAAAGAAAAAATAATTAGCTAATTATAGATAGGGCAGGATTTTTTCCTGCCTGTTTATAATTATTGAACAACTCCTATCTGCTCACCCATCTGAATTTTCACTTCCAGTTTTTCCAGCGTTCTTCTGATTAAATCCTTATCCGGCTGTACAGTTCCTTCAGGGAATAATAATACAACTGTCGATCCACCAAAATAGAAATATCCCTTTTCATCACCTTTTTCAACATAGTCATCAGGAATATAAGTCTGCTCTATACCGCCAACCATCGTTGCTCCAACATCAATATAAGCATATCTCCAATTCTTGTCCGTATCAACAAGAGTAATCTCGCGTTTATTCTGTACAAAGACTTCTGCAACTTTACGTAAAGCAACTGGGGATACTGAAAAATAATCACCATCTATTTTGCGTGCCTGATCAGGTACACCGGGATAAGGGAAATGATATCTGTGATAATCCACCGGTGCAAGCCTGACAATATACATTGTTCCGTTATCGAACTCATTTGCCAACTCTGATGAGCCTAAAAATTCCTCGAGTGTAAAATCCAATCCTTTCATGAAAAACTTGTTCTCAGGCTTTATATGAGTGAACACAAGTATCTTTCCATCTGCCGGCGATACGATAATGCTGCTGTCCGGATTGACAGGTCTGAATTGAGGTTTAATCTTACGTGTAAAGAACTCGTTGAATGACTTATAGTCCTGCTTTACATACTGATACATTGGAATATCATACTGCCTGATAAATGGCTGAATAAGTGATACTGACTCAGGATCATCCATTTTCTTACCATAGTATTCGGAAATAAACTTTCGCTTTGCAAGAGTATGCAGTGCAATAGAACCAAAAGGATCATTGTACAGCCATTGAATCCATTCCTGCTTGTAAACAGCTTCTGTTTTAATGTCATCACTGTTTCTCAAAACATAGTGTATTGGTTTAAATGTTCTGGAGTTTGTTGATACAAATGCTGAAGCTGAAATTATTATTATAAGGCTGATTAACACAGTAGATATAATTTTTATTTTTTTCACAGATTTCCCCCTGTCTTAGGATAATCAAATACTATGTATTTTCTTATTGAAAGTCAATTCATTTTATATACACAAGCTGAGATACTCTCAGATAGAACATGTTATTATATTATATATCTATGAATTATTGTTATTGTCAAATCCAGTATTTTATGATTTGGAAAATTGTCAATACTTAACATCGTAAGAGCTTTATACATAAAATAAATAACAGTTATTCCCTACATAGCCTACGACTCTAAGATAATTTATGGCAACCCAAATCGAAAAAATTTTCAATTCTTCCCCTATTCAATAGAGGGAATTTTAAAAAGGAAAGCCTGCTGAAAATAAATCAGCAGGCTTATAATTATATATTTCAGGAAAACCTGAATTATTTTATGAAACCGAGCCAGTCTCCCATAAGGAACTGGATACGACCAATAAGTAATGAGATACGTGCCATAACGGTGTAACCGAAGGATGCACCGAAACCGATCATCATGTACCATACACCAATTTTGGTTACTTTTCCGTAAAGTCCTGAATGAGCTTTAGAGAAGTAGAAGTACATGAGGATTGTAATTGTACCGATGAATATAAGTACTGTATTAAGGTTTTCAAATGGAATCATAGCTGTACGCATCTGTACGAGAACTTGAGAGTTCATTGACAGCGGAATAGACATACCGGTGATAACCATAAAGAAAACGATCGGGTATCTTGATAACCAGTTCAGGTTTTTACTGAATCTGAAAAGGAAAAGAATACCGATGATTGCAGGTATAATCATAATGTAATTATGCATTACGAAAATTGGTTTGTATACGAATGGAATAAAAGAAAGTTCCCATGCAAGTGGAATACCATATCCCATTGAAACACCGACGAAAAGGTGTTCAGCGAATTTATAGAATGGATTATCCTTATAAAGGAATGAGAATATACACAATGTTAAAAACGCTGCTACCCAAACTCCAAATCTTTCCATTATTTTCCTCCTCTATTGTTGTTCTTTCTGCTCTTTACGCTTTTGAATGAAGAAACCAATGTTACCGAGTATAATGAAAACAATAATCATTATGTGAGCAACATTCTGTGCATTCATACCGATACGGGCAGTTTTAAACTTGTAGAGTAAATTCGGGTCATCGATTCTAACGATTGTAGATTTAGCGATTTCCTTGGAAAATTCTCGAGGTTTTGGGATCAATTTTACATCTTTCATAATTACGGTACCTGATTTATCTAGAACATCATTGTTATCGTTAATCACGTAACCTTTCTGCATTGAGCTTCTCTTACCATATTTATCTTCAACGATAAGATTACCTTTATCATCTCTGAGTTTATTTGAAGCAAAAACATCAACAAGTTTTTCGTACTCAGCGGCACCTTTAAGTCCGCCAAAAATACCTACGAGCTGACCTGACTGGATGAATGGGTAGGCATCGGCTGCCATCACAGCAGTGATACCGGCCGCAACATTGGCTCCGAATTTTGATCTTGCATAAGTGATCCAACCATATCCGAAACCGGAAGCTGAAAACTCAATCACAAGATTAAGCTCATTGTAGTTTTTGATACCTTTCATGATATCGAGGTTATCAAGTTTTTTACCTTCTGCGTCAGTTTCAACAGCTTCAGCAATATCATCACCCATACCAAGAATAATAGGCATGTAAAGTGCACCCGGTTTGTAACCAATATTACAATAGTCTCTACCGGACTGGATGTCAGGGAATTCTTCTTTAACAGTATTAATTGCATAATCAATCAGAGGAGCTGCAGCAGGAATAAAAGTAAGAGTGAAAACTTTTACATTTCTTTCAAAGCAGTGTCTGAGAACAGCAATTTCCATTGGAAGAAGTTCCGCTGTTGTGGAAGCATCGTGTTGGAAAGTAAGAAGGATAGCACGATCATCTCTACCTGAGAATGAGTCTATCATCTTATAAATATTTTCAACAGGTTCTGTTGTATAAGTATTTGAGTGGAATGTTTTCAGGAATGGAACAATAATACATATTGCAACAACAATATATATATATCGTCTATCCACATTTTGCAGTTTATCGAAAAAATTCATTCTAGTCTCCTCCACCTAAATAGGTTCTCTCAATTCCAAGTATAACTTTGAGAGAAGTTGCAACCATACCGAGTCCCACACCAAGTGCGATTCCTCTTTTAGCTGCCAGGTTTGGAACGTTAAGAATCCAGTTTGTAGCTTCCGGTAAACCAATATTAAGTGCTTGACCGATAGAAACACGACCGAGCATCACAATAATTGCAGCTACGAGAAGTACAGTAGCTTCGGGAGATCTTGCACGGAATGCTTTATATGCAGCTGAAGCAATATAGAATGCGAGCAGTGAGAAGATTGTTGCCCCCATTGGAAGCTGAATATTTTCGAATATCCACATATATGGAGTACCGTCTTCTCTACCCCAGGCGAAACCTGCAACTGCTGTTCCAAGCAGACCAACAATTGTTACAATACTGTAAGGCCAGTTATTGGCTCTTCTTCTAATTTTTGTCACATGTACATGAAGAAGTGAGAATATCCCGAGTATAACTCCAAATGGAGAAGCGGCTTTAACCCATTCTCTGTACCAGACATTGTAGAAATCCTGAGATATTTTATGGGGAATAAATGTATGTGCCACAAAAAGGAAACCCAGAACAATAACTATAATTAATGGTATTTGTCTTTTCATTTAATCTCCTATTTTGTTGGGAACCAGTTAATAATTTGAGTGAAGTGAACAGTTGCACTCAGTGAACCGGTAATAATAAAGAACAGGATAAAGAACTTGAAGTAATCCTGAGCTTTAAGTGTACCAAGCATAAGCGGCTGACGAGCTAGGTAAGCTGCAGCGGCATATAGTTCTTCACCAATAAGTGTGTAGTCACAGGTTGTAATAAAGAAAGGAATCTGAGTTACAGCATCAGTACCGGAAATCTGAATAGCTCCGGTTGAACTACCTGTCTCAGTCATAATAAGTGACTCTGCGAAGAACATTCCCATATAGAAGTTTGTTGCAGTCTTTTCACGAATCATAACACCGTTAACACCTGCAACGAATGCAAATTGAGATGTTGTGATAAAGAATACACTGTCTTTTTCGAATGTATCAGGTCTTCCTGCTTCGTAATGAGCTTCACGTACAACTTCCTGAGCAATCGGAAGTACAATGTAGTCTTTACAAGGAACAAGAATTTTAGTATCATATTCAGCTGCTTTTTTTGCAACTCTACCAAGGATGGCAAGTGCTGCCAGAGTAGCAACGTCATTAATACCGGAAAGTCCGGGAACGAACAGAATAGGTTTACCCATTTCAGTTGCTCTACCGATAGCATTATCAATTTCATGAATACCGGCGATTGGTCTAATATAAAGGTCTTCACCTTTACGGGCTTTACCGATCATTATAAACACAAGAGCTCCGAAGAGAAGTGTTGCAATAAGCATTGGTAATTTTTCTGTATCAAACCAGTTTGATTCAGGGAAGAAGTACTCGTTACCATTTTCATCTTTAAAGATAGGTGTTTCGTTGAAGATACCTTTTTTGTTGGTTTTTACGAGTTTGTACAGGAAGGTTCTTTTTTCTCTTTCTCTGTTTTCAGCTAACATTTTAACTCTTGCTTTTCTACCAAGTTTGTTGGCTGCCTGCATAAGAGGGCTGTTTTCAGCGAGTTTAACAGAATTTTCCATTGAAGCAATTCTTGCTTCAAGGCGAGCTTTCATAGGACCGGTTGTTGTATCAGCCTGAGCTTTAAATTTTGCAATTTGTTCTTTCTGTTCGTTGAGAGCTTTTGCAGCATGATCTTTGTAGATCGATGTAGAAAGAGATGCTCCTGTTTCAGCATCATATTCTATACCTGTAAGTGTGGGGTCTACAAGAATACATTTTTTTGATTTGTTATACCCGGAAATAGGTTTATAAATATTTGATTCGTAAGCAACGTTATCATCCCAGCCTCTTTGAGTACCGGAAAGTCTTTTTACTTCTCTATATACTCCGCCATTGTAACACTCTTTATAAAGGAAATAGCTATAGGTATCTACATCTTCATTGTCTTTTCCAAAATAAAGATTTCCAGGACGAAGTGCTTTGGCTTCATCACTGTAGCTGAGTGTCTGAGTGAAGTAATAATCTTTTTCATCAAGATCATGTGCATTAATTGTCATTACTACTTTAAGCTTCTGGAGAAGATCTGATCCTTCAGGAGCGGTGATTTTTATCTTATTATCTTTGAAGAATTCATCGATCGTATCAATCTCTCTACCTTCTTCATCATAAACTTTGAAAACTATGTTTTTTAATTTGTCTTCTTCATAAAAAGGATTTGTATAGTATTCATAGTTAACAAGAATTTTAGATTTCTTGCTGTTAAGGAAAGTTGAGTTTGTGAGTTTTACAACAGGTTCTCCCCATTGTACCTGAATTCTGTCACCTTTATCATTTGGTTTGTCTCTGACATCAAGTGTCGGTAAAGCAGGAAGATCTGATTGATCAATAACATTAACAGGTTTGATTAAACTGAAAGTTTCATTCCCGGAATAATCATACAGAGAAATTACAAAAGAATACTGATCGATATTCTCTGTATCAATCTGGACATCAATACCTTGATTTGCATCTACGACTTTACCCATGTCAAGATTTACAATAGCTTTGTTCTCAGAAGTATAGGAAGACGTATTTCTTCTGAATACTAATTGAGCAGGGTTTTGAGGAGCTTCAATACCTTCGATTTTCTCAGGATTGATCTCTGCATTAACATTATAATCAATATATTCTTCAAGTTTTGATACATCATTATTATTGATCATGTATATAGAGAACATCGCAATATCTGATGCTGATGGAAGAGTCCATTCAAACTGAAGCCTGTCCATCCCATTTACATATACAGGATAAAATGATTTTGTTACCTCAGGTGAGTTCTCAACAGGTGAGCCTGAGACAATCTCAGCATGAGGGAAGAATTTTCTTTGTTTGTTAATAGCAAGTACTGTATAATAATACTTAACTCCCGGTTTAAGTTTTGCAAGTAATGTAACCTGATAGTTTTTCAGACCTGCAAGTACTTCACCGTCTTTCTCAATCTTGGTTGTACTGTAGTAGAAATTATCCTTTGGAATCATAGCCAGAACTGTGTAATCATCAAAATAACGACTGCTTACACTGAAGTCTTTTGGCATATCACTGTATAAAGGACTGTTAGCATCCTGCTTTTCTTCTTTCTTAAGTTTAGCAGGTGAATCAACGTTAGCAAAAAGACCATAGCCTTTGTCGTAATAGTACATTACATCAGAAGCTACTCCGATCTTCGCATTTACCGGAATTTTACCGGCGTAAAAGAGAGTATCAGGACTGGTTCCTCTGTAGACGCGGTACTCAATGATACGTTTGTCTTTACTCAGAGGTTCCCAACTGAGCTGAAGTCCGGAACCGTCATCATCCGGAACATCATCAATTTTTAGGTTTTTCACAATATAATCACTGTCTGCGGCGAAAGCGAATACACTGCAAAATAAAAAAAGGATTGTCAGCAAAATTGTATGCGTGACAAAACGGGTTAGTTTAACCATAGTGTAGACTCCTTTATTTATTAATTTATAGTAATATATAAAATACTGATTTACATCATATTAGAACTTACCATAATAAACTACATGTTTTCCTGTGTAAATATATGTTGTCAAACTCTTTTTGAATATTGCAGCTTCATTATTTATGTCTGAGCGGCACTTATTCAAATACAATTACCTGAGGACGCTTTACTCCTGCTCTTATCTGGGTTTCTCCGTTTATATAAGTATCTTTCCCTGAATGATTCCTGAATACAGACTTCTGATCATTACTTAAATAATGACTTCCAAATCCATTCATTATTATCAATGGGAATGGAATGTTTTCATTACCGGTCAGAGCGACTCCTATTTCATCATTGATAAACTCTGTCAGCACGCTCATTTCAATACCCGGTACAATTAAACCTTTTATCTGCTCTGTTTTCAGATGATTCAGTTTTTTGATTCCCGGACATTCATTGACTGCCAGAATTTTACCCATCGAATCTGAATTTGATATTTCCTTAAATGTCTCATAGTACATAAAAGGAGCACTACTTTCACTGCCAAAACCTATTTTTCCTTTTATATGTATCCCGCTATATTCAATAACTACCGACCTGCCATCTTTTACATCACTAACTTTCCCAATACAATGAGAAATCAGCCTCTTAGGTTTCTTCTCATACTGTATTGTAATAATGCCCTTCTTGAAATCAATGTCCTTTACAAGTCCTGTGGTTGGTGAATTGCAGATTGTCGGACTGGACGTTTCCATCTTCGATGCCAGTACTTCTCCCGTATAAACCATATCACCGACATGCTTCTTCAAATATCCTCTTATTGCCTTAGGTTTAGTCATAAGTCTTTCAGCAAGATTGATCTTTACTGGCTTCTCAGAGTAATCCTGATACTCCCGGACAAATATTGTACCGTTTTCATAGTTTATACTTTCAACTATACCTGTTACGGGGCAAGTGTATATTTTACGTCTTCCCTTAAGCTCATCTGACAGTGAAGTTGCTTTATTATCGAATATTACCTGACCGGATTTTACGAAATCACCTGCATTGATTGAAAGGATCTGCCTGAATGCTGCCGTATCAGTTGTAAATCCGGTTTGCTTGAACAGCGATAATATAAATATCCTCGGTGGTTCATAGTTGTTAACACCTATCTCTGTATCCTGATCAACATTATCCCCGATTTTTACATGAATATCACCAGGATATGGCAATGTTTTCACTATCTTCCCTGTCTTTACCGATTCATCAGGCTTCAAATAATTAAGATCCTTGATAGTACAGTCATTATTTGAAAAAGAGTCATAAGCTCCTATCTCAGCAAACTCTTTTCGATAAAGATATTGTTTATCCAGAACAGAATCTAAGTAAATTGGCAAATTTGTAGTAAACTTAACAGATCCTGCCTCACTGCTGACAAAAATATTTTTTTCAAGTTCTATTTCGATGCTTCTGCTTTCTTTATTAACATTATCAATAAAAAGGAAGTCTCCGACTTTTATATCATACCTGTTACCGTTAATTTTCAATATACCAAGCAACTGTCCATTTTTCTTAATGTTACCAAAAGGCTTGATATGCAATCCGATTTTCTCAAAACAAGTTTCAACAAGCAGCTTTTCGGCAAGGTTACTGTCAACATCGCTCAGTTTACCAAGATGAGGACTGATGAATTCCTTATCCCGCCATAATTCTGTGATCCCCGAAGGATTCAATGAGCGAATCAGCATCAGTGCTGCCTGTCGTGTGTTTTGCACGTGAGAGAATACCCCACCGGAGCCTATCATGATATCTATGTCTTTTTCATGAAATTTACGTTCTTCCATTTTCTTCTCAACATACATGATTTCCAGGAATTTATCCATTTTTTCCTGTTTTTTCATACGATCAAGAAAACCAATTTTTTCAGTGTTGAAATGCATACTCATATGATGATGTTTTGACATTTTGATTGCATGATGCGCCATAGTATGTTCTATGAAAAGCTGAGTTGAATTTTCCGGGATTTTGTCAGGATTAAGCATTTTGTTACCACAATAGTTTCTGACAAGATTTATATCCAAATCCATTGGAAAATCAGAATTTATCCATTCTTCTCCCGAATCCTTAACTACATTTGTTATACTGTAACTCATACCATAGTTAGCACTGACAGTTCTGTAGTAATGTCCTAGAATATTCGAAAAGACATCTGTCGTAGCTCCTCCGATATCAACTGTAATTACGTTTTTCTTCATTTTTGAACTGATCAGTTCCAGTGATTTTATAACCCCGAGAGGAGTAGGTATAATTGAATCATGAACAATCTGTTTCACTTTAGAATATCCCGGAGCTTTCTCCATAACAGAATTCATGAAAATGTTATGAATTTTCTCTCGAGTCGGTTCAAGATTTTCCTTTTTCATCTCAGGTCTGAGATTGGGCACAAAATTCATTTCGTAATGCTTACTCAGTGATGATTCAATAAAATGTCTCGCTTTTACGTTTCCGGCAAAAATAAGAGGAGTTTTACTTTCACCAAGAAATTTTCCTTTAAGCTCAGCAATACTCAGCAATTCAGCGAGTCTCACAATTCCACTGATTGCTCCGCTGTCAGTACCACCACTGAAAAGTATCATATCAGGATGCAGAGACTGCATTGCTTTCATCTGCTCTATAGCAGATCTTTTATCGTCAATAGCAAACGTATCGAGGATAACTCCCCCTGCCCCATAGGCTGCTCTTTTCGCACTACTTGCCGAATCAAACATTGTCAGCCCGATTACAGCAATCTGTAACCCCCCCCCTGCACTGCTTGTGCTGAGATAGAGAATATCCTCATTCAATTCAAGAGCTTTATCACTTATAAGCAGCTTAACTCCAGATAATTTCTCAAGTTTTTCAAGAGCTTTGCGTAAACCAATCACAACATCTTCTGCTGGTGATTCCACAGTAGTAAGAGCTGTTTCATATCCTTTATCGATCCATTTTCCGTTTTCCTTTTGCAGCAGCAGACACTTTGTTGTTGTACTTCCAATATCTGTAATAAGAATTTTTGTTTTGTTTTGCATTTTTTGATCCTTTTCCAACCAATAGGGAATATTTTTAAGATTGTCAGAAATCATTTGTGAGCTGATCTCTCTATTAAGATTCAATTTACTTACGAAATCATTTTCCAGATTAAGCTTAACAGATGACATATTATTATGAAAACCATTTGCACCTCTGCATCTGCTGCAAATTTCCACTTCATCAGAAGTATTCAGAATTCTACCGCAGCTTTTACATGTCCTCAATTTACTCATTACATCCTCCTCCATAAATCATAAAATTCAGCACTTCAATCAAGTCGTCCTTTTTTCCCAGGATTATCGACTCCTTATAATTAAGTATTTCTCTGAAGTTCAAATAATGAATAATTAGAGAAAAAATATGCTGTATTATAACTTCCGGTTTCATCGCAGTACTTATACCGTTAGCTGAAAGAAAGTTTTCAAACATGTGCAGAACATAAAGCTCAATTATGGAAAACCTGTAAACAATCAGATTCCTGAGATTTTGATTAACAATGGACAGTTCTCTGAACACTACTGAGAAAAAAGGTTCATGCTCAACGAGAAGATCCAGCAGACTGTTGATCACACAATGAAACTCCTGGTTGCTGTTTATCTCAAGAAATTGCTTCTGAAAATCCTCTAATTTCCTATTCAAAATAGTTTCTACCAGAATATCACGTGTTTCGAAATGAGAAAATAAAGTACCATGGGCGACTCCGGCAGCTTTAGCTATGTCAATTGTTTTTGTACTGACAATTCCCTGAATCGCGAATAATTTTTCAGCGATATCAATAATTTTGTTTCTTGTAGCCGTCTTCTGCGCATCTCTCTTATTCATAACACCTCGTTGAGTTCATACTCAATGAGTAATAACTCGAGTAAAAACAGTCAAGTTTTTTTCTGAATAAAAAAATCTGTTTGTATGATTAATGTCGATTATGCTGTACAAGACCCAACATAAAAAAAAGTGAATGAAGATTCGGACAAGTGTATACAATTAGACTCAGAGAACATATGTTTGTCTAATATTCAATAGTAATGATTCTCGGGAAATTTATGTTACAGGTTTTCAAAATAGAATTTGACAATTTTTTCACGTAAGTATAATTAAGGATATATTAAATCTAAGATTTTTTTGATTCTGAATCAAAATAAAAAATACCGGAGTATATCAATGAGTAGACCAAAGAAAAAACGAGAAATCTGTAATCCACCTATGTTTAACAGATTCAAACCAGTTGCAAAAAAGAGCAAGAGTTCTCACATTGTAGAACTCAGCATTGATGAATATGAAGCTATCAGACTTGCTGATTACCTTTCATATGATCATGTAACATCCGCAGAACACATGAAAGTTTCAAGACCCACTTTCTCAAGATTGATTGAAAGTGCAAGAGCAAAAGTTTCCACAATGTTAATTGATGGTCAACAGCTTGTCGTGAATGGCGGACAAATTTACTTCATCAATAACATTATTGAATGTAAGAAATGCGGTCACAAACACACTGTGAAAATGGATGTTGAACTGGAAAAATGTGAAAACTGTGGAAGCAATGATTTATTTGATCATGCTAACTTCTACGGTCATGGCAAATGCTGCCTTGAGAAAAAATAATTTCTCAAACCCTTTTTGAAAGCCTGTCTTCTCGACAGGCTTTTTTTCTTCCTCAAACTAATCCAGCATATAACTGACATAAAATTCAAACAAAAAAACCTTAAAGATATTTTAGGCATCCCCCCGAAAACCAAATACAATGTATGTATAACTTATTATAAATAAAAGTTTTGAAACAATAAATCAGTGGAAAATATGAATCAATGTAATAGCTTTGAACTAAGTATGATTGTTTTGCATTGATGATAGCATTTTCTCTTTTTTACTGTATAATAAATTTAACCGTTAAGAAATCCTGAAGCCTTGGAAGGATTTTAGGAAAAATTTATGGTTCCAGTTTACTGGAAATACATTTTAAAAAGAGTGCCTTTCTTTTGTTTCGTTTTCTTTGGCACCAAAGAAAATGAAGAATGCATTTTTCTAAGAAATGTCTGCTAAAAATCCTTCCAATTTTCTTGAAGTCAGATTTTCAAGAAAAAAACGGGGGGGGGGATTCCATCTTAAAGATATTTAATTTGACACAATACCGTTAAAATACATCTAATTTCACATATTCATACAAAGGATTCCTGTTATGATCAAAAATCACAGTCTTATGTTAATTTTCCTCTCCATTGTTACTCTGCTCTCATCAAAGGGCAGCAACGGATTA
The DNA here is from genome assembly GCA_963665815.1 of Cloacimonadales bacterium (SeqCode). Taxonomy (GTDB): domain Bacteria; phylum Cloacimonadota; class Cloacimonadia; order Cloacimonadales; family JAIOQZ01. The sequence goes on from OY762463.1 coordinate 2,043,865, forward strand.
GATATTATTGCAAATGATTCGGCTTTGAACAACATAGTATTGGGACATGTATATGATTGGGATGAACTCTCAACCAAATCTCAGGATTCACTGCTGATTGCTGTAAAAAAATTCGTAAATCTTGTTGGGGAAAACAAAATTGAAGAATCTTATAATTCAACTCATTCAAGATTTAAAAAAATTGTAAACACTCAGCAGTACTATGGTTTCTTTAATGTTATAAGTTCAACATTAACAAGTTATGACAATCTGACATTTATAAAAGGCAAGAAAGCTGTCTTTAACAATCCTCCCGTCATGGATCAGTTTATCTCCGGTGGATCAATGGATGAGACCAGTCCCAACCACCTTAAAGTACAAGTAATAAAAGGAATTAAATCACAGGCAACCCTGATTTTCGAGAACACAGAAAGAAAAGTATCTTACTATTTTGTTGCTGTCCTGGGTATTGAAAATGGAGAATACAGATTGTACCATCTTGGACTTAATCCATCCTCAGTACATGGAAGAAGCTTTCACTTCTACAGTAACTACGCCGATAAATGGACAAAAGAAGGCAAATACCTACCGGCTATCTTTGCAAGATTATTTGCGTTTAAATTGGTTTCATATGCCAGTACAACTCAGGATAACAATACAGTATCACAAATAACAGAATTCACAAAATTAGCAGAGAAAAATCCTGAAAAGTCAACTGAATCCTGGATTGTTAATGGAGAAAAAATAACGTATATTGAATTTGATGTACAGGAACTGGAAGATGATGTCGTACTGGAAATAAAATATGTTTCAAACAAAGAGCTTATTCAGGAAAATGCCACTGAGGAAGCAAGAAAACTTATGACGCTCCTGAATAATCAATTTCCTGAGCTTAAACAAGTTTTCCCAAGAATTCTGTTTACTGCTTATGATAAATACCCTGAAGAAGGAATTCATTTCAAGACATTGAGAACTCCATTATATTTCAATATTGAGAGTAATTAAGAGAATAAACCTGTTAACATTTTAATTTTATATAGAGCATAGATAATCAGTATTATCCCTGACAGCTTTTTCAATATTGATCCAACCTTACCGTGATTTCCTGAAAAACTGAATTTATCCCAGAAGTATCCCATCAGGATTATCAATATACTATGTCCAAGTGAAAACGACAATATAACTGAAACAGAAAAAGCAGGTCTCTGTGCAAATGAGCTGATTATAATGCCTAATACTGGAGCAATAAATGCAAATGTGCAAGGTCCCAGAGCAAATCCGAAGATGAATCCGGTAATAAACGCCCCGGCAATACCTTTCTTGACTCCTTTAAGTCCGGAGCCTCCGATCATTGGCAGAACATCGTAACAGGCAAGTCCAAAGTATAGCAGACAGGTTATCAGCAGAATGTCTCCCCATATTCCCAGATTGCCAAGCATCATGCCCAGTAGTCCGGTTACAATTCCCAGCACAATTATCGAGATGAGTACAGCAAAGGCAAACACTGTTGTCAGTATAACAGGTCTGGTTTTTGTGTTCTCCCTCGACAGGAGTGTTACAGCTAGTGGGATGCTTGTGAGATGGCACGGAGACAGAACAATAGATGCTACACCCCAGAGGAATGAGGCAAATATAAGTATAATGGACTTCTCTGAATAAATAACGTTATTAAGAAAATCCCACATTCTATTTTGTTTCTACCGGTTTCTTTTCTAATTTAATCCCGTTTTCCTTTAACACTTCCAGAACTTTGTCGAGAGGTAAAAAACCTTCATGGCGATAGATTTCTTTTCCGTCCTGATCCAGAAAAACTTGTGTAGGGATAAGCCTGATTTTGTATTTGCCGGCAATTTCACGGGTTTCTTTCAGTTTCACATTATGGAATACAACATTGACCTGATCAGAGTATTTTTCTTTTACTTCTTCCAGAATGGGTTCCATTTTTTTACAGGGAACACAGGTGGTAGACCCGAACTCAAGGAAAGTCAGTTTCGGCTTAATCTTTTCAGTCTCGCAGAACAATCCTGAGATCACAGCGGTTAGAACGAGCAATACGATTAATCTAAGCTTAAACATTGAGCATCTCTTTTATCTGCTTAACGTTAAGGACTTTCCCGACAGTTTTCACTTCATCATTGATAACCAAAGCAGGAATTGACATTACACCATAACCGATTATTGTCTGCATATCAGTTACTTTATCGATTTCTGCTTCAATACCGAGTTCTTCAACAGCTTTTCTGGCATTTGCTTCCAGTGATTTACATTTTTTACAGGCAGCACCGAGTATTTTTATTTTCATGTTGACTCCTTTGTAAAGTTTGGTTCGATTTATGCTAAGCATTAATTAACAACAGACCGTACTGCTGTCAAGATTTTGCATATATTACTTTGAAAAATGCAGAATTTCCCTATAATCTTATTGAGGTTAATCCAATGAAATTAATTACAAAAACCAAAATAGAAGTTCTGATTATAATAATCCTGAGTATACTAATTTTTATTATTTCTTCACAAATTGATTTGTTTGAAATGATTCATGAATTTATTGAGAGTCATGAAAGCTGGGAATTGGATGAAATTTTACCTGTTTTGATTTCTCTCAGCATATTTCTTCTTATCTTTTCTGTGAGAAGACTTCTGGAAAACAAAAAAGCGCTGAAGAAGCTTGAGAAAAACCATATGGAACTGCAAGAAGCACATAATGAGATCAAAACACTGTCCGGGCTGCTCCCTGTATGTTCAAAATGCAGAAAAATTAAAAACAGTGAGGGCTATTGGCAGTCGTTGGAAACATACATTATGAAGCATACGGATGCTCTCATAACCCATGGTCTTTGTGAAGACTGCGTTAAAGAACTTTATGGAGAAGAATTTCTGGAAGATATCAAACAGTCTGAAGATCATATTAAAGAATAAGTCATTCCTGTTCTGCTATCAATAAATTTAACTGCATCCGGGTGAATTTTATGAAGCATTCCATGTCGTAAACCAAGACTACTGATTTCTGCATCCATTATTCCTGTTACTTTCATTACAGCTTTAATAATCAGTGCACCTCCGAGAATAATATCTGCTCTATCCGAAGGAACCCCCTTAAACTCTTTCCTGGTTTGAAGATCAAGCATACTAAATTCTCTGATAAACTTGTTCAATTGTAACAGAGAGATACTTGAGTTTCCTGTAATATTGTTCATTATACCGGCAGATCCACCTGTCAGAACAAGATTGGAATATCTGCTGCAAAGTTTGCTCAAATCTATTTTACTCAGTACATGCAATATTGCAGAATTGATTGTTGCTCTGCCTGTTGGCTTATTCAGCTCGAACTTTTCAGTGAGATTCACTGCTCCCAGATCAACAGATTGAAAACAGTCGGCTGACACAAGTTCCGTAGACATTCCTCCTGAATCCACCAGCAGAAAATCTTTTGATTTCTGAACGAGGCTGTTAACGTTATATATCAGTTTCGCTTCTTCATCTGCAGACAATACATTTATACAGATATCTGTTTCTCTTTCAATAAGTTCAATTGTTTGCTCCGTATTTACAGCAATACGGAATACTTCCGTACCACTTGCATGAATTTTTTCAATATTATATTTTTTGTGAAAACTATTCAGATATTCAATTGTGAGTTCGACCTGTTTCACACTAATGTATTTCTGCTCATTGTTGAAAGCTCCAAATCTGTTTGGAAAATATAACTCATCTATAATACTTAAGGTTTCTGATTCAATCTCATAAATAACTGCTTTTAAGGAATTTGATCCGAAATCAAAATAAATATTCATTTTTCACTCTTTTTTTCCTTGTTAAAATCTCTTAAATATTTCTTTATTGACAGCTTGCTTTTGTAATTATTAATTAAAGTAAAATAAAAAAAATACTGGAGGATATATGAAGAAATATTTATATTTCATATTTTTTCTCTTACCGATATTCTGTTTTGCGGCAGGAACAGGAGATATAGCCGGTAAGGTAAAAGAAGCAAAGACACAACAACCTGTTGAATACGCTACAGTTATGATTCAGGGAACAAGTATTGCCACTTATACCAATGAGAAAGGTTCATTTGTATTAAAAAACGTTCCTGTTGGCAAGTACAAATTACTCGCCAGAAAACTGGGATATGCAGAAATCGTACTGGAAATTGAAGTTAATGAAGGTAAAACAACTATTCAGAACTTTAAGTTTGAAGAACAGGCTTTAAAGGGTCAGACTATTAATGTAACAGGCAACAGAGCGATAAAAAGAGAAACTCCAGTTGCATTCACAAATCTTAAGAGTGAAGAACTTAAAGAAAAATACACAACCGAAGATATGCCAATGCTTCTTGAAGGTGTTCCTGGAGTATTTTCTACATCATCAGGACTGGGAGAATCCGATTTAACTATCAGGGGATTCAGCAGTGAGCAGATTCAGATTCTTATTAACGGAATACCTGTTAACGATCCTGAAAGTCAGGTAGTATACTGGTCAAACTGGACTGGTGTTTCATCTAATGTGAAATCTGTTCAGGTACAGCGTGGTGCCGGATCTTCACTTTACGGATCAGGTGCTTTCGGTGGTTCCGTAAATATTGAAACAATGGGGACCGGAAACAAGAATGAAACCATTCTGAGAATATCCGGAGGAACCTACCTTTCCGATGAAACAGCAGATGGCAAAGGCGAAATGGAAGATTACCAGCCTGTTAACTACAATATATTACTCAGACAAAACATGTATCTTGCAAAACAGAAAGTTGGAATCAGTGCTATGTTTGAAAGAAAAGGCGGAGATTCATACATAAACGGTACAAATTATGATGGTTATTCTTTTGGTATGGACGTTGACGTTGATACAAAGAAACACGATGTTAAGTTCAGTTTTATTGGTGCTCCTCAGAAACACAACCAGGCACGTAAAGTTCAGGATCTTGAACTGATGAAAACTTTGGGTCGCCAGTACAACAGAAACAATTGTGATGAACAGGAAAACTACTATTTTAAACCTCAGTTTTCAGTCAGAGATGAATGGAATATCAATGAATTCACCAGTATGCTGACTAACGTATTCTTTACAACAGGACAGGGTGGTGGAAAATACCTCAGAAATGACAGATTTGATCCTGAAACAGGTGAAGTTCTCACCATGGAACTCACTGAAGACAGAACCAAATTAGCAGTTGGAAGACATGCACGCTGGGTATATGAGCACACCGGGGGTGAGAATGGTGGTGTAATTCTTGATGGTTATGATCCAGAAAGTCATACATTTAATGGTGAACTGATAAAAGGTGGAACAAACATGTCTACCGGTAACTATGTTCATTCATACACCAATGACAGTCATAACAATCATATTCAGATTGGTCTTAATACTTACCTGAAAAACAACTTCGATCTTATCTCAACTTTTGTTGGAGGAGAATTCAGACGCTGGGATGCAGAACACTATGCAGAAGTAAAAGATCTCAGATATTATAATCCATTAGAAGAAAATAACCTTGGTATATACAGAAAAGGTCAGAGAAGATATGATTATGATACTGTAGTAAACAATCTTTCAGCTTTTGTAAGAGTAAAAACAAAACAAGAAATTTGTGAAAGATTTTACGATTATATCTCAGTTTATAATGATACTTATAGAATGCCGTTCTTTATTAGCGGTGACATTCAATATGCTACTTATACATCAGAAGTTTCAGAAAATCCAATTCACATTTTTGACTATAATACCGGAGCATTTCTTGAAGAAACTTTCTATCAGACAAAAGATATGACTGAAGTTGATACGGATGGAAATATTGTTAAAAAGTTTGCTGATGATGATTACAAGAAAACATTCGATTTTATTTCTCCTAAGATAGGTATAAACGTCAATTATACTGATGAATTCAATATAATGTACAGTTTTGCACTTGCTCACAAAGAACCAAGAGTCAGTGACTGGTATGACAGAGATGATGGACCTGACGCAGGACAGGAATACACAACACCTAATCTTGAAATTGTTTATGAAGACCTGAAACCTGAAGAAACTGTAACTCATGAACTGGGGATTGGCTACATAACAAAAAAATACACTGCTGAAGTGAATCTGTACTATACAACATACAGTGATAAAATTGAGAACATGACTGATTCCAGAGGTAGTCTGACTGTTAATGCAGGTAAAGCTATTCACAAGGGTATTGAAGTTAGTACTTCTGCTATATTGTTCAAAAAAATTGATCTGCAGGGATCTTGTACTCTCTCCCAAAATAGATGGGATGATATGCACTATGACAAAATATTTAATGTATCATCTGAAGAAATTAATGGCAAAGTTGTCCCATTCACTCCTGAAATCATGGGTAATATTTCAGCAGGATATACACTCCCTATAAAGAAAGATAAGTCCAGTTTAAGAATGACTGCAACCTGGAATTTCAGAGACAGATATTTTGGTACTTACACAAATAAAAGAGACCAGATTGATCCTGTAACAGGAAATGCAACTGAAGTCAGTTCTGAGCTTCCATATTACATGACAACTGATCTGGCTTTCAAGTTTGATACAAAAATCAAAACAAAGAAAGTGTCTTTCAGACTTGATCTCAATAATATCTTCAACAGAGATAATATTGCTTCAGCGGACTATACAACAGATTATGGTCGTGAAGATTATCTAAAAGAGATCAAAACAATGTATGTTGTTCCGGCACCGGAATTCAATGTATTCCTGACTACTGAGATAACATTCTAAGGAGCTGAAAATGAAAAAAATATACATAATACTCATTATCGCATTAATAGCAATGATATCCTGTACGGATAAAGTTACTGATCCTATCGAATCAAAAAGTGAAATTCGCGGTACACTTCTCACCTGGAACACTGAAATTCCTGTTGCCGATGCTAAAGTTATTATTGAAAATGAAATCCTTGGTGTCAGAGACTCTTTAATTTCTGATGCTAACGGACAGTTTGCATTCCCTGACCTGTTCCCAAAAACCTATACTCTTTCATTTGAAAAAGACGGTTTTCTCCCTACTGAAATAGATGTGATAGCTAAATCTGGAAAAGTTGTTGATCTGGATATTACTTATGTACAGTATACTGACGGAACTGAAATGAAAATTGATACAACTGAACTTGATTTTGCTTTTGATGAGAAAAGACACTCAATTAAAATGCAGACAGTCAGACCAGTTGCAATGATGTGGAATCTCAGTATTGAATATGCAAATGAAACTGGCTGGCTCGATGTAAGTACATCTAGCAGTATGCTGGAATACGGTGATACTCTTGATATTGAATTTGCAATTGACAGAGTTGGAATGGATGAAGGTGATTATGCTGCTGACCTGGTATTCAACTATTTCGATAATAATGTTGCAAAAAATATTACTATCCCTCTTACAATGACAGTTGACCCTATGGGTGTTGCTTATGTTGATATGGAAGAAATTGATTTTGGATTCATCTCAGAAACAAAAATATTCGATATTGAAAACATAGGAGCCAGTCTCCTTGGTAACTGGACTATTACAACAAATGACAGCTGGATTACTATTGATACTCCAACCGGATCAGGTGCAGGAGAAGCGTCTATCTCTGTTGATAGAGATAATCTTCCGGGAGAAACAAATGAGGGAATGATTACTATCTCGGCTGCAATTAATACAATAGACCTTCCTGTAAAAGTAATAAGAACTAACGCAGAATTTACACCAATCTATGATATTCAGTATGTTGAAGACGCTACTTTTGAATCTGAGTCTACATTAAAAGGTACTACAGTGCTGACAAAAGGTATTGTAACAGGTGTTGAAGAAGACGGATATTATATTTCCGAAGCAACTGAAACTCAAGAACCATGGAAAGGTGTTTATGTATATGATAACAGAAATCGACCTGTTGTTGGTGATGAAGTTGGTATACTCGGATATGTTGCAGAATATTATAATTATACAGAGATAAAATCACTTAAGGAATTTGCAGTATTATCTCAAGGTAATACTTTACCTGAACCGTTAGTGGTTGCAAATACAGATGATATCGCGAACAATGAATCTTACGAAGGCTGCCTTGTTCGTATTGAAAACGTTATGGTTACTTCTTTACCTGATGAGCATGGCCAGTGGTTTGTAACAAACGATTATGTAGATTCATTGACTTGTCAGATTGAGGATAACTTCATTAAAGCGATAGATGCAGGAATTGAGCTCGAAATAGGAATGGAATTTGAGTCTATTACCGGAGTTGTAAGCTATAGCTACGATGAATATGAAATTAATCCGAGAACAGCAGAAGATTTAGTTCTGAAATCAGACGCAACTACAGAAGATTAATGATAAATAAACTTAACAGAAAAATAAAAAGTTCAAGGAAGTTCTTCAGTCTGCTCTTCAATAAAGAAGACGGAAGGAAGGGCTTCCCTTCCCTTGTTGGCTCAATGCTGCAATGGATACTGGTGGAAAAGATACCCTATCAGCTTTTTTACTTATACGGCCTGCACCTAAAAGGCAGTAACCGCAAGGACTTTATCTTGAATAAAGACTACAGAAGCACCGAAAGGAAATTCAGACCTGTCTGTTACAACCTTATGGAAGATAAGTTCCGTTTTGCTATGTATCTCAAAGCAATGAATGTTCCTGCGGCAGTTACTTTTGCCACCTACGATAAAGGAATGTTTAACTATATTGATGTCCCTGAAAGCATCGATCTGAAGACATTCGTAAAAACAGACAGAGAATTCTATCTCAAAGGAATAACCGGCTGGAGCGGTGAGCAGGTGCATTTTGTTAAAACGGAAGCCGGAAAGCTTTACGTCGACGGCAGAAAATCCAGTCTTCATTACTTCAGTAAAAAAGTACCGGACAAAGCTATTCTGCAATATCCCGTGGTTCAGGTTGAAGAGATGAGCAGATTCAATGCTGACTGTGTAAATACTTTGCGCATTGCTACCATACAGGGAGCAGATGGTCCGGAAGTATTTTCCGTATTTCTGAGAATGGGACGTTTAGGATCCTTTGTAGATAATGTCGGACAGGAAGGTATTTTTGTCGGTGTTGAAAAGGATACCGGAGTTTTGTATGATTATGGTTACTCTGAAAGAGAACCTCTGGCAAAATACTATGCACATCCTGACACAAAAACAGAGTTCAAGGGCTTCACAATTCCACAATATCAGCAGGCACTTGATCTGGCTTTGGATGCTCACAAAAGATGCTTTTTTGATTTTTTCTCAATAGGCTGGGATATTGCATTAACCCCGGAAGGACCTGTTGTGATAGAAGCGAATTATCCTTGGTACTGGCACATCAATCAGGTTACCGATGGTCCTTTAAAAGAAAAATATCTGCAGTACTCAAAACAATTCTCCAGAAAAAAATAGAAAAATTTCTGATAAAAAACTTGCTTCTTTCGATCTAAACCATTCTTCTTTGTACCCTTATAAAGGCTATACTAAAAATGAGTATAAGTCATTTATTTAAAATAATTAATAAACTCAAGAAGAGGTATGGAATGAGTTCTATAAACGAAAAAATTGCTGCTTTGAAACAAAAGGAAGACAAAGTAAAAGAAATGGGCGGAGCAGCCAGAATCGAAAAACAGCATGCGAAAGGTAAGCTGTCTGCAAGAGAAAGAGTCGATCTTTTATTCGACCCGGGAACATTCAGAGAAATCGATCAGTTTGTGAAACACAGATCAACCAATTTCAATATGCCAGATGTAGAAATACCATCAGATGGTGTTGTGACAGGTCACGGTCTTGTTAACGGCAGACCTGTATTTGTTTTCTCTCAGGATTTCACAGCACGCGGTGGTTCACTCGGAGAAAAACACGCAGCTAAGATCGTTAAAGTTATGGATATGGCAATGAAAGCCGGTGTCCCTATCGTTGGAATTAACGATTCAGGTGGTGCTCGTGTGGAAGAAGGTATCGATTCACTTAAAGGATACGGTGACATCTTCTTCAGAAACTCAAGAGCTTCAGGTGTTATTCCTCAGATTTCCGCAATCATGGGCCCATGTGCCGGTGGAGCAGTTTACTCACCTGCAATGACAGACTTTATATTCATGGTTAAAAACAGCAGTTACATGTTTATTACCGGACCAAGCGTTATCAAAACTGTAACAGGAGAAGAAACTTCTTTCGAAGAACTCGGTGGAGCAATGATTAACAATGCTATGAGCGGTAATGCACACTTTGCCTGCGAAAGCGATCATGATGCTATCAATCAGATCAGAACACTTCTCAGCTACCTGCCAAACAACAATCTGGAAGATCCTCCTCATGTTGAAACAGGTGATGACCCTCACAGACTCTGTCCTGAACTTGATACTATCGTTCCTGACAATCCACGCGCACCTTACGATATGAAAGCAGTTGTCAGAACTATTATGGATAATGGTGAATTCTTTGAGCCTCACGAATTCTTTGCAGAAAATGCTATTATCGGATTCGGTCGTCTTAACGGAAGAGCAGTCGGTATTATCGGAAATCAACCAATGATTCTGGCAGGTTGTCTTGATATCAACGCTTCTGACAAGATTGCACGATTCATCAGATTCTGTGATGCGTTCAACATCCCTCTTATCACATTCGTTGATACTCCGGGATACTTACCTGGAATCAATCAGGAACACAACGGTGTTATCCGTCACGGAGCTAAAATACTCTGGAGTTATGCCGAAGCTACAGTTCCTAAAATGACTGTAGTAACCAGAAAAGACTACGGTGGAGCTTATATTGCAATGAGTTCTCAGCATCTTGGTGCAGACATGATTTTTGCATGGCCTTCTGCTGAGATTGCTGTGATGGGAGCTCAGGGAGCTGTTAATATTATTTCCAGCTACAGAAAAGCAATCAAAGACGCTGATGATAAACAGGCAATGACACAGGAAAAAATCGCTGAATACGAAGATGCTTTCAGTAATCCTTATGTTGCTGCTGAAAGAGGCTACATCGAAGCTATAATCCAACCGTCAGAAACAAGAATGAGACTTGTTGATGCTCTGGAAGTAATGTGTTCAAAGAGCGAAACACTTCCTCCTAAAAAACACGGAAACATCCCTGTATAAGGCGGCAAAAATGAATTCTAAGCAAAAAGCCGCAGTCGGAGCTGTTATGTGTCTATTAAGACAGGAAGAAGAACTGAAATCTGCAGTATCATATCAGAAGCCTGCAATATACCCGTCACCATGGGCATTACAGAGCAGACAGACAATCATGCAGAACAGATCGCTCGTACAAAGAAGATTAATAAAAAGATAACATATATTAGAGACCTTATATAAGCTCTCATATAATTTTGGAGGAACAATGAAGTTTGATCAACACGGTATTGTTGAAATGACTGAGATGAACTACGAAAAAGGTCGTCCGGCAGCAGCTGATCCTGTGAAAATTCAGGATGTCTCTTTAAGAGACGGACACCAGTCGATTTTTGCTACAAGAGGTAGAACTGAAGACCTTATTACAATAGCAGAAGATATGGATAAAGTTGGATTCTGGGCTATGGAAGTCTGGGGTGGAGCAACCTTCGACACAATGCACAGATACCTCAACGAAGATCCATGGGAAAGAATTCGTGAACTGAAAAAGCATATAAGAAATACACCATTCTCCATGCTCCTGCGTGGTCAGAATCTTGTCGGATACAGAAACTACGCCGATGATGTTGTGGAAGCATTTGTACAGAGAGCATGTGATAACGGAATCGATATCTTCAGAGTATTCGATGCACTGAACGATTTCAGAAACTTCCAGACTGCTGTAAAAGTAATCAAGAAAAACGGAAAACACTTCCAGGGAACAGTTTGTTATTCTCTGACCGAACCAAGAATGGGCGGTGACGTATATAATCTGGATTATTATGTAGATAAAGCCAAAGAACTGGTAGAAATTGGTGCAGACTCAATCTGTATTAAGGATATGGCAGGACTTATATCTCCTTATGATGCATATAACCTTGTAAAAGCGTTAAAAGCTAACGTAGAAGTGCCGATTCATCTTCATACTCACTTTACTTCAGGTATGGGTGATCTCGCTATATTCAAGGCAATTGAAGCCGGTGTAGATATTGTAGATACATGTATGGCTCCACTTGCTTACAGAACTTCTCATACTGCAGTTGAGCCTATCGTTGCATCTTTCCTCGGAACAAACAGAGATTCAGGACTGGATATCAATTTCCTTGCTGAAATATCCAAGAAAATAGAAAAATTCATCCCTAAATACATGCACTATCTTGATAACACAAAACTTTCGGTTATCGATATCAATGTTATTCTGCACCAGACACCGGGTGGAATGCTTTCTAATCTGGTTAATCAGCTTAAACAGATGGACTCACTTGATAAGCTCGAAGAAGTGTTTGAAACTCTGCCGGCTGTAAGAAAAGATCTTGGTCAAATTCCTCTTGTGACACCTACAAGTCAGATTGTGGGAATTCAGACAGTTAACAATGTGCTGTTTGACGGTGAAGGTGAAAACTACACCAGAATTACAGAGCAGGTTAAAGACCTTTGTTATGGACTCTATGGTAAAACAACCAGACCAATGAATCCGGAAGTACAGGCAAAAGCTCTCGAAGGTTACCCACGTGGAAACGAACCTATCACATGTCGTCCGGGAGATGTAATTGAGCCTGAACTTGAAAAGATCAAAGCAGATATCGGAGATCTGGCGAAAGATTTAGACGATGTTCTGATCTGTGCTCTGTATCCTGTAACAGGTAAGAGATTCCTCTCCTGGAAATACGGTAAAACAGAACCACCAAAAGATGTAATGCCGAAAACAATGGAAGAAGTTGAGCTGGAAAAAGCACTTATAGAGAAAGCTCTCAACGGACAGCTTGTTGAGAAAAAAGAGACACTTGAAAAACCTGATAATCTCAGAACATTCAACGTGTTTATTGATGACGAGCACTTTACAGTTGAAGTTGGGGAAGACGGCGTTCCTGCTGTTGCCGGAGCTCCTGCTGCAGTTTCTTCTCCCAGAGTACCACAGGTTAAGCCTAAGGCAGCTGCTCCTAAACCAGCTAAGAAAAGGGAAATTATTCCACCAAAGCTTGATGATGGACAACATGCAATAGTTGCTCCTATTCCCGGAATGATTATTGAATATAAAGTGAGTGTCGGTGACACTGTAAAACCCGGAGACACAATCCTTGTCCTGGAAGCTATGAAAATGTATAACAACATTGAAGCTCACACGGAAGGTGTAGTAAAGGAAATACCTTTCGGTGCTGGAGATCAGGTACCAAAGGATGCAGTTCTCTGCGTAATAGAGTAACAGAAACTTGACAAAAATCTTTTGTCTGGAAAAAGTGAAATAACTCGGGTGATTAGCTCAGTTGGTTAGAGTGCTTCGTTGACATCGAAGAGGTCACTAGTTCGAATCTAGTATCACCCACCATTAGATCATAAAATATCGAATAAAATATCTTATAACAGCAGGTTAGGCAATAAAGTCCAGCCTGCTGTTTTCTATTGATTATGATTGTTTTTGACACTTTTTGATTCAATTGGTACCCAGATTGGTACCCACATGGGTACCTTTTTAATTTGACAACTTTGGAAAAATATTTACTTTTTGAGTATGGAAAGATTAAAGAAATGTATAAATAACTCGGGGTACAAAATTAAAATCAGGCTAAGAAAGCTGAGGACCACAATCAGTATATTGCTTGAATATAGATATACAAATTCAGAGGGAATTAGAAAAGTAACAAAACTTACATTGGATTCTCATCTCACCGGGGAAAAGAAAAACTTTACTAAAGAAAGAGAGTTGCTTAAATCTGCTCATTATATACGAGACAAGTATGAATCACAATTACTTAATAAAGGTGCACAGATATTTGATGACAGGCTTAACCACTCTTTGCACTCTTGGATTGAGAAAGAGTTGAAACACTATAAAAAGTCATCTCAAAAACCATGGATCAACCTTCTTGTACATCTGAAAAAATTCAAACCTGACCTTGATCTAAATGAGATCTCTATAGAATTTTGTGAAAACTTTAAAGACTATTTGCTGCATAGTACTAATCTTGCTCATAACTCAGCACAAACCTATTTTACACGGTTTCGAAGTTCATTAAAGAAAGCTTACGATAGAAAGCTTATCCCAGTCAATGTTTGTCAAAGCATTAAGATATCTGCAAAACCATCTGAAAAGGTGTTTTTAACTCTTGAGGAACTAAGAATAATAGAAAGCATTGATCACTCTAACAAAGATGTAAAAAATGCTTTCCTCTTCTCCTGTTATTCAGGATTAAGATTCTCAGACACAGAGAAACTCAGATTCTCAGATATTGAAAACAATCATATCTCAATAAAAATGCAGAAAACAAATGAATTTCTCAGAATGAAGCTCCATCCTAAGGCTATGCAGATAATAGAACTTCAAAAAAGAAACCATCAGGAACTTTGCTTCAAACTTGGTGATTATCAAGTATTCTGGAATAAGTTCCAAAGATTTATCAAGAAGTCAGGGCTCAATAAGAAGATTACTTTTCACACTGCCCGTCACACATTCGCTACACAATGTATATCTTTTGGTGTAGATATCTATACTGTATCAAAACTTCTTGGACATAAATCTGTTTCAACAACACAAGTTTATGCAAAGTTGATTGACAGAAAAAAAGATGCTGCAATAGATTCATTGAGATTTTAGATTCTGTTGTTAAACTTTTTTTTCTATATCCCTTCTTGATGGAATTCCCCTCATAAAATTTTTTAAGTCTTTTCTTCTATAAAGAATTGTCCCACCATTTTTAGTATAGGGTATTGAATTTTGGTAGTTATAACTATACATGGTGCTTTTCTTCTTATTAAGAAATTTTGCAGCCTCAGTAATTGTCAGTAGATCTTCATCTGACTCTTCTTTGGTTTTGTCTGCCTTGGTTAGAAACGTCCTCAGGTCGTTCATTATTGGAGTTACAACTTCACTAAACGCTTCTTTTACAATGATTCTCAAACTGTCCTCTATATTCATTTTGCCCTCAGTCAATAGCTTAAGCAGATTATAAAAAATATTAATTAAGTTTCGACGTTATGTAAAAATACAACATTGTTCTAAATTACACTCTACATATTGCATTTATCAATACAATCTCATGATATACAATCTATTATGTCAAACACTTTTTCATTGATAATGTCCTCGAAAGCTCTTGAACTCATCACAAAAAAAATGTTTTATAGAACTTAAGAAAATAATCAATATTAGCAAAGTGCTAATTTATAGTAAGTAATCCTCAAAAAAGCAGGTATTAGGATTTTCACGACAGGAACTCGACTTTTCTCAAGTCTTCCCATTATACGAATTTTCCAGTTTTTGACATATTTGAATTAATGGATTGTCAAAATGAACTTTAGATATTTTGTAGTGTTTATTTTTCGCTACAAAATGTATATTTTCATATAACAAACATTGCAATATAAAATTATATTCACATATTGAGGAGGCTAACTCAAGGAATTTTAGTATTTTAGTGGGTGTAAAACTGAAAATCTACTTTTCTTTTTCCGCTAATTGTTGACTATGAAATCTCAAAGATAGCTAACTTACATATATAAAGAGATTTAGGAGTATATCTTGAATATATAGCAAAATGCTGACAATGTCGATAGCTCAATAAAAAAATCCAAAGCATCAATTGAACTTGGACGCTTGAACTGGAAATTTGCATAAATTAAGATCAGAGATTAAAAATTTCAAGAGTAAAACATTATGACTCGACTTTACTCGACTCATCTCGATGCTTTTTGATAGGTTTTGAGAATACCTATATACCGAAAAAGAATACTTTGAACAATTATAAGTTTCAAGCAAAAGATAAAAGAAATTGTTCCAAAATTTTTTAAAATTGTTATTGAAATTGGAAAAGTTAAGCACTAAGATGAATCTTGGCAATAATGAATGGTACAGAAACTGAAGATAAAAATTTCTTGAAGTGTTAGAAAAGTATGCAAAATCTATTTGCCTCATAATATTCTTCTTCCATTCTCTGTTTAACTAACTGAGCTTTTATGCGTATCATCTGCACATAGTAGTTATATGCGGACTCTGCTCCGTCAAGCCATGAGCTCGCAGGACGAAGTCCGAGAGTCTCCACTCCGAAGTCTGTATAACGTAAGTTCGAAGACCATAGGAGGTACATTACTTTTCAAGGAACCGTTTTCCCCAATATATTCAGTTCAAGTCGTGTTCGTCAATAATTTCTCTGTTTTCACCAATAAACTTATATCAGTATAAGATAAAAAAACTCTATTTAAAACATGGATCATAAGTATAAATAGAAATACTCTTGTTTGAAGTATCCCTCTTTTCTTCTTGAAAAACATACAATTTATTAGTATTTATAATACACTTTATGATATACATATCTATATCAGGATCAATATAGTAAAACTTTGATTCAGCAGTATCAAATATTCCCGGCTTAAGTGTTGTTCCTTCTCTGTGTAAGATTATACAGTTTTCAAAAGTAGTGTTCGAGAAATCTGATATTGGATAATATTCATACTCAATTTTCTTGGGATTTAAATTTTCATCTATTTCGAAAACTGTTACTAAGCTATCTGATGTACTTCCATATAAAAATAACTTATTATTTTTATCTATCAATGAAAATCTGGAGTATTGACTAATACTATTGTTTACTATTAGTATATCCGGATTATCATAGTCAAATTCATTGTAATGTTTGATATTAAGAGAGTGTGTATCCAAGCTGAACAGAATATTATTATTAAGAGATACGTCTTGTTGTTGATGGCCTCTTATTGCTTTTACTCTATTACAACAACTAGCAAACAAGAATAAATTATCATCAATGATACTGACATCATTTGCAGATACGAAGCTGCCTGAATCAAAATAAAGGATTTCTCCCCATTCACCTTTATCTGACATCTTCGCTATAAAACCAACAGGGTAATCCTCTTTTTGCTTATTTACTTGTTTATCCTCAAATTCGGCTGATCCAGTTAATTCTCCAACAATGTAAATTTGATCATATTTGTCCAATGCAACATTGTTTGGTTTACAACTTAACTTTGGATTAATACTATTATTCCAGAGTACTGTACTATCAGGAGCAAATTTTATTATAAATGTGGAATTTATTACAGTTTTATATCTTTTCTGCAATTCACAGACCCCACTAACAATGATATTGTCGGAGTTATCAATATTTATATGCTTAGGATATAAATTATCCTCAAGTAATTTTGACCATAAAATATCTAAATTTTTATCAAACTTTACAATATAACTTTTGTGCACAATTATATTCTCAGTCTTGGATTTTTCGTACCTGTATCCAATAAATATACAGTTTCCCAAATTGTCTATTGCAATATTCGCTACTACAAAATCATGCATAAATTCATTCTTGATCACATATTGGTTACATTCAATATTACTTACCTTTTTATCACCGAATAAATTAATATACAATATCAGTACAACAAATATACATACAGTTTTTCTTAACATTTAATTCTCCAATTATTATTTTGGTACCCCGAATCGATTACTGTCATAGATATAGTCAGTATTTCTATACTCATGCCTATAGTTGTCAAAGGTTCCTTCAGGGCAGAAAGTTTTTAAGTACAATTTTTCAACCCAAGGCATATTGCTAAGATAATCTCTTTTTGACCAACGTTTCGCCTTCATTGTCTTATCTTCATTCATTGGAATTTTATTCCAAAATGTCTTCCTTTCGCAGAGTGATTTATACTTTTCTATTCCCATTAAGGATCTTTGTCCAGCATGAAATGTTTCATGCTGGAAGTTGTGGTAAGGATTTAAATACACTTTTTCGTATGATTTAAAAAAGTGACCTATCAAAGGAATGTGTGACATAAATTTGCTAAATTTTGTCTCCTGATCAAAAACGTATGTCGAATTATGATCCCATAATATAATATTAGATTTTTTGCCTTCTACAGTAACATAATCTCCATTTCTTAATCTGAGAAAACTATTATTTGCATCAATTCCACCTAAGGTTAATTTATCTGAAGGCATATAACATAAAGGGACAAGTACCCCATTAACTTTTGTGTTTGATGCAACACATAATGAATTATAATCTTTTTCTGATCCGGTTAGAACTGTATCAACAATTTGATAAATAAGTTCTTCATTGTAATCTTCTGGACTAATAACTCCGTCTTGATTTACAGCGTAAATGTTATTAATATTTAAGCCATTCTCTCCTATTTGGATAACTAAACCATCTTTTCTAGTTTTTCCTTCGAGTAATTCCGTTATTGGGTTCTGAATTGTATCATCTTTTTTAAGTTTACTAATGTCTAATTCATAATGTCCTTCTTCTAGCTCATTTGTATTATATCTCTCCATTGTTGAACCATCCACAGTCGTCCTCCTCCCACTTGTTCTGCTAACCATAAACTGGTCAACAAGTGAGTAGAAGCTTGAATACATAAATTCTGTGCAAATACTGTTCCAGTTTGCATCAGATAACGCCAAACAGGCATCCACAAAGGAAGCTGTCTGCTCTGCCAAAGCAAGCTTCTCATTAACCATAGCGGACACTCTTGCATTCCGCATATTTGCTTCCATTAACGCCTCATTCTTAAGCTGCTCATTACTCTTCCAGTGGCCTCCGTCAATTTTTACTCAACCTTTGTGAAACAGCAAAGAAAAGCAGTACTCTTTTTCGGTTCATTAATAGAGAAAAGCCTGCACAGGGCAGGCTGTATAATTTACCTATCTTCTTCCAGAAAAGGGAACTCATTAGGTGTGATAAGCATATATCCTTTCTTACTTTCTTCACTATAGGAATGTACTTCAGTATTGAATAGAACTCCCAACTTAAATATATTATCCATTTGCAGGGCACGTTCAGTAAGTTTTAACTCGTTACGTTCTTCTTTTTTTTTAGACCACAGCAATTGGTTTGTGTCACCAACTTTTGCTTCGAAATACTGACATTTATAATCCTCAGTTAAAATGTTAGATCCTATACGCTTATCATAATTAGTAATATAGTTATAGCCATATATTGCATCAGATTTGTCTTTTTTTATGTAATTGATTACAAAACTATAGTCTGAGTCTATTGAAGCTTCAATCAGCCTTTTCTCGGTAACACGTCCCCTCTTATTTAGAAAAAGCATAGCAAATCCTCTTTCAAAGTTTGACTTTTCTTTTTTGAATATTTTGTTGGGATTTTCAAAATTTATCAAGTAGGACGCTACTGCTCTTTCCAATTCACAATCATAAACGAGCTTTGGATTAGCATAGAAAGAGAAATATTTGCACCATTTTGGTTTGCCTTTTTTGTTAACATAAAGGATTGCAACTGCAGAATTCGTAAAAACATTTCTATTGTTGAATGGAAAAAACGATTTCCCTCCAACGTCAACTTGATCAGTGACTTTACCCATTATATACGAGTTACCATGTTTATCAATAACATGTTTACAACCATATCTAAAAGCTTCAAGATTTAACGACCACACAATTTTGCCTTTACTATTTATTTTAACTAAAGTATTATCTCCCCTATTGTTATTATCCAGTTTTTCAAATACTTGATTCGCTAATGTAACATCATTGTAATGGTAAAACTTCAAATAGAAATTATTTGCGGAATCAATAGATTTTGCAGTTAACATTACACGAGTATTCTTTTCATTTCTCATAACTGTATTCCATGTAACATTACCTTCATTCATATCAATACATGCAAACATTTGAATTTTCTCATTTGGAGTGCTGCCTGAAAAGTACTCATTATTGAAATAGAACTCATATCCTCCTAGATGAATAATAACTGAATTTGAGTACTTACTATATCTTGTAGAAATACTTTTGCTCAAACTTTTTTCTACTTCTACAGATGCAGAACTTATTATCTCGCTGTTCTCATTATCAATTTTTTGAAATTTCCATTTGATGTAATTAACTTCACTTGAATCACGGAATGATTCTCGAGGTTTAATTTTTTGCAATGGGTACTTCTTTATTAGAAAAGTGAAACTTTCATCTCTATCAATTATTTCATAATCACATTCTGTATCTATGTTTTCCAGTCTATATGGAAAATTATCAACGCAAAAGTACGAAACTGTTATACAAAACAACATTACAGATATGATACTTTTTCTCATTTTTCCTCCTAATAATTTCCGAAAATATCCTTTGCTCTTTTATATCTCGGTTGTTCTCCATACACTTTATCAACATTATGAATAAATCTTTCCTGCAGATTTGGATTTGGATCGTAGCTCTTTTCAAATATCCACATGAATTTTTTCTTAGTAATAAAGTCCTTTGAAACATTTTCCATAATTTTACCAGCTCGCTCCATAGTATCTTTCTCAAATTGAAACTGATAATTTGTTCTATTGTCATAATCCTTATCAACTTTTTTCGATCTATATTTTACCCATGAATTATGTGTGTGAGATCTGGCATCATAAGCATGTCCAGTTTCATGTACATATGCATCAAAAGGAGTTGCAGTTTCATAACCGATATTCCAATCAACATGTTCACCCTTTCTATCTAATTTCATGAATTCAGCATATTGTCTAGGCTCAATAAAAGTATCTCCATACTCAACATTATCGCTGAGATTCAACGCAATATAGGCTTTCAGTTTTCCATCAGCAGGGAATTGAAGGAAACAATAGCTTTCTCCATTATTGTATATTTCAGCATCAAAATAGATTCTTTCCACATCCTTAAAATTATGCAGTTCGAGATCAATACCTTCTGGTCCACCGAGAAACCAATTTGTGTCAATACACTTATTAAGCTTTTCCATGAACTCCAAGCTAGTGAAACCCGAAACTTTTAGATTCTCAACATCATTTTTTGTTATTTCAATTAAATTGAATTCAGCATCATAATAACTGCCTATTTTATCTGAATGTTCCTCTTGAAGTTCTAATGAATCCGCAATTGCTTCAGGTAGTAAACTTTCCATTTCATTGACTTTATCGTTTTTGTATTTTTGAGAATAGTCTCCATTAAGACTTCCAGCACCATCTACTCCACTCTTCCTCCCACTTGTTCTGCTAGCCATAAACTGGTCAACAAGTGAGTTGAAGCTTGAATACATAAATTCTGTGCAAATACTGTTCCAGTTTGCAACAGATAACGCCAAACAGGCATCCACAAAGGAAGCTGTCTGCTCTGCCAAAGCAAGCTTCTCATTAACCATAGCGGACACTCTTGCATTCCGCATATTTGCTTCCATTAATGCCTCATTCTTAAGCTGCTCATAACTCTTCCAGTGGCCTCCGTCAATTTCTACATAACCTTAGCGTAATAGTCAAGAAAAGCCTGCACAGGGCAAGCCAAAATATCCTTAATTGCTTGTTCTATCACTTTCATCGGGTTCTAACTCAATTTTCTTCCAACTGTTTTCTTCTGGATATTGTAAATAGGAAACAAACAACCAGACATCATAATGTTTTATCCATAAACTGTTATGCTCATTATGATATTCATTCCTCTCTTTCTTTTTTAATTTATGTTTCAAATCTACTTCAATGGTGCTATTTAGTATCTGATATTTACTTATTCTATCGTAAATGGGATTCTCAAGAGTAGATATTTTCATATAATTTGATTCCACGTTTCCATCAAATGAGTAAATACGTAACTCTCGCTTTAACTTAGGAAAAGAAAGATCTAACTTTTCAATTCTGTCTGCAAAGTATTGTCCATTGCATGCATACACTTTGTTTTCCCCAATGAATAACTGTGTCTTTTTGCTAGCAGGTTTCTTCCATAGAATTTCACCTTTTTGATTGAATATTGCAAAATGCGGAGATTCAGCATAGCTTAATCTGAGAATATGATACTTATCATTTGAGTTAACATTCTCATTATGATCAGGTATTGTACTAAGTTCATTATCTTTTTTGAAAAGCAGATCTCCATTATTATTATACTTCTCAATTGATATTATTCTTTCTTCCGGAGAGAATGCAGATTCTCTATTAAATACCAATAGTGACCCCGTAGTATCACAGTCTACAACTTTCATGAATATATTATTGGAATCATCATGAATTAACTTCTCCCATACAATATTATTATCCATATCAATTTTAATAATTTTGAACTCATTCTTGTAAACTTTTGAGCGTTTATCAATGTTATAAGATAAAGTTTTTTCAGTACTTTTCCTTAAATAGACAAACTTCTGAGAATTGGTTTTTATGATTCCTATATGATATCTCGATTGCCTAAGTAACTTCACTTTTCCATTTGTACCAATAACTGCGATAAAATATTTTCCTTTTCCCGGGGAAATTTTCTTGCCAGCAATTTTTAGTTTTTTTTCTACTTCTCCATAGATTAATACTTCATTATCCGGAGTAACATAACTGATTCCAAACCGGAATTTATCTCGGGACGAAATTTTAGTTAACCAATACCATTTATCTCTACCTTTTGAACCGATGATGTAAGTATATTCCTTCCATCTTCTGAATTTCTTATCACCTATAGTTACTGGTTCACTAGTTTCATTCTTTAAGTCCATTAACATAATTATATTATCTGTGTTCTCTGATGAATAAAACTCTACATTCGAATCAATATTTAAATTCTTAAATTCAAGTTTATTAATTGTTTTGCATGCAATTGTAACATTGTTATTTATAAATAACAATAATAAAATCATTTGTAGATTTCTCATTAGTTCCCCCAAAGATCTGTTTTAATGAAAATGAAATCGTCAGCTTGATACCAATTTCTTGGATTTGCTGCTTGAGCTGGAATGATACTACCTGCAAAGTTCTCATTTCCAACAGCATGAGCTTCTGATGGTTTCCAAAAAGGTGCTAATTCATGGTCACTTTCGTATTCTTTTTGTAAAGCAAAAACTCTTTCATCTTTTTGATCCCAGATAGTTTCATCATCGGTTATATCATACATACACTCCCAAAAATCTATAATATGAGTGAATTCATGTACAGCCTTCTCGAATGGAACTGTTCTGAATATCTCTTCAAACGTTGGGTATCCGTTTCCATCAGGACATGCTTTTCTTCGACCTACAACAGTAGTCTGCATATTAATAAGCAACAAATTATACTGATCAACTACAGCCGAATATGATTTATATCTGCTATTCAGCACCCTGAAATCTTCCGAACTTGTATCCACAATAAAGAGATTATGGTCTACTGACTCTACAAGGTCGTTGACAAAAGTGCTAAGCTCGTCAATACTTTTTGTTTTTTGCAATGATGTAATTATCCTGTTAACTGAATCCACAGAAGCTCCTTGAACAATTTTGAAGTTCTTAATATTGTTTGATAGCCTTAATCCGTCCTCTGAAGGTAAGTTTGCACCAGAGGAGTTCCCATTCGATTGATTATTCCCATTATTTGCCCAAAAGTTATTAAGCATTCCGGTTAATGCATCTTGAAATTTCTTAGTCAAATTATCATCAACTCCATTGTTTTTAATCACCTCTTTTGCTCTTTCGGTATATTTTTCACCGGCACTTTTACTACCAAAAATTGAAGTGAAGAATTTTCCAATAGATTTTAAGGAAAAGGCTTCTGCTATACCACTCGATTTCATATTCCTATCTATTCCACTCCTCCTCCCACTTGTTCTGCTAACCATAAACTGGTCAACAAGTGAGTAGAAGCTTGAATACATAAATTCTGTGCAAATACTGTTCCAGTTTGCATCAGATAACGCCAAACAGGCATCCACAAAGGAAGCTGTCTGCTCTGCCAAAGCAAGCTTCTCATTAACCATAGCGGACACTCTTGCATTCCGCATATTTGCTTCCATTAACGCCTCATTCTTAAGCTGCTCATAACTCTTCCAGTGTCCTCCGTCAATTTCTACATTATTCACGGGATTGTTTTCACAGAATACATACGGGCTGTCGGACTGTTGGTAAGGGTCATTGGAGTGCCAGCGTCCAAGCTGTGGATCCAGAAACCTCAAGCCCCAGTATATCCAGTCTAAATCCAGTTCGTCAATAATTTCTCTGTTTTCACCAATATACTTACTGTTCATATACTGGTAGCAAAGCCCCGGTATTCTCATACTGAACGCATAGAAGTTGTTCTGCTGTACAGGAAAAGCTGTTCCGCTCTCAGACCTGGCAAATATCACTCTTACATTTCCCATATGGTCTTTCAGTTCATATTCATATCTCCATTGCAGAGCTCCCGGAGTATCATCGTTAGTCTTTACTATTCTTCCCATAGATGTATTTATCGAGATATCCGGTAGAGCAGAGGAATCAGTTTCATTTACTTTACAGACAACGCCATTGACATAATAGGTTGTAGAGCTCTTTACACCATTAAGAACCAGTATCTTCCGGAGTCTTTCTCCGGTTGCGGAGTAAACGAAACGTATGTAGTTTTCTCCTGTATAATATCCGGAACCATCATGACGGGAAATTGACTAACAATGCTTATATAGGTAATACTTATCAATGTTCAATCAAATTATAGGTTGCCAAATAGACTAAAACAATCATAATAAAAATCGAATAAGAAAATAACCTTAATACAATTATGACTAATATTTTTTTCTTCAAACTAATATCAGGCTTGACATCTAAAAACAATCTAAGTTTAAATATTGTCAATGGATATGTATGACTGAGTTTTTCTTTGCCTATTTTCTTTTGCAGCCAAGGATTATTCTTCAAAAGCATATTCAGAGAGTCTAAATTGTACCACAAAACTACCCAACTAAAAATAAAAGTACTAGGAATAAGTAAATATAAAATTCCATCAATGAAGCCAATCATAATATAAATTCTCCTTAATAATTGTTCTTATTGTAAGTTCTACCAAATTCTATATAAGCACCTAAATGCAAACCGTAGCCTGCACCAGCATTAAATCCATGAAAATACTCGTACTCATAAAGTTTATCTGTTTCTTGCTTTATGTGATTAAATTCGAAACCAGCACCACCTATAACTTTTAGATTACATCCCCAGTTCAGAGATTCTCCAATTAGAATATCAATATTATCTGTTCCATACAATTCTCCTCTAAATGCCCCAATACCTGCACCAGCAACAACACCTGCTCCAAAAGACTTTCCTTTTATAAGCCTGGCTACTCCTTTTGAGTTAATCGCAACACCCATATAATATGAACCTGTTGCAATGGCAGATAAGCGTCCTTCAAATCCCGAAATTACAATTCCAGGACGTTCTACTTTTTCTAGTCTGTTCTTTACTTTAAGAGTATTTCTATAAAAAGATTTGAAAGTATACAAAGTAAAACAATCATTTATTGAAGGTCTTCTATATAGAATTGAACTGTCTTTAAAGCTGAATATATTACTTATGTCCATATCCCTATTTATTCTCTCTGCGATGATGACACCAGATTTTGTCATTCTGAGAAAAGAATGAGTTCTTTTAGCTAAAGCTAAGTCATGGGTACTATCGTATACTTCATCCAATTCTTAATATTTTTGTTTTTTTGCATTGATAATGTCTTCGGTATCGCCTTCATCATAGAATAAATCCCAAACATCTATTACATGCGTAAACTCATGTATTATCAATGTTTTCTTTATATCAGTACGAGGTTGAATTAACATTAATTAAACTCCCAATCATAGAATTTAATTGTAAATATTGACCTGTAATGTCTATTATTATGAAGATACTTTTGGGTGACTTTAACATTTTCTAGAATATACTTCTCATTTTTGATGTTGAATGTGAATGTATAATCCTCAGATGCAACGAAACCTGATGAATAAACTTCAATTTTCATCTTGTCAAGTACAAATAGTTCATTATCTATTTCCTGATATTTCATTGTGATTTTACTTGATGCCTCCTTATTATCTTCACTTTTTTCAATTACTATAGTATTAGTTTTCTCGAAGACAGTCAATTTACCACATTTTCTAAAAAAATCATCTTTCATTGAATGAAATATTATATTAATTGTTTCCGATACATCATTAATACCATTTTCAATACCCGTACTGAGTGTTCGAAACACATCACTGTTTTCATCAATTTTCATTTCGGATAGAAGTCGTTCTTTATCTGGATGAAAGATTGAAAATTTAGTAATCTCATTATAACTGACAGTCCACTTTGTGAGTTCAAGTACGTCCTTTATACTTTTCTCATTTACTTCCATAACTCTCAACCCCAACTCAATTGTTTGATCTAATTCGTTACAACTGGCTTTACAATAGAATGAATTATTTAAGTATTTATCAATAAAGTAAATATTACCTGAAAAATCTTCTGAATAAATGAGATTAATCAGAAAAACAGAAAAGATACAAAGCAGCAGTTTCATGACATTCATTGTATTACTCCAAAACATCGAAAATATTTATATTTTCCAGAAATTTTCAGAAGATTAGCATGTAAAGAAAATAAATTATGAACACGACGTGATATAGAGAAGCAAGCAATATTGCCAATTTTAGCTTTTTCTTATGGTTAATATCTGCGATTTTGTAAATCTTGATCATCTCGAAAATACTTACAACATATGGGTTCTTCTGCATACTTCTAAAATACATAGAATGCTCAGAGCAGAGTTTTTTGTAGTATTTGATATCCCAAACAAAAATAAACCAACTAATGAAAGCTGAAATCCCTAGAATAATCATTGACATTAACTTAATGTGTTCCATAATATTCCTCAAAACTCTATTGGAGATGTCCAGCTTTTCTCATAATATATTCCATAGTGTATACCTTTACCAAAACTTAGGTTATCACCTTTGAAGGTTTTAACTTCTGGATTAATATCATATGTGTCCTTTATGTAGTTTAGTTCGTAACCACCTTCAATTTTCAATAAACTACCATTTATCCCAATATTGTCAGTCTTACCCATAAAAACATCTATATTGTCAGTTCCTTCAAATTCTCCATAGTAGCTACTTATACATAATCCTCCAACTACTCCAGCTCCAAATCCAAATGATTTGAAAAATTTTGCATCTCCTTTTGTGTTCCAGACGATACCTGCATTCCCTGAAACTGTGAAAAAAGTTGATGCTCTTACTTCAACACCTGAAAATGCAAACTGAGATGTAATACCTTTCTTTTTCATTTCATCGATTCCTTTTAAGCCATCACTATAGCACTTTCTATGAATATACAATGTCAAGTGGTCATCGATACTCAAATTTCTCTTAAGGAATATTGAAGTATTTGTGAAACCTAAAGTATTAGTAATATTAGATTTTAATGTATTATATTCTGGCAGAAACCAGTTAGTATAACATAATGTATTGTTGTATGCCATAAGATTTTTTTTGTTATCTGTAGATGGTGCTATACCAGAACCATTGGACACATATGTTACAAAACCATTAGGCCAATAAACGAGATAATCTCCAACCGTAACAACTCCTTTCCTACTTGGTTTCATATACCATGGAGTATCGTCTTTAGCTTGAGGAGAATTAAACACACTTTCGTTATATCCTGAGTCCTGACTACTATTGCTGTCTTTTTCAACTAATGGATTTGCAGAACTATCTGTATTGGAATCAGGAATAGCATCAGGATTTTCCTTTTGTTCTTGTGGGGCTTCTCCACTCCTCCTCCCACTTGTTCTGCTAGCCATAAACTGGTCAACAAGTGAGTTGAAGCTTGAATACATAAATTCTGTGCAAATACTGTTCCAGTTTGCAACAGATAACGCCAAACAGGCATCCACAAAGGAAGCTGTCTGCTCTGCCAAAGCAAGCTTCTCATTAACCATTGCGGACACTCTTGCGTTCCGCACATTTGCTTCCATTAACGCCTCATTCTTAAGTTGCTCATAACTCTTCCAGTGGCCTCCGTCAATTTCTACATTATTCACGGGATTGTTTTCACAGAATACATACGGGCTGTCAAACTGCTCTGCCGGGTCTAATGAGTGCCACCTACCTATTTGCGGGTCAAGGAACCGTTTTCCCCAATATATCCAGTTCAAGCCGTGTTCGTCAATAATTTCTCTGTTTTCTCCAATAAATTTACTGTTCATATACTGGTAGCAAAGCCCCGGTATTCTCATACTGAACGCATAGAAGTTGTTCTGCTGTACAGGAAAAGCTGTTCCGCTCTCAGACCTGGCAAATATCACTCTTACATTTCCCATATGGTCTTTCAGTTCATATTCGTATCGCCACTGCTGTTCTCCGACCTGAGCTGTAAAGTCTCTTACCTGCCTTCCGAAAGATGTGTTAATTTCAATCTCATCCTCAGAAGCAGTGTCTTCTGCATAGTGAGTATATACAAGACCGTTCACATAGTTAACTTTCTATACTCATAAGAGCAAATCTCTTCAATTAGTCAGCTTGTACTTTCTGAGATATAATCTTGAATCAACGAAGTTGCTATCAGAATACTCCAGTGAAACACTATAGTAATATCCATCCTTTAATGCACTACCTATCCAATATCCATCTTCGTTTCTTAATTTCCTGCTAAAGAATACTCGATTGTCTTTGATAATTCCATGCATGAAGTAGTAAACATAAGACTTAAATATTAAATCATCTTCTGCTACTGAAATGTTAAACAACTGATCCTGAACTAAATCCTCAGTTTCTAACTCAAGTTTTTCATTAATACATAATAAAACTTGTTCCGGATTTATCCAGTAATCTAGATCATCACCTTTCTGATAATATGATTGTGCTTTTGTACCGGTAACAAATATTCTATCATTGGCTGAGAAAATAGTTAGATCCAGTTCAAGCTGATCGATAGGTTTAAAATTCGTTGTATATGAATCGAAGAAGTTTATGAACTTAAGGTTAGTTTGAACAATATTTTCTTTTCCCCCATCTCGAGTAGATAGCTTAGCAATGAAAACTCCATTATAACGTGCTGAATAATCCAGTGATGAAACAAGAATCTTATCTTTTGAGAAGATAAACTCATTCAAGAAATATCCTAATATATACACTTTATCATTTAAACAGGCAATATCAACTCCTGAATTGAAATTTTTACTCTTGAACTTCCTGAACCATTTCTTCTTTCCATTTGACGAATATTTGCATGCAAACATATTGTTTGTTCTATTATAAGTCAGATTATTCTTGAAGGAGGAGTATGTTAATCCTCTCTCAAATGATCCTGTCAAGTATACATTGTCATTTCTATCAAGGCACATACCATGTATCCAACTGAATTCATTGAGTACTACTTTTCTCGCCCAGATTAATGCCCCATTTTCAGAAATTTTCATTACAAATGATTGTCTATCATGTAATATAAATCCCAATTTAAGAACCAATTCATCATCAAAATACAACTTTCCGGAAAAAGAACCTGATATGATAATGTTATTGTTTGAATCAACAACTATATCTCTGGTATGCAATCTTCCAAACATACGATATAATGTCGTGTAGCCTGATCCTGATTTTACTTTCTTTGTTGTTTTACGTACATATTCTCCATGCAGTTGTTTAATCCATAACACTTTCATAGTGCTGTCCAGTTTAGCAATAAAGGAACTTCCTGTTTCGGAAGAAGTCAAATTATGATCTCCGATAGAGCTATATCCACCCTCGCAGTTACCGATTATTACAATGCTTTTATCGCTCATCACTACAGTTTTCTTTGCTCTGATTCCATGACATTTAATATTTGTTTCTGTTTCTAAAGCTAATGAATAAACATTATAACATGCAATGATAAAGAAAAATAGAACTGGAATTTTTTTTATTGAATATTTCACTGTTCTATCCCCATAATATCGCTCGTATAAAAATCTGTACCCCCACTATTGTAAGTAGTTCTTTCGGTGAAGAAAATCTTCTGAACATCATTGTCTCTCAGAGTTTTTAACTTTGAATAGTAAGAGCTTTGAGGATCAGCCATAGTTTTATCATACCATGAAGTTTTCATGCCAACTTGATTACCCCATGCTTCATCTTCAAGTTGTAATTTTCCCAAAGGTGTGCAGTATAAACGATTATACTCTTGAATTCCCAACCTCATTAATTGACCAACATGAACATTCTCATGACTAAAGGATTGATAAGGAGTGATCAAAGTTTTTCGGGTAAAAATACTTCCAATAAGAGGTATTTTGCTTAACACTGTTGTTTTCTCCTTATTTATATATGTTTTATTATGATTCCATATTACTAAATTCATTCGAACATGTACTCCATTCACGTTGGATTTAGCGAGTGTTGAATTTATTCCAGTACGTCCGAAAAATCTCCCATCACAATATCCTAGTCCAGTACTTAAGTCATTCACTAGTGTGTTATAGTTTTTATCAGTTCCCTTAAGGCAAGTTTCTACGATTGTATCTACAAGTGCTTCAGCATAATCGGTTGAGATTTGATTGCCTACTCCAAAAACATTTATATTATCTATGTTAAGGTTGTCCAATATTAGCTCTCCATTTCTTGTTTTACCTTCGAGTTTCTTCTTCACTTCATCCCTCACATATTCAGTGGCGTATTCATTGTATGTTCTATCATTTATACTATTACTTGCAAGTTCAATTTTTTGTTTCTTAACCCCACTTGTAGTGTTTCCTTTTTCTTTCTTCTTCTCCGCTTTCTTCCTTTTCTCAGTTGGGTAACCTGCCCAGGCTTCAAGCCCACCACAGGCATCTACTTCTTCTAATCTACAATTCATTTCAAACTCAGCAACATCATCCCATCCATTACTACCAGTGTATATTCCCCTGAACCCCCGGTACAAACTTTGTAATTTAGCATACTGCTCCTGACGATATGATAATGAGAGTGCTCCGTCAAGCTATGAGCTCGCAGGACGAAGTCCGAGAGTCTCACCTCCGAAATTCGTAGGATGTAATCCGAGAATCATAGGAGGCACATTACTTTTCAAGGAACCGTTTTCCCCAATATATCCAGTTCAAGCCGTGTTCGTCAATAATTTCTCTGTTTTTCAAAACCTGGAGAAGATAAAGCCTTCACGTGGCAGGCTATTGTTGATTTCTTACTTCCTTAAGCTTCTCTAAGAATTCAAGTTCCTCATCATAGGATTTGAATGAGCGTGAAATGTTTATTTCGAAATCAAGATTATTAATAAAAGGCATATCAAGTATTTCATTTATATCAATATCGTTTACATCATTTAAACTAAGACTCTTTAAATTAATTAGGAAACTTAATGCTTCTATACCTTCAAGGGGATTTTCTGATAATGCGAGTCCTTTCAGATTCCTCATTTTACGCAAGAAATCAATATTTGATATATTGTTATACCCTAGACTAAGTGACAATAATGCTTTAGTGTCTTCTGGATTCATTATGCATTCAATTCGATTCTCTGATGCATATAGAAATTTTAAACTATATAGATTTCTCAAATTAACTATTTTTAGATTATTTCTCGACAATAACATTTCACGGATTTTGTTATCGGGTACGAAATTTCCCATTTCTCTTATTTTACTTCCTTGAATCTTTATGTACTCTAAAGAAGGACAAGAATTAAGACCATCAATATTAACAATATTTGAACCATCCAAATTTAGATTTTGAAATGAGAAAAGGTTTGAAAAATCAGGGATATAATCAATTTTGGATTGTTCAATTTCAACTTCCTTTAAGTCTGTTAGTGCAATCAATTCTTTTATATTTTCCAGTTCTGTATTATTTCCTGCATTTTGGAAATTAATGTAAGAATTAGCCATCCACCTATCCTTATAGTAAACTATCCTTTTTAAATTTTTCATATACTTAATTCCCTTTATGCTTTTACATTTGAAAAGTTGCAATGTAGAATCAAGTTTATCAAAACCGTCAACAGAAGGGTGTCTGCAAAGAAGTATATCATTTATATTCTGCAAGTCAGAAGGATAAAGATCACGATCATGTATATCAACTAAATCTCGAACAAAATTCTCAAACACATCATCATCAAACCTTATTGGTTTCTCTTTCTCCCATAGAACTACAGATTTGTTTTGAAACCATATCCATTCAAGTGAGTCTAATGATGAAAGTGACTTTATATCTTCAACAGGATTGTTGTTTACCCAAATTTCAAGCATTTTTTTGCATTTCAGTAATGGCTTAATACTATTTATTCTATTATTATCCAACCATACATAAAGTAATTCAGGATTATTACCAAGAGTTGAGATGTCCTTAATGTTATTGTTCTGAAGATTGACATCAATCAATTCTGTTAAACTTGAGATTCCGTAAATGTCCTCAATATCATTAAAGGCTGCACTTAATTTCTGGAGCCTCCTGTTCTTCATTTTTACACTAATTTTTCTGATATTGTTATGATTCAAACTAAGTACTCTCAGTTTTTTTAATTTTCGCAAGGGTGAAATATCTTCAATAAGATTATCATCAAGATATAGCTCCTCAAGCTTGTGAAGTTTACTTAATGGAGAAATGTCCTTAATGTTATTCCCTCTTAAGTCGAGGTACTTTAAATTTTTCAAACTATTAAGAAACCTGATATCTGTAATCTCATTGCTTGCCAGCGAAAGATGCTCTGTTGACTTTAGATTCTTGATTCCATTAAGGTCATCAATACTCATGCAATCCAGAATTAACGTATCTATTTCTGAGAACTTCTTTAGACCTTCTAAGGACTTAATCCTGTTTCTTGATAGATTTAGATATGATAGATCGCTGGAATCAATATCATCAAAGTTGATAAGATCCTTGTGTATCTTTGCTATTCTTCTGTTATCGTTATCTAATTCTGAGACACTGAAGCTTCCACAGAAAAGTTGAGTAGCTGATAATAGAAATAATAGCATTACAACAGATTTTATTCTTTTTATGTTTTTCATCTATTCCTCTTTTTTATTTGAAATTCTCATCAAGGAAATTTTTCATCCATTCACGTGATTCCCTAAACCTCCTTTGCGAGGCCCTATGTCGTTCCAAGTAAAACTCAGGTAATCTTTGATGTATATCAGGTACCGTGTATGAATCTACTGATTTATAGGAGTACATAAATCTTGCATTGTCTAGCAAAGATGGGGCAATAATTTTAGATATTCTTATACATGTGTCCCTTTCATACATATCTGGAAAATCTTCTTCCTTGAAATTAGGATGAGTTTGAAAACAATATACAGGAAGTTGATGTTGGGCTTCATGACTCCATTCATGCATGTACATATCTTGTGGTGACCTACTTACATCAGGTGCAGTTCCTGATATTGAAGACCAGTTATCCTCATTACTGAAACCATATGCTTTTGTCTGTGACCATCTAATTACAGTCATAGATATTTCAGGATGTCCAGGATTTGGTATGGACCACCATGAAGATTCTTTTGCTGATGGAGGAACATCTCTTCCATAATTATCTGGATTCAAGAGTAAAAGTGCATTATAGATTTTCTGAGTTTCTCCATTCCCTAAATCTATGGTTTTAGTCGTCAACGTATTGGCAGCTACTATATTCAACGGATCTTTCAAGAATGCTTCGATAGTCGCAATAACTTGTATATCAATCTGGTCCTCGGTCATTTCTCCTATTATATGAACTCTTTTCAAAAAGTTATCGAACTGAATGTTTGGGAAATGCTCATCAAGCAAGGGCTTAATTTTGTCTTTGAAACTTCTTGTTGCTTCTTTGTTCAAATCTGCACCATATAAATTAGTATTAACTCCATTTTCACCTCTTCTTGCCCCTTGAGCTCCTTCCTCCTCAGCTTTCCCCTTTTTCTTATCCTTTATTGCACTTCTTCCAGCAGTCACCCAAAGCAACCAGTGCCCAGACTCTTGTATCTCTCTATCCATCATTTGCTCAAACTCTGCAACATCATTCCATCCATTACTATCAGTGTATATTCCCCTGAATCCCCGGTACAAACTTTGTAATTTAGCATACTGCTCCTGATGATATGATAATGAGATTGCTCCGTCCAGCTCTACAAAGTTTGCAGGATTGTTACCGCAATATACATACGGACTGTCAAACTGCTCTGCCGGGTCAAGAGAGTGCCACCTACCTATTTGCGGGTCAAGGAACCGTTTTCCCCAATATATCCAGTTCAAGCCGTGTTCGT
Organism: Cloacimonadales bacterium (SeqCode); assembly: GCA_963665815.1. Lineage (GTDB taxonomy): Bacteria > Cloacimonadota > Cloacimonadia > Cloacimonadales > JAIOQZ01. Next base: position 2,077,842 of record OY762463.1, read on the forward strand.
CAATAATTTCTCTGTTTTTTCCAATAAATCTGTACTCCGTACTCTGGCTGCAGAGCATCGGTACTTTCATACCAAACGGATAGAATGTGTTTTTCTGGATTACCAGAGCTGTACCGTCAGTATTCTCGGTAAACACTACCCGGATATTGCCAAGGTGGTCTTTAAGTTCATATTCGTATCGCCACTGCTGTTCTCCGACCTGAGCTGTAAAGTCTCTTACCTGCCTTCCGAAAGATGTGTTAATTACAATCTCATCCTCAGAAGCAGTGTCTTCTGCATAGTGAGTATATACAAGACCGTTCACATAGTTAACTTTCTGGGTTACTCTGTCGTCTGCTGTAACTATCTTCTGCAGTCTTTCTCCCGTTGCAGAATACACAAAGCGGATTCTGTTCTTCATGTCGTCCGCACCGTCCGTGCGTTTTATCATCAGTTCCGGGAGATTAAACAGATTGTAGCGGATATCAAATCCCTTGTTCCTGTCTTTAATCATGTTACCGTTTGAGTCGTACAGGTTTTCGTCTTCCGTACTGCTGCTGAATCCGTCTATAAAGCCTGTTCCTGTTACAGAAGCATTGTCTGTAACACCAATAAGCCTGTTGCCGCTGTAGGAGTAAGTGGTAGCAAAAGAAAAGCCTGCACAAGTCAGGCTTTGGATTTATCTGTATCTTATTCTTTCATCTTGTTCTGCAATTTTTTTTGATTCCTCATCCAGAGGATTTCCATATAGATTCAGTGTAAAATCCTCTGTTTCTGGAATTTTTTCCTCAAACCCACGTATTGACTCAATATAGTTGTCTTGTAGGCTCAATACTTCCAAATTTTTCAACTCCGAAAAATCAGGTATTGACTTGAGCCCAGTGTTCCTCAGACCCAAGAATTTGAGACTGGTAAGTTTGCTAAGTGTATTTGTGTTCATTAATGGATAGCTAGAGAAACATATTAACTCAAGTTTTGAGGAATTGTTCACTTCCGGAATATAGTAAATTCTATTATTGCTGAACTCAAGTTTTCTGGGTGCGTGAAACTCTGAGAATGTTAGTGGAGATAGATCCGAAATATTATTATCAAATAGTATCATCTCATCAATAGAATATCCCAATGCCAGATTCGTAATATCATTAATCTTATTTGAATGAAGATCCAGAATACTAAGATTAGTAATCCCTTTTATGAAAGGAACCTCAAACAAATTATTACTTCCTAATCTTATATTTCTTAAGCATGTCAAAGTGTTTAATCCTGTTATACTACTAATAATATTTTTCCCTGCTTGTAATAATTTCAACATTGGCAAGTTATAATTGAAATGAAGTTCATGTATTCTGTTACCGAAAACATCAAGGAAGAAAAGTGAATCCAAAGAAGTAATATGTTTAATTGAAGAAATGTTATTGAATGATAATGATAAACTCTTTAATCTTCTCATTTCAGAAATTTTAGCTTTTTCAATTAGGTTGTACTCGAAACTCAAACTTTTAAGCTGCGATTTACTGTCCTGCAAAACAATCTTTCTGAGAGGAGAATAATGGATTTCTAGCTTATCAATGTATGGGGATAGCATTTTATCATCAATATTCCTTAAATATACTCTTGATAGGTATAACTCTCTAAGATTTCTGTTTTGTCTAAGGCTTTTTAGATTCTTTAATTTTACACCACCTAAAGCTACATATCTTAAACTCTCCATGTGTCTTAAATCAGGAACTTCTCTTAATGCAGGTATTGCTAAATCCAGCATTTCCAAATTTGAGAGAGCTTTTAGCTCAGGTAAGTACTCAATACACTTGCTTGCAATATAATATTCCTCACTTCCAATTACAAGAACCTTAAGGTTACTCATATATTTTAGTATAGACAAGTCAGTGTATTTGCTTACATCTGATACAATTCCAAGTTCAATTATTCTTTCATTTAACTCAATTGAATTGAAACGACTCAATAAGTATCTATTTTTTGATAACTCTACACGTCGAATTTTTGCATCATTTCTTTTATACCATTCGATAACTTTATTTTTTTTATACCATTCGTTATCTTCATTCACAAGAACTAGAACTTCAATACTTTCTAAATCCGCTATTTCCATTGCTTTTGAGGAGTCTATCATGCACCTTCTAAGCATTTTCCCAAGTTCAGTTTCTCTTGACCGTATCCAGTCTTTATCAGTTTCAGCGTAGTTTCGATTATCAAACCAGATCCATTCTGCTTTAACTTTTTTCAGATCATTCTCTTGAATTGGATTATCATGAAGCCAGACCTCTTTCATTTCTCTAAGATTATTGAGCGCATCAAGGTTGTTTACTTTGTTATGATTCAGGTATAGATATCGAAGTTTACTTATATTAGACGCCGGTAACAAATCAGAAACTCGATTGTTGTTTAAGTCAATGGTTTTCAATATCTTGAGATTTTGAAGACCTGAAATATCTGCTATTCTGTTGAACGGAGCTCTTATTTCCTCAATCTTCAGATTCGAGGCTATCTGAGAAAATGATACAATCTCATTATTGCCTATGTGTAGTATTTCCAAGTTCGGTAAGTCATTAAGGAATGACAAGTCAGCTATATTATTATCACTCAGATATAGTTCTTTAAGTTGAGGAAGGCTTGATAGGAAAGAAACATCTTTCAAGTCGTTTCCAGAAAGATCTAGATATTCAAGATTAATAAGATTGGTGATGAAGTCAATATCTTGAATATCATTTGCTGCCATAGACAAATGAGTTAACTGAGTTAAATTTCCTAAAGGAGTAAAGTCTTCAGCACAAATTGCATCCAGATAGAGTTGTCGCAAATTATCGCAATCGGAAAGTACCCTAAGATCCATAATTTTACTTCTTGAAAGATTTAAGGAAACTAATTGATGAATCAGGGGGAAATCTGGTATTCCAGATATAAGGCTACCCTCAAGATTAAGATGCTTTAGATTCTTAAAGTCTTGTAGTTGTAATAAGGAAAATACTTCCGGATAACCTTCATTGTAAGAAAACGTATAATCAAGATTCTCAATTTGTGGTAAACTACTTATTAACTCTAGATCAGGAAGCCCATACTCAATTAAATAGTTCATGTTAACATCTCGGATAGAGTTCTTGTGGATCAGAAAATCAGATTCATTAAGTATTTCATTACGCAGAATACAAAGATATTCCCTTAATTTATTGTTATTCAATGCATTACCGTTTACTGTAAGTGCTAGCATAAGCACAATACAAAACAGATTCATTTTTTTAAATATCATCATTTTTGCTCCTTGATTAAAAACCCCAATTCGTTCTATTTGATGATGGGAAGAAATCTCTACCACAAGGATCAATTCTTAACATTGTCCCATCAGGATATCTCCATGTAGAATCAAATCCGTAATAGTCTCTATAATAGTTTCCAATACTATATCCCATTTGCCCCATTATGTAATTGCATGATCCAACTGCATCCTGTTCAATAGAGGGGCCTCCTATACTTTTGTTAAGATCCATTCCTAAATCTTTCAATAAAAATGAATGACCTCCTTTCCTGTCCTGATACTCATGAACCAACTCGTGTGTAAAATTCTGAAAGGGAGTCTGGGAACTAACTTCACTAAAGGCAGGTATTCTGAAAACTGGTGAGGTAATTATGTGCTCATTGTCCCAGACAATTAAGGACTCATTCCCACCATTATAAAAAGATAAGCCTTTATACTTTGTTTCATTTAGAGGAGTTTTCGCGAAATACAAAGTATGGTCATCATAATTAGTTCCCTCCTTCGTAAAACTGCTGTTTGTAAGAATCTCATTCCTCATTAAAGTACTAGCCTGACCTGCACAAAATAGATTGAGAGTAAGGCTTTTAGCAACGTCAATTGCAAACTTAAACTTTTGCTCCTCGGACTCACCTCCGCAGAATTCAACAATTGCAAATCGGTGGAAAGGATGTTCCCCTTCTTCCGAGTTTGATGATAATCCATATTTTGAGATGAACTGAGTTGCAGAATCTATTCCAGCATCCGAAAGTTCTGAAACAAACATATCCATCAAATGTTGTAATGTAATAGTATAGTCATCAATACTCAATGAGCGATCACTATCTGTATCAGATTTCATTGAACGAATCCTTCTTCTAAGTGCTTCTTTGTCTTTTTCAGACCCATTATACACTCCTTTCACTCTCTTATCTTCTCCGTAAATCTTGTTTAATTTTTTAATTGCAGATTCTAAATGCCAATTAGCAAAATACAATATATGTTCATATTCTATATAATCAAAATATGATTCAAACTCAGCCACATAATCCCAGCCATCGCCACTGGTCTGTATATTGCTTGGTATAAGGAACTTACTGGCATACTTAGCATACTGTTCCTGACGATATGTTAATGAGAGTGCTCCGTCAAGCTATGAGCTCGCAGGACGAAGTCCGAGAGTCTCCACTCCGAAGTTCGTAGGATTCCGATCCGAGAACCATAGGAGACACCTTATTTATTAGCAGGATTGTTACCGCAATATACATACGGACTGTCAAACTGCTCTGCCGGGTCAAGAGAATGCCAACAAAGAGCTCGGAGCCTTAGGCGAGAGTCTCCCAAAACCTATTTGCGGGTCAAGGAACCGTTTTCCCCAATATATCCAGTTCAAGCCGTGTTCGTCAATAATTTCTCTGTTTTTCAAAACCTGGAGAAGATAAAGCCTGCACGTGGCAGGCTTTGGATTTATTGTTTTGTTCTTTTATTCTCGGTGTCAAAGAAAATTGGCACATCGGCAGTATAGATTTTTACATAGCCTTTTCTGGACTTTTTTCTGAACAAATTAAACTTACTGTATTTCTTAAAAATTTTGAATACTTTGGTACCCCTATACTTTGTTGGCACTGGTAAGTAATAGCGGAGTCTCAAAAATTTCTGTCTAGATTCAATGAGCTCAAAACTTTCCGAATAACAAACTTCCCAATATTCCTCATCTTCAGACAAGAATTTTTTTTCTCCGATGTATCCCCAATCATACATTGTATTGAATGAGAAATACAAATTACCATAGAGGTCAATATCTATGAGTGATAGATTGTCAACATAGTTAGTTTTTTCTCTTTTCTCAAAAACAATATTACCATTCAAGTCAATTTTCAATAAATGTAAATGTCCATCATCTCTTCCTCCTCTTGCAGAAAACATGTACAAAAGGCTATCTGGTCCCATAATGAATTGTGTAAAGTCATTAAAGCAAACAGGTATTACCCTTTCCCATTGCAGTTTTCCATTTTCACAATATTTTCTAATATTCCTAAACAAGGATCCATCAACAACCTTGTGTCCGGGTTCAGTAAAAACGGGATAGCTAAAATACAGATTATCATGTTTATCAACAATGATTGATAAGTGAGAATTTCTAAATCTTGTGAATATAGTATATTGCCACAGCGTGTTCAGTTCATTGTCTAACTTCAATAATATTGTGTCATCATCATCTAATTCCTCATTATAGCTGAATCCGGCAATAATGTAATTGCCTTTATTATCTAATTTTACTTCTCCAATCTCTTGAACATTTTCGGTGATGTTTTTAATCCATTTGATATTGAGCTTGTCATCTGTTTTTAGCAAAACACAGTTTTCGGTCAGGTTATCATAAGTCATTATAACTGTTAATGTATCATTGAGGTTGATAGGACTGCTATAATTAATACTGAAATAATAACTATCTGAATCAGACCCATCTCTGAAACATTTTATATTAGTTGCATTTTGGGAACGCATAATCAATTTATTGTGTTTCCAACCTTTATCGAGACTAAGAGTATACTTCATGAGATATTCAGTCTTATACTTTTTTTTACTAACTCCTTCAAGCTTACTGCATATTAATCCTCTATCATCTGCAAATAGTACTTTAGCTCCAAAGTTTAGATTAACATTATGTATTTTCTTTTCCAAATCAGTATAGCGCCAGGAAAATAATAGTGATATGATTGAAACTGATATGTACAAAGTTTTCATATATTAGTTTCTCCAATTTTGAAATGGGTTACCATAAATATCTCCTCTATAATAATGTTCATATATTTGATGTACAGTATGAGATGTTCTAAGATCATAATTACTACCAAGATCATGCTTTCTATAAATATCATTGTGTTTTATATTTGAGTTCTTAATATTAAGCATTATCTGATTTGAGTTAAGCATTGCATATTGCTCTTTTTTATCCCCTGTACTGAATATGCCGAATACAGGCTTGTGTTTTTCTCTATCTACTATATAAAAATTAGTCTTTCTGTTAAATGTATACCAGTGACCTGATTTCCATATATTAGATCTATCAGCATTGCCAGTTAAATCCTGAATATGTGAAAGCTCATGAGTAACAGTTCTTACGTTTGAAAGAACTTTTCCAGCAGATGTATACGTATTATGAAAGTCTAAGCTAAGATCGAACATGTTATCATCTCCATTAGGTCTAACACAGTTAATTGTACTTGCAGCGTTTTTCCCTAAACTGGCGTCATGAAGAGTGATAATACTTCCTTTAGCAAGAGCACCAAAAATATCATTCAGAAGTTTTTTCCCTTCTGGTCCTCCTTCTCCTGCAATTGTTCCAATGCTGTCAACAAAATCGTCAACGAATTCTGCACTATATTGTGCATTGAAATCAAGAAAAAGCAGAGCAAAATCGTCCGCAGTATATGCTGTTCCATCTTCCTTTTTAAATCCTTCTTCCTCTAAACGATTTGCTAAGTCAGCGTGTAGTTTTTCCATCTTATCTTTTGACGTTGTACTTGTATCTGCAGTTCCATTTCTCCAACCTAGGTTTCTTTTATCAACGAGTGAAAATTCATCATCATAAGATTTCTTTGCTTCCTGCTCAGCCCAAAACAATTTCTCTTCAATCTGTTCTCTCCTTACAGAAGCACTCCATTCTACATAGCCACCACAGGCATCAATTTCATAATTCAGCATCTGCAATTCAAAATTTTGTGCATAATTCCAATCATCCTCAGCATTTAATGACATTCCCCTAAACCCCCGGTACAAACTCTGTAATTTAGCATACTGCTCCTGACGATATGATAATGAGATTGCTCCGTCAAGCTCTACAAAGTTTGCAGGATTGTTACCGCAATATACATACGGACTGTCAAACTGCTCTGCCGGGTCTAATGAGTGCCACCTACCTATTTGCGGGTCAAGGAACCGTTTTCCCCAATATATCCAGTTCAAGCCGTGTTCGTCAATAATTTCTCTGTTTTTTCCAATAAATCTGTACTCCGTACTCTGACTGCAGAGCATCGGTACTTTCATACCAAACGGATAGAATGTGTTATTCTGGATTACCAAAGCAGTACCGTCAGTATTCTCGGTAAACACTACCCGGATATTGCCAAGGTGGTCTTTAAGTTCATATTCGTATCGCCACTGCTGTTCTCCGACCTGAGCTGTAAAGTCTCTTACCTGCCTTCCGAAAGATGTGTTAATTACAATCTCATCCTCAGAAGCAGTGTCTTCTGCATAGTGAGTATATACAAGACCGTTCACATAGTTAACTTTCTGGGTTACTCTGTCGTCTGCTGTAACTATCTTCTGCAGTCTTTCTCCTGTTGCAGAATACACAAAGCGGATTCTGTTCTTCATATCGTCCGCATCATCCGTGCGCTTAATCATCAGTTCCGGCAGATTAAACAGATTGTAGCGGATATCAAATCCCTTGTTCCTGTCTTTAATCATGTTACCGTTTGAGTCGTACAGATATTCGTCTTCCGTACTGCTGCTGAAACCGTCAATAAAGCCTGTTCCTGTTATGGAAGCATTGTCTGTAACACCAATAAGCCTGTTGCCGCTGTAGGAGTAGGTGAGATCATCTATAGACTGTCTTACACCGTTTTCGTCCCGAGCAAAACGTCTTAAGCTCTGAATATTGCCATTCTCATCATAGTGCATATTCTCTATGCCGAAGTAGTTGTTTGTATCCCAGGTACTACCGTTCAAATAAGTGAAATCAGCCTTTTTCATCCTGCCAACACTGTCATAGGAATAAACGTAAGCCATTTTGGAGTAATACTTATCATTCGAGAGTCCCGGCAGCCCAAAGTTGTCTGCGGTATTCCAGATCACCGCATTAACTCTTCCATCGTGGAAGATATGATCACTGAACGGTTCCATATAGCTTGTAAGCTTTTCACGCATAATCTGCATACCAAACAGGTCGGTACCTGTCAACCGCGGATTGTTTATCATTTCCAGTCTGCCGAGATAGTCATATTTAAAGTTAACTGTCTGCAGACCTCTTTCCTGAAAGTCATAATGGTGTATTCGGGAGAAATCCGTATTAAACGCATCTGTAATAACGGTATCATGAACATGCTTATTAACTGCCGAAACACGACCGAACTCATCATAATCATATTCTTCTGCCAGAATCTCTTCATCGTTATCAATCTTACAATATGATTTCAGTAGATTTCCAGTTCTGTTGTACACAAATGTCTTTCTGGTTTCAATATAGGTGTTTTCCACCTGCTGAACCTGCATGGATTTTGTAAGCTGACCGGCCCAGTTATACTCGTTGGTAACTGTCTGCATTCCTGCCAGATTGTTGTTCTGCGTGTGGATTACCTGTCCTTTCTTATCATAGAATATCACATCTTCAATCCAGCCTGTTCCAAAATATGTCATATCGATATCGGTTCCAATATCGGCAATCTGTTCTCCGAACATCTCAAAACCAGGACCAATATCTATGGATGATCCTTCGATAATGAATTTCTTGTCAAATGGACAAATATCGTATATGCCTTCAGGGTACTCACCCAGCTCCATTACTCTTACTTTTGTCATTGTAATTTGACCGGAAGGATATTTGAGGGCATTTCCCGTGTCAAGCTGCTGAACGGGAGTGAATGTATTGTCGTCAGTTCCGTTTCTGTCACAATCATAGTTATCGTAGTAATTAACACTCCAGATAAAGCAGTTATTGATGTCCGGGAACATATAGTTTGTATATCCCTGCTGGATAACAAAGTTTATCCCTGAAGGAACTTCGTACATATCACCAGTATAGCTGTCGCAATAATTCTGCAGACTGTCTCTGGAAAGCTTATCGGGATTTTTGAATATACCGGACAATATTGTTCTGCCGTATTGATCATACTTGGAGAATGACCAGTAATCCATTTCTCTCAGTCTGTTATCCTGTTTCAGAACTATTCTGCCGTAACGGTCATAGACAACGTCGATTCTCAGATTTCCGGGAAGAGTTTTGCTTATCTGTCTGTTTTTCTCATCGTAGCGGAATGTAGTCATATACATTTCCTGCTGAGCCTGTGTAATCTCGGTTGCACCGGATAGACTGAGAATCTGAGATAATGCAGGGGATATTTCTCCGCATAAACGCCCATATTCATCATATATGTAGCTTCTCTCAAGAATTGCACTGCTGGTAAAGGTAGTCTTGGAAATAAGCCTGCCAATTCTATCTTTCTGAATAACGACTCCGTTATTATCTTTGTCAATAGTATTTGAATATGAAAGTTCATCAGGTTCGAACAGTCTTGATTTTACAAATGAACTGTCACCTTTGGTCCATCCCATACTGCAGTTGCTCTGAGTTCCATAATATCTATTTACATAGTATTCACTGATGGATAATGTAGGTTTTTCTGATCTTGTAACTCGCATTCGCAAAGATTTTTCATACTCGAAATTCGATGAGTAGTTTATCGCATTGTAGTAATTATCATAACAAGGCTGTACGCAATTATCTTTTACAAACCTGCCATTGAAGTATGAAATTGGAACAGGTGGATATTTTTCTTTTTCCACTCCATTAAGATCATAAACATGTTTTTGAAGAATATGTTTTGTATCATCTTCCATGTTATATTTAACTGATTGTGTTTTTTTACCGTAACATGTCATAAACTCAAAGCTTAGTGACGGATTAACAAGATATGCAATATTATCAATTCCGGTGTTTTGTCCGGTAATTATAAAACCTGTTATGTCACAATTATAGTCTGCCTTGTTAAGCTCTACATCTGCATTAATACATGTACCGTCAATATACAGGTCAATCATGTCATAAGCCGTACTGGAATCAGTTTTTCTGATCACGAACATATAATGGTGCCATTCATCCGCAGGCAGGTTAACTCTATATGGAACGCTGGTTTCTCCGCTGTACCAGAGAATTTCATTGTTTGCAGTTCTGCTTATCTTCTGACCGGGACCGTTATAAATGACTTCAACAGCATCTGTATTATTTTCACCTCCGAGTGTCGCTTCGAATTCGATTATCAGATTTTTGTTAACAGTACTGAAATTCCTGTGCAGCAGTCCTATGTTTTCTACCGAGGAGCCATGCAGGTATTTCCTTAATGAGTCTATTTCCGGAGTACCATCAATATACCAGTCTTCCGTCCATTTATTCTGGTCGAAAGATTCGTAGAAACCTTTGTCCAGAGTGGAAGCGGAGATACCTAAATTTTTATTCAATTCAGCGTATACTAAACTTGGATTGGAACAACCTGCAGGAACGTATATCTGGGTGTTCTTTGTTTGATTCATAAAGACATTTGTTGATGAATAAGGAACACCATCTGTGTCCAGAGTATGACACTTTTCATCAAGATAATTGTACGTTGTATATGTAATGTGATTATGTGAGTTGGTTGTAGATGTGTGTCTGCTAAGCACATTATCACTAGTGTAAGATGATAGTCTGGCATCAACAGGAGCAATTCTCAGGTTATCAAGCAACTGATAATCGCCCTCGCTTGCCTGATCAAGTCCTATTTCAATAGTCACATACGTATTTTCTAAAGGGCAACTCTGGTTATCATGAGTATAGAAAAACTCTTTCAGTTCCCACTCCAGTTCCGATATTGGTGATGAATTGAAACTTGCAGTCACACTACCTGTATACGTATCCGTTAATATTAACTCTATATCTTTGTCAGATGCAGTATTATGTTTTTTCTGCCAGTAAGAAATCTTGTATGTTTTACCATAATAGAAATTCATCTTAAAGAGATTTCCTGTATGACTTACTTTCATTGATTTCTCTCCGGTCTTACCGGATCCATATTCTATTTCAAAAGGGCTTCCAGTCAGCATATATGGTGTATGATCAATAACCAGATTGTCCGGATACTCAAAACTCTCAGCAAGGACTTCTTCCGGTTCACATACTTGAGACGTAAACAGAGGCAGTCCGTTTTCCTGATTATAGAATATATTAGATTTAATATGATTATCTCCAATTTGGCTGACAGGCCTCATATGTTCATCATACTCCAGGATTAAACTCTTTCTGTGCCAGTCACCGCAGAATTCCGGGTAATTGGAAGGTATGGATGGCAAATATGACAGTGCGTCAGGATCACCTTTATACTTGTAAGTAGCTTTTATAGCCCACTTTCCGTCAAACAAATCCCAGGCAATAAATGAGTCAGAAGTAATTCTGTTGTCTGTTTTGGTTGTAATCTGTACAATGGAATTGGAAATCGGAGCACCGGGGTCGCTATACACTTCGTCCCAGTATCTGTTTGAAACAATGACTGTCGGATAACCGGTTCTGTATTTCTCAACTTGTGTAAGTCTTCCGTTAGTTTCATCGTATCTGTACATAGATGTTTCAGGATAACCATCAACAGTAGATATTTTCTTGTGTAATACAATTTTTTTTCTTCCATCAATATAAAGTAATCGGTAGAAGTTCTGAGTTTCCGAGAATAAATTGTCATCATCATCGTAGACAAGAGAGTGCATCTTTTTTCCTCTCAGCAGGTCTTTTCTGTGCAGGGAATCTACAAGTGAAGCTGATGGAAAATTCTCATATCCATTGTAGTATCTTGTCAGAACATACCCAAGATCATCATTAACCTGCTTTTTTACTTCGCAGTAAGAAGCGTTTGTTCCCATAACATTCATCTTGGCAGTGTCGCAATTGTAATCGTAGGTGATTTTCTTTACACGCACTGAGTTGTTATCATATAAATAGATACTTGCAACAGCAATATCTTTCTGGAGGTTACTAATTCCATTCTCGTCCACAACAATATCCGGCATATCCATATTCGTTAGTCTGGTAATCCAGAGAGAATCATTGCCAAATCTTTTTCCATCATCCTGAAGAATCGTGTCAAAATAAAACTCTCTCAGTACAGCATTTTCAGGTGTACCATCAAGGTCCCAGATAAATTTATCAGATGAGTTGCTGAACAATATGCTTCTTACAATATCCTCATTCCTGATAAATCCTATTTTTGTTCTGTCACCGGGAGTGTTTGCATCAATCAGAAAATGATTATTACTTGTGTGCGACAATTTAACGCCAATATCAAAATAATCGTTGAATGTAAGGTCGTAAATTGTGTTATATTTTTCGTTTAATACTCTGTTAGGGTGTTCTTCTTCATCCTCTGGGAAGGTCGAACTACTCAGAATATCAGCCCAGTTAATAACATGAACTCCTTTCCAGAGTCCATATCTGTTATGAAAAGCAATTCTGCTGAAAGAATCATAACTATTTAGATCGTAATCATTTATAGTTATATGATTAGATGCATTGGCTATTGCACCTATCCTCCCGGTCTTGTTTTTAAACGAACTATATGCCCCAAATTGACCTACATTCGTAGAAGGCCAGTATTGAATATCAGAACTATCATCTTGAGCGTCTAACCAATTCTGATGAAAATCAGGAAACATTGATATAGGGTTATTGGGATCAATATTATATGTTCGGTTAAAAAGATGATCTACATCTCCCCAAAAGAATGTATAACCAATTGAAAATGACTTATCATTTATCATGAACTGATGGGGAACTTCCTTTTCGGTATATCTTTGACCAAACAACCAGCTATCCTGAGATCTATGCTGTACACTGCAATTATAGTTTATTCCAAAGGATTGTGTATATTCTCTAATTCCTTTATCAAGATAGTAATTCTCTACGGATGTAATAACAAAATCATTAGTAGCATAAGTTATAGCAGGACCAGCCAAATCACTTATTTTCATATTGTAACGTCCTGAAGCAATAATATTATCCTCGTCTTCAACAAGATCAACAATTCTTCTGAAAGTAGCATAGTTCCCATTTGCTGGAATCTTATATTTACCGGTAAGAACAACATAATTGGTTCCTGGCGTTAAGGTTAATTCTATACAGTCAGTTGCTGTTAAGTGTGATCCATAAACACAATACTCACTCACTTCAGGGAAAAGAGCCTGAATATCAGTTCCTCCTCCTGTTCCAATTGCAGTGCTATGAATACCATTAAACAACTGAACTTTGACAAACTCCCCACAACTATTTCTTCTGAGAACTAAAGGATTTGCGTAGAAATATTCAGTATCGGTTGCTGCTGGGTTACTTGGATCTTTAAATCTGGTCATGATGCCATAAAAATCAGGTTCAGCAACTAACTCATAATTTGATATATAATAATTAGAATAAGTTGTAGGCTTTAACTGCCAAGAGTTGTTTTCCTCATTCCAGATATAAAGTTTATGGAAATTCCAGTCATCCTGAAAGAAGACAAAATAGTCATCACCAGAACCACAAACGAGTTTTCCCGGAACTTCCAGACTGTCTACCAGTTCCTGTGTAATTTGATAATTGTTTAGATTTATATCGAAACTAAGTCCTCCCGTATCTTCTGAACTATCATAGCCGATACTGAGCTTATCCCAAGTATCAGTTCCTGTATTCTTGTGATAAGCAACTGCATACCTATCTTCATTACGATCGGTAATTTCTACCGGATCATCCTCTTCTGCAATTGATTGCCCATTCACCCTCATTAGAAAGAAGTCTGGATTCAGGTCAAAAGAAATATCCGGATAATAGTGAACCATGTTAGGTTGAGGATCAAAATCGAAATAGGGTTTACCTGAGTAAAATGATTTGTAGAAATTGATACTATCTTCATCCGAACTGCAAGTTGTAAACTCCTTGGGGAATTCAGTAAACACCGACTGAGGATCTTTTCTAACGCCATAAAATATTCTTAAACCATAATGGTAAATACTGTCCGTTAGAGAATAGGTAACTACTGGTCGATTTGGTGTTGTGCAAATCGAATCACCATTAAAATTACTTATACAATATTCGAAGCTATAGTGGTAATAATTGTATTTATCAATCGTATCACCCTCAACAACAATATAGTTGTATTCACTATCATCAAAAATGTAATTAGTCAATGCAGCTTCACTCCAAAGAGAATCAACTTCATTTTCAGGACTGTCAGTATAAATTATTTCATCTATATACTCACTCTCCCATTTATATTGAGCAAAATATCCTGAATTAATACATGTTCCATTTTTCAAATATATATTATCCTCAGATTTATATCTCCTGTTTGATTTCTTTTTCCAGTTTGCAATATACACTTCATCAAGGAAAGTAGTCTTCCAGTAGCCATCCCATTCATAAAGTGTCAAATGCATATATCTGTCTGAACTTACCCAGCCAATAATCCCATAATCCGAATAGAACCACGACAAATAGTATCCGTAATCTCTTTCCGGATTTTCTGTGGAGACAGGTCTTGTAATCATCAATGTTTTCTGACTGTTAGTTATTGTATTCACCTTATAGTTATAATCTATTGATGCTCCCATCTTATTCGAAATGCTTCTAAGTAGACCAGGCATAACAGACTGTCCACCATCGCTTTGAATGGTAGCGGATGACTGATAGTATTCAAAATCAAGGTAAGACTTTTCTGCATTTCTTGAGCTGAAACTGCTTATTTTTGTAAGATATCTTTTCTTAAGCTCATTATCAAGCTTATTATAGTTTTCAGCAGCATAATTGTTTATAGCTGCAATAGCAGCATCTGGGTAGCTGTCATAAGTGGACAACTCCGGGTTAGTTGTCATGCTGTATGCTGAAAGATAAGAGTATAGATTATATGAATTGAGTTGATACTCAAATCTGATTGTATTCATAACCAAATCGTTTTTCTGAACGACAATGTTTGACAAGTATTTTGTCTGGAAAATCTCCTGATAGGCGTCTCCAACCGGGAGATTGTTTTCGTCATAGTTTGCAGGATCTATGTTTTCGGATCTCATCTCCTGATGGGGATCTATATACTCACATGTATCTTTTTCTTCATAGTTAAAAATAATTTCTTTACCATAAACATCAGTAATTTTCTTCAAGTACATTGCCTTGGTGTAAGCAATTGAACTTTCCCCGACTCTTTCTTTTATCTGCATATACTCATAGTTTATTTCATCTCCCCAGTAATGGGTTTTCTTCGATAAACACCATGAAGTTGTAAATAAATCTTGATTAACATTTACCTGATTCCCTGTATAATCGAAATATGAGAAACTTTGTTTTACTGTTGCTCCAATCCAGTCTCCCCATTTTATGGCACTTGTTCTCGCTTCGGGAGTATTCCCAAACTCTAATATATTGCCATTTTTAAGATCAATTACCCACCTGTCGTCTTCAGGGTAGAATTTCAGAATCCAGGACTTATGCATTTTGCAGGTATAATTATGAACTGAGACCTCATTATTATTTTCGTCAAGCTCTGTATCTGTACTTGTTTTCTCTATCTCAATGAATGCTCCATTCAGACTAAGATAGTAGTCATCATCGTAAGCTTGAGCAGTCTTTTTATGATTGCGGATTATTCGGTCTATACCAAATGACCATCCAACTCCCAATATACCCGTGTAACTGTCTTGGTTCCATGTTTGAATCTGCTGCTGCACATTACTATTATATGTAGCATTCAAATTAACATCCAGTCCATTTCGACCTTCAATATTTAACAATGGCACATTGAGATTAACATCTCCGGTAAATTCATTAACTGAGTTCTGGACAAGACTTTGAATATCTGTATTTAACGCATTCAGTGAACCAAAGAATAGTAATCCCAGAAAAAACACAATAATGTGTTTTGTTTGTTTAAAACTCCACATATTTCCCCCGGGATTTAGTTTGTTTTTTCTTCTAAGGTTTGTAACTGAGCTTTTACCTGTTCAAGGACTTCATTCTGTTCATTATTTCTTTTTTCAAGTTCAATAATATATAGGGTAAGTTCTTCTATTTTTTTGAGCAGTACAGCTTGGTTTTCAACAATATCTATACCATTTTCTTTAATATCTGATTGTGTCGGTACGTTTGGTAAATGATTATTCTCTGAAACATAATTGTTCAGTTCATGTAAAGGCATAAGTTGGTAGTCTTCCTTAAAAACATAGTCCGGCCAGAAAGTTGTGTCATCAATTTCTCTTACTTTCAAGTTTGTTGCTGCAACTGTTCCTCTGAAAAAATATGTCATAGGCATGGGGGTTGGTAAAACACCAGTCTGAATAAATCTTGGTAAATATGTGTAACTATTCTCTACCCCTGTTATCTCACCACTTTCATTATACATCGGTTTGCCAAAAGAATATGTATAAGTGTACCCAGAAATATCTGTACCGGTTGATTTGAAAATTGATAACCCTGTGTCTCTATTTATTGTAAAGGTATTATCAGCTTGTGAATCATAAAATTTTAGTAAACTAATGTCTAGATGAGAGTATTTGGTGCCATCCTGTTCATTGAATAATTTAAGTTTCTGATTATCAAGGTATGAGGATATTTCTCCCTCTTCTTCGGGGTCGCCATTATCAAAAAACATATATGTTCCTGTTAAGGCTAATTTAGGTACAACTGATGAAGCTACACTAGTGTTCCAATCTCCAATTACTAAACCTCCAGGGAAGAATTCCATAGATGATTTTACACAATCTGCATTTTCATCCCAAAATCCAACTGAAAGTTGATTAACGTTATCATGAAAGAATCCACATTGTCTATCACCTTCGTCATCCCAACCAAACTTTATCCTACTGGCATTGAATAAACCATATCTTTCTTCTGAGGTCTCTGTTTCTTCTAAAACTTTGACATTCCCTTTGGTTTCAACATTCTCGTCTGGATCTAATATTCCTATCCCAAGTTTACCATTAATTGTCACATCATCCGGGTCATCCGCAAATACCATGATTGATATCAGTAACATAACTCCTAATAAAATACT
Source organism: Cloacimonadales bacterium (SeqCode) (assembly GCA_963665815.1). Lineage (GTDB taxonomy): Bacteria > Cloacimonadota > Cloacimonadia > Cloacimonadales > JAIOQZ01. The sequence goes on from OY762463.1 coordinate 2,094,882, forward strand.
TTTTTTCATTTTTCCTCCAATATTGATGCATTATATTTGAATTAAGTTTTTATTTTATTTCCTACATAAATTTTACCTTCATTTTTGTTTGTTCTAGTTATTAAAAGTATACATTGAAATGTCAATATTTTTTTAAATTGCAAATTTTAAGGCTTAATGATACATTTTAAAGAAATTGTTATGTCTTTATTATAGTATTGCTGCTCTAAGTTAAATTGTACAAATGGAATTCCAATAATTGCACCTTATCACAAATTATTTATGACTTGGGATCTTCACTATTTCTTACATCGAGCATTATACAATTTTTTCCTCATCAGAAATATTGACTTCAAAAACACTTTTAATATTCTTTGCAATATTGGAGGAATTATGAGAAAATATAACATGATTAACTCAAATAAAGGTTTTTCATTGATGGAAATTCTGATAGTTATTGTCATTATCGGAATACTTGCCACCCTGGCAGTACCTAAATACATGAGTATAACCAGAAAAGCTAAAGAAGCCGAAGCAAAACTAATGCTTAATCAGGTGCATACATTGCAGGAATCATATTATTCGGAAAATGATGTTTATGCTGACACTATAGAAAAACTGGGCTTTGAACATGAAAAACTGATCTCCGACGGTGGTAAGGCAAGATTCAGAATTGCTATAGAAAAAGGAAACATGGAATCTTACAAAGCAACTGCAACCTCAATTGTTGACTTTGATAAAGACGGTAATTTCAGTGTATGGGAAGTAGACGAAGAAGGCAAAATCACAAACGTTAATCCAGACTAATCAATGAGAATATCATCCCAAAGAGGCAGCGCTCTCATGAGTGCTTTGTTTATTCTGGCAATAATTACCATTGTTGTTGTGCTGATTCTTTCACTTGATCTGTTTCAGGTAAAGATGTTCCGAAAGGATAACAATAGACTTCAGGCAATTTATAATGCTGAATCTGCAGTCAATCAACTGCTTGCATCCGGAGAGAAAGTTAAGATTAGCACAGGAGAACCAAACAGGGTAAAACTTGACTGGGGAGATGAAGCAGATGTTTCTTTTCAGACATTTGGAGCGTTAATAGGTTTTGAATCTATCGGTTATTGTAAGACCAGTAAGCAATCTATATCCGGGTACATCGGAAACAAAGAACTTGATGTAATGGAGAACGCACTTGCAGTTTATAACAGCAGTACTGACTTATCTCTCACTGGAGATTTCAGTATAAACGGAGATATGCTTCTCAATAGACGATATGCAAAAAAATCTCTCAAAGGTATAGGATTCAAGGGACATGTCAACTCTGTAGTAAAGAAGCTTACTACTGATTTTCCGGATATTGATTTTTCACAATTAGATGACTTCAAGAGTAAACTCGTGCGGGACTTCAGAGCTCCAACAGATGGAGTTAAGAATCATGCACTTTGGGGAAGAAAAATTTTTTCGACATCGAATGATATAACATTGAATAGCAGGTCATCTCATAAATCAGAGCAGGCAGGAATTATAATTACAACAGGGAAACTCGTTATAGAAGGATCATACAGATGCACTTCAGGCTGTATCTATATGGCAGAAGAGATAGTCCTTCAGGACGAAATTGAGGGGAACTACAATATATTTTACGCTACTAAATCCCTAATTGTAAAAGATGAGGTAAATCTGAGTGCTCAGTTAATATCAGAAGGAACAATCACAATTGAGGACAAAGCAGTTCTTGTATATCCGTCTCTGGTTCTGGCAACAAGAGAGAAGACATCTAAAACTCCTGCTCAGTTAATCCATCTTAAAGGTGAATCTCAAGTTAACGGATCGGTAATATTTTTCGATAAGTCAACTCGAGTGAACAACAGAGTCAGAGATATTCTAATCGAGGATACGGCAACTGTTAATGGATTGGTGCTTTGTAATAGTCTGCTTGAGATGGGGGGAATTGTGCAGGGATCTGTTATTACTGCTAATGCCGGTTTTTATGAATCACCTGCATACTATGTTAACTGGATCAGAGCCGGAGCAATAAACAGACCGGAGAGAATGAACTCCTTGACTTTACCGGCAATGTTCTCTGATAGTCCGGGAATGGAAATACTGACACTTAGGAAATCGGATAACCCCGTGAAGAAGGCTGCAGATGAATAATCGAGGCTCAACTCTCATTGAAATTGTAGCATCAATAGCTATACTGACAATTGTAAGTGTAATATCTCTTAGTGTTCTTGTCAAAGTAGTTCGATCAAAGAAAACAGAGAAGCTATTAAGAAACAGGATTCTGGCGACGCAGTGTCTGGAGGAAACACTTTATACCGAAGCAATTTCAGATACAACTTATTCTGAAGGAAGGTATATCATAAAAAGAGAGATAGAAAAGAAGGAAAATCACATCAATATAATGGTTAAATCAATATGGAAAAAAAACGCATCAACTGAGGTAAAACTGTGTTACACAAAACCGATAAAAATCACAACGGATTCACATTAGTTGAAATTGTTGCTGTAATTGCCCTGATCGGCATAATTACAGTACTTTCCTTTATGGTGTATTCCAGAGTGCACAGTAGTTTTTACTCATGGAAACAGTCGAATTTGCTAAATGCCAGAGTATCGAATACTATTACTCAGTTGCAGAATGATTTCTCTTTTATTGAGAAATCCGAACTAATGCAGAACGACCTGAAGCTAACAGTTAACTCTGATGTGACTCACTATGTTTATATGGATTCTACTCTACAAAGGAATAGTCGACTCCTTACCTCAGAGGATGTGGAAATATCTGATTTATCAGTTATATTTCATGAAAATAACAAAACTTTTAATTTCTGTTTGACTGATTCATCGGATATGGAACTCTTAACTTTAGACAACATTGAATTTACAGAATTCAGTATTATCGCGAAAACTAAAAATGATACGGTTTCTTATTCAGGAGCTGTGAGAAACAAATACAAATGAGAATTAACAAAGAAAAACAAAGCCGAATGAGCCTTCTGAAAAAGCTGAAATCAGCAAAGATTGTGCTTGATTTTACTAAAAGTCTGTCAGTGCTACTTAATGCCGGCATACCTCTGGTAAAAGCTCTAACAACTCTGATGCAGCAGGCAGAAGATTCTGATTTCAAGCCTGTTCTGAAAAGTATCATTAACAGGGTGAATAAAGGGAAGACCTTTTCAGAGGCTTTGACAAAGCATATAGAATACTTCGATGCAATGTACATACATATTGTTTCTGTTGGAGAAAAGACAGCAAAACTGGGACTTGTTCTGGAGAAGCATGCTGACTATCTACTCAAAATCCGCAAGATGAAACAGCGTCTTATGTATGCAATGCTGTATCCGGCAATAATTATTGTATTCTCATTTCTGGTTGTAACCTTTCTGATATTGTTTCTTTTCCCAACAATCAGTGAAATATTTACTGAGTTCAACACTAAGATTCCTACAATCACAAAATTTATTCTTCAGATAAACGAGAACTTCCCGACAATATTGTTCTCAATCATTGGTATTATAGTAATAAGTGTACTGTTTTTTAAGTATAACAAGCTCTCACCCGAATCAATCGCAAAACTCCATAGATTTCAGATGAGGATTCCCTTAATCAATAACATTATCCTTCAGAATACTATGTCTCGTCTATGCAGGACAACCGGACTTTTGATAGAAAGCGGTGAATCACTCAGTCAGTCATTGAGAATAGGTCTGAGAGTTATAAATAATCAGTATCTGAAGAAGAAAACAAAGATTATTCAGAAACAGGTTAAATCGGGATCATCTCTCAACAAAGCATTCGCAAAGACAGGCATTTTCCCGCAAATGGTATTGCAGATGGTAGAAGTTGCCGAACAAAGTGCAAACTTGAGTGAAATACTTGTGTATATTGCAGATCAGTATGATTCTGAACTTGACAAAACAATAGATGCATTAAGTTCTCTCTTAGAACCAATATTGATATTATTTATTAGTGTAATTATAGGAGGAATAGTAATCGCTCTGTATCTGCCGTTGTTTGATATGGTAACGATTGCTGCGTAGGAGAATTATGAAAATTTCAGTAATACAGAAAGTTAACAAAATAATTTCAGAAGCTGTCAGTAAAAGGTCAAGCGATATTCATTTCGAGTCATACAGCAGTTCTTTCAGAGTTCGCTACAGAATAGACGGAGCATTGCAGACAATTGAAACATTGCCATTACGACAGAAAGAGGAGTTCATCTCAAGAATAAAAATCATGGCTGATCTGGATATTGCCGAAAAGCGAAAACCTCAGGACGGTAAATGTACATTCAAGTATGATAATCGTGATATTGATATCCGTGTGTCTGTTTTTCCAACTCAGTATGGAGAAAAGGTAGTTCTCAGGATTCTTGATAAAAGCAGGATGCAGATCACTCTTGAATCAATTGGGATGAATGCGGAAGAGCAGAAGGTTTTCCGGAAAGCAATCAATAACCCTCATGGAATGATTCTGGTGACAGGACCAACCGGAAGCGGTAAGAGTACGACAATTTATTCAGCTATGAAAGAACTTAATGATGATGCTGTGAATATAACAACGATTGAAGACCCAATTGAGTATAATCTTGACGGAATCAATCAGTCACATGTCAGACCGGATATAGGATATACATTTGCCACATCTTTAAGATCAATACTCCGACAGGACCCAGATATCATCATGGTTGGAGAGATGAGGGATCATGAGACTGCTGAGATAGCTGTTCAGTCATCTTTAACCGGTCACATGGTGATTTCCACATTGCACACAAACGATGCTGTTTCCACTATTACCCGTCTGATCAATATGGGAATAGAACCATTCCTTGTGGCTTCATCTGTTAAACTGATAATTGCCCAGAGACTGGTTCGGACAATATGCCCGGATTGTCAGGAAGAATATAAACCTGAGGAACACATTCTGGAGAATCTGGGATTAAGCGTAGACAGAACATACATACACGGGGCAGGATGTGAAAAATGTAATAACACCGGTTATTACGGTAGAACAGCAGTGTTCGAAATGATGCCGGTTAACAATGGAATTGTACAGTCAATATACAGTTCCTATAATGAAAACGTTATAAAAGAAATTGCTTTGAAGGAAGGAATGAAAACACTTCTGGATAATTCAATAGAAAAGATAAAGCAGAATATTACAACACCGGATGAAGTTGTAAGAAAGATTATATCCGGATAAATGAGGTGCAGATGAAAAGAATTTTAGCATTGATAATTCTCGTTATGACTCTGAACATGTTTGCTGCTGATGATAAAGGCTTAACTCCGATCATCAATTACAGGGACTTGAAAAAGAGAGAGGCAGAAAAGAAAAAAGAGACTCCGAAGGTAGTTAAAAAGGAAGTAAAGAAACCAGCTAAGACAGAGCCCAAAAGAGAAAAAGTTAGCAGAGATAAAATTAAGAAAACTGATTTGCTTGATCTGGATAAACTACCGGAAAATGTTTTCTATAAAATAAACAGGCTGAACGTCAATGATCTGAACATTAAAGATGTTCTTCGTGGAATTGCAGTTGAATACAAGATTAATCTGATTGTTGAGGAATCCATTAACAAGAACATTACAATTTCTCTCTCTGACATCAGCGTTATAGACTGCATTCTCTTTTTATGCGATGAGTACAACCTTGATATTCACCAGAACAGAGCAATACTGAGAATTACTGATGCTGTCATTGAGAAAGAAACTATCGGAGAGATTGAGCCTAATGAAATTATCATTCACAATGATACTCTGACAGTTGATTTCAAGAATAAAGATGTCCAGCATGTACTTAAGACTATGTCAAAACTGAGTGGAAAGAATATTGTCTTCAATAACTCGATTCAAGGCAGAATTAACGGATTTCTCAGAAATGTTGATTTCGAAGCAGGGCTGAAAATCCTTATGGAAAACAGTGGATTTACTCTTAACAAAAAGAATGGAATCTACTATGTAACAGTTGACGCTCAAGCCCAAAATAAGCAGAGACCAGGGTCCGCTCGCAGATCAGGTGTATGGATTACAGTTAATGAAGGGAAAATCTCATTTGATGTGAACAATGCAGACATCACCAGAATCATCAATGACATTTCTCAGGAACTCGATATAAGTATTATCACATACGGTTCACCCAAAGGAACACTTACAGCTAAATGTAAAGATCTGGATATCAATACAGCATTAAATATTATCCTGAAGGGAACTGAATTTACTTATAAAGAGGATAACGGAATTTATGTTGTAGGCAATAAAAGCATAAGCAGTCTGATTTCCTCTAAACTGATAAAATTAAAACACATCAAAGCTGACGGGATAACTGCCCTGATTCCTGAGACAATCATGAAAAATGCGACTCTCAAGGTAGTTAAAGAACAGAATGCTCTTATGGTAATATCCACCAATGATATTATTTATGATCTTGAAAGCTATATAAAACAGATAGACTTACCAACTCCACAGATTCTGATAGAAGCTCTGGTTGTAGACTTTAATACATCGGATATACGTGATCTGGGAGTAATGATGGGCGTAAATACAGCCCTCGGAGATTCATCTTCTTCATTCAAAAACTATTCTCTTCTGGATGTTGGTTTTGATAAAGACGGAAGATTATATTCTCAACAGAATGCACACTCTCTGAATAAAGGTCTTGAGCAGGTAAGTAAATGGGCAGGAGTGAAGAACATTGGAGTACTTCCGTCAAATTTCTATGCCAAGATTCAGGCTTTGGAAAGCGAAGGAAAAGCAAATGTAAAGTCCAAACCTCAGATTGCAACCTTGAACGGGCATGAGGCTAATATATCCGTTGGTACGACACAGTATTACATACTTAAATCTACTACTCCAATAAAAAGTAATGATGATGTTATTACTCAGGAATCGGAGAAGTTTGAAGAAATAACAGCAAATGTCACTCTAACTATTGTTCCCTGGGTCGGATCATCAGGAGATGTAACTGTGGAGGTTCATCCTGAATTCAAAACTCCGGTAGGTTCATTTAATTCTTCCACTCCGCCAACGATTAACGAACGTTCTCTCGACTCTACAGTCAGGCTGAAAGACGGTGAAACAATCATTATGGGTGGACTGATTCAGGAATCAAACTCAAAGACATTCAAGAAAGTCCCAATTCTGGGAGATATTCCGCTTATCAAACACCTTTTCCGTTTTAAAGGACGCAACAACAGCAAGACAGAGTTAATGATATACATTACTCCACATATCTTCTATGGTGATGAAAATGATTCTAAAAAATGGGAACTGATAAAAAGCGAATACGAGAAGAAATAATGGTTCCATATTTATCCAAAACTATTACAGCCATATCGTTCGACGATAATCTGCTGAGAATTCTTACCTGTAGAAGAACGCTGAATAAAACCGATATTCTTGTTAAAGAACAGGTTGAGCTGCATGATGAGAACCTATGTGAAGCCGTACAGGAACATGTAAAACTCAGAAACGATTCTCTGTATATGCTGCTTCTTCCTGATTCTCTCGTGGAGACTATGGTTATAGATGTCCATGAACAGCTTGATGAAGATGAACTTGATGACTGGATTCATGATCACTGGGTTGCAGGAATTACAGAAAATCCTGAGATTTATCAATACAGGTACATGCAGTTAAACGAAGAAAAATTCCTTGTTGCATTTATTGAGAAAACAATTATAAAGCAGCATACAGAACTGTTCAAAAGAATAGGAATCGATTTGTTTTTCATTGGAGCTTCTTCTTTAACAATAGGCTCAGTTCTTGCAGAAGACGAAAAACTGAAAAGTAAGCATATCTGTATTTCCAAAGCTATTGGTGAAGACATGTCGTTATACAGCGTGTTCCATGAAAGTAAACTAATTGATTTTGCTGTTGAGGATAATCAGACCAGAATTACTGATTTTATGCATGTAGACGAACAGATAAAGAGTGACAACCTGAAGGATCTGGAAATCTCAGGAGTAACAGGTGACTTTTTCTCCAACTACGGGGCAATTCTGGAATACTACAATACAAAATCAGTTAGTCTTAACTTTGCTGAGGATAAGGACAAGGCTTTTGTCTCAATTGCCAGATTCAACACAACAAAACTCCTGATGCTTCTGGTTTTTGCTTTCGCTGTTGTGTACGGTATCCCCGGAATAAGTAATTTACTGCTGAGTAATACTCTCAGTTCACAGTCGGAGCAACTTGCAGTGCTGAAAGACAAAACGTCTCTTCTGAAGAAAGAAGAAAAGGCTATTGAAGAAATGAATAATGTCTTCAGGCAGACAAACAAGCTTAGCAATAAGAAATCAGAAATGGCAGCTTATCTGGAAGTTATTGGAAAACATCTACCGGCAGATACCTGGCTGACTGATCTTGATATAGAAAACACTGACAACAACACTATAGTAACAGTAGAGGGTTATTCCTTCGCAAATACAAAAGTATCTGCTTATCTGCAGAATCTGGAGAAAACAGAGATCTTTTCCTCCGTTAAGTTTCAGAAGATGGAGCATATCACAAAGGATTTCCCGGTTGAAGTCTCCAATGCAAGCAGTATGTACATTTTTACAATTGAGCTGAAGAGAGGTGAAAAATGACACATTCAACTCGATTCTGGCAAATGCTTTCCATTGTGGGAGGAGTATTGATCCTTGTTCTGCTGAAATCATTAGCTATCCCTGAAGTTATTACTCTTACAGGTAATATAAAGCAGATCACTGTTAATAAAAAACTGATTGAACAGAGTATCAACTGGGAAGAAAACCTGCAAAGTCTGCGAGTCAAGAAGAAAAGGCTTGAGAATAAGTATCAGGATGTGATAAGCAGAAACTCTTTCCGTAACACTGCCGATATCCCTGTTCTGATTGATCAGGTATGCAAGAAGAACAACGTCAGCCTTGTAAAGATGCAGCCTGTTTCCGAGACAAAGAAACAGCAATACACTATCGCTGTGATAGAAGCCGAGATCAACGGATCATATAAGGATTCCGGACTACTGATTGAGGAACTGGAACAACTCCACGATAATATCTATATCAGTCAGATTGAGATGACTACAGAGAGTAAACAGCTTCATACTAAGATTGTGTTTGAGACAACGCTAATATACTGATGAGAAGGACATACTCTAATGAATAAATACAGAAAATTGTTCACCGTGTTACTGATAATTGCCGCTATAGTTGTCTGGGGATCGTTCTTTGTGAGAGTAAAACAGGCAAAGGCAGAGGACAGCCAACAGACAGCATCCATAGACAATAAAGTAATTGAAACCACCAGAACTGACAGCCTGAACATAGATTTTATGGGTAGTTTCCGTGATCCGTTTGCCCACACTCCTGCTCCAGTGGAAAAGAAAAAAGAAACCCAGCCAAAGCATTACCCAAAACCAATTGTCCAGCGACCAGACATAAATATTACCGGTGTAATAGGTAAAACCCTGATACTTGAGTTTAAAGGTAAATCCATGGTGCTAAGCCAGGATGAACAGGCAGAATTCGGGCTGATATACAGCATAGAACCTGACTCTGTTATAGTGCAGGTTAAAGATAACTTTTTTACCTATAAACTGGCTAAGGACAACAGGATGGAGTTGGAGTAGCGGAATAATAATCCCATTAGAATAAAACCACGAAACCCACTAAAAGACACGAAAGAAAAAGCCAGAAAACATGTTTCTGGCTAAGATATTATTACAGCTTAAAAAAGCTTACTGCTTTTGTTCTTTGTTGAGCATGCTCTCTAATTCATCAAAAATACTCATTTCCTTTTCTGAGAAATCAACTTTGAAATTTGAAATTGGATTCATCTCCTTTTTTACAAACCAGCTCTTAACTTTCTTAGTTACATTAACACCTACATCCGTTAGTACTTTTATTCCAGCCTTTATCCCTTTATGACTTACTGAACCCAATCGACAGATTCTAAGCAAGTCATGGATTCCTTTGAAATAACAGTATCACGATAAAAATCAATTTCTTTCAAAAGATATTTTATTCCCCCTAACCATTCAATATCTTCTTCCTTTCGTGCAATTGTAATTGCATTTTCAATTTTGCTTATATCAATCAATGTTTTATTAGATTCTATTAGTAAGATTATATTTTGTGTCCCTGGCCAGTTTATATCCTGAAACCATTCAAGCAACAAATCAAAATTCTCCTGAACTTTTTCAAAATCTACTTTCCCTAGGAAAATAGATAATTTATACAATAACATTGTGCCTCGTACGAAAAATAGTTGTCTTAATAAATTATCATCCGAACTATTGATCTCATTCAAAAGCTTGTTCATCTGTGAAAGATTATCTAAATCTAATTCTTCAAATTGTTTTCTAATTCTTTGTTTCATATTGATTATCCTTATCATTTTATGGTTATAGATTGAAGTACTTTTGTCAATGGATGTGGACAAGTAAAGCTGTGTTACCTACGTACAATCCATCCTCCTTACTCCATATTATAGCTAAATTGAGCTCAGTAGTGGCAAATGGTCAAGGAAATATTGTTAAAAAGGGATAATCCCATTTGGATAGAACAACAAAAATAAGATCAGACATAAACATAACCGGTGTAATAGGTAAATCCATGGTGCTAAACAAGGATGAACAGGCAGAATTCGGACTGATTTACAGCATAGAACCGGAATCTGTTATAGTGCAGGTGAAGGTATACGAAAGCCCCTCGAAAGGGGTTTATAAATATTGATAAATTTTACCATATCTAACTACTGAGTGCTTTGTATAGTAGATGGACTAAGAACCCCATCGCTCCAATAAAAATTGAAGCTACCACACAAAAAACATAAATCCTCAAAGCAATGATGAAATAATACAATGACTTCCTATCACTTGTTGAATTTTTACATGCATCCTTAAGTTGTCTGAATGTTGGTCTATTATCAAGAAAATTCGAGGAGTTTAAGTTTTTGAAATCATTTTTATTATTCTTTTGGCTCAATAAATAAAATTCCTCATCAGTAAAATATATAAACCACTCAATAACAAAAGAAACTATCATCAAAAGTACTGCAATCACAGAGAAAATTCCCATTTTATAGTCCTCAATCTAATTCATTAATAAGTTCTTGATCAACTGTGGTTCCATTCCCAGGTAGATTAACTGGTCCAATAATCTTGTTAGTCAACGACTGGCAGCTATTTTTAAAGTCATAATAATGTTTTTGAACCTGATAATAGAATTTGGATTCCCAAGAGTATGGAGCATTTTTATCTATTTCAGTCTTTGAATGATCAATATAAGCACTTGATCCTTTTGCTTTTCCCATACTTATGTTAAAACCAACGTACCATTTATCTAATTCTCTATCACGTATTATGTTCACTTCAGCACCAAAAAGTTGAATTATCGGATGTTCGGTTAAACCTGATACACCTATGTTTAGACCACGTCCAAGAAGAGAATTGGGGTCATTTGTACCGAAAAGAAATCCAAAACCTCCAGAAAGACCTACACCTCCTGCATAAGATCCTCCTTTAGAATCTGTACTGAATTGAATACCTTTGAAACCATTATCGTACCCAATTGCTCTACCAACTAGATACTCTTCAGTGTAACCCACATTCCATCTAGCTGAAGTAAATGCATATGCTACAGCTCTCCCATCCGGGTCAACAAAAATAATAGGATTGTTAGCACAATACACATAAGGGCTAAAGAATTCATCCGCCGGGTCAACTGCATGCCAGCGTCCTAACTCAGGGTCGTAATAACGCACTCCGTAGTGGTAGCTGTGAGCTTGCAGGGCATAGCCCGAAAGTCTCCAAAAATGAGCTCGTAGCCTCAGGCGAGAGTCTCCACTCCGAAGTTCGTAGGACGTGAGTCCGAGAACCATAGGAGGTACATTATTCCCATCCTCATGCTCTTTTCCGTTATACAGGAACTTGTTGTCCTGCCCGGTATCAGAGGACATTCCACCCAGTCTCATACCAAATGGGTAATAGTGGATAATAATGATCTTCCTGTAAATTCGTTACGTTATTTCCTACGTACAATCCAGCCTCCTTACTCCATATTATAGCTAAATTGCACTCATTAGCTGGAAACGGTCAAGAAAATATTTTCGAGATTACAATCCCATGAAGATAGAACCACGAAATACACTAAATGGCACTAAAGAAAAAGCCAGAAAACATGTTTCTGGCTTTGCAAATTTGACTAAACTAATATTATATTTTATGCTTTCTCTAGTCCTTTTGTTTCGCGTAAATCATTTTGATTTTTAAAACTTTATCATACCATGGATTATCTTTTCTTGCAATTAAATAATGTATAAATGCAGGAATAGGTGTAATACAATAAATGAGTTTTAAGACTAAACGAAGCAAAATTTTCTTGTTGCTTATTTTACCTTTTCTCTCAACATCAATTAAGCAAATATTGAATAACATCATGCCAAAAGTTTCCCCTTTTGAAAAAAAAGGCAAGACAATATGATTGAAAAAGAAAAGCGAAAAAATGACATAGGGAGGACCAATGAAGTCCTTTGAATATGACTCAATTAAGTGTCCTAAAACAAAAATTATTATTGTTTCAAGATAGAACAATAAGAATCTTGGAATAAGTTTTACTATCATATAATTACTCCTCATTTGGCCACAATTCCATTGGAGGTACTTTTAGCTCAACTCCTCCTCCAACAATTACACCTGCTTTCAGTCCTATACTATGATCTCCCCCCCCAATCATGTCCATAGGAAACTCCAGCACCAATAGTGCCTATATCCCCATGTAACCTCAGGGATGATCCATCATCATGGGTACTCTTGATACCAAGCTCTAGAGTAGTTACTGCAGCTTCTGCAGCAAATTTCAAACCACTTGTTCCTCCGACTGCTTTTCCTTTCAAAGATAATTTTGCGAAGTTTTTATCATAATCAAAATGTGCTCCTTCAGCATATGGATTAATAATTTTCCCCTCTTCCTTTACTGCCTGAGCTTCAAAACTCCCTTCAAAACCAAGTCTATCAAGACCAATATGAAATTTTATCTCACCTTTTATAACCCATTCCTTTGTAACTGTTCCATCCCAGAATCTACTAATATTAATATATTTCTCATCTAATGTAAATGGAATTTCAAAAGCCCCATCCGGATCAAGGAAGTTCACCGGGTCGTTGTGGCAATACACATAAGGACTAAAGAACTCATCAGCCGGGTCAACTGCCATCCAGCAATGAGCTTGCAGGGCATAGCCCGAAAGTCTCCAAAAATGAGCTCGTAGCCGCAGGAGAGAGTCTCCACTCCGAAGTTCGCAGGATGCAAATCCGAGAACCATAGGAGGTACATTACTCTCATCTTCAAACTCTTTGTTGTTGTAGAGGAATTTGTTATCCACACTATTGTTAACGGATAATCCCGGAATCCTCATCCCGAACGGATAGTAATGATCTTTCTGGACTTTTAAAGCTGTGTTTCCCAGATACAATCCATCCTCCTTACTCCATAATATAGCAAAATTGCACTTATTAGCGGCAAATGGTCAAGGAAATTGTTCACTTGATTATAATCCTATTAGTATGAAGACATGAACTACACTTTAGGACAAAGGAAAGCCAGAAAACGAGTTTCTGGCTTTGAAACAAAATATAGTTATTTAGCTTTATATGCTCCATGAAGCAATTTACGGTTAGTGTTTGACTTATCGGTAATCAACATCAAAGGAAACATTTCCTTCAAATGTAGTATTTGCTGAAGACATTCTTGTATGTATTGATACTTGTCTAATTTTAAGTATATTATGGATAATTTCAGAATTAAAAGTGAATTCTGTAGAATTTTTCATGTTTTCATTTGATAATTCTGATGTACATCCCTCTAGTACAATTAAGCTATCAACAGTATTATAAGTATATGAAATAATGGATGATATATTATTATCTGTGACAGATTCCCTAATCAAAATATTATTCCCTTTTCTATTTACCTCATAGTCATTTTCTTCTGACAAAATATTGAAGTAGTGTTCAAAAGACAAAACTATATATTCTTGAAAGGCGGTAATTTGATTTTCTATGCTGATATTTACTTGATTAAGACCATCAGCTTGCTGTTGAGATAGCTTTGATTGCTCTATAAAGAATATTTTTGGAGGTTCGACAATGAAATTCCCATCAACGTATTTTAGAATATAAAGTATGCTATCTGGTGATTCAATGTTGCCTTTTGCAAATCCATCCAACTGTTTTTCTGTATTAAGATAAAGTCTTTTAATCTCGTTGCATGAAATCTCTACATTTTTGTATTGATTAAGAAACTTCTGATTTAGAACCAGTTTATCTGTTATATCTCTAATATTATCACCATACAGCTTTGATATGAAAATTAACATTATTAATAATGAGAATCTCATAGAACATCCTTATCGTTTTTTAATAGTAATATGTTTTTGAAAAAATGTCTTAACATAATTACAGTGATTTTGTATCCAGATTGGTTCGAAATTAATGTATATAGCATAAGAAATGATAACAGGAGTAAAAAAGGAATCCAAAGAGAATACACTATATGGGCACTAAGTATAAGAGAGAAAATGGAATAAGATATACTCCAATAAAATCTGAAACGCAAAGTATAACTATGCTTCAATCTTATATCTATATTAAAACCGGAAATAATCATATTTTCTGAGGTTTGAGATGTAATATATTCACCAAAACTTAGATATTGATTATGTCTCTTACCAGAAAAAATGAGCATATTAAAAAGGGGAGGAATCAGTCCTATAAAAATAACTAAATTAATGTTGTTTTCTGTTAGAATAGATGCAATGAAACAAAAAATAAGTAAAACCATTGTATCAATTGCGAATGAGATAAATCCTTTCATTTTTTCTCCTTTTCATTTTTGAGGTTCACCAATATTAAGAAAAGACTCCATTGAGTCCAATGCATCTGCAGCAGTAGGAACTACTCCGGGTTCATCAACTTTGATATTACCCTTTTCTACCTCTCCTTCATATTTTTCCTGTACTTTTTGAACAGAGTAAGTAATAGCAGCTTCGGCAGTTTTCATGTTAATAACTCCTCCAGCAGCAACACCCAGAACGAAGTAAGCTTCTTTCTTCATAGGTAAATTAGGATCTTCAGCATCGCATGCTAATGCTACTGTCTCCACAGTTGCACAGGTACCAGCAGTAGTTCCTGCTAGCATACTAATCATCCCTGCTGCAACTGCAATTGAAGAACCGCCTGTGAGGATTGCTGTTGCTCCACCTGCTATTCCTATCCCTGCCGCAGCCCATAATGAACCTGCAGTCCACGCTCTTCTAGACTTGCTTACAGTTTCCTTCGCTTTTTCACTAGCAGCCCCATCCGGATCAAGGAAGTTCAATGGGTCGTTGTGGCAATACACATAAGGACTAAAGAACTCATCAGCTGGGTCAACGACCATCCAGCACCCGAGCTGTGGGTCGTAATAACGCACACCGTAGTGGTAGCAATGAGCTTGCAGGGCATAGCCCGAAAGTCTCCAAAAATGAGCTCGTAGCCGCAGGCGAGAGTCTCCACTCCGAAGTTCGTAGGATTTGAATCCGAGAACCATAGGGTGTACATTATTCTCATCTTCAAATTCTTTGTTGTTGTAAAGGAATTTGTTATCCACACTATTGTTAACAGATAATCCCAGAATCCTCATACCGAACGGGTAATAATGGTCAAGAAATTATTCTCGAGATTTTTATCCCTTTAGAATGAAACCTCGAAAATAAGACCCGACATAAACATAACCGGTGTTATTGGTAAAAACTTGATACTGGAGTTTAAAGGTAAATCCATGGTGCTAAGCCAGGATGAACAGGCAGAATTCGGACTGATTTACAGCATAGAACCTGACTCTGTTACTGTACAGGTGAAAGACAGTTTTTTCACGTATAAACTGGCTAAGGATAACAGAATGGAGTTAGAGTAGTATATTTTCCCTTTTAAGATTTAACCACGAAATACACATAAGAAAAAAGCCAGAAAACATGTTTCTGGCCTTGAATAATAAGTTTCAAATGAATATTTGATTAATCCCATTCATCAGATTCTCCTGACTCTGTAGTCTGCCTAGATGAAGGAGGGTATGCTTCATCGGGGGCATTACTCCTATTGAGTTGTTCAACCTGCAATTTTCGATTTAAATTGTCTATCGGTGCTCCAATCTTGATTATCTCTTGTCCAATCATATCCTGTTCGAAATATTCTTGATGAGTATATATCTTACTATCTTTTGTGTTAGAAACACTAACTTCATGAGAACCTATTTTTTTCAGATTTGCAAATTTTTTCAACCACTTTATCTTACCTATTGGAAGAAGATCGAATGATATAGAAGTCCCTTCACCAGTTGCCATAACATCACCGGATTCAGAGCGAATAACATGTCTATGATTGTTAACAAAATAACCATCAGTTATTGTTGTAGTCTCACCTGAATAAACACTTAAATCATCATTACTATATACTGTTGATTCAATTGAGATGGAAAGCCCAAATGTATTACCCATGCTTTTACCTTTTGCGAAAGTATCTCGACATTCTGTGTCTGTAGACATGTGCCCCCAACTCAAAGAACCTCCAACAAATAATCCCCCACTAATTGTAATACTATATGCTTTAGCAACAGCCCCATCGGGATCAAGGAAGTTCACCGGATCGTTATGGCAATACACATAAGGACTAAAGAACTCATCAACCGGGTCAACTGCCATCCAGCGCCCAAGCTGTGGATCGTAATAACGCACACCGTAGTGATACCAGTTAAGGTTGTAATCATCTTCGTATTCCTTATTGTTGTAGAGGAATTTATTGGATTTATCTCCATTGGCAGAGGATAATCCTCCAAGTCTCATTCCAAATGGGTAATAATGGTCTTCCTGCACAAGCAAAGGATCATAGAAGGAAGGACTACTCATATCAGTATCTCTCTTAACGGATGCTCTGGTATTACTGAGGTGATCTTTCATATCATAAACATACTCAAAGTTATGGTCTGCATTCATTACAATTCTACCCGCAGGCTGTGTTACCTGTTTGATTATTCTGTTATCGAGAATTACTCCACCGCAATAGTCGGTTGTACTTGTAATATTGCCATCAGCATCCCGTACATTCTTTCTGAGCTTAGCTCCACCTGCAGAATATATCCATTCTATAGACCTGCCATCCTCGAACGAAACGAAATCCGGAAGATTAAGATAGTTGTATGAAATGTTAATACCTTTATTGTGGTCTTCTGTCAGATTACCATTAGCATCATACACATATTCTATCTGTCCTGATGTTGAGTAATTATGTCCCCTGTCATTAAAATCTTCACTTTGCAGAGTAGATACAGCGTCATCCACAGCAATCAGCTTATTACCATCATAATTATATGAAAGCTGGTCAATATAACCGTTTGCTCCTGTACCTTTTCTGTCAATGTGCTTAATATTTCCGTTCAAATCATATTGTATGTTATCAACATCATATGTACCAAAATTCTCGTAAGGATAAGGATTTTGATCTGTATCATTATTAACTCCGAATTTTGCACTCTCAAGCTGATATGAATTATCATAGGCATAGGCATAAGCCATCTTCTGAGAATTTCCAAATGAAGAGCTGGATCGTGTTCTCCAGATAAATTCTGAGATTATACCGGTGTAGTTGGGAGTTGTATAACCTGTTTCGGTGTTCTCGAAATTAAGCTTATAAGCAAACATATCATTGTCATTGGATCTGAAATCAACATCATTTACTTGTGTAACTTTCCCCTTAATATTGTACCAGTAATCCACTTTCTGCAGGAAAGCTGCATCTGTCAGAGAAACCGGGTCTGAGCTGAAAAGATCAAAATTTTCATCAAGACGGGCATCAAGCAGTTTGGATTTCAACTGGTTCATTTCATTGTAATGATTTTCGAGCACAAGAATCGGGTCATCATCATTAACCTGCATATATACTTGCTTTATCCCATCATTATGATTATATTCATATCTTTTTCTGGTCACGAGAGTATTATAATCTAAACTTCCGGATACGATCTCTTTAACTGTTACTTCTTTAACAGGTAAATCAATGAAATTATAGCTAACGGTATTAATAGTTTTCATGTTCATGTGATCAAGAGATTGTGTCTGGATAACATTACCATGTTTATCATAATAAGTCACTGTTTCCAGCCACTGATTTTCAGGTCCATTTGTAAGAATATCAATACTCGAAGATGCTTCAAGCTGCTGTCCTGGGTGTGTACAGAATCCCGGATTAAATATGATAGATTCTCCGGAATATTTCACAACTACTTCATCCGGGCAGTAACTATAAGAATGATTTCCATAGAATATTGTACCACCGGGAGTATCTGAGTTTAATACACGCACTTTGCTGCAAGTCGCTTTACCGGAAACTCTGTCGAATTTTTCCACTTCCGGAAGCTCTGAGCATGGAGCAAAGGTATAATTCTCGTTCCCCGGGAAATCGTAATTATCATAGTAGTTTACTGAAAGTACCTGACAATTAATAATATTGGGGAAGGCTGCATTTGAATATTCAAAGGCTTCTGAAGGATCACGTTTTTCATATAAATCGAATGAGCTTGAGAAAGCCGGATCATCAAACATATTTTGCAGAAATGATCTTGTATGAATTGCAGGACCCTCATAAATCCCGGACAATATTGTTCTACCTCTGACATCCACTTTTGAGAATGTCCAATGATCCTGAGCTCTCATATTGGAATCTCTGGTTAGTACAATTCTTCCGGTTTTATCATATACGGTTTCAATTGTGCCACATTCTGGCAGCGTTTTCTCAATAAGCCTGTTACGTGTATCGTACTTCATTATGGTAGCGTATTTATTAACCAGATCAATGTTATTCTGATCTGTTTCTCCTAACTCATATTGATAACTATTGGCTAGTTCAGGTGGTATAATTGCAACCTGGTTTCCCTTATCATCAAAAACATAATAGGTTTCCTTGAACTGATTGCCGGCATCATCAATTGCAGATCTTTTCAAAACTATTTTTCCATTCATGTCAGTGAATGAATATGATGTTAATCCGTTAGGATCAGTTACAATTTGAATAGTCAGCTTATCATGGCTGTAATAGCTGCTTGTTGGATGACCGTCTTCTCCCCATATTCTTACTTCTCCACCGGGAGTATCAGCTTTGTTTGTTGCGGAAAATGTCTTAGTGGTATGACCGTTAGTATTGTCTGCTGCTGGCTGAAATACTGACCCGATTCCTCCCTGTTCGTATACTACATCTTCCGGGCATTTGAAGTATTTTTTTACTGCAAATGGAGATGTATCATATGGATTACCTCCCGGATTATTTACACCATAAAAGTTGAGAAGAGAAGTTTCAGCATTACGCCTGAATCTTCCGTCTCCCGTATCTGATGCGAATGGCAGTAATTGTTTGTATTCTCTGCCAAGCTCATCATATATTTTATGTTCAACAATATCCTTAAAACTATCCGAAGCGTTTTTACTGATAATTTGTCTGATTTTACCATCTGGATCAGCATAGATGATTTTTTCAGAAATCTCACCTGTTGAAAGAGAGCAGATTTCTGTTTCATTTTTCTCCGGAACATTTATAACTTTTGTAGATATTCTGTTTGAAATTGGATTAACACTAACATCCTTAAATAAAGTTACATAGCCACTGCTTGTGCTACTGCTGTAATGAAATTCAATGCTGACATGTAAAACTCCACATCCTGCCTCCTCGATTCCAGAGACATATGGTATTTTGAAAACAGGACTCTGCCAGTTTATTTTCTCATTAAGAACTATATTTCCATTAAAGCTGCAAACCCAATTATAAGGAGTGAACTCTGTCTGGTTTACATAAGTACCAACAAAGGTTGTATAATAGGCTTTGAATGTATATCCATCAATCTCTGGGTCGTCATCAATGTTTCCACTTTCATCAGTTTCGAGGTAAAAATTCCTATCAAGATCAAATATCTGAAAAACTATATTATGTTCATTATCAAAATAAGCTTCAACAGAGAAGTCTTCGTATGAAAACATACATACTGTAATTGAAATAATTATCATTATTAATATTTTTCTTTTCATGTTCCAACCTCCCTAATTTCCTTTTCCTCTTGAGTATTCATACTCAGATTCACTTATAATATTGCCTTCATCATCTCTGGTTCTAATTAACCTGCCCATTTCATCATACTCGAATGAGATTGATAGCCTGTTCTCATCAGTTATTGCAATAAGCTTTCCTGTCAAATCATCATAAGTGTATGTTGTCATTGCTGCATCTTTTGGATGTATTCGAATCTCATCAAAAAGCACATAACCATCAGGATCATTATTTGTGTTGCTCTGAAAACGTAACCAAAACTGCATAGGACCATTTTCCTGAGATATTTCAAACTCAATTTCATGCAGCTCCCACTCTCCGGATCCATAACATGGATGGCTTTCAATCAAGCCGTAATATCTGTTCTCTCCATACATAAACTGACCATTACATCCTGGTTCTGCCTTGAACCAGATAGATGCAACATAAGTTTTGTTTGGTTTAAAAACATGTGGATTGGAAATATTAAAGCCCATTGTTGATCTAATCTCCTTGTCATAATCCAAACCGTCCCATAATTCTGTAAGCTTAATACCTCTTTGACCAACTTTAACTTCGTCCGGTTCGGAAGTTATATTATTTGGATGTAAGTTCTGAAAGTTGATCAAGTCATCTTGCTCAAATCCACAGGCAAAGGCTTCGAGGTATTCGGCATTATCTACTGTTGCAATAACATTCATGCTTGTAACATCATAAATTGTGGATGAATGAACTTCTCTGCTATCAACAACATCTATTGCGTGTCCAAAATTATCGAACGCTTCAATATTAGACATTCTTTCCCATTTACCGTTTTGAACAAGATCTTCTTCCGGATTATTCTGGAAGTCAAACTCCTCATAATCAAACTTTCCACCAACATATTTATACACATCATTTTTTCTGTAAATGCCTTTTGGGGAAGTGTTTAGGTATTCCGGAGTCCAATCTTTCCATGTTGTTACTTCTGCATAGGTTAAGTACTCATTGATCCAGTTATTAGATTCATACGCTCTTATATCAAAGAAATCCATTGTCTCAGTTGGAGGAATAGAGTATTCTTTCTTACATGCTTCCTGAGTAAGCATGTTCTTGTTTTCCATTTCTGGATAATGCCAATAAGCAGGAATTATTTCCTTATATAGCTTATTCCCTTTAGAGTTTTCTCGGGATGTTATTATTACTTTTCCGCTCAATGCATCATAAGCTTCATTTTTCTGAACAGTTACAGTGGTTCCTGAAACATTATAATCAGCATCAAGATGGTTAACTGTTGTCGTGATGGAATTCTCGAAAACATTATTTTCCCAGATATGAACTCGTACATCCGGACTGGAGGAAGATTCTTTTGTGTAAAACCTTTGTGACGTCATACCTAATTCGTATGTATGTGGATTAAGTTCTCCCCTAATGTACGACTTTGCACCGATTAAACCATTTGTAGAGTACTCATATTCTGTTGTGGTTATAGGCTGGAAAGTACCATCAGGTTTTTCTGCATAAGTTTTGATAGATCTCATCCTGCCATAAACTCCGGTCCTGTTATTAATCCAGACATTAGCGTCATCACCTGCACGTTGATGACTTACATCATCGACATATGGCAAATCCTCAGGAGTATAGAATTCATAAACTGTTTTACCATTTAGTGACAGAGTTTCCACACCATTACTAATTGATGTCTCAGAAACTTCTACATTATCATAGAACACACCGGGAGAAGGTCCCAAAAGGTTTAAGCCAATTCCCTGAATGTTATTATCTATATAAGGTTTTGAATAAGCATAATGTCCATCTCCTGTTAAAGAAAGCCTATAATCAAAATACTTCATATCCTCATGGAGTTCATGCTTTATAACTTCTGGAAAACATGACAGCACACCATTTCCATAATTGTAATTTGTTTTGGAGATTTCACCTGCATTATACAGAGTTATTGATCTAATCCTGTGACCTCCACCATACATGAACTCAGGGGCAATTCCATATCCAAGAGTAAAACCAATACCACTATATGCATAATAACGTATTTCTGTATCAAGGATTACATATTCAGAAGCTGTATTAGAGAAATCGATTGTCACAGGAATGAAAGAATAATTAAAGTTCACTTCAGTAGTTCCCCAACCTTCAATTACTGGTCGAAATAGACAAAATGGAGCATCATCATTGTAATTCTGGGAATAATCATTGTATATTGTTGCAAGAGAATCCAAGTTTTCAGACAAAGAGTAAAAATCTGAAGTGGGAACTATACCCCACTGTGGCAAAGTGGTTGGATGATAATTATACCTATTTTCATAATCATGTGTGAATGTACTGAAAGTGAAGTTTGCAATATTATCTCCTGAACCAAGTTTCTTAATTAAATCAGACTCATATTCTATTTCTGTTACCGCTCCGGTTGGACTCACAATTTTATTCAACAGCCAGGCTGAAGCATCTCTGTCTGCAATTTCCTTTATCTGGGCATTCGTATGTATTTCCTTTTCACCTATAGAAGTATAACCACCCCACATATCCCAGGTAAATTCACTCCAATCCGGATTGAAACCATAATAGAACTTAGTGGAAGGCAGAGTATTTAATGATCCATTTAAACCTGTTTTCTTTATTGATCTTAAGGTCAACTTACCAGTATCCGCATTTGGGGCTCCCTGCTGTAGAGAATAATCATAACTGAAATCAATACCTTTTAAAGAAGTGTTAATGTAGTTTTTGTTATATAATCGTATTTTATCCAGTTTTCTGGCAGAATAAGTTATATCCTCATCAAACATTGGCTCTGATGTTGGTTTGAAAAGCTGGAAGGTTAACGCTCTAAGATGTACATTATGAGGAGTTCCAATACCGAACACACTCAAGGGAATGATCTGAGTACAAATTCCATCGTCAGGACTGTCATTAACCAATTGTGATTCTTCATATTCGTACTCGTAGTTAATTTTCCTTTCATATACATCATTGTTTATATCTGGATCTCGATTTACATAAGTTCCACTACTGTCCCAATAATTTAGTCTAGTAAAAGCAAATGTGAGTTTGGCTTTATCAGTTGTATCCCTATGATCTCTGAAATGAGTGTTTTCTGAAGGTTCAAACGGATAGGTAACTTTATATGCATCATAAACTCCATCCCCTGTAGTGTCTACTAACTTCCATTTAAGGGTAGTGCTGAAGCCATCAACTGTTGAAGAAACTTTCTTATCTGTTCGAAGTCCATCAATATTCGTTGAGAATTCTGCATAGTGAGTTGCAGTTTCTATACTCTTCAGATAAACTCGTTGTGAATATCCTTCAGATGCGGATTCATTTTCCTTATTTTTACTGTCTACTGTATAAGTTACATCACTAGTGCCATCCCAGTACGGAGTTCTCCAAGGAAGTATTTTGTCTTTTTCGTAATTGAATTTCACCCAGAATCCCCAGTCATCTTCTGAGAGTCCGTCGACCCCCCTGTCCAGATAATCCGGACCTTTAATTGCTGTCAGCATCCAGGAAGTAGCATAAGGAGTTATCATCAGACTCTCATCATATACCTGATCTCCTTCTCCTCTGTTACGGTATACTACAGTTTTCGAAGAGAAGGAAAATGTTGGTTGAAAGAACTCATATATCTTGCCATCATCAGCAATAATCCTGAAACCCAGTAATTGTCCAGTACAAAGATCTATCGCTGGATATATTTTTTTGCTTCCGTAATAGTCATCTCCAATCTGCTCTGCCCAAGGATCAGCATTTCCATCTTCTCCAGCAATAGCATTACCGCCTTTATCCCCATCAAATCTGAAGTAGATCTCTCCGGAACCTTCAGTCATGGATGCTTCAATAAATCCTTCAGGTCCCAAGAACTCATAGTAACCTGTATCATCATCATCAATGTCATATACTTTATACGGGTGCTTAAAATATGGTTTGAAATTGCCGTTAATCCCCTGAACTGAGATCTGATATTGATCTGTCGAAGGTAACATTGTGTTATACCTATAAAGAGGAGTATCAATTATATTATTCCAAAGATCAAAGAGCTCCTTGTCTAACAATGTGTTACATACTACAGATCTTTCCATGCGGATTTCGTCAAAAATACATTGTCCGTTCCCTTCAGTAGACCCATAAGAAAAGGCAGGATAATCTTCTTTTATATCTCCTACAACATTGTCATCAACGTTCCACATTCGATGTACACCATTATACCATTGAATACCAGAATTACTTAAATTATACAGACTATATTGGTGAAGAAGTCCAAATGGAGCCGCATATTCTTCTTCATGCAGCCACCATTCCCATTCGTATGAACCAAAATTAAGAGAAAGCCCGGGAACAAATGGAATTGGAATAGAAAAATTTCTGCTGGAAAATTTAGTGTTCCCTTTTGTTGAAAGATTTGTCTGACTTTGAGCTCCATGTCCTGCAACTGAGAACGAAGCTCCATTTCCACCTGACCCAAATGAGACTCCAGCTAAGCTGAAATTATCTGCTTTGGGATTACTGCTTTCTGCAAACAAATTTGCTCCGGCAGAGGCTGAAGTTTTACCATCAAATCCTAAATGAACACTTCCTCCAACAGATACTCCAATCCCGGAATCTCCTGCTGCAGACATTCCAAGCCCGAGGCTCATTCCTTGAGTACCAATGCTGGCATTTACACCTACAGGTCCTATACTTGTCGGAACACCAGCTAACTGCAACAAACCACTAACACTAAGAGATGCATTGACACCACCAAATCCGGTCTGACTATCAAAAGACATACTCATTCCTACCGGACCATAACTTATACCGAGAGATAAACCTTTCCCCTTCTGTTTTTTTGCATCAACTTCAGAATAAGTTCTCCCTGCAAAATAATCATCAGGATAACCATTCATGAATCTGTTTATAGAACCGGGGTTCAGTGTCCAGCCAAGACCAACCCAGGTTGCCTCTGTATTAGGACCAATCCCTGCATGGTAGCTCATATTTATTGGCCAGTTTCCTTCGGGACCAGGCACTTCCAGTAGCGGTATATTATAATTAAAATTTCCATTGGCAAGACTGACCATGTCGGACGTGTCTACCGGCTCAAACTGAGCTGCCTCAGGCTGGGTCGGTGCTTCTCCGGCGTGTAGGAACACCGGAAGTATTGTATTTAACAGCAGAATTGCTGTAATGAATATTGAAAGTTTTCTATTCATAAAATTTCTCCTAAAAATAGTTTAGAATAACTTTTTTGTGTGGAACAGGATTCTTAAAAGTTATTGTACCTGTGTGTAATCCAAATTCCTTTATATAAAGAGTAATGTCGTTTTGATCTAATAGTTTTACGTTGTTAAACTCAATTGGGAACGAAAACAGGAATGTCCTGCTCTTTGCCATTCCAAAGTTTCTATCCATATTATACAAACTTAGCTTCACTTTTCCGCTTTTTTCTGTATGTAGAAATACGTATTGATTCATTGAGAAAAGCAGTTTATTCAGCCATTCGTAGTAGGGAGTACGTCCTCCCTGCATTGTAGTAAAAACTATATCCTGGTCATCGTTTTCAAAACCGATTGTCAGTTTGAAAAAAATTGATTTATCATAGTTAATCCTGCTTTTAACAGCTTCTTCCTTTATGTCTGCAATTCTTTCATCGTATTTCTCCCGGGTGATTGTCGAATCCCTCAGAGCATCATCAATCTCAGCTATGGAATACTTATACTCATTTACAAGCATCATATCCGTTGGAAGATACTGCAGTTTAAGTTTGAAGCCTTTTTTTGTTATTTTCTGAGCATAACCGGATTTTTCACTGTAAAAGTAGTTTTCATACTCCTTCAATGAATCAATTTTTTTTGTACACCCGGTTATCAGCAATATAGCAATAAGGCAGATAACCTTGAGAAATAATCTAGAATCTACTGTTTGCATATTTTATAAAATCTGTTGTAATATCTACTTTTCTGTTAGCATGAAGGATATTCCCTCCGGAAACAGTACCAAAAATAATATCATAGCCTTTCTTTTCTCCGAATTCTTCCAGAAGGGAGTTCAGTTCATCATAAACCGGCTGCATTAAATCATTTTCAAGCTTAGATGCTTTATCCTCAATTGCTCTTCTGTATTTTGCATATTCGCGTCCCTTCTTATCAAGATCTTTCTTTTTATCTGCGAGTTTTTTCTTACCCCATTTGGAACCGTCTGCAACAATCTCTTCATTCATTTTATTTAATTCAGTTTCCAGGACCTGAATATTCTCTGTCCAGGCATTACTTTTGGTCTCGAAATCCTCTCTAGCTTTTATTGCACCATTATATTTCTCCAGCATTACAGAAGAATCAATATATCTGATCTTTGGACTGTTTAAGTATGTATATGCCGAAAAAGCGATTGCTATTACTGCCAGAATTATTGCTATGATATTTTTCATTTATTATCCTTTACTGATTATTTTCTTTCAACTCATTAATTTCTTTTTTGAGTTCAATTACGTATAGTGTTAATTCTTCTATCTTTTTAAGGAGAACAGCCTGATTATCCCCAACATTAAGTCCTTCCTTACTAACTTGATCTGCAGAAGGAACATCAGGTAAATGATTATTTTCAGCTATGAACTGCTCAAGTTCTTCCAGAGATTTGAGTTTGTAGTCATCTTTGAAAACATAATCCGGCCAGTATGTACTGTCAAAAGTCTCAACTCTTAACTGGCTTGCTACAACCTTACCTTTATAATGGAATGTCGGTTCGAAATCAGCTAAAAATCCAAGACTTTCAGTTTCCTGATTATCGTACCTTTGGGCAAATGTTTTTAAAACAAGTTCAAGTTTATTCGTTGTTTCATTATATGAACAGTCTTGAGTACTTGAAACCTGTATTGAACTGTAGAGAGTTTCAACACTTGTGGGTCTAGTGAGAGTAAATGTTGTGACTTTATTATTGTATTCATTTTTTAAATTTGTAGTTATAGAATAATTGGGAGAAGACTGAAATGTGTCTTTTTTCTCAAAAATCAATCCGCTGCCATCCAAAGAAGTTCTGCAATAATCAGAATTACTTTGCGTAGTATTAAACAAAATTTTATTTTTGTCAAAAGTTGAATAAACTGTGTTAGCAGATCCATTATCGAATGACAAGTATGTCCCAGTTAAGGCGGATTTCGGTACAACTGTTGAACCTACATTTGTGTCCCAGTCACCTATCACTAAACCACCTGGGAAAAACTCCATTGATGATTTGACACAACTGGCATCTTCATCCCAGAAACCTACTGATAATTGATTTAGATTATCATGAAAGAAACCACATTGTCTATCTCCTTCATTATACCATCCAAACTTCAATCGACTTGCATTAAACAAACCATATCTTTTTTCTGAAGTAACAATTTCTTCTGTAACTTTGAAGTTACCTTTTGTTTCTAGTTTCTCTGTCGGATCCTCAATCCCAATGCCTAATTTCCCATTAATAGTTAAATTCTCAGGATCATCTGCAAATAGCGCGATAGTCACTAACATTAACATTCCTAATAAAACACTTTTTTTCATTTTTCCTCCAATTATTTTATATGTTGATTATTATATCTAATTAATTTTCCTCTACATAATTATTGCCACTCTATATATCACCAATACAAGACATTGAATATACATTAAGTGTGTCAATAAATTTTGAGAAAAATGTTTACAACAAAATCTCTTCAACTTTTGTTGCAAAAAGCTTAATTTCAGGAGGAATAGATGAGGAAGATACTTTTATTAATTGGTTTATCATTATTTTCAATAATACTAAATGCACAATACTTTTACGAGTGGGAATGGGTGCGAACGGCAGGTAGTACATATGGAGACGGAGCAATGTTTATTGATAGATCTTTTAATGGAGGCAATGCTATAGGGGGACTATGTTATAATGGTTGTAATTTTGGTGTCTATACTGCTTCTGGACAATCAACATCATATAAGGGGTATTTTATATCAACAATAAACTCTAATGGTACTTTTACAAGTTTAACACATTCAGATTTCACTGATGAATGTCAAATTTTAGCATCAGCAGAAGACTCTGTTGGAAACAGAGTGTATATTGGGACATTTATGGATGAATTGTACATGGGTTCTCATCATGTTGTTTCTGTCGGAGCCCATAATACGTTTATTGCAAAACGGAGCGCAAATGGAAGCTGGTTGTGGTTAACCTCAATTCAAAGTTCAGATACCGTAGTTCCCCATTCAGTAGATATTGACAGCGCAGGTAGAGTTTATGTATCCGGAGAATATCGTGATGATGCTTTGTTTGGACAATATTCGGTGAGTATTTCTGGGGAGGATGACGGCTTTGTCGCATGTCTGGATTCTGCAGGTAATTTCCAATGGGTTAAAACATGTAGCGGAACTAACTATGATGAAGCTAATAAGATCATGGTGCATAATAATAGAATATATCATGTAGGATTCTTTATTGAGGCAGCACAAGTATTCGGTCAACCACTTACAGCTTCTCCGGGACCCTGTAATTCTTATATTGCCTGCTTTGACACTCTGGGGAATGTTGTCAGTTTAGACCAGATACCTGGAAACAATATTGTAAAAGATTTTGCTTTCACGGATGATAATGATTTATATATTCTTGGAGAATTCTATCAATCATTTACTCTTGACAATCATACTGTGACTTCGAATGGATTGTGGGATATTTTTGTGGCAAAATTAGATTCCACTGGAACATGCAGATGGTTAAAATCTGAAGGCTCAAGCGGTACTGAACATGTATATGAAATGGAATGTTATAATAATAGGATCTTTATAACTGGACATTTAGAAGGTAGGACATACTTTGATAATTATATGGTTTTTTGCTCTTCCCAAAGAGAAAGTTTTGTGGCTGAAATTGATTCTTTATCCAGCTGGAAGTGGGTAAGAAGTTTGCAGAGTACGAATGATACATTTATAAGATCCATTTACGTTGCTGGTGATAATGAAATCTATGTTGCCGGTTCTTTTCTAGGAGATCTGGAGGTTGGAAATCAAGTAATTGCCAACAATGGTAGCTATGATATTCTAATAGCTAAGCTCTCTGATCCTTATCATTCAACCGACGACAACACCATAACCTAC
The DNA here is from genome assembly GCA_963665815.1 of Cloacimonadales bacterium (SeqCode). Lineage (GTDB taxonomy): Bacteria > Cloacimonadota > Cloacimonadia > Cloacimonadales > JAIOQZ01. Next base: position 2,124,002 of record OY762463.1, read on the forward strand.
GAACCGATATCTATCACAAACTACCCAAATCCGTTCAATCCGGAAACAACAATTGAGTATTCATTGAATAAACAAAGCAATGTAGAACTTACAGTTTATAACATCAAAGGGCAGAAAGTAAAAACTCTCGTATCGGGCACAAAAGATCAGGGATTGCAGAAAGTAATCTGGAAAGGTGACGACAGCTCCGGACATAAAGTCGGTTCCGGGGTTTATTTTTATGTACTCAAAACACCAGACTCTACGATATCAAAGAAGATGCTGCTTCTGAAATAAATATTTGAACTGAAATCACCCTTCGACTCCGCTCAATGAACTTAATATACTGTTATTCTTTGCTTTACAAGCTCCCTGAGCGGAGTCGAAGGGAATACTTTTATTGCTGAAAAATCAATAAACCATAGTAAAATATATAGATGTATCTCTTCACCCATCCTTTAAATCTTAGCGATATGAACACTGAAGCTGACAAGGCAACTAACATAGACATATACACTAGTAAATCAGCAAAATCTTGATTATCAAACCAGTAACAATGAAAAGAGGTATACTATGTAGTAAGAATAACTTGATCCTTCTATAAATCTCCATTTTCTGCCTCCTGACGTAGATAATATAAGACATTGTTCCAAGGATAGAAATAAAAATTATATTAATCGATTCTTAATTGATGTTTAGCATCATAGTAATTAAACTTGCCAGGTAATTTTTCTCCTGAATATTCTAATAGAGATTCATTGAATGAATTACTATTAACATTGAAACCTGAATTAACGCGACCAATTGGTACTAAATTCTGTAGTTCGTTTGGGTACGTTACAGGATCATCGGGATTATCAGGCAATGCCACAGTAAATTGATGTCTTCCATAAAAAGTAATTGGATTTTTTCCTTTTTTAACGTTTAAACCTCTAGCTCCTGTGAATATTTCTTGTCCATCCGGATCTACAAATATAATTGGATTATTTGCACAGTATGCAAAAGGGCTACTCAATTCATCTGCAGGATCAGGAGATGTCCAACGTGCAATCTGAGGGTCGTAATAACGTGCGCCGTAATGGTACCAAAGAGCTCGTAGCCGCAGGCGAGAGTCTCACCTCCGAAATTCGTAGGATGTAATCCGAGAATCATAGGAGGTACATTATTCTCATCTTCGTATTCCTTATTGTTGTAAAGGAATTTATTGGATTTATCTCCATTATTAGAGGATAATCCTCCAAGTCTCATTCCAAACGGATAGTAGTGGTCTTCCTGGACTTTTAAAGCTGTGTTTCCCAGATACAATCCATCCTCCTTACTCCATAATATGGCAAAATTGAGCTCATTAGTAGTAAATGGTCAAGAAAATTATGGTTCAGACAGAAAAAGCCAGAAAACGTGTTTCTGGCTATATATATTTTTTGCAAGAGTTGAACTACTTTTTCTGTTCTTTCAAGTATTTTTCTTTAAGTTCAAGCAATGCTTCTTTTTCTCCCTTCTCATAGAATCTATAATCCAGCCAATAGTCCCAGTCTCCTGTAAATGTTGAAAAATCCGTTAAAGCTCTTTTAAACCATTTCATAGCCTCTTCTTCATTATTTATGCTATAATTTAAGTAGGCAAGATGCATAAACATTCTTTCATAATTCTGAAAATAAGTCTTTTTTTTATTGTAACTTTCATCTAAATCTTTCACCAGCTTTGTTATGCAATTTTCTGTATTAATAGTCTTACGCAGTAATCTGCTTTCAATAGTTCTATCTGGACCATAATAAAGCCAAGATGTTAAAAATTCATCAATGAGAAAATCATGGGGAAATTGAGCTTTCTTAAACTGAAGCTGCATTAAAGCAAAGAAAAATCCAAACATTCCACCATTTACTACTTCATCTTTAGGTTCAAATTGGGTTTTGAAATAGTAACTGTACATTTCAGGAAATTTGCCTAATCTTCTTAGTGTATAACATTTCATGATATTATAGAAATTAAACTCTTTAATAATTTGCAGGTTAATATTCTCTGATGAATATATTTCATCATTTTGCTTTTTTCTTAAAGCAATTGCAATTATTCTGAATCTTTCAAGCTCTTCTTCAATAACTTCATATTCTTTCATTTTTGCAAGATTGAAAAAGAAGTAACGGTATGGGACCAAATTTACTTTAAAGTACTCAGACAAAAGACTTTCTAAACTTTCATTTGATTCTTTTCCTCTTGAGAGTACATTTTTCCTAATCTCTAATAAATGAATATAGAAATACATGATATAACTTCCGGGATCATTTATGTTATGATAGTACATTTGCACATCATCAACGCCAAATTCCTCGAAACTGATAGGTTTCACTTTTAAAGTATCAATTCCTGATGCTATTAATCTATCAAGCTTGCTGTTTTCGAAAGTCAATGCTTTCTTAATATCTGCATCTGCAATTTGATAATGTTCTATCAATGAATACATCATTTCTCTGTTAGCTTTACTATTATGTGCAAATATTTTTTTCAGTAGGTCAAAATCGTTCCCAAGATAGTCGTCTCTAATACAGTTCAGTAGAGATGAACAAGATATGATGAATATAAAAGCGACGATTTTTGTAATTTTTTTTCTCATTTCTAATCCTTTTCTATTAGAGTTTTCCTTTAAAATCATCCCAAATATTGTAATAGAAATTATCTAATCCCATTTTTCATAATATTGTGGCATATCCTCTAACTTTTTTGTTACCAGCCATCAATGAAGCATATGAGGTAGCTCTTTGCGATAATTTCAGAGCTGGATATTTAGTTTTCAAACTCAGTTTATCAGTGCCAATCATTGTTCCCCCAACAATAATTCGCTTAACATTAATTGTGTTAATCACAGAAATACATGTATCAATGTTGTCTTCTTGTACTTCAGTTAGTGTGTTATCTTGATTTAGCTGTGATTTAAGACCTTGTAAATCAGCTTTTGTTTTAGACAGTTCCCATTTATGGTGTCCTGAAGTTTTTACATCCAAATCCCCTTCAGAATCTTCTATTGTTAGACCGTCAATGTACTCCATGCAAGCATTTCTAAGCTCCTCAGGTGTATTTATATCACTCAAATCTTCATCGGATAGGACATAATATAATGCATCACATTCTTCGAAATAGTATTCACAATTAATAATTACACTTGCTTCAATAGCCCCATCCGGATCAAGGAAGTTCACCGGATCGTTATGGCAATACACATACGGACTAAAGAACTCATCAGCCGGGTCAACTGCCATCCAGCGTCCGAGTTGTGGATCGTAATGTCTTAAACCGTAATGGAAAATATCCAGTCCTAAATCATCCTCCAATTCTTTTCCGTTATAGAGGAACTTGTTTTCCTGCCCGGTATCTGTGGACATTCCGCCTAACCTCATCCCAAACGGGTAATAGTGGTCTTCCTGAAAATTCGTTACGTTATTGCCTACGAACAATTCTCCTCCTTGCTCCATAATATGGCAAAATTGAGCTCATGTGTGGATAATGGTCAAGATAAATTACATTGCTCAGAATATTTCAACTAATTCATTGAGTAAAAAAAAATGTCCGATATTTACGACTACCAGCAGCATTTTTCTATAATCATTTATTGTTAGTCTAACCTCACAAACTCTCTATCTGTAAACATTTTAGCAGTTAGTACGATTCTCTATGCAGAGAATTTGCAATACGAAATAAAATCCATGAAAAAAGATTTGACGAAATGATTTAAAACTATCGAATCTTGCTAATTAATTTTTTAATGATAAAAAGTCTTTAATGCCCACCAAGCTAAGATAAAGAAATAAACGTAAGGAGAGACTGACACATGATTCAAAACAGACCGGAACTTGATTCTATAATAAGTAAATATTCCGGAAAAAAAGGAAGTTTGATTCCTCTGCTTCAGGAAGTTCAGCAACTGGAAGGATATCTGTCTAAAGAATCGATGAGATACGTATCTCGTCATACAAAAGTGAATCTAGCGCAGATCTATGGTGTTGCCACATTCTACACCATGTTCAGACTGCGTCCTCAGGGTAAGCATGTTATTAGGGTATGCAAAGGAACGGCATGTCATGTGTCGGGAGCAAATCCGCTTCTGGACCGTATCCGAACTGAGCTTAAGCTTACCGGAAGCGAAGATACTACTTCAGACGGATTGTTCACAGTGATGGAAGTTGCCTGCCTCGGCTGCTGCAGTCTGGCACCTGTTATTATGGTAGATTCCACAACTCACGGAAAACTCACTACTGATGCTGTTGCTGATGTACTTAAGAAGTATGACTAATCAAAATTAAGGAGGATACTTTGAGTCAGTTAAATATTAAAATCGGCTTGGGAAGCTGTGGTATTGCTGCCGGAGCAGATGCAGTATACCAGGCAATAAAGCAATACAAAGATAATAAGAATTTAGACATAAATATTGAAAAAACAGCATGTATCGGAATGTGCTCCTGGGAACCTCTCGTAGAAGCGGAAAATGGAGACTTTGCCAGAACCTACGGAAACGTAGAAGCTGAGGCTGTTCCGGAACTTCTCGATGCACTCCTCAAAGCTGATCTCGAATCAGTTAAAAAATGGGAAGCACCTGAGACAGAAACTATTGGAAAACAAAACAGAATTGTGCTGAGAAATACAGGTATTATCGACCCTGAATCTTTAGACGATTATCTCGAAAGAGAAGGATATAAAGGTCTGGAAAAAGCTCTCAAAGAAATGTCGAGAGAACAAATTATTGAAGAAGTAAAAACCTCCGGTCTGCGTGGACGCGGTGGTGCAGGATTCTCTACCGGACTCAAATGGAAGTTCGCTTATGTAGAAAAAAGTGATAAGAAATATGTAGTCTGTAATGCGGATGAAGGTGACCCGGGTGCATTCATGGACAGATCTGTTCTCGAAGGTGACCCACACAGTATCCTCGAAGGTATGGCAATCTGTGCCTATGCTGTAGGAGCTGACGAAGGTTACATCTATTGCCGTGCCGAATATCCTCTGGCAATAAAACACCTCAAAAAAGCTATTGCTGATGCTGAAGAAAAAGGATTCCTCGGTAACAATGTTTTCGGAACAGATTTCAACTTTGACTTACACATTAAAGAAGGTGCGGGAGCTTTCGTATGTGGTGAAGAAACCGCTCTTATGGCTTCTATCGAAGGTAAAAGAGGTATGCCGAGAATCAGACCTCCGTTCCCTGCTCAGTCAGGTCTCTGGGGAAAACCAACCAATATCAACAATGTGGAAACTTATGCCAATATTGCCTGGATTATCCTCAACGGTGCTGACAAATACGCTGCTCTCGGAACAGAAAAGAGTAAAGGTACAAAAGTATTTGCTCTCGCAGGAAAGATCAAACGATCCGGTCTTATCGAAGTGCCAATGGGAACTCCGCTCCGTGAAGTTATCTATGATGTGGGCGGCGGTATGGTCTCAGAAAGCCCGTTCAAGGCTGTTCAGCTTGGCGGTCCTTCCGGTGGTTGTGTTCCTAAAGAACTGATTGATACTCTTGTGGACTACGATTCCATTACAAAAACCGGTGCTATTATGGGTTCCGGCGGTATGGTTGTTATGGATGAAACCACCTGTATGGTCGATATTGCCAAGTTTTTCCTGAACTTTACCCAGAACGAATCCTGTGGTAAATGTACTTTCTGTCGTGTGGGAACAAAGAGAATGCTTGAGATTCTCACCAGAATTACAGAAGGTAACGGAAAAATGGAAGATATCGATCTTCTCGAAGAATTATCCGAACAGATTATTAAAACATCACTCTGCGGACTCGGTCAGACAGCTCCTAATCCTGTTCTGACAACCCTCAGATACTTTAAACACGAATATATTGCGCATATTCAGGATAAGAAATGTCCTGCCGGTTCATGTACAGCACTCATTAAGTATGAGATTGACCCTGAAAAATGTATCGGATGTACAGCTTGTAAGAGACAATGTCCTGTGGATGCTATCTCAGGCAATGTTAAAGAAGTACATGTTATTGATCCTGAAAAATGTATTAAATGTGGTGCATGTGTTGATGCCTGCCGTTTCAACGCAATTACTAAAGGTTAGGAGAGCGAAATGATAAACGTAAAACTTAATGGAATTGATATAAAAACAGAAGCCGGAAAGACTATTCTTGAACTGGCTGAAGAACATGGAATCAGAATCCCGACATTATGTCATGATGAAGAACTGAATCCTTACGGATCATGCTGGGTCTGTGCTGTCGAAGTCAAAGGTGCACGCGGATTTGTTACTGCCTGCGGTACAAAAGTATATGACGGTATGGAAATTCAGACTGACACCGATGAGGTGCATAAAGCAAGAAAAATGGCTCTGGAACTGCTCCTTTCCGATCACTATGCGGACTGTGAAGCTCCTTGTAAAATAGCCTGCCCGGATCAGGTAGATATTCAGTCCTACATTGCATTTATTGCAAACGGACAATATCACGAAGCTGTGAAGGTAATCAAAGAAAGACTGCCTATGCCATTGTCAATCGGTCGTGTATGCCCTGCTTTCTGTGAAGAAGAATGCCGTCGAACAATCGTTGATGAGCCTATTGCAATTCGTCAGCTTAAAAGACACGCTGCAGACTTCGATCTGAATGATCACTGGACTTACGTACCGGAAAAAGCTGAGAATAAAGACAAGAAAGTTGCTATCATAGGTGGTGGACCTTCAGGGCTTACCTGTGGATTCTATCTTTCCAATGACGGTTACGATGTGACTGTATTCGAATCAGCACCAAAAGCAGGCGGCTGGTTAAGATATGGTATTCCTGAATACAGACTGCCAAAAGAGATTCTGGATATGGAAATCGATCTCATGTGCAAGAACGGAATGGAAATTAAAACAGGTGTGGAAATAGGTAAAGATATTCACCTTGCTGACCTGTGTAAAGACTACGATGCTGTTTATCTCGCAATCGGAGCTCAGAATGCTGTTCCAATGAGAGTAAAGGGCGGAGACCTGAAAGGTGTTATCCTTGGTGTAGATTTCCTCAGAGCTCATGCACTGGGAGAAAAACAGGATATTGGTAAAAAAGTAGCGATCGTCGGTGGTGGTAACACTGCTGTTGACTGTGCCAGAACTTCTAAGAGACTAGGTGCGGACGTTACAATTATATACAGAAGAACCAGAAAAGAAATGCCTGCCGAAGAGTTCGAAGTTGATGCTTCCGATGAAGAAGGAATCAAATTCTATATGCTGACAAATCCAACTGAGTTTGTCGGTGAAAACGGTAAGCTGAAAAAGCTTGTTCTGGAAAAGATGGAGCTTGGTGAACCTGATGCAAGCGGGAGAAGAAGACCTGTTCCTACGGGTGAGACTTTCGAAGAAGAATTCGACTGCGTAATCCCTGCAATCTCGCAGGTTCCGGAAGTAACATTCCTGGCAGACGAGAAAAACTTTGTCGATGGTAAACCGCTTCCACTCACACGCTGGAGTACTCTGGAAACAGATGAAAACACAATGTACTCCGGTATGGACAATCTGTTTGCCGGCGGTGACTTCAGAAGAGGTCCTGCTACAGCTATTGAAGCTATTGCAGACGGTAGACTTGCCTCCGAAACAATCGACAAATTCCTGCAAGGGGAAGAAATAGAAGTTAACAATTGGAAATTCGATTCCAAAAAAGCTAAAAAGCTCAAAGAAGTTGCTGCGGAAGAATACGAGCAATTCGAAAAGATACCTCGTGCTAAGATGCCGGAGCTTGAGCCGGAAGACAGAGTTACCAACTTTAAGGAAGTTGAAACAGGCTTCTGCGATGAGGAAGCTATCAAGGAAGCTAACAGATGTCTTGAGTGCGGTTGTCAGGTTAACGAAACATGTGTACTCAGAGAGTACTCTACAGAGTACGGAATCGACTTCACCAGATTTATCGGTGACAAGAACAGACACCCGATCGATACAACTCATCCGTTCATCCTCAGAGATGCCAACAAATGTATCAAGTGCGGTCGCTGTGTAAGAATCTGTTCCGAAGTTCAGGGAGCCGGTGTTCTCGGCTATATGTACCGTGGATTCACCAGTATAGTTGCTCCTGAATTCGGTGAAAGCCTTACAAAAACAACCTGCGAAAGCTGTGGTAAATGTATAACTGTCTGTCCTGTAGGTGCTCTTACAGAAAAGAATGTTAACTACAAGATGCAGCCGAGAACAGGTGGAAAAGTTGTTCAGAACTCAGGTATTTCCGGACTTGGAGCATCAATAAGTGTTAGTGTGAATACTGATTCCGTAACCATGGTTGAACCTGCAATAGAATCAGGATTTAACGGCAGAGACCTTGCATTTGAAGACAGATTCGGATGGCAGATTTTTGAGCATGGTGAAAAACTTCTCAAACCGGAGAAAAACGGAAAGACAATCTCCTGGGAAGAAGCTGCCGATACAATCAAAGCTAAGCTTAAAGATGCGAAATCAAAGAAGATATACATGTCTGCCGATGTAACCAACGAAGAAGTTGTGCTTATGAATGCTGTAGCAGAAAAGATTGGGGCAAAACTCGAATCTCTTTCCCTGCTTACAGACTTCTCAGATGGTATTGAAGCTTGCCCTGTTAAGAAATACGAAGAGATTGCACAGGCAGAAGTTATGGTGCTGGTTGGTGAAGTTGCTCCGCTTCTCAGAACAAAAGCAAGACAGAACCAGCGTAAAGGTGCTAAACTCATTGTTGTGGATGCACCGGATATTAACTTCAACAATTTCGCTGACGATCAGTTTGCAACCTGGGGAGAATTCGAGAAAGAAGAACTTCCTGCTAAGACTCTGTTCATTTACAGCCGTCATTCAGTTGATGAAAAGACAGCTTATGAGATCTGGAAGAAAGCAGCGAATATATGTGATTTTTCAGATGGATCTGGTATCATAAACTCTACTGAGTGGGCTAACAGAAAAGGTCTCTTAAGAAGAGGTGTAGAAGCTGTTATTGCTGAAAACGCTGACTTTGTGATTCTGTATGGTGAAACCCCGACAGACGAGCAGTGGAAAGCTATCAGGAACTCCGGATTTGTTATGCAGATTAACACTCATAACAGTGTAGATGCCGATATGGCAGTTCCACAAGCTTCATATCTGGAAATCACAGGTACAGCAATTTCAGATGACTGTCGACTTGTTTCTTACAGCAATCCTAAGAAATCACCGATTATGCTGAACACAATCAATATGTTCCGTAACGCAGGTATTCTGGAAGACGCTGTTAACACAGAAGAATACTGGGCAGAACAGGCGAAAGTCCTGTATCATCACCAGTGCTGCTGTTGTGTAAACAAACCGAAACTGATTGATGAGCTTGAACAGGTTAAGGAAGTATCTGATCAGGTAATACCTGTAAATCTCCTTAAAACCGAGATGATAGAAAACCTGAGAAAGCTTACAAAAGAATAGAAAATAAACGAAAAATATACGAAGCAGGCTGTCGATGATTCGACGGCCTGTTTTTGTTTATTCTCCTCCCGTGGAGGAGTACGTCGGAGACGGGAGGTGGTTTACATAATTATTCAAATCGAAATTTCCGGGTGCGTACAAATAACTGGGTCTGAAGGAGACCCTAATTAGTTTCTCTTAGTAGGAGTAAAGATGATAAGCTCTAAAGCAGCGTAGAGACAACCGGACGGTTGTCTTAGTAATTTCGTAGAAGGTTTTGTATACCTTCGCAATGGTCCTTAGACCTTGCGAATGGTGTTCATGGAGCATTTTGTACAAATCTCCTAATCAAGTATTCTTATTCATTTCCAGAAATTCTTCAACACTTCCAAAATGCTTTATATAGAAATTTTCATTTACAAATGAATCATTCAGCAAGTAATTTAAAGATGAATACTGCAATTGCTTTTCAGTTTCAGGATTTTCATGTATATAGTCAATAATCTTCAGTAAATAATCATCCGTATCAATTAATCTGGATTTCACTCTACCTTCGAATAAAGTGCCAGATCTGCAATGCCTTTTATTAAAATACTGCGAATATCTATTGAAAATCCACTTTAACCAGTTTGAAAGAGGCCTGCTTCCTGTCTGTTTCACAAGAAGATGATAATGATTAGGCATCAGGGCAAAAGCATAAATTTCAACATAACTTTCATGCTCTGAGTTTTCGATAATGTTTATTAATTTCATATAATCTGCATCATCAATAAATATGAGTTCCTTGTTACATCCCCTGTTAAATAAATGATAATATTTACCCTCAATATACTTCATCTGTCCTCACATATATTTAATTTGATAATTAACATGTCAAGCCCACCATTGCGAAGGTCCAGGGACCATTCGCAAGGGCTTTTGTCATGTCCCCTTCGCAATGGTCCTAAGACCTTGCGAATGGTTCTCTGGAAATATCAACTCACACCATTAGCTTCTTTTATCTTTCCTACCAGCTCATTAAGTCTATCATTGAGATCAAAGTTATCAGTTTTAGCAGCATTAGCTTCTATTTCTACATATTTCTTTGCTACGAGGACTTTATTAATAGATTTTGTGTTTTCACTATCTAAATAGGTCAGTTTATGATATTTATGTTTTTTCTGTTTATTAGCTATCTTATGAACCTTACTTATTGCATTGTTATAATTATCTATGTCCAGGTAGTTCTCAATTTCTCCACAGTCTGTTATCCAGACAAATTGTTGATTGTCGGTGAATGCATTCTTGATTCTTTCCTTTGTAGCGTTAAGTTTGCTATTTTTTTGTTTTTTGTCACTATCAATCAAAATGCAGGAGTGTCTACCTAACTTTGCAAGTTCAATAAAATCATTTTCAACCTTTTTTTCATCCTCATAATCTAAATGACTCAGTAATCTTCCACCATAAAACATTATAGAATAGTGGATACCTTCCTTCAGTTTCTCGTCCTTAGATTTTATCCAGTGATTTAAGTATATTCTGTCAGAGGGACCCTCAACCCAGATTACATAATTTGACAGCAATAAATCACTTGGCTTATATCCAAGATCTGATAAAATCTCAAGCTTATCATTGCTTCCTTTTACTTTTGTACATTTTGTAAAATCGTTTTCCAGTCTACAATGGTAAATATCTACATATGGAATGTCAAAAAAAGAGTTAGCATGTGTAGTAATAAAATATTGATTCCTTGTATTGTTGTATAAGTACTCAATGAATTTCTTCTGGAGTATTGGGTGGATATGCAGCTCCGGTTCTTCAATGCAGAAAATAACATTATCGTGCAGTGTTACAGCTGTTGCCAGAATTATCAATTCATGGATGCCCGTACCAAGGCTCTCGATCGGTAATGGTTTTCCGTTTATCCTGACTGTCAAACTACTACTGTCTGATGCTGGGAATATTTCAACGCTGTCCTCATTGAGAATTTCCTTCACAAAGTTTTGAATTTCGTTGAATTGATCTAATCTTTCGTTTAAATGAGCATGGTCTTCAGGATTTCTGAGTTTAAGTAATGATGTTCTCATCCCTTTCCCATCATAAATTTCTGATTCTATTTCGTGATCAGATGCTCCTGAAGCAGTAATTTCCCTTATACCATCAATTAATTTCACATCAAAATGACCTGTATATCCATTTAAAGCATTCATGCATTCCCTATGGAGTTCCTTAAAATCCATAGGATAGTTCATGTAAATACTTCCAGGATAGAAAGATGGGTTCCTCTTTCTAACTTCTTTAACGAAGTTCATGAGAGTATCTTCAATTGTTTTTGTGAATTCTTTATTAGATTCCGTGTCAATATCTGTTCGTTTTAATCTTTGTTTTAGAACTGTAAAATAAATCCAAATTGATTCTTCATATTGGTTTACTTTATTCCAAATATTTGAGAATCTATTCCGAATTTTTTCATAGTAATTTTTATTTTCACTATCATCTGAATTTTGATTTATCTGCAGACTAAAACTCATTCTACTATTTAAGGTATTCTTTGGTGTATCTAATTCATTGTTAAAATCAAATTCATCTTCAGATTTATTGAAGGAGTTTAGCTTATTTATAAAACGCAGTAAATTGGACTTTCCACAATTGTTAGCACCAGCAATAATGTTAATTTTTCCACAGTTCTCAAGAGTCACAAATTCATCACCAAAACTACGGTATCCTTTTATTCTTATACCATCAAGAAACATAAAATCTCCTTAAGTTACTTCTGAAGACAATCATGTATATGAAAACATTATTTCAATATAATGTCAAGCTCATAATATTTAGCGCTACCGCTTATCCGACCATAACGAAGGCCTTGGGCCCTTCGCAAGGGCATTTCCTCTGTCCTCTTCGGAATGGTTAGCTTTGACCAAGTCATTCCCTAATACAAGGCAAAATAAACCAGCAATACAGAAATCATACTGAACAGAGTTCCCAGCATATAGTACTCCGTAAAAGCTCTATTCTGGTTAAATTCATCAAAGCGTATGATTGTTTTTGCTGTAAATATCAAACCAACTGCTGTATACTGATTGTTTATAAGAAATATCAGAACAAGCAGTCTCTCCAGATTCCCGATCAATTTCCCGGTCTTTTTAACTTCTCTGTTTTCTTCCTGCTGCTCAAATGGATTAACATCATTGAAAAACTTAACAAATATTGTATTAATTGGTCGGAATATGATCATAACAACTACTGCAATTCTTATGTATTTGAACAAGAAGATATGATTAAAGAAATCATGTTTGATAATCAATTCATTATATGCAGCTCCCTCAAGAATCCTACTAAAAATCAATATGGAAATTACGAAACTAATCTGCTCAAGAACAAAGTACTTTTTGGTTGTGTTCTCACCTGAGGAGACTTTCTTCATTATCAGATTCAGCAGGTTCAAGACTGTTAATGTACATAGCCCCCATAATACTGCTTTTGTACTGAATACCAGAAAAATTACAATAGCTGATGCAAACATTCTTCCTGTTAACTTCATGGCAGATATACGATTCTCAGATGAGAACTCTCTGTATCCCATTTCCAGATAGTAACCTGTCAGAACATAATAGAACAAAAGGATAATCATTAAATCATAATTCATTTTCACACTCCTTAAGATAGAACATTGTTTCTTTAAATACTTCTTTATGCTTTTTGTATTTGTAATAATCTGAGAAAGATAATCTCCTTTGCAGACTGGACTGATTTATCTTCAGTGTTTCAGCCGCTTCATTCTGGTTCTGAGCAAAGTGTTCCATTATCCTTATTGCTTCTCTCTGCTTCTCCGTCCAATTACTCTCTATAGATGATATCGCAATCAGAGTTGAATTAAGCAGATTGCTCAGGATTTCTATATGCCTGTTATGAGATGCAATTTTGATCATGATATTGCTGTAAGCTGTTTTATTGCTATGGCTCAGATGTTTTATGTCCATCAATGATTCTCTTGCCTTGTAATAAGCCGGTCCGTCCGCACCAATAGCCATTTCAGGATTAATCCCTGTGGATATTTCTCCTATACCAATCCCAACCCTGAGCTTTACAGGATGGAGTTCAAATTGTATCTCACTCATAATATCAAGTATTCTGCTGCCGTCTGTAAGCAACCCCTGAAACTCATCACCGATTGTAATGAGGAACTTGGCTGCTATCACAGATTCATACCTGCTGTTGATTCTCTTCAATTCTTTATCCAGAGCTATCTGAACTGATTTTCTATCATCCAGATCCCGTGATTTAACAATATCCGATATTATAGCGTAATACATGAACCACCTCTTTAGATTATGCATATTATTCTTTTATGTATTTTTTTATGCATAATATATCTTTATGTATAATATCTTACATTAATTGTCAAGAAGAAAATATTTGATTGGAAAGGATTAGAAAGTTGTTAGAGTAAAGATGCTTTGTTTTGAGCAAAACAAAACTCTAATGTGTAGATCATGTCAAGACCACCATTGCGGTTTCTCTGGATGTATTTCTTCGAAGACATCTACGGGTCTGCTTCGCTGACCATGCGCAAGGGCTATTACTCTGTCCCCTTCGCAATGGTTGCAAAACTTGCGAATGGTGTACCTTGATCATTAGCAGCAACTCCACCTTTATGAAGGCTTTCAGCTATACGCAAGGACACAAATCCTACCCTATCACACCACCACCAATAAGTCTATCTCCGCGGTAAAATACTGCGGACTGTCCGGGAGTAATTGCACTTACGGGATTAACCAGCTTCACATCCAGTCTGCCGGTTTCCGCATCATAACTCAAGGATTCAACTTCTACAGCACGACTGTTATAGCGAATCTGCACCATCAGATCTTCTGCACTGAACTCAGCATCAAACCAGTTTACAGCATGAGCAGAGAATGTATCGTCCATCAGCAGATCACGATTTTCCGTAACCCACACAGTGTTTGTCTCTGCATCCAGCTTGTACACATACAGCGGAGCTCTCCAGGCTATATCAAGCCCTTTACGCTGACCTATTGTATACAGGATTATCCCATTGTGTCGGCCCAATACCTCACCTGTGTCGAGTTTTATGTCTCCGGTTATAAATTCTACTCTATCCCTCAAAAAGTCTTTATAATGCCCTTTAATAAAGCAGTTGTCCTGGCTTTCCTTGTTTTTGCTTATATGCAGGCTGTTTTCTTCTGCCAGATCGCGGACAAACTCCTTGTCTACGGATTCCAGCGGGAAAATCAGTCTTCTAAGCTGTTCAGGAGAAAGCCTCCAGAGCATATAACTCTGATCCTTACGTTTATGATCACTGCGTTCTATATAAATTCTATCGTTTTCACTAATCAATTTTGCATAGTGTCCGGTAGCCATTTTATCATATCCGGCTTTTACAACCGCATCCATAAACAGCCCGAACTTGATAGTCGGATTACACAAAGCACATGTATTAGGTGTTCTGGCACATTTGTATTCTTCAATAAAGTTACCTACAACAATCTGTTCAAACTCTTTCTCAAGATGCACAACATGGTGTTCAATCCCGAGAGTTTCACAAACTCTTGCGGCGTCTTCCACCGCCTTGACAGAGCCTTCATGCTCTCCAAAACCGTATGCTTCATTGTCAAACTGCTGCATGGTAAAACCGGCAACCTCATGCCCCTGTTCCATCAGCATAATTGCTGCTGCAGAACTGTCCAGCCCACCGCTCATTGCAATCCCGATTTTCATTGTATTCTCCTATGCGTGGATTCTTCTGATGTCAGCTCCAAGCTGTTTGAGTTTGTCATCAATCTTCTCGTAACCTCTGTCGATATGGTAAATCCTGGATACGTTCGTTGTTCCCGAAGCAGCCAGTCCTGCAATAACCAGAGCTGCGCTTGCCCTCAGATCAGATGCCATAACCTCTGCCCCACTCAGTTCCTTAACTCCTTTTACAATTGCTGTATTGTTATCGAGACGGATATCAGCACCAAGTCTTGCCAGTTCGGCAACATGCTTGAATCTGTCAGGATAAATCTGTTCTTCAATCGAGCAGAAACCGTCAGCGAGAGCCATTACAGCCATAAACTGAGCCTGCAGATCTGTGGGGAATCCCGGATAAGGCAGAGTAGTTATATCCGATGCATTAAATTTATCTGTTCCGTGAATTGTCACTTCCGTATCAGTGTAGTCCAGTTTGAATCCACATTGTTCAAAAGCTGTAATAAGCGACATAATATGTTCTGTGAGACAGTTTGTTACAGTCACTGTTCCGTTGGTGATTGCTCCTGCTGCGAGGAATGTTCCGGCTTCGATTCTGTCAGGGATTACAGCAAACTCAACAGGGTTAAGTTCTTCCACACCGTTTATTACGAGTCTGGTTGTCCCGATTCCTTCTATATCAGCACCCATTGCCTGAAGGAATGCCACAAGATTGTCAATTTCCGGTTCCATTGCTGCATTTTCAATGATTGTCTGTCCCTTTGCCAGTACAGCAGCCATCAGGGTATTTCCGGTTGCACCAACAGATGACTTTTTGAAGAAAATTCTGGTTCCTTTAAGTCGTTCTGTTCTGGCGTAGATATAACCGTGAGATATCTCGATACTTGCATCAAGCTGTTTCATAGCTTCAATATGCAGGTCGATTGGTCTTGGACCGAATGCACATCCACCAGGGAATGAGACATCAGCTTTGCCGAATCTTGCGAGAAGAGGTCCCAGTACATATATAGAAGCTCTCATTTTCTTAACAAGCTCGTAAGGTGCTTCATAAAAACTGCAGTGAGTTGCATCTATTTCCATGGTGTTACCAACCAGATCAACACGGGCTCCAATAACTCTTAACAGGTGAGCCATCATTTTAACATCGCTTATATGCGGTACGTTTTTGAGAACAGTCTTTCCCTTTGCAAGAAGAGAGGCTGCCATAAGAGGAAGTGCAGCATTCTTGGCACCGCTGATTTCCACGCTGCCGTTAAGCTTGTTTCCGCCTTTTATTATAAAACTATCCATTATTTTCCTCCAGTACTAACACTCTGTCAAAGTCATTGAAATCTTTGCGGCATAATACCGCTTTAAAGTTGTATTGTTCGGCATACTTAATAATTCTGTCAAATTGATTATGACCTGTTTCGAAATACAATCTGCCATGCGGCTTCAGATACTGTCTGCTTTCGCGAATTATCTTTTTGTAGAAATACAATCCGTCGTCATCTGCAAGCAGAGCAATCTGTGGTTCCTTCATAACTTCGGGAGAAACCTGTCGATATTCACTTTCCGGAATATATGGGGGATTTGCCACAATTATGTCGAATTTGCCATATATATTGCTAAATAAATCGGATTGATTAAAAGTTATCTTACACCCATTGAGTTCAGAGTTTGTTTTTGCTGTTTCCAGGGCCTTCGGTGAAATATCACTTGCCTGCACAGAATTAAAGTTACCGTTACTATGTAGAGCAATAGCAATCGCTCCGGAACCTGTACACAGCTCAAGCACGTCAGCATTGTCATATTTTTCATTCAGGATGCTTTCCACAAGAAGCTCCGTTTCCGGTCTGGGGATAAGCACGTCTGGGTTTACGATAATTTTACATCCATAGAACTCAGTTTCCCCCAGCAAATACTGTAAAGGCTCACGATTTGCCCTTCTTACTACAAGTTTCTTGATTTCTGTTCGCTCTTCCAGACTCAGTATCCGTTCAAACTGCAGATACACATCCAGTCTTGGAATATCAAGAACATGACCTATGATATACTCAGCATTCACCTTTGCCGAGGGAATCTCTTTTGTTTTGAAAAATTCTACAGTCCAGTTAAGGACTTTTAGCACGGTCCAGAGTTCCACTAATTCTTAAGATGCTTAGTTATTATGATTGTTCTGCCGTCATTATCGAATTCCAGAACATCTGTTAGTATTTTAATGAAATTTATCCCTCTGCCAGTAGCATCAAGGTTCAATTCCGTATCGTCATTATCCATATATGGCATGTAATTAAAACCGTCTCCCTGATCTGTCACTGCTATTTTAATAATATCATCCTTATTATGCAGTTCGACATTGATATCAATATATTTGTTCTGCATGCTCTCTTCTTTCTTCAGTTCCTCGAGAAGAGCCAGATAATTATTGTGTTCTAAAGCTCGTTGCTCGTTTGAAAGACCGAAAGTACCATGTATAAAAGCATTCTCAATCATCTCATCAAGGCAAAGCTGAAGAATGTTATATCTTCCCGCCGGTAATGGGAAAACTGATGAAATATAAGTCATAACCGACTGAGCTATTACTTTCTTATTACTTTTTACAGGATAGAACCTGAATGAAAAGGAAACATCGTGGAGTATATCCTTGATGACCTTCTTATTCTCGGACTTCTTATCTTCAAGCTGAGAAAGCTGCATATTAATAGAACGTATCAGAGAATTAGCATCAATTGGTTTACTTATGAAGTCAGATGCACCAAGGCGAACAGCCTTCATCGCATAATCAATACGCAGATCGGCTGTAACCAGAATAACAGGGATATCAGTACAGCCGGTAGCCTTGATTCTTTCCAGAAGTTCAAGACCGTCAATCCCCGGCATATTGATATCACATATTATCAGATCATACGATTCTTCAGTAATCCTGTTCAGGGCCAGAATCGATGAATTCTCTATTTCAACGTCAAAGTCATACAGCTCAAGTTTGTCCCTGAGCAGATCAGTAAAATCCACATTATCATCAACAATGAGGATTCGATTATTGGTTGAATTCATATTAGTATTTTATTGTGAATAGCTGATCCAGTTTGATTGTTGTAAGTAACTCATATACAGTTGGAGAAGATTTAACAATCTCGATTTTACCATTACGTTTCATGAACTTCTTGTAAAATATCAGTAGTTTACCGATTCCGGAACTGCTGATGTTTCTGCAGGTTGAAAGGTCAAGATCAAGCTGAGTAGCGTCAGAAGCAATAAGTTCGTCCAGTTTGCTCTGGAACATATAAGCGTTATCACTTGTAACAGCACCTTCAATTTTCATTACAGCAACATTATTATCAATTGATAATGTTATATCCATTTTTCCTCCTTGGTTAATAACCTCTGATTTTCTTTAAAATTTCTTCCTGTATAGAAACTGTAACTCTGTCATATCTCTTGAACTCCATACTGTAAACAGCTCTTCCCTGAGATAACGATCTCAGTTGAGTAGCATAACCAAACAGCTCTCTCATTGGAATGAGAGCAACGACTTCCTGTTTGTTCAGCTGAGGACGAATAATATCGACATGTCCTCTGCGTGCATTAATGTCCCCGATTATATCACCGACAAAGTCTTCCGGTGTGATAATGGAAACAAGCATAACAGGCTCCATGAGTATTGGATCACATTTGATCAATCCATTGGACATAGCCATGGAACTGGCAATTTTAAAGGCCATTTCACTGGAATCCACCTCATGGAATTCACCGTTGATCAGTTCAATTCTGACTCTTTCTACCGGACTGCTGAGGATTGGGCCGTCCATGCAGGCATTAACTGCACCTTCCTCTACTGCACTCCAGAATTCTTTGGGAATTTTTGTCTCACTTATAGAGTTCTCAAATATTACTTTTCTATCGTCAGTTAAATCCTTAATTTCCAAAGGTGTCAATTTAAATTTCACAACGGCATATTGACCCTTGCCGTTAAGTTCACGGATAAACTCGCCTGCAACAATGTTTTCTTTAGTAATAGTCTCTTTGTAGGCGACCTGTGGTTTACCAATATTTGCATGAACATTATATTCTCTTTTTAGTCTGTCAATAATAATATCAAGATGAAGTTCACCCATTCCGGACAGTAAGGTCTGGCCGGTATCCTTGTTGTTACTCATCTTGAATGTAGGATCCTCGTCCTCCATTTTTCTGAGAGCATCATACAATTTTTCTTCATCAGCTTTTGTCTTTGGTTCAACGGCTATAGAAATAACACCATCAGGGAAGGTTATATCTGCAAGCCTTAGTTTATCAGGTTCTGATGCCAGAGAGTCTCCTGTTTTGGCGAATTTCATACCTACTATAGCACCAATATCTCCTGCATACAGTTCTTTCACATCTTCTTTTTTGTTGGAGTACAAATGAAGAATTCTGCCAATTCGTTCTTTCTTGCCGTTAGTCTGATTGTAGACATGGTCCCCTTTTTTGATAGACCCTGAATAAACCCTGATATAGACGAGTTTCCCAACGTATTTATCAATCTGAACTTTGAAAGCGAGAGCTGAGAAGTCAGCATTCACGTTTGGTATAATTTCTACATCTTCACCAGTCGCAAGATCAAGACCTGTTGCATGTTTTACATGGAGTGGAGATGGCAGGTAGTCAACAATAGCATCAATCAGAAGCTGAACACCTGTATTTTTCAGGGATGAGCCACAGAGTACAGGAACAAATTCGGTTTCCATTGTCCCCTTTCGTATAAGCTTAATAATTTCTTCGGCAGTGAGTTCACCTTCTTCCAGGAATTTTTCCATTAATTCATCATCGAATTCACAAATTGATTCCAGAAGTGTTTCTCTCCACATTTCTGCCACATCAAACAGATCTTCCGGAATATCTCTTTCTTCAAATTCCAGTCCCAGAGTTTCCGGATTGAAAAAATATGCTCTCATATGTATTAAATCTATAATACCTTCGAATTTATCTTCCTTACCAATTGGAAGCTGAACGGGATGAGCTTTATCTGTGAGACGTTCACGAATCATATCAACAACGATATCGAAATCTGCACCTACTCTATCCATTTTGTTAACAAAGGCAATTTTTGGTATATTATATTTTTCAGCCTGGTGCCATACTGTTTCAGATTGAGGTTCCACACCACCAACTGCACAGAAGATACCTACAGCTCCATCAAGTACCCTCAGCGATCTTTCTACTTCAGCAGTGAAATCCACGTGTCCCGGTGTATCAATCACATTGATTCTAGCGTCTTTCCAGGAAAAGGTTGTAACTGCAGACTGAATTGTTATTCCTCTTTCTTTTTCCTGTTCCATCCAGTCCATGAATGTATTACCATCATGAACCTCTCCCATTCTATGCAGGTACCCGCTATAATACAGCATTCTTTCTGTTGTGGTAGTCTTACCTGCATCAATATGGGCCATTATACCGATGTTCCTGATTTTCATCAAATCCTGAGCTGTTACTTGTACTGACATTATACTTCCTTTTAAGAAATCTTCTTATTAGTGTGACATTTGCATAAATAGAGAAGTTTCCTCGATTTTACTATTTTGCAAAGATCTTTCATATTTAATTTTATGTACTGCACTTAATGTGCAAATGTCTACTTTCAATAAAAAATAGCCGTAGAACGAGCTACGGCTATTAATATTTTACTGCAATTTTAATCAAGTTAAAATTTCATTACCATTTCAGGTGAGCAAAAGCTTTGTTAGCTTCTGCCATTTTATGGGTATCTTCTCTTTTCTTGATACTTGCACCTTCGTTATTATAGGCACTCATAAGCTCGCCTGCAAGTCTTTCCTGCATCTCTTTTTCAGAACGTTTTTTAGCGTAACCGATAATCCATCTGAAAGCTGTTGCTTCAGCGATTTTTGGTTTCACATCTATTGGAACCTGATAACTTGATCCACCGACTCTTTTTGATACAACTTTTACTAAAGGTTTTACATTTTCAAGAGCTTTATTGAAAATTTCAAGTGGATCTTTCTTCATTTTTTCCTGAATAATATCCATTGCATTATATACAATACGTTCTGCAGTTGATTTTTTTCCGCGTCTCATAACGTTACAGATGAATTTACTAAGAATAACGCTATTAAACTTTGGATCCGGAAGTATTACTTTTTCACTGGCTTTTCTTCTTCTTGGCATATCATCCTCCGTTATTTTTTAGGTCTCTTGGTACCGTATTTGGATCTAGAGTTTCTTCTGTTTTCAACACCACTTGTATCAAGTGCACCACGAACTATGTGATATCTTACCCCTGGTAAATCCTTTACACGACCACCACGTACGAGTACGATTGAGTGTTCCTGAAGGTTGTGACCTTCTCCCGGAATGTATGCTGTTACTTCAAAACCGTTAGTTAAACGGATTCTTGCTACTTTACGAAGAGCTGAGTTAGGTTTCTTAGGTGTTGTAGTGTATACTCTTGTACAAACACCACGTCTCTGTGGACATGAAGCTAATGCTCTGTTCTTCTTTTTCTTAGTTATCTTTGTTCGGCCTTTTCTTATTAATTGATTTATAGTTGGCACATTATCCTCCAATAATTTTAGTAATCCATAAGGTCATCTAAATCTTCTTCATTGTCTTCAAACGCAAGCTCATTTACGATATCTTTAACAGGTTTTCCATCTTTTTGCAACGTTTTAACCATGTCATTATACAATTTAGTACCTGTTCCAACCGGTATTCTATGTCCAAGAATTATACTTTCTTTCAGACCTTCGAGTTTATCAATTTTACCTTCGATAGAGGCCTGAGTAAGTACTTTTGTTGTTTCCTGGAATGATGCGGCTGAAAGCCAGCTGTCAGTCAGAAGTGAAGCTTTTGTTATTCCCAGCAGAAGCTGTTCAAATGTGGCACCATTACCACCTTCTTCTTCTATTCTTTTGTTTTCATTCATTACAGCGTTTTTCTCTACGATTTCGCCTTCTAAGAATAGAGTATGACCCGGATCTACAATTTTTACCTTACGCAGCATCTGTCTGATGATTACACCAATATGTTTATCATCAATTTTCACACCTTGTTTTCTGTATATTTCCTGTATTTCATTCAAGATGAGCATTTCTGCTGCGATAATACCTTTTGCTTTAAGAATATCATGCGGATCAAGTGGTCCGTCTGATAATGCGTCCCCACTGTCAACGATATCGCCCTGGTGAACGATAATACGTTTTCCCGGTGGAATCACATATTTCTTTTCAACGCCATTTTCTGCGGTAACATAGATTATACGACCATTCTTTGTATAATCACCAATTGTTACACGTCCGTCAATTTCTGAAATTATTGCTTTTTCTTTTGGTATACGTGCTTCAAACAAGTCCTGAACCCTTGGAAGACCACCTGTAATATCTCGCTGTTTTGTAGTTATTCTGGAAGTTTTACCAATTGAGTCGCCAGGATACACGTATGCTCCGTCACTGATTTCGACATTCAAACCGGTAGGTAGTGGAACCTGTTCCTGTGTTCCATCTTCACCGATTATTGTTACCTGAGGCTGAAACCTTCTGTCTTTAGATTCAATAATAGTGATTTCACGAGAACCAGTAAGGTCATTGAACTCTTCTTTGTAAGTCATATCTTTTACAAAGTTCTCAAATTTCACTTTACCTTCACGGGTAGTTAAGAGAGGATTACTGTAATGGTCCCAGGTGAACAGTTTTGTTCCCTCTTCCACGTCGTCTCCATCTTTAACAAATATAGTAGAAGCGTATTCTACCTTCAGTTCTTCAAGAACCGTACCCTCTTTTTTATCGACTATTTTCATTCGACCAAGGTGACTGGTTGCAATTACATGATTCTGTCTGTCTGTTACCAGATTCATCTTTTCAAATATCACTTTACCTTCGAAACTACTGTTAACTTGAGCAATATCCACATCTGTACTTGCTGTACCACCAATGTGGAATGTTCTCAGTGTAAGCTGAGTTCCCGGTTCTCCGATACTTTGAGCTGCGATTATTCCAACAGGTTCACCGATTGTAACCGATTTTCCGGTCGCCAGATTCCGTCCGTAACATTTTCTACAGATCCCTTTCTCTGTCTCACATGTAAGGACAGAACGAATTCTAACTTCCACAATTCCGTGTTTTTCAATTGTAAGAGCTTTTTCGTTTGAAATTTCTTCTCCGGCATGAACAATAATTTTGTCTGTTACAGGATCATGAATATCATCAACTGATGTTCTACCCTGAATACGCTCGGAGAGAGATTCTACAACTTCAAGACCTTCTTTAAGAGCTGCTACTGTGATACCTTCAATTGTACCGCAGTCATCTTCTGTGATAATCGCATTTTGAGCAACATCAACAAGACGTCTGGTAAGGTAACCGGCATCAGCAGTCTTCAATGCTGTATCTGCAAGACCTTTACGAGCACCGTGAGTAGAAATGAAATACTCAAGTACACTCAGACCTTCACGGAAATTGGATTTAATAGGAGTTTCGATAACCCCTGCTTCATCCGCAGCACTTTTGGTAGGTTTATCCATCAATCCACGCATACCGCCAAGCTGCTTGATCTGGTCTTTACCACCACGAGCACCTGATATGTACATCATATAGATTGAGTTGAAACCTCCACGGTCATTAGACAATGTTTCCATCAGAGAATTTGTAACCTTCTCAGTAGCTATCTTCCATTTATCCACTACACGATTGAAACGCTCAGTTTCTGTGATTCCACCCTGCATATAGCTATCGGAAATCAACTTCGCTTCTTGTTCGGCAGCTTCAAGTATTTCAGCTTTGTCTTG
This sequence comes from Cloacimonadales bacterium (SeqCode), assembly GCA_963665815.1. Lineage (GTDB taxonomy): Bacteria > Cloacimonadota > Cloacimonadia > Cloacimonadales > JAIOQZ01. Next base: position 2,147,790 of record OY762463.1, read on the forward strand.
TGGAACAACAACATCTGCAATACTGAATGTTGAGCCGGATTTAGTTGCAAAACGGAATCCCAGTTCTTTAAGATCATCCAGGATTTCAGCAGTTCTGCTCTGACCAACAGTGTTGATACACTCCATAGCCAGATCTTTCAATCCGCCTTTATTTATAACAACATTCTTAAATGGAATTTCAGGAGGCAATACCTGATTAAACAATACTCTTCCAACTGTTGTTTTTATGAATTTTTTATTTTGTTTTACTCTTATCCAGCTATGAATATCCAGATGTCTGTTTTCGAGTTTTTCACCTTTTCTTGCATACATCAGTTCCTGTTGTTCATAAGCAAGAATAACTTCATCAAATGAACCGAATACAGGAATTCTTACAGAATCATCAGGTTCTGAATATCTGAGTGCTGAAAGGTAATAACAACCGAGAACAATATCCTGCCCCGGAGCCATAGCAAGTTTACCGCTTGCAGGCAGCAGAAGGTTTCTTGAAGCAAGCATGAGTACACGAGCTTCCATCTGTGCTTCAAGTGTAAGCGGTACATATACAGCCATCTGGTCACCGTCAAAGTCCGCATTAAACGGAATACACACGAGCGGGTGAAGCTGAATTGCTTTATTTTCCGTAAGTACCGGCATGAATGCCTGAATACCAAGCTTGTGAAGCGTTGGAGCACGGTTAAGCAATACCGGATAATCCTGAATTACTTCTTCAAGGATTTTCCAGATTTGTGGCTGTTTCTTTTCTACTAATTTTTTTGCAGTTTTTGTTTTTTCCGCTTCTCCGTATTTTTCAAGACGTTCAATAATAAACGGTTTAAACAGTTCAACTGCCATTTCTTTCGGAAGACCACACTGGTGAATCTTAAGACTTGGACCAACTGTGATAACTGAACGACCTGAGTAGTCCACACGTTTACCAAGAAGATTCTGTCTGAAACGTCCCTGCTTACCTTTAAGCTGATCAGTAAGAGATTTCAGTGCTCTGTTTCCGCGTCCTTTAACCGGACGTGTTTTTCTGGAGTTATCAATAAGTGCGTCTACAGATTCTTGAAGCATACGTTTCTCATTTCTGAGGATTACTTCCGGAGCTCTGATTTCCAATAATTGTTTCAGACGATTATTTCTTGTGATAACTCTTCTATATAAATCATTGAAATCCGCTGTTGCAAATCTACCGCCATCAAGTGGAACCAGAGGTCTCAGTGTCGGAGGTAAAACAGGCAGTACTTCCAGAACCATTGTTTCAGGTCTGTTGCCTGATTTTCTGAAAGCATCAACAATTTTGAGTTTCTTTATAGCCTTCTGCTTTTTCATTGCAGAAGTTTCCATTTTGATCATTGCTCTGAGGTTCATCGCTTCGGCTTCAAGATCAATTTCTTCAAGAAGAATTTTGACAGCTTCCGCACCCATCATTGCAACAAAATCATCTCCTACTTTATCAAGAATCTCATAATATTCATCAGTATCAATAAGATCTTTCTTTTCGTAGTCACTATCACCCGGATCAATCACGATGTATGATTCATAATAGAGAACTCTTTCGAGCTTTCTGATAGTAAGATCAAGAAGTGTACCAATTTTACTTGGAGCACTTTTTACAAACCATATATGAGCAACAGGAACTGCAAGTTCAATGTGTCCCATTCTGGTTCTTCTTACTCTTGAAGTAGTTACTTCAACACCACAACGATCACAGATAGTATTGGAAAATCTTTTCTTTTTATATTTACCGCAACTACATTCGTAGTCTTTTTCAGGTCCGAATATTCTTTCGCAGAATAATCCGTCCTTTTCCGGTTTCAATGTTCTGTAGTTTAATGTATCTGGTTTAGTAACTTCACCATAAGACCATTCTCTCATGGTTTCAGGAGAAGCTATCTTTATACGGACATTATCGTAATTTTGTACTTTCTTTTCTCTTTTAATTTCTCTAATCATTCGATTGACCTCCGCTTACACTTCGTTGTCAGCAAGGAATTCAATATCAAAACATAATGATTTCAATTCACTAACTAATACATTAAACGATTCAGGCACACCAGGTTGAGGTGGATTATTTCCACTTGTTATAGCTTTGAAAGCGTTTGTCCTTCCATCAACATCATCAGATTTGATAGTGAGCATTTCTTCAAGGAGTCTTGCAGCACCATACGCTTCAAGAGCCCAAACCTCCATCTCTCCAAGTCTCTGACCACCGTGTTGAGCTTTACCGCCAAGTGGCTGTTGAGTAATAAGAGAGTAAGGTCCGGTTGATCTTGCATGCATCTTATCAGCAATAAGGTGATTAAGTTTCAGCATGTATATAATACCAACAGTAACTCTTTCTTTGAAAGGCTCTCCTGATTTACCATCGAAAAGAACCTGCTTACCATCTGTTGGAATACCGGCTTTGATCATTTCAGCTTCAATGTCTTCATGTTTAGCACCATCAAATACAGGTGTTTCCGCATGGAATCCAAGAATCTTTGCAGCCATTCCAAGGTGAGTCTCAAGAATCTGACCAATATTCATACGTGAAGGCACACCAAGAGGATTCAGTATGATATCTACGGAAGTACCATCTTCCATGAACGGCATATCTTCGATTGGAGCAACTCTGGAAATAACACCTTTGTTACCGTGACGACCAGCCATTTTGTCACCAACCTGAATCTTACGTTTCTTGGCAATATGAACCTTAACCATTTTGCGAACCCCATAAGGAAGTTCATCACCATGTTTAAGTCTGTCTTTTGCTTTTTTATAGATATTAGCACTTTCTTCTCTGGCAGCCTTAACCTGAAGCACTATATCATTGTATATTTTTTCATTAGTTTCTGCATCTTCTACGAGATCGTAGTTAAGATTCAGTTTTTTGAAGTTAATCTTCTTTATATCGTCCTTAGTAATCTTCTTACCTGATGGGATGAAGAACATGTTCGTTTTCTCATCAGAAATATTTTTAGATACATGACCTATTATCATTTCTGCAATCTGTTCTTTCACGAATTTTTCAATACGTTTTGTCCTATCAGCCTGCTCTGCTTTAAGACGTTCATACTCATCTTTCTTTTCTTCTTCATAATCATGAACATCTTCCAGTCTGGAGAATACCTTAACATCAATTACAACACCTTCCATACCAGGTTTGGCTTTAAGTGATGTATTTGTGAAATCTCCTGCTCTGTCTCCGAATAATGCTCGCATAAGATTTTCTTCAGGAGAAGGATCAATATCAACACTTTTCGGTGTAATCTTACCGACAATAATATCTCCGGCTTTAATTACAGAACCAACCCTTACGATACCTGTCTTATCAAGATTTCTTAATGCCTGTGTCGGTACATTAGGAATATCATAAGCTAGTTCTTCTTTGCCGTTCTTAACGTTTCGAACAAGAACTTCCTGCTCTTCCAGATAAATGGAAGTAAGAATATCATCCCTTGCTACTCTTTCACTTAGAATAATAGCATCCTCATAGTTGAATCCGTACCAAGGCATAAATGCAACAAGCATATTCTGACCGAGTGCAAATCTGTCGCCTTCGATACATGGACCATCTGAAAGCAGCTGACCTTCTTTAACTTTATCACCAGGTTTAACGATAGGTCTCTGATTAATAAGAGTATCCTGATTGGATCTGGCAAATTTTCTGAAATAGATTCTGTTTGTTGTTCCGATGTCTAAGTCAAGACCTGTATCAGATTCTTTCTTAAGATCAACATACTGAGATGTTACGTTTGTAACCTCTGCATCGAAAGGAGCAAGTGCAACAACACCACTGTCTTTTGCAACAGTTTTTTCCATTCCGGTACCTACAATAGGAGTACTCGGGAATAAAAGAGGAACTGCCTGACGCTGCATGTTAGATCCCATGAGAGCCCTGTTCGCATCATCATGTTCCAGGAAAGGAATAAGAGATGCAGAAACAGAAACAATCTGCTGAGGAGAAACTTCAAGATACTGAACTTCATCCGGTTTAATCTGCAGATATTCATCTTTACATCTTGCGAAAACAATTTCATCTATAATTTCAAGATCTTCACCAATAGTCACGTCTGCCTGAGCAATAACGTATTTATCTTCCTCTTCAGGAACGAGGTAATCAACCTGTTGAGTAACCTTGGCATTTTCAACCTTAATATATGGGGTTTCCAGAAAACCGAATCTGTTGATTCTGGAATAAAGAGCTGGTGAGGAAATCAAACCGATATTTGGACCTTCAGGTGTTTCTATCGGACAGATTCTACCATAATGTGAATAGTGAACGTCACGCACTTCGAATCCGGCTCTTTCTCTTGTCAGACCACCAGGTCCGAGAGCTGACAAACGTCTCTTGTGTGTCAAAGCAGCAAGAGGGTTAGTCTGTTCCATAAACTGAGAAAGCTGTCCTGTAAGGAAGAACGCCTGAATTACGGCAATAAGAGCATTACTGTTAATCAGATCATGCACTGTAACTTCTTCAGAACTGGATATTGACATTCTTTCTATAGCTATTCTTGCAACCCTTAAAAGACCATTCGCATATTCTTCCTCAAGAAGTTCACCAACGGTTCTGATTCTACGGTTTGAAAGGTGATCAATATCATCAACTGTATCTTCGTTTCTGAATATTTCTACAAGCTTGTTAACTATTGCAACAATATCATCTTTTGTGAGTACATATTTGTCGAGAGCAATATCGAGATCAAGCCTGCTGTTTATTTTGTAACGTCCAACTTCACCGAGATTGTATCTCTTTTCATTGAAGAACATTCTTTCAACAAGCTCTGAAGCCATTTCATAAGAAGGATCTTCTCCAGGACGAATAAGGTTGTATATTTTCTTAACAGCTTCTTCAATGTTAGCTGTAGCATCTTTTGCAATTGTATTTTCTAATATTTTTCCATGAATATCATATCCATCAGCAATAACCCAGACTTTTTCACAACCGGCTTCGGAAAGTTCTTCCTGAATTTCCTTTGTTATCTCTGTACCGGCTTTATACAGTTCTTCACCGTTTTCTGAATCAAATACATCTTCATAAAGCAGTTTGTCTTTTGCATCTTTTATGCTGATTTCGTCTTTTTCATAAAATGTTTTTCTAATATCTTCGTTAGTAGATACACCTACACTTCTTAAAAGCACGGTTACAGGAAGTTTTCTTCTTTTATCTATGTGAACATACATAGTATCATGAATGTCAAGACTGAATTCAAGCCAGGATCCGTTGTAAGGAATTACCTTTCCTGAATATATCTGCTTTCCGCTCGGGTGTTTTTCCTGAGTAAAAAATACTCCCGGTGATCTGTGCAGCTGACTGATTATTACGCGTTCAGCTCCATTTATGATAAAAGTTCCCTGAGGTGTGATAAGTGGAATCTCACCGAGGAATACATCCTGTTCAATGATTTTTTTGACGCGTTTTTCTTTTGCTTCTTTAAGAGCTTCCTCATCATAAACGGTCAATTTCATTTTGGCTTTTACAGGTGCCTGGAATGTTAAATTTCTTTCAATACACTCATCTGTTGAATATTTTGGTTTCAGTATAATATAATTAATGAACTCAAGCAGGTACAATCCCTTTGAATCTTCAATTGGGAAAATACTTTCAAAAACAGCCTGAAGCCCACGTTTTTCACGTTTTTGAGGGTGACTATCTCTTTGCAGAAAAAGATCATAAGAATCAATCTGCATTGCCAATAAATTAGGAACTTCAACTTCAGGAAATCCTAAGTCTTCCGCTCTTCTTTTTATTCTTGAGTAATTTTTGAATTTCTTCAACGATGATCTCCTTTGGCAATTATTTATTCCGTTCCTTTACGGACCTTCTTGTTCAAGTTCTAAGATTGAGTGATATTGTAATACTGAAATTGCCTGAGTAACAAAATTTGCCTTCAGACCTGAGCCTGTTTTCAATTGAAAAACAACAATTATCATTAAAACAATTCATTTTCATTCCACTGCTCTTCAAAATCTCTTCACATTCCTATAGAACTAATGTTAATCGTTGAATTTAAACATCAATAGTGCTGAATTCCTCAGCACCGCATATGTTGAAAATAGAAATAAAGTGGGTGCGCTCAAAATGACACTACCCACTTTATATAATTATTTGAATTACTTGATCTCAACAGTTGCACCAGCTTCTTCAACTTTAGCTTTGATTGATTCAGCTTCTTCTTTAGACACGCCTTCTACGAGAGGTTTTGGGCAACCATCTACGAGTTCTTTAGCTTCTTTAAGTCCAAGTTTTGTGATTGTGCGAACAACTTTAATTGTTTGAATTTTTTTGTCACCGGCACCAGTGAGAATTACGTCAAATTCAGTTTTTTCTTCAGCTTCTTCAGCTGCTGCTGGAGCTGCGCCTGCTACTGCAACTGGAGCTGCAGCGGTAACACCAAATACTTCTTCAAATTCTTTTACTAATTCTGAAAGTTCAAGAACGGTCATTTCCTTTATAATATCAAGAACTTGTTGCTTTTTATCAGCCATTTTTCCTCCAAATGATAAATATTTAATTATTTTCTGCTTTTGATTTTGCCAATGCATCTACTGCGTAGGCAAATTGTCTCATAATACCCTGTAATACACCTAAGAATCCTGTCATTGGAGCATTAAGTGCACCAAGTGTCTTACTGAGTAATTCTTCTTTAGACGGAAGTTTTGCAAGTGAATTAAGTTGTGCAACAGACATTAATCCACCGTCAACATATCCAATTTTGAATTTAGGAAAATCTTTCTCTTCCATCACTTCTTTGTAAAACTTTACGAATTCTCTTGCAGGAGCTACTTCATCTGCCTTGCATACCGCGCAGGCTGTAGGTCCCTTAAGATAATCATCAAGCTCTTTGATTCCTAATTCATTCAAAGCTACTTTAATGAATGTGTTTTTGGAAACAAAGTAATCAACTTCAGCATTTCGAAATCTGTTTCTTAATTCGTCAACTTCCTCAATATTAATACCTTTATAATCTATAAGTACTATAGATTTGGCATCAGTTAATCGTTCTTTCAAGCTGCCGACTTCATCAATTTTGTACTTTTGTAACATACTGTCTCCTATTTCTTAGATTCAAGTGTAGCAGCAGCTACATTGAGTTTAATTCCTGGGTTCATAGTAGAAGTTACGGTAATACTTTTGATATACTGACCTTTAACAGCAGCAGGACGATCTTTTAAGATAGCAGCAATAATTGCTAAGAGATTCCCTTTGAGTTTGTCAATTTCAAAACTGATTTTACCAGCCGGTATATGTAGATTAGAGAACTTGTCAACTCGGTATGCAACTTTACCGAATTTAGCTTCTTTAACTACATTTCCAACTTCCATTGTAACAGTTCCGACTTTCGGGTTAGGCATAAGACCTCGAGGTCCGAGTACTCTACCTAAACGCCCGATTTTACCCATAAGGTTAGGAGTGGCAATGACCATATCAAAGTCTAACCATCCTGATTGAATCTTTTCGACATACTCATCGAGTCCAACGTAATCTGCTCCTGCTTCTTTCGCTTCTTCAGCTTTATCACCTTCAGCAAAAACTAATACAGTAACTTTTTTACCGGTTCCGTTTGGAAGAACCAGCGAGTTTCTGATCTGCTGATCTGCTTTTCTTGGATCAACTCCAAGGTTCATATGCAGTTCAACAGTTTCATCGAATTTTGCTTTAGGGAATTGCTTAAGAATATCAAGAGCTTCATCAAGAGTGTAACGTTGATTCTTGTCGACAAGATCTTTTGCGTTCCTGTACTTCTTACTCTCTTTCATCTATTCTCCTTATGAATATAATCTCCTGCAGGGTAAATTTTGGATTTAGTCTTGTAATAAGGGGATATTACTTAACGACTACTCCCATACTCCTTGCAGTACCTTTGACCATATTCATAGCCCCTTTTAAATCGTAAGCATTTAAATCTTGCATTTTAATTTCTGCAATTTTCTTAACTTGTTCGTTAGTAATTTTACCAACTTTATCTTTATTAGGTTCTGATGAACCTTTAGCGAGTCCGGCTTCCTTTCTGATTAAAACAGATGCTGGAGGTGTTTTAATTTCAAAAGAAAAGCTTTTGTTTTTCATGACAGAAATGATAACTGGGAAAATCATTCCCGGTTGATCTTTTGTTTTATCATTAAACTGTCTGCAAAAATCACCAATATTAATACCAGCCTGCCCCAATGCAGGTCCTACTGGTGGCGCCGGAGTAGCTTGTCCAGCGGGAAGCTGTAACTTAATTGTGTTAACAACGTTTTTTGGTTTTGCCATTTCAACCTCTATTATTTATTAATTTGTACATTCTCGGCAGCAATTTCAACCGGAGTAACACGTCCAAACACAGTCACATCTACAGTTAACTTATTACTGTCAGCACTAACGTGCTTGATTATGCCTTCAAAATCGGTAAATGGACCGGAAGTAATCATCACTATATCCCCTGGAAGGAAATCATAACCACTTTTCTTATCGCTATCACGATCATTAATACCAAGAAGTCTGTTTACTTCTTCAACAGACAATGGTATTGCTTTTTTTCCGGTACCAAGAAAGTTAGTCACACCAGGCATTCTTCTTACAAATGCATATACTTCTGGGGTCAGATCAGCTTCAAGAATAATATAACTGTTGAAAACTTTCTTTTCCCTTTCTACTTTTTTACCGTCTCTTATTACGAAAGTTTTCTGTGTGGGAATAAGTATCTGACCTATTTTGTCTTCAAAAGGAGTATCAATTTTACCTTTTTCGATCAACTCTTTGATCTTGAACTCCTGCGAAGCAAAGGTGTGAACAACATACCATTTCATTATAATTAACCTCTAAAAATCACGTATTTCAGAATTACACTGAAAGCAGAATCAACGATCCAGAGAAACATGGAAGTGATAGCACCCATTACGACTACAACAGTTGTACCTTCTTTAAGGTCAGCTTTAGTAGGCCAGTTTATGAACTTCATTTCCTGTCTCACGTCTTTTAAAAACTTTATAAGCTTATTCATAAGCAACTCTTTTGTTATTATAAATAAAAGGAAGAGATGAACTCATCCTTTTATAATTAATGGCAGGACAGGCAGGAATCGAACCCGCAACCCCTGGTTTTGGAGACCAGTGCTCTGCCAATTGAGCTACTATCCTACCGAAATTTATTATTTAGTTTGCTTATGGCTAGTGTGCTTATTACATTTAGGACAATACTTTTTCAACTCAAGACGACCAGGGTGGTTACGTCTATTCTTTGTAGTTGAATAGTTTCTGTTCTTGCATTCAGCACAAGCCATTATAATTATTTCTCTCATTTTCTTTCTCTATCTTTTAGTCATCAATTACATCACCGACAACGCCAGCGCCGATAGTTCTTCCACCTTCACGAATAGCGAAGCGAAGACCTTTCTCCATAGCGATCGGAGTAATAAGTTCTACGTCTACTGTTACGTTATCACCTGGCATTACCATTTCTACACCTTCTGGTAATGTAAGACTTCCTGTAACGTCTGTTGTTCTAAAGTAAAACTGTGGGCGGTAACCGCTGAAGAATGGCTTATGTCGTCCACCTTCATCTTTGGTTAATACATAAGTTTCACCTTTGAACTTTGTGTGTGGAGTGATGGATTTTGGCTTAGCAAGTACCATTCCACGCTCTACATCGCTCTTAGCCATGCCGCGAAGAAGGATCCCTACGTTATCTCCAGCTTCTCCTTGTTCAAGAATCTTACGGAACATTTCTACACCGGTACATACTACTTCTACTGTTTCGCGGATACCGATACGTGACATCTTTTCTCCCATCTTGATTACGCCACGCTCAATTTTACCTGTCGCTACTGTTCCACGACCAGGAATTGAGAATACGTCCTCAACAGGCATTAAGAATGGTCTGTCTGTATCACGCTCTGGAAGCGGTACATACTCATCTACTCTGTCCATCAGTTCTTGAATCTGTGCTTCACCTTCAGGATCTGCATTAAGAGCTTTCAAAGCTGATCCCATTACGATTGGAATATCGTCGCCTGGGAAATCATATTCTGATAATAAGTCTCTTACTTCAAGCTCTACAAGTTCTAATAATTCTTCATCATCTACGAGATCGCATTTGTTAAGAAATACTACCATTGCTGGGACTCCAACCTGACGCGCAAGAAGGATGTGCTCTCGTGTCTGAGGCATTGGACCGTCTGCTGCACTTACTACAAGTATAGCGCCGTCCATCTGAGCTGCGCCGGTAATCATGTTCTTTACATAATCCGCGTGACCTGGACAATCCACGTGTGCGTAGTGACGGTTGTCTGTCTCATACTCTACGTGTGCTGTTGCGATGGTAATACCACGCTCACGCTCTTCCGGTGCGTTGTCAATACTGTCGAATGATCTGAATTCTGCAGCTCCACCCTTTTTCTTACTCAGATAAAGAGTTATTGCTGCTGTCAATGTTGTTTTTCCATGATCAACGTGGCCTATTGTACCAATGTTGACATGAGGTTTCGTGCGAACAAATTTTTCCTTAGCCATCGTTCCTCCAGGGCTATACATTATTATATTATATATATATTTACACAATAAATATTAAATTAAGTTTTCTGTCAAAAAAAACATAAACAAAAAAATTATGGAGCTCATGACCGGACTTGAACCGGTGACCTCATCCTTACCAAGGATGTGCTCTACCGACTGAGCTACATGAGCAGACTCCATTTACATAAAAAAAATGGAGCGGGAAACGAGATTCGAACTCGCGACCCTCAGCTTGGAAGGCTGATGCTCTAGCCAGCTGAGCTATTCCCGCTCAATTATGGTGGAGAGGGGAGGATTCGAACCTCCGAAGGCTTCGCCGACAGATTTACAGTCTGTTCCCTTTGACCGCTCGGGAACCTCTCCGAATATATGGAGCCGATGAAGGGAGTTGAACCCCCGACCGACTGATTACAAATCAGTTGCTCTACCACTGAGCTACATCGGCTTTATTAATCAACTGTGAGAACACAAAATTAACCATCAACTTTCTTGTCAATATTTTTTTTCACTCTATTTTTCTTTTTCAAAAATCAACCAAACTCAACTTATGTGAGCGGTGCAAAATACAGAATCACCGTGAATTTCTGTCAATAAATTTTTATCTTTTTCTTCATTTTGTCGTAAAATTACTACATTTCAAAGAAATAGACCTACTTTTTTAGCAGAATCATAACAAAAAAAATTTACTTACGAGTCCACTTTGTGCCATCAGGAGTATCCATAAGAACTATTCCAAGCCCCTTCAGTTCATCCCGAATCATATCAGAATATTGCCACATTTTTTCTTTTTTAAAGGCATTTCTGCACTTGATAAGCAGTTTGACCAACTCTTCTGAACTTTCTCCACTCTTTAATTTCTCTTCCGGATTCTGGAAAAATCCTAATGAACCACCAAGCTTCAGCAATAATGAAGCAGCCATTTTCCTGTCAGATTCTTCCACAGAGAAGTTTTTGACTGACTTAGAAAGGTCAAAAAGTACAGCAATAGCCTTTGCAGTATTAAAATCATCCTGCATTGCAGCATTAAATTCCTCTTCATACTTGCTCATACTATCATCTACAGTCAAAGCTCTGACCTCTTTAATATCTATCATACTGAGAGCATCATAGAAATTTGCTACAGCTTTCTCAGATTCAGCCAGAATTTCTGCATTATAGTCTATTGGACTTCTGTAGTGCTTAGACAGAAAATAAAAGCGTACAGTCTCAGAATCATACTTCTCCAGTACTTCTCTTGCCAGAAAGAAATTTTTGAGACTCTTGGACATCTTTTCGCCATCTATGTTGAGAAAACCGACATGCATCCAAACTTTAGCAAGCTCACTGTGATAAAGAGCTTTTGCCTGAGCATTTTCGTTTTCATGATGAGGGAATAACAAATCAGTTCCACCACCATGGATATCGAACGGAACACCAAGCAGATCTTTTGACATTACAACACATTCTGTATGCCAGCCTGGTCTGCCTTTTCCCCATGGAGATCCCCATTCAGGTTCTCCCGGTTTAGCATCTTTCCATAATGTAAAATCAGCAGGATTTTTCTTAGCTGTATTTTCAGCAACTCTGGCACCGGCAATCAGATCTTCCACTTTTCTTCCGGAAAGAGAACCGTAGCCCTTAAATGAATCGACAGAGAAGTATACATCTCCGTTCTGTTCATATGCAAAACCATTATCAACAAGTTCTTTAATGAAACGGATCATTTCTTTAATATATTTTGTAGCTTTAGGCTGATGAGTCGGTGTATCGATTCCAAGCTTTGCCCTGTCTTCATTAAATGCACTGATGTATTTCTCAGCTACTTTTGAAGCCTTAACATCTTCTTCAATTGCTTGAGCTATTATTTTATCATCTATATCAGTTAAGTTCTGTACGTAATTAACATCATAACCGATAAACTCAAAATATCTTTTCACTACATCGAAAAACATGAAAGTTCTGGCATTACCAATATGGAAGTAATTGTATACGGTAGGTCCGCAGGCATACATTCTTACCTTACCTTCTTCTATTGGTTTGAATTCTTCTTTCTTACGTGTATAACTATTATATATTTTCACTTACATTCTCCCTGGAATTATCATTTATAAGTACAGTCAGCGATTGATTCCCATATTTATTATCAAACAAGACTCTATACTTTTCAGAAGCAACCGGCTCATAGGATGAATGCTCAATCACAAGTAATCCATCTTCCTTCAGAACATCCATTTCCTGTACCAAATCTATTGTCTTTTTTATTAGCCCCTTATCATACGGGGGATCCATCAGAATAAGGTCATATTTCTTTTCTGTTACTTTGAGATATGCTGATACTTTACGTTTATTTACTCTACATATACTTCGGACATCAAGCATGTCGATATTCCGGAACAGCGTTTTCATTGCATTTGAAGACATCTCTATAAAGTCTACAAATGCTGCTCCGCGACTCAGTGCTTCAAGTCCGAGACTCCCTGTACCTGCATATAGATCCAGAACCAGATTATCATCACAATTCTCAATGACGGAAAACATTGCTTCCTTCATGAAATCGGTTGTAGGACGAGTTCTGTTTCCCGGTATTGTATGCAGTTTTCTTCCTTTATATTTACCGGTTATAATTCTCATTTCTTTTTCTTTCTTTTCGGTTTAAAATTAAGTGTCAATTGAACTGATCTTGGTTCGAATTTTGGGCATCCAAGCAAGATAATATGATCCGGTTGTTTGCATTTTCTGAGACACTTTTCGCAAAGTTTATTTATTTTCTTATCTTTTTCCATTATTTTTTAAATCCTGAATAAATCCTATCATTTCGAATATTGATATTTCACCAATTTTCTTCTGTTTCCCAAAGTGTTTCTCCATTTTCTCCGCAAGATCACCAACCTTGCAATGCAGTATACCTGAAAACAGATTATTCATTATTGGTATTGCCTGCTTAATTACTTCCGGTTCCACATTGGCTTTTACAGACTGTTTCACAGTAGGTTCCTGTTCTTTAACTTCATCCTGTTGATTCGTCAGAAGCTTTGCAATATCAAGATCCGTCTCATCATCACTTTCAAGCTCAGCAAATGCATCATCCTTTTCAGGATCATATGAGCTGTTTTCTACTTTCTTATTAACAGGAACCATCTTTTCAGAAACTTCCACAGGTTCCTCAGGAATTTCATTTTCCTGAACATCCAGTTCTTCAGGGAACTCTGATAAAGGCATATCAGATTCCAGAGCTTCCTGATATTCGGAATACTTGCTTTCTGAAAGAATCATAAAATTACCTACTTCTTTCTCAGTGAAGATAGATTTGACAGGTTCGCTTAACTCACTGCTGTTGACAAGTAATTCCTGAAGCTGCTTGATTTTCTGCTGAGTCTCATCTTCCGGTTTCGTGAAATGCAGTTTCTTGTATGTTACCAGAGCATCAATAATCTGATTCTGACTTTCATATAGTTTTGCCAGCGTGAGTGTCGGTCCCAACTCATTCGGTTTCAGTTTTTCCATTAACTTCTCCTGTCGTTATCATATCTTTAAGTTTATCAAACTTCTTTATTCCAATACCATTCACATTTAATAAATCATTTATATTTGTGAAGTTACCTTCGCTTTTTCTGTATTCAATGATTCTCAATGCAGTCGCTTCGCCAACTCCTGGCAGTTTGCACAATCCATCTTTATCTGCTGCATTTATATCAATCAGAATATCTCTTTTGGTATCATCCACAAGATCAGTCTCCAATGCATTCCTATTTACAGCAACACGGGTTCTCGCAGTATCAGCAATAATCTGCTTCATATTCATTGAAGCAACATCAGATTCTTCTGACGCTTTGTTTATTGATTTTAAGCCAACTGCTTTAATTACAACAGATAGCATCACTGCTCCGAGAATGAATAATATTATTCTAAGCTCATTTGCTGTAAATATTTTTTTCATATCTTATTTTCTGGGCTTTAGAAATTTAGATTCTGCTTTAACACAGATATTGTTTTCTGTGTCTGTAATTTCACCTGAACAGAGAAAAAGTCTGGAAGATCTTTTATTGATTCTGCTGGTGACTGTATATTCCTTATCAACATTCACCTGTCTGAGAAAATCTACATTTATGTTCACAGTAAAAGCTGTAATATCCTCATCCAGAAGAATCTTTGCCATTGCTTCATCCATAATCGTACTGAGAATTCCTCCATGTACTATATCAGGATATCCTTCATATCTTGAATCAAGACAGAATTTACAGATCATTTCTTCGTCTTTTCTTACAAACTGAAGCTTTAGTCCTATGGGATTTTCCATCCCACAGGCAAAACAATTATTGTATTGCTCTTCCATAACGTTATTATACCTTCATATATATCATCGAACAAAAGCAACAGCAGGTTGTGCATTGCCCAAATTAATAATAATTCCTGAATTTACTGTTTACAGCATTTTGACAAATTAAAATGTTTGCAAAATATTTCAAGTAAAAAAACATAAGATCTTGCAATATATAATTAGATTAGTCTGTAATATAAGACTCTGCAAAACTAATGAAAGGATTTATTATGAGACCTATAGAAAGAAAAGTTATTAAATCACTTAAAAATGATACATTCACAATTTATGATGTAGAGGAAATCGTGGATTCTACTTCCAGAACCGAACTTAAAAAAAGCTACCCTGATGACAGTCATTTCCAATCGGCAAAATACTTCGCAAAGAGCATCGTCAACGCCCTTCTGCGATATAAGCTTATTGAAAGAGATGGTAGTAAATTCAAGAAAATTCAGATGCAGAAGAGTGAGTAGATTCTCTCAATTAATGTGTCATGAATAATCATATTAGACGTTGCATGCAACGTCTCTACATCCTCTAAAGGCATTGGTTGTGATCCCCCCTACTCCTTTATCTTAATTGGCAGGAAGCTCAAGAACGAGGTTACTTCAGGATAGCTGAAGATTCCTCCATTGGTATCATTAGCAAACGGATCAATCATATAACCTCTTGCCTGCGAAAAATCTGCTCCATGAAAACTGCATTGCTGGAATCGTGTATTATGGAACTCACTCTCATGGAAAACAGCATTGGATAAATCACTTTCGAGAAAGTCACACTCCTTGATAATGCATTCTTCAAACTTACGTTTCACCAGATCATTACTATAGAATACGGAGTTAGTAATTACAGACCTGTAAAAATCTATAGAGAAAACGAACTTATTAACAAAGCTGAAATTGCAACCCATGATCTTTGAATCATAGAATTCCAGATCAAACAGCCTTGCGTTGTTCAATTTCAGCAAAAGCCACTCAGATGAATAAAACTTGCAGGATTTAATTGAACTGTTCGCTAAGCTCATTTCTCTAAAATAACACCTTTCGAATATACATTCTTCAAATTCAATTCCATCCAGTCTGTATGATGAGAAATCTATATCAATGAATTTTGCATTCTCATAGTTTTCCATTAATACCAATCCGGTTTCAGGTGTGTATGTTTTAATAGTAGTCTCCTTATAAAAGCTTCTTTCCCCTTTTCTGTGCCATTTGCAGTATACGATGTCAATTAAAAAGCTTGTTCTCCACAAAATACAGGTGATTTAGTTTCTCTAATCTGACAAATCTTTCTTGACATTATTTCCATTTATACCAGCAATATGACAAATCTGCATGATCCTACATTACGATTTACAGAAAAGGAGAGGAAATGTTTGAACCTATCGAATATATTATAGGATGTCTCGCAATTATACTTACTATTAGACTGTTTGTCGAGTGGAAAAGTAATTCGAAACTGAAATCCTATTACAAAAGCCTGTCACTTAATGTTAACAGCAGCTTGACTAAGGAAAAGATCAAAGCTAAAATACAGGATTTATATCTGCATAACAAAATCAAAAACATCAGATACAAAGAAGATTATATCTGTTTCTCAGACAGATTCGATTTCCTATCAGAAGGCAATACTTATTACATCAAATACTCGAACCCAAAAGAGCTTTACTTCAGAGGTAAGATGTATTTCTTTGCCACCAGCTATAACAAGTTTGAGTCGATGAGATTTTTCCTTTCTGACGTGAAGTAAATAATCATCTCGATATATATTAATGGCAGTTAAAATACCTGACAGCCTTTTCATTTGCTTTAAATCAAACTTTCCTGGTTTCTTGCCATTGCATCCAGACTGAGCTGTAAAAACTCATCCAGTTCCATATCAAATTCTGAGCATGAAGCAATCTGTTCCCTGTTAGCACCAGCTGCAAATCTGGCAGTCTTATATTTCTTCTTCAGGGATTTCAATTTAATATTAGCAATAGTTTTGTCAGGTCTCAGAATTGCTGCAGCAGTAATCAAACCGGTAATAGGATCGGCAGCATAAAGGCATTTACTCAGCAGATCTTCTCTCGAAAAGTTCCCTCCATGAGCTTTAATCGCATATAACATGTCATCAGTAAGCTCATAGTCTTTGAGAATATCCATAGCAACCAGACCATGCTTTTCCGGTAATTCATAGGTTTCATCATAATCAACATCATGCAGTAATCCGGTGATATACCATTTATCGACATCTTCCCCATACTTCTCAGCAAGATGTTCCATTACAAAGCCTACAGCAAGACTGTGTTTGATCATATTACCATTTTTCAGGTTATCTTTTATAAGTTCTAACGCTTGTTCTCTGTTTATCATAATTCATTCCTTATCTGCTTTACAGTTTCATGTGCACAAATACCAAAAGCAACTCCCACATTCAAAGAGTTCTTCCAGCCCAGTAAATCTATTTTAATCACCTTATCGGCGTATTGCAGGATATCCTCATCTATTCCATTTGCTTCGTTGCCAAGAATGATAACAGCCGGTTCAATTATACCTGCTCCTGAAATCTCAACGGCACCTTCACATGTTTCCAGAGCATAGATTGTTTTTCCTTTATCCTTACAAACCTGAAGATACTTATGAATATTTTCTGTATATGTCCAGCTTATATATTCAGAGCTTCCCATAGCAGTTTTAAAAACTTTTGAGTTTTCAGGAGTTGCTGAATATCCGGAAAAAATGATGCGTGAAAATCCGAAGCATTCACTTGTTCTTATGATAGAACCAATATTGAATGTCGACCTCAGGCTATGAATTACAACTTCCACATCCAGCTTTTCTACAGCTCTTTCACCATCCGGTTGGTTGACTACAAAGTCATGATCTCTTAAATTAAGACTCATTAGTCTTTCTATCAGACCTATGCAATCTCTTAAATCCTTGACAGAATTCAAGTCCAAAGGTTCAGTTTTTTCAATCAGGTCCTGGTCACCATAGAAAGTAATCAAAGATTTTAATAATTTTACTTGATTATTATCTATGCTGCCATTATTAATGATCTGATTTTCACTAAGAATTAATATCTTTCTTAGTATCTTCAGCTTCTGTTCTGATTTCAGGTTATTGAATTTTTCAGTAGTAATCATGAATCAACAGAACGTGTATAAACTAAAACGTCAAGAACGAAATGAGGAATATATGAAACACGAATTCCACAAAAGAATTTACGGATATGAATGTGATATATACGGACATCTTAATAATGCTAACTATTTACAACTTTTTGAAGCAGCACGCTCAGAATTTCTCCTTATCACAGATCTTTCTATAGAGAAGCTGAGCAGTTTGGGGATAAGTATTTTCATTAGTGAATCACTTATCAAGTACAAAAAACCGGTAGAACTTAATGATGTAGTAAAAGTTGTCAGTACGGTTAAATCTTGCAGCAGAGTAAAATCTGTCTGGAAACAGGAAATATACAACGATAGCAATGAGCTCTGTACAGTTCTTGAAATTCAAGGTGTATTTGTAATGAATGGGAAACCTGCCAGAATCCCAAAAGAAGTTCACTCAGTATACTTGCAGTATGTTACATCAGATGATTGATAAACAGAGTAGCAAGTCCGAGAAATGACACAAAACCACCAATATCTGTTACCATAGTAATTACAACACTGGATGCAAGAGCAGGATCGATTTTCAGAGCTTTCATAATCACAGGAATAAAAGATCCTGTTAGTCCGGCAATAAACATATTAGTTATCATAGCTGTACCAAGTACAACTCCCCACCAGATGTTTCCTTTTATCAGATAAGCAGCAAGCATAGCTATTGAACCAACACCAATACCATTCAGCAGTCCCACGGACACTTCCTTGAAAATTGCCTTATAAGTATTCCTGAGGGTTAATTCTCCAAGAGCTATACCACGGGTAATAACTGTCAGAGTTTGTGTACCGGAGTTTCCTCCCAAACCAGCAACTATAGGCATAAGGACGGCAAGAAAAGACAACTTCTCTATTGTTCCCTGGAACAGTCCCACAAAACTGGAGACAATCATTGCTGTAAAAAGATTAAGTATTAGCCAGGGTAGTCTTTTCTTAACAGAACTCAGAGGAGAAGTAAACACCTTATCATCAGAATCAAGTCCCACAAGTTTATAAACATCTTCCGAAGCCTCTTCATCTATTACATCTATAATATCATCAACTGTAATACGACCAAGTAAGACTCCTTGTGGATCTACTACGGGAATAGCATATAGATTGTACCTACGAAACATATCAGCTACTTTTTCCTGGTCCATATTGACGAGAGCATATTTCACGTTGGGATGTATTAAATCTCTGGCAATTGTATTTGGGCCAGCTATTACAAGTCTAGTTACATCCAGAACTCCAAGCAGAACATTATTATCGCCAACTACATACAGATAGTGGTAATTCTCAACCTCATCCTTATTTTTCCTTATCTCCCTGATCAGTTCATCTCTTTTCATGTTCTGAGTCACGACGATCATCTCGGTCTGCATGAGTCCACCGGCACTATCTTCGTCGTAATTCATCAATTCTTTAATCTGCTCTGAATCTTCTTTATCAAGTTTTTTCAGCACCGATTCAGATTTATCATCTTCCAGATCAGCTATTACATCTACAGCCTCATCAATCTCCATCTCATCAATAATCTTTACAAGGCGTTCTTCCCTCATCTGAAGAATTAGTTTTTCTCTTTTTTCTTCGGGGAGTTCAATAAGAACATCAGCGGCTTTCGCAATTGAGAGTAATGGAAAAACTTTTAAGATGTCATTAATGTTCAGGTCAAAAAGAATTGCTGCAATATCTGCCGGGTGCATGGTTCTGACAGCTTCTTCGAGCAATTTGAAATCGTTATCTAAAATTGCCTGATAGAATGAATCGAAAGTATATAAGCTCATATATACCCTCCCTGAAATAAGGATTGTAAAGAAAAAAAGGCTGCATTTAAGCAGCCTTACAATTTATTCAGCTTCCACTGTTTCTTTTAATTCGTAATCTACAAATTCAAGAATTGCCATTGGAGCACAATCTCCACGTCTGAATCCGACTTTCATAACTCTGGTGTATCCACCGTTTCTATCGGAAAATCTTGGGGCAATATCATCGAACAGTTTCTTTACTAAAGTACGATCAAGAAGAACCTTGTATGCAAGTCTTCTGCCATGAACATCATTTTTCTTACCATAGGTAACCATGCGTTCAACAAGTCCTCTTGCTTCTTTTGCTTTTGCATGAGTAGTTCTGATTCTTTCATGCAAAATCATAGATTTTACTAAGTTCCTCATGAGAGCCTTTCTGTGTCCGGCTTCTCTTCCGAATTTGCGTCCTTGTACTTTATGTCTCATAGGATTAACCCTTTATCCTTTTTGTTACTCTTTGTTTTGCTTCATCAATCTGAGCTTCAATTTTATCTATATCCATACCAAAATGAAGTTCATAGTTTTGCAGAAGTGCGGTAATTTCATCGAGTGATTTTTTACCGAAGTTTCTGTATTTGAGCATTTCATTTTCAGTTTTGGATACAAGCTCTCTGATTGTTTCAATCTTAGCTGCAGCAAGACAATTGCTTGATCTTACTGTCAGTTCAAGTTCCTTAACATTCATATTAATCAGTTTATCAAGACGTTCGAGTTCAGGATCCATTTCCACTTCTTCGATGTATTCAGGTTCATTTTCAAATCTGACTATAGTAGCATAAAGGTCTTTTAAGATCTTTGCTGAAAGATAAAGAGCATCTTTGGGCTCAATACTTCCGTCAGTTTCAACTTCCATAGTAAGTTTATCGAAATCGATCTTTTCACCAACTCGTTGATATCCTGTTGTAAAATTAACTTTCGTGATCGGAGAATAAATTGAGTCTATTGGTATAACACCTACAGGTCTCTCTTCGGTTTCTTGCTCGTCTGCTGAAACATATCCTCTGCCAATACCGATCCATACTTCTAGGTGGAAATCTACATCTTCAGTCATTTCCAGAAGTTCAAGATCAGGATTACAGATTTCAACACCCGGAGGAGTTTGAAATTCAGCAGCAGTAACAATTCCTGTTCCTTTGTGAGAGAGTATCAATTTTTCCTCATTAATTGAACTCATTTTTATTATAAGTCTTTTCAGTTTAAGAATGAGGTCAATATAATCAGAAGTAGCTCCAGGGATTGGTACAAACTCATGGTGCAGTCCTTCAATTTTCACGAAACGCACAGCTGCGCCCTGAATTGAGGAAAGAAGCACTCGTCTGAGCGTATTACCTATTGTGGTAGCAAATCCTGGTTCAAGCGGACCTATTTCAAACTTGCCGTATGTGTCTGAATAAGTTTTCTCGTCAATTTCAACACTTTCTGGCATTTGTAACGGTTCAAGAAGCAACATATATTCTCCTGGTTTTTAATTACTTAGTTGCGTGTTAATTATTTTGAATAATACTCTACAATTAAACGTTCATCAAGAATTACCGGAATTTGTTCTCTTGCCGGAATTGCTAAAACTTCACCTTTCATTGAATCTGTGTCAAATGTAACCCATTCACAGTTTGCAGCACCACGGGTAACATCAAGGTTATCAAGGATGAATTTTTTAGTTTTACTCTTGCTGCTTACTTCTATCACATCATTAGCTTTACAAATATAAGAAGGAATATTCACTCTTCTTCCGTTAACTACTATATGGTTGTGTTTTACTAGTTGGCGTGCTTGCATTCTGGTCACGCCGATACCCATACGGTAGACAATATTATCTAATCTGAGTTCTAACAAACGAAGGAGGTTTTCACCTGTAATACCTTTCATTTTGTCTGCTTTTTTGAAATAATTACGGAATTGTTTTTCTAATACTCCGTAAGTGAATCTCAACTTCTGCTTTTCCTTAAGGTGGATACCATAGTCACTTATCTTTCTTCTGAAAGAATTTCCATGATCTCCAGCAGGATATTTTCTTTTTTCTAAAATTTTATCGTATTTAGGTGTACCGAAGATATTTTCTCCAAATCTTCTGCACAGTTTTGCTTTTGGTCCAGTATATCGTGCCATTAATTTCCTCCGCGTTAGATTCTTCTTGGTTTAGGTGGTCTGCATCCGTTATGAGGAATTGGAGTTTCATCTTTAATCATAACAACTCTCAGCCCAGCAGCATTCATGGATCTGATTGCAGCTTCTCTACCGCCACCAGGTCCTTTCACAATTACTTTTACTCTTCTTATACCCATTTCAATTGCTGATTCAGCAACTTCTTGTCCAGCCATCTGAGCTGCAAATGGAGTACTTTTTTTAGAGCCTTTATAACCAATTTTTCCACCACTTGACCAAAGTAATGTATTTCCGGATTTATCTGATAATGTCACAATTGTGTTATTAAAACTAGAGTGAACATGCACCACAGCTTCATCAAAAGCAACACGGGATCTTTTCTTTTTAGTCTTTTTTAAATCCTTTTTCTTTGCCATATCATTCCCCTATTTCTTCTTCCTGTTACTGATTCCACCAGGTTTAGGACCTTTACGTGTTCTGGCATTAGTTTTTGTTTTCTGTCCACGACAAGGGAGTCCCCTTTTGTGACGCATTCCACGGTAACTACCAATTTCCATAAGACGTTTTATATCCATAGTTCTTTGTGTTCTTAAATCACCTTCTACAGTGTAATCATTTTGAATAATTTCACGAAGGGCTTTTTCTTGCTCTACTGACAGGTCTTTTACTCTGATGCTTTCATCAATACCTGTTTTTGCACAGATCTTCTGAGCTGTTGTCGGGCCAATACCGAAAATGTAGGTTAAGCCTATTACAACTCTTTTGTTCCTTGGTAATTCAACTCCTGCTATATGTGCCAAGTTTCCTCCTTATTATTATCCCTGACGTTGTTTGTGCTTAGGATTACTTGAACATATCACTCTTATAACGCCATTTCTTTTTATGATTCTGCAGTCTCTGCAGATCTTCTTTACCGATGCTCTGACTTTCATTACAATCTCCTATTTATAGCGGTAAATTATCCGTCCCCTGTTCAAGTCGTATGGGGATAGTTCTAACTTTACTTTATCTCCGGGTAAAATGCGTATAAAGTTCATACGCATTTTTCCGGATGTATGAGCTAATAGTTCATGACCATTTTCTAATTCAACTTTAAAGGTAGTATTAGGCAACGCTTCTTTTACGACGCCTTCTACTTCTATAACTCCTGCTTTTGCCATACTTTATTACCTTATCTTTGTTAATATTTCAGGTTTATTGTCTGTGATGAGAATAGTATGTTCAAAATGAGCTGACAGGGTTCCGTCTGCTACCATATATTCCCAGCCTTTTTCCAAAACTCTGTTTGTTCCAATATTAACCATGGGCTCTATTGCTAAAGTCATTCCCTCAGCAAGACGAACACCACGACCTTTTTTTCCGAAATTCGGGATCATTGGTTCTTCATGTAATTGTCTTCCAATTCCATGTCCTGTAAGATTATCTGCTACGTAATATCCGTTTCTGCTGACATGAGAACCAATTGCAAAAGAAATATCGCCAAGACGATTTCCCGCCAATGCGTTTTCTATCCCTTTCAGTAACGCCTGATATGTTACATCAAGCAGTTTCCGGGTTTTATCAGATATTTCACCAACTGCATAAGTCCATGCACCATCACCATGGTATCCGTTCTTGTAAGTTCCAACATCAATTCCAATTATATCACCTTCTTTAAGAACAGCTTTCTTACTTGGAATACCATGAACAATATATGAATTCACTGATGTGCACAATGCAGCTGGGAAGGGTTGCAGTCCTGGAATACTGTATCCTTTGAATGCAGGAGTTGCACCTTCATCACGAATGATCTCTTCTGCTTTTTTGTTAAGTTGATATGTGGATACACCCGGTTGAACAATCTCTTTCAACTCGTTTAAAACAACTGCAATTATGCGGTTGCTTTCCCGCATCTTTTCAATTTCTTCAGCGTTTTTTATGTAAATCATATCAACATTTCCTAAATTTTTAGATTACCTGTTTCTACCACGAAGTTTACCTTTTTTCATGAAACCTTCATAGTGTCTTGTTACAAGGTGAGATTCAATTTGTTGAAGTGTATCGAGGGCAACACCAACAACGATGATCAGACCTGTACCACCAAAGTAGAAAGGTAACTGAGTCCACTTTTGCATAAATTCCGGTAATACCGCAACGAAAGCAAAGAATATTGCTCCCGGCAAAGTGATTCTTGTAAGTACATTATTAATATATTCGGCTGTTTTCTTTCCTGGTTTACGTCCCGGAATAAAACCACCGTGTCTTTTCATATTGTCTGCCATTTCTATAGGATTTAATACAATTGCTGTATAGAAATAAGCAAAGAATACAATTAAGGAGACATATACCACAGTGTATAAGAATGCACCCGGTGAAAGATAACTTACAATCGCAGCCATAGTATCGCTGTCTTTGAAGAAAGAAGCTATAGTTCTTGGGAACATAATTATTGATTGTGCAAAGATAATAGGGATCACACCGGCTGTATTCACTTTAAGTGGAATATGTGTGGACTGACCGCCATATACTTTACGTCCGATAACTCTTTTTTGATACTGTACCGGAATTTTACGCTGTGCTTCTGTCACTAAGAGAACTGCAGCAGTAACTGCTATCATTATAGCAACATTCAGTAATGCCATGAAAATACTTAAAGATCCGGATTTAACCATGGAGAACATGATTCCGAATCCTTCCGGATATCTGGCAATAATACCTGCGAAAATAATTAATGAAATACCATTACCAATTCCGTTTTCAGTAATTTGCTCTCCCAGCCACATGATTACCATTGTACCTGTAACAAGTGTTGTTACAGCTGTGATAATAAACATGACTTTGTTCATCATTACTGCCGGAACACCCTGGCTGTTTTCAATAGAAAGAAGCCAGAGACTGATAGCAAATGAGTTAAATGCTGCAATAATAAGTGTGCCGTACCGTGTGAACTGATTCATCTTCTTCTGGCCTTCAGCACCTTCTTTTTTGAGCTTTTCAAAATAAGGTATTATACTTCCTAATAATTGTATTACGATAGATGCAGTAATATACGGCATGATACCGAGTGCAAAAATGGAAGCACGTTTGAAGTTACCTCCAACGAACAAATCAAATAATCCGAACAATGTGTTAGACTTTGAGCTGAATGCTGATTGAAGAACACTTGCCGAAATTCCAGGTGTAGGAATATAACTTCCTAATCTGTAGACTATAAGAATCAGTGCTGTAAATAGAATCTTTCTTTTAAGATCCGGTACTTTGAAGACATTACTTAAACTTTGCAACAATTTAAACTACCTCCGCCTTTCCTCCGTTCTTTTCAATAACTTCTTTTGCGGTTTTTGAAAACGCATTTGCCTTGATTGTTACTTTCTTGTCGAATTTTTCTTTTCCGGTTGCAAGAATCTTTACAGGTGATTTTTTTGTTTTACCAATATGTTTGATAACACCATGTTTTTCGAGACAGGCAATATCAATTTCTGTTTCATTGATCTCCTGAATTCTCTCAAGATTAACTACGCGGAAATGAACTTTAAAAATATTTTTGAATCCACGTTTAGGTAAACGACGCTGGATAGGCATCTGACCACCTTCAAACCATGCAGGAATATTTCCGCCGGAACGTGATTTTTGTCCTTTATGACCTTTACCGGCTGTTTTACCGGTTCCGGTTCCTTCACCTTTACCAAGACGCTTTTTTCTATATTTGATTTCAGGTCTTTTAAGTTCATGAAGATACATTTCTACTCCTTATTAACTACTCACCGTCTTGAATTTCTTCAACTTTTACAAGATGAGATACCTTGTTAATCATCCCTCTGATAACAGGATTATCATCATGAATGCGAGTTCTGTTAATTTTTCCTAAGCCTAAAGCTTTTATTGTTCTTTTCTGATCTTCTTTTCTCTTTATTGTACTGCCAGTTTGTGTAACCTTAAGCTTCATCAGATACCTCCCGTCCGATTATTTCGTTAACGGTTTTACCTCTGAGCTTAGCTGCATCCTGTATAGTTCTAAGAGCTTTAAGACCAACAACTGTTGCTTTAACAACATTGACAGGTGTGTTGGAACCCATGGATTTAGTCAAGATATTCTCTACCCCGACTGCTTCCATAATCGCACGCATAGGCCCACCGGCGATAATTCCGGTACCTGGTGCAGCTGGCTTCATAAGCACTTTACTTGCACTGAATTTAGCTTTGATTTCGTGAGGAATGGTTCCTTTAATAATAGGAACTCTGAACATATTTTTGGCAGCTCTTTCCTTAGCTTTTCTAATTGCGTCTACAATTTCGTTTGCTTTTCCGTATCCAACTCCAACCATTCCGTTTTTATCGCCAACAACAACTGTAGCGTTAAAACTGAAGTTTCTACCACCTTTTACAACTTTAGCAACACGGTTTGTATCAACAATCTTTTCCACTTCGAATTCTTGCATCTGTCTTCTATTTTGCATCATAAGAGTCTTCCTTATACGAAGTTGCTGATTCCAGCTTCTTCAGCAGCTTTACGAACGCCTTCAGCCAGAGCTTTTACTCGCCCGTGAAATCTGAATCCGTTTCTGTCAAAGCATACTTTAGTAATGCCGGCAGCAATCGCTTTCTTACCTAATTCATATCCTACTTTATAACTTTTTTCAGTTTTCTTTACATTTTCCATTACAGGAAAATCTTTAGCTGCAGTAGACATAGAAACACTTGTCAATCCGCATTCATCATTTATGATCTGAGCATAAATATGTTTTGCACTTCTGAAAACAGTCAAACGTGGACGCTGTTCTGAACCGCTTAAATGCTTACGTATTGCTTTTTTACGACGCATTCTCGCTTTGCTTTTAATGTAAGTTTTACCTTTTTCCATAATTATTCTCCACTACTTGCCAGATTTACCTATCTTAATCTTAACAAATTCATCCGCGTAACGGATACCTTTACCTTTATAGTTTTCAGGTTTTCTGCACTTGCGAATTTCTGCGGCGAACTTACCAACATCTTCTTTATTAATACCGTTTACTTTTACGATTGCCTGAAGCGCTGATTTTGATCCACGCATTCTTGCAACAGGCTCTGCCGAAACAGTAATACCTTCAGGTATTTCAAGAAGTATATCGTGAGAATAACCTATACTTATTTTAAGCCAAGGTTTCATCACCTCTGCTGAGTATCCGGTACCAATAACATGCAGTTCTTTCTGGTAACCTTCACTAACACCGGTAACCATGTTCTGAATGAGTGCTCTGGTTAAACCATGGAAAGCTTTCTGAGGTCTACTGTCATCAGATCTTTCAATTTTAATCAGATTCTCTTCCTGAACAACAACGATACCATCTTGCATTGTATAGTTTAATTCTCCAAGTTTACCTTTAACATGAACATCTCTGTCATTAATCTGTACAGTAACGCCAGCAGGAACCTTTATCGGAGTTCTTCCTATTCTAGACACTTGTTCCTCCTATTACCATACTTTACAAACGTATTCGCCACCAACTTTATGTTTACGGGCATCTCTGTCAACCATTACACCTTTATTAGTAGAAATGATTGCAACACCAACGTTATTATATACTGATGGGATATTTGTAGAGTTAACATATACACGACGACCAGGAGTTGAAATTCTTTCAATTCCACGCATTACAGGTTCACCTGTATTAGTGTATCTTAAATTAATATATATCTGTTTACGATAGAATTTTTTGTCTGGATCTCTTTCAATGAGATCAAAGCTGTTTATATAATTTTCTTTATCAAGCATTGATACAATATTTTCAACAATATTACAATGATTCACGAGGACGCTTCTGTGCTTTGCTCTGTAGGCATTGCGAATTTTTGTGATAGCATCAGCGATAGGATCAGTTATACTCATTCTTCCTCCATTTACCAGCTTGCTCTTCGAACGCCAGGGATTTTCCCTTCCGAAGCCAACTTTCTAAAACACAAGCGACAAATTCCAAAATCTCTCATGTAAGCTCTCTGACGCCCACACAATTTACATCTGGAGTATTCACGAACTTTAAATTTTGGTGTACGCTTTTGTTTTACAATCCATGATTTCTTAGCCATTATATCTCCGTTGTATTTGTGTTTTTCTTTTTAAACGGCATACCAAGAAGACGCAGAAGTTCTTTACCTTCTTCATCTGTTTTGGCAGTTGTTACAATATTAATGTTCAATCCGCGAACTTTATCTACTTTATCAAATTCGATTTCAGGGAAAACTGTCTGTTCTTTGAGTCCCATTGAGTGGTTTCCTCTTCCGTCGAAAGATTCATCTGAAATACCTTTGAAATCGCGAATTCTTGGAATTACTATTGTAATTAATCTATCAAAGAATTCATACATAATTTCGTCACGCAGGGTAACTTTACAACCAATTGGCATGCCCTGACGAAGTTTGAAATTAGATATTGATTTTGTGGCTTTTGTGATAATAGGCTTTCTACCAGTAATCTGCTGAAGGTCTTTAACTGCAAAGTCAAGGATAGCCTTATTCGCTACAGCTTCACCAACCCCCATGCTGATGATTATTTTTTCCATTTTAGGAATCTGGTTTACATTAGAAAATCCGAAATGTTTCATGAGAGCAGAAGCAACTTCATTTTTGTATTTTTCTTTAACACGATTCATTGATCACTCCTTAAATCTCATCTCCGGTTTTTTTACAAACTCTAACTCTGGAGTCGCCGGCTTTTTTAAAGACGGCACGAGTTGTTTCACCGGTTTTCTCATTAAACAATTTTACGTTAGAAACATGGATTGGAGCTTCTTTCTCAACGATTCCACCTTGTGGATTCTGTTGATTAGGACGCACATGTCTCTTAATAAAATTAACTTTCTCAACGATAACACGTTGATCTTGAGGGAAAGCCTTAAGGACTTTACCCTTAACACCTTTGTATTTACCGGAGATTACGACAACTGTGTCACCTTTTTTGATTCTCATTTTAGTATGTGTCATCATTGTCTCCTATAATACTTCCGGAGCCAGAGAAACTATTTTCATGAAATGTTTCTCACGCAATTCTCTTGCAACAGGTCCGAAAATACGAGTTGCAATAGGTTCATTTCTTTCATCTATCATTACTGCCGCGTTATCCTGGAAGCGAATATAAGATCCGTCTTTACGTCTTACAGCTTTAGCTGTTCTGACAACAACTGCTCTTTGAACAGCTTTCTTTTTAATCTTACCACCCGGGTTAGCTGCTTTAACTGCAACAACGATTATATCACCCACAGTAGCATACTTCAAGCCGGATCCACCAAGAACTTTGATACACATTGCTTTTTTAGCACCAGAGTTATCTGCTACAGTCAACATAGTTTGTGCTTGTATCATTTACGTTCTCCTTATTTTGTTCTCTCAATTATCTTAGAAACAGTCCAGCGTTTGTTTCTACTTAAAGGTCTGCATTCCATAATCTGAACAGTATCGCCAATATTGCAATCATTGTTCTCATCATGAGCTTTGAACTTTTTGTGTTTACTTACAACTTTTTTGTAAAGCGGATGAGTAAACTGTCTTTTCACTCTGACAACAACGGTCTTGTCCATTTTATTGCTTACTACTTCACCAATTTTGGTTACTTTGTTTGCTCTTTTCATTTCTGCTGCCATTATGACCTCTTCTGTAATCTTTCTGTCTGGAGTGTTTTAATTCTGGCGATATCTTTCTTTAAATCTCTGATCTTATGGCTGTTTTCAAGCTGATTCATTGATTTCTGGAAACGGAGATTAAAAATCTCTTCACGGATATCATCCAGTTTCTGAACTAATTCTTCTTTGCTGAATTCTCGAAGTTCTGTCATTTTCATACTTCAACTCCATCTCTTGCAACTAATTTAGTTTTAATTGGCAGTTTGTGTCCTGCAAGTCTGAAAGCCTCTTTAGCTGTTTCAAGATCAACTCCGTTAATTTCAAACAGGATTCTTCCCGGTTTTACAACAGCAACCCAATATTCAGGAGCACCTTTACCTTTACCCATACGAGTTTCAGCTGGCTTCTGAGTAACAGGTTTATCAGGGAATATTCTTATCCAGACTTTACCTTTTCTTTGCATAGTACGAGTTAATGCCACACGAGCAGCCTCAATCTGACGACTTGTAATCCATGCATCTGTTACAGCTAACAGACCGTAATCACCGAAATCGACATTGCAGCCACGGTAAGCAAGACCAGTTCTGCGGCCTCGCATTTGCTTTCTATGTTTTACTTTTCTTGGTGCTAACATTGATATCTCCTTAATCTACGAAAGATTCTTACAGAATCTCTCCCCTGTAGATCCATACTTTAATTCCAATGATGCCATATGTTGTTTCACATTCAGTTAAAGCATAATCAATATCTGAACGCAGTGTATGAAGAGGTGTTCTACCTTCCTGATATCTTTCGGTTCTTGCCATTTCAGCTCCACCGAGACGACCGGAACATTGAACTTTGATTCCTTCAGCACCATCTCTCATCGCATTTCTTAATGCAACTTTCATAGCTCTTCTGAAAGATACTCTCTGATTCAATTGACGAGAGATTTCTTCACCAACGAGCATTGCATCAGTCCATGGTTTCTTGATTTCGTGTATATTAATGAAAACACTCTGATTAATATTTTTACCTTTGTTAACCAGAATGGTTATTTCGTTTCTTAGACTTTCTATTTCTGAACCTTTTCTACCGATCACCTGTCCCGGACGAGCTGTATGAATATCAATGTTGATTGAATTCACTTTTCGGTATATATAGATTCTGGAAACCATAGATCTCTGAAGTCTGTTTTTGAGATATTTTCTAAGCTTCAGATCTTCCATGAAGTTGTCTACATATGTTTTACCTGTCGCAAACCAGACAGATTCCGTACCTTTGTTAACTCCCACTCGGAAAGCAATTGGATTAATCTTTTGTCCCAAGAATTCCTCCTATTCCTTATCGTCAGAAATTCCGAGAGTTATGTGGCATGATCTGCGTCTGATTATTGTCGCTCTGCCATGTGCTCTCATTCTATATCTTTTCATTATTGGACCGTCATCAGCCATTGCCTGATGTACAGCCATGTTATCGATTTCGGCTTTACCTTCTTTAACTGTGGCATTAGCAATTGCTGCATTAAGCAGTTTTGCTATGTCGTGCGCTACTCTTTTCTTTGAAAAAGTAAGAATATTCTGAGCTTCCTGTACACTCTTACCACGGATTAAATCCAGTACCAGTCGTGCTTTACGGGCTGAGCCTCTTAAGTTTTTTACTCTAGCGAAAGCTTCCATTATAACCCCTTACTGTTATCTACCTTTTTTCTTTTTATCTTTATGACCACGATAGGTACGAGTTGGAGAGAATTCACCAAGCTTATGTCCTACCATATTTTCTGATACATACACCGGTACAAACTTTCTTCCGTTATATACTGCAAAAGTATGTCCAATGAAATCAGGAATGATAGTAGATCTTCTTGACCATGTCTTTATAACTGCTTTCTTACTTTCATCATTCAATTTTTCAACTTTAGTCAAAAGATGATCATCTACGAATGGTCCTTTCTTTATTGATCGAGCCATGTTATTCCTCCGTCAATTACTTCTTCTTCTTCTTGGATTTAATAATATACTGATCTGAATACTTACGTTTTTTACGAGTTTTTCCGCCTTTAGCAAGAACACCCCATGGTGATACAGGATGACGTCCACCGGAAGTTTTACCTTCACCACCACCCATTGGGTGATCAACAGGGTTCATTACAACACCACGAACAGTAGGTCTGATCCCAAGCCATCTTTTACGTCCGGCTTTACCGTAAGAAATCAGGTTGTGTTCAATGTTTCCTACTTGACCGATTGTTGCAAGACATTCTTCTCTAAGTAAGTATACATCATTCGAAGGCATTTTTACATGTACATATCCATCTTCTTTAGCAACAACTTGTGCAAAAGCACCGGCACTACGTGCAATCTGTCCACCTCTTCCCGGTTTGAACTCAACGTTGTGAACTGTTGAACCAAGAGGAATCTTAGCGAGCGGCATTGCATTACCGATTCTGATTGAAGCTTGAGGTCCGGACATAACCTGATCACCAACATTGAGTCCAACAGGAGCAAGAATATATCTTTTTTCACCATCAACATAGTGTAATAAAGCGATTCTGGCACTTCTGTTTGGATCGTACTCAATTGTTGCAACCTTTGCAGGTACATCATGCTTATTTCTCTTGAAGTCAATGATTCTGTAATGACGGCGATGTCCACCACCTCTGTGGCGACATGTGATACGACCGTGGTTGTTACGGCCGGCTGTCTTTCTCATTGGCTCAAGTAATGATTTTTCAGGTGTTGACGTTGTTATTTCTTCGAACGTATATCCTGTTTTATAACGTTGTGTCGGGGTAATCGGTCTATATTTTTTAATTCCCATTCTTTACTCCCTTACATTTCAAAGTCAGGTATATTCTGACCTTCTTTCAAGGTCACAATTGCTTTCTTCCAGTCAGGACGTTTACCACGAATATATCGTACTCGTTTGTTTTTTCCACGCTGGTTGATTGTGTTTACTCTGACTACGTCTACAGAAAATATTTTTTCTATTGCTTTTTTGATTTCAATTTTGTTAGCATTTACACTTACTCGGAATGTAAAGCTGTTAAATTGAGTTCTTGCCTGAGTTGATTTTTCAGTAACCATAGGTGCAATTACTATTTCTCTTGGATGTTTCATTTTCCGAAAACCTCCTCAACTTTTTTCAGAGCACTTTCTGTAATAACTACATTATTACAGTTAAGTACTTCATAAGCATGAACACAATCAGCTCTGTCCATGAAGATTCCCTGGATGTTGGAGAATGATTTAACAATGCTTGTATCACTTCCATCAACGAGAATCAGACTTTTTTTATCGCTTAATCCGATTTTGTTTAATAATGCTATAGCTTCTTTAATACTTGGTTTGTCGAATTTCAAATCTTCGATTACAGATACTTTTCCATCTCTTGCACGATTTGTCAGAGCAACTTTTAAAGCCAGTCTTTTCTTTTTCTTAGGAATCGGTGTGTACCAATCTTTTGGGATTGGTCCAAATGCGTTACCGCCACCAACTCTAACTACTGTACGTCTGTTACCAACACGAGCATTACCTGTACCTTTTTGACGGAACAGCTTACGTCCTGATCCTTTTACATCTGATCTGAACTTAACTGCTGCTGTTCCCTGTCTTTGATTTGCACGGTACATCTTTACAACTTCATATATCAATGCATGAGGGTTTTTAGCTTCTACATCGAAAATGTTCTGAGGTAATTCAACCTTGCCGATCTGATCACCTTTGCTTGAATATTTTGTAGCTTCTACCATTTTCAACCTCTACTAAATCTCTTTCTTAAGATACACAATACTGTTACGGTGTCCCGGAATTGCTCCCTTAACCATAAGCAAATTGTTTTCTGTATCTACTTTAACAATTCTAAGATTCTTTACTGTAATTTGTTCAACACCTTTATGTCCGGCCATTTTTTTACCTTTCATAACTCTTGCCGGTGTTGCACACTGACCGATTGATCCGGGACCACGATATGATTCATGAACACCATGACTCATTTTAAATCCTGAAAATCCGTGTCTTTTCATTACACCTGCGAATCCCTTACCCTTTGATACACCTTCAATAGTTACAAGCTCATTTTGTTGGAACATTGACACATCAAAAGTTTCGCCTTCTTCAATATCAGTATACATTTTAAGACGGAATTCTTTTACGAATCTGTACATTTTACTGTTATGCTTTTTAAAATGATTTACTTGAGATTTCCTTAATTTTCTTTCCTGAATCTCTTCATATCCGAGCTGAACTGAATTATAACCTTCTTTTTCAACAGATTTTCTCTGAATTACTGAACATGGACCAGCTTGAATTACAGTTACAGGAATCACTTGACCGTCTTCATTAAAGAACTGAGTCATCCCAAGTTTTTTACCTATTAATCCGATCATCTTCAGCTCCTTTAAGTCTTAATCTCTACGTGAACACCAGCTGGAAGACTGAGCTTCTTTAGTGCACCGGTTGTTTGAGGTGTAGGATTAACGATATCGATAAGTCTTTTGTGAACCAGCATCTCAAATTGATCCTGTGACTTCTTGTTCACGTGTGGTGAACGGAGTACAGTATAAAGAGATCTTTCAGTTGGAAGAGGGATAGGACCTTTAACTCTTGCACCTGTGTTTCTTGTACTTTCAATAATTTCAGCAACTGATCTGTCTAAAAGACGATAATCGTAGGCTTTTAATCTGATTCTGATACGATTTGCTTTAGCCATCATGACCTCCACTAGTCATCAATTACATCACCGACAACGCCAGCGCCGATAGTTCTTCCACCTTCACGAATAGCGAAGCGAAGACCTTTCTCCATAGCGATCGGAGTAATAAGTTCTACGTCTACTGTTACGTTATCACCTGGCATTACCATTTCTACACCTTCTGGTAATGTAAGACTTCCTGTAACGTCTGTTGTTCTAAAGTAAAACTGTGGGCGGTAACCGCTGAAGAATGGCTTATGTCGTCCACCTTCATCTTTGGTTAATACATAAGTTTCACCTTTGAACTTTGTGTGTGGAGTGATGGATTTTGGCTTAGCAAGTACCATTCCACGCTCTACATCGCTCTTAGCCATGCCGCGAAGAAGAATACCTACGTTATCTCCAGCTTCTCCTTGTTCAAGAATCTTACGGAACATTTCTACACCGGTACATACTACTTCTACTGTTTCGCGGATACCGATACGTGACATCTTTTCTCCCATCTTGATTACGCCACGCTCAATTTTACCTGTCGCTACTGTTCCACGACCAGGAATTGAGAATACGTCCTCAACAGGCATTAAGAATGGTCTGTCTGTATCACGCTCTGGAAGCGGTACATACTCATCTACTCTGTCCATCAGTTCTTGAATCTGTGCTTCACCTTCAGGATCTGCATTAAGAGCTTTCAAAGCTGATCCCATTACGATTGGAATATCGTCGCCTGGGAAATCATATTCTGATAATAAGTCTCTTACTTCAAGCTCTACAAGTTCTAATAATTCTTCATCATCTACGAGATCGCATTTGTTAAGAAATACTACCATTGCTGGGACTCCAACCTGACGCGCAAGAAGGATGTGCTCTCGTGTCTGAGGCATTGGACCGTCTGCTGCACTTACTACAAGTATAGCGCCGTCCATCTGAGCTGCGCCGGTAATCATGTTCTTTACATAATCCGCGTGACCTGGACAATCCACGTGTGCGTAGTGACGGTTGTCTGTCTCATACTCTACGTGTGCTGTTGCGATGGTAATACCACGCTCACGCTCTTCCGGTGCGTTGTCAATACTGTCGAATGATCTGAATTCTGCAGCTCCACCCTTTTTCTTACTCAGATAAAGAGTTATTGCTGCTGTCAATGTTGTTTTTCCATGATCAACGTGGCCTATTGTACCAATGTTGACATGAGGTTTCGTGCGAACAAATTTTTCTTTCGCCATTGTTCCTCCTTAAAGATCTAAAATCTCCGAACAACAAGCGGAGATTGAATTTTGAAATACAATATTTCTTGTGATTGCCGAAAATCCACATACCTGTCTTTATGTCAATTTTTTTCTATTTTTTTATCCAATATTATGTAATTTTAACATTTTTAAGCATTTAACCTTTAGTGAGATAGACTAATACTTTGTTGTATAAATTAATTTTTCTGTACATCATCATCTGCTTTTTTACTATTGTGAAATGGTAAACAAAATATATAAAAATGTTAACAAAATCATCAGAAAAAATCTTCTACCTGATCCGTATTTTGGTGCTAAATATGCCTGTAGTCCTTATGCATCCTGCCTGCATGCCTGTAAATACTGCGATGGTAGAGCTGAAAAGTATCATGTTGAAGGTAATTTTGAAAAAGATATTACTATACGGAAAAATTTTGTTGAAATTTTTTCAAAGGATCTTGCAAATTTACGAGAACCCGGTACAATTTCCTTTGGGTCAGGTATAAGCGATCCTTATCAAGTTATAGAGGAAGATGAGGAATTCTTCCGAGATTGTATACCTCTATTGTATGATACTAACCTTTCATTATCATTCATGACAAAATCATCACTTATATTAAGAGATATCGATATACTTACTCCCCTTGCAGAAAAAGGTAAGCTCCAAATCATGGTTTCGATTGCCCATATTGACGATACTATTCGAGAACTTTTCGAGCCCAATGCTTCACCTATCAACGAAAGATTTGAAATACTGCAGCGATTCAAGGAAATTGGAGCATACACCGGCGTACTTGCAATGCCTTTTCTTCCTGGAATATCAGATTCTCGTGAATCAATAGAAGCTTTGCTAAGAGCTTCAATAAAAGCAGGTGCTGATTTTGTTATGCCAGGTGGTTTGACTCTTCGACCCGGTAGGCAGAAAGATATGTATTTATCCGTTATTGAAAAGCATTATCCAGAGTTATCAGGACTTTATACAGAGATGTACAGTGAGGAACGGCTTTCGGGAGGACCTTCGAATATTTATCAAAAATCCTTATCCGAAAAATATTGGACTCTCATTGAAAAGTATGGTATTAATTCACAGGTTGAGCATCGATTTTACAGGTCAAATTATGCTCTGTATGATGAAATCTTTATTCTATTAAATCACATGAAGAATATATACATCAATTCAGATAGAATTAACATCTTAAAATCAGCATACAAGAAATATTGTCACTGGTTACAGACTGAGAAGAAGAAGTTTAATAGACAACGTTCTCTTAAATACACTCAGTTAGAGGATATGACAAAGTACGCATTGTTTGAGAAGAAAATCATCTTTAATAATGATAGACTTATTAATTTTTTGTTAGAAGCAACATCCAAAGATCACTTTTTTGATTATCGCAGTAGATTATTAACGAGCTAATAAAAAAAGACCTGCTGAATCAGCAGGTCCTTCTTTATCTAATAGTATAATCAACTTATTTCATACCTGAACTCATAGCAAGACCGAGGTTGAAAACCGGAAGGTAAATTACAATAATAATACCACCGACAACAACAGCCATGATAATAATAAGTACTGGCTCTATAAGTGATGTTAATCTTTCGATAACTGAATCCACAAGTTTTTCGTAGAATTCAGCTGCTTTCATTAACAGAGAGTCCATATCCCCTGTTTCCTCACCAGTACTGGCAAGCTGAAGCAGAGTTGATGGGAAAACACCTGTTTTCTTGAAAGCTCCTGAAACACTATAACCTTCTTTCACCATAACCTGTGATCTAACGATTGCATCACTGATTACTGCGTTTTGAACAACGTTTTGTGAAAGTTTCATAACTTCCATAATCGGTACACCGGCACCCATAAGGATACTGAAAGTTCTGGCGAACTTACTCATTACTGAGTTAAGCTTCATACTCCCTACAACAGGAAGTCTCAGATTAATCGTATCCATAATGAACCGTCCCCGGTCAGTAAGATATATAAGGTAAAGTGAAACAATGAATGCTAAAATTAAAGAAATAGTTATAACCCAGTGAGTTCTTACCCAGTCTGAGACTGCAATAGCAACCAAAGTTGGTGCCGGAAGGTCGGCATCGTATCTGGAATACACTTCTGCAAACTTAGGTATTAACCAGTAGAACATAACTCCGATGATAACAGCGAGGAAACAGAGAATAAATATAGGATAAACCATTGCTGAGTTAACCTTTCTCTTCATATCTTCAATACGTTCCAGATAATCTGCAAGGTCTGTGAGTACAGTATGCAGTGTACCGGAAACTTCCCCTGCTTTCACAAGAGAAACGTAAAGAGCGTTGAAAACACCTGGGTGTTGTTCCATTGCTTCAGAAAGGCTGAAACCTTTTCTGATATCATCATTCATTTTTTTAAGCACTCTTTTGAATTTTACATTTTTTTCTTCTTTTTCAAGATCGCCTAAGGATTTTTCAATAGTAAGACCTGCAGAAAACATCGTAGCCATCTGACGTGTGAAGAAAACAATCTGTTTCAAACTTACACCGGTTCTCCATTTGTAGAACTCAAGCATAAGTCTGTCAAAGAGAGTGTCTTTACCGGCGAAAGCACTTTCAGCAGCACTTTTCACCGAGATAATAGTTGCACCTTCTTTAGTCAGCTTTTCTACAGCTTCGTCAAGACCACCGGCTTTAATGATACCTTCAAGCCTTGCACCTTTTGCATCTTTGATTATATAAGCAAAATTTGCCATAATCTATCCTTTGGGTTTATTCTTCTGCGTACGTTAACTTGATCACTTCTTTAATAGTAGTGACACCTTTTTTCATTTTTTTAAGCGCACTAACGTGCAGAGTGTCCATATCGTTCTCTAACGCAGCTTCTCTGATTAGATCCTGATTTGCACTATTGAATATCAAGTGTCTTACATTTTTCTTTACTTCAAGAATTTCAAAGATACCGGTTCTACCTTTGTAACCAGTGTTATCACAGTGAACACAACCGGTTCCATGGTAGAATTTAACATCTTTTGCTTCCTCAAGAGTCATACCAGCATCAATAATTTCATCTTCTGTTGGGGTATACTCAGTCTTACAGTTAGGACATATTTTCCTTACAAGACGCTGAGCCATCACAAGGTTAAGTGAAGATCCAACAAGATAAGCTGGAATTCCAATGTCAATAAGACGAGTAACTGTAGAAGGAGCATCATTAGCGTGAAGTGTAGTGAACACTAAGTGACCGGTAAGTGAGAACTTGATAGCTATGTCAGCTGTTTCATGGTCTCGAATCTCACCAATAAGTACAACATCAGGGTCCTGACGAAGGACTGATCTCAGAGCTGAAGCAAAGGTTAACCCAATTTTTTCATTTGCTTCTATCTGTGATATACCTTCAAGTCGATACTCAACAGGATCCTCAACAGTAACGATGTTATTTTCTATATTCTGAATTTCTTTAAGAGCGGCGTGAAGTGTTGTGGATTTACCACTACCGGTAGGACCGGATACAATGATAATACCGTATGGTCTGTGAATCCATTTACGGAAAACTGTGAAGTGTTCCTCTTCAAAACCAAGTGTAGTAAGTTTGAATCCGAAGTCACCCTTATCAAGGAGACGCATAACCACTTTTTCACCAAGAACGTTTGGAGTAATGGATACACGGACATCAACTGCTTTTACTTTTGATCTGAGAGAAATGTGACCATCCTGAGGAAGACGTCTTTCAGCAATATTAAGTTTTGACATAACCTTAATAATTGAAACAAGACCTTGATGCATTCCAATAGGAGGATTCATCACTTCACGAAGGGCACCGTCAATACGGAATCTGACGCGAGTGGTTTTTGATAATGGCTCAATGTGAATATCAGTACAATTTGATTTGATAGCTTCCTGAATGATAAGATTACACAGTTTTACAACTGGAGCATCTTCATCAACCTGTTTATCAAGATCAATTTCTTCTTCTTCATCACCGACTGCAACGAAATCAAATCCACCAACAGCACTATCCACTTCGTTTGATGTTCTGATAGATTTATAATGTCTTTCCAATGTATCAGATAATGTTGATTCTCCAATGAGAACAGCTCTAAATGGTTTTGGAAGAATTTTCTTCAGAGCATCATGTATGATTATATTTTCCGGATCTGTCATTGCAACAATAATCATCTGTTCAGTTTCCTGAATAGCGATAACTCTGTTTTCAACAGCAAACGGTTCCGGAATATATCGAACGGTTTCAGAATCTAATTCAGTAAGGTCATTTCTGTCAACAACATCAAGTTCAAGTTGTTCCTTGAGAGATTTCAGAAGTTGTTCTTCTGTAATATGACCTAATTTTATAAGTGTTTCACCAAGCTTGAGATTAAAGTTTCCCTGCTTAGCAAGTCCTTCATTAATCTGGCTTTCTGTAGCGAAACCATAATGAATTAATACTTCACCAATTCTTGCAAATTGCGGATTAAACATAACGACTTTAAAACTCCTTTATGCAGTGAAGGTTTCGTTAAAAACCTTCACATCATTTTATCTATGGATCGTAGCGTACAATCAATACATTTGTATTGTTTGTAATGTCTGTACCTTCGATTTGAGCATTGATTTGAACATTCTGCTCGCCAGGAACACCATTTTGTGGTGGTGGACATTCAGCAATACCAAATATAATTCTTGTCATTGCCATACCATTTACAAGTGAATTACAATAACGTGGATCATCTGTTCCTTCAACCTTGTAAGGAGTTTGACCATTTCCATTTACGTAGAATTCGAAAACACCTCTGTCTGACCATAAACTGATTTCTGCATCTTTGATGTAGTTACCTTCCTGATCAGTTACTTCAAGAATTATAAGTGTTGATACTGTATCTGTAGCGTTACCTTGAGGACCATTGAAATCAACGTGACCAACTTGTGGGTACATTGTAAGTTGAGGTTCATTCATAGGCATTGCAAATTCAGTTGTTTGCGTTACACTACCACACTCAGCAGTTATTGTAAGTCTCTGGTTTGCATATGAGCCATCATATATCAGTTTTGTGTAAGCAACACCAGCTGTAGAATCTTCTTCAGCATTAATGTTACCAACGTATGCTGCCGCATTAATTACAGCCCATTGAGGCTCAACAGCGTTTGGATCTGAGAAAGCTGGTCCTATAGAGAACCATACTGCTGTTCCCATAGCAACAGGGTTACCATAACGGTCAGTTACACTGGCGTTTACTTCGAGTTCCCAAAGACCACCGCCAATATTGTTAGCTGAGTTATAATCACCAATTGCCATATTGATATATCTTGGCATGCCACCATTAATAACGATATTTGATTTTGTAGCTGTAATAGCTGCAGGATCATTTACTGTCTCGCTGTTACTTACTTCAATGTAAACAGTACCGGATTCGCTTCCGCTGGAAACAGTTGCTCTGGCTTGTCCATTGTATGCTGTAACTTCAAGATAAGAACTTTCATCTGTTACGTTTGTACCTATACGGCATCCTGCTGGAATTGGTTGACCTGCTGCAAATCTGAAATACATATCTGTTGGTACATCAAGAAGGTTACCAAAAGAATCATAAAGATTTACAACGAGTTCAAATTGTTCAACTCCACCAGTTCCCTGGATGTTAAGGTCAACTTGATCCTGGAAATCGTACTGAATAGAACTAAGTTGAGAAGCACTGATTGTAAGTGCTGTTTCAGCTAAAGCAGAGTCAGCTACAGCTTGAATAGTTACAACCCCAGCTTGTGTTCCAACGCTGAATCTGTTTGTAACAGAACCGTCTTCATCAGTAGCCATCATTTCAGTGATAGATCCCATGGAGATTTCATTTTCACCTTCCATTCTGTAAGCTTTAAATGAAACGTTAATTCCACTTTCAACAGGATTGTCAAATCTATCAAGAACTTCAGCAATAACGTCAGTTCTCATTAAACTTACGTTATTTCCACCAATTACAAGGTTTGTTCTTTCAGGAACTAAATTAATTTTGTTAGGGTTGCCTGGATTAACAGAAATATCATTGTACACAACCATTGTGTCAACTTGAACTGAAATATTGGCAATACCGGTTTTTGTTCCTGCATTAAATATAGCCTTAGCAACACCATTAGAAGCTTCGACTTGTGCAGATTGACCTACATCAGTTCCGTCTTCTAACTGGAAGTTACCAAGATCAGTTTTAAATGTTACAATTGTACCATCTTGAATGTTTAAGCCCTCTTCATCTTTCGGGTAAGCAGAAATCTGAGTAGTTCTGCTAACATCAAGATTTGTAGAAGTAATAACTCTGATAGAGTCTACAGATGGAGCATTAATAATATCAACAAATATTGAATGAGTTCCACCTTTTACTTCAGCAGTCACTTTTGCACGACCTGTATAACCGTAGTCACGGAGAACAGCCTTTGCAAGACCACTTGAATCTGTTACTACTTCATTAATGATTGACCCGATAGTAGTTCTGAATGTAACAGGAACGCCCATAGGAGCATTACCTTTAGAATCTTTTACTCGAGCCTGAATAGTAGCAACAGTAATATTGTTGTCAGCATAGATGGTAATATATTCAGTATCCATATTCTCAGGTTCGAGAATCTCAACTGTGTAGTTACCATTAGTTGTATTTCTGTCATCACAGCCAACAACAAACAGAGTTGCGAAGAAAGCCATTACTAACAGAGTAATTAACGATTTTCTAAATATCATTTTTCCTCCAAACCTATTACTTAGTTTCAATAAGTTTTGTATCTAAACGAGGATCAATACTATCAAGATCTAATTCATATTGTTCATCTTCAACATTCACGATTCTAGGTGTTATTTCGATGATCAAATCAGTGATAACTGCTTCATCAACTGTATGTGTGAAAAGTTTTTCACCGATGAATGGAATCATATGAAGTAAAGGAAACTTATTTTTTGTTTTTGTAGTTTGTCTGGATAATAATCCACCAATGATGATTTTGCTACCATTAGGAGCTGTAACAGTTGTGTTAACTTTTCTTATTTTTGTTCTTGGTACATAACCACCAACAAGTTCAGTTACAGAACTAACTTCAGGACTAATTTCAGTTGTAATATGTCCATCTTTGTTTACAGTAGGTTTAACATCAAGTTTGATACCAACTTCTTCTTCTTCAACTTGAAGTTCATATTCTTTATCAGTAACAACGAAAGGCACTTTTTCACCGATATGAATATTTGCAGATTCACCGCTTTTTGCAGTTAATCTTGTATCTGTAAGGATGTTAGCAGCATTATTCTGAATAAGCCAGTCGATAGTAATATCGAAAGCCCATAATT
The DNA here is from genome assembly GCA_963665815.1 of Cloacimonadales bacterium (SeqCode). Classification (GTDB taxonomy): domain Bacteria; phylum Cloacimonadota; class Cloacimonadia; order Cloacimonadales; family JAIOQZ01. The sequence continues at coordinate 2,190,339 of OY762463.1, forward strand.
GTCTACTGAAGTGAAGAGCTTCATCAATATCATCCATTTTCTGGAAATATTGATCTGTAGGAAGTTCACCAAATGGTTGAAGGTCACCGTGAGGTGATACGTAAGGTTCGTCATCTGTCGGAGTTTGTGAATAACCGAAAGGAAGACCTGCACCTTCATATGTAGGATCTTCAGCAAGAATTGTTGTTAAGTGGTTAATTCTTGACCAATCAACACCAAGTTCTTTTGCATCTTTAACCTGAACTTCAATAAGTCTTGCTCTGATTTCGATTTGTTGACGAGGAATGTCAATTTCTTCGATTCTTGCAGCAATTTCAGTAAATGTTTCTGGGTTAGCTTTAATTAATAATGAGTTATTTGATTCTATTGCAACTATCTCACCAGGTAAAACTGCGAGAGCTTTCTCAATTTTAGTAGCTGTAACATAATTTAAATCGATAAGGTAAGATCTTTGTCCTACTTCTTCTTCGATTCTGTCTTTTTCACCAACGAGAAATGTGGATTCACCAATAAGTCTGTATGAAAGTCCTACTGATTTAACAACCAGTGCGAGAGCTTGTTCTGTTGGAACGTCTGTAAGGTGTACAGTAACTTTCTGTCCTTCATACTTACCTTTATCTTTATCAGCGCTTGTATCTATTGCCAAAACAATATTGCATTCACTGAATTTTGCTATAGTAGCCAAAATTGAAGATATATCTTCATCAACTGCGTCTAAAGTAATTTTCCTATTCAGTTTTTCTTCATCAACTGCAAAAGCTGTATTACTAAACAGTAAAAAAATTGTTATGAAAAGCAAAATCCAATTAACCTTGTGTTTTGAAGCTTTCATAAATACTCCTTTTTACTATATTTTTTTTTACCAAATTCTAACTTTTTTCTGATTATTTTCATCAGAAAGTTCAACAGGTTTCGGTGGAATTTGCTTTGCTTTCAATTCAACAACTTTGCCGTTTCTATTGTAAACAATTGCTTCCCTTTTGATTTCAACTATTTTATTGTTGGTTTTATCAATCACATCACCGACTCTGTACATTTTATTTTCGCCCTTAAAAGCAATGGATGCCACGCGTTTACCATCTTGACCAATGTAAGTTCCAGCGAGTCTGAGAGTATTCGCAACTTGCATTTCCCATTGATGTTCAAGGTCGACTTTTGTTTTTACAATTAAATTCTGTTCTAAAGGATCTCTAACAACTGTGAATACGAATTGTTTACGATCCTTAATTGACTGCTCAATGGATTTAATCTGTTCTTTTAGCTGATCACTTAAACCCATTCTGCTATACTTTGACTGCTCAGGTATTTTATCTTCAGTCTGAAAGATGAAATACAAGTGTACAGCATAACCTATAATCACTAAAAACACTAAAGCTATTGTGAAGTCTTTTAAGTATCTATTACCCATTATGCCTCCTTCCTAACTTTAAATGTTGAGATTTCAAGTGTTACCATGTATCTTGTTTCGATAGCAACAGGTGCACCGTTTTCATCAACTTCAACCTGAGAATCGTCACCAATAGGACGTACATCAATTGAATTCACTTTGATAATATTATCGAAGCTTTCAAGTTCTGTTAAAAACTGTCCCATTTGTACGTAATTACAGTCAATTTCCAGAGTATACTTGTGTTCAATTTTATGTCCAGTTGAGTATACTGGTTTTGGTAAAACTGAATATACAGCAATTTTGTACTTATCAGAAAGATCAGCAAGTTTTCTGGAAAAATCATTAATTTCTTCAGTTGAAAAAGACTTTTCATCGGTAATACTGTTTTTGATAACAGTAGATACCGCACTGAGTTCTTCACTCAACACTTCAGCACTATTCAGTTTTTCCTGAGCTGTTTTAATCTTCCTGTCGATTGATTTAATTTCTTTAGACTCAGCCTTCATAATAGTATGAGCTGTATAGAAAAAGACAACAGACAGTAAAATTACCAATGTCAGCAGTATGATGTATTTTCTTTTGATATCCATATACTACCTCTTTCTCTTCTTTTTACCGGTACTTTTGGCTTCACAATTGACCTGAAAACGAAGAATATCAACATCTTTTTCTTCATCCCTGCTTGATTTAACAAAAACAATATTAGGGAAGTCTGTACTGATTTGCTCATCATTCTTCAATGAAGAGATGAAACTGTCAATCAGGTCAAACTCTTTCTTTTTCTTATCAACTTTTGTGATTCCAAAAAGCTTAAGACTACCGTCTTTGAAAGAAAAGTGTGTTATAGCAATATCATCAGTAGTTTTATCTGCTAAAGCAACTAATTTCTTAGCCCAGAAAACTCTGTCAGTAGTAAGACTTGTAATTCTTTCAAGGTCTTTCTTTGACAGAAATTCATCTGTTGTCTGCATACTTTCAATTTTTCTTTTAGTATCTTTGAGATACTTGGCTCGGTTTTCAACTTTTTCCTGCATTTGACCATAGAAATAATAGAAAGTACCTGCTACAGCAAGATAAAATATGATAAATGTGATAACAGTGTTTCTAAATGTCCTGTTCTCATTTTCTATCTTTTGTCTTTGCTCGCCAAATTTATTAAGATTAATTTTAAAATAAAACTGGTTCATAATGTACTCCTTACTCAGGTCTCATAGCGAGACCGACCGCTAGTGCAAACTGCGGATCGTCTGCATTATTGTATTTGTCTGGCAATTCAAGACCAACAAAAGGATTATACACTTCAACCGGCATATTCAGGGCTTCCTGTAAATATTCCGGTAAACCAGCAATTTTCGATGAACCACCAACAAGAAGAATCTTACGGAAATCTGAATTACCAGCTTCCTTAACGTAGAAACGTAAAGATCTTTTTGTTTCAAGAGCGATTTGCTCTTCTGTGTTCTTTTCTGTGATATCAAGCATGCCAAGGTTCTGTTCTGAACCTGCTGCTTTAGCTTTTTTTATTCCATTAGCGAATTTGTGTTCTTCGGCCTGTTCGAAGCTCATATCATTCAATCTCATGAGGTCTCTAGTGAAGTGATATCCACCCCATGAAATATCTCTGGTAAAGAACTTAGCGCTCGGACCGCAAATAACCATATTTGTTTTATGTGCACCTATATTAAGTATAACATAAGTACCATCTTCGACAAATGTGTTAAGAGAGAAACAATTTGCAACAGCAAGAGCTTCAATATCAACAATACCTGGGTTAAGTCCACAGGTTGTCAGTATTTCTGTATGCTCATTGAGCAATTCTCTTGTTGTTGAAGCAAGTAATATATTCATATTATTTGTTTTCTCTTCAACACCCAGCACCTGATAATCCAACAGCATGTCACTACCGCTGATAGGTAAGTGTTTCTTTGCTTCGAAGAATAGTGCTGAATCAAGTTCATCTTCTGGAAGGAATATGGTTTTTATCTGCTTTATGCTGGTATTGTCACCACCAATACTGGAAACGATTCTTTTTACTTTGCGAGGATTAATGTGCATAGTTTTCATCATTTCGGCAATAATTGGAGCATATCTTTCTCTTCTAAGATCAGATATGATATATTCGGTACCAGCAGGAACAGTGGATCTCACTTCGCAGTTCACAAGTTTGAAACCTGAATGTTGTTTCTTTATGTGAACCATCTTGATACTGTGAGTTCCAATATCTAATCCTATCGATTCCTTAAAGACTCTTTTCTTATCCTTTGCCATATTACCTCTTTTCTTTACAGTTATAAACACTAACCATAACGTTAAATTTATATCTGCATCTCATAACAAATTCTTCTGAGGAGTTAGAAGATAAGAGATTATCTTAATTTTAAATTTCAAACCTGCATTCACTTTCTCGACACTCATTTCGTATTCTCACGAAAGACAGTAATTTTCTGAATCTAAATATCTCCCCATTCTTCTTCAGAACTGTCGGTCCTTGATAACAAGTCAACAGTTGATCGCAAGGACCGAACTATCGTCATTATATTGAAAGTTAAATGCTTTACATCTCTCTGATTATGAAGAGAATCCAGCTCCTGTTACGAACATCTTTGGATTGTCTGCTGATTTTTCAGCAACAGAACGATCAAGAAGTCCGTTCATAACCAGGTTGTATAACGATTGATCCAGGGACTGCATACCTTCTTTCGTACCTGCCTGAATCACAGAAGGAATCTGATATGTTTTCTCTTCCCGAATAAGGTTTCTGATAGCTGAGTTTGCTACCATAATCTCAATTGCAGGAACTCGACCGTTTCCACCTTTTTTAGGCATCAGTCTTTGAGCACATACAGCTTCTAATGATTCTGAAAGCATAGATCTTACTTGAGCTTGTTGTTCCTTAGGGAACATATCAATAATACGATCTATGGATTTTGTTGCACTACTTGTATGAAGTGTTGCAAGTACAAGGTGACCGGTTTCTGCAGCTGTAAGAGCAAGAGATACCGTTTCAAGGTCCCTCATCTCTCCAACCAGAATCACGTCCGGATCTTCACGTAGAGCCGATCTCAATGCAGCAGTAAATGACCATGTATCATGTCCCAATTCCCTTTGATTCACCAGTGAGTTTTTACTTGAATGTACAAACTCAATTGGGTCCTCAACTGTAATAATATGACAATGTTTTTTGTCATTGATTTCGTCAATCATTGCTGCCAATGTTGTAGACTTTCCACTACCTGTAGGTCCCGTTAAAAGAATAAGACCTTTTTCCTTCATGGACAGTTTTCTCATAACGTCCGGCACATGCAATTCCTCAAAGGTTTTGATTTCATTAGGAATCACACGGAAAGCCGCAGCTAAACCGTTGATCTGATGAAATGCATTAACACGGAACCTGACATTATTGGTAAGTTTTGTCGAAAAGTCTAACTCAAGTTTCTCTAAAAATAGAGCTTTTTGAGATTCATTCATTACACCAAAAATCAGATCTTCTACTTCCTTACCTGATAACTTAGGCAAGTTAAGTCTTTTCATCTGACCGTGAACACGAACCATCGGGATTGAGTCAGCACTTACGTGCAAGTCTGATGCACCAGCATCAGATGTAAATCTTAGTAAATCTTGAATAGTCAAAAGACCTACCCCCGTTAGTTTTTATTCAGCTTCATCTTCGGTGAAATCATCAATACCATATCCGTGGTATTTAGCTTCTTCGACGTCATACTCTACTTGGTGACCTTCACCAGCAGCAAATTCTGATGTAGAAGTAGCAACATATTTTGTTGGTGGGTTACCTACAACTTCAAATTCCCAGTTGTTTGTTGTAGATGTTCCTAATTTTGAATCTTTTAAAGCTTCTTCAATATCATAACCATCGGTACTTCCGTATGTGTTATAATAAATATCAAATGCTTTACGGATTGATGAAATAGCAGTTTGCGCTTCGGCTGATCTTGCTTTTTCAACATAACTCATGTAGATTGGTACCGCGATAGCTGCAAGGATTGCAACAATGATAACAACCACAAGGATTTCAATGAGAGTAAAACCTTTTTGGTTTCTCAGTAATTTTGACATGTTTCCTCCTTAATCAAAACATAATTAAGAGTATTTTTATCCCATAATGTATTTGAGATAATCTTTAAGAAGTCAATTCACATATTAATCTAATTTTGTAAAGAAATTTTGAGCTAATAATTAACTTTTTTTTATATTCAATAATGTTGTTACTTTTTGCTTGACTTATTTTTGTAGATTTTTAATGAAACAAAACTGATCATTTTGTGTTAAATTTTAAACTTAAAATTAATAAACTAAAAAATAAAATCAATTAAGGAGACAGTATGAACTCTCACAGGGCATATTTTCTGATACTATTTGTATTCATTTCCTCAGCTCTTTTATCTACAGCAACTGACATAGTAGTAGGAACTTACGATAATCAGGAAATCAAAATATCTGATATTGAAGAAAAGTTATCCAAAATTCCACCTATGTATCAGCAGCAATTTAAGACCATTAAAGGTGAAAAAAATCTGCTTGAAACATACTCTACAGAACTCATTTATTTTTCCGAAGGTAAGAAAATGAAGTTAGATCAGGATCCTGAGTTCCTGAAAATCATTGAAACAAAATCCAGACCTACTTTGATGAAGTATTTCCAGGAAAACTACCTCGCATCTAAAATTGCTTACTCTCAAGATGAAATCAAAGAGTATTACAACAGACACAAAAATGCTCAGTTCAAGATAAACCCATATTACAAAATTTTCCATATTCAGGTTGAATCTGATTCGTCAGCACAGGCTCTTCTTGCAGAACTCAATGCCGGTAATGCCACATTAATCGACCTGATGAATAAATACAGCCAGAATCAATCCTCTCGTGCTCATGGAGGATACACTTTCAAAAAGACTTCAAATCCGTTCTTTGATGGAATCGGATATGACTCTGAACTTGATAGTATTGTTGTTAATGCTCCTCTAAACAAATTCATGGGACCTTTTACAACCAAAACCGGTATCCATTTCTTCAAAGTGGAAGAATTCAAACCTCAAAGTCTTAAGAAGCTTGCTGACGTGAAGGAACAGATTAAAAACAGACTCAAACCACAAAAGACTAACAAGCTTTCTCGCGATTTGCTTCATGAGACAAAGAAATCTAAAAACATCAAAATACTCGATATCGTACTCGCAAACACTCCATGGATAATCCCGGGAAAAATCAAGGAGAACTTTAATACTCCTGTTGTTACAACCGATGATGACAGATATATTGTGACTGTTAAGGAAGTTTATGATGAGATTAATAAGCTTGATCCAAATCTCCAGGAATCATACAAGAAAGAAATAAATCAGCAGAAAAAAATTGTTAATGAAATTCTTGAAAACAAAGCACAATATTTTACCGCAATTGATATGGGATTTAACAAGAAAATTGAATCCGAGCAGTCATACAAGGACATGTTCTATCTTGAACTCATCCGTTTCACTTATTCAAAGCTTGTTCTTGAGAATATAAAAATCAGTGAGGATGACCTGAAAAAATACTATGATGATAACAAAGACAGATACACAATCAACGCAACAAGAAAATATCATCACTACACCTACCCTTCAAAGAGAATTGCGAAGAAGGTTCTCAAGAAATTGAAGAAGTATGACGCTAAAAAAGATACAGCAAGAATCGAAAAGCTTCTCGCTAAATATACAGAAGGTGATAATAAAATAATTGAGAAGATAAAAGAAAACACCGTTCTTATTCCCGGATTTGGTGTAGACTCAACTTATGCAGAAGTAATCTGGAATACACCGGTAGGCGAATACAGCAGTGTTTTTGAAAACAGAAACGGATCATACACTTTCCTAAAAGTACTTAATCATAACGATAAAACTCTCAGACCATTCGATACTGTCAGCAGCTCGATACAAAACATGATCAGAAGACAGGAAGTGCAGAAAAAGTTCCAGAGCGTTACTGAAAAACTCAAGAAAACACATAACCTCAAAACTTATCCTGAAAGACTTATTTCAAGATATTCGGCTACTGATCTATTTTCTAAAGCCAGCGACGCTCAACAAGCTAAAAACTTCAATGAGGCCATCGAGTACTACGATGTTATCTCAATGAAGGACACAAACAGCAAGGATGCTGCAAAGGCTTTGTTCATGAAAGGTTTTCTCCTTTCCGAGGAGCTGAAAGACAAAGATGCTGCAATTGCTACTTACGAGAAACTCCTCAAAGATTTCCCGAATAATGAAAATCGTGATTCGATTGAAATGATGCTTAAAGAGCTTAAAGGTGAAATCAATATTCTGGATATTATCAACGAAGAAGAATAATCTGAAAACTATAGACAAACGGCTGCAATTTGCAGCCGTTTTTTTTGTCTTAATGTTCATCCTAAATTGAATAATCAAAATTATTAGCAAAACATCTCAATGCCAATAGCCCATGCTTGCACATGCAAGTGTACTAATTGAAATGGTTCAAGATTCTTTTAGATCTATAGTTGCCATTCTAATATAATCTGTCAGTTTGTCGGCAAAATCTTTACCAAGACAATCGCAATACCTGGCATAAAGATTCTTCCATGCCTGAATGATCAGCGGATTTACTTCCCTTCCCTTAATAGTAGAGAACAACTCTGTCTTCTTGCCTCTTATTTTCCGCTCTATCATTTTTCTCTGCACGAGCTTATCAGCAAATCTACTGATTGTTGAAGGCGCAAGATTCATTATAACACTTAACTCACTCAGTGATATACCTGAGTTCTCAACTATTATTATAAGCATAATAGCATGGGGTGGGGAAAGCTTGGTAATCATGAACTCTTCTTCAGCCATCTTAGTCAGTGTTCTCGACAGAGAGTTTGCAACAAAATACATGCAATTATTTAAATAATTTACTGCCATTTTTTCTCCTTCATGCTTGCACATGCAAACATAAATGAAATATGCAATCTGTCAAACAAAATATACATGATTGATTCCTAAAATACATGAATCTTTAAAGTTAATAATTCACACGATTTTTCTTTTTACCTTTTGTTCCTTTTTTGCTTTCCATTTCTACCAAACTCAATTTTATAGAAAGAAATGTAAATTGTGTTTTTCAATCCTATATATATAATGTATAGTAAATACTGCTATTTTAATGAAATTTTGAAAAGTAATATTTATTGTAAATTGAGATTTACAGTATCACTAATTATATCTTTAGTCCATATTATTTATTTATTTTTAATATACTGCGATCGATTTTCAATTATTAATCTGATAATTTACTTCAGCATAATCTGCAATTTTTTTGTCTTCTACATAAACATCCTGCAGAGTAATTTTACCTTTATACACTCGCAGCACAGCATACACGTTTTTCTTATCTTTTACTGCCTTTCTGTAGCTTTTTTCTGCCTTTTCAGCCAAGAACTCAGTCATATAATACTTATCACAAGGCATATCAATTTTTACTTCACCATGTACTTTTTTATAATAACTTCGTTCCTTTACTGTGAAAAATATATCTGTATCCTCAGGTTTTTCTGACAGTACTCGATCAATCACATGAAAACCGCTGCTATCTTCCCTGAGAGTCACATAATACTTGTTAATCTCATTATGTTTTACGGAAGGGATATATCTGTACGAATGAGTTTCAACTTCATACCTGAGACTGATGTATTTTCCTCTGAACGCATCATTTGGATCAACCGGAACAGTTCTCAGTTTTATTTCCATACCTTTATCCATTCCTGTTGTTGCGGAGTAGATCATCCACGCTGGTACAATCAACTGAATTATTGCAATCAGTACAAACACTGATGTAAGAGTTTTCTTAGACATCTTCCCTCCTCCTTCTCTTTATCAGAAAGTTGTTTGCATTGATAAAGATTATTCCAATTACGATGAACACCAAACCCTTATAGATAAATCCAATATCTGAATCGAAGAACCTGAGAAGAAACTGGAATGAGAATATTACCAGACCGAAATTCATGAGCTTCATATCCAGTTTTACAAGGCCTTTTACAATCTTGCTGACACTTATTGCCAACAGATAAAGATTCATCACTATCATTGAAATCAAATCCGATCTCACAATAAAATACAACAGAGCAAACACAATGAATCCATAGTACTCCAGTTCAAACCATTTTCCCCGGTTCTTGACTAATACTCTGTAAAAAAGTACAACAGCCAATATAAAAACTAAACCTGCCCAGATTAACTCACCCCCGGCAAGCATTTTGCGATACACAATAAACTCAAGTCTGGAGTGCTTCCAGTTATCCGCATAAGAGAATGTAAAGGTCATAATGTAAAAGCCAACCAGTCCCAGTATCTTGATCATGTTATGGGCAAGAACCGAATCTTTCAAAACACTCAGCTCACTAATAAGGATCAGTATACTGAAGGCGCAGAAATAAACCAGATTCAGGATAGAATAGTGATCGACTGTGATGTGCCCGAGTGTAATAAGCAGGGAAATAGCTGTAGTGAGATGAAAGTAGGCCGTAATAACAGTCTTTCTACGCTTGATTACAGATGTAAGATAGTAATAAGACCAGCCAACCAGTAGAATAAAGTATTTGGACAGTATTGGTATGTTGTTATATCTGCCATCGAAAGCGGTTAATGAAACTCCTGTAATACCGGCAATGATAAGCAGTGCAGACGCATCCGACTTCATTATGTAGAGTACTGGCAGACAAATCAGCATCCAGATGAACAGAAATTGAGAGATATCCCCCACAATATGAAATATCTGACTGACCATTGAAATGCTCGCTCCCACAGCAAACACCAGAAATACCGAACAACCTTCTCTCCAAGCTTTACTGTCGTACTTCTTCAAAATTGTATACAGACATAACGCCTGTGCTGCCACGAGAGGCAGGAAAGCTATGCCGGTTCTGATATTCCGGGAGAAATTATCCCAGTTATGGGCTAAAATAAGGATGATTCCTGATCCGATTAAGGCAGCCCCGATGATAGCAAAGATCATTATCAGCAGATTAACCGAGTTCTTCTTCTTATCATCATAGTACTTGGAAATCCGATCTGCCGTTGGTTTATCAATTACCTGAGCATTGAGAAGCTCATCTATATGCTTGCGGAATATTCTGTTCATATCGCCAACCTGAGTTTTTCTCAAATATGGATAGTTTATTGTTTGGAAGTCAATGATTTTGTTGGGATGGATGTGCTAACTTATGCAGAAACAGCCTGCATAATGTTTGCAGGCTGTATTTATAATAGGAATAGCGATTTACTTACTTAAGCATTATACATTTTTTAACATCAATATTCTTGCCATTAACATCCAGTCTGTAGAAATATACTCCGGAACCAACTTTCTTCCCATTTGAATCTGTTCCTCTCCAGACAATCTCATGATTACCAGCTTCATATTCCTCATTATCTGCAAGAGTATTTACTTTCTGTCCTTTCATGTTATACACTACAAGTTTAACCTCTGACTTTTGAGAAATTGAGAATGAGAAAGTAGTCTCAGGATTGAAATGGTTAGGGTAGTTATTACTGGTAATGGAATAAACCTCCGGAGCATCTTCATTACGAGAAGTTATTGTTTGCATTCTCATTTCCGTTTTTCTGATACTATAATATTGTCATTTTGAAATTGAGTATTTTGGAAACCGGTTTACTACATTAAGAGAACCTTACTCAGGGAAAAATACATACTTATAAAGAAACACAACTACATATCTGCAAGAATTTCAAATATTGTCATTCTACACCGATATAAAACTTTCCATTTGATCAATTGAGAACAAATCTGGGGGAGGCATGTCAAAGTATTTTTTCTCATTTATTCTATTTTAATATAGTGTTATTAAGTGCTTACAATTCATGCATATTCTCATTATGCTCTCCACCTCATCCCCCAAATCTGCCAACTCACACAATAATATTTCCTACTCGTCAGTTAAAAGTTAACTTGACTTCAAGAATATCTATACTGTATTTATAAAAATTCAGGAGATACAAAATGAAATATATTTTAATGATAATATTAAGTATAAGTCTGTTGTTTGCTGCAGATCTTAAGACAGAGATCCTGCAGGCTTCAGAGAAGGCAAATGCAGGCAACTTCAAAGACGCAGTAGAGATAATGAAAAAAGCTGTGGAAGCTTATCCGGATTCTTCTGCTGCCCATACAGTCTATGGAATGTTTCTTACGCGCAGAGCAGGTGAAGTCAGTTTTATGAAAGCAGGGACACTCTCCTCAAAAGCTTTCAAGCACTTTGACATTGCTCTCGGTATGAACCCGGAAGACATAAACGCCAGATTGTACCGCGGCATACTTAGTACACATGTACCAAAATTCATGGGGAAACTCAAACAGGGGATAAAAGATCTGGAAATGATCAAACAGAAGCATGCTGACAAAGAAGGTTTATATCTGACTGCCGTTTACTACGTTGGGCTCTGTTACGAAAAAGCCGACAATAATGACAAAGCACTGGAGAATTTCAAGCATATTGTTATGTACGGAAAATCATCTGAGTATTACAAATCCGCCAAAAACAAGTATAAAGAACTAAGTAAATCAGATAAAAGCAAGCCCAAATCTTCCGGTAATGAGTATGAAACAGCGAAAAAACTCATGGAAGAAGGAAACCTGCGGGAAGCTCTCAAGAATTTCAGAGTTGCATCAGTTAACGAACCGGATAATCTTGAACTGCACATGCTGTATGCCAGAACAATCGGTATGGAAGTCGAGAAAGGCTATAATGAGACAATCAAAGAAGACGTTACCTACAGAGCCGGACTTGCCCACGAAGTCTATGAAGTGCTTTCTCACTGTGTAGAGCTTGCACCGAATGATGAGGACATAAGGTTCCTGAGAGGTTCCGTAGCAATAGACCTGCCGTTCTTCGTAAACAGTCTGGAAACCGGAATTAATGATCTTGAATACCTTGCTGAGAATGCAAAATCAGAAGAGGTTAAGTCTCAGTCTATCTATTTGAAAGAAAAAGCTTTAAAAATGAAAAAGGTCAACGAACTGGCAGAAAAAGGTTATAATGCTAAAACAGATGAAGAAAAAGCAGAGCTTCTGCCGCAGTTCGTAAGAGTAAAACATCCGGTTAAGCAGAAGCAACCTGACGGAACAAGCCTGAGGATCACTCTCAGTATGGGTTACAGAGATCAGATTCAACCACAGACTGCAATCTGGATTGAAGATGAAAACGGTAATTACCTCGAGACAGTATACATTTCTGCTTTTGCTGCGTTTGTAAAAGATAAGCAGATTCATCTCCCCCGCTGGGCAAAAAGCTCAGAGTTCAAAAAGACTGAGAATGTAACAGGAGCCAGCATTGATTGCGGAACACATACTTTCTACTGGAAATGTGACAAATACAAAGACCAAAAAGTGGTTCTAAAAGCTGAAATTTGCCATTGGCCTCATATCATGTATGGTAAATACGAAATGCCGTTAGATCTTAAATCTGATACAAAATATACTCTGGAAGACGGAGATTTTCTGATCACTGAGATTACTGTAGAGAAAGTCAGGAAGTAAGTTTGGAAGAGTGGATTTTGTGTCGTTCCTTTGTTTCAAAGCAAATTCCCTTTCCCGACTTCATCGGGACTCAGGGAGCTTGCAAGATTCAATATGTCAGTAATTTGAGTTGATTGAGTCCCGAATATTCGGGAAAGGATAGACCTGTTGCTATCAAAAAATTTGTTTGACCCTTCGACATGCTCAGGGTGACAAATCCAATGTTTTTAAACAGCACAAAAGGACAAAAATAAACACAATGAAAACACTAATGAGAGAAATGTTCAGTAAAACAAGACTGATTCTGATTCTGGCTATTAATATGGTAATTACCATAATTTTAACTGCTATGAATTATGGCGGTGACCAAGTTTTTTCCCATGTGTTTTTCTCTAACTTTATCTTCTCTTACTCGATAGGTTTATCAATATACATTGGCATTAATATCATAGAATGCTTGAAGTTGCCATTTGTTATGAAGATTATTCTTACTCTTGGAACAATTTGTATAACCGGAATTGCAGGGAGCTTTATCGGCTCATTCTTGTACAAGATCATCTATGGAATTGATATTAATGTACTTCAATCTGATACATTACTTGAGTTTATGTCTCTAAGCCTTATATTCGGAGTCAGTGCTTACTACATATTTGTAATAATCATGAAGAGTAATGAAAGAAAATTGCAGCTTCTTGAGGAACAGAAATTACGCACAGACATTGAACTGCAGTCATTGAGAGCACGGATAAATCCACATTTCCTTTTTAACACTTTGAACTCTGTAGCAGGTCTAATTTATATAGATCAGAAAAAAGCCGAATCAATGTTAGTTCAGCTTTCTGAACTCCTGAGATTCAATCTTTCTATCTCTGAGAACAAATTTGTTGAGCTTCAGCATGAACTAAAAGCTGTAGAGGATTATCTCAACATTGAGAAAATACGACTGGGAGACAGACTGGAGTTTTCCATAGACAATAAGCTTGATGATTTGATTGTCCCTCCCATGACACTGCTGACTCTGGTTGAAAATGCTATTAAGCATGGTATATCCGGCAGTATTGAAGGTGGAATTGTAAAAATTAAGCTAAACAAAACAGATGATAAGTATCATCTGAGTGTTTACAATACATGTGAAAATCCAGCGGGAAATATTGTTTACGGATATGGCTTGACTAAGCTCAGAGAAATACTGCAATTATCTTATAAAGATAAAGCTGAACTTGTTTTTAGTGTTGATAAAAATGGGATAACAGCTGTGATCGAAATCAGGAGTTAAAATGAAATACAAAGCCCTGCTGGTTGACGACGAACAAATTGCTGTTGAGATTCTCAAAAGACATCTCAGTGAGTTCCCTGATAAAGTCGAAGTAATCGGTTCTGCCAATAATGGTATCCGGGCAATAGAGCTGATTGATACACTTAAGCCGGACCTGGTGTTTCTGGATATTAAAATGCCGGGATTAACCGGGTTTGATGTTGTCAGCAGAATTAAACATCAACCGATGATAGTTTTCACAACAGCATACGACGAGTTTGCTTTGAAATCCTTCGAAACAAACACAATTGACTATCTCTTGAAACCAATATCAAAAGAAAAAATAGCTCAGGTTTTTGAGAAACTGGAGAACTTCAGCAAGAAAACAGATTTCAATTCAATAGTTAAACTGGTTGAAAAGATCAGCAAATCATCACGACTACCCATAGAATACAACAACCGTATCATTTTTATGGACTATAAGGATATCTATTTCTTCAAATCGGATAACAAATATACATCCGTTAATCTCAAAAATAAAAGCTACCTGATAGATAAAAGTCTTATATCCCTCGAAGAAATTCTGGATGATGATTTCATTCGAATCCATAGATCGTGTCTTGTTAACAGAAACCATATTTCCGAAGTTATCAAATTAAGCTCCAGAAAATGGGTTGTTAAGCTCCGTGATAAGGATCAGACAGAACTTCCGGTCAGCAGAGACTCGCATGAGCTGTTGTTTTGAGATTGCTATTTATCGAGTTCGATAAGATTATATTTACTGTTGCCTAATCCTATTTCTTCCCCGTAAATAATCTGCCTTTTACCACTGACATAATTAACTTTCCGGAATGTGTCATCGCTTCCATATGCTTTATCAACCAGATCATGACTTGCGTTTTCCAGAGCAATAATGTCTTTGGAAGCAAGAATACCAATATCATCCATGAACGGCTCCGGAGCTCTTGATGAGCAATCACAGCTTTTTGATATGTTAGCCAATACATTTATATAAACAATGTTGTAATTATCATCGATACCTTTAGCATATTCGGAAAGTCTTTCCAGAAACACACTTTTCTCCGTGCTTCCCCATGGAACACTTAGTGCTCGCTCCGGACATACTCCAATACACTTTCCACAACCAATACATTTATCTTTATCAATAAGAAGAGGACTCAATGTTATTGCATCAACAGGGCATTCTTTAGTACATAGTCCACAGGAAATACAATTTTTCGGTCTGGTATTGGGAATTGTAGAAGCATGTAGCGCCATCTTCCCGGGTACACCGGTAAGCCCCATACTTACATTTTTGATTGCTCCGCCAAATCCGGCTGAACCGTGTCCTTTGAAATGAGAATATATAATGAAACTGTCATAATCGTCCATACCCTTTCCAACATAGACTTTATCAAAATGTTTTCCTTTGAAGGGAATCTCTTTTTCTCCATCGGAGTCCAATATATCAAGAGGAGCATAACCGAATCCATGATCCTTTGCCAGTTGAAGATGCGACTCAGTAAATCTGCGTTTCCCTCGATAAAGCACATTCGTTTCTACGAAAGTAGCGTTCAACTCTTTCTGGATTTTTCGCAACAGTTCAGGATTTAGATAATTCTTGTTTCCGTCTTCACCAAAGTGTACTTTAATGGCTATTTTACCGTCGACACCGGAACGAATTCTTTCAAAGACTTTCATAACTCCATCTGCAGAAATGTCTTTAGTAAAATACACATCTGAAGCTGTTTTAGAATTATCAGATACAGTTCCTGCATAAATCGCAAAAGCTGACAGTATCAGAATTAGATAAGTAATATATTTTTTCATTGCAAACCTCACATGTTATAGATTTGTTTTGAAATATGTATTTTTCTATGGAGTTGTCAATAAATTCTGTTTACACAGCATCCCCTAATTTTCCCTAATATGTAAAATTAACTAATTTCATTTACATACAAATCAAGACTCGACTTTACAAACATCAACAAGAATATAAGTATTGTTTCTTCATTTTCTTTGGTGACAAAGAAAACGAAGCAAAATGTTAGATCTTATTGCAAAGCAAATTCATTGAGCCTTGTTTTCATTTGAAATGATGATTGAAGACCCTTGTTGATAACAATTTAAACGTATTGTGTATTTTGCTTTAGGGGGAAATGTATAAATCGGCTCAACTTATTTCTTGCCAAAACGATTAAGTATATCCATAAAAGAGTTAAGGAAAGATTATGAAGAAAGCAATATTTGTAGTAATAATTGCTGCGATAACATTTACAATATATTTCTGTAAGCATGAAGAAGTTATACTGACAGGTCCCGGTGTATACGCTCCTAAAGATCCTGTACAGGGAGTAAACGAAAACCTTCAGCCTTTTAAGCATGGAGAATTCACTATTACTCCGGTTGCATCATATAAAATCAGAGCTAAGGTATTATCACGAAAAAGATATAAAGCCGGTAAAGGTGGAAAACTTTCACCTGTTGATTTCGCACTTGGCTGGGGAAGAATGTCCGATGAATCTGTTGTGGAAAACATCAAAATTAGACAATATCGTCGCTGGTATTACTGGAATGCAAAAGCATTGCCTATACCACAAAAAGAAATTCAGACACACAGTTCGAACCATCACATATTACCGGCAAATGACGCAGTCAGGAAAAAAGCTTTGCAGGTGAAAAAAGGCGAGATTGTCGAGATGTCCGGTTATCTCGTTAAGGTTAATGCTGATGACGGCTGGCACTGGTACAGTTCAACATCAAGAGAAGATACAGGTGATGGTGCCTGTGAAGTCTTCTGGGTAGAATCGTTGGAAGTACCTGGCTTAATCAATCCTGAGTTTCTGCATCTGCTTGATAAATAACGTACTCACGCCATAAGTTTGACCCAATAATATATACCACGGGATAGAAGGTTCTGACTGACGCGTAGAGACAAGCGGACGGTTGACTCATGTATTAACATCCATGGAACGAACATACAAAATTACAATCACATTGTAGGTCACACCTGACGGAGCTAATTTCAGCATTAGGTGTTTAATCTACAGACGGTTCCGCTCCTATGGAGCTTAAGAGTAAAACAAATATCTCTCAATTGCTTCAGAATCATCATTTCTTAAATCATTGGTAAATCAAATGGACTTTCCATTTGTCTACATTTCAATGTTTTGACTCCTCCTTAGCAAATTTTCCGGATTATTCATTTACAAATCCATATAACATATAATTTACGTATTGAATGAATTGATTAAGGATGTACTATGAAAGATAAAAACTTTTATATTGGACTTCTGATATGCGTTGCTGTTGCAATACTGGGAAAAATAACATCTCAATACGGACCGGCACTCGGTTCTGTAACTTATTGTCTTATCATTGGGGTTATTGTCTCCAATATTCTGCATAACAAATTATCATCGTTCTCATCATCTTTCAAATTCTCCGAGAAAAAGATACTGCCTTTTGCAATTGCTTTGCTTGGACTGAATATAAATTACGCTACTCTTAAGACAATTGGTCTTCAAGGAGGGGTAGCAGTTGTCACAACTATTACTGCCTCAATCCTATTTTCTCTGCTTATTGCCAGATTTCTGAAAGCAGATAAAGAATTAGCGCTGCTTATAGGTATTGGAAACGGTATCTGCGGATCTTCCGCAATTGCCGCCAGCTCTGAAGTCATTAAAGCAGATAGAGTTAAGACAGCTGTCTCCATATCTGTAATAAATCTGCTGGGCGTTGTAGGCTTAGTACTTTATCCAATTGTGACCAGACTTGTGGGTATAAATGAAAACTCAGCCGGAATCATGTGCGGTGCCACCCTTCAGGCTGTAGGGCAAGCTACGGCTGCAGGCTTCGCAATCGGAACAGAAGCAGGTAAAGCAGCAGTTCTGGTGAAAATGGCAAGAGTACTAATGCTTGGTCCGGTATTACTGCTGCTCAGCATAAAAAGCTCTTCAGGTAAATTCTCCTTGAAGAAAAGTGTTCCACTGTTTATCGTAGTGTTTTTCCTGTTATCATTGATTTCGAATATTTTTGAGATTAATCCTGCAATACTCAAGACTGTAAAACATATTCAGAAGTATTCTCTATTGATTGCCATGAGTGCAGTCGGCTTGAACATTAAGCTCAGGGATATCTATTCAGTTGGAGTAAGAGGGCTGGTGAACGGGGCTTCAAGCTGGATTCTACAGATTGGAGTTGTTGCTCTTGTTCTGATGATTTTTAATTTAGTATGAAATAAAAAGCCCTGCAGAATTCTGCAAGGCTCATAAAATTCTAATTGTACAAACTCACTTTCTCATGGAAATGTATATCCGTTCCCATATCTTCTAGATTGTATTCCAATTCTTTTAACTCACTATTCCAGTGGATCGGGTTTCCGGTAAACGGATTCTTTATAGCAGAATCATTGAGATATTCCTGAATCTTATCTTCCTTAATCTTGTTCTTAAGGATATCTGCTTTCACTTTAAGCAAGTCTACAAAACCAGCAAGAGTCTGAAGTCTGGCAGCATAACTATCAAGCATATATCCCTGTGTAATCAGTTCTGCATTGAGAAATAAATATCTGACCTTATCTTTGTAAGATATATTAATTTCAGGATGCTCTTCCCTTATCATTTCATAAAATCGTTTTTCATCCACCACTGATAATTCCTCAATTCTTTTGTAGAAATCATTCTTCAGATTGATAAGAAAGTTCTCTTTTTGGAATATTGCGGAAAGAGACAGTAGAGTAAGTTTAAGAACTCCAGTTCTACCAGATATATAGGACAAGAAACTATAACGCTGAGTAAAAAATCTGGCTTCAAATTTCAGGGCTTTTTCCATTGATTTTTCTTTTGCAGTAAATTCAGGGATTGCCTGAACAGCGTCATAAAGTTCGTTTGTCATTTTATAAGAAGCCATATCGGAATAAGTTGACAATACCATTGTGCTGCAAATCTGATAAATAAGTTTTCCCCTCATCCATGGAGTATTTTCCAGCATATACCTTACATCTTTATCACTTTTCTGTAAAATATCAACTGCTTTATCATAGTTACCATTGACATACTCAAGTCTGGCAACAGCCATCTTAAGTCTGTAATAACTCACGAAATTCATTCTCTGAGGAAATAGTAAATTAGACTCTTTTACAATAGTAGGTTCAAATATTTTCTTAGAAACAATTGCATTAATCTGAGCATCCATGAAAGCATACTTACTCTCCAGTTCTCTGATTCTTTTTTCATTTTGCTTGAGCGTCTTGAATTGATCTTCATCCCCGGATTTTATAATACCAATTTCTTCAGCTTCTTCAAGATCAAACATTGGAATCTCAGGTTTTACAGGCGGCGGTTTCATTTCGAAATTCCTCATACTTTCCATAGCATTTCTGTTGACAACGTCCACAAATTCTCTGCCTTCCATAAATTGGTCAGCCTCCGGATCTGCAGTAAAGCCAAAGCTATAATAAAAACCGTTTTCTTCCGGGTTTTTCTCATGGTAATCGGAGACAAGCATAGATTTGGTATAGTCTGTCATTGGTTCATCGAAGAATAGCAAATATACATGGTATATCACAAATACAGCAATCAGCAATGACAGAATATTGATTACTGCATTGAATGGTGTAGGTTTCTGCACAGCAGTTTCAGGATCATGCTCATAGTTTCTATATGTTACAATTGTACTTGCCATACAGTCATGGAGAGTCATTCTGTTCTTGCGGAATAGAGATGAGAAGAACCCTATAAACAAACTAAACCAGGACAAGACAAATCCAAAGCATCTTGCCAGAATCCTCAGAGAAGAAGCAGGTTCACCTGTCTTTGCATTTCGAATTACAAAACCGAATATCTTATATGCAGGAGATCCTTTAAACAAAACATTAAACATAAAGAAAAACACTACAATTCCCCAGAATGAAGCAGTAACTGCAGCGGGAGCTTCGAATACAGGTAACCTTGTAATATATGCAAAGTAAATAATTAAGTACATTATTGCTGCAAATGCAATATCAAGTTCAAAAGCATTTAGTCTGGTTTTAAAACTAATATATTTTTTTGATTTCATTGAGCCTCCTTGTTTCTTCCATGACAGAATACAATAGGTTATCAACTAATGTCAATACAAAAAAATCCAGTCATAACTAAAAGTTATAGACATTTTTTCCAGAATAATATTTTTTCATCACATGAATGTAAAATCAATAAAGAAAATTGCAGTTACAGTTTCTATATCTATCGTTTCTGTTGTTATACTCTGCGCAGTTCTGATTATCTTATCTAACAGGGCTGTCAGGAAAGCGGCTGAGAACAAAGTTATGCAGAACGCTGGGGAACTACCCCACAAAACCGCAGCCTTAGTTCTTGGATGCACTCCGGAATACGGCAATCCTTATTTTATTCACAGGATTAAAGCTGCCAAGGATCTATATAACTCAGGGAAATGTGATTACTTGATAGTAAGCGGAGATAACAGTCGTAAAGAATATGATGAGCCAACTGCCATGAAAAATGCTCTGATTAGAGCCGGTATACCTGATTCTGCAATTTACAGAGACTATGCCGGTTTCAGAACACTCGACTCTATCGTAAGAGCTGATGCTATATTTTCTCAGGATGACATTATTATTGTCTCCCAGAGGTTTCATCTTGAAAGGGCTTTATTTATTGCGAAAACAAATAGTATTGAAGCAATTGGCTATCCGGCTGAAGATGTATATTATGAAATTAACAAATACGTGTTTTTTCGTGAAAAACTGGCAAGAGTGAAAGCTGTCCTGGATGTTATGCTTGGTAAGAAACCTAAATTCTTTGGTGAAAAGGTCATTCTGGGCACAGGAGATATTGAACCGTAAAGCAATATTACTTACTATAATATTTGACTAATAATTAATGTATAGAGAAATGGGTATAAAGGAGTATATATGAAAGGTATCAGAAATGTTTTTATTATCATTATCATGTTATCAATGTGTTTCAATATAATGGCAAGTGAAAAATCTCACATTAAAAATGCTAAAAAATTGATTGAAATGACATATCAAGGTGACTTTGGGAACAGTATGATTAAGCTATTTAAAGCTCAGCTTGATGAGCAGATGAGGCAACTGCGAACCATGTATAGTGATCAAAAAGCGTTTGACAAAGCATACAACAACTACATTGAGAAATGTGTTAAACAAATTAAAGAGGCTATATCACTTGACAACATCATTGATGAAATGGCAGAAATTTATGTTGCTGAATTCACAGAGAAGGAAATCAAAGATTTCATGAAGTTTTACAAATCAAAATCAGGTAAGAAATTTATCAAAACTATGCCAATCGTTACAGACAAGGCTATGACCATTGGTATGAAACAAGTGGAACCAATCCAGCCACAAATAATGAAGTATGCTGAGGAATTCCAGAATGATTTGCTGGTAATTCTTTCTCAACAAGTTGAAGAAATTGAGAAGGATTCAGAGGAGACTAATAAAGCGAATGAGAAAACAATAGAATAATTTTCTTACATTCAGCATAGATTCAGATCAACTATCTCTTGAGGGATTCGCATTGGACGATTCCTCTCAGGGTTAATAAGACACCATCTCGTTAAAGACTTTACAAGCAGTTTGCCTGATCCTGCATTCCTAATCTCAACCGCCCTGTTGGATACAGATCCCTCAAAACTTTCCACAAATGTTTCTATGGTTAATATATCACCCTCTACTGCCGGCTTTTTATATTCCACAAAATGACTGAGAACAAACCAGACATATCCCTTGTTATCGAGGAAATCTTCACAGTGAAGCCAGTGTTCTTCCGATATATCCTGTATCCACTGGACATACTTCACATTGTTTACATGATTATTGATATCCAGATCTTCTTGTGTTACTTGATATTCTTTGCAGTATCTTTTGATTAATTCATTATTACTCATTAAAATTTCCATTCTTTTCAGATTCATTAAGAACATATACCGTTCCACGTCCGGCTCCATTTCTTAACAAGAATCCTTTGGCAACAAGCTCTTTGAGAATTTCCTTTGCTTTAGTATCTTTCAAATTGAAGAGTTCCTTGAAGCTCCTTTTAGTGAGTGATTCTTGTTTTTTGAAGTATTCTGCTAGAATTCTTTCAATGTCTAATCGGTCGGAATCGGTCGGAATCGGTTGTAATCGGTCGGAATCGGTCGGAATCGGTCGGAATCGGTCGGAATCGGTCGGAAAGTGACTGTTTCCGTTTTCTGGCTTTCTATTCGTTGCTTCGGTATCCTTCCTATAGAATCTAACCCCTACAAAACTTCCTGTTTCTTCGATCAAGGGCTCCTTTAACTTCTCCATCAAGCAAAGAGATTTCATTCTTGAAATACCACTTCCCCATTGCTCAATATACCCCAATTCTTTAAAGACTCTTGCAATCACACGGTTCCTGATCTCAGAGCGCCCATTCAAAATTTCTTCGTTCGTTAAACCATTTGGTAAAGGACCAGGCGAGACTACTTCAATTCTATCGTCATATACAGCAACTTTGACATCCCTTCCGTGGTTCGAATAATCTCTATGAACAATTGCATTCACTATTGCTTCGCGTATAGCTACTTCAGGGATTTCATAACGATCATTTCTCTGTAGACCGGAAATTTCAGCATTAAGATTGATATGATTTTTGACAAAATTGACACAATCTTCCAGTTGCTGAAACAAATCTCCTGCAAGCTCCTTCTTATCAATGAAAACAGTCATGTCTTTGCCCTTGAATCTGCTGCACTTTGTAACAACATTCTCAGGTTCACCAAGTAAAACTAGAAGTCCATTTGTAGGAAGGACTTTGTTTTTTGCTAATTTAATCAGTTTTAATGATAGTAACTTTTCATCAGTTAGTGTCTTATTCATTAAGTTGAATTTCTCTTCAAGTTTACTCAGGTTCAAATTTGAAAACTCATATTCATAATTCACTTCCTCATCAAAAGAAACATTCTTTCTTTCCCTTTCAAGCTGCTTTATCATTTCATGATCAGCTCTCCTATTAGTAGCACCAATTCTCAGAAAAACACCATTATCAATTCCATCAAACTTAATAAAATAAGGTAAATTACTGCCCTTGAAAAATTCCACAATCATTACTACTTTGTCGTCTATAGATGTAGTATAAATCTCAGGTCTAATAATTGGATAACAAGAATCAAATATAATAGAAACTATTCTATCCTGAAGTTTAAAAATATCCTCAGATACACCAATAATTTCTTTATCTTCTCTAACTCCTATCAACAGCCTTCCACCTGCAGTATTCGAGAAAGCAACTGCTGTTTTAGCAATGTTCAAGTTTCCGGTAACTCTCTCTTTAAATTCAATTGTTTTGCTTTCACCTTTTTGAATCAACTCTTTCAAATTTCCCATAATTCACCTTGGACTTCATTTTTTTTACGTAGGCTTTGTATGTATTTCCACAAAAACTTAGAGCTTTATCAATGATTTTAGTCAAGCTTTATCCTGTAATCCTGTTTCACTTTCATTAATTAGCTTCACCTGTTTTCTTGAATATAACAAATGAGTAAACAACTGTAGACATTATTATTACGAATGCAGCAACTCCTGAGGTAATCATAACAATATCCGGAAGCTTTTTCATCAGACCTGTAACAAGAAATATTGCTCCGGCAATAACAAATGCTATTCCGCCAAATCTGTGAGTTCTCCTCCAGACATATTCCGAGGATAATGTCCATGGCGTTTTTATTCCTATAAAGAAGTTTGACGGCAGCTTCGGCATTAGATTCCCAAGCATGACAAACATCACTCCTATAATGGCAAGGATCAGATTCCTCTCTCCAAAAATCTCTGGATTTTTTGCCAGAAGTATAGAAACAATATGAATTAAAGCAAATAAAGCAGCTATTATGAATGCCACAGAAGGCAGCACTTTTTCAAATCTATCTTTTTGTTTCCTGAATCTGACAGAATAAAGAGGCATAAGATAAAGCATAAGAAACATGACTATATTGATTACCAGAAGCCCCAGAACACCAAATGTTTTTCCTGACCAGGAATCAACCTCACCTTTAAGGTTCCAGTGAGTTGGTATTTGCACGTTTTCTCCCAGAGTTAACCAGAAGTATCCGCTGAAAGCGATATGTATAATCAGTAGCAGTATTACCCATTTATAGCTTAATAGGTTTTTCATTTTTCCTCCTGAGACTTTCCTTTATTTACAAAGTCGAAAAAATATGTTATCAAATCTTCAATTATTGAACTGTTAAGATAGTAATGTATATATTGACCCTTTTTCTCAGAATAAATCAGATCAGCATTTTTGAGTATCTTCAAGTGTTCGCTGATAGCCGGTTTTGAGATTGAGAATTCATCGGCAATCTCTCCGGCTGTCATTGTATCTTTTTCTTTCAGCAGATGAATAATCTTCCGCCTTCTCTGATCGGACAACGCCTTGAACAATCTGTCATCAAGCATACTCACTCCTTAAGTATTTAACTAATTGACTAAATAATATAATTCTAATTCGAGATGTCAAGATTTTTCTTAAATATTTAATTAATTGATTAAATACTATTATAGTTGAAGCCTTTCTGGATAAAACTGACAGGCTGTGAGCGTATTATTGATTCGTTTTTAATCACCCTTATTTATAGATTCATAGATCATTTTACTGAGCTCAACTTCACTGAACGGTTTTTTGATGAATCCTGCAATTTCCGATTTTATCTCAGCAAGATCTTCTTCTCTGGCAAATCCGGAACTGAACAAAACTTTAACATTCTGATCAAGCTCTTTCATTTTCCTGAGCGCTTCCAGACCATTCATTTCCGGCATTACCATATCCAGAATAACAAGATCGATTTCTGATTGGTTTTCTCTGTATTTTTCCCAGGCATCCTTACCGTTTTCAGCAACAATCACCTTGTATCCCATTTGCTTAATCATTGCACCGGAAATAATCCTGATCACATTTTCATCATCAGCGAGTAATATTGTACCAGAGCCTTTTATGATTTCTTCATTTTTCTCCCCATTCAGGACTACAAAATCTGTCAAAGGCAGCATAATATGAAATACCGTACCTCTATTCACTTCACTGTAAACGGTTACTGCTCCATGATGAGACTTGATTGTACCGTAAACCGTAGATAATCCCAATCCGGCACCTTTACCAACGTCTTTCGTTGTGTAAAAAGGTTCGAATACTTTTTGTAACTTATCTTCAGGAATTCCACATCCGGTATCACTCACTTCCAGTTCGATATACCTTCCGGGAGATATATCAGATAAGCTGTTTTTACAATATGCTTCGCTGAGTATTCTTACATTGGATGAGATTTTAAGTTCTCCCCCATTCTCCATAGCATGACTTGCATTTATTCCGAGATTCATTACTACACTCTGCAATTGAGCACTATCTCCGATAACTGTATATGTTTCAGCGTTCAGCTCTGTTTTGATTTTAATTTTCTTATCTATAGATCTTTTTAGAATATCAATTGAATCCAGAATAACTTCATGCAAATCCGTAGTTTTGAAACTTACTTCTCCTTTTCTTCCGAACGCGAGAAGTTTAGATGTTAAGTCAGCAGCTCTGGAAGAGGTCTTTATAATCAAATCAATATATTTAGTCTGTAACTCATTAAAATCAGAAGAGAATTTCAATAACTCTGCAGAACCCATGATTCCACTGAGCATATTATTGAAATCATGAGCAATTCCCCCTGTCAATTTTCCGATTGAATCCATTTTGCCTGCCTGTATCAGCTGCTGTTCCAGATTATACTTTTCTGTAACATCGTCAATTCTGACAACAGCACCAATTCTGTCGTTCAGACTCAATGGATAAACGATGATATCCTCAATAACAGTTTTACCATTACGCTCAGCTTCGTTATTAGAAATAGTAAGAATTCTCCTCTCCTGTATACTTTTTTCGATTTTTGACAAATCGTTGAAAATATCAGGGAGAACTTCCGATATTGACCGACCTTCTGCATCCGGTACAGACAAATGGATCATATCTGCAGCACTTGCATTCATCATACTTATATTCCCGGATTCATCCAGGCTGAATATAGCAGATGGCATTGAATTGATAATACTACTTAAATGGTTTTTAGCAGACTTTACACTTTCATTAGCCTTTTGAAGAACCACATTCATTTGCTCATGTTCGTCACTCAGTGACTTTATTGTATACTGACTTTTTATTCTGGCAAGCAGTTCAGATTTCGTTACAGGCTTTGTCAGATAGTCATTAGCTCCAACATCTAATCCTGTAACCAGATCTTCTATTCTGTTTTTAGCCGTCAGCATCATAACGGGAAGTTTATGTGCAGGGAACTTCTCTCTCAGTCTCCTGCATACTTCGTAACCTGACATTTTAGGCATCATCACATCCAGTAAAACTATATCGAAAGGTGTATCATTGTTGAAAGAATCTTCTATTGACTTTAATGCGTCTTCTCCGTTATCTACTTTTACAACATTATAGTTCTGCATGGAAAGGTGATTAGTAAGTACCTGTAGATTAACAGGTTCATCATCAACAATCAAAATATTGGGTTTGTAAGAAGATAATTCCACAGTTTTATCAGAGTCGACTTCTTTCTGGATAAGATTATCATCGGATACATTGATTTTATTGAAGGAAATTTCAGATGCTTCCACATTCTCAGGAGCAGCAGGTAATGTAAAAATCATTGTTGTTCCATCCCCATATTTTGATCTCACTGATATACTGCCATTATGCAGTTCAATCAACTGTTTGGTTATAGCCAGTCCAAGACCTGTTCCCCCATAAGTGCGTTCAGTTGAGCTGTCCACCTGTTCAAAAGATTTGAATATTGATTCCTGCTTATCCTCAGGAATACCAATACCTGTATCACTTACAGAAATTCTGACAAACTCATCCTCCAATACAGCATCAATTACAATTAGTCCTTCTTCAGTGAATTTTACGGAATTACCAATAAGATTGTAAAAAATCTGCTGAATCCTGTTTTCATCTGCCAGTACAAGTCTGAAATCAGTGTCAATTCGGTTCAGGATTTCAACATTATCATTATTGTTAGAGCCTTTTATAATTGTTATAATCACATCAACAATTGAGTGCAGATTTACAGGCTGTAGATCTAAGTTCAGCTCCTTATATTTCAGTTTGGAAAAATCCAGTATGTCATTTACAAGAGATGCCAGTCGTCTTCCGCTCAGAACAATCATTCTGAGATTCTTTATTGCTACAGAGCTCATTTCTCCTGCAACTCCATCAATAAGGGATTCAGCCAGACCTATTATCCCATTAAGCGGAGTTCTCAATTCATGAGATGTATTAGCCAGAAAATCATCTTTCAATCTATCAAGTTCTTTCAATCGTTCAGTTGTTTTCTTCTCTCTTAAAAACTTCTCTGTCTGCATCTTATGATAAATCATCACAGATGTCATTATGACAACAGCATAGATAAGATATGCCCACCACCTAAGCCATGGAGGAGAAAGTACGTTTACTTCTATTGAAGTGCCTTCTTTATTCCAGACACCATCATTGTTAGAACCCTTCAATCTCAGAGTATAGTTTCCCGGAGGAATTCCGGCATAACGTCCATAGTTTCTGTTGCCTGAGTAATACCAATCTGTGTCAAGTCCCTCAACCATATAAGCATATTGATTTCTCTCAGGATTCATATAGTCAAAAGCAATAAACTCAAACTCAAAGAAATTATCTTTCCAATCCAGATTTATCTTTTTCAGCCTTTCCGGAGCTTTTCCAAAATCAGCGTTAACTCCTCCCTGCTTTATTGAGGTAAGTTTTATATCAGGAACGTTGTCATTCAGCTCAATATCTTCTGGGAAAAAGCTGTTCATCCCTTTAGTACCACCGAACCACATCTCACCACTTTGAGAAGTAATGCCATTGTTTGCATAAAATACATCCCCTTGAATACCATCTGCCTGTGTAAATATCCTGTAATCTTTTGATTCCGGATTGAACCTTATAAGTCCGGAATTTGTCCCAAGCCAGAGAAAACCATTCTTGTCCTCTCCCATTGAGTGGACAGCATCAATGGAAAATCCTGTTTCTCTTGAGTAGTTTGTAAACTCCTCTGTCTCGAAATCAATAACACTCAAACCATTTTCGGTTCCTATCCACAATTGCCCTTTGGTATCAACAAGCAAAGAAACCTGAAGGTTATCACAAATGCTTTTTTTATCATCAGGATTATGCTGTAGATACGTAAACTGTTCTGTATCTTTACTAAACTTTGCTAAACCCTCTCCCCAGGTTGTCATCCAGATTGTTCCTTTTGAATCATCCCATATATTCCAGTGAGTTGACGTTCCGAAAGTCCTGAATCTTTCAGTTTTTTTATTAAACTTTATCAATCCTTTAAATGACCCAATCCATAGTATATCTTTATTATCCGGATCCTCAATGATTGAGTTAAGCTGCTGAGCATCTGGTAAACTGTAGGGATCTTTCGGATCAAAAATATATGACTTCACGACTTTCCCATTATCCCTGTCAAAAAGAGATAGGGCAGACGGGACAGCAGAACCAACCCAGAAATTTCCATCAGAGTCTTCAAAAAAACCCGGAGTATAATTTGTTACTGAAGGGATTGTTGAAGAGTCTCCATCTTTATGATAATAGTGAGTAAACTTATTCTTTGCCGGATTATATCTCGTCATCGCACCAAGAGTAGAAATCCATAAATCATTACGAGAATCCTCATATATTGAGATTACAATTTCACTTGCAAGGCTGTTTTTATTATTCGGTTCAGACTTGAAATGCTTAAATCTTTTCCCAGATGGATTATATTTGCATAGTTTGCCACTATCTGTTATAATCCAGGAAATGTCATCATCAACATTATGCAGAACATGAGTCACATCATTGAATTCTCCCTTGAAATGCAGAAATTCATTTTGTTTCTTATCAATAATTGTAAGCTTTGTCTGATGAACAACCCAGATACGTCCCTGCTTATCTTCGGTAATCTGCACAACATAGTTCATGAAAAGACTTTCATTGGAATTTGAATCAAATCTATAGTTTCTGAATGTTCTACCATCTGAATTCAGAACACTGACCCCGTTGCTTTCTGTACCAATCCAGAGATCTCCATCGGAATCCTGATAGATTGCCATAACAATATCATCACAAATTGATGTATTATCTCCGTCGTTATGAAGAAAACGTTCAATCTTTCCATCTTCAGGATAAATTACATTCAATCCGTTTTCCGTACCAACCCAGATACGCCCCTGCTTATCCTCATAAACAGCTCTCACGTTATCCGAGCTTAAACTGTTTGCATTAAACTCATTATGTCTGAAATGAGTGAAAGTTTCCGCTTTTTTATCGAATTTATTTAAACCTCCGCCAATTGTTCCCAGCCACAAGTTCCCTCTACTGTCTTCGATAAAAGTGTTTTTTCCTTCCCAGTATACACTTGCACTGCTTAATCCGTTTTCATTTTCAGGATCATGCAGGATGTTTTCAATAGTATTTCTATCCTTGTCATACTTTGTCAAGCCGGAGCCATTTGATACAAACCATAAGACTCCATCTGTATCTTCCAGAATAGAAGATATGTTATTACTGGAAACAAATTCAGAAGATTTCAGGTAATGCTTCAATGTTTTACCATCATATCGGTATAGCCCATCAACATATGAACCAATCCAGAAAAAGCCATCACTGTCCTGTAAAAGGACAATTGCCTGAGATTCAATATCTCCTGCATATTCCAGATTTAAATCAATATCCTTAACGATTCCTGATAATGTAATTATACAGGCTGATAATAACAATATTATCAGTTTCTTCTTCATTTACGCTCCATATGACTTTGAATATATTATGACTCTTGAATTCTATACTTATCTACAATTTTCTGATATTCTCCATTTTCAATAATTTTTCTGTAACCTTCATTAAATTTTGCTATCAGATATTCGGCATCCGGAAATTTTTTTGATATTAGTAAGTAAACATATTCATTCGTTATTAATTTTGGATTATATACTATCTTCTTCCGGTCATCCTTCGAGAAACACGAACCCAGAAGTTTATCAGCAACTAAAACATCACAATCGAATAAATCTATTCTTTTACCATATAGTTTTTTCAGATTTGTAGAATCATCTTCAGCTATTTCGATACTAATACCTTCATTTTTCAGAGCTTCTCTCATCACTTTCAGATAAGAATAACCTCTTGTATGTCCTATCGTTAATCCCTTCAGATCATTAACATCATTCCATTTAAAATCAAAATCCTTTCTATGAAAAAAAGCATGCATGTTTTTGTATAATCCTTGATCCGAATAAAAGAAATACTCCTGCTTATATGGTTCTTTATACCAACCGAAAGATCCGGCGTACTTAGAGCTGAATTTTGAATTTTCAATTGCTCCAATCCAGGTCATCCAAAGAAATTCAGTCTCTATTCCAACTTCAGAATAAGCTGCTGTAACTATCTCACAGAGCATTCCGTTACTTTCCATATCCTCAGAACAAAATGGAGACCATTCTCCTATCAAAAAAACAACTCTATCAGGAAGAGAATACAAACTTATTGCAAAAACGAAGAACAACAATACTATTAAGTGAAACTTTCTTCGACTTAATAGTTGCTTTCTAATCTGATTATCAAACCAAACTCTATTTTTTAACAATCTTTTCATAAACTCCATTCTCCTTGATAATTTCCATACCCTCATCAAATTTCTTAATTATGTAATCTGCTTTGGGGTGTGATTTCGATACAAGGAGCATTAAAGGTGAATCACTAAGCACTTCCTGTTTATATGTCAGCAACTCTCCTTCTTGAGGAGTAAGCTTATTATTTATTATATCCCTACCTACATACAAGTTGCAATCAAACAAGTCAATTCTACCGTTTACAAGTTTTTTAAAATTAATTAAATCAGAATCTGCAATATCCATAACGAGTCCTTTTTCAACAGCAGTTTTTAATGCTCCCATGTTTGCATAACCTCGTGTATGTCCAACTTTTTTCCCCATGAGGTCTTTGGCTTTGTTACTCCATGAGAATTTGTAATCTTTTCTATGAAACAATACTTGTTTATCACTGACAATCTGATTTTTGGAGTACACGAAATGCTTCATCCTTTCATCAGTTTTACCCCAGCCAACAGTTCCATCGTAATTGTAATCTGATTTCACAATCTCCAGAGCTCTGTTCCAGGGCATCCACTGGTATTTTACTTCTATACCCACTTCTTTAAAGGCAGCCGTAACTATTTCAGGCATAATACCATAACCATCTAATGTTTTTGAACTGTAGGGTGCCCATTCACCAATTGTAAAAGTTAATGTGTTCTGAGCAAAAAGGACTGTAGAAAGTAATAATACAATAATCATTACAGTATATTTCATAGTTTCCTCCATAAGTTAGATTATAGAAAAAATAGTATTGAAACAGGTTATAAGCAACAAAAAAGCACTTTGAATCTAAAGCAAATGCAGTTCTACAGTATCAATAATTTATAAGTTGCTCGACGTCGCGTTAAAACTGAAAATAGATGAATTGAGAATCATTAAGAACACCTGACAGAATAATCAACAGGACACCGGAAAAGTAAATAATCCATCTGGTAACTACAGATTTATCCCTTAAAAACTCATCCAAACCTTTGAATCTGATAACAGAATCAACAACAATCAGAATTATTATTCCGGGAATATAATAAGCCCAGAACCTTGACTTTGCCCAAAATGGTAGTGCTACTTCAAAGTGTACAATACCTGAGATAATTGCAAAAGCCTTTGAAACAGAATCTGCTCTGAAAAAAATCCAGGCAAAACAGGTGACAATAAATGTAACAATTGTTCCCGACAGTAAGGATAATTTGTTTCTATGTCTACCTTTTGAAACTGATTTCTCAAGACAGAACCAGACTCCATGAATGGTTCCCCAAATGATAAAAGTCCAGTTCGCTCCATGCCAGAGTCCACTTATCAGAAATGTTGCCATCAAATTCAAGTATTGTCTGAAACTTGCTACTCTGTTTCCACCAATCGGTATATAGAAGTAGTCTCTGAACCAGGTTGATAATGATATATGCCACCGTTGCCAGAATTCTCTGATTGATGCTGCGAAATAAGGTGTTCTGAAGTTGGTCATTAAGTCAAAACCAAGACTCTTTGCTGTCCCTATGGCAATATCTGAATATCCTGAAAAATCGCAGTATATCTGAATAGCAAAGAACACTGTTGCTATAATGAGACTGATAGAATTGTGGTTACCGGGATTGTTGTAAACAGGTTCAACATAAGTAGCAAGTCTGTCGGCAATTACAACTTTCTTAATCATCCCCCAGAGAATCAGTCTGAAACCCTTTACAACATTGTATTGATTGAAATATATCCTTTTCGTGAATTGCGGAAGCAAATGAGAAGCCCTTTCTATAGGTCCGGCTACAAGCTGAGGGAAAAAACTAACAAAGGCAAAAAAATCAATAATACTGTTTGCAGGTTTGATTTTCCTTTTGTATATATCAATAGTATAACTTAATGTCTGAAACGTATAGAAACTTATACCGACCGGGAGAATCAGCTTTATTCTTGTATATTCTACAGGTTTACCGAAAATTGAAAAAGCACTGCAAAAGCTTTCCAGAAAAAAGTCCGCATATTTAAAATAGAACAAAAGTCCCAGATTAGCTACCAGACTGATTATCAGATACATTTTTCTATGTGATTTCCTGTTTTCATGAAATATTCGTTTACCAATGTTAAAATCTACAAAAGAGCTGAATACTATGAGAATAAGGAATCTCCAGTCCCACCAGCCATAGAACACATAGCTGACAAGTAGAATAAATGTATTTCTTATCTTGATCTTATCATGAAAGAAGAACCAGTATAAAAGAAATACAGCAGGAAAAAATATCATGAATTCTATGGAATTAAACAGCATCAGTTTTCCTCATTGTATCCACTGCCTTTCATATGAGAAAGCAGAATTTTAGAAAACTTATCGGCTCCAGCAGCGTTTAGATGTCCATAATCGTAAAAATCTTCTCTACTGAAATCATTCTCAGAAAATAATTCTGTTGACTTCATAATGCTTATTTTATCAGATTCAATATATTCAATTATTTTCGGAGGATACTGTCTGGAATCTTTAATGTATGTCGGAGATTCCATCAGAGTGAGTTTTATATCAGAATCTCTACACAACTCGAAAAATTCAATATAGTAATCCACTATCTTATCATTGTATAAATTGTCATCTTCTTCAGGTTTCTTACCTGTCTTTATTCTACAGCCTTTAACAGGTTTATAGCCCAGAATGTATTCTTTATCTTCCGGTCTTATCATTTCCTTGAGGATGTACTCGATCTTTGAGTTAAATGCATAGGATCTCAGCAGCAGTTTCAGTCTGTTAAATGGGGATATTCTTATATATTGATCCTTAACAGCTTTACAGTCGCTGAAAACAAGAAGGTTCTCAAAGTCTCTGTATAGTTTTTCATTGAAGTTTCGACGTGAAAACTCAAGAATTATCCGATCTGGTTTGTATCCGTTTTCAATAAAGTACTTGAGGAGGGTTATCTGAAAATAAATATCGATTGAGTCCATACCGCCATTAAAGACAGTCTTATCCAGACCTTCTGCCAGTATTTGCGGATTAACGTGACGTCCCATACGTGAGTTACCCATAAGAAGTATCTCCGGTTTGTATTCCAGAATGTAATTGATGTTTCCACCAAATTTACCGTATCTGGTTTTCGCAACCATTTTGCGGAAGACAAATCCAAGAGCAAAGTCCAGAATAAGCAATATTATTATGAACAGCAGGATTTTCTTCAAAAAATTCAGGAGTTCACGGTGTCCGGATTTCATTTATTCTCCATTCAGGAAATATAGATTGAGCTTTGCATAATAGCAAAATCAAGTTAACTATTCCACTTATGCAAAGGTCTCATAAATGTTGCCACATTAAATCAATGCTGAAAATCTTTGGGGAATTTAGTTCGGAGGTGGTGGTGTGTCAAGAAAATGTTGGATCACATGCACAGCTCCATTTTCTGAGAAGTTTAGCATTAAACTGAAGCGCAATTATATTTAACTTACAGTGCTTAATTGTTAATTTCTACACCTTCAGCATTTTCTCATCAGAACCGGAAATATAATTATCTATATTCACGTCCTCAATATCTCGTAGTTTTCTGATAGTCTCGGATATTCTGTCTAACTGCTCCTCTATAACCGCATATTTCTTTCTTAGAGATTCATCCTGACACTTGAAAGAAAGCATTTGCAGGTTACCGGAAATTATCATAAGTGGATTGTTAATCTCGTGATTAAGACTTACAGCCATTGCTGAAACAGTTGCTTTTTGTTCAGCTTCAACGAGTTTATCTCTGGTTTCTTCTAGTTCTCTGTTAATGATTGAAATTTCCTCGTTGCGTTTCTCTAACTTTTCAATTGCATTGTTTCGTTCAATCAAACCGGTAATAAGAGTTGTAACAACCTGAAGAAATGGTTCAACATCCTCTGAGAAAGCATTACTTTTTGAATGTCCAAAGTTAACTACACCAACAAGCTGTTTTTCAATGAGCATAGGCAGAGACATGAATGATCGAACAATTTGCTTACTGTCCGGTGAGGATTTATGAAGATTATTGAGGATAACTGTTTTTTTTTCCTTTGCAACCCAGGCAGAAAATCCTTTCCCCATCTCAAAATTTACAAGTTGGATGAGGTCTACAACCTGACCGTATTCAGCAACCAGATTGATCTTTGCAGTATTGTGATCCAGCAGGAATATTGCTCCGTATTCAAAATCAATTACATCAAGGAGAATCTTGAAAATCTCATTGTAGTATTTCTTTCTGTTCTTCGACTCGAAGTGTTCAATAAGTCGAACTACTCTCAGGAATATGTTTAAATTATCTTCCATTTCTTTCTCTATCCGACAATAGCTGTCCGGTTTGTTGCAGTATTAAATTCCTTATTGCGTTAATGTCTATTTCTGTAGTGCTTTCACTTAACATATCGTCAATTTTAGATTTTAGTTCATCTTTTTTTCTATCAATCATTAATCGCCCTTAATAATGTCATAAGTAAATCGACAATTATCTACTTTTTCATTATATAATGTATCCATTGATAGAAGCTCGTTTGAAAGCTCTTTATAGTACCTCATCGCATAACTGTTGGTAACTCCAATAGTCAGCAGATTTTCCTGCCGGGAGTCTAACCTGAGTCTTATTCCTTCGTATATCTCAGATTCATATATACACTGAGATGAGTTAATGTTATTCTCAGTTAAACAACCTGCAATCGAGTCTTCAGTTACTACCCATACAATAGTGTAACAGCAATCATGAGATTTCAATATGTTATTTATGTAAGATAAATTTTCAGATAACTCTCTGAATTGATCAATCCTGCTTTGAGATTCCATAAGTATATTGTTTTCATCCATCAGTTCTAAAAATTGAAGAAATCTATTATTTGACGGACATGGATCTTTCATGAAAAAGTATCTTATCAAATCTTCATACTCAGGATTATACCTGTAACTTAATTTTTCAGTTTTTTTCGAATATAATCCGGCAAGTTTTCCAATCATATCTCTATCAATCCTGACTGATTCGAGAATTGCGCTTAAGGGAATAATATCAGAGTGGTATACAGCGTTTCCAATATTAAGCAGATTGATTAATTCTCCGTTTGCTTCAGTTCCAAAATGCTCCAGTACAAAATCTGTAATTTCTGCATTTCCACCAAAATAGCCTATACCATTCTGATGAGCAAAATTAACTGCTTTAGATAGGGAATCATTGTTATCAGTTAGAAGTTTGAGATGAAGTTTTGGCTTTTTACTCTCTATTTTAACCAGAATTTTCTTGTTTGAGAATTTAAGATGTGATTCAGCGAGCATCTGCTTACCGAGAAGATGAATAAGATACATGTTTTCTGAGGCAGCTCTGAGGATTCTTGCCGGTATTACTTCTCCTACATGTACTTTATCTGCAATGTCTTTCAGAGAACCAAGTTTTCCCGAGCTCTCCATTCTGTTTGTTCTACCGGTTGAAGAGCTGCTTTTACGGATCATAGTGAATCAGCTAATCCTGCATTTTTAAAATAAAATCTACTTCACTTTGTGATATTTTTAATTCCTTAGCAATCTCTTCGATACCCCAATCCTGCTGAGACATTTTTACAACCATTTTACGTATGTAGTCATCATTGGCAAAAGTTTCCGAATCATCTTCTTCCGGCTCAGCCAGTTTACTCTGTTCATACTCAAGTAATTCTTCTTCTTCTTCCGGTGTAAGTTTTTCAGTAATGATTGGAGGATTATACACGTCCATATCTTCCTGATCGGAATATGTTTCTTCAGATTCCGGTTCTTCCTCCATGTTATCTTCAGATGCATCATCTTCGATCTTTTCCCCTTCGGAAGACGCCCATTTACCGATCGGTTCATTGTATGAGTCTTTTACAAGGTTTTCATGATAGTTTATATCATCAATTGTGAAATCCCCTGTCATTTGAGATATTCTCTTGTTATAGTATATCATAAGCAGGAAGAAGACAATTGTGCCAAAAGCTATTGTAATAATCAATGCCATCCAGAGTTTAATCTCAATACTCATGAATCCGGACTCAGACATGACACCTGTATCCTGATCAGAGTCAGACAGGA
Source organism: Cloacimonadales bacterium (SeqCode) (assembly GCA_963665815.1). Lineage (GTDB taxonomy): Bacteria > Cloacimonadota > Cloacimonadia > Cloacimonadales > JAIOQZ01. The sequence goes on from OY762463.1 coordinate 2,227,174, forward strand.
AGCTTCGGAATAACTTTGCATTTTCTATATCACCTTTAAGAGTATAAATCTCTGCAAGTTCCTTATATGACTGCTTTTTGAGAGAAGAATCCTCTGAAATACGTTTCAGGAGTTCCACAGCATAGTCATAGTCTTTTACAAATTTTGCAGCAACAGCAACTATGAACAGTTTTGAGTCATCTGAATCAGTTTGATAGAAAAATTTTTGATATTTATCGTAAATCATTATATCTTTTTGAGCAAGAGTTTTAATATCAGGCACGGATTCGTTTACAGGAACAACATTTGTAACTTTCTTTTGTTTCGCGGTATTATTTGTGTTTTTTCTTGGATTCTGTTTCTGCGGTTGAACAAGGGCATTGAGTTTTTTCAGTTCCTCCTGTGCATCAGTGTATTCGGGGTACTTTTTATCGACCATTCTGAAATGCTGGATTGCTGCGGAATTATTTCTTTTTGTAAGAAGTATTTTTCCCCAGTAGTAATGAATATAGTTGACTTTAGTATCAGGAATTGATCTTATTAAGCGGTGTGCTTTATTCTTTAGTCCTACCTTGTAATAGAATCTGGCAAAAGATGCTTTTTCTTCATCTGTTTCCGGTTTGATACCGGAATATATATCCAGAACAATCTTGAAAGAATTCTTTTCATTGAGTATTGAGTATTTCAGATGAAATGCTCTGTTAGTTTTGATAACGATATTCAGTCCGTCATTGTTGTTCTTCTGAATGACAGCTTTATCAATCATCATTGCATCCGGATAAGATTTTGTATCTACACCGGATTTGTTGCCGCAGGCATTTACCTGTACTGTAATCATCTTATTTTTTGAGTTACTGACAACCTTATATTCTGGTTTCTTACTGAATTGAAGTACTGTTCTGTTTACATAACCGAAATCACCATAGTAAATTCGGTTAAGGTTTACTTGTGAAAAAAGTGCTGAGCAGACAATTGTCAGGACTAATACGAAAAAAGTTCTTTTCATGAATTCCTCGGTTATAACAAATCCTCTATTTTATGATATTCCAACATGTTTCTGAGCTTTATCAATGCAGAAGAGTGCATCTGAGATATTCTCGACTCTGAAACATCGAGTACTTTTCCAATTTCTTTTAAAGTTAATTCTTCATAGTAATATAGTGAAATTACCAGTTTTTCTCTGTCCGGGAGCTGACTGATAGCATTGATAATATTATCACGCAGCTTTTTCTGCATAAGCTGAGTTTCAAGATCAACGTCATTATCGTCTTCGATCACATCGACAATACTGATTTTAGATCCGTCTCCCTCCTGATGAATAGCAGCATCAAGAGATCCAAGAAATAATGGTCCCAGATTATCTGTAATCTGATAATATGCTTCGACAGAAATTTCCAGTTCCTCAGCAATCTCATCATCACTCGGCATTCTGCCAAGTTTTGCGAAGAGTGAGTGAATCGCAGAATCTATTCTTTTTGATTTCTGCCTGATAGAACGGGGCACCCAGTCAGTTCTTCGGATCTCATCAATTATAGCTCCGCGAACCCTGATGGTTGCCAGTGTTTGAAACTCAACCCCTTTGGACAAGTCAAATCTTTCAATTGCTTCCAGCAGCCCAATAACACCAGCACTATACAGATCATCTCTTTCGAGATTGCCTGACGAAAACACAATAAATCTGTTTGCCAGATAATGAACAATCCTGAGATATTTCTCAACAATTCTTTCCAGCAATTCCCGTCTTCCGGTCTTCTGATACAATTCCCAAAGTTTTCTTTCTTCAGAGTTCATGAGTTCCCCATATTTTCATAATCGTACACAACGAGAGCTTTGCATAATAGCAACACCAAGCAGCTCTGGCGTAAAAGCTTCGATAAGATTTTCAAATTCATCAAGGGCTTCTTATATAAGCATATTTTGAGACAAAAATTGATGAATTAGAAAATCGAATCAACTAAACCAATTATGCAAAGATCTCACAACGAATAATAAGATAACCCCGTTGTTATGTCAAATGAAACTTATCGCAGAAGTAAAATTTGTGTGATTTCGTTGTTGAAAAATAAAAAAACCTGCCGGATTTCCGGCAGGTCAATGCTCTTGATTTGCTTTTTGCTTCTTAGGAATTCATTACTTTAAAACTGTTAACTTACATGTTTTTGTAAAAGAACCAGAGCTGATTTTATAAAAATAAATTCCTGATCCGACCTGATTATCTCTTTCGTCCTTCCCCAGCCACTTTATTGAGTGGCTGCCTTTGTCAAAATTTCTATCAACCAGATTTCTAACAATCTGACCCTTCAAGTTATATATTTTTACTCTTACATTTGTGTTGTCTTCATTTATGTTGAATGATATATTTGTTTCCGGATTACATGGATTAGGATAGTTTCCTTTGAATTCAAAAGGAACTACAGATTCTTCAGGTAATACCGGACCTGTAAGTTGGTTTCCGTTGTTCTCCATGATATTACCACTGAAGTCACCTACATATATTTTATATCCTGCCCAGTTACCCATGTAAATAGAGCTTTTATCAAAATCATATCTATAATACAGTCTTCCGTCGGGGGCTTGACCAAGATAGTCATCTGTTCCATCTGAATCAAAGTCACCAATAAACAAGCTATATCCGCTCCAGTTACCTATGTAGGAAGAGCTCTGATCAAAATCGTGCCTGTAGTACAACCTGCCATCAGGAGCATGACCAAGATAATCATCTTTACCATCACCATTGAAATCACCTATGTAAAGTGTATATCCGCTCCAGTTACCTATATATGTTGAGTTTTGATTAAAATCATATCTGTAGTATAGTTTACCGTCAGGGGCATGACCGAGATAGTCATCTTTGCCATCACCATTAAAATCACCTATGTAAAGTGTATATCCGCTCCAGTTACCTATATATGTGGAATTCTGAGTGAAGTCCGGTCTGTGATAAAGCCTACCGTCAGGGGCATGACCGAGATAATCGTCTTTGCCGTCACCATTAAAATCACCAACATATATTTTATATCCGCTCCAGTTACCTATGTATGTAGAACTCTGGTCAAAGTCATGTCTGTAATATAGTCTTCCATCAGGAGCCTGACCAAGATAATCATCTTTGCCATCACCATTGAAATCACCGGTGTACAGTTTATAACCTGCCCAGTTACCTATATAAGTAGAGCTGGAATTCAAGTCATACCTGTAATACAGTCTCCCGTCAGGAGCATGGGCCAGATAGTCATCTTTACCATCACCGTTAAAATCACCAACATGAATAGTATAACCGCTCCAGTTTCCAATATATTGAGAATCTTCGCCGAACTGTTCTTTAAGGTACATATAGCCAGTGTAATAACTTTTTGCAATGAAATTCATCCCCTGCTTGAGTGCCAGTATAAGAAAGTCTACTTCTATGTATAATCCATCTGAATCTGTAGAACGAACTTTGATATTGTATGATGATTTTAAATCTGCATCAACATTGTGAGCGAGAACAAGTGAATTACCTGAGATTGTGAAGTAACTGTTATCAGATGCTGTTCCGGGAAGAGAATAGGTAAATGTATCTCCGGGATTACTGTCTGTTGTTGAAAGTACACCAACAACATCTCCCGAAACATTTCCATTCATTACTATTTTATATGAGAGTTCAATATCTGTAGGAGCAAGTGGTCCTGCAGGCTGCAGTCCGACAAATGCTCCTTGTGAACTTGTAAAGTTCATTGAGCCCGGAGTAAGATCAGTTATAAGAAAATATCCATTGTAGTAACCTCCCCATCCCCAATTCAGGTGGAAATAGTTACTGGAATTGTAGCCATCAACGTTAAAAGCGTGTCCGCCTGTACCGTAACCATGATAATAAAGCGGTCTGCCTGCATTCAGTTCTGTTTTGAGAACATTGATCCAGCCTGTTGTTGAATAACTGTTTTTGTATGCTAATCTTGCAGATGAATCATAACCAAAGTATGTCTTCAATGATGACAATGCCATTGATGAATATGCTCCTGAACCGCTTGGACTGTAGTCCATGTTTACTGAAACTCCTAAGTGTCTCAGAAGTTTAGCTATTTCATCGTTACCATAACCTGTTGGCATACCAGCCCAGTCATAAGTAGTATTAAAATTCGCTGACTGAGTTCCATATGTACTGTGATAGTAGCTATGTGAACCTGTTCCCTGTGTAGGATAATTATAAAACTTCATTACCTGAGCCATAGCTGTGGCAACACAACCTGCCCAGACATGTCCACCTGATCCTCCGCTTGATGTTGACGGACAATACTTGTTGTATGGCCAACCCTGATTCCATGTTGTGGAAAGCAGAGGAGATACCGCATCTCTATCATTCATCAATGATGGAATGTCATTGCTGTCATACGCCTGCCACTTCTGAGCTGCAAGTGAATTCTGCATATTGTTTTCTCTGGCATAAATGATTTCTTCAGTCCAGGAAGTGAACATTTCTTTCAATGCCGGATGATCATTATAATCTGTTAAACCACTTTCGGTTGAGTAGCCTATAATAGGTTCTGCTGAATCATCACAAGACACAATCACAAAAGAGTCATCATTAAACTCGACTTCTATAAACAAAGTATCTGCACCTTTTACATGGTACCTTCTTAAACTTATCACACCATCTGTATTAGTAAATGCCCTGAACGCTTTTTCTGCAATCCTGACAGCCTTGTCTGTTGATACAGGTGCTGAAAACAGTGATACAAAAACTGTCATCAGAATTAACATCATTAATCCATGTTTCTCTAATCTTCTCATGGTTTCCTCCAGAAGCAAAAATTCAATTATACTAATGCAATCTCAAAGCCAATGAGATGGAGAAATCCTTGAATGGAAAATAAAGATATGCAGGATGTTTGATAGTGCCAAATTTGACACTTCTTAACAAATGTAAAATCCTTGAAGAGACAATTATTGTAAACTATATTGCTTTTTTGGTTTATTTCAACCGGTTTAAGTCAACCGGCGGTTATTCTAAACCATGTGTTCTGATTTTACTTCTTAGAGCACTTCTGGAAAGCTTCAGATAGGCTGCCGTTCTTGTTTTATTGTTATTATGTTTCGCCAGAGCTTTTCTTATGATTTCTCTTTCCAGATCTTTGATCGAAAAGGCTTTGTCCGGCAAAGTGAATTCCGAAATACATACTGTTTCAACAGTTTTACTGGCAGATTTAAATGACAAACCGAATGTTTCAATGTAATTATCTCGAGTAAAGAATGATACGCGTTCAACAACATTTCTCAGTTCTCGAACATTACCGGGCCAGTTGTATCCCAGTAACTCGTTTCTGGCATTATCTGACATTATAATTTTGTCCTGAGTTCTCAGGAATTTTCTCAGGAAATAATCTGTAAATCTTAGAATTTCATCTCTACGTTCTCTTAAAGGCTTAAGGTGTATTCTGGCGACAGCTATTCTGTAAAACAAATCTTCTCGAAATGACCTGTTTTTCGCCAGTTCACCCAAGTCTTTATTTGTCGCAGCGATAATTCTTACATCTGTTTTGATTTTTTTCAATCCTCCAAGCCTGTAAAAACTTTTCTCCTCCAGCACTCTGAGAAGTTTTGCCTGAATCTGGAGTGGCATTTCAGCAATTTCATCGAGAAAGATAGTACCTTTTTGAGCCAGCTCAAGCTTTCCGATTTTTCCGGAATCAAGCCCCCCTGTGAAGGTTCCTTTTTCATAACCGAAAAGTTCAGCTTCGAACAGTGTTTCAGGTATGGCTGCACAGTTAAGAGCTACAAATGGATTACTATTCCCATCTATACCGTTATGAATCAGCCTGGCAATCAATTCTTTACCAGTACCTGTTTCACCTTCAATTATCGTGGAAATCTGTCTGCTATGACTGAGTTCAAGAGCTGTTTTCTGAATTCCAGCCGACTCATCTGAGAAAATCTGATAATTATCAATATCACCACTTCCGACCTCCATGTTTGCCAACCGTTTCCTGAATTTTTCCAATTCAGAATCAAAATCTGCAGTAAGTTTTTTGTTTTCCCTCAGCAATGCCTGATGCTCAGCAGTTTTATCTATTGCAGCCGAGATTTCATCCAGATCAACCGGTTTGACGATATAGTCGTAAGCACCTTGCTTCAGAGCTTGAATTGATGATTTGACATCAGGTAAACCTGTCATGAGAATAACATCACAATCAGTAATCTGCTTATCATTTTTGATATAGTCCAGAAGCTCAAGACCTGATTTGCCCGGCATGTTTATATCCGAGATAACCAGAAAATAGCTGTTATTATTCATTAGTTCAACTGCTCCTTTATAAGAAAAAGCCATATCACATCTAAACTCATATTTCTCATCGATATACTCTTTGAGCATACTGCAAATTTCTTTCTGGTCATCTACTATAAGTATTCTCATTTAATTCCCTGTAATTTTATTTAAATTATCATATGAATAAACAGCATTATTTGTCCATAAAAATTAATTCACAAAGTTAGTATTGAACAAAATAATCATGAAACCACATCAATTATCATATTGTCCTTACTCGTGTTTATCCAAAAAAATAATGCTCAAAATGCATTTACATATTGACATTTTATCTTATTCTTAAGCAATCTAAGAAAAATATTTTCAGGAGATGATATGAAAAAAGTAATATTGATTTTATCTATATATTTTGCAATCGCATTTTTACCTGCATCAGTTCTGATTCATGATTATGATCTTAACAACAACCTTAGCGATAATCTCAGTGGCGGAGGGCAGCTTACTGTTAATCCTTCGACAGACAACCACGGATTCAATGGAAATGAATGGTGGTGGCAAGGTGCAGACCATCCCGGTGGAGGTTTAATACTGCTTGCAAATTTACCGGATCCCAACAACTACTCTCTGGCATTTAAAATTAAGTTTGATGTAATCAACGGATCTTGGCGTAAAATAATTTCTTTTCGTGGGTCAGCTGATGATACAGGACTTTATTTTTACAATAATTATTTACAGCTGTATCCATATGCAGCTCAAACAAATATTGCTTATCAATCCAATGTATTTTATGATTTTGTATTTACCAGAGACTCTGCCGGAAGCTTTAAAGTTTATACAGTTGATAATGGTATAGCCTCACTTGTATTCGACCAATCTTCTGCTTCAGCAAACCTTACTATCCCTATAAATGTTAATAATCTTTACGAGTTCAGACTTTTTACCGATGACACTGCTACAAGTAGTGAATTTGTTCCGAACGGGTCCATACAGAACTTGAGGGTCTGGGATAGTGCTTTAAATGAAGGTGAAATCAGCACAGCTCTTTCAGAAGCCAACTTCACTGCAGACATACAAGTGATAACGCCGGGAGACACTGTAAATTTTACAGATATGTCTTCAGGACTTCCAACATCTTGGGCATGGGATTTTGAGAATGACGGCACATATGATTCTTCCTTGCAGAATCCATCTTTTGTATTTAACACTCCCGGATTGTACGATGTAAAGCTGAAGACGCAGAATTCGGTTGTAACAGATTCTATTGTAAAATCCGAATACATTGCCTGCGTGGATGAAACTAATACTGTAACTAACCTGCAGATTACAACAGATAGCAGTGATGTTGTACTTAACTGGGATGCCGATACGGAATCACATGTGTATCTGGCGTATATTTCGGATTCTCCGGATAGTAACTGGCAGTTTCTTGCTAGAATTTCAGATGTAAATACATATACTCATATTGATGCATTATTGAATAGTGACAGGAAGTTTTATACTGTGTTTAAATTGCTGAGAAACCCATAATTATTTCATACATTGAGAAGTTCTGAATCGATTTATTGTATTAATATATTTCTCACTGATAGAGTCATTTATTGCAGCAAAAAATTTAGCAGCAATAATTGGATTATCCAGCAGCAGTTTCTGAAGTTTCAGATATGAGTATCGGAAGATAAGGGTCTCTTCGGACTCTGCTTTGATTGTCGCAGAACGTCTTACCGGCATGACGAAATTATTTTCCCCTATCATTGTACCCGGTGGAAGTGAAGTAATTTTTCTCATCTCATCACCTTCTTCAGGTATCCAGACGGAAACAGAACCTTTTGCAACAAAATAAACATCTCTGTTTCTTTCGCCATACTCAATAATGATTTCATCTTTCAGGTATTTTTCTTCAACATGATTTGAGTTAAGTACTTCAATCTCTTCTTTCGTAAGATACTTGTACATCTGAATGTCATTTTGCTTCTTGAATAATTCCATAATTACACCTTAATACAGCAGATTAAGCCAATTTCTGAGTTAGTTTTATCACTTTTTCCGATAATGAATCATTTATGGCAGCAAGTATCTTTGAGGATATCTGATAATCGCGCTCCATAATCATAAACAAATCCCTGAATGAATAGCGACAGATAGTTGTATTGGGCGAAACAACAACCTCAAAGGGGGAAACAGTATCCTTGCAGAAAAGCAATTCTCCGATAATTTCACCTTCATAGTTTCTCCCTATTTCCAAAGGATTGCCTTCTGAATCTCCCGGAATTCTTGTTTTAGTATTGCCGTTTACAACCACAAAAAGTTCTTCTGCTTTATCTCCTGCTCTGAGAAGTATTTCTTCATTCTCGAAGATGTCTATTTTTTCAATTTTACGCACTATTTCCAGTTCTGTAGTACAAAGATACTTCAGTAAGTCGTTATCATTCTGTCTGACAAAGATATTCATTAGAATCTCCTTCTGACCATTATAAAGGCAATCAGGTTAAACACCAGTGAATAGATAAGAATCACCAGAATATTTATGAAATACTTATTATATTCCTTGTTGAAAATTTTCATTTTCGTTGCCATGAAGTAATTTCTGTTTCTATTCAGATATTTTGAATTCTCTGAATCCACCCAGTTATTTATCTCAGTATTCCTGAACAGGTTTTCCGAATGTTTACTGGAAAACTGGAATGACTCATTCAACAGTTTGCTCTTAGTTCTATAGTCTTTTGCATTTTTCCTCGCAAGAGACAACCTGTTCATATTTTTATCATAATAATTAAGTTCAGCCTGAGCCACTGCAAGACCTTCAAACAACCATCTTGAAGATATAATTTCACAGAACTCCGGTACGGATGCACCCTGCCGTATTCTTAAAAAAGGATTCATGTCTTCAAACTTTATAACTGCTCCTGCAAACATAATCTGAGGAATAAGTACGATTGGCAGAACGTTGATCAATGCAGATCTGTCATCAAGAACCGCAGAGGCTATCAATCCGATTGTAAAACCGCTCATTCCTGCCAGAAAGAGAAACAAAACATATACCGAGTAAATATTTCTGATCTCCAATATAGAGCATGATATAAAAACATACAGCATGACTTGAATAATGTTAAATATACTCAATGTGATATTCTTGCTTATCAGAACATATAGTACTTTTATATTCATTTTCCGTTCTCTCGATATAATCCTCTTCTCAGATAGTAACTCATCAAGACTGTTGGAAAGTCCCAGAAAAATAAATATAATTACTGAAATGAAAATGAAGGTCGGCATATTTGTATTATCACCAAATATATATTCTCCGTTTTCATTGACATTCCTGAGTATCAGTGAAACCAGTATAGCCAGCATTGGTGAAGCAATGAAGGTTACAATAATATTCAAACGGTTTGTGAGTTTATTGATTAAATTTCTGGTGAAAACATAATAGAATTGCATAATATTATCTTTAATTGTTAATTTTGTTTCTGCAATTCTACTGTTCACTCCGATTTTTTCATTTTCATCATCTTCAGATTGATTTATAATCTCCAGAAGCTTTTGCTTTTTATATTTGTTCTTCCAGTAAAATGGTGGAAATTTACGTTGTACTCTAATTTCAGTATCTGTTATATTCGTAGAAATCAGAGGCTCGGAATATTCTATAATATCAAAGAAGAACTCAGGCATTCGCAGTTTCTTTTTCGTTTCGAGAGATGATTTGTTGAAAACAATTGTCTGAAGTTCCTTATTAAAGAAATTAAAAGCTTTTTTGGTTGATCCGAAGTAGACTTGGACTCCACCTTTATCGAGAAACAGAAGCTTATCAAAATTCTGGTAGATTTCCGGATTCGGCTGATGAATTGTTGCAATAATTATTTTCCCCTGATCACGCAAATCATTGAGCATTTCCAATAAGTTCTCTGAATCTTTTGATGAAAGCCCGGATGTAGGTTCATCAAGAATAATTACCTGGGGGTCAGCAAGAAGCTCCAGAGCAATATTCAATCTTTTTCGTTGTCCTCCACTAAGCAGTTTGTTCATCAGATCACCGACACGCAAATGCTTCTTTTCATATAGTCCGATCTGTCGTAAAATATTATCTATTCTTTTATCAATATCCTCTCTGTTTCTGAGATGGGGAATTCTCAATCTGGCACAATAATATAGATTCTGGTACACTGTAAGGTTTGCAAAAAGCAGGTCATCTTGAGGAACATATCCGATGTGCTTCTGGAATGCGGCAAAATTTCTGTAGAAATCGAATCCATCTACAAGAACTTTAGCCTGTTTCGGTAGAATTTCACCTGTAAATGTTTTGAGTAGTGTTGTTTTTCCACTTCCACTTGGTCCCATAATCGCAAGTAACTCACCTTTATTAAGCTCAAAATTGATGTTTTCGAGAGCAATAGTCTGACCTTTATCAAATTCATGATATATGTTTTCTACAGTGATGTTTTTTATCTCGAAATCTACTTTCAGTATATCGAAAAATCTGTTAATCTTGAATGTTTGATTTTCATGTGAAATAACATCCGTATTAAAGGAAAATTCTTGTTTTCCGGATAAGACAGTATTATTCACAAAAACCGTTTTCTGCTTACTGGCTGGTTGAATAAAGACAGATTTATTGTCTTTTGTAATCTTCAGTATTGTGTCAGATGTATGCTTATTTGCAATCTTAAAAAATGAGTCCGAATAATTCACATATACACTTGTTATTGAATCAACCGAGAAACTCAATTGATCTTTTTCCAGAAGAAGTTTTTTCCCTGAAAAATCCTTTTCTATTATCAGTACATCATCAATTGCAATTCGCTCCGGTTGCTTAATAAGCTTCTTATTAACTAAAACAGATGTCGAACCGGGATCGGCAGTCAGTTTTGCTCCGCTATAGTTTATCCACACAGATGTATCCTCATAGGGAATTCTGATAGATTGTTTCTGCTGGTGCATGTGAAGTTGATACAATGAAGTTATATCATCATAAGTTAACTGTGTTTTGCTATCACTGAAATTTCTATAGCTGAGTTTATCTGCTGTATTCATCAGATAGAACTCATTTTTAATCAAGGGAAGATCGTTTAGATAGAACTCGTTGGATTTCTGAGTACCTACAAGTGTAAAATCCTTTATCATGAGAACTACAAGGTTACAGTTTGAGAATGGCTTAATAAAAACATCACATGAGTCTTTCTCACCGAAAACGAGAAAATTTTTAAATGTCGAGAAATCTTTTTCACGGATAAATGGAATAACATCCAATTCAATTGCATTTGATTTCCCTTCGAGGATATCAAGGAGCTGCTCGTATATTTTTATATCGATATAAAGCAGGTCGACAAATTTAATTAATTCAAGACTTCCAATAATCTCAAATTTTTTTTTCATGTACACAATTGAGAACAAAGTAAGTAGTAATTTGAATTTATCTGTCTCGTGCAAACACATTTTGAGTATATTTGTAGCTTGCCTGATAGACAGAATATTCTTAGTGGAGGAATGGTTCATACTGAACCGCAACTCATTGCCAAGCAAAGAAGTAAGCAGTGTGTCAATTGTCTCAATATCTTCAGACTCAATATGTCTGATACGAGAAAGTTGAACATAAATTGAAACAACAGCCTGATAAATCAGGTTAATATCTTTAGTGTTAGTTTTTTCCATGTTATCCTCAACAAACATAGTGTAAAATGAGAAAAATCTTGCAAGAAATTTATTGTATTTTATTTTAAAGCTGAAGGGGGAATTATGCCTGCAAAAGCTCCTGATTTCGCTTTAAGTAATCAGAAAAAAGATGAAAAATGTTTAAAAGATTATGCAGACAAATGGTTAGTTCTGTTCTTTTTTTCGGAAGATAATGACGAAGACTGTACTGCCGAAATTGTTGAGTTCAGCCAGAAAAGATCGAAATTCAGTTCTTATAATTCCGTTGTGGTTGGAATTAGCCCTGATTCTGTAGATACTCACAGAAAGTTTGCCAAGAAGCATAAAATTGGCATTGAGTTACTTAGTGATCCTCAAAAGGAAACTGTAAAGAACTACAAAGCCTGGGGTATAAGAAATATTCTTGCAGAAGATGACGAATGTGTTATCCGAAGCACTTTTCTTATTAATCCTAATGGAATGATAGTTTACTCATGGAAGAACATGCAGGTTAAAGGTCATGTTTCCAAAGTTCTGAAAAAAGTTGCAGAATTTCAGGCAGGATAATAATGAAGTTGTTGCTGAAAATCAGTTTTCTGCTGATTTCAATTACACTTTATGCCCAAAATGGGGGAATTTACGAGATAAACAGTGGTAGAAAAGGTGTGAAATTATTTGACTCAGGTAATTTCCGTGGCAAATGGTCTGAGATTATAAGTTTGAATCTTAACAATGATGGATTGTCTGATTTGATGTTAATCAATCATAACAAGACCAAACTGAAAATGTTATCTGTTAAGGATAAAATCACTAAAGTAAATTCCGATATTGAAATGAATTTTCTCTGGAATTTTGTTAATGCTGTAGACCTTAATGGTGACAAAATAAGTGAAATTGTCTTTATGGACAGTTCCTGTGTAAATGGTCGAGTCTGTAGTTATAGCACCTCAGAAAACAAATATATCTGTGATACACTTAAATCTCTATCAGCAATTGAAAATCCTTCACATGTTATTGCGTTGCGAACTGATAAGTCTGATAGTGAAAAACTTCTGATGTACAGCAGTAAATCCGGAATTGCTGCCGTTTATATGGTTGATCAGGGAAACAATCTTGTGAAGATTACTGATGAGTTTAACCTGCAAAAAGGATTTGATCAGCTTATTGCAACAAATACAAATGGTGACAAAATCTCAGAATTGATGCTCCTGAACAAGAAAAAGCAGTTTTACAAACTCGTGACCTTTAAAGAAAACAATGTAAATACTATTCTGGATAGTGTTAAAGTATCAATAAAGTGGGATAACGTAATCAATGGTAATTTTGGTTCAGGAAGATCTCAAGGGGATTTCATTTTCAACAGTAAGTCTTCTGGTAAACAGCATATTTTTAAGCTGGATTTTAATGGACTCCTTGTTCCTTTCAAATATCCTACATGTAATTTAGGTGCAAAATGGGACATGATTGTTCCCGGAAAGTTCTCTTACAATTACACAGATGGAATACTTTTATATAAAAACTGATCAAGACATTATCAGAGGAATTGCATAAGGTGTAAGCTGTTCATGCAGCATATCTCTGATTTTCTCTACCTGCTTATCATACAGCTTTTTTCTTTCACCTTTCAACTTAAGCGCTCCAACCATTTTCAATCTCTTAGGATTAATCCATCTACCACGTTGTTTCAGTCCAAAATGAAGGTGTGGTCCGGTTGAATTACCTGTTGATCCTACAACACCGATCTTAGTTCCTTTTGTAACCCTTTGTCCTCTTCTTACATAAATTTTATTTAGATGCGCATATTGAGAAGTCATATTTGAATGCTGAATTCGTACTTCATTTCCATAACCTCCGTTTCTTCCTGCAGAGATTACTTTTCCACTGGAAACAGCATATACGGGTGTTCCTCGAGAACCTCTGTAATCTATACCGTTATGATGAATTCTTCTTCCGTAAATTGGATGAAGTCTGTAACCAAATGGAGACGTAACATGAAGACTGTTCAGAGGAGCTCTGACAGCATTCTGTAGTAGTGTTTTTCCCTCTGGTGTATACATCCCGTTATATGCAGACGATTCGTCACTGTCTATGAAACGAAAAGCTTCATGGAAATTAGTTCTCTTTCCTGAATAAGCAGTATAAATTACGCGAGATCTTGGTAGTTTAACTCCCTTGAAATATCTGTCTTCAATAAGAACATAAAAGAAATCTCCGTTTCTGGCGTCTGTCTGAAAACTGATTTCTGACTCAAGAGCATTATTTACTACCTGCTTAACTCCCTGCTCCAGTCCAAGGCTCAGAAGCGAGTTATTAAGATTGTTTTTCACTGTTCCGGTTAAAAATCTCATTCGCTTTTCAACAGGCAGAGTTTTTCTCTCATATTTATATTGTTCACCATTAATATTCAGGATATGAGCTGTTATTACGTCCGGTTTATAGATTATTGCAAGCGAATCGTCTTTTTGAGCTGCCCTTACAATAATTAAACTATCTCCGGGTTGAATTGTACTTACATCAACATATTGTCCAAGTTCGTAAGTGTATTTTGCCACCTGCATATTAGTCAGTTTTGATTTTATCATCAGTTCGTACAGGCTTTGCCCAGGTTTGATTTCAAACGCATAAGCATCTGAGGTTGTTTTATTTTTTTTTATTTTTATTACTGAATCTACTGTTTTCTTTTCTTCTTTTTTGCATCCCAAGATTGAAATTAAAATAACTATCAGGCAGAACAGATTTTTTTTAAGCATAATACTTCCTTGAATATAGTCAACTCACAATTGAGTAATACAGACTAAAATTGCAAGCAAAATCTACAGGTTTTTGTTTCTTCACAGACCTTAGGGAGAAAATCCGAAAATCAATTTTGAGAATTTCCTTTAATCATTGAGCTGAATGAACCGAAAATCAATAATATGTTTCTTATTGTTATCATTGACGTTACATACAGCAAAAAGATGTAAAATTTATTCTGAAATAAATTGACGGTATTTCTTGTTAATATAGTTTATCATTGAGAGAGGTATATATGAAATTATTAAGCTTAAGTTTCTTTATGTGCCTGTTATGTATTGCTTTCAATATTGTGGCTGCAGAACAGGTATATGACTCTAAGATCAGTGATGATCTTAATGAAGCAATGTCTACCAACGATAGTTTTATTGATGTTAATATTCATCTAATCGGTTATCCTCAGGGCGAGTTACTGAAAATGGTGAAGGGAATGAAAAATTCTGAAAAGCGTCAATTTGTTCGTAATGAACTGACTGAGTTCAATCAAAACAGGCAGAAACAGGTAATCAGTATTCTCGAAAATAATCCGGATAAAGTAGATTCTTATAATACATACTGGATTGCCAATGTTGTTACAGCCCGAATTAAACCGGAACTGATTTCCAAGCTTTCGGATATTAACAATGTATTCATGCTTGATCATGATAAAAACAAGAAAATGCTGGTTGAACCGGCAACAAGAAACGGTGAAACACGTTTGAATACTGAACGTGATATTACTCAGAATGTGCTGGATGTTCAGGCAGACATGGTCTGGAATAACGGCTATTATGGAAACGGCATTATTGTTGCTGTGCTTGATACAGGTGTAAATTACAATCATAATGATTTAGCAGGAAATATGTGGTCAGACACTCAATATCCGAATCATGGTTATGATTTTGCATACGATGATAACGATCCAATGGATGGAGACGGTCACGGTACTCATTGTGCCGGAACTATTGCCGGTCAGGGTGCTTCAGGTACTCAGACTGGTATTGCTCCTCAGGCTACAATAATGGCATTGAAGGTTCTTGATGATAATGGCGGTGGACAAGAGTCCAGTGTATGGAATGCTGCTCAGTTTGCTATTGATCATGGTGCAAATGTATTAAGCATTTCTCTTGGCTGGTCACATTGGAACAATCCCGTATACTCAACTTGGAGATCTACTTTTGAAACTGTTCAGGCTGCCGGTATTGTTGCATTGGTTGCAGCCGGGAATGATGGTGGCTCACATTGGTTACAACCGCCAAGAAATGTAGGTACACCCGGAAATTGTCCTCCTCCATGGCTTCATCCGGACCAGACCCTTACCGGGGGAACAACCGCTGTTGTAAGTATCGGAGCCTCAGATGGAACATCCGGTGTTGCCCAATTCTCCAGTAGAGGACCATGTATATGGAGTGATGTAAGTCCTTATAATGATTATCCATACAATCCTGAAATGGGACTCATCAGACCTGACGTATGTGCTCCGGGTGTTGGAATTACATCCCTGGATTACAATGATACTTACGGATATGAACATGGTTGGGATGGTACATCTATGGCAACACCATGTACTGCCGGAATTGCAGCTCTTATGCTTTCAAAGAATCCTGACTTGAGTCCTGCTGATATTAATCAGATTCTGGAAACAACAGCGACTCCATTAGTTCAGGGGAAAAATAATGACTCAGGATCAGGAATTGTAAATGCATATCAGGCAGTTCAAGCAGTATCTCTTCCGAATACACCTCCGGGACAGGCTATAAATCCTGTTCCTGCTGATGCAGCAATTAACATTGGAACATCACCTGAATTGCGCTGGGAAAGACCCTCAGGTGCAAGAAACTATAAATTCTATTTTGGAACAGATCTACCTCCAACAAATATTGTATACGCTGACAGTTTAAACACTACACATTTCAGCCTTGATTCTCTTCTTTCATATAATACAACTTATTACTGGAGAGTTGATGCTGTTAACAGTTTTGCAGAAACACAAGGAAATACATGGAGTTTTACAACAGGTTCAGAACCGGATATAGATTTTGAGGAAGGTCATTTTGTTGATTACCAATGGTTTAATCAAACTCTTTATCTTTGGAACTTCAATCAGCAACAGGCTTATAGTGGTAATTATAGCTTAAAATCCGGTGGAGTTCCAGATAATCAAGCTTCAGAGCTTCTGCTTACTCTCAATGTTCTGGAAGATGGTTATATCTCATTCTATCGAAAAGTCTCCTGTCAGGATTCTGATAATGACTATGCTGACTTCCTTTCATTCACTATTGATGATACAGAGCTGGATAGATGGGATGGCGAAGAGAACTGGGATATTGCAACATATCCTGTGACAGCTGGTCAACATTCATTCAGCTGGAAATATCAAAAAAACGGAACAACTGTTTCAGGTTCTGATTGTGCCTGGATTGACTATATAATATTACCGCCGCATGCAAGAAAGCTGAAGAATGTAAATTATTCTTTAGAAAATGTTAACGAATTATCGGTTAACTGGGAGAGTCCTTATACATCAAACGGATCATATCTTGGTTGTCGCATTTTCAAGAATAACGAAGACTATGCTTTTGTGGATTATAATTCTCCATCTTCATTTGTGGACACAGGACTTGAACTTGGTGACACAGAATATAAGCTTCGTGCTGAATATCAGAATAATATATTCAGAGATATTGAGTTCACTATCAATGTAGCTTTTGAAGATCCATATAATCTTACAGGAACAAATACCGAACATAATGACTACGAGTTTACATGGAGCTACAATTTCCCATCAGACAGAATTTTCTCACAGTTTGAACTATTCATGGATGATGAACTGATAGGTACAACAACGGATACATCATTTGTAATAAATGACCTAACCGCCGGAGAACATATATTCAAAGTAAGAGCTGACTATGATGGAGCATACAGCAATTTCTCTCCTGAATATACTCTTTTAATAATCAGTAATGATGATGCAGATGTCCCGGAATTACTTCCAACAGGTATTAACAGCATTTATCCATCACCATTCAATCCGGAAACAACGGTTTCATTCAGTCTTGAAAAAGAATCAAATTCTGAAGTCTCTGTATATAACATTAAAGGGGAGAGAGTAACAGTACTGTCCAAAGGTGTTATTAATGCAGGAAATCACAGTGTTAAATGGACAGGAAACAATGATGCAGGTAAATCAGTATCATCCGGTGTTTATTTCTTTGTCCTTAAAACAAACAATTCTCAGGATGTTAAAAAAGCTATCCTGCTGAAATAGATATCACATTTGAAAAAGATAAGCCTGCGGATAAACTCTGCAGGCTTTTTATAATTATGCTAAGCTCTTTTTACTTTTTCAGTTCTTTTCGTTCTATCTCAATCCCTTTTTCTTTCAGATATGCAATCAGTTTCTCAATCTCGAGCCTTTCCTGATCTTCTTTGGGCCAGGTAAGCCATCTTGCTACATAATCCTGAATATACTCATCTCCGTTCCATGAAGTATTCAAAGGTAAAGTTAAATCTACTCCAAGAGAATCAACAAGATAGTAAATAACATCAATTCTTGCGTATGATGCTGCAGCACCGAGAGTAGACTGATTAATCTCTGTGACAGGTTTTGCTCCATATTTTACAAGAAGCTTAACTGCCTCTAAATCCATTCCGGCTGCTTCTGTTATGGGATGTTTCGGTTTTGTATCTGCTCTGGACATTCTTTTAAATAAGAATTTTGGTTGGTTTGGATCTGCTCCATAGTCAAGTAGCAACTTCGTAAACTCAAAATTGGTTCTCCATTCAAATTGACTACCATGATATTTCAATGAAGAATGCAGTACAACTTTCGAACTGTCTTCATTTACATAGTTTGGATTTGCTCCAAGCTCAAGCAGTTTTTTGAATGCCTCGAGTTTTTCAAGATCAATGCATAGCTGAAGAAGGTTTGTTTCATAATTAGAAATTGCATGAATTGATTTTGGATTTTTCTTAACGAGTTTATCTATCTTCACAACATCATTTTTTTCACAGGCTTTTGCTATCCTGAACCCATTTGTGTCCTCGAAAGCTTTCACATGCCTGTGCTCTGCTGATAAACTCATAAGTAATGTCAGCACAGTAATGAGAAATATTGTTCTTTTTATCATAATGACTCCTTAACAAAAAGTAAGATAAATATCAAAATCAGTCAATTTAATGCTTTAACAAAATTCATATCCTCATCCACATATTTACTTAAATCTTAATAGCTGATCAAATGCATGTGATCTATTGATTCAATGCACATCTAATAAGTAAAAATTTTCCTGCCCTAGTAATAAATTCCCTCCGGTTGGTCAAAAATATCTCTAAAACAGTATACATTTAGTAAAATCTATTGGCACAGACTATGCATTAATACTGCTGAGTGTTTGTTTATTATGAGAGAAACGGAGGATCGATGAGATACTATCGTGTGACAGGAATAAGTCAGAATGAAGATATGCAGGTTTATTGTCTTGATTTTGAAGACTTCCAAAGAAACTATCCTGAGTTCTATCAGGGTAAATTATCGTTTGCTTTTTTAAAAGATTTTGTATTAGTTTTGAGAATGGATCTTGCTCTTATGTTGACAGAAAAATATGAAGAACTTCATATTGTTGACGATTTTGGCAATATAATTGATTATGAAGATGATCTGGATCATCAGCATGAAAACTCAGCCCTGAGACTGGCATACTTGTACCAGCAGGCAGCAGATTTCGATGTTGATGTCGATGGTCTGTCTGAGCTCGAAATTAAATTCGCAATCAGGGAAAAGAAAAACGAAAAGAAAATGCTGCAGAAGATTCTGCAGGAAGTATCTTAGGATAAACATACGAAGAAAAGCACAATACTGGCTTTAACAGCCACATTATTCTGGTCAACGGCAGCTACAGCATTTAAGACAGGATTGAAGTACATTGGTTTTATTGAATTACTTCTATTCTCGGTGCTTACATCTGCCTTTTTTTTATTTGTCTACTCACTTGTAAAAGGTGACTTGATTTCATCATTTAAAATATCTGTAAAAGATTATCTCTCTTCAGCAATTATGGGGTTCTTGAATCCTTTTTTTTATTATTTTATTCTTTTCAAAGCTTACGCACTTCTTCCTGCACAAGTAGCCCAATCACTTAACTATTCATGGGCGATTGTCCTGACAATCTTCTCTGCAATACTACTGAAAAAGAAAATTACACTAAAAGATCTTACAGGTATGTTGATAAGTTTTTGCGGTTTTCTTCTTGTTGTGGGTATTTTTGGTAAGTCTGAAGAAGAATACCTCAGCACATTCGGTATCTTACTAGCTATTGGAAGTTCTATTTTCTGGGCTTTGTTCTGGATTTTAAATCTCAAAGATAAAAGAGAAGCACATTTGAAGCTGCTGCATTCATTCCTGTTTGGTTGTATATATTTATTTATTTTCATTTTAGTTTCAGGAATAAAACCTAATGTTTCCGCAGCGGGGATCATGTCCTCTCTTTATATTGGTATATTTGAAATGAGTCTTACTTTTTTAATTTGGTTGAAAGCGTTGGAATGCTCCGAATCAACAGCCAAAACCGCAAATATCGTTTTTCTGTCTCCATTTGTATCTCTGCTTCTGATCAATGTAATACTGAAGGAAGCAATTATGTGGAATACCATAGCCGGACTAACACTGATTATAGCCGGAATTGTTTTTCAAAGAATCAGAAAACCGATTAAGAAGAAATAACAACTAATACTACATCTTTATTTAATGAAATTTGCTGAAGGTTTCATATCATTCAAAAAAAATATAGACACATTAATTCAACTTACTCAGATATATCCTAAACAGTTGAAAGGATTTTTAATGCGTAAATTTATTGTACTTGTACTGATTTTTGGTCTATTCGCGTGTCAGAAAGTGAATAAAAAGCAGACTTTAGTTGTTGCTGTTGATCTTAACAATCCACCTTTTGAATATGAGAACAGAGAGGGATTTCCTTCCGGAAAAACAATTGATTATGCTGAAAAGCTTGCAGATTACCTGCATTATGAGTTGAAACTTGTATCTTGTGATAGAGATCAACTGACACAAAAACTTAAATCAGGTAAAGCAGATATTGTACTGTCTTCCTACGCAATAAGTGATGACAGGAAAAATGATGTACTGTTTTCTAATCCATATTATGAAGCAACTCCTGCGATCCTCATCAGTAAGGAATCAAATTTTGCATCTTTTAGTGAAGTTGTCGAAGGAGAGATCAGTATGGCTGTAAGGTCCGGTTCCTGGGAAGCAAAGCTGATGCATGAGTATTTTAATAGATACAATCTCATCATTTGTGATGGACTGTATGAATGTGCCGAGGCAGTCATCAAAGGCAAAGCTGATGCTATGCTGAGCAACAGGAAATCAATAGAAGAGTGTGCATACAGGTATGAAAATTATACTGAAATTATGAAAGATACATTTCCTGAAGTTGTAGTAAAATGGGGTGTAGCTGTGAAATATGACCAACCTGAATTACTTGAGAAAATCAATACCTTCATTAAGAAGAATCCATTTGAAATTGAGGGTCCGTGAAGAAGTAAGTTTATCGTTTTTCAGCCATGTTACTAAATTTTTGAACCATGATACTCTGTTATCAGAATCTACCTAAACTTCAAAGCAAAAAAATCACGGGACTGTCTTGTTGATTTTTTTAACCTCATCTATATTTTTTAAGTTTATCTCGATACATAAGCTGTTGCATTTTGGAGTTTTGCTTCACTCTTACAAGTGTTTATTTGAAGGAAAAAGCATTTCACTAATTATATATTTTTCTTGACTTCTCATCTCTTTTATTTGCCTATATGTAAAATTGACACTATCATGATAGATTGGAGGAAAAATGGCTGACTATACTCAAATGTGGAAGGATCTGAATATTAATCTGGAAGCACACGATCAACTAATGAATGTATTATCTCAAGGTTACAATCAATTATTTTTATCTCAGAAGGATAGACCTGATGCAATGCAGTATTTCGACTTCGTTGTATCAGAAATTCATGGATTGAGAATACAAGAGCTGGTAAAGGCAAAGGAAGAAGGAAGAAAAGTAATAGGTTCATTTTGTGTTTATGTTCCTGAAGAACTTGTACTTGCATTCGATGCAATTTCAGTAGGTCTTTGTACCGGAGCTGAGTTAGCATCGGAAATGGCCGAACAATATTTACCAAGAAATACCTGTGCTCTAATTAAATCTGCATTTGGATTCAAATTGGCTCAAGTATGTCCTTATATGGAAGTATCCGACATGATTGTTGGTGAAAATACTTGTGATGGTAAAAAGAAGTCATATGAACAATTCAGTAAAATTGTAAAAAACTTGTATGTAATGGATCTTCCTCAAATCAAAGGAGAATCTGGAAGAGCTTATCTCAAAAGTGAATATGAAAGATTTATTAATGCTTTGGAAGAATTGACAGGCAAGAAATTAGAAATTAAAAAACTGAAGAACAGTATTAATATCGTGAACAAAAAGAGAAAAGCAGTTACCAGGCTTGCTGAATTGAGATCATCATCTCCTGTTCCAATTTCAGGACTTGATGCACTTTTGATTAATCAAATCTATTTTAATGATGATCCTGTAAGATTTACTGCTAAAGTTAATGAGCTTTGCGATGAACTCGAGAAGAGAAATAAAGATAAAAATGGTGTCTCAGCTATAAATGCAACAAGATTACTTGTCAGTGGTTGTCCTATGGCAGTACCAAACTGGAAGATTCCTGCGTTAGTCGAAAAAACTGGAGCAGTAATTGTAGGAGAAGAATTGTGCACAGGAGAACGCGGATTCTCCGGAAAAACTAATAACTCAACGGATTCTGTAGATGCTTTGCTGGATGCAATTGTAGACAGATATTTCAATATTCACTGTGCTGTTTTCACTCCAAATTCTGAAAGACTGGAAATGATTAAAAAGATATATAAGCGCTCAAATGCTGAAGGTGTTATTCTTTATAATTTACAGTTCTGTCAACCTTACCAGATAGAAGATGGAATGTTTGAGAACAAACTGGAAGAAGCTGGAATTCCTGTGTTAACTATTGATACAGACTACTCACAGGAAGATATGGGACAATTATCCACAAGGATTGAAGCATTTATAGAACGTATCAGGAACTAGTAGTTTCGAAACACAATAAAGGAATATATATGAAATCTCTTGGAATTGATATCGGCTCCAGAACAATTAAGCTGGTTTTGCTGGAAAATGGAGTCATTGTTCATTCTAAAGTTATGAGAAATACATATAATCATGAGAAGGTTCTGCCAGAGCTGATAGCTGATATTGATTATGATGTCATGACAGCTACAGGTTACGGCAGGCATTTCTTTGAAGAAACAAATAAACATTGTATTATAACAGAGATAAAAGCTTTTGCAATCGGTATGAAACATTTGTATCCTGAAGTGGACACAATCTTAGATATTGGTGGACAGGATACAAAGGCAATATCTTTAGATTTGAATGGGCGTATTCGTAAATTTTTCATGAATGATAAGTGTGCTGCAGGAACGGGTAGATTTCTGGAAATTATGGCTTCAGCATTGAACTTGGATCTGAGGGAATTTGGAAAAACTGCGTTAATGGCAAAGAGATCAGAGAAGATAAACAATATGTGTGCTGTATTTGCCGAATCAGAAGTAATTTCGTCTCTCAGTAAGGGAGCAAAACGTGAAGAAGTTGCACGTGGAATTCATGAATCTGTTGTGAAAAGATCATTAGTTTTACTGCAGAAGATATATATTGGTAAATCCGTAGCATTTGGTGGCGGGGTTGCTATGAATCCATGTGTAAAGCATTTGCTGGAAGATGTACTCAAAAAGAAAATTCATGTCCCTGATGCACCTCAGTTAATTGGAGCACTTGGATGTGCATTATATGGTTCTCTTTAGATTAATAGTAATCGTATTATAATTAATGAAAACAGGCTGCGTAAGCAGCCTGTTTTATAGTATCAGGTCGAATGAATTATTTCATTAAGACCATTTTAGATGTTTTTGTGTAATCAGGAGTCACGAGTTTATAGAAATAAACACCTGAACTTACGTTATTACCGCTTGCATCTTTTCCTTCCCAGATAACACTGTCAGTTTCTTTCACTTCTCTTTTGTCGAATAATGTTACAACTTTTTGACCTTTGATGTTGTAAATTACGAGAGATGCATCAACTGTTTCACCGATTTGACCTTTAATTGAAAAATCGATTTTTGTTTTTGGGTTGAAAGGATTTGGGTAGTTTGATAAAAGATTAGTTGCTTCAACATATTCTGTAACACTTTTACCAATTGTAATTGTTTGTGGTCCGTAGAATCCACCTGTGTTATTATCAGCTTGAACTACTTCAATCCAGTAGTAATATGTTTCATTAACAAGAACATCTTCATCTGTATGTTGATATTCCTGAGTTCCTGATGTATTAGTAGCAGCGATGAGCTGATTACTGTTGATTGGTTCTGCATCAGTAAGATCTGCTTTAAGGCTACGGAATAATTTGAATCCGATAAGATCTGTTTCTGATTTGGTTGACCATGTAATATTTACAAACTGATTAGCATCTTCTGAAAGATAGAAGCCTGCAAATTCAACAGGAAGTGATTGCCCAAGGCTGTTAGCACCAGGGTCAGCTGTATCTGGTGTTGTTGCCGGAGTCCAAACTGTAGGTGTTGTTTGAATTACACGTTCGTCGTTGTTAACAACAGGTGTTGTATCAATTGCCATACGTACATCCGGGATGTTAAGTGCATATGCATATCCATTACCGATTTCTAATTGTGCATCACCTTGAACAAACAAAGTATACATGTTAAGTGATACTCCCCAGGCTGCTTCAAAAGTTGCCTGATCAGCACCGTTAGAGATAATAACTGCACCGTAAGCCGGAACTGTTCCTGAAAGTGCCACAGAAATAGCTGTTGTAACTTTTTCAATTGTTACGTTAGTAAGCTCTACTTCATCGCCTGTTACGTTTTTCACTTCGATAAATGCTGTTGTTTCTGCTTGACCAACAAGATTATCAGAAATCTCACTGAAGAAGAGTGAACCGTCTGTAGGTTCTACAGGACCTGTGCCACCAAGAACGATGTCATGATCGCCGAAGTATGTGCCGTTATCAACTGGAGATGCATCATATTGAGTAATCTGGTTTTGAACACCACTGATGTCCCATCTTAAGTTTGTATTTTGAGCAGCATCTGCTACGTCAAATACCATTACTGCACAATCTGTCCATACGTCACCGAGCATGTAGCACATCATAGGTGTGGTACTTACTCCATTATATACACCATTGATACCGCATTTAATGGCTGACATTTCTGCAGGTACAAGTTGATAGATATCCATTTCGAAAAATATATGATCTTCGATTGGACCAAGACTGTAAGATTCTGCATTGTTATAAGTAAGACAAGCATTGTTAAAAAGTATACGAAGGTTAAAGAAACCAACAGGAACATCTCCTGCATTTGATTTCACTTGTAGTTTTACTTTGTATTTTCCATTTGCTGCATCGTATCCCATGCCATCTGCATCGTATACCATGTTATAGTCAATGGAAGCAAAAATTGTGCTTATTAATGTTAAAACAAACACTAAAGCTAATAATTTTTTCATATCGACTCCTTTTACATTATCTAGCTAATTTTTTAACTTGTTTGTGAGTAGAACTATCTATTCTATTTATTCGGTTTTCTCTTTTACTGAATACGTTAGTTGCAGTTGCAGAGTTATCAGGAACTTGAGAGTCCGGAGCACCGGCTGAGAAATGTGTTTTCCAAACAACATTATCAGCAGCAAGAACTGAACTGTCAAAGTCGAGATCTTCTACATTATATCCATCAGGAGTACCACTTGTAAATGCAGCCTGCCATATTGTAGCATCATCAGCAATAATAGAACCATCTCCATTAATGTCACCAGGATACATAGCATAGACACCAGTCTCAACTTCGTATACAGGAGCAGGACCTGTTGAGTATGTATTAGCTGCATCTGAAGTGAAGTCAACAACTGTAGCAGTTGAAGCATCAGCTGGTAATGTAGCAGCAACAGCACTCATAATATCAGAGTGGTTTCTGTGACGGAGAACTACAAAGTAGTCACCTGCAGCTGCATTAAGGAAGTTAACGTAATCTACAGTATTATCTGTTTCGTAAGCAACGTCCACAATCATACCTGAATCAAGAAGAAGTCCTGATCTCTGTTCGATTGTAGCACCGTCAGCTGTTTGACGAAGTTCAACAGAAATCCAGTCAACAACGTCTGTAGGCATAGCTGTTACAGCAATACCGTCAGCGTAAGGTGATGTTGCAGGAAGGAATCCATTAACAGCAGTGCTCATGTTGTCATTATCAACTGAGTAAGCTCCACCAAGGAATACGTTAACCTTAGCTTTTGCTGTAGGTGGTACGTATGTGTTTACACCGAAGTTATCTACGTAGAAGTTTGGTCCGTAACCTGAAACACCAACAACCTGGAAGAATACTGTTTGTCCAAGGTATGCATCAAGTGGGAATGTTTCTGTAACACCAGTTCCTGGTGCAGTATCTCCAGCTCCGTCATTTGAATCAAAAGCTGTACCTGTTAAGTTCCAGAGTTCAGTCCAGTTAATTCCATCTGTTGAGATTTGTACAATACCCTGATCGTCAGGGTAAGTAGAATGGTATTTGTGAGACCAATCGAAATTAAGAGCCCACATTCCTGTTGAAGGTAACTGAACAGGAGGAGTAGTCATTATAGCAGTTCCAGTGCTCCATCCCCAGAAGTTACAATATGCAGCTTCTCCGCCGTATTGAGCCCAAGTTCTGTCACCACTGAGAGTCCAGTTTGTTGGAGCCCAGCTTGTGAATTCTTCTAACCATGGGAATACTGTGATTGTTGGGTCTGCTCTCACAGTAAATGATTGTTCTGCACAGCCTGTTGCAGGGCCAACAGCGTTTTCAGGAACTACCATCCAATAATATGTGTTACCATAAGTCAAACCACTATAATCATATGATGTAGCAGTTAAGGCCATACCGTTAACAATGTCATATGTTCCGGATGCTGTACCGAAGTACAGATTGTAAGTTGAAGCATAATCTGTTGTATCCCAATCTAATGTACCGTTTTCTAACTGATCAATTGCAGCATCTGCAGGTGCAGTATATGCAGCACAACCAGGAGTTACAGCGACTGTGGAGAATGACCATTCAGGGCAACCGGTTGCATAACCGTTTGCGTTACCCGGTTCAACTTTCCAGTAATATGTTTGTGCTGGAGATAATGTATAGTTGTAGGATGTATTAGTAAGAACCAGACCGTTTACTATATCATAAGTACCAGCATCAGTACCAAGGTATAACTTGTAAGTTTGTGCGAGGAATGCTTCATCCCAGGTTAATGCACCAGAGTCAAGCTGATCAACAGATGCATCAACAGGAGTTGGATCATTTGTACATGCAGGAGGATTAGAATTAGAGAAAATTCTGAAATCATCAATACATACGTCACTGTAGTAAGAAGTTGTTCCTTCTGCTCTGAACTTGAATGTAGTTGTAGCAGTAAATGAAGATAAATCTATGGTTACAGCTGTCCATTGACCGGTATATCCCCAGTTTTCAGGATAAGTTGTCCATGTTGATCCGTCAAATGTATCAAGATACAATGTAGATTGATCATTTGTTGTATCTCCAGGATCTCCAATCCAATAGAAGAAAGAAAGAGTTGGGTTGGTCAATGCTGAAAAATCAAATGGGTTAGTCTCAATATGAGCAACGTCTACAGTTGAAGTACCTGAATCATCAAATCCAATATAACCTGTTGAGTTATATCCTGATGTAGCACCATGGCCAATTGATCCTGTTTCAGCTGCCCAGTCATCATCATGGGAGGTTCCTTCTGCAACATTAACCCAATTAGCAGGCATACCTGATTCGAAGTCTTCTAACCATTCACCGACAATTGTTGGATCACTTCTTACTGTAAAGTTTTGCTCTGGACATGTAGTATTTGGACCATTGCCGTTTACAGGTCGAACAGTCCAGTAATATGTTGCATCATATGTTAAGCCTGAATAATCATATTCAGTTCCGGTTACACTCATTCCATTGACAATATCATAGTTTCCTGAAGAAGTTCCAAAATAAACAAGATATTCTGTTGCTGAAACACTTGTATTCCACAATAATTGACCATACTCGTATTGAACTCCATCTGCATCTGTTGGGTAATAACCTGTAGAACATTCCGGAGGTGTCATAAGTGTAGAGAATGACCATTCAGGACAACCTGTAGCAAAACCATTTACATTACCTGGAACTACCATCCAGTAGTAAGTGTTACCAAGTGTAGCAGTATAATCGTAACTTGTTGTTGTTAAAGTCATACCGTTAACTATATCATAATTTCCTGTTGAAGATCCGAAATAGAATATGTATGATGTTGCTCCACCAGGATTTCCCCATGAAAGTGTAATATCTTCGAGCAAGTCAGTTGTACCATCAGCAGGTGAGAGTGTTGTTACACATGCCGGAGGTGTTGCATTGCTGAATACTCTAAAGTTATCAATACCAATGTCTGACTGATATGATGTAGAACCTACAGCTCTGAATCTGAATGTCATAGTTGTGTTCATAGCTGAAAGGTCTATGTTTGCTTCATTCCAGGCAGCATTGTAAGTCCAGCCGGCACCATATTGTGTCCAGCCTGAACCATCATCAATGTCAAGATACAATGTAGAAGTTTCTGCATCTGGATATGATGTATCACCAACCCAATATTGAAAACTGAGTGTTGGGTTTGAGAGCCCTGTAATATCAAAAGTATTGGTTGTGATATGAGCTTCATCAGCTCCTGAGCCTGAATCGTCAAAACCGAGTAAATATGTTGATCCGCCAGCTGCATTATCCGGTCCATAAGATATATTTGGAAGAACAGACCAGTTATCATCATCGTCTGTAGCTTGTGACCAGCATGATGAAATTGAAGCTGATTCGAAGTCTTCAAGGAATGGATATGTGTTTATACTTCCACACTGGGTCTGGAATGTCCATGAAATACCAGTTGTAGAAAGACCAGATGTTGAGTTATGTGTATCTACTCTCCATTCATAATCTGCTGTATAAGCCAGACCTGAGTAAGTATATGAACCTGTTGCTCCGGCTGCTGCACCTGAGACAACCTGAGTCATATTACCTGCAGGACCAAACCATAAATCATATGTATCTGTATCCGCACCAAAATCCCATGTAAGTGTACCGTCAACTGGAACTCCTATTGAAGCAGTTGCAGGGTTTGGATTAATTGGGAGACCTGGTGTACCTGCAGCAGGTGGAGCAAAACTGATAGCCATTGCATCTGAAAAGTTTGATGCATCGTTATAGCAGTATGTTAAACCCAATGTGCCATCAGCATTTTCAATACCGACAGTACATCCAGCCTGATCAATTCCACCGTTGAATGATGAGTATTGAAATATAATATCACCATCATCACAAAGTATTACCTGAGCATCAAGATAACCGGTACCTTCACCACTATATTCATGATAGTTCATGAAAGTTACAAGAAGAGCATTACCGCCATCATATGTGATGTTTTCGTAAGTTACAGTTGCATTGTTTGCTGGTGCAGAAGTACTTACAGGATCCAGATCATCCCAGAACCAGGCGATTATATCGTTTGGTGTTCCTGCATTGGGTAGAAGTACATTAGATAAGCTGCTTCCGTTATTAAAAGCAATAAAGCCATTAGAACATAGATAAAAGTCAGTTTTATCCGCGCCATAATATGGGAAGTTAAAACCAATTGGGAATGGACCAACTGAGTTATCATCAGCTTGTCCGGTTACTACTGTTGCACTTGCATCAGGAGTAATCCAGCTATATGCAGGTCCACTTCCGTCGTTACTGTTTCGCCATGTATACCCAAAACCATCAGGACCACCTGAGGTCTGAGCATAAATGAAACTTAATGAAAACAGTATTAAAAAGATTGAAACTAGTCTTTTTTTCATACTTTCTCCTTCTTTAGATTAATAGAAATTTATTTTAATTAAGTAATTTTACCTTGCATTACTCCTTTTAATTTACTGTTATCCTTGCAGTTATTTACTTTTAGAGAAATTACGCCAATCTATAACATATTTTTAATTATTGTCAATTTTTTTACTTTCAACTTGATCTTTTTCAGATAATATTCGCTAATATGATAAATCTTTGATAGTGTATAAATTACATTGTAACATTTATAAATATCAACAAATTCGACCTTATTCATTTATTTTGTCATCAAGTAACTTCTTCACAGCAGATGTCAGTTTAAAATGCGTATATGGTTTTGATACAAAATTGAATTCAGTTGAATTTATTCCCTTGCTTTTAAGTATATCATCAGTATATCCTGATCCGAACAATATTTTTATATGTGGGTATTTTTCTTTTATAATTGATGAAAGTGTTCCTCCGTCCATTTCAGGCATAATTACATCAGTAAGTATTAGTTTGATATCCCGATTCATTGTTTTCAGTTTGTTCAGAGCCTCTCTACCGTTTACAGCAGTGATAATGTTATAACCTGCTGAAAGCAGAATCTGTCTGGTTATATCCATTACTGCCTCATCATCTTCTACAATCAGAATCAGTTCCTGATTACCCTTTATGATGGTTCTGCTTTCTTCAATTTGCCTTGATTCTCCTGTTTCCTTTACCGGCCACAAAATCCTGAATTCGGTACCGATATTTACTTCACTCTCAACTGAGACATAACCCATATTCTGTTTTACAATACCATAGATCGTTGATAGTCCAAGCCCTGTACCTTTATTAACTCTTTTAGAAGTAAAGAACGGTTCAAAAATCTTATCAATAATATTATCGGGTATTCCTTTCCCATTGTCTTTTACAATAATAAGAAGATAAAGTCCATCCTCAAGATCTCTGAATTCAGGATTAAACTCCTTACAGACTAATAGTTCATCGGTTTCAATCTGAATCACTCTGCGTCTGTTGAACAGTTCCTTTTCCTGTATTGCGTCTTTTGCATTAACAATAAGATTAATAAAAATTTGCTCTAATTGACCGGGGTCAGCTTCCACCTGATGAAGATTACTCTGAAGATTCAATTCAATATCAATATCCTCAGGTACAAGCCTTCTTAACATTTTATACATATTATCAAGAAGATCATTGATGTCAATATGAACCGGATGCATTATTTCTTTTCTACTGAAAGCAAGAAGCTGTCTTGTCAAAAATGAAGCTTTGTTACCAGCATCAGAAATTTCATTTACAATATTTCTTATATTCTCAGGAATTCCCGCATTGTGAATCAGAAGCTCAGCATAACCATTTATAATAGTTAAAAGATTGTTAAAATCGTGAGCAACACCTCCTGCAAGATTGCCGATAGCTTCCATTTTCTGTGATTGTCTTACGTGCTGCTCAAGCATTGTACTCTGAGTAATATCCCTAATAATAACGTGAAAAGCCGGTGTATTCCGGAAATTTATCCTGTGACCAAGAGCCTCGTAATAATGCTTATCATCCATATTGTGAACAAGTTCAAAGCTATACAATTTCTTAGCTTCAGAGTCTTTCGACTCAATGCTGGATTTTATATTGTTCCAGATTTTCTGACCGAAAATATCCTGAACTTTTATGTCTTCTGAATTATTATGATCAATATCAAAAAGCCTGCATATTGTATTATTTGTAAAAACTAATTTGTCATTTTGAACAATAAAAATCCCTTCAAGTGAGCTTTCAACAAGATTTCTGTATTTCTCTTCACTTTCCTTCAAGTCTTTTTCAGCTTTTACTCGCGTTTCTATCTCTTTCTGTAAGTGTTCATTACTTTGTAATAAATTTTGAGTTCTTTCTGCAACCATCAGCTCAAGAATGTCCTTTGAATTTTCCAGTTCCTGCTGAGTTCGCAGTAACTCATTTACCATAAAATTGAAATTGCTGTAAAGTAATTCAATCTCATCGTCCTTGTGGGAAGAGTATCGGATATTCTGAATATTACCATTGGCAATTGATTTAGATACTTGAGCAAGATTAATTATAGGCTCAGATATACTTCTGCTCAAAAAGAAACTTACAGCAACAATGACAAGAATTAGAATAAGCATTATCAATATTGATGTAATGAAAAGACTATTCTGAATATGGTGATATTCTGAAAAGTTTACAAAAATAACGACTTTTCCTATAACCTCCTCATTATAGTCCCGGAGATTATCAACGCTGTAAAAGTATCTTCCAAACCTGAATAAATTGCCTGTTTCAGTAAACATCTTCGCGGTATTGAGATGGCTTCTCTGTTCCAGATCATGATAACTGTCTGTTGCTGTTATTGTAAAATTATTCATTATCAATGCACAGTTTATGGGAAAATCATCAATAGCATATTTTTTTGTAATTACTAATCTGCCAAGAAACTTGTTCTTATACTCCAAAGGTATGATATTTGAAATGAGAATATTTGTGCTGTCGCTCCATATAAATGGCTCATCATACTTGAATTTATTAAAATCGTAATATTTGGTTTCTCTTGAAAAATCAGATGTGGATTTATCGGAAACAAGAGGTTTCATCTCTTCACTGAGAATAATAATATTCTCAAACTGTTCCTGGGCTTTAAATTTTTTCAATGCATCATGTACCTGATAATAAACTTCATAGTATAATGGAACAATAAGATTTGCATTCTGGCTTATTTTAGCAGTTTGCTCTCTGTAACGCTTCTTACTGATCAATTCATGGTTCTTGTATGAAGCATTATGTATTTCCAGAAAATCTCTGGAGAAATTCTCGGAAGAAATTTTTATTACATGTAATTCAATAAAAAAGAATATTACAATTATTACAAAAGGTATAAAGAAGATTGTTCTGGAAATCTTCCATTTGATTGATTTCATTTTATCCATATCATTTTTCTAATAGAGGAATTGTCTCATACAACTCATCAGCTATCATTTCGATATCCTTAGGAATATTTATTTTTAACTGTTCTGCCCTTTTCTTATTAAATACGATCATATAGCTTTTTGAATACAGAACAGGAACTTCATTAATCGACTTTTCATTTCTGAGCAGTTGTAATGCAATATCAGCTGTTTCATTACCCATTTTCTGGAAATTTATTGCAACACCACCAAA
Organism: Cloacimonadales bacterium (SeqCode); assembly: GCA_963665815.1. Lineage (GTDB taxonomy): Bacteria > Cloacimonadota > Cloacimonadia > Cloacimonadales > JAIOQZ01. Next base: position 2,259,957 of record OY762463.1, read on the forward strand.
CAATCCAAGTCTGCAGAAATCGTAGTTTATTGCTATACCTGGTTTTTTGCTGTGCTCAAGGAAATATTTGAATGTAACAGGAGTACTTACCTGTTCGCCTTTCTTATTCAGGAGCCCAATAGCAGCATTATAAATAGCTCCGACATCTTTATCGTTATTCAATTTTTCTATGGCGACAGAAAGATCATTAAGAGTTTTCAGTCTTACGGTCTCAACCTCAAAATTCAATTTTTCATTTTTAAGTTCCAGATCTAATTGCTTTTTAATTGCATCTCCAGTTGTAGTCATATCGATAATTGCCACTATTTTTTTCATATCAGGAAAAATCTGATGCATTGTTTTAAAAGAACGGGCAAGATGGAGGTATTCATAAACTCCGGTCATGTTTTTTTCAGGATACCACTTATCCCCTACTTTCCTGAATGCACTGCTATAGTCCTCAGGCTGTTTATTCATACCTGAGAAAATAATGTGGAAATCTTCATCATATAGTTGAGATGCAACATATTTTATTGCATTATCATCTAAAACAAACAATATATCAGGCTTGAAAGCTTTGATTTTTTTTATAACAATTTCAGCCTGTTTAATCTTGTTTTCCTCGGATGCATTTACTGTTTTAGTCATCATAAAATAGTGCTCATAGATGAAATGGAATTCGCTCTGCTCAAGAGTTTGCTTGATACCAACAGTCTGAGGAAAATCGCAAACATTCTTTTCATTGTAACTGTGCAGGATGAACACTTTTTTTACTTTGCTCTTTAAAGTAGATTTCTGATTCTCAGCAACAAGTAAGCACAAGGATAAAAACAATATTATCAGAACGAGTATTCTTTTAAAAGTATAATAAGACATAAAGATCTCCGGAATTCTAAATAGAATTAATATAATAAGCTATGAGAGCTTTGCATAATAGCAAAATCAAACAGCTTTATTAAAAAAGTATCGATGAGATTTTTGAATTCATCAAGTGAACTTCTTAGAGAAGCTTATTCTTAGTCAAAGCTTGATAAATTTTAAAATCGACTCAACTACTATAATTATGCAAAGGTTTCACTATTTATAATTACAATATAATCTCTTTTTAAATCTATTAACACAAAAATAATATAAATAATGATCCCCGAACATGGGAGTATGTTGACTTTGGCTTTTGAACTACTAAATATTTACCAACAACAACAGACTAATGAGTACCTTCATGAGATTTCTAATGTTCCTCAAAAATCCGATACAAACTAAGTCAGATTCTGCTGTTTGGGGACAAAATCCCTTTATGAAATTAATTCATATCTTCTGTCAGGTTTTGTCAAATAAAAGAATACAAAATCAAATAATTGACATAAAACAAGGATTATTTTTATTTAGAAAAAAAGATTTGAAGGTGATCATGAATTTTCAGAACATGGTATTCAGTTTACAAAAATATTGGGCAGAACATAACTGTAATGTAATACAACCATATGACGTTGAAATGGGAGCAGGTACTTTCCATCCGGCAACATTCTTCGGAGCTCTCGGGAGTAAACCTACATCTGTAGCATATATTCAACCTTGCAGAAGACCTAAAGACGGTCGTTATGGTGAAAATCCCAACAGACTTCAGCATTATTATCAGTTTCAGGTAATTATAAAACCAACACCGGATAATATTCAGGACTTATATCTTAAAAGTCTGGAAGCTATCGGAGTAAATATAAAAGAGCACGATATCCGTTTTGTTGAAGATGACTGGGAATCTCCTACACTCGGTGCCTGGGGACTTGGCTGGGAGGTCTGGCTTGACGGTATGGAAATATCTCAGTTTACATATTTCCAGCAGGTTGGCGGTATAGACTGTTTTCCTGTGACTGTTGAGCTTACTTACGGACTTGAACGTCTCGCAATGTATATCCAGAATGTAGATGACTATAGAGATCTGCAATGGAATGATACAACTAAGTACGGAGAACTGTTCTTTCAGAAGGAAGTAGAATACAGTAATTTTAACTTCCATGAAGCGAATATAGAATTGAAAAGACAGGAGTTTGAGAACTTCGAGAAGGAAATACCAAGGCTGCTTGATAAAAAACTCACTTTCCCGGCTTATGATTATCTTCTGAAAGCTTCCCACGTGTTCAATCTGTTAGATTCTCGCGGAGTTGTAAGCGTGACGGAAAGAGCGGCGTATATCCTCAGAATACGCAATATGGCTAAAAAATGTGCTGAAACTTATATAGACTCTGAATAGAAAACAAGAGCAAAAATTTTTACAGGCTGCGGATTTTTCTGTGGCCTTTTTTTATTGACAAATTCCTGAAACGCTATTAACAATTGCATTGTTATTTTGTTTTGTGGGTGGAAAATACCCGATAATGTAGAATTGGTAACGCTTAACAGCATTTGTGTGTGAATTTCAAAAACCGGATACCTTATTAAAATGCCCTCTAATCAAGAAATTTCTGCATCATGTTTCTTTATCATTGTATAGTAAATTTTTCCGTTTAGAAATCCTGAAGCCTTGGAAGGATTTCAGGGAAGATTTACGGTTACAGCTTGCTGTAAATACATTTTGATAAAGATGTCATTTCTTTTGCTTCGTTTTCTTTGGACATTCAAAGAAAATGAAGGTAGCTCAACTTCGAAAACAAGAAAGGCAAATTATAACCCCCAAAAAGTGAGGATTACAGTATGAAACACTGGTTTTTTCCATAAGCAGGAATATTGAAATATAAAGAAATAACTAACAACATAACTGTAAAAATTTGACAAGCAAAACGATTTAACTATAATTAAGAAAAAAGAAAAAGTATGAAAAATATATTAATTATAATATTTGCTGCAAATCTATCAATTATTCTTTTTGGTGAAAATCAAATTCGATTCGAACCAGACAACATCGAAGTTATTGATGGAAAATCTTACATATTGTTTCATTTAGAAGATCATTATGCATCTAGAGATGATATGAGCCGAGAAAGTGTTAGCAACACGAACACAAGAGTTTCATCAGGTGTAGATGGTGGAGTCCAACCTAAGTTCACCTCAGCATTCAAGAAAAGCAGAGATTTTGTGAAGTTCAGTTATCAGAATCCAAAATTTATTTTCTCAAACTTATCTTACAAAGACTTTGAACAATATGGAAAGAATTATGACAAAATACCTTATCAATTACCTGAAGAAATTTTAGGGAGCCTTACAACTGAAGAACTGATTCTTTATTGCTGTGACCACCCAAGTCTGAAATTTGCATCAATAAGAACATGTGCTAAAAGTAAGTTGGCAATAGAAAAGGATGAGCCTGAAGCTCTATCACAATTTAATGGTTACAAGGAACTAATCAGAAGAAGCAATTTCATCCTTGAAATATTGGACTTATTAGAAGAAAGTTGCATTGAAAATTCAGAGAGGAAAAAAAACATTGAAAAATATATAGTAACGGGTAATATATACAAGAATTATGATGATATATCCATACTAGCAGGTGCTTTGTTTAGCTTAATATCTTCCAGATCAATTTATCATTCTATTACTGAGCAAGACAGAATAAATGTTACATTGTTAGTAAAAAAAATGTACGAATCGAGATTATTTAGCTCTTCAGTGGGACTTTATGCATTTCTTATTAACTACCACTATGAACACATTGCTAAATGGAGAGAGTATTTTGTTTATGAAAGCCCAGTAATAATTAGTATAAAAAAGGACTTGAGTGATGTTTTTTACCTGCTTGCACGAGGTGCAGAATGAAACGCAATTATATTTTCATGATTGTTCTAGTCACATTCTCATCCCTTTTCTGTGATTTTGATTTAGGTGATGTTCACTATCAAATTTCACCTCAGGTTCCAGAAGGACACTTCGTTTTGATACTGAATATACGGTATTAGATGGACCAGACTTAGCGGACAACAGTGTAGTTATAAGACCTGGCGTTGGTACTTTTTATGGAATAATTGATTCGCAACTTCAAACAGAGGATAGAATTTATTCGATTTCAGGGCTTAACACTACTTGCCGGACATACATCTATGCTACGGATAATAGAAACATTGACATATCTCTAACCATGCCTCAGGGTGTTAATTATACATTCTATGTTAAAGAATGTATAAATCATACAATAGTTGCATCAAATAACACTTTTGGAAACAAAAGTACTTCATTTGCACCTCCTTCAGTAACTCAGTACAATATATATTTCACAAGACAACATGATCCAGATTTGTTAGGATTCACATTCACAATAAATTATAACTGCTATCAGGAAATGGATTTAAAGTTAAGATATCCTGCACCAGATTTAACATTAGCTGGCTGGACTGATACATGGGGATACTTAAGTCTTATGGCATTAACCATACCTGATGAGGATCCTGATCCAACAATAACTAAAACATATGAATACTACACTTTGGAGCTTATAATGTATAATTATGTTGAAGATACAGATTTATCATTGAAGTACATGTTCGATACAAATTTTCCACGATATACTCTTTTAGGCGATGATGTTATCCTTGAGAATAGATGGAATGGTCATGGACACGGAGACCTATATTGGGCAGTAAGACCAATGTCACTTGAGTGGGACTTCTATTATGTTGTATACGAAACAGATTCATTCTATGAGGGGGCAGTATCTATACAGGGAACTCACACTGTAGACAATAATTGTCATAGTTATGCATGACTACCTTCTGAAACATATCCCAATTATTGGATGAATTATCCAACAAATCATACAGAAGGTTGTGTTATAACAAATACACTGGATGAGCATGCAGAAGTTGCAATTTATGAAACTACAAATGCAGATGGTACAACAACCCCAATCCTTTTAATCCATCAACTACAATTTCGTATAATCTTGCTAAGAACACTTCAAGACCTGAAATCTGCATATACAACATAAAAGGACAGAAAGTGAAGACCTTTAAGCTGCAAGCAGAAGAGGGAGAAAACAAAGTTATCTGGAACGGAGAGGACGAGAATAACAAATCTGTTGCATCCGGAGTGTACTTCTACAGGCTGCAGATTTTCTGTGGCCTTTTTATTATTAGTCCTCTATATTTATCCTGAACTCCATTTCCACAACTAACACAAAACATTAACAAGTATCAAACAAAGTTTCAAAGTAACTGACATGGAATCGAGATGTATAAAGGAATGAAGACAGAATCATTAAAAAAATGTCAGAAAATAGTTTGACATTATAAAATGACTGAAGCTTATTTTTGATAGCAAAAAAATTGGAGTCTATATGAAGCAAATTACAATTCTATTTTTATTTCTCACCATAAGTACGTTCATCTCATCCACTCCCGTTCAACCTGTAGGTTCAGGAACTGAAATTGATCCGTATATTATTGAAACTTTAGATAATTTGGAATGGCTCAGTACAACCAGCTCAAGCTGGGGTGGGTACTTCATCCAGACAACAGATATTGATGCATCAGATACACAGAACTGGAACGGAGGAGAAGGTTTTATGCCTATTGGCACCGGAAGCTCTTTCTATGGAACTTATGATGGACAATACAATAAAATCAGTAATCTGAATATTAACAGATCTTCAACTAATAATCAAGCATTTTTTTACAAGCTTCATACAACTGGAACACTTAGTAACATAGTTCTTGAAAACGTTAGTGTGACAGGTAACTACAATGTAAGTGCTCTTGTAAGCTTTGTTAATCAGGGACATGTAAGAAACTGTTCTTCTTCAGGATCTGTTTCTGCAACAGGAACTGCTGGTGGTTTGATTGGTACAACTTATAATGGAGCTGAAGTATCTAAGTGTTTCAGCTCATGTAATGTCAGTGGTCAAACTTATCTTGGTGGGTTAATTGGTAACATGTCTGACTATTGCTTAATAGCTAATTGCTATGCACGAGGAAATGTTACCGGAACAAACACAAAAGGCGGATTAATAGGGTCAAGCTACTATCTGTATCAAAGTCAAGTACACAACTCCTATAGTACCGGATATGTATCTTCAGGATCATGGAGTGGTGGTCTCATAGGTGATGATGGAGTTGCTCATAATTGCTTCTGGGATATGCAGACTTCCTCAATGACATCAAGTGATGGAGGAACAGGAAAAGTTACATCTGAAATGCAGACTATTTCAACTTATACGGATTTAACAACTGCAGGCCTCGATGCTGCCTGGGATTTTACAGGAACACAGTTTGATGATGCTGCGACAGAAGATATCTGGGCTTTCTCAGTTGGATTTAACGACAACTATCCTGTTCTTTCATGGCAGATTCTGAAAGCAGAATTCACATCAGTAACAGCTACAACAACAGGAGATACAATATATTTCTCAGACCTCTCAACAGGTAATCCAACATCCTGGGCGTGGGATTTTGACAATAATGGCTCAATAGATTCAAATGATGAGAATCCGCAATGGGTTTATTCTTCACCAGGCGTCTACACAGTAAAACTCACCGTGTCCGGAGCTCAAGGTTCTGACACTGAAATAAAAACAGATTATATTACAATTACAACAGCAAGCACGACAAACGGACTCGTTGCCTACTATCCGCTTGGTGATGATTCAGACGATTACAGTGGAAATAATTACCATGGAACAGGTTCTAACCTTACTCCTGCAGTCGATAGATTTGGGATAAGCGACAAAGCCTACAGCTTTAACGGTACATCATTAATTGAGATTCCGAGAATGGTTCAGGATGATTTCACAATAGCTTTCTGGTTGAAAACTGACATGAACGCTGGTGGAACTGCTAATTTCTGGGATGGTCCTGGACTTGTCTGCGGAGAAGTAAACGGAGTTACGAATGATTATGGTATTACTTATGGTACCGGTCAGGTAAACTACGGAACAGGTAGTCCGGATGTGACAATATCCAGTTCAAACCTGTCAGATGACCAATGGCATTTTGTTACTGCAACCAGAAATATGAGTACCGGAGAAATAAAATTGTATGTTGATGGTGAACTCGTTTCCTCAGACACAGGCTCAACAAACTCTTTGAATGCAGAAACAACTCTTCGAATTGGTAAATCCAGATATAACGCATATTTTGACGGATTGATGGATGATTTCCGATTCTATGACAGAGTTTTGTATGATTCTGAGATTGGGTTACTTTTCAACGAACCTTCCTCAAATGCTACGAGAGAAATTACTCTTGATTCTGACAGCAGTATTGATTTTGGTCAGGTTTATTACGATTCTGATAGTTCGGTAAATGTTGTTCTGACAAATACAGGCAATGTTATTGTTGATGTTTCAGATATCAGTTTTGTTAATGCTTCAGCGATATTCGTAACCTCAGATGAATCTATGATGTTGAATCCGGGACAAACTGACACAATCATGGTTACATTTACACCGGCTGCAGAAACGGTATATTCCGATACATTGAGAATTGTAAATAACTCGACAAACAATCCTGTAATTAATATTCCTCTTATAGGGGAAGGAGTTTACGATAACATACCTGCACCTCAAAACGTTAACATTGCTCTGGTAAACGGTAATGCGGAAATCACCTGGGATGCTGTGACACAAACCGAACATGGTATAGATGTCAGCATTGATTTCTATGTTATAAACTACAGCGAAACCGCAGAGAACGACCCTGATGCTTACTATCACCTGACAGCCACAACAAACATAAGCTTTATCCATAACAGAGTGGCTCAGTTCAGCGAAAGCATGTACTATCAGGTTATAGCGATAAGGGATTATCAGGGCGAATATACAACTCAGGCGAACGGTAATGTTATCCTTTCTTCAGACAGAAGCAATTCGTCAAATACATCAGATACAACCCGTAAAACCTGGGGAGAATTAAAAAGAGAATTGAATATAGATTAGTAATCAGCTTAAGATATAAAGACGCAGGCTTCCATAATCGGGAGCCTGTTTTTTCTTTAGAATAGGAAATTCTCTACTTCATTCTTTCCTTGACTGCAATGAAGTGGAATTCAATAATCTGGCATTACTGAATAGTGAGGTGCATATGAGCAATATAGAATTTTCTCCGGAACAACTTATAGAAGACTTCAACCTTATGATCAAAACCATGGAAGATGTACACCCTGATCTGTATTTCAATATTTCAAAGATGGATGCCGAGACAGCCATGGATAGAGTAACAAGCAAGTTAACAAAATCTATGTCTATTCTGGAGTTCTACAAAGTTATTGGTACATTTCCACCACTGTTGGGAGATAATCATACTGCCATCCATCCTTTTGCATATCTGGGATTCAGCGAGCAGGACTATAGTTTTCCCGCAGTAAAAATCGATTCAATACGCAAAGAGGTTCGGATAAAAAATGATCTGGGAGAAATCCTGAAAAAGAACGACCTTGTACTAGAAGTTAACGGTATTAAAGCAGTGGATATACTAACGGAGATTTCCCGATATATTGCTGCTGAGACAGAATCATTCCATTATGCAATGCTGGAATTCTACTTTTCCTATATGCTGCCAGCTTTGTTCAACATCACACCTTCTTTCAATCTGAAAGTGAAGAGAGATAGTGAACTGCTTGGTGTTACTATTCCTGAATTAGAAAAGCCAGCCGAGGAAGATAAAGCAGCTTCTGAGCCAGGTGTTAATTCTTCTATACTGCTGAAAATATACGATGACACAGCATTACTCACCATTAAGCACTTCCAGTTTCAGAGAGAACAATTTCAGGAAGCTCTTAAGCTTATTGACAGTATATTTTTGGAACTAAAGGAAAAAGATGTCAGGAGACTCATTATTGATGTCAGAGATAATGGAGGTGGTAACTCTTCCGTTGCAAACCACATTACAGACTATCTCACTGAAAAATCTACCTATAGTTTCAGAAGTATGAAATGGAGGAGCAGTCAACAAGTAAGAAATTTTGTTAGAGAGAACCTGAAGCTTGGAGAACACAGCTTTTATTCACCTAAAATTCTGGAAATGCTGGAAGATCTTGAAATTGGTGATTTCCTGGAATATGACTGTCGAAAAACCTATAAAAGTATTAATGAAAAGAATGTATTTCAGGGAGATGTTGTTGTTTTGAGCAATCCAATGTGTTTTTCTTCAACAACAGCCTTCTTGTGTATGATCAGGGATTTCAATCTGGGCAGGATTATTGGTACGGAATCAGGCGGAAAACCTAATCATTACGGAGACTGTTATACATTCTACCTTCCCAATACCGGACTCAGAGTAACAGTTTCTCAAAAGTTTTTTGTGCGAGCATCAGGGAATGAAGCGGACAACAGAGTTATTCCGGATATTTATTTGTCTGATGATCAAATAGATATCATACAGAGCAATAATGGTTTCAACAGATTTTTCTCATAATCTACTTTCCTCCCAGAAATTCAATAATGTTTCCGCAAGGATCGTAACACTGAAACCAGAAATCACCCTGTCCCATGTCCATAGGTTTGTCATGAATCATTCTTATGTTGTGCTGAAGGAGTTTTGCGTGCAGCTCGTTAGCAGATTTAACGGAAAGGACAAATGCCGGACGTGATGATGACTCTTTAAAATCAGCTTTATCGTTGCCGCCCTGAAGATACATTCCTTCTTTTCCCTCTTTACCGTAATTAAGAAAACAGGCGAGACTGCCCATATCAAAAGATTTTGTCATGCCAAGTACATCAGTATAGAATTTATATGCTTTTTCAAAGTCATCAACATAAACTGAAATAAATGCCACTCCGATTAATTCCGTATTACTCATACTTTATCTCCTTTAATTGAGTCTCATTCAATAATGTATATATTTGAAGTTTCTGGCAAGATAATTATATCAGTGTAATTGGTGTGAGAAAAATAACTTGTCACCCTATAATAATTATTCCTCTTTTTGATCAGGAGAAATTCATGAAAATACCCCAAATTATTATAATAATTATACTGTTTTCTACAGGAGTTATACTGAGTGCAGAGAACTCAGTCTTTAGTGACAGTTTTCAGGATAACATTAAAAAGAGACTGCAGATATGCTTAGGATATTCAGGTCAATATAACAGCTCAATAGAGTATCATAGTCCGGTTTTAGCAAGAATTAAGTATGATTTAGAAAGCACTCCTTTCTCAATAGAGTCGAATGTCTTAAATCTCACATTCATAGACATGGGGCATAAAAGGCATTATTCACTCAATACCTGGTTGTATCCCGCAGCGCTTCTAACTGAGGGTGCAACAAGCATAATTGCGGATAGTCTGGCTGAAAAGCAAGTAAGAAAAAACTGGATTTATAAAACTATTACTGCACCCTTAGTATTGGGTGCAATCGCAAATGCTGCAACAAATCTTGAAGTTCAGTATGCTCTGGATAAAAAGAGAAATTTCAGCATCTTCTGTGGAACAACCGGGGATTTATACAGGATTAACAAAGCTGAAAGATTCCGCTACACATTTACTACAGGTATATCCCTGTTCAGACCAATCAATCTTAAAATATTCTATACGAAGGATATCAATAAGTTTATGGGTATTAAAGACAGAGAAATGATTGGAGTGTCTTTGATGTATATTGTCAGAACCGACAATATAAAAGAGTAGAATAGGTTTAAAAAAAGCTCAGTCCGAAAACTGAGCTCTATATTTTTGTATAAGTTGTATATTACTTCAGTAAAACTGCTTTTCATATTTTTACATTATTTCCGGTTTAAGGTGATAAGGAAGGGTTTTGAAAGTTTATTGTCATATTGAAATCAACCTAAAGAATATTATAATTGTTGATATTGTGCATAATGGACATTGTTATACTAATTCCGGGTCAGCTGCAAAGGATTTTTCGGGTAGTGCTGCAGATGGTTGTTGGATGATAATTGTCCAGCTGTCTTTAAATATACTAACAATAAACTTTACAATACTTTACAGCTTCTTACATCATTTGCTAAGCAGGATATTAGGCATTTAAGTTTAATCGGCTTCAGGAATAGAAATGATTTGACAAATTGGACATACTTAAATAATAATTGAACAAAAATTAAAAATATGCTTATGCATAGTTGTTTAAACAGCTTGATTTTGCTGTTATGTTAAGAAATCAAAAATAGTGAGGAGCTTTATGAAAAAAAATTTGACTTTACTTTTTATTTTTATAATTGCAAGTACTATATTTGCTTCCATTGACTACAATATGGTGTATGATAGCGATGGAATGGGATATGATTCATTAAACTGCAAATACAAGGTAAAACTTCAAGTGAAATCCAATGACGGTGATGTGCCGGTTGGTTTCTTTAACCTTCGTGTGCTTTACAATAACTCCTGTCTTACCTACAATATTAACGAATCTTACAGCCTTGGACCAATAGAAGACCATGAGTTCAATTCTATTGATGTCTATACTCTTGTCCCTGTTGAAATGTCATCTGAGAAATGTGGGATCAACGGTGTATACAACGGTGGAGATAGTAGTCCTGTGATGTGTTATAATCTTGATAACACATGGACTGATTGTGCGGTCCTTGTTTTTGATGTTGTCGAGCCAGCCCAAAGTACAGATTTAAGGTGGGACTCCAATGGTGTGCAGAATCAGATAACATTATATGATTCATCTCCTGTCAGTAATGGGACATTTAACGGAGATCATGATATTGTGATTACTCCTGGGTTACTTTCTATACCTGCGGATGACACCTTGATTTACTTCAGTGAAATATCTGACAACCTTTCCGACCAATCGCAATTAACAGCTTTCATTGAATTAAGTAATGTGACTCAAGATAATTTGAATCTTGCCGGAGTAAGTGTAGTAAATCTGACTTCAGGATATACTGTAAACCTATCCGGAATTGTTCCTGCCAACGGTATTGTAATTATCTCAAATGGAGCGGATCAGGCAACTTTCGAAGCAGCCTGTAATGTAACACTTGATATGAGTAGAACAGTATTCATACAAGGAGATACTTCAATCAGTATTGGTAATGGATATAATTACTCACTAAGAGTTCCGGATTCTCGTTTAGAAATAGACAGAACCCATACTATATATAGCAATGAGCAAAAGCTTCACTTATCTCCTGAAATATGGAGCAGTAAATCAACTCCTGAGGATGCAAATCCCGGAGTCATGACTCAATCTTTTATTCTCCCTGTAGAATATGCTACTTTCTATCTTACAGAGACTATTGATCAGTATGTTAATGTTAATTGGACAGCAGAATCTGAAAACAACCTTCTTGGCTACAGATTATACCGAAGTATCAGTAACAGACTTACAGATGCAGTTCCATTAAACAATGGTCAGGTTATTGCAGCTACTAATAATTCACAAACTTGCAACTACCAATATACAGACTCTAATGCAGTAACAGGTGTGAAAAATTATTACTGGATTGAAATAGTCCAGGCTGACAACAACTCAGGTGGTTTTCTTGGGCCACAAAATATTAATGTTTCAGAATATTCTGTTGATTCCATTGATTACAATATAGTATATGATACAGATGGTATGGGATATGACGATGCAAATGATAAATACAGAATAAAACTTCAGATCAAATATAACAATGGCGTTGCTCCAATTGGTTTCTTTAACCTTCGTATACTCTATAATGATGCATGTCTAGCGTACAACAATGCTGAATCTTACAGCCTTGGTCCAATTGAGGACTTTGAATTCTTCGGAATGGATATATACAACCTTGAACCAATTGAAATGTCTTCCATCAAATGCGGTATCAATGGTGTATACGCTGGAATAATCGATTACCCAATGTTCTGCTATAATCTTGATAACACATGGACAGACTGTGCAGTTATGGTATTTGACGTAGTAGATTTTACTCAAGGCACTAACATAAGGTGGGACATGAACGATGCTCAAAATCAGGTGACATTATATGATGCATCACCACTTCCTAACGGCATATTCACAGGTGACCATAATATAGCACTCAATGCTGGGACACCTGTTGCCTATTATATGCTTTTTTTCAGTGAAATTTCAGACAATCTTTCAGGTCAATTAGAAACAACAGCATTCATAGAACTAATAAATATAACTCATTATGACTTAGATCTTACAGGAGTAACCGTAGTAAATGTTATGACATCATATACAGAAACCCTTTCCGGTATAATTCCTCCTTACGGTTCAGTTGTTATTTCCAATGGAGCAGATCAGGCATCTTTCGAAAATGCGTGGGGAATATCATTTGATACGGCTTACTCAGTTTTTATTCAAGGTAGCCCACAATTAGAAATTGGTAATGGATATGCCTACTCTCTCAACATTCCTGATTCTCGTGAAGTAATAGATACAACACCAGTTATATATAACAATGAACGTCATTATCAGCGGGGTCCTTCAATATGGGTTCCGCCAACAACTCCAGATACAGCTGACCCTGGTAATGACAGTCCCGGACAAACACTTCCTGTAGAGTTTTCATCATTTACATTGTCAAAGACTAATAATGATTTTGTCAGTATAACATGGTCAACAAAATCAGAAACAGACCTTATCGGTTTCAGATTGCTGCGTAGCGATAATGATGAAATTTCATCAGCTATTCCACTAAACAATGCTCAGCTTATTGCAGCCACAAACACTTCAGGAACAACAGACTACAGTTATGTAGACGATGAAGTTGCTTTAGAAACAACTTATTACTACTGGATTGAAATAGTTCAAGCTGATAATAACTCAGGTGGATTCCACGGACCGCAAGCTATTACCATCGAGAAAGATGCTGTTGACTTCTGCGACGCAACAGTTCTTAAAGGTAACTATCCTAATCCGTTCAACCCCGAAACAACTATCAGTTTTTCACTCAAAGGGTACTCAGATGAGCAAGTTGACGTTTCTCTTGAAGTATATAACATCAAGGGACAAAAGGTTAAAACATTACTGAACGGAAAAATTAATCCTATGAGTCAGCATGATGTAAAATGGAATGGTAAAGATTCAAATGGTAATTCTTTAAGCTCTGGTGTGTATTTCTATAAACTAGTGACTCCGGATTACACCAAAACAGCTAAAATGCTCTTAATGAAATAAGAGACTGAGAATATATAATATTAAACGGACTGTTGCAAGCAGTCCGTTTTTGCTTTTTAAGATGCAGTTATGACTTTTCAATATCAGTTCTCTAAAGGCTTGCTTGATTTAGGTTGTATTCTTTATTAATAAATTGAGATGTCCTCTAAATAAAAAAGCTCAGTCCGAAAACTGAGCTTTAAACTATAGTAACTTTTTTATTATTTCAATAAGACAGCTTTTCTTGTTTCAACTGTATTACCTGATTCTATTCTGATGAAATAAACCCCTGAAGAAACATTGCCTGAATTGCTATCTTTTCCATCCCAGACAACTTCTTCAATCTTATTAGCTTCTTTGAATCCTTCATTAAATGTTCTGATAAGCTGTCCTTTAATGTTGTATACGGAAATCATAACATCACCATCTTCATAGATGCTGTATTCAATAGTTGTGCGTGGATTGAACGGATTAGGGTATATTCTATGAATACCGGATGCGATTGTTACATCAGGTGTATCATCATCTTTATCACGTTTAATTGTGATACTTACAGGTCCGAAATACTTGCTGTTACTGTTGAAGTCCAGTGATTCCAACCAGTAAAAGTACTCTGTTTCATACTCAATGTCTTCATCAGTAAAACTGTAAGTATGTTCTGTAGATGTATTAGTTCCTGCAATCATGTTTCCATTGACATTTACAGCATCAGCAACATCTTTTAAATTACTTCTGAGAACATTAAAACCGAGGTTATTGTTTTCGGATTGAGTTACCCAATTTAGCTGAGCAAAATCTGAGATGGTCTGAACAGCATTGAAAGAAGCAAGCTCAACAGGCAGGGTTGTGTCACCACCACCGTTAACAACAAATTCTTCGGTTCCTCTTGCAGAGGATGTCCATGTAAATGTAACCTGCCCGGGAGTTGAGAAGTCTGCACCGGATGAAACACTTACATCACTCCAGTCAGATCCGTTCCAATAAACAAGTTCATTAGGCGAAAGAGTATTACTGAAGTAGAAGGTTGTTGTTGTTTGAATCCCTGTTGGATAGAATGCACTGAAAGATGCCGCACAGTTTTCCGGTTGTGGAAGAGGATTTGAAGGTTGATCACTAACCTGTACAGGTATGATTGGTATAAGTGGCACAGATGCAAAGACAAAGTTTAGTGTTGGCTGGATATCACCCTGTCCTAAGTCAATAGCAGGCATGACCAAAGTAGGAGGGTTTGTTACGTTTACATTTTCGAGTTGGTTATATACGACCTCAGTCGGTTCCTGAGGGGAATTTTCTCCGGGATCATCCATAACAGTGAAGGATGATGTAATTGGGTATTGATTATCCCCATAACCATTATAGGCAACAACTGACCATTCAACTGTTCTTCCATACTCACTAATTGGCAAAATCTGACTATATAGTTTATCTGTTGTGTACGGCACATTAGCAATCATGTTTTCGTCACAATAAACCTTGAATCCTGTAGGGAGGTTACCACCTGCATACTTCCAGTTTACAGTAACCTGTCTCGGCATATCAGTAGACATATGCACAGGAAATACATTAAGAGTTGCAGAAGGAATTGCAATACTATTATATATATGAACAGTACTGGAGTTTGGGATACTATTGTATTCATTTGCGGATGCAATAAAAACATCATTGTCTGAGACAGCAACTGATTTACCAAAGTGTTCTCCTCCGGAAGGAGTTGTAAGCTTAATCTTCTGTGTTTGATTCCAGTGAATAGTGTTATCGCGAGTAAATACATACGCAGCACCGGAGGCAGAAGATGATTCGATGTCAGCAAATCTTGCACCGATAACAGCAGTATCTCCATTAAGGGCAACGTATTCTCCAAAGCAGTCTCCGGCAGCATTATCTGTTGGACAGATACTTGGGGTCAACATCCACCTGCCAAAATTGTCAAAGTAGTAATAAATAAATGCTTCACCGGATGTTGAACCATTAATATTTCCACCCGGTGCTCCAATAAGAACTTGATCATCATAAACTGCTACCGAAGCACCAAAATCTCTTGTGTTATCATGATTTAAAGGTCTTGCTATTTCTAAAAAACTAAGTGAGTTCAAACTGTAAAATCTGAATAAAGACACAGATCCATATACACTATCATTACCAAGTGTATATACTTCATCAGGATCACCCACTGCAATTAATGTACTGTCGATATCTACTGAAGTACCAAACGACATAGAGTTAGGAGAATTATATGCTTCCAGTTTCACTATTTGAGACCATGTATTTATGTTGCGCTTAAAAACATAGGCTGCTCCAGTACCACATCCTTTTGCACCTATAACTGCATAATTTCCATCAATCGCAACGTCACAACCAAAATAGTCTCCTGCACTTCCGTCCGATGCTGTAAACTTATAAATCTGTGTCCATGTCATATCACTGACTTTTTTAAAGAGATAAGCTGCTCCTGCACTATCACCGTTATCATTATCTCCTTGAGCTCCGATTATTGCAAAATCTCCTGAAATATCGACAGAACGACCAAAGAAGTTTTGTTCAGCCGGATCAGAAGGAGTAAGCCTGGCCTGTTGAACCCACAATGAACCTGCATTTACAAATATATAGGCAGCCCCGTTGTTGATGCCTGAATCATTCTCATCAGCACCAATAATGGCATTATTCTCATCTATTGCAACACTATATCCAAATTCATCTCCTGAAAAATCTGAAGAATAAATATCTTGAGTTGGAAGCCAGTCACAATGAAGGAGGAGGTTGATTAGAACAAATGAAATAAAGAATAGTCTTCTCATATTATCTCCAAAGGATTTTTATTTTACACTAAACAATGAATTTAGGTTCAGGTTGTCAACTAAATATTATTTTGACAGGAAAACTTGTTATGAAAAAAATGTAAAAAATATTTGTTTTTATACACAAAAAAAGCTCAGTCCGAAAACTGAGCTTTAAACTATAGTAACTTTTTCATTATTTCAATAAGACAGCTTTTCTTGTTTCAACTGTATTACCTGATTCTATTCTGATGAAATAAACCCCTGAAGAAACATTGCCTGAATTGTTATCTTTTCCATCCCATACAACTTCTTCAATTTTGTTCGCTTCTTTGAATCCTTCATTAAATGTTCTGATAAGCTGTCCTTTAATGTTGTATACAGAGATCATAACATCACCGTCTTCATAGATGCTGTACTCAATTGTTGTGCGAGGATTGAACGGATTAGGGTATATTTTGTGGATTCCTGCACCAATCTGTACGTCAGGTGTATCATCATCCTTGTCACGCTCAATTGTGATTCTTACAGGTCCGAAATACTTGCTGTTACTGTTGAAGTCCAGTGATTCCAGCCAGTAGAAGTATTCTGTTTCATACTCAATGTCTTCATCAGTAAAACTGTAAGTATGTTCTGCAGATGTGTTTGTTCCGGCAATAATGTCATAATTTACCTTTACAGCTTCAGCAACATCTTTGTAGTTACTTCTGAGAATATTAAAACCAAGGTTGTTGTTTTCGGATTGAGTTACCCAGTTGAGTTGTGCAAAATCTGAGCTTGTCTGAACAGCATTGAAAGAAGAAAGCTCAACAGGCAGGGTTGAATCTCCTCCACCGTTAACTGCAAACTCTTCATCAGCTCTGCTTGATGATGTCCATGTGAAAGTTACCTGTCCCGGAGTAGAAAAGTCTGCCCCGGAAGTAACAGTAACATCATCCCAATCAGCACCGTTCCAGTGTACAAGTTCATTTGGGGAAGTAGTGTTACTGAAATAGAAGACGATTGTAGTCTGGTTGTTCACTGGGAAGAATGCACTCAAAGCAGCAGCACAGTTTTGTGGCTGAGGAAGAGGGTTTGAAGGTTGGTCCATCACTTGTACGGAAAGAGTTGGAATTGTTGGAGCATTATCATAATTGAAATTCAGAGTAGGCTGAATATCTCCCTGTCCAAGATTAATTGGCGGCATTGTAATGGTAGGTGGATTAGTCACTGTGACATTTTCCAGCTCGTTGTAAACAACTTCATCAGGTTCTTCTGCTTCACCCGTACCGGGATCATTCATTATATAGAATGTCCATGTTACAGGACCCGAACATTCGCCAGCCACGTTGTATGGCACAACTTTCCAGATTACGGTAGAGCCGTAAGCAGCAATATCAAGATCTTTATAGTAAAGTTTATCGGTTGTATAAAGTATGTTTGATCCTATTTGAGAACCATTCTGGTAAACTTTGAAACCTGTTGGAGTTCCGGATCCACTATACCGCCAGTTAACTGTAACACTTCTGGGCATATCAATGCTGTTGTTGGCTGGGAAAACATTGGTTGCAGCATCGGGAAGAGTTGTGAAGGAATTGTTTGCACCATACGTTGTACCTTCGGAATTAACTGCTTTCACTCTAAAGTTATACTCTGTAGCATCATCCAGACCTGTAATACTTTTAGATACGGGAGTGTTCGTTCCTCCCGTCAAAGGACTTTGATCTGCAGTTACAGTTGAACCATAGGCAACAGTTTCACCATATTCAAATGTAATTGTCGTTTCTGCTCCATTATCGTTAACTGTACCGTTGAGTATTGCTGAGGAAGATGTAACACTTCCTGCTGCATTTGATACAGCAGTTGGTGCTGATGCTGATGAACCAAAGGTTTGCCCTATCTCAATATCAAATCCATCATACGACTTGAATGTGCTGAGACCAGAGCCATCAAGATTACATTTTGCAATTCTTGATTGTGTGTTGTCCTCTTCAATATAATAAAGCTTTTCATTAACAGTATCAATGGCTATTCCAAATATCTGACCTGTTACTGCATCACTTAGAGCTGCAACAAAAGCATCATTACTTCCGTCAATATCACACTTTCTTAAATTCCATGTCCCTTCGGAAAGTGCATAATATATCTTCCCATTGTAATATGCAAGAGCCTGGGCACTAACACTTTTCACTGTTGATACATTTGTTCCGTCCGGATCACAGCTTTTAATGGCTCCACTTCCGGAAACGTTGTCAGCAAAGTACAACTTATTATTATCACCATCATATACAACTGCATCAATTTTCCCTGTAGATGGATTTCCAGGAAGTAACAGCTGAGTATCTCCTGTTCCATCAACATTACACGATCTCAAATCCCAATCACCGGAATTTTTTGCGTAGAATAATTTCCCATCACCATATGCGATAGGTTTAGCTTTTTGAGCAATTACTGTTCCTGCTCCTGTACCATTAGTATTGATTTTTCTGATATAACTCGTCCCGGTATTGCTTTGATGAGTGAAATAGACAACATTGTTTGTTACATCCACGGCTATTCCCGGAATATAATCATTAATATCCGGTAAAGCGTAAAATTCTGATTCTGAAGATCCATCTAAATTGCTTTTCTGCAAATTAGAGGAACTGTCCTCGTTTAAAGAAAAGAAAACTGAATTTTGTGCCGAAAGAGACACTAACAAAAACAATAAAATCGATAAAAACACCATTTTCTTCATAGTTCCTCCAAGTAAGTGTTACTTAATTTATATATGTATATAATTAAAAAATAATATAATAGATAGAGGGGGATTCTGGCAATATAAAAATATTATTAATCGCTGAAATGATATCTATTATAGATAATATAATTTGATTACCCAATTAACTTATTGACATTTTTTCTGAACTTTGTTAGTATGAAGAGCTAAGATATTAGTTCACAGGAAAATAATATTCATTTAACATTCCTGTATAATACTTGTGCAAAGATGATTTATACTGCTAATAAACATAACAGGAGAATAGATAATATGAAAAGAACACTCTTCTCACTTTTAATTTTGATTTTTATAGTGAACCTTACCGCTACCGTTACAGAAACCTTTGAAAACGGTTCTAAAAGCAGTTATGCACTTGGCTCTGTTGATCTGGATTCCGGAAACTGGTCTTTTGAAAATGCTCTGCTCGGAACACTTGATAATGACAGGAAATTCGATTCCAAATCTGTACGAGTTAGATATGAATCTGCTCTTCCGGGAAACTTTTTCATGAATTTCGATAAAACCGATGGTGTTGGAGAGTTCAAAATCTATCATGCCAGATATGGTTCTGATCTTAACCAGAGCTGGACTCTTTACATGTCGACAGACTCAGGCTCTTCCTGGAATCAGGTCGGTTCAGAAGTACAGACTACAAGTACGACTCTTGCTCAGGAAACATTTTCCATTAACCAGTCTGGTAATGTCCGATTCAAAATTGTTATTACAAGCGGTGTTGCCAGTGATAGATTAAACTTCGATAATGTTGAAATAACTGATTACGGCAGTGGATCAAGTGTTGTTGCCCCACAGGCTTTTACTGCAACTGCAAACGGAGAAAATGATATACAGCTTGCTTTCCAGACTAACGGAACCGATCCGGTATTTATTGTTTACGATATGAACAATACATTCTCTTCACCGACAGACGGAGATGCTGTGCCTTCTGTAGGTTCTGCATATGTCGGTGGGACAGTGCTATATAACGGTTCAGGAACTTCATACAATCATACAGGTTTGAATGCAGGAGATCACGTTTATTACAGAATATACTCAGTAGACACTAATAATGACTACTCAACATATCTTTCTGATGATGCAACAACAGAGACGAATTATTATTCAGGAATCTCAGGAACCGGTGCAACTCTTAAAGCTCAGCTTTCAAATCTTATAGACGGACATACAAGTATTTCCTATACTGCTGCAAGATATGCTTTGGAAGTTCTTGATGCCGATCCGGAAATTCCGGGAAATATCGTATCTTTCTATACAGGCTGGTCATTCTCAAACACATTATGGAACGTAAGTAATGGCTGGAACAGAGAACACGTCTGGTCTCAATCTCATGGAGATCTTGATGACAATAATTCTGATGGTTACACAGATCTTCACCATTTAAGAGCAGAAGACGCAACCGTTAATGCTGCCAAAAACAACAGAGATTTTGATGAAGGTGGATCAGCATATACGGACTCTTCTCCTGCAGAAGGAACAAGCGGAGTTACAGGCTGTTATTCTGATGATGCAAATTGGACATGGGAACCAAGGGACGAAGTAAAAGGCGATGTTGCTCGAGCTATACTCTATATGGATACACGTTATGAAGGTAACAACGGTGAACTTGATCTGGAAATTCTGGATGATACAGATGTAGCCCCTAATCATGAGCCTTATTACGGCAAACTTACTACATTGCTCAGATGGCACAATGAAGACCCTGTAAGCACTGAAGAAGCAGCCCGAAATGAGTTGATATATACAGATTATCAGCATAACAGAAATCCGTATATTGATCATCCTGAATATGCAGGATTGGTTTACGGTAATCCTGTAACCAATCAATCTATAAGCAGCTACAACTTCGGTAATGTTGAAGTTGGCTATGAATCTGATGAGGTATCCTTCACTGTTACCGGAACAGACCTTTATGATGATGTAACTGTTACCGCTCCTTCAGGATTTATGGTTTCACATACTTCCGGTTCAGGATTTACACAATCAATTACTCTACCGATGTTTACAAGATCTGTTAATACAACAGTATATATGAAGTTTGCTCCTCTTGTGGAAACAGCTTATATTGGTGATGTAATTGTCAGCAGCCCTTACGATGATGGTGTTAATATTATATCTGTTTCCGGAATTGGTGGAGGTGGCGCAGCAGGAGCTGAACTTGTTATTAATGAATGGTCTCAGGGATCTGACGGAGCTAAAGAATGGGTAGAACTCCTGATTCTTTCCGAGAATGCTGACATCAGCGGTTATCACCTGACAGACGGAAATGGTTCACTTGATATTGAATTTTCAGGAACAGGATTTAACAATCTTGCTCAGGGTTCAGTGATTGTGATATATAACGGTGGCGATGTTGATGGAGTTATTACTCCTGATCTTAACTATGACGGAGCAGGCGACAAATCATTACAAATATCTTCTCTGAATGATACAGGTGATTGGGCTCTAACCAGAAACACAGGCTGGAGCAATACAAGTGGAGCTTTCTCCAACAGTACATCTACGGATGTTCCACAAATAGCTGATGGAAGAACAATTCTATTTACATGTCCTAAGCATGCTGCAGGTAATGAAACAGCGTATTTTACAGAAAACTCAGTTCAACTTGCTCAAGACTCAGCTAACTGGGTAACTGACGTATCTACAAACGCCTCACCGGCAACCGGAAACGGTGGCAACAATACAATCTGGGTTGTTACTCTTCCTGTAACACTTTCTTCTTTCAATGGTGTATTTACTGCTGAAGAAGAAGTGGAACTTAACTGGATTACAGAATCTGAATCAGAAATGATGGGATATAAAGTATTCAGAGCTCCAGAAGATAATTTTGCAATTACACAGATTGTCTCAAATCTCATCCCGGCTCTTAATAATTCTACTCAGACTCAATACAGTTATACTGACACAGATATTGAGACAAACAGCATGTACTATTACTGGATAGAAAGTATTGATAATGCAGGAATGGCGAGGTATTATGGACCGGTTACGGTTTCTACGGAAGTTGAAGATGTTGTTGAACCTGACTTCTACCCAAGCACCGGTATTGTAGGAAACTATCCTAACCCATTCAATCCCGAAACAAAAATTGTATATAGCATAAAAGGAACTGAAAACGAGTATACCCATGTTGATTTAAGGATATATAACATCAGAGGACAGCTTGTTAAAAAGCTTATTGATGAATCTCAAACGCCGGGAGAAAACAAACATGTTACCTGGTACGGCAAGGATAAAGATAATAATGCCGTAGGGTCAGGTGTATATTTCGTCAAGCTACAGACAAACGACAATGTAACGATAAAGAAAATTACATTACTTAAATAGCAGATTCATTTAAGGTATTGTTAACAGGACACTTTCGAGTGTCCTGTTTTTGTTGTTGACTACAATCAGCAATCTGTTACTAATTGAAAAAACTCAGGACAGATATATGAACTATAAACTACCTTATGGAAAAGCATACAAAGAATTCGAGCTTGATGATAAAAACCTGATTGATATTCTGCAGATGGAAGACTTAGAACAGATTGATGATCTGAGCCGTTATTTCAAAGCGAAACTTGAAAGCCCGATTGCTTCAGATTCCTTTTTTGAGTCTGTCAGGAAATCCAATGCTGAATCAGTAGCTGTTATTGTGTCGGATAACACCAGATCATGCCCCTACAAGATCATCCTGCCGATAATTACAGATAATATGATACGCTGCGGGATAGATAAAGATAATATTACATTCATAATTGCAACAGGAACTCATCCAGCAATGTCGAAAGAAGATATTACTGAGCATTACGGAGAGGAAACAGCAACGCAGTTCAGGTTTCTCTGTCATGACTGCTATGCAGAGGATCTGGTGGAAGTTGGAAAACTGGAGAACGGCTATCCTCTGAAGATCAACAGATATGTTTTTGAAGCGGATTTTGTGATTACAACCGGGATTTTGAATACACACTATCTCGCAGGATTTTCCGGAGGACGTAAATCTATTCTACCGGGTGTCAGTGATTACGATTCTATCCGGAGGAATCATTCTCAAGTATGCCACGAGGATGTTCAACTGGCGAATATCAGCACAAATCCGATCCACAGACAAATGGTAGAAGCGGCTCGTCTTGCCGGGGTTGACTTCAATATTAACTTTGTTCTGAACAACAAAAAACAGGTTGCAGAGGTATTCTGTGGTGCTCTGGAAGAATCATTCAGAGCTGGTGCAGAGTTTATTCGTGACAACTATTCGGTAAATTATTCAGAATTGGCAGATATTGTAATTACTTCTGCCGGAGGTTACCCGAAAGACAAAACGCTTTACCATACTCAAAAATGTCTGAATAACGTGGAATGCCTTGTAAAACCGGGAGGAATGATTATTGTTGTAAGTTCCTGCGTTGATGGACATGGTTCCAGTACAATGCTGGATGTAATGAGTTCCCATGATTCAATTGGGTCGGTGCTGGCCATTCCTCAAAGCGAGATTTCTATTGGTGGACACAGAGCTGTTGCAACTGCCAGACTGCTGAGTAAGTTCGACATAGATATCATCTGCGAAATGGACAGAGCTGAGCTGAAAGCAATGCATTTTGAATTATCAGAGTCAGTTAAGCAGTCTATCGAGAATGTTAAAATCAAATACGGAACAGATTTTAAGGCATATGTTGTGCCTAACGGTACTTTCTTTTATGGGGTTAAGAAATAACATTGTTATTCTCTGAATTAGAGTCTAAATCATTTGCACTTGAGCGATAAGGAGTGAAACATGTCTAAGGTATACTGGAAAAGAATAAATAATAATACTTCCGTTGAGGAGGTTCAGCAGATTTCTGTTACATTGATGGACCGAATTGTTAAAGATGAGAATATAGAACTGGAAAAGACTGTCCCACTCAAAGTGCATTTCGGGGAGAAGGGAAATCAGACTTTTATCAGATCGGAAAACTACCTCGGGATAATTGACTACCTGAAGGAAAGAGATATAGAAACATCTTACATGGAAACGAGTGTTATGTATGGCGGACAGCGTCATAAGCGTGATCTGCACATAAAAACAGCTCAGGAGCATGGATTTACTCAGCTTCCGATTGTTATTGCAGATGGTGAACAGGGAGAAGCTTTTACAGAAGTTAAAATTGATAAAAACCACTTCACAACCTGTAAGATTGGCAAGGAGTTCGAGAAATACAGACAGATGGTTGTGATTTCACACTTCAAGGGGCATATGCTGGCAGGATTTGGCGGAGCGATCAAACAGCTTTCCATGGGGATGGCTTCCAAAGGTGGAAAACTGGCTATGCATATGGGAATCAAGCCGCATATAGTTTCCCGCAAGTGTAAACACTGTAACCTTTGCATGACTCGCTGCAACGAAAATGCAATTACTATTGGCAAGAAGAGTTTTATTGATCACGATAAATGTGTTGGCTGCGGTGCCTGTGTTTCGATTTGCCCTCATAAAGCGGTTTCGATAATGTCGGTTAAGGGGATAATGAGAATGTTCGGTATTGGCAACCCGTTTCAGGAGAAACTTGTTGAGTACGCTTACGCAGCAGCCAAGGATAAGGACTTCATTTATATGAATTTTGCCATGAACATAACAGCCGGTTGTGATTGTGAACCCCGCAAGATGAAACCGTTGATGGAAGATCTGGGGATTTTCGTCTCAACTGATCCTGTAGCAATAGACAAAGCCTGTCATGTTATGATTAAAGAGAAAGGTAAGAAGTTCAGGGGATCAAAACAGTTTGAATATGCCGAAAGCATTGGACTTGGTTCAGCTGACTATGAACTGGTGGAGGTGGAGTAGGCAACTAATCTGATTACACAAACTAAGTAATGATTGTTGTTTCTTTTGATTTAAAGATGTCCTTTGATTTAAAGTCAATCTCTGGAGCAGATGGTCCCGGAGTGATTGTTTTTTCTTTTATATGGTATACTATATCCCTGCTTTTACAGTAATTTATAGTTGTTTCTGATAGTTTGTTGTAGAACTCTTTATAGTGTTCGTATTGAGAGACTGATTTGTTATAATGAAGTCTTCCAAATATAATTTTATCGGCAAATGAAACTGATTCAAGAATTTCATCAAAATTTTGGTTTATAATATTAGGGGTAGGATAAGGCTCAATACTCACCCATGTTTTAAATCCATTTTCATGGATTTTCTTCAAACTTTCAATTCTGTCAATGTACTTAGCTGAAAAAGGTTCCATAGATTTTCTGAAATCTTCGTTGAGAGAAATTAATGTAATGCCGTATTCATTGTTTCTTGAGAACTCAGTGAGTTTAGCTGGAAGAGTTCCCTTTGTAAGTAATGTGACTTTTATACTATTTGCATTAAGATACTCAATGATTTGCAAAGTTAAATCATGTATTTCAGGATAACCCACCATGAATGGGTCAGTCGTGAATGAAAGATGAACAGATTTTATCTTGTCTTTAAGTCTTGGAACTTCTTTGCGCAATAAAGACATAGCATTAGACACAACTGATGGATTGCACCAGTCTTGATATGTTTTAACTTTACCAAATCGTTTGGCTAGCATGAAAGCATAGCATGGGTAAAGGCATCCATGTGAACAACCTTGAACATGGTTGATCGTGTAGTCACCATATTCCACACCAGTTTTATATAGTAGAGATTTACGTTTGATACTTTTCATTTTTCCTCAAAATGTAATTAAATCATTACCTTTTAAACCAGTTTTTAAACTATCAATTCTTTGTACAATAATTTTACCTTCTTTTTCAAGTTTTTTCAATGAATTTCTTATTTCAGATTCAAGAAATGGTGACTCATCAATACATTCTTCTATAATTCTCTCATATGTTCTTCGAGAATTCCAATATTTATTATACAGAAAATCAGCACATTCACGTTTTTTTAGTAAATCAAAAATCGTTGTTTGATTTTTCATTTTTCCAATATATTCAATATTACCAAAATTATATTTTGCGAAACTTGATTTCATAATTGATGCACCCTTATAATGATTTGTTAGGTGAAAAAGATAATAATACGTTCTATTCTGATCTGGGAATGATATTCTATATGGATAAACAAAGCTGGCAATTTCTTTACATTTATTTCTATAAAGGCTAACAAGTTGCTCTTCTCTTTCAGAACCAGATAATTCAATACACTTTCTCCACTGTTTTGTATTGAACAAAATATCCAACGTAGAATCTACTTTCCCAGAGGAAATTCCTCTGTTGATTCCATTGAACATGAAATTCAAGATAATCTCAGTCCTACTCTTGGTCATAATCTCTTTCAAAATAGAAAAATCAATGCTATATCCAAATGGGTCAATGAAAAAAAGATTTGCACTTGTTGTTTTGTTGTTAATTAATGATAAGGCAACGGCATTAAAATCATTATTTATTAACTCACAGAAATCCATCAAATTGTTCTGAATTATTACTTTTTCAAGATTATGTAATATTGTCGGATCTTTTTCAATTATAATTAACTTTGTGTTTCTATTTAATTTTAAATTGTTATCCTTGATACTTTTTAAAATAATAATTGGAGAACCATCATGCTCAATATTATTCTCATCTTTGTAGATTCCATTTCCTCCATAACAGTCAAAAATAGTTAAATCATTGAATTTTCCGAGAATTTTAATCCATATATTGATGTAGTCACCAACTGTTTTATGCTTTACTTTAGTATGATCCTCAATATCCCAGTAATTAATTTCGTAATTTTTGTCTGTCATGTTCACTCCTTACATGTTTATACAATTACATATATTACTACAGAGTTTGTCAAGCCCATAATCATTTGCTATAAACTTTCAAGCTTGACTTTAATCTCAATACTGTAAAAATTTTGGAAACCCACATCAGGACCGAAATATGCAAACAAAAGTATTGTTTTACTGGGATGCTCGTGCTGAGCTGAAAGATTATCTAAAAGCCGGATTAACTAATTCTGAGATAGAAATGTTCTTCAAGGACGAGATTAGCGAGGAAGCTCTGAACAAGATTGTCCCGGAAATGGATATTCTTGTCTGCTGGAGACCTCCAAAAGAAATGCTGGAGAAAGCTTCCAAGCTAACTGTTTTGATAAACCCCGGTGCCGGAGTTCAGCACTTAAAAGAATTCGAACAATTTTTCAGGGAACGAAGAATAACTTTGATCAATGGGCATGGGAACGCTTATTTTACTGCACAGCATGTTGTTGCCATGCTCCTAACTGTGACAAACATGATAATCCCTCACCATAATGCAATGAAATCCGGTATGTGGAGGCTAGGAGATGATTTTGCAGCATCTGTTCCACTGCGTAACAGACATATTGGTCTGCTTGGTTATGGTCATGTCAATAGGCTTGTACATAAGTTTCTTAGTGGTTTTGATATGGAGTTATCCATCCTTAAAAGACATCTGTCGGAATCCGAAATTATCAGCAGGAAGTACTATTCTGTGGAACAACTTCACGATTTTCTCAAGGGTATCGACACGCTTATCATTGCAGTTCCATACACAGAAAAAACACATAATATGATTGATAAACATGAACTTGAACTGCTTGGCAAAAATGGGATTATTATCAATGCCGGACGTGGTCCTGTTGTCAATGAAGAGGCTTTTTACAACAGTCTGAAAGACAGAACAATAATGATGGCAGCAATTGATGTCTGGTATAATTACAGACCAGAGCCAGATATAAACAGAGAGCTTCATCCTGCGGAATATCCATTTCATGAACTTGATAATGTTTTGTTATCTCCCCATAGAGCAGCATCTCCTTTCAGTGATTTGAAGAGATGGGATGAGGTTATTAAAAATATTTCATTATTCTCTACCGGAAGCAAAGATCTTGTAAACATTGTAGATATCGAAGAAGGATATTGATTTTCGAATAAGCGTTCATATAATCATTTAATTCAATTACTTATTAATCTTGAGCAGAATTCATTTTGTATTGACAAAACCCTTCCACTGTATTACTTTTTGTTAAGTTATAGTAAACAACAGTATTATGAACAGAGCAAAATAACGGAAAGAAGGAGTAAGTAGTGAAGTATTATATTTTAGTTTTATGCCTGCTGATTAGCTTGTCTATCTCTGCTGAGACAATTACATTAGGATATTTTGATAATGCACCTCATGCATTCAAAGATGGAAATGGTGCTTGTGATGGAGCTTTAAAAGAATTTTTACAGAAGAAAATTGGACCCGAAATGGGGGTATCAGTTAATCTTGTGTCTCAGCCAATTGCGAGAATTCTTCAATCTATGAGTGATGGAACTATTGACGGAGCAGTATTGTTCGGTTTCACAAAAGAAAGAGCTGAAAAATACAACTTTCCAACAAATAATTTCTTTGAACTCGTACCGGTGATAATCGTTCCAATTGATAGCAAGATCAAAAATATCAAAACAGCTGAAGACTTGAAGGATCTCAAAATTGGTTATGCTCTTAAAGCAATCGAAAGTCCTTTTGTCAGAGGGAAGGGATTGGAATTTGATAAGATTGGTGGAACAGATGCACTGGAAGTCAACTTCAGGAAACTGACCGGCAAAAGAATAGATGCTATCTATTGGCCTGATAAGCCCGTTGTTGTTCAATTAGTTAAAAAACTGGGACTGGAAGGGAAAGTAAGGATTATACAACTGCCAGAGAAAGCTATTCCACTTTATACAATTTTCTCAAAGAAATCAAGCCATAAGGATTTATCCTCGCGGTACGATAAAGCATTTGAGAAGATTAATGGTAAGAAATTATATATGGCAATGTTAACTCCGTTTCTTTCAAAATAGTATTCTTAGATTCACAAATTGCTGGACTGCAAATGCAGTCCTTTTTTTTATAGATTAAGGTCTATAGATACATAGGTTGACTTGAATTTCATGATAAGTATTTGGAGAAAGGAATGAACATAAAAAAATATATAATTATCGCTTTTTCGTGTTTAGCATTTATCGGATGCACAACTAACACAAAATCCGTAGTACCGAATAAAACTGAGCCGGTGAAACAGATTGAACCAATTGAGAAAGCTCAGATTTCAGAAGCTCCGGTAAAGGCAGAGTCTGCTCCCACAAAAATTATAGGAGCTGCAAAAATTGATTCTGTCAGAAAGATTGAACAACCTGCAGAAACTCAGGAACCTGAACGTAATTATACTATTATCGGGACAGGCGATATAATGCCCGGAACTAACTTCCCGTCGGTGAAGTACCTTCCACCAGATAACGGCAGGAATCTCATTTCTGCTGAAGTTACAGAAATTCTTAAGTCGGCAGATGTAACTTTCGGAAATCTGGAAGGTGCTGTACTTAACGAGGGTGATTCACCTAAGACCAAGAAATACCTGTTCCGTATCCCGGAAGACCTTACCTGGATTCTCACCCATAACGGATATGACGTAATGAGTTTGGCAAATAACCATGCGGGAGATTTTGTCGATCTTGGCAGAAAAGGCACAATGCGGACTCTTGACAGACTGGGGATAGAGTATGCCGGCTTGACCGAGTGTCCTCAGACAACATTTGTAAAAGATGGAGTAAAATATGGTTTTGCTGCGTTTGCTCCGTTTCGCGGATGTAAAAATAATCACTTGAAGAGTGAGATGACCGGGATTATAAACAATCTGGCAAAGGAAAACGATATTGTCATAGTCTCCTACCATGTCGGAGCAGAAGGGGCTAAAGCAACCCATGTGACGAGAGAAACAGATTATTTTATGGGGGAAGACAGAGGAAACGTATATCAGATTGCCAGAGATGCAATTGATGCCGGAGCGGATATTGTTTTCATGCATGGTCCGCACGTAGTCAGAGCAGTAGATTTATATAAAGATCGTTTTATCGCATATAGCCTGGGTAACTTCTGTACCTGGGGAAGATTCAACCTGAATGGTCCTAACGCAATTGCTCCCATTGTGAAAGTTGAAGTCAACAAAGAAGGTGAGTTCCAGTCTGGTAATATATTCTCTGCACACCAGAATTATGCTCATGGTCCCTGGCTTGATGCTCAGAACAGAGCGGTCAAAGAGATTTCCCGTCTGACTTCTGAGGATATTCCAGAAGCTGAACTGATTATCCACGAAGACGGCAGGATCGAGAGGAAATGAGTAAATTAGCTGAGTTATCTTGATTTACTTGACAAAATAAATATCGTTCTTATAAAAAAAATTTGATTTTATCAAAATTGACCATAGATGAAGCAGCAATTGCTCAGTACGCAGAACAACACCATATTGCAGAAATGTATGTGTTTGACTCA
Organism: Cloacimonadales bacterium (SeqCode); assembly: GCA_963665815.1. Lineage (GTDB taxonomy): Bacteria > Cloacimonadota > Cloacimonadia > Cloacimonadales > JAIOQZ01. The sequence continues at coordinate 2,290,674 of OY762463.1, forward strand.
GCTCTCAGAGATGATTTTAATGATTCAAGTGATATTGATATTCTTGTTTCATTTGATCAGAACACTGAAATTTCTTATTTTGATATACTGGAAATAAAACGGGTGCTATCTGATTTCTTCAACAGAAAAGTTGATCTCGTAGAGAAAGAAGCACTTGTAAATCCATATAGAAAAAAAGAAATATTCAGAACAGCGAGGAAGCTCTATGGAAGTTAGTCTCTGCGAAACCTTCTAATACTCATACACTTTATCAAAATTCCTGATAAACTCATTTCTGATTGCAGAAATTATCTGCTGATGTGTTAAACTATAACCTTCTTTTACAATAGAAGTCACAAACTCATCGTGAGAACGCCCTTTACGGTAATCCGGTTCTCTTTCAGGATGAGCCAGATACTGTGTGATTCTGCTGATCTCCTCTCCCAGATTAAGCACAGCATGATAGAATATGTGGTTCTCTCTTCGGTAGATAGAACAGCCTAGAATCTTTTTGTCGTTTATGCAGATATCTGATATACCCTTGTAATACAGATTCCTGATTCCGATAGTTTCCAATGCTTTTATAATAACCGTGTTAATCTGCTCAAAGAAATCTTTCGATCTTATTCTGCTCTCGGGATTGTATGACAGAGATATAATAACCATTCTGGGTGACAAAAATACTGTTTCACCACCTGATGGGCGTTTCATGATTACAGTATTGTCCTTTTCCACAGCTTCTTTGTTTACAACATTCTCTGCTTTATTGCTCTGCCCGATAACGATATAGTCCTGATCCGGTATCCATAACTTGAAATGGAATCCGGGTTCGGTCTTCAGGTAAAGGAACTGATCCGGTAAGTTATATTCTATAATATTCATCAATATCCCTTTAAGTGTTTTCCATGAATGTAGAAATAGATGATAAATTGTCCAGAGAAAATAAAAATTGGCAATTCTCATTTTCGATAAATCTTAATCTTTAATCGAAATATAATAACTTGTGCTTTGCAGGAAAAATGCCCTCTTCATTTTCTTTGATGCCAAAGAAAAGAAGCAAAAGAAAGTCACTCTTTTTCAAAATGTATTTCCAGTAAACTGGAACCATAAATCTTCCCTAAAATCCTTCCAAGGCTTCAGGATTTCTTAACGGAAAGATTTCTTATACGGATGAAAAAGAGAAAATTCCATGAATTTATTTGTAGTACTTTATATACACATTATTCAGAACTTTTGGAGATTTTACTCAAGATAAAAACTGCCGGACAGAATCCGCCTCTTGATTCGGTCCGACAGAATATCACTCAACTTAGTCAGCTTCACATCCTCCAGACATTGCAAAGCTCAAAAGGAGTAATTATGTACGAAGGTTACTTTGATTTATGTTAAACTTTTTTAAGCACTCTCTGCGAATATATTTTTCTCAGGAACATTTTTTTGTTTCAAGGTGTTAACCGTTGCATCAATCATTGGTTTTGGACCGCACATATAGACTTTTCTGTCAGATACTTCCAGATCCTTGATTACATCTGTAACAAAACCTTTTTGTCCTGCCCAGTTCTCATCGCTGGCAACAACCTTTATTAACTCAAGTCTGTGACACATGCTTTCCAGCTCTTTATACTGCTCTTCATAGAGGAACTCCTCTTCCTTGTTAACGCCATAAACAAGCGTCATTTTCTTCACATTCCCTGATTCCTGCATAATATCCTTAATCAATGGAATAAACGGAGTAATACCGATGCCACCGGCAACAAACAAAAGGTTTTCAGCTTTTTTATCAACTATCAGTTCGTGTCCAAGCGGACCTTCCAGGGTGACTTTATCACCGAGTTTAAACTGATCAAAAATGATGTGAGTTCCATAGCCTTTATTGACCTTTTTAACAGTTATGGAAAGACTTCTGCCATCCTCGTTAAATGATGAGATTGTGTATGATCTGTACATTACAGGTTCTTCCTTAATTCTCACCATAATAAACTGTCCCGCTTTGTAGTCGATCTTTTCCGGTGTAATAAAACTGAATGTGTATTCTCTTGTGTCATCTTTGAGTTGCCTCACAGATAAAATCTCTGCCTTGATAATCTGTCGCTGCTCAAATCCTGCCAGATCAGCTTCAGCAGCAATCTTCTCGGCCTTTTTCTGAGTAGCAAGAGACAATAGACTTGATCCGCAATTGTAAACACATGTAGCGCATTTAATGCAGCGTTCATCTTCTATCTGGTTTGTTTCAGGATTGAAACTCAGATACGGATCAAGCTGCATAGGACAAACTCGGGCACATTTTCCACATGCCTGACATTTCTCAACAGCCTCAACTGTTACAAGCTTATCTGTTTTAATATTTGCTTTAGTTTTTTTGGCTGCTTTGTAACTTAACCCCTGGATTGATCCCATAGGACAAACCTTACACCATGACCTTGGAGCAACCAGTAATGAAAAGGCTGTTCCGAGCACTGTTGTTATCAGATAATTTACTACGAATATATAACCGAATTTATCGAAAAATGAAACTGTGCCCCAGATTCTGGATACACTATAAATTCTTTTGCCGAACATATACATGAACCAGATAAACATAAGGCTGATTACTATTTTAGACTTAAAGAATTTCGGAAATTGCTTATTAAGACTGAAAGGCATTATGAACCTGTCGAAAAGCGATCCGTGGGGACATATGTTTCCACACCAATAACGTCCCTTGAGAAACCCGGTTACCATAAGAGCCAGCATCATGGGGATAATCAGCAATCCCAGTTTAGGGTACCATAAACCGCCAACAGCAACAAGCGGGATGAATATCCAGGCATGCTTCCTTACCGGAGTAAAGATTCTGTTAGTTTTAATGTTATAATACTTTTCCATGAATTCTCCTGTAATTTTGTTTTGATGCAAAATTCTTGACAGTATGAAATATGTCAACATATTTTTCATACTTATCATATTTGATATATTTGTTTTATTCAGGATTGATCATTTAAGTGGATATATAATATTTAATTGTAGAGAGTTAAAGCTATAAATGAAGTTAAAGACACTATTTGGCAAAGTCTATGATGTTATAACGTTATTGAAGGGACAAATAGCATTTGAGGGACATTACATCAACGATGCAAAGCGGTTTTATCAACAAATCCTTAATCCAGATGGTCAAGTTCACACAAGCTATAGCAATGCATGCACTGCGTATTCAATTCACAAAAACCAGATACTCGTTTGTCTATGCGATGCGCTATCCTAACTCTCTGTTACAACCTCTTCTGTTTTCTTTCTGATATTAAACCAGTATCCCACACCAAGCAGGGCAAGATTAATCAACAAAGCAAACAATGACAGATAATGGGTATGAGTGAAAACAGCCGGAGCAAATTTCAGTTCAACCTTATGGTTTCCGGCAGGAACAACAATTGACTGAATTGCATGGTTAGTCTTGTAGATTTCGGTTTCCTTGCCGTCAATAAAAGCTTTCCAGCCCGGTTTATAATGAACATCGGAGAGCACCATCAGAGATGTACTGTCATTCTTTGTATCGTAGTCAATCCTGTTAGGATCAAGATGAGTTACTTTAATGGATGCGTTTGCCGGAATGTTTATTTCTGCTTGCAGTTCCTGTTCAAGAATCGCACTGTGTAAAACATTGAACTTATCACTATTCAGCAGTTTAAACCTATCTGCTCTCGTTTCTGCAATTGTTAAATCACCAACAAACCAGGCTCTACCGGGGGCTTCCAGATTTTCATAGAGGAATTTCTTAGCTATCCTATCCATTTTCACAAACTTAAACTTATCGAATGGAGCTTGTTGAGGTAATTGAGAATCAGCAATAACGTATTTAGCATTGAGCATATTAGGAATGTTTCTGCTGAACACAGGCACCTGCCCCATCTGACCTATTACACCAAAATCACGCACATCCTGATAAATCCGCAGTTTAGCGGGATTGTATCCGCCAATTGACTGATAATAAAATGAATAATCATTTGAGTTCCATATGTTTCCATTCAGCGGATAGACTCTGAAAGAGCTGAAATCGAGATCTTTATCATGATGATTTATTATATATTTATCTATCTCTGTTTTCTTGAATACTGTGTTCTTCATCTCTGAATTCAAGGAGATATTTTGATATTCTCCATCAATTTTCCTGAGCAGATAACGGTGCTGAATCTGAATCATATCCACGAAAGAAACAAGGATAAGAATTACTGCGAGAAGATACTTATTCTTGAGCATTCCTCTTACAAATGCAATCATAGAAAGTAGTCCTATTATGGAGAACACCAGATATCTTACAGTATCAGAAGTAAGCATATCTTTCCTGATCGTTTTGAATATTTTAATATTCTGCTGATCATACTGAGATGCTTCTCTTGCAGTTGAATACTCGAATGCTCCAGATTGAATAAATGTAAATATTCCGATCAGAACAACTATTGCAGACACAATATAAACTGTTTTTGCGACCTTTTTTCTGTCTTCATGGAAAAGTAGACTCTGTAAACCGAATCCTGCAAAAAGCAGAATTGAGAAGTTTATCATTACCACAATCATGGCTGGAACCCTGAACTTATTGAATGCCGGAACATAGTTAAAGAAAAGATTATATAGTGCAGGAAAGTGTCTTCCCATTGAAAGCAGGAACGCAAAAAATGCAAATGTCAGAAAGGATATCACCAGTCTGGATCTGATGTTAAGTATAACACCTATCAATGCCAGAATAAATACAATTGCACCCATGTATTCAGATGTCTGAGTGAAAGGCATGTGCCCCCAGTATCCGGGAACAGCTCTGTCCTTAAGCTGAGGGAGAGAAGGATTACTTACGTCATAGAATTCCTGACTGGTTCCACCGTGATAGCGTGGAATTATCATTCCCATTACTTCTGATGGGTGGAATGACCAGCCTGTTGCATAATCAATGCTGACACCTGTTGAATTTTCTTCACCTGTACCTCCACGGATTGAGTATGGAGTATATTCGGATATCAATGCCAGCATCTGATAAGAAACTCCAATAATCAATACTGCCGCAATCAGCAGAAAAACCATTGATTTACCACGAAGATTCTTATTTCTGATCAGCTCTGCAATCATAACAAAGAACAACATGACTGCTGTATAAAAGATAATCTGATAGTGCTGGGTTCTTATCTGCCAGGTCTGAATCAAAGCAAACAAAGCCATGTTAAACAGATTAGGATTTCTCATCAGTTTCAAGAACAGATAAAGAATTAACGGCAGCAGCATAATAGGTTTGAATTTCATGAAATGACCAATCTCGAGAAGATTAGCCCAGTGAATAGTAAACACAAAACTAATTGCACCAAAAAGGCAGACAGCATGTGAGAATTTGAGATATCTGAATAAGAGGATAAAACCGATAGCTCCCATTATATAGTAAAGAATAGGTGTATAAAGAATAAATCCCATATAGCTGAACAACAGTTCCAGATGCCAGACAGATTTAATACTGTAATACAATGGCATACCTGAGAAAACCGTAGGGTTCCACAAAGCTTTTTCATGTGATTGTTTCTGCCATTCCTTGACCAGATTCTGAGCCCCCTGATTTCCTATTACATCAACACCACCCGGACGGTAGCCCTGAAAAGCAAGAGGAAAAAATACTATTCCTATCAGCAGTACGACAATTGCAATATTGATAAGAGTAGCATGCTTGAATAATACTTCCTGAATAGGCAGCTTTGCTGCTGTCTCATTGTTGTTAACAACTTTTTCCTGTTTTACTTTCTTCTTTGCCATTATATCCTCTCTCAGCAGAGTTTCTCGAATAATCCTGCCAGTTTTTGTGTTTGTTTCTTTCTGGAATACTCTTCCGGAATCCTAACGGAAAGGTCAATACCTTTATTTTTTCTGTCAATCATCTCTTTAATAAAATTTGTTACACCCGAAACATCATTGTAATCAAACATATCTCCTGCTTCTGTATTCTGCAGAATTTCAGAAGCTTCACCATTTACAGGTCCAATTCCCAGAGTTCTTACTCCTGAACCAAGGTAATCAAAAATTTTACCGGTAATAATACCCTTGTTATCCGGAACATTGTTAATTACAAGCAGTAAAAGATCGGACTCACACAGGCTCTTCAGCACTTCATTGTGAGGTACATAAGGCAGTTCTCTGAACATATCCTCCACAGATGCTTCCTCTGTCAGTTTTCTCAGCATTGGACTTACATTACCAATGATTCTAACCTGCAAATTGTATCCTTCATCTTTCAGTATTCTTACGGATTTAATAAGCACATGTGGTACTCTGTCTTCGGTCATTGCTCCGGTGTATGTAATTGTAAAGATATCCCTTTTAGTCTTAGACATTGCAGAAAAATCATCCTCATCAAATCCATTGGGGATAACTGCTGTATCCTTCAGGCGAGTTTTATCTTTGAAATATTCGATATTAACATCACTGATTGTTGTAACCATATTTGAGTTACGCAATACAGATTTTTCCAGACCTTTATCAATCTTCACTGTCAGAGGAAACCTTTTAATACTCTGATAATGCACAAACTCAGACCAGGGATCTCGAAAATCCGTCACAATAGGAATTCCACTCAGTTCCGACAGTATTTTCGCGCCAATCTGTAAAGAATGAGGAGGAGATGTACAGAAAATAACATCCGGTTTTTCCTGCTTAATGATTTTCATCCCATTGTAAATCAAGAACGGAATCCAACCAACTCTGGCATCAGGAATAAACATGTTGAATCTGACCCAACGAGCCAGTTTCTTTTTAATAGACTCGTTTTCTCTGGCTATCAGTACATTTGTGGATATTTTACTGTCTTCCTTCTGTCCGGTAAATTTTTTATATAAATTGAACGGCTCAAGTGTGCGTGTTTTGTATATTTTGCAGTTTTCCGGAATTTCATTAATCAGAGAATTGTCAACAGCAGAATAATCTCCATCTTTGACTGTAAGTACAATCGGTTTCCATCCGAACTCAGGCAGGTATTTCACAAATTTCAATACTCTCTGAACTCCGGGACCTCCGGCCGGCGGCCAGTAATATGTTATGAAAAGTGCTTTTCTCATTTGTAAAAGTTTTTCTTGAAAGCAGAGAATGTAGCTTCCCCACTTGTTTTATTCTTCCAAAGGGCATCCAGAAATCCGGTTCCATAGCCCCAAAGTTGAGTGAATGATGCAACAATAGATAACCCGGCAACAAGAATGCTCTTGTTTTTCCTAAATGAGTCTGAAAAAATGATGATCTTGAATAATATCAGTGGAAGAGCAAATTTCTTCTTGAAAAAAGATAGAAAAATAAGAAGAAAAGATCCAAGTGTAAACACTGAAGGCAGCAAATGTACTATCTTGAGTGAACCTGGATGTTTTACAGAAAGGCTGATTCGCGCCATACCGGAATTGTATACCTGCTTGTAGAACTGCCAGAAGTTTGTACGTCGTTTATGGAAAACAAATGCTGCAGCTATCAATTTTGTTTTGAATCCTGATTTGATAATTCTGGTGCTGAAGTCTACATCTTCTCCGAATCGCATCCTGGCGAATCCACCGGTTTCTTCAAAAACTATTCGGGAAATCCCCATATTGAATGAACGGGGGTAAAATCTGTCCATTTTCTTCTTTCCACCACGAATTCCTCCTGTTGTGAGGAATGATGTCATGGAATAGTTGATAGCTTTCTGCACAGGTGTAAATGAAGGATGTGCTTTGTCCGGTCCCCCAAATGCATCTACAGGGTTTTCCATCAGTTCATCTGTGACAATCTGAGTATAATCTTCAGGTATGACACAATCAGAATCGAAAAAGATGAAGTAATCACCTTTTGCACGTTCTGCACCGTAATTTCTGGACAAACCCGGACCAGAGTTTGATTTAAAGAAGTATTTTATTTTAAGATACGGATTGTATTTATCAAGCAGGTGATCGCATTTTTGAGAAGATCCATCTTCCACAATCACTACCTCAAAGTTTTTTACTGTCTGAGAAACAAGACTTTCCAGAAGCTCATCAACTTCTTCAGGCCTGTTGTATACCGGGATTATGTATGATAACTCAGGCGTTTTCATTATTTTGTTCAGTTTCCTGCTTTGGCTGTATTTTGTTAACAACAATAATATTCTTGAGAATTTCTCCGAATTCAATATTCAGATTTGTCTCCGCAATACTATTCAGTATTTCCAGCATATTCGGGAAAGAAGCTGTGAAGGTCAGAGATTTTTCTCCACTATCGGTTTTATAGTTTATTGTAATGGATCTGGACTTACCTTTACCAAATTTTAGTTTGATAATATCTTTATAGTTTATTGCAACATTAGATTTTGCGATGTAGCAGAAAATCAGTTTATCTGATTCAAACCGGATATTATTAAGAGAATACATATTTTTCAAAAGAGAGTTCAATGCGAAAAAGATAATGAAGAATGGAGCAAATCTCGAAAATTTTGAAGCGTCCGGTCCTATCATATACATGATGATATACATTCCATATACAATTGCTGCAATAGAAAGCAGCATAACAAACCATCTTACAAATTGATTAAAACTGTATGTCCTGGGAAATCCCTTCTTCTTATTTATATCAATTAAATCCTTTGTTCCGCTATTCATTGTTTATTTTCTCCTTAAGCTCATATAGCATCTCAACGCACTCAAATGGTGCTGAAAAACTTCCCAGATTAACTATATCATTAGGTAATCCATGGAAATCTGTTCCTCCGGTATAAATCAGATTGTATTTCTCTGTAATGCTTTTGTAAAACTTAATACTATAAGGCAAATGCTTTATGTAATAAACCTCTATCCCCATTATACCCATATCTATCAAATCAAGCACTATAAAATCATCATTCAGTAAAATCGGATGAGCCAGAACAGGTATCCCTTTTGATTTTTTAATCATTGCAATTACTTCTTTAGGTGAAGGAGTCTGCTTGGGAACAAAACCTTTGCATTTATCTCCGATATATTCATCAAAAGCCTGCTGATAATGTGAAACATATTTTTTTTCCAGTAAGGCTCTGGCAATATGAGGTCGACCAATAATATTTCTATCCCCGGCAATTCTCATAAGCTGATCCATATCAATAGAGAATTTCCAGAGATCATATAGTTTTTTAATAATTTTCTCAGCTCTGTAAATCCTCTCGTCTTTGATCAGATTGAGCATAGAGATCAATTCTTCGTTCTGCTCGAAATTATAGCCGAGAATATGAACATCTCTGCCATTATAAGTCGCACTAATTTCCACTCCCGGAATAATATGCGGATCATCAGGTTCAAGATTGTCATAAAGATCATTATATGCATCAATGTTATCATGATCAGTAATGGACAGGTACTTATAGCCTTTTTTCTTGTACATATTCAGAATTGACCTGACATCAAGTGTTCCATCCGAGTTATCCGAGTGTATATGTAAATCTACTTTCATGTTTATCCTATGTTAAAAATTAATATATCAGTAAACAAAAAAGTTGAAATAAGGTCAAGAATTTTGTTGATACCGTATATACAAAGCTATCTAAAAGTTACTATTTTTTGATTTTTTCGATACTGTTAATTGACTTCTCTATTATTGGAGCAAACTCTTTCATGTAAGAGCTTTTCATATAGAAATCTATTCTATAAACAGCATCCAGTTTAAGATATACGTGTATCATCGGCTTGGGGTGAGATCCTATTATATACTGCTTTATGGGGATATCATTTATTTCTCTTGCCCTGTAGAGAAGTTTCAATCCTTTGAATTCTCCTTTCTGCTTAAGCTGATAGATTTTTTCAATATTCTCCCATTTCACTTTGTTGATTTTTGTCAGCATTACAGTAAAATCAGAATCATCTTTTCTTGTATATACAGAAATTAGCTGAGTTCTGTTGAGACTATCCTGAACAGCAACATAAATACCCATCTGCTGTAGATTTTTACCAAGTATTCTCACCATGGAATCCGGAACTGTATATGAAAATGTTCCTTCAATATCTATTTTTTCTGCACATGCGATTGCAGAGATAACCATTATTATCAATATCAACATTAATCTTTTCATTTTTTTTCTCCATTACTGAACTATGTGGCGAAGTTGGGTTTATATGTCAAGGATAAGGTTCACGATTGTTTCATCCAATCAAATATCCTTATCATTACACTATTTTATTGACATTTTTCCTTATTATAGCAATTATCCGGATATAAAAATATAGAGGGGTGATATGAGACTCAAATTTTTACTAATTATTCTTATCGGTATTTTGTTTTGGGGATGTAACAACAGTAATAATGTTACCGTTCTTAATCCGGTTGACTCCCTTGGCTGGCAGGAAAGTGAAGAATTCTATTTTACGCTTGTTAATTCAATATGTTCCAGTGGAGACTTACTCATTGTTAATGATGCTATGGATAGATCTATTAATGTATTTGATAAAAACACACTGGAGTTCAAATATAAATTTGGTGAAGAAGGCAATGGCCCTGGTGAGTTCTATACGATTTTTTATATTGCTGCTGACAATGAACATATTTATACTGCGGATTTACCAATGTCCCGATTAAGTATGTTCTCGTTGACAGGAGACTATATTAACTCCTTCAAAGCAGATAATATCTATCACATGGCTGCATCAAACAATTATGTCTATGGAACAGCAACACCATTTCTCGATAATGCAGAAGTATATAGAATTCAGGCAGATTCCGTTATGAATATTTTTGACGTACATAAATGGGCTGCAAAGAAATATGGAGTAACTTATGAAGAAAAAAATAAGTTGAACAAATGGTACAACATTGAAACTTTAGGAGATAACCTTCTCATCTCATTGAGATTACTACCCCATAAGGTTTTGATAGATAACAACGGAAAGATCCTCTATGATGAATACGAGAAACCTGTTATCACAGAAAACGTCGACATGATCTGGTATGGACAGATTAAGGAATACAAACAAGGATTTATTCAACCTGCTTCGTTAATAGAGAATAATAAGATATTCAAAGTCAATCTGTATTATTACAAAGATAACAAGATTGTAAAAGCATGGGAAATGAACACCGGCAGCAAACAATTTATCCATGAGTATAATTGGCTTCTTGATGAAGATAATATCTGGATGTTTGATATTAATAAACCCGTTCTTTACAAGTATTCATTGAAATAACTCAGAGATCGAAAAGAATTAAAAAGGATGAAGCATTTTGAAACACATTTATTCACTAATTATTCTTACAGGTATTTTGCTTTGGGGATGTAACAACAGCGGTAAAACCAAAGTTCTCAATCCTGTTGATTCTCTCGGCTGGCAGGAAAGTGAAGAATATTACTTCCAACAGGCTAACGTAATAAAAAGCTATAACAACACATTATACATTGGAAACAATGCCTCCGGAGAGATATTTGCATTTGATTCTGCCAGTAAACTATTTAAATTCAAGTTTGGTAAAAACGGCAAAGGTCCGGGTGAATTCACAAACATAACTGATATAGAAGTGTTTAAAGATAAGATTTTTACAGCAGATTTCAGAGGTTCCAGAATTTCCGTATTCTCACTCGAAGGTGATTTTGTGAGACAATTCAAATCTGACCTTGCTTTCTTCCTCGAAAGTACAGATAAAACCATATTTGGTTCCAGATTTCCCGTTGCACCCGATTCAAAGCTGTTTAGTATTGATGGAGATTCCCTGAAGCACATATTTGATGCACATGAATGGGCAGCTGAAAACTACGGATTGAAATACGAAGACAAAAACGTACTGAACAGATGGTATAATTTCAATACAATTGATGATAATCTTCTTATTGCCATGAGATTTGCTCCTTATATGGTACTTGTTAATGAATCAGGAAATATTCTTGATCAGAATTATGAAGATCCACCTGTTAAGCATGATGCCGATATGATGGTCTATGGAAAACCGCAACAGTATGAAGAAGGCTTCATTCTACCTGTCAGTTATTTCTGGAATAAAGATGACGAAAAAAGCTATTTGTACTACTATAAGAACAACAAAATAGTACGAGAATGGTATCTTGATCTAAATAGTCAAAGAGCTATGCTTTTCTATAACTGGGATCTTACCGATAACGTTGCCTGGATTCCTATGCTGGAAGGAGACAGGCTTTATAAGTTCGTGATTGAGTAGTAAAATGGCAAAAATAATTGCTATATAAAAAAAGCACCTGCTGATGCAGATGCTTTGTATATTAAAGTGGCAATCCCTAGGGGAGTCGAACCCCTGTTGCAGGAATGAAAATCCTGAGTCCTAACCACTAGACGAAGGGATCGTCAAATTTTAAAGATCAAAATGGTGAGCCTGGATGGATTCGAACCATCGACTCTCTGCTTAAAAGGCAGATACTCTACCACTGAGTTACAAGCCCATATCGATTTACGTGTGTCAACTTATGAAAGGCGTTTTTTGCTGTCAAGAATAAATTTTGAAAAAAATAAAATTCACCCTAAATCTGCGATAAAGCCCCTACAAATGGGTTCTGAATCTTCTCATCACCAATTGTAGTTTCATCTCCATGACCAGGTAAAACCTTTGTGTCATCATCCAGTTGCCACAACTTTTCTTTGATTGATTCAATGATCTTTTCCATGGAACCGTCCGGAAAATCCGTTCGACCAATACTGTTTTCAAATATAGTATCACCTGAAAACAGCAGATTGTCAACTAAAAAACATACAGATCCGGAAGTATGTCCCGGAGTATGTATTACCATTATATTACTACCACCAATATTGATGATATCTCCATCATTCAGTATTCTGTCTGCAGGATCAAATTTTATCTCATTATCCATAAAACTGCTTAAGTTTTTTTCAGGATTTATCAGCTTCTCCGCATCATGCTTATGAATGGCAACACTGGCATTGGTCTTTTCTTTGAAAAAATCCAATCCACCAATATGATCCCCATGACCATGAGTCAGAAGAATATGACTGATTTCAATTTCTTCCTTTTTGAGGAAATTTACAACTTTATCCGATGCATCTGCCGGATCAACCAGCACACCGCAACTGCAGTCCTTATCATAAATAACATAAGTATTTGTGCCAAAAGACGGCAGAAGATTAAAAACTTTATACTTTACCATTGCTTCCCCTATAGCTTGTATTCATTTACAAAATCTTCATTAACATTCTCAACTATGATGGCATTGTTAAGAGCATAGTTCTGACCGTATCGTACTTCAGCAGATTTAACATCTTTATTCGTGTAATAAAGCACTAATCTCGCTGCAAGTTCGATTTCAGGTTTTGATACTACTCCGAGATGAAAGATCACTCCGATTGGTCCACGCATATTCGGCACCTTAAGAACAGGTTCTGTAGTAACTTTATCAGCCATAATCTTGATGTCACGAGATGTTTTGCCGATAACCACTTTCATGTTCTCATTGATCCTGAAGTGTCTTCCCAGACGCAGAAACGATGCATTGACCGGATCAAGCATATTGTTCTCACGCAGATCAACCAGCTTTGATTTCAGCCCTGTTTCCGTGAGAAGACAACCACCACCCGGATTAGAATACTCTTCTATGCCAAGCTCATCTGCAAGTTCCATCTGACGTTTTCTGCTGCGTCCCTGAATATCCAGCATTTCTTCTTTATTCACCCAGCCTTCTCTGACAGGCAATGTATCTGCTATAAGCCTTTGGCATAAAGGCCTTACAATCAAATCTGCCACACCGCTGATTTTCTTTACTGCATTCATGGCATCAGCTCTCTGAGACATTGGTCTTTGTCCCAAAACTTCTCCGGATATAAGAAACTGAGCATCATATTCCTTCAGCAGTTCACCTGCTTTACGGAACATGATTCCATGACAGTCGATGCATGGATTAAGACTTTTGCCAAATCCATATCTGGGATTTTTCATCATTTCGAGATGTTCGTCGGTAAGGTCTATTACTTCAACTCTGATTCCGGCATGCTGCGCAGCTTCTTTCGCCTTTTTTGGTCCGAAAAAAGGTGTTTTAAAAAATATGGGTATAACTCTATATCCGAGTTTCTGCATATATTTAACGCTCAAAACACTGTCCAGTCCACCGGAAAATAATGCCAGAGCAGAATATTCTCTTTTCATACTCTTCCTTTCACTATCAATTAGAGATCTTTGTTTCTCTCAATTTTACAGAGTAATTAAACTTGTAAATGTTAATAATGTCAAGTATGAATAATGCTCATATTTTGAGTCGTATCGACACTGACAGCATTTTCTTAAATATGTTAATTCCAGATAAAATGTTCTACAATTGTTTATTAATGACAGATATGTCTACATTTAATAATCCTTAATAAATAATGGTCATCCTGATTTATTCGGATTATTACAATGATGAACTGTACCTTTTTGTATTTACATTATTATCTTGCTATATTGATATTATTTTATTTTTTTTGCATTATGACTGAAATGATTGAAATAATTCTTATCGCAATTGGGCTGGCTATGGACGCTTTTGCAGTGTCAATAAGCTGTGGAGCCGGATTCAAATGTTTTGACCTGAAATATGCTCTGAAGATAGCATTTCTTTTTGGTTTATTCCAGGCTGTTATGCCTTTAGCCGGCTGGCTTCTGGGATCTACCTTTATAGGCTGGTTTATCGGCTACACACACTGGGTTGCATTCGGACTGCTGTTCCTTATCGGGATGAAAATGCTGATAGATGCAGTTAAGGAACTCAGGAGTAAAGAGGAAAAACCCGAGTTCTGCTATCCTAAAAAACTGTCTGTGCTGCTTGGGCTGGCATTAGCCACAAGTATAGATGCTTTTGCTGTCGGACTCAGCTTTTCCATGCTTAAAATGACAATTATGTCTGCTGTCATTATCATTGGAGTAATAACTTTTATTTTGTCTTTCGCAGGTAAATATATAGGATATAAGATAGGACATATCTTTGAAGATAAGGTCGAAATAGTGGGAGCTTTGATTCTCATTGGAATAAGTATAAAAATAATAATTATGAGGTAATTCATGGATAAATACAATGTTCTTTTTGCATTTGGACTGACACTTTTTGCCGGACTTGCTACCGGTATTGGGAGTGCACTGGCATTTTTTGCAAAAAAAACTAATACAAAATTTCTTTCCACTGCTCTTGGTTTTTCTGCCGGAGTTATGATTTATGTATCATTTATTGAGATTTTCGTCAAAGCAAAAGATGCGCTCTCTGCATCACTGGGAGCAACAAAAGGATACTGGTATACAACACTGGCGTTCTTTGGAGGTATGCTTTTTATTGCATTGATAGATAAATTAGTACCTGATTTTGAAAACCCTCACGAAATCCATGGTGTGGAAGAAATGGATAAGAAACGTGATAAAAAAGGCAGCCTGCTTAGAATGGGTATGTTTTCTGCATTAGCAATTGCTATTCATAACTTTCCGGAAGGTCTGGCAACTTTTTCTGCTGCCCTCAAAGAACCTTCACTTGGTATTGGTATTGCCGTTGCGATTGCTATTCACAATATACCGGAAGGTATAGCTGTTTCAATTCCTATTTATTATTCAACCGGAAGCAGAAAGAAGGCTTTTGTCTATTCATTCCTTTCGGGGCTTTCCGAACCTGTTGGAGCTCTGGTCGGATTCATACTGTTAAAAGCATTCTTCAACGATATAGTATTTGGTTTATTGTTCGCCGGAGTAGCAGGGATTATGGTATTTATATCTCTTGATGAGCTTCTGCCTACAGCTCATAAATACGGAGAACACCATCTGGCAATCTACGGACTTGTGGGAGGAATGGCAGTCATGGCTTTAAGCCTGCTGATGTTTGCATAGGTTAGTACAGGAAAAGCAGTTGATATAGTTTACTGGAGTTTATACCGTAGCTTTTCCCGGTTCTTTGGAACTCAGGGAACTTATATATCTAACATTTTTCAGTAGGTTAAGCCGGTTGAGTCCCGATGAAGTCGGGAAAGAAAAATGTTTCAACACAGCAGATAAACACCCATAGTTCCTGTCAAATCGAGAAGGAATACTGTAGACAGCTAAACTGCAACAATACCAGTATTACATCTTTATAAGAAAAATAAAATGCTTTACTTTTTTGAAAGCACAAAAGAGATAAGGTCAAGAACTGACAGATATGAGATGCAGATAAGAAGATATTAGGGAGGACATTTGAAAAACTACGTTTATGCCGGATTCTGGAGAAGGATACTGGCGTTTAAAATTGATGCAATCATAGCATTAATAATCTCATTAGTAATTATCAGATTGGTATATCTAAAAACCTATTATGCGTTGTTAGCTCAATACCCCAATTATTATTTCTTTCTGATCATTCCTTTTTTTGTAGTGCCATGGTCGTACTTTATCTTTTTTCAAAGGTTTGCCGGAGCAACCCCAGGAGGACTCATAACAAAGTTAAGAGTTTTAAACTCAGAAACTGGAATGAAGCAAAGTATAGCTATGCTGTTTCTCAGACAGCTTATATTCTGGTTCATATATCCTTGTTCAATTTCAGTATTCTATGACTCAAGAAAACAGGGACTTCATGATAAACTATCTAAAACAATTGTAGTGATGAAGTCTAATAAACCAAATGTTTACTATCTTTCATTTCCTACTCATCAAGAAGCAAAAGACAATAGATTATCTTACTTGACGAACATAATAGCAATAGTAATGGTTATAGTCAATTTACTTTATTTCTACTGGATTAACCATGATGACAGACTGTTGCCTGGAGCTCAATTCTGGTTAGCAAAAGAGGAATCTACCTTAATGCCAGCCGAAGACAATTTATTATACTATTTGGTTGGATTCGGGAAGACAAATGATGATAATTCATTTGAAACAGGAAAAAAAATCGTAAGAAATAATTTAATTTTGAGTGAATTAAAAATACAGCATACACGAAAAATGGTAAGAGAAATGAATAGTTATGGTTTCCCTCCTACTACTCCCGACAGTCTTAGGAACCTGGAATCCATATTAAAGGGAGATGCATTCCTCGACAAAATAAATGGGTTTGATGAAAAAAGTATAGAGTTTGTTAAACGAAACAAGGGCTTCTTCAATCAAAAACTTCTATGGTTCTCAGAGCTTAAACATCAAACAGAAATTATCATATCCAAAAATATTTATTATGATGATATTCTGCAATATGATGCTCTAAGTTTCCAACCTTATCATGATTTTCATATTTATATAAGACTTCGGCTTATAAGCTATCTTACAGACGAAGGTATACAAACAAGTGAGATTTTATCATTCCTTGAGGATTTACAAAGAATCTACACATTAATTATTGTGAATACAAGAGATCTTTATACTACTAGATATACAACTTTTGCATATCAAAATGTCATCAGATTTTACGGTTTACTTCTGGATTCTGATTCAGTTAGTAAAAAGCAATTGAATGATTCTATATTTAATCTAAGAACACCAACATTAGATTATGAGAATTATGAAACAAAAATCAGACACGAATTCAGAAATAAAATATTTGAATTGCTTTCTTATATGTGTGGAAGTGATGCAATATTTAAGCGTGAAAGATTATATGTAACTGAAAAAGAACTCAACTCATTGAATTGGTCAAAGTTCAAACCAAATAAAACAATAAATGTATATTATAGAAACTTCTCGAATATACTCAAAGGCAAAATTAATGATGATTCTGATATTGTTAAGTTACCATTTACATTCTTAAGCCGATTAAACAATATAGTTGGAATAGCCGGTACCAATTCTTCATATTATAATGTACATGATTTGAGAAATACAGAGAATACCTTGTTAAATCTGCAAAGCATGAGCAACCTCCTTAAGCTGAAAGCCATGATATACAGAGACCATGTAAAAGAGGAAAACATTCAGGAATTCCTGAACACTCATGCTGATTCATTATATGATGTGCTTACAAGAGAGCCAATGAAATGGAATTCTGATGAACAGGAAATCTACTTTGGTGAGAAAACAGAAACACCAGAGGAGTATGAAGCTTACCTTAAAATGGAACGTGATGAAAAGAAAAACAGACGTTTTAGAACATCGCGACATGAAAACCCGGATGCTTTGAAACTATATTTTAATTAGGAAGGATATAATGAAAAACTACGTTTATGCCGGATTCTGGAGAAGGACATTAGCTGTTTTAATCAATATGGTTATTGCAATGATTTTTCATGCCGTTTTTTTGAATTTCGATACATATATTTCTATTGCTGGACAAAGACCAATTCTGGTGGATGTTTTAAATATTGCCCTAATGTTCTTTTCATGTATTGTGTCTGTTCTGATGCTGCGTTTTCTGGGAGCAGATATTGGCGGATT
The DNA here is from genome assembly GCA_963665815.1 of Cloacimonadales bacterium (SeqCode). Lineage (GTDB taxonomy): Bacteria > Cloacimonadota > Cloacimonadia > Cloacimonadales > JAIOQZ01. Next base: position 2,308,929 of record OY762463.1, read on the forward strand.
GATTCTCAAGATGAGAGTTGTGAATGCTGAAACAGGCAATCACCAATCTGTAAAGAACCTGATTATCAGGTTTTTCATGCAGTACTTCAATTTCCTCAGTTTTGTTTCCATATTTTACGATTCCAGAAAGCAAGGTTGGCATGACAAGGTTTCTTCATCTCTGGTTGTAGTGAAGTCCGGCAATGAACAGGAATACAGAATTGAGTTCCCTACATTTTCAACGGATAAGGATAGAAAATTCAACTTCTTGATTTATATTTTTACAATACTATTTGCTCTCGTCAATACTGCATTTTTAACAATCAGCCTGCATGAAGATTCTTTATTACCGGAAGCTGCTGCATGGATAGGTGAACACATGGAGAAAGAAGAAAATCCTGAGGATAATGGATTCTACTATCTAATTGGCTTTGGAATGACTACTGATGTAAACCAGTTTGAGAAAGGGTATCAAATAGTTCAGGAAATAAATAAAAAATCACTGGAAACTAGAGAAAAAGTAAGAAATAGACTTATGGGAAAGGGACCTAATCCATTTTCCGTATTTCCGAAAAGACAAAAGGAAGAGACATTTTTCCTCGAAGAAGATGAACTTGTGAAACACTTATGCAAGGTAAAATATGATACTACTATGTTAGATTCTACTAGAAAATACAAGAAAGATTTAAGTCGTATACTGAACAAATTCGAGTCTTTAGATTCTCAGATAACTAGAATTACGGATCAGAAAACCTTTATTAATACTGAATGGCCTAACTGGGAATATACTACTCACAAGAGCTTGATATTACTTTCGAATTATCTTGAGTTGAAGATTATGTTAAGATTAAGTGAGTTTGATAAAGATAATACGTCCCTTTTTGAAACCCTGGATATAGTTGATGAAACCGGGAGATACATTCTGAAAAACTCAAGCAATGAGTATCATTGTTTGGTATCCGGTATAATTGTAAGGTATAAATCACTTGTTCTTGAATTATTGTTAGATTCATACAGAAATTCTTCGGCTATAATCAATCAAATTCTGGAAATGGAAAACCTTACTGATGATCATGTAAATTTGCAAAATATTGCCAAAAGGATATTTTTAGAAAAAGTTAGTTCAGCTTTCCTACCTGTAAACGGTAAAAATGAGATATTCCTTCGTGATGAATTTTTCATGAGACAAAACGAAGTCTCCACATTTTACTGTAGATTTTTTAAGCCAAACAAATACATTAACAGTGAATATAAATATTATAGCTTATTATGCAATTTACATTTAAAAAATGGAGAAGAAATTGAGAACTTTAATGCTGATAGTATACTGATTAAAAAGAGTGACTTCAACCTTCTGAATAATCCTGTAAGTGTTGCTTATCATGAAAATAAAAGGACACTTAATGTTACAGTATTAAATATATTGAAAAAGGAAATGAATCGGATTAACCTCCTGAAACTGAAAGCCATGATATACAGAGACCATGTAAAAGAAGAAAACATTCAGGAATTCCTGAACGCTCATGCTGATTCATTGTATGATGTGCTAACAAGAGAACCAATGAAATGGAATTATGATGAACAGGAAATCTACTTTGGTGAGAAAACAGAAACACCAGAGGAGTATGAAGCTTACCTTAAAATGGAACGTGATGAAAAGAAAAACAGACGTTTTAGAACATCGCGACATGAAAACCCGGATGCTTTGAAACTATATTTTAATTAGGAAGGATATAATGAAAAACTACGTTTATGCCGGATTCTGGGACAGATTTATAATGTATTTGTTCGATGTAATGATTATTGCAGGGATTAACTATCTGTTTTCTATCGTGTTCAAGGTAAATAACGGTTTTATGTATCAACCCGGTACTATTGCTGCTTTTTATGCAAAATTTTATGTTATATTCCCCGTAATCTATTTCCCTGTTATGTGGATTCTATTCGGTGGTTCTATTGCATATCTTTTCAGACAGATTAAAATAGTTGATGCCAGAACCGGGGAGAAACCACCTTTCTGGAAAATGATTATCAGATATATCACATTCCCAATATCAATACCGCTTTTAGGTCTTGGAGTGCTCTGGATGCTCTGGGATTCCCACAACCAAACCTGGCATGATAAGTTTTCCGGAACAATTGTGGTTAAGAGAAAAACTTTTAAACGAAAAGATCTTACTGTAGAGAACATAGAAAATCTGGTCGATGAGCAGAAAACAACTTTTCCACTTCCTCCTGCTCCAAGAGATAAAACTTTATGGAAGGTTGGAATTGTTTTTGCAGTAATATCACTCTTTGCCTGTGCAGGTATATCCTACATATTAAACTATGACGAAGAATTATCTTCCAGTGCCGGTGAATGGCTGTATGAGGAGCCTTTTGTAGAAACTGATCCTCAGGATAACGCTTATTATTATTTAGTTGGATTTGAAGCTTCAAAAGACCAGAGTGCTTTTAATGCCGGATTTGATTTTGTGAATAATGAAAATGATATTGTATCTGGGAGAGCTAAAAGATCTCAATTCCCTGATGAAAATTCGATTATAAAAATCTCCCCTATTGATGAAGGTAATTTTGGTCAGGATGCTTATGATGCTCTGAAAAATCCTGAAATATTCCAAAAGTTTATGAGCAAAAACAGAGATAAACTTAACTCCTATTTCAGTGATAATACTGTCCTCATAAATAGACTTAATCGAATTTCAGCCAAGTTGGAAAAAGGTTATTATAAAGAAACCATCATCGACGAGGCTTCTGTTAAAATACCGGTACTCGTTACATACATAACCACGATAAGATTTTTACTCACCATTTATGCGGATGATTATGTACATTCTGACAAAAAAGAAGCGTTAGAAAAGATCGCAGCTTTTAAGGATGACGGATTAACTCTTGTCCGTGAATCTCAATCCATCCTGACATATCTGATTTACAGGACAACTGTGCTGCTTACTCTGGACACCTACAATCTCCTTCTTGAACTTGATCCGCAAAATAGCCGGTTACATCAGGAAATTAGTAATATATCACCTATCTCTCAGGAAGAGATGCCTATGCAGAAAATTGCAAAGCATGATTTCAGATATTATTCATCATATTATCTCAATATGTTTAATCCAAATAAAACAATCTACTCAAAAGATAAATTTCACATCTCGGAAGATGATGTGGTTCATAGTAAATCAATAATCTTCAAACCTGGAATGACATTGAATCAGGAATACAAGTATTCCAGGAATATGGAGGAGCTATCTTCAGTTCAGGGGAAAGACTTCTATAAGAATTTTGCTAGATTAAGTGCAATACACGAAAACACAGTATTTGACTATATCAGAAACCCTTTCGGCTCTGCAATTGTGAATATCGCCAGACCCAGTAACGGAGATTACTACATAACCAAACATGACATCAATGGAAGAATTACCTTATTGAAACTGAAATCCGAAATATACAGTAAAAAAATTGCTGAATCTGATGTAGCTGATTTCATAGAAGCAAATAATACTGAATATTACAATCCATTTACATTAGTTCCAATAAAATTCAATGAACAATCAAATGAAATATACTATCTTGGACCGGATGAGAATTTCAATCCAAGTCGAAAACTATCGTTATCATTTTAAATAGGGATTTGTTAATGAAAAACTACGTTTATGCCGGATTCTGGGACAGATTTATAATGGGACTGCTTGATCTTATTATAGTTCTCGGACTGATTTATGTTATTAAAACTCCGTTACATGTTAATTTCTTTTCCATATACTCGAAAGAACTGTCTCAGTTTTACACAGTCTGGTTTATCAGAGCAATACCGTTTCTGTATTATATTGGAAGCTGGAAGCTACTGGGTGGAACTCCTGCCAATATTGTAAGACAGGTCCGGATTCTGGATTGCGCCACAGGTGAAAAGCCTTCCCTTGTAAAGCTGTTAATCCGATTCCCGGGAATGTTTGTATCAGCACCTCTTCTTTTTCTCGGGTACTTCCAAATGTTGTGGGATTCCCGTAAACAGACCTGGCATGATAAGCTTGCCGGCTCGGTTGTAGTAAGGAACAAGACTCACAAGAAAGCTGAAATCAGTATTGATGACATTGATAGTATTGCTGCTGAAACAGGATTGCAATTCCCAATAGAACCGTCCGAAAGAGATGTTTCACTCTGGAAGTTTGGAAGATTCGTTACTGCGATCTCAGCCGTGCTGTTTGTAATGTTCTGTATCTACTGGTTCAGGGATGAACCGCTGTCTCCGGGAGCTAAGCAATGGCTGTCTGAGATAGATTATGAGATTGATGACCCTTACAACAATGTGTATTACCATCTGGACGGCTTTCAAGCTCCTGAAGGAATGTTGCCCTATATATATTCTAGAGAGAATGCCGAAATAAACAATAGAAATGTATTAAAATATCAACAAAATTTAGGTGTATCAAAAGCTGATGAGATTCCGTTTGAGGAAGAACTAAATAATGAGTACTTTCCAGTGAATGATTTTAAGAAGCTTGCATTAAATCTCAAAGATCCTGATTCACTTTTTTTATACTGCACTCAAAGAAAATCAGATATACTAGCCCTTAAGCAGAAGTATTCATTTCTTGATGAGCGTTACAAGAAAATTGAAGAGCTTGCCACATCTGGTACATTCAGAAACCCGTTTATACCATCACCTATTACGAAATTGCCTATTTTCATGCATTATGTTTCTTATCTACGTATGCAAAACCATTTTAATTCTCTTGATTATATTGAGGGATCAAGAAAAGACGCTGTGAAAAATCTACTTAGGAACTTATCTACAAATATTACATTAACAGAACAAGCACCGGACTTAATATCAAAGCTGGCTTTGTCTATAGCGGTCAGAGATCATATAATAACTCTCTGCCACTTATTGGACTACAATTCCAGTGATTCATGTATACATACTGAAATCGACAAAATGAACTATTTAAGCAGTGACTTCACTGATATGACCAAAGTGTTTAAGTCTCAATTTTATGAGCAAATTGCTACTTTACTTACTACATACACATCTGTAAGAAAGCTCTACTCAAGAATACCATTTGAAATTACAGAGGAAGACATTAATTATGGCTATCTTCTCTCTCATCGACCTGGAGAAACTATAAATCAAGAATACAAGATGCTTGCAAGCTTAGCTGAGTTTTCCAAACTACCCGGTGATGAGTTTGTTCATAAGATTAACAGAGATTTCATTCCTCAAAGGAAAACTATCGATGCTCTTAGAAACTTGCCTCTGTATATTATTACAATTGCCGTTCCAGACTGGAATGAATACACAGTGAAACTGCATGATATCAATGGCACAATTACTCTGACAAAACTCAAATCTCTTATCTATCAAAACAACATTAAGAAAAGCAGTTTAGATGTTTTCCTTGAGGAAAATAAAGAAAAGCTGCATAATCCATTCAGTGATGAAGCGATTCAATTCAATGCAGAAACGAATGAGATTTACTATACCGGACCTTATCAGGAAGACCATAAAGATTACAGGAGTGTTAAACTCACATTTTAGTTGCATACAGATGATTAGAATCAACTATCAGTTTGACAGGCTCTTGTAGAGGCACAACATCTTGTGTCTCAGAATAAGTGGTACGCATGCATCTGTCTTCGTTGTAAATACACCAGACAAATCCTTGTCTGCAAATACAGCTTCAACAAAAAAATGCTCGAACGGCGTTGTAAGATAATTATATTAAAATTGATAGAGTTAGATAATGCGAGCAGGGATGCTTCACATCGTTCACATTGAGACAACCGGTCGTATTTCTCTATGCGCTAAGGTCTACCTGCATTAATTTGTTTGGCAATCATCAATATTTATCATATTTTATTATATATAATAATCTTATGGAGACGTAAATGAACAATCATAAATTAGAATTCAGATATAATGATAAGATTAAAGCAATTATTAAGGATGAAGAAGGTATAAATGATGCAGACAAGATAACTAAGATTATCCTGAAATATAATCTGCTTAAGGATTTTCAGCAAAGTATTGAATCCGAGACAAGAAAACTTTCTCGAAAAATAAAAGACCTTTCCAGACAAGCATTTACTGACCCCAACATTAACATGCACAATAAAAATTTTCTGGATCATAAACTTGATGTGCTTATTAATGATCTAGATAACGACGGACCTTTATTTAGTATCGTAATCTTTGATGTTTCTGAAGTTTACAACAACCTTGATTCAGATGATTTTAAGTTTATGAACAAGAATATCTCAACAAATCTTTCCATGCAGACAAGAGACATAGATATCATAAGTACAATGGACGAAACTCATTTTGCTTTAATCACATTTACAATAGAAGAAAACTCGCTTACAGGCTATGCAGACAGGTGCAAGAATGTTATAGCAACTACTATTACAGATTTTACGGACACTGAAGGTGGTGTTAAGGAAAATATCTTTTACGGTTATTCCATCTCCAGATACTCAGATACTACCACCTCACTTCTGGACAGAGTAATTAACGAAACCCGGAAGGAAAAAGTAAAGGCAAAAGTTTAACTCTCTGAAGTTTAGACCTTGGATTCACTGTAGTTACACATTTATTCCATATTGCATTAACTGGTTATTTTATTGTTGAACTTTATCTTATCATGCCTCTTTGATTAACTCTTAAATTTCTGAACAATTTTCGTCAAATTTCACTGGACATAATTCTCATATAGATTAAGAGCTTTGCATAATAGCAAAATCGAAAAGCTTCGGTGAAAGAAATTCGATGAGATTTAAGAATTCATCAAAAAAACATTCAGAGGAGTTCGTTTTGAGCTGGAATCTGATGAATACTGAAATCGAGTCAACTACTCCTGTTAAGTAAAGCTCTCAGATTACTTTTCTGCTATATTAGTTTTATGTAATTACTGAAAAATCGGATAAGTTTTATTGAAGTAAAAGCAGAGTTACTACAGACTGAAAGATTCATATAATCGTAAGGTGTTATTTTTATGAAAAAGAAAATTATCTATATTGTGTTGGTTATTGTTACTGCTTTTTTTGCATATCGTGTCTACAATCTTGTAAAAGACAAATATTTTGCATCTACTGGTAACAACAGAAGAAATCAGGCTACAGCAGTCTATGCAGAAAATATCCCATTAGGCAGTATATCTGACATTATTGAGCTCAATGGAGACCTTAAAGCGTTATATTCATACAAGCTGAAAGCTGAAGTATCAGGTACCCTGAATAAAATCAACTGTGAACTCGGTGATCAGATTGATGAAGCGAAAACAGCTGCTTTTATTGATGACCACGAGTATATACTCAGGAGCAGAGAAGCAGAAGCTCAACTGAATGTTAAACAGGCAAAATATAATCAGCAGAACAGTAAAAAGAAAAATGCCGAAGCTGATTTTCAAAGAGCCCAGTCCCTGCATTCCCAAAGTTTCATATCCGACTCGGAATTCGAAGAAGCAGAATATGACTACAACACTTTTATTGCAGACTATCATACAGCCGGAGCTGAATTAGCTGCCGCTCAGGCACAGTTCGATCTGGCTCAGACAGATTTGCACAAAACCAAACTCAGAGTTAATAAAAAGGGTATCGTTGCAGAAAAGTTCTATGATATTGGCAGCTACATCAGTGCCGGAAGTTCTGTATTCACAATTGTAAACATCGACACTATTATTGTCAGGACATCCATCTCAGAAAAAGATTATCCGAAAGTGAACCGGGGTCAGTCTGTGGAAATCCATATTGATGCTATGCCGCAGAGAAAATTTACCGGCTATATCTCAGCTATTGCACCGGTACTTAACACCGAAACCAGAATGGCAAATCTGGAAATTAAAATAGAAAACAAAGACAAATCCCTGAAACCGGGTATGTACTGTACAATCAGAATTTATGCTGAAGAAAAATCAAATGTTCCACTAATACCTAATAATGTAATTGTGAAAGTTAATGATGTATCCGGAGTATATTCTGTTGATGAAAAGGAGATGAAAGCAATATTCGTACCTGTAAAACTTGGTATTATCTCAGAAAAATACTCAGAATTGCTCTCACCTGTTATAAATAACAAAATCATTACATTCGGACAGTTCCAGATCAAGAAAGGTTCATCTGTTAAGATCACAAATGAGAATGGTGGTAAATAAGAATGAGTATTGCAAGAGGTCCCGTTGAACGCCCGGTGCTGACATTTATCATATTTCTGATAATTGTTATACTCGGTATAATATCATTCTTTCGTTTACCTATAGATCTTATGCCGGAGATTACATATCCGACAATCTCAGTGGCAACAAGCTATCCGAATGTTGGTCCTCAGGAAATTGAGGAACAGATAACGCGAATAGTCGAAGAAGCAATTGCTGCTGTTCAAGGGGTTAAAGAAATTACTTCTACATCCACAGAAGGAAGCAGTTCCGTGAGAATATCTTTCGAGTGGGGTACAAATCTGGATATTGCAGCGAATGATGTAAGAGACCGCATTGACAGAATTCTCTCCAGACTACCCGATGATGTAGACCGTCCTTCTATCCGCAAGTTCGACCTCTCTGCATTCCCTGTTCTGATTCTCGGAGTTTCCGCAGAAATGGATCCACTTGTTCTGAAGCAGACAATAGAAGATCAGATTAAGTACAGACTGGAAAGAATAAACGGAGTAGCGTCTATTGATATCAGAGGTGGGTGGAACAGAGAAATCAGTGTGCGGCTTTCATCTGAAAAAATGCAGGCATACGGGATATCAATTACAGAGATTCAGAATGCGATTGCCAGGGATAATGAAAATACTCCTGTCGGACTGGTTACCAATGGTGGAAGAGATTTACTGGTCAGGACAATGGGACAGTTTACTTCATTAAATGAATTGAAAAACGTTGTCGTCAGGAATGTTGATCAGCAATCCGTAAAGCTCTCAGATATTTGTGAAATTGAGGATACTCACGAGGAAATAACACAGATACACAGAATCGACAATAAACCTGGTTTAAGAATATCCATAAGTAAGCAGTCCGGAGCTAACACTGTAGATGTTGTGAAAACAATCAAACATGAGCTGAAAAAAATAGCTCAGGATTATCCTCAGATACAGCTTGTACCGATAATCGATTCATCAAAATATATCAAGCAATCTATCAACAATGTCGGTGTATCCGTATTTGTGGGAGGTCTGCTTGCCATAGTCATTCTTTTCCTTTTTCTCGGGAACATCTCCAGCACGGGGATTATTGCAACTGCGATTCCGGTCTCTGTTTTAGCTACATTCGGACTTCTCTACTTCTCTGGTCTCACTCTCAACATCATGACATTTGGAGGTCTTGCTCTTGGAATAGGGATGCTTGTAGACAGCTCTATTGTTGTTCTGGAGAACATTTCCCGGCACAAGGAGAAAGGAAGTTCGGTAATTAAAAGTACCTTGCAGGGAACCTCTGAGGTCTGGTCTGCCATTCTTGCCAGTGTTCTGACAACTATCGTAGTATTCCTGCCTGTTATATTCATAAAAGGTATGTCCGGTGTCATGTTCCAGCAGATGGCTATAGTGGTGAGTTTCTCGCTTCTGTGTTCACTTGTTGTCTCATTGACTCTTATTCCGATGCTCAGTTCAAGGTTCATGTCTGAAAAAAGTGCAGATGCTAATAAAGCAGGTACTCTTCCTGCAGTAAAATTCGTTTCATCCCTGTTGAAAAAAGCAGAAGACTACTATCTGAAAATCCTGAGATTCTCACTTCTTAACCGTAAATATATTCTGATAATTTGCGGACTGTTGTTTGCTGTTTCTCTGTTTATGATTACACTGATTGGTGTGGAGCTCATGCCGGAAACAGATGAAGGTGAGGTTCGGGTTGACCTCGAAATGGCTATTGGGACAGAACTGGAAGATATTGACGCCATGACAACCAGAGCAGAAAAAATCGTCAGTGATAACGTACCTGAGCTTGTTTCGATGATAACCAGAATAGGAAGTGGAGGGTGGAGAGCTCGTGGAGGACACACTTCTCAGATCAGGATATCTTTACCTGAGAGAAACAATAGGAAACGCAGCAGCAAGGAAATAGCTAATGACTTAAGAAAGAAGCTCAGCAGTCTTGTTGGAGTTAAAATCCGAACCAGAGCAGCCGGTGGTTTATTCATTATGCGCATGGGAACATCTTCTGATGATAATCTCAGCGTTGAAGTACGTGGCTATAACCTTAAAATTGCTAATGATCTTGCCAAAAAAATAGATGAAGCTGTCCAACAGGTTACGGGAATTACAGATACAAGAATCAGCCGGGAAGAAGGGAATCCTGAACTGGTTTTGCATATAGACAGAGAAAAAGCTGCTGACTCCGGTCTCAGTATAAGTGATGTGACTGATGCTCTGCAAACTCTAATAAGCGGATCAAACGTTTCATACTACCGTGAATCAGGAAAGCAATTCCCTATATTTGTTCGTCTGAAAGAAGAAGACAGAACATCTATGAAAGACATCCTGAATTTGTCACTGCAGAACAGGAATGGAGACTATGTTATTCTGAGTAATATAATATCTACAGAAACTTCAGAAGGTCCGATCAGGATCGAGAGGAAAAACCAGGAGAGAATCATAAATATCACAGCCAACTTTATTGGTCGCGATATGGGATCAGTTATAAAAGACGTGCGCAAGGCTATTAAGGACATACCTGTGCACAAAGATTTCTCTATTCTTTTTGGTGGAGATTACGAAGAACAACAGAAGTCTTTCAGGGAGTTGATGTTTGCCTTTGCGTTGGCGATTGTGCTCGTATTTCTCGTTATGGCAGGTCAATTCGAGTCGTTCCTCGATCCCTTTGTAATCCTGTTTTCAGTACCAATGGCGCTGATCGGGGTTGTGATAACTATGATCTTCACGAATACAGTATTCAGTATGCAGGCATTGATAGGCTGCATTATGCTGGCAGGAATTGTGGTAAATAATGCTATTTTACTCGTGGACTATACGAACAGACTGCGCAGAGAAAGTGGTCTATCCCTGCAAAGCGCTATTGAAACAGCAGGACTGGGAAGGCTGAGACCTATCCTGATGACAACTCTGACGACAATCCTCGGGCTGCTGCCAATGTCTTTTGGTATTGGAGATGGCGGCGAAGCTCAGGCTCCTATGGGAAGAGTTGTTATTGGTGGACTTATCAGTTCAACACTTATTACTCTGGTTCTGGTTCCGGTAATCTACAGTATATTTGAACAAAGACTAAAGAAGGAAAATTCTACGTAAGCACTACATCTATCCCGATAAGAATAATGACGGCAAATACTATCAGGAAAAGGCATAAAGTATATGTCAGCAGGATTTTCAGTATCCTCAGGATGATATTTCCCGAATTGAAAAACTGAGCATAAGCAAAAAGCGAATACAGCAGTGAAAGCAACATAGGTAAAAACTGTAGCCAGATGTTTTCAGGCTCTTCGGCTGCATATATTATAGTGAACAATACGAAAATAAAGATCTGCTGTGCTATAGCGTATATATTGAATACCAGATGTTCAAAGTAGTTATAACCTGATTTGAAAAAGACCATTCTGGATGATAAAGCCAATATTGGGCTTACCAGTAATGCAGAATAAGCAAAGTTTTTCCCGAACCAGCTCAAAATCCTGAAACTGCTGCTAAGAGCATTACCGTCATGCTGCAATCCGCCGATTATTCCGCTTAATGCATCCCCGAAAATCGTTCTTCGCCCGATTATAAGTGATAGAATGACATAAATTGCTGATGCCAGAAACAGGTATGTGACAGGTTTAGTATATTTAATCCTCTTTCCCATGAGGTAGTTTCTTACGGCAGCACCGGGACGATAACACATTTCCCTGAATGTAAACGGGAATCCTCGATTAATCTGCAAAGCTGTTGATGAGAAATCCGACAGAAAATGCCTGAAACTGATTCTGCTGATTTTTTTTGACTGACCGCAATTATTACAGAAATTACCTTCGAACTCGTTGTTACAATTCTTACAAACCATGTTATCCTTACCTGTATTTAATACCAGTCTTGATATATGAAACAGCTCAAAGATTGTCAACAAGATTTAGTTTGGTATCTACCTCCTTCATTTACTGTGTGTGAAAACGCAAGTTATCTTAAAGTTAATGGTAATTTTTGTCGTTTCTTTGTTCAAAGCATATCCCCTTCGACTCCGCTCAGGGAGCTTTTAAGTCATAGCATATCTATCAGTTAAGTTGGTTGGGCGGAGTCGAAGGGATTAGTTTAAAATGATTAAAATGACAAAATTATGTTTTTACAAGCAATGTGAGCTTGGGCGATTGGAATAAAGAAAAGCCTGTCAGATTCCTCCGGCAGGCTCAGATATCGGTTGCATTTTTTGTTTAGTAAGGATATTGTGTGTATCCCGATTTTTCATAAAGCTTTTTCAGTTCACCACTCTTTATTAATTCTGCCATTCTTGTGTCCCAGATTTTAAGCAGTTCCTTACCGCGATCTGTTCCAACGAAAGCAACAAAAAGTTTCAGTTTAAGCAGTTCCTTAATTTCCACTTCACCCTTTAGTTCAGGGTTCTTATTAAGAGCATCTCCAATCTCAACAGAGGCATCAATAAGAACATCAAATCGGTTATTCTTGAGCATTTTCAAACCGCTGACACGATTATCAATCTCTTGAAATTCAGGTTTGAAATCGAAGTATTCATCATAGCCGTAGCCTCTCATCCAGGCGAGTCTCTTATCTTTAAGAGAGCTGATACCCTTCCAACCCGGGCATTTTCCCTTGATGAAGCAGGCGGAAACTTTATCTGTATCAAAATGATGTTCCGGGAACACAGCAAATTCTTCTTCATCTGCATAAGCTCCAACCCAGGCATCTTTCGATCCTGCTTCAACTTCATGGACTCCTCTTGCATAAGGAGCACTGCTGATATTGACTTTGACTCCAGCCGGTTCAAATACAAGCTTAACCAGATCCCAGTAAAGACCTGTTCCGTCGGCGTTGGTTGCACCTTCCCATTCTTCACTTGTGATATTGATTTCAGTAACTTGAGCAAATAAGCTAACAACAGCAATAACTGCCAATAGCATGAAAACTGACTTTTTCATAATACTTCCTTCTATGTAGTATGTTAAACTATAATGCTACATGTTAATATATTAGCAAGCAATTTCTGGCAGAACTTGAATTGAGTTACGCATTCCCGACATTAAAATGGCTAAAAATAAGGGACAAAAACTTGTACCCTGACTAAAATACAAAAAGCCTGTCAGATTTCCCTGACAGGCTTCTTAACAATTTATGAATTAATGTCAGATTGTTTCTACATTAATTGACATTCTGGGGAGGCAAATATAAGGTATTATTTCAACATTATCATTTTGTTTATCAGCGATGACTTTTCTGTTTTGACTTTATAGAAATATACTCCGGATGCTACGCTCTTGTTGTTTTGGTCTGTTCCGTTCCATTTTATTGTATGATATCCGCTTTCTTGATTTTTATTTATCAACTGCTTAACCTTCTGCCCCTTAATATTATACACTTCAATACAAACATTGCCTTCTTCAGGAAGACTGTATGATATGGTTGTGGTTGGGTTGAAGGGGTTAGGGTAGTTGTTAGCTGTAACTTTTGTGTCTCTAAAATCTGAATACTTATTGAAATTGCCCACAGGCTGCCACTCATAACAGCCCATATCTACAGTACTGCCGTATGTTCTGGTGTTTCCTGCCAGATCAAGCAGTGGGAAATTACTGCCTGCTACTGCTCCGGCATCCACGCAGGGACTTGTTTCCTGCAATTTGTAATAGTCTGTGCTTGTGCTGTCTCCTCCGACAAACTCAGGCAAAACATCAATATTGGTGTCTTCGTAAGTAAGTAGATGCTCGTTTTCTTTGGGTATTACCATAACTGATTGCTCTCCACCTAAAATCAGATTATTACTAATCGTGGAGGAGTTCTGGTGATCTACAGTACATATTGCTATTTCTCTGGAATCGTACATAGAATATGGATTGTAGAAAATATTATTATATACGTAAGAATTATTACCCACAATTTCAAACTTAACAAGCTGATCCTGAAAACTGATATAATTATTAGCAAATGTATTATTCCTGACATATGTGTCACCATAAATAGAACCAATATACCCCACAGCCTGTGCGTTGTATGATATATTGTTTACTACAAGGTTGTTATCAAATACAACAAGACTGTCTCCAAACAGAACAAAAGCATTTTCATTGAGAGGAGCATAGCTTGTATTTCCATTGAATATACTGTTGGACACATAAACAGAGTCTGCTGTTACCCTTACTGCATTATCACAACATTCTATATGATACTCTGTTACCTGATTACCGGTGAACTCGCAATTGTCTATTACTGCTTTGCCAATCCCAGACATAAATAAACCGGAATTACTATCCGTTGATCTACAATTAAGTATTTTAACGTTTCTCAATTCAGCAGACTCGCATCCTTCAATCATTAATCCTGCAAAATTTCGAGCATAGCAGTTTTTTATGACAACATCATCTAGTTGTATCTTCCTACCATTATGCCCTCGGAAAGTCAGTCCTTCACCTACGGGATTTTCTATAGTTAACCCTGATATTTCAATATCTTTGTATTCATACATTGCATAAACAACACGTCTATCTGAAATATACCCACCAAGATAAGTGACATCTGAGCCTGCTCCGGCTAATCTGCAATGACTCTTCAATACAGGAGTATTAAATCTATCCAGAAACTGGAGCGAATAATCTCCGGCTGCAATATGAACAGTTTTGGGATTAAGACTGTCTGCCGCCAAAAGCTTGCAGGCATCTACAATTGAATACTTTGGATCATCGGGTGAAAGTCCGGAGTTAGCATCATCTCCATCCATTGATACATACAAATCTGCATTTACCGGTGTTATGTGTCCTCTGAGAATGTCAAACTGCATGGGATTTCCTGTATATGATGAAAATAATCTACTGTAGTTTGCATAATATCGGGATGCAACAGCTTCACTGAACTTATCAAGATAAATCATTATTACTTTATCATAATTTCGGGGAATATATCGAATTTCAATATCCATACCTCCATATGCCATATTATTGTATATACTGCATCTGTTCACAGAAGAAAAGATCATTTCTGAAGTTAATTCTGGTTTATAACAAACTCCCCCCCCTGACCATGAGAAATTATCATGTATATCAAGCCCGGCTAATTCAATATCTACTTCACCGGAAATATAAATTCCTCCTCCAAGATGAGTAACTTTATTTTCATAAATATCACAATTTGTAATCTTCATATTGCCATCTGCATTAATACTGATGCCACCACCAACGGGACTAACTCCTCCGTAACCATTGGTAATTGTAAAACCTCTTATTTCTGCATTGTTTACCTGCTGTCCCCAGATTTCTATTACCTTGCCGACACCACAACCATTTAGTATGGTTTCTGCAATATAATGATTTTCTCCGGTTAGTGCTTCCATTGAATAAAGTTTTATGCATCTACCGTTAAAATTAAGATTTACTGCATAAAATCCAGGATATACAAGTACAATATCACCATCGGATGAGCTGTCTATCGCCTGCTGTATATCGGTAAAATCTCCGCTGCCATCAAGGTTTACTGTATGTGTTAAACTTAACAGTATCAATGGTACTAGTGTAAGTATAAGTATTGCAAGCTGCTTTTTCATAGGTTTCCTTCTTTTGAAATTCTCCTCTATAAAGAGGAGTACTCCGCTTTGCGGAGGGAGGTGTGTCTCACACCTTCCGAATGGACTTTGTCCTTCCGAATGGTGTGAGATATATTTATTTATTATTGTTAAACCTCAGCCTGTCCTGACTAAATCAGGACAGACAGCTCCCTGTATAGGGAGCACTCTTTTATTTCAACATTATCATTTTGTTTATTAACGATGATTTTTCTGTTTTGACTTTATAGAAATATACTCCGGAACCTACGCTCTTATCGTTTTCGTCTGTTCCGTTCCATTTTATTGTATGATGTCCGCTTTCCTTGTGTTCATTTATGAGCTGTTTAACCTTTTGGCCTTTAATGTTGTAAATTTCAATACAAACATTGCTTTCTTCAGGAAGACTGTATGATATGGTTGTGGTTGGGTTAAAGGGGTTTGGGTAGTTATAAGCAATTAACTTTGTGTCTCTAAAAGCTAAATCCTGATTGAAATTACCCACAGGCTGCCATTCATAACAACCTATATCTACAGTACTGCCATATATTCTCTGGTTTCCTGCCAGATCAAGCAGTGGGAAATTACTGCCTGTTACAGCTCCGGCATCTACACAGGGACTTGTTTCCTGCAATTTGTAATAGTCTGTGCTTGTGCTGTCTCCTCCGACAAACTCAGGCAAAACATCAATATTGGTGTCTTCGTAAGTAAGTAGATGCTCGTTTTCTTTGGGTATTACCATAACTGATTGCTCTCCACCTAAAATCAGATTATTACTAATCGTGGAGGAGTTCTGGTGATCTACAGTACATATTGCTATTTCTCTGGAATCGTACATAGAATATGGATTGTAGAAAATATTATTATATACGTAAGAATTATTACCCACAATTTCAAACTTAACAAGCTGATCCTGAAAACTGATATAATTGTTGGCAAATGTATTATTCCTGACATATGTGTCACCATAAATAGAACCAATATACCCCACAGCCTGTGCGTTGTATGATATATTGTTTACTACAAGGTTGTTATCAAATACAACAAGACTGTCTCCAAACAGAACAAAAGCATTTTCATTGAGAGGAGCATAGCTTGTATTTCCATTGAATATACTGTTGGACACATAAACAGAGTCTGCTGTTACCCTTACTGCATTATCACAACATTCTATATGATACTCTGTTACCTGATTACCGGTGAATTCGCAGCTATCTATGATTGCTTTACCAATACCATACATGTATAGTCCTGATTTGCTGTCTGTTGCCCTGCAATTCAGAATTTTCACATTCCTTAGCTCAACATAATCGCAATCTTCAATCATTAAGCCAGTAATACTCCTGTCATAACAATTTTTTATGACAACATCCTTTAGTCTCACAGACTTACCATTATCCCCCCGAAAAGTCAATCCTTCCCCGACAGGATTTTCTATTGTCAATCCGGATATTTCAATATCCTTGTATTCATACATTGCATACATAATACGTCTTTCCAATAAATAACCGCCAAGATAAGTGACATCTGAGCCTGCTCCGGCTAATCTGCAATGACTCTTTAATACAGGAGTATTAAATCTGTTTAGAAACTGAAATGAGTAATCTCCAGCTGCAATATGTATAGTTTTGGGATTAAGACTGTCTGCTGCTATAAGCCTGCAGGCATCTACTATTGAATACTTTGGATCATCGGGTGAAAGTCCTGAGTTTGCATCATCTCCATCCATGGATATATACAAATCAGAATTTACAGGAGTTATGTGTCCTCTGAGAATATCAAACTGCATGGGATTTGCTGTATATGATGAATATAAACTACTGTAGTTTGCATAATATCGGGATGGTATAGCTTCGCTGAATTTATCAAGATAAATCATTGTCACCTTGTCATAATCGCGGGGAATGTATCTAATTGATAAATCCATTCCTATGTACGCCATATTATTATATATACTGCATCTGTTAACTGAGGAGAAAATTAGTTCCGTAGTTAACTCGGGTTCACAGTATATCCCCCCCCCCCCCCAGGAGAAATTATCATGTATACTTATCCCGGAGAGTTCAATAATTAAATCTCCAGCAATAAAAATGCCTCCTCCAACACGCTCAACTCGGTTATCATATATTTCGCAATTAGCAATCTTCATATCACCATCGGCATTAATGCTGATACCTCCCCCCACAACGTGATCTTCTCCATATCCATTAGTAATTGTGAAACCTCTTATTTCTGCATTATTAACCTGCTGATCCCAGATTTCTATTACTTTGCCAACCCCACACCCATTTAGTATGGTTTCTGCAATATAATGATCTTCTCCGGTTAGTGCTTCCATAGAGTAAAGCTTTATGGATCTACCGTTAAAATTGAGGTTTACTGCATAAAATCCAGGATACACAAGTACTATATCACCATCGGAAGAACTGTCTATTGCTTGTTGTATATCAGTAAAATCTCCGCTGCCATCAAGGTTTACTGTATGTGTTAAACTTAACAGTATCAATGGTACTAGTGTAAGTATAAGTATTGCAAGCTGCTTTTTCATAGGTTTCCTTCTTTGAAATTCTCCTCTATGAAGAGGAGTACTCCGCAATGCGGAGAGAGGTGTGAGAAAATTATGTTTTATGTAGCCACACCATTCGGAAGGGGAAAATACTATTTCAACATTATCATTTTGTTTATTAACGATGATTTTTCTGTTTTGACTTTATAGAAATATACTCCGGAACCTACACTTTTGTTGTTTTCGTCTGTCCCGTTCCATTTAATTGCATGATGTCCACTTTCCTTGTGCTCATTCACCAGTTGTTTTACCTTTTGGCCTTTAATGTTGTAAATTTCAATACAGACATTGCTTTCTTCAGGAAGACTGTATGATATGGTTGTGGTTGGGTTAAACGGATTAGGGTAGTTCTTACCGGTAAAGGAATAAGCTTCCGGAGCTTCTTCTTCCTTGTAATCATGCTCAACATAAGATATTCTGACTCTCTGATGCTCAGGACTCAGTCTGATATCCTTCTCCATATACTTTTTCTGTTCCGCATCATAAACTTGCAGATTCTCTGAGAAAACCTCTTCACGTTCTCCATACCATTTTACAATATCAATATTGGCATCATAAAGGTCATCTGTAACATATGCGAATACTGCAGCATCCTGACCATGAACAACAGAAGCACCAATACATTCACCATTGGCATATACAGCAATTTCCTGAGGAATATCATCCGGAGCGAACTCAAATACAAATGTATTATAATCAGCTTGTTCAGTATAGTCAAAATAATTCAGATCCGTATCTGCCTCAATATTATTGAAAACAGTAGTAACAACATTTCCACCACCTGTGGATACAAAGCCTTCATCCCAGATGAATGACGCAGGGTTTTCAGTTTCAACCACTATCATATCACCGTATTGTACGCCATCATAATAACTCTGGTTTGCCACACCTTCCCAGGTGATAATCATCTGAGAAAACAGACTGTCTCCTATAATTTCTACGTGTTTTTCGTAAGACCAATATTGACCATGAATTCTCTTAAGCTGGTTACCTAAAGTACCACCAAAAGCTGATACTGGAGAAGTTGATGATTCCGAACCATAATAGCACACCCAAGTTTCTACTTCACCAAATGGTATGCTTACCGGCTCATCATTTCTGATACATACTCCATGATAATTATTGATCGCTGCTCCATTATCAATCTGAACCTTATAACCTTTGTACTGCTTGATAATTTCAGATTCATCATCCCAATATCCACCTTCATTTTCTGATGTTGTTACAATCATTGCTTCATTATCATAGTCTGGAGTCTGGTAACTGAATTGATGAACAGTAAATGGGTCGTCATCATCCATAAACTCAGCAAAGAAACCATCCAACTGGTCATGATTACCAATTGGATCAATAACGGGGAAACCAACCCAGAACCAGTTCTCGGTTTTAGGATCATCAGTATCAAACTGGTAGTTAAGGCGTTTGTCGTCAAACTGGTATGCTCCAACGTCAACTGTAGTTCCATCAGTTGCAAATACATTACCTATACAATCTGATTTCCCATCGTTATCCCAGTTTAAAGTATAATCACCGTTATCAGGGTCAGTGAAATAAGGATCAGTAATTTGAGTTAATCCTGCCGGATATGTCACACTTTCATCTCCGCTCAAATAAACGGAATTAGTGTATGTTCCTGTTGATGGTGGATATTCAATAATGCTGTTTTCGCAGGTATTTACTCCGCAAATAATTGGTCTCCAGGCGCTATCATGTAAAAGTGTACTATTTTCAATATTGATTCCATTGGTTAGGAACTGGCAGGGAGTTCCAACATAAGTTTGGATACGATTATCATAAGTAACTACTTTTTCAAACGTTGTTGTACAACCAGTTCGGCAATTACTCACAATAGAACAAGATGTATTATCAGGAATTACACCTCCAGTGTACAAAGGTCTGCTGAAACAATCATGAATGTGAACATTCTCAAGAGTGATATCTGCATTACCTACCCCAAAAACAGCTGCACCTGTTGGAGCAGTTCCATTCTCAATACTGAGATTTATTAGATGAACTTCAGCGTTCTGAACTCCCACAACAGATTTGTAAGCATTTCCTCTTAATATAGTCAGTCCCGGTCCTTCTCCAATTATTGTCAGATCTTTATTCGTTATTCCGCAATATCCGGTATATGTTCCTGATGGAAGTGTAATTGTATCACCGCTCGAAGCATTGCTTATCAAGGTTTGCAAAGGACTTACCATGTCGGCCGGAAACTGACTGATATTATCAGTTATTGAACCTACAACATATTCCACATTGAACTCATCTGTTTCATACAAGACAATACTATAATAACTGGTTCTTACACTTCCGGTATTATTGGAACCGTTAATGTCGAAATCAAACGTAACACCCCAAAAGTTAAAAGATACACCATCAATTGTTAACCAGTTTGAGTCTGTTGTAACTTCGAATCTTTGACAGTTGTCCGGGATTCCATTTAAAAAATCATAATCGATTTCAAAAGATGTTGATGTTCCTGTTGTCCAGAATGGACCTGTAAAGTAATTTAGTCCTGGAAATTGGTCATAGCGATATGGACTGCTGAATGAAATACTGAATAGTCCAATTGCTAATCCAGTCAAAATAAGTACGAGATAAATTTTTTTCATTATTTTCTCCTTCTGTGGAGACGAGAAAAAACTTGCACACAAATCATAATCCTGCAATGATGTATTCAGGAAATGGGTTTGTTGCGGTCTTCTTGCCGGAAGCTATTGTTTGCATTCTCATTTCCGTTTATTGATACTATAATATTGTCATTTTGAAATGGAGTATTTAAGAAACCAGATTACTACATTAAGAGAACCTTACTCAGGGAAAAATACATACTTATAAAGAAACACAACTACATATCTGCAAGAATTCAAAATATTGTCTAAGAGCTTTTATCTGTTGAAACTGTAGATGAATTTCATCGAAGCTCTTTTAATTCTACACCGATATAAAACTTTCCATTTGATCAATTGAGAACAAATCTGGGGGAGGCATGTCAAGGTATTTTTGCGTATTTTGGAATCCCCCCGTTTTTTCTTGAAAATCTGACTTCAAGATAACTGGAAGGATTTTATCAGACATTTCTTAGAAAAATGCACTATTCATTTTCTTTGATGCCAAAGAAAACGAAACAAAAGAAAATTGAGAAGTTGATGAAATTGTAAATTTCATCAAAAAGCACTCTTTTTAAAATGTATTTCCAGTAAACTGGAACCATGAATTTTCCCTAAAATCCTTCCAAGGCTTCAGGATTTCTTAACGGTTAAATTTATTATACAGTAAAAAAGAGAAAATGCTATCATCAATGCAAAACAATCATACTTAGTTCAAAGCTATTACATTGATTCATATTTTCCACTGATTTAATGTTTCAAAACTTTTATTTATAATAAGTTATACATACATTGTATTTGGTTTTCGGGGGGATACCTAATTTTTGCGTATTTTCATTTAATTTTTCAGCGGTATGCAAATCAATCTGTTATTGCTCATAACCGAAATATCAATACGATTTCAATGAAAGTATGTAATCCCTCATTTTAATTATAAGCAAAAAACCCCATCGAATTTCTCCGATGGGGCTTCTTAACAATTTATGAATTAATGTCAGATTGTTTCTACATTAATTGACATTCTGGCGATTGCCCTTTTCAGAGCGTTCTCAGCTCTTCGGAAGTCGGTTTCTTCTTCCTTAACCTGTTTTTTGATTCTTTTCTCAGCCCTTAATTTTGCGTCTTCAGCACGTTTCAGGTTGATCTCGGAAGAATGTTCGCATGTTTCGCAAACTATCTTCAGATGATCGTTTTCGACCGTACAAAAGCCATCATGAACCGCATACTTATCAATATCCTTGCCTGTGTACAGGGAAATGATTCCCGGACGGAGTTTGGTTATAAATGGTGTATGCTCTGCAGATACACCAAAATCACCATCGACACCCGGAACGATAACATGATCGTATTCATTATCGATCTTTGTCTGAGTCGGCTGAATAATACTGATTCTGATCTTAGGCATTTTTCATAATCTCTTTGGCTCTTGCTTCGGCATCTTCCAGTCTTCCGACATACATGAATGCCTGCTCAGGCCAGCTGTCGCAATCACCGGCAATGATTGTCTTGAAACCTTCAATAGTATCTTTCAGCGGTACATATTGACCTTTCACATTGGTGAACTCTTCAGCAACGAAGAATGGTTGTGAGAAGAATCTTTCAAGTTTACGGGCTCTGTTCACAACAAGTTTATCTTCGTCAGAAAGCTCATCCATACCGAGAATAGCGATAATGTCCTGTAATTCCTTGTATTTCTGAATAATTCTCTGAGTTTCACGAGCTACAGAATAGTGTTCGTTACCGATAATCTGCGGATCAAGAATACGAGATGTTGAATCAAGCGGATCCACAGCAGGGTAAATACCAAGCTCCACAATTCTTCTTGAAAGCACTGTTGTTGCATCAAGGTGAGAGAATGTTGTAGCCGGAGCAGGGTCGGTAAGGTCATCCGCAGGTACGTAAATAGCCTGAACAGATGTGATGGAACCGTTTACTGTAGAAGTAATACGTTCCTGAAGGTTACCCATCTCAGTTGAAAGAGTTGGCTGATAACCCACAGCTGAAGGCATACGACCAAGAAGCGCTGACACTTCTGATCCCGCTTGAGTGAAACGGAATATATTATCTATAAATAAAAGTACGTCTTTTTTAGCAACATCACGGAAATATTCTGCAATAGTCAGTCCTGTAAGACCGATTCTGAGACGTGCTCCCGGTGGTTCGTTCATCTGTCCGAACACCATTGCTGTTTTTTCGATAACGCCTGATTCTGTCATTTCTAAGAACAGGTCATTACCTTCACGAGTTCTCTCTCCCACGCCTGCAAACACGGAGTATCCGGATTGCTCAACGGCGATATTACGAATAAGTTCCTGAATAAGTACGGTTTTACCCACACCGGCACCACCGAACAGACCGATTTTACCACCCTTAGAATAAGGTTCGATAAGGTCCACAACCTTGATACCTGTTTCAAGAATTTCTTCTTCAGTTGCAAGATCTTCAAAAGCAGGAGCCTGACGATGAATAGGATATCTTTCTTCTGCCTGAACTTCGCCGGCTTCGTCGATAGGGTCTCCAACCACGTTAAGGATTCTGCCAAGAACTTTTTCTCCTACTGGCACAGTAATTGTAGATCCTGTATCAATTACTTTCTCATCTCTCACCAAACCATCGGTAGAGTCCATAGCAACTGTACGTACAATGTTTTCTCCCAGGTGCATCTGGACTTCAAGAATAAGATCCGGATGTCCTTCCCTGACAATCTTTAGCGCATTGTATATCGGGGGAAGATGACCTTCGGGGAAACTGACATCTACTGTAGGTCCAATAATTTGAATTACTTTTCCTTCCATTGTAACCTCTTTATATTATCATTAATTTTCTATTGTAAAGCTTCTGCACCGGACGAAATCTCAATAATTTCTGTTGTAATTCCAGCTTGTCGTACTCTGTTATATTTAAGTGTAAGCGCTTCAATTAACTCTGCTGCGTTATCTGTTGCAGAATCCATAGCAGTCATACGAGCGCCTTGTTCTGCCGCAGATGATTCCAGCATGATTCTCCAGATTTCCACATCACCGAACTTATGAGCAAGCTCTTCGATAATAGTCTTTTCATCCGGTTCATACAGATAATCAAGTGTGCTTATTTCATCAGTTTTAAGTGGAACAATCGGGAATAACTGTTTAACAATCACGTTCTGTTGAATAGCTGATTTGAACTCATTATACAGAACATTCACTTTTGCATATCCTTTTTCCAGGAATAAGTTAAGCAGGAATGTTCCAATTTCTTTGGAATGAGTAAAATCCATTTCATTGAACAGATACAGATATTTTTCAATCACGTTATCAGTTCTTTTCTTGATATGATCAAACCCTTTTTTTCCAAGACAGATAATGTCGGCATCAGGGTTCTTTATTATGTATTCATCAGCTCTTCTTATAATGTTTGAGTTAAACGATCCACACAATCCACGGTCAGATGTAACAACTAACAAAGCTTCTTTCCCATCTTTCACTTCGTCGAGTAAAGGATGACCAGAAAAAGAGTTTTTGTACTTTATACTTGCAAGCATATCATTAAGCATGTTGGCATAAGGTCTTGCTTTCACAATCCTTTCCTGAGCTTTTCTGAGTCTTGCAGCAGCAACCATTTTCATTGCATTGGTTATTTGCTTAGTACTTTTAACACTATCTATTCTGGTTTTAATCTCTCGTATATTAGCCATGGATATTCCTTATTGTCTGATTAAAACTTTTCCAGTACTTTTTCGCAGATTTCTTTCATTTTAGCACGAACTTCATCGGTAATTTTACCTTTAACAAGCTCGTTCATGAAGTCTTTATGTTGCAGGTCAAGTGTATTGAACAGTTCTTCTTCAACTACCTTGACATTATCTTTTTCAATTTTATCCAGCATTCCGGCATTGGCCATGAAGATAATAAAGATCTGTTTAGCTACTGGAAGCGGAGAATATTGTCCCTGTTTGAGAATCTCAATAAGTCTCTCCCCTCTTCTGAGCTGAGCTTGTGTAGCTTTGTCAAGGTCTGAACCGAACTTGGCAAATGCTTCCAGATCCGCATATTGTGCAAGGTCAAGACGAAGCTGACCAGTTACACCCTTCATTGCTTTAATCTGAGCGCTACCACCCACACGGGATACAGAGAGACCCGCATTAATAGCAGGACGTACACCGGAGTGGAAAAGTTTGGAACTCAGATAAATCTGACCATCTGTAATAGAGATCACATTTGTCGGGATATACGCTGTGATGTCATCTGCCTGTGTTTCAATGATAGGCAATGCTGTAAGCGATCCGCCACCACAATCTGCACTGAGTTTGGAAGCTCTCTCAAGAAGTCTTGAGTGAAGGTAGAAAACGTCTCCCGGATATGCTTCACGTCCCGGAGGTCTTCTGAGAAGGAGTGATAACTCACGATAAGCAACAGCGTGTTTGGAAAGATCATCATAGATAATCAGAGCATGCTGTCCTTTATCACGGAAGTACTCACCCATAGAGCAACCTGCGTAAGGTGCAAGATAGTTAAGTGATGCAGTATCTGAAGCTGATGCGGCAACAATAATTGTATAATCCATTGCACCGTGTTTTTCCAGAGTTTTCACGATTTTAGCAATAGAAGATTGTTTCTGACCTACACCAACATACACACAGATAACATCTGTATCTTTCTGGTTTATAATTGTATCGATTGCGATAGCTGTTTTACCGGTTTGACGGTCACCGATAATAAGCTCACGCTGTCCTCTTCCGATAGGAATCATGGAGTCGATAGATTTCAGACCTGTTTGAAGAGGTTCCTTCACAGGTTGTCTCTGAATAACTCCAAGAGCTTTTCTTTCTACAGGAAGAGTATCTGTTGTTTTAATCTCACCTTTACCGTCAATTGGCTCACCAAGCGGATTAACAACGCGTCCAAGCATTGCATCACCAACAGGAACCTGCAGAATTTTTTTGGTTCTTCTTACGATATCCCCTTCTTTAACCTTACGTGTATCACCAAAGATAATACAACCAACATTATCTTCTTCAAGGTTAAGAGCCATACCAACAACACCACCAGGAAACTCAATCATTTCTCCAGCCATAACATTGTTCATACCATATACACGGGCAATACCATCACCAACCTGCAGAACCTTACCGGTTTCAGCAATGTCAATTTCAAATTTATACTGATTTATTTTCTCTTTCAGAATTGAACTGACTTCATCTGGTTGTATTTTCATACTGACCTCAATTTTCTTTTTGTTATTTTCTTAATTTCTGGAAACGCATGAGACTGTTAAGAATTGACCCGTCAATGGTCATTGAGTCTGTTTCGGCAACAAAGCCACCGATCAGCTCCTCATGTATTTCTTTTTTCAGGATTACAGTTCTATGCAGCACAGATTTCAAATACTCGGCAACTTTCGATTCGGATTCAGGTGTTAAATCTCTTGCAATTTTGAGATTAACAACAACTTCGTCTCTTCTTTCATGCACCATGTTCTCAATTTCATCAAATATATCAGAAATCAGAATAAATCTGTGTTTCTTTATCAGCAGTTGGAACATTGAGTTCCATTTTTCCGTATTAACTGTTCCGACTAATACATCTTTTACCAATTCGAGCCTTTTCTGCAAAGGTAATAATTGCGTGTGAAGACTCTGCTCAACTTCAGGATATTGCTTTAAAACAGCTTTCAGAGTTTCAATGTCAGTGAGTAAAGATTCCAATTGAGCAGTCTCAAAGTTTTCAACTATTGCTTTTGCATAACGTTGAGCAATTAATCTTTGTCTCACTTATCGCCTCTTTCTGTTATAAGCTGATTGATGACACTATCATCAATTTTTGTGTTAATTTCCTTACCTATCACTTTTGAAGATAACGCTGAAACCATTGCAGCAAGATCTCCCTCAAGACTTCGCATAGCTTTTACCTTTTCAGTTTTAAGCTGAGCTTCTGTATCTTGAAGTATCTTTTTCTCCTGGTTTTTAGCCATTTTGATGATATCATTAGCCTGCTCATCAGCATCTCTCTGAGCTTTCTGCTTCAGTTTTCTGATCTCTTCAGATGAACCTTTCAGTTCTTCTTCTCTTTTATGAACCAGAACTTCAGCTTCTGCTTTTGCTTCTTTGGCTTCTTTAATATCTTCAGCTATTCGCGTTTGTCTCTCAGCAAGGAAATTCTTTATCGGTTTGTACAATAACTTGTTCAATACAAATAAGATAAGAACAAAGTTAAGTACTACGATAATAAGTGAATAATCTATACTGATCATATTTTCTCCAGTGTTAAATTGCGTTAATTAGTTCTTCTAAATGTTTCGATCTTATTTTGCAAATATCAGAAGAAGTGCAATCACGAGAGAATAGATACCAGTAGACTCGGAAACTGCCTGACCAACAAGCATTGTACGAGTAATAAGACTTGCATTTTCAGGGGTTCTTGCGATACCTTCACAAGCTTTACCTGCAACAAATCCCTCACCAACTCCTGGTCCTAATGCACCAATTCCCATGCATATTCCCGCACCTAAAAGTGCAGCTGCCTTTTCAATTCCTTGAGCTAATGTAGCTGAATCCATGAATTCCTCCAAGTTTTTTATTATTGTTTATGTTTTTGATTTATTTTCCAGTAAAAATTAATAAGAATGATATTACTAGTGAATAAATAGCCGTTGATTCTGAAACTGCTGCTCCGAGAAACATTGTTCTCATGATTGTTGAACGCTCTTCGGGAAATCTGCCAAGCATATCGCAGGCTCTTCCCGCAACGTATCCAATACCGGATCCGGGACCTAGTGTTCCGAGTCCGATGGATAATCCTGCACCGACAAAAGCAATAGATGTTGAGATAATCTTAGCTAACTCAATACCTGCAGGTTGATTTGGTGTTGAATACACTAAAAGAAGTGATACAACAAGTGCAAATATTGATGAAGTCTGAGCAAGTGCCTGTCCAACAAGCATATTGGTCATAATTGCGTTTCCGTGTTTTGGCATTCTACCAATTGATTTACATGCCTGTCCACCGACGTATCCGGCTCCCATTGCAGGTCCTACTGCTCCAATTCCCACTGCGAGACCGGCAGCCAGTAATGCTGCAGCTTTGAACCATCCGCCTTCCGGTGTATCAAAACCACCGAAAAGGAGAAGCAATGCAATTACAAGAGAGAAGATACCTCCGGTACCGGTAGCAGCCTGTCCAATCAGCATTGATCTGAATATTGAGTCCTGTGCCTTAGGCTGTTTCATTAATGCATAAGCAGCTTCATCTGCAATCACACCTGAACCTATACCGGTTGTAACAGATGCAATACCAACAGATAAACCGGCTCCCAAAAAACCAGCCATTCTAATTATTGAAGTTGTAATTTCCATATATTCTCCGACAAATTATTCTTCGTTAATTTCAACACCGATATAAGTCAGTGCCAGCATTGTGAAAACAAATGCCTGTACGGTTCCCACGAATACACCAAAAAACAGTCCAAGTCCAACAGGCAATATAATGAATTTTACAAGTGATGAAACCACAAGTATAATGATTGCTCCACCAAGGATGTTACCGAAAAGACGGAAAGCGATTGAAACTGCTTTAGCAAGCTCTCCAACAAGATTTAATGGGAATAAAAACCACAATGGTTCTGCATATCCTTTCAAGTAAGCCCCAAAACCTTTTACCTTGATTGCCATGAAATGAACGACTCCAACCGCAAGAATACCCATTCCAAGAGGAACGTTCAGGTTTCTTGTAGGTTCCATAAATCCAGGAATAGGAACAAGACCAATCATGTTACAGCTCCAGATGAAGATGAAAATCGTCACCACATAAGGTGTGAAATGAAGTCTGTCTTTTCCAAGGGTCTCACCTACAAAGTCTTCGAAGAAAGTATAAATCATTTCGAACAGTATCTGTGGTTTAGACGGTCTGTCAAAAAGACTTTTCTTCACAAGCACTGCTATTAATAATAGTATAATATCAAGAATAAGCAGCATTTTCAGAAGCTTGTAAGTACCTATCGGAGTTTTGGTAAATTTCGCAAAGAAATCATAAAGATGTTCGCTGCCGAGTATGACCTTTTCGTGACCGTGCTCAATAACGTATTCATCTGTCTGAAAATCCTCCGAAATTCTCTGTTGAAGGTCGAATTCTGTTTGTTGATGTGTGATAACAAACTTGCCTTTTTCGCCGAACTTGCCTTCTTTATCTACACCAATAACCAGTTCCTTGGTAAAGTTACCGGAAAACCATACCAGTGCAAACTCAATGACAAGAAAAATCAGCATCAGAGTCAGCAAGCTGTTCTTTTTCTTTGATTTGTTAGCCATTTGATCCTCTATAGTATTTATTATTTTTAAACTGACGGTAAAACTCGTAGATGTATATAATTATCTGTGAAGATAAAAGCCCGGCTCCAAAAACCATAATATTGGGTTTCATAAATTTAACGATTATTGCCGAGTACACTGCAAGAAACAGAAAGCGAAGAAAATACCCTTTTGATGATCTTTTCTTCGTACCTGTAATTCCAAGCTGCAGGCTTCTATATACATCGAAAGCTAACCAAAGGAAAAAAATCAGGCTACCCAGACTACCAGTAATCCAGGCTAACGACATTTTAATATCGAATGGTATTGCTATTGTCGCAACTATGATTGTCAAGAAATTAATTCCCGCAATTGTAATAATGTATTTTTTGTTTCGCGTTGAAAGCATTGTTTATCTATCCTGTATATTCGTGTTATCTCATTCTATGTTCTTTCTAAATCCATAATATATAATGAAGTTATCTATTTTGTTTGTCAAACTTTATTAATATTGCAGGATCAATTTTTTCACCTGACTCTATTATCTCAAAGTGAAGATGAGGATCTGTACTCTTTCCAGTATTGCCTACAAGCGCAATTACGTCATCAATATACACATACTCTTTTAACTTTACAAACACTTTTGACGCATGTGCATATTTTGTTTTATATCCGTTCAAGTGATCAATTACAAGATAATTTCCATAAATTTCATCATAACCTTTATCAACAACAACCCCCACTGCAGATGGAACTATCTTTGTTCCTGTAACCGCAGCTAAATCAATTCCTTTATGTATATCGGAGAATCGCTGACTGACGACATACTTCCCGTAAACAGGAACCTGACGGGGAATACTGTCACTATAGTCATTATAACGTTTCTTACCTGATCCGGATTTATTCGATACTGTACTTACCTTAAAATTTTCCAACTCTCCTGTAAGTTGAACAATCTCTGCTTTCTGTTTGCCGACAAGGCTGAACTGAAAATAGACTGCCCCAATCAGTAATACAATAATTAAGAGAAGTCCTGCCAGTATAACTTTCATATCACTTCAAAAGTTTTTTCAGAAGCTGTATTCTCTCGTCTTCATTCTTATAGAAGAATGATATTTTGCCTTTGCTGTTCTTGTCAGCAATTTTTACTTTGAATCCAAAGTTCTTCTTAAGTTGAAGTTCCATCTCACCTAGAACAACTTTTTTCCCTTCAGGTACTTTAGGAAGCTCAGTTTTGTCAGGAGATGCCAGAAATTCTTTTGCTGCTTTCTCGGTTTTCCTTACAGACAGCTCATTCTTGATAATAAAATCTGAAAATTCAACCTGATTCTCTTCCGGTAACGTAAGTATTGCTCTGGCATGACCTGATGATAGTTTCTGCCCTCTGACAAGCTCCCTGACCTCAGGATGTAGCTTTAAAAGCCTGAGAGAATTAGTTACAGTCGCTCTGTCTTTACCAATGATTTCCGATATCTGGGCATGAGTTAAAGAGAATTCCTCATGAAGCTGCATATATGCCTCTGCCTCATCCATAGAGTTCAAATTCTCTCGCTGTATGTTCTCAATAATTGCAAATTGCAAAAGTTGTTTCTTAGATACACTTCTTATTATCACAGGAATCTCACTGAAGCCTGCCAGCTTGGAAGCTTCCAGTCTTCGTTCTCCCGCAATCAGTTCATATTGTGAATTCTCACACTTAGAAACGATTATCGGCTGAATAAGCCCGTTTTCTTTTAATGACTGTGCCAGTTCCTGAAGTTTTACCTGATCGAAAACTTTTCTCGGCTGATATCTGTTGGGTCTTATTTTACTTACATCAATTGTTGTAATCCCGGTTGTTCTGTCCGTGGATTCCGGCCCCGATTTTATCAGAGCATCAAGTCCTCTTCCTAATCTACTCATCTTTTTATCACTTCCGCCGCAAATTGCAAATAATTGCGCGCGCCTTTGGATGTTATATCATAATGAAAAATTGATTTACCAAAACTCGGTGCTTCACTGAGCTTTACATTTCTATGTATAATTGTGTTAAATACTTTTTCCCTGAAATAGCGTCTTACTTCTTTTGCTACCTGATTTGAGAGATTTAGTCTTTTATCATACATTGTAAGCAGAACTCCCAGAATATTCAGGTCAGGATTAAGATTTTTCTGAATAAGATTTACAGTATTTAAGAGCTGACTTACTCCCTCAAGAGCAAAGTACTCACACTGAATAGGTATAAGTACATCTGTACACGCAGTAAGAGCATTAACCGTAAGTAACCCGAGAGAAGGAGGACAATCAATGATAACATAATCATATTTGTCATTAATGCTCTCTAATGCTTTTTTTAGCTTATGTTCCCTTGAGAATTCTTTTACAAGTTCTATTTCTGCACCTGTAAGGTCTATATTGCTTGGCGCTAAGTCAAGATGTTCTATATATGAAGGAACAATAACGTCCTCAATGTTAACTTTTTTAACCAGTGCATCATAAATATGTATCTTCAGGTTAGAAGTATCTACACCCAACCCGCTAGATGCATTACCCTGAGGATCAAAATCAATCAACAGGGTTCGTTTTTCATGAATTCCCAGAGCTGCTGCAAGATTGACTGAGGTAGTAGTTTTACCAACTCCCCCCTTTTGATTCACAACAGTTATGATTTTTTTCATTCTATTTAAATACCTTTATAAGTTTTCTGGTTCCGATAGCCGGATGGCTGACATCAATAATCTTTTTCTTCTTGAAAATGTCAGTATCATCATGATTCTCTGATTTATATAAAATCATGCAACCATTGTTTTTAAGTATCCTCATAAGTACTTTTTTGAACTGTGGAAGGATTCTTACGGATCGACATACAATAACATCAAAAAGACCTTCCCATTCATCAACAGGACACTCTTCTAATCTGTACGAAACAGGAAAACATGAATCTAAGTCAAGATTTTTGACAATTTTTTTCAGGCATTCTATCTTCTTCTTTCTGGAATCAAGCAATACAACTTCAGAGTCGGGATACATAATACTCAATGGTATACCCGGAAGCCCACCGCCAGTACCGAAATCAAGAATAGTTTTTCCTGCAAAATTATAATGATCTACAGAGAGCAGAGAATCCATTATATGAATTGTCCATATTTTATCAGGATTTGTTTTACGTGAAACAAGGTTAACCTTCTGATTTTCCTCAAGCAGTAATTCATGATATCTCTCTATGAGAGAATATTTTCGTTCGTCAGAAAATCTTTCTGAATAGAATTCAGTAAATACTTTTTTAGACATTTTTACTCCTGAAAATATTTCAGAAAACTACAGTTGAAATGTCAATCAGAAAATATACCAGAAATTTTAATATCTTCTACTATGCTTTACAAGTCAACAATCCAAAAAGGATATTTTATATTTCCCTTACATGTTAATTAATTCATTTTTTTTGATTAGATAATTGAAATTATACCCTATACTCTGTTAGCCTTATTCGGCAATTTTCAACATCAGTAAATATAAGTGAAATCTGGGGCACTGAATAATACACTGTCAGTTCAAATATTTTCCATGAAATATTTGACTTAAAAATAAATATACTATCTTATTGGTAAAGAGGTGACTATGAGATACATTAATATTTTTCTAATTTTTATTTTCTGTTTTCAGCTGCATGCAGTTGTACAGGAATCCGCATCATTAAAAGACTTTCTATATGGTGAAACCGATCAAACCGCTTATGACAACTTTCAAAGTCATATTATTGAAGGAGTTGATCATAACATTAACGACCACGCTCCTTACGATCCGCATACCGATGGATTCGGAACATTCACTGTCCCAACGGATACCGATACTCTGAACTGGGCACAACTTATTCAGTTTTTTCTGGATGAAAACCTGCAATCTGCCGATTCATTGATTCAGGAATTAAATCTACCTTATGAAATTGTTGAATTCAATGATACCGATGTAAACAGAAACTACATTATGTTAAGAGAGCTTGTTGATACAACATATGTTGATACTAACAGCACAGATGGTTATATTGAACGTGGCAGCTTTAACAAAGGCTGGGGACTATACATATATAACCCAAACAGTTTTTATGATAACATAATTACTACTCCTCACCCAAGCGATGACTTTATCACAATACCGGTTTCCTGCTATGCATTCCAGGAACTCAATGCAAAATACTGGCTCATAAGCAATGTCAGCCGTGAAGCCGCTCACAGTGGAACAAACTTTACAAATGGTACATCACTATCTGATCCAACCAGAAATTCCTGCCACCCATACAATACTACTTACAAAGCAATTGCCAATAAAGTAAGACAAGAGACAGGCGAAAGAGAATTCTGTGTACAAATTCACTCGTATGACTGGGATAATACCGGTCCCCATAGACCTATAGAACTGTCAATGGGACCTTTTAATGATAAAACATCCCTTCCAACCAGAGACTTCAGCAGTCAGCATCGAGATCTGGTTAATTTTACAGATGAGATAGTTGTTCCTGCAAATTCGGTGGGAATTCATGACCAGATCAGAGTTGAAGACTACTATTGCATAAATAATGGAACAGAACCAATCTATTTCTATGGAGAAAATCAGGACTATGCAATAGATAACCAGATATGGCTTGAAGGGTATCATTATAATGTTCAGATGAGATATACTAATGACAATTATAATGATTATGAAGTATTCGACCCGTTTTTCCATATTGAAATGCACGAACTTCCTTATGTATATGCGACTAATGATTCGACCTACAGATGGTTTTATGAACAGACCGGTCCGTCATTTAAATCTAGATTCGATAAAATGTTCGTTTTTTATGCCCCGTGGGTGGATGCCTTAGATGAAGCTATGAGATACTATAACAGGAGAAATGACTATCAGACACCTGATGCTCCCCAACTGACCCAGCTGTCAACTCTGCCTGAAATCTCCTGGACACGTGCTGATTGTTATGATTTTGCAACATATCGTATCTTCTACTCAGACAGCACAATAACAGATCCGCCGGACAGTACGGTAAGCTATATTGACAGGAACAGCATGGAAACTTTAGCCCAGCCTACATTCAACAGTTATACTGATGAAGTAGTTTCCCTTATAGGTAAATATGTCAGAGTTCAAACTGTAGACCAGAACGGGCATGAATCTGACCTGTCCAATGAAATCATTGTAGTATCAAGCAATGTAAATATCAGTCAATTCAGTATTACTCCCGGAGACAATGGTGTAACAGTATCATGGACAACAACAAGCCAGACAAACAACTCAGGATTTCTGTTGAAACGAACAGAATATCCATTTGATCAGACTCAGACTCTTTTCAGCTATGTTTCTGATCTGGCAATGCTGGGATACAATCAGGCAGGAACACGAAATTATTCAGTAACTGACAATTCTGTTGTAGATGGCGGAATTTATAAGTATTCATTGTACTCTCACAATAGTCAGTTGAATGCTGATGTTCCCCTGTATCTGAATCAAGAGCTAAATATTGTACCTTATTATAATCTGGTATTAGATCGAAACGGAGTAACGGAAGAAAGTACATTCGGAATGAATTTCTTTGCTTCGGATGGTTACTCAGATGATTTTGATGAGACTACATCCCTGTACAACAGGTCTCAATATGTAGTCTTTACAAGTCCTCCTATGCCAAGATCTTATGAAACAATGATTCATGAAGCATTCGATCCAAATGAAGTATGGAAAGAGTGGCCTGTTAAAATAAAGAATCAGTCAGGAGAAAACGGTGAAGTATACATGGATCCTTTACCTGCATCAATGCATCAGGGAGGAAGGTTATTCATGACAGACGGTACAAACTGTATCAATCTTCTAACTGATACTTTAGCAGTGCCTAACGGCATCAGTGGGGACTATTACACAATGTACTGGGGTAATATTCAGCCAAATATCAGTCAGAACATGGATATTACTAAATACTACCATGCTGGCGATACACTCACATTGAACTGGAGTTCTGACAGAGAATATATGATTAAAAAACATTATCTGACAGTTATGGACCATTCCGGCACACAAACGCTGGTAGATTCAATCTATTCTACTACTAACAGTTATGAGATTATTCCGGATGGAACATACTCCGACTCTGTTTTCTTCACTCTTCATACAATACTGTACGACGATGATGAAATTTCAATTGATTTCCCAGTTATTCATGTTTATAATAATACACAGAGCTACGCTCTTGAAGAAGGTATTCAGCTACTGAATGTACACAACCTGAACTCAAATATTAATATAAATACAATGCTGAGCGATCTTGTTCATTTTTACAGTTATGATGACAGTTCTTTCACCCAGCATATTACAATGACCTCTGGGACCTATGCAGTAGAATCTGATCAGACCTATCAATTTTCTGAGCAAACTCCTGCATACCCGAATTCCACAAACTCTGTTTTGCTTTCACAAGGATGGAACCTGATAGGATCTCCATTCCCTCATGATTATCCATTATCTGCAGTCAAAATCATTCAGAATAATCAGGAGACAACTTATAATCAGGCTGTATTAGATGGAATCATTGAGGGTTATGGGCTTGACAATTCCGGATTTATAACTGAAGAAAGAGTTATTGAAAATGGTAAAAGCCTGTGGATTTACAGCTTTGAAGATTCTCTTGAAATGGAATTTACGACTTATCCTGTCAGAGATTCACTGGAGTTTCAATATCCGGAATACCAGTTTGTTAATGTTGTAGTTTCTGATATGACTGAAGAGAATCAGGATTTATTCACTACAGGTCACTACGAATATGGTTTTGAAGAGTTTGATATAGGCTTGGACAGAATGTGTCCTCCAGATAACTTCAAGCAGATAAAAGCTTACACATATGACGATGATTATTGTTATTTCAGGAATCTGAAGCCTTACATCATCGACATAAACCTTGATACAGAATACAATTTGAGAATACATTCTCCAGCCGGAGACTCAGTTAAACTGTTCATTGATGATGCTAATTACAGAGTTGAGTATTCATTCTATGTTTTCGTAAACGGACAACAGAGAAGATTGAGATACGGGCAGGATCTGGTTCTCTATAATGAAACAGGTACGCTGGATCTGATTTTCAAAATACAGGATTATGTAACATCCAACGATGTGAACACTTATGAATTTGTTCCACTCGCAAACTATCCGAATCCTTTCAATCCAGAGACAACTCTTAATTTCTCAATCCATAAACCTGAACATGTTGAACTTAAAGTTTATAACTTAAAAGGTCAGCTTGTAAAAACCCTCGTTGATGAAAAAATGGAAGCAGGTATTCATAAAGTAGTATGGAAAGGCAGAAACAACAAAGACAGACAAGTCGCATCCGGAGTTTACTTCGTTAAACTGAAAGCCAGCACAAATAATGATATCAGGAAAATGATATTATTGAAGTAGTTGATAAATTAATATAGTTATAGAAAAGCAGGCTTTAAGCCTGCTTTTTTTGTCTATACTATAAATTGAGAATCACAAGCTTGCCATAGTTTTTACAGAAAAATTGACGTATTTCATTGTGCAAAGATAAAATGCAGGAGAGAAGGGATTCAAATATGTTAAAGGAATTATTAATAAGAATAATGGGTACTCCCTGAGAATCTGGTAGAAGCACAATGCTCAAATGCGAACACTTAATGACACAAAGCTTGAGATGATCGTGGACACAACTTTTCACAAAACGAGAGCATAGCAGAATAGCAATTACAGCATAACATTACGAAATGAGTAAAACAAAAACCTGCCGTAGTTACAGCAGGTTAGTATAGTTAATTTAGTGTTGTGAACCAAAAATTAATAATTTGAAACAAGTGCACCTACTCTTCGAGCAATATATCTTGAATAAGATGTCCTGAATTCAGAAATAAATTCATCAGTAATATCTTCATCATATTGCATGAAGTAAAATCCACCAAGAAATGGAAGAACACCATATTCAAACCATCCAAGTTCAATCCATGTCCTGTCAAACTCAGAATGAGTACACTTATATTTTGTAGGTATTGTCTTAGTAAATTTTGTTTTTTTTGTCTCAAAATCAATCAGTTTTATGTCAGTTACTATTTCAAGAGAATAGTTATATCCATGCCAGGCAGGGGTCCAGATAATATACCCCGGAAAACTGATAAGGAAATTAGTCCAGCTTCCTGCGGGTTTCTTTGTAATTCCTATTTCCATAATATAATCTACAGGATTATTGTCGTCAGGAGCATAGGGATATTCCACTTCAATTTTACCAAGAAGAGACATTTCCAACACAATATTATCCATTAATCTGTCGTCGATTGTACCATCGTCAATAATACCGATTTTCAGATTATTTTGCAGATAAGGCATTGAAGCCGTGTAAGCACCATGATTCTTAACTCTTAACTGATGAGAGCAACCCGTTGCCAGTAAAACAAAAAACAATAACAATGCAATTTTTGAAGCCATTTTGAAGTTCATTCTTTCTCCTAAAAAGTAAAATTAGTATTCACATAAACCTACCGAATATTCATATACAATACTTTAGTTAAGTATTTTGATATTCAATATCTGTATTAAACAAATGTATTTAGTGTGTTTTAAATATGTCAAGTATAAATCATAATTATTAGTATCCTGTTTTTTGTTGAAAGTCGGCCTTGAAGATACCCGGAAGGATTTTTCAGGAGATATTCCATAGAAAATTGCTCTCCTTAAAGACTTATGAAACTCATGAATAATGTTCCATTCTGTACGGAATTCTGGTGTTATTCTGTAAACAGGAACACTATGGGACGAGATTTGATCTTTATCAAATCGGATGTGTTAATTACTAAATTTTGCATAATATCTATTCATTTTCTTTGAGCCCGAATGAAATGATAATTTTTGCCAAACAACAATAGTATTGCAAATTTTGTGAGAAATATGAAATATTTGAATCGATATTATATTGCACGGAAATAAAATTATTGACAATTATAAATGAAATAATCTATTTCTTGTTATTCTTAACAGGCTGGAGAGTAAATAATGGAATGGCTTTCAAACGATAAAGGAAATCTCGTATCTGCAATTGTATTGTGTGTGATTGCCTTGTTTTCAAGTTTTACTTTAGCAGTCTTAGTTATGGGTGATAAAACCAATGCAAATTCTTCATTTGTTCTGATGCAGGAAACTCATCTGCTTCGATCAGGAATAGACAGAGGTCAGAATTTTCTCCGTCTGAACGACAGTTTTACCGATGTATCTTCATATGATCTGGGAGTCAGGTTGTTTGAAATTGTGAGTGGAAGATCTCTTGTTACATTTGGTGTTAAAACAAAAGTTTTCTCCGGTGTATCAGAACAGACAAATGAGATTATTGCTGCAAAGCGTGGAGTTAAAGCTCTGGTAAAAGCATTCAAGAAAAGAAAGCGATATGTTGCATTTTCAAGTCATGACGATAACACTGTTCTCAAATTTCGAAAATATGGTGAAAGGAATGTTAGAAAACAGACTTTTGCCGGATTTATGTATTTTACAAATACTGATACTTCTGTTAACGATGGTCCGGTGTATTTTGGCGGTCGGGATGAATTATGGGGACGCATACACAGTAATACAGATATTTTGATACTTCGTGGAAGTTATCCGGTTTTCCATGACTTTGTTACTTCCTCAGGAGGAATTCTGACCCAGAATGGACAGTCAGCACCTTTAAGTAATAGATCAGTGTTTAAAAAAGGAGCAGAAGAATATGTACCGGAAATTGAATATTTCCCTTTCGCAACAACTATCAGACAGTATGGAAACCATATTACCGGACAGGATTTACTATATGCACGAGTTGAAGGCGTTAACCATCAAATATATTCTGCAACAATAAATGACTTACCTGCTGATACTCTGATTGTATACGATTCTTACCCTCCTTACGGACTTGTTGGTGATTCACTTTTCAGTAATATCATAGTGTTCCGTGATACCTCATGGTCTAATCCAATTTCAGGAACTTTGAATGATGGTGCAATATTTGCTCATTCTGATTTATGGATAAAAGGCTGTTTCGGAGGCAAACAAACCTGGGGCTGCGAAGGAGATATGTATCTGCTTGGTGATATAACTCTGGCTAACACTCCTGTTGGTGAAGCTCCAGATGGATATAACGAAACTCTGGATGATTATTCCGGTCCCATAAACAGAACAGATATTGTTGGTCTTGTTTCTGAAAGACGAATTTTTATGAAATATGCTTACAATAGCCCTGAGACAGGAGGCATATATTGGGAAAACTGCGGTAATAGCAGCAATGGAGATGATGGAATATTTATATATGCAGCAATGGCAGCAATGGGACAGGGAGATGGCTGGTTAGACGGACATTTTTCCTATGAGTATCAATATCCTCATCCGTCAACTCCTCATGCGTATGACTGGCGGAACACAGATGAAGATTTCATGTATCCTGATTTGCACCTGGGGAAGTATCCTCCGGTCAACAGTCTTCATTACTGGCCCTGGCCGGCAAATACAAATACAGGATTTACTTATCCGCAATCATGGCAGGGAATGTCATGGCGTAGTGCTGGAGCTCCCGATTATCCGTGGTATAATCCCGTTTTTCCATCAACAGTGATGTACTTTGAGCGTGGCAATGTTAATATTTTTGGATCTATAGCACAATCAAGAAGAGGTTATATTCACAGGTCCGGTATGGATTTTAATGACTCCGGCTACTGGGACCTTGATGATCCAGCTCATCCAATGATGGGACCGGGAGTTCTCTCCAACGGATATTGGAAAAACTACCACTTTGACAGAAGATTCAATACTGTACCTCCACCATATTATCCGGAGGTTAACACAAGGGGAGGCAGCAGCAGCCTTAATGGATTGATACTTTTCAAAGAACCTCCCACAAATGATATTTTCTGAAATAAACTATTTTACTATTTTTTCAGTTTTGAAAAATGTTAAAATATAATATAACTTACTAATTTACAACGAACTAAACCCAATTCATTACAAATGTGCTTTTCATATATTATCATAATTGTAAAATACAATATTACGAGAAAAATTTCATATTTGTAACAGCTTGTTAACACACTCCTTAGACATTTACTCCTGTTTGGCATACACATTGTTATATAATCAGCGAATGTAACTGATGTGGAAATAATGTAGTTTCAAAAATTGATTAAAGAGGAGAGTCCTATGAAAATTAAACTCAATGAGAATGGGAATTTGGCATCAGCTATTGTGCTGAGTATCATTGCTGTTTTATCAGGTCTGGTTCTTACTGTACTGGTAATGGGAGATGCCACTCATGCTGAAGCTTCTTTTATCAAAATGCAGGAAACTCATTTTTTGCGAACCGGTATTGATCGTGGTCAGAATTTTATGGCAAATGGAGATAACGTGATGGATTTATCCACCGCTGATCTTGGAGTTAGACTTTATGAAATTGAAAGTGGTAATTCAGTGATTACATATGGTGCCAGAACCAAAATATCAACAGGTTTACCTGAACAGGAAAATCAGTTAATCATTGCTAAAAGAGGTGTAAAGGCATTAGTAAAAGCATTCAAAAGAAGAAAACGTTATGTTGTATTTTCCAGTCAGGACTACAATTATACATCACGCTTCAAAAAATATGGAGAACGTAACATAAGAAAGCAGACATTCGCCGGTTTTATGTACTTCACAGACACAGATATCTCTGTAAATGATGATCAGGTGAGGTTCTGGGGACGTGATGAGATCTGGGGACGAGTTCACAGTAATACAGATATAATACTTT
This sequence comes from Cloacimonadales bacterium (SeqCode), assembly GCA_963665815.1. Taxonomy (GTDB): domain Bacteria; phylum Cloacimonadota; class Cloacimonadia; order Cloacimonadales; family JAIOQZ01. Next base: position 2,349,793 of record OY762463.1, read on the forward strand.
CGACAATAAGTCAGCCCTTGTTTCACGATTTTGTTTCTTCTTCCGGTGAAATTGTCATGCAGAACGGTCAACCCGCAAATCTCGAAGACACATCAATTTTCGAAGATGGTGCTGAAGAACATGTTCCCTATATAGAGTACAATCCTGTTGCCATATCTATTCGGGAAAACGGTAGACATATTGAAGGACAGGACATCTTGTATGTCAGAGTCGACGGTCCTAATCATGTAATGTGCCGAGGACTGATAAATGATTTACCGGCAGAAACACTTGATGTATATAATTCTTACCCTCCTTACGGACCTGTTGGCGACTCCCTTATGAGTAACGTAGTTGTTCTTCAGGATACTATCTGGAATGCACCTACAACGAATTCCCTCAGCGATGGAGCTGCTTTTGTTCACTCGGAACTATGGATTAAGGGAAGTTTTGGAGGTAAGCAGACCTGGGGTAGTGAAGACGATCTGTTTCTTGTAGGAGATGTAACACTTGCAAATACTCCTGTAGGTGATCCACCTGATGGATATAATGAAGATCAGGATGATTATACCGGACAGGTAAACAGAACAGACTTTGTCGGACTTGTCTCAGAAAAAAGAATATTTATCAAGTATGCATATTTTAATCCTGAAGATGAAACACTTAGCTGGGAAAACTGCGGAGATGAAACCGATATGGATTCCGGAATATATATTTATGCAGCTCTTGCTGCTCTTGGTCATGGTGATGGATGGGAAGATGGTTATTTCTCTTACGAATATCACTATCCGCATCCGTCTACCCCACATGCCGAAGATTGGCAGAATACGGATGAAGATTTTATGTATCCTGATCTACATTTATGTAAGTATCCACCTGACAATAACTCTAACAGATGGCCATGGCCTGCAAATGGAGGCGGTGGATATGTCTACCCTGCTACGTGGCAGGGAATGGCATTGAGAAGTGCCGGTGCACCTGATTATCCCTGGTATAACCCCGTATTCCCTTCAGACGTGATGTTTTATGAACGTGGGCAGATTCATTTGTTTGGATCCGTTTCTCAAACAAGACGTGGATTTGTACACAGATCAGGAGATGATGTAGATAATGGTTTCTGGAATCTTGATGATCCTGCTCATCCAATGCTTGGTCCTACTACTGAATCTACAGGATATGGAAAACAATATCATTTTGATAATAGATTTAATTCAATACCACCACCTTACTATCCGGAAGTTAACCTGACAAGTGGTGGAGGCAGTAACTTGAATGGTGTGATTATCTTTAAGAAACCACCTGCAAATGATGTATTTTAAGGAGTTGAGATGAAAAATATAATGAATAACAAAGGTGTAACTCTTGTAGAAGTAATTGTGATGGCAATAATAGTATCAGTTGCAATGTTAGGGCTTCATATCAGTCTTCTTTACGCCGAGACTCAGATGGTAAGAAACTACCATGAAAGAAAAGCTTATCTTCTGGCATCAGGTCAGCTTGAGCTTTGCCAGCAGAAAATGAATAACCAGAATGTTGATCAAAATGTCCGATCTATTTATCTTATGGCTTCAGGTCTTGGATATCAAAACTGGGATGATGATGATATTTACATTGTTGATAACGGAGAACAACAGATAATTCCTACTGTAAAAACTTCATATAAAACTGGTATTGACCAATGTAATGGTACGGCTCTTCAGTTTGTACAGGTTACAGCAACCGTGAAATGGACTGATCCTACCTATAAATACGGTGCGGCTGAACGAACTAAAACAATAAAAATGCAGGAAGATTTCTACAGCTTCTATAAGAATACAGGAGGGGAATAATGTTTTTAAGGAATAAATCAGGATTCACATTTACTGATCTTCTTGTAAGTGCATCATTAGTTGGCTTGATAACTGTAATTGCAACTGTTGGAATATCTGCATTTATCAATGAGTTTAACGAACTTCGTGCTTTTTCCTTACTTCAGGAGCAGGCAATGCAGCTTATGGAAACAGTTCGTTATGGAGAACTTATCAGAGATCCGGAAACCAATTCTTCCGATAAAGCATATATGGGCTTTAACGGAGCATACAAAGTCAGATTGACACATGATCTGGCATCCGGAATAGGTAATTATGGTGGAGCTCGTATGTCAGTTCCAAGCCGGGACAGTCAGAGCAATGAAAACAGTTCAGAATCCGGTGAATATGTAAAATATTACTGGAATACATCCAACGGTAAAATATACTGCGATGTATCTTCAGCTATCAGAGTACCCGGTAAAACTTATCCTTACCCAATATTCCCACGTTCTTCAGCAAATGATATTGTAGTAAGAGAATTCAAAATTTCTCGTGTAAATGCTACAGATGCCAGTGATCCTATGCAGATGGGTGTATCTGATGCAACAACATATTTCTACAGATTAGATCTGTGGGCAGAAATATACATAAACAGAGCAAACAATAATAAACGTGAAGTTAAATTCACTACATATGTAAGTCGTCCTTTGGACGCCAGTAATTTTTAATCTTTGTAATACGGAACCGCTTGTTTAAATGGGGGGAGAAATTTAGACTCTGGTTCCGTATGCATTATCGATTAAAATTTTAATAGTACTTGTAATAATTCTGGAAAATTATTATAAAGAATTATTTATAAAGCTTTTAGGAGGGCATCCTATGAAATACATAATGAAATTTGTATCATATTTGAAAATACGGCAGAAAGACATAATAGTGAAAGAATGTAATTTACTGAAAACTAATTAATTATGAGTTAAAAAACTATTGGTATGAAATATGTTTATAATTTAAATGAAAAATAAACTGATCGAAAATTTTGTTAAGAAACAAATATCTCTGGTCTTCTATAAAATAGCATGGGAGTGGAAAATGAATAACGAAAAAGGTAATCTGGCAGCAGGAATGGTATTAACAGTGATAGCTATTCTATCAGGAATGGTGCTTTCAATCCTTGTGATGGGTGACAGAGTTTCTCTTGATAATAATGCAGAATCAATGCAGACTGCCCATTTGTTAAGAACATCTCTCGACAGAGGATCCATAATACTTAAACATATTGATGATTTTGAAGATGCTGAGGGCATTTTTGAAAGAAAAATTGTTACAAATAAATCCGAGAACAAAATTTTCACTCTGAAATCAGAAATCAGGCTGACAGGTAACGGCGAGGATACTCCTGATTTCAATATCTGCTCCTTTGTTGAGGCAAACAATGGCAGAAGAACCAGATATCAAGATATTAATCCTTCAGCAAAATATGCTGAACAAATTTATGAAGTAGAAAATCTGGCAGATTTTTTAATATTCATAGATCAAAATGTATCACCAAATGATGACCCTATTTACTTTTGGGGAAGAGACGAAATTCACTATGGACATATACATTTGAATACAAATTTATATATCAGGGATCAAATTGCCGGATTTCCTCAATTTGGCGGACTGGTTACATGTAGTGGTGAAATATTATACGAAGACGGCAATGCTGTTCCTTTAGACGATCCGGATCTTTTCCCGGGTGGTGTGTTTGCAAACATTCCTGTTAAAGTATTACCGGAAAGAGCAGAGAAAATCAGAGATAACTCTATCTGGATAGATTGTAACCAAGAACTGACATATATAGAGGTACGTGATCATAACTATTACACATGTACAGCTCAGATAAATGATCTCCCTCCCGAGACGTTTACGGTTTACAACTTATACCCCCCTTATGGTCCTGTTGGAGATTCCCTATTCTCGAATCAGATTGTTTTAAAAGATACAGTATGGACAATTCCATCGCTTCACACAATTAATGATGAATCAGTATTCGTGAATTCTGATTTATGGATTCGTGGTCATTTCGGAGGAAAGCAAACCTGGGGTTGTTCCGGTGATATGTACCTTGTTGGAGATATTAAACTGGAAAATACTGTTTTAGGAGAAGCTCCGGATGGATATAGACCGGATGATAATGACTTTAACGGAAATATCAACACTACTGATTATGTTGGTTTAGTCTCAGAACGAAGAATCATAATCAAATATGTTTATTCAAATCCAATTGATACAATACTGCACTGGGATAATTGCGGAGATGAAGTCGATATGGATTCCGGAATTTATATATATGCAGCACTTGCAGCTCTTGGAACAGGTGATTGCTGGGAAGATGGTTATTTCTCGTATGAGTATCAATATCCTCATCCTTCTACTCCTCACACTTATGACTGGATGAATACTGATGAACATTTTCTGTATCCTGACCTTCATTTAGGAAGGTACCCGGTGGAAAACAGCACTCATCAATGGCCATGGCCGGCAAATGGAGGTGGTGGATTCAATTATCCTAATACATGGCAGGGAATGCCCTGGAGAATTGCGGGAGCCCCAGATTACCCGTGGTATAATCCCGCATATCCATCACAAGTAGTAAAATATGAGAGAGGTTTCATTCATCTATTCGGTTCTCTGGCTCAGAGACGAAGAGGTTTTATACATAGATCAGGTAGTGATATTGATAACGGATATTGGGATCTTGATGATCCGGCACATCCATTTTTTGGACCATCTACTCCTTCTACAGGATATAACAAAATATATATATATGATTCAAGATTTCTGACTAATCCACCTGTTAACTTCCCGGAAGTTAAATCAAAAGCCGGAGGAAGGATATTTAATAAACACAGAGTAAAACATAAACCGGTACCGGGAACTGTATAGTGTATAGATAATTGTACAGGAGGACTTATGATTAACGAAAAAGGTAATATGGCAGCTGGAATAGTATTAGCAGTGATAGCTATTCTATCCGGAATGGTGCTTTCAGTTCTTGTTATGAGTGACAGAGTTTCACTTGAATACAGTGCAGAATCAATGCAGTCAGCACATTTTTTAAGAACATCTCTCGACAGAGGTTCTGCAATAATGAATAACATTAATGATTTAGAAGATTTTGAGGGCATTTTTGAGAGGAAAATCGTTGCAGATAAATCAAAAAATAAGATATTCACATTGAAGTCTGAAATCAAACAGGAAAATAAAGATGGGAATCCATCGTCATTTAATCTGTGTTCCTTTGTTGAGGCTAACAACGGCAGAAGAACAGGATTTCAGGATATTAATCCATCCGCAAAGTATGCTGAGCAGATTTATATGATAGAGAATCTGGCAACAATAGCTCTGTTTCACGACAACGAGATATCTGTGAATGAAGATCAGGTGAGAACCTGGGTTGGTTTCCAAGGATTCAAGAATGGTGGATATCATGCAAATTCAAGAATTAGAATAAACAATCCTCAACAGCATGCACATGATTATTTTGATGGTTATGTAACTTCTGCAGGAAGTATATTATATAATAACGGAAATCCTGCTCCACTGGATGACCAATCTATTTTTCCGTATGGTGCATGTGATCATGTGGCTCAAAAAGTTCTACCTGAAAGAGCTGAGAAAATCAGAGACAATTCTGACTGGATAGATTTTAATCAGGAATTAACCTATATACAGGTGAATGACCATAATTATGCTATGTGTACTGCTCAGATAACGGATCTCCCTCCGGAAACGTTTACAGTTTACAACTTATATCCTCCATATGGTCCTGTTGGAGATTCTCTTTTCTCAAATCAGATTGTGCTGAAAGACACAATATGGACAAGTCCAACCTTTCATTCAATTAATGATGAATCAATTTTCGTTGACTCTGATTTATGGATTCATGGCAGTTTCGGAGGAAAACAAACCTGGGGTTGCTCGGGGGACATGTATCTTGTTGGTGATATCATACTGGAAAACACAGTTGTTGGAGAGTCTCCTGATGGCTACAGAATTGATGAAGACGACTTTAACGGAAGTGTAAATACATCTGATTATGCAGGGCTTGCATCGGAAGGTAGAATTTTGATTAAATATGCTTATAAGAATCCCGTTGATTCACAGATTCACTGGGATAATTGTGGAGATGATAGTATTGAGGAATCAGGTATTTACATTTATGCAGCACTTGCAGCCCTTGGATCAGGAGACGGCTGGGAAGACGGTAATTTTTCCTATGAGTATCAGTATCCTCATCCTTCTACCCCACATGCATATGACTGGATGAATACAGATGAAGATTTCCTGTATCCCGACCTTCATTTGGGAAGGTTTCCGGTGGATAACAGCTCTCATGGATGGCCCTGGCCGGCAAACTATTCAATTAGTGGAGGTTTCTGCTATCCTACAACATGGCAGGGAATGCCATGGAGAAATGCCGGTGCTCCTGACTATCCATGGTACAATCCGGTATATCCTTCACCTGTTGTTAAGTACGAAAGAGGATGTGTACACTTGTTTGGTTCATTAGCACAAAGACGAATAGGTTTTTTACATAGATCCGGGAGTGATCCTATAGATTCCGGTCATTGGGATCTTGATGATCCTGCACATCCATGGTTTGGCCCTGGTACAAACTCTTCCGGATATGGTAAAAGGTACTATTATGACACTCGATTTAAAACAAGTCCACCAATAAATTTTCCTGATGTCAGATCAGAAACAGGTGATAGAATATTCAATAAACACAGAGTAAAACATAAACCGGTACCGGGGACAACTTAGATCTTATAATTTTTTACAATGTTTTGAAAATCAGCGAAGCTTTTATATTGGAATGTTTTCAGATTAACTTTTTCGGCTGTTTCAATATTTTCCTGTTTGTCATCAATAAACAAAATTTCTTCAGCTTCATATCCTGATTCTCCGATAAAATAATGATAATATTCAGCATCCGGTTTCATAGAGTGCATTTCATAGGACAGGAAATATTCATCGAAAATCATGATTTCCGGGAAGTTCTCTTCTATATAGCTGTAATGAAGTTCATTAGTATTAGAAACCATGATAAGCTTAACTTTATCTTTCACAGACAAAAGAAAATCGAAGTAATCCGTATTAAGAGTGAATGATCCTGACCAGATATCCATAAAGTCCCTGTATGATATCCGTCCTTGTGCGATACTGCTGACTTCCTTCAGAAATACATCTGTCGATATTTTACCTGTTTCATATTGCCTTGCCAGACCTGATTTAAGGAACACATCAAGAACTTTTTCCGGAGTAAAATTAAGAATCTCAGCAAATTGTCTGATCATATTATCGCGATCAAAATCAATTATTACATTTCCTAAATCTGAAGCTATACATTTTATCTTCATATTACAACCTTTTGCAAATTCATCATAACAATGACTTTAGAGTTATCATGAGATTCACCTTGTTTTACTCAGTGCAATAGTACAATAATTCATTGTCATTCAATTATGTATGTAAATGCTTCTCACAATAAAATTTCAATTGCATAAAAACTCTGAGAGCTTATATTGTAAATGTATTTAATAATTACTTTTAACCGATAAAAAGCAATTTTGAGGAAGAATGGAAAAACTTGGTTTTGGTGTCATAACTCGCAATATTGATTCAGTATCTCCATATCAGGAGTTTCTACAGAATGCAAATCGTTTTGATCATTCAATAAATACATTGATTATCGCATATAACAATTCCTATGACGAGAATGTTCTGAATACTTTACGTAATTATTGCAATGTTTCAATATTGAAGGTGGGAAAGGCTGGCGACCTGCTTGGCAAGCTTGTCGAATCAGGCTTATCTGAAGAAGAAAGCTATTACTTGCTGGGGACACCGCATTGGAGACAGTATGGAAAAGCTGCATACTGCAAATCAAGAAATCATGTGTTGCTTCAGGCTTTGTTTGAAGATGTAGATATTTTGTTGAGTTTTGATACGGATGTTTTTCCCTGTATTGTTCAGAACCACATAGAAAAAGATATATATAAGTTTGATGAAATTGATTTTACAGGTCATCACCTGAATGTACTGTCATCTGAGAAAGATGCTGTTGTTTCTACCGGAGATTATACAGGATATTTCATTATTCCACATATGGATTTCTATCATCTGGACGATCTTCTTTTTGGTGTTCAGAAAGAGAGTTTTGAGCACTATATTCGAGAAGTACACACGCCTGTGATTCAACCGCATTATGGGGATAATATTTTTGTTACAAACAAAATTATCGGTGGAAACATGGCAATTGATATCAGAAAGTTCCGATATATTCCTCCTTTCTTCTCAGCTACAATGATTTACGATGATGAGTGTATGCTGGGAAGAGGTGAAGATACATTATTCGGGCCAATAATCAATCATAACGGTGGTAAATGCTACAATGCAAATATAAAACTGTTTCACAATACATTTGGGAATTTCCCTGTTGCACCGGATATTCAGGAACCGAAGATAAAGAACAGATTTTACTATGCCTGTACAGGCTGGTTAATCAGAAATCCTTTTTACAACTGGCTTCACAAAGACTATATGGGAGAGAACCATGAGATTAATGATTCCAGACGATTAAAGAGACTTGTACTGGGATCAGAAGCTGCAGCAGAATACTTTCAGGATAAACGATTTCTGAATCTGCCGGATGTGTTTATGAAAGCAAGAGACAATCTTAACAATCAGATAGAATGTTTTCACAAAGTTATGGATATCTGGGATAAGCTAAAAAGAAAACTTGGAAAACTAAAAACAAAATAAATGGAGAAGTTATGAGAACTTATATGGTAATACCTACATACTGGTCGGGACCTGACGGAAGCTGGGAACAGGGAGACGCAATCTATGATCATCCTACTCCGGTAAATAAAATGGGTACCCTGAACAGAACTCTGGAATCTATACATAATCTCAATCATAAAGACTTTACTTTAGTAATACTGGGAGCTGTAACAAATCAGATTTATGAGAAGGCAATGAGAGAAAACCTGATTCAAATTATTCGGAAAGCTAATCTACCGGTAGACACAATCCTGTTTACAGATACTTCTCTGAATAAGCTGAAAGAAGTGTTCTATAAAGATCTTGACGCTCCTGATATCCTACAACTCAGAGGATACTCTAACATAAGAAACATGTGTCTGTTCATTCCATATATTCTTGATGCCGAAGTTGCAATCCTGATCGATGATGATGAAGTTTTTGAAGATCCTGATTTCTTGCTGAAATCACGTGAATTTATAGGTAAAAGATACTATGGAAACATGATTGACGGTGTAGCAGGTTATTACCTGAATGAAGATAATCAATACTACGATAAAGTAAGTATTGTTCCCTGGATGACATACTGGGATCGTTTCGGGCACAAAAGAGAAGCTTTCGACAAAATTATTGGTTCTGAACCAAGACTGAAGCGTACTCCATTTGCATTTGGAGGAGCTATGGTCATACACCGAAACCTTATGAGAACAGTCCCATTTGATCCTCTTATGACCCGTGGTGAAGATACAGATTATGTAATCAGCTCAAGGATTTTCGGATTCAATTTCTATCTCGACAATAAATTGTCTATTAAGCACCTGCCGCCCAAAAAGAACCATCCAGTCTGGAGAAGATTCCGGGAGGATATTTACAGGTTCCTTTATAACAAGTCAAAATTCGATAACCAGAAACCGCACAAAAATTTGCACATGGTAAAAGCTTCTGATTTTGATCCATACCCCGGGGAATTCATGAAGGATGACCTGGAAGACAAGATATTTAAAACGAATATCATGCTTGCTCTGGATTATCTTACTGATAATGAGATAGAACATGCCAAAGAGACAATCAGGAACATCTATGTTGCCAAGTATGATGCTATCCCTCATTATGATACATTCGACAAATATCTGGAGTTCCAGAAAACATGGAGAAAACATCTGGAGCATACAAAGTTATTCGGTTCAATTCTCAAGGATCTCATTACAATGGAAAAAATCGTCAGCCATGATGTTTTCGAAAACGAGAAGAAAAGCTTTTTTGAAGATGGTGGACTTGATCATGATTTTGCTATAGAGAACATAGAATTATTCAATGATTTCACCAAGAAAGAGATACGAAAGTTTTTGAAAACAAAGAATATAATTAAGTATAACAAAGGGGATACTGTCTTCAATTGCGGAGAAGTAAATGATGCTGTATATATTATACTTGACGGAGTTGTCCAATTATTTAAAAATAAAGGAGACAATGAACCTGTTCTTATGCTTGAAATGTTCAGAGGTGAGCACTTCAATGAAACATCAATTTTTGTTTCCGGAGAAAGAAATGTAACAGTGACAGCGAAAACAGATGCAGTATTGATGAAAATAGATAAAAAAGAGTTGCTGGCAATTTTTGATAAAGATAAGACTCTGGCAACAAAAGTTTTGTGGAAGCTTGCCAAGAAACTTGGATCCAGGTTGTCGGAAACAACATCGATGTATGCGATATCAAGAAAACAGGACTTTGACGTATCTGATACAATGTAACATTGTACCTACTTTCAGGTTGTTGTAAATGAGAGAAATGTTAAAATCAGGAATTCATTAAGGGAGTTGTATATGAAAGTATTGCTTGTTAATCACTTCCCACTTCAGGGATCAGGCAGTGGTATTTATACAATGAATATTGCTAAAGAGCTTCTCAATGAAGGACATAAGGTATTTGTTATAGATATCGATAACCACATGGAAGTGAATGATAATTACGGATTCCTGAGAGAAACTATCATCTGCGATGCTGAGAAAAATCAGTTCCCGGATTTGAATTTTAATTTTCCCTGCTTCACTACTCATCCCAGAAGTACAATGACTTATTACGATCTGACTCCTGCGCAGATCAGGACTTATGTCTCAATATACTGCGAGAAAGTTCAGGCTGTCGTTCAGGATTTTCAGCCGGATATTATACATGCTCAGCACATCTGGGTTGCTCCCTTTGCAGCAGCAACAACCAGACTTCCTTTTATAATAACCGCTCATGGTACAGACCTGATGGGATTCAAAAAAGATGCACGATACCACCCTTATGCCATGGAAGGTATAAACAGAGCTTTCAAGGTAATTACCATTTCCAAGCAGGTACATGAAGATGTGAAAGAACTGTACGGCGTTGGAGAAGATAAGCTTTTCCTGAATCCGAATGGTTTTGATGATTCCATATTCCATTTCAGACAGACTGACAAAAAAGCTATGATGAAAAAGTTCGGGATTCCGGATAAGTTTACCAAGATCGTCAGTTTTGTCGGAAAGTTTACAGATTTTAAAGGAATAGATGTCCTGATCAATGCTGCTGATGTTGTGAAAATGAAACACCCGGAAGTTGCTTTTGCTCTTGCCGGAGACGGTGGTCTCAGAAGCGATATGGAAGAGCTTGTTCGTGAACTGAAACTGGATAATATTTTCTTCCTGGGGCACCAGAACCAGAACACAATTGCTGATTTATACAGTATTGCTGAACTTTCTGTAGTGCCATCCAGAGTTGAGCCTTTCGGGCTTGTAGCAATAGAAGCAATGGCTTGCGGAACACCTGTTGTAGCTACTAATGCCGGAGGTTTACCTGATTTTGTGCATGATAAAGTCGGACGTCTGGTAGAAATGAACGATATGCTCGGGCTGGCGTATGCTATTGTAGATGAACTGGAAGCCGGCACCAAGATAACCAAAGGAAGAGTAGCAGCTTTATCCGCAATTGAGAATTACTCATGGAGAAAGACACTGCAGAATGTTGTTAAGCTGTATGAAAATGCTTTGAAGTAAAAAAAAGCAAAATAAACAATTTAAAATGGTAATACTGAAGAACTTTATTAGTTATATTTAATGAGTACTTATAAAATTAAACTGAGCAGATAAAGAAAATAAGTACTGAAGAAAAAAAAATTGACAAAAAATCTTAAAATAATATATTTAACGATATAAAACTGAAATTTTAGAGTAAATCTCAATTATAGTTGAAAGACCCAACTAGCTCTAATGTCTCAATGTACACCCAACAAAAAAGAGCAGGCCCAACCTGCTCTTTTCTATTTTATACTCTTTCATTTCTTTTGCTTGTACGAGGAAGATATACTTTTACCAAGCAAGAAAAGTCTATTATGTTGTTGATAAGTTATGATAATATAATATCACTTCATTTTCTTTGGTGACAAAGAAAACGAAGCAAAAGAACAATTGTAATAGTTGATGAAATTGTAAATTTCATCGAAAAGTACTCCTTTTCAAAATGTATTTCCAGCAAGCTGGAACCATAAATCTCCCCTGAAATCCTTCAAAGGCTTCAGGATTTCTTAACGGGAAAATTCATTATACAGAGAAAAGGAGAAAATACAACAAAACCTGTCATTTCTATTCAATAACAAATTTATAAACAAGTCCTTCATCAATCATGGGAATCCAGGCTGCATTGCCAGTTAAATCCCAATTATAATAGATCAGAGATTTCTTCTCTCCCATATCGAGATACCACTTTCTTTGTACTTTGTTGTTTTTGTAATAGTATAAATAGCTGATTTCCCGCTTATTATCCCAATTATATGTTATGGGTTGTACAAATCCTTCTTTATACTGGTAAGGTTTTCCATAAATCGTGGTTGTGGCATCTTCTATGATTTCTGGGGTTTCTAAACTTTGATTGAGTATTTTCCCTGTGTTATCTATAAGAACCTTATATGGAGCAAACCTCATTGCAACCAGAAGATTGTCATCTATTGTATTGAAGCTGTACCATCTGTTAAGCTTATTATTATCTTCGTATTTTAATCCATAGGTTTCCGAAGCCCACCCATGTACATCAAAAATATCTTTCAACGAATCACCTTCAATAATAAATATTTTTGAACCGGGAGCAACAGGGAACCTTGAACCATAGAGTGTATTTATACCACCCTCAATGAAAAAAGCAAGATCAGACTTGAATAATCTTTTATATTCTCCGTCTGTATTGAATACAGATATTCTGCTGTTATAATTATCTGCGATATATAGTTGATTTTTAAATACTTCAATATCAGCAAACTTGGCAAATTCACCCGGACCCTTTCCTCTCTTTCCAAATTTGTACCGAAAATCAAGACTCTCTTCATCAAAAACAAGTATTTCAAAACTTCCTGCATTTCCGGCAAACAGTTTTCCATCGTGATTTTCAATATTACCAATAAACTTGAAGAAAAAATCCTCACTTTCCTGCCAACCGAGAGAGTCAACCGGAGAGAGTGTTGTTAGTTTTGAGTTGCTTCTTGAGCAACTGACAGTCAAAAGTAATATTATTGTTATTAGTAGTATTGTTTTTTTCATAATTCCACCTCCAACAACTCCAGTCCGGATGTAGCCATATCTTCCAGAAGCCGCATCATTATTTTGTTATCTGAGCAATAAACTGCATTGGCTTTTTCAGAAACCAGGACTGATCCTTTATATTTACCGTTAAGATCAAAGAAATGCAATACGTCGTTTTCTATATTGTAAGGAGCAAGGACTATAAAGCTGTCCTCAGTAAAATCGACATCTGCAAACCCAAAGAAATATTTGGGAATATCACTGAATCGCCAGTTAGAGTTACCTGATTTGACTTGTTTACTCCATTCTTCCAGATCATTAATTGATTTCTCATTCCTGTTAATCTTCTTTATAGGCTGATCAATCACTACCTTCTTTTCACCATCTGTGTTTACAGAATATATCTTAATTCTGTCATTCTCTTTGTCGGATATATACAGCATCCCGTTAAGTCTGTTAAACTTATAATAATAGTCAGGATAGAACGAGTAGTAAAACTGATCATAAATCTCATCGTAAATCGTGTAGATATTTTTAACTATATTCAAATCTTTGTCAATTTCGTTGAATTCGGTTTTCTGGTTGTAGTGATCCTCTTTTTTATAGAACATGTTTTCCACTGAATACAGATGGTTGTCATACTCAAAGATATCAAATCTGTTAAGAACGGAATCTCGATTTATTTTTACATTTCTGAGAAATTCTCCTTTCTTGTTGAATACTACCAGGCATTTCTTCTGTCTGTCTACAATGCAGTATTCATTATCCGTTATACAGAATTTATTGAATACTGATATTTCTCCGGGACCTTCTCCTTTTTTGCCAAACTTGCAGATAACATTCCCTTCAGTGTCAAGAACAGTAACATAATTCTCAATGCCATTTGTAACTATCAGTTTATCATTATCATAATGACAACTATGAAACAGACCCGAAGTTTCCTCATTCAGATATAGTATTCTCTTAAGGTTAATATTGAATTCAGGCTGCAGGTCATTTTTTTTACTCGTACAGGAAAGTAAAAGAAGAGAAATAAGTATAAGTATAATAATTTTTTTCATAATTCCTCCTTACAATCCATCCACGGTAATGTCATATATTTTTATATTGTTTAACTCGTAATTATATTCAAAAATCAGGTTATCCTTAACTATAATCTTTGTGTTTTGAACATCCTCCGGAGATGAGTACTTTCTCTCAATAGTATTGATATACACTCCATCAGAATAAAGGTTGAGGTATAATGTGGAATACTCATAGCTTCTGGAAACGGAGACAAATAGATTGTACTTATCAATAAAACCAATTGTTCTCCATACTCTTTTCTCAAACCACAAAGGATTTTCTTTCACCGATTCCTCTCCATTTATATCCACAATGATTTTCTGTTCTTCCCTGCTTCTGCCGGGAATGAAGCCCTGTCGTTTAAATGTATACTTGAAGTTTAACAGCTTATCATATACGTCAAAGCTCGGTTCATAATTGTTGCTGATTCCTATAATCAATTCATTATCATTAATCACTGTCATTTTCTTGAAGTATTCACCGGAAAGCATCAGTTGGTAGGCTTCCAATTCCAGTTTAAGAATACCAGAGTCTTCCAGTTCTCCATTCAGTTTTTTAACTGTATACTGCGTTTTGAGACCGTTATCGCTTACAATTAGCTTTTCACCCATGATGAAGATACTGTCGTCCCCACAGTTATTATAAATCTGGTTCTCAATCTGCCCTAATCTCGTAAAGTCCATGGTGCTTTTAACAAGCTCAAGGTTCTTATCAATAATAACTATTTTGCCAAGATTATCGAACAAGTAGATATACTCTGAGACATGAATAACCGCATATTCCTCAAATTCCCCCGGACCGGAACCTTTGAAACATTTACTCTTCAGTAATTTCCCCTTATTATCAAAAATATATAGTTTTAAATCATGGGCATTCCAGACGTAATACTTGTTATCGTTGAATGAGATATCCGTCATTCTGAAAAAAGTGGTCTCATCGGGGTGTTCTTCAGTATATCCTTGAATTTCAAGAACAGGTTTGAGCTCAACTTTAAGATCGGGTTTAGCAGGTTCTCCTGTATTGGTGATTACTTTTCTACCATCAATATTGCTGATCTCGTAAGAAAGAGTCTTTCTGCTGCAGCTTAAGAATGTAATAGCTACTATCAGAATCAGGGATAAAGTACAGAGTCCCGATTTCATTGAACCTCTTTTGTCTTAGTTATAAATCACATCTACTGCCCGGTGGAATCATGTATTAATAGTAACTCCACTCCAGCATAAAAATCTCATTAACAAAACCAAAGTAAACAAATCATGAGTGAGTCGTCAAAATAAAACTTAAAAAAGCTTTAAATATATTCACTTTGAATTAACAAGAGTTGCTGGTCTGCTTGGTTTGCTCCACCCTGTGAACCGTTCTCTTTTCCCTCCCGGACTCGGTGAATCATCTTGCCTTTTCTGATTGTTATTCATCAAAAAGGTTCTAACAGAAATATAACTACAATAGCTATTAGTTTCCTGCTTAGAGATTTCGGCATGTTTTTCCCTGTGTAATGCAATTTTTAGCTACATATCCTCATCATCAAGATCAATATCCGGATAGAGTTTTTTTGCACAATCAGGGCAGATTCCGTGTGTAAGATCAGCATCAGAATTATCTCTGATATAGCGTTCCAGCTGATTCCAGTACCCATTATCATCACGAATCTTTTTACAGACACTGCAAATAGGGATAATACCCTGTAATCTTTTGATTTTTGAAAATGCATTCTGCAAGTCAGTTTTGAACTTTTTGATCATCAGCATCAGGATCACTCCTGATATAATCAACAGTACAATATATATTGAGACAATCCAGACATAAAGAACCATCAAATCGCTATAGTGCGGATTTAAATCGTGTTCTACATACATTGTCCAACCAAGATCTTTCAGCTTATTCTTGTTTATTGAAATTCTGTTGAGACCAAATCTGTTAGTTTCTTTTAAATCTTTGCTTTCATTCTTGCTGTTATACAGCTTATACCAGGAATGTTTTTCGGCTTCAGTATTGATATACTCATTAGATGATGAAAGAATACACACACCTGTCTGATTTACAAAATGAACTGATTCACTGTATTTTTTTTCATACTCCTGCAATGCTTTAACAATATTATTCAGTTCTACGGCAGTCCCAACAAAAGCAAGGAGTTTACCTGAATCATCATGTACAGCAACATCTGTATATAGAAATGGTTTGTTTTTATCTCCATAGTGATAGCCTACATCAGAAAGAAATGTTATTTTATTCTCAAGTAAAATGAAAAACCATTCACCATCCGGAGTTTCTTTTGTGATATTAATACTTGTACTGTCAGAGAAGTAATAATTATGAGTAATTGCAGATGCAACGAAAAAAGAAAACCCCCAGGATTTTTTCATCCTTCCAAGATAATTGAAAATTAAATCCTTATCATTTTCTCCCTTATCCAGCCAATCCATGAGAAATTCATTGTCACTCATTGCTCTAGAAATATGAACTGGCAGCTGTAGCTCATTTATTATATTATTCATACTTTCAAGTTTTTCCAACTCAACTTTATTCCTGAAAACAAAGTACTTCTCACCAGAAAAAAAAGCAATGGCAGCACTTATAAATACTACAGAAAACATGATTGCAAACATAGCAATCCAGTATTTCCTTATGTCTTTCAATTATCTCCTCCGGAAGAAACAAAAGGATTATTGAGTAAATTATGTCACTTCATACTAAATTTATATATACATAATAAGGATGATTGCGAAAAAAGCTAATAATAGCTTCATAGATTGAGAAAAGACTCAGATTACTTTTTCAGCTATCTGAGTCCTTAACATCTTATAATTCATTTTACCTATTTGTTTATTCTTTTAACTTCATGTTTCTTCAGCTCAGGTTTTTCCTGAACATTTTGAATATCGCTTCGAGTACCGGAGTTATTCACTGCTACAATGCTATAGAATTTTTTCTCATCTCCATTCAGTGGAGCATTCCAGATTATCAAATTACCATGATTCGTGATTGTTCCGGTACCTGTAATATTCTGAGTTACATTATCCGGACTGTCACCTGCATAAACGTAATATCCGTCAGCTCCGTTATCTGCCCATAAAATATTCACAGAATTGTCCTGAACGGCTATGCCGATAACTTGCGGAGAATCAGGAGTAATAATGATTTGCACCTGAGCAGTATTGGATGGACCGGATTCACCTTCAGTATGTACAGCAGTCACATAATATGTGTATGTACCTTCTGTTAAACTCTGATCTGTGTAAGTTGTAATGTTATCAACATACTGAATCAGATTGCTGTTTCTGTAAATATTGTATCCTGAAAGAATTCTGTCTGACTGATCTGGAGCAGGAACCGGATTATCTGCAATTGTCAGATTGTTTAATGGACGAGGAATATCAGCTATAGGGCTATAAGTAATTCTGGATGAAGAGCCCTGCATTGTTGTATGCCCAATAATATTCCAGTTATAATCCAGAGTCGGATATTCGGTGTGAAGGCTGATCCAGTTTCCTCCCCAGTATACCAGGTCTCCTTTATAATCTACAGCCGGACCACTGTCCCTGCCGGCAGGATAATCTCCAGTAGTATTAACTCTGTATCCAATCCAAAGCTCCTGATTATCAGAAATTGTTACAGGTGAATTTAGCGTAAATCTGTTCCATGTATTATATGTTGCTGGAACGACCTGTTGGTCAACAATCATTGTCCCCGCATCAGGGGTTCCTGAAACAGTTCCACCAACCCAAACTCTAATATAGTATTCACTACCGTCGTAACGAGGGAAGAAGGAAACTTCATTAAGAGTTGCTCCATTGTGCTGGGCAAGATCAGCCGTTGTGAATCTGATTGCAACATCAAAGTCCGCTGCAGCACCGCCACTGGCTCCAATTCCTCC
The DNA here is from genome assembly GCA_963665815.1 of Cloacimonadales bacterium (SeqCode). Classification (GTDB taxonomy): domain Bacteria; phylum Cloacimonadota; class Cloacimonadia; order Cloacimonadales; family JAIOQZ01. The sequence goes on from OY762463.1 coordinate 2,367,852, forward strand.
ACTACTGACACCATTATCATACCTCATTTCTGATTCTGTAATATTTGGGGCATCCCAGTTAAGCACAACATCAGTATCGCCTGAAACTGTTGCAGTTAAATTTTGCGGTTCAGCCAGACCTCTACGTACAACCAGACTTAACGGAATAGTAATCAGTCTATGATTGGGGTCATTCGTTGTTATATTTATTGATGCTTCATAAGTGCCATAATCCATTCCGGATGAATCAAATGTCATGTTCACAACACTGTTTCCGGCTGGAGAGATAGTTCCTGCCAAATTACTCATGCTAAGCCAGTCAACTCCAGGAGGATCAATTAATATCGATTTGCTTCCGGTCAGGTAAGAAGAATTATACACTATTGGAAGACCATCTAAACCATCAGATGATTCTATCCCGACAGTACAGCTTGACGGGTCTGATGTAAACGATTCGTAGTTAAATTGTATCTTACCGTTATGATAGAATACAACCTGCCATGTTCCGCTGCTGGAAGATGGGCTGTAGAAATGCCAGTCTTCAAACTGAACAACAAACGAATCGGTATTCTGTTTTGTATAAACGCTTCCGCCATTAACACCATTCATGTCATCCCAGAACGGAACAACGATGTTATTAGGATCGGCAGTGTTAGGTATATCACTGTTAGTCCAGGCATTAACATCTACACCTGCTTGTTCAAAACTTATAATTCCGTTTGAGTTTATGTATATACTATTATACGTGTTTCCATAAAAATTAAAGTCAAAACCAAGACTGAATGGTCCGGCATAGCCTTCATCAAGAGCATCATAGCTGCCTGTTGCAACCCAGTTTGTTACTTCAGTACCTGTAGTTTGAATATCGTTCCAGGAGTAAGAAGGTCCTCCCGCTTCAGATTCATCTTTCCAGGTGTATCCATAAGTATCCGGTCCACCGGCTGCTCTTGTTACAGTTCTGGTATGACTTACAGGCATTCCGGCAAAACTACCCTGTCTGCTATCTGACTGACCTTTGGGTATTATTGTACTGTCAAATATTGGAGTATAAGCAGATCTTACTGCAACATTATCATCCACGACAATTGAATAATCGAGATCAGCATTCCCTGTGTTATATATTGTTAATGTATTTTGAGATGTATTATCAGGTTCAAGGCTTTCCAGGAAATAGTCAGGGCTGACAGAAGCTATGGGAGAAATAGTAGTTACTGAAGCACCACTGATAATAAGAGAAAAAGCCTGAGGATTAGTGAGAAAACCTTTATGAGTCACTCTGAGAGTATATTGTCCACTTGAAGGATTAGGAATATAAACAACTTCCACATTATCAATATCATTATCAGAATTATTGGTTGCAGCAGCTGTCGGGTTTTGACCATCCAGCTTCCATGGATAATGAGTAGATGTCCCCTGAATTCTCAAGTCAAGATCATTTACAAGCATTTTATCTGTTGGATCAAGTGAAGCTGATACAGGAGTTCCCGGAATATCAGCCCAGCAGATAGTTGCCTTGAGAGGTTCAGTTCCGTCTGAATTTAAAATAACTTCGTAAGTCTCTCCATTGGCAAGAGATTGCTCAAATATTCTACCTGATATATTATCTGTTGAAATTAAATCAGCAGCAGTTCTTATATTAACCAGTCCCCAACCATATTTATAGTCAGGACCATCATATGATCCTGCTTCATCGGCAGTATGAATTACAAGTCCTTTTAAAGTAGAAGCTTTCATGTATGTATTGTGCAGATCTTCATATAGTTCCTGCAGCAGCCCAAGTGCTCCCGCAACAGAAGGTGTAGACATGGATGTACCGGAAATAGTAAGATAGTCAGAATCACCTGTGTTATCACATGATGTAAGATTAGATCCATTTGCTACAACATCAGGTTTGATTCTACCATCATCTGCCGGTCCCCATGAGCTGAAAGATGTAGCAGAGACATCAGAAGGTTGAGAATATCCACCAATTATATCATAAACAGCACCAACTGTAAGGACATTTTTTGCTACACCTCGCTGACCGATACAATCGTAACCGGTTCCCTGATTCCCATCCTGAGGATAAGAACCGTCTCCGGTATCGTTTCTGTCATTTCCCGATGACTTACATATAAGAAAATCAGGAGCATTATAAGCAATCTGATCCCATCCCTGAGATTCACTGTCATAAAAACCAAAAAGATAGTCTTCTGTAGAGCTGATAGAGGAGTTTCCATACCAGCTCCATGTGCTTGTTCCCTGATCATATCGCCAGCCTCGAATATATCCGTAGGAATGGTTAGAAATGATCGCACCGTTTGCTCCTTCGGAAGCAAGTTCACTATCGTCATTATTCCAGTCAAATGCTCTGAGATCAGCATTATAAGACATTCCTCTTGCATCGGGATTTAATCCTGTGGCGATCATAGTCCCTGCAACATGAGTTGAGTGATAATGAGTTGATGAAGGGTTGTCCACCTGAACTACTCTACCGCCAAATTCAATATGAGATGTGAGAACGCCGCCTCCATCCCATTCATTCAGAGTAATACCGGAACCAGTAAGGCTGTATCCGGCTCCACCACCGGGATAAACAAGATTTGCAGAGATAGTTTCTGCCGCATCTGCATTGTTAGTTGTATAGTATTGAGGTTTACCGTATTTATCAATATACTGAATATCAATAACTCCACCCTTGCCGTCTTCTTTTCTGACAGGCAGGTTGTTTTTTATGGCAAACTCAATTGCATCTTTTTTCTGTTTATCTCGTTTTTGTCTGAACTCTTTTGCAAGTTTATTCAATTCACTTACATTCGGAACTGCAAATAAACTTATACATATTAATGCCAAAATAACCAAAATAACTAATCTCTTACTCATATTCTTTCCTTCTATGCTTTTAAAAATTATTTCCAATTCAAATTGAACAATAATTATAATATAGTGTCAATTTCTTTAGTCAGGAAATTGTGAATCAGATTTTTATCAGCTATTGGTTGTCTTTTGCTGAGGGGCATTGACGTTGTTTCTTTTGACCTTCTGTCTCATAAACTCACATCTCCCCGTCGTTGTTTAGACAGGAGCACATCTTCATTTAATGCATCCTGTTGATTACATTTTCATTTTTTGGTTGACTGTATAACAAGACGATTTACTTTTTCTAAAGTACATTTAATTATTGAAAATTATGAAATGGAGTTATAAATGAAAAAACTGTTCCTGAAACAGGTAATGATGAATCGTGTACTATATGCACTGATCCCAATTTCATTGATGGCTGTTTATCTGTATGGCTTCCGAGTTCTGGGGGTAATTGCTGTGTCTAATCTTGCAGCATTCCTGACAGAATATCTCTTTGCAAGACAGAAAAAAGTCCCGAAAGTGTCAATGGCAGTGTTTGTCACCGGTTCTCTGGTTGCTCTTACGTTACCTCCTACAATTCCATTCTGGATTGCTGCGGTAGGTTCTGCTTTCGGAGTAATGTTTGGAAAAATGGTTTTTGGCGGATTTGGTATGAATGTGTTCAATCCGGCTATTGTTGGTAGAACATTCATCTACATATCATTCCCTAAGTATATGACAGTACAATGGCTGAAACCTTTTGAAGGATTCCCCGGCGGATTCCTGCACTGGATGCAGCCAGATAATATTACTGCAGCTTCACCAATTATTACATTCCGTGATACAGGTGTAATGGAGTCATTCACTAAGATATCACTGGGAACAATCCCGGGGTGTATAGGTGAGACTTCAGCAGTACTGATTCTTGCTGCTGCAATATATCTTATTGTTACAAAAACAGCTAAGTGGCAGCCTATGGTTGGCTGTCTGATAGGTTTTGCTGTCAGTACACTCATATTCTATGGAAAAAGCCCTTTGTTCTTCATGCTGAGCGGTGGATTCATGTTCGGTACAGTATTCATGGTGACTGACCCTGTTTCAATGCCTAAAAATAAAAAAGCTATCTGGATCTACGGAATCCTGGTTGGATTCTTAACCGTGTTTATTCGCAGATTCTCACTTTTTGCAGAAGGTTTCATGTTCGCCTTATTACTGGCAAATGTAACCATGCCGATTGTTGAGTACGCAATGAGCTACAAGCCGAAGAAGAAGTAAGGAGATATTCGTGGCAGAAAAAACACCTTTCACAGAAACCAGAATATATCCGATCATCTTTATGATGATAGTGACAATTGTATTTGTCGGACTTCTGGCTTTCTTTTATCATTCATCCAAAGAACGTATTGAAAGTAACGAACAGCTTGCGTTCCAGAAAAAGATTCTGGCTTTGTTCAGCCTTTCTGCGAAGAATCCTTCCGAAGCATTCGGAAAGTATATAAAAACCGAAACAAAGGATGACCTGACATTTTACAAAGCAGAAAAAGACGGAGCTATGCTCGGGTATGCTTTTGTAATTAACGGCCCGGGACTCTGGGGATCAATCAACGCTGTTGCTGCTTTCACGACAGATTTGAAGCAGATAATAAAGTTTGATATTCTCAATCAGAATGAAACACCGGGACTGGGCGGCAGAATTACCGAAGACCAGTTCAAAGATCAATTCAATAATAAAGTACTCGTAAAAGATAATAAACTAATAGACTTCAAACTTATTGCTGAAGAAGAAACACCGAAAGCAAACGAAATCTGTCAGATTACCGGAGCAACGTTTTCTTCTCAGTCTGTAACCAAGCTTATATACAAAGAAATGATACAAATCAGTAAGAAGATGGGATTTTCTTATGACTAAAAAAGAAATATTCATTACGTCGGCATTTACAGAGAACTCTGTCTGGAAACAGATTCTGGGGATTTGCTCTGCACTCGCTGTAACTAACTTGATGATGAACAGTCTGGTAATGGGATTAGGAGTAATATTCACCCTGGCTCTCTCAGGTTTCACAATTTCACTGATCAGAGACTTTATACCAAGACGTGTTCGTATGATGGCACAAACACTGATAATTGCGTCCTACGTGATTATTGTTGATATAACACTTAAGGCTTATCTACCGGAAATCAGTAAGAATCTCGGACCATATGTCGGTCTGATTATTACAAACTGTATTATTATGGGTAGAGCAGAAGCCTTTGCAGGTAAAAACAGCCCGATAGATTCCATGATCGACGGAATAGGTGCAGGTTTCGGATATACATTCGTTCTGCTGCTTATTGCTTTTGTCAGAGAAATCTTCGGTTTCGGTTCAATCTTCAACATTCAGATACTCGGTGACTGGTGGACAAAATGGTCTATTATGGTTATGGCTCCAAGTGCATTCTTTATACTTGCTGTTATAATCTGGATCATTAACGGACCTCTGGCAGCTAAGAAAGGGAAATAGGAGATAATTATGGTAGATGTATCATCAATAGTAATATTCTTCGCAGCAATTTTCACCAGTAATATCCTGCTGACGAATTTTCTCGGAATGTGTTCTTTCCTTTCAGTATCTAAAGAAGTAGAATCATCATTCGGACTTGGTATGGCAGTTGTGTTTGTCATGACAGTTACATCAGCACTGAATTATGTTGTATACCATTATATACTCGTACCTTTCGATATTGTGTACCTGCAGTACATAGTATTCATTATCGTGATCGCCGCTTTTGTACAGCTTACAGAGATCGTGATAGAACGATTCTCACCGGTTCTGTATTATTCTCTCGGAATATTCTTACCTCTGATTACCGTGAACTGTGCGATATTCGGGGTAGCTTTATTCATGATTATCCGAAAATACAGCTTTATTCAGGCAGTAGCTTACGGAGCAGGTGGCGGAATCGGTTGGATGCTGGCAATACTTATGCTTGCAGGTATCAGAAAGAAACTTAAAGACAAGTTCATACCAACAGGTCTGCAGGGAGCAGGAATAAGTCTTATAATTACCGGAATCATGGCTCTGGCGTTCATCGGGTTCTCCGGTGTTGCGGTTATTCAGTAGGGAGGACAAAAAAATGAACGTTATCATACTGAATATACTTATTGCAACAGGTATCAGTACTTTTCTGGCAATACTTCTCGTTATAGCCGAAATGCTGTTTGCCAACTACGGTGATTGTGAGATTGAGATAAACGGTAAGAAGAAAGTTACTGTTAAAGGCGGAGGAACACTGCTTGGTGCTCTTGCAGATAACAAGATATTTGTACCTTCTGCCTGTGGTGGAAGAGGCTCGTGCGGGTTCTGTAAATGTAAGGTGGAATCCGGCGGAGGACCTTTACTCCCAACTGAAAAACCGTTTCTGACTGCTGCAGAACAAAAAGACAGTATCAGACTATCCTGTCAGGTTAAAGTCAAAGAAGACATCAAAATAAACATACCTGAAGAGATTTTCAATATCCAGAAGTTCACTGCTGTTGTAGAAAAGATAGAAGACTATACATATGACATTAAAGGTGTAACATTCAAGCTTATTGAGCCAAAGGAAATCAACTTCAAAGCAGGACAATATGTTCAGCTTCACACTAAGAAATACGGCAAAGTAAAACAGGTGGTTTCCAGAGCATACTCAATATCCAGCTCACCGGATTTAAAAGACAGACTTCAGCTTATTATAAGACGAGTACCTGACGGAATCTGTACAACCTACGTGCATGATTTCCTTAAGGAAGGTGATGAAGTGAACTTTACAGGACCATACGGTGATTTCTTTATCAGAGATACAGATGCAGAGATTATTTATATTGCTGGCGGATCCGGAAAAGCTCCTATCAAATCTATGATGGACTATTTTGCGAATCATCACAGTGACAGAAGAATGGTGTATTTCTTTGGTGCTAGAACAGAACACGATCTTTATCTGACCGACTACTTTAACGAGTTCGAGAAGAAGCTGAACTTCACTTATGTACCGGTACTCTCTCAATGTGAGAACAAAGACTGCTGGAATGGCAGAATGGGCTATATTCCGGAACATTTCGATGATTTCCTGACTAATCCGAAGAACTCGGAAGCGTATTTATGCGGATCCCCCGGTATGATAGCTGCAGTTGAGAAAGCTCTCATAAAATCCGGTGTCCCAAAAGATAATATATACTACGACAGTTTTGCTTAAAGGAGGATTACAATGAAACTTACTCCAAAACAGATTAAAATCCAGGAGAGAATGGCAGAAGGAAAAGTAACTATAGACGGATTCCTCGGGAATGATCCTCGACCATACCCTGAGATTATAGAAGATGATTTAAGAAAGCTGTCAGCTCTGGACAAAACTCAGGAAGAAATAGCTGACAGGCTCCAGTATTTCACGGATAAAGCATTTGAAAGCTATGATGGACCAATTGTTATTGATAATATTTATAAGGTAGAATACAAGAGCTACAGGGGGAAAATGATTAGTCCATTCCTGGAAGTCGGGAGATTCTCTAAAGGTGAGATAACTCTGGAAAACCTGGAAAATAAGGTGAAAATACATTGGACTCCATTGTCAATCCATATGATTCGAGTGCATGGTTTCTTTGAAGGCAAAGGTTCAGGACATAGAATAGAACCCGATCAAGTCGTAAAAGCTTTGTTTTAGGGGGAGGATTATATGAAATCGCTTAAGGAACAAAAAGCTATAGCTGCGGTATGCGGTTTATATTGTGGAGCATGTTCAGCCTATATTGCAACAAAGGAAGATCCGGCAAGACTGACTCAACTGGCAGGCATGTTCGGTTGCAGTGAAGAAGATGTAAAATGCCATGGCTGTCGTGGAGATATAAGAGGCTCATACTGTTCTCAGTGCCGTATGGTGCAATGTGCCGAGGAACGCGGAATAGATTTTTGCTCGCAATGCAGTGAATACCCCTGCGATGTGATTAAGGAATTTCAGGCGCAGGCACCACACAGAAATGAGTTGTGGGAAGATCTGGCAAGGATCAGAGAAGTCGGCTATGAAAAATGGCTGGAAGAAGTTAAAGAGAAGTACACCTGTAGTGATTGCGGAACTGTTAACTCTGCGTATGATCTTGTCTGCAGGAAATGCGGAGCTGATCCATCCTCGGAATACACAAAAAAGCACAAAGACAGTATTATCTCAGCTTTGACGATGTTTGGGAAGTAGAAAATACTGAGGGTGCGATGAAAATTAAAACAGGATTATGGTTACTTCTGATAGTAATTATCTTGAATACGGGTTGCAAGCCTGATTCACCCAAACTTAAAGAGGATAGGCATTTTGAGATTCAGGTTAATGATTATAGCATTTTGAATCATTCAAAGTATAAGGATAAAAAGAAATTTGATAATATCATTGAATTAAAAGAATCTCCCTACTCAGTGAAACATGGAAATAAAAATGATCATAATGGTACGTTGAACTCTTACTCTAAATTATCTATTTCCCTTGATGGAAAAATATATCTTCTTTCAAGTTATGGACATCTATATAAAACAAGTGGAATTGACTCAGTCTGGACTTCTCTTAATTCCCTCCCTCGACAAAATCCCAATAGTGATCAAAGATATAACCAAACTTATTGTACTGATATAACGTTTTGTACTGATAATATTGCTCTGGTGACCGGAAGATTAGCTGTAAATGAAGGGTTTGGTATATACCGAACTGAAGATAATTGTAAATCCTGGGAATATTTGGAGTTGTCAGGAGAAGAAGAGCTCTTTGCAATACATATTACGGAGAACCGTAGAATCTGGTTGGGTGGTTCTTCCGGTAAGATATACTATTCTGATGATCTAGGTGAAACATTTGATATAATAGAAAACAAAACAATAGCTGATCAGTGGGTAATGAGTATCTATATGACAGATAAATCAAATGGTGTTCTTGCAACTACAGAAAACTTTTACTCAACTACTGACAACTGGAAAACAGCAGAATTAATATCTCCAAGACCTTACGGTCAAAGAAAAAATGAACTGAAAACGAATTTACTATATCCAGGTAACTATAAAATTGCTGTTTGGAAAGATTATGTTATTGCAAGAACAGCAAAGGGAATCTTAAGCAAAACAATCAATACAATAACTGGTGATTGTACATGGGAAGAATTCCCTGAAAAGATAGAGGATTTTAGTATTTGTGATAATTCTGGAAAGTTGTACGGGATATGTAGAGACGAAGGCTTATTCAGGTTTCCAGATCAGATTTATATAGTCGAATATTCATCTCCAACTGAATGCAATAGCATCAAGAAAATAGTTGATTCAGAATACATCAAAGATATTGAAGTTTGTAGTGATGAGTTATATATTCTGGATAATTCAGGTTTAATGGAAATTACTTCCGAAAAAAAAATACCTTCTCAGATGATTCTTAAAGGTAAAACTATTGATCCATATAATAGAAATATTCGAATATCAGATGCCGGCATAAAGTATGGATCTGACCACAATAATCTGTATTGTTTCGATGAAGCTGTAAATGACTGGTACAGAGTATGTGCAACAACCTTTAATATCAATAGCTTCAAAATCCTCTCAGACAAGCAGATTGCACTTTCTGATGGCAGTAATTATTATCTTTATTCTCCGGATAAGGATTATCTAGAGGACTACACCTACGAAAAACCTTTAACAGATTTCCTGAAATTTCCGGTAACATCTATGAAAATTAAAGGTGAATATCATGGTTGCTGGGATGAAATTATATCTTACATTGAATTCAAGAGAGAAGATGGAAAACTTATTTCTGTGAAATACACGAATAATAAACATAAAAGCGATTCAATAATTGAATTCAAACACCAGATAGAAACAGAAACACTGAATAATGTTTTACACTCAATCAATAAGGAACCAGACAATATCTCAGAGCCCAGAGATTTCAATTTCACACAAGAGCATATTGATTGTTATCTGAAATTTGTTAGAGAAAATGATTATATGTGTATTCCAGAAGACTTCTATTGTAAAGTCCCTTCAATACTTGATACGGTTAACTCGGATCTTTTTAAACATATTTTGTCATACTTTAGAGAATCACCTGTCAATAATCATCCACTTAATCTAAAAATAGTAATTTTTAATCAGGTAGATGACTCAATTGAGATAAAAGCTGCAATCAATGATTCAGATATAGCCTGGGGCTTCCCCTGGTCTATTGAGTACAATAGCATGAGGTTTCTGAATCTAGACATTGAACTTTCCAGATTTATTAATAGCTGTTTGCCCGATGATTTTCCAAGTAAACAATTTGCTGAATTCAATTACCTTTTTAAAGAAATAGGGGATTACTTTAATTGGGTAAATGGTGTAAGTGAAAAATATTTCAAAAAATTGAAAGATGAGGAAGCTAACAGGTAATATTTTCTTCAGTAGAATAATATTCCTACAACTTCACTCCAAAATGACCTAGAACTGCAATAAGGATAAAATAGAGAACTACAGTCCCTGCAGAAGCGATCAGCATGGACAGATAGAAGTTGATGTTCAGTTTCAGCATCAGGGGCAGGATAACAAAGAATGCCAGAGACGGCAGCACCATCCAGAAAACACCGATCGATAACTGACTGACCTGTTTAACATCTTTTGTGTCATGATACAACCATAATATTGCCAGAACAGACACTAATGGCAGGGATGCCAGTATTGCACCCAGCAGGGAGCTGCGTTTGGATATCTCGGATATTGCTACAATCAATACTGAGGAAATCAGTAATTTTATTATATAATACCACATTGTTGTCTCCTTCGGAATATAAGTCATTCTATTTACATCAATTGACAAAGCTTATTTATTGAGTATTGGACAAAACAGATGTACAAAATGTCAAGAAGAGAGAAAAAAAGACAAGATAATTAAAGTTAGTTTTTCTTATAATTCTGATCATACTCTGCCTATTACAAACAGGCTTCTTTACTCAATTCAATGGAAAATGGAAAGAAATCATAATTTCTGACTACACAATAAAACAAATATTAAGAACTAAAAGAAGTCATATTTATTCTATGAAGGTCTTATCTTCATTTGCAAGGTCTTTTTGTGTTTCAGGAAAGGGCTGAATAGATTTTCTGATTTATTTTCTTGACTGGAAACAGATTGCATATTCTCATTTACTTAATCTTTATTATTGAACATTATAGGAGAAGCTATGAATAAGGTGGTATTAGCACTTTTAGGGGCGATAGTGTTGTTATTGGGAGGATGTGCAGGAAAGAATGATTCCTTTTTAAGTCCCAGCAATGAAGCCAATATATGTTATTTCATGGAGTTTCATGATGATGAAGGATATACAACATCATATCTCGGTGTTCCTCCGAACGACTGGGAACCGAATTATAAAGAAGAAACCAGATCAACAGCATATTACGATTTCACAAAGATTGTGATCAATCTCAACAATGATAAATTGAGAGCAATAAAACCAAGTGAGACAACAATAGTAATAGAGAATGCTTACCCAAGCGAATACATTAATATGCAGCTTGGGAATTTCTTTGACCTGTCGAATATGACAAGATATGTTGTAAAAACCTTGAAGTCTACGGGTCATCAGCTTGTCTGGAACGGATGTAATGAAGAAGGAGAAATCTGCCCTACCGGATTTTACAAATATACAATATATTATGATGATCGTTCCAGTTCAGATTTTGCATTGCTGATTGATCAGGATGGAATACCGGGCTGGGATCCGGAACAACAGAAATAGGTTCTGTGATCCAGAAAACAGTGCTGATTTATAATATATAATCTTTTTAACACAGTTAAGAGTGCATTTTGTGTTACATTATAAAGTACAACTCGTTATTATCAAAGGAATAACATGAAAAAACTATATCTATTTGTAATCTTTTTGAAAATCACGATTCTGATAAGTGCTCAAAATTCTCTATTTGTGCTGGGAGGTAAAGAATACAGGATTGAAGAATTTCCTGTTGTTCTGGACAGTTTGGCAAAAGTTATAATAGATAGTAAAGAGTCTGACAATCTGATCCTTTTTATTCATGGTCATGGCAATCAGCCTGACAAAGCTGTAAACAGAAGACTGCCTGTGATGGAAAAAGATTATTCTGCAAAAGTTATTGTGTTTCATTGGCCAAGCTGGGATGAAAACTTCGTATATCCTGAGAAACAGGCAATTCTGGCAGGCAGAGATCTGGAAAAAGTTTTCAGGAATCTTAAGGAATTTAAAACCAGAAATCCTGAAGTATACAAAAAAATCAATCCGGTACTGCTTACCCACAGCATGGGAGGATATGTTCTGAAGGCTTGCATTGAGGCCACTGACAGAAAAGCTTATTCCAATATCTTCAATAACATTCTGATTAATTCTCCTGATGTTGATACACAGGATCATTATGTCTGGGTAGATGCAATATCTGAAAGCAAAAATGTATATATTACTTACAATAAATATGATCCTGTGCTTCAGAGTTCAGCAAGAACATTCAACAATAAAATTAGACTTGGTCAGAAGTTGGAATCAATATTCAATGGGAAATACAGGCTTTCTGAAAAAGCAGTGTATCTGAATCTTTCCGAACTTGGATTTGTTCATAAAAGCTATATGCCGGAAAGCCAACAGGGCAATAAATATCTTGAACAGTTCTATTGTAAAGCTCTCAATGGTGATTATATAAAGCTTAAAGAGAAATACGGATTTTTGAAAACCGAAGATAAGCAGGTCTACCTTATAAAAAGCGATAGAAAACCAATCTTCTCATTTATGGATGATAATAAAGATGAGGAAAAGAAAAAAGTTAACTAGGATAAAACAAATCCAGACTTGACATTATAAATAAACTTGAAATTTTAGAGTATGCTGAAATCTATTTGGGGATAGATAAAAGCATGCTAAATCTTTTTCACTATATTTTTTAGAAGTTGTAGTGAATAAGAAATGTTATTTGTTTAGGGGAACAAATGAGAAATTTTATACTATTAGTACTATTGAGCTTTATTCTTTTTTCATGCATTAAAGAATCAGCTGACAGCAATCCTTTACAATCTGAAATTTCCAGAAATTATCTTAATGACGCATTGAAGTTAAATATCAGCAATATTGATTCACTTGTTAATGCATATAAAGAAAAAGATTATCCTTTTGTCATTTATAATGGAGTGCCGGTTGAAACAGTTTTTGCTGATTCAATTGCATTCCTGAGTCGCAATGACACTCTTGTTTTCCATCCTTTACTGACTGCAATCTGCGTTATCACTTTATATACGAGATATCATGAAGATGGTGATGAAAATGATAGAAAAGTGTTGCTTAAGAATCTTCAGTATCTGGAGGAAAATCTTACTGAAGAATTCTATTGTGAGTACAATTTCCCTATCTGGGAAACACATTGTGCAAATGCTCCATGGATAAGTGGATTGGCTCAGGGGGAAATATGTACAGCTTTTTGCAGGGGATACCTTCTTACAGGTGATGAACGTTATCTGGAAATTGCGAAAAAAATCCTTCGAACATTGATTACGAATAGCGAAGAGTATTGGTGCGTTTATACAGATCCGAATAATTATTACTGGATTGAGGAATACCCTAATCCTGACAAATGTCATGTTTTAAATGGAATGATGTTTGCACTTTGGGGAGTATGGGAATATTACACAATAACTGAAGATAATGATGCAAAGGATATTCTTCTGGCAGGATTACGATCAATTGCTGATCATTGTTGTACTTTCTGGATTGATGATAATCTCAGATATTCAAAATACTGTAAACATGGAGAAGCTTCTGCTGCATACCACAGGCTTCATTTCAAGCTGTTCAAAGCTTTTTACGATCAATTCAAAATACCTGAGTTCAATACAGCTTATGAATTATACTACAATATGTATTATCATCCTTGAAATTAAGTCGATGTGTTCATTATATTTCTTGTATGATGTGGCTTCAATTGCAGTTTCGCTTGACTGAATTAACGAATTTTCATCAACTATATCAAAGTAATTATCGAGGACATAATTTATGAATGATAAAGAATATCTAAAAATGTTAATGAATGGAATATTTCAGGATGCAGGTCGTGACTCCTGGGGATGCCTGAAAAAGCTCATTGAATGGATTGCTTTTATTATACTGTGCATTATTGTATTCGCAGCTTATGTGTGGATAAGGTTCGGTCGCCTAATTTGATTACCTGTGTAAATCTATCTCTCCCTTCAACTGAACTGCAATAACGGTCACATATTCATCAAGTGTGTCTTCAGGTACATCAATATAGACTATGCCGGGGACTTCACTCCAGTACAGCTTGTTAAAGACTTTATGCTGAAGTTTTACTCCTGTTCCTACGACACGTATTCTGTTGATTGAATTTTTGATTCCCTTAAGTACTACAGGTCCATTGGGTTTACCATTAAGATATAAATACAGAATATCCCGGTTTTCAGATAAGGATGTTCTACCGTTAAAATGACCCTCAGGAATACCTTTTTCAGGATTCATCAAGACCTCAAAGTGCTTCTCTTTCCATTCTCCGAAACCTTTTTCAGAATAATCACCATATTCTTCGGAAGTTCCTGATGTTAATTTATCTACAAGCTGGTTTACATATACATCATTAATATCAACGTCATTGTTTGTAAAAGATGTGAGATAATAATCTTCATTAACTGATAAATCCTCTATTAGTTTGATTTCCTCGTTCAATTCAATACATACAACAGTAATCTGTGAATCATAACAATCTTCAGGAAGTTTCATGTATAATGTTTTATTAGCAGTTTCACCTTCTTTTTCCCATTTTACACCGGAAGAGTTACCTACAACATACACATCTTTCACGTTATTGTCTAAGCCTTTCACTCTCAGAAGCCCATCAGAGGAATCATGTACAAAAAGATAGAGTTTCTTTCTGTCCTTTGACAATGTGGAGGGATAACAGGTGTGATTTGTGTTTATTCCTTCAGTGCTTTCAAAAACTGCTTCATGGTGCTTGGTATTCCATCTGGCGAGTTCTTTAAGTATTTCTAACTGCTCATCCGGAATAGTTCCATCTTCCTTGGGGCCTATATCAAGAAGAAGGTTCCCCCCCATTGATATACAATCCACAAAAATCCTCAATATCTGATATGGTGTTTTATAATTTGTGTCATGGTGTTGAAATCCCCAGGAATCATTCATTGTCATACACAATTCCCAGTAGCGATTATCCGGTTTAACAACAGGAACACCCTGTTCCGGAGTATCATAATCACCATAACCGGCAAGACGGGAATTCACGATCACATCAGGGTTCCACTTAAGCAGTTTTACTTTGAGATCTTTTGCTTTCCAGGCTTCTGCACTCTGTTCCCAGTCACCGTCAAACCAGAACAGATCCGGCTTGAAATTCTTTGACAGTTCTTCGATCTGTCCCTGATAGAAATCAACAAATTTATTCCATCTGACCGGATCATATTTATAGCGTTTCTCCGTTATGGTAAAATTGGGATAGTTTTCATCAGACCAGTCTATAAGTGAGTAATACAGCCCTATTTTGATTCCCTGCTTTCTCATTGCATTGCAGAACGGAGTCACAAGGTCTTTACCTGCAAGAGTTCTGTCTTTAGTGTTAAGATCACTGAGTTTCGTATCCCATAAAGCTACACCGTCATGATGCTTAGTGGTTAACACAGCATATCCTGCACCGGTAGACTTTATCAGTTTTGCCCAATCCTCGGGATTATAGTTTGCAGCTGTAAATCTGATAGATTGATTCATATATCTGTTGTACGAGATATAGTTATTATAAAAAGACCAGGATTCATCAATGCCGTCAACAGCGTAAATCCCCCAGTGTATAAATATCCCCAGCTTTGCATTTTCAAACCATTCCATTCTTTTCATATAGCTTTCCTCTTCAGATTGCTTTTCTGCACACAGACAATTTGCAGAAATTGTTAAAATTAT
This sequence comes from Cloacimonadales bacterium (SeqCode), assembly GCA_963665815.1. Classification (GTDB taxonomy): domain Bacteria; phylum Cloacimonadota; class Cloacimonadia; order Cloacimonadales; family JAIOQZ01. Next base: position 2,383,600 of record OY762463.1, read on the forward strand.
CAGACTTATATATAGTACTTTCATAGATATCCCCTGAATCTGTATTTAGTAATTTATATTATTGATAGTTGTTGTATGTCAAAGAAAAACTTATTTGATTACATAACTACTTGCTTCTCCTCTGTGAGAGAATCATGGCACACAGCATTAAAGAACAGCCTGCAATCTTTTTTACAGATATTCCTTCGCTGAGAATCAGAATTCCACCAATAAGAGCGAAAACACTTTCCAGACTAAGGATTATTGCTGCATGGGCGGGATGAGTTTTCTTTTGAGCCACAACCTGCAGAGTATAAGCTATTCCTACAGACATGAGACCTCCATATAGAATTGGTATTCCGGCTGGAATAATGCTAGAAAGATAAATATCTTCCCAAATAAAAGATCCTGTCAAACTTAGTAGAGAACATACTGCAAACTGAATCATTGCAAGCTTTATACTGTCCTGATACTTTGTGAAATAATTAATCAACTGAACGTGTACAGCCCAGAATACAGCCGAGAGTAGTACAAGTAGATCGCCTCTGTTGATTGTCAGTCCGGAATTACCAGAAATCAGATATAGTCCTGAAACAGCAAGAATAGAACTGACCCAAATATGTTTTCCGGTTTTTTGCTTGAAAAAAATACCAATCATCGGAACAATTATAACGTATAAACCTGTGATAAAACCTGCATTACCCGCAGATGTATATACTATCCCGACCTGTTGCAGAGATGCTCCAAGAAACAAGGCACATCCAGCCAGAAGTCCATTTAAAATAAGAGATCTGGATATAAGTGGATCGGTTGTTTTCGGGGAAAGAAGAAAAACCGGGATGAGGGAAGCACTTCCAAGAGCGAATCGCAATCCATTGAACAGGAATGGTCCCATGTGTTCCATTCCGGCTCGTTGAGCAACAAAGGCAAATCCCCAGATAATTGCAGTAAGCAGGAGCAGAATATCAGATTTAATTGTGTCAGAATTTATCATATTAGTATGCAATTGTTTGTATATCTTTGAAAGTTATATTTTATTGATTACGGAACTATATTAGCCAATAAGTTCAGGTATCACATCCTTGAATTTTTTAATACCAATCATCTTGTATATTACTGCATCAAATTGGTCGAAATATTCTACCATTGAAGGATAATGTTCTTCATAAAAATCTCTTCCAGTGTAGACAGTATACAGAATGGATGGAATATCTCTGAATCTCTCATCAGATTTCATCAGCTTAAGAGTTTCAAGAGCATTCAATGTTTTCTTCCTGAACATATTCTGGATGACAAGGTCTATCTTCTCATCTTTCATTATAAAAAAAGCTTCCAGCAAGCTTGGAGTAATTATAAAGTTGTACTTCTCATTAAAACCCCAATCATCACAAAACTGTACAACAAATTCCATTGCATCGGGCATTTCATCAATCATTAGAATGTTTTTCATATATACCTCAGAAAATACTTAGAGAGCATTACATAGTAGTAAAACCAAGCCGCTTCGGACAATGAAACAGAAACGTTTTAATTATTTGAAAAAAGGAATAAGTTTATCGCAAATCTTGTTAAGGAATACTTTATCGTGATCGGAGAATGGAGCAAGATTATGTGAATCAATATCCAGTTGTCCCAGATATATATCATTTTTTATGATAGGAATCACTATTTCTGATTTCACTTTAAGGCTGCATGAAAGGTAATTAGTTTCTTTTGCAACATCCTGAATAAGATATACATCTTTTGTTTCCGCTGATTGACCGCAAATACCTTTGCCGAAAGGAATCTTAACATGTTCCGTTGGTTCTCCGCAGAATGGACCAAGCTCAAGTATCTTTTGGTTATTATCTGCAATATAGAATCCTGCCCAGTGATAATGATCAATGTTAAGAACGAGATAGTCACAGACATCCTGCATAACATCTTCAAATGGTCTTCCCGGGAGTATCAATCCGTCAATATCAGGAAGTAAGAAGTCATATTTTGATCTTGGCATAGTTCATTCCTTTTCTGTTTGGAGTTCCTGCCATACCTGTTCAGCAAACCTTAGATGAGGAATCACAATTGATCCTCCCACAACAAGTGCAATAGATACAGCTTCATGAAATTCATCTGATGTTACATTATGTTTCACGCATTGCTCAATATGATACTGAATACAGTCATTACAGCGAAGAACCATGGAAGCAACAAGTCCCATCAGTTCTTTAGTACTAACAGATAAAGCCCCTTCCTGATACGCATTTGTATCAAGATTAAAAAAACGCTTCGTTGTTTTTGTAGCATTATCAAGTACAAGCTTGTTTAGCTGCTCTCTCTTCTTTTGAAATTCAGTTGCCATATTATCTCCTGATTAATCTAAAGCAAAATTAGTATCATTTACAATTTTTGACAATAAAAAAGGGTAAAATTTATTTAATCCAGACTGATAACAAAAGTAAGTATGCAATATGCAATCTTTGTAAATATAATTCAGTTAATGTACTTAATAGAGAGCTTTGCACAACCGAAGTAGTTATCTCGATATTCCTATTATGAATACAATACTTTCAATCTTTGACTAAGAAGAGTATTGTATCTATCTTTCATGTTTTCAGAAAGAAAACTGATTGATATCAACTTCTGCCATATAGGAATACAACTTTCAATTTCTGCGAGAACCGCACTGATTCTTTTTCGCTGTATCTTCATTATATCATTTGCCAGATATTCAGTAAAATCTGCTCTTCTGAGCTTACTCTTTTTACCTGCAATGGGAAGTGCAATTTCTTCTGCTGGATTGCTTATTGCAATGGAAGTATTCAGTAAGTCATAAGAAGGACTAAGCTCAGTTTTATTGTTTCTTGTTATTAAAGAGAAGTTTTTCAAGTGCATGTCTTCATTCCCGGAAAGGTAATTAAACAATGCAATTCTGAATAGTTTTATCATTTCCAGAACAGGAAAAGTTGTGTAATCTGCAATTATCGATACAATTTTCTCCATACTGGAATCATACTTTGTCTTTCTTTTTTTCTGAGAAATTTGAGAGAAATCTTCGACTGCAAACTTCGTACTGTGCCCTTTACGATCAAATCTTTTAACTATATAACATAATTCATCGTTTTTTGAGTAAATCAATCCATGCCATGGAACTTCAATACCTGCTGCACTTGCCATCTTCATTGTCAAATCTTCATTCTCCGGTAACTCCGGATAGTTCATGTTCTGTGGCTTTGCAATGAATTTCCCTTTAATGTCAACAATCTCAAACCTTTGCTTTGCTGCATTCAGTTTCATGCTCAATTTAGGTTGAACTCCCTGAATAGACATTTTCCCGGCTCTGTTAATGTATTCAAGATAAAACTCTTCTGACGAATACGGAAGAATTTCAAGATCGCTCAACTTTGGAGATAACTGCCGCAATCCCCTTTCTGAATACCTACCCCCTGCTATTTCTTCGTAAGTAATTGGACACCTTGTCATTCTGCTTCCTCAACTGTTATTGCCCCAACAAGATCTCTTCCTACAATAACTATCTGAGAGAAATAGTCTTCTTCATCTATTTTGAACTTCCTTAAAAGAGCTTCCAATTGATATCCCTCCGGTAAAAGCCCGTCAAGAAAGGGTGGAAACTCTGAAAACTCGAAACTTCTTTTCACCACCGGTAAAGCAAGCGAAACAGGTTGACCAAAATAATCAGGCAAGTATTCAAGCTTGTACCCGTTCTCAGATTCTACCATTATAGCAGCAGCTTTATCATGCATCCTCAGTATTAGCTTTCGCATATTGTTTTCTCCATAAATTCATCAGTTGACTGCTGAAATCAATCCTGATATTTAAAACATTTAGTATATTGAGAAATGTATCTATACGAAAATTACTCCTACCTTTCTCAATATCAAACACGACTGTTTTCCCAACTTCTGCAAGATCTGCCAGTTCCTTTTGACTTAGCCCCGCCTGCTTACGGTGAAAACGGACTATGTCTCCGATCATTAGCTTCATTATTTCTCCCGAAATTCCTTTTTCTGCAATAAACTAATATTTACTGTCATAGCGGTAATATCAGAGATGATTATCAACAAGCCATAGTATTTGTCAAGTTTTTACTGCTATATTGGTAATTCTTATTGAAATAGGATTATCTATATACAAACTAACCCTAATTACCGTAATATTGGCAATAATCACAATATTTGTTTCTATCAGCGAAGCGTTCTAATCTTTTATAAGATCAACATGATAAACTAAACATTTTACTCACACCGGGAACTGACCATTGGAAAATTTCATTTTCATAGGAAAAAGAACCTGAGCCAATGCCTTTAATTCCCTGCAGCCCAAGTTCTCATTCCATAGTAAATATTGATTACTTACTCATATAAAAGTGAATCTGCCGGATTTGTGTTAGATGCCTTGACTGCATGAAACAGAATAGTCAGGACTGCAATAGCCATTGAGATCAGAATTCCGAGTAAAAATACATAAAATGGGATTTTTACGCTGTATATGAAACTTTCCAACCACTTATACATCAGGAAGTAACTGATAACAACAGCTAAGATGCAGCCTATTGAAACAAGCTGAATAAAGTTTTTTACAAGAGTAACTATGATATTACCGTTTGTTGCTCCAAATACCTTTCTGATTCCTATTTCCTTAGTTCTCTGAGCAATTATGTATGAAGAGAGCCCAAGTAAGCCCAAACAGGATATAAGGATTGACAATGCCGAAAGATATGTGAACATTATTGATAGATTCTTCTCAGTTCGGTAATATTTATCCAGCTTCTGATCCATAAAGAAATAATCCATTGGTCTGGGACTGATCGATTCCCAGATTGAATTCATAAAATTTATTGTTTCGTTAACATTTCTGCCTTTAAGCTTTACGGCAATTCTGTTTCCCATATCAACAGGAATCAGCAGAATTGGTTCAACCTTATTGTGCAGAGACTGATAGTTAAAGTCTTTTACAACACCAATCACCCTGCCATCACGCATTGGTCTTTGTCCACCAATACCAAACTGTATTCTCTTTTCCAAAGCATTATCACCCCAGCCAAAAGTTTTTGCTGCCGTCTCATTGATTATGAAAGCCGTAGAGTCATCAGACTGTATGTTTTTATCAAATTGTCTTCCGTAGAGCAGCTCTATTCCAAGCAGATCCATGCAATTGTAGTCAATATAGTAGAAATTTAGAGGACGCTCTGTAAAACCGTCATCTGTCTCCAGCTTCATTACCAGTTTTCCTGCTCCTCCTGTACCAGGGAGCATGTACGCTGTGGCAACATCTTCAATATCAGGATGTTTTCTAAACTCATCCAGGACAAAGTCTATTCTGTTTATAATGAGTGTGTCACGTACTGAAGTAACCACAATATTTTCTTTCTCGAAACCAAGATCTTTTGTTCGGAGATAATTAAGTTGTAATGCCACAATCAGTGTTGCTATTATCATAGATGTAGATATTGTAAACTGCACAACCACAAGCAGCTTTCTCAAAAAACCGCCTTTCCCTTTCATGTTACCTGATTTAAGCACGGAAATCGGGTCAAAAGCAGATAGATAAAATGCCGGATACGATCCCGATACCAGTCCGGTCAATACAACTATTGCAAGCATGAGTCCCAGAAAATACGGAGTCAGTATTTCAGAGAACTCGAAGCTCTTTGCTGTCAGGAAGTTGAATTCAGGTAAAAGCAGTTCCACAAAAACCAGTGATAAAACTAAGGCGGAAAGGGCAGTCAGGAATGCTTCAACCATAAACTGGGCTGCTATCTGCCCTTTCACAGCGCCTACAACTTTTCTCATGCCGATCTCTTTTGCCCGTTTAACAGATCTGGCTGTTGCCATATTCATATAGTTGATACAGGCTATGAAAATAAGAAAAAAAGCAATCGCAATAAAAATTATTATATAGGACAGATTACCTGTTTCCAGATCCCAGTCCAATTTTGAATGAAAATGAATTTCAGATAGAGGAGTTGTTAACAGTTCGAACGAGATATTCAGTGCTTTGCCGGTTGCTTCCATTACATCTTTATAGAATACCTGAAACTTATCATGCACCGCTTTGATATAAGTTCCTTCTCTCAACATAATGTAAGAGTATACTTGTACATTCCATAATGCATTAGGATGATTGTTCCTGATGGCAAAATTCTGATCTGACAACAGGGTTTCCATTGACAATGCACACTTGAACTGTAAGTGCATATTTTCCGGTAAGTCTTTTATTACACCTGTGACTTCATAGTCATTACGGTTTTCCATTTTTACGGATTTACCTATCGGATCTTCATCTCCGAACAGCCTGTCTGACAATTCCTCTGTTATGACCATCGTAAACGGTCTGCTGAGTGCGTGTTCCGGATTTCCCTTAACAAATTCGTGTGTAAACATTGTAAAAAGCGTAGAGTCAGCATAAAATGTTTCGTTTTCCTGAAACTTCTTCCCATTGTATTCATAAAGGATATCCGATCCTCGGGATATATTCATAAAACGGCAGTATGATTCTATTTCCGGTATTTCTTCTGCCAACATTGATGCCAGAGGAAAAGGTGTCAGGGCAAAATAATCTTCCTGTTCTTTGACCAGAAAATGCGATTCCAGCCTGTGTATTCTATCGTGATTTTTATGGACTTTATCATAAGACAACTCATCAGCAACATACATAGAAATAAGGATAACACATGTTATACCGATTGCCAGGCTAAGAATATTGAGGAAACTGTAAAACCAGTTTCTACTGAAATTTCGGAATGCTGTATATATGTAATTTTTGAACATGTTTCCTCTTTTAAGCAGTGCCGGACCAATGAGGGAGGAAAATCAATCCGGCACTGTTTTGGTTACAGAAATGTATGAATAGTCTATAAATTATAACTGAAATTCTTCTTTAATATTTTCGGTGACAATATGACCGTCAAAAAGCTGAATTATTCTTTGTGAGTATTCAGCGTGAGAAGGAGAGTGAGTAACCATTACAATGGTTGTACCATCATTATTGAGCTGAGTCAGAAGGTTCATTACTTCTTCACCATGGGATGAGTCCAGATTACCCGTAGGCTCATCTGCAAGAATAAGTTTAGGCTTTGTTATCACAGCTCTTGCAACAGCTACTCGCTGCTGCTGACCACCGGAAAGCTGCTGCGGAAAGTGGTTCTTTCGGTGGATAATATTCATCTTTTCCAGAATCTCTTCCACTCGTTTTTTTCGTTCACGAGGAGGAACTTTCATATATAGTAATGGAAGCTCTGTGTTTTCATAAACAGTCAGTTCATCTATAAGATTAAAACTCTGAAATATGAAACCAATATTGGATTTTCTCAGCTTTGTTCTCTGTTTCTCTGAGTATCCGGACACTTCCTTTCCAAGAAAATTCATCTTTCCCTCGGAAGGATTGTCCAACAGACCAAGAAGGTTAAGCAATGTTGATTTCCCACAACCGGAGGGTCCCATGATAGCTACAAATTCACCATCTGAAATCTCCAGGTTAATATTGTTCAAAGCAGTTGTTTCAATTTCATCTGTTCGATAAATCTTTTTCAGATTGCGGGTTGTTATCATTTTTCCTCCGTGATCAATTTTTCTTTAATTACTTTTTTAATACTAATTTTTCGGCATCATTAAAACTGTCATAGCTTGATATAATTACTTTTTCATTTATACTGAGCCCTTCCAGAATTTCAAAAGCTACAGGGTTCATTTTGCCTATTTTTATATTTCTCTTTTCTGCATAAGTACCATCTTCCGATACAACATATACCCAGTTTCCACCGGTTGAATTATAGAATCCGCCTCTCTGGATCTGAAGTGCATGTTTTGATTCACTTAACTGCAGTCTTACGTGAAAAGTCTGACCTATTCTCATTTTCTCAGGTACTTCACCCGAAAATACCATTTCGATCCTGAACTTTCCGTCTTTTACTTCACTGAATACTTTCTTAACTCTTATGTCATAAGACTCATTGTTAAATTTAAACTGCCCTGCCAATCCACGTGTTATTCGGGATATGTAATGCTCATCGACATCTGCCATGATTTTGTAGCTGTCCAGAACATTAATCCAACCAACTCGCTGACCCTGATTCTTTGCTTCACCAATATCACCGTCTAAACGGGCTAGTTCACCTGTTACAGGGGCTTTAACAACCAGATTATCCAGTTTCTGCTTAATAATATCCAGATTTGCCTGCATTCTATCAACTGAGCTTTCCAACTGACTGATCTGTACTGACCTGAAAACCGAGTCCTGCTTCTGACTCTCAATAATAATATCTTTCTTCTGAAGATAATATTCGTAAGTTTCTTTGGATGAATCGTATTCTTCCTTTGATATAAAACTCTTTTCATACAGATTTTTTGCCTGATTGAATGAACGCTTCTGTTTGTTGATGAGATGATTTATTTCTACAATATCCTGCTTTAAACGCAGTTTATTCTGTTCCATGGAAAGTCTGGTATTACGCAGATTGTTCATCTGTTCTGCCAGATTCGCTTCTCTCGTCATGATGTTCAAGTGCAGATCCGTGTTGCTCATTCTGAAAAGCTTATCGCCTTTATTAACATGAACCCCTTCCTCGAGATATATCTCTTCAATTCGACCACCCGAAAGCAGGTCCAGATAAATTGTGCTGATTGGAGCAACAACACCTGAAACATTAATGAAGTCTGAGAATTCTTTCTTCTCAACAGTGCTGTAGAACAGCTTGTTTTTCTCAACATCAACAGTACTTCTGTTATCACTGAATGTGCATTTATAAAGAACAAGTATCGCAAGGATAAGAATAATTGATGTATAAGTGATTCTTTTCAAACTCCACTTCTTTTTTTCAATTTTTCTATCCATATTAATTCCTTTCGCTCTTTATAATGCAATCACTGTGCCAACAAGCTTTCTCTTTTAATAACAGTCATTTAATATCTTGAAGTCATGTTCATATATGTACGCTATCGGGCTGAAGATGTACGTATTCGGACGGCTACAGGCTACTGAAATTATTGTGGAAACATATTGACTGTTACTTAGTTTATATTGTATAATGCCATTATATTGGAGGAAAATGTAATGCAGATATTAAAAGCATTGATAATAGTGACTATGTCTCTCATAATTATCTTCTGTACAAGTGGATGCGGATGCACATGTGCATACGGTTTTGCTGAAGATTCTCCAGATTACTTTAAGGTTCTGAATTACCTTAAAGAAGATATCAGACGACTTTCTCCAGATGCTGAAATAGATACAAAAGATTTTACTGTGCTGCAGGATATGTTAACATCTCTTAGAATGAAGATTATTGAAAACGAAGCATCAGACAAATATAAATATGATACTCCTCCGTTATTGGTAAGTAGTTTCTTCTTTAGTGCTCCCCAGCAACGAGATTTACCGCCGGGAAACTGTGTTATGGAACTTGATATTCAAGTTCTTGAGAATGGAGATGTTGGAGCTGTTACGGTGATGAAATCAGTTGAAAAAGGCAAATATGGGTTAGATATAAGGGCATATAATACTGCCAAGAAATGGGGATTCAAGCCTGCTGAGAAAAATGGAAAAACTGTTGAATCATGGATCAGAGTTAATATAAACTTCAGGCGTGAAATAGGCGAAAAGATGATAATTGCTGAAACAGGTCATTATGGTTGATTACCGGTTGACCTGCAAGTTGTATTATCATCATTTATTCATCAATTATTCAAAAGTAGAAATATTGAAACCCGAACATAGAAAAGCTCTATACATGGCTGCAATATTGTGCGCAGTTCTGGTAAAAGGATTTCCCAGACCTTTATGAAATGGATGCATGCTATGGAACATCAAGAGAAGTAAATCGCCATAGACCATTTGATCAATATAGATTGAAGTACATATATGATAATCAATATAACAACTAGTTAAAGTGAAAAATAGGAGAACGTTATGAAAAAAATAAATGCTGTATTGTTTATTGTAATGTACCTTATATTCTTTTCAGTTTATGCAAGAAATATTGATTCAAGAACTTTAAGGTTAGATTACTTGAATATATCAAATGAAGCTGACAGCTTATCTGTAAATTGTGCAAATATTTCGAACATTTCTAAAATATCGAAATTTGTAAATCTGAAATATATTGATTTGAGAGGTAACAACATTACGGATTTAACTCCGTTAAGTAAACTGAAGCTACTAGAAGAGCTTTATCTGGATGATAATCTTATAGAAGATATTTCTCCTTTGCTGAAACTGAAAAATCTGAGAATACTAAGTTTAAATCACAACAAAATAAAGAAAATCGATACAAAAATGAAGAACAGGAAGCTTGAAAAATTCAGTGCAGCTTTTAATGATATTGAAAGCATTTCAGGGATTACAGGTTTACCGAAACTAATTGATATTAATCTACAGAACAATAACATTAAGGACATCTCAACTCTTGGTAGTAATCCTGAAATACTTTATGTATGGTTGGATAATAATAGAATAAATAGTATTAAGCCATTACTAACATGCAATAAACTGCGTGAAGTATGGATAAATAACAATCCTGTTGAAGATATGAAGTCACTTTCATCATTAGACTCACTTGAATGGATATGGTTTGACAATAAATCAATTGTCCTCTGGGAGAAAGAGAAGCCAATAAGGTTCGATGATCTAGTGTTTGAGAATTTTGTTCGAGATTTAGTTGATATACATGATCGTGATCTTTATCCTTCTGACTTGCAGAATATAAATGAAGTGAACTTTGTCGAGCATGAGGGTTATATTGAGTATAGGCAAAATAGAATAAGCGAATCAAAAGGAACAATATCAATTATTCTGGAAGCAGGATTTTCAGATAAATTATTTTTTATAGAAGAAGATATACCTGAAAAATATGTTGCACTACCTATAAATCGTTGTAAAAGCTTAAAGTGTATTAAATATTTCAATAACCTAAGGGAAGTTCGTTATCCTGCGAGATTAAATTGTAGAGGTGGAAATTTAGAGGTTACATCTATACAAAAAAACTATGCAATTAAAGAATTAAGAGAGATTATTGCTCTTCAAAAAATTGAGATTTTTGACATTCGAAACACTGGGATAAGCTATATTCCTGATTTATCTGATCTAAAAGAACTGAAAACATTGATATTTGAAAATTGTCATATCTTCAATATTGATAATATGTCAGGTATTACCAACCTTGAAAGATTGAGCCTACAAAATAATCTAATAAGGAAGTTACCAGATTTTTGTGATTACAATGATATTACTTCAATAGATATTTCTGACAACAACCTCCCCAGTATTGATTTGAGTTCCTTCGATAGACTGAAGTATTTGAACTGTTCAAAAAACAAAATTGCTTACGTTAATTCAGATATTTACTTGCATAAACTAACAAATTTGAATATTAGCTTTAATGATTTAGAAAGCTTAGATTTTATAATTAAATGTAGAATGATAAGTGATTTAGATATTTCAGCAACAAATATTAGTGATTTAATCCCATTAGAGTATACTCCACTTATTCGCAATTTAAAACTTGAACACCTTAATTGTAATATTATGTCTATTTTGGATAGGAAGTTTGCTAGTAAACAAGATTTTAAAATATCTCTTTTCAACTCAAAAATTCCCAAAAATGAACGGGATGATTTCCTAAAGAAGCTTAAGAAATTGCAAGAAAAAGAATAAATCCAAACCTACCTCGTGCAGGCTTTTCTTTTAGATAAGTGTATTGCATAGAAATTATTGACGAACACGGCTTGAACTGGATATATTGGGGAAAACGGTTCCTTGCCCGTAAATAGGTTTTGGGAGACTCTCGCCTAAGGCTCCGAGCTCTTTGTTGGCATTCTCTTGATCCGGCAGAGCAGTTTGACAGTCCGTATGTATATTGCGGTAACAATCCTGCTAATAAACAAGGTGTCTCCTATGGTCTTCGAACTTACGTTCTACAGACTTCAGAGACGAGACTCTCGGACTTAGTCCTGCGAGCTCATAGCTTGACGGAGCACTCTCATTATCATATCGTCAGGAGCAGTATGCTAAATTACAAAGTTTGTACCGGGGATTCAGGGGAATGTCATTAAATGCTGAGGATGATTGGAATTATGCACAAAATTTTGAATTGCAGATGCTGAATTTTGAAATTGATGCCTGTGGTGGGTATGAAGCGTGGGCAGATTACCCGACTAAGAAAAGGAAGAAAGCTGAGGAGGAAGGAGCTCAAGGGGTTGATGGCGTAGCCCTGAATGATTATAATACAAATGATCATGAGGTTGGTTCTCAGTATGTTAATCAATTAACACTTCATCTTGATAATTCAATACAAGACGAGATTGAGTTTAGATTACAAGGAAAAAAAGATCTGATGGGACAGAAATTGTTTTTGGTGAAGGGGGTTTGAATATCCAAAACATATATGCCGTTGCGATTGATGGTTATGACACTCCAACCGATTATATTGATTCCTTGATCGACCAAATTGTTGATACGGTTTGTAATGGATCAGACAGTGATTATGAATCATTATGCATTGCATCAAATGCCACTGAAGGTGGACAATTAGTACCCCTTACGTACTGTCCATTTGATAAACTTCACAACGATTCTGGAGATTTAAACAATGGTTATGCGCACTCACATACAAGAATTGATGGAAGAAGTTCAAACTTGATTTTTTGGGATCATAATACTACATATGTAAAAAAGGAAAAAGGTGGTGGTATACTATGCAAAATACCATTTATTGGAAAATATCTACCTCCGAAACAGGAAGTCTATCTTACGCCATATCATAATTTTCAGCATGAGACTTTTCATGCAAGACAAAGAACAGAATTGGGAGAACAAGGATATCGTGATCTATCCAGAAAAAAAAGGGAAAATGATACAATGGCGGCAAAAAGATACTCAAAACATATCTGGCTTGAAAATCATTCAGACTTTCTTTCAAGTGTATTTCAATCTTCATATCCATATGGTGTCTTTACAAATTACAGGAATAAATACTCAAATACTGATTATACATATGAGAGCGATAGACATGGAAAATCATGGTAGATAAAAGGAGGCAATATGAGTAAGATTTCAATATTATTGATAATGTCTGTATTAATTTTGAGCAGTTATTTGGAATGCGAAGAAATTTCTCGAAGTGAGATCAATGTAACAAGTTTTCTTCCTTCAAGTGCTCGCCTATATGATTTCGAGATTGATTCTAAGGGAAATTATATAGTTTCAGGATTCAAATTTGTTTATGATGCAAAAGAGAAGTTCAATAAATCAGTATGGTTTGTCATTAAATTCAATTCTGATTTTGAAGAAAGCTGGTCTAAAACGTTTAAAGATAATCAAACCGAGATAAAGGTAATTCTTGATAGTAAAGATAATATAATAGTATTGGGAAATGAAAGCAGAATCAGCAACTATCTAAAGTATGGTTTTTTGACGAAATCAACGTTTTTCAAAAAGTATAATGCTAATGGAAAGAAGATTTGGTCTGAGATGATAAAATCTGATTATAAATGTGAAATCAATAGCATTGTGCTGGATTCCCTTGATAACATGTTTGTTGCAGGTTATCTTGTTGATTCAGCAAAATTTAATTGGAGAATTAAATACAAGTATGATGGAGGTAGTAATAATAGCTTTATTGCAAAGCTAAGTTCTGATGGTAAATGGCAAGAAGCTCGTGTGTATAGATCAGAATGGCAAGATTCTGTAACAAATTTACTTCTTATAGAAGACGAGTTATACGTAATTGGTATCTACTCAGGGGATTTCAAAACAGAGAAAAATGTTATTAATCATCATGGTGAAGGTAGCTACTATATGTTGAAACTTGATATGAACTTTAATGAAATTGATATTATCGATTTCGACTATGTTGATCCAAGAATCTTTTCTGTGAATGATATGTTTAATCCTCTGAGTTTGTACAGGATTGTTGATGTGCAAAACAACATTGATTTCATTGGTCCTTTATATGACAGCCTTGATCAAAAGAGTATATTTATTGTTGATCGTAATCTCAATACTACCGAGAAGAAAATTGCTGTAAATGAGTTTTCTGCTGGCTCTTTCAATGATTATAAGTATATATATGATGACAGTTACATTTATGCAATTCCTACTGTACTTAACAACATAATATACTCAATTAAACTAAAGCAGAATATGAGGACAAAAAAAATCTTTCAGCAAAATAACCATTTATATGTACTACAGGAAGCCATCTACTACAAAAATAATCAACCTGAATATATTCTGAGTATATACAGTCCATAGTTAACACTCATATCCAAAGCCTGCCCCGTGCAGGCTTTTCTTTTACACAGAGGCAATGCAAAGAAATTATTGACGAACACGGCTTGAACTGGATATATTGGGGAAAACGGTTCCTTGGGGTCATACCTTCAATAAGACCACCTTTCCGGATTTCATCCGTAATAATCAAATCCGAGTAGAGAGACGTCGAGTTTCGAGACAGAGGGTTTAGAAAAGGGAACTGATGATTATTCTTGCCTAAATCTAATTAACACACAATCAGGCTTCATTATTGCTACTCTGAATAAATCTGCTATTAAATTCCATATATTTAATTTCCTGTTCCTGTGTTATTCTGTATATTCAGTGGTTTAAAACAACCAATTTTGCTTGACTTTGATTCAGCATTTTCATTTTTATTAAAAACTCAATAGGGGTTGAGTAGAAAAGGAAAAGGGGAACCAATATGAAAAAACTAATATCATTAAGTATCATTATTTTTATTGTACTAACTATTATGGGGTGTAAGAACATCTTTGAGAGTTCATCTTCGGAAGATGAGATTTCTTCAGATTACATTGATTTCAGTAACTTGAAGAAAATTGACATTCCTGACTTTGAAGCAATAGCAGATGAATATAAGAATGGAGAATTCAAATTTATTCATTATGCCAGAAGTGATGAGTCTGCACTAAATGAAGACTCTCTTATAATATATCCTGATCATAATCCTCCTGTATTCCATCCAGTTTTCTCAGCGATTGTAATATGTTCAATGCATGCAAGGTACAAAGATACAAATAATGAATGGTATAGAAAAGTAATTCTAAAAAACCTTGATTATTTACTTTCTCGTATGACCGAAGAGTATTATATTGAATATTGCTTTCCAGTCAATCATGGTAATAATTTTCTGGGAGAAAAATGGGTTAGTGGATTAGCTCAGGGAGAAATGGTTTCTGCATTCCTCAGAGGTTATTTCCTTACAGATGATGAAAAATATCTTAATGCTGCACATGGGTTTCTGAAAACATTGATGACAAAACAGGGAGTTGATCAATACTGGTGCACATGTGTTGATAGTAATAATTATTACTGGATAGAAGAATATCCAAGTCCGGACAAATGCCATGTTCTGAATGGGATGATGTATGCTCTTTGGGGATCATGGGAATATTACACTATAACAAAAGATGAGAATGCAAAGCAAATTTTCCAGTCCGGTTTGAAATCAATCCTTGATAACTTTAAAGAATACTGGATTGATCCCACACCTATAAAATCCATGTATTGCAGGCACTATCTTGCAAGTGAAGAGTATCATGATATGCACATGAGAATCTTTCGCGATTTCTTAGTATATTTTGACCTTCCGGAATTGAAGGAAGCGTTACTCCTTCTTGAAAACCAACCTGTTTCTGAATAGTATTTCAGGATTATCATCCAGTTAACCTGACCAGACAGTCCAGAGATATAGCAGGTATTGCTTTGATAATAAATCTTCCCTGAAGAATTTTCTGGATGAAATCATCAATATCGTTGATACTTTTCTTCAAAGCTGTTTGATTTTGCTGTAATGCATAGCTCTAACAGAAATTTAATGATAGATGCTGTTATTTAAACGCTGCTGAATATAAAAAAAAGCAGAGGCTCAATCGTCTCTGCTTTTTCTCTATAAATTTTCTATTAGAATTGATATCCTACACTGATATGGTGTGTTCCATTTAGATTACTGTGAGTATTGTAGGCATAGTCAACCAATACGCTTTTTGTATCAATTCCCAGACCAAAGCTGAGGCTATATGGGTTATTCCTGATTCCTGCTCGTAGAGCAAGAGCATCAAACAACACAACTTCAAGTCCACTGTGAATTTCAGTTTTATCGTACTCGGAACTGAACTCGGAATTAATCTCTTTTTTCAGTTCTATAGATGTTTTAACTCCATCATATGGTACATAAGTAACACCTATAGCCATTTTTTGAGGAAGTTCTTCGTGTGATTTACCAATTTCAGGTTTATTCAGATTTGTAATTGCAAAACCAATCTTAGTTCTTTTATAGAGAACACCAAGCATTCCAAGATTTAAGCCAAATGTTGAAGCATTGGAATTGTTTTTCATATCAAGAGTATACATATTAGCTGTATATCCGAAATAAAGCTCACTGCTGTAGTCTTTGAGCAACTTGAATGAATGTGCCAGAGTAAACACTTTCTCAGACATGAGGTCTACATCAAGGTATTCCACATCAAAAGCCTGAATAGCAAAACCGGCTTTACCAAACTTGGGTATATCATAAGAAAAACTGAAAGTCTTGTTTACCATGAAATTTTCGTTAAAAAGTTTAGTATAACCAAATTTTACCTGATCTTCCGTTAAAACAAGACACGCCGGATTATAGAATATTGAAGTTACATCATCTCCGGAAGAATAATAAGCTCCCCCCATTCCACGGGCAGCAACTGATGGAGTATAATCTTTAAAGATTGCATTAAGACTGAATATACTGAATACGATTGCGAATATAATTATTAATCTTTTCATTTCATACTCCTTTATAAAGGTCTTCCAATTACAATTGGGACTGTTTCCGTTTTCTTGTTACCTTTATTCTGGTCTGTTACCTCTAAATGACATATATACAAGCCTATTGGCAGAATCTTCTGATGCGAATACTTTCCATCCCACTCATAGGTGAAATGTCCGTCAGTTTCAGTTACAACTCTATCAACAAGTGTCTGTATGAATTTACCTTCAGCATTATATATATTAATTATAACCTTACTTCCCTGTTTCACGAAGTAATTTATATCAAAAGTTTCGCCATCATAAGGATTGAATGGCTTTGGCTCAACTTTCAAAACTGCTCTGTAAGTAGACACAGGATATACAACATCAAGTGCTTCCTCTGAATTCAATGAATATTCTTCACTGGAGAATCCATCGTTGTCAGCTGCATAAATTTTAAAATGAAGTGTGTTACCTGTATTATTACCTTTAGGTATCAGTGAAACCTCATAATGTGTTGAGTCCACAAAAGGATTACCTGTATTTGAATCAACTTGTTCCATAATAGCAGAATATGTTGAATTATTGTAATCAATAGTATACTGAAGACTCACATCTTCAATAATTCCGTCGGTATCAAAGACATTACATTCAAATTTAAGAGTATCATTCGGTTCAGGATTATTCAGAGGTTCTGTTCTTCCGAAATTCCAGACAACAGGTGCTCTATCGGCAACATCAACTATAATTTCGTCAGTTTTGATATAGTTTCCACTTGTATCTACTGCTGTAATCTGAATAAGATAGTTACCGTAAGTACCAATTGCATCATCGTAAGCAGGAAGAATTGCCTGATAGATGTCTCCACCAATATTGGTGAATAATGTATCGGCTACAAATTCCATGTCCACATCAGATCCGTATTCTACGTATATTGAATCAATTTCACCTTCAGGATTTGTGTCAACAGCGTTAATTCTTATTCTAATCTGTTCATCTCTGAATGGAACTTTTACAAGAGAAGCTCCATTATAAATCCAGGTATTCATTGCATCAGAGATTATCTGCATGCCTGAAATTTGAGGTTTACCGCTTAAAAGATTTATTGTAGTTTTAGTAGAATTCTTTTCGCTGTTATCAACATAGTTAACTTCAATATAGAAATCATAATCATGCAGATCATTATATACAGGATCAAGATTGTAACTTGTCACAGGAGGAATTACTGCAGAGTATATATCAGGATATTCCATTTCCATAGCCTTATTGAGATATTGATTGTGCTCAATCGGCTTATAATAAAGTACAACGTCACTGATTTCCGGAATTGTAAGCTTCTGCATCAGTCCGGAAACTTTTGTATCAAGCATAATTGTTATTTCATCATCAATATAGGCAGGATCCGGATTCCAACTAACTTTATCATCCGAAATTGCATCGAAATCGTAAATATCTTCCGTGTAAGCTGGTGCTATCTGAGATGTTCCATTGTAAGATCCGATAATTCCTGCAAAGCCAACATAATGTCCCGGCTTTATAAAATCAGTATTAATATTGGCAGAGTCCCAGACTCTCATTGTAATATCATTTCCTGAGTTATCTGCAACTGTGATATTGGCACCACCACCGGCATATCCAACCTCAGTAATTCTACCATTCATTAATACAAGAGTTCCTTCATAGGCTAAGTAGTCTGCTGCCTGTTCAAAATTGATAGTTTCTATAATGTGATCAAAAGGCTGATTTTCAGCTATGATCTGGTAGCTGCTTTCCCAATCCGTAATTTCTGTTGTTCCATTATACTCATCAACAGTACCGGTAACCTTCACTTTGTTTCCTCTGGCAAAATCAGTATATAGTTGAGGAGTTATATCATCTCCGTAAAGCTGAATACCTCTGCCGGATCCATCCTGAATATAAATGTTTATTTTGTCTGTTCTGAGAACACCAACTTCAACTGTCACCGTTCCCATGACTGTAACATTTCTGCCAAGCCAATAGTCTGTATCAGACTGAATATCGTAGATTGGAGTAACTGTAGGATCTGTATCGGAAATTTCAACTATTGCTTCTGCAAAGTTAGTTATCTCAATTGTTTCATTAACAACAAAAGAAGTGACAACAAGTGTATCTGTTCCAAGGCTTCTTGCCATGAAGTTAAGATCAATCAATGAACCTGCACCTGTAAAGATTTCAGGACTGTCATAAACAATATCTATAGTATGAGTTTCTTCATTAACTGTCAGATAACGGGAATCGTAGAAGACTGCACTTTCAGTATTCCAGTTGTATAACCTCAAAATATTACTGTCATAAGCAAGGCTTAACTCAATCTTACTGACATTCCATAAATCAAGAATTTCCGGAACTACAATACTTGCAGAAACGATATCATTGATCATTCCGTCAGAAGCTTCAATAACAACAATCAGATCATTGATATCTGTTGATCTGATTACATCTGACTGACCTCTTGGATTAATTCCGAAATAGTCATAGCTGAAATCTACAATACCTCTGATAATAGCAAAGTTATCTCCTGTATTAATTGGAGATGGCAGGAATCCAAAACTGTCATCAATCTGACATTCATCGGAAGCATTCCCGTCGGTAACATACCATTCGTTGTGATTATCAGGTGCTTGAGTTACAGTAACATCCCTGATTTCAACGAGAACAGATTCCCATTGCTCTTCATTTGCTGCCTGGGCTGTTGTTATAACCGTTGGGGCAGGAAGTGCATTTCCGGTACTGATAAGCTGATATGAAGATATTGATGTCAACTCGGTAAAGCCGTAATATTCATCAATAGTACCTTTAACTCTAACTAAATCACCAACATTGGGATCATTTGTAAAGTCATATACATAGAGACCACTCCAGGCTCCGCCTTGAGGATCAGAGATAAAATACTTGTTTGTACTGTATCCGTATCCAGTTACAATTCCTTCAACTTCAACAACATCTCCGTCAAAGGAAGAAGGTCCGTCATTACTTGTATCTTCGGTATACTGAATATCATGAATAGTTTCCAATGCTGCCAGATTAACAATTGAAAGCATTGTAATTAACATGAGTATCAGGGCAAATTTTTTCATTCATCCTCCACGATGGGATTTTCTTTATTAATTTTTTTCTCGTAAAATAATATATAAATAATATACAAACCTATTGCTACGCATATCGCACTGTCTGCAACATTAAAAATTGGCCATCTTTCCATCAGAAAATCAGGAAAATCAAAATCCAGAAAATCTGTAACCGAGCCAAGATATATTCTATCAATAAGATTACCTACAGCTCCGGCAATAATCAATGAAAAACTGACAGTCTGCAGTTTATGTTCTGATTTAATAATAAGCCATACCAGTATTCCTATAACAACAAAACTGATAACTGAGAATATAATTCTATTCAGAAAAGGTGACCCCAGAGTAAAACTGAATGCAGCTCCGGGATTCTGTGTATGAGTAATACGGAAAAAGTCTCCGATTACCGGGATAGAATGGAAATGAGTCTTGTTTTCAAAGAAAAATCTGACATAAATCTTTGAAACTTGATCCAGCACAATGATAACAAAAGAGAGTATCAGATATTTTAAGTTCTTCATCTTCTTCTTTTCTTTTTTTCTTCTGAAGATTTACATTCAATACAATACTTTGCATAAGGAAGGATCTTTAATCGAGGTTCGGGAATATAAGTTCCACAAATTTCGCAAATTCCATATGTTTTATCAAATACTCGTTTCAATGCCAAATTGAGAGCTTTGAGTTTTTCCTGTTCTCTTTCTAACAGATATGCTTCTTTCTCTCTATTATCGGTTTCAGTTCCCTGATCAGCCTGATGCAGAGAAAAAGATGAGTGATCACCGGAACTTTCTTTAGAAGATTTTTTCTGATAATCATAAATCTGATTAATAATATCCAATGTTTCTTTCTTCTCGTTTTGAAGAACCTGCTCATATTCTTTCAGCTTTTCCGATGGTAGGCTTTTCATTGACATTTTTCATCCTCCAGATGTAGTCTATATAAGAATTCCTTTATGATGGTTAAAAGGTTTTTCTGTGCTATTCCTGCATTTTTTCTTATCTCTTCCTGTGAATGTGAGGAAGAATGGAATATATTCCCGTAATTTGTTACGGATGAAATGCCAAGAACATTAATTCCGGAATGAACAGCTACTATTGTTTCCGGAACTGTTGACATTCCGACAAGATCAGCCCCCAGTCTCTGAAACATGATACATTCAGCTCTTGTTTCAAGGGATGGTCCAGTTACAGCAGCGTAAGTTCCATTAAAAACTTCTATTGAATGCTCAGCGGCTATTGAGTTAGCAAGTTCCACAAAATGTCTGTTGTATGGTTCATGCAGACTTGGAAATCTTTCGCCGAACTCATCCATGTTTTTCCCAATTAAAGGATTTGTTCCCATAAAATTTATATGATCATTCAGGACTACGAGAGAGCCCGGATACATTTTTTCATTAAGACTTCCTGATGCATTAGTTACAATCAGGTTTTTAACTCCAAGTTGTTTGAATACTCTTATCGGATAAGTAATCTGCTCCATTGTGTAGCCTTCATAATAATGCAGACGTCCCTGCATTACGACTACAGGATGATTGGAAATATAACCGAAGACAAGTCTTCCTTTATGAGATGGAGCCGTAGATACTGAAAATCCCGGTATCTCAGAATAAGGTACTATTATCGGATTTTCAACGCTGTCTGCAAGTTCACTCAATCCTGTTCCGAGAATTATGGCAGTTTCAGGAGTAAATGAAATCTTAGTCTTTAAAAAGTGGTTCGTGTTCTTCAAATTGCAAATCATCTTCAAAATCTTCTTCGTTTTTATTTTTATTCTGATCATTTGATTCAGGTTCAGACTGAGTTTTTTCTTCTTCCTGATCTTCATGTTCATTTATTAATGATTCTGAGTTGTTCAATGTTTCATCTATCGCATTGCTCAATTCTTCTGTCAGAGAATCATCGAAACTTTTTTCAGCTTTTTTGTCAGAAATACCAAAAATTGCTTCCAGGCTTATATCCTCTTCCTCTTCTTCCTGAGGAGTCTCATACTGTTCCTGTGTTTCTTCCTGAACTTCATCATCATCAAATTGTAAATTACTGTTTATCTCAGATTGCTCAGTATTAGTTGTTTCTTGAGTTTCCTCTTCCTGTAGAGATTCAGTTTTTTCTGTTTCAGTCAGTTCGTTTTTGAGGTTTCTAACTTCATTTATCAGATTTCTGTTAAGTTTTTCTTTCTCAACTTTCATTTCTCTGTCTTTATCAAAAACAGGATCCTGTTCGATCTTTTCGAGCCATTCAATAAGTTCAGCTCTGAAATTCATCAGGAAATCTTTCTTGCGATCTTTAAGATCAGTAAGTTCGGATTCCATAGTATTTTGATAATCAGTCGCCTCTCTAAGCAGAACTTCTACTTTCTGTTCAGCTTCACTGATTATTGCAGCAGCCTGTTGTTTTGCTTCGGAAATAATTTTCATTTTCATTTCCTCAGCCATTACAAGTGTTCTTCCGATTAAGTCTTCGGAAGCAGCTACCTGAGGTTTAGGTGGAGGTGTAGGTTCTGGTTGGGCTTGCACAGGTTTTTCCTGAACAACAGGTTCTTCTCTAATTACCTCTTGCACATTTGTATCGTCAAAGAGCTTTGCCCCGCTCAATTGGATATCTTCCAGTTGATTGGAGATCAAATTCAGAAATTCACGCACTTCTTCTTTTTTGTAACCTGCCAGTGCAGTTGAAAATTCTTTGTGTCGAATATCAACAGGTGTTAAAGCCAGATCTTCCATATTACCTCCTGTATAACTTTAAAAACCATAGAACAAAATTATAATCAATTTTCTAATACCTTGTATCAATAATACTGCTATAATAATTGAAAAATCAATTGGTGATCCCGGCAGCAGTTTATGTGTAATACCTCTTATTCTTGAAAGCACAGGCTCTGTAAGATTCAGCAATATCTGATAAAGAGGATTATAAGGACTGGGAGAAAACCAGGATATCAATGCCCTGATAATCAGAATCAGAATATACAGATCAAGAAGCCTGAAAATAAAAGCAACCAACATTAATCCAATACCTCATGACAAATTCTGCATCGGGCTTCATATATATCGCCAGAACCAACAACTATTTTTTTATCATCATGGCTCAGTCTCTGAGTTCTGTTTGCAGGATTGCCACAGACAACACAGATTGCCGATACTTTTGTAATATATTCTGCAATTGCCAGTAAATGAGGAACAGGCTCAAAAGGTTCTCCACGAAAATCCTGATCCAGACCGGCTACTATTACTCTTTTACCATCATCAGCAAGTTTGTTACAAGCATCAATAATACCTTTATCAAAAAACTGCACTTCATCTATTGCTACAACTTCAGTATCTGCTTCAACCATGGACATTATTTCTTCAGAAGTATTAACGGCAGCAGACTGAATCTTCATGCTGCTATGAGAAACAACATATTCCGTTTCATATCTGTCATCTATCTCAGGTTTGAAAACCTGAATTTTCTGTTTAGCATATTGAGCTCTGCGAACTCTTCTGATAAGCTCCTCTGTTTTACCGCTGAACATGCTTCCGCATATTACTTCTATCCAGCCGCTATTACGTTGAATTACGTTCATGTAACCTCATTTCGATATATAAATTTACATTCTTCCAGTGTCTGTCATATATCCTCTGCATGTGTATATATGTCAATATTTTTTCAATACATACATGCACTGCTTTTATTCCGAGATTACTGTTTCCTCAAACTTATCCATATTTTCAGCAATCCATTTTTCTGCTGAGAATGCTGCAATTGCGCCTTCACTCGAAGCTGTTACTACCTGACGCAAAACTTTATGCACAATATCACCTGCCGCATATACTCCCGGGATGTTTGTATGCATTTCTTCATCTGTGAGAATAAATCCTTGTTCATCCAACTCTACCCTGGATTCTACAAGCTGATTGTTCGGAATAATACCAACATAAACAAACACACCATCAACAGGAAGTGTTGAAATCTGCTCTGTTTTTCGATTGTACAGCTCTATCTGCTGAACAAAATCTTCTCCCTGAATCTCCTGCACAACAGTATCCCATATAAACTCAATCTTAGGATTTTTAAATGCTCTTTTCTGCACTGCATGAACAGCTCTGAGTTTATCTCTTCTATGAATTATATATACTTTTTCAGCGAATCTGGTAAGGAACATTCCTTCTTCAACAGCAGAATCTCCACCACCTATAACGGCTACGGTTTTCCCTCTGTACAATGCTCCGTCACAGGTTGCACAATATGATACTCCACGACCTGTCAGCTTTTCTTCACCGGGGACAGCCAGTTTTCTCGGATGAGCTCCCGCAGCGAATATTACAGACTTAACTCTGTATTTTGCTTTATCTGTCTCTATAATTTTACAGAGACCTTCAATACCTATGGCAGTAACATCTTCCTGTAAAATTTCAGCATTAAATTTCTCTGCCTGAGTTTTCATTTTATCTGCTATCTCAAATCCAGAAATACTGTTTTCAAATCCAGGATAGTTCTCAACTTCAGTTGTTAGAACAATCTGACCACCAATAAGGCCTTTTTCAAAAACAATTGTACTTAATCCACCACGAGCAGCATAAACAGCAGCACTTAATCCTGCCGGTCCCGCTCCGATAATAGCTATATCATATTTGTTCATTTATCCTCCAATTTAAGAAAGTTTGAATGATTCCGGTAGTAATTTTTTAATATTGGATTTTACTACTTTATTTTGATTTGCATAAATTATAGTCATATCATCACTGAATTCTGCGATTACCTGTCTGCATGCTCCACAGGGAGGAAAAAGAGTGTCTGACTGTACGTAAACGGCAAGACTTTCGAACTCCTTTTCTCCTTCCGAAACAGCTTTGAATATGGCTGTTCTTTCAGCACAATTAGTAAGAGAATAAGATGCGTTTTCAACATTACATCCAGTGTATATTTTTCCGGCTGCAGTTTGCAATGCAGCACCGACTTTATACCCGGAATAAACAGCATAAGCATTTTCGGAAGCTTTTCTTGCCAGATCTACTAACTCTTTTTCTTTCTTATCAAGCATAATTACCTCATTTTCTAATAATGATACTTCTTTCCGTTAATTATTGTACATGCTCTGTACAATTGTTCAGACAGTATAACTCTGATCATCTGATGAGTGAATGTACTCTTAGAAAAACTTAAAATTTTATCGGAATTTGCAAGTATATTTTTGGATAATCCGTAAACTCCACCAATAACAAATTGTATTTTATAGTTGTTTTGCTCAATAAACTTTGCAAATTTTACGGAAGTCATCTGATCACCATGTTCGTCCAGAGCAACAGTCAGCATGGTCGGATCAAGTTTCTTATGTATCAATTCCCCTTCTGCCTTTTTAACCATTTCAATATTGTTTGATTTCTTCAATTTAACATCGGGCAGAACATCTATTTTTATCTTAATATAAACGGATGCTCTTTTGATATATTCATCAAGAGCATCCTTAATATAGTTCTGTTTTGTTTTTCCAACACAGATAATTCTAATCATAGATTAAGCACTCAAAACTCCAAGAGCCATTGAAAGCATTTTTGTTTCAGCAGTATCTGCTCTGGAAGCGATAAGTACAGGAACCTGAGCTCCCATTACAACGTGTGCTACTCTGTAGCCACAATAATATGTGAGGGCTTTCCCAAAAATGTTTCCGGATTCTATGTTAGGCACAACAAGAATGTCTGCATTTCCTGCCACTTCGGATTTAATACCTTTCATTCTGGCAGCCTCTTCACTGATAGCATTATCAAAAGCAAGAGGTCCATCAACGATACAACCTTTAATTTGTCCTCTCTGATTCATTTTTGCAATCAGAGCAGCATCAAGTGTACATTGCATCTTTGGGTTAACAACTTCAACAGCTGCAAGCAGAGCAACCTTTGGAACTTCTATCCCCATAGCATGACCAACAGTTACAGCATTTTTTACAATAGATACCTTTTCTTTTACTTCCGGGTAAAGGTTAATTCCACCGTCACTCATAAGTATAAGTTTCTCAGGTGTTTCGTAGACAAGTACATCACTCAGAATATTACCTGTCCTTAAGCCTCTGTCTTTATCCAGCACAGCTTTCAACAACATTGCCGTATCGCATTTACCTTTAAGTATCAGATGACCTTTTTTATCTTTAACAGCTTTTACTGCAGCTTTACAGGCAGCAGGCATATCATCACCGGTATCAATAATTTCAAAGCTGTCTTTGAAATCAGCATGATTTTCTTCGAGGTGTTTTCTTATCCATTCTTCATTACCTGTAAGTAATGAATCTGCAAAATTCTCTTTTTTAGCGAGAACAGCGGCCTCTATTGCGGATGGTGTGTGAGCTGCAGCAATTACTACAGTTTTATTTTCTTTTTCCTTCAGAGTGTTAAGCAGTTCTTCGAAGTTTCTCACATTTATCTCCTTTATACTTTTCTGTTTATAATCATATCAATATCTTTTTCATAATCGACATAAGCATCTTTACGTATTTGTTTCAATGCCTGTTTCTGGATTTGTCTCACCCGTTCTCTGGAAAGCCCCAGTTCATCAGCGATCTGAGCAAAATTTCTTCCTTTCTCACCATCTAGTCCAAAGTAGGAACGAACTATATATGCGTCCCTTGAAGGAAGAGTATTTATGGATTCTTCAATCTTAGTCTGCATTCTATCTTTATAATAAAGGGTTTTAGGATCAAGTGTATCTTTATCTTCAATAAAATCCTTCAGATAAACAGTATCATTTTTACTGGAATAACTTATTTCATCGAATGACACAGTATCAACTGAATTTGTTTTCATGTTCATCAGGTCTCTTTTGGTCAGCGTAGTCTGTTCAACAAGAGAATCGTCGGACAGATGTTCTCCGGTTCTGTTAAATATTCTCTCCTGAATAGCCTTAACTTTATTGGCAGTGTTTGTTCTACCGAGTGGAACCCTGATCAAAGACGTTTTCTCAGCCAAAGCGAATAGAATACGCTGCTTAATCCACCAGACTGCATAAGATATCAGCTTGATCTCCTTGTATGGATCAAACTTCTCTATAGCTTTTATCAGCCCCATATTTCCTTCACTGATCAATTCAGACAGAGCCAGACCTCTATTCTGGTAATGAGAAGCTATTTTCACAACAAACTTCAGATTAGATCGGATAAGCTTGTTAGTTGCAGCCATATCCCCCATTTTTGCCTTTACAGCAAGCTCATGTTCTTCTTCTCTGGTAAGAGTATTAATATCTGCTATCTCATTCAGATATTTCTGCAACGCTTTGTCTTCAAAAACATTTTCTGCCATTTCTAAATCCTGTTATACATTAAATTCATTAGCATGATCACCAATAAAATCAAGTAATTCATCCGTATCCATTTCGAGCCTGTGAGCAAGCTCCATAATTATTTTGACTCCGGAAAAATTTATTCCATATTCCTGAGTCAGAGTAATTATCAATGTAATTTGTTCAATATCTTTTTTTGTGAATACTCGATAATTTGAGTCATTACGTGAAACATGAATCAGTTTTTTTCTTTCATAAGTCCGGATTGTCTGATCATGTAGTCCGACAATTTTAGAAACTTCGCCTATTGAATAATATTTCTTTTTTTCGGAAGCCTTAAACATTATATTTCCATCAGATTGATCCGAGAACTTTCCGCGGATTAACTGCTTTACCTTTTATTCTGTATTCAAAGTGCAGATGTGCACCGGTTGAATGTCCTGTATTTCCAAGAGTAGCTATGGGCTGACCTTTTGTAACAGTATCCCCGAGCCTTACAAGATTTGATTCATTATGGGCATAGACAGTCATTATGGAACCTTTATGCTCCAAAATAATTACATTCCCGTATCCTTTCTGAACTCCTTCATAAACAACTTTTCCTGCAAGGGCAGCATGAATAGGTGTACCTATTTTAGCCGCGATATCAATACCCTTATGCGGTTTGCCATTTCTCAATCCAAACTCGGATGTTACTGTACCTTTGACCGGAAGAAAAACTTTTGCATTAGCCACAGTTTTTACTTTTACAGCAGCAGTTTTCACAGATGTCTTCTTCTTAATACTACTGTCAGTTTTTTTAACACCCGTAGAAGCGGTTTTCTCGGGAACAGTACCTCTCAACTTAAGTTTCTGGCCAACATAAATGTTGTTACTTTCAAGATTATTCAGCTGTTTTATATCATCAACTGTAGTCTTGTAAATCCTTGCAATTCCATACAGAGTTTCTTTTTTCTCCACAATGTGATACATGGAATTGTCTTTTTCTACAATTTCTTGGAACTCTTTAATTTCAGAATCCGAATCACCAACAAGCTTGAGTTTCTGTCCTTCAAAGATAGTAAATGAATCCAGTTTATTGAAATCCATAAGATCATATTCTTCAATACCATACATTTTAGATATTCTATATATGGTTTCACCTTTTTTTACAACATGAAATCCGTTTTCAGGAATATTTTTCTGAGTCACATAAACCTGTTGAGCATTATCTTTTGGTGAAAAATATATCTTCTGACCAATAATAATTTTACTGTTTTTTATATTATTATAGGCAATTAACTTTTCCTTATCAATACCATACTTCCTGCTTATGGAATGAATTGTGTCACCTTTTTTAACAATATGATATTTTGCTGACTTCGTAATATATACCGGATCAGCATAAGACATTGTAACGAAAATAAATAAAATTAAATTTACAACTAATAAACTTCGTTTCACCTGAAATCACCTTAACTTTTTAGTTTATCTGATTTCGAAAGATCCATAATCTGCGCTATGTTCAATCAAAGTTTCATTAACATTTTCCACAATAGACATTCTGGGACCTTCTTTAATCTTCGATTTAAACTCACTGATAAGTGTCTGATCACCCTGTACAATTATTTTTACATCCCCATTATGAAGATTTTTGACATATCCCGACAGTCCATATAATACCGCCTGAGTAAGAGTAAAATATCTGAAACCTACTCCCTGAACTCTTCCGGATACTGTCAGCTCTTTAGTCATTCAAAATCCTTAAACTATCATAGTAAAAATCGAATTTTAAAATAAACACAATAACCTCAATCTGTCAAATTTTATTTTAATCAGTTTTGCAGGAGCCGGATTATTATTTATTGTTATACTGAACAAAATAATTGAAAATCAGTTATTCACTATCTTCAAGTATCATTCTGGCAAAATCTTCAATATTATCTGCCTTATATATTGTAAGTCCCTTTTTTTTATCTCCCAGAACAATCAATTTGTCATGAGGTTTTATTTTATAATACTCTCTGGCTTTTTTGGGAATTACAATCTGCCCTCTCTCACCAACTGTCACAGTTCCACAGATACATTTTCCATTTTTAAATTCAAGCATAATTACCTCTATAGGCGTTTTCAATAATAATGCTGCAGCCCGGTTTTCTGTCAATAATAAATAAAAAAGTTGGAATCCCCCCGTTTTTTCTTGAAAATCTGACTTCAAGAAAATTGGAAGGATTTTTAGCAGACATTTCTTAGAAAAATGCACTCTTCATTTTCTTTGGTGCCAAAGAAAACGAAACAAAAGAAAATTTAGAAGTTGATGAAATTGTAAATTTCATCGAAAAGCACTCTTTTTAAAATGTATTTCCAGTAAACTGGAACCATAAATTTTTCCTAAAATCCTTCCAAGGTTTCAGGATTTCTTAACGGTTAAATTTATTATACAGTAAAAAAGAGAAAATGCTATCATCAATGCAAAACAATCATACTTAGTTCAAAGGTATTACATTGATTCATATTTTCCACTGGTTTACTGTTTCAATACTTTTATTTATAATAAGTTATACATACATTGTATTTGGGTTTCGGGGGAATGCCTATAAATAAAAAAGAGGCTGTTGAAAATCCAACAACCTCTCAGATTCATCTGACTATCTTTGTGAAGATGTAAACTGTCAGTATGGGGTAGGCTTTGACTATATTTTATCAAGATTATGTTTAGATTAAAACTGACAGAACAAAGTCCTGCCAGTTATATTGGAGTCTTCTGCGAATCTATCTGTGATTTTTTTTACTATTATGGTCCCGGAGGATCGTAGCGTACAATCAATACATTTGTATTGTTTGTAATGTCTGTACCTTCGATTTGAGCATTGATTTGAACATTCTGCTCGCCAGGAACACCATTTTGTGGTGGTGGACATTCATCAATACCAAATATAATTCTTGTCATTGCCATACCATTTACAAGTGAATTACAATAACGTGGATCATCTGTTCCTTCAACTTTGTAAGGAGTTTGACCATTTCCATTTACGTAGAATTCGAAAACACCTCTGTCTGACCATAAACTGATTTCTGCATCTTTGATGTAGTTACCTTCCTGATCAGTTACTTCAAGAATTATAAGTGTTGATACTGTATCTGTAGCGTTACCTTGAGGACCATTGAAATCAACGTGACCAACTTGTGGGTACATTGTAAGTTGAGGTTCATTCATAGGCATTGCAAATTCAGTTGTTTGCGTTACACTACCACACTCAGCAGTTATTGTAAGTCTCTGGTTTGCATATGAGCCATCATATATCAATTTTGTGTAAGCAACACCAGCTGTAGAATCTTCTTCAGCATTAATGTTACCAACGTATGCTGCCGCATTAATTACAGCCCATTGAGGCTCAACAGCGTTTGGATCTGAGAAAGCTGGTCCTATAGAGAACCATACTGCTGTTCCCATAGCAACAGGGTTACCATAACGGTCAGTTACACTGGCGTTTACTTCGAGTTCCCAAAGACCACCGCCAATATTGTTAGCTGAGTTATAATCACCAATTGCCATATTGATATATCTTGGCATGCCACCATTAATAACGATATTTGATTTTGTAGCTGTAATAGCTGCAGGATCATTTACTGTCTCGCTGTTACTTACTTCAATGTAAACAGTACCGGATTCGCTTCCGCTGGAAACAGTTGCTCTGGCTTGTCCATTGTATGCTGTAACTTCAAGATAAGAATCTTCGTCTGTC
The DNA here is from genome assembly GCA_963665815.1 of Cloacimonadales bacterium (SeqCode). GTDB lineage: Bacteria > Cloacimonadota > Cloacimonadia > Cloacimonadales > JAIOQZ01. The sequence continues at coordinate 2,414,371 of OY762463.1, forward strand.
ACGTTTGTACCAATACGGCATCCTGCTGGAATTGGTTGTTCTGATGCAAATCTGAAATACATATCTGTTGGTACATCAAGAAGATTACCAAAAGAATCATATAGATTTACAACGAGCTCAAATTGTTCTAAGCCACCGGTTCCCTGGATGTTAAGGTCAACTTGATCCTGAAAATCATACTGGATTGAGCTTAACTGAGAAGCACTGATTGTAAGTGCTGTTTCCGCATGAGCTGAATCTGCATCAGCCTGAATTGTTACAACCCCAGCTTGTGTTCCAACGCTGAATCTGTTTGTAACAGATCCATTATCATCTGTAGCCATCATTCCTGTTATGGAACCCATGGAAATTTCATGATCTCCTTCCATTCTGAAAGCTTTAAATGAAACATTAATTCCGTTCTTAACAGGATTATCGTATCTGTCGAGAACCTGAGCCTGAATATCAGACCTCATTAAACTTACATCGTTCCCACCAATAACCAGATTAGTCCTTTCAGGTATTAAACTGATTTTGTTTGGACTGCCCGGATTAACTGTTATCTCTTTTACAACCTTAACAGTATCAATTTCAATAGATACTGTTGCCAGCCCGGTTTTAGTTCCTGAGTTAAACAATGTTTTAGCAACACCATTTGAAGCTTGCACCTGAGCTGATTGACCTACATCTGTTCCATCCTCAAGCTGAAAGTTACCAAGATCTGTTTTGAATGTAATAATTGTTCCATCCTGAACATTAGTATTATCAACATCTTTAGGATAAGCAACAATCTGAGATATCCTGTTAACAACCAGATTATCTACCGAGACTACATCAACTGTACCTACACCGGGTGTTTCAATGATATCAACGTAAACAAAGTCTGAACCACCCTTAACTTCGGCTGTTACTTTTGCAGTACCCTTATAACCATGATCTCTCAATATAACCGCTGCTATACCACTTGAATCAGTGACTGCAGAGTTCACAATACTTCCAAGAGAGGTTCTGAAATTAACAGCTACTCCCATCGGGGCATTGCCTTTTGAATCGGAAACTTTAGCTTCGATTTTTGCAACAGTAATATTATTGTCGGCATAAATAGATATGTTCCCGCCCGTTCTTTCAAGTTCCTCGGGTACAAGTATTTTAACCGAGTAATTACCATTAGTTGTGTTTCTGTCATCACATCCGATAACCGATAAAAAAACAACCATTATGGCAACAAGTAATATAAAAGTATTTTTCATTTTTCCTCCAACAGACTACTTTTCAAATTAATATTACACGTTCTGTGCCAATCAGTATTTACAGTATATCATCATATATAACAATCAGTTAAGCACAACTCATCATAATTAGTATAAGTTGATTATCATATTTGATTTATGAAGTCGAACAGTACTATGTTTTTCCTCTGTATCCCACTGATAATACATTACTTACTCAATAAAGGTCATTTCAGAGATTGTTTTCAAAATTGATAAGGGAAGAAATACAAAAAATGACTGCATTCAGTAATATGTCAGAATATCTGAAAATTGATGTATAACAGATAATGAGTCATAATTTATTTGACAACTAAATATAAAATAACTTTCTGAAGAAAAAACAACTAGGAAGTATTTATGAGTGCAGAAAAGGTAATTGAAATTCGTGATCTTAAAATGAAATATTCTCATGATGGTGAATATGTGTTAAACGGAATTGATCTTGATATCACCCCGGGGCAGATTATAGGATATATAGGACCTAACGGTGCAGGGAAAACTACAACGCTGAAATTAATCCTCAACCTGCTTGAAGGTTATGAAGGAACAATATCCGTTTTCGGTCAAAACATAGCCATGGAAAAAGTTGATTACAAATATAGAATCGGGTATGTTCCGGAACATGGAGAGCTTTATGAAAACCTTACAGGATACGAAATGCTTGAGTTCTTCGGTAAAATATATAAAGTAAAAAAAGAGGCATTGGACTCAAAGATAAAACGTCTTACAGCACTATTCAAAATTGATGACAGTCTCCATGAAAGAATTTCGTCTTACTCAAAAGGTATGAAGCAGAAGCTGCTCATAATCTGCTCTCTTATTCACAACCCGGATATACTCTTCTTTGATGAACCCCTTAACGGTCTTGATGCTAATAGTGTGCAGGTTTTCAAGGAAATCATCAGTATGCTGGCAAAAGAAGGCAAAACAATATTCTACAGCTCTCATATTATGGATGTCGTGGAAAAAATCAGCAGCAGAATTATTCTGCTTAATAAGGGTAAAATTGTTGCAGACGGCACATTTGAAGAACTGAAATCAACAAGTATGTCAGGTACTCTGGAATCTGTTTTCAGTGAAATGACCGGATTCAACGAATCAAAAGAAATCGCTGCCGACTTTGTTAACAGCCTCAAAGACTAATACCGGGAGAGTCGAATGAAAAACTTTCTAATGATTCGATTTCTTGATCTGTTCAGATGGTTGTTCACAGCTCTGAACTATGACTATGAAACTATCAGAATGGTGCTTCAGCTTAAATTCACAGTGGCTTCGCGCCGACCTATCATGAATCTGGGAGCAAAAAAGAAAAATAAAGAAATTAAGAACAGTACTCTTCCGGCAGTAGGATTCCACTTTTTTATGGGAATCATGGTTATTACAATGATTGCGGGATTGAGTGAAAAATCAGTATTTATGGGAGTTGGACTTTTCTTCCTCATTCAGATGGTTTTCATATTCATGTCGCTGTTCGCAGAATTCTCTGTGTCATTTCTGGACACTATTGATTCAACACTTTTATTACCGACTCCAATTGACAGAAAATCACTTAATGCCGCTAAAAACCTGCATATTGTATTATTTTATCTGCAGCTTGTATTGGCTCTTTCAATTCCAAGCACAATATATCTTGGTAAAATGTACGGAATTGCCCCTGCTGTTGTATTTTTCTTATCGAATATTCTGTCAATGATGTTCCTCATCGTACTTATTTCGATTATATATGGACTGCTGATAAATAAGTTTTCCGGTGAAAAGCTGAAGGATATGGTAAACAGGGTGCAAGTCATAATGACTTTGATTGTAATTGGCAGCTATTATTCCACAGTCTACAAAATGGAATTCTTCATAAAACATGTTGAATCTATTGTGGACAGTAAACTTATATATGCAATTCCACCACTCTGGTTTTCTTCACTTACAACAGCAATAATTGAAAAGAATTTCAGTACCCAATATATTATTCTCTCATCAGTAGCTTTATTCGTATCTGTTTTCGGATATATAATATATGTAAGATGGATTGCTCCGGAATATGAAAATAACCTTCTGAAATTCACAACTCATGATAAAGGGAAAGCAACAAAGAAAAAAGTCGGTTTCTTCAGCGGAATACTTTCCAATACTTCTTTTGCACCTTATTTTCAGTTGTCTGACAGAATGATTTCCACTGACAGAAAACTGAAATTATCAATATTTCCAATTATTGGGATGGCAATATTCTTTTCGATTATATTCCCTATCTTAAAAAGTGATAATATTGCAGAGATGGGACAGGTCAGAGGGGAATCTATAATGATGTATATGGTATCATTGTTTTCCCTGCAGATTCTTATGTTTACGAACTACAGCGAGCATGCTAAAGCTTCCTGGCTTTTCCGCTATATACCGTTAGAATCTCCTGTGAATCTGGTGAAAGGTGCAGTTTTAGCATTATATCTGAAATTCCTGCTGCCAATGTATCTTGCAACAGGTATAGGTTATCTTGTTCTGTTCAAAGGGAAAATCCTGTTAGACGTAATTGCGTTCCTTCTGAATTCATCACTAATCTGTCTGGTATTTCTTCTTATCAGTAAAAGGGAATTACCCTTCTCAAATGAGTATCAGGGAAGATCTGCCGTAAACACAAGATCCTGGATTTTTTTATTTGCTACTTTTGTACTTGCTCCTGTAGTAGGTGGAACTCACTTCCTGATGATATGGCTGGAATTCAATATGTTATACTATATCCCGGTGCAGATAATCCTGTTAGCTGCTGCCTATAAAGGATACTTTGCCATGACCTGGCAGGACTTGAAAGAAGTTCAGTAAATCATGAAAAACTACATAGCTATTAGATTTCTATCCCTTTTCAGAGGTTTGTTCACTATGGCAGGTTACGACTTTGAGGTAATCAAACTGATTCTGCAGTTGAAGTTTACACTCGCCAACAGATCAAATCTGGGTGGATTCCAGAACTTATCAAAAAAGAAAAAGAAAAAAAGTTCAGGAAGTATTTCCGGATTGATCTTCTATCAGGGGCTGATGGGGCTTGCTCTGGCAGCTCAATTGATTGTTCTGCGGAAAAGCGATCCGTTGCTGAGTATAAGCATCTACATGGTTATGGTTATGCTGTTCTCTCTGGTCAATCTTGTGACAGAGTTCTCCAATTCATTTCTTGATACTACAGATTTGAAGGTTCTCATGCCTGCTCCCGTAGAACGAAAAGTAATCAATCTCTCGAGAAACCTGTATGTATTATTGTTTTACGGGCAGTTCCAGATGATAATGCTTATTCCGGGTGTAATAATCGTCTCAATTCTCATGGGCGTTTTATCCGGCTTAATGCTGATCATCTCCAATATGCTCAGTCTAATGTTTATTATTGCTTTTACTTCCATTTTGTATGGCTCTATGCTGAGATTTTTCAGAAACGAAACTCTCAAAAATGTTCTGGGTGTTTTTCAAATGCTTGCTTCAGGTGCCGGTGCTTTTGGATTTCAGATATTTATCAGGCTCTCAAACCACCTCGATAAAGTAGAGAATATCAACAGTGTAATGAAGTATTTAGTGTTTAATCCGTCTTCCTGGTTTGCTGCTCCGGTTGCAATATTTGCCGGTAAACCTGTAACCGCGGTTCATTGGATATGCATAGGCATTGGTCTGGCTGTTTCGATTCTGGGCTATATTATCTATATTAAACTGATAGCTCCTTATTACGAGCGAGACATGCTTAAGCTGAATGTATCCTCTAAAAAGGGGAAGAAAGCAAAAAAGGCAAGAGATTCTGTGTGGTCTAAGCTATTTGAGAATTACGAGTTTTCACCTTATTATGATGTCTCTGTTAAACTGCTGTCTAAGGACAGGAAATCCAGGAATTTACTTTTTCCGGCAGTGGCAATGTCTATAATTATCAGCATAGCTTTTCCGATATTCTTTATGCACAAGTTTGATAAACAACTATGGGAAACAAAGACATATCTGCTGTTATACTTCCCTGCGGTTATGACTGCCACTATTGCAACTCTCATATTTTACAGCGAGCATTTCAAAGCGTGCTATATGTTTAAATCTTTACCGCTGGACAAACCGAGAAAGCTGTATATCGGGGCATATATAGCCTGTCTTACCAGATATATTCTGCCGACAAATCTGTTTGCAGGAATCGTATTTCTGATTCTCTGGAAGGGAGCAATCTGGCTTGATGTGCTAATAATCATCCTGAATTCCGTGCTCTTCAGTTTAATGTTCCCGAACCTTACACCCCGCTATCTGCCGTTCTCTCGTGAGCTTGTGCAGGGGGAAGCAGGCAGGGGCGACCTGATGATCCTGCTTATCTCCGCATTCTGCATTACAGTAGCTGTAACAGCGCATTATTTGGCGACTATCTTCCGGGTAATCTATCCGGTAATACTTGTACTGCAGATGATTCTGCTGTATATATCCGCGCGAGCCTACGGTAATGTTGAATGGAAGGATGTGGAGTAGGGGGAATGCAGAGGCAAGCGGACGGTTGACTCAGTACAAAAGCCCCTTGCGTATGGTTGGAAACCTACGCTACGGTGAAATTAATAAAAACTTGATAAAATTATATCTCTACAATTTCCCATCCATTATTTTCTAATTCTGAGTAATGTTCTATATTTACTCTATCCTTCTTAAACGCCACGCATAATAAATGAGTTGGTCTGCTCATAGCAACATATGCCATTTTTAAGGATTTACTCATATCATTTCTATTAGCTTTTTTTTGATCATGCCTTCCTTTCATAAAATCAAGTAATCGTTGAGATTCAAATTTCTTATAATATGTTTCCATTAAAAGCGTTGCAGTATGTGTTTCTCCCTTAACAGAATGAATCTTCCCAACTTTAATGTTAATCTCTTTTCTCGTAAATTTATTGTTTGTATTTTTGACTTCATTCTTGAACTCTTCTAATTCAGCATTTAAGAAATCACTTATTTTCGATACTTTAATGTCGAAAACTCCAGAAAAATCTACTTCTATAAATTTAATTACTTGATTTACAATGCAGACAGGATAAAATTTCTTCGAGTGTTCACACTCAGTATTGCAACAATGAGAATGTATTTTCTTAGTCCATTCTGCCAGTTTTTCCAAAAAATTTACTAAGAAATCAGGATGATTATCCTCAAAATGTTTCAGTAATGATTTTTTAGTAAATCGTCTTCCGTATTTACGTTTATTCAGTTCTTGTTTGACTTCAGCAATATCCAATATTGCCAGAAAACAGTTTATCAGAGCATCATAAATTGGTTTTGTATCCTTACGACCTACAGGTTTAACAAGATAGTTCTTCAGTGAATTAAAAACTGTTTTTCCGGTTTTCTTGGGATCGTTAAAATCAGAGAAATAATCCCTTAGTGTAAGAGTGTCCTTGTCTTTGGCTACCCAGGAAACAGCTTTGTACACAGGCTTCTTAACATCTTTCCATTCATTCTTGTTTTCGTTTATTAATTCAGCAAACTTCTCAAGGACTTCTGAAGGTTCATCAAACAAGATCAATTTCGGTGTGATACCCGAAATAAATTCCGATCCTTTTAACTTATCTTCTGGAGTTTTGCAAACATATTTTATTGAACCCGCAATATTCTGAGAAAACCTTTTCGAAGTATATATTTTGATAGGATTCGTTTCCACTTTCCAATCTCCAGAACGGTTAATATTACTGTAAATTGCCTGATTAGGATCTCCAATCCTTTGTATAATAACAGATTCACTAAATACTTTTTCCAGTAAATCAATTTGATATTGAGCAGTATCCTGCATTTCGTCAATGAATACAAAACTGAATCTTTTAGAAAGAGCTGTGTTATGCAGTGGATATTTTCTTAAAAATGTGTATGCTAAAGAGTATGCATCATCAAATGATAAAACCCCATTATCCATAATAACACGCTTCATCCTTGAAATATTATTCATTATCTTTGCTTCATCAAATCGAGTTGTATCAATACAGAGATCTTTACCATATAGATCTCCACCTATTGAGAAGTCGCATATACAATATCTCAAAGAGTTGGGATAATTATTTCTGCCTGAGCTGTAGCACCAATTGTTTACTTCTTTTCCTAAATACATTCTTTGATTTTCAATATATTTATAATACAAAGCATTATCTATTTTTACAATTCTTTTGTTCTTCCAATTACAATAGTATGGAACAGCCAAAAACTTATCAACAAAACTCTGGATAGTTCCAAAGAAGTTTGGATAGCTGAACAAAACTGAAGACTGCTTTCCCATCCGTTCCTTTATTTCGTTGATAGCCACATTCGTATGTGTAAGAACACATATTCCCTGATTATTATCAAAAGGCATAAACTTGGATAGTATATAAAGTTTGGCTAATAATGCAGTTGTTTTTCCGCTACCCGGGCAGGCTACAACATCTCTTGTATCAAGACACTTTATAAACTCCCTGCTGGCTTCATCGAAAGTACCTCCACCGGGAAGCAACACTCTTTCAGCTTCTGGAATAAATTTGTCTATGTTTTCACTATTGAGAGTCATTGTTTATCCTGATTCCTGCTACATGCAAATTTTATTGCTTCTACAATGTATTTTAAATGTTCATCTTTCTCAATCTTTTCTTTTGTAATATCAGGTGAATCAATCATTTCTGCAAGATATTGTGCTGTTGTTCCTTTAGATAAACCTTTTAAAAATGGTTTCATCATTTCATATGGATTACTTTCATCTTCAGGAAGAGATACACTTTTGCCTGATAATTCTTCTGCACTTTTCATAGACACTAAAAGTGAACTCTTCAAACAACTTTGTGCAAGACTATATTCAAGGGTCCAATCATTTTTATATACTTTGAAAGTTTTTGTTGATTCAGTTTTCTTATCATTCTCTTCTAAGAATGACAAGTATGCTTTAATATGTTCTTCTTTTAACTCCTCTTTTTTGGGATTTGATAAACAAGAGCAATTATTAATTTTTTCCTTAAATCTATCTTTATTTGTCTCAATTATTACTTTATCATTACAATAACACCAATAGACCTTGGGTGGATGGTCTATTAAGTACTCATTACACGGAATATCCCCATCGGATATTACTGCTACTTTCATTTCGAAGTCAGACCCATCATTTCTGCTGAAAATACCTGCCCAATTTTGCCAATGTGCACCACCTACATTTATTATTGAAACACCATGTTTGTGTAAAGGCAAATCAATTTGCCTGGCAATTGCAGGAACAATTAAGTTTTCAGCAATACCTTCTACAATAATGACTCCTTTTGCAAAAAATAAATTTGCTTTTGTTGCATCGAGAAATCTTTCCAGAAACTTATAGTCTTTTTCATCAAGATTTGTATGTTCTTCATCCATTGGAAACACTTTATCATTCTTGCAAATAATAAGATTCCCTAATGGAATACTAGAGCCAAGAGTAATACTGTGGGTAGTTAAAATTGTCTGTCCATTACCTTCTTGATTATCAATTAGGTATCTGAGTACGTTCAGTTGATAATGCGGATGCAGATGTGCTTCTAATTCTTCTATTACTGTCAATTTTAACCCGTTAAATCCATCCCTTTTAATTAGTAATATTCTGCTGCAATATAGAGTAAGTTCAGCATTCCCAGACTTGGCTGATTCTCATCAATATTCAGAGAAAGTCTTTGCAGAATTGCCCATAACTCAACACCTGAAAGGTTAACAAATGGAGTATGATCATCATCCTCACTTGTAAATCCTTTTATTGCGTCTTTTACATCTTCTATTATCTCATTTCCTTCCCCTGATGTTGCAATATTAAAGTAATCTTTAATTTCTTGGTCAGCTTTTTCAATAGCTTTTTTAATCTTATTATCTTTTAATTCTTCCTCAGTTTTCTTAAAAAGATGATGGTTTTTTAGCAATTGAGAAAACCTTGATCTTCTACCTGCTGACATTTCCTGCTCTGCATCTCTCAATGGTTTTAAGTATGTTATACGAAGTAAATCTCTCGCTCTTCCATCCATTTGAGAGCCTATGTCATCCATACCTGCTCTTGTATCCCAGATAATTCTGTTATCTTTCCTTTCTGCAGTTATCCACACTCTGAGTTTATAATTTTTTCGTACATCAAATCCTATCCATTCAAGAAAATTACCTGCTTCAGAGTCTGAGAAACCGGTAAATATACCTTCTATCCTAAGATTTGACGCTCTTTTACCATCACTATAATGGAAATCAGCCTCATATAGTCGCTGGTATTCGTAACTCTGAGTATTCAATAAAAATCTTATTGCATCAACAATTGTCGTTTTTCCTGAAGCATTTTCACCTATGAGTACATTCAGCTTTTCGTTAAAGTGGACTTCAATACCTGGACTTCCATATTTCCGGAAATTATCTATTTTTAATTCTGATAAATACATACATATCTCCTATGAGAAAATAGTTTATATAATATTGTTTTTGTCAATTTAAATATTTGTTCAGTATTTCATAAGATATTTCCCATGAGCAACACTTGATATTCACACTACATCAATTACTTCCATATCCTTCCATTTTTTCAGTGGTTAATAGAGATATTTAAACAGATAGTCAGTTATCCTTACGCAAGGTGTGTTAAATAAGTCAAACGGCCGTTTGCCTCTACGCGGTTGGCAGGATATGGAGAACTATTCAGAAGTCATATAGCGAACTCAAGTCTTTCCGGATTACAATATTAGTGCTACTATAAGAGATCTCAGCACCGGAAATTCAAGTGAATCAGGATTCAGTCCTTCTATTCATACATAGAGACAGTCGACACTCTACTAAAAATCATTAAAAAATAACCAATAACTGGATATCTCCTACGTTAGTTCTTGTTGGACCAGTCTTATACAATCCGTCTATCTTCTCGAAAAAGTGATAAGCATCATGTCTTTTCAGATATTCTCCGGTATTCAATCCTTTTTTTTCTGCTTTTGCCAGTTCCGAGAGAGATGCCCAGGCACCTGCAGCATCAGTTGGACCATCATTACCATCTGTAGATGCAGCGAGAAATATCACATTGTTCATTCCTTTTCCGGAACGCTTTAACTCATTCAGGAAAGAAAGTGCCATTTCCTGATTTCTCCCGCCTTTTCCATGGTCTTCCGATAACACAACTGTTGTTTCTCCCCCCAGGATCAACAATTTAGGCTTTTTCACTCCATATCTGCAATTGTATCTTGCCAGAGCAAAAATTGTCCGAGCTGCTTCCCTGGCTTCACCTTCCAGACAATCAGTGAGAATTTCTGCTTCAAACCCTGAATCTTCCGCCTTTACAGCTGCAGCAGCCAATGCCTGATAATTTGTTCCGATCAGGTAATTGTGGACTTTACCGAATGCCCGGTCATCCTCCTCAGGTGTATCCGGTAAGCAATCCCTAAGTCCCTGCTCTATCAGCTTTACTGCAGCAGGCGGCAGTTTATCACGTATATCATACTTACGTATAATAGCATCAGCATCTTTGAAAGTAGTCAGATCATAAGTTGTCGGACCGGATGCAATTGTGCCAAGATTGTCTCCCACAACATCTGAAAGAATCAGACTAATAGTTGTTGCAGGATATAGAAGTTTTGCCAGTCTTCCACCTTTTATTAGAGAGAGGTGTTTCCTCATGCAGTTTATCTCAGTTATATCTGCACCGCATGCCAGTAAAGCTCTGGTTACCTCCTGTTTATCTTCCAACGACAGATTGATGTCTTCATCTTTATATGGAGCAGTCATCAAAGCTGAACCACCTCCGGAAATAAGACATATCACAAGAGTCTGCTCGTCAGCTTCCTGAGCTAATGAAGCTATTCTCTGAGCTGCAATAACGCTGTTATGATCAGGAACAGGATGACCTGCTTCAATGACTTCTATTCGATCCAACAACTGCCCGAAACCGTATTTCGTGCTGATAAGACCTTCGGTAAGCTTATCTCCCAGAATTTCTTCCATAGCATTTCCCATCACAGCAGATGCCTTACCTGTTCCAATGACAATAATCCGATCGAATTGTTCCATATCAAAGGTTTCATTATAATCACCGGATTTTATATGTAGTTTATTTTCAGTACAGGACAACCCGTTTTTCAACATAAGATACGGGTCAACGCGATCCAGGGCAGCCCTGAATATGGAATCAAGCTTACTTTTCATTATGTCTCCAGCAGTTTCTTCAACAATACCAGTATCAATTTTACGAAATAGTGAGTTTGTTTTGCTGCTATTGATTAATCTCTATTTCTTTTACAAGAGCGGTAATTGGAATTGCTTTAACTTTTTCACCTGAAAGTAAGAATATAACTTCTCTCGTTTTACCTATCATTTTACCTTTTTCAATCTCGTTATCTGAATACCTGATACTGATTGAGGGCTTCTGCATAATTTCCTTTCTGGATATTTCTCCATACTTCAAAGAAGAAAGGAAGAGGTAAGCAAGGAAAATTAATATATGAAAGAAGTTTCTCACTAAGCTGTGCCAATGGTACTTATCCAGCCCAAGATATTGTCGGGAATAGAATTTCGGAAATTTAACCCTAATCACTGCATCAAATTTGAAAGCAATATATGCAACCAGTGATGACAATATTGTAAATAGCAATACAATGAAGTTTGAAAACGGAGTGATTAGGAAATCGAGCAGATCGGCATAGTCAAAGATGTCAATTCCGAATTCAGAGTATTTCATATAATTGAAAAGCATACCAATTCCAATAGCGAGAACATAACATATAGTTACCACCGTCTGGATTTCTTTTAATATCATCTCGGTTGCATCTTTAATAAGACCTTCATTCCTGTTTTCCATAATACTTCCTTAACATTGGTTCAGAGCCCGATATGATTGTCAGAGATTATACTTCAAGTTGTTTCTCTCTTAATCTTATACTCATCAACAGACTGACTTTTGCAGTTAATTTGTCAAACCAATTATTTTCATCTGCTCCTTGATAACACACAAAATAAAATTGTTTTATTGACAATTTAGTGATCAAGTGCCTGAATTCAATCAAATTTAAAGGGAGTATTTAATGAAGAGAGTGCTGTTACTTCTAATTATTGTTGGCTTTATTGTTTCATGTGCAAAAACCGACAGTAATGATACCGCTCTAACACTGGCAGATTCACTCGGATGGCAGAATAGTGAAGATTATTACTTTTCTGCTGATTGTTCAATCAAGTGTAGAGATTCAAAATTATATATTCTCGATGCTGTTAATAAGAAACTGAGTATTTTCAATGAGGATAAGCTGGATTTTGTACGATCAATAGGAAAATCAGGACGAGGTCCCGGTGAATTCACTTTTCCTTTATGCTTTACATTTGATAATGAAGGCAACTTTATCGTTGCTGATTTTTCTAATTCAATGATACAATGGCTCTCACCGGCAGGTGAGTATATTAAATCAGTTAAAGCACCCCTTCCGGGAGAAGTTTATAACTTCGATGGTGATATCTATTACACTGATTACGCCGGAAAACCGGAAATGAATCTGTACAAGATTGTTGATCACAAACCGGTTGTAGATTTATCGATAACGGATTTAATTACCGGATCGGAATTACCGGAAGGCTCAAACAAACGTTTTGCCCTGGCTAAAACTGATAAGAAATTAATTATTAGTTTCTTGCATTTCAAAGATAAGATTCTGGAGATTGACACCAACAAATATTTTGAAACAACGCTGAGAAATAGTGCTCATGGATTGTCTTCATGTATGGTTGTAGATGACAAAAGCATATTTGTTATATTGTATTCTCTGGAAAAAGATTTGTCGCAAACCATAACAGATTTGATTGAAAGCGGTAGAGAACATGAGATATGCAGCAATCTGCTTGCAGAGGAGGTTGGATTAAAATCTTATCTCGTTGAATATTCTTTTGATGGCAGTATTGTCAACACACACAGATTACCGAATAACATTCTGGGAAAGGAATTTTCCTTCGCAAAATCAGGAAATAATTTTTATCTTCAGGATGCTTTCTCCGGGATTATTTATAAGTACAAAATGTAACTGTTAGATCTGATATTTAAACAAAAATAAAATCAACTATCGTGAAGAAGTGAGTATGCAAAACATACCTCTGAAGTAAAAGGAGAGAGAATGAGGAAATTTCTGTTTGCTTTATTAATTATAGGGTGCTCCATAACATTGTTTTCAGTTAAGAGTGTAACATACGAAATTGATGGTGAAGGTAAAGTCCGCACTATTACCGAGAAAAAAGGTGATGAAGCCTGGCAGAAAGCAATACAGGAAGAAATAGACTCTATGAATTTTGCGTCGAATGAATTCACTAAAACCATATTTCACGTTGATGAAGATGGTTTTGTTACTGCATCAGTAATAGTCACAAAAGCAGGTATAGACAGTACTGAACAGACAATGAGAGCTATAGAAATAGTCAAAAGACTAAATAAAAAAACAGCTGTACATAACGAAAAAGTCAAGTAGTCAGTTAACATTGAGAAAATGATGGATACAGCTTATATCAGCATCCTGTAATTACACAAGATTCCGGTTGCTCTGTGTTACCAACACTCTCAATCCTCTTCTTCATTCCAGCAGCCAGCTTTTCTTCAGCAGGTCCGATATGCATAGCTTTCTGTGGGCATCCTGCTATGCATTTATAGCAGTGAATACAGGGATAATCTGTTTCCACAATAATATTATCTTCTGATGACAGATGGAACACAGGACAATTCTTTGAGCATTTTCCACATGAAGTGCACTTATCCTTATCTATAATTATATTCGGAAACTTAGTCATATGCAGTAGTTTTTCATCCGGTACAGATCCAAGTGGAAACATCTCAAAATTGTATTTGAATGCCCCAACAGCACTGATGTAATCCATAGCATTCTCAAGCTTATCAATATGATCAGCAAGATAATCTAATGTCTCACCGAATGATTTTTCTGACATTTTATTCTCATTGAATACATAATCCATGAATGTTCCTGCCAGAGTATGGGAAGCATTTATTTTGACACCCATGGGTACAGTCCTACCGGTTTCTTCCAGAGCTTTACCGGCTTCGTACAAAGCATTGCCGGATGAAATACCTCCATAGGTAACAAACGGAACGGCAAATTGTCCCCAGATATCATACTGTGCAGGGAGATTCTGTATCAATTCAAGCATATAGTACTGAAAGTGAGTGGAATAAACCGGGGCTCCCACGAACAGTAAGTCATGTTGTTTGATAATTGTATTGAGATATTCAGTAGTATTCTCTTTCAAGATTAGCTGTTTTGTTTTATTAATGTTTATCATTTGTATTGTGTGTTTTCTGTCTTGCAGTTCTGCAGCAATTCTCTCCGCAGTATAAGCTGTATTACCTGTTGCACTGAAATATATTATTGCAATATTCATCCATAACTCCTCGCGAAGGAATCACAATCTTGCTGATTTTCACGTCAAGGTAAACAAGTTCAGGAAAAATTCAGTTGACAAAAAACATACTGTTCAAATTTATATAAGCAATTACTTATATAGTTGGTAAAAGATGAAATCTACAGAGATTACAGCAGACGTGTTCAAGGCACTTGGTGATCCAACCAGACTTAAGATTCTGAAACTGATTGTTTCCAGAGAGAATCGAGTCTGTGTGGGTATGATTGCCAAGTATCTTAATATCAGTCAACCTGCTGTATCTCAACACCTGAAAGTTCTCAAAATCGCAGGAATAGTAGAAGCTCTTCGCGAAGGCTTCCACATGCACTATTCTGTCTGCAGCACAGCTCTTAAAGAACAGGGGATAGATATATTTGCATTACTGGATACTTTCGGTTCTGAACTCGACTTTTCTTGCAATTGCCATCATCATTCAGGTAAAGGAAACTGCCATCATGAATGATGTCTTTTTTTTGCACAGCATATATAAGTTTATACTTATATAACTAAATATAGATATTTTTTTTAATTAATAATATAAGTTAATACTAATATAATTATAAGGAGATTGTATGAAAGCTTGTAAAATTAAATTTGAAGCCTTAGACGTAAGATCTGAGACCGGTGATTGTGGGGGATTGGCTAAAACAAAGCAGGGAGAATCATTCATCATGGACGGGCGAACACCTGCCGGATGTGGAATGTGTTCAAATGCATTCTGTGCCCTCAGTAACGCTGCTTTCGTAATGATGGCTACAGACAGCAAATTAACCGGTAAGGATGGTTACATAGACAGAATCTGCCCTCATGGAACAGTAACTTTCAGAATATCAAGAATAAACTCAGCTGAGATAAAATAAAAAAAGGAGAATACTTATGAATTGTCATCATGGACATCATTCAGAAAAATCACACCACGGAAAACATGGGCATCACGGTCATGGCGAAAACTGCTGCTGCAGTAGCGAGAATCCATTATTATGGACTAAAAAGAAGAAGATTGAACTGCTTCAGCACAAGCTTGAATGTCTTGAAAAACAGAAACAGGAAATTCAGGAAGCACTTGACGAACTGAACCAGGATTAATCAGCCTATGACTTCTTAATCTCTTACATTAAGCCGGAACCGACTTTTCATAAACATGAAATAGTTCTTCCGGCTTTTTTTACGTCAACTCCCGCTTATAGTTAAAGGAAGTAGATCCTGAGATTACTCCATTCGATTTAACGGCCTTTAAAACTTCTTTCAATTCGCTTTTGGAAGGATCAGTATAAGAAAAGTCTATCAGGAATCGCTTATAACCTATTTTCTTCAATTTATTCATATAGTGAATATGTGAAACAGGAATTCCCGGAGTTGTTATTGTCATTCCATCCCTGTTAATAATATTCATCGTTTTGCTTCTGTCTTTAAATTCATGTTTATTTACCGGAACACGTGAAATAAAAAGTTCAGGATAGAAGTAAACAGGTATGATCCCCCGTCTGTCAGACATACTTGTTATGTTAGGATAATCATTCTCAATCGGAAGCACATAGTCATTTATACCTTCATCAGCAAGGAAACTAATCGTTGCATCATTCATGCAGTATACTTTTTCACCTGATATAATAGTACATTTATCTGAGATAAGCTGTTTCTGAGAAATATGCTGAATCACAAAAAATCTGATTCCATTTTTAACAAGCTGCTTTAAAATTTTCCTGTAGTTATCAATTTTGCTTTCAGGAATAAACACAGGCAGCTCATAAGCAAATTTACCAATATTTTTTCGTAAAAATCCGGTCGTAAAATCTACATTATCGATTTCCTCAGGAGTAAACTTCAGAATTATCCTGTTATAATCATCAATATTTATACGCCTGAGCCATTTGAAAGAATCGATTCTGACAATTAATTCTGCTTTCTTACATTTTCTGTTCAGAGCAATTTTCCGCTTAACAATCTGCAGCCTTTTCCCTGAGAATTTTGATATATTCTTATGCTCTGTCTTTATTTTGGAAGAGAAGTTCTGATTTCCGAGAGCAGTCAGGAATATCTTATCACCGGGTTTACTATCTGATTCAGGGCTCTCAATTGTCACATAATCGCCTGCTTCGGCATTGTTGACATTCTTACCTCTAACAAGCATAGATTTGATTTTGATAGCTTTGGAGTCCATCCCATCCTGAGTTTGAACCCGGATTCTGTTACCCTTTTCCAATGGATATTCCGTTCTGAAAGATATGTCTGAGCCCGACGATTTTTCTATGATGCCTGTTTCAATCCCCGTGAAAGAGTCAGCAAGAACAACATCCTTTATCGTCTCTCCCATGAAGAACTCGGTTTTCTTTCTGCCAAAGTCGAACTCAACCTGTTGTCTTGCAACTTCAAGAACATTATCTTCTCCGGGATTATCCAGAACGCTTCTATATGCTTTCGCTACCCTGTAAACGTATTCAGCGGATTTCATTCTGCCTTCCACTTTTATGGATGCAATACCAAGCTTTCTGAATTTCTCAATATGATGAATTACCTCGAGATCACTGAGATTAAACAGATATTCATCATCTTTATTTCCGTCTGCAATGTACTTTCTCCGACAGGGCTGTCTGCATTCTCCCCGATTGGCACTTTTTCCACCAAGATAGCTACTGTACAGACAGTACCCTGAAAAAGAATAACAGAGTGCACCATGCACAAATATCTCCAGTTCAATATTGCTTTTGCCTGCAATAGTTTCTATTTCCCTAAGAGTAAGTTCACGAGATAAAATTACTCGCTCAAATCCCTTTTTCAAGATGAATCCGGTTCCGATAGAGTTATGTATCCCCATCTGAGTACTGGCATGGATTACAAGCTGAGGAAAATAATCTTTCATCAGTTTATAGATACCCCAATCCTGAATAATCACTGCATCAACAGGAATCTGAGTCAGAGCTTGAAGAGTGTGCATCAGTTCGGAGATTTCGTTTTGCTTAAGCAAAGTATTTATTGTAACATATATCTTAACGTTGTTCGTTCTGGCAATCCCTGTCATCGCATTAAGCTGAGACAATGAGAAGTTCATTGCTCTGGACCTGGCACTGAACTTCTTGAGTCCCAGATAAACAGCATCTGCTCCGCCTTCTACGGCAGCATGAAAACTTTCAATGTTTCCCGAAGGAAGAAGTAGTTCCATTATTTGTTCCTGTCATTTTAGATTATACTGAATTTCAGTATTATTTTAGAACTTAATAAAATAATATATATTTTGTGTCAAATCACTATTGACAATTAAATAAAAAGAGTATAAATTTAGTAAAATATGAATAAAATACTATTGTTACTGCTTTGCTTTGTCATTATCGCCTGTGCTATGCAGATCGGTGAAGAAAAGCTTAAAGATAAAAAAGGCAAAAAAGCCTTAAAAAACATGCAGCCTGTGCAGAATAAATTTGTCATAGGGGTTTCTACCTGGCAGGAATCTGAGAGTGAAGCTTTGCAGTCTGCCATGCTCAATGCACGTATTCAGATTGTTGAAAGTCTGGGACTCAAAGTTGAGATCAGATCTTTTGAGCAGGTTAAAGGATCAACCGGAAGCATGAATATTGACAAGAAGCTTGATCTGAGGTCGTCTATTTACGCAAAAAGTATATTGTCTACAGAATACAATCAGTACTACACAGAAAAATGGATGGAGCAGGCACAGGATGGTATCAGATACAAATACAAATCCTGGGTGAAAATTGAATTCTCCAAAGAGAAGCATAAACAATACTGGCTGGGATTTCTCAGGGATGCAAATGCAAAATTCACCATGAAACTCAGCGAATGCAGATCAAACACAGATGAGGCTGAAAAGATTTCTGCTCTGATGAATTTATTAAAATCTTACTATGATACGGAAAAGGATTTCTCAGACAATTTCTGGTTAGTCAGAGAAGAGTTATACAATAAGTTTATTGTGACCGGTAAAGAAATATCCGAAGAGATTATGTCTGAGATGAATAATGTCAGAATTATTGTTGATTCCCTCAGAGATGACAATTTCGTTATGCGAGTAAACTATCATGATAAACCTCTCAGAAATTATCCCGTATACATATCTTCTCCCGAGCTCGAACTGGATCATAATTTTATCTCTGGAAGAAAAGGTGAAATTCTTATTCCTGTACATTTCAAAGATGCTCGAAATGCAGATGTAAGAGTTTATGCCGGATTGAAAGAGATTGCTGACAGGAATGCGATTATAATACCGGATCAAAGATTCTGTATTGTTTCTCCGCTTAACAAAGCAGGGTTCGTTGTAGGGATTAAGATGAATCCTGAAAGCTATGGTATCGAATTCAGGGATACTATTCTTAAAAACTTTAAGGATCAGGGATTTACAGTTAAACTTGGAGAAAGTACTGATAAAGGTTATCAGATTACATGCGATATCAGTACAGAATTCCAGAAATCATTGAAATCATATCCTGGCTACATAATTTCAAAATCGTTTTATGATATAAAAGTTGTACGTGTTCCGGATCAGGAAATAATATACACGTATAGTATTCCTAATGACAGATACAGAGATACAAGAGGATTTGGCTTGACTGAAAAAAAATCGGTAACTAATGCTGTTAATCTCAAGAATCTATCGTTAAAGAATGATTTTTTCAGTATTACCATGCGAAATATAAACGAATATATTGAAAGAGATATAAAAGAAAGAACAGGTGTTATGAAGATTAATCAATGAGAGTGCTTTGCATAATAGCATTACTATTCAGTTTTGCCTTTATTGATTCGTGAAACTAAATAATTTCATCAACTAATCAAATTATGCAAAAATCTTAATGATTTTTTATAAACAGTAAATAAGGAGTGATTATGTTAAATCTTGAAAAAAGATTACAGGAATTTGAGGGAGGAAAAATTCTTGATGTAGCCACCGGAAGAGGTGAATTTATTCACTTTCTGGTTCATACAATCAAGTCGTTCGATGAAATAGTAGGAATTGATATTACAGATATGGCTTTCAGGGAAATTATGGGCTTTTTCGAAGATCATGCGGTAAAACTCCATAAGATGGATGCATATAAAATGGATTTCCGTGATGAGACATTTGATACTGTATGCCTTTCAAATTCTATTCATCATTTTAATGATGTAGATAAAGTTTTCTCAGAAATGAAACGAATCCTTAAACCAGGTGGAAATTTTGTTATTCAGGAAATGGTTTGTGATGACAGCCAGACTGAACAGCAGAAATCTCATATAATGCTGCACCATTGGTTTGCAAAAATTGATATGATGAATAATCGTTATCATGATCATACATGTACAAAAGAGCAGCTCTGGGAGCAAATTGACGCAATAGGACTTTCTGAATATGAAAAATTTGAGTATACTCCTGAGATGAAAGAACCTATGAGTGAAGAAGGTATAAACAGATATATTCATCTTACGGATCAGGTTATATCAAACTTCAGGAATTCAGATAATTATTGCGCATTAAATAAAGAAAAGGAAATTATTCAGGAACATATCAGAAAAAACGGATTTGCTCCGGCTGATATGATATTCCTCATGGGGAAGAAATAGATGATATTCATTTTAAACACAATTATTGATAACGCCGGAAGTATTAAATTCGACAAAACTATCACCAGAATAATGAAAGAAGCTGAAAAAGAATTCAAGATAATCTATCTGAATGAGTTCAATAAAGACTTCGATTTCAGTGATTACACTCACCTTTTAATCTCGGGATCAGGTCTTTCTGCCTGCAAAGTAAATCCTGATGATGAAAAGCTGTTTTATATCGTCGATCACTTTGTGAAAGCTGACAAAAGAGTCCTGGGAATCTGCTACGGTCACCAGATGCTCTCAGCATACCTCTATGGACGTCAGACAGTTCGCAAAGCTGAACATGGAGAAATATGTCTGATAGAACTGAAATTCAAGGAAGATGAGTTGTTTGAGGGGATCAAAGAAACAATTACATTGTCTGCTCATTTTGATGAAATTTTTAATATTCCTGAGACATCACCAATTTTATGCTCATCCAAAAACTGTTCAGTGCAGGCATTCAGACATGGAAACAAAAAAATATGGGGCATTCAGTTCCACCCGGAACACAACTTTGATGAAGCTGTTGACTCTGTTGTTAAAGCTAAACTCAAGTACACTGATCTTAATGTATTCCCGGAATCTCCATCTGATGTTGACGAAGAAAAATATAATAATAATTGTATAATAATTAAAAACTTTGTAAATTTATAATTCATGTGCAGGCTGATGATTATTCGTCAGCCTGTTGTTCATTTCTCCATATTGTGCGGTTATTGCACTCCTAAAACAAACAAAAAGGTACATAATGCACTTAAATGAAGTAACTTACTATTTTAACAAATTCAAATTCGGTGAAGACAATTTCCACAATCTGATGAGTTACCATGTTCAGGAGATACTCATTGTATCTTCGTTCTATGACGCATTCATATTCGAACAGGATGGGAAACTTTCAGAAAAGATCTTTGGTGAGTACAGACAGCTCAATCTCAGTAAAGCTCCCCGAATAACCAGTGTTCCTACCGGTGAAGAAGCTTTGAATATAATGAAAAAAGTGGATTTTGATATGGTAATTACGAGAACACGGATCGGAGAAATTACCGCACATGAACTTAGTAAGGAGATTCATAACAAGTATCCTGAAATTCCGGTTTTATTGTTACTGAATGATAATGAGCTTCAATATACTGATAAGTCTGATCCTGATATGCAGTACTTTGAAAATCTGTTCTTCTGGACCGGTGACAGTAACATATTTCTTACTATGATTAAGTATGTTGAGGACAGAAAGAACCTTGAATACGATACATCCCTTGGACTCGTACAGGTTATACTACTTGTTGAAGACTCAATAGCATTCTATTCCAGATATTTCCCTCTTTTATACTCTATTGTGGTGCGACAAACACAGCACCTGATTAAGCAGGAACTGAATGATAACGACAAAATGCTGAGAATGCGTGCCAGACCAAAGGTTATCATGTGTCACACATATGACGACGCAATGAATCTCTACGAACAATACAAAGATAATATTATAGCCATAATTTCTGATGTAAGCTACCCATGTAATGGTAAAATGGAAGATTTTGCGGGAATCAACCTTTTGACTAAGCTGAAGAAAGAAAATCCGTATGTATCATTTCTTCTTCAATCACATGATATCGAGAATAAAGAATATGCTGATAAGATTGGTGTATCTTTCCTGCATAAAAACTCTCCAACCCTGCTTTCCGATCTAAGACATTTTGTTGTTAAAAGACTAGGTTATGGCGACTTTATATTCAGGGACTCAAAAGGTAAAAAGCTGATGCGTGCTTCAACTTTAAGTGATTTCAAACAAAAGCTGCTGCAGGCTCCTGATGATTCTATTCTATACCACAGTAAGATGAATGACTTTTCTACCTGGCTGCAGGCTCACGGTGCATTTCTGATTGCAAAAGAACTAAGGTGCCTGAAAATTAAAGATTTCCGATCAGTAAATGAAATCCGCAGTTATCTGAATGATATTTTTCAAGAAGTTCAAAATTTAAAAAATCGTGGAAAAATTATAAGTTACAATAAAGAAATTATTGATCAGGATGACTGTGTAGTCAGACTTGCAGATGGCTCTCTTGGAGGTAAGGGTAGGGGACTCGCTTTTCTTAATGCTCTTCTTGTATCAATGGAATATGAGAACAAATATCAGGGAGTAAGAATAAAGATACCCCGCACTTTCATTATCGGAACCGATGAGTTTGATAAATTCGTGGAGACAAACAACATCTCATCCAAAATAGCGGAACTAAGTGACGATGAGATTGAAACAAAATTCCTTAAGTCTCATCTTTCGCCTGAATTGAAAGACACATTATATGAGATGATGGAGTATTACAGAACTCCTTTTGCCGTCAGATCGTCAGGTTTACTGGAAGACTCTCAGGCACAGCCCTTTGCAGGAATTTACAGAACATACCTTATTCCGAATAATCATCAGCATCTGTATGAAAGATTTAAGCACATCACTGATGCTATTAAGCTGGTATATGCTTCTGTTTTTCTCAGCGAAACGAGAAAATATATTGAAAGCATTAACTATAAACTGGAAGATGAAAAAATGGCTGTTGTGATTCAGCAGGTTGCAGGAGAAAAGCATGATAGTTATTTTTATCCGCATATCTCCGGAGTTGCACAATCATATAATTACTACCCGGTAAAGGGCTTCACTGCAACAGATGGAATAGCTTCCGTTGCAATTGGACTTGGAAAAACAGTTGTAGATGGAGAACGCACATTTAAATTCGTTCCGGGACAGCCAAAGCGAGACATACTTTCAACTGATGAAATGATGAGATCAACTCAGAAAAAAGCTTATGTTCTGGATATGAAGAACTCAAATGGTAAGCTCTCGAATGGGGAAAAAGAAACCTATGCACATCTGCGTATTCGCGAACTTCAGAGTCACAACACTTTAAGTAAACTTGTATCAGTCTGGGATTATACCAACGAGCGTCTTGTGGATGATATTAAAGCTAAGGGACCTGTTGTTGTAACTTTCTCCAGCATTCTTAAGTATGATGTCTTCCCTCTTGCAAAAATAATTAAGGATATGCTTGATATTGGTCAGATCGCCATGGGTGCACCTGTTGAAATAGAGTTTGCCGTAAATCTGCAAAAGTATGGGTCACAAAAACGCCCAATTTTCTATCTGCTACAGATCAGACCTCTTACAGTCAATGAACAGGAATATTCGATTCCTGACGACTTAAGGAACCCGGAAAATACTGTATTCTATTCAACTAAATCCATGGGGAACGGTATTCATAAGAATGTCCAGGACTTTATAATTGTAGACCCTGATCTGTATGATCCTAACAAAACTATGGAAATATCAGAAGAAATTGAGATTCTTAACACAGAGATGATAGAAGAAGGCAAAAAGTATGTACTGATTGGTCCGGGACGCTGGGGTACAAGGGACAGGTTCCTTGGTGTACCTGTTCGTTGGGATCAGATCAGCAACTCAGAAGTCATAATTGAAGTAACGAAAGAGGAATACGCTATTGATTCATCTCAGGGAACTCATTTCTTTCATAATCTCATATCTCAACAGGTAGGTTATGTTTCTATCCCACACAACTCCGAATCAGACTATATGAATTGGGAAAGGGTGACATCAGGTACTTTGATCAGAGAATTGAAATATTGTAAACATTATAGATTGGTAGAACAGGTAGACATCATAATCGACGGTAAGAATGGTGAATCTCTGGCATTCTTTAAGAATTGTTGATTGCGTATTTTCCGTATTGGTAGTATTTTAAGAATTTTTTGTAAAAAAAAGACAGGATAATATTGACAAACTTATCTTTAAAATCGGAATGTGGCTTAAACGTAATATAAATACGGAGGATACTATGACTATTAATGAATTTATGGCGAAAATTGAAGCCAAAAATCCGGCACAACCGGAATTTCTTCAGGCTGTGCGTGAAGTTGTTGAGTCTATCTGGGATGTTTATCAAAACAATCCACGTTACTTAGCTGCTAACATTCTTGAAAGAATAGTTGAACCTGAAAGAGCAATTACTTTCCGCGTACCATGGGTTGATGACAATGGTAAGGTTCAAGTAAACAGAGGATATCGTGTTGAATTTAACAGCGCTATCGGACCTTACAAGGGTGGTCTTCGTTTTCACCCTAGCGTAACCCTCTCAATCCTTAAGTTCCTTGGATTCGAGCAGATCTTTAAAAACAGTCTTACTACACTCCCTATGGGTGGTGGTAAAGGTGGATCTGACTTTGACGCTAAAGGTAAATCTGACATGGAAATCATGAGATTCTGCCAAGCGTTCATGTCTGAACTTTTCCGTCACATCGGACCTGATACTGACGTTCCAGCTGGTGACATCGGTGTTGGTGGCCGCGAAATCGGTTACATGTTCGGTATGTACAAAAAATTAAGAAATGAATTCACAGGTGTTCTTACCGGTAAAGGTATTAAATGGGGCGGTTCATTAATCAGACCTGAAGCTACAGGTTTTGGTGCTGTTTACTTCGCTCAGGAAATGCTTAAAACTAAAGGTGAAACATTTGAAGGTAAAGTATGTGCTGTTTCCGGTTTCGGTAATGTTGCATGGGGTGCTTGCCAAAAAATTCATGAATTAGGTGGAAAAGTCGTAACACTCTCAGGACCTGACGGATACGTTTACGATCCAGCAGGAATATTCGGAGAAAAAGTTGACTTCATGCTTGAGATGCGTGCTTCTAATAACGATACAGTTAAAGATTACGCTGACGAGTTTGGTGTTGAATTCTTCCCTGGAAAACGTCCTTGGGAACAAAAAGTTGACGTTGCTCTTCCATGTGCTACTCAAAACGAACTTGATGGTTCAGATGCAGAAAAACTTATTGCTAATGGCGTAATGGCTATTGCTGAAGGTGCTAACATGCCTTGTACTCCTGAAGCTGTTGAAGCATTCCAGAAAGCTAAAGTTCTCTTTGCTCCTGGTAAAGCTGCTAACGCTGGCGGTGTTGCTACATCCGGACTTGAAATGTCTCAAAACTCAATGAGATACAGCTGGACTTCCGAAGAAGTTGATGCTAAACTCAATCACATTATGGTTGAAATCCATAAAGCATGTGTTGAGTATGGTCGTGTTGACGATACATTTGTTGATTACGTACGTGGTGCAAACGTAGCCGGCTTCATTAAAGTTGCTGATGCTATGGTTGATCAAGGTATTGTATAATACATTATTATATAGAATATACTAAACTAAGCCTGTTGCATTGCGACAGGCTTTTTTTTACCCTGACAATAATCCCAGGATATATAGATTTCTTTGAACTACAAAACAATGCTTAATTATCTTCCATATCAGCCCACTTTTCAAACAGCTCTTCCAGAGTATTTTCACAATCCGCTTTCTTGTTCATAAGCTCTGTCAGCTTCTCATAATCTGTGCCATGAATAATCATATCCTGCTCAAGCTTTAGGATTTCGGACTCAACACTCTCAATTTCATCCTGCAGCTTATCAAGTCTCCGCTGCTTCCTCTTCTCTTCCTTACTGTCTGCTCTGGAATCCTTCTTCACTGCTGATTTTGGTTTCACTTCATTTGCTATTTTCTCTGACTTCTTCTTTCGGTAGTAATCATAATTACCATTATATGTTACAATTTTACTGTTCTCTATACTACAGATTCTGTCTGCGAGTTTGTTTATGAAGTAACGGTCGTG
The DNA here is from genome assembly GCA_963665815.1 of Cloacimonadales bacterium (SeqCode). Classification (GTDB taxonomy): domain Bacteria; phylum Cloacimonadota; class Cloacimonadia; order Cloacimonadales; family JAIOQZ01. The sequence continues at coordinate 2,440,221 of OY762463.1, forward strand.
GGAGATAAACAATATTGTTCCTTCAAAACCCGTCAGTGATTCCTCCAGCATTTCTCTGGAAGCTATATCCAAATGGTTGGTCGGTTCATCAAGCATCAGCAGATTAATCTCCTGGCTGAGCAAAAAGCACAGTCTAAGCCTGACCTTTTCCCCACCGGATAAATCTTTAATTGTCTTGAAGACCTCATCTCTCGTAAAGAGGAATCTCGCCAGCCTGGTTCTTGCTTCATTCTCATATAAATTGAATGTTCTCTGATATAAATCCAGGATTGATCTGCTTTCATCGGAGAACTCAATCTCCTGCTCGAGATAACCCAGTTTTACACTTGCACCGAGTTCACAAATACCTGAGTCCGGTTCCAGTTCTCCCATCACAAGCTTGAAGAACGTTGTTTTACCTGATCCGTTCTTTCCCAGCAGTGCAGTCTTTTCCTGATACAACGCCAGAAAATCAACATCCTTGAAAATCTGCTTATTTCCGAAGCTTTTTGACATTTTCTCTGCTGTTATAACCCGTTTGCCTGATCTTGCTCCGGAAGTAAGATTGAAGTTCATAGTTTTAGCTGTCTGCGGTCTACCCTGCTCTTCCAGCTCATCAGCCATTTTCTCATAGCGTTTTGCCCGTGCCATATGAGCATTATTATCCGTGTTGATTCTGCCCCATACTCTGTATCGTTCTGCAGCAGCTCTCAGAGCTTTTATCTTTTTCTGTCTGTCTTTGAATGCCTCAAACTCCTGCTTGATTTTCAAGTCTTTCTCTTCCTGATAAAATGAATAATTACCAGAGTAAGTAACAGTTTTACCGAACTCAAGCTCCACAATTTTATTGCAGACTCTATCCAGAAAATACCTATCGTGAGATATAATAACTGTACTTCCTTCATAATCAGCCAGATAGCCTTCCAGCCATTCCACAGCATCAATATCGAGATGGTTCGTCGGCTCATCAAGTAGTAGGATATCCGGTGATTGAAGAAGCATACGTGCCAACATGACAATAGTCTTTTCTCCCCCGGAAAGCTTCATGAAACTTCTAGATCGGAAATCTGCCGAAAACTTAAATCCGGAAAGAATTTTGGCTTTTTCTACTTCCACATCATAACCACCGGCATGCTCGTATTCAGTCTGTAAAGCTCCAAGTTTGTCTAACAATGTATCATAATCAGGATTATTCACATCAGACAATGCTTTTTCATAACGTTTTATCTCGGCAGCTTTAGCAAAGATATCTGCAAATGCTTCATTGATTACATCTTCTACGGAAGCTGTTTCGGGATAATCCGGGATCTGGTGCAGATAACCAAGTGAAGCATTCTTCATCATGGATACATGTCCTTCGTCCTGAGCCTCCAGACCTGCAATAATCTTGAATACCGTTGTTTTTCCGGTACCGTTTCTGCCGATGAATCCGACATTCTCACCCGACTTAACAACGAATGAAACGTCTGTAAAAACGGTCTGGCCACCAAAGTTTTTTTTAAGTCCTGAACAATTAAGCTGAATCATTTACACTACCTCAAAGCAAGTTCTTATAAGATCCTTGAACTGTGAACCACCTTTGTTCTCAGCAAATTCTCCCAAGTATATCATCTTCTTTCCTTTTGTACTAAGAAAGTACATTTCTATTCCACCCACAATCCGTCTAGATGTATTCCGTGTGACAATCGAAGAATAATCATCAAAACTGATACAACTCTCGTAGATGTTATTCTTGAACACTGCAGAATTATCATCAAAGTTGATAACAATTGAATTCCTGTAGAAGAATGGTGAAATAATTTTGAATCTTGTGACATAATAATATAATAGTGCAACTGGAATTATGATGTATATACTAAGCCGTAATCCAAAGAAAACAAGTGGAGCGGCTAAATGCAGCATACTGTAGCTTACCCCTAAAATTCTTAAGTACAAAGGATCAGACATGTTAATTGATAACTTGTTATTGGTGTAATCTATTGCAGTTCTAAGTTCCGACATAATTTCAATTAAGTGCTTTATAGATTTCCTTATTCTGTTCTCTTTTCCTGGTCTCATTGATTCCATCCATCATTTATATTCAGAAATGAATTTTGCTCCCTGCAAAGTCAAACATCCGATAAACAGCAGGTTAGCGATAAGCTGATTTCTGTCTATGAAATATTAAAAATTTTGACTTATCACTATCAACTTTACCGAGCAATAATCTCTGTTTTTCAGACAGGAAAACAGCATAAAATATTCAATTTTATAATAAATACTTTACAATTATTTTCAAATTATTAAATATATGGGCGTACATAAAAACATTGAGAGAACTTTTCGTGACACTTTGAGCTAAGTGTTATGCAGATTAACTAACCTAAATATGCAAAGGTCTAACAGGAGTTGCAATGAAGGTCATAAGTATAATAGGAAGTCCTCGTGTGCAAGGAGCAGGAACAAGGATTTCTACAGCTTTTACTGATCAGGCTGCAAAGTTGGGAGCAGATGTAAAAGTATTCAGACTTAATGATATGAATTTCAGTGGGTGTCAGGGATGTGAAGGTTGTCATACAAAATCCGATAAGTGCATCATTGAAGATGATCTGACAGAGGTGCTGGATTCTATCTTTGACGCGGATATACTTGTTTTTTCCGCACCAGTCTATTACGGAGATACTTCCGGTCAATTCAAGCTATTCATGGACAGAACCTGGTCTTACGTTATTCCTCGGTATATGGTTGATCCGGTAAAAGGATGTAAACTTCCCAGAGGAAAAAAAGCTCTGTTTATTCTTACCCAGGGATTTCCCGAAGCTGCTCATAAAGACGTTATTGCCCGATACAAAGATATTTTCAGAATGTACGGTTTTGACACAAAAATCATCAGAGCTGCGAATTCCATCAACACAAGAAACTATGAGTTTAAAACCGAGCAGGACAAAGCTGCCAAGGTTGCTCAGGACTGGATTGAACTGCTGACCAAGAAAGATGAGGAAGGGGAAACGGAATAGCTAATACGTCACTCTAACAACCTTGCAATAATGATTATCTTCATCATCGTAGTCAAAGTATAGTATTTTATCATCGTATATATCAAATATTACATAATCGGATTTATCTATAGCTCCGAGATAATTACCTTTCAAGTCATAGAACTCATAATGATTGTAGTATTCCATATCTTGCAGACCAAAAACAACATAATTATTGGTCACATATAATTTCGTGATCACTGATTCTTTTGTTCTGATATTTGAATAGTTCAAGTCCCAGACTTTTTTATCTTCTCCATTCACATACTGCACGAGACTGAAATCTGTTTCTGATCGGTTCAGGACGAATACATCTCTGTCATTAACTGCAGCCAGTAAAAGGTAATCTATACATTCACTGAAATTCTCTGTATTCTTCAAAAATTTACTTCCAAAATCTGTTATTACAGAATCAGCTTCCATCTGTAAAACATGATCTTTAAAACCTACAACTCCGTTATTTTCTGCCGGAACTCTTTTAAGATAGATCTTACCTGATTTGTATGGAAGCAGACCTACACAATGATTATCCGGTGTTTTTATTGTAGGATTATCAAATCCATCCTTGTAAAATGTAAATCTGTATGCGTATGGATCGTACACTACCAATTCATTGATGTTCTGACTCCAGCATACCATGGGTATACTCTGATACTCTCCCGGCGCATTACCTTTACCACCAAAACGCTTTTTGAGGTTACCTTTGTAATCGAAATTCTGGATAATCCCATTCTCGAAATCAAAGACGAATATATTATCCTTGAAGGCTCTCAAAAGCATGTATTGACCTGAATCATCAACAGGAAATCTGATAAATTCCTCAAGTTTCAGCTCCGGAGTGTCTTCTTTTCCTTTACACGAGGTAAGAATTAACAAAGCAAGTATCAAAACAAGTAAAGAACAAATTCTATTTCGCATTCCACATTTCATAGTATTTACCTTTGGATTCCAGAAGTTCGAGATGGTTTCCGTCTTCAATGATCTTTCCATTCTGTAGAATAATGATCTTATCAAAACGGCTGATAGTAGTCAGTTTATGAGCAACCATAATAATTGTTTTACCAGTTACATTATTAATTTTGCGAATCAGCTCTATTATATTCTGCTCATTGGATGAATCGAGCTGAGACGTTGCTTCATCGAGAATCAATACTGAAGAATCCCTTACCAACGCTCGAGCAATTGACAGTCTCTGACGTTCCCCACCTGAAAGCAGTGTTCCCTGATCACCGATAACAGTCTTGTAACCTTCCGGCATTGAGTCAATCTTCTTTTTCAGATCAACAAGATTTATCAGCTCATCCAGATCATGTTCTGTTACATCGGGTTTAATCATGCGGAAGTTTTCCAGAATGGATTTATTGAAGAAATACGAGTCTTGCGGAACCACACTGAAGAAGGTTCTTAATGATTCGATTTTGATATCATTGATATTCTTATCTCCTATACTGACAACACCATTATCTACTTCATGGAACCGTAGAAGAAGTTTGATCAGGGTAGATTTACCAGATCCGGAGTCACCGCATAATGCAACCATACTTCCCGGCTCTATCTTGCAGGTGAATTTCTCGAATATTCTACTGTCATCATTATAGGAAAACTCTACATTCTCAAACTCAATAGCATAATTACCTGCTTTAATATCTACCGAATTTTCAGTGTCTTTAATATCTGTACTGAGATTAAGAATTCCCAGAATAGACTCTATGGAAGAGTTGATATTCGCCATTGTCGGCTTGATTCTATAGAAGAAACTTACAGGTCCGATACAGTAGTTAAGATATAGACTGAATGCGATCAAAGAACCCACGGCTATCTCGCCTTTTATAACTGAGTATCCGCCTATCATATAGACAATCACAGAGGTAGTAATCTGCAGAACTCCGGCCACAATGACACCAAGCAGACCGCTGTAAGTGGATGATTTCACCCTGGCAGCGGTTAGGTCATAGCTTTCTTTCGTGAGCTTATCGGAAATCCTGTCTCTGAGATTAAATGCCAGAACAACATAGATGTTACTGAAAACCTGCTGGAAGAGTCCGGTTATAGATGATACTGACCCTCTTTCTGTTTCGGACAGCTCTTTAAGTTTGCTGACAAACACTTTCTTGGTGAGAGGGAATAGCCCGATTGGAACACAGGCAATAAGTGCTAACTTGTAATTCATGACAAAGAGTATGATTATGGCAGCAACAAGCTGAATAGAGTTAAGGACAATTGAATACATTGTGTTTATGGCATAACCTTCCACACGCTCTGTGTCGGAATTCATGATTGTAAGAAGATCACCCTGATTCCGCTTTTCGAAAAAGCTGATTGATTGAGATAAGAGTACATCCGAAAGTTTTTTACGCAGTGAGAACACAACTCCGGTACTGACTCTTGATTCGAAACGGAAAGACATCATAAGAATTGTCTGCCTGATCATGACAGCAATTATGGTTGCAACGGAGGCAATAAGCACCATCCTGTAACTACCGGCAATAAGCCCTTCGTCGATAGTCAGTTTTGTGAAATAAGGGAACAGGAAAGGAATAAGCATAAGAAGAATCTTAAGGAACAGCACGACATAGATATTCTTTAAATGCTCAGATAGAAATTTCTTGAAGAATTTGTAAAACTTCATTAATACCTCACACAATATATTCTGTTAAGTAATAGTAATAATTAAAAAAGCCTGTAATGCCATTTCGAGCTTTCTTAATATGGATAAATATGTTTTGATAATAATTTTAGTCAAGTGGAAAAGTAAAAAAGCATCAATACCTGTACATACAATGTTAATACATAAAATGAAGAATGATTCAGTATAGTAATTAATTGAAATACGTCTAACTCATATATATATATATAGGTATTTAGTTCTTTTATTGAGAATGATAAGTGCCCATGTTTCAAAATAAAATAGATTTTAGTCTTGACAATGATTCTACAGCAATTTTATTCAGGTGCATATATGTAGAGTAATAAGATTTCAGAAGTGAGATCAACAACAGAATTATTCGGCATATTGTAGATGTGATTTGATTAAGAATAGTTATGAATTTTCAGGAATTGTTTTCGAACTGATAGAAACGTAAGAACATTCAGAAATCTTTGCAGTATAGCAAAACAGACAGCTATAGTCAACTAACCTATTGTGCAGAGATCTCATCCAGTAAGAGAATAATTCCCACAAATAGGAAATAAAAAATATTACATAGATGATAGGAATTAAACTCATTACTGAATAACTAACAAAACAACACTAAAGAAAAGGAGACTATATGTCAAATATAATAGTAAGTTCAGGTGATCCTGCAGCTAAGCATACAAGCTATTGTGATTGTACAATTCAAACAGCACGATATACTGAGAAGCAAAAACCAGGAGGAAAACTAGCAGACATGCCTATCTGGTCAGAAGATCCCGGAACAGGATCAGGTTCAGAAAATCCAAACGCATAATTAAAAACAAATTCCTATCATCTATATTATGGAGAAAATCATGAGCAAACCCACCTTATACATAACCTTGTTACTTTTTACTGTATTCTTGTTTACCGGATGCAGCAAAGAAAAAAGCATCGGTAGTCTGACAATAATTGATTCTTTGGATACTTCTGAAAACATTGAGAATAGTTTGTCTCACTGTACATCACTCAAAGTTTATAATGATAAGTTGTTCATTCTGGATGGAAGCAAAATCAACGTTTATGATGTTACTGACGGCGCATTCAAAAGGACTTTTGGAAAATCGGGAAAAGGTCCGGGTGAATTTAATTATGCCAACGACTTCTGTATTTGCAGGGACACAGTGTATGTTGCTGATTCCGGTAATTTCCGAGTGCAAACATATAATATTGCAGGAGATTATTTATCTTCGTATAAATACAAGATGCCCTGGAAAATAAATTGTTTCGAGCATAGTTTGTATGTTTTACCACCAACAAGACATCCGGGAACTTTTGTCTCAAGTTATAGAAATAATAGCTTCAGTACAGAGTTCGATTTAGATCCTATACTTAAAGAGAATAACATTGATAAAACGGAAGTGGATTTTCTCATCTTCAATGATGCAAAAATGTTTGTACTACCTTTTGAAAATGGTAAGTTTTTCTTTATTGATGAAGACAATAAAATGACCCGATGCAATTTCTCTAATCTTTTAGAGGAAAAACAGTTAATTAGAATTGTGGATTATGTAATAAATGACTCTTATTTATATATTGTAGCAAGCACTTTCACAGAAAAAGAAGGTGAAGAAAATCTGGATACAACAACTGAAATTAAAGAGTTCTTCAATATTAATGAGTACTTATTAAAAATCAACAGCAAGTTTGAGATTGAAACACAATATTCCATTCCGCAAAACGTTTTAGTAAATGAGCAATCTCTGGCAATAAAAGATAATTTCGTGTTTATCTATGATGCCATGAGTGGTCTGGTTTATAAACTCAAAATGGAGAACTAACCATGAAAATACAGTGTTTGGTACTTCTTGCTTCAGTCATTTTTATGTTCGGCTGTAACTCCCACAAGGCCGAAACACTCAATCCGGTTGATTCTCTCGGCTGGCAGGAAAGCGAAGAGTATTTTATTAAAGAACCCCGATTCATCCTTGCAGATGAAAACAACATATATTGCGACAATGGAGCTGAACCCGGAGTACTCGTTTTTAACAAAGAGGATTTCAGTTTTGTCAATAGTGTCGGCAAAAAGGGCAGAGGTCCCGGAGAGTATCTTTTCCTAACTTCTGCTGAAATAACGGAAGATTTTATCTGGTTATATGATCCTGTTCAGGCAAAGATAGACATATTTTCCAAGAAGTTTGAGTATATAGACTGCATTAAACAGGATAATTTTTTGCTCAGCCTGAACAGCTTTGACAATGAATTGTTTGCGATAACAGATATCAGACAGCCGGAACTTAGACTATTGACATACGAAAACAACAATATGGAATCCATTGAAACATATTCTGATGCTCAATCTGCTATGGAATTTATTCCGAATGAAGATAATATTCTGGAGTTATCTTTAGATTACTATGAAAGCAAGATTTATATGACTTACATGCAGAATAGTGTATGCTGTATTTTGATAAAGGTAATGCCAAGAGAATAGAATGCGAATATCCGGAGTGGATTAACACTGAAGCAATGCACATGAGCAGTATCCAGGGGACAGAAAAAGGATTCTTTGTAACCGGATACTATATGCTTCAAGAAAAGGAATACTCAAAAAATTTCGCTCTTGAATTTAATGAAGAGGGAAAATTGCTAAAGCAATACAAGCTTGAATCACCCACCCAATGGGGAGGTATTACAAGTGCATGTCTTTACAAGAATGAGTTGTATATAGCCACTTATAATGATGTTATATATAAGTTTAATATTAAATTGTAGAGAAGAAACATGCAAATTTTTCAGAAATCAACTCAAAGGCTGCGAATGAAAAAACACCTTTTACATAACCTTGTTACTGTTTTATATATTTTTACAGCAGTTCTTCAGCTCTCCATTTCTACCTGAAAATACATCAGTAATCAAAGAGTAATCAGCCTGCTACTATTCCAGTACTTTCTCAATTCCGGATATAATTTCAGCAGTGATCAATGGTTTTTTTAACATTAGAGAGATTCCTGCCTTCTGAAGCATTTCATTGTTAAGCAATTCGCTATATCCTGTACAAAGAATTATTTTCTGTTCAGGTTTAATCTTTTTTACGATCTCCGAAAACTGAATTCCCGTCAGATTAGGCATAGTCATATCAGTAATTATCAGATCAATTTCCCGGTGATTATCCTCAAAGTATTTCACAGCATCCAGAGGGTTCTGGAAAGATGTTACTTTATAACCGAATTTCCCAAGAATATCACTGTAAACATCAGTCAGACTTTTCTCATCATCTACAAATAATATTGAGGCATTACTCACAACAATTTCACCGGTATCATCTTCAAGATGCTCCTCGGTATCACGCTTTACAGCAGGTATATATATATCAAAAGATGTACCTTTTCCAGGCTCACTCTGAACATCAATAAAACCGTTATAGCTGTTGACAATACCATGAATAATTGCCAGCCCCAGACCTGTTCCTTCTTCTTTAGGCTTGGTCGTGTAGTAAGGGTCAAATATCTTTGAAAGACTTGAGGATGATATTCCCTGCCCCGTGTCTTTCACTCTCAGAAGAACATGTCTTACCTTATCAAGGTTTTGTCTGATTTCCGGCTTAATTTTCTTGTATCTCAGATCAATAAGTTCAACTGTCAGTACTCCTCCATTTTCACGCATTGCATGGTAAGAGTTCGTGCAGAGATTCATGATAATCTGCTGAATTTGGGTAGGATCAGCATTTACCATTCTGGTAGATCTAATATTCAGCTCGAAACTGATTGTTGTCGGCAGGGATGCTCTCAGCATCTTCATCGTTTCTTTAACGATGATTCCGATTTCCAGAGGTTGAGTCTCTGTAACAGATTTCCTGCTGAATGTAAGAATCTGCTGAACAAGATCTTTTGCCCTCATTCCCGCATTAGATATTTCAGATATTCTGTCATAAGCTTTTGACTCAGGGTTTACATCAAGCAATGCCAGTTCTGAATAACCGAGAATTATAGAGAGAATATTGTTGAAGTCATGGGCGATCCCACCGGCAAGAGTACCAATCGCTTCCATTTTCTGAGATTGTGATAACGCCAGTTCTGTCCTTTTGCGCTCGGTAATATCGAGTCCTATTGCAAGAAACCCTATCTTATTACCATCAGCATCATAAAGAACTTTATCAAACCATTCAACTTCGAATGCTAATCCATCTTTTGTGATTATTGAATTTATGTTACCTTTAACATTACCGGTTTTAAGTGCCAGCTTGAGCTTTTCTCTTACATCTTCCCTTTGAGATCCATCAACAAACATATCAAGCCAGTTTTCACCAACTACTTCACTTGCACGGTATCCGGAAAGTTCTTCAATAAATGAATTGAATTTTAAAATATTACCGTCCAGATCAAGTACAATAACAATTGCAGGTGCAGTCTGAATAACACTTTCTGCGAAATCTCTTTCCTCAACCAGTTGACGTTCAGCCAGCTTCCTGTCTATCGCAAGTGCTACCTGATCAGCAATAATCTCAAGCAGTTCAATATCAGCTTTTTCGAGTATAGTATCTTCACTATAGCTTTGTACTGATAAGAGCCCGATTACGAAATCTCTAATCTTAAGTGGAATACCAATCCAGGTTCTGCTGGGAGTGCCAACGAGTTCAACAATTCCATCATCTGTCAGTTTTTGCATCATTTTGCTGTTCAGAACAACAGTTTTACCCTTTTTAATAGCATATGAGGTAAGTGTCTTTCCTGCCGGCATTTCAGAAAATGAATCAACGGAATCAATAAAATAAGGGAGTTTTAAGGTATCTGTATCCTTGTTATACAGTGCAATAAAGAAATTCGATGTATCAATTACCTGCTGAAGATTTATATGGATTTCCTTATATAGTTCTTCCATTGTTGGACAGATATTTACTGTGTTAGCAATATTAAGAAGAAGTTTCTGAAGCTTATCAGTGTTAGTGAAGAAGTGATTTTTACGAGTGCTTTCCTGCTCCATATTAAGTATTTCATACTGAATTTTCAATAATGAAATCTCTTCGTCATTCAGCATCCTGCAGCATTCATTGTATAATTTATAAGCTTTCAACAAATAGTCATTCAGCTTGTTCAATTTTAAATACTTAATAAGTTTTGTTAAAACCTTGTCAGTTAATTTCTTATTCAGATTGCTTGTACTGAATTCCAGAATTTTCTCGATATACTCAGTTTGTATCTCACCGTATTTGATGGAATCAATTTCCATAAGCTGTGAGTAAACATCAAGCTTGAGTTGAGTACTTATCTTATATTTGGTTTCAGATAAAATACTATGCAGATTTGCTTCGGCATCCTGGATTTTATTCATCTTAATAAGACACTTTGCCTTTTCCAATATGCTGAAGCTTTTTCGCCATAACTCATTAGGAGAGAATGAAAGTCCGATCAGATCATCCCAGAGAGAAACAGCTTCTTCATACCGACCAAGAGCAGATAACAAGAATGCTTCTTTACTTTTTACAACATTGTAGTAAGATTTTAAGGGAGGTATCTTTTCCCAATTATTTATTCTGGACAAGTATTCATAGGCAATTTCGTATTTTCCATCTTCAATACATGCTCCGGCTATATTATTATATGTCCTGATAAGATTTTTTGATGAATCATTTGATATAAAAGTATCTATAGCATTACGATGATACTCCAGAGCTCTTTCATTCAGTCCAATCATTGAGAATAGTGAACCAAATCCGTTAAGGATTAATCCTGAACAGTTTTTATCATCAGAATAATCAACATATTCCATAGCTCGAGAGTAATACTTAAATGCATTAAGTGGTTCTTCTTTGGTTATAGCAAGATCACCGTATGTTTTAAACAGTTCTGCTTTATGTTTTACAATTTCATGAACATCAATATAGTTCATAGCTATCTGCAATTGTAGTTCAGCATCGTTGAAATTTGAAATGAACAGGCAGAGTTTTGCAAAATGAATGTGTGCTGCAACAAGATATTCATAATCCGAAATTTTCTCAGCTAATGCAATTGCCTGTGTTATGTATTCCCTGCTTTTATCAAAATTGAAGTGAAAGTAAAGTCTGAAAAGCTTTATTGACAGACTTATCTGCTCAGATGTATTTTTTTCCACAGAGAGTTTATCTTCAAGATCAGATATTATTGACTTTATATTTTCCATGTTGTTATGATTTCATTACAAACCAAAGGTCATCCAGCATACTCATAGCCTGGAAAAACTGATATTGTGTGAATGGTTTGCGAATAAAAGCTCTGACTCCCAGATTAATAGCATCTGAAACATCCTGTTCATCTTCTGATGATGAAAGGATTATAACAGGTGTATCTTTTATTGTATCATTTGCTCTGATAGTTCTGAGAATTTCAATTCCATGTACATTTGGAAGATACAAATCAAGAAGGATAAGATCAGGTTTAGACAGAGGATTAATATTTTTTAATCCTGCAAAAAAATCTTTTGCCTCTTTCCCATCTGTGAAAACTTTTATACTATGAGGAATCTTTGATAGTTCCATAATCTTCTCAGTGAATTTTGCATCAATTTTATTATCTTCTACAAGGATAATCTTGATGTTTTCTTTAAAATTCACCAGCTTCTTAAGCAATTCGCTTTCAGAAATATCACGTATTACAAAAATCATTGTATCGTTTTCCGGAGAAATATATTGCTCCCTTATTTTAACAGGGAACATGTATCCGTTTTTCTTCTGCGCCTTTATTACATAAGTCCTTTTATTCTGAAAATCTGAAGGAACAAAGCAATTATATGGATCCAATAGAAATACATCTATTTTCTTCCCGAGCACTTCATCTATATCATAGTCAAACATTGTAAGAAATGACTCGTTTACTTCAGTAATTATTCTGTTTTTAGTTATTACAAGACCTTCAAACACTGTCTCGGAGATTTTCTTTATTGCCTCAGTATTGCTGCTTGACATATAGTTTTTTACATAATTCTCAATCTCTGAATAGATTCTTATAATGAAAGTGTTCTCTCTTTTGATAACAGGTTCCAGAATACAATATTGAACCTTTCTGCCTGACTCAATTAGAGTTTCATATTTTTCTTTCTCATTCACAGCCTTTTTGAACTCTTCAACTAAATGGCTGAATTCCTTTATCTCTGCAAGTTGATTGCTTTCAAAATCATAATAATCGGAAAACGTGGAATTACATGCAAGGATGTTCAATTCTTTATCAATAACACATATCGGCTCATTAATAGAGTCCAGAATTATTTCAGTATTTAAGTTAAACTCTTTTTGTAAATTTTTATACATTGTAGGCCTGTCCTTTAAGGTTAATTACAATAATTGTAATTAGTGACATTTTTCATATTTACACAACTATGACAATATTTTTTTATTAAAATTACTTTTTTTTAGATAACATAATAAATTATTGAAATTTATTGGCTTGGTAACAGTTTCAGGTATTTCCCATTTTATTGTGAACTGTTTCTGTATTTCGGTATTATAGCCTGTACATAAAATAAATGGTATATCTATTTTATTATTTCTCAAATTCTCATAAAACTGGTATCCAGTCATTTGAGGCATTCCTATATCGCAGACAATTAAATCGTACATCTCGGGATTCCGAATTACTTCCCGAACTGCAATAATCGGGTTTGTATGAACTTTCACAATACAACCGGCTCTTCTCATCCGTCTGTTAAATATATATCCCAGAGAAGACTCATCATCAACATACAATATTCGCAGACCTTTCATTGTAAGATTTTCCTGTTCAAATGTACTATCAACATGACTTTTTTGTCTGCATATGGGGAAAAATACTCTGATTGCAGTCCCCTTATTCAAAGTACTGCCAATATTTAAGCTGCCATTGAAGGACTTCACAATGCTGTGCACAATAGATAATCCAAGTCCTGTACCATGATTAACGGGTTTTGTTGTAAAGTAGGGTTCCATAACTTTCTTGAGATTTTCCTCCGGTATCCCGCAACCATTATCTGAAACTTTTATCTCAAGAACAGTATCAAGATTATAATCATTCCCCATACTGCAGTCTTCAAGTTCTATCCTGCAGGATAAAGGGACATTATCAAAATCAGTTTCTTTCAAACTCACTCTGATTTCTCCAGTTTCCCTGTTTACGGCATATAGAGAATTAGTGCACAAGTTCATTAATATCTGATGAATTTTTGTAGGTTCCGCTATAATCTGATTTTCCAGATGAATATCTGTAATTATCCTGACAGACGCCGGAGCTGATGATCGAATCAGTTTTACAACTTCTTTCATTATAGGTTTAACCATTACCGGTCCAACTTCCTCAATCTTTTTTCTGCTGAAAGATAATATCTGCTTCACAAGTGCTCTGGCTCTGTTACCGGCTACCTGGATTTCTCTGAGAGCTGATATAACCTCACTTGTTCTGTTTAATTCGTATTCTGATATTTCAGCATAGCCAATTATGACAGACAGAATATTGTTAAAATCATGTGCAATTCCACCGGCAAGAACACCGAGAGCTTCCATTTTTTGAGTCTGCATCAACTGTTTTTGCAGCTCATTTTTTTCAGAGGTTATTTCTTTTACAGTATTTATGTCAGTAATAACACCATTAAACCCCAAAAGAACATTGTCTTTTTTGAATGGAAAAGTAATTACTTTTGCCCATTTGGAAGTTTTTTCTGCACATATAAGTCTGTATTCATGTGCAAAACTATTGTATTCAAGATTAGAAAACTGATGTGACAATGCATTTGAATCATCTTCAAGAAATAGATTTTTAATATGTGAATTGATCAGCTTTTCTGTTGAAATTCCTGTTAGTGTTGAATAAGACGAACTCAGGTAAACAATGTTTCCGGATGTATCAGTTGAAAAAACTGCATCACAGAGTGAATCTACAATATTCCTGTATCTTTCTTCTGACTCAACCAGATCTTCTTCAATTCCTTTGAGTTGCGATATATCTCTTACCGCAATAATATTGAGCTTAATGCTATTATAATCTGCCTGAGTAATTCTGAGTTCTGCCGGGAATTGACTACCTTCCAAAGATTTAAGCATAAGAATAAAAGGATTTGTGTCATTATCAGCAATTCGGTTAAACACCGCATCAATGTATTCTGCATCAAAAAGATTATAAATATTTAGAGTATCAAAATCTTTTCCCGAAACCTGAAACATTTTTTTAGCAGCTGTATTACACGCAATGCATTTACTCTCTGAGAAAACAAGTATTGCTTCCAGAGTAGATTCTGCCAGAATATCGTGTAGTTTATTACTGTGTATCAACTCGCTGAGGTATTTATTCTTGATGGTATCATCTTCAATAATTAATCCAAAATAGTTCTTAGCCGGTGAATATGCAGTAACATGGAGATGTTTATTAAACTCGGTAAGAAATATTGAGAATTCTGTTTTTGTTTTGTTTATATTAACATCAGATAGTTTCTTTATCAATCCGGAGAATGAAACAGGAAATATCTCTACAACGCTTTTTCCAATTATATAATCTCTTTCCTGGCTGACAATTTCTTCGAATTTTCGGTTGATATCAATAATTATACAATTCTCAGGAGTTAATATTCCATTACTCTTAAGTTTAAATAAAGCATAGGCATTCAGCATGTTATTCAACAGTACTTTGTTACCGCTTTGAAGCTTTATGGGAAAAGTACCAAATTCATCGGATGATTTGTTCTCAAGACTTATCTGAAGAAAACAGTTTGAGATGTTTACTAACTCTACAGATAGCTGGTAATATTCATTATTGCTAACATAGCTATACTCATATGATCCCGGTTCTTTAAGTTTTTGTAACCAACCACCAATACTGTATATTTGAGAAAGAGGATTAAGTATATGAATCTCATCAAAATAAGAACCAATAGTGTCAGATCTTGTAATAGGAAGCATAAACAACCCACTGGTTTGCATGTCTATACATACACCCTCTGTATTGAATATTAGTATAACTCTGGCGTTTGATGTTTCATTTATACAAGTTTTTCTTTTTAACTGCATTACAAATCCTGATATTTTAGTATATTGATACACTCTACAATATATTGGCATTCAAAATTTAACCAATTAATAAAATTAATTATTACAGGTGAAGTGTTCCAAATACTCATGCTCACGGTTTTTATAGATGAATAAGATGCATGTTACCAAATTTGTAATTGACATAACAGTCTGAGTGGAGTTAAATTTTAAGAAAAGGAGAGACTAATGATTAAGGATTTAGTTAAAGCCGTAGAAGAAAGCCATTGGGATGACCTTCTTTTATTTTTTAAAGACAGAGAATATGGTTCCTCCCAAATCAATAAGCTGAAAAATGCTTCTGAAATGAATTCCGGTATCAGAAAAGTGCATTATGCTGATGAGAAGGGATTTAATGAGTGTCTTCTTTATATATCATTCAATAATAATCAGACAATGCATTTTTTGTTCGGTCAGTCTGAAGGAAAACTAATAGAGCATAAAATGAGTAATGAAGACAAAGTAAAGCCTTTTAATCTGGAAGAATTGCTTGGTAAAAAGTTATATTCAGTGAATGACCTGACAGAAGAGGACAAGAAGAAGATTACAGATCATATATTTAAGAACAAATAAGGGCTGTTGACAAAGTTGGTAGTCTGCGTTTCTTTTTTGTCAACAGCCTGTTTATCTGACTCTACGGATTCTCATTTATTATATTTAGCTGCAAGATATGTCAATTATATTTTTCGGTTTTTGCAAATATTATAAATAATTGCTTTTATGTCAAAGAATACTAAACTTCAAAATGGTACATCTTTAGGGGAAAGGTCAATAGTGTTAGATTTTACCATCCTTTTCAACATAACTTCTACAGCCAGTTAGTAACAAAGAGAGGATAATGACTGATGAAAATATTTTTAAGGTAACTTCTGTTTGATAACTCCAACTCTTACTCCTTAAGGACATCTGAATTTACTGTCTAATGCTTAGTTATCAGGAAATTATCGGTATAAAAAGTAATTCATTGCTAACTTAGACTTGTGAAGACAATTATGCAAATCCTTTTTTACTGACAATGCAAAATTTAACCAGTGTAATGGTTGACAGTTATTGCCACGGATATAGTGCTATCGTTATTCATATTGAAGGATACTCAATGCTGAGAATAGAATTAAGGTGCTTTAAGAATCTGGGAGAACCGGACAAAAGAAGGCTATGCCAGTATTGGATACGAGATATTCACGGAGTTTAGCAGTATAGGTATTGCTTCTGAAGCATTCAGTTTAATGCCTGATATCGCCTCAGACTCCTTAGAGCACGGAATGGACGAGATTCAGATTCTCTTCCCGGTTTATCCGGCACTGTCTATTTAAGACATAGCTTATAATACTTTCTATAAAGGCCATTCCTCTCGGTTTGGTCTTTTCGCTTTATCATTGCAACCTTAAGATTTTTCACAAAACCCTTATCTCATTATTCTGCAAAAACTAATTTAACACATATGAGTAGTACATTTTCTTTACATTTAATTCATTTATAAGTAAAAAGTTGCGACCATATAAATAATCTTCTTGACATATATTATAAATGCATTCATTCCCTGAAGTATAAATTATATGGAGGTAAAACATGAAGAGAACCATCCTTTTCTTAACATTCGTAGTTATGAGTGTGCTGATATCAGCGAGTATTGGCGCAATAAGCTCACCAACATTATCCGTAAGTCAGGCAACTCATAATTCTCCTGTGATAATTAATGCAGGTATTCCCGATGATACTCAAAAGGTTATACTTGAAGTTTTCGATGATTCAGATGTACTGATTGCAACACTGCATGATGGACGTTTAACACCGGGAACTGCAACTTTTTCGTGGAATCCGGGTTCGGCCACAGGTGAAGTAGACATCAGATTAACTGTTGTCAAACAGACCGTCAGTGTTGGAGGAGGTGTTGTTGTGACCAGGATTATATACCTTAAATAGTTAAGAATTATGTATTCCGGGTGAAATCAATTTAACAAAACAATTGGAGGAAATTATGAAAAAAATCATGCTAATTTTAGCGTTGGTAATTATGAGTGTGTTATTATCTGCAACTACAGCTGGTATCAGTTCGGAAGCAATGACAGTAACGCAGGTAAGTAAAAATGCACCGGTTGTTATCGGTTTCGATGTTCAGGAAGATAACAGCTACGTAGTTTTAAAAATTTATAACAGTTCTAATGTGTTAATTGCAACAGTATATGATGGTGTGTTAAATTCAGGTCAGGTATCCTTCTCTTGGAGTCCGAATTCATCGTTGGGAGGAACTATCCTGGCGGATGAAGTCATTGTAGAAAAAGTTGAAGTCGGTAGCTATGGAATGAAAGGATACAAAACCAAATTTAAAATGCTGAAATAGAATAATCGTCTCACTTTTTAAGTTAACAGGCTGAAAGTATATGCTTTCAGCCTGTTTTGTATCTATGAAATAATTTTACACTTGCGAGAGTATCAAATACTATTTATCAATATAGGTTTGTCTGTATCTGTCCGTAATTGGTCCCTGATTTTCACCCCAAGAGTATGAATTAGTTTTATCGTGACCAAAGAAACCTGCTCCTCTTACTTCAAATGTGGCAGGATCACAGCCCTGTACAAATTCATTTTCGAAGTATACGCATTTATTGTCTTTTATATAGTATTCATTAATTACAGTTACATTATTATAATCCAATTCACTCAGTCGAAACTCATGCCAGAAGTAATAGTTTTTATCTTTACCAAAGTTTTCGTTGATGCCGGTAAAGGATTCGCAGTCGGCTCCATTTAGCTGCTCAATAAAATAGTATACATTGCTTTTGTCTTTTGACCAATAACCATCAATGACCTTGAACGTTGCAGGATCAGCCCCTTTAATCTCTGTATTATGAGGTCTGATTTGTAGATTATATACAGCACGACTGTCCTTCCAGAAATAACCTTTAACATGTACAAATGTTGCAGGATCAGCTCCCGGAATAATTGATCTGTTTCTGAATACGTAGTTTTTATCCAAACCTATATTGTTAGTTATCGATTCGAAGGTTTCTGCATCAGCCTCAGGAATTTCAATTAAGGTTGGTCCATACTTAACAGAATATGTTCCGTAATGATAAATTTTACCATCCTTTTCAACATATCCTCTACAACCGATCAAAAACAACGAGAGAATAGTAACAAGAAATAATATTCTTGAGATTCTATTAATGTATTTTGTGTGTTTGAAAATCATAACTCACTCCTTTGAAACACCTGTTTTGACTGCTTTATGTCTAAATTCTCAAAATTTACTAACTATGTTATATAGTTTGATATTAAACTGAAGATTTGATTTTATTCTGTAAATTTTTTTTTACTTAAATATCGTTATTTCTTTCGGGTAATGTTGACAGCTTTTACAAATAATTACTATTTATCAAATAGGAATATAAAGGAATGCTCAATGTGCAGAACAAAGCTAAAATACTTTGATGATATTAAGGATACTGACAAAAGAAAACTGTACAGCTACATCCATAATGTACATCTTGAGTCAGTAAAACTAACTCAAATCCGACAGTTTAACAAAGAAATCGATGACTGGATGAGCAGATCACAATCAGAGTACTTCGGAATATTCGCGAAAGATGAACTGGCAGGAACAATCAGTTTATCCAAACAGCACATAGAAGAAGGCTATGCCAGTATTGGATACGAGATATTCCCGGAGTTTCGTAGCATGGGAATTGCGACTGAAGCATTTACCTTAATGCTGGATATTGCCGGATCGAGAGGCTTCAAGTTTGTAAAAGGCAAGGTACGCAATGATAATGAATACTCTCTGCGAATCTGGCAAAAGCATAATGCACAATCAATAGAGCTGGCTGATGGGATGCTGGAGATGAGGGTTGAAATAAAGGAGAAAAAATGTTAGTAAATAATCCGGTTGGATATTTTGAGATTCCGGTAGATGATCTGGAACGAGCAGTAGAATTCTACTCAGCTGTTTTTGATATAGATTTTATCTTTCAGACAGTGGACAATATTGAAATGGCTTTCTTTCCGTTCGATTCCTCCAAATCAGGAATTACCGGAGCACTGGCAAAAGGTGAAATTTATAAGCCTACAATCAAGGGTGTATTGATCTATTTCAGTGTTGAATCTATTGATGATGTTCTACAGAAAGTAAAAGATAGCAAAGGGGAGATGCTCTATCCTAAGACTTCTGTCGGAGAATACGGATTTGTTGCTGAGTTCAAGGATTCGGAAGGAAACAGAATCGGGTTGAATGAGAAGCTATAGCTGCTTCAGATAACAATTATATTCCTCTTCACTGTTAAACCAGAGAATGCATCAGTATGAATCATAACCGCATTCTTTCAGAGCAGCACTCCATTCAGATAAAAAGTTGCATCAGGTCCTATTGTGACAGTCCGTTTGAGTCCATTGCATCAACATCGTTTCCTGACATGTTTGCAGTAATTATTCTATTGCATTTGTAATTAAGATAAAATCCCTGTCTGCTTCAATCTGATCTCAGAAATCCTCTGTCTTGATTCAGCAGTCAGCATTTCGCGGAAAGACATGAATGCACCTGTAACCCAATATCCACTCCCTGATTCTTTCAGGTATTTTTCCGGTAACATGTTATTGTTTGCCACATAAACATTATGAAGCAGCTTCTGAGCATTCTTGAATCTTTTGGTTTTTTTAGCTTCATCAAAGTTTGAGTACAAAATCAGCCTTGGTAAGATTGTGTTTGATTCGAAATTTGTCTCCTGCAGATCATCCGAGATATGACATGACCACCCACAGGCATAGACTCTTTTTTTATTTATGAAATATGAATATCCATAACCTTTTACGACTTCTTTTTGATAAGAGTCCTGCATTAAAGACTTAATAATTTTGTTAATACTTTGAGAATAAGTTTTGTCTGCCTTCAGAACAGCATTCATCAGATATACATCGTGGATTGTGGGCAAGGGGCAGATTCCAACCCAGGGATCAAAGATTGGGTTCAATACAGGCATATCATAATACTTTTTCGGTACTTTCAGTTTTTTCTTCTCGTCTTCTGAAAGGTAATAATCTGCACCGTTCTTACTGGCAAAGGAAAACACCTTCTGCAATCTGGATTCAGCAAATTCCATTGCTATATCTTTCCCGGGAAGATCAAATGTAATCAAGTATATTGATGCAAGAGTATTAGTAAGAAGCTGGAATCCCTCATTCTCAAAACCTTTCTTTTTCTGTAAAACATCTCTCAGAGAGTTCTCAATTTCTACAGGAAGAAAAGGTTCAAGGTGATCTATTGCAGCATAAATCTTGTTTTCCAGTGAGTTCCTGTTTGAATGATGAACAGGATAATCCTTGTCGAACAGAAATGTGTTTAGATATGTGTTCGTGTTTTTCACTCTTACTCCTTGTTATAATCAGTTACTATATAAAACTATAACAATGATCTGAATGTAAATATATGGTTAATAAGTGTCAAATAAACAATCATATTTTATTTTGGAATACACAATACTAATTTTGGTTTATTCAGGATAAAAAACCGACCCTTAGCTGGGTCGATAAGATAAAACGCAACTAATCTTGCAATTCACTATAACAAACTTAGATAAGTGATTGATTTTAGAAAGAGAATGATGTAATTATTGCTAACCCTCCCTGTGATTTTGTGAGGTATCTGATTTCCGTCTCACCTTCTGGGAGCGGTTCATTTTCTTTAATATCTTTACCAAGCTCTTTCTGTTTGGAATCAACCATCCAGCCTATACCGATGTTGAATGTATTATCAGTTTTTTTATTGCGAAATCCGAACATAAGACCTCCACCGGCTCCATCTAAATGTCTGAAATCTTCCGTGGCAATAGCAACGAATGGTCCCCAGTGAAATGTTTCTTCCTGGAATCCAAACTTCCCTACAGTTTCATTGTTATAAAAACCAGAGGGAGCGGCAAAAAAGTAATGAGTTTCAGCTAATAATCTTACACCGACATTTGATTTTTCTTTTACCCTAACCAGCCCGTTTACTACCTCTGCTTCCTCTACTCTGTTGGAATTTACATCAAGAATCCATGAAACGCCTACACCCCAATTCAAACCTGCGAACTTTTTCAGCACTTCTTCTTTAGCGTTTTCTTTTACTTCTGCCTTTTTGGTTTCATCTTCTGCTTTCTTTTCTACTTTTGCTAATTGATTTTTAGCTAATGTCTTGGCTAATTCGAATCTTGCTTCTTCAATTTTTTTCTGCAGCTGCTGAGTTTTGTTTTCAGCCCCTTCTTCTGCAGATTCTTCAGTTCCCGTCTTACTGATATTAACCGATTTGTCCAGTATCATTTTTGCATAATCATCTATGCTTATATTTAATTCTGCCATCAGGACACCCATTGAAATTAATAAAACAACTGCTATACTTACTTTCATACTATACCTCCAAAGATATTTCTTGTTTGTTTCAAGGCACGCTACATATCGATATTAATGTTCTGGCAATCCAAATTTTTTTTACTGCAACTTGTTCTATATTATTCTCTAAAAAATCGATACAGTATAGAACATAGTTTACAATACTTTGGATGTAGACGAAAATATGTCAATTCAAAAATGAGTAATACTCATAAAAAAGATGTTAGCAATTAGTAAAGAATTTACATGATGCAGGAATTTGATTTTCAGAGGATATTCAAAAAATGTTGTTTGAAGAGCTATTGAATTGATTCTTTAGGTGTCTTCGTCATTTACTAACAGTTTTAATTAATTCTATATCCCCTGTTGCATTATCGAAAACCATTTGCTGCACAGTTAGTTTCATCATAACATTTTTGTCCTGCAGAATTTTGAAGCATTCTTCAGCATTTGACGGTAACTTATGTTGCAGTAACTCACTCACTCGTTCAAATCTTCCACAAGATGTTTCCTGTAATACACTTTCACTTTCTGAACTGTTTTCAAGCAGTTTATAGTCGTTTGCAACAACAATGAATCCATTAACAAAATCTCTCGTTGCAAATCTTGTTGGTGTTCTTTCAATGACATACATTTCATCAGACTTAGTTCCGGATAATAGTAAGAGACAATCACTCGCGATAGTTGTACTCTTGAGCGTCTCCCTTGCTTGCTTAAACGAATCGCAAGTGCTTAGAACATCTCTCAAAAGGAATGAAACAGGCGTAGCTAATTCCGGACTGTCTTTGCTCAGCACTGCGTTAAGAGTTAAGGAGAAGCAGCCTGGTCTTGTACCCGAGAGAGCTCCGATAAACCCGGGCCATCCTACAGTTTTGAATATGGTCTTACCGTTTTTCCGGAAGTCGAATATTGCGGAATGTTCACTTAATAGATTGTTATCAGTCCACCAGTCCAGATTTCTTGAATGGAGTATTTTTCCGTTTGAATTGACAGCAAAAGCAGTACACCCGAAATAAAACTTCAGTATATCGTAATATAGATTAGCAGACAGTACCTGATCCGGAGTGAACTTCGAAATTGAGGCAATATAATCTATTTCTTCGAGATATTCTTCCGAAATCACTTCCTGTTTCAGGCTACTGATCCCTTCAAAGATGAATTCTTCATCATCAAAATCATTCAGGTAGCACTGTAGCAAATCATTCAGATCATTTCTGCAGTTACTTAAAAAGCTCCATCTTTCATACGGTGGAAGATCAAGATTTACTATGTGTTCGTTGTTTTTCATTAGATTTTCCTGGTGTTTTTATTGTTATGGATGCAATGTTATACTATTCCGTTTTGTCTGGTTATGTATTTATGTTGATACCGGAGATTGCTTTACTCATCTTCATAAGAAAAATAATATGGGTTATGACAAACAATTTCGATCATTATTCTATCCGGACATTCGAAAAGAATGCAATAATATCCACGCCTGTAGCCTAACTCAACTTTTCCTTCGCCTAAGGGTTTAATATTTAATGATAGCAGATGTGCTTCCATATCATCAACAATCTCGTTTGAGGTTACAGAAATAGCGAAATGAGAAAGACCGACTGCTTTTCTATGATATTTATTTTCCAGATACTTACTGTCTGTCGGACACAGGACAATAACGAAGTTTGTACCGTTTGTCAAACGTGCATATTCACCTGATACCTTATCGGCAACTTTAAAACCCAATGGAGCTAAAACCTGCAGATAGAACTCTATTGATTTATCTAATTCTGTAACATTTAGTTGTATGTGACTGAATGAACTGACACAATCGGAAGTATCTTTATTCATAAACTGTTTCCTTAATAATTAATCTTTTTTCGCAGTTGGAATTTGTCCATTTATCCATTGTTTTACTTGCATTATGGAACCTGGTACATAAGCCAATTGTTCTGTCCGTAAATCTAACACTGCAATAGCCAGAAATGTTATTTCTTCACTCTTAGTCATTTCATTAATGCTCTCTGTTAATAGATATCCGAACGTTCTTATATGACTACCCTTTTCTTCAAAACCACTTCTTACTGCAGAACTCACAATCAGAAATTGCTCCCCAATTCTAACTTTGTAGATTGGCATTTCATCCTGCTTGGAATAAACTTCAATGATTTTAGCTTCAAAGGCAACAATTTTTCCATTCCATCTATCAGGATGTTTTTTTGCTTTTTTGAGTTTTTTTTCATTAAAATCTGTTGGAAATGAAACAACTCCATCGTCTGGTTTTTCTAGCTCTTTACTGATAACTAATTTTAACATCTCGCAATTGTCCATCATATATGGTATTATGTTGTTGTTAATTTTACTTAAACTATCTTTGTTTGCTATTAGCCTAATTTCACCAAGGTTGCGATCTGCAACTAAACCCCTCATAGCTTTGTCATAACAAGCATCAAATTTATCACTGAAATCAGAGTATTGTTCTATTTCTCCAATTTCAATACAGATTTTATTGGATAATTTTACAATCAAACTATCAACAGTTTGAGAATATAAACTAACAAAGATTAATGAAGTCAATGTACATAAAACTAGTCTCAATTATCCTCCAAATTTGCATGATGTAAGCCTCAAAAAACTTCTTGGAAAAGCAGTGATCTCACAAAAGCTATTTATGATTCAAAGTTATTGTCTAATAAAAATCCCGATATTAATGCATCTAATAAGTTTTGGCGTACATATTGTCAAACAGAAAATAATCATAATCAGTAAGGTTTTATTTTTTGATTCCATATCGGCTGTTTCCAGTACAAAAGAGCTTCTCCCAAACTCATGTTTACTCCTTTGAAAGATCATCTAATATTTACATCTCTTAATTGTAAACTCGGGTAACCATAATCGAATTAGACGTTGATAAACTTACTCATTTTAACGTAATAATCGATTAATGCTCTATCGTATGAACAACACTTATATCCCCTGTAGAAGCCTTGTCTATCTTTATCATCATCAAAATAATAATCTATTATTGCCAAATCATAATAAGGATCTCCAACATCGACAAAACCCCAATCCAGCACAATCATGTTTTCTTTGTAATCTATCATGATATTCTTTGTTCGAAAATCTCCATGTAGCAGGCAAACCTTATTCTGAACAGGTTTATTACCTTTCAGCCACTTCAACATCTCTTCAGGGGATTGTTCCTGGAATTCACAACTGTCTAAAATTGCATGCTTCATGTTAATTTCAGCAATTCTTAACTGACCCTCTAACCATTCACCATTTTTATCAACAAGCTTATATAAACCGTGTATTCTCGATAAGACTTGCCCAACTTTTTCCCAAATATCTTGCCTTTCCAGTACATTCATAATTGTTCTGAGTTTTTCTCTAACAGTTACTCCATTAATGAAATCTTCTATTAAATATCCTATATTGTCCAGCATTTTGAAACATCTTATTTCAGGCACAATATACATTTCGTTATCCTTTACTAATAGCCGTAATATATCTGCTTCTCTTTTGAGCTCGTTTATCCTGTACAACCCTTTTGATATTTTTAGTACTCTTTTTTGACCATCATGAAAAAAGCTATAGACATTACTTACTTTACCACCAGCAAGTTTCGTGGTTATCCCTTTAGTAATGAGTGCTTCAGATAAAACAGAATCAATATCTTCCAGTGAAATTTTCTCATCCCTGAAACCCTTGATTTCCAAAGGTGAGAAAACTTTATACCTCGATTTGACCATGAGATTAATTCCCCCAGAAATTTTACCCATGTTGACTTTGAATTAATTAACCTGCAAGTTTTTTAATGAATAAAGTTTCTTTGGGCTTTGACAAATCAATTAGATAACATCCTTAAATTGCAAATATATTGACACCTTAAATGAATAGTATATAATTATAAGTAAATCCAGACATGGAGATAATTATGACAATCAAGTCTGGATCGGCAATATCGTTATTGCAAAAGAAGAAAGAGGCAAGGGACTTGGCTATAAACTGATTACTGCAGTTTTGGAGTACCTGCATAAGAATAAGAATGCTCTCACATTTAGACTTGGGGCAGTCCCCCTGGCAATCGGGCTTTACAAAAAAGCTGGATTTCTCCCAGAATCCTTCACAACTGCTCAAGTGGCAGATCTGCCTTTACCAATAAAACATGATGAAACTCTACCTTGCGCGTTAATAGTAGAACAAATCGACAAATCCACTTTGAAATCCATAAGTGAAATTGATAAAGCCTTCTTCAAATCAGATCGCTCAGATTTACTGATGAACATATATAACGATTCTATCAGGGAAAGTTGTTTTTGCCTGAAAGATAAAAATAAGGTTTTGGGTTTTCTTATGATAAGAAGAAGACAGGCTTCGAAAATTGAGGGGAACTTTGCCGAAGGACCGGATTATGCTTATCGTCTGGGACCATGCTGTATCCTCCCTGAATATGGTATTCAAGGCTTCAAAGCTCTTATGCAAAAGGCAATTACTGCTATTAACAGGAAAGCTTCTCAACTGGAAGGCAGTGCTAAAATATATGCTGTATTTCCCAGAAATGCAGACAAAAAGGACATTTTTAGGGATACAAGAGAGCTTACAATGGAAATGGGTGTAGATACAAAC
This sequence comes from Cloacimonadales bacterium (SeqCode), assembly GCA_963665815.1. Lineage (GTDB taxonomy): Bacteria > Cloacimonadota > Cloacimonadia > Cloacimonadales > JAIOQZ01. Next base: position 2,466,817 of record OY762463.1, read on the forward strand.
TTAGAAAGTGTTTTTAACGAGCATGATCATATTTTTGGAGCACAGAAATCCGTTAAATATGATGATCAATGGAAGTATATGGAAAGTCTGGGATTTGGTCAAGAATACTTCGAACAGGTAATGAGCTTTTCACCTGAAGACAGTCTGGACTCTAAAACAGCAGATCAATGCAGAGCCACACAAGCTGACACTGAGGGAATCTTTGCAACTGCTACCCCCGGTGATAAGGGGTAGGGAAGTTGACTTTACTTTCATTTTCATATCCTGAAATTATTCTGTGTTTGGTATATAAACATTGTAAGAGTTTCAGTTGATTTTTAGAATAACCGCCCTCCAATGGGTCGGTAAAGTTATCATCACAGTTTTATTAATATTCGATCAACTCGTTACAGATCTTCAAAACCAATAAGCTTTTTAAATAAGTATTCATTTCTTTCATTGTAATCCTCTTCTTCTCTGTCTGCAATCCTTGTAGAACGTAAATAGTTTATATCTAAGCTGCCGGGATCATATTCACCATAGCAGTAACCATAACCATCACCTGAGAAATTTCCCTCACTACCAGCAGCAATCACGGGACCATTAATTGCTTTAAGGCTAATGTAGATATCTTCTGCTCCATAAATATTCAGCATTTCTGGTGTGAAAACAAAATTAACTGTATTGGCATCCAGAATTATTAAAGAATCAGCAAAAGTTCCCCCGCACCAGATTGAGTAGAATAATCTATAGTATGTCTCGTTATCACAATCAGTCCATTCCAGATTAAATCCATTATCTGGATTGATTGCTTGAGGAATTGAAGAAAAATTGAAATAAAAAGATTGAGGAATCACACAACTACTTGATGAGACAAGTTCATTATTGTTAGCTCTGATTTCTATATCATAAGTATGGGATGTCACCCATTGATACTCTGGCTCATCATACCTTAGATCATAGTCCCATGTTCGTCCGGTAATTGCTGGATAATCGCTGGAAAAAACTATTGAATCATTAATGGAAAACTCGGTAGTGTTTACTGCCGGATAATAATCAACAACAATATAAGCACTTGAATATACATCTTGATCATAATTAAAACGTGATAATCTTGCATAAGTTCTCATTCTTTTACTTACAGGTCCAGTTCCATTATCATCTGAACAACTTATAAGCAAACCTAAAACACATAAAATCAATAAAATAGAAATACTATTCTTTTTCATTGCATCTCCTTAAATTAACATAAGCTAAATTATAAAGTCAATTTATAGCTTTAGTTAACTTTGTCAAATTTATTGTCCCACTCTTTAATTTCCAGAATACAGAATGTAAGTATAAAAAATCTCAAGCCTCTTTTATGTATAATCCGTTAAATCCACCCTCCGCAATCCCAACTAACCACAGATAAAACTTGACTCTCCTCCTTACCGGATTACAATATTAGTACTACTAAGAGAGATTTCTAATCACTGACAGTTCAAACAGTGCATAGTCTTTTAATATTTAACAAAATTGGAGTAATTAATGAGATACAGTATTATAATCATTCTTGTCCTTCTGTTATCTGTTTTCGGGTGTTCATCTTCAGATGATAAAGATAACTCAACCCCAGGCTCACAAATCCAAAACATCCTCAATGAAGCAGTTACAGAAACTCATCCGGGATATTCACTTTATGTGGATTCACCTGAATACGGAACTTGGAAACTGGCTGCCGGAAAAGCTGATATCGAGACTCAGGAAGATATGGAACCATCAAGCACGCTACGTCTTGGTAGTACAACCAAGACATTTACTGCCACATTGTGTCTGTTACTCCATGAGGACGGATTGTTGGACTTTGACCGGAAGCTGAGTGAGTTTCTCCCGGAAATCACTGTTCCCCACGATAGTCTTATTACTATTGAAAACCTGCTGAACATGACAAGCGGAATCCTTGATTATGCCAACGACGGTGACCAGATTATGAATGAAATTCTGGAAGATCCGACAAGAATTTATACACCTCAGGAGCTTGTAGAATATGCAATTGAAATAACTGATCCTGCTGAGATTCATCCCGGTGCAAGTTGGCACTACTCCAACACTAATTATGTGCTGCTCGGACTGATTATTGAGGAAGTCAGCGGATCTACTTATGCTGACCTGCTCAGAACCAGCATCATTGACCACATTGGATTGGATCATACTACAGTAGACGAAGAACCTGAGAATTTTACTCACGGTTATCTTGATCTGGATGATGATGGCCTGCTTGACGATGTAACCTCCTGGAATCCTACTCCATTCTGGAGTGCAGGCTGTCTTATAGGCACGGCAGAAGATCTCGGTAAATTTGCTTCTGCTCTGTTCAAAGAAGAAATTATTACTTCCGGATCGTTGGATCTGATGCAAAGCTGGTTCCCGCTGGGAGAAGGAATACCATTTGAATATGGTTACGGATGTGGATTTCATACAGATATGAATCTTATTGGTCATAACGGAGGGACTCCGGGATACGCAGCCGAAATGTGGTTTCATACTGATACGGGAACAATTATAACGGTTATCTCAAACTCAAACAGAACAGATGGAGATCATACCTTTAATATAGTGCATGCTGTCGGTCAGGAACTGAATTTTGGAGATGGGGCCAATGCAAGATCATTGAGCGGATGGATAACATTTTAGGTTATTGATTGAGTCATTTTTCTAAATGCTAAAAGTGCCATTATCAAAGACTTTTACTCTGAAGTACAATCCGAGAATTTTCTCACACATCAGTACAAAGGATGAAAGAATTTCTTGATGGATGAAATAATCTCTGTATGTGATTTGCACTCTCTGACTTTGGTTGGAGTTATTTCTTTAAAGTACTGTCCGTAGAATTTTGTGGAAACTCTGTTATCCAGCAAAAGCACAATTCCTGTATCCTTTTTGTTTCTCACCAGTCTGCCGAATCCCTGTCTATATTTCAGCAGTGCATTAGGCAGCATATAGTGCATAAATGACTTTTTGCCTTCTTTCTCAAGCTTTTCAATGTAGGCTTCAATAACAGGCTCAGTGGGAACCTGGAACGGAAGTTTATATATAATAAGTAATGATAACGCTTCTCCGGGGATATCCACGCCTTCCCAGAATGAGCTTGTGCCAAGCAGAATGGACTTTTTATGGTCTCTGAACTCATTCAACAGAGTTGTTCGGTTCAATCCCTTGCCCTGCGCCAGAAGAGGAGTTTCTTCCGTATTCAGTACTTTAGAAAGATATTCGTACATACTATTCAGGTCCTTATAAGATGTGAACAGGATCAATGTGCCTGCTTCCGAAGCCTTAATCACGTCCTGAACCAGATGACTTGCCTGCGTAGCAAACAGCTTATCAGAAGGCTGAGGAAGAAACGAAGCTGCCAGTACAGAGCTCTGGTGCTGATAATCGAAAGGAGAATCAACAATTTTGGTTATAACCGGATATTCTTCTTTGTTCAGTCCTATTCTGTTTGTCATAAACTTAAATTTACCACGGAGCGAAATAGTCGCAGATGTGAAAATCAGGGATTTTAGCTTGTCATACAGGTTTTTCTGAAGTACTGTACTGATATCGAGAGGTGCAATATTTATTATACCGTTAGGGTAGTTATCAGATCTGAAATTTGAGAACCAGTAGGCATATTCCTTGTGATCTTCTTCTGAGAATTTTTCCAGTGCATCAATCAATTCCTTTATTCTGTTCAAGGCAGAATCCATTCCGGAAAGATGTTTGTCATGATCCATGAAGATTGATTTATCAATTCCTGAGAGTTGATCTCTTATTCTCTGCAGTATGCCCAGTAAAGCATTACACTGTTTTAGAGCACTTTCTATATTAACAAAAATATCATTGTGTTTTCTGAATTCCTTGATCCGCAGTTTATTATAGCTGCCTTCAACATCTACAGCCTTGCCTATTCCGGTAAAAAGATCACCGAGAATAATCTGCGTTTCTTCGATAATCACAATTGCAGAAGCAATGTACTGATTGAATGCCTTTTTAACCATATCTGTAATCAGAGATTTTGTCGCAGAACCTTTTAAATGAGGTAGTATACCATTCTGAAGGTTGTTTCGGATACTGAACAAGTGAGAAAGATATATACTGAAATCACTATAACCAAGCGACAGTCCCAGATGGTTAGATGCTGCATCAGGGATATTATGAGCCTCGTCAATAATCAGATATCCATATTCACCGAGAGAGGAGTTCTCATTCATCTGATCTGCCAGCATAAGCGAGTGATTAACAATCACCAGATTTCCATCTTCGCCGGCTCCACGTATTCTCTGCATGAAACAGTTTTTGTTCTGTGGGCACTTTCTACCTCGACAAAAAAAACGTTCTGCTGCAACCCTTTTCCAGAACCTGCCCATAGCTTCCTTACGGAAAGATGAGTTTTCGGAGATATCACCCGTTTGAGTGAAATGTCTCCATACGACCAACCTGAGAACGGCATCAATATCATCAGCTGCATGATTCTGATTTACATCAAAGAGCACGTCTTCCCATTTTCTGACACATATATAATTGTCTCTGCCCTTGAGTAAAGCAGCTTTGAATGGAATATCGAGATAATTCTTAATCAGAGGTAAGTCTTTAAAGAATAATTGCTCCTGTAAGTTCTTTGTATTTGTGGTGAGTATTATTTTTTCACCTTTCAGGTTACTGAATCGCAATGAAGGAATCAGATAAGCCAGTGATTTTCCGACTCCCGTTCCCGCTTCAACCAGTAAAAACTGATTGTATGTCAGTGCTTTTTCTACAGATTCAGCCATATCTACCTGACCGTTTCTCATTTCATAGTTGTCTAAAGACTTACTGATCGGTCCTTCCGTAGAGAATATCTCACTGATATCCATCTCTTTTTCAGGTTTCTTCTTGGAGATAATAACATTTACCGGTACTTTAAAAGGATACTTGCTGTCCTTAGAGAGAATCACTTCATTCTTCTGATGATCAACAACACTTTCGAAAAATCTGTCAATTTCAGTATCAAATATTCTCTTGTCCGAAATCTGCTTTAACTGGAAATTCACCTGCATCGGAATGTTTTCAACAGCTATTTTCTGAAGTTCCCAAAATAAAAGCCCGGTTGCTTCAGCATCATAAATAGCTCTGTGTGCGTTATTAAGCTTTATTCCAAGATACTCACATAAGGTCACAAGCTTATGGTTTTTGGTGAATGGCAAATATATATCTGCTATTTCAAGAGTGTCGATATATCTGTTTGTCAGCTTGAAGAATCCTTCTCGCTGGAGTTGCGAATTTATGAAGTTAATATCAAACCAGGTATTATGGCAGACAATCAGTTTGTCCTTTATAAACTCCAGCAAACCCGGTACTGCTTCAGAAAAAGAAGGAGCTCCGGCAAGCTGCTCATCTGTAATATGTGTTAAATTCTTTATAAACTGGGAAACCTGCTTTGTTGGTTTAATGAAGGTCGAAAAAACATCTTTTTTCACACCATCTTCAAAAAGCACAGCCCCTATTTCAATAATTTCTTCTTCGGAAAAGCTGAGACCCGTTGTTTCCAGATCCAGCACAATATATCTGTTATAATTTTTCAAGCTCATATCGTTTTATCTTCTTAATAAGTCCCTGACGACTCAAACCCAGATCCTTTGCCGCCTGAGTCTGATTCCACTCTCTTTTTTCCAGCACATCCATAATCATTTTTCTTTCCAGATTCTCAACAGCTTCTTTAAGTGTAAGAGTATTCAGCATTGTTACAACTTCAGAATTTTCAGCATACTTGAAAATCTCTTCGGAAAGATCGGAAGGTTTAATGAATGCTTCGTTTTCCACGAGAGTCACAGCTCTTTCGATTTCATTTTCCAGCTGTCGAATATTTCCCGGCCAGTTACAGGCAACAAGATGCTTCATAGCTTCATCTGTGATACCAAGCACATTCTTATTCATCTTTTTATTGTATTTATCGAGAAAATGTATAGCAAGAAGCGGAATATCGGATTTTCTTTCTTTAAGAGCCGGAACCTGAATTTTTATCACATTTAACCTGTAATAAAGATCCATCCTGAACTTGCCTTCTTTAACCTTATCAGCAAGTGATACGTTTGTTGCACATATAACACGAACATTAACCTTGGTTGTCTGAGTTGAACCTACTCGTTTTACTTCACCTTCCTGCAGGAATCTGAGAAGTTTAGCCTGAGTAGAAAGACTTATGTCTGCAATCTCATCGAGGAAGAAAGTTCCACCGTCAGCAACTTCGAAGAGTCCTTTCTTATCATAGGCTGCGCCTGTGAAAGATCCTTTTGTATGCCCGAATAATTCACTTTCAAGCAATGTTTCCGGTAGTGCTCCGCAATATTGAGCAATAAATTGCTTATTCCTTCTGTTAGAAGTATAGTGTATAGCTCTGGTAATAAGTTCTTTACCGGTTCCACTTGGACCTTCCAGAAATATTGTTGTAGGTGTATCTTTAATCTTTTCGATCAAGCGGAAAATCTCCTGAATCTTCTCACTTTTACCTATAATATTTGTATATGTATTGGCAGTACTTAGTTCTTCTCTTAGAATTGCATGAGATCTTGTCAGATTATTATGTCTGATATTTTCAACAAGTACAATAATCTGATTAGATAATGCACTGAGCAGATTATAAATCTTCTTGTTAAAGTAGTGCGATCCGTGTTTACTGAATAAAAGAATTACACCTAGATTCTGGTTTCTAATCACCAGAGGGAATGTAATAATATTATTAAACTGAGGAGCAAAATGCGGCTGCTTAATGTTATAGCCTTTCATTTCTGAAAAAGTTGCCAGAATTCTATCTGCAAGCACATCGTAGTCAGGATCTTCTCTACTGAATTTATTAAACACCTGATATTCCCAGGAATCCTTTGTCTGACGAGCATTATACAGACACAATAATCCACCGTCCGCATCTGAGATATCAACCAGATTATCCAGAGCTGAATCAAGCAGTAAATCGAAATCATTGATCAAGTTCAGCTTTTGTGTAATATCATAGAATTTGTTCAGCAGTGATTCCTGATTTTTAGATTCTTTCAGTTCAGCTGCATGTTCACGCTGAATTCTCTGAATCAGTGTATCATTTTTCTCCAGCAGTTTTATTGCATCGTATTCTTTAATTAGCTTTTTGTTGTCTGTAAGTAATTGTAAAGCTTGTTCCCAGTCCTGCTGTTCGTACATAACAGAAGCGTATTCAATGTTACATACTGCAAGCTCGAAGTTACTGTTTGTTTCAACATATATCTCAATTGCTTTTCCCAGCAGATTCTTCTTGTCTTTCAGATTTTTTTCCAGCATAGACATGTGATAATACGTATTTCCAAGCTCTACTTTAAATCCCATTTCCTCTGATATCTCAAAGGCATTTTTCAGATAGTAACGTGCTATTTCAAAGTTTCTTGTAGCAATAAAATAATTTGCCTGTTTATGACAAACCTCTATCATAAGTTTGTCTTTTGCATTAATAGATTTGAAATAATCATAACTGTCTACAAGATATGCATAAGCTTCACCGTATTTGTGCAGTTTTGTCAGTACATATCCAATATTTCCGTAAAGTTCGGCTTTCAGAATATCGTTCTGGATATCCGGAAGAAGCTCTTCTGCTTTGAAATAAAGATCGTAAGAAAGGTTATACTCTCCACGTTTTGAGAACAGATCTCCCAGATTGTTATATGATTCTGCCATACCCGGCAGGAAACTATTATTCTTTGATTTTTCAATAGCTCTTTCGTAGTATTCTATCGCTTTTGTCCATTTACCGGATTTAAAGTAAAGAGCTCCAAGATTGTTCAATGCGGATATAATATCTCTGAACAGGCTGAAATTCATTGCTGTCTGCAGGGATTTCTCAAATGCATCAGCGGCTTTGTCAAATTCAGCATTATCCATGTAGGTAATACCAATGTTGTTATATATATCTGTAATATTATCTCTGTCGCTGAGTAGTTTCTGAATATGAAGTGCTTTAAACAGATAGTCAAGAGACTGCTTGTAATCTCCTTTTTCTTCGAACATTCCACCAAGGTTGTTATAGCAGACAGATACTCCGCCTATATTATAGCTTTCCTGTTCCAGCTTGAGGCTCTCTTTGTAAAGATCCTCGGTTTTGTCCCATTCACCTTTGTACATGGCAAGAATTCCGAGATTGTTATAAATTGCTGCAAGTCCGCTTTTTTCCCCGGATTTCTTATACATTTCTTCAGCATTGAAGAATTCTGTCTCAGCTTTATCCCACTGATTTGAATAGTAGTAGATCTTCCCTTTAGTTTTCTTGCATCCGGCAAGCAATTGAACTCTTTTCTTCTCTTCCTTTACTACATAAGCATGGTCTGCGGCAGTTTCTATACTGTACATAGCTTCATCAATCTTGCCTTGAATAATATAAAGGTCGGCCTGAAGAATAAACAGTTTACAAAGCCAGAATGCTGAGGCTGTCTTGGTAGTATATTTCTTGATAATCTCCATTGCAAAAGAGATAGAGTTTATCTTATAAAGGCTTTCTGCAAGTAAATATACAATCTCATCAACAGGCTGATGAAGTTTTGTGCATAACCTCAAAGCGTTTCTGTAGTTTTCTGCTGAAGATTCAACCTGATAAAGCTTTGTATTGGTAGTACCGAGGGCAAGCATGATTTTTATCAGAGTAATTTCGTCTTCTTCGTTTTTTTTCAGAGAAGTATAGATACTGTGAAGAGTTTCATGATCCTCAATAACAGAAAGATAAGCTATTATTTTTTCCATAAAATTTAGTTTAAGCTCATCTATAAAGAAATGGTAATATGCAACTTGAGCATCTTTTATCTCAAACTTATCTTTCTTTGCTATTACATCATCAATAAATTTCTTCTGTCTGGTTTTCGAGAAGTCCTTGTAAGTCATCTTAAAAAGGTTTGGCTTCATTATATAAAGATTATCATCTATTGCTCTCAGGAGTCCGGAATCTGTAAGCCTCTTAACACTTGATATTATATTCTTTGACTTTGTCAGCAGAGAAAGATTACTGCCCGTTGCTTTTCCATCCAGCAGAAAAATATATGCTGCAATATCAATATCTTCATCTGATAGATTATCTATTATTTCCTGATAAACTGTATGAACGCTGATTTTCATGTCGAGATACTGAGAAAGATCAAATTCAGATTTTTTACCCTTTGAGTAAAATTTATTCAGAATATATTCAATCAGAAAAAGATTTCCATGTGTAATGCTGAGTAAAACTTCTCCATGTTCAGGGTTATCCACCTCTTCATTCATAAAAAGATTAGAAAGAATACTCTGAATATCCTCTTTGTGGGGATACGCTGCTTCAATAACATCGGAAAACAGAAAATTTGATTCAGCACAGAATGTTATGAAAAAGATTTTTTTATCCAGTGCATATTCAATCAGGTATTGTAAAAAATCTTTACTGTACTGATCAAATATTGCACAATTATCTATCAGAAAAATTCCCGACTTTAATTTATCAGCTTTCTGTAATTGTTCCGTAATAAAGTAAAAGAAATCATATTTATTATTAAGAGAATGCTGCCTGGCTTCTCTTACCATCTTCTCATATTCATCGCTGGTAATGTCTGTAATTGCATACAATATATTACTGAGTTGATTGAAATGAAAAACCTTGGGAGTGTATACGGTAAACTCTTTTCCCATTTCTTTAAAACGAGCTTTAACTTTCTCAAAAATATATGTTTTACCCGTCCCGGTAGGTCCGATAATTTCTATGATCTTACTGTTTTCAGATTCACATTTATTTACGATTTTATCAATCGTTTCATTCTTTACAGTATACTGCAGCAGCAATTTATTTATCTTCTTTTCCATTACTTTACCTTTACTTTGATTACAGTTCAAAAATTGTGTAAATTAGATTTACAAAAAGTAGACACCCAATGGTAAATTTGTCAACAAAGTTTTTATAAGTAAATAAAGATTACACCCAAACAGGTTCTATATCATAGATTCCAGATAGAATTTTCCAGTAACTCCTGCATGTATTCCTTTAACGTACAAGGTGATATTGAGTACATACAGCGGAAGTGCCTTCGAGGACATTCTTTGAAGCCATGTAGCGAACAAGGTTGACACTTTAAGTCACTTTGGATTACAACTGCCTTGTCATTGAGAGGTCTGAAGCCAAGTCTGGTGTGGGTTGAACCGAATATTGCAATCTGAGGTTTACGCAATGCTGCCGCAATGTGCATTGGACCACTGTCATTCGATACTATACCATCCATTAAATCTGTCAGATTAATGAGTTCCCCCGGAGAAACTGTTCCGGTCAGATCATAGACTTTAGATTCGGTTTTCTGTTTGATCTTCATTGCAAGAGGTTTGTCTGCAGTAGAACCGAGAATACAGAAACTTGTGTTCCAGGTATCCGGAATTCTGTCGATAAAATCTGCATACCAGTCAACAGGATATTGCTTAGTATTAAATGATGCCCCGGGAAAAAGCCCGATCAAAGTTCTGTTAACAGGCAGTGAATAATCAGAAATAAGCTTTTCAATCTTTTCTCTATATTGAGGTTGTGCCTGAAGAACCGGATATTTACGTTTAAGAGGAATATTCAGTTTTTTGAGAGCCGTTTCATACAGATCGACAGTAGAATCGATTTCTGCTTTTGTAAGTTTTTTCACAATTGCCCAGCGTGTAAAATGCTGTTTTTTATAGGTTACAGATTTTGCTTTCAGCCTCATCCGCAGTATCTGAGAATATAATTTATCATGCAGATCAATTACAAGGTCATATTTGTTATTCTTAAGCTCAGGAAGTATATCATTAATTTTCTCAGGTCTGGCAATAATATTATCCACTCCGGGAATGGCCTGTACTATTTCACTGAATACAGGTTTTATAAGATAGTCTATAACTGCTTGCGGGTACTTCTCTCGCAGTGCATGAATAATGGGTTCAGTGAGAACAATGTCACCCAGTGAACTGAATCTGAGAATCAGTATCCTCATATATCCTGCTTCTCCGCAACTATGAATACTCTGTATTCTTCTTCCGGATCTGTCAAAGGATCATCCAGAGATGAAATCCTGGCAAAAGAAACATATCTGAATCCTGTTTCGATCAGAATATTACTGACCTCAAACAGGTTGAATGCTTTGTTGAAAAGATTTTCCGTACTCCTGCGATAGACATTATCACCAGTCTCAACAAAACATGTAATTTCGGCTGTTCCCATTTTACTTATACAATCGTATTTACTATCCTGAATCAGGAAAAAATCATCACCCTTTATCTTTCTGACTCCAAACCAACAGTTTTCTAACCCTCTGGCTGTGTTGAGATCAAAAATAAAAACACTATCATCAGTTAAAACATTGTAGACACTCGAAAAACACTGTCTGAGATCCTCAATTGTCTCCAAATGGTTCATTGCATCAAAAGTAGACACACAGAAATCATACTGATCTTCCATAGTGAAATCTCTGGCATCTGCAAGAATAAAATCGCTTCTGCCATCTGCGATATGTTTCGTGTTATTAAGTCTGGCATAATACAGCATGGATTCTGAGTTATCTATTCCTGTTACATTGTAGCCGTTATCAGCAAAAAAAGCAGAGAGTCTCCCGCATCCACAGCACAAGTCTAATATGCTTTCTGCAGAAGGATTGTATTTCCGGAAATATGCAAGCAGGAACGGAGCGACCTTATCTGAAAAATCGTTCCAGTTCCTGTTATAAATTCCTGCAAAATCCTGTTTATATCTATCTGACATTTTAAATGTTTTTTATTATTTCCGGTACTGATTTTACTGCTTCATCTATCTTAGAAGCATCTTTTCCACCTGCCATTGCCATATCCGGGCGTCCACCGCCTCTACCACCGACAATTTCAGCGACTTTTCCGACAATCTTACCAGCCTGATACTTTTTCGTCAGGTCTTTGGTTACGATTGTTATTATGGATACTTTACCGCCAATATCAGAGATCAGAACACCAATTCCGGAACCGATTTTATCTCTGAGCTGGTCTCCTGTTGCTCTGAATTCCTTATTATCATTAACATCTATTCTGGCAGCAACAACTTTTACTCCCTCAATTTCATCTGCATTTTTAAGGAGTTCAGTAAGGATGTCTCCCTTCTGGGCAGTCTGAAGCCTTTCTATTTCTCTGGAAAGCTCTCTGTTATCTTCAATAAGCTTTTCAATCTTGTTCAACATGTTCTTCTCAGGCACATTCAGTAACTCACAAACTTTCTGCAGTTTTTCTTCCTGCTTTTTGTTGTAGTCAAGTACGTATGAACCTGTAATAGCAAAGATACGTCTTACTCCGGCAGAACTGGAACTTTCTGACAAAATCTTGAACGAACCGATTTCCCCAGTATAACCAACGTGTGTACCCCCGCAAAGTTCTTTGGAGAATTCTCCTGCTGAAACTACACGGACACTGTCACCGTATTTTTCTCCGAATAAAGCTGTGGCACCACTTTCTTTAGCTTCATCATAATTCATGATATCTGTCACCATTTTGTGATTTTCCATGATCTCGTTGTTTACAATTCTCTCAATCTTTTCCAGATCTTCCTGTTTAACACCTTCGTAATGCGTGAAATCGAATCTGAGACTGTCTGCATTTACCAGAGAACCTTTCTGATGCACATGATCACCAAGTATGGTCTGTAATGCTTTATGAAGCAAGTGAGTAGCTGTATGGTTTCGGGCAATTTCCTTACGTCTGTCTGTATTGATTACAGCCTGAAACTCTCCATCCGAAATCTTACCGTTTAAGATCTTACCGTAGTGTACTACTTCGTTATTCTCTTTCTTCACATCAAATACTTTGATCATGGTCTCATCATTAGAAAGATCACCTTTGTCTGCAACCTGACCACCCTGTTCTGCATAGAAAGGAGTCTTTGTCAGCACAATCTTGGCAATATCATCTTTCACGAAGCTGAACTTAACGATTTTTGTATCAGTACAGTATGAATCGTAACCAACAAACTCTGTCTCCTGCATGTTATCTGTAAACTCAATCCATTCTGTGTGCTCTATATCCATTACGAATTTTTGTGATTTTCTGGCACGCTCTCTCTGCTCTTCCATAGCTTTATTGAAACCGTCCAGATCTACTGTATAGCCTTTTTCTTCGGCAATAACTGTTGTGAGATCAACTGGAAATCCGTATGTATCATAAAGTGTGAAAGCATCCTTACCGGATATAACTTTATCCTGTTCATTAACTTTAAAAATCTCTTCAATCTGATCCAGACCTTTATCGAGAGTAGCATTAAATCTTTCTTCTTCAGCTTTGATTGTCAGAACTACGTGTTCCTTTCTTTCTGCCAGCTCAGAGAAGTGATGCCCCATTACATCAATGAGAACATCAACGAGTTTATAGAGGAACGGTTTGTGTATATTAAGCAGTCTTCCATGTCTGGCAGCACGCCTGAGAATACGTCTCAGAACATAGCCGCGTCCTTCATTAGATGGCATTCCACCGTCTGCAATTGCAAATGATAACGCTCTGATATGATCTGCAATAACTCTGTGAGATGTACCGGAAGCATCCTTATTGTATTTTGTTCCGGAAATTTCTTCGATAGCATTCAATAATGGCATAAACAAGTCAGTTTCGTAGTTAGAGCTTTTATCCTGTAACACCTGACAGATTCTTTCGAAACCTGCACCGGTATCAACATATCTGCTTGTAAGCGGATTAAGTGTTCCGTCTTTATCTCTGTTATACTGAATAAAAACCAGATTCCACAGTTCAATGTATCTGTGACAGTCCCCGTTAACCTTACAAACATGATCAGGATCATCCTGCAGATTACAATGCTCGATACCTCTGTCAATGTGGATCTCCGAACAAGGACCGCATGGACCGACATCTGCCATTTCCCAGAAGTTATCTTTATCTCCATGATACTCAACATGAGTCGGATCGATATCAGTATGGTTCTTCCAGAGTTCAGCAGCTTCGTTATCCGAATCGTGAACTGTAGCAAAGAGTTTGTCTTTAGGGAGCTTCCATACATCAGTGATCAGTTCCCAAGCCCACTCAATTGCTTCTTTTTTATAGTAGTCTCCAAAAGACCAGTTTCCGAGCATCTCAAAGAATGTATGGTGGTAACCGTCTGTTCCCACTTCTTCCAGATCGTTATGCTTTCCACCTGCTCTTATGCATTTCTGTGAGTTAGCGATTCTATCGAACTTCTTTTCTTCCAGTCCGAGGAATATGTTTTTAAACTGGTTCATACCTGCATTAATGAATAATAAGGTAGGATCGTTTTGCGGGATTAATCCTGCTGAAGAAACAATCTCGTGGTTCTTCTCTTTAAAAAAATCTATAAACTGCTGTCTTATATTTTTACTTGAGTACATCAGTATTTCCTTTATGAGAGAACTTTCTGCTTTCGCCATTATGCAGAGTCCTCATTAGTTATTTTCGTCATATTATTTTACAGCTTTTTTTTTGCAATAAAAATTATGTGGGAGATGGAGACAAATTGTTGTTTGGCAGCATTCAGTGATTGTTTTGCAATATATTTGCCACGTAAACAACTAAAGGATATGTCTTGAGAAGTTCTGACGATAACACATGCATTTCAATATAACAATTTAGAAACAATTTACCACCTTTCTTAGAGCTATCAGCCATTACCTGGCGGAACAAAAAAAAAGACTGTCAGTTTAACACCAACAGTCTTTCATTATAGTTTTTAAATTTATAAACCGATCAGGCAGTCTGATCTTCCTTTTTCTCCTCAAAAACGTATACTGGGTCGCTTTCACCTTCGACAACCTCTTTGGTTATCATGCATTCTTTTACGCCTTGGAGATCAGGAATTTCGTACATTATGTCAAGCATAACGTTTTCCATGATAGATCTCAGACCTCGAGCTCCGGTTTTGCGTTCAACTGCTATATGAGCCACTTCTTTGAGGGCATCTGATGAGAATTGCAATTCGACGTCTTCCATCTTAAACAGTTTTTTGTACTGTTTGTAGATAGCATTTTTAGGCTCAGTCAGAATCTGAACAAGCTGATCTTCCTCAAGTTCTCTGAGAGAAGTAACAACCGGCATTCTTCCGACAAGCTCTGGTATTAATCCGAATTTAAGCAGATCATCCGAAGAGACATTCATGAGAATGTCAGATGATTCTTCTGCCTTAGTGAGAATATTAGCATCGAAACCTACTACTTTCTGGTTCATTCTTTTCTGGATTATCTTTTCTAATCCGAAGAATGCACCACCAACAATGAATAATATCTTACTGGTATCAATTTCGATAAAATCCTGATGAGGGTGTTTACGTCCACCTTTTGGTGGAACATTGACTTTTGATCCTTCAAGAATCTTGAGTAATGCCTGCTGAACACCTTCACCGGAAACATCTCTTGTTATAGACGGAGTTTCAGATTTTCTTGCAATTTTATCAATTTCATCCACATAAACAATACCGGTGGATGCTTTTTCAACATCATAATTTGCAGATTGAAGAAGTCGTACGAGGATATTTTCAACATCTTCACCGACATAACCTGCTTCTGTGAGAGTAGTCGCATCAGCAATAGCAAACGGTACTTTGAGGAATTTTGCAAGAGTTTGAGCAATCAGAGTTTTTCCTGAACCTGTAGGTCCAACCATAAGGATGTTGCTTTTTTCAATTTCAACATCATCTGTCTGAATCTGCTTGAATATTCTCTTGTAATGATTATATACAGCTACTGATATAACTTGCTTCGCTTTCTTCTGCCCAATAACATACTGATCGAGGTATTCTTTAATTTCTCTTGGTGTAGGAAGTGAGAAATCATCGAGTTCCTGTTCTTTATGATCAGCTTCAATTATTGTATGGCACATGCGGACACATTCGTCGCAGATATTACCTGCAACACCTTTTATCATGTGCTTTACCTCAGTTTCGGCACGTCCGCAGAATGCACAATGCAGTAAATTATATTTGTTTTCCACAATATCTCCTGCTAAGCTCTTTTATTTATAATTTCGTCGATTATTCCGTATTCTTTAGCTTCATTTGCATTCATAAAGTAATTTCTGTCAGTATCTTTGATAATACGTTCCATAGGCTGACCTGTATGGTGATGCAGAATTCGGTTAAGCTTATCTTTAAGATAAAGTATTTCTTTAGTGTGAATCTCAATATCGGAAGCCTGACCCTGTACTCCACCGAGAGGTTGATGAATCATTACACGGCTGTTAGGCAGGGCATGTCTTTTACCTGCTTCGCCGGCAGTGAGAAGAAATGCTCCCATGCTGGCAGCCTGACCAATACAGATTGTACTGACTGCAGGTTTAATAAACTGCATAGTATCGTATATGGCAAGACCGGCAGTAACTGATCCACCCGGACTGTTAATATACATGTAAATATCCTTCTCAGGATTTTCACCTTCAAGATGCAGCAACTGAGCGATAATTACATTAGCTACATTATCATCTATTGGAGATCCCAGGAAGATAATTCTGTCTTTCAACAGTCTGGAATATATATCATAAGCTCTTTCAGAGCGTCCACTTTGTTCAACAACTATAGGTACGTAAGGCATACTTTATCTCCTTTTTAAAAAGATATTGAGGTATTGCTTAAAAACAACTATTCTTCTGTATTTTCTGATTCTTCAACTTCTGCTGGTTCTTCCGGAGTTTCTGGAACTTCAGGAAGCTTCACGAAAGTTGATGATTCTTCGATAAGTTTGTAAAGTTTCTTTTCTTTGATAGCTTCTTCAAAATCCGGTGTTTTTACAAAGCTCTTGTACTTTTCACTGTATTCTTCTGCTGTCATGTTCATGTTTGCAGAAAGTTCATCAATCATATCTTTTTTATCATCATCAGAGATTTCAAAAGTTTCTACTTTCTTCAGTTCATCGATGATATAGTATTTTTTAATTTCAATTTCAGCAAGTTTCTTGTAACCTTCAAGAAGCTGTTCAACAGGAATATTATACTGTTGAGCCATAGGCTTAGCCATATTCATAGCGTAGTTTTCTACGAGTGAAGGTGGCACATCAAACGGATTTTCGCTGATAAGCTTCATTGTGATTGCGTCTTTCAAAGATCTTTCGTTCTCTTTATCAAGATTTTTCTTAAGTTCTTCAACAATCTTTTCCTTCATTTCATCAAGAGAATCATAATCTGCGTCTTTAGCAAGATCATCATCTATTTCAGGAAGTACTTCAATTTTTACAGCTTTCACAGTTATTTTTGCTTCTTTCTTCAGTAATTCTGAGTCATCGTCTTCTTTAGGTTCAAAAAGCAGTGATGTAAATTCGTCGCCTTTCTTAAGACCGATGATTTTTTCGTTAAACTCTTTACTGAATTGATTTTCACCAACAGCAAGTTCTCTGCTGAACGGATCTTTGTATTCTCCATCTTCGCCAGGAAGCTGAATATCAATATTAACAATATTTCCGGATTCGACAGCTTTATCTGTTTCCTCAATACTAGCCATTTTTCGACGCATTTCTTCGATAGTACCATCTACTGCATCTGCTGGTAATTCCTGTTTTTCAAATGGAATTTCAAGTTCTTTGTATTTATCAACTTTAATTTCAGGTTTAACTTCAAATCTGAAAGTTGCTGTAAAATCTTTACCTTTTTCCCAGTCCCATTTAAGTGGTTGACCTTGAGAAATTGGAACTACTTCATCACCTTCGATAGCTTCAGTATAGTATTCCGGAAGTTTTGCTTTTATAAATTCTTCTTTTGCATGAGCACCATAGAGTTTTTCAACCATGGACATCGGAGCTTTACCTTTTCTGAATCCCGGTACTGCAGCATATTTTCTGAAATCTTTCAGTACTTTTACATAATCTTTCTCAGCAGTTTCTGCCGGAACAGTGAGTGTCATTTCACGTACACATTGACTAATTTCTTTAAATTCCTTTTTCACTTTTTAACTCCTGTTATCATTCCATATATAATAATAATGGTGCGAAAGAGGGGACTCGAACCCCTACAGGAAAATCCCACTGGATCCTAAATCCAGCGCGTCTGCCAATTCCGCCACTTTCGCACAGTTCAGCCAATCTGCTAATTGACCGATGTCATGAAATTTATTACTAATTTACTGTCAAGTACACAGTTATGATTAATTACTATCGACTGCTCCACTTCTTTGATAAAGCAGAATCCTTGAGCTTCAATGCAGACTGATTACCAATTGTCTTTGCAAGATTTTTACTTGGTGTATCTACTGCTTTATTGAAAAGAACATCTGCATAACTTTCTGCTTCAGCAAATTTATCTGCTTTAAACAGATTTGATGCTAGAGACTTCAATCTGAATATCTCAATTTTTACGTTTTCTTTATCTTCATTTTTAAGTTGGAAATCAACACCTTTCTGGAGATAAAGGACAGAATTCTTATCGTCTTTTTTCTTTGTCTGATAAATATAACTCAGCGTAAAACAAGCCTGATCTACAAATGGTACAGGGTCAACACCTTCATCATTTGAAATTGCTTTTTTCAGGTATTCAATAGCATTGTCATCTTCACCAAGTGAAAGATAATACATACCTAAAAAGTACTCGGTATTTGAATTACGACCGAATGTAAGAAGGTTCTTGTATATTTTTACTGCATTTCTGAGATTTTCTTTCTTTATGTATTTTCCTGAAAGTTCAGCATAATCGGTTTTATCAGCCGGATCATCTTCGAGAAGCAATACATAAGTTTCTGCAAGTTCTCTTTGAACGTCAACATCATCCGGTTTCAGTTCGAGATACTTTTTGTAGTTTGCAATTGATTCTTCATAGTTCCCAGCATTATAACTGATTCTTGCATAAGTCACAATTGCCTTGTCGTATTGAGGATTCACTTTGAGAAGTGTCTCTATTGCTGTAACAGCTTCATCTGTTTTTCCTTCATTATTCAATGTGTTTGCAACATTGAGAACCGCTGCATCAATACCTAAATCAATAATGTCTTGAGATTGAAGCTCATAAAATTCAACAATGGAAATCTTTTTCTTTTCACCACCAGGTCTCGGATCACTTACTTTTTTCTCTTTTAAATGCATAGTTTTAAGAGCTTTTTTGCGAGGCTTCTTATCTTCAGGAAGATTATTCAGAAGCTTCAGCACTTTTTCATACATTGGTCTTAATTCAAGCAATTTATTATAGTAATCCGGAGATGTTTCATCAGAGTTCGGATATTTTTCTTTCAGAACCTTGATTTTTAATTTAGCCAATCTGAAAATTACTTCAGGAAGATCAGGTTCTTTTTCCAGAGCTTCATTATAATATTTAATAGCCTTATCTCGTAAATCAGTATTATCCGCATTTGAACTAAATTGATTATAATACATATTTCCTGATCTTATGTTTGTAGAAACCGATGCAGAAAACAATGCTGTAGAGATAATTAGTCCAATCACAACAAGCATGGTTCTTTTCATATTCATTATATCTCCTTTGAAAATATTACATTTTTTCAAATTCTGTTTTACCGAATTTCATGTCAATCAAATTCTAAGTATAGAAATCTACTGTTGTATGGATACCGGACATATAAGTTGAATTTTATCCCGTTGGAAATTCTCAACTTTCTTTAGTTCCTTGTCAAATTCATTAAGAATTCTGCTTTCCGGTTTCACTAATGAAGACATTACAGCTCCAAAATTAAACTTATCATCATATATAACCTCAAATAAGGTTTTACGTTTCGGATAATTCTCTGTTCCGTAAACACTCATATTGGCAAGTTCTGCTGCTTTTTTAACTGCATCATCAATAGATCCAACTTCATCTATCAATCCTATTTTCAATGCTTTAGCACTACTCCAGACTCTTCCTTCGGCTATATCTGTTATCTTATCAGGAGCAATTTTTCTTCCAGTCATCACAATATCCTTGAACTCAGTATAGATGTTTTCAGCATTTCTCTGAAGTGATCTTTGGGCTGAAGCAGGCATTGGTTTCCACAAATTCAGCAGATCAACATATTTTCCACGAGCAACACTATCTGTATGAATTCCCAGTTTCTTTCCAAGCCCCGTTGCATTAGGTATCATCATTACAACACCAATAGATCCGGTAATAGTTAATGGCTCAGCGTAAATATAATCTGCCAGAGCTGAAATGTAATATCCACCGGAAGCAGCTACACTTCCCATAGACACTACAACAGGTTTAGCTGTTTTTAACTGCTTAACTGCATGGGCAATAATATCTGATTCCAGAGCAGATCCACCCGGACTGTTTACTCTGAGTACAACAGCTTTCACAGATGCATCTTTACGGAGTTTTGTCAGGATTTTTATCATTTTTTCAGAGGTAATTGCCTTAGCATTAAATCCGGATACTGATGCCTGAATTCCACCTTCAGCATAAACAACAGCTATTTTTCCTGCCCCAGAAGCAACCGGAGCAATATTTGAAGAGTATGAAGAGAGACTGATCAAGTTATCCTTTTTAATTCCTAATGTCTCCATCACATCCTGTTTATAATGAAGTTCATCAACAAGATTTAGTTCCAGAGCCATTTCGGAATTAATGAATATCTCTTCTCTGTTCTCATACAGATTTTTAATGTCTTTATATGATACATCCTGTCTGTTATCAGATATAATTCTCAGTTTTGTTTCATAGAGATCTCCTAAAATTTCACTGAGATTTTTTTTAGTGAAAGGAGATAATTCAGTTCTGGAGTATGTTTCTCCGGCACCCTTATATTTTCCGGCATGGATTACTTTCATCTCAATACCAAACTTTTCAAGTGTTTCTTTATAGAAAGTCATAGTCGACCCAACACCTGTAAGTAGGAATTCTGATGACTTTGAAGGTGTCATAAAAATTTTGTCTGCATATGTAGATGCGAAATATCCGGCATCACTTGTGACATCAATATAAGCATACACAGGTTTTCCTGATGCTTTGAATTCTTTCAGTTTTTCACCGATAACCTGAATAGCTGAGATTCCCATTATAGCACCGGGTTCCAGGAAAATACCTTCAATTTTCGGATCATGGGCAGCTTTTTCAATTGCATTCAGCATATCGAACATGGATGAAGGCAGATCGTCAAACAGAACAGAGTTTTTCATCTCATTGTATTCTCCAATAGGTCCGGTCAGAAATAAATGAAGGAATGAGTTTTGTAAAACAGGCTTTTCAATGCCTTTTTGTTCGAGTGAAGATCCAAGTTTTGCCAAACCGGCAATTGATGCGAAAATAATTAATCCTACAATAACTATAGATGTTACACATCCGAATGTAAACCAGCGAAATCTCATTTATCCTCCAGGTTATAATTTTATTTCAAGTTCTTTTAGTTTACGTGATAAATTACTCTGATGCAAAGACAAAGCTTTTGCAGTAGAAGAAATATTGCAATTATGTTTCTTTAATTGTGTTGTCAAATACTTTAGTTCAAATTCTTTTTTCTTGGACTGCCAGGATTGAGTATCTTCCCAGAATTCATCGCAATCCACAGGTTTTGGTCCGATATATTCCGGGATGTTTTCCATATCAATTTCCTGAGAATCACACAGAATATACAGACGTTCTATCAGGTTCCGCAATTCTCTGACATTACCGGGGTACTGTTTGGAAATAAGATATTTTACTGCTTCCCCTGAAAATGTTTTCAGCTTAACCCCAAGTTCGTCAGACATCATAGCAGAGAAATGATCTATCAATTCCGGGATATCTTCTCTTCTGTCTCTCAGTGGAGGACTTACTACAGGAACAACATTAAGTCTGTAATACAAATCCTGCCTGAAAAGTCCCTTATTAACGAGATCTTCCAGATCCTTGTGAGTTGCAGCTATTATTCTTGCATCTACTCTTCTTATATTGTTTGAACCAACTCTCTCGAATTCTCCTTCCTGGATTACTCTCAGGATTTTCGACTGAGCTGTCAGAGTCATATCCCCTATTTCATCGAGAAAAAGTGTACCGCCATTCGCTTCTTCAATTTTACCTTTTTTACTTTTTACTGCTCCGGTAAAGGCTCCTCTTTCATAACCGAACAGCTCAGATTCAACCAGCTCATTTGGTATCGCAGCAGAATTAAACTTAATGAATGGATTATCAGCTCTCTGTGATGCACTATGAATAGCATGTGCAATCAATTCTTTACCAGTTCCACTTTCTCCTCTGATAAGTACTTTGGAATTTGTTCTGGCAACCTTTGCAATGAGAGTTCTCAGACGATTCATTACTTCACCCGAGCCAACAAGAAGCTGTTTTCCACTATTATTAAGAAGCTCAAGATATCTTCTATTCAGATTGATAAATTTCATTGCAAGTTCAAGAGTTGATTTAACTTTAGGATAACTCAATGGCTTTTCCAGAAAATCGAAGGCTCCTGCCTTCAGGGCTTTAACAGCATCACTGATTGAGCTGTGACCGGAAATCATGATCACCTGAACATGTTTAAATTCGACACTGATTCTTTTAAGTACTTCAATACCATCCATGCCGTCCATTTTAACATCAAGAAAGACAACCTCATAGAAATCGTCTTCCAGCATTTTGAGACCCGTAATGCCATTTTCGGCTGTATCACAGTCCAGACCTTCATCCTCTATAATACTTTTAAGTGTTATTCTTATATTTTTTTCATCATCTATTATCAATATTCTCAAATGTAACTCCTATGCTCTGAAATCTTCAACAATTATTTCAAATACAGAGCCTTTTCCAATTTCACTTTTTACTCTTATAATCGCGTGATTCACATCTACAAGTCTTTTTACTAAAGCAAGTCCCAAGCCTGTCCCTTTCTTCTTTTTCGTAAAGTATGGCTCGAAAATGTTCTTCATATCTGCATCAGCTATTCCCGGACCCTCATCTTTAATACTAATTATGAGATAAGATCTGCTCTGCTCCATTGAAATTGTAATCTCATCCTTTTCATCTGATGCGTCTATAGCATTCTGTACAATATTCGTTATAATCTGGTAAAAATGAAGTCTGTCGAATTCCACTCTATGGTTTTCAGGAAGTTCAAGCTTGATATTATAAGCATTTTTGTATGGTTTAATAATTTCGGATATCACCTCAGTAGGATCGAATATTGACTTTGATGCATCTGATATTTTTGCAAAACTTGAAAAAGTCTGAACAAGATTCCGCAGATTCATGATTTCCGAGTTAATAATCTCTACAGATTCTTGAAAAATGGAATCGAATTTTTCTTTATCGCTGTGAAAGAACCTTTCCAATCTCTGTGTAGAAAGCTGAATAGGCGTTAAAGGATTCTTTATTTCGTGAGCCAGGATTCGAGACATTTCTTTCCATATCATTTCCTTTTCTGCCTGAACCAGCTTTCTCTGAGTTTTTTCCAGCTCGCGAGACATACCATTGAAAGACTGCTTAAGCTTCTTCATCTCATATATACCGGAGTCCGGAAGATAAACCGAGTAATCCCCTTTCTCAATCTTCTTTGTTGCCTCCTGAAGCTCGTTTAAAGGTTTAGTTATATAATAGAAGAATACAGAAAAAATGAATATAGAGATCAGCATAATTGAGAACAAAATCAATGAAGAGTAAAATCGGGTCTTAAACTGGAAATTCTTCACAGCTCCAACAATCTGATTATTCGCCTTTATATACTTATTCATATACAAGCTGTCTTCACTTGTTTCAAATGTCATTTTGGGCAGCTTATAGTGGGGTCTCGATTCCTCAAGCAGCTTGTCAATCCTCTTCTGAGAACTGTTAAAATATGCATTAACCGTTAACAAAACAGCAGCAAACAGGATAATGAAAAATAGTGTAACTACTGTTCTCAGACTGAATTTAATATCTTTTATCTTCAACTTTCATCCTCTCCTTGAGTTCAGGATTACGATGCCCCCAGAGCAGCATCAGATCAATTTCTTCTTTTACCTCTTCATAAAACACAGGTTCGAGCTCTGCTGATAATTCAACAATATAATTCCCTGTTTCTATCTCATTCTTATCAATGGAATACTCAATATCGGAAATAATATCAATTAATTCATTCCATGACTCTGTATATCCTTTTAACTTTTTCTCTTCAATGAAATATTCAAATTCTGACCTCAACACATCATACACAATAGTATGTTTGAAACTTGTTTCTGTCGGTAACTCACCTATTCTTGTATATTTCAGTTTAAACCAGATGATAATCTTAGAACCTGAATAGAAGAAATCTTCAAAATCATTCTCAAAACTATTCTCAAGTTTAGTAGTCAGAACAATTCTGTTTGTGTCATATCTGTAAAACAGATTTGAGAATTCTGCCACATTTCCTTCATAGGAGGAAAACATGAGAGAAGTGAATGTGATGATTCCTGATAATATTTTTTTAAACATATTAATTTTTTAAATTTATTTTACTTTCATTAAGCATTATTTGTCAATCAAAACAAGACTATTTACTTTAAAAAAGTAATCTGATCCTGTCTGTTACATTAAAAGAAGCAAAGTGTTTTTTCAGTATGTTCCTGAAAACGCAAAAAAAGGCTGCTGAAATTGCCAGCAGCCTCAATGAGGGAGGTCGTTTTAGAATCCAAACCATGGACCTATCATTATTGTGTACCCTTCAAATTTAGTGTCAGGTGAATCAACGACTTCATAAGAATCTTGCACAACATTAGCTTTCCAGCCGTCACTGAAAGAATATCCGTACATATATCCGGCTTCAGCTTTTAAACTGAGCCAGTCTAAAATTCTATACATTACAGCTACTTTAGGCTGTGCTACCATAAAACTTTTATTTAATCTTACATAATTATTGCTACTTGCAGCCAGATCATTATGCATTGTGTTCCAGTTATAGTCTCCATCAGTCTGGTTTAATTCGATTGTGTAACCGCCACCACCTATCATTACACCGGCAGAGCATATAAGTCTTCTTGTAATTGCAAATCTTTTATCAATTGTCACACCACCGTAACCCATTGAGAAATGCATTCTTCGGATAGTGTCATCAGATTTATTTTTGCTCTCCTGCCAGTAGAAAGCTCCCATTCCACCGAGGAACCAGCCTTTACCAACATTTCCATGACCGGCAATACCTAATGGTAATACAAGACCATCTTCCGGAAGTTCACTGAAACCCAGATTACTCCTGAGTTCATTAATATCATCAAATGCATCAAAATCAATGAAAGCTGGGGTCCAGCCAATACCACCATGACCTACACTATGTCTTCTTCTTCCTTTCTTCTTGTCATCAACCACAAAATCTTTTTCTTTTTTATCTGAGTAGCGTGATCCGAAAACAAACTCAAGATTCTGAACTTCACCATCTCTGAATACTTTCAGGACAACTTTATCTCCAACATAAAATGAAGAGATTACTTTTTTCACATGTTCAGAACCATATATTTTTTTTCCACCAATCTCCATCAGTATATCACCGTCAATTACCCTGTATAACTTCGCAGGAGTGTTGGAAGTTACGTGTGTAATAAGCACACCATACATGTACTTATAGTTTCTTTCTCTGGCATCTTCAAAAGTAAGGTCATCAAAAAACACTCCCATAAAAGGAGTTTCCATTCTGGTGTTCTCAGGTTTTTCCTGAATTTCTTCTGCTGAAACTTGAATTTCAACTTCTCTCGCAACTTCTTCAGCTTTTTCTGCTAAGATTTCTGCTTTTCTTGCCATGCGTTCTGCAGATTTTCCAATCCTGTCGGCAGTATTCTCTGAACTTAGATAACTGAATAAGGCATATAATATAATTGCCAAGCATAACTTCTTCATGTTTTCCTCCGAGTATTTCAATCATTTAATTTATTGAATGCATTATCGGTGCCAAAACTACTTCATCTTATATTACAGTCAGTTATGAGTATTTATATCATTTTTGTGCTATTTATTTTTATCAAAATGATATATTATTAATGTAAAATTAATATAAATGGTTTATCAAGTAAATGCAGCTCTGCTCAATTAGATGATTCTTCGGTTTTTTAAAGAAAAAGATTGATAAAAAAGATACAGTAACATATTAAGGAAAAAATAAAAAAGTATGCAGGTGATCAATTTCTGATCTTAACATTCTCACTGAATTATGCAATACTGGCACTAAGGTATAAACATGTTAGAAAGAATAAATACTCCGGACGTTATTCCCGGTGAAAAAGATTTCGATAGAGCTCTCAGACCGGAAACACTGGATGATTTCATTGGTCAGGACAAGATAAAGGAAATACTCGATATTTCCATTAAAGCCGCAATGCTCAGGAATGAACCTCTGGATCATGTACTGCTGTATGGACCTCCGGGACTGGGTAAAACAACCTTATCAAATATCATAGCTAAAGAACTGAAAGCAGAAATAAAAGTAAGTAGTGGACCTGTTATTGAAAAACCTTCTGATCTGGCAGGTGTTCTCACAAACCTTCAACGACATAATGTTCTGTTTATAGATGAGATCCACAGACTGAATCATATTGTAGAAGAATATATGTATCCGGCAATTGAGGATTTCGAAATGGAAATCATAATAGACAGCGGTCCAAGTGCCAGAGCTCTGAAAATAGGACTTGAACCTTTTACCCTGATCGGGGCAACCACCAGAGCAGGACTGCTTACATCTCCTTTAAGAGCCAGATTCGGACTGGCACTGAGATTAGATTACTACAATGCTAAGGATATCAGCAGAATTATAAAACGGTCTGCCGGACTCCTCGGTGTTCCTATCGAGAAAGACGGCATTGTGGAAATTGCCCGAAGAAGCAGAGGAACTCCACGTGTTGCAAACAGATTGCTGAGAAGAGTCAGAGACTATGCTCAGATAAAAGGAGACGGAATTATTACTTCTGAAATAGCAGGCAAAGCTCTTCATATGCTGAATGTTGATCATGAAGGCCTGGATGAAATGGATAAACGTATTCTTCTGACGATAATCGAAAATTATAAAGGTGGTCCTGTTGGTTTAAAAACTCTTGCAGTAGCTGTTGGTGAAGATTCCGGAACAATTGAAGAGATATACGAACCATATCTGATTCAGCAGGGATTCCTCGAAAGAACAATGCAGGGAAGAAAAACAACCATCAAGACTAATAAACACTTTGGTATACACCCCGTAAGAGACCAGATTGATTTATTTGAGTAGTGGAGCTGATATGAAGAAAATTATCTTTTATTTCCTTTTATTAGTGTTAGTTATATCCGGATGTAAATCTTCTTCCGGACCATCAGATAAAATCACAATAAATGTGCCTAATGAAGGGTATGTCTGGGAAGAAACTGTACAGTTCGAAGCAGATATATCTATAAGTAAAAAAGTATCATTGGTATCATGGCTTTTAAATGGATCAGTTATCTCTGTTGTAGAAGTACCCCCTTATAGTATTACATTTAATACATCGACGATGACATATGGCGATGTCTATGATTTATCAGTTATTGTGAGAGATGAAGACAATAATGAAATTTCATCCGACATATATGAAATAATACGGATACCATTCAATATTCCATCATCTTCTTTCAATGATATCAGCGGTTATACAGAAACTGATGATTATGGTAATCTGGGAGGTACTATTGACCAGAATGACTGGAGACTGTTCCTGATTGGAAATGATGCAGCACCGAAAGCTGAGAGATATGCAACAATTAAGAATGTAAATATATCCAGTAATTATAGAAAAATTTCCATCTCATGGGAAGCGGAAGATGAATATGATAATCTTGGATACAATATTTACAGGGGTACAAGCAGCAGTGATTATAATAACAACAGTGCCATACATCTTAATTATTATGGATTGATTCCCAATGAAACAGATATGGAGTACACATACGTTGACAGCTTCGGTTTAAATTATAATAATAATTATTATTACTGGATTGAAATTGTTAACTCTGATAATACAAAATATACTTATCCTCCGGAAGGTCACAAATATACTCTTTACAATCCGGACGAGTTGATTTTTACATTCCATAAGTGTTATCCTAATCCGGTTGGCAGCAGCACAACATTACCTTTTACTCTGGAAGAAAATTCTGAAATAACTTTCATGTTTTTTAACTCAGACAAGAGCTATTTTGAAGTACCGGTGCAGGATCAGGTTTATGAAAGAGGTTACAATACATTTATTTGGAATGATCTTCCTCAAGATGCAGGATTATACCGCTGTTTATACTACATTAAGTGTTTGAATTCCGGAGAAATATATTATGGCTTCGGGGATATATATGTACATTCAGCTTTGTAACAAATATTGAAATTTACGTTCTTTCTTCATAAGTCAGATAATAGCTGTCAGTAAATTACCTGTATAAACCTTAGATTAATTGATATAGTTGATGATAACTTGAACTCATCATATTACCTTGACTATTCATGTTTTTTGAAACAGAAATTTCAGGCTGGTAAATATTTATCATAATCTTTACTTGACTTATAAAATTGAAATTCAGAGTCTGCTTTTATGAGAAATTTTGATTTGATGATTGATATTGGAAACACTCACATAGTCTTAGGACTGTATGAACAGGGAAACATGAGTTTTTCCTGGAGACTGCACTCGAACAAAAGTAAAACTGAAGATGAGTATTATGTTTTTATTAATGAACTTTTTAATTCTCAGAATATCAGTTTGAAAGAGATTAGCCGTTGTGCAGTTTCTTCGGTAGTACCCAAATTGACAAGAGTGTTTAATCACCTGATAGAAAAATATATTTCTGTCAAAGCTGTTTTTGTAGACGGCTATTCTGATCTTGGCATGGACTTATCAGTTGATCCGGCTATGGTAGGGTCTGATCTTATAGTTAATGCTTATTCTGCCTGGAAAAAATATAAAAACAATACAATTATCTGTGATCTTGGAACAGCGACAACTATTCAGCTTACAGGAGAGAATGGGAAATTTTACGGAACAATAATAGCCCCCGGTGTTGTAAGCTCTGCCGAAAACTTATTTTCAACAGCATCACTTTTATCTAATATCCAACTCAAACAGCCCAAAAAGCTCCTGGGGACAAATACCGAAGAAGCTCTGCTTTCAGGAATTGTTTCCGGAAATGCATATATGCTGGACAGTTTTATCAAAAAAATAAAAAATACACATAAAGAAATGCAGGATGTGATAACAATTGCAACCGGAGGAATATCCACTCTGATTGCCCAACAATCTAATCAAATAGATGTAGTAGATAAAAATCTTACATTAGATGGTCTTTCTCTTATCTGCGATAAATTGCTTACATGAAGAAATACTTAATATTAATAATAATCATTTTAACAGCTTTCAGTATATTATCAGGAAAATCATTCCTTGATAGAAACAGTAGTGTTACATTACTTAAAGCACCGGAACAGTCTAAAAAGTTCAAAATGGAACAGCCTGACTCCCTGTTTTTCCTTTCTCAATATGATATTATCAGAGCAAATGACAAACCAGAGTTAAAAACTCATCACGATAAAAAAAGTAAAACCGTAACATTACAACTCTATGTTCGAGATATTCCAATATCAGATCCTGTTGTAATGACATATACAGAATATTACAATTTTGTTTTCTCAAAAGAATATGATGAAATACTCAATTCAAAAGTAATGACTCTTCTCAGAATGAAAGACCGGGATTCAGGTTCAGGTATTTTCAAAGAGTTCAGGATAAAATTGCCGAAAGTTGCTCTTCCAAAGCCAATTAAACTGCTTATGGGTGATGAAGCTGCAAGATTCAGTGTTGAAGGTTCACAAAAATTAACCCTATCTTATGAAAACGTAAAAAACGATATCCCAAGTTCAACAAATGCAACTGACAGTAATTTTGAAATGCGTCAGGACCTGAATTTACAGCTTAAAGGTAAAATCGGGAGAAAAATACATCTCAATATTACTCACCAGTCAACTTCCGGGCAGTCTCTGAGTGATCCCAATAAAGTGGATATCAAATATGTAGGTGACGAAGATGAAGTTGTTAAATCCATAGAAGCCGGGGATATAGGTCTATCTCTCGGTGGATCACAATATATCAGTTATTCTGCAAACTCTAAAGGTTTGTTTGGTGTTAAAGTAGATATGGTTTTCGGAAACCTGAAGTTAAAGACTATCATGGGTACTGAGGAAGGTCAGAAAGGATCAACCAGTAAAAATGATAATTCTGACTCACTCTCTAACACTGTACATTCAAAGAATTTCAGTCAGAGATTCTTCTGTATTGAAGATCCTCGTGAATTGTATGATTTGATTCAGGTGAGTGAAGATGATTACGGACAAATACCCTCATCCTGGAACAACAACGCTGTTAAATTAGTAAACAACGGTGACTGGGTAATTGAAAACCCGAGTATGCTTCCTTCTGCTAACTACTTTCATGTTTACATAGATGATACTTATGATCAGCAGGATAACCTGAAAACAGACGGTAGATCAATTGATCCCACTGATACAAAAGAATATAGATTTAAACAGCTTGAATCCGGATCTGACTTTCTGGTAGATTATGATACCGGTATTATACAGTTTTTCTCAGATGTTAACAACAATCAGGCTATAGGTATTGTGTATCAGCGTGCAAATGGAGAAATGATAGGTGATGACAGTAATCAGGACCTTATCCATGCAAAAATAATCAAGAAAACTAATCAGAGTTCTACTGATACGACATGGAAATACAAGATGCGTAACATTTATACGCTCAGTCAGACTCAGAACATGAAGGATGAAGACTTTTTTATTGAGATATATCAGGGAAACACTGAGGATGGTACAAGAGAAATCTACATTGAGCATGAAGGGCTTAATATTGAAATGACCTATAATGACTATCTTCGTCTTGATACTTCCGGTGATGACAAGTATGACAGCCAGGACGGAACAATTAATTTTGAAGCCGGTTATGTTATATTCCCTATGCTTGAGCCTTTTGCATATTTCGAAGAAGATGATTTTTATCAAACAAAAAATATCACAGATTATAACGTTGAAATCCATACAATAGGTTCAAGTCCGGTTGGAGATATTGATCTTAACCAGTTGAACATTATACGGGGAAGTGTAGTTGTAACAGTAAACGGTGAGACAATGGTTGAGAACAAAGACTATACCGTAGATTATGATTTTGGTTCTGTGAAATTAATTTCTCCCCGGACAAAAGTGGCAAACTCAAAAGTTAAAGTTGATTTCGAGTATGTTCCCATGTTTGCTGTTAAGTCAAAAACAATTCTGGGATTACGTGCTGACTATAAAGTAAATGATTATACAAACTTTGGTTCTACGCTAATATATCACTCTGAGTCAATGAAAGAAGATCGACCCAAGATCGGTCATGAGAATAAGATTCAGATTATGGGTGATATCGACGGTGAGTTCAAGATAAAACCTTATTTTATCACAGAAGCTCTGGATTGGCTTCCTCTTATAAAGACAGATGAAGAATCGGAAATCAGTGTTTCCGGAGAAGTAGCTTTTAATGCACCAAAACTATACGGTAAGGATGATAAAAAAGATGATCCGGAAGCATATGTAGATGATATGGAGTCGATCATAGACTCATATTCACTTGGAACAAGCTCAGCCACCTGGTCTCCTTCAAGTCTGCCATATCTTCATCATGGTCTGCAGGCAAAATGGTTTAACTGGCACCAGAACTCTGATGTAAAATCTGTAGTTGTCTATGGTGAAAACATTCCGGAAGATGAAAAAGCAGAAACAGTTACAATGCTGAAATGTCAACTTGTACCGAAGGAAGTAAATACTCAGGGTGTTGAGAGCAAATCCTGGGGTGGTATAATGAAATTCATAGGTACGGATGTAGATTTCTCAGAGAAGAAATACATTGAAGTATTGTTAAATGTTGATGGTGATAAATCATCCGTAATTCACGTAGATATGGGTAGAATAAATGAGGATTTCTACACTGACAATAATGGCTGGGGAGTTCTCAATGAAGAAGACGGTAAAAATGATGGTACTAAAGACGGTATTCTCGACTTTACCGAGGACACCGGTCTGGATATGATCCCTGAAGGTGATTATGGTGATGACAGATATGACAATTACTCTAATAGCGAGAAAACTTCAATAAACGGAGTCAACCTGTCTCAGGAGTATGATCTGAGGTATCCTCTTATAAACAAAACGGAAGGTAATGGATCACTGGATTCAGAGGACCTTGACAGCAATAACAGTCTTGATATGAATAATAATTACTTTGAATTCACATTCTCATATGATGACCCTAAGTACCTTGTAAGTGAATTCAAGTATAAAACCAATCCCGAGTATAGATTATTCAGAATCCCTATTGAAGATGTTAACTATGAGATAATGTCTGATTCTAATATTAATCCCAGTCTTGAAGAAATCAGTTATGCCAGAATATGGTTTGAATCGTCCAAACGAACTGATTTCAATATTGTGACAATGGATATTGTTGGTAACAAATGGGAAGAAATGGTTATCAGAGATACAAGTAATATTCCTATATCAGAAATTGAACTGAAGAATTCCAATGAAAGTTTTGTATCAGGTGTACTGAATACAAAAAACGATGTTTATCGTTATTCTGCTCCTCCTGGAACAAAAGAGGAAGATGCACATGAACAGGCTGTATATATGGATTTCAATAATATATCTCCTGGACATTATGCTATTCTCAGACAGGAATTCTACAACGCAATTAACTTCCTGAATTATGAAGAACTCCGTATGTTTGTGTATCTCGAAAAAGATGAGACCTTAAGTCCATACAGTGATTCTCTGGATTTTGTCTTCAGAATCGGTGCGGATACAACAAGTTATTATGAGTACGGAATCAGAATTGCACCGGAAGAACAGAATCTCGATGTAAATAACGAAGCACTGAATTGGAAAGAATATATTATACCTTTCAATCAGCTTACAAAACTGAAAAATTTCGTAGATATTGAATCTGATCCAATTGATTCAACCTTCTATAACAATAATATTAAAGGCCGAATCAGCCTGAAAAAACGTAATACTCCAACTTTAACTAACATAAAGAATATCTATATAGGCATAAAAGTACCTGAAGAGAGCTCTGAATTCTCAGGTAGACTGATTGTCGATGAAATTCGGGTTGGAAAGCCGTTTAATGATATTGGATATGCAGCGAGAGCTACTGTCAAAACCAAATTAGCAGATGTAATGAGTGTTGACTTTGACCTTGACAGACAGACACCAAACTTTTACCAGATAAGAAATGTGAGTGCTAATGCTACCCAGAGACAAATGCAGGAGCAATACACTGCAACAACATCTTCTATCAGCTCTACTCTGAATCTGCATAAATTTACACCTTATGACTGGGGATTGAAAATTCCTATAAAAGCTTCTCAAAACAATACCTCAACAACACCTAAGTTTAAGTCTTCATCAGACGTTCTTTATGAAGACTTATCTGACAAGGAAAAGGACAGACAGAGAACTACGAGACAAACCAGAAAGCTTTCAGCGAGCTTCTCTCAATCAAATATTGCAAATAATCCAATATTGAAATATTCACTTAGTGCTTTAACCTTTAACGGAAGCATAACGGAAGAAAAGATTAAACTCTCCAATAAGCGAGATACGGTTCTGTCATATTCAGAAGATTTTAAATACAATATTACTCTACCAAAAGATAAACTTAATCTTGAGCTCTGGAAAGATTATAAGTTTTATTATCTACCGCAAAGTTTTAAGAACTCAGTTGTCTTCAAGGCTAAATCGGGACGATATTACAGGTATGATACTAATGACAAACAATTTGAAGTTAATCCTTCCGGGGCAAAACCGACAAGAGCTCTGGATCATGTACACAGTGTAGATTATCAGATATTCTCAGACTTCACAACAGGTTATGATCTTACTATTTCCAGAGATCTTAAACTCAAAAAATACAGAAATGGGGTTAATGTCGGTACTCCTAAGAAAAGAATACAGAACATTGAATTAAGCTACAGCCCAACATATTTTGATAAATACTTCACTATTTCCACGTCTTATGATATTGGTTATGATGAAAAAGCAACATATACTGCAAGCGATGATAAATTCCAGTATACTTATTCCATAGATAAGGATTTTACTCTGAATTCAACATTTAAAAACAGAGAAATACTTAATAAAATCTGGGATAAAACAGGCTGGAATAAGTATGATGATTTTTCAATTATTCCGGAACGTAAAGAAGACGGCAAAATGAATATGGATAATGAAAAATTCGCAGGATTATCCGATGAAGAGAAGAACAAATTCGAAGTAGAAATGAGGGAAAAGTTCTCCGGTAAAGATCATACTGATGAAGAAATGGATAAATTCCTGCAGGAAAAAGGGTTGTCTAAAGAAGAATATCTGGAAGAAAAGAAAGAAATAGAAAGTAAAAAATCAGGGGATTCAAAAAAAGAAGAAAAGACAAAGAAATCTGACAGTAGCGGTGCAAGATTTAATCCGATTTCATTTGCATTCTCAAGACTGCTTTATATTCACGATGTTACGACTACTTTCTCAACTGATTACAGAAACGGATATAACAGAGTAGACTCTCTACCCGGAAATGACTACATGTTCGGTATAAGAAAATATGCCGCTATTGAAGATGGTTTTAACAGCGAAGTTCAGGGATATTCATTGAATTTTGGCAGCGGTTATCTTGTCACAAAAACTCTTGATACGGATATCGATTATACTTACTCATATTCTGAATCGTTCTCACAGAGTGGACCAGGTAAGTACAACGAAAGAATTACTTTCCCAAGCCTGAGAACAAGCTATAGAAATATTCATGAATTCTTTGTTTTCAAGCCTTTCCTTGGATCAGTAATGTCTTCTTCATCAATCAGTTCATCATTTTCACTGAGCAGAGAGGAAACCGGAGATATTCCTCGAGATGATGTCGACACCAATTCAGAGAATACAACTTTGATAACCTCAAAAGCAATTGATGCAGAGTCTGAAACAATATCATTCCAACCACTGATATCCTTTAACGGAACAATCAGAAAATATAATCTCGATACATCTTTATCGTATAATACCAGTTCTACAGAAAGAACATCCTATAGTAATAATGGTGGGGAAATCAACGTTAATACTATCAGGGAAACTAATACTAACGGATTCTCTGCGAGTCTTAATCACAGAATGACAAGAGCTAAAGGTATTTATATACCGCTTCTGAAAAAGAGACTTAGATTTAAGAACGAATTTACAACAAACATAAATGCCAGCTGGGAAGAAAGTAAAACAGAAAACACCGATAAATATGATGTCAAATCACTTGAGAGTCATACTCAGAAACTTACATTCTCTCTCGGAGGCTCCTACGAATTCCACAGAAACATCAATGGTGGTTCTTCTGTGCAGTGGTCCAGCAACAAAAACCTCAAGAAGAAAACAGAAATTCGCAGTTTGACATTCGAAGTATGGGTAGAAATCCTGTTCTAACCATACATAAAATTTGTAAGTAACTATTTATATAACTACACTGAGAGTATTATGAATATAAACAGACTGAAAATAGCCGAAGATAAATTCATGACACGTTATCCTGAAGGATTCCTGTCACCTGAGATGATTGAGATGGGTAAAAAGTACAAAATGCCTCAGACTGTAGCCTTTGCCAAAACACATTTTTCCGAAGACAAGTTTGATTTCCCTGGAATTATTCTGGAACAGATGATAAGACTCGTCAGCAGATCTTCCATGATTTCTGTATTCGAAAAGCCGAAGTACCGTGATTATGTCAGGAGTCTGGAAGCTCAGGATAAGTATTTTCTGGCTGATTCTCTTTATCAGATGCTTCACGTGAAACAGGAAGTTGGTTTTAATATGATGCTCAATCTGCTGATAGATGCAAAACTTGCCAAATGGACACTCATGACAGTCTTTGGAGCATATTATAATTCTGATTACGATATTTTTATCAAGCCCACAACTACCAAAAAAGTACTTTCTCACTTTGAAATTGATGACATTAAGTATAAACCAAGACCAAGCTATGAATTCTATTGCAGATACAGAGATTACATTAATGAGATGAAAACAAGAGTTAATCCGTCTCTATCGCCCAATAACGCAGCTTTTCTCGGTTTCCTTATGATGTCGTGTTAACTATTACTTAAAGCTTCTTTCTTTTGAATCATCTCGGCACAATTTTTAAGACTTTTTCTTATCATAAACATTGCAATAATACATGCCAGCAAATCTGCAACAGGTGTTGCAATCCAGACTCCGTTTAACTGCAGAAACCTTGGAAAGATAAACAGAGCAGGTAAAAAGAAAATTACTTTTCTCAGCATATTCAACAAAATCGCTTCTTTAGGTTTGTTTACCGCTTGGTAGTACATTGTAGCCATCATATGCAGACCAACAAATGGCAGCATGGAAAGGAATATTTTCAAACCTGTTGATCCAATAGATATCAGAGCTGCATCACCCTTACTGAACATCGAAATGAGTAACCCCGGGAAAATCATTATAAAAGCAAATCCCGAGATTGAAATGACTAATGAATATACAAAAGATACTTTGATACTCTCAATTACACGTCTATGTAAACCGGCCCCGAAATTGTATCCAATTATTGGTTGTCCAGCCATCATAATGCTTCTTAGTGGTGTCTCAACAATCATAAAAATACTCTGAATAGCTCCAAGAGCTCCTACAGCAAGGACTCCGCCATACTCTACAAGGTGCCTGTTGAGGAACACAGATACCATTGATGTGGCAAGCATCATGGAAAATGGAGCCAGACCGATAATAATAACCGGTTTCACTATTCCCCAGACAGGTTTCAGATCTGAAAAGTGAACTGTTAAATGTCGACTTTTACCTGCTCTGAAATGCCAGAAAACCCAGCATGCTGTAAATAATCTTGATAATCCGGTAGCAAGGGCAATCCCGGAAACACCCCATTTAAACACAAATAGAAAAAGTGGATCAAGAATGATATTCATTATTGCACCTGATGCAGCAATAACCATGGCAAGACGAGGATTACCTTCTGCTCTGATACAACCATTGGTCCCCATAGCTAGAAAATCAAACATCATGAATGGAAGGAACCATGTCATATATTGAGTAGCGTATGGCATGGTAACAGCATCTGCTCCTACAATTTTCAGTAATGGTTCTAGAAATGTCAGTGCTATAATTGATACTAATACTCCAATTATACTAAAAAGTCCGAATGTATTGCCAAGAGTTTTCTCGGCCTTATCTCTTTTTTTCTCTCCAAGCCTGATAGAAATAATTGCTGATGATCCGGTTCCGAGTAGAACTCCAAGAGCTATGGACAAGATAAATATCGGGAAAGTAATTGTAACTCCCGCAAGTGCATCTGTACCGAGGGCTTTGCCTATATATATTCTGTCGACAATATTGTACAGAGCATGAACTGTTGATGCTATAATTGTTGGAATGGAAAAAGCCAAAAGCAGCTTCCAAACTGATCTTGTTTCCATTTGCTTAAGATGTTCCATTTTGTAATCCTTTTAAAACAAAATTGATCATTTGACTGAGTTCCAGAGGTTGAACTCCTTCAGGTCGATGCATTCTGCCAATTATAAGATCTACGATTATGCATGCTACCTGTTCGGAAGAAAGATCAGACTCAATTGAGCCATCAGAGAAACCGGATTGAATAATATTCCCGATTTCATTTATAATTCTGATTCTATGCTGCCTGAATCTATTCTTACTATCCTCATCTTTCCTGTTCATAAGAATCTGCTGCTGATTCATAACCTGCATTACAATATGCCGCTCAGAGAAAAGCATTTCCAGCCTGGATATCAAGTACCGAAACTTATCTCTGAATGTCATCTGTTTCTCATTAATGGAATTTACTTCCTGAGCCAGTTCTTCTGATCCATTCAGGAAAAACTCAAAGAAAAGGTCTTCCTTATCCTTAAAATATCTGTATATTGTTCCTTTTCCGACTCCGGCAGCAATTGCAATCGACTCCATGGTTACTTCACTATATCTTTTATTTTTAATAATATCTTCCATAGCTTTCATTATTAATGATCTTTTTTCTGGTTTCATAAATATTCTCCAAATTAATACTGACCGGTCAGTTCTATTTTCTGAATATTTACTGTCAAATGTTATTCCTGTTTTTTTTGAAACAAGGTTCCAGTCAGGAATAGCAGCTTATGAGGAACCCTCAAATTCGAAAGAAAAAACCTTGCTTAAATAGTTTTTTAAGTTTATTTTGTTATTGCGTTGGTTTGGCTTTACTATAAATAAAAATCAAATTTGCTATTTATTTCTAATAAAATTTCCAGAGGAGAATATGAAAGAAAAATCTATTGCTTTTAAAATTGGTTTAAGCCTCGCCCTCAGCGTAGTTCTTGTACTATCAGGTTTGGGTATTTATAATTATTTTTCAACGAAAAATCAATTATACAATCAATTGAATAATGATATTGAGCAAATTACTGAACGATTAGCGTTTTTGCTTACTACCCCTGTATGGAACTTCAATACTGAAGAGGCTGATGTTATAGTAAAAATAGAAATGAAAAA
The DNA here is from genome assembly GCA_963665815.1 of Cloacimonadales bacterium (SeqCode). Taxonomy (GTDB): domain Bacteria; phylum Cloacimonadota; class Cloacimonadia; order Cloacimonadales; family JAIOQZ01. The sequence goes on from OY762463.1 coordinate 2,505,209, forward strand.
CAATGATGTCTTTGGAGTTGTGATTAAGGAGTCATCAGGCAATGTTTTTCTTAATCGGAGCAGAGACGATAAATGGGGAGTTGCCGAAGATGAAGTAGATACAAAGAAATCTTATACAACACTTCAGAAAGATATAGTCAGGGATGGAAACACAATTGGGTATGTTGATGTATACTTTGTTGATAAATTTATTAAAGAACATCTGAATTCCGTACTTTTTGGTGTAATTTTGAATGTTCTGGTTACAGCAGTAATCCTCATTATTATATTACAGGTAGGAATTAAGAAACTGGTTCTTGATCCTATCAGTTATGTTTCAGATCATGTCGGCAAGATAAGAGATGAAGTTTTAAATGGAAATCTCAGTATCAGAGGTACTCCGGAAGATGTTGACACGGATTTCAGACCCATCATTAATCAAGCTAATGAGCTGATTGAAGCATTTGTAACCCCTATAACCCTGACCAACGAATATATAGATAATCTTTCCAAAGGGAACTTACCTGAGAAAATAACTGCAGACTATTCCGGTGACTTTGATAAACTTAAAAACAATATTAATATTTTTATTGATACTCTATCTAATTTTATCAATGAAATGGAGACCATGCGTAACAAACATCAGGCAGGTGATATCGATCACAAAATTGATCCCGGTATCTTTAAAGGAGCCTATAGTAGAATGGCAGAGGGATTCAATCAGTCTGTTGGTGTACATATAGATGTTATTCTGAAAATACTTGATGTTCTGGAAAAATATGCACAGGGTGAATTTAATGTACAGCTGGAGCAGCTTCCGGGAAAACTTGCCATAGCAAATAAATCTACAAATCAACTTCATGATAACCTGATAAGTATTACGTCCGATATAAACTCTCTTATCAGTTCTGTCCGGAATGGAAATCTCAGAACTAAAGGAGAAGCCGGAAAATATTCAGGTGACTGGGCTACACTAATCTCAAGTATTAATGATCTCATAAACAGTTTGGTGGAACCTCTGCAGATGACTGCTGATTTCCTTGAATCGATCAGCAAAGGTAAAGAATACTCAAAGATTACAGAAGATTACAAGGGAGATTTCAACACAATCAAGAATAACATTAATAATGTTGTTGGTGTAATTGATAATGTTATCAATATAGTTGAAAATCTCACAAATTCCATTGTTGATGGTAACTTGCAGGCAAGGGGTGATATTAGCAGTTTCGAAGGAAGATGGAAACAGATTGCCAATGGCATAAACAATATTGTTGATGCATTCATGAAACCGATAAACATGATGACAGAGTATATTGATAGAATTGCCGAAGGAAATCTTCCTCCGCTGATAAAAGATGATTACCGTGGTGACTTTGTTCATGTTAAAAACAATTTTAATGCAGCTATTCAGACTCTGCTTACAATGACAGAAGAAATGAATAAACTGATAGATAATCAGAAAGAAGGATATCTTAATTACAGGATGAATCCTGATCAGCTCAAAGGTGTTTACAAAGGTATTCTTGATGGAGTAAATCAATCTCTCGACAGTATAATTATACCTGTTACAGATGCAATATCATTGCTGGATCAGTATTCTGTCGGAAATATTCAGCAGGAAATGAGAGATTTACCAGGTGATCAGAAGATGCTGAGCAACAGTATGAATGGTATCCGGTCCAATCTGCGTAAACTCATAGAAGAAATGACGAAGCTTGTACAGGGAGCAGTAAACGGAGAAATTAACATTCGAGGTAATGTACAGGGATTTTCAGGTGATTTTGCCAAAATCATTGATGGTGTAAACAGAACCCTGAAGGCTTTTTCAGAACCTATGAAAGATGCAATGAATGTTATGGAGCATATTGCCAATAAAAACCTCAAAGAGCGTGTTACCGGTCATTATAAAGGAGAATTTGGTATATTCAAGGAAAATATCAATACTGCTACAAAAGATCTGGAAAACGCATTGTTACAGGTTGATTCTGCTGTATACCAGATTCAGGGTGGTTCAGTTGAAATTTCAAATGGAAGCCAGAATCTGGCTAGCGGGACATCTCGACAGGCCAGTTCTCTCGAGGAAATTTCTGCCAGCCTGGAGGAAATGAATGAGCTGACAAAAAATGTAGCAGATAATTCCGCACAGGCAAAAAACCTTTCCGAGCAGTCATTAAATTCTGTAATAGAAGGCGAAAAATCCATGCAGGAAATGAATACGTCCATGGAAGATATTAATAAATCATCTATTGAAACAGCTAAGATTATCAAGACTATTGATGAAATTGCTTTTCAGACTAATCTTCTGGCTTTGAATGCAGCAGTTGAGGCTGCCCATGCCGGAGAAGCAGGAAAAGGTTTTGCTGTTGTAGCTGAAGAAGTTAAAAATCTCGCACTGAGATCTGCCGAAGCTGCTAAATCAACAGCTGAACTGATCGATACATCTACCAGAAACACAGATAAAGGTATGAAAATTGTTGATGAAGTAGCTAAGTCATTTACTGAGATTAAGCATAACTTTGATAAGGTTAATATGATTGTTAATGAAATATCAGCTGCTTCAGATGAACAGTCTCAAGGTATTGATCAGATTAATTCCGGTATTGTTGATTTGAATAACCTGACTCAGAAAAACGCTGCCAATGCAGAAGAATTCTCCAGTGCTGCAGAAGAACTGAACAGCCAGGCTGCTGAACTTAAGGGAATGGTAGATGAGTTCGATCTTACCAATAAATACTCATCAGGTACTAAGGTAGACAGGAGAGCACCCGAGATAGAGCAGACAAATCAGTATCTCCTGCCCGATAACTCAGATGATTTCGGTGATTTCTAAAATCAGAAAATAGATTACTAACAGGCTGCATTTCTCGATGCAGCCTTTTTTTTATTGCAGTATCCTTGCAAATGGACAACGTCCTTCGCATTAGTGGAACTAATGTGCTCTATAAATACAACTATATGAGTACCTGAGAATGCTAATCATAGAAAAAACATTTTCGATATACATCATTGGAGGTTTTATTAAGACATACGTTTGTTTGGCTATACGCAGTTGGTGGAACTTATAAAAGTGAGTAAGAAGCAGCAGGCTTTAATTCCCATCTGTAGCGTTCCTGGGAAACAGGAATACCAATTATCCGTGGAGTAGTGCCCGAAGGGCGGAGTGGTTTCGAATTTCATCCGCAATAACTCAAGGTAGCACAAAATCGTTGTTTCTATATGGAGTTAATCTGCTCAAATAGTTATTTTGGAGTGCATTGGCTGCGTCAATGTAGGTTTCTGGATAAGGATAATCAGTTTGCATCACATAAATTCCTCAAAATCATGCAACTTAACACAAGATTGCTGAACTGGATAAAGCGAGCAGGAAAGACAGAAAGAACTTTCATTTCTTTTGCAGTAGAATTTTTTCAAAGAAATGCTTCATTGCAATAGCCATCATCTTGAACCCAGACTGTTTAGATGTCAGAGTATAAAACAAAAACAAAGCAGTGACAAAAATAAAATGAAACCAGGTAGAATATAATAAATGTATAGTAATTATAAAACCTTCAAGCACATACAGAACAAACCAGTAGACTCTCAGGGATGTACTATAGCATTGTGTATTTTCGAAATCAATCTTAAAGCCTGTGAATGTCAAATTCTCAGAAGTCTGGGATGTGAATAAATCTCCAAAACTCATGTACCTGCATGTTCTTTTCGGAGAAAAAACGATAAAATTCAAAACAGCAGGGATCATAGAGAGTAACACCATTAATCCGGTGCTCTCAAGCTTGAGCATTGTTATTATTAAACAAGATACAAATAGTATACTAAAATCAATCAGGAATGAAATAAATCCTTTCAATTTATCCCTCCAAAGTCATATGTAAGTTAGAGCATAAGCTTAAATATAGTTCTACAGCTTCCGGGAGTTAATCCACCTTTTCCAACGAAATCATCCATATAGACTTTTTTTATTGTATTCTTAATGTTTGCAAAATTAAAAAACAGTTCAGCTAATCTTATTCTGTTTACGGAAGATCCATGAACCTTGAGAATGTTCCGTCTTTTCCAACCATCTTTTGTTTCAGTCTGGATCCAATCTTCAGCATTCAGATATAATGTAGGATAATCAACTTCATTGACCCTATCTGAAGAAAAAGGGTACTCAGATTCTATTTCTCCAGCATATAAAAAGCAACTGACAGGTTTTTCCTGTAAGAAATGATTTCCAGTGAGAGCTTTATAATAAGAATAACTGAAAAATAATCAATTGGTTACCGGGGATATTAATTTAAATATTTTTGAATAATGATGAGAAAATCTGCAGAATAGAAATGTCTTGAGTCGATAAAATATTAATTGACAGATATATTTTCAATTACTTAATATTGGCATAATTTCTAAAAATCTGGAGGTAAGGTGTATTTCAAAAATAACGAAAGAGGAAAAAGGGATTTATATTCTCTTTTACTGCAGACAGTTTCTTCATATATTCACAAGACAGTTGGATTAATTGATCCGGATATAATGACAATAAATAATGATGAAGCATTTTTCAAAGATAAAATGTATGAGATCACAGAAGAAATTTCAAAGTTAAAAGAACTAGAAATAACTGAAAAAGAACTTTATAATTTACTTGATATGAAGGATAATGATATTGAGATTCTTTTAAATTATCCAACATATAAAAAGAATGGATCTCAAAAGGCCATTAGTAAAGATTTTCATAAAAGATTCCCTAAAATTGATAGTTTACTAAAAATGTTATATGTTAATAATAAATTGGAAGAAGTTAGTGAAGATCTTAAATTTAATCATAGAAGATTAGAAAGTCTGATTAAGAATACAATATGGTATGTCCCTCCTTCGTTTATGACACAATTCTACACTGAACTATCTTACTATGTTAAAGAAACTACAGCAATATTCAGGTTTCAATGTTTAAGATTAATCAAATTATACCATGAGAGCAAGAACTCTTTCTCAAATGGGGAGATATGTTTTTCGATTACAGGTGGAATATCTTTTAAGGCAAGTATTATTAATATTGAAGGTAGAGATAAAATATTAATTGTAGGTGGGAATATTACCAAGGAAGAACTAGCAAACTTCGTAAAAATGAAAGCTGCTGACATTGACGAAGACAAGTTTGTAAAGGCAAAAGATGAGCAATTCCTAAATGTTGATCTCGAAAGGTATGTTAAAGAAAAGCTTGAAAACTTCTTAGACACTTATCCGTTTCATAGAAAACTTATTTTAGTAAAGCAGCTGCAAATGTACCTTATCTGCAGAAGTGATAATATATCACAAAAAATGAAACTTGTCTCCTATGTTATTATACAATACAGCAAATTACTATCTGAGCAGGGGGATAAATTCGAAAGCATGATTGGTGAAGAGAATTTCAATGTCATGCGTAACATTATTTTTAATTATGAAAACTCAAACTTCTTTGATTCAAACTCTTTATACAAGCAATGTGAAACACTTGTTGAAAGTAAATCAGAGAAAAAGATATTGGCGAAAATACCTTTATGTGCAAGGTCAGACAGGCATTACAGTCTATATCAAAGATTTCCTTTTATGCCCAATGGCAATATAAATTATATTGATATTGAACAGGAAATTGAACTAGATAAGAATAATTATGCTTATGAACTCAGTTGTTCAGAGGGAGATAGTGTATGTCAAGCTGATTTAAAGGAATTAGAAAACAGAATCAAAAAAAAATACAGATTCTTCAGTGAAAGATTTAGAGTTAGTGAGCAATATGCGGATCAGCTTACATTTAACAGTATTCGTCATCACATTAGATATATGCCTCTCGATGATATAAAGTCAAAAATCAGTTATTTGTGTAGAGTGATCAGAAATAGCTATTTTGTTGATAGAGTCTCTTATTTTAAGTATGACAGTATTGATGATACTCTACAGACAGAAAATGAATACATTGCTTACAATTTCAAGAACAATGATTCAGCTTCTCAGAGAATGAACGGTTTCACAGAAAAACTTAACGAAAAACTGATTGAATGGGGAGAAAATCCAGAATATAGATCGAAGAGTATTCTTTACAGTGCAATTGATGGCTTAAAAGTAGCGGGGAGAATAAAGCAAATAGATAATTATGAGCCATTTGGTGAGTTTTATTACAAAGAGATGCCAGAAAAGCTTCCTCTAGGGGAAATTGAGTTCCTTGATGAAAAAGTAAAAGATTTTCTTGCAATCCCAATTGTTTTTCATGGGTGTAAACAGGGAGTTATCTTACTGGAATCATATTCGAAGGATTATTTTACACATAATACAAGACTAAAACTATTTGAGATAAAGCGAACTTTTGATGAAGAAATATTTATTTCCTTACTTGATCAAACTATATTGGAGTATTATGAGAAGATTGGAAAGAAAAATGGAAACAATCATCAAATCAGACTCGAAATATTTTCGGAAATAATCAAGAAAATGGCATTGATGTTTGATTTTGCCGGTTCCATGCTGTTTCTGAAGGATGATGTAGTCTACAAATTAGTTGGTCATAGTGGGATGATAAAAAACGAACATGAGGATGATTTACCAAGTGAGATAAGTTTGTTTAGAAAAGAACTGGAAGACTTGGAAATTGATATATTCAATATGTGGATTAACATTTCAGAATTTCAACCTGATAGCAATATCAATATTATAGAGAAAAAAAATCTACAATGTAACCAAAATGAAAATCCCAAATATGTTAACGAAATTTACAAAAAATTTGAACGGGTAATTGTAATCAAATCTAACCATACGTCTGAACCTAATTGTTTCATTTTACTACTCAGTAAAGATGAAGGATATTTTTCAAACCACCTGAGAGAACAATTAAATTTCTACTCAAAAATTGTATTTCAGGTAACTTCGGAATACTTCAGACAGGAGAATAGAAATAAATCAATGTTGTCTTTTGTATCTCATGAAACTATATCATTTATCAGAGCTGTTGAAAACAAAACAAATACTATGAAAAAGAAGTTTTTAGATGATGTTTCAAACAAAGATGATTTTGAATTAGCTATTCAGGATATTAATAATGCTGCCAAACAAGCACTTATCTCGCTTTCATTAATTTCTGATAATGTTATCCCAGATGATATTATATCGGACAATAAAAAACTTCTTGAATACTATTGTAAGATTAAGTTTTCAATAGAAGATTTTAATTTGAAAGAGCTCATGAAAACTCAATTGCATAGTTTTCAGGAACCTATAAATGAAAAGAATATTACCTGGGATATTAAGTACTCAAGCTTTGATCGTACTATTAAGTTTTCTTACGTTGCCCTCAGCCATGTTATTGAAAATTTAATCGTGAATGTCACAAAATATGGTATAGATGAAAGTACATTCAAAATAAAACGTAAGATTTTTGGTAATGATTTACATCTTGAATTCACAAATGAAGGATACAGGCTTGATAAAAGTGTAGAAGAGACTCATGAAATTGTATTCATGTCAAATAAACAAGGATCAAAGAAAAGATTGAAAGATTTAGGAAAAAACGTATCAGGGAATGGATTAGGATTATACTATACAAAAGAATTTTTGAATTATCTTGATTCGGATATTGAATTAGAATATGATATAATAAATGAAAATTATGCAAAATATAACTTCAAAATAATATTAAGGGATGTATTATAAATAGGAGCAAATATGAAATTAGAAGATTATACCTGGTTGCACTTAGAGGATTACTCGGATACAATCAATGAAGACCAATATAAACTGTTGAAGAAACTGTTTGGAATAACTGAGAGCAGTACTTTCTCATCTCCCAAAGAATTTATTCCCGTACTCAGGAGGAGTATTATAGAAAGAAGCAACGATACAGATAAAAAATTTGGTCTTATACTGGATATTGCCATTTCAGGCATAGATGAAATAATAATTCCAAAACATTGGTTCAACGATAATTTTCCTGAGGATGATATTAGAAAAAAAACAGAGATGAAGGGGATAGATTATGGTCTAAAGTTGGTGTTCTACTTAATTCTGGGAAAGAATTTGTCTTCAAACCCAACTCCCATAGATTATAGACTTCCTCCAATAATATTCCTTTCCATGCTGAAAAAAGAACAGATTATCAAGACTCCAATATGGAGACAGATTTGCAAACGGTATATGGAAATTCTAAATATTGGTGAGAAAGGGGAAGCACCAGTATTTTTTGTTTCTAAAAGATCTGATAATTTTAAAAATGACCTTATTAAGATTGTTGATAAAATGGAGCAAATGAATTATGAGAACTAGGTTATTGATTATCATATTTATAATATTAAGTACAAGTGCTTTTATATATTGTGATCAAGATACTACAAGAATTGATTCGGAAAGGATAACATATCCGGGAGTTGATGATCAAATTAGTAAACATGTACAAAATCCTTTAGATTCAATTTCTGAACAGATAAAAATATTTGGTATTCTCATAACCATCCTTGCAGCTCTAATGACATTATCAGCTCCCTTGCTGATATTGTTTTTAAGTAGTGATAAAAACAAAGCAGTTGCCAGAGAGAACTTAGTGGAAGTGCAAAAGCTCTTGAATACTAAAGAGCGAGAGCTAAACGATCAATTTGATGAAAAATTTAAAGATAGTGTAACCAACTTAGAAAAACTGTTCAGTAGTAAAACTACTGAGTTACAACAGAAAATGAATAAAGATTATGAAAACACTGTTGATAAAGTCAAACAAGAATTAACTCCCACACTAATTAGAACCTCAATAATAAGACCTGAGATTAGAGAAGTGTCATATATTAAAACCGTAAAAAAAATAGCAAATGTGTTTGGTGATAAACTTGAAAATGCGATTAAAAATGATAATAACTCAATAAGTAAAGTAATAACAGAATATACTCAAGTCTGGTCAATTATCATTGATTTATCAAGCTTTGATAAAAAACGAATTTGCAACGGACTTCACACTATAATCGCATACGAAGAAAGCAAAGATTTTCTCAAACCACTTTACAGTTACCTTTCTGAAATGGTAAAGGTTTATTCTGAGAAAGATGATTTTGATATGCTTGAATTAATGACTAAAGCTATATCCTTAACAGAAGATAGCAATAGTTAACGATTTTAATCTATTTTCTACACGTTCTTATACAGTTCCATGAAGTCTGTGAGGAACGGCATAAGTTCGTATTCGATAAGGTCTGCAAAGAGTACCCAGTCTTTTTTCTGCTGTGTCTCAATCAGTTCGGAAAGTTTTGTACTGAAGTCTTCCATATATTCTTTAACAGTTTTCTGTCCGATGTATTCCGATTCCAGAGTCAGTCCCATCAATGTGAATGATTCCTGCACAACCTGAAAATATGCCTGAAGATTATCTATGGCTATAACGAATTTTGTATTGGCTATGTTTTCGTCATCCATGCGGTATTTATCAGCTATATCAGTGAAATTCTCGATAATCTGCTCAAACTGCGCTTTTGAATTGAGGAATGCTTTTTTCCCAATAGTAATAGCAGATTCAGTGATGAAGTCAATTTTGTCTGATTCCAGAATGAATGTGGAGTCTGCGGTGTTAAACCATTTATCAGGCAGTTGTCTTCCATTAAGTTTCACCTGAGTAATAATGTGGCTCATTGGCAGTTCTGTTTCAGCTTTTCTCATTACATCCTGTAGAGTGCTCATTCCCGGAATCTGTATGTTCTTTTCCTGTGAATTAATAGATATTTTCATTGAATCTCCTTAAATATTGGCTGAGAGTTTTCAGCTGCAGCGAAAGATTATCGTAAATTACAAGCATATCCAGAACCTGTCTTCTGAAACTGCTGTCTTTAATATTGCTTTCCTGAAACTGAGCATAGTAGAAGAAATCAAAAACTTCCGAAAACTCTCTACCTGCTTGAAAAAGTTCACTTTTTAACTCTTTCAGTTGCATCCATATATTTTGTATTCTGTCAACAGATTTTTTATCTGTCGTTTTTTGAGTGGAAAGAATTTTGATATTCTTAACAACTTCATCGAGTAAACCAAGTAGTTTTTCTAACTCGCGAATCTCAATATTGAAGCCGTACTTACTTATATCGTACGTTTTCTGTAAATATTCAGTATAATTCTGTCCCCAGTTAACTTTTACATCAAGATTCTTCACCAGAGTCATTAACCAGATAACCCTTTTGAATTCAAAAAAAAGCTCTTTCTTCCTGATTTCTCTTCTGCAGTGAGGAACTGAATGCTGAAAGCCGAATATATCTTTCTGTGATTTCCAGAACATTACTCTGTTGTTATCCTTCGATGGATTGCCACTGAATATGTTCTCCACTGCAAGAATCACATCCTTCTCTGTAATCATTTTATGACAGCTGAGATGGTCGCATATTGTACTGAAACTACATGGGTGACAGTTTATGTCCGCCTGAATCATCGTTCCCTTATCTGTGTATGGACCTGTTTCCCATAGACTGACAGGTCCGAGAGAGATATTCACAACAGGGATACCCGCAGCAGCAGCAATGTGCATTGGACCTGTGTCGTTACAGACAAAGGCATCCAAACCGGAAATATATCCAATCAATTCTTCCAGAGAACTTTCCCCAATGAAATTAGTAAATCTGTTACTATGAATATCCGAGAAGTATTCTTTAAGTTCAATCTCACTGTACCCGCCAAAAAGGAATAGATGATTATTTTTGTCGCTTAAAAGTGATTCTATTACTCTTTTGAATTTATCAACCTCCCAGGTTTTGTTTGATCTGGAAGCTCCTATATGGAATCCGATTTTATTTTTTTGAGGATATTTTGATATTATTTTATGGCAATTCTGCATTTTGTGAGTACTCTTGAAATGATAGTCTTCCTGAGTAGAATCAATTTTTCCAATCTCTGAAAAGATATCCACGAGATTCAGAGTTCTGTCTCCAAGATGATGCTCGTTTGCAAGATGAAATGCAGTCCAGTCGGAGGAGATACTCTGTTCTCTGTTTTTATTGAAGAACATTCCTCTTTTTACATCTGCTTTTACCAGATAGCCAAGCAGAGATGACTGAATTGAAACTACCGGATTAATCACAACATCATATTTTTCGCGATTCAGTTCCCGCACACAACTTTCGATTACGGAATAACCTTCCAGAAATGTGTCGGAATCCTGAGATACAAGCACAGAATCATCAATATCAATTACTTTGTCTACGGAAGGAAAGTATTCAAGTATTTTCTTGAACGATGAAGTAACAAGATAATGCACTTCGGCATTGGGATGTTTTCTCTTAATACCATTGCTTAATGTGAGAGTCTGAATGATGTCTCCCATACGTGTCAGGTTAATAATCAGGTATTTCATATTCCTCCGTCTGCCAATATTGCGTTTCCGGCAGAATTTTTATCTTTTCATTTAAACCTTGTTGTATTATAATATACTGTAAGTATTTAAACTGATAATTCAATGTCAAAATTTCCAAAATAAGATTACTAAACCCGTAGAACTTTGTCAATATTATCGGATCAGAAACTTTTTTGATTGACTAAAAAAAATATTCTCAGTAGTTTTTAAAACCGGAGTTAAAATGTCAAAATATAACTGGAGAATAGTCATTATAACGATTGCAGCTATAATATTCCTGCTGTTTTTTTTCAGGAACAGAAAGTTCACTGTGCAGGATAAGGTAGTTGCCAGAATCAATGACTCAGCGATAACAAAGATTGATTACAATGCATATATTGCCCGATCAGGAGACAATCTGTCTGACAATGAAAAAAGGCTTGCTCTTGATTACATGGTTATTCAGAGAGTAATTCTGATATATGCAGAAAAATCCGGAATTATCGAATCACAGTTAAAATCACAATTCGAAAAAGAAATTGAATATGCAAGAAAGAATCTTCTTATAGATCACCTGTTTGAGAATTATATCAAAAGCAGGATGAAGATCACCTCCAGGGAGAAGAAGAAGTATTTCGCGACTCACAATTTCTACACACTTCACCAGATAACTATTTCCCGCATGGAGCTCAACGCCTACATGAAAATCGGGCTTGCCAAAAGAAAACTGGATGCAGGGGAGGATTTCTTCAAGGTGATGAGAAAGTTCTCAGATAAATCTCTTATCCAGAATGATGGATTCTTTGCTATAGTAAATCCTGAGACTCTGGTAGAGCCTTACTTTTCTCACGTAAAAGAGTTGATGGAACCGGGAAAATATACAGATATTTTCGAAACGAATTATGGCTATACAATACTTTACAGAGGGGAAAACCCGGATTATAAAGATGCAAAATTAGTTGTTGATCTGGAAATAAACGATTATGTTAAATCCAGATTATACAAAGAGCTGAAACACAAACTTGAGGGCAGAATAAATATTAATGATACTGTTTTGAAGAAACTTTATTCTCTTGAGTTATGGCAATATCAGGTTGATAGTATACAAACTGAACCCGTTGTTACTTTTACTGATTCAAAGTTCAAACCGGTTACATTCAGGGAGATGTATACTATTTTGAAAGATATTGATAATATCGTTTATCTTCAAGATCTCAGCTATGACAAATTTGTAGAGAGAGTCTATAGTATTGGACTCCAGCATGTAACAGAAAAAGAAGCTGCCGAATATAAAATTCATAAGAATCCTGATTTCATATCAAACTGGAGAAGTACAAAGAGAAAACTTATTCAGAGACAGAATGAGAAAATCATCAATTTTGTATTGAATGAGATTATTGCAGACGATCTGAAAATAACAGATGAAGAGATTCTCAGAACATATAACGAGAACACAGAAGATTATCAGATGCCTTCGTTGTTTAAACTTCAGAAAATTGTTGTGGATGATGTAGAGACTGCTGAGAAAGTGAAATTAATGTTGAAGAAGGGTATCAGTTTTACTGATGCAGCACTTAAATATTCAGTTGAACCCGGCGTGAGACATACAAATGGAATTACTCCATATCTGACAAAAACTATCCTTAAAAGTCATTATTATACTCTGGAAAATTATCAAATCAATGAAGTTTTACCACCAATTTTTGATGAAGGTAAGTACTTTATATATAAAATACTTGATGTTCAGGAAGGAGCTTTGCAGGAGTTTTCTAAAGTTAAGGAGCAAGTAAGAATGCAACTTATTGTCAGAAAACTGGATGTATGGCTTGAGAGTATCAGGAAAAAATATGATATTCAAGTCACAAAATACTACAAAGAGATAATGTAACAACAATTATTGTCTATCTGAATCTGTGATAAAGCTGTAAATACCGGTAATATGTCTGAGTCCTTTGCAATAATGGAGTTGTTGAATCAATTTCAGAATTCATCAGATTTTGATCTGATTTGAGTTTTCGTAAAGAGCTTTTTTGATGAATTCGAGAATCTATTCGAAAACTTATTAATCAAAACTACATGATTTTGCCATTTTGCACAGGTCTTGTCTGTATAGTACTGAGACTATTTCTTGACAGTTTTTTCACGGAATTGATGTTAAAGGAGAAATAATATAATACAAATATGAGGAGGCAACATGCCTAAGAAATTGGTTACGATCAATGAAGCTGCGAAATACCTGAAGTTGAAAGATCATGTTGTTAGTGAAATGATCAAAACCGGTGTTTTCAATGTTGAGAAGAGCGGCAAAACCTATAAGATCGACAAACACGAGATCAAGGAATGGCTTGCTAATCTTAATGAAACTGAGGAAGAACAATTAGCATTAAGAAGAACTGTCTGCAGGTTCAATGATTATTTTGAAAAAGATTATATCAAGACCGGATTTGTTTCAGAAAACAAGTATGAAGCAATTGCAGAAATGTCAAAGTTCGCAAAAGAACTTAAAATTGTGAGAGATCACAGATGGCTGTATGAAGTTGTTGTTGCAAGAGAAGAGCTTGTCTCAACTGCTGTGGGAAATGGTGTTGCCATGCTGCACCCGAGACACATGCACCCTACAAAGATCAAAAAACCATCAATCATACTTGGAAGAACTCCGGATGGTGTTGAATTTGATGCACCGGATAATAAACCGGTTAAACTTCTTTTCATGCTGCTGCTTCACAATGATAAACAGCATTTATTCTCATTATCTTATCTATCAAGATTTCTGCTTAATGAAGATAATGTTAATGCTCTTCTTGAAGCGAAAGATGAAGAAAATATCTTCAATGTTCTTACTGACAACGTCATGAAATAAATTAAATTGGAGGACTGATGCCTTTAGTCAGAGTAATACTCGGAAGTAAATCTGATATTGCCCATGGAGAGAAAATTAAAGAATTTCTCGAAAAATTTGATATCCCTTATGATTTCCACATTTCCTCAGCACACAGAAAACCGGAACAAACAGCTAATTTGGCAAAGAACGCTGAAAATGAAGGTATAAAAGTAATTATTGCTGCTGCTGGTATGGCTGCACACCTTCCGGGAGTTGTTGCATCACACACAACACTGCCTGTAATTGGTGTTCCTTTAACAGGACCTACCCTCAGTGGTGAAGATGCTCTTTTTGCTGTAGTTCAGATGCCTACAGGTGTACCTGTAGCAACTGTTGCAATTAATGGTGGAAAAAACGCTGCAATTCTGGCAGCACAGATTCTAAGTACTTTTGACAAAAACATCAAAGAAAAGCTAATTAATTATAAGAACGAACTGGCAGGAAAATAATATTTTGCTGCTCCACTGATCTATAAGGAAAAACAATGGTATCCAGAGAACAGAAAATCAGACTTGGGGTTTTTCTTACTGTAAGTACAGCTCTCATGATTCTCCTTTTTGTGCTGATAGCAGGAAAACAATTAATGGAGAAAAGTGATACTTATTTCATAAGATATGAGAACACGTCTGTAAATGGATTACAGATTGGTGGAGCAGTAAAACTCAATGGTATTTCTATTGGTCGGGTTGAAGATATCACTATTGATAAAGAAGATATTACAAGAGTAGTTGTTGAACTCAGTATCAGAGGCGGTACTCCAATCAAATCTGATTTTGAAGCAACTCTTGTTCCGGTAGGTATAACAGGTTTAAAGCAGGTTGAACTTGTAGGAGGCTCTAATTCTTCTGTCTTTCTTAAAAGCGGAGATACTATAAATGCAGGAGTTTCTACTTTTGATAATATTACCGGGAAAGCAGAGATTATAGCTGAAAAGGTCGAACTTGTACTTAATAATGTGTTAGAACTGACAAGTGGAGAAAACAAGGAAAACTTTGAGAGAATCCTAAAAAATACAAACCTTATTATTGATGAAAACAGAGAATCTTTCTCCAGTATAGTCAAGAATACGGATTCACTTTCATATTACATAACTATCCTTGCAGCAAACGCCGCTACATCAATGAAAAAAATCAATGAGATTATCCAGTCTGAAGAGCTTCAGAAGATACTTAGTAACAGCGCGGAATTCACTGATTCTATAATTGAAGAAGAACTTATTAAAGAGCTTATGATGACGATCGATGAATTCAGATCTATAGTGAAGAATATGAATAGATTTGTCCAGAGCAGTAAAAGAGATTTACTGCCTACATTTGAATCTTTACGAGAAACTATGGATTATCTGAACGAGTTCTCCAGACAAATTGGTGATGAACCTTCACTTTTGCTCAGGACAAAGAGAAAATAGGTGGAAGATAGATGAAAATATTTACAATACTGATTTCTGTTATTTTAATAATCGCACTTGCCGGCTGTACTGTGAGATCTATTTCTGAGCGAAACTACTACATCCTGGAATACTATCAGCACTCAGAAATAGATGAGCTTCGGTCTGCCGAACCAATTGATGCAACTGTCCTGATTAACGAATCAGATATCTCCAGAACATACAGTAAGAATAAGATAGTTATAAGACATTTCGGTCCGCAAATCACATATTCCGAAAACGAAAACTGGGCTACAAAAATCTCTGACGTTGTACCTGATCTGATATCCAGACGTTTAGACAGCTATAATACATTCACTCTTGCAAAAAGAGAATTCCAGAATGACAATCCGCAATACGAAATTGTTTCAAAGATTAATAATATAGAGCTTTATGAATCAGAGTTTGGCAGAAATGCCGCTCACCTGAATATTGAGTTCTCTCTTATTAAATACAATTCTGAAGTTGCAGTTGTTAAACATTATGCAAACAGAGAAAAGTTCCTGCTGCAGGAAGACACAGAAACTTTTGTGCAGGAAGTAAATGTACTTCTTCTCGAAGAAATTGATAACTTTATAAAGAAGATCAATCTCGCATTTGCTCAGAAAAATTTCGACGACAGTTCACTCAATCCGGATAATCTGGTTGCAACAAATCTGGAGTCAGATTTTGAAACCCAGGAAGAAGAAAGTATGCAGGATGGTATGGGGCTGTTACTTTTGCCGGCATTGTCCAAAACAGACGATGAACCTTACTATAAAATATACGATAGATTCGGGCTTGAATATGATGGTCAGATAGGAAAACCAATCCCTCTGGAAACAGGAACATACAGTGTTCGATTCGGGTCAGGTGAAGAAAATATGTGGATGGAAAAGAAAGATATTGAAATTAGGCCACATTTTAAGACTATCGTTAAACCGGACTGGGGAAATCTGATAGTAAAAATTATTGATGAAAAACGTAACACATTAAAGGTTCGATATGAAGTGTTTGATCCATCTACCAGTAACAGCTATGGTAGTGAATATCCGGCAGAGGAAGAAATCGGGGAAATCGAAAAAATATGGATTCTCAAGCCGGGACTGTACAAGATAACAATCAACAATGAACCGATAAACACTTACAAGAACTTTACAACCGTTTATGTGAAAGAAGGTGAAATACAGCAGCTTACACTCGTGGTTGATACCGACGAAAATGAAAATCCAACTGATCTGATTGGAGCAGGAATTATTGAAGGTGATAACATTGCATCTGCTTCTGATGTACATAAATTCTATAGTGCAGTTCACGGTAATGCTTCTTTTTCAAGAAGTAATAGTGAAGATAAAGATAATCCATCTACAGATTTAACAATAAATGGACAGTTTGATTCAAAATATATATTCGATTCGTTCCCTTATTATTTTACAAGCAAGTCCAATATTGGCATCAGTGTTTCAAAAAACAGAGATACTGACTTGAGAGTTTCTTCCAGTGAGATGGATCTCAGAAATACTCTTATATACTATATAACAAATTCCATTGGGCTTTATACCAGAGCAGACTTGAATACAGAGTTCTTAGAGTTGTTTAGATATTATACTGAAACTCAGGACTCTATAAGGATTTATGATTCTAACAATAACTTAAAAAATACAAAGTACAGTACAAGAAAACTCAGACTAAATCCGTATTTCTATCCAATGGCGCTTAAGCAGGGGGCCGGATTGAACTGGAGAATAATCAATTCTGCTAAAGCCAGTATTAGTTTCAGAACCGGTTATGGCTTAAGACAGAACTTTTACAATGATGTGATTACTGCAAAAGACGATAATACTTTTACAGAGCTGAAAGATAATACACAGCAGGGAATAGAAATTTCACTGGTATCAAATTATCAGTTGCCTTTTAGAATTACCTTGAATTCCAATGCTGATGTTCTGAT
The DNA here is from genome assembly GCA_963665815.1 of Cloacimonadales bacterium (SeqCode). Taxonomy (GTDB): domain Bacteria; phylum Cloacimonadota; class Cloacimonadia; order Cloacimonadales; family JAIOQZ01. The sequence goes on from OY762463.1 coordinate 2,522,724, forward strand.
TCCATTCGAAAAAGACAACACAACGAGCTATGAATGGGAAAATGTCCTGAATATTAAGTTTATCAAAGGTGTTTCCCTGGATTATACATTCAAGTTGAATAAGAATGATGAAATTGCTGATTACATAATAACAGATCATGAAATCTATCTTAGACTAACTTATATTATTCATTGATATGGAAATAACCAGAACTGACAATACTATTTACATCAAGGGAGAGCTTGATAAAAATTCAGTTCCCACTGTTATAACTGAGTTTAAGAAGCTGTTTGATAAGAACTGCAAAGTTGACCTGTCCGGATTGAAATCCATTGATAGTGCAGGAGTAGCATTTCTGGATGAAACTCTTCAGAGAAACAGCTCAGAAGAATATTCGGAACTTTTTATTTCAATACCATCAAATATCAGTAATGCAATAGAAACATTCACATCTCTCAAAATAAATTTTGAGCATATAGAGGAGCAGAAGAGCTTTTTCTACATCATAGGAGAAAAAGCTTATGACTTCAAAGAAAGCTTTATGAATGCCCTTTATCTTACGTCTGACATAGCTTATTGGAGTATTGTCGGTATTTTTTCCGGTAAAAACAGACGTAAAGGCTCTGTTGCTCAGCAGGCAATTGTCATTGGGGTTGATGCTCTTCCGATTATTGGATTACTTTCCTTCATTATTGGTCTGATTTTGGCACTTCAGTCTGCAGCTCAATTAAGACAGTTTGGTGCTAATATTTTTGTGGCGGATTTACTTGCCGTATCAATGGTCAGAGAAATGGGACCTATGATGACAGCTATAATTGTGGCAGGACGAAGCGGTTCGTCATTTGCATCGGAGATAGCAACGATGAAAGTGACCGAGGAGCTGGATGCTCTCAAAATGATGTCTATCAATCCTCTTAGATACGTTGTAGCTCCTAAAATGCTGGCGATTACTGTCTGTATGCCGCTGCTTGTAACTCTGGCGATCATTATAGGTGTTCTTGGTGGACTTGTAATCGCAATGACTTATCTGAATCTCAGTGCTTACTCATATATTCACGAATGTTTTAATATACTTACATTTAAAGACTTGTTTCTAAGTTTAGTAAAAAGTGTCGTTTTCTCCTGGGTAATTGTTGTCATTGGCAGTTTTTACGGATTTCAGGTTGAAGGCGGTGCTGAAGGTGTTGGTAAAGCAACCACGAATTCAGTTGTTTCCTCAATTTTTGCAGTGATCGTCATTGATGTTATCTTCAGTTTAATTTATCTGGTATAATATGAGAAACAAAATAATCGAAGTCAAAGGTCTTGTTGCCAAGTATGGAGAGAAAACCATCCTTGACGGCATTGATGTGGATATTTACGATGGTGATGTAACCGTTGTTCTCGGTAGTAGTGGTTGCGGTAAATCGACATTTCTCAAGAATGTACTGAGATTATACGAACCTTTCAGCGGTTCAGTAAAAATCTTCGGAAAAGAAGTTACCACTATGAACAAAGATGAATTTGAGGAAATCCTTAAAAACATTGGAATGCTTTTCCAGAATGGTGCCCTGCTGAACTCAATTAGTATCTTTGATAATATTTCAATACCTTTAGAACAACACACAAATCTGAATGCTGATTTACGAAAAAGAATAATTCTTAGAAAACTTGAGCTGGTTAACTTGCTGCATGCAGCATATTTATATCCTTCTGAACTTTCAGGAGGTATGAAGAAAAGGGCTGCTCTGGCAAGAGCTATGGCCCTGGATCCTGCATTATTTGTCTTTGACGAACCTTCTGCCGGTCTGGATCCTGTAACAAGTGAGTCTCTTGATAGTCTGATATTAACGCTAAAAAAACAATTAAATATAAGTGTCCTTGTAGTAACTCACGAGCTGGCAAGTATACACCGTATTGCGGACAGGATAATATTCTTTCATAAGGGTGAACTGCTGTTTACAGGAAGTCTGCAGGAAGCTAAGAATTCTGGGATTGATGAAATTGTGAACTTTTTCAAAAGTGGTGAGTTCAGTTAGGTAGGAGCAAGTATGCTGAAAAGAGAAATTAATCTACTGTATGAATACGAAGCATCTTAAATTCTATGTATTTTAGCTTATCTCACTATGATTAAACCTTTGCCGTATAAACCATTAATTGCATCTAATCTAATGAGATTATACTCGTCATCAAACCAAAAAAGTACATCTATAATTCCATCTTTATCTTCGTTCAGGTAAAATTCCGAAATATTTCTGAAAGTATGCCCCATAAACTTGACTTGCTTATAGTCTCTTGTATGAAATATTCTTCCAAAAACTGTTCTAGTTATTCTTCCTTTAGCAAAAAGAGTATCAGGTGAACTATCATTGAAATATACAACAAGATCACTTCCTGAAACTAGAAATCTTCTGTTAATGCACTTACTTCCAACAACCACATAAATTGAATCTGAAACATCATTGGATAAGCCTATGTCACTACAATTACATATTGGATACTCAAGTAGCTTTAAAAAATCAACAGGTATAGAAATTGAATCATGAGCAACCTTAAAAAATGGACAATACTTACCGGTTATGTTTGATTTTGTTTTAATTACTTCATAGATTATGCTATTGATTGGGGGAGGTATAGTTTCTTCAAGTATGTACCAAATGTTAAAAGGTTGATCAAACCCCCATTTGATGCTTTTGTAATACTTGTCATTCTTGCTTCTGTGAGCCTGTCTGTACCTATTCTCTAAATATTCAAGCTCATCAGAATCATCTCTGAAATCCTGAAGTTTCATATCATCTAAATTAACTCTGCTTTCATGATATTCATAGTAATTATTAGCCTTAATTCTGTAAACTTGAATATCAACACAAAACAGTGACAATCCTCTAAGTAGAAGTAAGGCAGAAAAATAAATTTTCTTAAGCATTTTGTTTTCCCTTTGGTGTTATAATTGTTTCGTTGACATAGCCGTATGTTGAACGTCACGAGTATCCAGGAATTCTCATTCCGAATGGATAATAATGGTCTTCCTGGACTTCTAAAGCATTGTTGCCTACGTACAATCCTGTCTCCTTACTCCATATTATAGCTAAACTGAGCTCATTAGTGGCAAAAGGTCAAGAAATTTTTGAGTCAACCGTCCGGTTGTCTCTACGCGTATAGCAGGACTGCACAGACTGGTGCAGACAATGTTCTCCCTAATATATCTCCTGATGTGTTCCTAAGGAAACATCTACGGACAGACTGTGTAAAAACGTAATTATTGTCGTTTCTTTTGTTCACAGCATATTCCCTTCGACTCCGCTCACACTGTGTGTAAAAACAGATTTTTGTCGCTTCATTCACTCAAAAACCAATTCCCTTCGACTCCGCTCAGGGAGCTTTCAACTCTAACTTTTTCAGCAAGTTAAGCTGATTGAGTCCCGATGAAACGGGAAAATCTGCGACAAAAAATGAGTATTAATTTTCTATCACAACCCGTTTTTACACAGTCTGGTAGAAATGTCGAGTATACGAGACAGAGGATTTAAAACACGGAACAATGATTATTGTTCCCTACAGACGCAGCATCTTGCGACGGAGGTATAAGTCATGCAATACTATGAATTAAAGACCAATAAAAAGCCAGGAATGATTTCCCGGCTTTACATATGCTTTGTAAGTCCATAAATATGGAACTGAAATTACGATTCTGTTTTGTACATTGCTTTGATAGAGTCCGGTATTACAAGCCATGATTGAGTATTATATATCATTTTTCTATCACTGTACATTGTTTGAAAATTGTAATAACCTTTTACTTTATAATCCTTAATGAATAATGCATCATCCCAGAAACGAGGATCAGAAATGATGTATTTAATACGAAGATAAACAGAACCATTGCGCTCTTTAGTGGTGAGATAATTTGCTGCCAGATCGGAATCAGAGCTTACATGAAGAACTGTAAATGTCTGGATTAGCTCTGAAAAGAAATTTATCCTTAAGTAATCGAAAATCTCTTCAAAACTGTTATGAGATATGGTAGTTAGTAATTTCTCACCTTTGTGTATATCCCAGATTTCATCCTTGGTATCTCTGACTCCAATAAATACCGTTCCATCTCGACTGTATCCATCTTTCTCTACATGTATCGACGTTTTCTTAGTAGTTTTGTACTTTTCTGCTCCAAAAACTATCATTTTCAAAGAATCCGGACTATAAAAGATATCCCCAATCTCTACATCGGTACTTCCCTTTATCGTTAGAAATGTTTCCCTTCTTAAGTAATACTCTTTTAAGTAATTTCTTACAAGCAGGCTGTCTCGGTATATATATTTTTTTACACCATCAGGATAAACTGATTTTATATAATCATTATATGCTTGATGTGCAGCAGGAACAATCTCCTCATTATATCTTTTTAAAGCAAGATTACCTTTTATTTCATGATAAACATAAGAAGTGAACCATATAGTCCCAATTATTATTGGATACAATAAATACTTATTCAATGTTACTCCTAATCTTTTAGATGCTCTTTGACTTTATCACTATCATAGTATTTTAAAGAATATTCAGAAATGCCGTACAATCCTGTCTCCTTACTCCATATTATAGCTAAACTGAGCTCATTAGTGAGAAACGGTCAAGAAAATTCTGAGTCAACCGTCCGGTTGTCTCTACGCGTATAGCAGGACTGCACAGACTGGTGCAGACAATGTTCTCCCTAATATATCTCTGGATGTATTCTAACAGAAACATCTACGTTAATTCTGGATGTATTTCTTCGAAAACATCTACGGGGAAATGTCGAGTATACGAGACAGAGGGTAAAATATCCGCAACAATGATTATAGTCCCTACAGACGCAGCATCTTGCGACGGAAGTAAGTCATGCAATACTATGAATTAAGTACAAATAGAAAAGCCAGGAATGATTTCCCGGCTTTGCAAATGCTTTGTAAGTCCATAAATATGGAACTGAAATTACTATTCTGTTTTGTACATTGCTTTGATAGAGTCCGGTATTACAAGCCATGATTGAGTGTTATATATCATTTTTCTATCACTGTACATTGTTTGAAAATTGTAATAACCTTTTACTTTATAATCCTTAATGAATAATGCATCATCCCAGAAACGAGGATCAGAAATGATGTATCTAATACAAAGATAAACAGAACCATTGTGTCCTTTAGTGGTGAGATAATTTGCTGCCAGATCGGAATCAGAGCTTACATGAAGAACTGTAAATGTCTGGATTAGCTCTGAAAAGAAATTTATCCTTAAGTAATCAAAAATCTCTTCAAAACTGTTATGAGATATGGTAGTTAGTAATTTCTCACCTTTGTGTATATCCCAGATTTCATCTTTCTTATCTCTGACTCCAATAAATACCGTTCCATCTCGACTGTATCCATCCTTCTCTACATGTCTCGAAGCTTTCTTATACGTTTTGTATTTTTCTGCTCCAAAAACTATCATTTTCAAAGAATCCGGACTATAAAAGATATCCCCAATCTCTACATCGGTACTTCCCTTTATAATATTGTTGCTTGACCTTCTTAAATAATACTCTTTTAAGTAATTTCTTACAAGCAGGCTGTCTCTGTATACATACTTTTTTACACCATCAGGATAAACTGAGTTTATGTACTCATTATATGCTTGATGAGCAGCAGGAACAATCTCCTCATTATATCTTTCTAAAGCAAGATTACCTTTTATTTCATGATACACATAACTAGTGAACCATATAGTCCCAACGATTATTGGATACAATAAATACTTATTCAATGTTACTCCTAATATTTTAGATGTTCTTTGACTTTATCATTATTATAGTATTTTAAAGAATGTCCATAATTGACGGCATCATGATCATCAATTTTTTCGGCTCCCTTAATGGCTTTGTCTCCGGCAACATGATCTTTTACTCCAACATAATAGAATGTTTTAATATTTTCTCCTTCAGGTGCGGCAACATCCTTTCTTCTATCCCCGCCTGAGAATTATCATATGTGTTTTCTCAAAAACATCAAGCTTTCTAAAAAAGCGTACAATCCTGTCTCCTTACTCCATAATATTGCAAAAATGAACTCATTAGTGGCAAAAGGTCAAGAAAATTCTGAAACAAACGACCGGTTGTCTCTACGCGTATTACAGGACTGCACAGGCTGGTGCAGACAATGTTCTCCCTTGATGTATTTCTGAAGAAACATCTCCGTTAATTCTGGATGTGTTTCTTCGAAAACATCTACGGAAGAAAGATTCAACTGTGTTGAAGTAAAGGGTTAAATATTCAGTATAAATATATCAGCTCCAGAGATTATCAATTGCAATGCAAAAGAAAAGAGTGTTTCTTTCAATTAATTTCCTGCTCGGTACAAAATGCATTTTGTGCTGTATACCTAAATCATATTGGATATCAAATTCAAAATAGTCATTTAATTTCTTAATTGGTAGTAGAAGTACCTGAGCAAGTTGGTTATGCAAAGATACTACAGAGAAATTATTCTTTCTTTTGTTATATGGATCATCAACCAACCAGTTTAAATGAGCACCACCGTATTCTACATAATATCTTTGTTCAGCTTGTGACAGCCATTAATATTTATATGAAAAGATGTAGATTCATAATATCCGATACGGGTTTTGTCTCTTACAAGATTATCATTGATATCTGATTTTTAGATTGATCCAAGTATTTCCATCAATTCAGAATGTTCGAAGGAATAAACTTTATTGCAGAAGTGGCATTCTGTATCAATTGGTTTGCCTTCATCGCATATCTGTTTCAGTTCTTCTTTTCCCAGAGATATTATACCACGTCTGAATTTATCCTTTGAACAATCACAATGATAGAATGGTTCTACTTCTTCAGTGTATTCAATATCAAAACCTTTCAGAACGAATTCTTCCATGATTTTCTCAAGGGAATATTCCATATCCAACAGGTCAGTAAAGCTGGGTAGTTTCGCCAAATTATTTTCAAGGATCGTAATTGATTCTTCCTTTGCATTTGGCAGAAGCTGAACCATGAAACCGCCAGCCTGACGATATTCATCCTGCACGAAGAGAACACCAAGGCTTACAGCAGAATTAATCTGTTCTGATTTCAGGTAGTAATAAGCCAGGTCTTCCCCGATTTCACCTGATAGAAGTTCAACAAGACCTATGTAAGGTTTTTTATCACCAATGGAACGCATAACTGTAAGAGTTCCGTTTCCAACTATCTCCTTAAAGGTTTTGGCAGTTATGTTACTCATATCAAGATAATTATTCAGGTATCCTTTAATAGCTCCTGCTTTAGTAACAGAGACAAGTCCTCCTGATAAAGGTCCGTCAGTATCGAGTTTTATAGTTATTGAGTCGTCAGTATTTTTCAGAGTCTGGGACGTGAGCAGTCCGGCAATAATGAGTCTTCCCATGAGATCAGTCTCAATCAACGGCAATTTGTGGATGCTTTTTGCTTCTTTAATTACGTTAGTAGCGTTCAGCACGAAGAATCTGAAGTCATCAGCTGAGCCGCGGATAATTTTATCTTTCATTAGTACTCCATATGCGTAAAATTATGTTTTCTAAATACTTTATATTGGATTTTGTAATAAAAACGAAGCAGGGTAAAAGAATCAAGAAAAATTTTTAAAAAATAGTTTGACACAAAAAGTCCGCTCTATAAAAAGGACATCGTTGATCATTGATGAATGAAAATTGAAATGAAAAGAAATTACACGGGGGTGTAGTTCAGTTGGTTAGAACGTCTGCCTGTCACGCAGAAGGTCGCGAGTTCGAGTCCCGTCACTCCCGCCATTTATATACAAGCTGATCCAGAATTGGGTTAGCTTTTTTTTTTATTGTTCATAGATTGGTTTGTTTATTGGATGAGCGAACGCAGAAGGTCGTCCCGAGTGCAAGTCTCGGGAAGTCCCGTCACTCCCGCCATTTATATACAAGCTGATCCAGAATTGGGTTAGCTTTTTTTTATTGTTCATAGATTGGTTTGTTTAATGGATGAGCGAACGCAGAAGGTTGCCGCTTCTGCCTCCTTCGCAATGGCTGAAATCCTTGCTAATGGTGGGCTTGACTAACTCTAAGAGCTATTTTGGGAGTGCATTGACTATGTCAATGCAGGTTTCAGTTTGCATCAAATAAATCCCATAAAATCATATTATTAAAAACAACATTACTGGTCTGGATAAAGCGAGCAGGGATGCTCGGGCACCAATACCGAGCCACCCATCCGGTTGTCTTTATTCGGATGGAAAGATGCTCATGTCCTGCAAGTGCTATGTTCTCTCTGGATGTTCTTCTGTACATCCGCCTAATCTGGATGTATTTCTTCGAAAACATCTACGGGGAGATGTCGACAGAATGGAGACAGAGGGTACTCCTTTGTGTCATGGTACTGTCACCTATATGACAAGTCTATTTTGTTACCCATGTCCTCGGTTTATACAGGTGCTTAACTGAGGCACTCATCCGGTTGTCTCTACGCGGTTGAGTAGAGCTCTTAGGTTCTACACGTATTAGTTCTCCCTCGTCAGGGAGATGTCTAGCGTGCGGGACAGAGGGTTCATAAAACCCGGACAAAAAAGACCCGTTCCATTCAGAACAGGTCTTAGTTATAGTTTTAAAAACTATGGTTTTCTATTGAAATCTACAGCTTCCGGTTCTGCGATAACGAACTAAAGAAAACCCCCTGAAAACAGTACGATCATCAACACTGAAGTTAGTGTTATATATACCTACTTCGAATATTTCGCCTGACTGTATTGATGTTAAATCTATACCGTTGAACCAGTCATCTGGTATTGTTGCTGTTGTTGTATCTGTATCCAATGAAATTTTTTCATCAATGTTAACACTTGTAGTCTCGTAATGTCCATGCAGGGATTGAAACTCACTTTCATGGTCAAGATCCCAATTAATTGTCAATGTTTGTGAGCTATCCCAGACATCCGGCCAAACAACATCATACGGTAAATAGGGTAATTGCAGCTCAGCAGAAGTCGTATTTCCATTGATTGTTACTGAAAAATTATATGTACGTCCGGGGTTGAAGTTAAATGAATAGCTCGGACTCCACTCATCTCCATGAGGTTGATCTGTGTAAATAGTTCCGGGTATTGTTGTATCATCAACTTTAACTGTTATAGAATCTATACTTGTAGATATATCAGAAGGATATATGTGTAGTTCCGTCAAGTAATCTGCTCCATAAGAATAACATCCACACGATACTACAAAATCACAATTTTCTTCACTCATGATGTCATCAGGTTGATAAGATGTCTCAATTGTAAAGATATCGGTTTCACCAATATTGCCAGATGCATCCCATGCTTTTGCCTGTAATAGATGATCTCCATCAGTAAAATCTGAACAGCTTAAAGTAAAAGTTGATGTTGATCTGGAAGGATTATCCTCAGCTATCAACAAGCTATCTATATATAATGCAACTTTTTCAATCTCACTATTATCTGTTGCATCAACATTAACAATGAAAGTTCCTGTTAACTGATCACCATTATGGATATTTGTGAATGTAACAACAGGAGTTTCATTATCCGTAGACTGAGATGATATCTCAATTGTAAAGATATCGGTTTCACCAATATTGCCAGATGCATCCCATGCTTTTGCCTGTAATAGATGCTCTCCATCAGTATAATCTGAACAGGTTAAAGTAAAAGTTGATGTTGATCTGGAAGGATTATCCTCAGCTATCAACAAGCTATCTATATATAATGCAACTTTTTCAATCTCACTATTATCTGTTGCATCAACATTAACAATGAAAGTTCCTGTTAACAGATCACCATTATGGATATTTGTGAAAGCAACAACAGGAGTTTCATTATCCGTTGTAGGACTGGTTGATGAATCCGATTTGCATGATGAGAACAGAAAAGCTATGAAAACTATAATGAGAAGAAAAAGAAACCTTTTACACATATTTTACCTCAAAAACTATTTAATTCACACCATGTTTTTCTTTTTATGACGTTATGTCCAGTAAAAAAACTACTATAATTATTTACTCAATTTGCCATAATTTTGAAGGTTTTTAACCATTACAAAGATATTCCCTTTAGCCAATCGTCCGGTTGTCTTTATGCGGATAGGTAAAGCTCTCAGGTTCTACACATATTATGTTCTCTCTCGTCAGGGAGATGTCGAGCGTGCGAGACAGAGGATTAGAATAAGATGCAATGATTATTGTTGCCTGCATCTGATTTACACACCCCAATTCATTTCTGTTCCGAAATGAATTGGCACTCCTCTTTTATTTTTTAACACTAAGGAAGAGGGGATTCTGCACAACGCTTTGCGTTGTTGTTGAAAGCCCTTGCGAATGGTCCTAAGACCTTCGCAATGGTGGGATTGAAAATCATCTAGAATAAATATCTTCTATCTCTTTTCTCAATTCATCTGTCCATTGTCCGGCTAATGAAATATAAACAATTCCATCTATATCTGAGGGGTTTTCAACACTATCTTCTTTCAAAATAATAACATTTTTGCGACCAAGTTTTCCAGTGAAAATACCAGCCTCAAAAACAACATTTTGTCTTGCTCGAGATTTCGGCTCTCCTGAATCCTTCTTAGCCTTACCTTCATCATCAGCTGTATAAAGACAAACAGCAAAATCAACATCTGAGTGTGCTTCGAATTTTTCAATTATTGTTCGACCCTGATTACTCTGCTCATGAAGGATAATTACTTCAATTTTGTGATTGTTGATATTCAAGCTTTCAATAAATCTTGCAACTTTCAATTTAACAACATCATTATGCCCATGGACTATGAAGCATTTATATTTTCTATTGCTTTCCATAATATGATCCTCCTTCTTATTATTAACTTGAAGATTTTCAACAAAATCTATACCTCTCATGGAAAGATAAATCTCACAATAAGAATCGATAGATATTTCTACCTTAATATATTCAGATTCTTCTACATATTCACGAAATCTATAAAATTCTGTTATGTTCTCAACTCCAAACAATGTAGAACTAATGTAGGATAGAGTAAAAACACCTGTATGTTGTTTGTATAGATGAAGCAAAAGCAATTCTAATTTTTCTTTACTGGTCCTTGGAAATTTAGTCTTCCCAATAATTTCTACAGCTTTATCATAAGAATCTATCTCAATAATGTTATCTTTACTGCTTGAGTGATGGAGTGCAAAAATAAGCTTGTTTCTTATTTCAGAATTTCTGAAAGTATTTTCTTGTATTTCAGAGCGTGTAAACTTGAAATATCCACAAAGATTACAATGATATGTCCTTTCTCTATTAAAATCATAAGTTTTCAGTAGAACTGCATCTTGATTACAGATTGGGCATTTCACATTTTCCATAATTTCTCCATATTGTTAGTTGCTTCGATTACAATAATGCTTTGATAAACTGTTATATATTGTCAACACAAAATCTTTAGTTCAAATTAGAATAAACCAATAAATTATAAAAAATCAACCATTAATTCAAAAATAGTAGATTTGATATATTAATTTTTTAGAAACACAGTATAATAATCATCGCTTATGAAATTACTTTGATCGATATCAGCGTAAACACACCATGGAGGATCATCTGATCTAATTTCCTGAGGATCAAGACACTCAATTATATTATTATTAGGAACTTTTACTCCATTTTGTCGAAGAAAATCTGCTACTTTATTGGGTATCGATATTCTATGAGATCTATCATGAGCTGTACCATCAATATTTATTGAGAAAAGTTTTTTATTCCTCTTATACACATGATAATGGGAAAGCGTTTTGGGAATATGAGCAGAATGCTTTTGAACGGAATATTGTCCTCCTATTGATGTTCCTTTATGCATAGCTTCAAGTAGAATTCTACTATTTGATTTTTCATTTTCTCTATAGTAAAGACTTATAACACATTGTTCTTCAAATATAATCACTAATCTACTTAACATAATATCTCCTTAACTGTATTTCATCATTCTTCAAATTTGTTTAAGATAAGTATGATAACTAAATCTTGTCAATTCATAAATCTTTAGTTCAAATCTGCACACACATGGATAAGCTATCAAATCCACCATTGCGTAGGTTTCCAACCATACGCAAGGTTTTTTTGACTGAGACAACCGTCCGGTTGTCTCTATGCAGATGGATAGAGCTGCTCACGTATTGCATGTTTTGTTCTCTCTGGATATTTATAGAGCATCCGCAGGGAGATGTCGAATTTCCGAGAAAGTGGGATTAAAAGGCGGAACAATGATTATTGTTGCCTACATAGCCGATGCGTGCATCGGCTCTACATCTGATTCAACAGCCTAAAAAAAGACCCATTCCGATCAGAACAGGTCTTTTAAATATATTTTACAGGTTATAAGATATTCTTAGTAACCAAGTCTCTTATTGAGTTCTGCCATCATAATCTTAGCAGCTTCAGGAAGCACCGTTCCCGGTCCGAAGATTGCGGCAGCACCGTGTTCGTAAAGGTAATCATAATCCTGTGCAGGGATAACACCACCGCAGATAACCATAATATCTTCACGTCCGAGTTTCTTCAGTTCATCCATAAGTTGTGGAAGAAGTGTTTTGTGTCCTGCAGCAAGTGAGCTCATACCGATTATATGAACATCATTTTCTACAGCCTGTTTTGCTGTTTCTTCCGGAGTCTGGAATAAAGGACCTATATCCACGTCGAATCCCATATCCGCATAAGCTGTAGAAACAACTTTTGCACCACGGTCGTGTCCGTCCTGACCCATCTTGGCAATCATGATTCTTGGACGACGTCCTTCGTTTTCTTCAAACTCATCGGTAAGTCTTCTTACTTCGGTAATCTCGTCTTCTTTACCGTATTCACTACTGTAAACACCACTGATTGATCTGATCACAGCTTTATGTCTCCCATAAGTTTTTTCCATTGCATCGGAGATTTCTCCCAGAGAAGCTCTTGCTCTGGTTGCAGCAACAGCAAGTTCAAGCAGATTGCCTTCACCTGTTTCAGCTGAAACTTCAATAGCTTTAAGAGCAGCCTGAACTTTTTCTTCGTCACGTTCTTCTCTGAGCTTGTTAAGACGCTCAATCTGAGAAATACGTACGGAAGTATTGTCAACTTCAAGAATCTCGATAGGATCTTCTTTATCAAGTCTGTATTTATTGGTTCCGACGATAGTTTCAGTCTTAGAATCTATATGTGCCTGACGTCTCGCAGCAGCTTCTTCGATACGCATTTTCGGAATACCTTTTTCGATAGCTTTTGTCATTCCGCCGTAAGATTCTATTTCCTCAATATGTTCCCAGGCTCTCTTAATCAGTTGGTCTGTAAGAGCTTCAACATAATAAGAACCGCCCCATGGATCAACTACGCGGCAGATTCCGGTTTCATGCTGGAGATAAAGCTGAGTATTTCTGGCAATCCTTGCTGAGAAATCAGTAGGAAGTGCAATAGCCTCATCCAGAGAGTTTGTATGAAGTGACTGAGTATGACCGAGAGCGGCACTCATTGCTTCAATACATGTTCTGGTTACATTATTGAATGGGTCTTGTTCTGTAAGTGACCAGCCGGAAGTTTGAGAGTGAGTTCTGAGAGCCATTGATTTTGGATTCTTAGGATTAAACTGTTTGATCAGTTTAGCCCAGATAATTCTGGCAGCTCTCATTTTCGCAACTTCCATGAAGTAGTTCATTCCCACAGCCCAGAAGAAAGAAAGTCTTGGAGCAAATGCATCAACATCAATACCGGCTTTGATACCGGTGCGAACGTATTCAAGACCGTCTGCGAGTGTATATGCCATTTCAATATCAGCAGTTGCACCGGCTTCCTGCATGTGGTAACCGGAGATACTGATACTGTTGAACTTAGGCATATGGTTTGATGTATATTCGAAGATGTCTGCAATAATCTTCATAGATGGTGTTGGTGGGTAGATATAAGTGTTTCTTACCATGTATTCTTTGAGAATATCATTCTGGATTGTACCGGTAAGCTGTTCGTGAGATACACCCTGTTCTTCTGCAGCAACAATATAGAATGCCATTACAGGAAGAACCGCACCGTTCATTGTCATGGAAACAGACATTTTATCAAGTGGGATGCCGTCGAACAATGTTTTCATATCAAGGATAGAATCAACTGCAACACCAGCTTTACCAACATCACCGACAACTCTTTGGTGATCTGAATCATAACCCCTGTGAGTTGCAAGGTCAAACGCTATGGAAAGACCTTTTTGTCCGGCAGCAAGATTTCTTTTGTAGAAAGCGTTACTTTCTTCTGCTGTTGAAAAACCTGCATACTGACGTACAGTCCATGGACGCATTACATACATGGTTGCATAAGGTCCTCTGAAAAACGGTGGAATACCTGCTGTATAATCTTTGTTTTCCAGATCTTTTGTACCTTCTTTTGTATAAAGAGATTCAACAGGGATCTGTTCGTTTGTATTCCAGAGAATTTCATCGAAATTCTTTTCTACTTCTTTACGGTAAAGTTCTCTCCATTGTTCAGGAGATACACTTTTTTGTTTTTTAATCTTTATTTTTGAGAAATCAAGTTTCATTATTGGATTCCTCCTTTTTTAGCGATATCAGTCAGAATTTGAAGTGCATTAGCCCTCATGTGAATGAATTCATCAATTCCGGCTTCTTTAAGCATTTCAATCTGATCTTTCGGATAACCTGCCAGTACAAACTGAACACCTTCAACGTTTGCTTTAACTTCTTTGATGAAATCAGGAGCAAGTTCCGGATAAGTGTCATCTGTAGAGCAGAGAACCATTACTTTAGCACCTGAATTGATTGCATGAAGAGCAACATTCCCGGCACAACAGCATTCTTTTCCGTAAACAACGTTAAATCCGGCAACTTCAAAGAAACCTCTGGAGAAGTCGGCTCTTGCTTTGTGCTGTCTGAGCGGTCCGAAGTTCGCAAGATAAACTGTTGGAGCTTCTTCTTTTTCACTGATTTTGATTCTCAGTTGTTCGAAAGCTTCAGTTGCTCTTACTTTAGCGATTCCTGCAATCTTAACTTCCTCACCTGCCCATATAGCTTTGGATACTTCTTCAAGAGTAGCACCGTCAGCATAAGCTTTTGCAGTAGATTCGATAAGATCTGCATTATCTATTTTAATTTCCTTTCCTGAAAGTTTAACTGCTGCGACTCTCTCATTTTTGAGATCTTCGTCTGTATCTGTGGAAAGGAGTTCTTCCGTAAGGTTCGGATACATGTTAGTTCCAACAAAAACATCTTTTCTGTGAGCAAGATTCTTTTGTTTGGCAGCCATTACTTCAGCTACTTTCTTTTGTGGAACTTCGTTTTCCAGAGCTTTAATGATTCCGCCCATTTCTTCGATCTCTGCAATCTTACCAAGTACCAACTCAGAAAGCTGTTCTGTAAGATGTTCAACAAGATAAGAACCACCGGCAGGGTCAATCACATGATCAAGATGAGATTCTTCTTTAAGTACGATGTGTACGTTTCTGGCGATTCTTCTTGAGAAGGTTTGAGATGATCTGATTGTTGCATCAAACTCGGAAACCTGAAGGGAATCAACAGAGGATACAACACCTGAGAAAGCTTCGGTAGTAACACGGAGCATGTTCACGTAAGGATCGTATACTGTTTTGTTCCATTCAGATGTTTTAGCATGAACGAAAAGTTTTTGTGCTTCTGCAGAACCGCCCATTGCATCAATAAGCGTAGACCAGATGATCCTGGCAGTTCTTATTTTTGCAACTTCCATAAAGAACTGAGCTCCGAGTGAGAAAGAAACTTCCATTGCTGCTGAAACAGTTTCAACATCAAGTCCGCGTTTTTCCATCTCATCCATATATAAAAGAGCTGTGTTCATTACGTAAGTAAGTTCTTCAACTGCGCTTCCGCCACCGTTATGATAAGGTGTAGAGTCGATAGAGATAACTCTCATCAGAGGCATGTTTTCCTGAGCCCATTTAATCATCTGAGCCATCTGGTCGAACATGCAGTCCCATGATGCAGGAAGATATCCGTTTTCTACAGCGAATCCTGCAGGATCCATCATAATGCATCCGCTGATCTGTTCTGCTTTGTCACCGGCTACTTCTTTAAGCATGGCAAGAGCAGTTGGAGCAGCGATTCCCGCTTTGATTCTGATCGGATATTTTGTAATATCGACATTATTGAAGATAGTTTTCATATCTTCGAGTGTGCTTACGGAAACACCGTTTGCAAACAGATCTTCTGATTCCGCAGGATTAAGCCCTTTGGAAGAAAGATTGTCGAATCGTATATTAATAGCATTGAGACCTTTTTCAAGATCATGACTTAAAATTTCGTTAATTAATTGTGGTGTAGGAGCACTTGCTTCCTGAGCAGTCTCCCATGATTTTGAGTGATAACCTGCGGCATTTGTTCCTCTTTTGTAAGGAGCAACTCCGGGCAGAGTATCTTCAATATTATCTACATCCCACTGGTGGTAGATAGGCTGAAGCTGAAGCCCTTCGTAGGTATTTGTGAGAAGAATCTTATCAAAAGGTTTACCCTTAAGTAACTTCTCCGCAGCAAGTTTCCAGTCTTCATAAGTCGGTTTTTCAAAGTTCATAGACTTCGCAACGGAAATCCCTTGATCTTTAGTATTATCCATTTTTAATCTCCATGATTACTTACTCAGATCTTTGCACAACCGATATGTTAAAACATCAGTGATTCGATGAAACCTTCAGGTTTCAGCAACTCCCATATTTTGATTTAAAACATGAAAGAAGACCACTTTAAGTGTGCAAAGACTGCTTACTTTATTTCATTGCAAATATTTATCAGGTGAAAGTCATGTCAATTAAAATCGGTTTTTATGTGGGGGAGGGGGGGGGAGGTATTGTGCCGGGATTTTGAATGAAGTGAATGGATAATTGAGACAACCGTCCGGTTGTCTCTACGCGGTGCGAGCTTTATGCTCGCGTAGTTTTGTTTGCATTTAGATAACTGTGATCAACAGAACATATCATTTACACTGAAATAACTCTTCCCTGTCTCAGCCGCATGTCTCCTCTTTCTATATATCATATTGGGTAATGTGATCCTATCCTCCAAAATAGCGTACAGATCATTACCATCCACTAGTATTAAAGATCTGTAATTATCAGAATTATCAACAACATTCTTACTAAATCCATTAAATGAAATAAAAAGACCTAATGTTAACTTATTCTTGTCTTCAATTTTGCCTTGAAATGAAAGCAGGCTAGAACGATTTACAAGCTCAGTTTGCCATTTAGCTTCTACTAAGTAATCCGAAGAATCAAAAGTAAATGCTCCATCAATTTGCTCACCTTTTATTCTAAATGAATTCTTGTAATCAAGATCATAAAAATCAAACAGTTCTTTTAGGAATTTTTCAAACTTGTACCCTCTTATTTGTGAATCATTCTCATTAAAAACTTCATTAAATTCTTTTTTAATTCCAAGTAACAGTTTTTTCCTTCTTTTCTCTCCTTCAATTCTCTTCTCTTGCTGTTCCTCACGAAAGATGGCTCTCTTCTTCTCAGTTTCTTCATTAAAAAACTTTGAGCAGCATTTTCTCACTGCACTTACTGCATTCTTAGCCTTTTCAATTTTCTTCTCTGAATCATCCCATTGCTTTAAATGTGAGTAACCTTTAAAATTATTAATTGCCTCAAATAAGGCTAAAATATCATCATTGTACAAATCTTTTCTTTTGAGTAAACGATCTATAAGTTCTACTACACTTTCCCTTTTAGTGCAATTATCAAAATCAATCGTTGCTATAATAGCAGTATTCTTCATTGTAATTTTCAAAAAATCTTTTAAATTTTTTCTTCTCCAATAAACATGTACTAGTGCTTCTTTTAATGCAATTATTGCATCGGCAGAAAAATCCTTATTATTCATAAATCCTCCCCCATCTCAAACTTTCGTCTTAGCTCATTATGCTCATAGGGTTTCAGGTATTTGTCATGCTGCAGGCGTCCGACAACTATTCCCGGATCAATATCAATTTCCTCAGCAAATTTGAGAATGTTCTCCGCAGTTAAATCCGTTATGGCAATCCAGTAATTGTATTTATCACTTGGGATCAAGACTCCGGAAGCAAATTCGTTTGCCTGTGTTTCTTTCTCATTGCTTATCTGGTCATCATCAATAAGGATTTCCTTTCTGCTGTGCTCAAACAGTATATGCCCTATTTCATGAAATGAAGTAAACCAGAATACGTCGGCGTACTTCCCTTTTAAGCTGACCTGCAGCAAAACCTTTTCCCTGTTAATCCACTTTGTGGCTCCATTAACATGTGTATGCTTCAAATGTGGTACTAAAGCCATAGCAACACCGCATTCAGCAAGTAAAGCCTGCATTTCATCAACAAAACTATCCGGCTCCCTCTTAGTGAACGACCGTAGAACCGGTAATGCCCTTTTCAGTTTGGATTTACTGTACTGTTTTACAACAATATCCTGGGCAATCAGTTCACCTTTCCTGAGCCAGACTGCCAATGCGTAGTCAGAAGCTTCAAAAGCTGTAGATTTACGGAAATTTGCTGCCACCCTTGGTATTATAGACAAATCGGCAACTCTGAAGTACTCTTTCAGGTTCTGTACTTTCTCTTCTATCTTTCTTGTAGGTTCAACCCAACCCAAACTCGCAATCTGGCTGTATTCGATCTTCTTAGCTATTTCTTTTTCTTCTTCGCCGATTTCCAGTAATTTCATCTGAGCAATAGCGTTCTGATATCTCATTTCCAACTTCAACCAGAATTCGGACGGTATTCCGAGAACACTTTGCAGTTTTATGGCGGTATCTGGTAAGAGCGGAGCTTTGCCGTTAATAATCTGGTTCACATGTTTATCAGACATATCCAGCCTTATTGCCAGATCTTTCTGTTTCATCCCGATAATCTCGAGTTGTTCTTTCAGGGTTTCTCCCGGAGGAACAGGGATTGGTGCTAATCTTAATTTATCAGCCATGGTAATCTCCCGTTTCTAAAACGTTAACGATTTCTACTTGTTCGATTCTTTCATTATTATCACTATAAACCGGTTCTATAATCATTCTCTGTGGATGGTGTAAATCCAGAGCATATTTACCTTTTAAGTTCCCGGTTAAAGCGTGGCATCTGCCAATTTTGTATTTCACCATAATACCAAAATTCGGAGCATCTTCTAACTCACCAAGTCTCTGAATAATCTTTATTGCATTTTCATATCCATACAGTTTGGTTAGCTTTGCTGAATTATCAACAGCTTTCCTTAATTTCCTGTCTAAAATTTCAACTTTCAAAGTGAACTCCTGAAGACAAATTAATTTTCCTACACGAAATGTCAATAAAACTTTACCTGACAGGTAAAGATTTTATAATATTCTAATCTCCAAACACTGACTCAATCCACGATAATGCACAAAAATTTGCAGGTTATCAGAAACTATAGATAATTTCAGTATCTTGAAATTACTTTCCTCTAAGTATTTCTGTCCATCCATTTCATGTCTTTCAACAATCTCATTACCACTGTAGACTATTATATTATCCCAGACAGATAATTTATAGAATGACTCGTAGTGGAAAATAAATGAATCTTCCTGTTCTTCTAAGCTAAGATCAGATATAATCACATCGTTACAATTATGTGCAGAAACCTGGAATATCAATATTATGTTTTGCTCCCAGTCTTTAAGCAGATTTTCAGCATTAACGCCAAAATAAAGCTCAATATATTGCACAAAAGAGTTGCCATGTTCGTAATCATTAGATTGACTATATAAATTATTAACTTTTTCATATCCGAACTTATCGATCAAATATGATATGAATGAAACAAGACAATTATACAATATCAGTTTCTTCTTAGTGGGTACTAATCTTACTTCGAACTCATTCAGGATTTTATCACTGCTCAGCAAATTTGAATTAAATAAATGAAAAGCCAGCATATTGGATTGTTGAGTTACTTCTTCAAGTTTCCTTGCAAACTCCCATCCCTTGAAATCTGCATAAGCTTCATTAAAGAAACGCCAGATATTCTTGTCCTTCACAGATAAATTTATACCCCACTTGTAGTAATGATTTTGATATAAATGAGTGTATTCATGCAACAAGGTTTGAATAAACATCTCTCTGTCGAACTCTTCATCACTATAAATGCCTGTATTAATTATTATTTCCTTAATAAACGGACTTGCTGTAGCTATTCGTCCGCCATCCAGAATTGTTACAAATACCTTTGCAAATCTGTGATCCGTATATTTTTTTTTAATGAATTCAAGAACTTCATCAAAATCTTTCAAGAAGTAATCGATTTTGCTTTGTATGTTAGCATCATATCTGATACACATAAAGTCATTTACATATGATTTTATATCAGCTTTAGCAATTCCTTCGATAACTTCTTTTTTACTGACTAAGAATTCCGATTTCAATTCAGATAGTACTTTTTTTGCATTATCTATATCGAAAATGTGAACATAAGAGTAAAATAATGCAACCAATTCAATGTTTGATAAAATATCATAGTTATCATTACATATTTCAATGAAAGAAGATATCGTTTCCGGATATCTCGCTAACAAAACAAGTAAATGATTATTAATGAAAAAATTTCTTTCACTTTCCAAAACACCGGAAATCAGATGTAATATTGATTCGTAATTACTTTTTTCATCACTACACAATTCTTTATACTCTTTTAGAAATGAATTTTTATCCACAAAATCTCCATAAGATAATTAACATTAACAAGCTCTTTTCAATACTCCGTAATACTTATTACTCCTGAATCACAAACTTATATATCATCCCGGAGAACACATCCTGAAGATAGATATTACTACCTGATTTAGCAAACGAGAACTCCTTTCCCAGAATACTTATTGGGAACTTGTATGTGTTAAGTACTTTACCTTCAATTGAGTATTCAACGAGGTACGTTTTCAAGCCGCCTTCTTCAGCAAGAAGATTACTTGAAATTTCCTCTTCTCTACCATCCTCTATCATTTTTGTAATAGTTTTTGATAGATCCTTATCCAGAGAATACTGTACAATATACAAGCGGTTATCATCTATAACAAAACATGAAATAAAAACATAATCACCAATAAAAGATGGGGTTTCAAAGAACATATTGCTGTTAACTTCCAGAATCTTATCCTTTAAATGCAGAAAACTGATAATTGTTTTGTCATCAATTTTTGCTACTGCAAATCGTTTATTAGATTCCTTTGGAAGTTCCAGTCTAAATATTAAATCAGTAATGGATAAATCAATAACAGGATTATCTTCTACCAGTTTATAAAGGTTTATCTCCGGTTTTCCGGCAAGGTCTGAGTAATACAAATTACCATTAAAGTTATATACTTCTGCAGGATGCTGCAGCTTAACTGATTTAATGTATTGACCGTCTTGCCTTAACCACTGTATTCTTGAATTAAACAAATCAGCAATTACAATATTACCATCATTATCGAAAGTGAAACTCAGAGGATAGTTAAATTCACCCGGTGCTTTTCCTGGTTTTCCGAATGATTTTTCGAATTTCAGTGTTTCTTCATCGAAGATGCTCATTTTACTGCTTGTAGCATCCAGAATAAAAAGTTTTGAATCTCTACAGTTGATTGAACAGTCCTGACTGAAGTAATATTCCTCACTATCCTGCCAACCAAGAGAATCTGCAAGCCTAAGTGTAGAAGTTCGATTAGCCGTTTTATTACAGGAAAATAAAACAAATATAAAAGAAAAAAGAACAAACACTCTCTTCATTAAATACTCCTTGAGAGTTTGGAATGATAACAAAATTAATCAGCTTTGTTAAAAGTCTCTCTTTCAAATTATCAGCATTAACAATATTTATAAATTCATTGTCAATAAATATCAGATGATTCCCTTGACAAAAGTACTAATCAAAGAAAGCTTTTGTTGAAAATAGTTTATGGAGGATTGATGAGGTGTGATCAATTAATTGCTATAACAATAACACTAATGGGTTTTATTATTATCTCAGGTTGTACTGGTACCGAGGAAAAAATCGGATCGATGACAGTTATTGATTCACTTGATATTTCTGATGATATTGATCATAGTTTGAGTTTCTGCTCAGCCATTAATGTATATAAGGATGAACTATTCATTACAGATCAAGACAAATTCAATGTATATGATTTAAATGATTTCTCTTTTAAACGATCTTTTGGTAAAAAAGGCAGATCTCCGGGTGAATATTTAGGAGCAAGTGATTTTCTTATTGAGAACGATACAATCTATGTTTGCGATATGGTGAACAGCAGGCTTCAGCTATTAGATATAACCGGTAATTATATTAAATCAGTGAAGTCTCAATTTCCGCAAATGATTGAGAAATGGAACGATGATATCTATGTTTTAAGTTTCAACAGGATGCCAACTTATACAATGTGGAAATATAAAAATGGTATTTTGGGAGAAGAGCTTAAACTGGGTGAACTTAGAGAAAAAAGCGGCTTTACTCTTAATAATGTTGAAGAAATGGAAACAAATTGCATATTGTTTAACAATGACCTGTTATTCATTCGCTATTTTTTCCCTGATAAGTTTCACATCCTGAATGATAAGGGTATGTTTGAAGAACATCAATTAACGAAGACTTTGGCTAATCTAAAATTAAATAGTATGTCAACTGCAACAGTGCAGAATAACAAGCTGTATGTCGTCGCAACTCATGTAAGAGAAGAGTTAATTAATAAAGATGTTGAGTATACTTCTTCCAGACAGTTTAAAACAGCGGGAATATCTACAGAGTATCTGCTGATTTTTAATGATAAATATGAAATGGAAAGAAGATATGAGTTTCCGGTAAACTCTTTCACCTACTACAATACTTTAGTAATATATGATGATTATATCATGGTTTTTGATGCAGGGAGTGATGTTATATACAGATACAGGCTGGAGATATAAAATGAAAAGTGTCATATATTTTCTACTTCCTGTACTGGTTTTAGTTTCAGCCTGTACTAAACAGGATAATCAAGTTCTTTCAATGACTTTTGTGGATTCTGTCAATGTGGCAGATGATATCACGGAATATATGAAATACTGTACAACATTGAAAGTATATGGTAATGAACTGTTTGCTACAGAGTACAGCAAGATAAATGTTTTCGACCTTGAGGATTTATCCTATAAAAGAACTATTGGAAGAGAAGGAAGTGCTCCAGGGGAATTCAGGCTTGCAGCAGATATTGTTGTGTTTAATGACACACTATATGCGGCAGATTATGGAAACAGCAGGATTCAGCTTTTCACTGTTGAAGGTGAATATATAAAGTCGGTTAAAAGTCGTAATCCATACTTAATAGATGTTTATGATAACAAAATATATGTTTCAAACTTCCACAGACAACCGGATTTTACCCTTTGGAAATATGAAAACGGACAGTTTTTCGAGCATTACAAAATAGGTGAGTTGATACGTCAAGACCTGATAAAACAGGAAACGTTAGATGAACTGGAGAATCAGTTTGTCCTTTTTAATGGAGAGTTGATTTTCATTCGTCCTAATCTTAAAGAAAAGTTTTACAGGTTGAACTCACATAATAAATTCGAATATATGGAACTGAATGATAAACTTCTTGAACGCAATATTGATGTGATGTCAAATTCAATTGTGCATGATGGAAAACTTTGTATAGTTGCCACCTACAGAAAGGAACATCTTTATGATAAGAATGTTAAGTATGAGACATCCCGTCAGTACAAAGAAGCCGGCATTGCTGAAGAATATCTATTTATCATCAATAAGGATTTTGAAATTGAGAAGCAGTATTTATTTCCTGTGAACTCTTTTGCTTATACAGAAACTTTGGTCTTATGGAATAACTATGTGATAGTCTTTGATGCCCATAACAGTACAATCTACAAATATAAACTGGAAGGATAAAAATGAAGTTCTATACACTTATAGCGGCACTTATGGCTATTCTTCTATTTGGCTGTAGTGAGAGTCAGGAGGCGAAATCTGGCAAACTGTCTATCATAGACTCGTTGGGCTGGCAGGACTCAGATGAATATGCTTTTAGTGAATCAACTGTCAGCAGAATCAGGGATCGAGAATTGTTTGTTCTGGATACGGACACATCAATATTTCATGTGTACGAAACAGGATCTCTGCAGTTTAAAAGAACATTTGGTGGATCAGGCAGAGCTCCTGGGGAATTCATGTTCCCTAATTCTTTCACTTTTGACAGAGAGGGGAATATTGTTGTTGCAGATTTTGCAAACTCAAGACTTCAATGGATTACTCAGGAAGGAGATTTTGTCAAAGCGATAAATTTTCATCCACTTGGAAAGGTATATAATTTTAACGATACGATCTTCGCATCAACAGCTCATTTTGCACCGGATTATAAGCTGGTAAAAATTAACGGAACGGCAATAGATTCAGTTAGCAGTCTGGATGAAGTGTGCAGAAAAATGGATTTGCATGATGAAGGAAAACATCTTGAGATTGTTCGAATGGGGAACAGAATGGCAGCTTTTCCTGTGAACTCCGTAGGTGAGTTGTATTTGTATAATGGTTCCAGAATAGTTAACACGATTTCAGGTAACGAGTCAGTTGAAAAAGAGTATTCAAAGTCTTCCAATGCAGTTATTGATGAGAAAGGATTTTGGATTGTTGAAAGAACTTTCAGTGAAAAACCAAAATCAAGCGATAAGTTAAAGACAATAACCAGGATGAAAGATGTATATAATATAAGAGAATATTTGCGATTGTATTCATTTGATGGGATACTGTTAGAGCAATATAAGCTACCTGACAGAATGATGACTCTTCAGGGAGAAACTCTGGCAATGAGTGATTCTATGATATTTGTTACTAATTATGACGGAATTATCTACAAACTGAAAATGGAGGATTGATTGTGAGGAAATTTCTTATTGTTGTTGTAATCTGATTTGATCCATAAATATGTCAATATTTTGCATTCAACAGTTAATGTGGAGAGTTATTTTCTTTGTTACTAAGATAGCATCTGGAACCTTTTACAACTTGACATCATTCAAATAGTATTTTTAGTTGCAGTATGTCATACAGGAGATGTGGAATGAATATATATAATCTGATTGGGGTTGCCAATAAACAATTTTTTGACGTTTTTAGCGAAAGCAGCATAAAAAAAATGGAAGAAGGCTTAAAGCAAAAGAAAGAAAAAACTTATTTAACCTGCTTGAAGCGTGAAAAAGAAATTATAGCAAAGCCGGAAGAAATTGTAAGACAACTTATGCTTCATAAACTAGTTGAAGAATATAATTATCCTCTGGATTTAATTAGGGTTGAATATACTGTACCATTTGGACGAGAAAAGAAATTAGCAGACATTGTAATTCTCAATAAAGAGGACAAGACCAGCGTATATTGTGTTCTTGAGATAAAAAAGCATAAAGCTAAAGATGGGAAGGAACAGCTCAAAAGCTACACAAATGCAACCGGAGCACCTCTTGCAGTCTGGACTAATGGAATGGAGATTGACTATTATGAAAGACTCGACCCAAACTATTTTGAACCTCTTTCTGACATTCCAAAGTATGATGAAACAATAGAAGATGTAAAAAATGAGATTTTCACTTACCTAGAACTTATGCAGAAAGACAGGCTTGCAGAAGAGATGAAAACGTTGAAAAAGCTGATCCAGGAAATGGAAGATGAAGTTCTGGCAAATGCCGGAGTTGATGTTTTCGAAGAAGTTTTCAAGCTCATTTTTACTAAGCTGTATGATGAAATGGAAAGTGCCGGAGATAGAGAATTCATTGAAAGAGACTTTAAGAAAATACGCAGATATAATATTGGAATGAGTGACAGAGATATCTTGGCTCAATTGATAGATGAAAATAAAGATAATGCTAATGATTATAGAAAACTGCAGTTCAGAAGTCGAGGTGATGCTCATCTGACTAAAAAAACAATTAACATGTTATTCCTTAAGGCCAAAAATAAATGGAGTGGAATCTTTGAAAAAGGAGAACCAATCAGGATTTCCGATGAAAACCATTTACAGATATGTGTTGGTTTCCTGCAGAATGTAAAACTTTTCAACTCCAACTTGCAGGTAATAGATGAAGCTTTTGAATATCTCGTTAATAAATCTGCCAAAGGTGAAAAAGGCCAGTACTTTACTCCCAGAAATGTTATAGATATGTGCGTTTATATGCTTAACCCTCAAGCCAATGAATACATGATTGATACTGCATGCGGCAGTTGCGGTTTTACAGTTCATACACTATTTAATGTCTGGAAAAAACTTGTTAATGACGGTAAAGCACAATTTGCGAATTTCTCAAATCAGAAACTTACTCCTGAACAAAAAGAGTATGTTGAAAAGGTGTTTGGAATTGACTTCGATGAAAAATCTGTTCGCGTTGCCAGAACTCTGAATATGATTGCCGGTGACGGTAAAACCAATGTACTGCACTTGAATACACTCGATTATTCCAGATGGAGTGAGAAGCAAAAAAACAGAGAGTGGACAAAAACATATAATGATGGATATAACAGACTTCTGGATCTGGCTGTTGATGCCGAAAATCCGAAAGAATTTAACTTTGATATTGTTATGGCGAATCCACCATTTGCAGGAGATATAAAGGATAGTAGACTAATAGCCAACTATGAAGTTGCATTTAAAAACAATAAAAAACTCAGCAAGGTTTCCAGAGATATATTGTTTATAGAACGAAATCTGGACTTCCTTAAACCGGGTGGAAGAATGGCAATTGTTCTCCCACAGGGACGCTTTAACAATACTTCCGATAAAAGAATAAGAGATTATGTAATGCAGAAAGCCAGACTGCTTGCTGTTGTAGGCTTAGATGGAAATACATTTAAACCGCACACAGGAACTAAAACGTCCGTTTTATTTGTGCAGAAATGGGAAGAAAATATTAATCCCGAGCTGGATGATTACCCGGTATTTATGGCTGTTTCTGAGAACTCAGGTAAGGATAACTCAGGACAGGAAATTTATGAAACCAATATGCATGGTGAATTAATGCTTGATGAACATAACCATTTGATACAGAAACACGATCTTGCAGAGATTGCTTATGCTTTTGAAAAATGGGCTAAACAACAAGGGCTTTCGTTTTGGAGTCAGGATGAGTGATATAATTATTTATAATAATGACAATGGTGATGTCAGACTCAAAGTCAATTTACTGGACGAAACAGTATGGTTAACTCAAGAGCAGATTTCTGTTTTATATGGAAAAGCTAAATCAACAATTAATGAACATATAAAAAATATCTTCAGAGATGGAGAGTTAATCGAGAGTGAATCTTTAAAGAAATTCGGAATTTCCGAATTTCAGCAAAAAGTCCCTAATAGTTACAATCTCGACGTTATTATTTCGGTTGGTTACAGAGCCAGGTCACTTGAAGGTACAAAATTCAGGAGCAAAGAAAGCAAAAAACTTGTTTCAGATTTTGATAAAGATGTTAAACAACTTATAAAGAAAGTGAAAAACAATGGCACAAATAAGTTTAATTAATAAGAGTGATATAGTTAAGAGTAATAGAATAGATTCCGAGTTCTATAGTCCTGAGTACTTGCATTACGAAAAAATTATTGATTCAATAAACTCCTTAAGTATTGTGGATATTGATTGTACTTTAGATTGCAGCGCTTTTTATCCATCAATTACAGATTATTATAATTTTGATAAAAAAGGGATACCTTTTTTGAGAGTAAATGAAATTCAAAATGGCATGTTAGAAGTTACAGACAATACTGCATTTTTACCCAATGATATAGTTAATGAATACTCTTCCAACATTAAGATAGCTTATCCTGGTGATATTATAATTGCCAAAGGAGGAAACAGCTTGGGAAAAGTATGTATTATCACAGCTCAATATGAGTATTACTCTGTTTGCAGAGATTTAATAATTCTAAGTACCAATAATTTAAAGTATATCAATAATTATCTGCTATGGCTGTACTTACATAGTGACTATGGTCAGAAAATGATTCTGAGAACTGCAAGTCAAACAGGTCAACCGCATATTACAATTAATTCAATAGGAAAATTGAAAATCCCCATACTGCCAGAAATAAATAATGTGATTGCTTCTCAGTTCCAAGATCACATAAAACTGAATCAACTCTCCAAACAGCTCTACAAGGAAGCAGAGAATATACTACTACAGGAGCTTAACCTATTAGATTTTAAGCCTGAGCATAAACTTACATTTGAAGCAACAAAATCTGACATAGAAAACGCAGAAAGATTTGATTCAGAGTATTTCCAGCCTAAGTATGAGGAGATAATTAAGAAAATTGAAGAATATGAAGGCGGTTGGGATTATGTTGAGAACTTACTCAGTTTTAATAGTAATAATTTTTTCCCTGATTCCAATACGGAGTATTATTACGTGCCATTATCAAAAGTGACTAATGCAGGAGAGATTCTAGAAATTGAGAAAGAATATGGCAAAAATTTACCAACCAGAGCAAGACGAAAAGTTAAAACAGGAGAGGTAATATTATCTTCGATTGAGGGGAGTATAGAAACTTCTGCTTTGATTGGTGCCGAGAATAATGATTACATTGTTTCAAATGGATTCTATGTATTCAGTTCTAAAAAAATTAACTCCGAATCTTTGTTTGTGTTGTTCAAATCAAGTATAATGCTTGAATTACTTAGAAAAATTTCAAAAGGAGCAATATTAGGAGGGTATGATTTAAGTAGTTTTAAAACTCTTAAAATCCCTCTTATAAAGCCTGAAGTTCAAGAGCAGATTGCAGACAAAGTCAGGGAATCACATAGACTCAGAAAAGAGAGCAAACAGCTTTTGGAAGATGCAAAGCTCATGGTTGAACAAGAAATAGAGAAGAATGCAAAAGGGTTTGTATAGTCTGTTTTTCTACTTCTTTTATCTATTCTTAGATTCTGAATCTACAAACTGAAAATGAAGGATTGTTGTGTACAGAAAACAGATGTAGATGCTTGAACTTACACCCAGGGAAAACAATCTTTGTACGGACTTGAATTCGCTGTATTATGCTATCTAAAATACGTTTGGGCAACAATATCTTTATATGCTGGCAGGGATGCATGCGTACAGCTTACTCTGATCACATTTGGAATGAGTGTTCGTTTTCAAGCTGCGTAGAGACAACCGGACGATTGTCTAATTATGATCTCTTGGGGAATGGTTGTAACCCATAGATGTTTTCAAGAAATTCATCCAAATTATAATCAATAGTATGATAATTGATTTTAATACTCCTCTTGATAAAAGAGATTTATTAGCAAAGTTGTATGCAACTTCTATGTTTTGAGCGATTATCTTTTATCTATTTCTTCAAAACTTTTAGTGCTGTTTAAAAAATATTTGAACAGTGTATCCTACTTCATCATCAGTTCAACAAACTTATCCCAGTTAAATCCTATATGTGTCAGGATAGAGATATAATCATCTTTCTCTATCTTTGTTTCAGGGGTCGGGCAGGTATCCGGAATACCATTCTTGACCAGAGCAAATGTATTCACTCTGATATTGTTTTTATGTGAAGTCTCCAGCATTTTTCTGGTGAAATCACCCCAGCTCCAGCCAACCAGTTTCTCCGAACTGACAGTGTGCGGATTAGCCCCTTCCGTATTAGAAAGCAGTTTTTCTATAATTCTGGCAGAATATTTATCCTGGCACTCCTGTACTACAGCGTTAATACCTATTTCCTCTATCACCTGAGTAGATATGGATTTTTCGAATAACCAACCATGATCAGGATCGACAAGTATATGGATAATTCGTGTTTTATCTGGGTTAATAAACTGACTAACAAGCTTGGTTATTGTCTCGGTTGTAGAATCGGATTCAGATACTGCGGAATCAAATGGGAACACAATCACAGCTTTTGCATCACCAAGGTTTGCTCTTTCGTAAGTCGATCTGTCCAGCAGTCCACCTCTCACAAATCGCACATCGCCTGTCATAATAATCTCTTTCGGAAGTTCTTCCAGTCGGGAATCTATGATGCATAATGGAGCGTGTTCTTCCTTTCTGCGAATCTCGGTAATGAATTTTTCAGTCTTAGCTGTTCCCGGAAAATTGAATATGATGTATCCGTTTTTATGTGTGTTATCCATAAGTCCCATCCTTATTTTTTCTCTTCTGCTTGTCACAAAATCAACTGAATACCCGATAATCACAGGTAAATAAGATATTGTAATTGTTCCGAAGAACATAGTCATCAGTCTGCCCCAGAGTCCTTCTGCCGGAGCATTTCCATAGCCTACTGTCGTAGCTGTCTGCCAGGTCTGCCATATAGCTTCTATCCAGGTTGTTTTCTCAAAAAATCTGTAGCCCAGAGCAAACAAAGCACAACTAAGCAGGAATGTAAGTATAACATTCAGCAGATGCAGCAGTGTCCGCTGGCTATGCTTAAGCTTGATTCTGAGTTTTCTTGGTAATATATAGAGTAAAAGCATACGCTGTCCTTCTATAATTTGTTAAGGTTCTATTCTACTTTCCAGCTGTCATTTATGTAATGTTCCAGAATAATCGGATACATCAGAGTACTGACATCATTATATTTCGACACAAGTGATTTTTTCCCGAACACGAGAGAAGCTCTGAATTGCTCAGGAGTAAGATATGATGTTTCGACGGAGAAAGAATCTATTTCACCTATCATCTGTAACAGGAAGTCTTTTGTAATATGTTCCTTACCTGCAATGTACCAGCCCCAGTCACCGAAACTCGGAACATTATCGTGGTACGGTAATGTATTAAATCCAGCATGCTCCAATGTTCTGCCAATACAAAGGTATGCTTCTTTAGCATGGTATGGAGATGTAGACTGAATACTCATCAATCCGTCATTTGCCAGAGCAAGATTCAGTTTTCCATAGAAAGAACTGCTGTATAATTTAGAAAGCTCCACACTGTTAGGATCAGGTAAATCCACAATAATCACATCCCACTTTTTCTTCTGGCCATCCAGAAATTTATCTGCGTCGATATTGAAAACATTTACTCGTGCAACTCTCTTAGTAACAGGTCGTTTATTAACTAATTTACCTGTCTCCTGGTATATATCCCTGAAAAGTGTATCAGTTATGACTCCTGCTGATTTTATTGCTTTAACTTTCGCACTTGAAAACGAGTTTTCATTCAGCTTTGTCAGAATATCATTTTGGGAGCAGAATTCAACCATCTCCGGGTCAAGATCCACAAGTACAACCTGTTTTACGTCCTGGTACTTGAGAACTTCTCTGAGAGCAAGTCCGTCACCACCACCAAGAATCAGTACATTTTCTCTGCTGGCTGCAAGTTCCATAACCGGATGCACTAATTGTTCATGGTAGATTTTTTCGTCCAGACTGGAGAACTGCAGATTCCCGTTGATGTAAAAGCGATATTCATTAATGAAAGAGTTGTGAGTCATTACCAGATGCTGATATTTTGTTGTATGTGAAAATTCTATTTTATCTTCGTAAAGTCTCTGTTCTGTCTTGAAGTTCCAGTTTCTGTTGCTTTTATAGCCAAACAAAAGAACAGTTATTACAAGTATAAACATGAGAATCGGAATAACTTTGTTTTTTATCAGTCCATGCTTCATGAAGTACATACATGTAACAACTGCAACTCCAAAATTTAGCATTGCCAGCAGAAAACTGATTTCTGTCAGCGGGAAGTTCTTAAGCAGTACTTTAACCCAGATCCAGGCACCAATAAACGAACCCACATAATCTGCAGCAGAGACAACTGCTACATTAGCTCTGAGTGTCTTTGAAAAGCTCTCGTTTATACGCAGGATTAGAGGTATTTCAAAGCCGATCAGGAATCCGATACTGAGAATCAGTGAATACTGCACCAGCATGAAGTGGTTTTCCATGAAGCCGTAAGACGCATACATGGCAATAGGAGCATAACTCCCGATAATAGCCAGCAGAATCTCAATGACTATGAAAGATCTGATCAGATTATTGTCTGAAAAGAACTTCTGCAGCCAGCTTGCAACCCCCATCATAAACAGCATAAGGGCTATGGTGATACTGAATTGTTCTATACTGCTCCCCAGAATATAGGTAGAAACAGTACTCAAAACGTATTCTGTTACGAGACCGGACGCACCGGTAGCAAGCATGGAAATCGCCAGAAAGAACGTAGCGAACGACAGTTTTTTCTGATCAGTAGCACTGACTGTTTTATTATCTGATATCGTCATCATCTCCAATTAAAGCAGGGTTGAAATCAGAAGAGCAAATCCGATGTTGATGAATTGAGCTACCAGAACAGCAGCAATGTTTTTGTCTCTTTTTATCTCTGTGTTAAGTGTTGTATGAGGAAGGAAAATCCTGTCTATCAGAGGAATGAGGATGATTAATACGACAATCCCGATCAGTGCACTGAGACCGAATGCTTTAAGGTCTGTAACCCAGTCTGTGAATGGTCCCATAATAGATTTTCTGAGGATCAGTCCAAGAGCAATTGACACACCGGCAGCCATAACACCTGCTGAAGCATTAGCATCTTTTATCTCGTTAATCCATTTGAATGGTGTAAGTAATTCATAGAGTTTCAGTGCGATTATAAGCACTGCCTGACCAATAGCGAAGAAAGCTATTATACTGAGAAAATCAGTACATAATGAGTTCATATTGCTTTCCAGAACAGGTGTTGAATCTCCCATTATACTTGCAGATATAATCAGAGCTGAAGATATGTAAATTCCAAGCTCTACGAGTCCAACTGCAGAGTTTCCTTCTTTACAGGCTTCATCGTTTTTAATACCGTTAAGTATAATGTTATCTGCAACAAGTCTGGCAAAGAATAACAGTATAAAGCCGAGGATGCCATACACTACCAAGTCAACTATATCGTTCAGAAGTCCGTTGGTTGTTCCCAGAAATACTGAGCTCATTACTATCATTCCACCGAGGTAAAGCCCTGCTCTGCGTGCTCCAACCGCGAAATTTGAATTCTCTTCTATCTCATGATCATCATCTATGTTTTTTGTTCTGAAATCAGCAATTTTCTTAACAATAAAAGTAATAATCAGTGCTATTAACACACTCACAATATCATTTAAAATTTTGTTCATCTATTTCTCCTTGATTATTTTCCGCCGGCTCCGGGACCTCTACCGCGAGATGTTCTTCCCGCTCCTCTCACAGAAGTCGCCTGACTTTTAAAGCTTTTAGTTTTTCCGTAACTTGATCCTTGATAACGTTTATCACTCTGTACTGCACTGCCATAAGTTCCATAGACATCATCGTCTCTGCCGTAGTAGGCTTTTCTACCTCTATATGAACCATGCCAGGTATTCCAGTCATTATAATAGTATCTTCTACCGCCAAACATTGTACCGTAAAAATGATATCTACCGTACCATGCCCAGTATCTGTTTCCGCTTCTGTCTCTTTCCCAGCGTCCGCATTCTTTATTACCTACCAGAGCCATTCCTTCCGGTGTTGGCTGGGTCAGTTTCTCATCTTCGTAGAAACCGTATGGCTTGGCTACAACGTCCATACCAAGATCATCCTCGTGTTTTTCGTAAGTTTCTTCGCTTACTTCCCACCAGTTTGTCTCGGTTCTCTCGCCATTTTCAGTAATTGCGAATTTATGATAGTATTTTTCATTAAGTTCAAGTTCTTCCGCCCAGATTTCATAGTCTGACCCGGATTTAACCAGAAAACCGTCAGGATATTTATTGAAATGCTGTAGATATTTCTCGTATTCCTGCATTGTCAGACGTTCTTTTGTCTCTCCTACTTTTCTTGTGTTGTCATAATCAGCATAATTACTCCATGCGTATTTCACTAGAAGCACCCATGGATGAGGTTCCATTTTCATGTCTATTAAGGTTTTTGTGTAACACCTGTATAGCTGTTCAATCTTGAGTTTGTTATCTCCGAATTTCTTCTGAATAGTATTGAGCTCATCCGATACTAACTGACTTTTATCAACGATCAGAGCATAATCAGGATTGTCATTCTTTGTCTCTGATTTCACCATTTTGTCAGCATTCTTCAGTGAATCCCAGTTCAAGTGAATACTTTTGATTCTGTTCTGTAGATCTTCCTGTTTATTGCTGTAATCATCCTGTGCTTTTCGAGCCAGTTTATCATGTTCTTTAATTGTTGCTTTTGCTGTATTGAAATTCTTTTTATTAGTATTAAGAACATCATTTGTGCTGTTAATAGCATGAAGTATTTTTTCAGCTCTTATCATTGGGTATGACGATTCTTTACCAGCATTTTTCATTACTGTTTTAATATCTTCCATCAGCTTCACTGCCTGAGGAATGGTTTCTTTTTTCTGCTTCTTTAACAGCGGAATCATCTGAGTTTCATACATGCTTTCAGCTTTGGCTATCTCCTGCTCAGCTTTATTCAGATGATCTTCCCAGTTTTCCTTTTCCGCATAGACTTTTACCATTGTGTAGTTCGAAGATTTTGTGAAATCCTGAAACTTTTTCCTTTTCTCAGAGGTTTTCCCTTTTACACTTGTTATTATCTCAGGTATTTCTTTTACTCTTCTTTTAAACTGCTTGTTCCAACATCCTGTCATCATCAGACTGATTATCAGCAGCAGAAAAAGTATGTATTTTCTTTTGTTCACTTATTACCTCCGTCTATATGCAAGGTCGTATAAGAATAGACTACATTATTTTCATTCGGATAGGAATGTACCGTAGATATCTTTATCTTACATCCCTCATGCTCAAGCAGAACCATCGTTTTAGGTATTCCGGTATCATTTCCCGGAAACTCAAAAACAATACCTTTTGTTTTTTCTGCTTCAGTGTTGATTATGCTTTCAATTTTCTCAATACTTCCGGCTTCATCTATCAGTTTACACTTTTTCGCACTGAATTCGTATTTATAGGTGTTTGAAAGCATCAGAGAGTGATTCCCATAGACTTTGTTAAGAGGACCACTCAGAAGAATCGCTGTTTCTTTTTTCACTCTGTTGCAGGCAAAAATCTCATGTAATATCAAGTCACCCATACGATAAGTTATAAGGTGACTTCCTCCAATAATCCTGAGTACTATCTTACATTCCTTACAGGAAAAAGACACTTCTTTCAGAATATTGAATTGAGATAAATCCAGTTTACCTTCAACAAGTGTGAGTATTAGATTGTTAGCGGATTGATCTAAATATTCCATTTTATTTTCCCAGTGAGATTACCTCAATTTTCCTTGCTTCTCGACTAAGCCAGATCTCAAAATCCTTACGATCTTCATTCTGACTCCAGTTTTCGATAGTTATACATTCACCGTCAGTTGCTTCAAAGTCATAAAACTTAACGTTAAATTCCTTACCATCTCTGGCTCGAACGTATTTTGCCTTGTAAGAATCATCAAACTCATACTTCTTATTTTTGTAGAATATATCATCTTCATCGCGAACTATCTGCTGTAGATCTGACTCATCTATTTCCTCGTTTTCATCATCATACAATTGAGAAAAACTCAGTTCTCTCGTTGTCAGATATACCTCCAGTTCATCATCTTCTTCCCATTCTATGAAAGTAGAGTTCCCTGTCATTACATCAGTTATTTTCAGTTCAAACCATTCGCCTTCACTGTCGTAGTATTTTCCATACGGTTTAACGTGAAACAGATCGTTCTTTATCTTCATGAATCCGTCATTCCCGATATTCTTAATATTATACTTACGTCTGTCATTAGGAGGAACGGGATTCTCCAGTTTTCGTATTAAGTCAAAACATTCGGAAAGCATTTTTACTCCTCAATCTGTTTCCTTACAGAGTTAGTAAGTGATTCAACAGAACCTTTGCCGTCTTCAACTCTTTCTCTGAGTTTCTGAGAAAGCTTAGTCAGTCTCTGGCTTGTTGCAGCACCGTTATTGATGATTTCCTTATTAGCATTAGCCTGCTTTTTGAAAAGGTCATCAAGCTGATTACATGCTTCTTCCAGTTTATCGATGTTTACAATAGCTTCTGATCTGGCTTTTGTAATCTGATCACCTGTTTTATTAAGGCTCTTTGCTGTATCAACAAGTGTATTACCTATCGCTTCCTTAAGACCTTCCGTCACTTTTACCGAAGCACTTAATTCCGCCGCAACTACTGCAAGACCAAGACTGGCAAGAATGGATCTTTCCAGCAGATTAGACATTCTTTTAATATTGTCAAGCTGCTGAATAGTCAGTTTTGCTACCATCTGCGATCCTGCAAAAAACTGCAGATTAACATTTTCCTCCGTCTGAAGTGAGTTAATAACCGTTGTTACTGTAGCCAGAACTTCTTCTACATTCTGCTTTGAAATACCTTCCGGTAGAGTTGCTACATAAGCTGTAAGCTGATTGTGTATTCTCTGACCGATATATATGTCTCTTTCTATAAGCTGCTGCCCGGAAAGCAGCCCTTTATATATTGCATCAAGTTGAATCAGGTCAGATTTCAGCCCTTCTGAAATCTCCCACAATGTTTTCTTGATACCAGTTAAGGTTGATTTAACTGTCTCGCGTCTTTCATAGATCATGGATAAAACTTTTTCTGAACCCGGAAGTCCGGTTTTCTTGAACAGAAAAGCTACTTTGGTTGTTACTGGCTGTTGTTTGAGAACTGCCGGATTGATAAAATCTGTAGCTTTCTTGAACTCAAGCAGGGTTGCATTCTTAAGAGATCCTTCCTGATTGTCTTTCATCAGAGTAGCTATCTTTTTATCATAAAGTTCAACCTGAGGCATCATAGCTCTGGAACCGTCGTCACCGAGAGAGTTTATTTCCTGAGAGAGCATGATGTCATTCGGGTTTGTTTTCACTTTTTCCATGAACTTATCTGCAATCATGTTTGCTTCCTGTTCTTTGTCGGCATCCATCCATTTTGGTTTTGCAGGTGCAAGTCCTTCAGATACCGATAAAGTCGGAACTAATTCACTTACTTCGTTTTGTGGAATTTCTGCTACTTGTGTATCTGCCATTTTTACTCTCCTTCTATTTTAATAGATTTGAAAATCTTAAACTTATCTCGTTTGCTTTCATATCAAAATCAGCAACTTGAGCGCTGCTTGTCAGTTCTTCTATACTTTTGAGTTCTCCGAGTAAAGCTTTCAGGCTCTGCTTGAAGTTCTCACTTTGTTCCTGTCTTTTAGCTTCATTTAAAGTGATGTATGCTTTCAGGATATCTGGTAGATAACCGGTTGCAATCTTTTCTGTCTGCCAGGTGATTTCTTTATCCGGAAACTTGTTCTTCATATGAGGAATCAGGATTATCAGTTGATCGATAATAGATTCCAAGTTTGTCAGATGTGGAATTCCTTCTACTCTGGCATCAATATTCAGCTTAAGCAGAGATTTTTTAAGTACATCCTGAGGATCTTCTTTTTGGGTTGTTTTTTTCACTGTGTTCTGTGCAGGAGCAGTTTTCTTCTTTTCCTGTTTATTAGAACCTCTTCTGAATACAACAATAGCCAGGATAATGGCAATAAACAGAATAATATAGGATATTGGAGCGTCGGTAATTATTAAACCTGCACCACCAATCACAATTAAGATAATTAGAGAAAAAATCAAATTTTTCCACGAGAATTCCATATTGTTTCCTCCTTACGGTAAATATCATTTTCCGTGAGTTTTACATGGTCATAAAACTATTCTATTATGCAAATAATTCTTTTCCAGCATGATTTTTATTACAATGCAAATTTATGACAATATTTTTTTTGTATTTACAATGTTTTTCTGGTTTTGAGAAGTTATAAATCATGATTATTGCAGTTTGTGATAAACAAAGGATATTTCCAGTATTCATAAAATCCATAATTATTAACACTGTAGTGCATTCAAATATATTACTGTTGACAGAAGATAATAGCTTCATTTTTTCTATTGTGTTGTATTTAAAGAACAATTTATGCACGAATTACAATAACTTCAGAGATTATGAAATGTTCGGGAAATGAAATGGAGGAAAAAATGAAATTCTATAAAGTATTACTAATTTTACTCGTGTTATTCGGTTGTGCAAAAGAGAATAGAACTTTTTCAGTATCTGTTAGTAACAGAATACCCTACAAGGAAGATTTTGTTCCCTCGCAACTAATTAAAATTGATAATGAAACTATTTTGATTGGTAATGACTTTGAACCGCACCTTGTTCTCGGTAAGATTAAGGACAATGAATTTAATGTTCTGCAGAAATTCGGGAAAAAGGGTCCGGGTCCTGAGGAATTCTCATTCTTTGATTATGGTACTGTTTCGTTTGATGGTGATTCTCTGTATGCCGTCGATGGCTTTAAGGGAAACACAATAAAGATATATGACTATAATAATGATGAGTTCAAGTTTGTTAAAACAATTAAACATTTCAGAACTTACGAGCACTTCAAGTTTGCAGAGCATACTCTTGAAAGTTATTTCCTGACTCTTGATGACGTTAAACTGAAAAATGTTGTTACCAGTGATACAATACGAAAGAAAACTAAATTTTCGACAGATCATGATATTAATGAGTTAGCCAATCATGTAACAATTCGTTACAATGAGGATTACTTGTTTATGTTTTACAATTACTTCGGTAAACTGACAATACTGGACAAGAAATTGAATACTGTGAAAGAGATTGATTTGTGCAACACATATAAAGCTGAAAAGGAACTGGGAGTATTCTTGACAAATGATGGGTTTGAGAGAGTATACCTGTTCAGCAAAATGCTTATTCTAGATGACTCAAATTTACTGTTCTATAAGTATTCTGAAGAAGATAAAGGAAAATTCTTTCTATATAACTGGAGAAATGAAACTGCTGAAGGAGAAGCATCGGTAGATGAGCAGCTATGGCAAATGATTAAGCTCGAAGACGATATCCTGGCAACTACTGAGGATGGTTTTGTTGTGTATGAAATAAAATAATTCTCTTATTCTTCGAACTTTAGTCTTGATCCGGAATCACATAAAGAGCATTTCGTAAATACACTTTGATCAGGTATATTTACTTTTAAAAAAGTTTTATTCTTGACTATTTCTATTGAAGTTAGCTTTACTTTGAATATACGGAATCTTAAAACTAAGGAGTGCATATGTTCGCAGTAATCCTGGGTTTCATTACAATAATTCTGGCAGTTGTGATTATCGGCAAACTGAATGATCTGAAATCAGAGACTCAGGATCATTTAAACAAAATACTGGATAAAATCAAAAAGCTTGAAAGTAAACTGAGTCATTATGAGAAAACCGATACAGGGATTACTATTGAGCCGGAACACATTGATATTCCTGAAAATTCTTCTACAGAGAACAAACAGGAAGAGGATATATCCTATTATATTCCGGCAGAATCTGTTATCTCTAAGTCTAAAGAAGCTGGACCAGAAAATTCTGTTACAGAAGATAATTTCAAAGAGGTTACTGATCAGAAGGAACAAAAAATCGAAGAGCCGATTACATCTGATGAAAAAACTGTTAAATTAACTCCGAAAATTGTAGAAGATGCTCGTACTGTTCTCAAGAAAATATGGAGCTGGATTCTGGTTGGTGAGGAGTACCGTCCGGAAAACATGTCGATGGAATATGCAATTGCAAGCACCTGGCTGATGCGCTTTGGTATTGTTGCAATTGTTTTCTGTATTGGATACCTGCTTAACAGTAATATAGATAATAAGATACTTAGTGAAACTACTCGGGTAGTAATCTCAATTGCAGTAGGAATTGCTGTAATATTCTTTGGATTGAAGCAGATCGGAAAAGCATATCATCTTCTCGGGCAGGGATTTATTGGAGGCGGATTTGCAATTTTGTATAATAGTATATATGCCGTCGGACCTTTGTACAATAAAATTCCGATACCTCTTGCCTTCGGACTGATGTTTCTGCTGACAATATCTTCCGGACTAATAGCAGTAAAGCTGGACTCTCTGCTTATTGCTATTCTGGGGATAATTGGCGGATACTGTACACCTCTTCTGCTCAACTCGTCTGTTGGCAGTCCGAATGTATTTTATGGGTATTTATTGATTCTCAGCTTAGGAATACTTGGTATATCACATATAAAACAATGGCGTCTGTTGAATTATCTTGGATTTATTTTTACCTGGACGCTAATTCTCTATACAGACTGTAAAATCCCGGACAAGATATACTTTGCAAATAAGATAGTATTTCTATCACTTTTCTTTATGATACACTCCATGATAACATTCTATTTTAACCTGATTAAAAGAAAACAATCTGTTATTCTTGATATCATACATTTGATATTAAATACTACTATGTTTGCAGGAATGAGCTATGAGCTGATAAATCATGTTGCAGGCAGACCTTATCCTGCAATTATGTCTATATCAGTAACCATATACTTTATAGTGGAAATTCTTTTCTTCCTGAAGATAAAAGTAACTGATAAGAATCTGCTAACAACTCTTATTGGTATGGCTGCATTCTTTCTTATCTGGTCAATTCCACTTCTCGCAAAAAATGAATCTCTGACTATAAGCTGGGCGATCATGGCATTTGTAATGCTATGGCTGGGATTCAAATTAAAAAGCAATCTTATGAGGTGGATATCTGCAATACTATACATAATTGTAATCTACAGGGCAGGCTTCATGGAAATACCGGACAAGTTTACAGGGAATCAATGGATTAGTAAACCGATTATTGAATACTGGAAAATGTTCCTGACCAGACTTTGGACAATTGGAACAGTGATAGCGTCAGTATTTGGAGCGCATTTACTGTGCAACCGCAGAGCAAAAGCAATTGATGAGCTTGTAATAAAAAGTGACAATGATATTAAATTACAATTCAGAGAAAGCTATTTCATGCGTTTTGTGTTCTGGGCAGGTATTATTTTCACATTTATCTACCTTTTCCTGGAAACCGGTGAAATGTTCAGTTTCAATTTGTCTCTGAGTCTTACGATTCCAATGCTTGTTTTGTGCAGCTTCACGTATTTTATCATCTCAAGATTTATGAAGAGTGAAAATGGATTGATGTTGTTTATAACACTGATGGCTCTTTTCATCATTGTTCTTAAACAGTATATTTATGATTTTCATTTATGGCTTTTTACTACGGAATATCATGTATTTAATTCACATCCGGGATTGTCCATCTTCCGATTGATTCAATATGCAGGTATACTGTATGTTATATACTTTGCTGTCAGAAACTTCAGAACAAAAACAACTTTGAATGGTTTATCAAAAGGATTAACTATTATTGGACTGGTTCTTCTGATTACTTACACAACATTGGAAATCAAAACGTTTTTCTACCATTATCTGAGAGATTTTATGGATGGAGCTGTTTCTATGAACTGGGCATTTTTTGCAATTGCCTTTGTAATCTTCGGAATAGTTAAAGACAGTAAAGCTTATAGATTCTCCGGTCTGATAATGTTCCTGATAGTAATGATAAAAGTGTTCTTCATAGATCTGTCTGAAATGCCAGTTATTTACCGTGTTCTGGCATTTTTGATTGTCGGTATTCTGATGATTTTCGGATCTTTCTTATACTTGAAATCAAACTCACTGTTTAAATTAAAGGGAAAATCAAATGAGGATTAGATATACAATAATATTACTTCTGCTGACGTCTTCTATGGTATTCTGTGTAAATGAGAATATTTTTCCATATTCCAGAGATGTTCAACTTTCGGAGAATAACGGCTCTTCTTTGGGAAAATTTATTCTGGATTCAGAATGTCTGGATAAATTGAATAACTCATATAGTAATATGCGGTTATACGAAGAGAATGAAGTTGCATTTATGGTCAGAACTTCCACCAAAGATGATTCAATTACTTCTGTTGTTACTTCTGAAACCGAAATTTTGTCTTTTATAAAAAACAAAGACTATTCCGAGATCATTTTTAAACTGACAGATAAGGATATGATTCCTGAGAAATGCGTTGTAGAAACATCTGCAAGGAATTTTGAGAATCAAGTATTCGTTTACGGTAGTAATGACAAAAAGCGATGGAAACTACTGTCGGAAAATCAGATAATCTTTGACTACTCAAAATATGTTGATTTAAGAAATACAGAGATATTCTTTTCTAAGGAAAAATTCTCACTCTATAAGCTTGTGGTGAGTAGACAGATGCGGCAAAATGAATCACCTCTGTTAAGGATCATCGAGAGTTCCGGCTCAGGTACAAGTAATATTACTGATGTCAGCGAGCTGCGGAATTCAAGTATAAAGATATCAGATATAAAATGCTCGGTAGAAATGTACAAGAAGAGTCATTCTCAGAGTGTGGATATTAAATATCCGGTTAGAGAATTCACAATTGAGGAAGTAGAGAAAACATCTCAGATTATTCTGGAAACATACAGAGAACCCATAAAAGAAATTAAGCTTCTGACAGATAACGAATATTTCTATAGAAATGTGATAGTGTATGGATCAGAAGACAGTAATAGCTGGTCTATAATAAAACAAGATGTAATAAGTCGTTATGCAAAAAGTGACACAAGGAAGGATCATACTTTAATCAGATTCAGTAATTCCGTAAGAAGTCATTTCTTCAGAATTGTAATTAAAAATGAAGATAATGTACCGCTTATAATTAACAATACAGAGCTCAAAGGAGAACAGAAGGAACTGATCTTTGTACATAATAACATCGAGTCTTTTCAGTTATACTACGGAGGAGATTCTAATTTAAGACCATCCTATGATATAGTAAAAATCAATTTGGATGAGTTCAGCAAATTTAATTTGTATAACCTGAAATCTGAAAAAACAAATCCTGATTTCGAGAGTGTCAGAGATTTAGGGCAGTTATCAAAATATGCATTATGGCTGATGATACTGATTTTGATTCCGGTTCTTATCTATCTCCTTTATTTCAGTATTAAGAAAGTGGATAAGATGTAAAACTGAAACTATAGATGCTATTTGAAACTTTTGAATAATAGAGTTATTACTGACTTTGCTTCACATAAAGAACAAGTACAAATTCACAGGCAATTCAATCTTATTGAACTATAAGCTAGTATATCTTAGTTTTCACTATACCAGTTAAATCCCGGAATATCTTCATATAACATCAGGACATCAGTGTAAAACGTATCATCTCCGAGCTTCAGGAAAATTCTGTAAAACCCTTGCTGTACTACTTCACCTTCAGAAAGCCAGACAAGATTTTTAAATCCTGCAGTAACTTCCTCGTCTATCAGTATATCAATAACATTTTTTTCTTTAGAATCAGGTACATTGAAAAAGTTGTTTAACTCAGAATTCAGTGAATTTGAGGGATATGCGTTTTCTATCCATACTTTACAGTGCATATCCTCAGGTGATGTAAACACTACTACAGGACGTCCATTATTTGGGTTAGGACATAATTTCATATTGGGATAGACAACTGTAAATGTTTCGTCTGATCCACCATATTCAACCTCTTGATTTTCAATCACATGAGGTGTACCTACTTCTCTAACAACTCCTCCACATTCATCAGTAACAAAAATACCTTCAACGATATTGTATTCTGAACCGGGTCCTATAGAGCTTCCATCTTCACAACTTGTACCCATAAGCAAAAATGCCAAAGCAATTAAAACTATATATTTCATAATTTTCCTCCTGTAAAATTGAGTCAGATTCAATATATATTTTTTTTAATATGTCAAGTTTTTTATACTAAATATTACACCATGCCGATATTATTATCAAAAAATCATCACAGATCAAATGTATCTTCCCGTAACAGACTCAGAAACATC
Organism: Cloacimonadales bacterium (SeqCode); assembly: GCA_963665815.1. Taxonomy (GTDB): domain Bacteria; phylum Cloacimonadota; class Cloacimonadia; order Cloacimonadales; family JAIOQZ01. The sequence continues at coordinate 2,566,329 of OY762463.1, forward strand.
TTTCAGTTCTTCAGGAATACATGTTGCTATAACAAAACCACCCTTACTGCCACCTACCGGTCCCAGATCAATCACAAAATCGGCATTACGTATAACATCTGTATTATGCTCAATAATCACAATTGTATTACCGGAGTCTCTAAGCTTTTCCAGCAGCTTCAGGAGTCTTTCTATATCCTCAAGATGAAGCCCTGTTGTAGGTTCATCAAGAAGAAAAAGTTTCTCACCCTTATTGTCTGTCAGCAGATTCTTACAAAGTTTTAACCTCTGAACTTCTCCTCCGGACAATGTATTGAGGGATTGACCCAGCTTTATGTATCCCAGTCCTACTTCAGTCAGCATATTCAATACTTCGGATATCTTCTTATACTCAGCGAAGAATTCAAGAGCCTGCTGAACCGATAACTCCAGCACATCATGAATACTCCTTCCATACAGTTTAATTGCCAGTACTTCTTCTTTATAACGTTTCCCGTGACACATATCACATTCAAGGTTCACATCAGCGAGAAAATCCATACTGACCTTCATACGCCCTGACCCCTTACAGTTCGGGCATTGACCCTGTTTATTCACATAGGAAAAGTGGGTTGCTCTATATCCATTTTCAACAGATTCCGGTAGTTTTGCAAACAACTTCCTTATATCATCGAATAACCCTGTATAAGTTGCAGGAACGCTGTTGGTTGATTTTCCCGGTTGCTGCTGATCTGACAGTATTACATCAGAAAAGTTTTCAAAACCATTAACCTTATCAGCATACTGAGGTTTACCCATTGAATAGGAATCATAAATAACATCATTCATCAATGAGGATTTTCCGCTTCCAGAAACACCGGATATAACTGTGATCAAGCCTTTTGGAATATCTATATCAATATTCTTCAAATTATTTGCTCTTGCACCGGTTATTCTTAAAGCTGATTCATCGGAATGCTTTCTTTTGATCGATATTGATTGCTCATGATTTAAATATCTTCCGGTCTTGCTGTCGGGGTTAGCTTTAAGATCTTCAAAACTGCAATTGGCAATCAGATTTCCTCCATAAATTCCTGCTCCGCTACCTAATTCTATTATTCTGTCTGCATTTTCAATTACATCCCTGTCATGCTCTGATACAATCACAGTATTACCTTTATCTCTGAGTTTTTTCAGGGTCGTAATCAGTTTGTCTGTATCTGCAGGATGAAGTCCTTTAGTTGGTTCATCAAAAATGTATGTTATACCTGAAAGTTCACTATTTGTCTGCACAGCAATTCTTAGTCTCTGAAATTCACCACCTGAAAGCGAGTTTATTCTTCTTGATAGAGAAAGATACTCCAGACCGGTGCTCTCTATTGTTTCGAGCTTTTCTATCATTTCAGGATTTATCTTCTCAATCACAGCTTGTTCTTCAATTGTATAGCTTGAACTGAATTTCAACATCTCATTTAATTGCAGCTTTAACTCAGAGATACTGAGGGAAGCGAAATCATGTATGTTTTTCCCATCTATAATGTAGGACAGTCCTTCCTGTTTCAAACCTGAACCATCACAATGCATACATTCTACTTCTGTAAAAAGATCCAGCATCTGATTCCCACGCTTATCTTGATGTTTCCTCTCATATTCTTCTGCAATATAGCCGGTAAATCCCAGCCATACGGTCTTCATTCGGTGTTCACCTTCCCTATTCTTGCGCTTGTACTTCCATACTACATCGTATTCACGACTACCTGTTCCGTACATGGCAATATCTTTTGCATCATTACTAAGATTACTCCAGATTTGAGAAAAATCTATTTGATGTTCAAAGCCAACCTGCAATAAAATCGCAACATACTGACCATAAGGATCACCATAGAACTTCCCTGTTTTACTCCCATCCATTGCTCCGGAAATCAATGCTTTTTCAGGTTCAGTAACAATTTTATCAGGATCAGCCATATTCATAAAACCAAGTCCCTTACAGACAGGACATGCACCTTTTTCGTCATTGAACGAGAATATGGATGATAAAACATTTTCATGGGCTGTATTCAGCTCGGACTTACCTATTCTGGCAAACATCAGACGGAGAATATCGTAAATACCTGTTAATGTTCCCACAGTTGAACGAGGATTGTTATAATCTGTACTTTGCTTAAGGGCAATACAAGGAGAAAGTCCGGTTATACTTTCAGCATTCGGCTTTGCCATGTTTTTGAGGAATCGTCTGGCATATGTGCTCATACTCTCTGTAAAACAACGATGAGCTTCTGCAAAGATTGTATCAAACAGGAGGGAAGATTTGCCACTACCGGAAATCCCTGTTAAGACAGTCAGTGAATTATGTGGAATCTTAAGTGAGATGCTCTTCAGATTGTTCGTAGAAACACCATTCAGCTCTATCTCATCAGATAATTCTTCTCCTGTGAAATCTACTTTATTACATTCACTATTTGTAAAAGAATTAAATACAGAAGCTGAACTATCAAGCATATCCTGTGGATTTCCACTGAAAACTACATTTCCACCTGACGGACCACTTCCGGGACCAAGTTCAATGACATGATCACCCGAATACACAACATAAGGATTATGTTCAATGATGATGATTGTATTTCCCTTATCTGCGAGTTTATGTAGGGCATTTAGAAGTACTTTCACATCATAAGTGTGCAGCCCGGTTGTAGGTTCATCCAGTATGTAAAGGGTTGAGCCGGTGTCCGGCTTGCAAAGCTCAGAAGCCAGTTTAACTCTCTGTGCTTCTCCACCGGAAAGTGTTGTAGATGGTTGACCAAGTGTGAGATACCCAAGTCCTACATTCTTTAGAGTGTTAAGTATATGTGAAATTTTCTTGTTATCGCTGAAGAATTCTACTGCTTCATTTATTGTCATTTCCAGAACATCGAATATGTTCTTTTTGTTTATTTTAACATCAAGAGTTTCTTTGTTAAATCTGCTGCCGTTACATTCCGGGCAAGTATAAGACACATTACCGGAAAAATGCATTCCAATCTCTTTTATACCTGCACCTTCACATGCTTCGCAGCGTCCACCTTTTACATTGAATGAAAATCTATTATTTTTGTAGCCTCTTTCTTTGGCAAGAGCCTGAGATGCAAAGACTGCTCTGATACGATCAAACACTTTTGTGTATGTTGCAGGGTTACTTCTCGGAGTTTTACCAATTGGTGACTGATCAATATCTATTACCTTATCGAGATTCTCCCAGCCTTCTATTGTGCTGAATCTGCCGGGGATATCTTTTGATTTATGCAGTCTGTTTCTTAGGAATCTGGCAGTAATCTGTTCAGTCAAAGTCGATTTACCTGCTCCCGAAACACCGCAGACCACATTAATGCAGCCCAGCTTGAACTCTACATCTATGTTTTTCAGATTGTTTTCTGTTGCTCCATAGATAATTAAAGACTTACCTGAACCGACTCTGTTTGCAGATAATTGCGAAAAATCCTGTTCTTCGGCTATATACTTCCAGGTTTGACTCGCTATGACTTGCTTCTGCTGAAAATCCTGTGTTTCCCCGCAATAAAGGAGTTCTCCACCTTCTGTTCCGGCTTTTGGTCCTATATCTATCAGCCATTCTGAGTTCTTTATAAAATCCTCGTCATGCTCTACAATGAGAAGAGTGTTCCCTTTGTTTTTAAGTGATTTCAGTGATTCCAGTAATGCGAGATTGTGTTTTGGATGCAGACCGATTGAAGGTTCATCAAGAACATACAGAATATTCCTGAGATTGCTCATGGTTTGCACTGCCAGCCTGATTCTCTGTGCTTCTCCACCGGATAAAGATGTTGATGTCCTGTTCAGAGAGAGATAATCCAGTCCAAGCTGAGATAAAACTCTGATCCGCTCCTGTATCTCATTTACTATCGGCTGTACGATTATTGTTTCGGATGTATTATTGAGATATAAACGTAGAAAATCAGATACATCTCTCAGAGTCAAAGATGATACCTGAGCAATGTTTTTATTCTCAATTGTTACAGAAAGAGCTGTTTTGTTAAGTCTTGATCCATGGCAGCTACTGCAGGGAACAGATCTGGCAAATCTTAAAATATTTCCGTTTCTGTCACGTCTGAGGATATCTTCCATGATGTTCATGATACCGGGATAATAACCTTCTTCACGAGGTTTTGCAGTAATTCCGCTCCATTTGAGTCTGCTTTCCAGAGTATGTTTACCGAATGGTACTTTGAGCATATCTGATCCTCTCAGGATAATTGTTTTCTGCTCATCTGTCATATCCTGCCAGGGAATATCTACCGAAAATCCATGTGCTTCACAGACAGTGTTCAATACGTCCATGGTGACTTGAGAATATACGATATATCCTGATGGCGTTGTCATTACAAAAGCACCCTCACGGACAGTTTTCTCAGGATCAGCTATCAGCAGTCCAGGATCAATAATATCCTCTACACCAAGTCCCTTGCATACCGGGCAGGCACCTTTGGGGGAGTTGAACGAGAAAAGCGATCTGTCAACGGCAGGTCCGGAGTAATCGGTAGGTACAGTACCGGTTCTGGCATAAAGCAGTCTGAGCAGATCATATATTTCGCTGAGTGTTCCAACGGTGGATCTGATGTTTCCTGTAGTGGTTTTCTGATCCAGAGCAATTGTCGGGAGCATACCGGAAATCCGTTCTGCTGATGGTTTGGCTGTTTTTCCCAAGAATGTTCTGGAGTAACCGGAAAACGTCTGCATGTAGAGCCTTTGTCCTTCTTTGAAGACAGTATCAAAGGCCAGGGATGATTTACCGCTTCCCGAAACACCGGTCACGATGGTGAATTTATCTTTTGGTATGGAAACGCTTATGTCTTTTAAGTTATGTTCTGCTGCTTTTTCTATGGTAATAAATTTATCTCTGGATTTTTTCATGTACCTATTTTTGCAGAATGGATAGAATGGGGCAAATGAAAAATAAATTCAAATCAGAATAAAATTTTCATAGACTGAAATATTAAATAGTTAAGATAAAAGATATTTTCAAGGAGGTAAATTTTGAGATCTATGTTATTTATTCCAGCTTTTGTTATTGCATCAATACTATATTGCATAGTTATGTTAAACTTTATCTACAAAGCAATTATTAAACCAGAAGAAAAAAGATTTATCAGAATAAAACTGAAAAGATATTGGAGAAAGTTTCTTTCAAAAGATATCGAAGATCTTGGTCAGAAAATGATATCTTCAACCCTATCATTGTTTAAAAGCTTATTCTTCAAAAGAGAATCTAAGATTATCAGATTTCTTTCAATTTTCGCATTCAGTTTTATGCTGACATCAATTGCTTTAGTGCTGGGGAGGTATCTGGAAACTTATGATAGAAGATCATTTATTACTTGTATTGAAAAAGTATTATATGGACTAATACCTTTTAGAGGGGCATATCAATCTCAATATGTACTACCTATAAATTTTGTTTTTGACTTTCTGACTATAATTGTAACGATAAAGATTCTTGAAAAACTAACTATAACAAAGAGTTTCTATATGAAAGCAATACTTGTTATTACAGATATTCTCTTCGCCTTTATATGCTCTTTATTTACAATGAGTTTTGTAAAATTTGCAACAAGAAATTTTCGTTATACTAGAATTGATGGAAGCAATTCATTCTTTGAATGTATTGTCAGTTCTTTTGAAAACTATGATAATCTCACGCACATGAATTTTCAATCAGTAGATTTTGATGGTCTTCTTCTTGGTATCACTACATTTCTACCTACAATAGTTTATTTCATAATTTTGACTTTTTTACTAATCGTTTTGATTTCAGATAGAATAACAAAAGGAATACTCAGAACAATAAATGAAAGAGTAAAAAGAAATATTGGTGAACTTTCCGGTTCTCAGCTATGTATATTTTTTGGAACTTTAGCTAATTTTATTGGATTTATTATAGCTTACTTTAAATAGAGTCATTTGAGGATTCCCTAATAATTTTTAAACTCAATCATCTAACCTCACTTCTTCCCATCAAAAGCATTATCTGTTTCCTTACTGTATATTGTCATAATTCGGACACCTTTTTCATCTTCTGAAAACTTCATATAACCGAAGTACGTATCTGATTCAAAGATATCGAATGTTTTGGTGTATCTGTACATGTCAAAATCCGTAAGTTCATATACTTCACTGAAATGATGTTCTGTAATGTCTCCGGTAAAGTGCTGCCTGATTGTATATATCAGGTGATCATCAATAAACTCAAGATCATCGTGCAGAATATTATTGCGATCCATCACGCCAAACAATTTCATCGCTGTACTGTCTTTAAGATTAAACTGAAAGCATAATTCGTTCTTCTCATCAGTGCCGTAAACAAAAAGAGCATCTTCGGTGCTACCTGTAACAGTAAACACTTTACCACACCATTCCGGCATATAGTACGTATTTTCGACTGTTTTTGTATCTGGATTCAATATGGATATACTATTTTTCTCATCCTGAGACCTTTTCCCGAATACAAGCTTATCATCTATTTCCTTCAAACATGTTATTGAGATGTTATATGCCCATTTGTCTTTCAGGAAATCTTCGGAGTAAACTACAGTTTTTGATTCAGTTTCTCTACTGTATTCCAATATTTGTAATTTTCTTCTTTCAAAATCAGGTTCCAGCCAGAAAGTATCATTCTTAACTAAAACAGGAAATGCTCCAAAATGCTTACAATTACCATCGTCATTAAAGTTAATTTCACTGATTTTCTTTAAAACTGATTTTGCAATATCATACATGTAAACCTGAATTTTATACTTTTTGTCTCTTTTCTCACAAACATCAAACACTATGAATTCATCATTATTATCAACTCTCCTGATTGATTGCGTATCTCTTTCAATTCTGAATATTTCTTTAGCAATTTTATGGCTATTCAGATCGTATTCGATCAAAGCATCATTATTGCTTAAAAAATTCTCAGCGATGTAGAAGAGTTTTCCCTTTTCAAACAAAGCTTCTGAGAAAAGTATTCTGTACGGATTTGAATCTCCAAGGTCAAAATCCTGTTTTAAAACATAATCCCGGGGAATATTCTTGTCTTTATAATATCCGCTTGGATAAACTCGAGAGTACATACATCCGGATAATATTAAAGCAAGTAATATACATATTATTAATATTCTCTTCATATCTCCTCCATAAGTAAAATATTTACCATGATAAACACAAAGTCAAGTATAGATTTGGTATGGATATCATTAGCGAAATACAGAACAATATTATCAGTAACCAAATGATTTGTTTTCAGTTATTTTCTATAGAATTCTATCAATGATAATTTATGCATAGATAATATATATTTTTTGAAACTTCAAAAAAACCGAGCCTATAAGATTTATAGGCAATCTTGTTGGGTTTTGTATTATGCAAAGCCCTCATTGATTAAAAATAATTAGAAAACTTGCCAAAATTTCCATTACAGCTTTTTTGGAATATAATAGATAGTTTTGCATTATTATCTTAATGTTGCAAGGCTATCAGCAGTTTAAGGACACAAAATGAATGCTGATAACATAATTATTAAGACAGAATCTTTGATAAAAGATTACGATATGGGCAAAATCAAAGTTAGAGCTCTGAACGGTATAGACCTGACAATCTCCAAAGGTGAATTTGTGGCGGTAATGGGACCTTCCGGTTCAGGTAAATCAACCCTGATGCATATCCTCGGATGTCTCGATACACCTACTCTGGGAAAGTTTTTTCTCGAAGAAGAAGAAATATCCAAACTCTCTAAATCCAAACTGGCTATGATCCGCAATAAAAAGATCGGATTTGTGTTCCAGACTTTCAATCTGCTGCCGCACATCAATATACTGAAGAACGTGGAACTGCCGTTGATGTATTCCGGTATCAGTGCAAAAGAAAGAAAGCAGAAAGCATCGTATATTCTTGATCAGGTTGGACTCGGTAACAGACTTCGTCATAAACCTTCCGAACTCTCCGGTGGTCAGAGACAGAGAGTAGCTATTGCCAGGGCAATTGTTAACGACCCATCTATAACTTTTGCTGATGAACCTACCGGAAACCTCGATACCGGATCAGGTCATGATATTTTACATTTATTTGAAGAGCTTCATAAAATGGGTAACACAATTGTTATGGTTACTCACGATCCGGCAGTTGCTAAAAGAGCAAACCGGGTCATCAGAATTGTAGACGGGTTGATTTCAGATGGCGATATCATTTAACGAAAGTGTTTCAGTAGGATTCTCAGACATCTGGTCCAGAAAAGTCAGAAGTATTGTTACTCTGCTTGGTGTTTTACTGGGTACAATGTCAATAATCGTTGTGATGGCACTTGTTAATGGCGTTCATAAGGAAACAATTCAATGGATGATGGAACGTGGAGGTCTGAACAGGGTCTTCATCAGAAGAAACTGGAGATATCAATCACCTACAAATCAAAGACGCCATTTTACATATCGCGAAGTTGAATTGATTAAATCTCTTTTACCGGAAGATGTGATATTCAATCCGGCAATCAGACACTATGGCAGAACGAGCTATGGAAGAAACGAATACTGGTCAGGTATTCGTGGAGTACTTCCTGACTTTGCCCAGATAGAAGAATGGACTGCTGACGAAGGGCGTTTTATAACAGATTATGATGTTAAAGAACGTAATGATGTGGTTGTTATCGGAACAACAATAAAAAAAGAAGTTTTCGGTAATACCGATCCTGTCGGTAAATATCTGACTATTAATGGTAAACGGTTGATGGTTATTGGAGTAATGCGTCATAGATTCATGACATCCATGATGGGAGGAAACTCCGGAGAAAACCAGCTTGAATACCTCAATCAGAGGTGCTTTATACCGCTTACAACAATGATATACAAGTTTAAAGGTGAGAACGAAATTGATAATATTGGTCTTAAAGCTCCAACAGTTGCCAAAGCTCTGGAACTATCTGATCAGGTAAACTCAATACTTTTGAACCTGAGGAGAAACGAACCCATTTTTTACGTTTCCTCGGCCAAAGAGCGAGCTGATGAAATGAAGAAAGATAATATCATATTCCAGCTTGTTTTTACTCTTATCAGCGGAATTTCTCTGCTGGTCGGTGGTATAGTTATTATGAATATCATGCTGGCAACAATTCAGGAGCGTACTCGGGAAATTGGTATCAGGCTTGCAGTTGGTGCCAGAAGAATAGATATTTTTATGCAATTCCTTATACAGTCAATTCTGCTGACGGCTCTGGGTGGAATTCTCGGGATTGGAATTGGAGTATCAATACTTAAAACAGTGGGATCCTATATTCAGGTACCCACAGAAGCTTCTCTGAACATTATTCTGGTTGCACTGACAGTTTCTGTTGGTGTTGGCTTTGTATTCGGGATATTCCCGTCAATCATTGCCAGTAATCTGGATCCGGTAAAAGCACTGAGATATGAGTAGGCTTTTTGGTAAACTGCTGCTGAAAATTATCCCCGAAGAATCGAGGATACACAAATGTTTCAGGTCGGTTTCCCGTTTTCTGTCAATTTTCAAGAGAGTCTTTGATGAAAGATCCATCTACAAGGAATCCGCCGCACTTACATTTGTTACAATAATGGGATTCCTTCCATTTGTAACATTCATTATCTATATGATCCCAAAGACATCTCTGATAGGGGAAAACAGTGCACTTAAGCAGATGCTTCTGTCTGTTTTCGTACCGGATTCTGCAGAGCAGGTTTCCATATATATGGAACAACTTATTAACAGACAATTGTCACTCAATCTGATCAGTATACTGATGATATTCATTACATCATTCTCATTGTTCAGAATAATAAATGATACTTTCGACAGGATACTGAATGTTCACGAGATAAAAGAGAAAGGGCTGATCAAGAACCTGTTGAAATTCTTCGGAATGATTTTATTCGGTTTCTTTATTCTGCTTCTGATATTCTCATCCCCGGCATTATCGCTTTTATCCAATATAATGGATAAGCCTTATCTTAATATTATTGCAAATTATTTCATACCATTCTTAATGCTGTTTTTTATAATTCTGCTGGTATTTATATTTGTACCTACAATCAGAATCAGAAATAAATCTTCGGTAATCGGAGCTGCAATATCTGCAGTTCTTTGGATTATTGTTAAGAACTTTTACTCCTGGTATGTGAGTAATGTTCTGTCCATGAAACTGATCTGGGGATTTCTGTCGTCTATCCCTGTAATGATTATGTGGATTTACTTCAACTGGATGATTATCATGTCCGGTTTCATAATTGTTGCTATACTTGAAAACAGACACAATTCACCTGATAAAAAGAAAATAGTTTCTGATACGCTGACAATCACTCTTCACAGATGCGTTGAAGGATCTGATGAGGAAGAGGTCAGTGATATTCCTGAAAACGATCTGAGATCAATTATTAGAGAAATTGTAAACGAAGGAAAGAAGAAAAAGTGAGTTTTAGAGAAGTGCTCGTCATTGATAACGATACTGCAATGCTCAGTATTATCAGTGATGCGTTGACACTTCAGAATTATCATGTTCATGTTACAAACAATCCGCTCAAAGTAAAAGCAATTCTTCAGACTCTCAAAGTATCAACAATAATAATGGATATTAATATGCCTCAGATGAGTGGTCTGGAGGTTCTTGAAGATCTTCAGGTAGAGCATCCTGATATCCCAGTAATAATGATTACAGGCGATGCTGATTCTGATAACATTATGCAGTCATTCAAACTCGGAGCTTACGATTTTCTGAAAAAACCTTTCACAATGGATGAACTTGTAATATCTGTTTCAAAAGCACTGGAAAAGTTCCTTATGCAGAAAGAACTTAATGACTACCACGAACATCTCGAAGAAAAAATACTTCAGCAGACCAGTGAACTAAGATCTGCCAAGATCAAGATCGAAAAAAACCTGATGCAGACTATTCTGACTCTGGTCAATGTAATAGAAGCTAATGACGAATATACTAAAGGGCATTCGGAAAGAGTAACTATTCTGAGCCTGAAAATAGGCCATCAGCTTAATCTGTCTTACAACGAACTTCAGCATCTGCAGCTTGGAGCTATCCTGCATGATATTGGCAAAATCGGTATTGCAGACTCAATTTTGCGTAAACCGGAAAGATTATCTGAAACTGAATTCGAACTGATGAAGAAGCACCCTGAAATTGGTGTGAATGTAATATCACCTATTGATCTGCATGATGAAGTACTGAAGATTATCCAGCAGCATCACGAAAAAATCAACGGAACAGGTTATCCTGATGGATTAAAAGAAGATCAGATTACAAACCTTACGAAAATAGTATCTGTAGCCGATGCTTTTGATGCAATGACATCTGACCGACCTTACAGAAAAGGTATGGATAAGGACAAAGCACTTAAAGAAATAGTAAGATTCAGCGGGGTTTACTTCGATCAATATGTTGTTGAAGCATTCGAAAACACTGATCTTGATACTGAATCTTCATTTTTACACAGCCGTACATAGAAATTTATAACAAAAATAAAAGAGGATTATAATGAAAAAAGCCTTACTGAGTGTATCAGACAAGACTAACCTGCAGGAACTGGCAAAAAAGCTTGTTTCTCTTGGATATGACATCGTTTCTTCCGGAGGTACAGCAAAGTTTCTTGAAGATAATGACATTGAAGTAACCAGAGTAAGTGAAATAACAGATTTTCCGGAAATTATGAATGGCAGAGTTAAGACTCTTCACCCAAAAATTCATGGTGGAATCCTGGCAGACAGAGATATTGAAGAACATCTTGAGCAAGCAAAAAAGCTTGATATCGACATGTTTGATTTCGTCGTTGTTAACCTTTATCCTTTTGCAGAAACTCTCAAAAATAACCGTGAAAATCATGCTCTTATTATTGAAAACATAGATATCGGTGGACCTACTCTGGTAAGATCTGCAGCTAAGAACTATAAGCATGTTGGTATAATAGTTGATCCGGCAGATTACGATTATATTGTTGCCGAACTTGAAGAAAACAAAGAACTGTCCTTTAAAACAAGAACAGAACTTGCTTTGAAAGCATTCGAACACACTGCTGCATATGACTCTCTGATCAGCAGTTATTTCCAGAATATTACAGGAGTTAATCTTCCTGAGACTTACCTTGCAGCCGGCAATAAGCTTAATGATCTAAGATATGGTGAAAACCCTCATCAATCCGCAGCAATTTATAACGGAAATGAAGATATGCCGATTACTCAGCATCACGGTAAACAGCTTTCCTATAACAACTATCTGGACATTGATTCTGCTCTGAGAGTACTCTATAAAATGAAAGATTATGACAAAACCGTAGTTGCTATACTCAAACACCTGAATCCATGCGGAATAGGATTGGGTGATACAATCACAGAAGCTTATGATAAAGCTTTTGCAACAGACACACTTTCTCCATTTGGCGGAATAGTTGTTACAAATAAGACTGTAGATCTTGAAGCTGCTGAAAAAATCAACTCCGTATTTACAGAAATCATCATTGCTCCGGATTATACTGAAGATGCAATGAAAAAGCTGAAACGTAAGAAAAACAGACGTCTAATCACCGTTGATATGGAAAAACTGAGCATAATGGAAAAACAGAAAAAGATAATAACATGCATGAACGGTTATCTTGTACAGGATGCAGATTTAACTCCGGATAATGAAGAAAACTGGCAGGTTGTTACTGAAATCAAACCTGATAAGGAATATATGGATGCTCTCAGATTCGGTTGGAAAACAGTATCTACATTGAAATCTAACGCAGTCTGTTTTACTACCCATGACAGAACTATCGGTCTTGGTATCGGTCAGACAAGCCGTATAGACTCAACAGAAATAGCTGTCAGCAAAGCAGGAAAATTCGGTCTTAAGCTTGAAGGATCAATCTGTGCTTCCGATGGTTTCTTCCCATTCAGAGACAGTGCAGATAAAATGGCAGAGCTTGGAATCAAAGGTATTATCCAGCCAGGCGGCTCCAATGGTGATGAAGAAGTGATAAAAGCCTGTAATGAACACGGTATTTTCATGATCTTCACAGGTACACGTCATTTCAGGCATTAAGACTCAGTTATTTAATCCGATTAAAAATTTGTTTACAAAAAAAAACGATAAATCTTTTTAGGTTCACTCGGAGAGGTTGGAGAATTGGTACTCCGCTCGCCTGGAACGCGGGTATGCCTTCGGCTATGCAGGTTCGAGTCCTGTCCTCTCCGCCATAACCTTTTAAATCCATATATCATCCTCATCTAAACAATGCAATCCTAAAATACAGTAAAAAGAACGATTCCAATAATTCCCCTTACAATACTTATTGATGAAACGAATATAAAGAACCAGTTGATCTGAGGGAAAAACATGTAAACTATAGCCATTATAACTGCTACAAGCATACTTTCATAGCTGTTTGACTTTTGAAGAAGAGCCATTTCTCTTTCATCCGGTGTATAGTTTTTCTGAACTGCAGTCATTCCCACAAGGAACGGGATAAAACCAATAACTATTCCGACCATTCCAAATTTGATGCAGGCAAAATACGTTACTACTCCTGCCAAAAACTGTATTGCAAACATAAATACATAGTTTCCTTTTAATTTCATTTTTCCTCCTTAATTAATGTGAATATTTCTTCCACCTTTGTTTCGAATACTTCAGCTAGCTTTAAGGCAGTTATAACAGATGGCACAAATTTACCTTTCTCAATTGAATGTATTGTCTGACGACTCATTTCAACGGCTTTGCCAAGTTCTTCCTGAGTTAAATCAAATTTGGCTCTCCAAATTTTCAGACTGTTATTTATTTTCATGTTCACCTCTGACTACAGAGTTTATTATAATATTCTTTTTGTCAAGTATACTTTACATTTTTATAATTATAATTGTCATATTTAGACTATTTTCAATGAAATTGAAGTGTAATAATTCTGGAGATTTCTAGTTTAAAAATGGTGTATCATTAAGACAAACGGCCGTTTGTCGCTGCGAGATTGGCTGAGACCTAATTAATAGACTTTTACTTAAAAGGATCAGTTGACTCGATACTTCTTTAACAAATTCTGTATGATTTTACTGTTATGCAAAGCACTGATACTTAAGATCAAAACTAAGCAGAAGGTTACAATTCCCATCCTCTGGCGTTTTTTTCTGAATTCTGATGTCTCTTCATACTTTTTTTGTACTCTGGAGAGACCATTCTTTTTTTCTGCAAGATATTTACTTCTTTTGTTATAGTATTGAGAATAATTTGTATCTCACATAAATTCTGAGCTTTATTAGAATTGTTTACATTACCGGATATATTAGAAAGTTCATTATATTGTTTTGTTCCTGCATTCAGCAAGCAACATGAAGCACAGATAATACCCTTACTTCTATTAGTAACATTATTAACCTGCAAACCTCTGGGTCTGACTGCTCCCTGATAATTAAATGAAGCATTCGTTAATCCGTTTAAAAGCGTCCTTTTAAGAAACTGGTTTATACCGGGATTCACACACACGCAAAGTTGCGATAACATCACTACCATTCTATCCTCCTTGTTCCTCCAATCCTAATCCATAATCCATAGACAACCTGACATCTCCGGCATTAGTATTTACTCTCAAATGAACTCCTGCCAGTTTATAAGCATCTTCAAATTGTTGAATTGATACATTACCTGATGCAATTGACTGGCATTCCTGCATGCTGATACTTAACAACGAACAGACAGCATAAATAACACCATTTCCTTCATGTGATATGTAATCCACCTGTAATCCCTTAGGCTGAGAATGACCTTTAAATTCAAATGATGTGCTTCCTTTAACATTATTAAACAGTGCTCTCTGTAGATGTTCCTCAATATCAGGATTAGTCCATACACTTAATTGTGATAGAGTTAACTGCATCACAAACTCCTTGAATAAAATATCCAGAAAAATCAAATACTCTTTTTTTTACACAGATATACAATACATTGAATTATCAATTATACATCAATAATTAAAACCTTTGTTACAATGTCAATTAAAAAAAAACTTATTGAGTAATTTTCATTTAGAAACAGATTTGAATATATATTCAATAAACTTATTTTTTTGTCATGTCTCTGCTTTTAATACATCAAGATAATTCTCATTTATTCGATATAGATAATGTCTGAATGTTTTCATTGACTATTAATCATGGTCGTCTAAAATATTTGACACAAAACTCGGCATAATATGAATGTTTATTATTACCTTGAATTTTAGATTTGAATGGAGATAAATAATGCTCAACAGCCTCAAATGGATGATGATAAAGAATGATCCTGATAAAATGTATAACACTTATTTTGATAATCCGGGAATGAAGGATCAGATTATTGAGAGATTGTTTGAACTGAACAGCCTGAAAGATCTTATAAATATTTCCATGAAGGATCCGGCTCACAGAACTGAAATTCTGACCAGATTACATGAAGATAAACAACTTGATATCTACCATTATCGCGAAATACTCAAGTGGCTTCAACAATCAGTACTGCAAAGCAAAATGATCCAGTATATCAGTAAAAACTTTAAAAGAAGAGAAATTAATAACCTACTGAATACCAAAGATATACCTCGACCAGTCAAGAATAAAATTGCTATTTTGAGCGGAATCCAGCAGAAATCAACAAGTAAGACCAAACCTGATAATGAAGATTATATAAAACTGAAAATACTGATTGAAGAAAACGATATTGCATTACAGGAATCATCTGGCAAAGAAAAAGTAGAAAACGAATCAACATCATCAGAGAGTGCAATTATTGCAGAGTTTATTGAGAAAAGAAAAACTTTCGGTCAACAGGAAGAGTTTGATTATCTGAAAAATATAATTATAGAATGTAAGAAAAAAAATTCATATAATGTGGATTTTATACTCTGCCTGATTAATCTCTCCAAACTGTCTTCTGCTAAAAAAATAGATATTGTTCGAGAGGTTGAGTGCGAAGAACTGATCGACCCTAAAGCATTCCAAATTATCAGCGACAGTTCCGAACTGCCATTTTCCATATTCAGATCTTTATTCTCTTTAACGACAATAAATGAATGGATTGCGACTTTTTTGAGAACTCATTATGATTCTGATTTGTTTTATCTGTATTCAAACTATAAGGCATTCAGCTGGCTTTCTTCATTTCTGCATAATATTGAAATAGCAGAAAGTATTGATATTAATACATCTGACGTGAAATACTATCTAAGATCTGAGTTCGGATACTGGCTTTATGATCTGATTCCAAATCAGGATCTTCTAAAAAAACTGAAAGAATCCTGCCATCAACTGCAAAACTACATTGATCTGAATATTCACAATGAAAGTTTCGATATAGAGTTTTTCCTGAAACCTTTCCTTCTTATTGGCGGGGACGACAATATAAATTATATCGCATCACTTCTTAATAGAAGAGTAGTCGAAAGTACTCAGAATACAATTCGTCAAATTGAGTCTAACTACCTGATGCTGAAGACAAAAATTGATAATCCGGATGAACTTCAGAAACTGATTGATAATGAAATTGTTGAGAAAGCAAACCTTATATCCAAACGCTCTTATCTGAGTGTTGCAAATCTGTTTTTCAAGACTTTTTCGGATGTAAAGAACCTGTATCCATCAGTAAAAAAAATACTTACCAATAATCTGCCTGATCTAAGCAAATATAAACACATGATCAGCAATCCTGAAGTTAAAATTATGATCTGCAAGTTTATAGGGTTTCTTAAACTTACCGATTATAAGAGTCTTCTTCAGGAATTTCTCGGTAGCAGTGACTACAGAGTATCCCTACAGGCAGCTATATCACTTGAATGTATAAGTGATGCAAGTGTAAAGAAAGTACTTCAGGAGTTATCACAATCGCCAAACTATGTAATTCGTGCTAAGCTGGCTGAATCATTACAGTATCTTCAGAATAAACCGGATGATAAAATACTTTTTAAACTTGCCCAGGATAAGAACCTTGAGGTATGTAAGAATGCAATAAATACAATAAAAATGCTTCCTGTTGACACTGCACTGAAGTATTTTGAGAAAATAATACCTAATACATATTATAAGAACAAACCATTCTTAAGTAAAGCCCTGGGAGAAATTGCTACAATTGATGTTCTACCGCTTCTTGTTGAGCTTGTCAGACACGCAGATAATGATGATTATCAAGCTATTATAAATGCAATATCCAACATTGACCATGATCTGAGTGAAGAATTTCTCGGTTTGTTAAAGCTTAATGGAAATCATCATCTTGAGCTGGAAAGGGCAAAAGCCTTGATTAAGCTTGGTAGTACAAAAGCCTGGGGACAAATTGACAAATACATGTCATTTAATTCTCCTAAAATAGCTACCGAAGCAAAAATATTCTTTCTTCAGCAAAGTTATGGGGAAAATCTTGATACATACAGAAAACTGACATTCGATAACTCTCCTATTATTGCTACTCTGGCAACAGGAAAACTGTTCATTTACGATGAAGAAGCCGGTTGGGAAGCTATAGAAAGACTTAGAAATATGGATAATCCCGATAAAAAGTATCTTCTCGCACATCTGTTTGCACATCTTCCGTTTGCAAAAATCAAAAAAACACTATACACAATCAGTCAAACAGGGGATTATTCTACAAAAATAATATCAGCAATTATTTTCTACAAAAATGGAGTTCCAAATCATCTTCAGAATATTGAGAATGCTATATTAAGTCTTTCTTCCAAAGAACACCTGGAATTAATTAAGGGAATCAGAGAATTTCCTAATAAATACTGCATGTCTATCATTCGAAAGATTGCAATATTCCAGAACCCTGAAACATTCGAAAAAGCGTTGAATCTTCTTGAAAACCTGCCTGCTGATGAGGCACTGGAAATAGTGAAATTTCTGTGGAATAAAGCTAATATAAATTCCAAAGTATCAATTGTCAAAATATGCTCGAGAATTAAAAGCAATCAGTTCATCCATTTCCTTAAATCAAACATATCTAATCAGTCACTCGAACTTACATCAGAACTTGCCTATGCACTTATATGTCAGGGGGATGACTCAGGATGGAATATATTAAACAATCTGCTGCATACTAACCAGGAAATGCCTTTGATGATCGTTCTCGAAAGAGTTGCGAGAATTAACTCCCAGCAATCATTCACAATACTCACTAATCTTCTGTCTAATACAAGTGAAAATGTGCAGTCATTTATTATAAAATCACTTGGAACGATGAAAATGCGTGAGGCGTTACCGGTACTTGAAAAATATTCCCGGTCTTTTTCAAATAAAGTAAAGATATCAGTAGCAAAATCTTTAGGTGAAATGAATACACCGGAATCTTATACGATTCTGAAATCACTGTCAAATGATAAGGATGAATATGTAAAAGTTGCCGCAGAAATTGGATTGCAGAAGATGGAAAAAGGTGTTGTATCTGATCTCACAAATTATTTCAATATTTTCCAGTCAATATTCAAAATGAGAGACTGGAAGTTATCACCTGACTGGTTTACAAAGAGTTATATCAATTTCGTAAATTTCTATGATAAGTATGAATCAAAAGATATCATGCTGTTTGATAAAGCATCTATCCTGGATGATATGGAAATGCAGAGAAGAAAGAAGAAGATACAGACTGACTTGAACAGAAAATTGATCGGCAGCACAAATGTTGACGAAATTATGAAAGCAAAAGAAAAAGCTGCTCTGGAAGAGAATTCCATTTCTACAAAAGGATCTCTTATAAAATCCATGCTGCAGTTAAACAGCTATAAAATCAAACCGGAAGTCTGGAATATCATTAATTCAGCTGTAAAATCCAATGATTCACAAGTATTGAAAGCCGTTCTCCTTCTGTCTGTTAACTCCAGAGATAAGAAATGGCATAATGCACTGAAAATTATTTCTGAGAAAGTAGATCATGACCATCTGATTGATCTTCTCATATATTCTATTTTCAAGAAGAAATCAGGTCTGTTTCTGCCAATTATCATCACTATGCTGAATAAAGAAAGAGCCAGATACTATTTTCTTTATTTGTATAATCATTATCTGTTGTATTCAAATGAAATTGCTGTTACTCATTTGCGTGAAGCAAGAAAAACAGCTCAAACACTCAATGCTCCACCACAAATTAAAGAAGCATTAAAACATATTCTGAATTCACTTGTTGAGCTGAAATTATCATAAAAGAAAAGCCTGAAGACTTAGTCAACAGGCTCAGGCTGTACACTAACAGCCTCCTAAAAAAACTTATGCAAAAAACCTCTGCATTAACAGTATAAATTTACACTATAATACAGGGTTCTTAGAAATATTAATATAAATTTATCATTTCTGCAACTTTTTCTGCAATTGCAAGAGATGCTGTAAGGCCCGGAGACTCTATTCCCATCAAGTTTATGAAGTTCTTTAATCCTCTGTCAGACTCTTCCTTAATATAGAAATCTCTGAATTTTACATCCTTTGTATGAAGCTTAGGTCTTACTCCAACATCATCCGGGTGTAACTGCTCCTTGTCCACTGTCAAGTACTGGTTTATTGCTTTCCAGAACTCTTCTTTATAGGTCTCATCCATTTTATAATCTACTGAATCAACATAATATGCGTTTGGACCAAATCTTATCTCGTTATTAAGATTTATAGTAAGATGAATTCCAAGAAATACTCCTGCAGGATCAGGTAAAGGATAAACCAGACGGTTAACATCTGCAAACGCATTGGTTTTGTAATATTCCCCCTTACACCAGTAAATTTTCAAGTTATCAGCTTCAGTATCAATGCCCAGCATCTTCGAAATACTCTCACAATATAGACCTGCACTGTTAATAAGATACTTGACTCTGAAAACTTCACCATTTTCAAACTTCACAATGTATTTATCATCTTCTTTGATAATCTCTGTGACTTTCATATCATAGACAACAAAGCCGTCATTTTCTTCGAAATTCTCTACAAGAGACTCCATATACTTATGAGTATCCAATATACCGGTAGAAGGAACATATAATCCTTCAGAAGCAATAATTCTCGGCTCAAGCTCAGAAATCTCTTCCTTATCAATCAGTCGAAGCCCTTCAACTCCGTTATTAACACCATTCTCCATCAGTTCAGACAGTTTAACTCTGTCCTCTTCACCATTACCAACAACTATCTTTGTACATTTTCTATATGGTACTTCATATTGCTCACAATAATCATATAGAAGCTCATTCCCCCTGACACAAAGTTCAGCTTTGTATGAATTCTGCTTGTAGTATATACCAGAATGAATCACCTCACTGTTTCGACTGCTTGTATGCCTTCCGAATGAGTTCTCCATCTCAACAACTACGACATCATCCATTTTCCTGGAAATTTCATATCCTACTGCCAATCCGACAGCACCTGCTCCAATAATCAGAACATTAACATCTTCCATTTTATGCTCCTAAATTCATATTGTCGATAAGTCTGGTGTTACCATATCTTACAGCAATTACCACTCTTTCCTTACCGGTGGCAATTTTTACAGGACTAAGGTTGTTTTTGTCTATTATTTTTATATATTCTACCTTTCCATCATGTTCTGAGATCAGATTTTCCATTTTAAAAGCAATATCCTCAGTTGTCTTAATTCCTTCAGAATAAAGTTTTTGTGCAAACTTGAGACTCTTATATAATACAACAGCTCTTTCTCTCTCTTTTTTACTGAGATATTTGTTTCTGGAACTCATTGCCAGACCATCTTCTTCTCTGATTATAGGACAACCAACAACATTCACCTTCCAGAACATATCCTTGACCATTTTTTTAATTATTAACAATTGCTGATAATCTTTTTCACCCATATACATGTTATCTGCTTCAGTAATATTTATGAGTTTGGCAACAACAGTAGTCACACCCTTAAAGTGATCTGGCCTTGTTACACCGCAAAGCAAAGAAGATAGTTTATTTACATAAACATTTGTTAAATCATTAGAAGAATACATCTCACCTGCATCAGGAGCAAAGACATAATCTGTTTCAAGTTCATTCAGCAGATCGATATCGCGCTTAAGATCTCTGGGATAGGAATCAAGGTCTTCATTTTCTCCAAACTGAGTCGGATTGACAAAAATACTGACTATAGTTGCATCATTGTTACTGATTGATTCTTTCACAAGACTAATATGTCCATCATGCAGAAATCCCATTGTTGGCACAAAACCAATTGATTTGCCTTCAGAATGTAATGTCATACTTGTTTTTCTGACTTCATTCACTGTTCTGAGAAGTTTCAGGGCCATAATTTACCTCATTATTAACCGGAAATTTTCTTGATATCCTTGTTTTCTTCATCTTCAACCACAACAATCTGCGGAATAAGATTTTTTACTTCTTCATCATTCAGCATTGCATAAGCTACAATAATAACTTTGTCATGAATACTGGCAAGTCTTGCTGCAGCTCCATTAATACCAATAATACCACTTCCTCTTTCGCCTTTTATTACGTAAGTAGAGAATCTGTGTCCATTTGAGATATTATAAATATATACTCTTTGATTCTCCAGAATACCTGTCTGCAGCATCATTTCTTCGTCTATTGTAATACTACCGACATAATCAGGATCTCTCTGTGTCACCCTTGCCCTGTGTATCTTAGCTATCATAAAATCTCTCAACATGTTAACTCCTTTTTGTATTGAGGCAATTTCCGGAGACAAAAAAATATTGTCAATTTTTGTCATAAATATTATATGTACACATTGGAGGTAAAAAATGAGAAAAACTAAATATTTGGTTCTATTTCTATTATTTTTCTCTTTTTCTGCTTTATCATCATTTACTGTGCTTATATCCGGAGAACACAGTAAATTCAAAGATTGCATCAGAGAAAGTTTAATCAAAACGTTAAATGAAAAAAATATTATGTTTGAAGAAATCGATCTTAAGAAACTTAGAAAGACGGATATCTCAAAGTATGATGCCTATATTCTTTTTGCTACCTGTAGGGCCTGGAACATTACAAAAAAAGTAAGAAAATTTATTGATAGAATTCCTGCTGAAAAGCATAGTAAAATACTTGTCTACTCAACAGCAGGAGACCCTGACTGGAAATATAAAGATGAAACTATTAATAATATATCTTCAGCCTCTAAGAAAGTTGATTTAAACAGCAAAATTGATAAAATAAAAGAATTTTTGAATACACTATAAAGATATTAAGTGATTCAATACTCTATATCTTTTGACCTTTCAAATTCATAATGCAGTAATTTTACCTATAGTTTCACGTGAAACAGCAAAAGCCTGCTGGTACTCAGCAGGCTTTTTTTATAATCTATTACTATTTAAAAAATCAACTCAAAAGCTCATATTATCTATTTCATTATAACGAACTTTCTTACTTTCTCGGACTTCCCAGATTTCAGTTTAGCAAAGTAAACTCCACTTGAAACAGATTTACTTCTTTTGTCTTTCATATCCCATACCAAAGTATTACCTGTCTCACAATCCATAATTCTACTGTAAACCTGCTGACCTTTAATATTGTATATTTTTAGTTCAGCTCTGCTGGCCTCTATATTCTTCATACTGAACTTAACCTGATTTCCAGATACTGGATTTCCTGAGACATAGAAGTCCAGACCTTTAATTTCGGGATTCTCTAATTCTTTAACAGAAACCTCTTCCCCGAGATAGTTCAGTATATAGTCCATATACTCATTAGTACCGTCTGGTGTAGTGTAATACAATGGAAAACCAAAAAGAATAATATGATTTCCCAAATCATATTCTTTATGGAATACAACATATTCATTCTCATATTCAGAATTATCACCATGAAACTTTAGTCTCACCAAGCCATCGCTTTCGGTTTCATCATTAAAAATGATTGTGTTGTTAAGTAAGTTGTTCCAGCTCGGATCCAGCTTTGACGGATCAAGAGTAAGATTATAACTTCCATTAGCTGCATAAGAAAAATCTCTGCTCAGGTTCAGCTCGATGTTTTCAGATATACCAAGCAGACTGTATATGTTTCTATCTATATAGTCTACTGTTTCCCAACCGGAAATTATCAAATTTCCACCACCGGCGACATAACCGGCAAGTAATATCTGGTATTCATCAATCTTCTTCATCGCACTCTCATCATCATGCACAATGACGGTAGAGTATTGTCCAAGTATATCAAGACTTAATGAATCTCCACCATTATAATCAAGCTCTGTAATTCCTGAATCTATTATTCTATCGTAGAAATAATCACAAGCAGAATCAGATGGAAAACCGGGAACA
Organism: Cloacimonadales bacterium (SeqCode); assembly: GCA_963665815.1. Lineage (GTDB taxonomy): Bacteria > Cloacimonadota > Cloacimonadia > Cloacimonadales > JAIOQZ01. Next base: position 2,589,536 of record OY762463.1, read on the forward strand.
TTATCTATATCGATAGTTTCATCAACAATCAGTATACCCTGATCCATTGTGAAATTAACCGGTGCTGCTGACATGATATTTGAGTATGCACCGTAAAACCCGTTCTTAACAGCAGCAATCATGTATTCATATTCGGTTCCTGAAACTGCTTCACTATCTATATAGTAGCTTTCTGTAACAGGCAGATCGTTCATCAAAACAAATTCAGTTTCAGTATCACTTCTTCTGTACACATTATAACCATCAATCTCGAACATATCTAACTGATCATTCCAATCAATCATAACTGCATTATTGGAAGCATATACATTGTTCAATGTTATTTCGTATGATCTTTTTCCAGTATTTATCACTAAATTTTCTTCATCAAGAACACTTAACAGAGCGACATTACTCATTGAAAAAGTTTGAGGATTATCAGGAATATCCGGAACTGCTTTAACAATAATAGTATCAACGCTTGAATCCGTATTATGAACATGCAAAGGCAAAAATATGTTAAATTGTGTCTGAGTTGTGGATTCTGTTTTAATAACAGGCATGATTTCGTCTGTATCATAGTTATATAGGACAATATATTTGAAACTTGGAAGTCCATCACTGAAAATCCACTGGTTGAAAAATTCGTCTACATCAGATTCTACTACACTCGTTTCACGTTTTACGAGATCAATAAATTCCTGAGTAATAACATTCTGGTTACTATACTCATTAAACCAGGTCTGAAGTATATGCTTGAATGAATCTTCTCCAACCCAGGCACGTAATGCAAGAAGCACTGAAGCTGCTTTTTCATAGCTTGGAGGAGCAAAGAATTCGCTGTAGACAGGATCATAAATTATTCTCGGTCCATTAGAGTTAGTCCATTGCTTGTAGACATTATGAATATTATCTTCTATATAATCCAGCATACTCTCATGTCCGTATCGAGCTTCATCATAGACTGCTTCTGAAAGTACTGCAAAACCTTCTGAAAGCCATACATCCTTCCATGTCAATGGGGTAAGAGAGTTACCAAACCACTGGTGAGACAATTCATGTGCAATAGTGTGTTCTCCCCCGCTCTGACCATCAATTACATTTATTCCGAGGGTAGTCATCGTCTGATGCTCCATTGCTCCAAATGTCTGAATAGGAACAACAGTGTTACCATATTTTTCAAAAGGATATGCACCGTAATAATCACTGTAAGTATCTATCATAAATGGCATATCAGCAAAGTCGTGAGTTGCTTCGGTCAGAATATTATCTGTAACAAAATTCTGAATAGGAAGTCCATTATGCGTATTGCTGAGTTCATTAAAATCAGCTGCTGTTATACACGCAACATGCAGTGCAACAGGATCACTGCTTGACCAGTGATGGATTCTTTTGTTTTCGGTAGTTACATCTTCTATACCAGTTCTTAAACCATTACATGCGACGAGCCAGTCATCCCTTATCTTTACGTGATAATCAATTGTAGCTTTATCCCATGGATGGTCATATGCAGGCATCCACCATCTTACTCCACTCGGATCAGACATAGTATAAGCATAAGTGTTTGAAATTGTCAAACCAAGATTATAACCATCATTACTCATAACAGGTGTCCCGTTATATGTTATTTCAACACTAAAGTTTGATCCATTTGAAATGCTTACAGGAATACTTATTACATGACTATCAAAATTGAAAGTTGCAGTAACATTATCTACTTTAACATCAATCACATTCAATTGCTCAAGTTCAAGTTCTACTAATGACAAATCAGCATTTGTTACAGCATCCATAGTCATTACGCCATATATTGAATCATTCATACTAATATCGATTTCCAGATCGTAATGCAATACATCAAATCCATGCAATGAATCAGCTCTATCGAAATTTGTATTTTCACGTGAATCATTTAAATAGTTATAATTTTTAGAAAGTAGAAATGAGAATACAAAAAGTAAGACAATTAAAAAAGCAGTTTTTTTCACAATACCTCCTTTTAAGGCAGTTTATCCCACATTTCAACATCTTCGTTTACCAGATGTCGCTTGAATTTTCTTTTAAAGTCCATTAATTTATGAAGCAGATCAATATTTTTATAATCTTCTTCATTATATAAATTGTCAAGTATATCAACAAATTCTCTGTTTCTGTTAATCAGCATTTCGGATTCAGTTGTAAGTACAGCACTGAATTTTTTATTCTCATATTGAATGAGCGTATTGAAAGAATCTGAAACAGCTTTTAAGTTACTTCTTATCATAGAATGCTTATCCTGAATTATCAAGTCTTCAAGATCCTCTATTCTTTTAAACAGTTCCTTTACAAATTCATTATAATCGAAATCCCCAATAAGATAAACCGGATTAACCGGTGATTTTGCACCTGAATTAAGTTTTGTATCATCAATCAATACATTTAACTTTTCCAGAATCATCTTTACTTTTTTATCTTTCATATCAAGAAAATCACTTCTGTCTTCCTGCAACTCATTGATTGCTTCTTCATATTCAGCTGAAAGATCACCCAGACTTATTCTTTTATCAAAAGACACACTTGAAAGATTTTCAATTCTTTCCCAGAAATCAAACACAATTGTATCTATTGATCTCAGTTCCTTTCCCAATAACTCAAAATTCTTCTTTGTATTCAGCAGTTTATCCAGCTTGCTTTCAATATTTTCATCTTGAGCTATTTCTTTGTACTCATTAACAAATTTGTGTATATAATCATTTTCATTGTTCATTTCAAGTATCATACTTTCAAGATTATCAACCAGAATATCTTTCTTTTTGCTATCTGTATCTACAACCTTAAGATTCATTATTATCAATTTCAGCTGTTTTCTAAAACTGAGGGCTCTGTTAACATTATCCCGGAGCTTAATCATTTCATTGTTCAGCAAAGATACATTCTCACTGATTCTGTTTTCTTTATTGAAAATCATAGAATTGTGAAACTCTTTAAATCCTTCTTCGTATTCTTTAATGTTTCCTGATATGTTCTTCAGACTTCCGGCAAGATTATTAAAGTACGTATAATCTCCATAAACTTCATTTAACTCTTTTAATGTGTTGTTAATTTCTATAGCAGCTGTAAGTAATTCTTTTCTATACTTATTTATAAGATTATCAGATTGCTCAATTCTCTTGAATTTTCTGGATGTTTCACGTAAAACATCATCGGAGATTTTTAGAAAAACATCTGAAACATAATTTGCATATTCGTTAGTATCGGAACTTTTTTTTACTATCTTTTTAATTTCAAGAACAAGGTTATTCAAGTCTTCGTACTTATCAGCAATATCAATTTCATCTAAGCTCATTTCACCTTTTTTCAAGGCAGTCTGTATATCCCTGATACTCTTCTTCATCTCATCAAGAGACACATTTACGTCTCGTGCATCTTTCCACATATTACGTCCTTATTACTGATTTAATTACTTCTTCAATACTTTTAACGCCTACGACTGTATTTATGCATGGCCCTTCAGGACGTTCATTCAGCAATCCGTAAACGGGTATAGGAAAAACATCTTTTATTCCATCTACGAGATCTCTTTCACAGGCAACAGCAATAATAAACCTGGGACGCACATTCATTATAATACGCCTTGCAAGTGTTCCACCTGTTGCAATTGCGAGATTAACACCATATTTCTCTTTCAAAGTTATTATTTCACCAATATTGCATCTTCCGCATTTTACACAGTTTTCAAAGTTATAAGTCAACCTGTAAGGACAATCATAATTCTGAATGCAGTGCGGTAGCAAAATGAGTATTTTATCTGGCTTTACTTTTAGTTTTTTAATAAATGAATTGTTTACATGTACAAATGAGTTCCTGATTTTTTCTCTTGATATTCCTATTATCCTGCCGAGAAATATGGTTATGGGAAACAAAAACTGTATTGTCAATCTGACAGCAAAAGAAGAAACAAGCAAGTTATATCTGGAATATGAAGTTATAAAAATAAGTAATATTCCCAGCAATACTATTATATAAAAAATTCTCAATGAAGTTAGAATGACAGTTGCAAAAATAGATGAAATTTCATGAAGACGCGGAGATACAAAATACCATAGAATAGTTGTTACAAACATCATCAAAATTAATGATAATGCAAAAAGCAAAAGAAATAAATGCTTATTACTCTTGAATAAACTTCTCATTTTCTGATATTCTTGCTCCCAGATTAAATTCAAATGATTTCATAATCTTCTTACCTTCTCTTTGAACCTCAGTAACGGATACAACTTTATCCTGACACTTAACCAGAATACCTTCATCTCTGGTAACTCTCAAAATTGTACCTGGTTCCACATCAGATTCTATATCGGAAGGTCTTACCTTAATCAGCTTAACTCGTTTACCTCTCAATAAGGTAAATGCTCCAGGTTTAGGCGCATAAGCCCTTATGGTATTCATGATTTCATCAGCCGATTTGCTCCAGTCTATCTGCGCATTGTTAAATATCTTTTCACAATATGATGCTTCAGAATGATTCTGCTTTTTTAGATAATCAAATCCATCTCTTTTCAGAATCTCAAGTGCAGATATCATATCCTCCGCCCCATGATTCGACAATCTGTCATGAAGCATACCATAATCCTCATTAACACCAATCTCCGTTTTCCATTGATAAATTATCGGTCCGGCATCCATTTTTCTTGTCATTCGATATATTGTATTTCCAGTAAATTTATCACCGTTAATTATTGCCGAACGTATAGGAGATGCTCCTCTGAAATACGGTAAAAGCGAAGGATGAAGATTCCAACAACCATATTTTGGTAAATCCAGTACATTTTTCTTTAAATAACCACCATATGCGGCTGTAATTATCACATCTGGACCAATATCACTAATTTTTTCTAAAACCTCGTCAGAATTAATATTTGAAGGCTGGATTATCTCAAGACCAAGCTCAATACCCGTTTTTTTTACTTCAGGAAAGCTAATTTTCTGCTTTCTTCCCTTTTTTTTGTCAGGCTGAGTAATTATTAACTCTATTGAATATTTCTCATTAAGAATTTTTAAAACTGGAACTGAAAACTCAGGAGTACCACAAAAAATTATTTTATTGATCATAAACGCGAATATTATTACCGTCAGAATCTGTTGTACTTTCTATTTGACGAATTTTCTTTTTTAATGGAATTAATTTTAACTTAGACAATCTTTGAGTAAATAAAATACCATCAAGGTGATCATTTTCATGCTGTAGAACAACACCAAAGTATTCTTCAGCTTCAATGACGAATTCTTTACCTTCAATATTCTGAGCTTTCATGACTACTTTATTTGCTCGTTTCACATCTTCGTAGATTCCCGGGAGACTCAGACAGCCTTCCTGGTATGTATAAACACCTTCGCTTTCCAGGATTTCAGGATTTATGAATACCAGCGGATTCTTTTTCTTTGTCTCGAAATACATAGGATCCACAACAAAGATTCTTTTAGAAACACCAACCTGAGGAGCAGCTAAACCTGCCCCGTCTTTGATATACATTGTATGAAGCATATCTTCAACAAACTCTCTGAGATCCTGATTGAACTCAGTTACAGGTTCAGCTACCAGATTGAGGACCTTATCCCCAATCATTCTGATATCGAGTAATTTAGGATTTCTCTTCGTTTTTTTCTTCATTCATTACTCCTGCAATTGCTTGTCTTTGAAACTCTATTTTTGTATTAGTAGTATCATCAACTCTGACCACAACAGTATTCTTATCTTTTTTAATATTAACTACTTTTCCAATCATACCGGCATTAGTTACAACAACATCATTGATTTTAAGAGCATTCTGCATCTCATCAACTTTTTTCTGCTGTTTTTTCTGTGGCCTAATAATAAGAAAATAAAAAGAGAGAATTATAACACCAAACATAATAAATGTGAAATATGGTGATTGTTGAGGTTTTTTAGCAGTATCCTGAACTTCATCAACAGGTGCATCAGGGTCAATATCCTGTGCAAAAAGAACAGGGCTTATTAGTAATATAGCAATTACAAAAAACATTAAATATTTCATTTTATCTCCTTAGACTAATTTTTCTATAAATGGTATTAATAATAACAAACGTATTATTATGTTAGATACAAAACCTGCAAGTAAATCATCTGCCATAATTCCGTAACCACCTCTTAAGTCTTGTATCTTATTTATTGGATAAGGCTTGAGAATATCAAATATTCTGAAAAGCACAAATCCAGCTATCATAACGAACAGACTTTTTGGAAGCAGAATTACTGACAAGTAATAACCTGCAAATTCGTCAATTATAATTCTTTTATCATCATGACCAAGTGATTTCTCCGCTTCAAATGCAGAGATAGTTCCAATTACACTTATAAACGCAACACCGGTTAAACTGAGATACCAGTATTCCCCATACATGGAAAGAACTGATTCAGGAATAAGCCAGTAGAAACATAAAGCAAAGAGGCTGCCGAAAGTTCCGGGAGCCACTGGAAAATAACCTGTACCAAAGCAGGTTGATATAAATATACTTAATTTACGCACTTACAGTAAAACCTCTATAAATTTCTCACTTTTCAATTCTTCAATAAGCTCTCTGTATAGCTCTTCCTGCTTTTTAGAAGTCACAGCTGATCTTAATTGATCTTCCAATTCATTGAACTTGAATTTTCTTTCAGGAATCTTTTCAATTTTCGTAAGTATGTAGAAAATATCGCCTTCATTTACTACTTCAGAATATTCACCATAACCAAGTTTATTCAATCTTTCTTTGAAAAGCTCAGGGTATTCATCCTTTGAAAACTCACCCATAACTCCACCTTTTACAGCGGTAGAATCATCTTCGGAGAATTTAGCAGCAATTTCAGCAAAGTCTCCCCCATCTCTCAATTGCTTTAAAAGATTATTCATGAGAATTCTTTCAGCTTCATAGTCGTTCTCAGATTTCTCAAGTTTCTTAAGTATATGTTGTACTTTGATTTCTCCGTCTTTTTTCTCGTTTACTTTTATAATATGATAGCCAAACTGAGTTTCAACAATTTCAGAAACTTCACCTTCCATTAATGCAAATGCAGCATCTTCAAAAGGTTTCACAGTTGCTCCTCTGCTAACAAAACCCAGATCTCCACCATTCTTGCTACTTGGACATTCACTTTCATTTTTTGCAAGTTTATCAAAGCTTTCGCCTTTACGGATTTTTTCCAGAATTTCATGGATTTCTTTATATTTCTTATCCTTAGTAGCTTTACCAACTTTAACTTCTCTCATAATAAAACCAATTTTATCTTTTTCGGGTCTAAGAGGTATTGTACTGATATTTTCTCTATAATATTCTTCAATTTCAGCTTCAGTAATATGAACTTTCCTACTTATATTCTGACTGATAATTCTCTGTTTCAGTTCTTCTTCTCTTATATTTTCAGATATTGTCTGTTTAAGATCAGAAATCTTCATTCCTGCATTTTTCAGCTCTTGATTAAACTCAGCTTCACTTCTGAAACGTCCTTTAATTTCTTCAAGCTGACTATCTACCTGCTTGAGTATTTTCAGTTCATCAATATTAAAACTCTCTTCCTTTGCCTTCTGAATAACAAGTCTTGTCTCAATCATGTTGTTAAGAATATCAGCTTCATCAAGTTTGGATTCTTCAATTCCCATACTCTTAAGCTGTGCAATCCTCATTTTTAATTCAGATTCCAGGATAATTTCTCTTCCTACTTTTGCTACGATTCTGTCCAGCTCAACAGCATTAAGACCGGTTAATACCAGAATCATTAATAATATAAGCGATTTTAAATGTTTCATAAAGCCCCCATAATTTCGATATCTGCACTTTCTTTCAAGTCATCTAATTTATTATTTATAATATCTTTCTGTTTCAATGCCATGAGTGTTTCCTCAATTTCTTCTTTCACGTTATTATATTCTTTTACAGCTTCAATTTTCCTGTTATCATAATATCTTACTATCTCATAATGATCAGGTAATTCAACATAACCGTAATAATATTTTCCCTTTAATTCACCAAGTTTATTCCATACTATAGGATCAAGATCTTTTCTCGATTTGAATCCAAGATATCCGTCTTTGGAAGCCATATTATCTTCAGAATATCTTCTCGCTGCATCTTTGAATTTCATTCCAGCATTAAGGCTATCAAGAACAATCTTAAGCTTGCTTTTATTTTTGATCGTTATTCTCTGAACTTTATACTGTGTCACCATATGAGCAAAATCTGCAGAATGAGCTCTGTAATATGAAAACTTTTCTTCCTCTGTCAGTTCAAAATCACTTAAAAAAGAGTTTATATATGAATTAGCAAGAATTTTTGTTCCGGCATTTTCAATCTTCTTCTTAATCACATGATTATCATTATAACCGAGTTCAATGCTCTTAAGAGCAAAAAGTTGAAGAGAAATCCAGTTGTCAATAAATCCCGATTTATCCTTTTGTTTCATTTGCTTCCAGTCATTCATTCCTATCATGGAATCAATATCCTGTAAGGTAAGATAAGAATTATTTACTCGGGCAATAAAGTTTTCAGGTACTTCTTCTTTTTTACCACAGCCTGATATTACCAGTACTATAGTAATAATTAACAGAAAAAATGCAGTATGTTTCATCATTCATTATCCAGATAGTTGGTGTAAATCAGCTCCAGTTTAGGATTTTCAAATTTTATTCTGTTGAAATTTGAACTGGTTGTTGTTGATCGGATAACAATACCATGATTTGTATAGATATTTGATACAAAATACTGAAGCATAGGACTGATATCAACTGATAACTCAGTATCATCCTTTTCAAATTCAGAAATTTTTATTCTTGATAACAAAGTGAAATGTGTACCTATTTCTAACGGTACCTGCATTGTATCAGGATCTACATAAACCATGTAAGCTACCAGATTAACATTTGATGTTGATATATCAGTTTCAAGAGGGTCTATATCGAAAACAAGTCTTGCTGAATTAATTGCAACTTGCTTCATATTTACAGTGTCATTTACAATTCCATTAGCCTGAAATAGACTGTCGCTGAAATCAATATTCAGATAAACTGATTGAGGTAAAATGTTTTGTATCTTTAATTCATCGATTTTTTCTGTACTGATATCATTAGGAATAATAAAAGCATCAGAAGTAGCATATAGAGTATCAATTATTTCAGAGTCATTTTTAACAACCATCATGGGAATAGAGCTGCTTTCTGAGGAATAGAATAGAAAATCAGTATCAAATGATTCGGTGTAAAAAGCAAGTCCGAAATTACCTGTTTCAGAACTTAAACTATCTGTTAATTCGTTATATTGTATATTGATAGTTAAAGTTTCAGTTGAATCAATAATACTTTTTTCGAAATCATATGTAAAATCAAGATCTTCCAGAAATGGATATTCCCAGCTGTAATTAGAATCTGAAGTTGTATATCTGTATTCATATGAAGATGTAGATTCTGACCAATTTTGATTAATCATTCCACCACTGATATTCATTGAAGAATGATCGTCATAATCAGTATTTACTCCTGTGAGAATGATCTCTATATCAGACCACTGAACACTATCGTCAATTGTTGGGAACTTTATTAGTGAATATGTCATTAAAGTATCAGTTTTACCAATTACCATTGTTGTTGAGTTTTTGTTAACAAAGTTTTCCTGATAAGAATATGATTCGATAATATCAAGATTTTCAATTGTTTTTTTAACAGGTACTACATTGTTATCAATGTTGCCTGTAATGTTTGATTTATCAGAGCAGGAAAAAATTATTAAAGCTGCTGCTAAAAGAATCAGAATTTTTTTCATTATTATTCCTTATTACAATAATATACTATTTAAGATATAAATATAGTTGTAGTAGTAGACAGTGTGTATATGAGTATAACCATGTTTCATTGATGATAATTCTCTGTTATGATGTTATTTAGAAAATTATATTTATTCAATTTTGCTTGTGGATAACTCATTTTACTCATTGTGCTTATACACATAACAACTTTTTTCATATTTTTAAACGCTGTTATCCACATCTTGTTACAGTTGTCAATGTGAATATGTGGATAATTAATTTCCGGAGTCATTTTTTATCTCTTTTATAAGCAGTTCTATCTGAATTCTAAGCTTGTTATCAGTGCGAAACTGGTTGTCTATCATCTTCTTTGCGTGAAGCACTGTTGTGTGATCTTTGCGGTGATAATAGCTGGCTATTTCCTTTAAGGATATTTGTGGAATAAGCAGATTAGACAGATACATGGCAACTTGTCTCGGAAATGCAATATTCTTCTTTCTGGTCTTATCTACTATCTGTACAGGAGTAATATTGTAGATATCACAAACCTTATGCATAATAGTATCCAGATTGATTGTCTGAATCTTTTCAGATATCATATCTGATAGAATATCTTTTGCAACATTCAGATCAATATCAGAGACGTCATAATTGTTATAAGATGCATAAGCAAGCAGTCTGATCATTGATCCTTCCAGAGCTCTGATACTTGAAAAAACATTTTCCGCAATGTAATCCGTTACTTCCGGTTGAAGTTCAATTCCTTCGTTTTCTGCTTTTTTACGTAAAATGGCAGCACGAGTTTCAAAATCAGGACTTTTAAGATCCGCCAGTAATCCCCATTCGAATCTTGTAACAAGTCTTTTCTCAAGATCATGTATTTCCTTTAATGGTCTGTCACTCGTCAGAACAATTTGTTTCTTATTTTCATATAACGCATTGAATGTATGAAAGAACTCTTCTTGAGTACCCTCTTTCTTTGCCAGGAAATGAATATCATCCACCAGAAGAAGATCAACATTCCTGAATTTGTTACGGAAGGCTGACATTGATTTATTTTGAATTGCTTCAATCATTTCGGTAGTAAACTTTTCACTTGTTGTGTAATATACAACTAAGTTACTGCCTTCTTCTTCAACAAAGTTACCTATAGCCTGCATCAGGTGGGTCTTACCCATTCCTGATTCACCGTAAATAAACAGCGGATTGTATATTGTACCCGGTGATTCTGCAACAGCCATGGAAGCTGAATGCGCAAAATTATTGCTCTTCCCTACAACAAACTGCTCGAATGTGTATTTATCATTCAGTTTTGTCTGAAGCTGAATTCTCTTTTTATTCTTAATCTCATTGTTCTTCTTAATAATCTGATTTGTAGAGTTTAAGAATCTTACTTTATACTTTCTTTTATATAAACCATAAGATATTTCTGACAGTAATACAGTGTAATTCTGATTCAGATAATCTGCTGCAAATTTCGTAGGCACTTTTACGTACATAGTATTATTATCGATTTGCATTAAAGTTGTATCGCTGAACCAGGTTTTAAAACTCTGACTGTTAATATGATCTTCAAGCTTATTTAGAATATTTTGCCATATATCCTGATCTCTTTCCATTTTCTATCCTAATAAATATTAATTTATCCACAAAGTTATTAACATAGTTTGAATTCATTCTAATTGTTTAATAGATAGTTAATTATATCAACAATCCTTACTATGTTGAGAAGACTTATCCACATATTGTGTATACATAATGTGGAAAGCTTTGAAATAGCTTTGCAGTACAGCACTTCATGCAAAATTGCTGTGCTGTGGGATTTTGTCAAGCTATGAAACATTATCTGAAAATATGATTATAATTTATTTTATTTTTCACAACTATATTATTTTATTGTAGAGCAACTACTTATAAAAAGTATGTAAAAACAGATGAAAACAGACTTAGTATAGATAATTCACTGATGTTAAAGTCTTAAAAAAAAAATATCTTGTTGAAAATTACATGTCTATTTTTGTTGACTGTTAAAATAAACATAATATTTTTAAACTTAAGAAGATAGATGAAATTTTGAGGATAAAATGAAAATTATAAAAAACAGAAAAGCATTTCATGAGTATTTCATTATTGATACATATGAAGCTGGAATTGTACTGGTTGGTACGGAAATAAAATCCATCAGACAAGGTAAAATTAATTTTAAGGATTCTTACGCAAAAATAGATGATAATAATGAGGTCTGGTTAGAGAATATGCATATTTCCATTTACGATAAAGGTACTCATTTTAATCATAAACCTGAACGTAGCAGGAAACTTCTTCTTTCTAAAAGAGAGATTAAGAAGCTAAAGCAGAAAGTAGATGAAAAAGGTATGACTCTGGTTCCTACTGATCTTCATATTACAGAAAATGGGCTTGCAAAAATCAGTCTTGGACTTGCAAAAGGTAAACACACTTATGATAAACGAGACACTCTTCAAAAGAAAGATATGAAAAGAGATCTGGAAAGAAAATTGAAGAGCTACTAAAACTTTTGTAAAATGAAAAAGAGAATAATACTGATTGGATTTATGGGAGCGGGGAAGAGTTACACCGGAAAATGGCTTTATGAGAAAACAGGAATTCCATTTGAAGATACTGACAGTATTATAGAAAAAGAAACAGGTTTATCAGTTAAGCAGATTTTTCAAGACAGGGGAGAAGTCGGTTTCAGACAGATCGAAGCAGATATATTCTCTGATCTTCCTCAGGGCATTATTGCAGCCGGTGGTGGATGCATCCTTACAGAATCTATTCGAGAGATACTCAAAAAAGATGAAAACCTTGTAATATGGTTGAATACTAGTTGGTCTACTATATTAGGCAGGATAATGTGTTCTGATCGCCCTCTGGTAAAAAAAAGCAGTGAAGAACAACTCCACTGCCTTTATCAAAATAGGATTCCTTTATATGAGGAATGTGCTGATTTAGTAATCGATAATTCTGATGAAAATATAAGTAAGTTCATTACAATTATAAAACAACACTTTTCTGATATTCAATAATTTCTGCGATACTTCCGGAAGCTGCATCAATCATTTGATTCAGTTCATCACGGGAAAAGAGATTTTTTTCTGCAGTACCCTGAAGTTCTACAAATTTTCCGCTTTCCGTCATTACAATATTGAAATCAACATCAGCCTGTGAATCTTCTTCGTAACATAAATCTACAACAGGTTTTCCGTTAACAATTCCAACACTGATAGCAGCAACAAACTCTTTCATGGGATTTTCTTCGATCATTCCCTTTTCTATCATTTTGTTAAAAGCATCATGTAAAGCTACACATGCTCCACAGATAGAAGCAGTTCTGGTTCCTCCGTCAGCCTGAATTACATCACAATCAACAACTACTGACATACCGGGCATTTTCCTTCTGTCTACAACCGCACGTAAAGATCTGGCAATAAGCCTCTGTATCTCTGCTGTTCTACCGGATACTTTTCCTGCTGCTGATTCTCTTCTGTTTCTGGTGTTGGTTGCTCTTGGAAGCATTGCATATTCGGCAGTTACCCATCCTTCATCAGAATCTCTCAGGAAGTTCGGAACTGAATCCTGAACTGTTGCATTGCAGATAACTTTAGTATTACCTGTTTCTATCATTACAGATCCTTCCGGATGCATAAGATAGTTTCTATGTATTTTCATTTCTCTTCTACTCATAATAATACTCCGTTATAATGATATTTTGTTACCGGGAAGCCTTCTTATTACACCTTTCATATCGAGTTCAGTAATAATTGATAACAATCCCGAGATAGGTATTCTACTGATCATATATATTTCATCTACAGTAATTTCTCTGTTTTCTTTTTCAATAAGTTTATAAACTGTGCTTTCATCTTCAGTTAACTCCGGAAATGCCTGTAATTGCTGTGTACCGGATTCCAGAATTCCAAAGTCTTCCATTATATCTGATGCCGAAGTAACAAGTTTTGCTCCTGAATTCTGAATCAGGTAATTAGGGCCTTCCGCTTGAGGTCTGAACACATCTCCCGGAACAGCATAAACTTCTCTGTTCTGTTCCAGAGCGAATTTACCAGTAATAAGGGCACCGCTTTTTCTGTTTCCCTCAATTATTAACGTAGCTTTACTCAATCCGCTTATTATTCTGTTTCTCTTTGGAAAATTACCTCTTGTAACCGGATAGCCCGGAACAAATTCTGAAATCAAAGCTCCATTATCAATAATTTTTTCAGCAAGATATCTGTTCTTAACGGGATGGATAGTTTCACAGCCGGTTCCCATTACTGCGTAAGTTCTGGATTTTGTTTCAACTGCTGCAGTATGAGCAATAGAATCAATTCCGTGTGCCAATCCACTCACAATGGTAAATCCGGATTCTGCCAGATCCTTGCTGATACTTTTTGCGGCTTTAACACCATAATTACTTGGTTTTCTTGTTCCGACAATACCTACGGAGTAACGAAAATCCTCATTCCTTATTTTTCCTCTGTAAAAAATGAATGGGGGAGGACAGTATATGTTCTTCAGTATTACGGGATAATCTTCATCCAGAATGCTTGAGAATTTAATATTGTATTTATCAATAAGTTCTTTTGTTTTAGACCATTTATTAAAAACAGGTTTCTGAGAGAGTTGAACAATATGGTTATTGCTCAAGAAGTTACAGTCTTTAAAGTAACTCCTGTTTTTACCAAGAAAACTACTCGGCTCACCAAGTTTTTCTACCAGATCCTGTATTGTAACCCCACCAAGCGATTTCAGTTCAGATAAATATATCCAATACTTAATTCGTTCTTTCATATGCCTCAACTAACTGATATAGTTTATTTTTCAGAATATCAATGTTTTTACCTGTTACGGATGATATAAAAAGAATGTTTTCCTTAAACTTTTCTTTAAACATTTCAGTAAGAGTTTCCTCTTTTTCCATTAATGATTCTTCATCGAGAGTATCTGTTTTACTGAATGCAACATAATGTAGTTTTGAGTCCAGTGCTTCATCATACTGATGCAGTTCGTTCTTCAGGGTTTCAAAATCATCAAGAGGTGTTTCTGAATTTACATCAATAAGGAAGAGCAGTATTCTGGTTCTCTGGATATGCTTAAGGAATTGTATTCCAAGTCCTTTTCCATCGTGTGCACCTTCGATAATTCCCGGAATATCAGCTACTACAAAGGATTTGTAGTTCTTCATATGAACAACACCGAGAGATGGTTCCAGAGTTGTAAAAGCATAATCTGCAACTTTAGGTCTGGCAGCACTGATTGTACTGAGAAGAGTTGATTTTCCTGCGTTAGGAAAACCAACAAGACCGATGTCCGCCATAAGTTTAAGAACCAGTTCTAGTTCAACTTGTTCAGTTTCCATACCAGGCTTGGAAAATCTTGGAGCTTGTCTGGTAGATGTTGCAAAACATGCGTTTCCTCTACCACCATTTCCACCTTCGCAAATTATGTATTCTTTATTCTGGTCGGTTACATCGCAGATCCTTGTACGTTGTCCACCGGATATTTTCCATACTTCAGTTCCCTGAGGTACTTCAATTATTGTAGGTTTACCGGTTCTTCCTGTTCTGTTACTTCCAGATCCGTTTTTACCGTTTTCAGCTTTGAAAAGCTTTGTGTATCTGAAGTTTATAAGAGTATTAATGTTTTCATTTCCAACAATAATAATATCACCGCCTTTTCCGCCACTTCCACCGTCAGGTCCACCTTTAGCAACAAACTTCTCTCTTCTGAAGCTGATACAACCTTTTCCACCGTTTCCTGCTTTCACAATAATTCTGGCAAAATCTAAAAACATTTTTTCTCCTTGGGAATTATAATATTTACACACACATAAAATATATTATAATCAATGCTTTATCATAATAAATTTATTAAAATCAATATAATTTCAAAAAAAAAGGTATGATTTTTGGGTCAAGTTCTTTGTTTTAAAATAATTATTCAACTACCCAATTATGCAAAGGTCTTATGAATTGTGAGTGAATAAAAAAAGCAGACTGCGGTACCTGGCAGTCTGCTTATACATATATTTATGACGTTTTATTTCATTAATACCATTTTACTGATTTTTGTCTCTTTTGAAGTTTGAATTTTGTAGAAGTATATACCACTGGAAACAGTATCACCATCAGAGTTTTTACCATTCCAGACTACTTCATGATCACCTGAGAATTGTTTTTCTTTGACGATTGTATTAACTTTCTGTCCTTTAAGATTATAAACAGCGATGCTAACATCAGATTCTTCAGAAAGTGAATATTGAATTACAGTTTCCGGATTAAACGGATTAGGGTAGTTACCTTTTAGGGTAAGTGCAGATTTAACTTCAGGAGCATCAGTTACCTGTGGAATTGGTCTTCCTCCTCCACCAGCACTTGAGTAATCGAAGAAGTATACCGCTCCCCCGGAAGGATCGTCCGGAGCACCTACAATAATTGTTGAACCGTCGTAATCCATTGCTGTGCCGAAGTTGTCGGTACCAGAGCAATGTGATGTGAAAGTATCGCAAATAGTTGAACCTGATTCTAAGTAAACATATACATAATCTTCACAACTTACAACAGCAAAATTGCCATCCTTTTCGATATTATAAATTTGATAAGCCGGATTTATTGAATATACACTGAAGGGATAGTCAGGATTATTATTCAAGTGGAATCTTTCATCTGATCCACCTTGTTTATAATAAACAGCAGTTCCGACATAATCAATATTTGGAATATTTCCAAAGTAGAATCCATAATTACCTGTACACATTGGAAAAGCTGTAATCCTCTTATCTATCGATACCATCTTTCCATAATCATTGCAACCACAATTGTTAAAAAGAGAATAACTATTTCTATTGACTAACGAGTCGCCTCCTGAACTAAAGAAACTCACAGCACCTACGTCTATGTAATAACCTCCTATTTCCTGTATTGTTCTCTCAGGTGAGCCGGCAATAATAATTCCATGATCACTGATATCGATATCATAACCTAATTGTTGATAACATTCATCCCCTGTCCATGTATATGGTCTGCTTTCATAACTGTATAATGTTTGATCTAATGGATAATAAGCAACTTTACCAACATCTATATCTGTTCCATCATCGTACCGAGGAATTCCTACAGCAAGGTTTCCATTGATGTCTATCTCAAATGTAGTACCAATTTGTTCGTTTGCTTCTCCAAACAAAACATCCCTTAACGACCACTCTTCTGAAGTACTATTATACTTAAACAAATAAATTGCTCCACATTGATAATGTGTTATAAATCCGTTATCATGTTGACTGTATAAAGGAGCTCCAACAGCCAGATAAACGCCATTCATGGACAGGTGTGCTCCAAATTTTGAATCAGAATTATATGGATCAGAATAATATGTAACAGGACCTGAATATTCCCAGATATCATTATCATTCTTCCTATATGTTACTACTCCATTTGGATGAGAGGCTGCTGCATTATCTCCGTAAACAGCTACTTGTTGTCCAATTTCTGAAGTGCTTGATGGCAAATAGTTTGAGTATACGTCATAAGTTTCTGGAACACTATCTCTTGATAATACAACAAACTCAAACTGTTCTAATTCAGTTCCATTTGTTTCAGGGTTAAGAGTTTTCACTCCATAGAAGTCACCGCAATCTTTGTAGCTAATCATGTGACGAGTGTCTAATGAAACTGAATTTTTAAAGACATACAGGTTATCTCCATCACTGAGAACAAAGTTACATACATCTTCATATGTACCATTAGTACCCATATCACTTGACATCAGGTAGCTTCTAAGATTGAGACCATCTACATCTGTCTGATTCAGTGCTACTTGTATACCATTAACTACATCTCCATTACATTCTCCAATCCAATACATGAGATAATGAAAGAAAAGTTCATCAATTGTAGCATCATTATCTGACACATTATTGTTGAAGTCATGATAATAAAACCAGTCACACGCATCATTGAGAAAATCTTGTATAGCTGATCTACATGTGTTATCAAGGTTGCAATCAGCAATGAAGCTATATGTAATTGAAGTACTTAACAGACTATCTTCAAAAGTAAAAGGATGATTTCCTTCATAGCTTGTACCCTCGGAAACATGACCAAGTATTGTCTTTACATCATTTTCAGCTGGTTGTTTCAATTTAAGAGGATCAAAATCACTGACATTGGTTGTCCAGTAATAGGCAGCATTCATTTGCTCGCCATTGTCTGCATCAATGCTTAGTGTATCACTATCATAATATTTTTTGCTTCCTCTGCAAAAGAATCTCTGGCAGTCATATTCATTATAATATTCATCAGGACCAATAAGGTTACTTCCATCAGCATAATAAATTACACCGTATCCATTATCATTATCCTTATACTGCAAAGCTGTTGGCCAGTCATATATAAGATAAGGAACCTGATATGAAGCATCATTTGACATTAATATTAAAAAGTCGTAATAATCGAAAGGATCGTTGAATTCTCCAGCAGCTTGTTCTTCTACTGAAAGAGTGTAATTATTTTTCGCCAGCATGGCAACCATATCACCATTTGCGAAAAGAATACCAGTTAACAAAATTGAAACTAATACGAGAAAGATAACTTTCTTAGTTGTCATAAATTCCTCCAAATTTACATTTAATGCTGATTCCTCCAGGACGGTACCACTCCCTGAATAAAATCATAAAATCCCAAATAAACTTATGTGTACCATACATACATATAACAATATTGAACCGATAAAATAAATATTGTCAATAAAAAAATATCAGGTTGGTATCCCCCCGTTTTTTCTTGAAAATCTGATTTCAAGAAAATTGGAAGGATTTTTAGCAGACATTTCTTAGAAAAATGCATTCTTCATTTTCTTTGGTGCCAAAGAAAACGAAACAAAAGAAAATGGAGAAGTTGATGAAATTGTAAATTTCATCGAAAAGCACTCTTTTTAAAATGTATTTCCAGTAAACTGGAACCATAAATTTTTCCTGAAATCCTTCCAAGGCTTCAGGATTTCTTAACGGTTAAATTTATTATACAGTAAAAAAGAGAAAATGCTATCATCAATGCAAAACAATCATACTTAATTAAAAGCTATTACATTGATTCATATTTTCCACTGATTTACTGTTTCAAAACTTTTATTTATAATAAGTTATATATACATTGTATTTGGTTTTCGGGGGGATGCCTAAAAAATATCAGGTTTAATGTAATAAAAATTTGACATGTTTAGAATTATTCTTAAATTGTAATCATAACAAAAATGAAAGAGGTTGCTATGGACTGGAAATTTGTTCTAAGAGAAAAGGGTATTTCACCCACGTTCCAGAGACTGCAGATTATTGCTTATCTTGAAGAGAACAGAGTTCATCCTTCAGTAGAGATGATCTATAACGAGTTGAAGAATCTCATTCCTACTCTGTCAAGAACAACTGTATATAATACTATGAAGCTTTTTCAATCTTCTGCCCTGGTTAAACCTATATTATCAGAAAACAACGAGATACATTATGAGTTCAACATGGAACCTCACGCTCACTTTGAATGCACAGAATGCGGTAAAATCTATGATGTTTTTGAGGAATTCGAGTTTATTAAAGATAAGATTGTTGATGGTCATAAAGTTACTGAACATCAGATTTCACTCAAGGGAATATGTTCTAAATGCTTAGAGGAGAAAAATGCCTGAATTACCTGAAGTTCAGACAATTGTAACAGAGTTGAAATCCGGTGTACAAGGGAAGATTATCAAGGGTATTGAATCCTTCAGGGAAGGTACTGTTGAAATCTTCGGTGATGAACTGAGTAGTGATGAATCTATCACAGAAGTTTACAGACGAGGAAAGTATATTATTATCAAAACTCTTCGTAATACAATTGTGGTTCATCTCAGGATGACTGGTAAGCTGATTCTTGATAATCAGATTCCTGAAAACCTCAAGCATATCAGAGCTGTCATTTCTTTATACGATAACACATTCATTATCTTCGATGATGTCAGGACTTTTGGAACTATAAGGATTTATCCTGCAAGTATGTCTATTTCCAGTCTGGAAAATCTCGGTGTTGAACCTCTCTCAGAAAGCTTTAATGCAAGTTACCTGAAGGACAGAATAAAAAACAGTAAGTCTCCCATTAAAAATATCTTGCTTAATCAACAGATAATTGCTGGAATAGGAAATATATATGCGTGTGAAATCTTGTTCAGATCATTGATAAATCCTACAGCAAAACCTCATGAATTATGTAACGATGATATAGTAAAAATTGTTAAGAATACAAAAGAAGTTCTCAAAGAAGCTATCAAGTGTAACGGTACAACTATTTCCGATTATAGAAGAGTTGATGATAAACAGGGAAGTTTTCAGAATTTTCTACAAGTTTATGGAAAGGAAGTATGTCCGTTAAATCATAAAATATTAAAAATAAAACAAGCTGGCAGAACAACATATTATTGTCCTGTCTGTCAGAATCAGGAGATTATAAAATGAAACCCGTAGAAATGAAAAAAGGAATTTACTGGGTCGGAGCTATTGACTGGGATTTAAGAAATTTTCACGGATATCTCACTCAAAGAGGTTCAACTTACAATTCATATCTTATTATTGATGAAAAAGTAACTCTGATTGATAATGTTAAAAAAGCTTATTTTGATCAGCAACTTAAGAGAATATCAGCAATAATTGATCCTGCAAATATTGACATAATCATTCAAAATCATGTTGAGATGGACCACTCCGGATCACTTCCTGAAATTGCAAAATACGCTGTAAATGCAAAGATTTACTGTTCACCTAAAGGTAAAACAGGGCTTGAAAAGCATTACAAGAATTCAAACCTCAAACTCAATGAAGTCAACTCAGGTGAAACAATCAATATTGGTAAAAGAAACCTTTCTTTTGTATTGACCCCAATGGTTCACTGGCCGGATAATATGATCACATATTGCCCGGAAGAAAAAATTCTTTTCTCAAACGATGCCTTTGGTCAGCATATTGCATCATCGGAAAGATTCACCCATGATTATCCAATTAATATCACAATGGAAGAGGCTAAAAAATACTATGCAAATATTGTGCTTCCATATGGACGTATGGTATTGAAAGTACTTGAACAGGCTGCTGAACTTGATGTAGAAATGATTGCTCCAAGTCACGGACTTATCTGGACAGACCATATTGCTGAAATTATTAGTGAATACCAGAAGTGGGCTTCGAATAAAACGGATGAGGAAGCTTTGATAATTTATGATTCCATGTGGGGATCTACCAAGCAGATGGCTTGTAAAATTATGGAAGCTTTTGAAGATAAAAATATCAATACCAAGCTTATAAATTTGCAGAACAATCACATATCAGATATTATGACTGAAGTTATTACAGCCAGATACATCTGTGTAGGGTCTCCAACCCTGAACAATAACATGCTTCCGACAGTAGCGGCTTTTCTGTGCTACATGAAAGGACTTGCTCCAAAAGGCAGAAAGGGTCTGGCATTCGGATCTTTCGGCTGGGGCGGTCAATCCATAGGTTTGATTAACAACGAACTTAAGGACGCTGGTTTTGATGTGATGGATATGCAGAGAATTAACTATATACCGGAAGAATCTGCACTGGAAGATCTCAAAAAGATCATTTCAGAACAGATACAATAATACACGGAGGAATAATGATACCAAAGAAAGTAGAAGAAGCTATTAACAAGCAGATTAATCAAGAATTATTTTCTGAGTACTTTTATCTTTCAATGGCAGCTTATTTTGAATCTGAAGGCTTATCAGGACTTGCTAATTTCTTCAAGGTTCAGGGAGAAGAAGAAAGATTTCATGCAATGAAGTTCTTTAACTATCTTAATGAACGTGGGGGAAGAGTAGTTCTGGAAGCAATCAAGAAACCGGCTACAGAGTTTAAGTCAGCAATTGAAGTTTTCGAAATGGCATATAAGCACGAACAGCTGGTTACTTCACTGATAAATGACCTAATGGATTTAAGTATCAAAGAAAAAGATTTTGCTACTATGAGCCTTCTTAACTGGTTTATTGACGAACAGGTTGAAGAAGAAGCAAGTATGGATAATATACTCAATCAGCTCAAACTGATAGACGGAAAAGGCAACGGTTTACTTATGCTGGATAGAGAACTGGGTGCCCGAACTTTCACACCACCAGCACAATAAGGAGAAATAATGACACATTTAAGAGATATTTATTACTGTCCAATTTGTAAAAATGTTGTAGAACTTGTACATGAAGGTGCTGAAGCACTTGTTTGCTGCGGTAAACCAATGGAAAAACTTGAAGAGCAGTCAAAAGATGCTGCTACAGAAAAACATGTGCCTTACGTAGAAGAAACAGAAAACGGTGTTATCGTAAAAGTTGGTCAAAACCAGATGCACCCGATGACAGAAAAACATTACATTAAATTCATCGAAATTCATACAAAAGACAAGGTTTGCAGAGTAGAACTTACTCCGGAAGATGAACCTGTTGCTGAATTCCCTGTAAAAAAATCAGATATTATCAAAGTTCGTGAATATTGTAATGTTCACGGATTATGGAAATCATAACAATTTAGCTTCGGAGCCGGTGATAAACCGGTTCCGAATACAATACTCAGCTGACGCATAGAATATTGATTAACTGTCAGCAAAAAAATCAAAAAAATTGAACCGGAGGAATAATGAAAGATTTAAAAGGAACAAAAACAGAAAAAAATTTATGGGAAGCGTTTTCAGGCGAATCTCAAGCAAGAAATAAATACACTTACTTTGCAAAAGTAGCTAAAAAAGAAGGATATGAGCAGATTGCTGATTTATTCCTTAAAACAGCACAAAACGAAATGGAACATGCTAAACTTCATTTTAAAGCTCTTCAGGGAATAGGTAACACAATGGAAAACCTTCAAGCTGCAGCTGATGGTGAAAACTACGAATGGACAGAAATGTATCCTACAATGGCTAAAGAAGCCAGAGAAGAAGGGTTCAACGAAATTGCAGCAATGTTCGAAGGAATTGCAAAAGTTGAAAAACGCCACAACGAAAGATATATAAAGCTTCTTGAAAACCTTAAAAACGGAACTGTATTTGTAAAAGACGGTAAAATTTGCTGGGAATGCAGAAACTGTGGTCATATTCATGAAGGTCTTGAAGCACTTAAAATTTGTCCTGTTTGTAAACATCCTCAGTCATATTTTGAAGTTGAAGCAAAAAACTATTAGTCTGATCGTTTGAAAAAGATTAACTTGTTTCTGAACTTTAACATAAACCATTAATAAGGAGAGAAGTATGGAAAAAAGATTTCTAATTATTGTGATTGATATCAGAAAGAAAGAAGCCGTTACAGTACAAAAGATTCTCACTGAGTGGGGCTGCTTTATTAAGACACGTCTTGGTCTGCATGAAGGAGTATTAGATAATTGTTCGGAAATTGGAACAATCTTTATTGAACTTGCAGGTAATAAAGAAAAACATGATGAACTGAACAGAAAACTTAATCTCTTACAGGGAGTTAGCTCTCAAGTTATAGAAATGCAAGTATAATCGGAGGAAAAATGCAAAAATACGTATGCGATGCATGTGGATACATCTACGATCCAGCAGAACATGATAATGTGGCTTTTGAAGATCTGCCAGAAGATTGGACATGCCCTGAATGCGGCGTTGGAAAAGACCTTTTCAGCCCAGTTGACTAAAATATTACTAAAGGCTGTCTTTTAAAGGCAGTCTTTTTTTGTTTTAAATATATAATCAACTTAATTAATTGACAGTATTTTTAAGAGTTGATTAATTATAAAAATATCACAAAGCAACCGGAGTTATTTATGGAAAAGACAAAATTTGATACAATTCTTGATTTTGCAATTGAAAGAGAATATGAAGCAGTTGAGTTTTATACAGATTTGAGTAGCAAAATTCTTTTTGCAGCTCAGAAAGTTATGCTTAAAGATCTTGCAGATATGGAAAAAGGTCATGCAGCTGCTCTTGAGAGAATCAGAACAAAGGGATTTGCTCAAACAAAAAAGGTGAATCAGGATGTAGAAGATCTTCATATTGCTGATTATCTCGTTGATGTAGAAATCAAACCAAATCTCTCATATCAGGATATTATTCTGATTGCTATGAAAAGAGAAGAAAAAGCAAAAAAACTGTATCTTGATCTTGCAAACAAAGTCAGTGACGGTGAAATGCAGAATTTATTCCGTCGACTTGCGGATGAGGAAGCAAAACATAAACACCAGTTCGAAGTAATCTACGACGAAGAAGTTTTAAAAGAAAATTGAAAATAGATGGTGTTAAAGCTTGCCCGGTTTTAACACCTTTTTTTTATTGCTAAAAAACTTTTGAAGAGCTTTGCATAATAGTTAAACCGGAATTATTTAACAGTAAAGCATAATCAACTTGAATTTTCTGGAGAAAAGAAATATAATAGATGATTACGCCGATTATGCAGATATCTCACCCTGGAGATCGTATGATTCACATTTATACAGGTAACGGCAAAGGTAAAACAACTGCATCACTTGGTTTAATATTAAGAGCATTAGGAAGAGATAAGAAAGTCTGTCTTATACAATTTATGAAGAAAAATTATGAATATGGGGAGATTAAGTTTCTACAAAAATGCGATAATATTGATATTTTCCAGTTTGGTACGGATAAACTGATTGACCCGAATAATCCTGCCGAAATCGACTTCAAAGAAGCTGAACTTGCTGTGGAAAAAGCTGAGTTTGTGATAAAAAATGGTAGTTATGATTTAATTGTTATTGATGAAATCAATGTAGCTGTGTCCTGGAAACTTATCCCACTTGATAAACAACTTGCTCTAATGGATATTGAAACTGAATCTGAACTTGTAATGACAGGAAGATATGTCAGTGATGAAGCTATTGAAAAAGCTGATCTTGTAACAGAAATGAAAGAAATAAAACACTATTATATGCAAAATGTTCCTGCAAGAATTGGCATTGAGTATTGATGATGTGAAGGACAGATAATGGTATCTCAGGAATTCATTAAGAAAAACCTATATAACAGAACTGTACTATCGTATTTGCTGTTGCCATTATCAGGGCTGTATTCCTTTGCTCAGATTGTTCACAGGAACCATTACAAAATATTCAAACCCCAAAGGCAATCCGAAAATGTACAGGTCGTTTCTGTGGGAAATATTACAGCAGGTGGGAGCGGAAAAACTCCATTCACTATTTTCCTGGCTGAACTGCTGATGAAAAACAAAGTTAAAACAGCAGTATGTTTGCGCGGTTACAAGGGAGATTTTGAGGAATCCAACAGAATCATATCTTCTTATGACAGGATATACGAAATAGCGGGAAAAGCCGGTGACGAAGCACAATTGCTGGCATCAAAACTGCCTGGTGTTCCAATAGCAGTTGGCAGAAACAGAGCTCTCTCTGTTAATCTACTGGTGAATGAATTTAAAGACCTGGATGTGATAATCCTCGATGATGCATTTCAGCACCTGAAAGTTCATCAGGATCACAGAATAGTACTGTTTAACAAATCTGCCGGACTGGGAAACGGTTTTGTAATTCCGGCAGGTATTCTGAGAGAACCTTTGTCTGCTCTGAAAGACGCAGATTTTTTCGTATGTAATGGTGGAGATATTAAAGGGCTTCCCGGAAACAAGAAAACATACACAGGCAAATATGTAATTGATACTATCTATAATCTGAATGGGGAAGAGGTAAAACAGGATGATTTACAGGGAAAAAGCATTGGGCTTCTTTCCGGGCTTGGTTTTCCGGAATCATTCGAAAAGACAGTTAATGATGCATGTTTCACGTTCAACCATCATTTCCGCTATCCTGATCATTTCAATTATACATCTGATACAATGGACTCTATAAGAAAAGAAATGACAGCAAAAGGGCTGGAAATCATTCTCACGACAGAAAAGGATTATACAAAGCTATCTCTTCTTAAGAGCAGTATTGATTTTCCTGTTTATGTAGTAGCTATCAAATATGCTGTAGCTGGAGCAGAAGAGATATTGAGGATTGTGACTGGAAGATAGAAACTAATACTTTTTCCCAAAATGTACATCAATCCAGTCTCGTATTCGTATTTCATTACCATGTTTGATAATTTGATTTGAGATCCCATTAAACAGTCTTGATCTTGTATCTTCATCAAGAGCAATATTATCTGAATATGTTGCAAGTAGTCCTGTATATTCCTCAGCAGACATGTATCTTTCAGTCTTATATACGGTACATTGAACTTCGTTAAAACCTGTCGTTTCTATTGCCTGATCAATCACGTTAAACTTCTTCATTAATTCTTCATGGGCTGCATGTTCAGAGCTACCGAAAACCTGTTTATACACATCCTGAATTGCAGTATGGAGTGGATTATCAGGATCATTGACCATTGGTCTGTTCCAGAATAAGGCAATCATTCTTTCGTTTTTCAGAAGGTCAAATGCTTTTTTCATACCGAAATCGTAATCAATCCAGTGGAAAGATGTTCCTGCATATATCAGATCGAAATGATCCTTATCGGATTCGAAATCTTCAAAGCTGCAGTTAATGATACTGAAATTTTCATAGTTACTGAATTTTTGTCTACAGATTGCTGTAAGGTTTGGTCCGGGTTCTACACATACTACCTTTGCTCCGGTTTTCAGGAATGGTTCTGTAGCCTGTCCTGTACCGGGTCCAATCTCCAGAATCTTTGAATTTGCATTTATTCCTGAGAACTCAATAATATCTTCAAACAATTCTTTTACATAAATTGGACGGCTGGTATTGTATTGCTCTGCAACAGTATCGAATAACATTTTTCTTTTCATTTTGTTAAAACCACTGATTATATATCTGATTCAGTATACAAAGTACACTACTTAAATTGACTTTCAATAAACCTTATTACTCTCTCTGCTTCATCTATATTATATGTAAACTCCATCTGTGAAGTAAAAATCTGTGCTCTTTTATGCACGAACTGCTGTGTAAGAAAAAGTTTTTCCCGAATATCACCTGGATCTGCAGATGGATAAATTTTTTGAAAATCAGTGTATACTTCATCAGTTAGAAAGTTTTTCAACCATTTCCCGCATTTTCCTGTGTTAACTTTCCAGTAATTTTCAAGACCAATCTGCCAGTTAAGAATCTTTTTAACACACTCGATCAGGATGTTATCAAACATAAATTTTGCATAAGGAATCTCATTTCTGAGCAGTCCCTTGGTAATATAAGGCTGTATCCACCAGAATTCATTCATCAGTTCAGCGAATTCTTTTTCGGTTGGTTTAACTATATAATATGATGATTCATCAGGAACCGGAAGATCATTTATCAAACTGTTCTTATCAAGAAGGACCTTCGTTAATGAATCTTTTGCTATAGTCTCTTCAAGCATTTTAAGATCATAAAAGTTCAGATCAATTCTCAATCCGTTCTCATACTGAGTCATCACAATATATGACCCGTTCTCAAAATCATTCTGTTGAGAAATAACAGGTTTACCAAATCTGTTTATCCAGGACAAATCTGATTTGAAGTCATGCTTAGCCAGATCCTCAACAAAGAAAATTAAATCATAATCCTGAAACTCATCTTTCGGGGCATTAGGATTGACACGTGAGCCATTCATAACCACAACTTTTACTGCCGAAATAGACTCTGCAAACTGAAGTATTTGATCTAAAATCATGTCTTAAAGGCTTGCTCCTCTATCCTCAATTTCTTTCGCAAATTGATTCACTTTAGGCTGTAAAAAGAATATCCCGATAGGGAAAATCAATATCATAAAAAGATTATACAAAATATCTTCAGTCTGAACTTTTCTTTTCAGTTCATACAGCTTTAACGATCTGGCAGCATAGAATATATTATAGGCAGATAGTGCCGTAACAACAGCATGGAATGGAACAATACCTACAAAAAAGCCTGCCGACAAAGGATGAGTAACCGACAACATAAAACCAAACGCAAAAGTAACAGTATATGCAAAACTGAATATCATGGAGAACTTGAAGAATGTTGAACTCTTTTTTAAGTCTTCCGGTAAATGCCTGTTCAGTGTAAAGCCAATATTCCATGTCCAGAAGAAATGAATTATATAAGGTATGCTTGTACCGACAAAATAAGTGGTAAACAGCTTCAGTAAAATATTTTTATCAAAACTGGATGTGAGAAATGATACAAATAGAACAGAGCCAAAGATTGTTGATGCAATAAGACTGCCGGCTACGATTATCAGTGCTATCTGCCAGGCTTTCAGTTTCATGAGGAATTTCATTTACCCTCCAATATTATGTTAGATTACATAGATTTAGGTGAATCCAGGAACATTGATTTTGTTTGAGAAATGTCTACTTCCGGCAGATATTTTTCCACAATAGCAAAAGTTTCAACTATCAGGGAATAGAGATCATCGAGAATATCTTTTCCAGGATTCGACATTATTTTCAATATCCTGTTGTAAAGGTTTTCCGGTTTGATCTCGAAGGCATCTGTGACATTCTTAATTTTGCGGAAGTCTCCCGGTATATACATTTTATTTACTCCAAGAAGCAAACCTATCACTCGTTTTATCAGAATACTTTTCACATCTGTTGTCCAGATGATATTATCTTCTTTCTGAAACCTGTATTTAAGCTCATTGAAAGAACCGAATCGCATGAATTTTTCAATAGTCTTAACAGCCAGCTCTTCCGGATAATCTGCCAAACACTCCTTTACGCTGTTAATATATTCCTCACCGAATAACGGAACAACAGTTTTGAAGCCATCCGCAACCAGATGATAGAGAGGTTCCATTGACTTGTTTTCGATGATCTCATGAATAACAGCTTCATAGAAATCAGGTTTAGCATGTGAAAGCTGTACTTCTGTACCATCAACATAGTATAGTTCCAGACAGCCATGCTCTGACTTATTCATGAAAGTTCTGTCTGTTCCCTTGTTATGCTCAAAGGCTTTGTCCAGCATCTCATCTGTAGGTATTTTGTCCCAGATCATTATTGTGTCGATATCAGAAAACTCGGTTGCCTGTCCTTTACTGATTGACGCACCAATTGCTATAGCCTTCAGTCCTTCGAAAGTTGTGTAGATTTCAGTTACCTGCTTTGCGAGATTAAGTAGTTCTTTGGATGTGTTTTTCATTAGATTCTCCTTTGTGCTCAAAAAAAAGCTATTATTTGATCCATCTCGTTTTTACCTGTTCAATAATATATTTGTCTATATTTTTCTTATTCTGAGATATTTGTCATTCTCATATTGACAAACATACAATCAAAATCTACAAATTAACTTTAGTGAAGGAGGTTATATGAAAAAGAGCATGTTGCAGCTGTTATCTTTTATGGTATTAAACTCATATGGAGATATGATGACTTATATTTCTACAAGAAAGACTTACAATAAGTTCTGTACTGACAGTAAAGCTGCCGGTTTAGCCGGTATCCAGAATTTTAACAATGCCTCAGGATCAACATTATTCAAAAATCCTGCAGGGTTAGCATTAGTCAAGATGGGACAAATAGGAGTTGATTTTAATTTTGAAAGTGCAGCTATTGAGTCAGAAGACCAATATACTGAAAATCTTGAATATAATCCATCCTATGAGTTTGGCGCTGTGTATGGGCTTTTTCCTGTATCGATTTCCGGAAGAGAATTCAGTTTCGGAGTTGGATACAATAACCTGTTTCATACAGTTTGTGATATTGAAAATCTTCCCAATTCCACTGTCGAAAAGAGTGGTGGAATCAACTTTCTTACGTTTGGAACAGGATATAAGCATGGAAATTTTTTTGGTGGATTCAGTTATCATGTGACATGCAACTCAGAGGTTGAAACTGAAGAAAAATTATACAATATTGAATACTATTTTAATGATAAGTTCAAATATAAATACGAAGGTGATTTTTTTTCCCTCGGAGCCGGATATATATTTGATAATTTCATTTTCTCACTCCACTATAAATCTGAGCTAATTTTAGATAGAACTGCAATGCAATCATATAGTGATGATTCTTTTTATCCAAACTATGAATACTATTCCCCGGAGTTTATTGCTGCAGGTCTACAATATGAGAAAAATAATTTCACATATCTGACTGAAATTGAATACCATGATATTTCAGAAATTACTATTGATTCTAATTATTCTGTTGAACGTACGGAAAGAGCTCCTTTTCATGAAGAAGATTCAAAATTCAGTTACAGGTTTGGAGTTGAATACTCGAGCAAGTATACTTATAGAGTAGGTATTGCTCTTAATAATCTGGCAGCTAAAGACTATTGGTATTATCAAGATAAAAAAGCGAATAGTGATTCGAATTATGAATATGTGTATAGCGGAGTGATTACTATACCGTATAAAGATATTCTTGAATTGGATTTCGCTATGCAGCTAAGTGACAATACAGAAGTTGCCGATGGAAAATTATGGTTTTTCAATGCCTACAGTGGTGTAAAAATTTATCTACATGATTTATTTAAGATTAAGATATGAAGTTTGGGTATATAGACACAGCCTTCCACATCTTTTACTATCCCTGGTATGGAAACCCTGAGCATGATGGAGAGTACAGGCAGTGGAATCATAGAATCTTGCCGCACTGGTCAGATAAAACCTGGGACGACGCAGGAAGTTATTCCGGTGGAGGTGATATAGGGGCAAACTTCTATCCTCAGTTAGGCTGCTATAGTTCAAATGATCCGGGCATTATTGATAAACACATGCAGATGATCAGCAGCACGGGGATTGGAGTAGTAGTTGTTTCATGGTGGGGAGAAGGAAGCTTTGAAGATAAGACTATACCATTACTTCTTGAATCAGCAATAAAACATAACCTCAGAATAGCTTTTCATATAGAACCGTTTTACTCTAATGTTGATGAGTTTTACGCCTGTCTGGAATACCTGCAGAAATATATGGAGCACCCGGCAATATTCAAACTGAATGGTAAACCTCTGCACTATATATATGATTCATATAAAATAGAACCGGATGAATGGGAAAGAATTCTTTCGATTGAAGGTGATTTTTCTGTGCGTAATTCAGTACTTGATGCTGTATTTATTGGACTTTGGGTGGAAGAAGAGGATGGAATCAAGCTATCCAAATCCCATCTCGATGGGTTTTACACTTATTTTGCGTCAGACGGTTTTGTTTATGGAAGCACCACAAAAAACTGGAAAAGTATGGCAGAATTTGCCAAAAAAAAAGACATGCTGTTTATTCCTTGTGCAGGACCGGGATATTCCGATACTCGTATAAGACCATGGAATGCTGAGAATTATAAATCCAGAGACAATGGAAGATATTACAAAGATATGTTCAGAGCAGCAACTATGGTTAGTCCTGACTTCATTGGTATTACGTCTTTTAATGAATGGCATGAGGGTACACAGGTTGAGCCGGCAATTCCATTTCGTACTGGGAGTTATCTTTATGAGGATTATGAGAATAGTGATCCTGAGTTTTACCTTAAAATGACAGGAAAGTTGATCAAGGAAAGTTCGCTGCATTACTGGAGTAGTTAAAAAAACTCATAAAACTCATATTTTAATGACAGTAGTTATGTTTTCTTGATGATTTTTTTACATTATCAATTTTTGCTCAAAAAAATGTTGGAATAACAGGTTTTCTGGACAGAGAAGCAACTATCGAAGAAGTTAATGCTGCTATGAAAGCTGCTGCTGAAGGTGAAATGAAAGGAATTCTGGAATATACAGAAGATCCAATTGTTTCTTCAGATATCGTTGGAAGCAGCCACTCTTCAATCTTTGATGCTAAAAGCACAATGACAAACGGCAACGTGGTTAAGGTTCTCAGCTGGTACGATAACGAATGGGGTTACTACTTAAGAGTTGTTGACCTTATTGACAAAATGTAATCAAACAAATTACATAGATTTTTACACCGTTCCGGCTTCCGGGACGGTGTTTTTTGTGTAAAGAACACTTCCTGTAAGACGTTGTTGATGAAATGCCTTGCGAATGTCATTAGACCCGTAGATGTTTTCGAAGAAATACATCCAGAATTGACGTAGATGTTTTCAACCATTCCAAAGGTGTTCTAGTAAGACAACCGTCCGGTTGTCTCTACGCGGTGTTGGAACAGCAGATAGTTTTCAGATGTAGAGACGTTGCATGCAACGTCTAAATATATTCCCGGACTGTATAAGTTCCTCCTGGCAAGAGGAAAGAATTTCGTTTGTAACAACCCAAATCCACGCATTGCCATTTCATTCCGTTTCTTCTGTATTCTCAATATAGTAAATTAATTAAATACAATAACTAAATCAATTTTTGTGCAAAATAAACAACAGGAGAGACAAATGAAAAAAAATATTGTGACAATACTATTCCTTTTAATGGCATTATCTGTTTTCGCTCAGAAAAATATAGGAGTTACCGGCTTTCTGGACAGAGAATCAACACAGATTAACGTCTCTGTGAGACCAAACCAAACCGCTGAACTGATTGGAATGTTTGCACTGAATTCCTCTGAAGACCAATATAGCGAAACTAAATTTGGATTAGCATTAAGAAGATACATCAGATCTGGAAAAATTGAACCATTCGCCGGTGCACACTTTAAAACCATACTGCTTAATATTGATCATGGTGGTGATGCTGCAGATTTTGTTGTCGGAGTAAATGGTGGTGCTCAATATGCAATTATGGAAAACTTATATGTAGGTTTCCAGATGGAGTTCAATATGAATATATCTGATGATAACTCATTAAGGTTTAATAACCCCGGCAAAAATACCTACAATACATCAGTTTCACCTTTATATATAACAATATACTGGTAGATGTATGAAACATATATTTCTAATAGTGATTTCAGCACTGCTTTTCAGTTGTAATAGTAGCGGAGATAAAATTCTGATGCCTCCAACTTCAGCAAACATTGTTAATGGAATCGCTGTAACAACAGCTTGTGGACCGGAATATACTAAAATAGTCGGGAATCCTCATTATGACAGTGTAATAAGGGGAGTGTATCCAAATCCGTCAAACGGAGAATGTATGATTGATTTCAATATGTTTCAAGCCGGTAAGTGCAGGATTTGGATTGAGAATGCTTATCCTAGCGATTTTTTAAATCCACTATTGGGCAACTATTTTGATATACCTGAAAACAAAGTACGGAATGAAGTAAGATTACTCTGCGACCAAAACTTTAGTAAAGGAATTCATAATGTAGTGTGGCGTGCAATTGATAATTATGGTAATACAGTTTCTGAAGGATTCTATAGAGTTTATCTGCAGACTGGGGGTGAAATCCATTTTGCCGATATTCTGATTGCCTGGAACCCAATACCGGGTATGTCATATGGTGAAGTTTACTAATTGTTGTACTTAATGTATAACTATAGAAAAAAGCCTGTTGTATTCTCAGCAGGCTTTTCTGTATAGCTCTTTGTCTATTTCAATTTAATAATATCTTTCACATTCACTTCAGGATGATGATACCTTGTTCTGCCTATAGTTTTTCGTCCAGACTCAATTGCTGCCTGCGGACACCAGCTTAGACAAGCATAACAGAACTCACATTTGTTGTGCCAGACTGGTTTACCACTTTCTATCGTAATATTGCTAACAGGACATACTCTGGCACAGAGACCGCAGCTATTACACTTATCGGTAACTGAAAACGTCATTGCCATCTTCTGAATCATGATGTAGCCTAATCCGTAGAAAAGCCCCGGATGAATATTTGCCTCAAAGAAACTGGTATTTGTGTTACCAAAGTGCTTCTTTCTATTCTTGATTATCTCAGCAGCATTTGCGAGGTGTTTATCTGCCTTCGAAAGTAAATCCTTCTGTTTTTCAACCGGAACAACACCAAAATTTATATAATTTGAAGGTAATGGTATGTTAAAAAGAGCATCCAGTTTTAGTCCGCTTTGTTTGAATGCTTTCACAGCTGCTTTGTCACCATTTCCAAGATCGCCTGCACCGGTATACATCATAAACGTGTAATCTGCCTTTTTCAGTTTCTTTATGAATCTTCTGACAATAACAGGCATATTATACATGTATATTGGGCAAAGTATTCCGACTGACTCTCCTGAAAAGGATTCTGTACTTATGACTTTCGGGATTGAATAAATTTCACAATCATTAATCAGTGCCTTAAGCTTCTTAGCCATGATCAGAGTATTCCCTGTTCCACTGAAGTAAAATATTTTAGTCTTCATTGCTCTTCTCCTGTACCGGATTTTTTATACAAAAAAACGACAATAATGCAATCAGATTAATTGCTTCTCATATTTCACAGAGAATAAGAATTAGTTAGATTATGCATAACTCCTGACAAGAAGAACATTTAACTTGATAAATGTCAATTCTTTTCGTGTTGCTGTAGGGGAATTTTGCTGCGATATGAAATATTAAAAAACAAACCTTATAAATAATTGAAAATAAGTTATTTAATGAATGTTTTTGAAAAGAAATCAAGAAAAACACAAATGTGAATATAATAAACTCTGTAATAATGAATTAATATGATGTTTAATATCGTTATTGATGAAATGCTAAAAGATTTAAAATAAGTGTTTTAATTGACAATTTGAGAACTAATCACTTGTATTGGTATATAAATTTCTTATATTTTCATAATAGAGAATAAAAAAATTACAAGAGTAATACTCATGTACTCCGAGCTGTTTTTCCTAAGGCTGTTGCTATGGATTTCAGCCAATGGGTTCACCGGAAACGGCAGAGCCTCCCGTGTTTGGAAAGGAGTTCAAACTAAAGGAGGTAGATATGAGTTTTCTTCTCGCAAATTCAAAACTTTTGAGAATTAATTTAACAACTGGAAACATCACAACTGAGAACGTCAAAGAAGATTATTTCGAAAAATATCTTGGAGGACGAGGTTTGGGTACTAGAATTTTCTGTGATGAAGTAGACCCGAAAATTGCCCCCTTTGATGCTGACAACAAACTGATTTTTGCAAACGGTTTCCTGAGCGGAACTATAATGCCGACAGGCGGCAGATACATGGTTGTAACCAAGTCACCTCTAACAGGAACTATTGCTTCCAGTAACTCAGGTGGTTTTTTCGGTAATGAACTCCGCAGAGCAGGTATATCCGTAATAATATTTGAAGGAAAAGCAGAAAAACCTGTGTATATCTCCATTGCAGATTCAGAAGTAAAGATTAATGATGCAGCCGAAGTATGGGGATTGGATACTCACAAAACAACAGACATCTTATCCGAAAAATTCGATAAAAAAGGCTGTAAAGTAGCATGTATAGGTCCTGCCGGAGAAAATCTGTCTAAGGTGGCTGCGATAATCAATGATAAAGGCAGAGCAGCGGGAAGAAGTGGAGTTGGAGCAGTAATGGGTTCAAAGAACCTTAAAGCTATTGTAGTGAAAGGTTCAGATAATCATGAGCTTAATGCGGAAACAGGATTCAGAGAAACTGCAAAGAAGCATGTGGGTATGTTGAAGGCTCATCCTGTTACAGGAGAAGGTCTGCCTGCACTTGGAACAAAAGTTCTGGATAATATTATAAACTCTACAGGATTGTATCCTACCAGAAACTTCCAGTTTGCGACCTTTAAGAATGTGGAAGAGGTTAGTGGTGAAGCTCTGGTGGAAAAAAACTATCTCAAGAAAAACAAAGCCTGTTTCGCCTGTCCGATTTCCTGTGGTAGAGATGTTGTTCTGCCAAATGGGCACAAAGGTGAAGGACCAGAATATGAAAGTGGCTGGTGTTTTGGTGCTGCCTGTGATGTAGACGACCTGATTGCAATTACTGAGGCTAATTTCCTCTGTAATGAGCTTGGTCTGGATACTATCTCAACAGGAGTAACAATTGCTACGGCGATGGAATTATATGAAAAAGGCTATATCCCTAAAGAAGATCTGGAGCATATGACAGTCCCACGCTGGGGAAGTTCGGAAGCTGTTGTATATTATACTAAAGCAATGGCGTACAGAGAAACAAAACTTGCGGACAAAATGGCTGAGGGTGCATACAGATTGGCAGCGTATTATGGTCATCCGGAACTGGCAATGGTCGTTAAGAAACAGGAATTACCTGCTTATGATCCGCGTGGTGTTCAAGGCCACGGTCTGCAGTATGCAACCTCAAACCGGGGCGGTTGTCACGTAAGAGGTTACATGATATCTCCTGAGGTACTCGGAGTGCCGGAAAAACTTGATACACAGCAGATAGAAGGTAAAGCTCTCTGGGTAAAAATATTCCAGGATCTGACTGCAGCTATTGATTCACTCGGACTGTGTCTGTTTACATCTTTTGCTCTGGGAGCAGGAGAATATGCTGAAGAAGTAAATGCTGCAGCAGGCACAAAACTTTCTGCCGATGATATACTTACAATAGGTGAGAGAATCTGGAATCTGGAACGTAAATTTAACATTGAAGCAGGTATTTTGCCTGATCAGGATACACTTCCTGCCAGATTTGATGAACCGTTACCTGATGGTCCACAGAAAGGTGCTAAAACCAGATTCAGAGAAATATTACCTGAGTACTACAGTCTGCGAGGCTGGGACGAAAAAGGATATATTCCTGAAGAAAAATTGAAAGAGTTAGAAATAGATTAAAAAAACAGGGCTTCCGTTCAGGGAGCCCTTAACTTATTAATGTCAAAGATTTTGACTCCGCTCTATCAATTTAACTTACTGATAAAGATAGAGTTGGAAGTTTCCTGAGTCCCGATGAAGTCGGGAAAGGAAATATACTTTGAACAAAAAAAAATCAAAATTGCGTTTTTACACACTGTGAACGGAGTCGAAGGGAATATGGCTTGAGCATGCAGATTTCCATAAAATGTCGCATGAAGGTTAAATATGATTACAATAAAATTTTTCAGTTTGTTGAGGCTTTTAATAAAAAAATCTGAACAGGTTTTGGAAGTAAAAGAGATTAAACTGCTTGATCTTCTTAAAAGGTCACAGGAGGAAATTTCAACTCAGTTCATTCATAAACTGATTGATGAAAATGAATCTCTTATAACAGGTACAATAATACTGGTGAACGGAAAAAACGTGCATCATCTGCAAAAGCTTAATACAATAGTGCAGGATGGAGATCTTGTATCATTATTCCCACCCGGTGGCGGTGGATGATGAATAAACAAGAGCTGTTCTCAAGAACTACAATATTTACAGGCAGTGATCAACTGGAGACTCTGCAGAATTCAACTGTTCTGGTGGCAGGTGTGGGTGGACTTGGCTGTGTTGTAAGTCATCTTTTGGTCAGAAGGGGGATAGGGAGGATAATCCTGCTGGACTGCAAGCAAATAGATTTGCCTGACCTGAACAGACAGATGCTGTATACATCTGAAGATCTGGGTAGAAACAAAGTTGAAGCTGCAACAGATTTTCTTCAGAAAGTACATCCATATACTGAAGTTGAAAAAGTGCATGCTGTAATTTCAGATTCAAACGAATTTTCAGATATAATCAGTAAACTGGATTTTGATTTGATTGCAGATTGTCTCGACAACTATGAATCAAGATTTGTTCTGGAGAAGTTTCTGAGAAATGATTGCCAATATCTTGTCCATGGTGGAGTCAGCCATGATTTCGGACAGGTAACATCAATAAGAAAAGGAATGAGCATGCGTAGTCTGTATTCCGGAGTAAAGGAATCAGATGGAGTTATTCCTGTCATTCCGGAAATCGTGAATATTATTGGCAGCCTTATGGTTAAGGAAATTATCAATTGTCTTTCAAATGAACCTGAATTATTACAGAAACTTCTAATAATGGAACTTTCAGACTTTTCATCATTTATTGTAGACTGGTGTTAAAAAAAATCAATTCAATTAATTCTTACATACACAAAAAATCTTGACTTATTGAATACTGCTCAGTAATAATAACGTTATGATATTATTATTGTTGAAAACATTTCAATATCATTGGTAATAAAAGTATACACCCTAAAAAGAACTAATCATTATTTCTTATATTTTTAAGGAGTTAAAATGAAAAAAATTATAGCTGTTTATATTTTGTTTTCTTTTACTATTTTTGCCTTTGCAGGTACTACTATTGAGAAAATAACCAGGAGACTTGATGCCTCAGAAACGTTTTACAAATCGTTCGGAGATATAAAAGATGCAGAGAACTGCAATCTGATGATCAGGCATTTTATTGCTGACTTCGAATATTTCATGAAAGGCTTTCAGAATTTACTGGAGGATGAGATGAGTAGAGCGCTTAATGGGGACGTTCAGGTTGATCAGGATGTTCAGACTCAATCATATCGATTTGATCATTTAACTGATATTGTAATCGACAAAATAACTTTATTCAGAGGTGACAAAGAGTTGGAGAAAAGTCTGGATGAACTTAACAAATTAGGTAAGTCATTCAACTCAAAAATAGAAGTAACTTCGAAGCTTAGTCAAACCGGAAATCTGGAACAGGATTTGTTTACTGCTATGGATAAGCTTGCTGCACTGTCTGTTGAAATGGATAAGATTGTAACAGCAGATGACTGTGTAAAGGTTATAGAAAAATTGAATAGCAGGTTTGCCGAAGTTGCGAATTTAATATTGAAAGTAGCTAACAAATACGGCAATATGAATGATGTCCCGAAATCTTTTAATGATGAGTTCGAGTTGAAATCAAAAAAAATGAATGAAATGATGGGTAAATTTCCGGATGCTGTTGCAAGGTTCAAAGATAGTGATGTAGTCATAAAGTCAGTACAGGCATTTCAGAAAACTGCAAATACCTGGGACAGCAGACTGAGAAAATTCTATTAATTACATTAAAGGTTCAAATAATGAGAAAATCCATTTTCATAATTCTGATATTCACTTTCGCATTACTGCATGGAGAAGTCTTTAATCCTGTAAATCCCGAAGTTCACTCTCTTGTCTGGAAATCTGTTACAGATCCGGAAGTAGTTTACTTCATGGACAGACTTGGGTTGAGACCGGAGAATTTCGCTGAAACATACTACCAGACATACAAATGCGATTCTTATGAAGTTCAGGTAATGCTTAAGAAAGACAAAATCTGGAATATCAAGTATACTTTTCCTGATCCGATGACTGCTGAAAAGACTTCCGAACCAATTATGAAGTACTATGGACTATCTCATATTTATGAAGAACCGGACCATAAAATATGGAAAGATGATGATGACAGATTTGGAGAGGGGAGTATTGAATACGTTAAAAAGAATAATGAGGATTTTCTTACACTTGCAAGACTTGATGATAATAATAAGGAAATAATTGAAGTTTACTACGCAAAACAAGATGATAAATACATTGTCAATCTTATATATGTCTACGGTGAATTTCCCAAAGAATATAAGAAAGAATGGGCAATGGAGGCTGAGAATTACTACTCTACAATCTCTGAAGAAAGAAAAAAAGATATAGAAAATGCATTCTCAGATGACCCGGAAGTAAAAAAAGCTGTCGCCCAAAAAGCGAAGAAACTACCTAAGCCGAAAATTGCTGCCCGAATCGATCCAGAATTAGCTGCTGAAGCTGAAAAAAGGGAGAGAATGGAATCAGTTATCACAATCTGGGATGATTACATCATTGATAACTGGAAAATTACAGAGCTGACGAAGTTATTCTCACTCACAAACATAAGTGTTGATGATCTGAAAATGCTGATAGATAAGTTTGGCTTCACTAAATCATATTACGAAAAATATACACATCCTGAAAAGAAATACTCTTTTCAGTTTACAAAAAACGATGAGAGTTTTTATCTCTCAAAAATCGAAATCCCTGTTACTTATGGAGATTCTTTTCCTTCTATAGGTCTCGAAGAGGAAGTTACCCTTGAAAAACTGGAGAAAAAGTACGGATTATGCTGGTACAAGAACATAAATTTATCACCATATACTATTCATGCTTCCGGACATTCATCTCAAAAGAAATATAACATGGATTTCTCATTTGAAAGAAAAGCGTACTCAGATATAATCAATAAAATTGAGATTACTCTGAATGACAAAGAGTATCGTGAATTCGACGGACAAATAACATTTAAAAAAGGCGAATCTCTCTGGGGGGATTGTGAAAACGGGAAAGGCATATACAAGTATACAAACGGCAAATGGGTTGTCGGATTATTCAAAGATGGAAAGAAAACTCATGGATATGCAGAAGATTATGACCCATTAAAGGTTGTAGAAGAAATTGGTTATCAGGATAGACATCCCTGTTCATTTGCACGCAGAATTGATAATTCTGTCTGGGGGAAACTTCTAACTCATAAGATCGGTTTATCAGCCATGACCTGGGCTTTTAACAAGAAAGACTATACGAAAGAAGACTGGGATATACTGAAAAAGAATTACTGGTTTAAGCATGACTCCGGAGTATACAGGTCTCCGGATGGTAAGATTTCTCTTATAGCTCCTACCAATGGACATTACATTAAGGAGATTGCTTTAAATATAGATAATGAAAATGATTTAAAATCCCTTGGTCTGGCGAAGCATTACTCCAAGCAGGAACTTGAGAGAATATACGGATATGAGTACATCGGATATAGCAGCTCATACAGAACAATTATGATTCCTGAAG
This sequence comes from Cloacimonadales bacterium (SeqCode), assembly GCA_963665815.1. Lineage (GTDB taxonomy): Bacteria > Cloacimonadota > Cloacimonadia > Cloacimonadales > JAIOQZ01. Next base: position 2,629,824 of record OY762463.1, read on the forward strand.
GTGACGAGGATAAGAATAACCACATTATAATGGTCCTGGGTCTGAACACAGCGGAGAATAAAATAACAAAAGCCCAACTCAGCCCAATTAATCCGGAAAAAATTATCGTAGGTAAAACACTCAGGTATATCGCAACCGGAATTGTGAATAAACCCGGAGTTACTTATCAATTTGCGGATGGACCACGATTTGTTGGAACTGTTCGGGGAGGTATTCCATTTACCGGGACAATCTTTGACTATATGACTGATACAAGTTTAATGACTCTCAGGTCATATAAACCGGATCAGGGATTTGCACCGGCATTTATTGCCAATGCAGAGAAAATGAGAGATCCACTGCTGAAGCATATGGATAGATTTGCAATTGAAATCAATGCATTCAGAGAAGATGAAAAAGAAATGGCACTTAGTATGGAAGGTTATATGGAAAAACCGGAAGAATCGGAATTCTATTCAGGGTGGATTAAGGAATCTGCCACCAAAGCTGAAAAGCATATTAAAAAAGCCAGGCTGCACATGGACAACATTTTTGATCTTGTCGGAAAAGCTGATCTGGAGTGTAATATTGCTTCAACCCATATTGCAGAGATATATACAAGTTTATCCTATTTCCAGGATCTTATTGGTACTGCCAGAAAACTTGCTCAGAATAATAGAGAAAGAGCATATAAATATAAGGAAGTTCTGGAAAAGTACAATAAGTATGACAAGCAGATGAGAGGAGCCTATGACAGCTTGATATCTGATCTGGAAAACTGTGGATATTTCAATAAAATGTATGAAATGGGAAAGAAGGAAATGGATAAAGAATAATTCATCCAAAACATACAAGGTAAAGAATGAGAAAAACAATTATATGCGTTTTGTTTCTAATTTCATTAATTACTCTGTTTGCAGAGTTTGATCCAATATCTCCGGAGATTCAATCTTTGATAGGGAAACCTGTAACAGACCCGAAAGTAATCTACGTCATGGATAAAATTGGACTAATACCCGAAAAATTCGCTGATACTTCTTATCAGACATATAAAGCAGATAATTATGAATTACTGATAATGCTGAAAAAAAATAAAATATGGTATATAACGCTAACTTTTCGTAATCCTGAAACTGCTGAGAAAGCTTCTAAACCAATTCTTAAACACTATGGTATACCTTATGTTTATCAAGAGCCTGATCACAAGAAATGGAAAGATGGAAATGATTATCTGGGTGATGGAACAATTGAGAACACATTAAAGTATGGTGGAAATCACTTAGTATTGTATCACTATAAAGATAAAAATGATATTATCAGCCAGATATACTATAATAAACATGATGATAAGTATGTTGTTGGTTTGATATATATTTATGGTGAGTTCCCCAGAAAATACAAGAAAAAATGGCAGGACGATGCTGACAAATACTATTCTACAATATCTGATGAGAGAAAAGCAGATATTGCAAATGCATTCTCAGCTGACCCTGAAGTTAAAAAAGCTGTTGCACAAAAAGTGGAAAAATTATCTAAAATGAAAATTGCTGCTCAGGTTGATCCCGTTATTGCTGCAAAAGTAGAGAAAATGAAAAAAATGGCATCTGTTGTGACAATATGGGATGAGTATCTTAAAGATGAATGGAAAATTTTAGAACTGATCAGGATGTTTTCTCTTACAAATATCAGTGATAATGACCTTCAAATGCTGATAGATAAGTTTGGATTTGATAGATCATACACCTATTATACGCATCCGGACAAAAAGTATAGACTAATTATTGAGCATGCTGGTGATAGTTATAGATTAACAAAAATTGAGATTCTTACTCAATATGGAGATACTTATCCATCAATTGGACTTGATGAGAAAGTAACGCTTGATTATCTTGAGAGTAAATTTGGATTATGCTGGTATAAATATTCAAATGAGTCACCTTATGAAGTCTTTGCCTCTGGAAATAAGGATAATTCCGATCATAACATCAAGTTTCAATTTGTTCGAGGAGCATATGAAAAAAAAATTAAAAGAATTTCTATCGAATTGACTAATCGAGAAGGTTTTTTACTTGATGGGAATATCAATTTTCTAACTGGTGGATGCTTGTGGGGAGATTGTGAAAACGGTAAAGGAATATATCAATATACTAATAACAAATGGGTTGTCGGTTTATTTAAGGATGGAAAGAAAACTCATGGTATTCCTGAAGATTATAATGCAGAGAAAATTCTTGAGGAAATTGATTATCAGAAAAAAAATCCATGTTCCTGGGCAAGAAGACTTGATAATTCTGTCTGGGCCAAACTATTGTACAAGGAGAATGGAATTTCTGCCATAACTCTGGCATTCAATAAGAGAGATTTTTCTCATGAGGACAGAGATATATTATTAAACAACTACTGGTTCAAATATGAGTATAACTGGTATAAATCACCTGATGGGAAGATATCTTTTGAAGTCCCCAAAAACAGCAATTACATTCATCAGATGGTTATTCACATTAATACACTTGAAGATCTTCAATCTTTTGGTTTTGAAAGACATTATTCCAAACAGGAACTGGAGAGCATGCTTGGATATGAATATGTAAGGTATTCCAATAGTTTTAATGCTGTATTGGTGCCGAAGGATGATCCTGATAGGAATAATCATCTTCAGATTAGTTTGGGACTGAATACTACAAAAAATACAATTACAAGTGTTACATTAAGACCCTTCAACAAGGAAAAGATTCACATAAGCAATACACTTGTTTTTCTAAAAACAGGTTCTCTTGAGAGACCTGATGTAACATTTCAGTTTGCGGATGGACCCAGATTCATTGGAAAAACATTTATGGGTATTCCCTGGACCGGAACAATATATGCCTATCATAGAGACATAGACTTCATGAATCTTCAGTCCGGTAAACCTGATAGAGGTTTTGCTCCGGAATTTATCAGAAAAGCTGAAGAAAATGCTGATCCCGCTTTCAAAGCTATAAACAAGTTTACGCGATTAATGGAAGCATATAGAGAAGATGAGATGACGATGCTTGAGCACCTTACAAATCTTGCAGAACACCCTGAGGATAACGATAAATATAAGCGTGCGGTTCTTGATGCCTGCAAGAAAGCTGAATACAAACTAATTGATGCTCGCAGTACATTTAACATTGTATTTGTAAATGTTGAGAGAAGTGAATTAGACTGTAAGATTGCTTCAACAGAAATAGCTAGGATTTTTACCAGTCTTTCCTACTTTAGAGAAGTTCTTGATACTGCCAGAAAGCTGGTTAAGCAGAATGGTAAGAAGACTCCGGAAGATGAAAAGATAATGAATGGTTACGAAGAGTATGATAAGCAAATAGTTAAATCTTATGACAGTCTTGTCTCAGCTTTATTTGATTGTGGATTTTTCCAACGAGATCCTGAGAAGTGGAGTAAATAATTAAACTTTTTCGTCTTAGTTTTACAATGTTAACATTGCCAGTTAATGCTCGATTACATTTTTTGTGTACGGAGGTACAATGAAAAAATTCATCGATGTGTTATTATGGCTGTTAATTGCTGTAATGTTTGTTTTATCGGTTTTTAGTGCATTTCTGGGAAGTATTTTAGTTGTTATGCTTTTTTCATCAATAATAGTGTTCCTGATCCCCCCTGTAAGGCGTGTCATTTTCCCAAAGATGTTTAAAGATAAGGATACACTTAAACTCAGAACTTTATTTTCTGTATTATATGTCGCTATAATCGCAACAATAATCTTCATTATTCTTCAGGGAGCAGATTTCAGTAAACTCAATCCCTACACTGGTCCTTACAAATTCAAGAAGCCGGCAAGGTACTTTGAAGGAACTCTGGTGGTCGATCGGGATAATGAGTACGTTTCTATGGAAATAACAACAAATGCACCGGACAATGCTTTTTTCGAGCTTTCCATGGTTAATGATGACCAGAAGGTGATCAGTTCAATAGAGAGTGTATTGAATGGAAAGATAAACAGGGAGTTTACAATACCGGAGGAATGGGGAACATCGCTTGTTTTATGTAATGCTGTAATGCCTTTTAACTTTCCCAGCGTTAAGCAACCGGATGCTGTCAAAAAGATATATGGGATCAATGGCAGTAAAATGGATAGTCCCCTGGCAGAAGCAAACAACCTGAATGGATTTAACGGTGTGCTGAGGGCTCAGTATTTTACATATCCGGACAATATATCATATATTGATAAAGCTATAAAGAAAATTGTGAATGAAAGTGATCTTCTGGATGCAATTTATCCTGAGTCAGAAATGATGGACTGGACAGCTCCAATTGTTGTGTTTTCAATAGAATGGGATTCTCTCGAATCGTCTGAGAAGAAACAAATTTGTACAGATTTTGAAAAGGACCTTAAGCAATTCCTGAAGCAGCATGCGGAAGTGCCGAAAATCGACGTCAGGTTCATTGATTATCAGGGAAATGTAATTCAGGTTTCAGAATTATAAAAAAGGCTGAACATGTCAGCCTTAACTTATCTATAATCCCATTAATGTTAGCTTATGAAATGAATTATCATTTATAAACTCCAGATAGATTATTCTATCAATCTCAGAAACACTGTAATAGTAATAATCTCCAACGAAATCACTCATATTTTGATTTCTTTATGACTTTATCAGGTTCAAATTTTGTGCACTATCGAAAACGTGGACCATATCATGATTAAATGCCACCATCTTTTCATCATCTAATATCATCACATTGGTTTGATAACCGGGTGCAGAATCAGAAAAATCAAAATTAGACTGGTTCAATACTTCTGTTACTGGATTAAATTTATAAAGGGTATATATACATAATTACAATAGAGGTTTAGATTCCAGTTTTCTAATGATTTCCTCAAACTCACTTAAATGTAAATAATTGTTCATGAACTTAAACTGATGAATGTGAAGATTGTGATAATTAACGGATGCAAGGCTATGAGAGCAATACATAGATCTAGGTTGATCTGATGCCAGCCAATACTCATCAAAGTTATCAATAACTGATTTAATTCCAGCCTGGAAAATTAACCTGGCTTTCTCATCTCTAGTAATAGCATAGTATTCCCATATTCCCCATAATGCGTATAATTTTCCATTTAATACGTGGCAATGTTCCTTATTTGGATATTCTTCAATCCAATAGTAATCGTTGTCGTCAATATGCACACACCAATATGGATCAGTGTTTGTTATCAGAGTTTCAAAGAGACTATTGGCAACATTAAGGTAATGAGAATCATTTGTAAGAATAAAACCTCTACAGAATGCACCCAGTAATTCTCCCTGAGCCATTCCACTAACCCAAACATCTCCCATGGGAACTCCAAAATGATTATGAGAAAATTTATATTCGGCGTAGTATGCGTGCGTTAGTTGCTTTTCAATATATTCTAAGTTTATTAAAATGATTTTCTTAAAATCTTCATTAAAATCATTTCTGTAAAAGTCATACAGAAAGCTTATTGCATGTGCATGTGAAACAGGATGGAATCCATCAAATGTATCATTGGGTGTATGTATGATTGAATCAGCATCTAAGTAATCTTCTATTACCATAGTTCTTCCAAAGCCTTCGAAGGTGTGCAAAGTGGAGTCTGCTTTTTCTTGAATATCTGAAATTTCAAGTTGCTTTACATTCTTGAAGTCAAGTTCTTCCACTTTGTCAACAACGTTAGTAGGGTTTGTTGATGTTGTTCTGCAGGATGCAATTGTAATAAGAATTAATAAAGGTAATAATAAATTTCTGTTCTTTCTCATTTTTTCCCCTTAATGTTTTAAACTCATACCCTATTGAGTTTTAAAAAAAAATGATTTGCAATATTAATGTCAAGCATATTGACTGAAAATTAAATGAGTCGTCTGAAAAGAATCATAAATGATAAAAAGGCTGCCGTTTAATCCAGCAGCCTTTTAACATCTATTTATGCAGTGGTTCGTCTATAGCATCGAATCCCGCCTCCATGAATACTTCCGAAACAGTCGGATGAGCATGTATAGTCTTTGAAAGATCAAATACCGTTCCCTCGATTTTCATCAGGGCAGATGCTTCTGCTATCAGATCTGTTGCGTTTGCCGCAATAATCTGAACTCCGAGTACTTCGCCGTATTTCTTTTCCGACAGGATTCTGATCTTACCTTCTGTGTTACCTTCTGCCAGAGCTTTACCATTTGCAGACAAGCTGAACTCAGAAACCTTGAAATCTGTTCCGGATTCCTCCAGCTCCTGCTCTGTCTTGCCTATCTGTGACATTTCCGGGTTAGAGTATACATTCAGCAGATCAATATCTGTTTCCTGATTCTCTATCCCTCTGAGATGGTTTACAGCGGCAAGTCCCTGTGCTGATGCAGAATGTGCAACACTGGCTCTGCCATTGACATCACCAACAGCATAAATACCTGAGATACTGGTCAGGAGGTTGTGATCAGTCTTAATAAAGCCGTTTTCCAGTCGGAACGCCTGTTTGCTTTCCGGGATAACGGCATTTCTTAGATTACAATTAACTATTTTATCAAACTCTATTTTTTTATCATTTACGAAAATTTCATCTTTCTCCATCTTCCACTCTGACCTTGGAAAATATTGTATCTTATCCTTCTTGAACTTGGAAACAATAAACTGCTCAAAGTGTTTGTCCATACCGGGCAGAATATTCTCTTCACTATTCAGTAATACAATATTTCTATCCAACATTTTAAACAATTGAGCCATCTCCACAGCTACAGTACCGGATCCGATAATTACTGGATTTTCAGGAAGACTTTCTTCGCTCATCAGTGTTTCCAGATTGAGTATCAAGTCTTTGTTTTCAACTTCGATTGGTTCAGGATAAGAACCTGTAGCAATAAAGATATTCTTAGTTTCCAGCAGACGGGAGTTCACATCAATCTTGTGCTCATCTACAATTACTGCTTCACCATCAATTATCTCAACCCCGTTTTTCTTTAACAGAAATTGTACTCCGCGAGTCAGTTTTCCTGTTACACGTTTAACACGTTTTTGTGCCAATTTCCAGTCAAAATTGAGACTTTCCTTATCAATGCCGGTAATAGCAAAGTCTTTTGCTTTCTTTATCCTGTCATATAGTTTTGCCGACTCGATAAGTGTTTTTGTCGGGATGCAGCCCCAATTGAGACACATACCGCCAATATATTTTTTATCAATGATAGCTGTTTTCAGTCCAATCTGTCCTGCTCTTATTGCAGCAACATATCCGGCAGGTCCAGCTCCGATAATTATTAAATCATACATCTTCTACCTCCTATTTCATTATCAGAGCTATCGGATCATTTAGATAACTCATAACTTCAGTTACAAATCTGCCAACTTCTCCACCATCAACGATTCTGTGATCGACCGACATTGAGATAGGCATTACATTTCCAACAGCCAGTTCATGATTCTTAACAACAGGTTTTTCGGTAATCCTGCCTACACCAAAGATTGCAGCCTGTGGATAGTTGATTACGGGAACGGCGTACAATCCACCAATAGAACCGTAATTTGTAACGGTGAATGTTCCGTCTTTCATGTCCTCAAATGTAAGCTCACGTTCTCTGGCTTTTATTGAAATCTCAGTGAGTTCTTTTGCCAGCTCAAAAATAGATTTTTTATCAACATCTTTAATAACAGGAACAAGAAGACCATCTTCTGTATCTACAGCAATACCTATGTTATAGTACTTCTTGTAGATCATCCTGTCATTTTCTTCATCCATCTGACTGTTTAGTGAAGGGTGATTCTTAAGAGCTTTGGCAATTGATTTCAGGATAAACGGCAGGTAAGACAACATTACATTTTCATCTGCAAAGATTTTCTTGTATTTCTTCCTGATTTCTATCAATTTGCTGACTTCGACATCTTCATGCACAGACATATGAGCAGCATTGTGCTTTGAGCGAATCATGTTCTTAGCTATTGTCTTTCTGATCTGTGATAACGGTTCATATACAACTCTTGGTTCCTGCTCAGTTACTTTTTGTACAGCCGGAGCAGCACTTTGTACTTTGTTAATGTATTGCTGAATATCTTTTTTCATCACTCTTCCGGCAGGTCCGGAACCTTTAACAAGATTGATATCCACACTAAGATCCTTAGCCATAGCTCGTGCAACTGGAGTTGCCAATGCTTTCTTTCTGACAGGTTTTTCGTTTTTCTGCTGTTGAACTCCTTCATCGCTTGATGGCAGATATCCACCATCTCCCGCAACTTCCAGGGTACCGACAACGCCAAAACCTTTTTCTTCAACCTGTTCTTCTTTAGGTCCTTCAGGCTGTTCCTGAGCTGTCTTTTGTGCTTCTTCTCCGCTTACACCTTCTATATCCAGTTCTACAAGTGGATTTCCCACTTTTACAACTTCTCCGGGGGAGCCATACTTCATTGCCACAACACCATCTTTAGGAGACGGAATATCTGTTACAACTTTATCTGTTTCCATTTTTACCAGAGAATCACCTGATTTGATTTCCTGTCCTTTTTCGACGTACCATTCTATGATTTTTCCTTCTTCAAGACCTTCGCCTATATCCGGAAAGTTAAATATATACCTCATCATTCCTCCTAATAGTTCACTATCTTTTCAATGTTATACATAATCTTCTCAGGTGTCTGCATATAGAACTTCTCACCCTGAGGAAGAGGAATTATTGTGTCAAAACCTGCGACTCTGGTTGGAGGAGCTTCCAGGCTTAAGAATGCTTCTTCGTTTGCAATTGCCATTATCTCACTTGATACACCAAAGCTTTGAGGTCCCTCTGTAACAACTATGACTCTACCTGTTTTTCGGATTGAGTCCGCTACAGTTTCTCTGTCTATCGGATAGATAGAACGCAGATCAATAATCTCTACTGATATTCCTTTCTGTTTTGCCATGGCAGAAGCTTTCTGAATCTCGCGAATCATAGCTCCGTATCCAATTACTGTAATGCTGTCACCTTTCTGAACAACACGAGCCTTACCAATCGGGATATTGTATTTATCTTCGGATACTTCTTGTTTGATAGCCCTGTATATTCTCTTTGGTTCCATGTAGATTACCGGATCATCTGTCTGGATTGCTTCTATCAGCAGACCTTTGGCATCATGCGGTGTAGATGGAATTACTACTTTCAGTCCCGGAATATGTCCAAACAGAGCTTCCATACTTTCGGAGTGGTGTTCAAGAGCGTTAATCCCACCGCCGTATGGCATTCTGATTACCATTGGTACTTTATATTTACCGCGTGTTCTGTTGTGATATCTGGCAACATGTGATATTATTTGATTAAATGCCGGATAGACAAAACCGGAGAACTGCATTTCCACTACGGGACGGAGTCCGCCAATTGCCATTCCTAGCCCTGTTCCCACAATACCGCTTTCTGCGAGTGGAGAGTCAAAAACTCTTTCTTTTCCAAACTGCTGCTGGAGGTTTTCAGTTACGCGGAACACACCGCCTTCTACTCCAACATCTTCTCCGAATACAACTACATTCGGATCTTCTTTCAGCATAATTTCCATGGCATTGTTTACAGCCTGTACAATGTTCATCACTTTCATTTCTGTGCCTCCTTCCACTGCATAAACTGTTTGTGTTTCTGTTTCTGCTTCTTGAGCTCATCAGGCATTTCAACATATTGATACTCAAAGACATCATCGAAGTTGTATTCTGTTTTTTCAGCTTCATCAAACTCGATATTGATTTTCTTTTTGTATTCTTCGAGAAGCTTGTTTTCTTCTTCTTCTGAGTATATACCTTTAGCTATCAGATATTTTTTCAATCTCTCCAGCGGATCAGTCTTTTCCCATTCTGCTTCTTCGTCTTTTGTTCTGTATCTCGTAGGGTCATCTGAAGTTGTATGTGCTCCCTTACGGAATGTAACTGCTTCAATCAGGAATGGGCCATTTCCTTCCATAACATGCTTACGTGCTTCCTGAAGTACATCATACATAGCGAAAATATCATTCCCGTCTACTTTGATGCTTGGTACACCGGCAGCAACACCCTTAACTGCCAGATTCATGGCAGCGGTCTGTCTGGCAACCGGAACAGATATAGCAAACTGGTTATTCTGAATTACGAAGACTACAGGGGCTTTCCATACTCCGGCAAAGTTCATTGCTTCATAGAAATCACCTTCGGATGTTCCACCATCACCAACATATGTAAATACGGCAGATTCTTCTTCCTTATGCTTCATGGCATAACCAATTCCGGCAGCGTGCAGAAGCTGTGAGGCTATTGGTACCGAAAGAGGAACTATTCTGTTTGCTTTCTCAAAGTAAACTCCCCATTCGTCACCACGATAGTACATGTACAATTCTTTTAATGTTGCACCTTTGGCAATATATGCTCCAAGTTCACGAAAAGCCGGCACAAGCCAGTCATCATGTCTGATTGTAAGACCGGATGCCACAGCAACAGCTTCCTGACCAAGACTTGGGGGATATGTGTACATTCTGCCTTGTCTCTGAAAGCTTACAGCCATCAGGTCGGCAGTACGTGCGAACAACATTTTATTATATATATCTTTTAACTCTTCATCTTCAAACGGGCAGGTCCAGTTCTCAGCAACAACCTTTCCGTCATTATCAAGAACCTTATACATTTCGTTCTTGAGCGGATCAAAATCACGAATCATCTTTACCTCCTTGATCGTTATCTCTTACAATCAAACTAATTAAATTCCGGAGAAAAGAAACTATTTTTTAATTGTTGACGGTGTTAAATATATCAAAAAATCAGATAAGGTCATGTTATAAAAGGTTTTTAGCGTGTATAAAAAATAATTACATAATCATGAAAATTATAAAACATTGCAGTTAAATATTTAGAATAGAGTGTTAGAAAACTGAAACAATTTATGTAGGTTCAGAATAAAATGCAATGATGTGCAGTTTTTATCGAAAGAAAAGCCACTTGCAGGAGATGAGACAAAGGTCCTTTGCCTCTACGTATCTCGTAGAGACAGAACTATAGCTACTTCTCAGCAAAAAAAGAGAACATGGTGTTTACAATCTCAGAATTTTAGTAAAAAAAGGGGGGATGCCAACAAATGTATTAAATAATTGACACTTATCTCAGCAATTATACACATTGTTGTGAGATACTTTCAGGTAAGGAGAAGTAATGAAACGCAAAGCATTTTTATGTATAATTTTTATATATTCATTATTGAACGGACTTGTTTACGAAACAGCATCCTTAAAAGATTTTATTTATGGTGAAACTGACTCAACATCTTATGACAACTGGCAGAGCCATGTTGTAGAAAGTACTGCAACTTTTGGTTATGTATACGCTCCATTCGATGTTCAGAGTGACGGTTTCGGTACTTTTGATGTTCCGGACTCCTCAGATACAATCTGTTGGACACAAATAATTGATAACATCCTTGATAATAATCTTAATATAGCCGATTCCTTGATTTCTGAGCAGAACTGGCCGTATGAGCTTGTAGCTTTTCATGACACAGATGTTGATAGAGATTATTTGATGCTGCGGGAATTGATAAATCCTGTATATGTAGACTCAAACAATGGAGACTATATTGAGAGCGGAAGTTTTGACAAAGGCTGGGGATTATATATATTCAATTATGATTCCGATAACAGTAATATTATATCTACCCCTCACCCAAGTGATGATTTTGTTTCTGTACCTGTATCCTGTTACGCTTTCCAGAAACTCAATGCCAGATACTGGTTTATGAGTGGTGCAAGTCGTGGAGCAGCTATTTCAGACTTTCAATTTAGTCCGGATTATTCTCTCTCAGATCCAACCAGAAATAATGTACATCCCAATAATGCAGCCTATAAGACTGTTGTTGATAGAATAAGAGCTGCCGGAGAACCTGAGTTTTGCCTGCAAATGCACTCCTATGATAGCCATGGAGACAATACTTACAAGCCTGTTGAAATTACAACCGGAAGAGCATATACTGTTCCTGGGCATCCTATAAGGGATTTCAGTGGAAACAATCTGGACTTGGTAAACTTCACTCCTTATCTTGTTGTAAATAATTATATTGGTTTGGTTTACAATAATGTAAATATTGATGATTATTATTCAATTAAGAATACATCAGAAGGAATATATAGAGACGGAAGCAATTTTCAAATCGATGATTATCCACATCTCAGAGGTTATTATCAAAACAGGCAGGCACTGTATACAAACAATTATTATGATGATGAGGATATGTTCAGTCATTTCATGCATGTTGAACTCAGTGAGTTTCCATATGCTTTTTATGAATCATATCCATATTTTTCTGCTCTTTATGAAGAGTACAATGGTACATTTTCCAGCAGATTTAACAGAATAGTACAATTCTATGAACCTTTTGTGGACGCTTTAGCTCAGTCAATGATGTACTATAATGAGTTTGATGATGGACTTACACCTGATGCTCCTGAGCTGAGAAACTGTAGAGATGGTGATTTTATTGGTTTAATATGGTCTGAAGATGATTCATATGATTTCCATACTTACAAAATCTATTACTCAAATAATCCGATTCCAGATAGTCCTGACACAGTTGCAGATACAACAATACATGTTATAGACAGAGAAAACGATCCTCTTCTGGCACTACCTGTCAGTGCAAGATTATCTGCATTAGATTATAATCTTTTAGATAAGTATGTCAGGATTCAGGTTCTGGATAAAAACGGGAATCAATCTCCTCTATCAAATGAAGTAAATGCAGCTACAATAAACGTTGATGTTTCATCATACTCGGTAATTGAAACTGGCAATGGAGTTGAGATAGAATGGACAACCGTATATCAGAATAATAATGCTGGATTTGTATTATATAGGAGTGAGTGGCCTTTTGATAATGATGTATTAATTGCTCATTATCAAGTTCAACAGGAATTAGCTGGATCAACTGCTCAGGATAGTGTGTTATATTCTTTTACTGATTCAAATGTTGAAAACAACAAAATATATAATTATTCTTTGTACTATTATGATACAATAACTAATCAGGAAATAGAAGTTGTGCCGGAAATTGGTATTCATCTGGAGGACGGATATAATATTGTACATGATAACCACGGTAATGAGTCGATATATACAATTTCAAACAACTATTACGCAGAAGATGGTTTAGATGATTTGGATGTTTTATCGACAGATCATTCAATTTCTCGATATTCCGGAATCAGGGATGAAAACTACTATGATTTGCTGTATACTACTTCCAGAAAACAGTTTTATGATTCGACTGAAACATATAAGGAATGGCTATTTACCACTTACAGATGTTCCGGAAATAATGTCATTAAACTGGAACAGCAGCCAGATAGCGTAAGCTCAAATGAAAGGATGCTGATCAGAAGTGGAAATCTTTACTGTGATCTTTTAACTGACAGTTTAGTGTATACTGAAAGCTCAAATGGTATTATTCGTCGTTACTTCAACATCTACTGGGGTAATCTTATTCCGAATATTTCAACTTCATTGGATACTGTAAGATATTACAGCATTGGTGACTCATTAAAGTTAAACTGGTATAATGATAAAGAGTTTGCCTTAACGAGATATTATATTACTGCCGGAGACTCAGTTAACAGCACAATGGTTACCGCTTCTCTCAGCACGTATTCATCAAGCTTTAAGTTTCTACTAAGTGAGGATTTTTTAGGTTTCACAACTTTTACTCTTCATGCAGTTATGTATGATAACACTGAGTTGCAGTTTGAATTTCCACCTGTTTTTGTTAATCCTGTTTCTCAGGAATATGAGATTTCAACGGGTTTGAATCAAGTAACTTTCAGTAATCTTAGTACATCAGTAGATATTCAGTCTACATTTGGTAATACTCTTACAGCATATAAATATATTGATAGTGTATTTGTTGCACAAAGCTCTCTGACAAATGGCTCATATATTCTCAAAAGCAGTCAGAATAACAGTTTAAATATGCAAAACTGTCAATTTCCGGATGGTCCAAGAGGCATTATGCTCTATAGTGGTTGGAATCTGATTGGTTCTCCTTTTCCTCATGATTATCCTTTAACTTCATGCGAAGTAATCTCAGATGGAGTAACAATGAGCTTTAATGATGCAATTAATGCGGAAATTATTGGTGGTTATGGATTTGATTATTTTAATGCAGATCCTGTTAATAATGTTATTGAATCGGGAAAGAGTGTTTGGATTTACAGTTTTGCTGACTCAGTTGAAATGACTTTTAATGTATATCCTGATCAGAGCATAAACGCGATTTGTCCGTCTGATTTCAACCATTTGGAGCTATGTGTGACTAATATAGATCAGTCTAACAGTGCAAAATTTCTTGTTGGTAGTAATTCAAATGTTCCCCAAGGTTACAATCCTGCACTTGATTTACTTTCTCCACCAAATGATTTGAATGTTCTTCAGGTATTCACTATTGAGGATAGTCTCCATTTTTTCAGAAACATCAAATCTTTTACGAATGAAGAGAACTCATTGATTGATTTCAATGTCAGAGTAATATCTCAGGCAGGAGACTCAGTGAGATTTTCAATTTCTGCTTCAAGTTATGATTTTGACAAATCTTTCTATGTTTTCGATGGTGCAGATAGAAAAAGACTGTATTTCGGTCATGGACTTACTTTTTTAAACTCAACCGGAACACTTGATCTGACTCTGAGAATCCAGAACTTCGAAACATCCAATGATGTAAATGAATTTGAGTTTGTCCCACTCGCAAACTACCCTAATCCATTCAATCCGGAAACAACAATAAATTTCTCAATCCATAAACCTGAAGAAGTAGAACTTAAGATATACAATATTAAAGGACAGCTTGTGAAAACACTTATTGATGAAAAGATAGAACCGGGAGTACATAAGGTAATTTGGAAAGGCAGAAATAACAATAACAAGCAGGTTGCATCCGGAGTCTACTTTATAAAATTGAAAGCAAGTACGAACACTGATATCCGAAAAACAATTCTTTTGAAGTAGGGGTTGAGTTTATATGCTTTGATGATACAAGTAAAAGAAATTATCACCTATTGATGTAAAGTAATAGCTGACTAAGTGCAGCGTAATATGAGTTTGTTATCCTGAGCAGTTTGTGTTAATTTATCAGGAAACAATAAGACAAACTCATCGCATAGTTGAGTTGGTTATCTTGTCAAAATAATGTTTATCAAATTGGAATCCCCCCTTTTTTTCTTAAAAATCTGACTTCAAGAAAATTGGAAGGATTTTTAGCAGGCATTTCTTAGAAAAATGCACTCTTCATTTTCTTTGGTGCCAAAGAAAACGAAACAAAAGAAAATGGAGAAGTTGATGAAATTGTAAATTTCATCGAAAAGCACTCTTTTTAAAATGTATTTCCAGTAAACTGGAACCATAAATTTTTCCTAAAATCCTTCCAAGGCTTCAGGATTTCTTAACGGTTAAATTTATTATACAGTAAAAAAGAGAAAATGCTATCATCAATGCAAAACAATCATACTTAGTTCAAAGCTATTACATTGATTCATATTTTCCACTGATTTACTGTTTCAATACTCAAACAAGCTATTCTAATGTTATGAGACCTTTGTATAATTGGGGTAGTTATCAGATCATATTTTCACAGAGAATAAAGTTATTTCTCTATTTGTATTCCTCTGTTACGATAATAAGCTTCTGGGTTTTCTTTCCTCTTAACACTTCCAGTTCTATCTGTTCGCCGATTGTTACATCTGAAACTGCCAGATTTGCATCCTTAGCGCTTTTCACAGGCATGTTGTCAATCTTGAGAATAATATCTCCGGGTTTCAATCCGGCTTTACCGGCAGGACCAGTTTTCTCTACAGATGAAACAATTACTCCATCAATTGATTTCAATCCAAGGTACTGCATAATATCTTTTGTTATATCCTGAACTAAAAAACCAAAACGTCGTTTTCTGATTTCTCCATAATTAATCAGTTCGTAAGCTATTTTTTTAACTCTGTCAATTGGTAATGCAAAACCAATTCCGATACTCCCACCTGATTCTGAAAATATAAATGTGTTGATTCCGATAACTTCACCAAGAATGTTTACGAGTGGACCACCACTGTTTCCCGGATTAATTGCTGCATCGGTCTGAATCATCTTTTTATAGATCTTTCCATCCGAATTCTGGACAAAATTACGTTCAAGAGCTGAGATTACTCCAACAGAAACACTGGGTTTACTGGCCTTGATCACTAATGCATAGGGGTTCCCAACAGCGATTGCCCATTCTCCGATAATCAGGTCATCTGAAGCTCCAAGAGTTGCCACCGGGAGTTTTTTTCCATCAATTTTTATAATGGCTATATCGTTGATTGTATCTACACCAATGAGCTCTGCACTATATTCCCTTCCGTCATTAAGTCGAACCTTTATGGAGGTTGCCTCTTCCACAACATGGGAATTAGTTATTATGTGCCCATCCTGATCAATAATAACACCGGATCCGATAGATTCATCTTCTTTTCTGTATGGTTCAAGAAATCCGAAAAACGGATGATCAAATGGTCTGACATATCTACTGCCAATTGTTGTAGTAATAACGTTCACGCTGACAACCGAGGGTTTAATTTTTTTAACCGCATCAGTTATTGTATTCGATCTGCAGGCGTTAAGTATCTCATTATACTCCAGCCTGGTTTCAGCAGAAGTTTCTCCTGAACCGGTACTTGCAGTCATTTCATTAACTTTCTGAAACCAGTAGAGATTTCCGACAATTAACAAAACTACAAGTATACTTAAAGCAATTATTACAACCTTTTTCATAGTTAATCCTAAATTCTTAAATATTTTCTGAGAAGAAGAAATGTATTTTTGAGAGCATCAAGATGAGTTCTTTCATATCCGTGAGAAGCAAATATCCCAGGTCCTATCAACGCATGTTTAACATTATAACCAGCCCTGATTGCAGCACTTGCATCTGATCCGTAATATGGATATATATCTGTTGCATAGGTCAGTTTGTTTTCCTCGGCAAGATTAATCAGTTCTGTTGTAAGACTGTAATCATAAGGTCCGGATGAGTCTTTCGTACAGATTGACACACAATATTCATCCGTATCAAGATCATCTCCTACAGCTCCCATATCAACAGCAATCATGGATTTAATATCCTCAGGTAATCCGGAAGCTGCCCCATGTCCTACTTCTTCATACGCACTGAAATAAAGATATACTTTTCTGCTAAGCTCTATCTTGTTATCTTTAATATATTTTGCCAATCCCATTAATATTCCGCTGCTGGCTTTATCATCGAGATGGCGAGACTTTATAAATCCGCTTTCTGTAACAATTGTTCTGGGATCGAATGAGATAAAATCTCCGTTTCTGATTCCAAGTTTTTTTACATCATCTGCGTTATGGACAACTTCATCAAGAATTACTTCCACATTCTTTTCAGTTCTTTTTGTCTGGTCAGTACTCGGATACACATGCACAGCCGGAGTCGTCAGCTGGAATGTTCCGGAATACTCTTTTCCTGAGCGAGTATGTATTGTACAATTCTCAAGCTCAATTGAATTTGCCGTGTAAGATCCGATTTTTGTATAAGCAAGTCTTCCGTCGGATTTGATTGATCTTACCATTGCTCCGAGAGTATCGACATGAGCGGCCAGTACAACAGGGTCTCCGCTTCCACCAAGTTCACACAGCACAGAACCTTTGTTGGTAAGTTCAGCTTTGAATCCCATGTCTTTAATTGTAGTAAGCAGATATTCAGATATATTATGTGTATATCCCGATGGACTTGGTGTTGTACAAAGCGTTTCTATTTCTTTTACGATATATTGATAAATTTTTTCCATGTTTTCTCCATAATTTATATTTTATGAGGTTGCGGCATAATATAGTCCCATTGAAACCATCAGTCAAAACTGACTTATTCGGTTATTATGCATAATTCTATGTTCATTGTTGTTTTCCCGTAGGCAGATGAACAGTAACTTTTGTTCCTCTGTCTTCTTCAGATACTATCTCAATAACACCATCATGTTTACTTATAACCGAATGTACTATTGAGAGTCCTAATCCTGTCCCTTTCTCACTTGAAACTTCCTTTGTAGTAAAATAAGGATCAAATACTTTTGGCAGGATACTCTTACTGATTCCCTTACCATTGTCTTCTATTGTGATTTTAAGACAATCTTTTATTACATCACCATTATTATAGCCAGGTTCATTTTCTACAAGAATATTTACATTTCCGTCTATTCCAACAGCCTCTTTAGCATTAACAAGAAGATTCTGGAAGACTTGAGAGATCTGCTCTTCATCAGCATATAAATCAAAAACGTCAGGATCATAGTCTATATTGCATTTAATTGATAATTCTCCAAAAATAAGTGAACATGTATCGGTTAACAGTTTATGCAGCATAACCTTCTGTTTTTTGGGTGTTCCGCCTTTGGAAAAAGTTAACAGCCTGTTTGCTAAGTTAGAAGCCCTTTTTACAGCATCCTCGGAGTTTTTCAGTAAATTATGTATTTGTGTTTCATCCTTAATCATTTTTGCAAATGATATATTACCCATTATTATTGATAGAAGATTATTAAAATCATGAGCTATACCACCGGCGAGTGCTCCCAGAGATTCAAGATTACTTATTCTGTTTTTATCTCCTTGAATTCTCTTCTTTTCAGTAATATCTCTTACAACAGTGAGATAAAGACAAATCTCATCTTCTTCAAGTAAGGTTGATGATATTTCCAGAGTAATAATTTTTCCAGAATGCGTTTTAACTTCTGTTTCAAAATGAGCATTAAGACTGTTCTTCATAATATTGTCAATTTCATCCTGGGATACGAAATCAAGTGTCTGATATAAGTCTGCTCCGGCAATCTCTAAAGAATCTATTGAAATTATATCTGAGAAAGTCTGATTACACATTACAATCTTATTATCTTTTACAAGCAGCACACCATCATGTATACTTTCTATTAATGTAGTGAATCTGGCTTCAAAATCGGTTAAGGCAGCTTGTACTTTATGTCTTGACTCTATTTCTTTTTTTAACTGTGCCTCATTCTGTTCAGACTGTTTAGTGATACTTTTTACAGAATTCTGGAGTTTTTCACTGAGCTTCAGTTTCTTCAGATATTTTGTATAGTATATAATTATCAAAAGAGTTACAACGGCAGCAAATAAAACAAGAATTACAATTATTAGATATTTTCTTCTGTTTTCCAGTTTCTGAATTTTGTTTTTATTTTTGAGCATATTAACTTCATTAATAAGCTGCATCTGAAGTATTTCATCATTATCTCTTATGGAGTTGATTACTTCTTCCTGATTCAGATGCTTTTCGAGATATGATAATGCCAGATTGGGTTTATCAATTTTTTTGTACAGAGAATAGAGATTTTCATAAGTTCTGCTAAGCAGTTTTTTATCTCCGATTGCAACTGCTGTTTTAATAATATTTTCTGCTTCAAGAAGGTATTTTTCTGCTTTTTTGTACTTTTCCCAGTTATAATAAAGAATCCCTATATTTCTCAGAGAACTGGCAATACCGCTTTTCTGATTAATCATCTGGCGAACTTCAAGTGCTTTTTCATTATATTTCAGAGACGCTTCAAAATCACCAAGTTTGTAATAAGACCATCCCAGATTGTTATAAGCACGACTTTTCTTATATGAAGGCGGACCAGACTCAATGATGTTAAGAGCTTTAAAATTAAGAGAATTCACAGTTTCAAATTGTTCCAAATCCATATATACTGTGCTGAACTCAATCATAAGAATCGCTTTGTCGTCTTCTGAATTAACCTTATCATAATAATGAAGTGCTTTGTTAAACAGATTTATAGAAGTATCGAATTCTTTTTCCTGTTTATACAATCTTCCCAGAATTCTATAAATTTTTGCTCTTTCTACATAATTATCTTCAGGAAGTTTACTAAGAGCCAACTCATAATATTCCATTGCACGGGGTACATTATTGAGAGTTGTATAAAGATTTCCAACATTCCGAAGAAAATCATAATCATACTCATCTATTCTATCCTCAATATCCTGTAATGCCATAATTGCATATTCAATTGCTATCAGAAATTCTCCAACATGTTGATACGCTCTGGCAATATAGACATATGCATTAATTTCTTCTTTTCTGTTATCTTCTTTACGTGCTTTTTCCAGCATTTTGAATGCATATTTCAAAGCTGTTTCAGGTTTATAGCTGATAGTAGTATCCATTAGGCTATCAATTTTTGTCCGGAAATCCTGAAATGTGAAATTCTGAAACTGTTCCTCAGCATTCAATGAACACCATAAAACACTGATGAGAATTGCGGAAAGCACCTTAAATTTTAATACACAATTCATATATCTTTCAGCTCCATTATTCTGTCTCTTAACTCGGCAGCTTTTTCGAAATCCAGATTTTTTGCTGCTGATTTCATCTCTTTGGTCAGAATGGCAATAATTTTTCCTTTATTCTTCAAATCAAGATATTCTCTGAAATCTTCCTTTTTATCCTGCTCAGGTTTTCTCGCAGTGTATTCGGCATATCCTTCTGCAACAGATGTTGACTGCATAATATCTTCTACAGATTTCCTGATAGTTTGTGGAGTAATTCCATGTTTTAAATTATAATTGATCTGTTTTTCTCTTCTTCTATTGGTCTCCTCAACAGTCTGAGCAATAGCATCAGTTATCTTATCTGCATAGAAAATTACTTTTCCTTCAGCATTCCTGGCAGCACGACCGGCAGTCTGAATCAACGACCTTGCAGATCTCAGGAATCCCACTTTATCTGCATCAAGTATTGCTACCAAAGATACTTCAGGAAGGTCAAGACCCTCTCTGAGAAGGTTTATTCCTACCAGTACATCAAATTCACCAAGTCGCAGTTCTCTGATTATTTTTGATCTCTCTATTGAATCTATTTCACTGTGGAGATAGCGTGCTTTTATTCCTGCATTATCAAGGTATTTTGCAAGATCCTCAGACATTTTTTTTGTCAGGGTTGTCACAAGTACTCTTTCTTTGCGGGGAATCCTGATTCTGATTTCTTCAAGCAGGTCATCAACTTGAGTTGCAATTGGTCGAATAAGAATTTCGGGATCAACAAGTCCTGTCGGTCTGATTACCTGTTCTACGAATACACCCTCAGTTTTGTTCATTTCATAATCACTTGGAGTTGCAGAAACGAATATCACCTGATTGATATGATCCTCAAATTCATTGAATCTAAGAGGTCTGTTATCGAACGCAGAAGGAAGTCTGAAACCATATTCAACCAGATTTTTCTTTCTGGAGTAATCTCCACCATACATTCCGTTAACCTGAGGGATTGTAACATGTGACTCGTCAATTACCAGCAGGTAATCTTCTGGGAAGTAATCCAGAAGACAGAATGGAGGTGCTCCGGGTTCACTTCCGATGAGATGTCTGGAGTAGTTCTCAATTCCTGAGCAGACACCAATTTCTCTGAGCATTTCAATATCAAATTTAGTTCTCTGTTCAATTCTCTGTGCTTCAACAAGCTTGTTCTCTTTCTGAAAATTAAGAATTGTTTCGTCCAATTCGTTTTTGATAGAAGTCAAAGCTCTTTCCATCTCTTCTTCTGTTGTCAGGAAATGATTTGCCGGATAAACAGAATATTCATCAACATCCTCAATTACATGGTTGTCTATAGGATTTATTCGTTTAATTTTTTCAATCTCATCACCGAAAAATTCAACACGGATTGAATGCTCCATATAGGCTGGAAAAATATCTACAATATCCCCGTTAACACGGAATGTTCCTCTCTCAAATGCAACATCATTTCTTCCATACTGAATTCCAACAAGTTTTTCCAGAAGCTGATCTCTTTCGATGATATCACCAATTTTCAAAGGAATCTGTGCTTTACGGTAGTTCTCCGGTATACCCAGACCATAGATGCAGGATACACTGGCGACAATGATTACATCTCTGCGCTCCATCAGGGACATGGTTGCCCTCAGGCGAAGCATTTCTATTTCCTTGTTGATATCAGAGTCTTTCTCTATATAAATATCTTTACCGGGAATATAGGCTTCCGGTTGATAGTAATCATAATAGCTGATAAAATACTCTACAGCGTTATCCGGGAACAAAAGTTTCAATTCTCCGTAAAGTTGTGCAGCCAGTGTTTTATTGTGAGACATGACGATAGTTGGTTTATTTATTCTATTTATAACATTAGCAATTGTAAATGTTTTTCCTGATCCGGTAACTCCGAGAAGTGTCTGGTACTTTTGCTTTTCTTTAAGCCCTTGAACAAGTTCATTAATGGCTTCCGGTTGATCACCGCGAGGTTCATATTTTGATTGTAGATTAAATCTTTTCATTTTTTCTTCTTTTTGTTTCCATTAAATTCCAAGGGAAAAGAAATCCTGAGAAATTTCTTTTTATTAGGAGCAAATTTAATTTCTGCACTGTAAACTTTTAGAAATGTATATTCTTCTTTAACGTATTTTCTTATATTCTGTTCATCAAAATATGAAGGAAGTAATTTTTCAAGATAGTGATCAAACAAATATTCTTTTTTCTGTTTCAGAAGCACGGGTTGTTTGCGAAAATGTCTGCTGTTTTCAAGTCTATACTCATAGTCAAGGATCATCTGGTTTTTTCTCATGTTGTACTCGAGAGAGAATATGAAATCAGAGTTCACCATTGATAACCATATAGGAGAGACTTCAGATGTTAAAACCATCGTAAAACAACATGCTATTATTACACTAATCTTTTTTTTCATAATACAAATTCATAATGTTGAACTAAATCAGGCTACTTTAAAATCATTATAGAAGATATTACATTTTATAAACAAAAAAACTTTTCCCCTGTATTCTAACTGATTATTAACACATTATAATCAGCAAAATTCAGTTATTTTATTTACACATTGACGTATAAATATATTTTATGTCCATATAAATTATTAGTTTTTACATTAAAAACGTTATTTTACCAGTTAATATTACATAAGGAAAAGATATGAAAATTATTAAAGTAGTGGATGTTCTTAATCTGATTCACAGTTTTGCAAATCCTGCACTTGCGTATAAATGGGATAATGTCGGATTGCAGCTTGGCAGTGCAGAACAACCTGTAGACAAAATTTTACTCACCCTTGATGTCACAGAAAATGCCATTGCCATGGCTGTAGAAAACAATTATGATCTTATTGTTTCGCATCATCCTTTTATTTTTAAGGCAGTAAAAAAAATATGTGATCCGAGATTTGTCACTCTGATTAAAAATGATATATCTGTTATAGCTTCTCACACGAATCTTGATGTTGTAAAAGGTGGGGTTAACACTGTTCTGGCAAACAGACTTGGGTTAAAAAGTCATCAGTTTCTGTCTACATCGCTCGATAGTGAGCTATATCGTTTCGTCATTTATGTACCTGCTGAAAATGCCGATAAAGTTGCAGAAGCTGCATTCAGGGCAGGAGCGGGAATAATGGATAATTATAAAGACTGTATGAATTACAGCTACGTGCAGGGGCAATTTACACCCCAAGCAGACAGTAATCCAGTTGTTGGTAAAAACGGTGAAAAAGAGACCATAACTGAGTTGATGATGGAATTTCAGGTAGAATCATTCAAACTGAACAAGTTGCTGCGGGAAGTAAAAAAAGCACACATTTATGAAACTCCCGCATATTATGTTTATCCTCTTAAACAGGACAGCCCGAACTATGGTCTTGGTTTGATTGGAGAACTTGATGAGGAAATTTCTCTCAGACACTTTGCTGAGTTTGTAAAAAAAGAACTGAATGCTCCAAATGTGAAGTTATGGCCCGGTAATAAAACTCCTGACAAAATGGTGAAGAAAATTGCTGTTTGCGGTGGTTCCGGATCATCCCTGCTATCACAAGTACATGGTAGAGCGGATGTCCTTGTATCTGCAGATTTTACATACCATACAATTCTTGATTCAAAAGTACCGATTATTGATGCTGGTCATTTCCACACGGAATATCCTGTTCTGGATATACTGTGTAACCTCCTGAAACCTCTGGATGTAACTGTTGATATAATGAAAATGGATAATCATGAGATAACAAAACTGGAATATATATAAGAAGTTGTTTATAGAATAAGAATAGGCGTTCAGGGATAACGTCTATTCTTTTTTCCTCTACTATTTCTAATACAAAAAAAACCTGCTGAAGGCTCAGCAGGTTAAATTTATCATTGATTATGGATCTATTTAACTTCCCTGATACGGGTTTTACTCCAGTTAATCTTTTCTTTACTCATAATATCTCCTTTTGTCATGATATTATTGAGTGCACTATTTCCATGTTCGTCTTCAATTTTGTCAACATTGTAAAGATTGATTTTTAACATATTTCTATCTGTCTTCAGCAACATGAAATTGTTTTCTACTGAGAATAGCTTACCCTCGTAAACATCTCCACTTTCCATTGCAACGCTCAACATCATTCCTGCAGAAATTACAATATTAACATCTTTTCTTGCATTAGCACTGCTGCCTGCGTTAACATCAATTGAAACATCTCTCATAGTAACAGCATTAAGTTCTGCTGACATTTTTACAACAGCATCTTCCCCGGGAATAAGTATACCAAGATAGCAGCACAAAATGGCTGTACCAAAGGCTTCCAGGAAGTTGTCTTTGCCTTTTTCAGTGAAAGTAGCCTGAATAGGGATTTGTGTTCCGTCTACTGCAGCAATAGATGTTGCTTCAATTGATATTTTCCCCGGAAAACCGCAAATCATTTTTTTTCTGGCTTTGATTACATTACCATGGGCTTTAGCACCGGCTTTGATTACAACTTTTCCGTCAACTTTAACATCATATTTGTTTATTAAAAGGATACCTGCACCTCTTGATTTTTTAGCACTTGAAACCGGGAAATTAGGTTTTAAAAATACCGGTGTGCCTGCAGGTACTACCAATTCTGCGAATAATGATGCCCCAAACATAAAAAATGTAAACATCAGAAATGAAATGAAACTCTTAAATTTTAGTGTCATTCTTACTCCTTAATTGAAACTGTTTAATAAGTTATTGTATTGTGTTTTGTTATATTTATCTGCTGACTGCATAGATCCGAAAATCGATCCAGAATGAAAACTGAAAGCAAACACAGAGAACGTATAACCTGCTTCATTATGGTTATTATCAAAGCTCTCTACTGCTCCGTAAATCATCATGGAATTAACAAGTAATGCAGCAAAACCTGTTTGTGGTCTCCCAACATAAAAGTATCCACCGCCTGGGAAAAGAGTACCAATCAGTGCAGCAAGATTCCTGTTCTTCTTTTTCAAGGGAGTATTTTCATTTAGTATCTTCAAGTATCTGTGTGCTTTTGGATTTTCTTTGACCTTATTCAGTGTGATTTCCGCTTCTTCAAACTTCATTTGGTAAACACTGTTCAGTGAGGAAAGCAATAACAGACTGTCCTTTTGAGTCGTATTAATCGTAATCTGGTTACTTATAAATTCTTCTGACAGGTCATACTCATACATTTTAAAATGCAGATAAGCAATTTTGTATTTAGCTTCCCAGTTGTCCGGCATAAGCTTCAGCGTAATCTTATAGAAATTCATAGCTTCCTGAAAATGCTCTCCTTCTTCATAGCATTCAGCAATTCTAAGGAAGTTAGCAGATTTGTTGCTGCTCTCGGGAAAATATGAATTAGCTCTTTTATATTCAGTGATAGCTCTGTATAGGTCACCCTCATTTTTTAAGGATTCTGCAAAATGTATCATTTTCTGTTCATCTGTATCACACAGACTGAAAGTAACTATATTCAATAGTAGAAAACATAAAATATATCTCATTATTCCACCGGATCGTAATAATAAATTTTGTCGTTGCTGTAGATTGTTCTGTAAGTGTGAGTATCATGTCCACAGCGATGCAGTCTGTCAAAGGTCATTAAGAGTCCTTTAAACTTGTATTTTCTGATACTCTGTCTTGAATATTCTGAACAGGAAGGGAACATTGGACATCCTTCCTGATTGATAGGAGATATATATCTTTGATAGAAATTCAGATACAATTCTGCTGTGACCTTTACAGGATTGGTTGATAACTCTTTTTTCACAACATGTTCCTTTTCATAGAATTCCGCAGGAGAATTCATTACTCCATACATACAGCAAGAGATCAATAAAAGAGATATTATTATAATTTGCTTTACATTTTGCTCCATGAGTCCTAACTCGCAAGGAGATAGTAACAATGTCAATAAATTTTTAACTTGATATAGTTTTTGAAATATATAGATTATCTTTAAATCTAAAAATCTTTGTTCTGTTCATTACAACTGGAGGTTCCTGATGAAATATGAATTTCTTACTGAGAGTGCTATTAATCTTCTCGATACTATATTTGACGGTGTTTATATAGTTGATAATGATAGAAGAATTCTTTTCTGGAATAAAGCTGCTGAAAAGCTGACAGGTTTTACAAAAGATGATGTAATCGGAAAGCACTGTAGAGATGATGTATTAAATCATATTGATGAAAACGGTAACCTTCTCTGTAAGGGTAAATGTCCTATTCTAAAAGTATTCAAATCCGGTGAATCCAGATCAGAAAAAGTATATCCTCTAAGTAAAACTGGTAGAAGATTTCCAGTTCAGACAAATATTTCTGCAATAGAAGACTCAAAGGGAGAGATAGTTGCTGCAATTGAAGTGTTCAGGGATATATCCATTGTTGAGGATCACAGAATTCTACAGGAGAAATTCCAGAATCTCATTAAGAAATACGTCTCAACTGCCACTCTCCGGGAAGTTGAAACCCTTATCTCAAGTAATATAACGACAAACGTAAAACAGAGGGATCTAAGTATTCTGTATCTTGATGTCGTCGGATTTACAACATTTACGGAGAAGAACTCCTCGGAAGATGCTGTACATATGCTAAATGATCTTTTTGGAGTATGTGACGTTATTACCCGTGAATCGCTGGGAGATATAGATAAATTCGTTGGGGATGCTCTTATGGCGACATTTGTTGATGCTAACGATGCTGTAAAAGCTGCAGATAAAATTCTGAATCAGGCATTACCGGAGCTTAATCGACAAAGAAATGAGAATGGTAAAGATGTCATTAATATAAGAGTTGGTATTAACAGTGGAATTGTTCTACAGGGAAATATCGGTACGAAAGATAGAAGCGATCTGACCGTTATTGGAGATGTGGTTAATACAGCTGCCCGAATCGAACATGCTGCTGAACCGGATAACCTGTTTATATCAGAATCAACTGCAGCGAGACTCGAAGAAACAGTTCTTTCTAAGTTTGAGCCGGCTGGTACGATAAAACTGAAAGGGAAATCAGAGATAATCAAGGTTTTCAGACTGGTTAAATAATTGTAAACATATAGACGTTTCAAAGAATCTAATCT
The DNA here is from genome assembly GCA_963665815.1 of Cloacimonadales bacterium (SeqCode). GTDB lineage: Bacteria > Cloacimonadota > Cloacimonadia > Cloacimonadales > JAIOQZ01. The sequence continues at coordinate 2,657,147 of OY762463.1, forward strand.
AATATTCCATGATTATGTTTTAAGTATAATCGAACTACTTCCATCTCTGCTTTTATGTGTTCAAATTAATTTACTTGACATAATACTGTCAAGATGACACTTTGCTGTCAAAAATAAAATCTTTGAAAAAAGTGGAGAATACAGAATGAAATTAGAGAATCAGAATGAATTAAGAGATGTTTACTTGTTTGTAATTGATACAATGGCAGATTGGGAACCGGCATTTGCTATTGCCCATATTAACAGACCAGCACCGGGAATAAAATCTGGGTACAATGTAAAAACTGTTGGGATAGATCTAAAACCGATTCGATCAATGGGAGGTTTAACAATTCAGCCTGACATGTCATTAGATGAGTTGAATCCAGAGAAAAGTTCAATGTTGATATTACCCGGATCAGAGCTATGGGCTGATGCTGTTACTGATTCTGCACTCGCAAAAGCACAGGAGTTTGCTGATGCAGGAGTTCCCGTTGCGGCAATCTGCGGAGCAACTTTCGGTTTAGCAAGAACAGGTCTTTTAGACGAGCGACGACACACAAGCAATGATCCAAATTGGCTCGCCGCCAGCGGATATCAAGGGATAACAAATTATGTTCATGAACCTGCCGTTGAAGATGGTGGTATTATTACTGCTTCTGTAACTGCTTCTCTCGAATTTGCAAAACTTATCCTTGGTAGACTTGGCGTCTTTTCACCCAAAACACTTGAAGCCTGGTTTAACTTATACAAAACAGGAAGACCTGAATACTATTTTGAGTTTATGGAGGCATTAAATCATGAAAGAAGGAAATAAGTCATCAATTGATTTGGTAAACGGAATAGTACTGAACGTTTTTAAGTTGAACGGATATTTTATAAAAGCTGCAGACTCCATCACGAGAGAGAGTGAGTTAACATCTGCACGCTGGCAAGTTCTTGGCATGGTACTGCATGAACAATTTACAGTCGCAGCGATTTCGAGAAGTATGGGATTAGCACGTCAAAGCGTCCAAAGAATTGCAGATATCCTTGTATCAGAGGGTCTTGCAGAGTATCTGCCTAATCCTGCCCATAAACGGGCGAAACTATTGTCTTGCACAGAAAAAGGAATTTACTCTATAAAAAAAATACGCCCAAAAGCTATTTCCTGGGCTGAACAGGTTAATGAGCTGATTGGAGAAGATGAACTCAAAGAAGTCGATAAGGTAACAAGTAATCTTCTTTCAAAGCTGATTACCGCTGAAGATGAGCTTATTAAGAAGTTCTGATTCATTGGATAAAAGAGTAATGTAAAACAGTTTTAGTATTTCTCAGTCTGTTGTAATTCTCCGCTCTTTACACAATTACCATGAACTGCAATGTACTTCAATGTACTGCATTCGTTTGTGTTAACTCTGAATTTGCCTGACTTCTGAAACCTGTACCTGTTCCGAGAGGTTAATGGTATTATTTTTTCTGACTCATCCAGGATAAATATATTGGATTCTGGCCAGAGAAATTGGTCGGAATGATTCATAAAGCTCGTGTAATTTTTATCATCTGATACCAGCTTAATATTAAGTTTAAACTCATTCTGACAGTTGATTTCCTGATTTATTATTTTCTGTTCCCATTTCTCAATTACTACAGGCAATGATATACCAAAAAACTTCTTGAAGTAATCTTTTATATCAATAATGTCTTTATTCTCCAATACTGTTCTGATTCTACCTATACTGCCGAATCTGAATGGGAAGTACTTTGATTTTACTGAATTGATAATCTTATCAGCTTTTTTCCCATTATCATGTCTGATATGTGCAAACACAATTCTCAGCGTAATAAAGACAATATATTGCTCAGACAGGTTTTCCTTCTTCAGGAACTCTTTATATTTTCCAATCTGAAACTCAGACATTATAGAAAATCTGTCAGTTAATGGAAATCCAAATTCCTGATGTACTGACTCCCAAATATCCTTATTTTCTTTCAGTAGATTATCAATAATATCATAGTTTTTGTTGATATCAATTGCTAAGGATTTGATTTTTTCAAGTGGATTACTCACCTGTCCTCCATAAGTATTTTTACATAAATGTAATTGAGTTGTAACATAGGAAGTGTCAAGGGAATAATGTACTCACTCCTCCTCTCAATTCTTTCCATTGACTTCTAAACACAATTCTGTATTTTGTAATGCAAAACAGATTAAATATGGATTTATTATTATGACAGAAGATATTAAACGCCCGGAATGGGTTCCTGAGAACGCCTGTAAAGAATACACCACCTCCGTTATGAAAGGTGTTAATGATGTTTCGAACAAAACGAATATAGAATCTAAAGTGCGACGCAGAAAGCTCTCACTTGAGGAATACATCGAAGGTGTAAAAGCTAACGACAGAACTGTTCTTGCCAGAGCAATAACCCTTATAGAAAGCAATTCAATGAAACATATTGCTCAGGGACAGGATCTGCTGAAAGCAATATCAGGTCATAATAACAAGACTGTCAGAATAGGGATTACCGGTGTGCCCGGAGCAGGTAAAAGCTCGCTGATCGAAGTAATTGGCAATTTTCTGATCGACCAGGGATTCAAAGTGGCGGTGCTGGCTGTAGATCCTTCCAGCTCCATCACAAAAGGCTCTGTTCTCGGAGATAAAACAAGAATGGAAACTCTGGCACGAAATGATAACTGCTTTATAAGACCATCCCCGTCCGGTGGAACTCTGGGTGGTGTTACCAGAAAAACAAGAGACACAATTCAGCTCTGCGAAGCGGCCGGCTACGATGTAATTCTGGTGGAAACCGTGGGAGTTGGACAGAACGAGGTTACTGTCAGATCAATGGTAGACTTCTTCCTGTTGATTAAAATTGCAGGTGCAGGTGACGAACTGCAGGGAATCAAGAAGGGAGTTATAGAGCTTGCCGATGCTATCGCTGTTAACAAAGCTGACGGTGATAATATTACTGCTGCAAACATTGCGAGAGAAGAGTTCAAAAGAGCTTTGCACTATTTGACATCTCCAACAGAAAGCTGGACACCTCAGGTGTTGACGTGTTCTGCTGTTGAACAGACAGGAATCCGGGAAATCTGGGACATGATAACAGAGTTCATCAGTACAACAGAGAAATCAGGTGTGTTTGAATACAGAAGAGATCAGCAGCGAAAAGAGTCTATTCATGAAACGATAAAGGATCACTTACTGCAATTGTTTTACAATGCTCCTGAGATTAAGAAAATTCTGCCGGAACTGGAAGACAAAGTTGTATCAAAAGAGATTCCGGTAACAAAAGCGGTTCAAATTCTGCACGAGACTTATTTTAACAAATAGAATTTTATTTTTTATTCAGGATTTTGTTAACGACGACTGAAAGATTGTCCTCATTAACAGGTTTAATAATATAATGTTTTGCTCCGATTTTAATCAGGTCTATAATTTTACTTTTGTCCTGCTCGGAACTGATCATAATAATATTGGCATCCGGGAATGACTTCATAAGTTTCTGCAGGGTTTCTTTACCATTCATTAAAGGCATTGCAACATCGAGAGTTATAATATCCGGTTGAGCATTTTCATATTCTATATACCCATGTAAACCGTCATTTGCTTCACCAACAACCTCATGTCCCATTTTTTCCAGAAGTGTCTTTAATGTTTTCAACATGATTTTGGAATCATCAACGATAACGAATTTAGCCATTCATCTATCCCCTGGAGATCTTTGTATTTATTTTTAACGATGACTTTTATATAATTTCAGCTTACAACAGTACAAAGATCACCCTTGCTTTTTTTCCAATAAGATAATAAATTTAAAAAAGAGTCAAAGAAAAAATGTAGAGAATTATATGTGTATCCGTGTTTTAACAAGCATTAATTCATATCAGGGTGAAATCACTTGAATTTACTCACAGTCTTGTTAACTCGATATCTCCCTGTTGACTCTGCCCAACCAGCCCTTGCGCATAGCTGAAAGCCTCCGCAATGGTGGCCTTGCAGAAAAAATACACTCTACAAATCACTTTTGAGACACAAAATATTGTGTTTCTACAATGCTTTGCAATGATTTACTGATTTGAACCAAAGAAGAAACAGAAAAGAAATGTAATTTCAAGGCAGGGATTTGTCCGAAGTAGTTACAACGAAGATGTAGTGAACAATAATCATTGTTCCGTATTTTGAATCTCCAACTCCGGTTAGGGAGCTATAAAATTAAAACTACACCCACTATCTGAAGCTGAAAAACTTGCTGATATGCAGGAAAAGATCCAAAAGAATCAGTTGAGGATTTACATGACGTTTCAGTTTTGACTGCTCTGCCTGAAAATAGTTAAGCAATTCGTGAATTCTGGTATCCACATTATCATCATGCTCATAGAACAAGTCGAAAATCTCAGTTTTATCAATATTGGCAATCTCATCCGGATGGTTCTTATACATGGCAATATCACTGAAGAAAATCGAGAGATGCACAAGAAGATCCTTGAGGATATTGTTCAAAACGTTTCCACGACTCCGTTTAATCATATCAAGAAGCTCAATTTCATTCTGATTAACAATAATACTGAGGAAGTGGAACATAATCTGACGTGCTTCGTCTGTATCTTCTTCCACCAGGTTAATCGCCTGTTCCAGATTTCCGTTTGCAATCTTGGCAATAGTTTTTGCTCTCAATACTGAGACATCATGATTCTTAAAGAGAAACTTCTCCACGCTGTCGTTGGAAAGTTTATTAAAAGGTATTTTCTGACATCTCGAGAGTATTGTAGGGAGTAGTGAATGTTCCTGTGAAGTCGTCAGAATAATAATAGAGTCTCCGGGAGGCTCTTCCAGTGTTTTCAGGAATGCATTAGCCGTGGCAGTATTCATCTTATCAGCGTTTTCTACAATATAGACCTTGTATGAGCTCTCGTTAGGAGTCATATTTATCCGGTGCTGCAGCATCCTGATCATATCAATACGGATTTCAGAATTACCTGAAAAAACAAATTGTTTATGAGGAGTACGGATTTTGTTTTCGATATACCCCTGATATTCACTGAGGAATTTCTGGTTTTTGATCTCACCATCGAGCGAGATATTTATATTCGGGGTGGGAAAAATATAAAGAAAATCCGGGTGCGAAAAATTAAGGAACTTTCTGCAGGATGAACATACACCGCAGGGACGCGAAGATTGAGTGGTATGGCAGTTTAGAGCCATACCAAACAATAACGCAGTTTTAAATTTTCCAACACCTTCAGGACCGTAGAATAAGTATGAATTGGCAATCTTCCTCGATATAATAGAGGATTGCAGAATATTTATTGCTCTGTCCTGGTTGATAATCTGTCTGAACATTTATTAGATTATTTCCAGTCCCGGAGAACCGAAGTCCTGAGTTTTGAATTTTTCTATAACATTGTTGATATAAACGCTTTCGAATTCAGTTGAAACAATATCCATGAAAACGGTATTATAGGTTTCTCCACCAAGAGTTTTTGAGTTTCTTCTGAAACCTATTTTTTTGAAACCGCACTTTTCAAAGCACTTGATAGCTCTTTCATTGTAGGAGTATACTTCAACCATAATATTTTTGAGATTAAGCACATTGAAACTGTGATCAAGCAGAAGTTTCACAGCATCTGCTCCGTAGCCTCGACCCCAGAAGTTCTTATCTCCAATCATAACACCAAGTTCTGCAGTTCCATTGACAGAATCAATGTTTGCAATACTACATGATCCTATAAGCTTATCTGTTTCCTGATCAATAATAGAAAAGGCAGGCTCGTAGGTCATAGACTTCTTTTCCAGAACATCGAATTCTTTTTCAACACTATATACGACTTCTGCCATATTCATATACTGCATTACTTCGAAGTCATTAAGCCATAAAGAATACTTTTCAGCATCTTTTGCACTGAGAGGTGATAAAAACACTTTTTCACCAATTAACCTTCTGTAGCTCATAATATCTCCTTTAAGCGTTTATTACATATTTAAAGCGTTACTAAATCTCTTTTTACATTCTTCAATACCCAGAATCTCGATAATAAGAGGAATATCAGGACCGTGTTCTTCTCCAATCAAAGCTGCTCGAACCGGCATGAAGAAATGTTTACCCTTGATCTTAAGATCTTTTGAAGCTCTTTTCAGCATGGATTTTGCTTCAGGTGCATCAATGGTTTCAAGTGCTTCCAGCTTTGTGATCATATAAGAACATATTGTTTTTGTGTCTTCGTTTTTCATCAGCTCTGCTGCGGATTCCGTGAATACAGGGTCGCTATAGAACTTCTGGGCAAACTCAGGAGCTTCCTTAAGAGTATTGATATACTCTCTTGTACAAGATACTACATGTTCGAACTTAGTTGAATCGGAAATATCTACTCCAGCTTCTTTGAAGAAAGGTTTTGCCAGATCAACAATATGAGAAAGATCAAGCTTTCTGATATACAGTCCGTTCATCCAGTCCAGCTTGGTTTTATCGAAGACTGCACCGGCTTTATTAACTCTCTCAAATGAGAATTCTTCAATCATTTTGTCGAGATCGAAAATTTCATCGTCAGTTTGCGGATGCCAACCAAGCAGGGCAACAAAGTTAACCAGAGCTTCTTTCAAGTAACCCTGCTGAACGAAAGCTTCTACAGAAAAATCACCGTGTCTTTTACTTAATTTGGACTTGTCTGTGTTCAGAATTAACGGCAGGTGAACCCACTCAGGCTGATCCCAGCCAAGTGATTCATAAATGAATATATGTTTTGGTGTACTTGGAAGCCATTCTTCACCTCTGAGAACGTGAGATATTTCCATTAAATGGTCGTCTACTATTGCTGCCAGGTGGTAAGTAGGGAATCCGTCGGATTTAATAATTACCTGATCATCAACCTGTGATGAATCAATCTGTACTTCTCCGCGAATTACATCATTGAATGTGAAAAGATCATCCTTAGGCATGTTAAGACGGATAACATATTCTTCACCGTTGGCAATTTTCTGCTGTACTTCTTCTTTAGTCAGCTTTTTACAAAAACCGTCGTACTGAATCGGGAGCTTTTTAGCAGCCTGTTCTTCACGGATCTGATCAAGTCTTTCCTTTGAGCAGAAGCAATAATATGCTTTTCCTGATTCAACAAGCTGGTCTGCATATTTTCTGTATAATTCCAGTCTTTCTGACTGAATGTAAGGTCCATAGCCATTGTCTTTTTCAGGACCTTCATTAAAATCGATTCCCATTGACTGAAGAGAGCTGATAAGGTTTTCTATAGCACCTTCAACGAATCTGTTTCTGTCAGTATCTTCAATCCTGAGAATAAAATCACCTTTATGTTTTTTAGCATATACATAATCATACAGTGCTGTTCGGAGTCCGCCAAGATGAAGCAGACCGGTTGGGCTTGGAGCAAATCTTACTCTTACTTTTTTCATTCTGCACCTCAATTAGTTATTTTCTGTCATTTATTGTATGATTTTGTAATTGTCAATTACAATCTTTTAATGGTGGGGGTATGCAATAGGTGAGTTTAAGTAATTTGTTTGGATCTAAAGGCTATGAAATATAAGTCTTCTCATATAAAATTGTTATTTAGAGTTTTTCCATCATAGAAAAAAAATATCATTTTCTGATACTATTTATTCTTCAATTTTCCCTCAATTTTCTTTAACTCCAGCTCATCTAACTGATCATCCCTAATAGCTTCCTGCTTTTTTCTTCTGCAATCAAATAGCTCATATATCTCTCTAACCTTCTCTTTCATTTCGTCATTACTAATACTGCCATGTGTTTGCAAGAGAGGCTTATCGTTAAAATCAATAATTCTATCTACGTTTTCTTTCCAGAAGCTGAGTTTTATCTCTTTTCTGTTTTTTGCCCGTAGTTCAGCTGTTTCGAGGAAAATTATAACAAGTCTGTTTAATGTATCAATTTCATCTTCGTTTAGATAGTTCTTTGCAATAAAAATATCTTGTTTACGCACAATTGAACCTTTCCATGAAGTCAATGCCATGTTCGGTTTGTCGCAGTCAGCTCTGGACATTATCAATTCAGCAGCAGTTTTTCCTGTAACTGCATACAATAATTTGTTTTGAGTTTCAGCAAAAAACATTTGTGTCGCTTTATCTGTTGAGTCATAGTCACTGCTCAGGCTGAACAAATCACGGATTTTCTGGTAGAATCTTTTCTCAGAAGCTCTTATATCCCTGATTCTTTCTAATAGTTCATCAAAATAATCTGGTCTTCCATCGGGATTCTTCAATCTTTCATCATCCATAACAAAGCCTTTTATCATGAATTCCTTAAGATTTTGATTTGCCCAGATGCGGAATTGCGTTCCTCTTTTGCTTCTAACCCTGAAACCAATAGCAAGAATCATATCGAGAGAATAGAATGTGACATTATATTTTTTTCCATCTGAGGCAGTTGTTAAGTAATCCTTAACAACTGAAATACTTCCTAATTCATCTTCTTTCAGTATGTTAGATATATGCATGCTGATATTGGGCTTTGAGGTGGCAAAAAGTTCTGCTATCTGATTCTGGTTCATCCAGACGTTGCCGTCCCGAGCTAATAAAGTGACGGAGTTTCTACCATCTTCGGTTTTATAGATAATTATCTCGGAGTTATTTATCTCATTCATTACTGTCCTCAGCATATTGTATTCATTGACTTCAAGTACTCTTTTGTCATTTGCTTTATGATTTTGAAATTGTCAATTACAATATTCTAGTAGTAAGGATTCAGGAGTTACAACTCACTATTTTTTGTCTGATCAAAATATTTATTATTTATTGTCTTTATAGTAATCATGACTTTCCATTTCGAAAAAGTAATCAGCCAACTCCATAAGTAATTGAGAATTACTTGGAACATAAGATTTTGGAAACTCTTCGGGCAAGTATTCATATAAAATTTCGATGAATTTAAAATTAGCAGATAAAAAATGCATATTATTCAGTTCACACTTAATGAGCTCAATAGCCTTTATTGTATTTTTTTTGTTTATTCTTAGAATATCATTGTTTGAATTTGTTATTTCTATATTTAGATTTGATTCCAAATAAGATGCATCATTGCAAGTATAAAAACATGGATATTTTTGGCTCAAGGAATCAAGTCTATCCAGTATATTGATATGGAATTCTCTTAGTTCCTTGATTTTGCACTTTTTCTCAGATGAACTTAGTCCTTGAATTTTCTTGTAAGCCAACTTCAAGTAATTCTTAATATCTTCTCTGGAGAAATCTGGTAAATCTAGAGTGCATTTTTTTAACTGGTTATTACTTAAGATTTGTAAAGCTGCTAAAAGTTTTGCTGTGTTGTGCTTCTTCCTGAAAAGAACTGATTTATCATCACAGTTAACTACTAAATCAGTGAGTTTCATTTTTTGGTGTTTAATTTCATAAGTTAACTTAGTATATCGGCAGTTCATGTCCTGAATATCAGGAATGACTTGTACTTGCATAGATTTCAATGGATACGATAGAAATCTTTCGAAGGGATCTTGATATATATACTCTTCAATTTCCCCAGTATCAATATTATATTTGTAATTATTGATTTCACCATCCCACAATATTGCAGTCGAGTCACTCAAAATGTTTATATCTCTTATATTAAAATCAAGCTTATCTAACCTGTACCAGGTATTATTCTCTTTTATCAGCAGGAAACCATCTCTAAAACCCCAGATTCTTGAATCTGAGTCTTTTGCTCTTTTTAAATAGGGAACCTCAATATCAATATCATTTGATAAACGATGGAATTTAACCTTTTTCTTATCATTGATTGAGTAAAAACCGAATCCACCACTGAGAATATAATATTTGTCTTTATACTTTGAAAATTTCGATAACTTGTTCCCAAAACCATAATTATCTGCAATACAAGCAGATTCATTTATTGAATCATCTAATGTGCTAAAGCTGTGCAGATTGAAATGTTTATATTGTAACAATATAGTATGATGCATTTTATCTATAATAAAATAATTGACATCTTTGTATTCCTGCCAGCTTAATGAATCTAACTCCGTGTAGAATACTCTTCTATTATACTCTACAATGATCTGATTATCGTACACAGCACATTCTTTATGAAGTTTATCATAATGATTTTTTTTAAAATAGTGGTTATCATCATCAAAGGGAATTAGAATTTTATCATAGGTTTCCCAATTATCTCTTGTTAACAAAAGAACATTACTTCCATCTTTCTTTACTACACCTAAAGTATCATCCTGCATAAATAACCTGTACTCAATGAACTTGCTGTAACTTCTGCCTTCAGGAATATGCTTCTTTATCCAATTCAAACCATAATCTGAAGAATATAGGATATCATTATATAAGCTTACAATCCAAATATTACCGGAAGTATCATAATCTAGGTCTACTACATCTCTGACATTGTAATCCCAGTTTCTAAGATTCCATGATTTTCCTCCATCATCAGTAATGAGATAACCAAAAGCTATATCATCAATACCGGATATATAGCCAGTAATAATTCCTCTAAGGCTGTCAAAAAATGTTATATTCTTAATTGTGTTAAAAGTGCCTTTAACACCTCTGATTGAATCACAGAAATTTTCATAAATTTTACATTCTTCACTTTTATCGTCGGTAACTATAAGATCATAGTCATCTACTGCCCATATTTTTCCATTTTCAGTTATAGTAAAATCATTAATCTTCTCGTATTTAAACAACCCCCGAGTATCTTTCTCGTGGCAAAAAACAGATAAAATAAAGATTCCAAGAAGAAATGATAAAATAAACCTTTTTTGCATTACACATCCCAGTATTAATTTAATTTAAAAAAGATTGCAAAGAAATATATGTCAATATAAAATAATTCAGGGATACCCCCATTTTTAAAAAAGTATGTCATCAGAAATTCAATGTGTGTTATTATACTTTCATTTCTTTTCTACGGAAAAGAAAGCACTTTTTATGCTTTCCTTCGGAAGCGCATTCACAAAGAAAACTCCCCATAGTGTTTCCGAAGGTGACTGAGGAAATACCAGAGAAACGGTCGAAAGATTATTTAAGAAACTTATTCATCTTGGGCTTTGTTAGGCTCGCTGCAAAGCTATATTATTTCGTAAAATAGCTCAATCATGGGCTTCTCGCAATACATTAAATTATATCATTAGCTCGGACAGGTAACAAAGCCTGTTCAAGATTCACCTCATTTCTTCGAGACAATAATCTTTCTCAAATGTGGGTCTTTACAAAGATTATTAGAGTTTCTTCAAAACCTGTTAGTTGTTAAATTTTACTATTTACAGGTAATAAATATCTATATTACAATCAATTGCATTATAATGGAAATATAATTTTGGGGGTATGCCTCAAAAATAATTCTTTACAATTCGCTTTTTTTTACATTTAACCTACTAAGTAATCCTTAACAACTGAAAAATCTTGTAATTCAAATCAACCGAGCCTACTAATTATTTATCTCAATCACCTTATTATCAATTAGTGTTTTTAGTATATCAAGCACTTCATTTTCATCTTCCTGATCAATTCCGGATTCAGTCATTAATTGTTTGATCTGTTCAGGTTCGGCAGTTGGAAATGGTAAGTTAAACAGGAATTTTCCCTGAGCACGGGTCAGGTTTATTCTCCATTCTTTTTTCTTTCTACCATCTCCTTAGAATATCGAAATAGCAGTAATATAGTCGTTGTTTCTTCTTAGATGAAACTGCACATCTTTGTTCTGTCATGTGTTGACCAATATTACTGACAGTTAATGCAAATAAAAAAAGACCACTCTCTTCAGAATGATCTTCTATTAAATTATGAATATAGTACCAGTTTATTATTTCCAGTATTTCAATTTGTACTTTGTCAGCAGTTTTTTAAGTTCTCCATTTTCTTCCATTTTTTTTATTCCCTTCGTAAGGATTTCAGCATATTCTTTTGATTTAGGATTCTTTGGAGAAAAGGCAATATATATTTTGTTTCCCTGAGAAGGACTACCGGCAGACTTCACTTTTTCCGTTAGATTTATCTCAGCTATTTTTTGAGCCGCAACATTTCTGTCTTCCACGAAAACATCAATTCTGCCGCTAACCAGCTTCTTTATATTCATTTCAAGAGGATTCGATCCAAAAACAAAATCAACATTTTTCGAGTTTTTGCTGAAATACTCATCCAGTTCATCGCCATACGAGTAATCTTTTATCAACCCGATTTTCTTATTATCAAGAGAATTTAATCCAGAATACTGCCATTTTGAGTCCACTTTAACGAAGAACTCATTAATAGAATATCCAAATTCAACATCAGGATAAATGAAATCAGGAGCATCTTCTTTAAAAGCACCAATAACAGCAGTATATTGACCATTTCTGGTTGTCTGAACAGCTCTGTTCCATGGGATCACTTCGTATTTGACAGTGTGTCCTGCTTCCTTAAAAATCATCTCAGCCAATTCAATTCCATATCCAGGTTTATCTGATTTTGGTACCCCATTATAAGGCATCCACTCATCGGCAGCTATTGTGATAACGTCAGAAAAAATATTCAATGCTGTAAGCATCATCAGGCAAATTAGAACTAATGTTATTTTTTTCATTGCATACTCCTTACTTAAGTTACATCATGTATAATGATAAACTAACAAAACATATGCAAAAGCCCAGATATAAAGTATATTACAAAAAAAACGTACTCTTAGTATTCTAAATATACTCCAGCTTTGCAATCTCGTGAATCTACATTTTCATCATTTCAGTTTTTTACGATAAAATGATATCGCCTGAAACTCCATCTGCAATTAGTAAGTAGTAAGTTAAATGGAAATTGCCCCTGAGCACGGGTCAGATTTATTATACACTTTTCTGTGTGAATGATTTGTCATTCTCATTTCATATTCTTATTGATTATCAATATATTTTACAGCGTTTTCTAACTCTGTGAGTGTCTGTAGTCACCTTTTAATGTTATAAAATGCGATCAACTATTAACAGATGTATACACAAATATGATATTGAACCACTTAGAACATAAAAACCTCTTATGATAATTTTCTCAATTTTTGTGTAGCTTTATACTTTTGTAAAGCACTGTACACAAAGTATGCAATAGTAATAAATACTTATTAACTCAATTGAAACTGTTACATTATGACAGAGAATGTAATCTTTTTATTTGACAAACACTTACAGCTTAAATTGATTGGTTTCCAATATTGGAATCAATATTGTTACAAAGAATGAAGTATGAAAACCAATGAGGAAGGATAAATGAAAAAAACAATGATTTTCGTAATCATGTGTATTTTTGCTACACTGATTGCAGCAGAAACTATTAACATGAGCTATCATTTTGAGGCTCCAACATTCAAAACTGAAGATGGATACACGAAAGTATCTCTGAATAATTCACGTTACTTAACAAATCCGGGGCATCCTCAACTTCCTGTTCTGCCTGTTCAGATTTTACTTCCTCCGGGAAAGAAAGCTGAATCAATACGAGTTAAATCTCCGGAGACAGAAATGCTGCTGGAAAATGTTAAGGTTTACCCATCACAAAGACAATATAGAATAGGTTCAGATGATCCTTTCATTTTTGACGAACCGAATCAGGAAATATATAATTCGGATAAAATCTATCCTGAAAATATGCACACAACCTACTCTACACAGTATTTCAAAGGTTTTTCTGTTTTTATTACAAATCTTTATCCTGTAAGATACGAACCGGAAACAGGTTCAGTACTTTTCAGTTCAGAACTTAACATAGAGATTGATCTTATTGAAGATGGAGAATCTGCAGGAGCTTTTTCAAAAATGTATAAGCAGGATGGAAAAAGCTATATGAGAACTGCAGTAGATAATCCTGATATGGCGGATCAGTATCCTGTTGTTCTAAATGAAAGAACAGAGGTAAATGCTTATCTTATAATTACTTCTTACAATTTTTATGGTGCATCTGGACTTCAGGATCTATATGATTTCAAAGCATCCCAGGGATATAATCCTGTAATCAAATATGTTGAAGATATTTATACTCAATATCAGGGATCAGACAACCAGGAGAAAATCAGAGAATGTGTTAATTACTATTATAGAAACCATGACACAAGATATGTAATTCTGGTTGGAGATGTTGCTTCTGTACCGCACAGAGGATTTTATGGTTCTACTGGAGAATCAACAGATTACGATATACCTGCCGATTACTACTATTCTGCATTAGACAGCGTGGGAACAGGTAACGGTCCTGATTTCAATAAAGATAATGATAACAAATGGGGAGAACCTGAGGAATCAGATTTTATGCCTGAAGTAGAGATTGGAAGACTGACAGTTGACAATGCTGCTGAACTCAGTAATGCTGTAAATAAACAGATCAAGTATCACTCTGCTCCTGTAATCAGTGATCTGCTCGATGTACTCACTGTTGGAGAAAGTCTTAACAATAATCCTCAGACCTGGGGTGGTGACTATAAAGATGAAATTGTTACCAGCGGATCTTACAACGGATACTATTCCGGTGGGTTTGACAATGATTTCAATGTTTCAACCTTATATGAGAGAGACCAGTACTGGGGAGAAACTACAATAAGGAATGCTCTGAATAGCGGAGTAAACCTTGTTAATCACCTTGGACACTCTACAACTACATATAATATGAAGTTTTATAACGGTTCTGTTACAGATAATCAACTTACGGCAAATGGAATCAACCACAATTATTTTATATTATTCTCACAAGGGTGCTACAGCAGTGCTTTTGATGACAATGATGCTATTTCAGAAAAGTTTACAAGTATAGCCAATGGCTGTGCAATATATATTGGTAATTCACGTTATGGCTGGTATGCTCCGGGATCAACAGACGGCGGTTCACAATACTTCGATCGTCAGTTTTTTGATGCCTTCTTAAGAGAAGGTATTCATTCAGTCGGTGGAGCATTAAATGATGCCAGAATAGAAGGAGCTTCACAAGCATACTCCGATCCGGGAATACGCTGGTGTTTTAACGAGTTAACAATTTCAGGTGATCCTTCAGTATTTGTATGGACAGATCTTCCCGGTAATCAGGATCCGATATATAGTTCCAGCATAAATATGGACGATGAAACTCTTTCCGTATTTGTTCCTAACGGTTTATCAGATGTTTCTCTGATGAACGGTGACGATGTTATTGCCTCCGTCAGAACAGATGGAGCCGGAATGGTTGATCTTGATCTGTCAGGTGGATTTTCAGAACCTGTAACGCTTGATATGATTATTACAAGTCCAAACAATTACATTCACAGAGGTACAGTTGAAGTTGTTCCTCCATCAGGACCTTATGTCTCTCTTATCAGTGCAGAAGTATCTGACGATAATGATAATCTTATTGCTGCCGGAGAAACAATTGATATAGAAGTTGAATTGAAGAATGTAGGTTCCGACAGTGATGATTTGCAGTCTGTTTCAATAACCTGTGATAATCCTTCAGTTCAGATAATTAATGGAACAATTTCTAATATTGGAACAATCAGCAGTAATGAAACAATAGAATTGCAGGAAAATCTTAGAATCAGAGTTTCCAGAGATTTTTACAATGAAGATCAATTTACTCTGAACTTTACTTTAACAGGGTCGAACTCAACCTGGACATCAACCAGAACTTATACAGTTTATAAGGAAAAGATAAGAATATCCTCAATCACAATTGATAGTTCCGATAATTTAATACATGCAGGTTCAACAGAAAATATTACAGTTGTTGTTGAGAACACAGGTGGTGTCTCAGCAAACAATATCGAAGTTGTTCTTGAAAACAATGAGCCTAATATAACTATCAACACTCAGGAACTCCAGATTCAGGAACTCGAATCCGGAAACAATACCACATTGTCATTTGAAGTTTCAACTGATTCTACAACTCCTTCAGGATACATGGCAGAGCAATATCTTGTTTGTTATCAGAATAATGTGGTAATATCATCAGAAAGTTTTGTTCTAACAGTAGATCAACCGATATTAGGTTTTGAAGAAGGTGATTTCAGTGCTTTTAACTGGATGCACAGTGGATCTCAGGACTGGGTTATTGATCAGACTTCTGCTTTCCAGGGAGCATATTCCATGAAATCAGGTCCTATCTCAGATAACCAGACAACATCTGTTTCTTTAACAGTTAACATACTTAATTCAGGCCAGATCAGTTTCTTCAAAAGAGTATCTTGTGAAGAAGATCCTGATAACGACTTTGATAAATTGATATTCTATATTGATGGAAACGAGATTGCAAGATGGGACGGTGAAATACCATGGAGTGAATCTATATTTGATGTAGAAAGTGGATTCAAAACATTTAAATGGGAATACGTTAAGGATGCTTACACAGCTTCCGGAGATGACTGTGCCTGGGTTGATAATATTACCTTGCCTGCTTTTGCTGAAGGACGAGTATCGGAGCTTAGTGTAGATTCAAGAACTGTTACTCTGGTACAACCTGAGTTGAATCAATCAGTTGTACAAAATGTTGTAATACATAACACAGGTTTATCAGATCTAATCGGATCAGCCACATGTGATTATGCCGGATTTACTTTGCTTGATGATTCTGATAATCCTGCAGATACAATACATTTTTCTATCAGTTATCGTGATTCAGCTATTGTTAAGGTTAAGTTTACTCCTGAATCAGAAGGGGAAATCTTTGCTCAGATGGATATAGAAAGCAATGACCCATTGCATTCAGTCTATTACTTGAATCTTGTTGGTACAACAATCGAAGTAGGTAATGATGATAATGATGTCAACAGATTCTCAAACAGAGTGATAGGTAATTATCCAAACCCGTTTAATCCTGAGACAAAGATTCAATTCTCAGTTAAGAATGATAACACACCTGTTGAAGTAAAAGTGTATAACATTAAAGGAGAACTTGTAAAAACCTTAGCAAAAGATACATTTTCTTCCGGTCAGTATTCGGTTACCTGGTATGGAAAAGACAGCAAAAATAAAACTACCGCTTCCGGTGTTTACTTTTATAAAACCGTAATTGGTAAAGAAAAATTCATTAATAAGATGATCTTATTGAAATAGAACTCAATTCGGGGAGGATTTTTACAGTCCTCCCCTTATTTTATCATGAAAAACAAGCTTATACTCCCACTGTTAATACTTCTTCTTACATCCTGTGTTATTCACAGACCTCGCCCGGAACTACTTCAAAAAATAGCAATAGATTATCCTGACAGATTTTCTAAATCAGATCTTAATGAAATGCGCAAGTTTGGCTGTACATATCAATCTGCATCAGAACTGGCAGAAATGGAAAACAGCTCAGGGGAATATCTTTTCTCCGGGACTAACATTTCAAGACTTATCTTCCACAATGTTAAAATGAAAAAGATCAGGAGATTTATAAAGATAAGAGAAGATGAACTCAATTTTAGCGGTACAGAGATCACAAGAATTATTACCAAAGAAAAATCATACAGAAAGCTGAAGAAAACTCTGAAATTGAAGCGTAATGGAGAATACATATTCAGTGAAAAATCATTTTCAGAATATATTACTGCCGGGTATTCCTATAAACATATTCGTCCACTATTGAAGTATTCCAATAGGCTTAAATTGAAACTGTCTGTGTATCATATCATGAGGATTCTTAATAGAAACATTAATGATATTAAATCTTTTTCTAAAATGGATAATTTTGCATTTAATGAGGAGGAATTTGTCAGATATCTTGAGGCTGGCGGTTCATTTGAGTATGCAGAAAGATTGTTTGGTGAAGGATTCTCCGGAAGAAGTATATATAGATTCAGGCAGCTTGGACTGTCAGCGAATGAGGTAATCCGGTTTGCAGATACCGATAAACCTGATGCTGTTATTGTTTTCTCTGAGTATGATTATAATGATGAATTTGAAACCCAGGCAAGTATCAGGCTTTTCAGGGAAATATCCGAGGAATATGATTGTTTTGTCAGGATAGTGAGTTCTGAAATGGAAATTTACAGTATCCTCAATGAGTTCAGGAATATTGATTTACTATGGATTGCCGGACATGGGATTAGAAGCGGAATAATTCTGAGTTCAGAAGCAGAGAAAATAGAATCTCCTGAATATGAAAAGTATATGCTGGATACAGGAGATAAAGAATTGAATGATATTAACATTTTTTCAAGTATTTCATCAGTTTTTCTCGATGCCTGTGAGACCGGTAAAGGAGAATCTCCAACTGTTAATTTTGCCGGATTCATAAAAAAAATTCTGCCTGAAGCAAAGATTATTTACTCAGACAGAATCTTCTCTCACGATGAACTGATCCTGGAATCAGCTTATCCGTTAAATATCAAGTTTATTGAAAAATCTAATCAAAGTATTCCTGTAGTACCTTAACAACCATTTACCTTCTTTCAGTGGGATGATAAATGCATTTAAAACAATCTGTTGTGTAATCTATAGTCATCAGTTTGATTATTATCTGACAATGATTCCTGAATCTTTCTGAATTCTTCATGTATTTCATCACTGTCTAAGTCTTCTTTAAGAAAAGTTCTGAAATCATGTGTGTAAGTTATCTTGCTCATGGCGCAGGAAGCAACCATAAATCCGTTAACTTCATTGTAGTTCATACAGGACAGAGTAAAGGCATATTCATTATATGGTCTGGGAGGCCCTAGCCAGTTTCCGGGCATATCAAAAGATCTTTTAGGTGCACTGATCACTCTATTTTTTGTATAGTATTTTTTTGTACTGCCATCCAGCCATGTTTTTTCACCCTTGATGTATTGCTGCTTTACATCACCTGCTCTGACCCAGTCCAGCTGTGCTCCATTGGCAACATCATATGAATATGGTCCTTCAAAATTGAGTATTCTGTTAACAAGTTCCAGTTCTGTTGTAACATATGCATCACCTATATGACACTCTACATCCAGTACATGGATAGTTTCGTTATCCGGAATATCGATCAACTCAAAGTCACCTTCCCAGGAATCACTCCATTCATTGTATGAAAGAGTTATTGAGGAGTTATTCAGAACTAAGCTGATATTTTCATTTTGAAGAGAATTCTCATTATTATATACATTAACAATGTAAAAATTCTGTATATTTGAATAAGGTATTAAGAGGATTATATTTTGATCTCCGTTGTCATCAATTCCCGTTATTGTGTCACTGGTATTACTTTTGTCTCTGCTGTCACATCCAAGTATAACGAGAATAAGAATGAATATGAGTAATGTTAGTTTTCTCATACTATTTTACTCCATTTGAGATACAATTCGTTTAAAATTATGAAACAGTTCAACCGGAGTAACTTCAGTTTCTTCAATTTCTCTACTGTAATTTCTGAAAATTCTTGAAGAGGTTTCCATGGATGCAAGAATTAATCCGTTGTCTCTCTTATAATTCATGGAATGAAGAGAGAAATCCATTATAATTGCTTCACTTTGCCCATCTCCCATCCAGCTGATATTATTGTTGTAGGAACGAGTATTAGCATTAAGATAAACACATTTGACTGCTTCCTGCCAACCTGCATCAGTAAAGTCATTCCATTCTTTTGTAGTTTCAAAATACTGCTGATCAACATTTTTTTCTCTTTCCCAACTGAAGAGTATTGAACTATTGAAGTTGAACGAAGGAGGATAATTAAAGGCATCAAGGTTATAGATTAACTCAATGTCGGATTTAATCAATTCCTTTCCGTTAATTTTAACTCTTACATTTACAATATCACCTTCTTGAGCATCAAAGAATCCAATATAAATACCTTCATCATTTTCCATTTCAATAACTTCCTCATCAACAGAAACAAAAACAGAGTTAATTTGCTGCATTACATTTATACATCCTACTGCAATACCTTGTTGAGAAAGCGAATATTTGCCAATCAGTGCTCCGTATTCATTAGAACTGTCTGAAATTTTCGTAATAGATTTGCTTTTTTTGTCTTTACATCCCAAAACTAATAACGAAACTAAGAAAATAAGTATTACTACTTTCCTCATAAATCCTCCAAATTTAATAATAGCTACATCGTAAATACATTATCTTTATGTCAATATTTTTTATGTCATAGTGTTTATGGCAGTAAGAGTAAAGGACTATAATTATATTAAGAACACATTATCAGCAAACGAGAGTATTTTAAAGTATTTTAATGTATTGCTTCCTAACTTTATCTTGACAATACTTAATTGATGAAACATAAATTGGAAATGTACGTTAAGAATCATAAAGAAAAGAAATTTCCATTAAAGGAGAGCTATATGAAATTTATTAAATTAGCTATGATTATCAGCCTTCTGGCATTCGTGCTTGTCGGTTGTGGAAGTAACCCTGAACCTAAGGCTCCAGCTGGAATGAAAGAAGTATTTCAACCGGACTGGTACGATGTCGAAGGTGATGAAGAGAATATTTTTGTTTATGGAACAGCGACAAAAATAACACAGAACGCATCTTATAATTCTGCTTATGTAATGGCTCAGCAGAAAGCTGCAAACTATGTTCAAGTTCATGTTAAAGGTATGATCAAAGATTTTATGGAAGAAGCAGGCGTTGATAATCCTCAGGTAACTGCTCTTACATCAAACGTAGTGAAAGTTGTTTCCAATGCCGAATTCCGTGGATCAAAAGTTGTGAAGAAACAAGTTTTTACAAACGAACAGGGAAGATACGTAACTTTCGTTAGACTCGCTGTACCACGTGATGAAGTAGACAGAAAAATGATGAACCAGATCAAACAGGAAGAAGCTCTTTATAATCAGTTTAAAGCTTCCCAAGGTTTCAACGAACTCGACGAAGAACTTAACAAATAAGAATTTTTAAACATTATATACAGCCTGTTGAAATTTCAGCAGGCTGTTTTTTGTTGACTGGTTAGAGAATCCTGTATAATTTAAAATTATCAAGCAATAACGAGGATTTAAATGAGAAAACATATCTTAATCACAATTCTTTTTCTGATCCCTTTTATATTCAGTAACTTGTCTGCACAGGAGATTGAGCATTCTGTTTTTAACTGGGAAGACTTAGCCAAAACAGAAAAGGACTCTCTATTGATGCCTGCCAGTATTTATATTGATTTGCTCGCAAAAGGGAATCTGAAAGATTTCTGG
This sequence comes from Cloacimonadales bacterium (SeqCode), assembly GCA_963665815.1. GTDB lineage: Bacteria > Cloacimonadota > Cloacimonadia > Cloacimonadales > JAIOQZ01. The sequence continues at coordinate 2,678,174 of OY762463.1, forward strand.
AATAAATCACATACAATGTTTAAGCAATCTACTCCCGAATCAGAGTTTTTGAAATATAAAGAATCTTTTCAGTCTGTGTCTGTTCCTTACAGCAAGATGAACTTTATAGAAGGAAAACTGACTCAATGTTATGATGTGCCTGCAAAATATGTGCGTACTTTTGGAGGAAATCCTTTTATTGATACAGGTCACTATCTTGAGTTTCATCTTCATCCATATGTCGCTCTGCAGGCTATCCTTGTATTTGAATATAAAAAGGACAATATTGGCCGGTTCCTGACAATGTATCTCGGTAAGGAAGATGATTCTTACAAGATTCTGAATATGATTTTTAATATCTCTGAATTTGACGGCAATAACGCTGAGTTTTACGCAGGTAAAGCCGAAGAATGGAAGACAAAGCTTAATTATTCAATTCCTACAGCAATTGCCTATGCCTTTGCCTTCAAGACAGGAAATTATGGGAATGTTGCAATAACAAACAAAGTTATGGATTATCAGGCAGCCTATGAAGAACTCACTGTAACACCTTCATACATTCATGAATTCAATTTATGGATTGTTAATGATAAGAGGATTTCTGTTCTTGGAACGGACGTTTATGATACTGATGATGCCTTAATACCTCAGATAATATACATAAGTAATGTAGAGTTCACGCAGGAAAACCTGAAAAAAGAAGCCAGACAATTTGCTGACAAAGTTGGATCACTTTATCCGGATTTTGCTAAAGTCTTTCCGAAGATAATTTTGACAGCTTATAAGGAAAATCCTGTTGATAGAAGTAAAGAATATGATACTTTTTCCGTAACTGTGAATTTTACGGAGGAATAATAAATTTAGACATTGGGGCATAAATATTCTTGACAGAATATTATAGTGATGAATAAAATATAAATGATTTTAAAACAATAATAGGAGCATATATGAGGTTGCCGAGATTTGATGAAATGTTTTTACCTATTCTACAAGAATTAAAAAAAACACAAAGTTCTAAAGCGAGGGATTTGGAAGAAATTTTAGCTAAAAAATACAATTTGGATGATAAATCAAGAAACTTAATGTACGATTCGGGTAATGGTCCGATTTTTCTGGATAGAATTCAATGGGCTTTGAGCTACTTAAATATGGCTGGATTAATTGAGAAACCGCAAAGAGGAATGAACAGTATAAATAAAAGCGGTATCAAAATGCTTAGCAAGCCAGAAAACATAAAGGATTTTGTAAAAAGTGAGATAAAGAAAAGAAATCCAGTAATAAAAGCAAGTGATGAACATACTGATACCCCTAATAATGAAGAGTTAACACCTGAAGAATCTTTATATGAACATTATAACAAAATTACCGATATTATTTACAATGAAATAATTAAGACAATATTGTCTAAGTCTCCCAGAGATTTTGAGAACCTTGTTGTAAATTTGATGCAAAAAATGGGATACGGAGGAGGAATCAGAGATTCTGGTACAACAACAAGCTATACAAATGACAAAGGGATTGATGGCATAGTTAAAGAAGATGTTCTTGGATTTGGCAGCATATATTTACAGGCTAAAAGGTATGCTGAAAATAATTTAGTAGGAAGAGAAGAAGTACAGAAATTTGTTGGTGCATTGGCTCCTGCAAAGTCTAATAAAGGAGTGTTTATTACTACTTCAAAATTTGCTTCAACTGCACTAAAATATGTTGATAGTCTGGACTCCTCAATACATGTCGTGCTTATAGATGGAAGAGAGTTAGCTAAATACATTTATGAGTATGATCTGGGCATGCAGACTGAAAAGATCTTAAAGATCAAGAAATTGGATAGTGATTTCTGGGATCAGATGAAAGATGATTGATTTTTGCAATTTTAATGAACTCAAGAAAATCAGGAAAGAGGCTTTGTTTAAAGAGTGTTTCATAAACGACAGTAATTGCTCGAAATCAATAATTAAAGCTCATTCAATCCAAAATAATAGATATCTAACAAGATTAACTGAAAATAATGACACAATATTAACTTTTAATCATGCAGATTACGATTTACAATTAAGTAGAAAACCAAGAGAGGTTGGAAGAAAGCAGGCTTCAACCTTTACGGGTTTTTGTAAAAAGCATGATTTAGAAATTTTTACTCCTATTGAGAACTCAGATTATAAGGATGGAAATAAAGAACAAGAATTTATTTTTGCATTTAGAGCTCTTGCATGGTTTCTATACTTTAAAACTCATAAGTTGAATTTTTCCTATCTGATAATTGATAGAATGAATAAAGGTAACTTAAGTTTTATTAATAACTTTGAACATCTTAATGACGATCAAATAGAAAAAATTGAACAGAATTACTTAATCAATATTGCTGAGTTGAGAATTGAAGTGAATGAGAAAAGAGGTCTTCTTGAAAAAATGAAATTTGATATTGACAACCAAAGATTTAACACATTGAAAACTGTTAATATTGAGTTCGATAAACAATATAAGATTGTTGGTACCTCTTTAGTTAACCCCGTGTTCGATCTTAATTATAAAATGATCAATGATTATTCAAATCCCAATGTTACATTAAAACCTATTTTTATGAGTGTCTTACCCCAACATGAATCAATAAATGTTTTAATAAGTTATTTCAAGGCTGATAAAGCCCTAATGAAAGGCTTTATAGATCAAATTGTATCAGAGGACGCTAGTATACAGAAACTTATTGTATCAAATATAATCTTACAATACTTCACAAATTGGTATATTTCAAAGAATTACTTTGATTCAATTCCACATAGATCGAATATTGTAGACTATTATAATAATACTGATGATAATTTATGGAGAGAGTGGAAATGGAGTTATAGTCCCAAACTCAATTTATTCTACTAAATAAAAAAACGCTGTTTCCAGCGTTTTTTACTATATTTAGCCTAAATAGTAACTATCATAGCTTCAATTCAAAAGATTTTTTCCCGAATTTATTACAGACAGTATATATGTTTAATTTATCCCCCGGTTTAGCATCAGGAATTCTGTAATAAAGGTTTCCACCAACTGCAGTTTCCTGCCCTTTAATCTTTTGAATCATAATTTCTTTTTTGTTGCGATACACTTTTACTTCAGATATGTAATGTTTGCTTGTGTCGGATACTTTATGCTCAAATAGTATGGTTAACTTTTTTGTCTCCATATTGAATTCAGCATTAACTTTTGATGCAGGATGTGCATATACGGATAAAACGATAAAAAGAAATAAAACAGCAATAAAACTTTTTCTCATAAGAACTCCTTCAAGTTGGTTTAAGGTCTTTTAACCTTGAATATTTTAGCTTTTATCCAGTTCCAGTTTAACACGATATGTATAGTAGCGAGCAGGGAGAAAGATAATCCGGAAAAACCATGGATACTTCCCAGCACCTCGCTTCCCTGAAGAGGACCGGGGATGAATCTGTAAATTAACGCACTGGTAACAGAGCTGATAAATGTTATAAACAAGAAAATATTGGTAAAAATCAGTAACTTTTGTTTCATATTACTTTCCTTGCAGATATCGATTCTTATTATAGATTAAGTTAAATATTAATAAGAGCAAATTACTTAACAATTAATACCATAGTTTTTTAGTAGAATGAGACCTTTGTATAACTTGGGTAGTTTTTTATTCTCATATTTCACGTAAAATACGAGTTGATTCGATTCTGCTATTATGCAAAGCTCTCAGAATTCAGATATTACGATTGTTGTACAGTCTATTCTTTTTTCCCATACTTTTTGATAAAAAAATCACTGCTGTTTTTCAATACATCAAGGAAATCGTCATAAGATGCTTTTATTGCATTGTTAACACAGCAAGTTAGAGTTCCTTCATCGCAGGAAATATCTCCACCTTTATTTGTTGAATCCCCGGTGTAAGTTTTATCTATCACAACCTTTTCCAGCTTCTTGTCATATATTCTTACTGAAAGTGCAAGTTGTTTCTCACCATTATTGCTTGTGATCTTAACTTCAGGGAAACTGATTACATACTGCATACTGTCTTTGATAGCAACGGCAGCGAGATCAGATTGCTCTGAAAGTTTTTCATCTCTGATCAGTGCATACATTTTCGGTTCTTCATAATACATCATGCTTTCAAATATGTTAACATATTTGAAAGTAATACCCTTTATGAAATCTGCCTTGATAACAAATTCATAGTGATTCTCCAGCATTTTAACTATATGCGGTTCGAATCTACTCAGCATAGGTGGTTTTCCCGCAGAAATTATTTCTTCTCTGAACTCTGTTCCCAGTGCATCAACCTCTTTTTGAAGACTTTCATCTATATGTACTTTCACGGGAACAAGAAACGTAATTTTGGGATCGAGAACTGTCTCAGCAAACATTAAAACGGAATTGATACTTAAAACAATAAATACGAGGAAAAAAAAGATTTTCATGGAAACGGTTTTGCTATTTAACATACTGATAACTCCTATTTTAGAATATGTAAAAAAGTGATACTTATATTTGAGAAAGTCAAGATAATAATAATTACTCAGATTCTGGTTAAACTCTGGAGTGAGAGAGTGTTATAAAATAGATGTTTCATTCTGGTGCTCAATCTAATTTTTACGACTCGTTCTACCGCATTTCATCTTTTTACCATATATGGTAAATTTATAAACAGCATTAATATTGGACTCATACGTCTTTCCCGTTGTTATACAGGAGTTTAGCACGTATAATCAACAATCGGCACAGTGATTGCATTTAGTTATAGTGAATATTTTAAACTGTATCGTCGGCAGTCCTTTCCTGACAAGATGCCGAAAAGGAGAGAATATATGCTTCTTAGAATTATTTTTTCACTTCTGATTTTTTTAACAGGTTGTTTGTATTGTATGACAGTAACTCTGGCAGTTGGCGAATGGGTTCCATATACATCTTGTAGTAACAGTGACTGTAAAATTGCTGAGCACATAGTTAAAGAAGCTTTTAAGCTTGAGGGTATTGATGTGGAAATCGTTTATTACCCTTGGAAACGCTGCTATGAAATGACTAAGTCAGGAGAATGCGACGGAACTTTCCCCTGGTATTCAAATGATGAAAGAGAAACATTATTTTATGTAAATAGAGAAAATCTTCTCACTTCGAAAGAAGTATTCTTCCATAGGAAGGATCTGGATTTCGAATGGGAGAGTTTAGATGATTTAAAGAATTATAATATCGGTGGGACTTTGGGATATTCGCACGTGGACTTCCTTGAAAAAAATGGAATTGCTGTAGATATCGTTAATGATGATATCACCAATTTCAAAAAGGTACTTGGTGAAAGAATACAGATCTTCCCCGCAGACTACATTGTGGGAGAGCATCTTATAAAGACAAACTTCAACGCGCAAGAAGCAAATACTCTTACTTATAATCCCAAAGCTCTCTCCGGTGAAAAAAGCATGCGGCTTCTCGTATCAAGAACCATTCCGGATGGAAAAAATCTTGCAACCAAGTTTGATAACGGTTTGAAGGAATTGAAATCATCCGGGCGTTATCAGCAGATTCTTAACTCCGTAAATGAATGATTATTGTTTTGCAATGGAGAACAACATGTACTTAATAAAGGAAGAGGATTTTGGATTAAGACTCTCTTTTTCAGGGGAATTAACCTCAGACGAAATGCTGAATTGGCTTGAAGACAGTAAAGAAACATTAAGGATGCTCAAGTGCCCATTTGGTGCTTTCATAGATTTACAGGATGTCAGGGTAATTTATAGAAAAACTCAGGAACTGTTTGTTACAGGGGAAAAATTATTTAAAGAATCAGGGATGAATAGATCTGTAGTTATTGTCTCTACTGTGTTGACACAGCTTCAGTTTTCCAGAATTGCCGCAGAATCTGGAATATATTCCTCAGAGAGAATCATAGATTCGAAGTGCAATCCGAATTGGGAGATTGATGGACTAAATTGGGTCATCAATGGAATAGAACCTTATAAATCTATATCAATAAAATCAAGACCGTGGCTTTCAGCAATATGCAAAAGATTCTAAGGCTATTCCCGAAATCTATTGCTACCAATTAACAGAAATGACCTATCTCATTTCCTTCAACGGACAACACCCGAAACTGAGTAAAGTCTCCTCGGTTTCGGGGCACTTTTTTACTGGTAAATTATCAATTCCGTTTTAGATAGTTTATTCCGAGTTTATCCATTCTGTTTCTTAGTGTACTGGAGTTAATATCAAGAATCTCGGCAGCACCACCCGGTCCATGAATCTTGCCTTTTGTTTTTTCAATTACGTTTTCTATATGCATCTTCATTACATCATCCAGTCTCTGGAATTCATCCTGAAGTGCTTCTCTTTTTCTGTAGCTCATGAAATCAAAATCAATCGGACCATGCGGATTAATGATTAATGCCCTCTCAACAACATTTTCCAGCTCTCTGACATTACCCGGCCAATTGTAGTTCTGTAATACATCAATTGCATTTTTTCCCAGAGATGGGATTTTCTTCAATCTCAATTCATTTGACTTCTTCTTAAGAAAATGGTTCACGAGAGAAGGTAAATCACTCATTCTTTCTCTCAAGGGGGGGATTATAATTGGGAAAACATTGAGCCTGAACAGAAGATCTTCTCTGAAACTCTTCTCTTTTACACATAATTCAAGATTTTTGTTTGTTGCAGCAATTATCCTGGTATTCAGTGAAATAGGATGTTCTCCACCAACTCTTTCAATCTCTTTTGTCTGAATAACTCTAAGCAGTCTGGTTTGCAGAGCAATAGGCAATTCTCCAATTTCATCCAGGAAAATCGTTCCTTTATTTGCTCTTTCAAATTTACCTTTCTTTCTATATGTTGCTCCTGTAAAAGCACCCTGTTCATGTCCGAATAACTCACTGTCAATTAATGTTTCGGGAATTGCTCCACAATTTACACAAACAAAGTTGTTTTTTTTTCTGTCAGACAGCTCATGAATCAAGTTTGCAATAACTTCTTTACCAACTCCGGTTTCTCCCAGTATTAACACAGGAGTATCTTTCTCGGCTACAAGCTTTACTTTTTCTATAACAGATTTGAGCCCGGCAAATGATCCTATAACTTCTGTTCCTATATCTTTACAGAATCTTTCCTTGAAATACTCATTATCTTTAACTAACTGCTGGTTGTATTTATACAACTCAAAGTGCTTTTTTGCATTAGCCATTGCAATCAGTAAGGGGGCTTTCACTAATTCCACCCATCGCAGATGCTCAGCTTTGAATTTTTCCTTTCCTTTCGTCATTAATGATATAAAACCAATTGAGTCATAAACATTCCGTAAAACAAGAACAATAATTGATGAGGGAAATTCCTGATAATGCTGTCCGATCTCTCTCGATACTAATGATTCCTTAGGTTCTTCTATCAGGAATACATCGTCTTCCGGAGGTAAATTATAAAGAAAGTCAATAGCTTCAGGTGTCAGAGGAAGCCAATCATCATAAAGCTTTCCTCCGTTTTTTGTGACATAAGCAATTGTGTGTAGAGACTTTAATTCTTCATTTAAAAATTGAGCGGCTGTAAAATCCAGTGGTATGTGTTCTTTTAACAGATTATGCAGTTCTTCCAGGCTTTTCTCAATATGTAGATGACTGCAAATTCTGAATACAGCTTTGTAAAAATATTCTTTTGGAGGCATACTCTAATCCTTAGTAATAATTATGACTCAAACTTTTTAATTACTGATTAACAATCAAGCAAAATGTATAATATATTGTAAACAAAGAAAAACAGCATAAAAATGAGTAAGAGTTTAAATTGTATAATTAATCTAAACTATTTAAAATAAATTGTTCTTTACTGTCAGAAGTTCAACTTCAGTTTATCTTTTTAAGAAACATGTATTCATTATTTTTTTCTGAAAACGAATTTACTCCAAAAATTCTCATCATCCAGAGAATTAAATGAGAAGTTCCATTTTGTGATTGTATTAAGTTCTTTCATGGCAATTACACCATAATGTAATCCTTTGTTTTCCTTATCTGTTATGGGAGGATTTTCTGTAAAGTATGTCCACTCATACAACTTACCTGATTTTGTCTCAAACAGGAAATACTTAAGAATTTCTTCTCCGGATCTTGTTGTAACAACTACCGGATTGAGAATGTATTTTTTACTTAATGGGTATATCAATACAAGTTCATCTCTGCACAACTTATAATCGGCAAAGTCACTATGATTATCTTTTGTTAACTTATCATAAACGGGATTAGCTTGTTAAAGCATATGTTGTGTTCATGCTTTTCTTTTCTACTGCATACTGTTTTTTCTCAGCATTGATATAAAATCTTCGAGGGAAGCTTTTACTGCGTTGTTTATGCAGCAGTAAAGAGAGCCTTCATTGCATGCATAATCGAATCCATGATTTTCTGAGTTCAGCAGGTAGGATTTCTCCAGAACAATAATATCATGTTCTCTGTCATAAACTTTTATTTCTAATTCAAGACTTTTTTTACCTTTATTCTCTGTAAACTCAGCCTTAGGAAAACTTACGACAAACTGAACACCTTTCTCTATAGCTAATTCTGAAAGATTTCTGGTTTTCGATTTTTTTTTATGTTCAACAAGAAACAGCAAACCAGAACTGTCATAGTTCATTGTTAAATCCTCCATGATCTTCTGTTGATAAAGAAATGATATGTATGAGTAAACATCGATATCTTTAACAAACTCAATCTGATTCTTCACCATTTGCATAAAATTATCCTGAAGTCCTTCAGGGATTTCCTGCTCTACACCTGAATTGAAATAACCTTTCAACTCAATATTCATTGAGTCTATTTCGTTTTGAAGCGTTTTATCTGCTTTAGCCTTATCCGGAACAAGAAATAGTATTGATGGGTCATAATCTTTTGCAGCATACAGAGATACTGAACTCAGTACAGAAAAAAGAAAAATAAGAAAAAGTGGCATTTTTAAGAAAACAGCAATATGCTTGAACATAAAAAAAATCTCCCTATCAGAATTTATGAAGAAACTCAGTTAAGTATTAAGAAAGTCAAGGTAATAATGTTTCTCGATTTTTTATATATGCTCAAGAACTTGCTTTTTCTGACGGAAGAGATTAAAACTGTTCAGTAAGTATTTCCTTATATATCATTAAGACTTTTTGAACAATTCAATTATTTCCTGATAATGCCATTAATTTGTTGACATATTGTCTGCTTGTCCATGATAATGAATGAAAGGGAATACTGCATTAAGGATAATAGTTGAATTTTATTTTAGTGCAGAACTCTCTGAAATTATAAAAGGAAAACATCTAATTCAATGCGAAAAAAGATATCACCTTATTTTTATATTTTGCCTGCAGCAGTAATCATATTCATGTTCAGGTTTATTCCAATTATACTCTCTTTTTTTCTAAGCTTCTTCAAGTGGGATGTTAACGGAAGAGGAGATTTCATAGGATTGGAAAACTATGTGAATATACTTCATGATTCTGAGTTCTGGCAATCTCTGGGAAACACATTCTGGCTTGTAATACTTGTTGTTCCGGCAACAATCATATTCTCTCTCTTTTTTGCATTTATGCTGAATAATATCAAAAAGCTGAGAGGATTTTTCAGAACATTGTATTTTATTCCAACCGTAACATCTCTTGTTGCCGTATCTATAGTGTTCAAAATAATGTTCAATCAGAGAAGCGGTTTGATTAATTATATGCTTGGAAAAATAGGTATTCAGCCATTAGGCTGGCTGGCGGAAAGCCGTGGAATCTTTGAATTGATGACAGGACATGATTTACCCGGTATCCTGGGAGGTCCGTCTCTTGCATTATTCTGTATAATAATTCTGACAATCTGGAAATCGCTTGGATATAACACTATTATATATCTGGCAGGACTTCAGAACATTCCTTCAGTGTACTACGAAGCTGCATCTATAGATGGAGCAAGCTCTGCAAGGAAATTTTTCAGGATTACACTTCCACTTATTTCGCCAACAACTTTTTATGTGTTAATGATGACCACAATTACAACCTTTCAGGTATTTTCCCAGGTCTATATGATGACAGGACCTCCAATTGGCGGACCGTTGGGAACAACTAAAGTGATTGTTTACTATATTTTTGACAAAGGACTTGGTGAAGCTGCCAATATGAGCTATGCAAGTGCTGTTGCACTTATACTTTTTGCGATAATTCTTGCATTAACACTTTTACAGAAGAAGTTGGAGAAAAAGGTTCATTATTAAATGGAAGCAACCAGAATATATTTAGTACGACACGGTGAAACTGTCTGGAACAGAGAAAAAAGATGGCAGGGACACATTGATAAACCCCTGAATGAAACAGGTCTCAAACAGGCTGAAGCAGTAGCGGATTTCTTTCAGGAACATAACTGTGATGTTATCTATTCAAGTGATCTCAGCAGAGCTTATGATACAGCGAAAGCAACAGGTTCAAGAACAGGTGTCAGTATTGTAAAGGATGACAGACTTAGAGAAAAACACATGGGAATCATGCAGGGTTTGTCTGTCGAAGAATTCAAAAAGAATAACATAAAAGAATATGATAAAATGATGAGTAATCCTTCGGAGTATATTATACCTGAGGGTGAAACCATGGAAGAGTTCAGAGATCGGGTAGTAGCCTGTATCAAAGATATTATCTCCGAGAATCCCGGTAAAAAAGCAGCAGTGTTTTGTCATGGGGGGAATCTGGATGTAATACTGAGGTATGTACTTGATATCCCGTTGACAGTCAAAAGATCCTTCTCCATTTTTAATGGAAGCATTGCCAGATTAACCTGCAATGAGGAAGGAATCCGGCTTGATTCATGGGGGATAACCGATCATTTGAAAAGTCTGGATTATTACGATGGGAAAATTCAGTTTTAAGGGAAACAGGAAATGAAAAAACTGCCTTTATATATTATTTTGCTTATCTGCGGGATCATAATGGTAATTCCGTTTGTTTGGATGATTACTACTGCACTTAAGCCTCAGATAGAAGTTAACAATGGTAATGTCGGATTTATTCCAATGGAAGAATTTGATGAGTATAATAACGGAACAGAGCAAGTTAAAGTTAAAATCCTGAAAGAGGATGGAGATAGTACTTACGTGCATATTTTCAATGCAGAAGGTAAAATCAAACGTGCTTTTGCCAAAGTCCAGGCGAATAAAATATCGCACAGGAAAGTATACAAGTTATACTGGTCAAACTTCAGAAAAGCATTCAAGAAAGTACCATTCGGGAGATATTTCCTGAATACTATATTTGTGTCGATATTTGTGATGGTTGGTGTAATAGTAACATCATCTCTGGCTGCTTATGCCTTTGCCAGAATGCGTTTCTTCGGGAAGGATTTCTTGTTTTACCTGTTTGTAAGTATGATGATGGTACCTCAACCAATCTATCTTATCCCATCTTATGTACTGATGAGCAGTCTGGGCTGGATAGATACTTACACAGCTCTTATAGTTCCATGGATTGCCAATATATTCACAATCTTCCTGTTGAGACAACATTTCAAAACTATTCCTCAGGATCTGTTTGATGCTGCAGCAATAGACGGATGCAGCAGATTCAGAATGTTATGGCAGATTGTTCTTCCATTATCAAAATCAGTTATATCCACAGCGGCAATTTTCTCAATTATCGGGAGCTGGAACAGCTTCATGTGGCCACTCGTAATGACGAACAGCGAAGAAATCAGAGTGCTTCAGGTAGGACTAAGCTATTTTGCTCAGGAATCATCATCAATGACAACTCTGTTGATGGCTGCTTCTACATTCAGTATTTTACCGCTTGTAATCCTGTTCCTGTTTGCTCAGAAACAGATTATGTCAAGTTTTGCATCAAGCGGATTAAAAGGATAAAATGAAGAAATACGTATTGATTCTGTTTCTTATCTGCATTTCAGCAGCTTATCTGCAAGCTGAAATCAGGGCTTTCTGGGCTCCTCCCTGGGATATTAACTCCAGAGAAAAGATTGACCAGTTAGTTTTTGATGCTGCAGAAAATAATTTCAATACGATTGTTGCGGAAATCAGATACAGAGGTGATGCTCTTTATACACCTAATAGAATCAATAAAACATACTCAAATCCGGAGCATATCAGTCGAATTCTTGAAGAGGATTTCGATCCGCTGCAGTATCTTATTGATAAATCCAAAAGATATAATATTCAGGTTTATGCCTGGGTGACAACATTTGTTGCAACAACAAGACGAGAAGAATCTTTCAGTAAAGATCATGTATATAAGAAATTCCCGGAATGGATTACCTGCGATAAGTCGGGAAAACGAATGAACTTCAACTCATATGAAGGAGCTTATCTGGATCCGGGAGTTCCCGAGGTTCATGATTATCTCCTTGAGGTTATAAAAGATATTGTAGTTAACTACGATATTGATGGTCTTCAATTTGATTATATTCGCTATCCTGCTAAGAAATTCGGATACAATCCGATCTCGATTGATAACTATAATGAATTCTGTGAAATCACAAATTCGGATATAAATTTTGAGACCTGGAAACAGAATCAGATATCACGATTTGTGAAGAGAGCATATCTTGAGTTAAAGCACTTGAATCCTAATCTGGTAATCTCGGCAGCAGTAATTCCTGATGTAGAGAACGCAAACAGAAATGTTGGTCAAGACTGGTTGAACTGGTTAGAGAATGATTATATTGATCAAGTATTCCTGATGGCATATACAAAATCAACTTCTTATCTGATTAAAGAGATTGCTGCACTTGAAAAGAAGGACATTCTTGATAGATGCGTAATTGGGTTGAGAGCCTGGTCTGAAAATGGGTATTATCCTTATCGTCAGCTTGCAGGTAAGATATCTGAACTTAAAAATTACGATAGAGCCGGTTTATGTTTCTTTTACTATAACGGGCTGAAAAAGAACAATTTTCTGGTAAAATTGAAAAGGGACTTTTTTAAGAGGTCCGTGCCGGTATATAAGCGTATGAACTCGGATTCAGGAATCTTCGGATATATTACGGATGATCAGGGAAGAGCAGTATCAATGCAGAGAGTAACTCTGAATAAGATTGTATCAACTTATACTGATCAGAATGGTTTCTATGCTTTTAACAATGTGAAAACACTCAAAAACATTGTTGCAACTAAAAGTCATGAGTTATATGAATATACTGGAATTATAGATTTTAATCTTCCTGAGATTGCCAATATTGAGCAACAGAATTTTGTTCTCAAGAATACTCTTTATTCTCTGATAAACTACGAGCAGCCAAGCTCAACTTATGTTTACCAATTTGGGGAGAACACCGAATCCTTTATGCCTCTTGCCGGTAATTTTCCTTATACAACTGCCAGAAATGAAAGAATTCCACGAATATTCCTGCCTTCTACAGTTTTCAATAACAGAGTTAATAGAAAACTGGATATCGAAAAAATTTATAAAATAGATTTGTAAAATTACATAAATCCATTATTATTTCTGAAATAGTATTGAGGTGAGAATAATGGCTTTTACGTATTTCTGGAGGGACTTACACACATTGAAAAGAGTATCCGGCACTGTATCAAACCTGTTGAAATCCAATGGAGAAGTTACAATATGGGATGCCGGCTGTGCAATGGGTCCCGAACCATACACATTAATAATGCTTATGGCTGATTCTTTGTCTGAAAAAGAGTTTGATAAAGTCAAACTGATTGCGTCGGATTATAATCTTGATTTTGAGAAAGTTGTATCAGATGCAGAATACGATAGTGAAGATATCAGTCGTGTACCTGATAAATATCTGAAAAAGTACTTTTACATAAATCCGGAAACAGGTTTGTATAAAGTTAAGAGCTTTATTCGGGATAAGCTGCATTTCTATCATCATGATTTGCTAACTTTGAAACCAATATTAAAGAACATTGATTTGATTTTATGTAAGAACGTTTTGCTCCATTTTCAACAGGAGCAACGGGTTGAAGTTCTTAAGATGTTTCATTCTTCTCTTAAACACAATGGATATCTTGCTACCGAGCAGACACAGAAAATCCCCAGTGATGCTGCGTATTTGTTTGAGCAGGTAGTTTCCGATACTCAACTGCACAGGAAAAAGTAACGAATAGATATGAGAATCCACCCATTGATGGCAGACAGCACATTTTACAGGTCTAATAACTATCTTGTTCTTGGAGAAATGAACAATTTGAAGAATGTAAATACTTTAATTGATGCCGGAGGAAATGAAGCCTTTGTTGATCAGTTAAATGAGGTTTACACAGGTATTGGAAAGAAAAAGGTTGAACAGATTATCATCACGCATTCTCACTTTGACCATGTAAGTGCATTACCAAGACTTAATGATCTTTATTCTCCTCAGGTATATGCTTTTTCCCCATATTTCAAAGATAGTACGAAGCTGAATAACGGGCAGCTAATTAAAGCTGGTGACGGATATCTCGAAGTTCTTCATATTAATGTTCATTCACAAGATTCGATATGTCTCTACTCTCAATCTGAGAAAATTCTTTTTTCAGGGGATACGATCATGAATGTTAAGAACACTAATGGGAGTTATCATAAATCTTTTGTAGATTTTCTAGAGAGGATCATGACATTGAAACTTAATGCTATTTATCCGGGGCATGGTCCAATGATAATAGATAACATAGAAGAAATGCTGCAATTGACATTGAATAATGTGAAGAACAGTACAATTTTCGAATAGTTAAAATCACCTTTAAACAAAAAAAACAGACTGTCGCAAAACAACAGTCTGTATCCAGAAAATAATATTCTTACATTTCAAGTGCTTCAACAGGGCATGAGCTTACACATGCACCACAATCAACACATGCATCACCGTCAACTTTAACGACGTCTCCGTCCATTTCTAAGGCACTTACAGGGCATGTACCAACACATGCTCCGCAACCAACACATTTAGTTTCATCAACTTTTACTGCCATTGGTTCCTCCTTGTGTTATTTGTGGCAAAGAATACGATTTAATAATTGTCTGTCAATAATTATTGAAGTTCATAACTGCTTTTTTTTGTTAGTGTAATGAAACTTTGGTCGTATTATAGTATAGCTAAAATATTTAATCTGAACATATTCCATCCTTAAGTGAATCTGACAGAAGCTTAGCTTAATAAAAACAGGATTGAAAATTTGAACTTAAGCCGACATGTATTTCAACTCAGTATATAATTGATGTTGTGTGTTAAGTAGTTCTTATCCTATAGTAATATATATTTGGTTGGTATAATATTGATTGTTTTTACATTGTAGGGAAAAAAGCAGAACTTCTGAGCATTTACTAACTTGAGATTGTTCATGAATAAAAAACAAAAGTAATATAAGAATAAAAGGTTGACAGACTTAACTTATTTGTTTTCAATTATATAAAATTTGAAAGGAGTCAAATATGGATAAGGAAATTAAAATTTATGTAATTGATGAAAGAAAATCTGAACTTGATAATAACTTGAATAATATTGCTGAATTCCTTTTCAAAAGTCTGGAAGAATATGGTGATCCTGTTGAGGATATAAAAAAGGCAATGAAATATGCACTCAGCTCAGATACTTTTGGTGGTTCAGTGATTTATGCAGAATCAGGCTCGAAAATTGTGGGCGCTGTTGTTATGAATAAGACAGGTATGGATGGCTATATTCCGGAAAATATTCTGGTTTACATTGCTGTAAGCAGAACAATGCGCGGAAAGGGTATTGGAAAGAAACTGATGAACAAAGCTATAGAAGTTTCCAATGGTAATATTGCTCTTCATGTAGAAGAAGATAATCCTGCTAAATTTCTTTATGAAAAAGTCGGATTTCAGAAGAAGTATGCAGAAATGCGATTAATAAGGTAGAGTATATGGCACACTTGATAATGAACAAAGCGAAACTGCAAAAGAATTTTGAGTTTCTCGATAGAATTTTTGAAGAAGAAGGAATTAAGTGGGCTATCGTATCTAAGGTACTCTGTGGGAATGAAGAGTATCTGAAACAGCTTATTGATATTGGTACAAAACAGATATGTGATTCACGTCTGACCAACCTTCAGATGATAAAAGAAATTAAGCCTGAAATTGAAACTATATACATAAAACCACCATCTCTGCTTGATGTAGAAGATGTTGTGAGGTATGCAGATATTTCCATGAATACGGAATTCGATACAATAGAGGCTCTATCAGAAGAAGCTGGGAAATTGAATAAAACCCATAAAATAATCATTATGATTGAGATGGGAGAGCTGCGAGAAGGTGTAGTAAGAGAAGAGTTTATTCAGTTTTACGAAAAAGTATTCGAACTCAGTAACATAGAAGTGGTTGGTATAGGTGCTAACTTCTCCTGTTTATACGGAGTTCTGCCTAATCCTGATAAGCTGATTATCCTCTGCCTGTATGAGCAGCTTATTGAGGCTAAGTTCAACAGACATATTCCATTTGTCTCGGGAGGATCTTCAGTTGTAATTCCGTTAATTCTCAACAATACTCTTCCTCTTGGAATAAACCATTTCAGAGTTGGTGAAACATTGTTCTTCGGAAAAGATATTTATAATGACAGAGATCTTAAGATGATGCATAATGATGTGTTCAAACTATATTGTGAGATTATTGAACTATCTGAAAAGCCTATTGTACCAACTGGTGAAATGGGAACCAATGTAGAAGGTAAAGAATACTCATTCAGGAATAAGGATATTGGTAAAACAACCTATAGAGCAATTCTGAACCTTGGACTGCTGGATGTGGATGAAAAACATATCTGGCCTGTTGACCCTGATGTTCACTTTGTGGGAGCAACATCTGATATGATAGTAATAGATCTTAAAGATAATGAGAACGAATATAAAGTCGGGGATATTCTTGAGTTCAACATGGACTATATGGGACTTCTCAGGCTGATGAACTCGAGATACATTGAAAAAAGAGTAGTATAACAAACTTCGTAATACGTTAAGGCTGGGGATTTGATCTTCAGCCTTTTTTTTATTACCATCCGCGATGTTCTTTCATTTTTTCGCGGTTGAATTTTTCCATCCTATCTTTCTTTCTATTGTATTCTTCATTTCTTCTTTTATTATCGGCATTCATCTGCTTAACTTTTTTGTTGTATTCATCATCATCTTTAGGACTGCTGGATAGAGGTCCATCACTAATTTTTATAAGGAAAGCAATTACACTAATCCCCACAACAAAAACTATAATTCCACCAAGAATAAGCCCCACAGCAATAACGAAGTAAGTAACAGCAGTTGTAGCCATGAAGATAAGTGGAATTGCTATCAGGCCATGAACAACCTGATAGGGGATAGTATACAGTGCTATATGCTTAAAGACAATCAGTTCACGAATTACAGCCCATATAGCCGATACACTCAGGAATACAAGACCAATCCATAAAACCCAGCTTATCCAGTGTTGTCCTTTCGGGATACTCAGTAAGCTGAAATCTGTTGCAAAATTTATAAGGTGTTTATATCCGAATGAAAAGAATAAAGCTATAACAAAAGTGTAGCATATCCAGAATATGTAATATAGTCCTTCTCGTTTGACAATCTTTTCCTTTGTTTCTTCCGGAAACAGCTCAATGACTGTTCCATGAATCATAGAGAATGAAAACCAGACTATTATTGTAATTACCAGACCCAACCAGTATCGCCAGTGTTTCCAACTGACAAACTCTTTGAGGTACTCAAACAAGCTGATAACTCCTGTTATCTGTTTCATATCGGAGAATGTAGCATATTTACTGCTTTTTGCTGCTGAGTCTTTTACTGCTTCCGGAGCGGCAAACAATGAAAGCAGAATCAATGTTAAAATAAAAGTCAGAACGGTTTTCTTCATACTGTAATCCTTACTGTTTTCAGTTATATAAACTCAAGTATCAATAGTTACGTGCAAGCTGACAAGTATAATCTGATTTTTCTTATGTTTATTCCGGTGCATAATTCGCTGGATGAAAGCATGTTCACTTTCTCAGTAAATATAATTATATTTCCTTGACTTATCTATTCGAGAATCATCGTATTTTAGAAAATTTCAATGAAAGATTTTCTAAATAAAATGAAACCCTTTTATCTGGCTCATGGATAAGAGTAGGAAAGTTCAGGAAATAGAGAACACTAATCAAGGAGAAAATATGCATTTTGTGAGATTTGATTCATGCATAGAAAAAGATTTACAGGCATTGCTGGATAGTTTTGATGATACAGAAGAAAGAAAACAATTGAAGCTTAAGCTGAATTATCGAAATGACAGCTCATTCATTATCTTTGATGATACTGAAGTTATCGGCTATGCGTTAGGATATGAATATGACGGAAAATCTAAGATTGAACTTTATGTTAACAGAGAACCGGAGTACTCCGAACTGCTGGAGTTAGCCGGTGAGATTAATACACATTATATCAATCCTGCAGACAAAGATTTCTTTATCATTGAGGAGGCTGACTCTTCAGTTAATATTCTGAATAAATTCAAATTTATTGATTCCAATCATACTTATGAATTGAGCACACCTCTCATTATAAAAAAATCCCCTGAAATCCCATATGAGTTCAAACAGGAAAAAGTAGAGCCTGCCGAGTATGCTGAATTGATGAAAAAATGCTTTATAGACGATAAAGAATGGGATTATACTAATTATCGGGAACAGGCACAGGAATTTCTGGAAGAAGAGTCTGTAACTTGGACTTGCAGGGATAATGAAAAGCTTATTGGAGCTTGTTCTATTTGTAATGATGAAGAGATTTATATTGATATGCTTTGCATACATCCCGAATATCAAAAGAAGGGTATTGGCTATAAGTTGATGGAGAAATCTCTGTATGATCGTGATGACTCAAAAGTTCGTCTTGATGTAAAATCCAAAAATGAGAAGGCAATCAGATTCTATGAAAACTCAGGATTTAAAAGGATAAATACCAGTTATATTGTTGTTAAGAAAATGGAAATCAGGAATAGTTAACAGCTATTTCTTTTCTTTCTCAATCAACACAATCAAACTCACGTTCCAGGCATTCAGGGCAAATTCCGTGAGTTGGTTTAGCTCCATAATTGTCATCTACATATTTTTCAATAGAACTCCATTTTCCGTCTTTTCCCTGCACTTTTTTACAATAGCAGCAGATTGGATAAATCTTACTGAGTTCACACAGTAGTTTTTCTTGCTTCCTTAATTGTGCTTCATCATGTAAAATTCGCAAAGTCAACTCAACCATCCTCTTAACATGCTCAATCATTTTGATATGCAGCTTATTCTTCTCATGCTCTTTATAGTCTAGGAAGCAAACAGTACCAAATAATTCTCCGTCAGGTCTTTCTATAGGCATACCGGTGTAGGATATAATATTCAAGTCCACAGCAGCTGCATTATCTTTCCATTTTGGATCTTTTGTCGCATTTGCAATAAAATTCAATCCTTTCGTTTTTAAGGTATGTTCGCAATACCAACCGGAATCAGGATAAGGTGCAACCGCATCAGACGGATAAGGGTTTCCCTCTGTCTTACTGGAAAGCAGTATCTCGATTTCATCCTTGTCCACCCTTGTAATAAGACCTGCCGGAACTCCCAGCATTTCAGCGGTTTCATTCAGGATTTCCTGCCATTCCTGCAATATCTCTTCAGATAATACTTTTCTATTGAACGGATTGGCTAATGAATAAGGCATATTACCTCCTTCTTTGGTACATATCAGACAAATTTATTAATTCTCGTTTCTTGTATTTGAAAATATAAGGTGCCAGACAGATTTGTGTCAAATATTAAATTGGTTTTCGAGCAATTTGTGTAAATATCAGAATATGGTTTGCGAGGTAGACATCAAGATGATTTAGAGCTTATAGTAAAAATAGTCTTGACGATTCAGGGAGTATTATATCATTTAATGCAAAGGAACTGGAATCATTTTGATAAGGAGGTAATATGGCTAACGGTATTGAATTCAAAGACAGAGCTAAAGCAGAGGAATTTCTTTTAAGGTTTCTGGAGATTGTAAAAGAAGACCAACAACTGGACTCTCTCGAAGACGCTGCAAAGGCTGTTGTAAATCATGATTTTGATGAGGTGATTGGAATAAGAAAGAACTTTCTGAACGATTTAAGAGATTCCTTAATTGATAGAGATTGGGATAAAACAGAGAGCTTGATGATAAAAAGTGTTTTACTCGGAGGATTCAGTAGTAACAAAGTTCAATTAAAAGATATGTTCAATCATAAAGATTTTCAAGCTTTCGTATTAGAGATTCTAAGTATAAAAGAGCTAACCAGAGAAAAACTGGATTTATTAATTGAGAAAACATTTGAAATGGGAATAAGAAGGAAAAAGGATGATAAACCTATTTGGGATTTTGGTACTCTTATTATAAGTGTACTTCTATCAGCACTTCATCCAGATAAATTTGTAGATTATCGATATAGCAGGTGGGTAAACGTTTCCAGACTATTTAACATAGATGTTAAATTCCAGCAGAAGAACTACAGTCAAATGATTTTAAGTGCAGCAGAAGTAGCTTCTTTAATTAAATCACTGGATACATACAAAAAGTACTTTAGTAACAACACTTTCGATATTGAAGACAACTACATCATTTCCGGTCTTGCAGAATTAATTCGCAAAAACAATGTATATGATAAGTTTGCACATAAAGCCTGCATTCAAGTTTTTGATATAGTAGACGACCAGGAAGTAACTGCTGAGGAGGTTGCTTATTCATCCGATAGTAATTACCCCCTTAACCAGATACTTTACGGACCTCCCGGAACAGGCAAGACATACAATACTGTAAATAAAGCTCTGGAAATTATAAAAGGCTTGCAGTGGTTGGAAGGCAAAACAAGATCTGAGATGACAGAGGAATTTAATAATCTCAGGCAAAAAAAATGGATTCAGTTTGTCACATTTCATCAGTCTTATGGTTATGAGGAGTTTGTTGAGGGGATAAAACCAGATCTGCAAGGTGATTCCGAAAACATAAAATATGTTATTCAGGATGGAATCTTCAAATCTGTCTGCAATGCTGCAAATTCAAACAGAAACAAGAGGACAGTTCTTATTATAGACGAAATAAATCGGGGTAATATATCTAAAATATTCGGTGAGCTTATTACTCTTGTTGAGCCGGATAAAAGAGTTGGGGCTGTTGAGGAAATAACAGCTACTCTGCCATATTCCGGTGAAATATTCGGTGTACCGGATAACCTTTATATTATTGGAACAATGAACACTGCCGACAGGTCTATAGCACTCATGGATACGGCTTTGAGAAGAAGATTTCATTTCGAGGAAATATTGCCGAAACCTGAATTACTTGATCTGGACTCTGAACTGATTATCAATAACATAAAAATATCAGCTTTGCTGAAAGAAATCAACAGAAGGATTGAATTCCTCTATGACAGAGATCACACAATAGGTCATTCCTTTTTCTTTAAATTAAAGACAGTAGAGAAAGCTGATCAATACAGAAGCTTGTGTGATATTTTCCAGAACAAGATTATACCTCTTCTACAGGAGTACTTTTATGATGATTGGGAAAAGATACAGATAGTCTTGGGCGATCATCATAGACAATTCTCAAATCCCGATGTTAAATTCGTTATTGAAAAAGATTTCAGATGCTCTGATGTACTTGGTTTTGATCATGATGATTTTGAAGACTCTGTTAAATATGAAGTTAATCCTGCTTTAAAAGACAGTACTATTTCATCCGAAGCTTTTTCCAAAATATATTCTAAACAGCAAAAACAGATAGACGAAGGCGATGAGTAACAATAATCTGAATCTAATCGAATACAGCTTTATCTATATTGACAAAAGCATAAGATATGCAGAAAACAAAGAGAATAATATAGCTGTTTCTGAGAAAGTTTTCACTGAGATTAAGAACTTTGTTCTGAGGAACGCCTATGAGCAGGACAGTTCAATAGATAGTATTCTTGTCCCAGGCTATGTGAAGGGCTATGGAGAGGTTCTGAAAGCTAAGAATTATGTTGGAGTTATTCAAACACATAATGGGACGACGATAGAGATACTCCCTAAGATTCATGGAATTACAGGAAGTGGATTGGATATAAGGAATCAAACTAAGAAGATTTTTCTGAAAATGCTGAAAACATTAAAGAACAGTCCTTTCAAAATGTTAAAGCCTGCCCATTTGAATCGAGCAAAACTTCCCTTGTTTGATGTTTTCATTTCAATGTTTCTTGATGAGCTGGAAATCCTTATAAAGAGAGGTTTGCGCAAAGATTATCTTGTAATTTCTGAAAACTTGCACAAATTGAAGGGAAAGTTAAATTTTCCTGAAAACATACAGAAGAATCTTGTGCATAAAGAGAGATTTTATGTTGAGTACGATGAATTCAGTATCAACAGACCTGAAAACAGGTTGATAAAATCAACTCTGATTTTCCTGAGAAACAAAGCGAAATCAAACCTTATTCAGCAGAGATTGAGAAAGAATTCCTATGTTTTTGAGGATGTATGTGAATCTGAAAACATAGATAGTGATTTCTCTAAGTGTAAGACTAATCGTTTAACAATTCATCTTGGCAAATTACTTCAGTGGTGTAGAATTTTTTTAAAAAACCAGTCTTTTTCCAATTTCAGAGGTAATGAAATAGCTTTTGCTCTGCTGTTTCCAATGGAAAGGATTTTCGAAGATTATGTTGCATCAAAACTGAAGAAACATCATAAGATAAAGACTCAATGTGTTCATGGACATCTCCTTATAAATCCAGGGAGACACCTGATGAAGCCGGACATTATTTTTGTTAAAAAACCAGTTATTGCAGATACAAAATGGAAGATACTCGACCGAGATCATAAAATGTTTCAGAGTGATCTGTATCAAATGCTTGCCTATGGTGTTCATCCTTTAAGAGAGCGAAAAAACATTGAAAAGATAATAATGATTTTTCCTAAAACAGAGTACTTTTTAGAATCCAATAAATACACATATTTTAATGGCTTAGAATTAGAAGTTTTTCCATTTGATTTAACTGATGATGAACAGAACAGAGACTTGTATTGATTGAGAAACAAAAGGATAATCAGCGTTTATAGTGGATTTTGAAGTTTTTTTGAATACATCAATATACAATTACACGAGAATTCACATTAAAAGCTATTAAAAAAAATTTCTATTAACTTACAGAATGAATTCCCGTGTATTTTATAAATATTTATCTATTAATCACGATACAGAATTACTATTTACCGGCACTCTCTTCATTCGTATCATATATTATTTTTCCTTCCCTGAATTTTAGTCCCATAGCATCACATGTTCTGTCGGGTCTGAATTTTAAATACTTACTGTTGTCAGCCATGTAAGAGAATACTACAGAAAAGATATCCTGGTTTAGAACAAGATCACCATCATATTTTTCAGCTCTTTCCTGATCCGGCCAGCGGATTGCTACTAATGTGCCAAATCTGTCCCAGAAATTATTTTCATCTGCATCGCCTTCTTTCCATATTCCAACAGACCATTTAGCTGCACCTTCTCCTGTTAATCCAGGTCCATGATCGCCAATTGCAATTACAATTGAATTCGGATCATACTTTTCAATATATTCAAAGTCTTTTTCCATGTATTCAAGTGCAATATTGTAATTCCTGATCCATTTAAGAGTATCCGTTTTTGATAATGGTTCAGTATTTAATGTATGCATAGGTTTTTCACAATGATTAATCACAAAAGCTTTATCCATAGATCTTTGGATAAGTTCATGTTTGTTAGCCTGCATATCATCTTCTAATTTCCGCATCGCTTTTTGAAATTCTCCGGTAGACATTTTATTTTTCTTATCATGAACACCAACATCACTTGCGTCCCATGAGGATGAAAAAATAGCTCTTGAAAGTTGATTAAACAGAACAAAATTCAGTTGCTTTGCATTTGAATTAGGGGGGAAGATTTCATCAACTACTTCTTTTATTGATTCATCAAATTTACCAATCAAATAGTGATCTAAAGTTACAAAAGTTTTATATCCGTTTTCTCTCAGAACTTTATTCACAACTGAGTAACCTCTGTAGCTGTTTCGCCCGTCATGTTTAGCCATTCTTTTACTCATGTTAAAAAGTGCTCCCATACTGCCAACACTTTCTTTTCCTAAAGTATATGTATCCTTGTAGTGTTTAAATTTGTACTTTTTGAAGATACTGTCCATTCTGGAATTGTTTATGTTGACAATATCAAATACTCTGTTATTGGGCATTCCATCATAAACAAAAAGATATATGTTTGGAGTGGTTTCCATTTTGATTTCGCTCAATTCTTCCGGTACTTCGAACAAGGATGAATCAAGCAGCGGCTTGCTTTTTACAAGACTATGAATCCAGATAATTATAAAAACAATCAATACAATTGCACCGACATTTCTGAAGATCGTAAATATTTTCCGCAGGTCGAAGAAACTGATTATTGAATATAGAATTATATAAATAATACCAAATTCTATAGATGTTTTAATTATCCCAAATTGCCATGCGGTAATTGATCTGATTGTTGGTAACATTATAAATAAATGTATGAATAAGGCTGAAAACACTGCAGCTTTAAGCAGTTTTTCCTTTCCTCTCGTAAAAAGAAGTGTCCAGAAGTAACTGAAAATTCCAACAAGTAATAGTGTCAGAAAGAACCACACATAATATAAACCATTCAGGTAGTAAAAATTCAGTCTGGCAGTATTGACAACAGGTATCAAAGTGAAGATTATTGTTACAAGTAATGCTTGCCAATGTCCTTTTTTAAAGATGGTTCTATAGTTTCTTACAAACAATACTATCACAACAAATGTATTTGTAATAACGCTTACTATGGCAGCTATAAATTTGAAATCAATAGAAACTGACATGAATTTACTGAGAAATTTTGGTGCAACAATACAGAAAGCTATTAGAGCAGGAACCGAAAAAGTAATTATGAATTTAAGAAATCCATTAATTCTATTTGATTTTTTTAATAACCCCGATATGTTGAATATCCAGAAAAGTATAGATACTCCAAAGAATGAGACTTTTGTCTGGAAAACAACATCCGAGTTCAGATCACTAATCGTGCTGACAACTGAGAAAACTCGAACAACTTGGAACAGAAGCATTGCACTTGTTATTATCTTCATGTGATCTGAGTATAGCGTTTTTTCTATTAGTGCTTTAAGTCTTATTGTAAACGGTACGGACTTTTCTTTCTCTTTCAGGATTATTTCACCAGATCTTGCTCTTTTAATCAGAACACCTAAGAAAAAGAAAACATTATTCATTGTCCAGTAAAGCAATAAAGCTGATGCTGAACTATAAAGCAGAATCAGGAAAAACAAAGCAATACCAATCGCCTGTCCCCTTGCTTTTTTATTGAAGCCGGGAGTCAGGAATGATGAAAAAATATTTACTAATGTCATCAAAAATGGAAGCAGATTTACTCCGAACTTAAGGTTATCCGGTTTGCTCAGATCTTTAAGAAGGAAAAAAGATTCCCCGGCAAGATCTGAGAAATTATTAAGAACATAGAATGCAGCAAAAAGAAATGGAAGCTGAATAAAAACAGGAATAGCAGACCTTAAAGCAAAAATTGGATGATAACCATATCTATTATATAGCCCCATGATTCTCTTATGCCTGTCATGTCCTGTGCTTTCCTGCTTGATCTTATCCAGTTGAGGCTCAAGAATGCGTTGTAAATTTTGTTCTCTATCCGGATATGTCCTGAGAATATATCTGAATCCAGCCATGAGAAGAGATGTTACAAATGACATGATTATAAGGGAATAACCATAATTTCCTGTCAGATTGTATAGAGATACGAAAAGAAAATTCAATGCTACAATAAAGGGTTTAAAAACTATATTCATTTTACTCCTCCCTCATCTGTTGCGGCACATAATTTCAGATATTCAGCAACGGCTTTTCCTGCTCCACCATAATTCGCAACAATATTTTCCCGGTATCTTTTTAAATACTCAGGATCACATGAGGATAATGTTTCTTTGATTCTGTTAACAATATCATTTTCCTCACCTTTATGAATAATGCAGCCAATATTCTTTTCAACTTCAGTTATCCAGGATGCACTAAGGTTGCTGGTATCGAAATCTTTTATTGACTCAAGAGGGATATTAAGAGTTATCACAGGCTTCTCATATACAAATGCAAAATCGTATTTGATTGAAGATGTATCGGTAATCAATAATGCTGCTTCATTCATTGAAACAGAGGGATCAATTGTCTCATCCCAGATTACATCATACTGTTCAAGCTGCTTCTTATAGAGTTTGATTAACTCCGGTTCGGAAATTCTTGATTGCGGGTGAGGTCTGACAATTACCTTTGAACCTGCTTTAACTATTTTCTTTATGAAGTCAGTTCCATAACTGTTAAGGAGCCCCTTACTTCCCCATGAAGAAGCTATCAGTATTGTGTCTGAACTCACAGGAGTTTTAAAGCTTTTAATTTCTTTGAGGTAATCAAAATAAGGTAAACCAAGTATCTGAAGATCCTTGTTCTTTAATTCAGATTGATCCCTATTGTTAAGAATTGCCTTTTTCTGCATATCATTAACCAGGATAACTGTATCATAGGCATCAAGTCCTCCACTTTTGTATACAATTTGAACACTATGGAGCACATGAATAAGTTTTTTTACTCTATCCGGTCGTTTAACAGGATATCCCTGAGTACCAATGTTCGGAGTTGTACACAATAAAACTTCTTCTTCAATACGACCTGCTTTATTGTATGCCCATCCGCCATAGCCCAGAAAACGTGATTTCATGAAATCATTCTCAATAAGTAATGCAGGATCTTCAACATCGAGAGTATAGTACTTAAATGGTATTTTCATCTCTATTAAAGCTTCAATTACTGATTTGAAAGTACTCCAGTATTGCTTACCCTCACTTAATATTGCTATCTTGTAATCAAATGATTCCTTTTGCTGTATTTCATTTCCTTTGCCCATAAGCTTCAGAAAAAATCCCTTGAGAGAATAAACTACCGCAGCAATTCCGGCAATAATTAAATTAAGTAAAACCGTTCCCGTTCCCGGATCAAGATATGCATGAGCACTTGCCGGAATAAACAGTAATGCAAGTAAAAATATGAACATAATGCCTCTTCTTACAGAAATTTGAAAATATTATAAGGTTGACTTAAGTATATTAAAAACATCGGATTCATTCATCGGATGTATGTTATTGCCAATTCTATCCTTGTTAAAACAGTGTTTAATCAGCTCATTTAAATCTTCTGCTTTTACATTATAGTTCGATAATCTGAATCCTGTTATTGGGGATACAGTGTTGTATATGTTTGACCAGAATTCATTGAAATCTGATAGTGTAAGTTCAGCAAGCAATGTACTGACCTTTTCTTCGATATACGGTTTGTTCAGTTTCATTAAACTATTAATCGTCATAGAACAGGCTATTCCATGAGGAATACCATATAGAGCAGTTAACGGATAACTTATTGAGTGAGCAGCAGCAGTTTTTGTGTTTGAGAAAGCCAATCCGGCATATACTGTTGCTTCCATAAGATTTTTTCTCACACTAATTTCTGTTTTCTGTTTGAGCTCAGGTAAATTTTCATAGATCAATTTTATTGCTTTTATTGCGTAAGTGTCTGAGATTGGATTAGCATTATTATTCCACATTGCTTCAAAAGAATGAGACATTGCATCAAGAGTAGTGGAGATAGATATTTCAAGCGGAAGTTTTTTTACAAACCGTGAATCATATATTGCATAGTCAGGATAATTTATATCAACAGATAAGGAGTATTTCTTCTTATTGTCTTTGTCCCAGACCGTAGCCCATTTTGTCAGTTCACTTGATGTTCCGTGGGTTGTAGGTATAGCTATAAACTTAGCAAGTTTACTCTCATTAAAATGTTTATCAAAAAGATTTATCATTGAATCATATTCTATGCACATTGCAAGCCGAACAACTTTTGCAGTATCAATGACAGATCCTCCCCCGATAGCAATTATTGTATCCGGTGTACAATCAAGTGCAAATCTGACAGCTTTATCACAGCTTTGAAACGAAGGATCTGGTTCAATATCAGAAAACACACGAATATTGTTAAGATAATCCTTTATCATATCGAATTCTTCTGTTTCTGTAAACCAGGAATAACACAACAGCAGAACATTTTCTTCAGCTCCGGCTGATTCTTTAAGCGAATCCATAAAATTATCTGAAAACAGTATTTTCACAGGATTATTATATTTCCACATCAATAGCCTCCATAAAGTTATCCCGCATTTCCACCGGTGTTTCCGAAGGTCTTTTCAAGTTATCTATAGAACCTGCACTTGTTCTTACATGTATAAACACAGGCATTTTCATTTCTGATAAATTATCAATAACTCCGGAGAACTCCTCCATGGTATCAACATATATTGATGTCTGATATCCGCATGCTTCAGCTGCTACCCGGAAATCTGTTGTAGATGCTGTAGTTGGCTGGCAACCTGTTGATTCATACTTATTATTATCAAAACAAATATGAATAAGGTTCTCCGGTTTGTAGAACCCAATTGTAGATAAAGTTCCCATTTTCATCAGTAATGCACCATCACCATCCAGGACAAAAATACGTCTATCATCAAAGCTCTTTGACAGACCCAGTCCAATAGCAGGAAGACATCCCATAGATCCCATCATATAGAATTTACTTTTTACATCTACAATCTGGTGCAGTTCTCTTCCTGTAAAACCTGTTGTGCCGAGAAATATATCACTTTCTTGAGCATATTCGGATAGTTTAACGAGATAATCCGATCTTAATGGAAATTCCTGCTTTTCAGCATCAATTTTGTATTTTTCAATCAGTCCTTTTTTTACTATAAGAGCATAAGGTTTCTTATTAAATTTTATGTAATCTGCAGCATTAGCAATACTTTTTTCAAAACCGTCTTCATCAAGTATCTCATATGGTATTTTAAACAATTCAAGCAGCTTAGTTAATGTCTCTCCCATCAGCAAATGCTGATATGCATCTTTCTTTCCGGGTTCGCCTCGCCATGATAAAAGCATCAAAGTCGGCAATTCATACATAAGCTGAAGAGATGACAATGGATTAACAGCATTACCATATCCGTCATTCTGCATATAGACTATAGGAAGCTTTCCGCCTAAACTGAATCCTGCGGCAACTCCCATAGATTCTCCCTCTGAACTACAGACATAATGCTCAAAAGATTCATTATCAATTATATAGTTCAGAAAATCTTTGAAGACCGAACACGGAACTCCCATTACCGGTCCAAACTCTCTTTTTTTCAGAGCGTCTACTAATTTTTCTAATTGTATCATTAATTTGATCCTGGAATAAGGGTTATAATCTCTTTAATTGGCATACAGAAATCATCACATTCTTTTGCTCTGCTGTTCATGAGGATTGTCTCAGCGGTTTTCATCATTGCAGGATATGCACTTCTTAATAACTGATTAGCATAAATAACAATTCTGACACCCATATCAGCAAGTTCTTTCTCTGTAATGGTATTATATGTACTTGGTACAACAATCAAAGGTACTTTTTCGTCGAATTCGTTGAATTTACTACAGAATTCAAGTATCTCATCAGGAGTTTTTTCTTTACTGTGAATCATAATACCATCAGCTCCGGCTTGAATGTAGGCTTCAGCTCTCTCTAAGGCATCATTCATACCTGTTTTAAGAATCAGACTTTCTATTCTGGCAATAATCATGAAGTCTTCTGTAATCTGTGATTGTTTCCCGGCAGATATTTTCCTGCAGAAATTCTGAATTGTATCTTGTTTCTGTTGTACGTCCGTACCAAACAGAGAGTTTCTTTTCAGTCCTACTTTATCCTCAATAATTACTGCTGAAATTCCTTCCCGTTCAAGGGTTCTTACCATATATACAAAGTGTTCTGTAAGTCCACCGGAGTCACCATCAAAGATAATTGGTTTTGTTGTTACTTCCAGAATATCATTCATTGTTTTCATTCTGGATGTTAAATCAACGGCACCAATATCCGGTTTCCCTTTAGCCGTTGAATCTGTCAGGCTACTCGACCACATTCCATCAAACTCCACTTTCATATTATCTTTGTTTACAAAAGCGTGTTCAACAATAAGTCCGGTCAATCCGTTGTGAGCTTCACAAATTCGGATTATCTCTTTGGCTTGTAAAAGTCGACGCAGTCTTTTTCTTCTGATATTCGGAGTTGTTCCGATTTCCTTTAAACCTGTATTCAGCTTTGTTGAAGAAATACCGGGCGTATATGTTGGCTCAATCAGTTTTCCACCCCATTTGGCAAGCGCGTCTAATACTCTCTGACGAGTCTCTCTCTGTACGCCTGTTTTCCAGTCATCACCATGCACAACAAAGTCAGGTTTTATTTTTTCCAGATTTGGTACATAATCAAGTGTTTCCTGTGGTATAACGTCTGTTACACCTTTAAGATTACTGACTATCAGCTTTCTTTGCTCGAAATCAAGAAATGGTAATCTTTTATAACTGGCAATTGCTTTGTCGGTCAATACACCGACAATAACTTCACCGTATTTTTTGGCTTCTTTTATGATGTTAAGATGTCCCGGATGAATGATATCTGCACTTAATGCTACGTATACTTTTTTCATGTTTCCTCATTTCTATATGTATCTGGTTAATTAATAATGCATTAACACTGAACTTATACTTCACTAATATTTTAAGTTTTAGTCTGCATTTTCAATGCAGAAACTTTATTCTGTCAATACAAAATTGGCTAATTTTCAAAGTTTTGTTTAAAATATGTTAGGATAAATTAATATGACATCTATTTCGATTATTCAATAAATAGTACTTATCAATTTGTCTCTCTAATTGCCCTATGACTGTTATAGAAATTCATGTTTCAGTGCAATATCAGAATATTTTACACAAAAAAACCTTTGAAATTCGAAGGGGTTGAAATATGCATTGTTCAATTCAGCTTTTGGAAAACTAACGACAAACTGCACGTTTTCTTTCTTAGCAATCCGGATAACCTCTTCTTCTTTGACGAATTCTCATGTTTAACCGGAAACATAAAATTCGGACATTCATAGCTTGATGTTATATACTCTATGATCTTCTGCTGGTAAAGAAATGATATATATGAGTAAACATCAATATCTTTAACAAACACCATCTGGTTCTTCACCATTTATTCAAAATTATCCTGTATACCTTCAGGGATTTCCTGTTTTCCACAAAATTGAAATAACTATTCAGCTCAGCGTTCATGGAGTTTACTTCATTTTGAAGTAACTCATCCGCTTTCGCTTTATCAGGGGCAAGGAACAATATTGAAGGATTATAATTCTTCACAGAATTAAGAGATGCAAAATTCAATACAGAAAAAATGAATACAATTATAAGTAGAATTTTGGAAACAACAGTTCTATGTTTAAGTTAAAAAACTTCTCCAAGAATAAAATATATTACAACCTTACTCCGGTTTGCTTAAAGTCAAGATAATAAAGTGGTTACTGTTATAATAATCAATCCAGCCAGGGTCTCGCCTGCATGATTTTAAGCTGATCTTCCTCGGATGTAAGAAACTCAATTTCCATTGCAAAGGAACTGTCATTTTCTGCTTTATAAAGCTTCATAAAGTGTTTATGAATTTTCCTGCATTGTTCAACAAGCTCTATTACTTCTTCATCACTCATAACATGCTTTTTGCCAGATGTCATATTAGATGTCCTGATATACTGGATCTCCGGCTCAATACGTTCCTCAAAGAAAGTCACAATCAGCTCATCAGGTAATGCGTTTTCATCAGGATTTGTAACTAAAGACTGTCCTGACTGAACATTCACATAGAATCCCTCTCTTGTATTGTCGTAAATATTCTTCGTGACAATAACACCATTATTACGCTCATTCTTTATATCTACATGTACGAGTATTCCCATTGCTATTGCAGAATGATCAATCTTGTGGAACTCTCTCTCCATAAAAGCCCTGTATGTCCAAAGTCCACCCCAGACTTCTTTAACAACATCCAGATAATCATCTGTTGAGTGATAATAACACTCTGATGAGTATAATCCGGCACCATTAAAGTTTTCCAGATCTTCACTATTTGAACTCGATCTCATTCTCAAATCAGAATCTACAGGGAAAGACTCTATCATATTCCTGATTTTCTCAGTGATGTTTTCCGGAAACCTCCCACTTCTTATCAATTTCTGTATTTCATCAACTTCTACTTTATTGGTTTCAGTGTCAGATGCTGGTCCTGCTTCAGACAACATTTTCTCGATTTTCTCATAAAAAACATTATCTTTCATGAACTGGTCATAGCAGTAAAATGGTATAGCAAAACCATCTACAGTATATTGTTCGGTAAGAATAATCTTTAGCTCTCCCATGTTAGCTGCTTTTGAGCCAACGGATGTACTGTCAGCAAAACCAATATAACTCAGGTTTTCAATGTCATTTACATCCAGATTAACAGGTGGAATGACTGACATAGTCGGTGCTTTATCCTGCAAGTTTTTCTTGACCTGTTCCATATTGGACTGGCTGATCACATAACTATCTGGTTTAACTATGAACCTGACAGGTTTATCCTTCAATCGTAAAAATTCTTCTTTCCCGGAAGCATTTTTGATATATGCATTTGGTATGGAGTTTTGTTTTGCTTTCAGGTTAACATGCGAAAGTGGA
The DNA here is from genome assembly GCA_963665815.1 of Cloacimonadales bacterium (SeqCode). Lineage (GTDB taxonomy): Bacteria > Cloacimonadota > Cloacimonadia > Cloacimonadales > JAIOQZ01. The sequence goes on from OY762463.1 coordinate 2,710,782, forward strand.
GTTTGAGAAACATCTGTAATTATTCCCCTTACATGACTTAAATCATTAGGTAATGATCTGAATAATACAATATCATGCATATCGGGTATATCGTCAGCATCCATAAATCTCAGAATTCCATAAGAATCACCAAGATTCAATGGAATAAATGTCATTCCCTTAAACAGTTTATCTGTATCTAATGTTTCAATATCTGATAAGTTAAACTGCTCAATATCATTTCTGAATTGTTCAGACTGCAACTGACTGCATATATGGTAAAATAACTTATTTCTCGCAACTGGCAGCTCCTTGTTAATCAAATCCCATGTCAGTTTAACATATTGAAATGCAACAGGATCGGTTGGCCAGAATTCTATTGTATAAATGCCTTTATCTCCGGATTTACACTCAAAATTATCATGTGCTACGATAGATCCGGCAAGAATCTGCCTGTTTTCGTTAGAATAATATGCAATAGCGTCGAACTCATCTTCCGGAATCTCATTACCGGTAATTAACTTATAGAATGGATAGTGATGATAGAACTTGCTTGTCTTCATAAAGAATAACTTCGGTTTATCTGAATTTATTCCGGTGATCAGAAACTTGCAGACCCACATATCTTTAAGACCGGGAACATCATTCTTCACAGACATCTTTTCAAAAGCTTTTCTGCTCATAATCCTGGGATTAACAATCTTAGTCAGATATATTCTTCTTACAAATCTCCAAATTTTCCTGATGCTCTGTTTCATATCATCCTCTATTTGAATAACTTTAACTATATTGTGTAACGTGATAATCCAGAGTCAATAAATAAAAAATCCCTCCGAAATTCGAAGGGATTTAATATTTTTTCCGCTAAGCGTAAGAGTGAATGTTCTAGTACATTCCACCCATTCCGCCCATTCCACCCATACCTGCTGGAGGCATAGCCGGAGCTGCGTTTTCTTCTTTTACATCTGTAACAATACATTCTGTTGTCAGGAACAGTCCTGAAATACTGGAAGCATTTTGTACTGCTGATCTTACAACTTTTGCAGGATCAATCACACCAGCTTTGAACAGATCTTCAAATTGAGCTGTTGCTGCATTGTATCCGTAATGAGCTTCGTTAGATTCTTTAAGTTTTTCAACAATTACAGCACCTTCTTCACCTGCGTTGTAAGCAATCTGGAATGCAGGAACATGTAATGCTCTTCTGAGAATTTCAGCACCAACTTTTTCTTCGTGTGTGTTGAGTTCGAGTTCATCGATAACTTTTGAAGCATAGATAAGTGTTACGCCACCACCGGCAACGATTCCTTCTTCTACTGCAGCTCTTGTTGCATGAAGTGCATCGTCCACTCTGGCTTTCTTTTCTTTCATTTCAGTTTCTGTTGCAGCACCGATTCTTAGAACAGCTACCCCACCGCTTAATTTTGCTTCTCTTTCCTGAAGCTTTTCTTTATCGTAATCTGATGTTGATTCTGCAATGTGAGTTCTGATCTGTCCGACTCTTGCATCAATAGAAGCCTGATCACCTGCACCTTCGCGGATGATTGTGTTTTCTTTTTCAACGATTACTTTTTTAGCTCTACCAAGGTCAGCGATTGTAGCACTTTCAAGTTTTCTTCCCATTTCTTCGGAAATAAGTGTTCCACCTGTAAGGATTGAGATATCTTCAAGCATAGCTTTTCTTCTGTCACCGAATCCCGGAGCTTTTACAGCTGTTACATTCAGTGTACCGCGAAGTTTGTTAACAACGAGAGTTGCAAGTGCTTCACCTTCGATGTCTTCAGCGATGATAAGCATTGGTTTTCCAGCTTGAGCAACTTCCTGAAGTACAGGAAGAATGTCTTTCATAACACTGATTTTTTTATCGTAGATAAGAATGAAAGGATCATCGAGTTCAGCAATCATTTTATCTGAATCTGTAACAAAGTAAGGTGAAAGGTAACCGCGATCAAACTGCATACCTTCTACCACATCAAGATCAGTTTCCATTGATTTAGCTTCTTCAACATTGATGATTCCCTGGTTTCCTACTTTTTTCATTGCTTCTGCAATAATGTTACCGATAGTCGGGTCGTTATTTGCAGAGATAGTAGCGATCTGAGCAATCTCATCTGAGCTTTTAATTTCTTTGCTCATTGTATGAATTTTATCTACAACAGCTTTAGCAGCTTTGTCCAGACCTCTCTTGAGATACATAGGATTCACACCTGCTGTAACATGTTTTAAACCTTCTTCAATGATTGCCTGAGTAAGGATTGTAGCTGTGGTTGTTCCGTCACCGGCAACATCATGAGTTTTTTCTGCCACTTCTTTACAAAGCTGAGCACCCATGTTTTCAAACGGATCTTCAAGATCGATTTCTTTTGCGATTGTAACACCGTCATTGGTGATAGTAGGTGATCCGAATTTTTTATCGAGAACTACATTACGTCCTCTTGGTCCAAGAGTAACCTTTACCGCATCAGCGAGTTTATCAACTCCCTTTTTGAGAGCTGTTCTTGAGTCATGACTGAATTTCATTTGTTTTGCCATTTCAGTATCCTCCTGTATTTTTTAATTTCTTTAAAATTTTTGTTTCACTTTTTATTAGCACTCTATAAATATGATTGCTAAAAATACTATAATTAGAATTTTGTCAATCAAAAATTAATATTTTTGGAATCCCCACCCGTTTTTTCTTGAAAATCTGACTTCAAGAAAATTGGAAGGATTTTTAGCAGACATTCCTTAGAAAAATGCACTCTTCATTTTCTTTGGTGCCAAAGAAAACGAAACAAAAGAAAGGCACTCTTTTTCTAGATGTATTTTCAGCAAGCTGAAACCATAAATCCTCCCTAAAATCCTTCCAAGGCTTCAGGATTTCTTAACGGTTAAATTTATTATACAGTAAAAAAGAGAAAATGCTATCATCAATGCAAAACAATCATACTTAGTTCAAAACTATTACATTGATTCATATTTTCCACTGACTTACTGTTTTAAAACTTTTATTTATAATAAGTTATACATACATTGTATTTGGTTTTCGGGGGGATGCATGAAAATTAATATTTTTGGAATCGTCTTCTTTTTCTTGATTACTTGGAGTCTGAAGAGCATTTCAAGTTCTTAAAAGGTTAAAATTCCAATTTGCCTATTTAAACCTTTATCCCGAAAACTTGATACCTCCCCACCAAGGAAACAATTTATTGAAATCCTGTTGAACTTTTTTTTACACACGACAGAGTACTCAAGGGCAGAGATTATTAACAAGTTTGTGCCCCCTAAACAGGGAGCTGGTTTCGATTGATAAATCGGACTCTGAGTGTAAAGAGGACTCATTATTAACCCACAGTAAAAGTAATATCAACCTTTCTCCAATACATAATCATCAAGATTTATTTCAGAAAAGTTTATCTCATCTATTTCAACTCTATCCGTAAATAACATTAAATTAGTATAACTACTTCCATGTTGACTAATAAAGCGGATTCCCTTGAATCCTTTATCATAAGCAAAATCACTTATTTTCCGTGTGGGTTCATATCCACCACTTCCACTTTCCATCAACAAACTTCCACTATGCGATGGATTATCTTCACTAAAAGCTTTTAAATCAAGTACCTTATCTAACTTAATATTATTAAAATCAACTTTATAAGCTTTTTTGTTCTCAGTACCCACTTCTTCAATACAACCCTCCACTGTATTTGCAAAATATAATGAAGCTGTGCCAGACCCATTATATCGTCCTTCAGGGTTATTTGGATTTGGATCACATGGTTTGTATTGCTTGTCCTTTAAATTGTAGTATGTTCCTGTCTCTTTAACAGTATACTTTGATATATTATTATTGATAATATCTAAATGCTTTTTCCAAGACATATCTTATCTCCTTTATACATAAATATATCATTCATTATAAATCTATATACTTTTCTCATCAATTTTCATAAAAACTTAACCTCCAATCAAAAGCCTGTCCTTTGTTATCTGTCTGAAAAAGTCTGCTGACCATAACTCAAGACTGCTTTTGTTTTTGATAAAAGGAAGTACATCCTGCTTAGCCAGCCTGAAATCTACACTACTAAATCTTTCATCCAGAAGCTCCAGCAAAGTAATTCTATCAAGTATTTTCTCTTTTGCCAGGTGTCCTGACTGTTTCATCCTGTTTTCAAGGTGAAGCAAATTAATTTTTGTTCCTCGACTCAGATACCAGATATAATCATAGAAGTCACGACCTTTGACTCTGGTTTTCCATTTTCTGCACAATATGGCGTGTAATTTACCTGCAAAAAGTGATTCTTCTGAGTATAACCTGACACTGAAAGGTATTGGATTTAGAAGGTATTTAACTATAAAGTCTGCACCTGCCGGTGGATTAATATCAAGTTCAAGCTTTATCTTCGTCTTTTCATTAGGATGAATGCCATTAATTTTTCCTGAACCGGGAGTAATCTCCAAGAGAAGTATTTCTGTCTCCGCTTTCATAAATGCAGAAAGTATATTGGTGTTCACTGTCTTCTTTTTGTGCTCCATTGTAAAATCGAACCCAAACGATGCCAGCTCATTACGTATGTATTTTATGTATTTTTCAAGGTTAAAATTCTCATCAGGATTCATGAGACTGAAGTCCATATCTTCGGAAAATCTGTCCAATCCATAAAATATTCTTAGTGCAGTTCCACCATAGAAAGCAGCATGGTTTAAGAATCCACTCCTGAATAATCCAAGCAGAGCTATTTCCTGTATAATCTCTTTCAACGCATTCTTTCTATCCTCAACCGACTTGATCTCATACTTTTGCAACATTACTTCAATAGCACTATGCATACTTCAGCTCCTTTAGGAACAATTCAGAATATGCTGTACATGCTCTTCGCCGATACAAAACTGCAAGCTCCTGTATCTCAATTGGACTCTGCTTCATGAGTTCAGCTTCATCAATCCTCATATCATCGAGCAGGAAATCTTTCAATTCAGAAACATCTGGGTTGTACCTGTAGATTATATCAAGTACAGCTTTTTCAGGTGTTGCAATCTGAAAATTATATCCTGCTTCCTGCTTGATATTGATACCTGAGGAATAAGCATCATGAGGAATATGATAGTAGTAGAAATCTCCAACTGCGGTTTCAAAAACTTTGTTCCGGTTTTTCCCATATGACGCACAGGTCGTACCGTAAACCGTCTCCGGTATAAGTCCGTAATAAGATAAAGCAGTTTCAAATGACACATAGGAAGGTCCATATATTATGCCTGATAATCCTTTCAGGGAATATATTTTATCATTGCTGTCCAGATACAAACCTCTTTTAATCTGAATAAGCTTTCTTTCCTTCAATAAGCGTGTTATCTTGGACTTTGGAGATGTATATTCTTTCAACTCATCCAGAAGTCCAATACTCGTCTTAATCATATTTCCTCCAGTAAGTACGTTATTATTATACTTATTGGTGCATGTCAAGAATATTCTTATTCAGTATTTTATTTCTTTGACATTATTCACAGCATAATTCATATTTAGATAATTCCATAAAAGTACTATTCCTCAGGAGGAAAAATGTTGAGACCATTTATTAGTAATAATATAGTTTTTGCAATTGCTGTACTATTTATAGTTATAACAGGATGCAGTAGTATTAAACATGCCGAATCGGACAACAAGCCAAAGCCATACAGCCCTGAAACACATATTGATTTTATTGTAGAAGCTGTAAACAATTCTCCTGTACAAGTAAAACTAGTAATTTACAATCTTACAGGAGAAACTGTATTAAATCTTGTTGATGAAATGAAATATCCTGGAAAATATTCTGTTAAATGGGATGGCAAAGGCCATAATGGTGAAAGCCTTAAATCCGGAGTGTATTACTATATAACCTATATAGGTGGAAAAGAAGTGGAGAAAAAGAAATTAGTGCTACTGAAATAAGTAATAATCAGGAGGAAACATGCTGAGACTCTTTATCAGAAAGGACATATCCCTTGCAATAATATTCTTGGTGAGCGTTTCAATCGGGTGTAGTGCTAACGACCAGACAAATTGCTACAGCCGACCTAATCCGTTCAGTCCTCAAACATCTATTAATTTTTCTGTTGAATCCCCTGAAAATTTACCTGTTCCTGTTAAAATAGTAATCTATAATCCGGAAGGAAAACCTGTCAGAGTACTGATTGATGAAAAGAAATTACCGGGAAAATACTCAATTAACTGGGATGGCAAAGATGATAATGTGGAATTGCTTGATGCGGGAGTATACCTTTTCAAGTTGGATATAGACGAAAAAACAATCAGAAAAGGCAAGATGATACACCAGATCTGGGATAAAAAAGAGAGCGATCGACAAGTTAGGGAAAATTCATATCCAGTATCTTCATCCAAAACTGCTAATTTTGTGATAAATCAACAGAATGAAAATCCCGTAGATATTGTAATTGAGATTTATGACACTGAGGGTGAACTGATTCATACAATTGAACGTAAAGAGCTGGCATCAGGGAGTTATACAATAAACTGGGATGGACTGACAGATGATAACCATAAAGTGGAGCAAGGGTATTATTTCTGGAAGTTGATAATCGATGGAAGGATTGTGAAGAAGTCCAAATTCTATCTGGAATATTGACAGACTGCACTATTACTTTTTCTCTTCAGATTAGAAGAATTACAAAGTTGAGTCAACAGCCTTAAATATGCGAAGGACTTTTCTTTTTTTTCTGAAATGGAAAATAATCTATTAATCTTTAATCTGTATTGCGAATTCGGTAAAATCTTTTTTTATCAAATCTCTAATTTTTCTGAAGAATTCAATATCTCTTCCATCAGGATCTTCGTAGCCCATGTGAACTCTGTGTTTTACTGATCCGGTGAATACAGGGCAAGTATCTTTTGCATCTCCACATACTGTAATAACATAGTCGAAATTCTCATTCTTATAATCAGAGACATGCTTCGGGGAGTTAGTTGAGATATCTATTCCGTTTTCCATCATGACCTTTATAGCTCCGGGATTTACTCGTTCTGAGGGTTTAGTCCCGGCTGAGTAAGCTTCTATCCATTCGTATTGATTGAGAAAGCCTTCTGCCATCTGACTTCGGCAGGAGTTCCCCGTGCATAACACTAAAATTCTTTTCAGCATGAAATCCTCAATTCAGTTTTTTTTCAAACAAATTTTTTAAAGTAATAGTGTTAAGTTTTTTTTGAGAATTCAGAATTTATAAAAAAGATAACCAATTTTATGTTTTTGCATTGACTAATTTCAATTTTTAATTCTAATTTTGCATATCTGATAAAGATATTTAAGGAGATGCTTATGACAGTTATTAACCCATACTTAACATTTAATGGAAACTGTGAAGAAGCATTTGACTACTACAGGAAAATTTTTGGTGGAGAATTTACTTATATCGGAAGATTTTCTGACATGCCTGAGAAACAGCAGATTAATCTGTCCGATGAAGAGAAAAAACACATCATGCATGTTTCTTTGCCAATCAGTAAAGAGACAATACTGATGGGTTCAGACGCAATGCCCGGATACAACGAAAAGTGCGTACCGGGTACAGCTGTTTCGTTATCGATTACAGTGAGAACTAAAAAAGAAGCTGACAGAATTTACAATCTTCTTGGCGAAGGTGGGGAAAAGGTGGTTCCGATGGGAAAAACATTCTGGGGAGCATACTACGGTCTGGTTGAAGATAAGTTCGGTTTTAATTGGATGATTTCCAGCTTTAAGAGTGATTAGATGTTTTAAATGATCTTCTGAATTATATAGATTTCCTTTGATTAATATATTGACACATACTGCAAACTCCTGTTTTATTTACTATGCATTAACGACTTACCGGAGGTTAAAGTGAAGCGTTTTTTATTAATCTTTATAGTATTACTGTGTCTTGTTGCAATGCAGAGATCTATCTACAAGATCAATCCTTATACGTGTGACGGGTGCGGCAGGTGTGTATTTGAGTGTGATAATAATGCAATAATTGCAGACTCCCTTGGATTTTACATTGATGAATCTCTTTGCGATGATTGTGGGGACTGCATTTCCACATGTATTTCCAATGCAATCTTTGTCAGGGATGGTCGTGTAAGAATTAGCGGAACCATATTTTCATCATCAACAAGTTTTTACATATCCGGAGCAGTCATTACTATTGATTCGGTAACAGTAAACACTGACAGATTTGGAAACTATTACCACGAGCTGAACCCCGGGATTTATAATATAACTTTCAGTGCTGTTGGTTATCAGGATTCTGTTATTACTTCACAGCCTTTCGAAGGTGATGGGTGTTATCAATATAACATTACTCTGAATGATGAGAACACAAAAGTAAACAATGTCAGCAAATATACAGAAACAGAAATCAGAGTCTCACCCAATCCTTTCAATCCTGAAACAAATATTGAATATTCCATAGAAACAAACTCACATGTAATAATATGTGTTTATAATATGAAGGGTCAGAAAATTGTTACATTGCTGAATAAGCAGGTTCAAGCAGGTAAACATAATATTGTGTGGAATGGGAGAAATCAGAATGGAAAGTCTTTATCTTCCGGAACATATATGATAAGTATGTCTGTTGGAAATCAAGTAAAAACAGTAAAGGCAGTGTTGTTGAAATAACAATTCCAGTAATGACATTGAAAAAAAATGATATTTAATTTGACAATAAAATATCGATTAAACATAAAAAAGAACCTCCGGAATTCGGAGGTTCATGTCTAACTAACCTTTGTTGATCCCGTTTTCGGGATCTTTTTTTTAGTTTCGGGCTTTTTGCATTCTTCCTCTTCTTCCAGCAGCAGGTCGGTTAGCGTGAAGTTTTTTAGCTGCTTCTCTCTGTTCAGGTGTCAAGATTTTGTAAATATCTTCATGAAGGGATATTCTTTTTTTGGCAATTTCAGCCTTTTTGTCGAAAATATTTCCGGTTAAAGACTTTGCTTTTGAGAAGTCTGCATCTTTCATTGCTTCATGCTTTTCAAGTTCCATTTTCTTTAAATCAGCTCTGAGATCAATCATTTCTTTTTTGTGTTTAATATTAAGATCATCAATTTTATTTTGTTGATCTTCTGAAAGGTTGAGTTCTTTAAGGGCAAATCCAAATCCTTCACCATGTCTTTCTCCCATTCCTCTCTGGAAGTTATGATGGCCATGTCCTCTTTCCATTTCTGCACAGCCACTTCCAACTTCAACTCCACCTATTGCCATTGCAGTAGTTGCTATAAGCATTATCGCGATAATCATTGTAATCGATTTCATTTTCGATTCCTCCTTTTGTTTTTATTATCTCTGATTTTTTTATTAAATCTTTCATTGAAGAACTCTTTGGCTTGTTCAGCAGTCATTTCAGATCTGATTGTTATAAGATGTTCTCCAATACTTTTTTCCATTTCTGCTTGAATATTAAGTCCTTGCTGGAATATATATCTTGCTTTTTCAGGCGAAAAGTTTTCAGATACAAGTTCTTTCATAAATTCTCGTTTTTGCTTTCGATATTCAATCATTCTTTGTCTCGCTTCATGTTTTCCTTCTTCCATCATTTTGTCCAGACGCGGAGGGTGATGGTGATCTCTGAACTCGAAGCCATCCGGATGTCCAGGATGAGGTGGTCTGTTTTTAATGTGAATTATAGTTGATACGATAAATGCAGCATTAAAGCTGATTGATATCAATAGAATAGTGTATAATATTGTCTTTTTCATTATTCTATTCCTCCAAGCAACGAAACATATGACTCTTGTCCAAGTGCCAGTTCATAGGTTTCTGAATCTTCGGTAGTTCTTAAGTCACCGAAATATACGCCACCCAGCAAGGCAATCATAACTGAGGCTGCCACTGCCAGACGACTGAAAATATGGACTTTTCTTCTCGCTCCTGATGTCTGGGACAGTACTTTATTAACCAGAGAATCTGAGACAGCTTCAACTTCAAAATCATTAAGAAACGCATTTACAGAAAGTATTTCGCTGAGTTCCTGTTGACATGCCGAACAGGTTTTCAGATGATCCTGAACTTCTGATGATTGTTTTTCATCAAGTTCATGATCTGCGAATGCGTTTAATTTTTCTTTTACTTCTGAGCATCTCATCGTTCTCTCCTTTTTCTTATTTATACTCATACAGTTTGAATTTCCTGCGAAATAATTTTCTTTAATTTCCTTTTTGCACGAATCAGCAAAGAATCTACGGCAGAAGCGGTTGAATCCATGATATCTGCTATTTCCTTATAGCTCTTCTTTTCGTAGAACTGTAGATTAATTGCCTGACTTTCTCGTTCGGAAAGTTCCATCAGAGCTTTTCTTATTTTATCATTTTTGTTTTCTGCAACTCTTTCAGTATACATATCTTCATCTCCTGAAATGCTGTTATTGATAATATCCTGCTCTTTTTTCTTCTTTTTTGAAGAATGCTTATAGTAGTCAACAATTCTATTATGTGCAATTCTGTATATATAAGCTGACAGGGTCTTTTCGTCTACTTTGTCATATGACTTATACAAAGATACAAAAACGGATTGGAAGATATCTTCAGCATCTTCTCTATTCGATACATTTCGGCTGATGTATCGGAAAATTTTGTTTTTGTATTCCTGAACAGCTTGCTCAAATTTCATTCTTATATTACTCCTGCCGTGCATGAAAATACTCCAGAACACTGCAATTTTAAAAAACTTCAATATATAATACTTAATTTTTATTGATATCCTGCAATCTTTTATTTGACAATTTTTGAAAATTTCAATTATACTATCTTCTGAGAGCTTTGCATAATTGCACAATCAAGCAGCCAGGGAAAAGTATCGATGAGATTTTTGAATTCATCAAGAAATGTCTTCAGAGAAGTTCATCTTTGAGTCAGTATTTGATGAATTCAAAAATTGAGTCAGCTACCCCAATAATGCAAAGATCTCCTTATGACCGACATTGACAAGGAGAAAATATGTTCGCTGAGATTCTTTCTAAAGTAGTCTTTTTTCAGGGGTTGAATCCCAAAGAAATTGAAGATATCACAAGATTTTTTGAGAATATTGATTTCAAAAAAGGAGATACAATATTTTCTGAGGGTGATTCCGGAGAAAGTTTATTCATTATTGTTGACGGAACAGTTGAAATTGCACTTGACCTTGAATCTGATTCTAAGGAACGGGCTGAACTGAGAGAATTCTCTTCCGGTGAGTACTTTGGAGAGATGGCACTGATTGATGATAAACCGAGATCTGCTTCAGCTGTTGCAGTTACTGATGTTAAAATGTTTTGCCTTGATAAGAATGATTTTCAGGCAATTTGTGTGAAATACCCGAAAATTCTGAATAATCTTGTAAAAACCATGTCATTCAGATTGAGAACAACTAATGATCAGGTCGCAGATGTATTCAGTAAACTTCTCCATAAAAACAGACTTGCCGCTTTAGGTGCAACTGCCGGTAAAATAGTGCATGATATGAAAAATCCTATAGCATCTATTGTACTAAATGCGGATTTCATTCTTCAGAAGTATCCGGAAACTCAAAAATACATTGCCAGAATAATTGGTCAGACAGAATTCATGAATTGCTTTGTTCAGGAGATTCTGGAATATGCCAGAGGTAGAATGATTCACCTGCAGATTGATAAAGTGCATCTTGACGACTTCTTTGAAACAATTAAAAACAATCTCCTTTATATGACTGAAAGAACAAACATCAAGATAAATGTTGATAACAAGATCAATAAAACTATTGCATTTGATGTGATGCGTATGAACAGGACAATAACCAATATAGTTAAAAATGGAATTGAAGCTATTGGCATTAATGGAGAAATCAATGTAACTGCTGAAGAAAAAGAAGGCTTTGCGTTAATAAGGATTTCTGATAACGGTCCTGGAATAAGTGATGAAATTATTGATAAAATATTCGATCCGTTCGTTACTCAGGAGAAACCAGAAGGTACCGGACTGGGGCTTGCCATTGCAAGAAAAATTATAAAAGACCATGGTGGAGATCTTATAGGATATAACAGCGATATTGGTGCTGTATTTGAGATTACAATACCTTTGAATCTATAGAGAACAAAGATAAATTACAATAAGTGTGTTAATTTTATGCTGCTTTAAGAAGGTTATTCCTATAAAGTTAAAGAAATTTCTTGCCATAAATGAGTTAGGTTTGTTTTTTGTCACAATTGAATAAACAAAAAAAAGAAGGTGAACCATGTCAAGAGTATGTGATGTATGTGGAAAAGGCTCACAGGTTGGAAATCATAGAAGTCATGCAATGAATGCTAATAAAAGAAGATTTTATCCAAACCTTCAGAAAATTAAGGCAGAAATTGATGGTAAAGTTAAAGCTATCAAGATATGTACATCTTGCCTGAAAGCCAATAAAGTTAAAAAAGTTGTATAAATATTAACTATCACACTATTTTTAGGCTGTTGAATCTCAACAGCCTTTTTTTATGCTTTCCTTATCTCTTAAATTCAATATGAGATCTTCACAAAATAGAATAATTAAGCAGCTTTAGCATAATGAAACAACTTTAAAAAACTATAAATGAGATTATAGACATACTTAACAGGATAGCCCTTTTTGGGTTAAATTGAATCAACTAAGCCAATCATGCAAAGATCTCATTATAAACTTTTTCCATTAATTCAAAAACATCCATTCCGCTTACATAATTTTTTCTAAGCTTATGCAAAACTTCCGGGAACCAGACAAATCCGTCTCCATCTTCAAGAATTATGCAGGTATACATTTCTGCAGTCATTTCAGTGATCTGATAAAGTAGATTTTCGTCTACATCCTGATACTTTTCATAAAATTTATTCCTGAATGGTAGAATATATCTGATTAGAAGTTCGTGCAGGACAAAATGTCTGAGATCCTCGTTTCTCCTGTTGAAATAGTGAAGATTCTTATCATAACCTAAATCCATGGCATCTGGACCATTCTCAATTGAAGAACATAAAGATATTCTGAATTTGTCCTCATCAAAATCTGTGGCCGTTAATTCTGAAATCCTGTCAAAAGGATAGAATTGATTCAGGAAGATATTTAATGAATCAGCTTTGGATTGCAGTATTGTTTCTTGTTCTTCCCAGATATTCGTCAGATAAGAGTCGTAATTGTTGAGGATAACATCACAGATTTTTACAGAGTTTTCAATATCTTTCTCTGGTGCCGAATTGATTAATTCTGCTAAGTAACTATGGAAATCACCAAATTGTTTTCTGGCATAATCCAGATCAGAACTGTATTTTTCCTCAAACTTCTTCCAGTCCTGGTGCTCAAATACACATTTTAACTCATGGAAGTATTCATGGAAATCTTCATCTTCGAGGTTCATATAGCTTGGGAAAAAGATAAACATCCACGCAAAATTGTACTGATACTGCGAAGGAATTTCTATCAGTTGAGATGAATTCTTCAGTAATTCTCTATCTTCTGAGGAAAGGCAGCTCTTGTACTTCTCTGAATAGGAGTTATCATAACCAATATTTGTCACAGACAGAAGATGGAACAGATAATTAGGTGTTGATTCAGCACATACCTCAAATGATTTATCAAGTGCATTGTTCTTAGTCATGCATCCTCCCAGCAATAACAGTATTGTTAACAAACATATAATGATTCTCATAATGTAGCCTCTTAGCCAGAGCAAAACAGGTTTAACTCATTTGTCAATCGTTATATCAAATCTTTGTATTGAACAAAAACTCCTTGACCATACAGACATGTATCGTAAGACTCCTTTATTAACAAGAAAAGGTGCACAGATGAGTATTTTTGGAAAGAGGGCTTTAATGTCAATATTATGGCTTACCATTTTAATTCTATGCAATTGCAGTAAAGATGATACATGCAGAGTTATAGTAGATAATAATGGTGTTAAGCATTACTTGAATACAGGGATTCCGACTGACAAAAAGTTTAACGTGAAACTCAATAAAGTTGGAGAGATTAAAGGATATGATGAGTCAAATAATCCTGATACAACCTCATTCTATAATGTGAAGCAGATAATATTTGATGATATGGGATCAACTTATGTATCGGATAATTCTACTCTGTCAATCAAGAAGTTTGACTCTGAGGGAAATATGTTAACGAGTTTTGTTAAATCAGGAAATGGTCCCGGTGAAGTCGATGGAGATATTGGGCATATTTACGTTGTGCAGGATACATTCTATCTGTCATTATTTTATGGAGTGATGAAGTTCACATTGGATGGAGAGTTTGTTAAAACCGACCAGGTTACAGGACTTTACATTCCTGTTGCAACTTGTCTCAATGATTCTCTTTTATACGTTTCAGCTCTGGATCTTGATAAGAGAGGGGACGACAGACTAAAAGATAACTATTTAATAGATAAGTGCATGATTACTGACAAAAATCTAAATGTCCGGGATACTCTGTTTTGCGGAGAACGAACTTTTTTGGAGGTTTTTGAGAAAGACACTGATCAGGGATTCTTTGCAGGAAAGATATCAACATTCAGTTCATCTGAGGTTTTTCTTGCTAAACGTAGTTTCAACAACTATGAAATTGATTGTTTTAATTTTAACGGCAGTCTGAAAAGTGTTATTGAGTTTCCTGCAAGCTTCTCTGAATATTCAGAATCAGAAAAAAACTATATAAAAACCAACTACGGCTATATTGCTCATAATGATACCGGTAAACTTAATACTATGACAGAAAGTAAGGTTCAGATAGCCAGTTTGCATTATGATAAGGTGAATGATTACCTCTGGGTTGAGAAAGTTATGAATCTGGATGATCAGACAACAGAATTTGATATTTTCAAATCCGGTAAATACATTGGCAGTTTCACATATGGGATGACAGTAGAATCTTTTGAACCATTGAGAAACAAATCCTGGTTTATGATAAATGCTGGAAAACTGTATTTTTACGACAAAACGGAAAATGCAATTGATATATATGAGATAGGGTATCAATTGTAAATAAATATTTTAGAATATATTAATAGTTTGTAAGCAGATTGTTGATAAAAGCACTTTATGCTATCAGATCTATGTATTATTACTGATGATTAAATAAAATTGTAAAGCTCAATCTATAATTTAATTGACAAATACTTTTAAAAATGTGTGTAATAGTCCATTCAGTGTCGAAATGCTGAAATCTTACTGATATCAGAACTTCTTAACAATTTAACATTTGCAAGGAAAAATTATGAGCTCAAAAAAAATTAAAATATTTGCGGTTGTCAGTATAGTTATATCAATAATTTCTTTTTTCTTACCATGGATAGGTGCAAAAGCAAAATCATACGGTCCAAATATGTTGAAGATTTCGTTTAAGCACCTCGATTTTGGAGATTTATCTTCCGATTTCATCATACTTGGTGTTGCATACATTGTTATATTGTTATTACCAACATTATTGTGTATTTCTAACTTATTATGTGTATTTAATAAAAGATCTTTCAAAAAAGCTATTCCTATTTTGGCACTGATTGTATGGTTTGGGCTGATTGTAACAGTTGTAGCTAATAGTAGAGGGGGCATCTTCTCAAATGGATTCGGAATGTCACATATCAGCTCTGGAATTATTGGATCTCTCGTCAGTATGCTGCTTGTTACCATAATGTCTATAATGGGAAGCAAGAAGGAAGTTATGGTAACAGAGGAGTCTAATGAATTAATGAAAAGATGTCATAACTGTAACACTGTTCTTGAGAATGGTGCCCGTTTTTGTGTTGAATGTGGAAAGGCTGTGGAGACTTCAAATGAATAAGAATAATATTGTTTTGGTTGTATTGCTAATCGTTATTGGTTCAGGCTTTATGATCATGAGTTTTGTTAGAATGCAGCCTACTAAAGCTGAAAGGACAATTGGTATGATTAACGATGTTGCGGAAAGTTTTGTAGGGGAAAGAATTAACTATCGAAGCAATATTAGCGGATCATCAATACTCCTGATGGTAATCGGTGCAGTATTAGTAGTAGTTGGAATTTTATTTGCTGTCAAAAACAAAAAAAACATACCTGAGATAAGCATATCAGAGACACGAAAAGAATTTTGCCCAAATTGTGGAAAACCATTATCGGAAAATAATAAGTTCTGTGCGGCCTGTGGAGCAAACTTAGTAAAGGAGCATTTGATATAATTTTATTAAAAGTAATCACTCCAGCACATATTTATAAACAATCTGCCAGTATGTTGATACATAAAGCTCATTATCAATCAGGCAAGCACAGTTTATTCCGCTTTGCATTGGAGCTATCAGTTTATAATCCCGAAGCAGTTCTCCTGTGTCTGTGAATTCCAGAGCAAAACTGTATGAATCGTCTTTCGCTTCGTTAAGGTAGTAACCTGTTATTAAAAATCCATTGACCGTTGCATCAATAGATCGTATGCTTTTGGAAGATATATCAATCCAGTCCGGGTATTGGCAGTTAACAAGACGATGCTGACCTTTTTCAAGAATGCTGCATGTCTGCATCTGTGTATGAGCAAGATAAACTTTTTGATTTTTGAAATCACTCAGGTATTCTATAGCATTCATTTCATCCGGATTGAATCCGATTGCATTCTGGAAATTTTTGTAAGTATCAAGAGTGTCCAGTGTTTCTCCATTGATTTTCACGAGATTTACTTCCGGGAATCGCATGTGAGTAAGTCCATATAGATTGTTTTTGTATGAATCAATTTCAACAAGAAATCTATCAAGTTTATAATCATGAACATACTCCAGGTCTTTGGTAAAAACAACCAGTTTTCTTTGAGCAATATCATTTATGTAGATGGAATCATTAGACAGGGTGAAAGACAAAGCTGAAGTGAGTTCGCCCGGTCCATTACCTTCACTGCCAATTTTTCCGGTTGATTCCAGGGATTTTCTGTCATAAACAAGCACGCAGTATTGACTTGCATCAAGCAGGTATATATTGTTCAGATCAGCATTGATTTCCACAATTCCCTGTAAATAATATTCATCTTGCTCCTGCCATCCGAGGGAATCAACAGGATTCAGCGATACGGTCTTGTTGGAGTTACAACCGAACAGGAACAGAATAACATACGACAGGAACCAGTATTTTAACTTCACAAGTTAATCCTCCATTTTGAGTTTATAAACTACACTTGAAAATGCATCAGAAATTAATACGTAATCATCTCTGACATCAAGTACGGATAATCCGGTAAGAATGTGGTCCGGAATATGGTATACCTTTACCAGATTCAGGTCATTGTCATAAACCTGCAGATATTCTACCATACCAAGGTGCTTTTTGTGTTCTGCAGAAGACTCTGTTTTAATAGCATCATCATTATCTTTATGCACTGCTATCAAATAGAGCTTGCATTCATATCCGTTGCAGGCAGAGATTTCGGAAATATCCTGATTTTTAACACATTTGAATGGTGTTAAACTACTGTCTGACACATTGAACATGTTGAATTCAGTATTATTCATCATTGTGAGGATGAGTTTATTGTCAAAAGCTCTGAAAAACTTGTAGTATTTTGACATTCCTTTATCTTCAATCATTTTCCCTATTTTTATGTCATGCAGTATACTGTCGTTTTTGATTTTGGATATCTTCAGATCCGGTCTTTTGAAATAGTTCATCACATATAAGGTATCTTCCATAGACTGAATACAATATGGTAAAGGATATCTGAATGAATCTATGTAATCGCCTTCAAGAGTGAACTTCTGGATTCTACTGTTTGCTGCATCACAGATATAGATTGTGTCGTTGGCAATACACAGATCAAATGCTACTTTGAATTCTCCCGGTCCACTGCCTTGCTTACCAAATGAACGAATATATTTAAAACTCTTGTAATCATATAAAGAAACACGTGATTGTTCAAGTATATAGATTATATTTTTATAAGATTTCACAGTTATAATATTCCCAATGACATTTTCTGCATTGTCATTCCAGTTCAGGGAGTCAACAAGCAGTATATTTCCCTCAAGTTTAGTTTCCTTTGAACAGGAAATGCACAAGCTTACTGTAAAAATGATTATTAAAGCAGTGGATAAAAGTATTGTTCTTTTCATATATAATGTTCTCCTTACTATATAATAGTTGTCAGGTACAACTTTTTGAAACGTTCTGGATGTGCAGTATACACTTGATTCTGCCCTTAATATAGACTTAAATTACCTTATAACCAGATATAAAATATTGATATAATGAATATTCTGTCAATGTACTATTTTGTTTTTTGAATTTATACAGGATTCCATTAAAACAGCAGTAATAGCAACAATCAGATCAAATTAACTAAATTTGATATTTCTTCATTTTACTAATGGCTTTAGTTTCTGAATATTGCACAGTATTAATATATAAAATATATTATTTCAATAAATAACACTTGCCATGAAAAACTAATTATAATATATAAGTTTACCATATACCCATTAAAGGAGCACGTACATGAAACTAAAAAACATTCGTATCAGCATCAAGCTTCTTGTTGTCAGTCTCGTGCTGGTCGTCGCATCATTATTGATCTTAGGTTTTGTTAACCTGAAGCTTACCAGGGATAGCGTTTACGATCTTGTTGAATCCTCGTTGAACGAACAGACGCAAACGGCAATGACATTGGCCAAGCATGGTCTGAATGCTGCATCAGTATCACTTGAAAAGAGTATTGACATGCTTAACAAGCTTGTGAATGCACAAGGTGGATTTCAGATTAACACGAAAGCTGAAGTAAATGTGCGAGCTGTTAACCAGGTTACCAGAAAAGCATCTGATATTTCAATCCCAAGGATGCAGATTAACAAGCAACAGGTGTATAGAAATTACGATATAGTTGATGAAGTAAGAACGCTGAACAATGTCAGTGCAACAATTTTCCAGATTATTCCGGACGGTATGCTTCGCATATCAACCAATGTGGTTAAGGATAATCAGGAAAGGGCTGTAGACACATATATACCGACAGATTCACCAGTGTACAAAACCATAATGGAAGGAAAAACATATTCCGGTATTGCTACGATACTTGGAAAACCATACTTCACAATATACAGTCCTGTTAAAGATAATCAGAATCGAATTATCGGTGCATTATATGCAGGTAATCCTGTAAATTCTGCAATGATTGCAACAATTGAAATGGTTAATTCAGCCAAAGTAGGAAAAACAGGTTACATGTACATCATGGATAGTGATGGAGTTCTATTACAGCATCCAACAAGTATTGGAAAGAGCATCCTTTCACATGATTTCACAAAGGAAATGGTGGAAAAGAAAAACGGAGTTATCGTTTACGAATGGGAGGGACGTGACAAGATTACCTCATATAAGTATAACGAAGATCTCGACTGGATTATAGCTTCAGGTTCATACTTCGAAGATTACACCAGCATTCTTGGTAAAATTGGTGGAGCGATCATTATTGCGATCATTATTGCTTCTATTGTTGCATTAATTATGATGATGCTCTTGAGTCGACACATTAATACCGGTGTACTGGACATCGTATCTCAAGTTTCTACACTCACTGAAAGTGTACAACTTGGTAAACTGGACCTTCGAGGTGAACCGGAAGAGACTTTTATAGATTTCCGGTCTATCATTTCAGGAATTAATGGTGTTATTGATGTGTTTGTAGAACCTATAAATCTTACTGCAGAGTATGTTGATAGAATCAGTAAGGGCGATCTTCCTCCAAAGATTACCGATACATATCATGGAGATTTTAATGAGATTAAAAATAATTTAAATCAGTGTATAGATGTTATCTCTGAATTGTTGAAAGAGACAGAGAGAATGATTGATTCTGCAAAACAAGGTCAGCTTGATCAACGTGGTGATGCAGATGCATATCAACATGGCTGGAAGGACCTGGTACGTGGTATTAACGAACTGGTTGATACTTTTGTTGCACCTATTAATCTTACTGCAGAGTATGTGGATCGTATCAGTAAGGGTGATCTACCTCCTAAAATTACTGAAACCTATTATGGTGATTTCAATGAAATAAAAAACAATTTGAATCAGTGTATAGACGTGCTTAATAGTTTTGTGACTGATATGAAATATATGAGTGATCAACAGGATGAAGGGGATATTGACGTATTTATGCCTGCTGAAAACTATTTCGGGGCATACAATGTGATGGCGCAAGGATCAAACGAAATGGTGAAATCCCACATTAATGCTGTTCTTGATATGATCCGTATCATTGGGGCCTTTGGAAATGGTGAATTCGATGTTCAAATGGACCAATACCCGGGTAAAAAACAGATTATAAATAACAGTGTAGAAGCAGTGCGTGCAAACCTGAAAAGCGTTAATGCTCAAGTACAGGAACTTATTGATGCAGTCAGGGAAGGAAAACTGGATATCCGTGGTGATGCAGAAAAATATAAAGGTGACTGGAACAGGATGTTCTCAGGTTTAAATGAATTAGTAGACTCATTCGTAGCTCCTATCAATTTTACCGCAGAATATGTTGATCGCATCAGTAAAGGTAATCTACCGCCAAAGATTACTGATGTTTATTATGGTGACTTCAATGAAATTAAACATAACTTTAATCAGTTGATTGACGTATTAAATGATTTTATCACTGACATGAAAAATATGAGTGATGAGCATGATGCTGGAGATATTGATATTGTTATGCCGGCCTCCAAGTATGACGGTGCATATCGACAAATGGCTCAGGGTGTAAATAATATGGTTGATGGTCACATAAGTATTATCAAGAAGGCAATGGCTTGTGTCAAAGCTTTTGGTGAAGGTAATTTTGATGCTTCAATCGAGCAATTTCCGGGTAAGAAAGCATTCATCAACGATATTATCGAAGCTGTTCGTTCAAACCTGAAGGGTATCAGTGAACAAGTTCAGGATCAGATAGATGCTGCTAAACAAGGTGACCTGAAAGACAGGGCTGATGTAGACGAATTCAGTGGTGGCTGGAAGGATATGGTGGCAGGCATCAACGATCTTCTCGACGCGATTGTCACACCAATAAATGAAGTAATGCATGTTATGGCGAGATTAGCCGACAAGGAATTAAGTGTACGAGTTTCCGGTAATTACAAAGGTGACCTGAACGAGTTTAAGCAGAATGTAAACAATGCAGCAGACAATCTGGATGATGCACTCAGTCAGGTTGATGCCGCAGTAGATCAGATTGGCAGTGCTGCTGAACAAATAGGTAGTGGTGGTCAGAGTCTGGCAGAGGGCACATCCGAGATGGCTAGTAGTCTTGAGGAGATTGCCAGCAGTCTGGAAGAGGTGAACAGTTTGACAGTTAATAATGCAGATAATGCGAAAGCTGGTTTAAACTTGAGCAATCAGGTATTGATTAACGTTTCTAAAGGAAACGATGCCATGGGTTCAATGACAGAAGCAATGAACAGTATCAGCAAGTCAGCTGAGGAAACAGGCAAAATTATCAAGACTATTGATGAGATAGCTTTCCAAACCAACCTGCTCGCACTGAATGCAGCAGTTGAGGCTGCTCACGCCGGTGAAGCAGGCAAAGGATTTGCTGTTGTGGCTGAAGAGGTGAAGAATCTTGCATTACGCAGTGCTGAGGCTGCTAAGAATACAAGTGAACTCATTGCCGGCTCATTGAAGAACAGCGAGGTTGGAAGCAAGATTGTGCAACAGGTGACTGAATCATTCGATGAAATTCGCACAAGCTTTGAAAAGGTAAACAGTATAGTAAATGAAATCAGTGCATCGAGTGATGAGCAAGCCCAGGGTATAGGTCAAGTAAATACAGCAATTAACGAATTGAACAAGCTCACTCAACGCAATGCAGCTAATGCTGAGGAATCAGCGAGTGCTGCAGAGGAACTGAATAGTCAGAGTGCTGAATTGGGCAATATGGTAGCCAAATTTACTCTGTCAAAGACAATGTCTTCAAAACGGCATAAACCGGGAAAAGATCGTCGTCAGCAAATGCAGATAACTGATAGACCGAAAGATTTATATGAAGTAGATCCCCGGGAGCAGTTACCTCTTGATGATGATGAATTTGGTGATTTCTAATCCGAAAGTCACACATCATTTGTTGCCATTGATCATAGAATAATATATAATGCCCCTTCTTTTAATAAGATGGGGCTTTTTTTTGTTGAAGTTATTAAAACAGAACATAATGTTCTATTGGGACTGTTCACACTAACAGGTAAAAACGAGTATATCCTTTTTAAAATTGCTCAATCAAATAAACTTATCGACAAAAAATATATCTGCACTTAGATCATACGATACTTATATTCTATCTATATCAGTTATTTATTACCTACAAAAAAAGGACTGCTAATTAAGCAGTCCTTATATATTTAACAAATCTGTATTATTATTTAGAAAGCTTCATTACTTTCTTAACTGTACTTGTTCTTTTGATAACATCTTTTTGAGTGCTGCTGGAAAATACCTGTGTATTTATTGATGATGGTGTATTTGAAGGTACTTGAGAGTCAGCAACTCCCGCTGAGAATAATGAAGCCCATAATGAATTATCTGAGCTGAGTACAGAAGCATCAAAGTTAAGGTCTTCTGTATGATAGCCATCAGAAACACCAGATGAGAAAGCGTTTACCCATTGAGTATTATCTGAGGAAACAAGGTATCCGTCACCATTGATATCTCCACAATAGATCGCCCAGACTCCGGTTTCAACTTCAACTACGGCTACAGGACCGGTTGTATAAGAATTGGCAGCTGCTATAGAGAAGTCAATCATATTAGCTGTTGCAGCAGAACCTGTGAATGAGACAATAGACGCAGACATGATGTCCATGTGGTTTCTATGACGGAGTACAATATAATAGTCTCCTGGAGTTGCACTGTCAAACTTCATGTAATCTACAGTATTATCTGTTGCGTATTCTATACCGACGATAGATCCGTCGTCTTTTATAAGCATTGATTTCTGTTGTACTGTTACTCCGTCAACAGTTGCTCTGAGCTCAACTGAAATCCAGTCAACAACATCTGCCGGCATAGCTGCAACAGTAGCAGCATCAGCGTATGGAGATGTAAGCGGAAGGTAATTGTTAGCATTGAGGGTCAGATTCATTGATTGTGAGCTTGTATATGCACCCTGAAGGAATGCTTTTGCTTTTACATAAGAAACCGTACTTCCCTGAAGTCCTTCACCGTTAACTTTAACATATCTTGTAGCTGCTGAAGATGTTGTAAGGTTGATATATCCTGAAGATTCACCAATAGTTGATGGTCTGAATCTAACATAAACTACAGTTTCTGCAATTTCACCGGCTGATGGTGTGATATTCAGAGTATTTGAAAAAGTTGTAAAATTATCAAGAGAGAATTCGTAACCGGCTGGTGCTGATATTACAACATCACTGCTTGTAAGGTCATATCCCTTGATAACAAATGTATGTATTTCACTTGAGCTGCCTGTTTCAACCTGGCCATACTCGCTTGAATATCCATAAGGATTAACATAAATTCTTGGAGAAGTCGTATTGAGTGGGAAGGGATTAGCAGTATTATATACCGGAGACCCTGCTCCCTGAATCTGTACTGTCATTGTTCCGGCATAAACTCCATTATAGAAGAAATCTGCATCCATAAGATCATCTTCTTCCCATGGGGTTTCAAAGTTACCGACATTCATACCAACAATTCCATAAGTACTGTTGTAGTGTGAACCGTATGAACTTTCAGTAAGAATTTCTGCCGGTCTGTCGATCATGTAACCGCGTGCAGTAATAGTACCGTCAGCAGGATAAACTCCACTGGAAATTTCTACAACAGTTCCGATATTTTTAGGCATTCCGGCTGCATAAACTGAAACAACTGCCAATAAAACTAATAATATAAGTATGTTTCTTTTCATGATTAATCTCCTTGAACAGTTGGCCATACAGTTTCTGATGTAACAGTAACAACATAGCCCATACCGGTTGTGACGTTCCAGACAGTTTCTGAACCTGTGTATTCAACCCAGTCCTGTGCTGTCTTATCATATTGCATAACGCTTGAACAACCAGGGATAGCATTCATTAACTGAGCACAGTCAGTGATATCGGATTGTTCGAAAGGAAGCATTATAAGATTTTTTCCTGATTTCAATGTATAGCTTGCATTCTGCACCGGTTTACCATAAACATAGAATGAACTTCCTGCACTCACATGACACATGTAAGCAGTAGCAGGATCTACATTCCAGTCTGGTGTCCATGGCTGAGCATCGTAGGATTTCCACATTTGAGAATCAGGATTCCAGAAAGATACGTTTTCGCAATTTGTAATGTTATTGTAAATACTGCTTATGTTTGTTCCGGCTGTAACCTGAAAAGGAGTTGTAAAAACATTATAACCGGAAGAACCATCATTTCCAAGGTCGAATTTTACAAAACCGACAACCTCGGATGGATCTGATTCAATTGCGCATAGAAGCAGGGGTACAATAAGTGTTAAGATAATAAGAAAGTACTTTTTTTTCATACACCATTCCTTTGTCTCTTTTTAGTGTAACAACCATAGTCTATTTGGGAGATGTATGTCAATAAAAAAATCTAATTTAGAATGTTACGACAATGATAGTTTTACAGATGAAAACATTTGCAGTCAATAGTAACAGACTTTCAGCCCATGAAATCAGTTCTTCCATTTAGTATTTATGTTACAATTTTAGATACAATATTATACAACTTCATCATACAATAATAAACATGTTAATTTATTCCATTAAGATATACTTTTTCTCAATCTTTTATAAAATACTATATAATCAAATATTAATTACAGACAAAAAAATGATATCGGCTTATTCTTATTAGCAAAAACTTTATAACTATATATTTTTAAAATAATTATTACACTTAAATGACTGTGTTTCGATATAAACACCTTCGTTTTCATATGGAATCTTCAGTTATTGATCTGTTATCAGGATAAACTTCTATTGTCAACTAAATCCAATATTAGAATAAGCTCTAAAATCATGTCATAATAACCAATAATAAATGATACAATTATTATTCATAAATAGCTTGTTATATAAAAAAGGTTCATAATATTGAAAAATAATATTGACATAGAAAATTTAAATAATAGTATTTGTCTGTTTTTGGATAAAGGAGTTTAAATGGTCGGATATTTATCATTAGCAAAAGCTGCTGATTATCTCGGTTTTCACCCCGAGGTTTTACGGAAAAAGGCATCCCATAACGAGATTCCTGCCCGTAAAGTTGGAAAGGGAAAGAAAGCACCCTGGCGTTTTGTTAAAGATGAACTTGATGAGTGGATTTCCAATAATCGTAAAATAGAACAGACTGTTTCAGAGTTCTCTCTGCATGAAAAACATATACTCAGCAATCTTAAGCATACTGATGATATTGAAAAGCAGGAAGAAATGGTCGATACTCTCGGCGTTGTCGGTTCCGAATTCTGTATAGATGAACTTGTGAAGTTTCTTCAATCACCTTTCGATAATTTAAGATGGCTGACTGTAAGGAGTATAATTTCTATTTTAAGAGACAAGTCAAAAGAGTACTTATATGATATGCAATTTACAGATCCTTATTTGAAAGTAAGAATATGGATTGCAGGTTACTTCGCAAAACAGGGTGATAAGATATCTATACAGAACCTGAAGGATATCTATAATCACAGCAGTGGAAAATATAAACGCTATTGCGTTTACAAACTTGTTGATGTAGAACCGAATAATCCTCAGGCTATACAGACAATTCGCGATGGATTGAAGAGTGACCAGCCGGTCATCAGATATAACAGCGTAAGACAATTAAAGGAAATGAATTATCCTGAACTTGAGGATGATTTAGTAATGTTCATTTCAACAGAAAAAGAAGAAAAAATTTTGTTAAAAGGAATTGAAGTTGCCGGTCAGAAGAAAATTCAGAAATCTATACCATTTTTGCAGAAGATTATTCAGGAAAGCACAAATGATGTAGTAAAAAGGAAATCTGCTCTGGCAATTGCAGAAATGTTTTCAACTAAACAACAAACATAAAACCAATGGAGGAATAATGAGAGCAAGAATGATACTTTTATCAGCTTTGTTTTTAATTTGTCTCAGCAGTATGAATGCTGCAACTATAACTTATGAAGCCGTTACAGACGGAACAGTAGCAAGTCCTAACTATACTTTACTTCCTTGGCCTGATGGCTCTAATGAAACAGTTAACTTGCCTTTTTTTGATACCAGTATGGGAACATTAACAAAAGTTGATATTACTGTATCAAATTATCTCAGACAATCTATTTCCGTAACTAATACCGGTGCAGCTCCTGCGAATACAAGAGTAAGAGCTGGTTGTGATGCCTACTGGAATGGTGTTAGAAATCAGGGTATTGACACTCCTGATATACTCATTCAATACAATACAGGTTATCAAGATTATGCAATTGGCGAAACAAAGGAATGGAACAACGTAGAAAGTAATAATTCTCAGATATTTGCTTATACTCAAACCAGCGACTTATTGTACTTTTCAAATTCCGGTACTTTCGATATGACAATATGGACAGAAGAAAATGTTACATTAGCAGGTACAACAAGCAATATCGAAGTTGTTCTCTCTGCAAATGCATATGCTTATGCAAAAGTTGTATATACCTATGACCCAAGTCTTCCTGTAGAACTTTCTTCCTTCAGTGCAATTCAAACATCAACAAACGATGCGGAAATTATCTGGGAAACTCAATCAGAAACAGATCATATTGGGTTTAACATCCTTAAAAACGAAACTGAAAATACAGAATCTTCACAGAAAGTTAATGCTGTTATTATCCCAAGTTCAGGTACATCAAATGGTGGAGAATATTCATTTGTTGATGATGATGTTGATGAAGAAGTGACCTATTACTACTGGCTTGAAAGTGTTTCCTTCGGTGGAAATGTAGAACTTTACGGTCCTGTTTCAGTCAGGATTGATTTTAAAGAAGATGAAGAAGAAGATGCACCTAATGAAGCATATGCAATCAATGAAATTAAATCAGTCTATCCAAATCCATTTAATCCTTTAACAACTATAGAGTACAATATAGTTGAAGACAGTCACGTTAGCATTGAAGTATATAACCTTAAAGGTCAAAGAGTAACAACCCTTGTTAACGAATACAAGGATGCAAAAACTTATAATGTTACATGGAATGGTAAAACAGATTCAGGAACAGATGTTACTTCAGGTGTATACTTTGTGAAAATGCAAACAGAAAACCAGGTTTACACAAAGAAAGTTGTACTAATGAAATAAATTAAGATAAACTCCTATTTCTCAAGGCTGTCATATGACAGCCTTTTCTTATGTCAAAAATCATTGACAAAATTTCATTATAAAATTCCATAAGAAAAATTATATATGAGGACAATATGTATAAAATAATACTACTTTCTATACTTCTAATAGGAATAATGAGCTGTGATAATCCCTCTACAGGTATAAACTCAAATGCTGATGTCTCAGATGAAATAGTTTATAAGGATCTCAAGGGTACAGTAGTTGACTGCATTACGTATGAAATATTCAGCAATGCAAAAGTAAAAATTAAGAACGATAAGTACACTTATGAAACTGTGACTGACAGTACAGGGCTTTTCCATTTCACTGATATTGCTGCTGGTAACTATACAGTTTTCACCGAACTTGTATGGCAGGGAGTAACTTTCAAAGACTCATTAGAGGATTTTTCAACAGATGATGCCTTTAGTAAATTTGCATTATGCAAAGTTTCAAGCAGTATTGTGGGTAATATTCTTCATGAAATGCATAGTGCAAACAATTATTCTAATGAAGTAAGTATTATTGGTACAGATATTAAAAGAGTAGTAGCTTCAAGAACTGACTTCATGATCAACGGAATTATGCCGGGGGATAGGGAGTTTCTAATCATAAATGGAAGTGCTACATCTCCTGACTATATCTGGTCAATAAACCTTAAACCAGGTGGAATTCTACCAATTGGGATCTTCGTTCCAAGTATCTTTGATACAGTAAGATACAATTACAATGATTATGTATCAGTCAATGAATATAATGGAGAAGATATAGTATTTATCAACGATATATATTATTATGCAATTGATAAATCTCTTTTCAGCTATAATCCTGCAACTGAGACTAAAACAGAAATATATAATGATGATAATTGGGCAAACTTCTCTATTTGTACAGATCATGATGACAAAATTTTCATTTCCGGATCTTACAGAGATAACTCAGCTACATTTGAAAGAAAATGCTGTGTTTATTCCATTTCAGAGAGTGCTGTGACTGAAACTATTGAATTTGATTTTATTAATTACAGTACTGAACTGAGTTATTCTATTTTACATAACTCACTGATTCAGATATACGGTGAGACAATCAGAGTTTATGATGTTTCTTCCGGAGCTGCAAATACTACCTCTTTCGACTATCCTGGTTATCATTCTGACTGCGATTTTTATGTTTGTGAAAATAATAATGTTATTCTGTGGCAAGATGGATTATTCAATATTTACAATAGTATTGATGATATGACAATTATCAAATCTTTTAAAATCATAAATCCTCATGATCCGGACAAAAGGCTAAATGGAGATGTAAAAATAGTAGAACTGGATGGTTATTTATACTTAGTAAGTCACAACTGCTTCAGAAGATTGTATTTTGATGAGTGATACTATAGAATTGCAAATGAATACTACACTATCCCAATCCCCTTGCAAGTAATCACAGAAACTTTGCAATGGTGGACTTGAATGGTTCTAAAAGCTGTTATAGGAGTGCATTGATTGTGTCAATGCGAAGTCGACATAGTCGATTTGCTCCGATATTTAAGCCAACCCTACGATTGTCTCTACGCGGTGTATGAACAGCAGAGAGTTTTCAGATGTAGAGACGTTGCATGCAACGTCTAAATATACTCCCTGAAGGAGGTTAATTGCATTTAAGCGAGCTCAAGTCTTTCCAAACTTCGTTTGTAACAACTCAAGTTCACGCATAGATTTTTCACCATGATTATTGTTCCCTACTTTCCTGCTCCATATTATTTGTAACCTGCTCAAACAACTGCCACAGGGGTTCCTCTATAGAATCCTTTATCTCTATGGCAGGTGTACCATTTGCATAATTTATAAGAAACTGTGAAAACTGTTTTATCTCTGCCATTTCCTGTGGGATGCCTGCATGTATCTGCTGCAGTTGCTCCAATTTTTCTGCTCTATCCACAGCCATAACAGGCATACTGGCAACACTATGCGCCATTTGTATCAATTGTACAAGTTGTTGTGTAAGATTATTTTGATTATTATCTTCTTCCTTGTAATTCGATACAATATGCTGCTCAATTTCCTCATAATCCAATCCCATTTTATCTGTAACTTTTCTTAGAAGTTCTATGCCTGTTTTCATTAAGAGATTAACGCAATTATTGGCTACAATTTTTGCATTGGGTGATCTTAGATTAACAAAAATAAAGATAGCTTTAAGGTAATATTCCAATGCTTTTTCCGGTTGACCGATATCATCAAAAATATTACCCATGTTGCCATAGGAGTTTGCCTGCCCCAGCAAATTTCCAATTTGTATTTTCAAATCTAAAGACTTTTTATGATATTCCAATGCTTTTTCCGGTTGACCGGTATCATCAAAAATATTACCCATGTTGCCATATTGATTCGCCTGTCCCTGCAGGTTTCCGAGTTTAACATTTATTTCAAGTGCTTTCTCATAATGTTCCAATGCCTTCTGAGGTTCACCTGTTCGATAGTAGATGCTTCCCATGTTGCCATAATCATCAGCCATTCCTCTAATATTTCCAAGTTTTTCATCTATCTCTAATGCTTTGCTATGATATTCCAATGCTTTCTGAGGTTGACCTGTATCAGCAAAAATCAAACCCATGTTGCCATATTGATTTGCCTGCCCCTGCAGATTTCCAAGA
Source organism: Cloacimonadales bacterium (SeqCode) (assembly GCA_963665815.1). Taxonomy (GTDB): domain Bacteria; phylum Cloacimonadota; class Cloacimonadia; order Cloacimonadales; family JAIOQZ01. The sequence continues at coordinate 2,740,621 of OY762463.1, forward strand.
CTGACATTTATTTCAAGTGCTTTCTCATAATACTCCAATGCTTTCTGAGGTTCACCTGTTCGATAGTAGATGCTTCCCATGTTGCCATATAGAGTAGCCTGTCCCTGTAGATTTCCAAGCTTAGCATTTATTTCAAGTGCTTTCTCATAATATTCCAATGCTTTCTGAGGTTCACCAGTATCAGCATAAATCAAACCCATGTTGCCATATTGAGCAGCCTGTCCTTGCAAATTTCCGAGCTTAACATTTATTTCAAGTGCTTTCTCATAATATTCCAATGCTTTCTGAGGTTCACCAGTATCAGCATAAATCAAACCCATGTTGCCATATTGAGCAGCCTGTCCCTGTAGATTTCCTAGGCTGATATTTATTTCAAGTGCTTTCTCAAAATATTCCAATGCTTTTCCCGGTTGACCGGTACGATAGTAGACGCTTCCTATGTTGCCATATTGGTTTGCCTGTCCCTGCAGGTTTCCGAGCTTAACATTTATATCAAGTGCTTTCTCATAATATTCCAATGCTTTCAGAGGTTCTCCTGTATTGAAATAAATATTACCCATGTTGCCATAGGAATTTGCCTGTCCCTGCAGATTTCCGAGCTTAACATTAATTTCAAGTGTTTTCTCATAATATTCCAATGCTTTCTGAGGTTCTCCTGTAACTAAATAAATAATGCCCAATCTATTCATAACTTCAGCTCTGTATTCTTCCGAGATATTGGTTTCTAAGGATTCAAGATTCAGGTTTCTGGCAAACTCAACATACCCCCAAATTATCAATTGGTCTTCAACAGACAAAGCTACTTCAACAGCCTTATCAAATTCCTCTGCAAGTAAATAGTGTGTTCTGACTGCAAGGTGATTATCAACAGTTCTGTTATTCTCAAAAACAATATTGCAATACTCCGCAGCTTTTATGTTAAGCTGTTTAAACTCTAATTTTTTCATTGTATCATAGAAGAATTCTGCAGTGAGTCTATGGGTATAGAAAAGGTGTTTCTCATTTTCTCTTATGTGCACAACAAGGGAAAGGTTCAAGAGCTTTTCCATTAAATCCAATTCAAAATCTCCAATCAGGTGTGCAATTCCATCTGTTTCTACCGGGCTTTTGTATATGGAAAGTGCTTTTAATATGCGGTTCTGTTCTTCAGTCAGCAGGTTAGTTAGTTCCTGCAAAACAAATGGAGCAAATTCTTCTTTACTGCCTGTTCTTAGTTTTGCTTTCAGTTTGTTAATTATCTTGTGGAACTTCTTTTTCTCAATCTCAAAGAGTTTAGTAAATCTGCTTTCTCCGGGGAGCAGAGCATCCAGCAGATCAAGTGCACGCGGATTTTTCCCCACAGTCTTATAAATCTCTCTTAAATTCTTCTCATTCAACTGCTGCAAATTGTTACAGAAATACATTCTTTTATTAATATCGGTATCAGTATATTCCGGTACTTCTATAATGTGGTTTTCAAATTCCGGAACATTGTAGCGAGTGGACACCAGCAGAATGGATTTTTTACCATTAAACAGCCTTTCAATTATCTTGAGCAGTCCATAAGCCTCATCATGCACTTTGCAATCATCCTGCAGGTTCTGGTTATCTTCAAAGTTATCAAAAACAATTGTCCAGTTATGTTCATGCATATACTGATTATACAGATAAGTCAGCTTCTCTTTTGCATTGTTAAGCTTAGAGAGTTCATCTTCCATTTTTTTCGCTTCAGTATCATAAGTTTTGGCAATTTGCAGACAGAGCTTTTCCATAAAACCTGCCTGAGTTAACGGTCCCTGGAATTCAATGATCTTATAGTTGTCTCTGGCACAGAACGAGAGTATTCTCGCTGTCAGAGTAGATTTTCCTATTCCTCCCGGACCTTTCAGGATCACCATTGGATCGTGCTTTTTTACTCGGAAAATAATCTCCCGAATCTGTATACGCCTGCCGATAAACCCACGCGGTACTGTATTAGTCGTAAAAGTCTTTTTAGAAGCTGAAGATTCACCTTCTATTCTATGCTGAGAGAAATCTTTTCTGGAGATACCGGTTTCGGATGAGAAAAGTTCAGGGATATCAACTTCGGTTTTGTTTTGTCTTTTTTTATTGCTTTCCCATCTGGCAATAGCTTCTTTACCTGCTGAGAACGCTTCGGAAATAGTTTTGTCTTCTATAAGTGCATGGAATAATCCTATATTAAAAATCATGGAAGCATCATGTGAAATAGATTGTTTCATACCTATTACATAAGGGATACCGGATTTATGCAGTGTTTCTGCAATACTGAGATAAACCCCTTTTTCGTTTGCTTTGGCAGAATGGCAGGAGGACAGTATCACCAGTTTCAGGTCAACACCATCGGTTTTCAGTTTCTCCAGTTCCTGTGCCAGCTCTTCTCCTGATACAAATTTCTTTTCTACCGTATTATCCTCTGTAAGCTGTTCGAACAGGAGAAATGTTTTGCCGTCTTTGTCTTTTGTGCCATGGGCAGTAATCTGCAGAATATCGTGTTTACCGTTTTTCAGGTAGCCAGCCATATCATAGAGGGTAGAGTTAACCATATCGGGTATATCGAGGAACAGATCTGCCTGAGAGAAATCACTGAGAGAGTCCAGCATAACCTGTTGTTCTTTCTCGTAGAAGATGTCGGAGTCCGGAGGACTGGCAGTAACCGAGAGGATTTTGATTTGGGGTGGGGTGGGTATAGCAGGGATGGAGTCTTCAACTAATTCTCGTATTCTACTCACAATGTCGTCATCTATTTCTTTCTTGCTATCCAGCTTATTCATTATTTGCAGTAAGAGATTTATCACAACTGCTATACTATTGCTGTCCTCAAGATACTTTATGTAATACTCTTTTAACTCCTCTATTCTATTATCCAAATCATTTATACTTATCAGACTGTTTATAACATCAGGCATATGATCAAGTTTTCTGAGGTAATTAGATAATTCTGTTGTTGAGACTTGCAGACGTTCAATCTGTCTGCCTACCTCATATATATCCCATAAAAAATTTTGATCCTCCATAGTATACATAACAGATTTGAATGGAAACTCGAAAGCTTTTTCAAAGGCTTTCATATAAACAGCTACTTTGTCAAGTGAGGCCTTGTTAAGTCCTGTTTGAATTGAATCTGCATATTTCTTAATATCGTTTACACTTACACCAAATATACTTGCTAAGCCTGCAGCAATATCGAAAATAATCTTTGCCATCTTCACCTCCTGAGAGTTGGTCAATTGCTGGCAGAAATTGAGAAAAAGGTCAATTCATTTTTTTGTGCTACGTTACAACTACACCGGGGAAATCCGTAATATATTAAATTTTGTTTACTTAGACGTTGCATGCAACGTCTCTACATAGCGATGTGAAACATCGCTGTGCGTTGTTGATTAAATGACCTTGCGAATGGTACTTAGACCCGTAGATGTTTTCGAAGAAATACATCCAGAATTGACGTAGATGTTTTCGAAGAAACACATCCAGTGAAGTTCGCAATGGTGGGCTTTAATGGTTCTAAGGGCTGTTTTGGGAGTGCATTGACTGTGTCAATGCGAAGAATAACTAATAATATTTGTTCAAAACAAAGATGTTGCATGCAATGTCTCTACGAAGTTGGGCGGATCCATCGATTATGTGAATAAACTCACCCCTGGCTAAATTATAACTACGCCTTAAACCTCAATCAATTACTGAACTTTTACTTCCCGTTAAGCTGATTTTCCTTAAGCTTCTTCCACCATTTCAAACGTTTTTCTATATCTTTCTCAAATCCGAATTTGGAAGGTGTATAATACTCTTTTTCGCTCATGTGTTCCGGGAAATACTTCTGATAGAAATATCTGTTATCATGGTCATGTGAGTATTGGTAATCTTTGCCGTAATCGAGGTCTTTCATCAATTTTGTGGGTGCATTTCTTATAACCAGCGGAACAGGTAAATGACTTGTTTTAATTGCGTCAGCAGCAGCCATCTTATATGCTGAGTAAACAGCATTGCTTTTGGGTGCTGTTGCCAGATAAACAACCAGCTGAGCCAGAGCTGTGTTTGCTTCCGGCATACCAAGTGTATGAATTGCCTCTTTAGCACTTATTGCCTGGACAAGTGCCTGCGGATCAGCAAGTCCTACATCTTCTGAGGCAAAACGAATCAGCCTGCGAACAACATACATCGGGTCTTCTCCGGCTTCCAGCATACGAGCCAGCCAGTACAGACCGGCCTGAGTATCGCTGCCGCGCAGAGACTTATGCAGAGCTGATATCACATTATAATGCTCTTCTTTATTCTTGTCATAATTGAGTGTTCTGGAGTTAATAATCCTTGCAGCAAACTCGGTAGTAATAACCTGATCTTTCATGGTGTAATTCAGGATCAGTTCAAGACTGTTAAGAGCTCTTCTGGCATCTCCCCCACACTGCATCATCAATAAATCAAGCACATCCTCAGGAAGCTCTCTATCAAGCTTTTTCAGAGCATTTTTCAGAATATCAGCAATAGAACCATCCGACAGTTTTTCCAGTACTATAACCTGACATCTCGACAATAAAGCAGGGATAACCTCAAAAGAAGGATTCTCTGTAGTTGCACCAATGAGAATGACAGCTCCGGTTTCGATATGATGCAGAAATGCATCCTGTTGAGCCTTGTTAAATCTATGTATCTCATCTATGAAAATTATTGTACGTTTATTCTGTTCTTTAAGGCTGTATTCAGCTTCCTGCATAACAGCTTTCACATCTTTTATACTGGAAAGCACAGCACTGAAAGCCACAAACCTTTCTTCGGAGTTTTTCTCAATATATCTGGCAATAGTTGTTTTACCGCATCCGGGAGGTCCCCACATAATAATCGACGAATACTTACCGGTAGAAATCATTCTTCTGAGCAAGGTATTTTCTCCCAGAATCTTGTCCTGTCCGAGTATCTCTTTCAAGTCTGAGGGACGCATCTTTTCGGCAAGCGGGATGTTTGTACTCTGTTTTTCACTATCGAATAATTCAAGCTGTTTCATGTCTGACTCCGAATCTATACAACAATAGAAAGTTTTTTACATAAATTGTAGATTGATAAAATTTCATTGGGCTTTGTGCGGTATATCTCTCCATCATAATAAACAGGCAGAGCAAATTTGGATTTCACCTGAATAATGGATGACCTTTTCATAGTAACTTCCTTTTCCCGCATGTGTTCTGCCTTGAGAAGCTTTGGAAAGATAGAAAACAGTCTTTTGAAACTCACTTCCTGAGCCAGGCAGATATCAAATAGACCGTCATCACAAACTGCATCGGGGGTTAATTGAAATCCTCCACCGCAGTATCGAGTATTACCCACAGCCATAAGTAAAACCTTAGCTCTGAACAGATCATTATATGTCCTTATCGCAATAGGTATATTTCTGAACTTGAATAATGCTATCACCAAAGCTGTCATATATCTGGCAATTCCTCTGAGAAAATGAATCTTCGAAGCTACAAGAGCTGTTTCAGCATCAAGCCCGATGCCAAAGCTGTTGATAAAAAAGCGAACTTCTTTGCAACAGGTTATTTTTCCAACATCAACTCTTTTCAACTCATTATCGAATAATTTCTGTAACAATTTTTCAGGGCTGTCATTAATATTCAAGGCTTTGGCAAAATCGTTTCCGGAACCGCACGGGATAAGACACAACTTAATTCCACGCACATCTCTTTTGGACATAACTGCATTTACAACACAGTTCAAAGTACCGTCTCCACCTACAGCAATAAATGTCCTGATTCCTGCTTTTATGTCTTCTATAACAGAGTTGTAGGCTATTTCGTAAGTTGAAGATTTTAAAATCCGGCACTTCAGATTTCTGTTATGACAAAAATGGTTGATTGTCTTAAGATATGTGACAGATTTCCCTTTCCCTGCTTTGGGATTGGCAATAACTGACCAGGTTCCGGTTTTAACTTTCTTCTTCATTTTTGTTGATATATATGCTTGAAGTACTGATTTGCACAAGCAGATCCGATATCTGCAATTCTATGCTTTGCAGCAAAATCTTTAAATTCACTCGAAGGTATAAATTTCACTTCTGTATGCTCATGATACTCTATTGCCATCTTCATCTTGTCTGCAAACTCGTGCTCGGTGTGTTTTAAACGGCAGTAGAACAGGAACTCCGGTTTCATATTACTGAAGCTTCTTCCCATCCCCGTGCAGATCAAAGTATCAATATCATTTGTTTCAACATTCAGCTCTTCCACAAGTTCGTTGCGGATTGTCGTATAAGGGCTATCGTGATGCGGTTCCATGTTTCCACCGCAAAAATGCCAGATTCCTCTGGATTCAGCAACTTTGTGAGATCTCATACCAATAATAAGCTTATTATCAGCTGTTTCGACAACTACACAGGCGGCAATACAATTTGCCAGCTCATTATTATCCTTAATCTCACTGAGGTTTCTTATATTAGTACCAATATATGATTTATAGGTGGTTGTAATAGTTTCCACCAGAAGCATGACCCCTTCTATTCGTGAGCTGAGAAAACCGGTTACTTCTCCGTCCCAGAGATCAAGACCTTCACTCAGGGCTTTATTCCAGCCTTTATCAATCAGCTTTTTAGTATCCTCGGAGTATTTTTTGGGTCCTTCCTGAGGTAGAATATTGATGCTATTCTCACCGAACAATGAGTCATGCAAAATTTCGTATTTTGTCATAATTTAGTATTTATAACGTTTCTGTAATTTTTTGAGGATTATAACAAACTCACCTTTGGGTAGTTCAGAGGTCATTGTATCTAGCTCATCGAGGTTTCCCCAGAAGATCTGTTCTTCAGGTTGAGTCAGTTTGTAGAAAAGCATTGCCTGCCTTTTCCCCCCAAGTATCATTTTCATATCTCTCAGAACCTGTTTCATTCTGTAAGGAGCTTCCAGGAATACAAGATCTATGTTATTGTTCAGTTTTCTAATTGCGTTGATTCGATTTTCCCTGTTTGGCGGGAGAAATCCATAATACTGAAAGTTATCTAAAGGTAATCCTGAACACATTAAGGAAGCCATAATTGAGGATGGTCCGGGAATAGGTATTACAGGAATATTCATCTGATGGCATTGCCAGACAAGATTATTGCCCGGATCAGCAAACAAAGGTGTTCCAGCATCGGAAATAAGAGCCAGAGCTTCTTTCTCATTCAGCAGGCGATTAATAATCTCCTTTGTGCTTTCTCTCTCGTTATGTTCGTTCAGAAGAATGAAGTCCTTCTTTATATCCAGAGCTCTCAACATACTGCAGCCCTGCTTTCTTTCTTCCATAATGACACAGTCACATTCTTTAAGTACTCTTAAAGCTCTCAGAGTAATATCTTCCATATTGCCTATAGGCATGGCGACTATATAAAGTCCATATTTAAGTTTTTCCATTTGATCTCCATTTTTGTATCAGGCTTTTTACAGCAGTTTTAATCTTTTCGGCTTTCTCAGGGAAACAATATGCAAGATACTTAACCTTTGAAAACAAGATAAATATAATTGATAACAAAATCAAAATATTCTGTAGAAATGTCCACACCTTATTATCGTGATGTATAATTCTGAAATTAATATTATGATTACCGGGGTTAACAGGAAAACCTACCAGACAGTGATTAACAGGGATGTACCCTGAATTTTTTCCATCAACTCTCAACGAATATAATCCTTCAAAATAGTTTTTCGCCAGAACAACAAATGCAGTGTCTTTAACATTTATCTCAAAGGAAACAGAATTTTCTACCAGCTTAATATCTTTAATATCTACACTGTCTGAATAACTTCTGCAGTATAAAGAATCATTCACAACAAAAGCTCTTTCGGCAATATTATCCGTAAAGACAAGACTATCGAGTACATCATCAACAGAATTACAGTTTACAAGCTCTGTAACTATTCTTACAATAGGCAGTCTGTCCGTATTTTCATACATAATCAGTTCATTTTCTCTGTCATACTCAACATATTTCAGGTTTTGAAGTTTCAATTTCATGTTGAACAGGATATACTTCACATTTAGCATGTTTATAATATTCCAGTTGAAGGGGTCTCCGGTAATTCTTTGTTTATCAACCAGCTTTTCTGTTACTCTTCTGTATCGGGATGAAATAAAATCAGTATTACCATTCAACATTTTGAGATGATCAGCTCGAGGATCACTGTAAAAATCCTTTCCCGGATAAAAGAAATATCCATCCTCTGTGTTATAGCCCTCAAGTTTACTGCTATGGAATACTAATTCTTCATCTCTTGAACTGTCCCTATTATCCAGATTGTAATTGACATTCATGAAAAGGAATTCAGAGAAGATTACAACTGCACACAATAAAAGAAGCAGAGATCCGGGTATTTTTCTGTGAATAAATGCAAACAATCCCAGAAGCATAATACATGAAACCGGATAGAAAAAAAGTGAATTTCTGAATATCAAACCGTTTACCGTGGTTTCACTTACAAATAGATATGAAATCAGATTAAGTATGAAAAATCCAACAATAACAGCTGCTGAGATAAGAATACTCATTGGCTTTGCGATAATCACATAGTTATTGCTGAGATCTGAAAACCAGTCATTGATATAAAATATCAGTAATAAACCGCAAAATAGAAATAACTCACTTGCTGAATGACTTTCCGTTTTTATGTTAATAACAAAATTTACAACAATTAGTATCGAAATGTAAAGAAGTGGTTTTACAGATTTCTTGAATGATGTCAGAGAATACACAAGCAGTAAAGTAAATAAAAGTAAAGATATTCCTACCCCTGAGGTTATACTGAATAGAGCTTTCAAGTTCAGAGGTAAATTGATCAGTGAATATACTTTCTCAGACATACTGTTAACCTGGTTAACTCCATTGAATACAAAATGTACTAATTCCAATTGTTTAATGGTTATAGAATTCTTTGACCATGTAATTATGAGATTAGGGAGAATAACCAATACCGACAGAAAATAGAAGCCCAGCTTTTTTAGATATACCTTCATTCTCTTTTTTCTCAGTGAATCGACAGAATTCCAGAGAATTGCAATCAGTGAAAAAGATATTGTGAATATTGAAATTCTGACGTTATTGGAATAAGCAGTTAAGATGAAATTGAACAGGAAGAACCCCATCCTCGTAAGTGAAAACTTACTTATATAAAGATAGAGAGAAAGAATAAACCATGGTAGAAAAGCAGCAGATTCAACCAGAATCATATTTTCCTGTTTTAATAGCGGAAGAACATAAAGAAGCAGATACATTATTCCCAGTAAAACAGCAATTACAGAATCCCTTGATTTCAGACTGACTATTGTATAAACACCGAATACTGCCAATACCGGTAATATCCATTGAGCCCCAAAACAATTGATAATACCTGTTATTATCGAGTTGATTGACATCACCCCATCATTAACACTTATTAAATCAGGAGTACCGAAAAAGGAATTATCATTCCAGTTACTGCTTGTTATGCTGTTGTCTGTATTCTGACAGCTGAACAGAATATTTTTATTGGTTTCAGAAGCAAAAAACAGAGTTATCGTCATCAGTATAAGAAGACATACTGCATGCTTTATTGATCTGTTTCTTACTTCCGAATCATAGATGAATTTCATAATTTGCGAATTATCCTGAATATAGTTTATATGTCAATAAACCATTAACAATTGCAAAAGCAAAGAAATTTCTTGAATAAAATAAATCATAATTATTTATGACTTTAAGAGATCTTTAACGTGTGAGTAATTGATATTCTGCATTAGAAAGATCTTAATAAGAAACAGGAATACAGATGAAAAAAGTCCTAATTTTGATTTTTGTACTGTTATCAGTATATTGCTATAGTTTCGAAACAGGAAAGAATCCAAAACTTTCTGCCGTGTTGTCTCTCAGTTTACCGGGTGGAGGACAATTCTATAATGAAAAACCGTGGAAAGGAGCTCTTGCCGTTGGTATAGAGTCTTTTCTGATATATAAGATGATTGATACGGGAAACTTTATTGATGACTTGAAATCAGATATCAGAAAATATGAAAATATACTGGCAGAAGGTAATCTTTCCGATGATCAGATAACAATGTACAAAGTTATGATAGAAGGAAAAAGAGCTAAATATAATAGAAACAAAAACCGACAGGATAATCATTACTGGTGGATGGGAGGAACAATATTCCTTTCAGTAATTGATGCTTATGTTGATGCTCATTTGTACAACTACAACGAAAAAAAGAGAAATCTCCGGTTGAACTTTTCAGCAAACTCCGTTAGTTTATCTTATAGTTTCTGACTCAGTAGCTAAGATGGAATACTTTTTGCTTTAATAAACGTTAAATAACACAAAAATAACATATATGGGGAAGGATATGAAACGTTATTTACTATTAATAGTGGCAATTGCTGTATCAACAGCATTATTTTCTGCTTATTTCGAGAACATACCAAAAACGCTTGAGCAGCCGGATGGTACAAAATTCAAATGTTTTATTTCAGGAGACGAGTTTTTTAACAGATACCATGATGAAAATGGTTACACAATAATCAGAGGAAAAGAAGGCTTCTTCTGTTATGCTGTTAAAAATGGAGAAAATATTGTGGCATCCGATTATATTGTTGGTTCTGTAAATCCGCAATCTGTTGGAATATCACCTGATGTAATTATTTCGCCTGAAGAGTATCAAGCCAGACGTGACAGATTTTATGCACCAACCATAATTGAAAGAAATGAGCGTCCGGCAGATGATCACATTAACAATATCGTTGTATTTATCAGATTCAGCGATCAGACAGAATTTGATACACCATTATCTACATTCGACACAAATTTCAATGATACAACTACTGTTTCTTTAAGAGATTACTATCGTGAAGTTACTTATGGACAGCTTGAAGTTACCAGTACATATTATCCTGTACCGACAGGCAGTACAGTATTGTCTTACCAGGATACACATTCCAGAGATTACTTTATGCCTTATGATTCCAATACAAACACAAATGGATACCAGAATGATCAAGAAAAGACATCGCGAGAGCACAATCTTCTCAGGGATGCTGTTAATACTGTAAGTTCTCAGATTCCAACCAGCTTGAATCTGGATTATAATAATGATAATCTTGTAGATAATGTCTGCTTCATCGTCAGAGGTGATCAGGAAGGTTGGGCAGATCTTCTTTGGGCTCACAGATGGTCACTGTACTCCCATGATGTATTTATCAATGGAAAGAGAGTTTTTGACTATACATTCCAGCCTGAGCCTCAATCATCTGTAAATACACTTTGTCATGAGATGTTCCATGTACTATCAGCACCCGATCTTTATCATTATAATTATGATGGATTTACTCCTGTTGGACCATGGGATTTGATGTCCAGCGGTTTCGGTCATATGATGGCATATATGAAATACAGATACGGTGGATGGATTGACAATATTCCTGTAATAAACTCTGGCACACACACATTATACCCACTTACATCTGAAACAAATAATTGTTTCAGAATTAACAATGAATTTGACAGCAATGAGTACTTCATTGTAGAATACAGATCTGAGCTTCCGGGTACATACGAGCAGAATTGTCCTCAATCCGGTATGCTTGTTTACAGAATCGATACTGATCACGATGGAGATGGTAATGCCTATGGTGGCGATGAAGTATATGTATTCAGATACAACGGAACAACAAATGATGATGGTAATATTTATGATGCAGTACTCTCAACTGATAATGGAAGAACTGAAATTCATAATACAACTAATCCGAATATGTATCTTTCATATGGACTGCCTTCCGGTATACATATATACAACGTTCAGGATTATGGAGATTCACTGACTTTCATACTGAATCCTTCAACATCTAACATCTCCGGAACAGTCTCAGTGGACAGTAATCTCGGAAATCTTTCGGATGTTGAACTTCATATTGGTTCATACACTGTTCCTGTACAGCCTAACGGTTCATATTCCTGTGATGTATACACAGGGAACTATAATATAATTGCATCTCTTAATGGTTTTGCTACTTTTTCAACCAGCGTTGATGTCGCTCCATCACAGCAGGTTACACAGGATATTACAATGAACATTCTACCTTATCCTGATCAGTTTAACCATTACATAGATAATGGAACTCTGAGAATTGAATGGACGATGTCAGATGTAATGCCGGATGATTTTACAAATTACTTTGCAGTTATTTATATGAATGATATGGGCGAAACATTGAGATCAAACATTTATGATCAATTTCTGGAATTCAATGTTTCAACATCTTTCTTTGACAGTATTTCTGTTGAAATAAAAGCTCAATACACTACCGGAGACAGTTATTTTTCTGACAGATACTCCTGGTATCTTTTAACAGATAATAATCAGAGCAATGTTCCTGTGTATAAAACAGGACTAATTTCAAACTATCCGAATCCGTTTAATCCGGAAACAACAATTAAGTATTCCTTGGCAGAGAAAAGCAATGCTACTATAGATATTTACAATATCATCGGTCAGAAAGTAAAATCCTTTGACAAAGGAACACTTAAAGCCGGAGAACATGAAGTTAAATGGATGGGTGATAACTCAAACGGAAAATCAGTTTCCAGTGGAATGTACTTCTATAAACTGAATGTTGACGGGAAAACAAAAGACATAAAGAAAATGATGCTACTTAAATAGAAGAATCTGATTCAAAACTTATAATAAACTAAGGCTGTTGATTGTATCTTCAGCCTTTTTCTTTTTGTTTCCAAACACATATTAGTATTCACAAAGCCAGTTCGTACACCATATTGCAGTGAAATAGGATTATCTTTGAACTATACAATTTTTTTCGAAGGTTATGGCAGTTTTCAATGTATTACATAGTAAATGAAGAAAACAGGAGATTATTATGATACAAGAAAAAATCAAAATTTTAACATTGGCTGCGATGATACTGCTTTTCTCACTACTGTATGCAGAGAGACCGGTTAACCTTTCTTATCCCATTGTAGATACAGGGCAAACGTTATGCTATAATGATACAGATGAAATAGCTTCTCCTGTTGCCGGAAGTGCTTTCTATGGTCAAGATGCTCAATACTCAGGCAATCAACCATCATATACGGACAATAATGATGGAACTACAACTGATAATATTACCGGTTTAATGTGGACAAAGAGCCCTGATATAAATCATGATGGTTTGATAAATGTGTCAGATAAACTTACTCAGCCGGAAGCTGTTGCCAGTGCGGATACTCTGACAGCTTCAGGATATACTGACTGGAGACTGCCAACAATTAAAGAACTGTATTCTTTGATATTGTTCAGCGGATTGGATTGCAGCGGATATAATGGAAATAATCAAGACGATTTAACTCCTTTTATTGATACTAACTATTTCGATTTCGGATATGGAGATGAAAATTCAGGAGAGAGAATTATTGATGCTCAATTTGCTACATCTACAATATATACAGGCACAACCATGGGGGGAAATCAGACAATGTTTGGAGTTAACTTTGCAGATGGCAGAATCAAGGGATATCCGGTTTACGTAGCTCAGGAAAATGAATACAAAACTTTTTATGTATATTATGTTCGAGGTGATTCTACATATGGAACTAATAATTACAATGACAATGGAAATGGCACTGTAACAGATGTCGCAACAGGACTGATGTGGCAGCAGAATGACAGTGGAACAGGAATGAACTGGGAAGATGCACTTGAATGGGTACAGACAAAAAATAGTGAAAACTATCTGGGATATAATGACTGGAGATTACCTGATGTAAAAGAATTGCAGAGTATTGTGGATTATTCAAGATCTCTCAGTGAAACTAATTCTGCAGCAATTGACACAATGTTTAATTGTACGGCAATCACAGATGAAGGAAACACCCAGAACTATCCTTTTTATTGGAGCAGTACAACTCATGCGAATATGATAAACGGTGGTTATGCAGCCTATGTAGCATTTGGAGAAGCTCTCGGATTCATGGAAATGCCTCCAAACTCAGGGAATTATCAACTTATGGATGTTCATGGAGCAGGGGCTCAGAGAAGTGACCCTAAAACCGGTAATCCTGATGATTATCCATTTGGACATGGACCTCAGGGAGATGTAATCAGAATCAATAACTATGTTCGCTTAGTTAGAAATACAGACAATACTGAAATTGATGGCACTAAGTATGAAACTCCTTCATACCAAGGAGAAGCTTATTTAGAAAAATGCTATCCGAATCCATTTAATCCGGAAACAAGTATAGAATATTCTGTAAAGAACAATACTGAAGTGGAAATTTATATCTTCAATATAAAAGGTCAAAAGGTTAAGACTCTGGTTGAAAAATCAGCTTCAGCAGGTGATCACAAAGTTGTGTGGCATGGGAAATCTGATTCCGGCAAAGCAGTTTCTTCCGGAGTATATTTTGTAAAGTTAGTGACAGGAAACCATATAGAAACACGCAAGATCGTTCTCATGAAATAATATCTTAAATACCTTTCGCATACACTCTCCGTTAGTGATAATACATATGTTTTTCTCAACATACTGAAAATCATAGAAAAAGATTTTAAATACGTAACAATGATTATTGTTCCCTACAGATTAACATCCTTGATGTTCAGCCAATATATGCCCCCGACATGAATCGGGGGACTAATTATCTATTTCAGGGAAAAAAACAGGGCAAATTCTAACCAGACGGCTACTGGTTCCCCTTTGAACTTAGCAGGAGTATATTTAAACTGCTTAACTGCTTTTACAGCTGCCTGATCTATGCCTTCAGGTCCCGGCATAAGTGATTTTATTACTTTAACTTCTCCAACAGTACCATCTTCGCATATTTCAACTCTTAATCCAACAGATCCCTCTATCCCTAACTCTTTAGCCAGCTTTGGATATTCAGATTTAACATGATGTACCAGTTTTGGAGGATCTTCATCCATTACATTTCCGGATGTTTTTTTTCTATGCAGTCTTACATCAACTATTGCCCACCCATTCACGGGTACATTCAATACTGTTACAGGCTTGAATTCATATTTTTTTACAGCTTCTATTGCTTTCTCATCAATTCCACCAGGGCTGTTATCTACTGATTCTTTAACCAGAACTCGTTCTATTTTACCGGTTTTCATTACTTCTACCTGAAGCTTTACTATAGTATCTTTTGAATAGTTATCAATTGATTCAGGAAAATCGGGTATAATTTTTTTGGTAATTACTGCTGCTTTCCCATAAGATTTCAGATTTGAGTCAGTATTGAATAAAAGGGCTACTAATTCATCAAAGCTTCTGTCTTTAAGTTCTTCATCGGAAAACTTACTTGATAATTCATTTTTGATAATTTTTTTTAACATTTCTTCTTTTGCTGCAGTATCATACTTCTGTGGTCGTTTCTGTAGCTGTGACATCATTTTTTTACACTCGGATTTTTGCTTTTCCTGCGGTGTTGAAGCACAAGCTGTTAATAAAGCAAACAGCCAAAGAATTGCAAAAATTCTAAATACCTTTCGCATACACTCTCCTTTTACATTATATCTTTAACACATTATAATTAGTACTATTCAAATTTATAGACAACCCTTGCGAAGGTCTTTCGACCACTCACAAGGGTTTTAGTGCCCCCTTTTTTAAGGGGCAAATATTTTATTCAGGCACAGTCATTCCAAGCTGATCCATAACAAATGCCATTTCCTCAGCATGCTGTTTAAACATTATAGTCTGAGTTGTACCACCACCATGACCTGATGAATCTTTCACAAGCAGATAGATCGGATTATCCGAAGTATTCTTTTCCTGCAGAAGAGCTGTCAGTTTTCTGGCATGGAACGGATCCACTCTGGCATCGTTGATACCTGTTGTAATCATTGTTGCAGGATATTTCTCGTTATCTCTCACATTGTGGTATGGGGAATATTTAAGGATATACTCGAATTGCTCCGGATTGTCTGCATTTCCGTATTCCTCTGTCCATATATTAGCAATACTGGAATGGTGATAACGGATCATATCAAGAAGAGGTACAGCACATAAAGCAGCCTTCATAAGATCAGGTCGCTGAGTAACAATTGCACCGATCAGCAGACCTCCGTTACTGCCACCATGAACAGCAAGTTTTTCAGGACAGGTGTACTTGTTTTCTATCAGCCATTCTGCTGCTGCAATAAAGTCATCGAATACATTCTGCTTTTTATCATGCATTCCGGCTCTATGCCATTCTTCTCCGAATTCTCCACCCCCACGCAGATTTGCCACAACGTATACTCCACCAGCCTGCAGCCAGAGAGCTTTAGAAGTTGAGAAGCCCGGTTCAAGACTTACGTTAAATCCACCATACCCGTATAGTTGGGTGGGATTATTTCCATTCAGAACAATATCTTTGTTATGAATGATAAACATTGGGATTTCTGTTCCGTCTTTAGATTTATACCATATCTGTTTTGTTGTCATATTAGAATAATCAATCTTGATATCAGGCTGGAAGAATACTTCGAGTTTATTCGAGTCAAAATTATATTCAAAAGTTGTTCCGGGGTAAGTGAATGATGAGAACCATACCCAGATTGTTCCTCCGTCAGGTTTTCCCCAGACAGACGCTGCTCCGGTATCCGGCAGTGCAATATTCTTAATGAAAGTTCCATCAAGCTCATAAATCCGGATCTCTGTCTGTACATTCTTCATGTAAGTAACGTACAGTTTTCCATTGATGATAGCGAAAGAATCAATCTTGAATTTTTTCTCAGGTATCAATTCTTTCCAGTTTTCTTTTCCAGGATTTGCCGTAGAAGTAACAAATACTTTCCTGTTTGGAGCATTTTTATTTGTAACAATATAGAGTTTATCCTCGAAATAGTAAACACCATACTCACAATCGAAATCATCTGAAACAGCCATTTTGTTTCCGGAGTTAAACTCTTCGATCCAGACTGCATTTTTATAGAATACACCTTTGTTATAGAAAAGATACTTATTGTCATGAGAGAGACTTACACTGCACCAGGTTTCTTTTACATCATCTTTGAAAATCTCAATATCCTCAGAGGAATCTGTACCGAGTTTATGCAGATATACTTTTCTCCAGTAGAACTCCTCTCCGGCAGGAACTTCACCCTTAAGAGGATTAGATACATAGTAGAAACCACTATTATCAGGCAGCCAGCTCGTAATATACTGCTTCCATCCCTTTACCGTGTCGCTGTGGTGATTTCCGTCAGCAATATCCATAATCTTGATAACCGGAGCTTCATTACCCCCTTTGGCTACACCATAGGCAAGCATTGTTCCATCCTGAGTCGGAACCCAGAATGCCAGTGTTTCGTCTTCTGCCCAGTCGTTCGGATTGATCAGAATACGCATTTCCGCTTCACTATTGTCTGCTGTATAGAGCACCCATTTCTCTTCGTCTTTTTTCTTTTGTGACTGGAAAATTCTGTCACTTTTTCTCAGTGTTCTTAAGGAACTCACCTGATCGTATTTTGCATTTTCATTCAGTTTATGAAAAAGCCATTCATTCTGTGGGAGCTTTGAAGTGTATTCTTTTGTAAAATCGTTCTGAGCCTTATCCCAGGCTTTTACTTCTTCGCTGTTATTGTCTTCAAGCCATCTGTAGTTATCAACCAGTTCTACACCATGAAGTACATCTTTTACAGCCTCTTTGCGAGTGTTTGGATATTTATACATAGATTCTCCTTTGTTTCGATAAAATTTTCCTATTATCTGACTTTTTGAGTGAATTGAAAATAGTTGTCAATGTTTCATTTATTGACACAAAATACTATCACAACAGCATGTGTGTTGTGTACTAAATTTAAAAATTATTGTCTTAATGAAAAAACAATGACTACAATTGATTATCCAGTATATTCTTTAAATAGGAGCATGAATGAAAATTAAAAATATTAACCTTGATATTCATAAGGAAAATCCGTTAATGAATCTGTTTCTGGATTTTTCCGGACTTAAACGACTTTACAGACAAGGGTGGTTGCAGAATGGTATCAATGAAAATATATGTGAATCTGTAGCCGAACATTCCTTTTCCACAGCTCTTACCGCGTGGATGCTTGCTACAGAATACTTCCCGAAGCTTGACAGCAATAAAGTGCTTCAGCTTGCTATTGTACATGATCTGGGAGAGATCCATGCCGGTGATTTCACACCATCTCACAATATTGATGCAAAAGATAAATCAAGTCGTGAACAGGAATCTGTAAAAAAAACATTTCAGCATATGAAGACTGGCAGAATGTTTATTGATCTCTGGAAAGAATATGAGGAAGAAAGCAGTCCTGAAGCTGTCTTCGTCAAACAGATTGATAAAATCGAGATGATCTTACAGGCAGTAGTTTATGAGCACACAACCGGAATTAATTTAAGCAGTTTCAAAGATAGTATCGACCTGATAAAAAATAGTAATTTGAGAAAAATGATACGTGAAATTCTGGATAGCCTGTAATCAGAAATAGCTGTTTTCTGAAAAATATAATTGTCAAAAAGTTTGAAAATACTGTTAATGTCCTTTACGATATTTTTTATAAAATAATGATAGCTGTGCACTATCTGAGAATTTTGCATAGCTTCACAACATATTTGGAGATATTATGAAAATAATAGTAATCGGTTCTGGTAACTGGGGGACTACACTCGCGATGTGTTTCTGTAAAAAGCATCCGGTACATCTGTGGACACTGACCGAAGATGAAGCCGCTGAGATGAACGAGAAACGTGAGAATACTGCCCATCTTCCGGGTATAAAACTGCCGGAAGAATTGACAATTGAAAAAAAATATTCTTCTTCGATAGATAAAGACGATATAATTCTGACAGTAGTACCTTCCCGTGTACTTGCAAATGTATTCAAAGAGCTTTATGATAATGGAGTCAGAACAAATATAATCGTGAATGCCTCAAAAGGTGTAAAACACAGTACAATTAAAACTGCTCATCAGATTGCCAGAGAAATACTGCCAGATGCAGGATTTGCTGCGATAAGCGGTCCGAATATTGCTGTTGAGATTGCTCATGGACTACCTGCCAAAACTGTACTGGCCTGTTATGATGTGGGTGTTCTTGTGGCTCTTCAGGAAGCCTTGACAAATGATCTGTTATACTTTGAGTTCAGTCGAGATATATCAGGCATTGAGCTTTGTGCCGCACTTAAAGGTCTGATTGCAATAGCTGTCGGCTTTGCAGATGGTCTTGGTTACAAAACAAATATATTCGGGTTGATAATCACCAAAGGTCTGCAGGAATTTAAAACTGTTGTGGAATTTCTCGGTGTTTCAATTGAGACTGTATACGGAATTGCCGGAGTTGGTGATCTTGTTACAACCTGTTTGTCAGAAGACAGTAGAAACAGGAGATTCGGCAAGTATCTGGCTCAGGGTTACTCAACAGATGATGCATTAAAGAAAGTAGGAATGGAAGTAGAAGGTGTATCAATGGCAAAAACTGTAAGGAAATTTGCACAATTCAATCTGAATATTCCACTTATTTCCATGGTTGCTAAGATTATATTCGAGGGATCAGACGACGTTGAAGAGGATTTCAAAAATACATTACTCATATAGAGAGGATTACTGATGCAATACATGATGCCTGTTATTGGAGCACTTATAGGTCTGATTACTAATCATATAGCAATTGTTATGCTGTTCAGACCGTATAAACCTGTAAAAATAGGTGGTGTAAAAATATTCGGTGAAGGTGTAATTCCTAAGAACAAAGCAAAATTAGCACGTAAGATAGGTGAAACCGTACAGAATGATCTACTTCAGCCTGAAGACTTTGTCAGAAGAATCAACAGTAAGGAAGTGGAGTCTTTTATCGAAGAAAGCTCTGCAAAAATCATTGATGATATTATGAACAGGGAAATTCCTTCTTTGAATGATTTCATTCCGGACTGCAGCAATGAATTACAGGTTATCAGCAATCTCATCTGCAATAAGATATGTCGTTTTCTTGAGACTGACAAAGGCAGGGAAATGCTTTCTGAACTGACTGATCTAATTCTACAGAAAATTGGAGAGAAATCATTTTCGGAACTTGTATCAGATAAAATCGAAGCTCAGGTTACATCGAGAATTATTAATTTCGTTATTCTCAATTCAGATAAAAGCCGAATTGAACAGTTTATTAAGGGTTCTCTACAGTCAAAACTGGATGAGCTTTTTACATCCGAGAAATCAATATCAGATTTAAGTGGGGAAAAATGGAAGTCTGTAACTGACTCTACGATTGAATCCATAAGTGTAATTCTGGCAGAGAGAGTTCCGGATTTTCTGGAGAACGAAGAACTGAGCAATGCAATCAAGGAGATTCTTACAGACAGAATCAAAGATTCCATAAAGAGCAATCCTCAGCTCTCCCTGTTCAGTAGTTTTATATCTGATCAAATGCTGAATGATATTTTAGGTCCGACCTTTGAACAGATAATGCCGGAATTGAGACAGTATCTGCAAAGTGAAAGTGTTCAGGAAATCATCTCCAATGGTATCAGAAAGGAGTTCTCCACATTAATCGCAACACCTGTGAATAACTTGGTGAGTACATTCGCACAAGAGCCGGAAGCACTGAAAGAAGCTCTTTTATCCACTATTAGCGATAAAATACTTTATCTTATTGCAGACAAAGAAGTTATATCAAGCTTGAACAATTGGTTGCATACTCTTTTTTCTATGAAAATCAATGATTTAGCAAGTGTGGATAACTTTGTGGATATCTCAGGGATGATTGTGGAAAACTTGCAAAAATCTCTCACGGGAGAAGAAGGAAAGACTCGACTGAATAAGGCAATTTCCGGCTTATTAACATACTTGTCCACACAACCACTCGGCAGGCTGAGCAGTTATGTTTCGGGTGGAATTCTGGAAGTTATCCACAGAACTGTACACAAGTTTATCATGGATATTTTGAACAGGGAATTTCCTGTTATTCTCAAGCAAATTAATCTTAAAAAGATCGTTGAAGAAAAAATATTAGAATTCCCCTTGATTAAATTAGAGCAGATTATTAGAAATGTCGCATCGAAAGAACTTAAATATATAACTGTATTTGGTGGAATTCTGGGATTTGCCATCGGATTCATTCAAATGCTTCTTACATTGTAATTAATGAATAATAAATATACCCCGGAGGAACGATGTCTGAAAATGGATTTAATATTAATTTTGACAGTTTACTAAAACAGGGACTGGCTGTTATTGATGCCAGATACAGAAAATATGAAGTAACTAATAATAAGTACAAGCTTGTTATAACACAAATTGAAGGTGACAGAGATTCTTTCTATCCAGATATGATGAAAGAATACTTCGGAACTGATTTCGAAACTAAAGGACGTAATCTTTTTGATTTATGGACTCGCATTCTGATCCACAAACTTAAAATGAGTGATCTGCTTAACAGAGACATATCCATCAAAGTAGCAGCTCTGGACTTCTTTGAGACTCAGGAGATCTGATGAATCATACTCTTATGCTTATCAAACCCAATGCAACTGAGAAACACAAGATCGGTGAAATTTTAAAGATTGTTGAAGATGACGGATTCATTATTGAAAGAATGAGAATGATTAGAATGACAAAGGAATTCGCAGAAACATTTTATTCTGTTCACAGAGGAAAACCATTTTTCGAAAGACTGATAAAATTTATGACTTCCGGTAAAACAGTGGCAGTTGTACTTGGTAGAGAAAACGCAGTTACAGAGTTGAGAAGAATAGTTGGAGCAACAGATCCGGCAAAAGCAGAAACCGGCACAATCAGAGCATTGTATGGAGAAACTGTTACTTTTAATGCTGTCCATGCTTCAGATTCCATTGAGCACGGTATGGACGAAATCCAGATTTTGTTCCCGGGCTATCCGGCACTATCTATTTAGAACTTTCAGTACAGATATATTATAATAGATCACTCATCAGCGAGTGGTCTTTTTTTTGTCCGAAAGCATGGAACTAAAACTGAATGTTTATGCTATCAGCAATCTTGTGTGGATATTTTACTCCATTTCAGCTCAATTCCTCATTTTGGAATGATTTCTGCAAGATAGATTAACTGAAGGACAGACAGCTGTTAAGTAATTAGATCTTTATTCAATATATTAAGATGACAAAAGAGTGAATTGATGAGACTCCAGTGTTTATCCGTAAAGCTATAACGTACCGGAAACAGTAGATCAAATACAAGCAATTAATGATTTCCTGTACATTTATTCACTTTACATTAACATATTTTCAGGGATATCTGATGTACAAATTTTGTTTCTTTATATACTAAAAGATTTATTAATATTACAGTTGTGAGAATTTTCTTGACAGAAATTCCTTTTCATCTATGTTAATATAGTAATATCAAAGATTGAGATATCTCATGGATGAATATCAGGGCAATACGATTTCAGTCATGAAAATTCATTAATCTATAAATTAAAAAAAGGAGAGAGTATGAAAAGATTATTATTAATACTCATGATTGCTGTTGCAGCAGTCTCTATTTTTGCAACAATCGATGCTCCGTCTACAGTTACTTATGCTGTACAGAACGAGAATATCGGTTTATATTGGGATAACCCGGAAGCTGCCGGTACAATAAGCTGGGATAACGGTGAAATGGGACCTGGCGGTATCGGATTCGGCACTGCTGAGTTCGACGTTGATACTGCTATCATGTTTGAACCTGCTGATCTCGTTGGATACAATAACTATGTATTTGATTATTTAGCATTTTATCATCAGGATGCAGGCTGTACTTATACTTTAACAGTATATCAAGGTGGAGACTCAAATGCACCGGATTCAACTAACATGTTGTCTACTCAGACAATTGCTCCGGGATCTCTTACTCTTAATGCAGTGAACTACATTCAGCTTGCTAATGCAGTTACTATCAATGCAAGTCAGCATTTATGGATCGTTCTTGCTTATGATTGTACTACTACCGGTTCATATCCTGCAAAGATGGACACATCTGATCTTGCAGGAACATACGATGGAAAAGGTAACCTTATTAACAGTGGTGGATGGGTTGGACTTTATACTGCAACTGTCAATTCAGCTCAAATTACAGGTAACTGGTTCATGAGAGCTTATATTACAGCTCCTGCTACAAGAGAAAGTATTCCTCTTACACATTATGTACCAGCTGATCATTCTCCAGTAGTTAACAATGCTTCTCCTGTTGTAGATGCATCTCTTATCGAACGTGGATACTTCAGAGATTCACA
This sequence comes from Cloacimonadales bacterium (SeqCode), assembly GCA_963665815.1. Taxonomy (GTDB): domain Bacteria; phylum Cloacimonadota; class Cloacimonadia; order Cloacimonadales; family JAIOQZ01. The sequence goes on from OY762463.1 coordinate 2,763,809, forward strand.
TAGTGAAGTATTTGTTGAAGAAAACTCAAGAGCGGAAGTTATTGCCGGTTACAAAATCTACAAAGATGGTAATCTTATAGAAACACTTAACTGGAATAGTGATGAGCAACAACATTACTTCTTCACAACTGAAGATGTAGGACAATACACATTTAACGTAACTACTCTTTCAGAAGACCTTGCTTCAGGCAGTGTTACAGAATCTTCATATTCAAGTGATGTTAACGTTACTGTAGCAACTGTTTCAGTTGATGGACCTCCTCGTGGTATTTCTTTCACAGTTGATAATGGTAATGAACCTACAATCAACTGGGTATATCCTGGTGAAGCACTTGGTGATACAAGACTTGCTCTTCCTGGTGACATGGAAAGACATCCACAAGGTATGAGCAGAGGTTATGGTTCTTTTGCAGTTTACGAATTTGGTATCAGATTCACAGCTCAAGAATTACAAGACTACGCAGGACAATCAATTACTAACATCAGAACAGTAATCCCTGATACACTTTGTACATACACTCTTAAAATCTATGAAGGTGGAAGTGTAGTTTGGGATAATGTTGATTCATCTTACGTTTACACAGAAGGTTCACTTGTTCATGAGCAACCTGTTGTAAATCCTGTATTATACAGAGTAAACATTATTGACCTTGATACTCCTGTACAAATTCAGGCTAACAATGAATACTGGATTGCATTCAAAGTAATTCAACATGCTAACAATATATTCCCAATGCCACAAGCTGGTAATGATGGTGAAATTAATAACAGACAAGGTAATTTAATTAAATTCACATCTTGGAGTTCAATGTACACTGAAGGTGAAGATATGTCAGATGAAACTGACCACTATATTCAAATGTATGTTTCAGACCTTACAACAAGATCTAACAATGTAACAGTTCTTTCTTCTGAAACTTATCCTGAATGTGATGGACCTCTCGTTGCTGCTGCAACTAAACAAGCTCCTGTTGCTACACTTAATGATGTTAGAACAAACGATAGAGCTGACTTAGCAGGTTGGGAAGTTAACTGGAACCTTAACACTCCAGATGCAGAATCTTACACAGTAGACTTACAGTATACCGGTCTTATTCTTGGTGGATATGATGAAGGTGATTACGATTACAGTGTTTCTGCTGTATATGATGATCAAAATGTTGTAACTTCAGATGAAGCAGTATGTTCAATAGTGCTTCCTAATCCAGACAGTCTTAAAGCTGAAAAAGTTAATCCTAACTCAGATTATTGGAGATTAACATGGCTTCCACCAAACCTTGATGCTTATTCACGTGGATTCCAGAAATATAATGTATACTCTGGTGCAGACGAAGATAACTGTGACACATTTGTTGCAGAAGCTGATGCTGAATTCCTTATTACTGCTACATTCGACAGTACTCTTACATATAAAGTAGTTGCTGTATACGGTGGCGGTGATAATGAAACATTTGAATCATCAGGTACTTTCTGGTCACTACCGATACAAGGTACTTATGACAACGATATTGACTTCAATGCAACAAGAATCATTGGTGCTTATCCTAATCCATTCAACCCAAAAACAACTATCAAATATAACATTGCAAAAGATTCAAACGTTGAGTTAGTAATTTACAACATTAAAGGACAAAAAGTTCGTACACTCGTAAATGAAAGAAAAACTCAAGGTGAACATTCAATCGTTTGGAATGGTCAAGATGACAACGGACATAATTCTGCTACAGGTGTATACTTCTACAGACTTAAATCCGGAACTCATACTTCTACACAAAAACTCATGATGATTAAATAATCATCAGATTATACAAAAGGCTGTACTTTGTGCAGCCTTTTTTTTTGTCTAAATACATATTTACTTCATTGAAATCTCGAAATTTTAAAGTTTATTTGACTGTAATGCAATAATATTTTTGGAAGTGATGTTTCAACATCACAGTTTGTACAGCTAAAGCAGTACTTCCTCTCTGTGGAAACCGCGTAGAGAAACGCAGAAGGTAGTCTTACTCAAATAGCCATTGTGCATGGCTGAAAGCCCCTGCAATGGTTGTCTTGCAGAAAACATTCTCTATATAAACAGCTTTTGAGACACAAAATGTTGAGTCTCTACGAAACTTGAAATATAAAGGATTTATCCGTTGCAGTTGTAATGAAAAAAGACTGTCAAAAAATGACAGCCTTCTTTGTACTATTAATGAGTCTACACTATCTAAACATTATATCTATGAATGATTCCCAGTTAGCAAAATCTCTGACATGAGTCACTGCCGCATCACTCATTTTACGGAGTTCATCGCTTGGAGATTTGAGTATCATTTCTTCCATTTTATTTTTCCACTTTTCTGCTTCATTTTCTTTGATTATGTATCCTGTTTCATTATTAACAATAACTTCCTTAGGACCACCAACATTACTTACGAGAGCAGGTAATCCGCATGCTTGTGCTTCGAGAAGAGACATCCCGAATGTATCTGTCTCACTTGGGAACAGGAATAAATCTGATCCGGAATAATAGTCTATCAGATATTCTCTCTCAATTCTTCCTGTATAAATTATATTCTTATTCGAGTATTGATTTTTATACTCTTCCTTATCAGGACCATCACCTACTATAAACAGATAAATATCCTTATATTTTCGTGTAAGTTCTGTAAAAGCTGAAAGAATTACATCAAGAGATTTATCTTTGGAAACTCTTCCGGTGTAAATAAAATAGAATCCTGATTTTACATTATATTTGTTCTGCAGGAAGAGGTCAGAGTGTTTTCTTGGATGGAAAGTATTGAAATCAAGTCCCCTTGGGAATAAATCCATTTTTGATCTATCTAGACCGCAGTTCTCCAGAACATCCATATAGGCTGTCGAAGGAACTCTGATATAATCAAGATTTCTATAGAACCATAAGCAGTAGTTTTCTATCAAAGTAGCCAGATTTTCATCCGGATACATTGCATAAGCCTGATTCCTGAAGTCAGTATGATAAACTCCTGTAACAGGTATATTGAAAAGTTTACCAGCCAGCAACCCGATAAGCCCTACAGGTCCCGGAGTAGAGACAATAATATTATCAGGTTTAAATTCATATATCTTCTTTATTGCTTTCAGTGATGAAGGAATGTTAATAGAAATAGTTGAGTAATAGGGAAGACTGAATTTATGTATTGTATCAAGTTGCATAAGGTAATCTGTTTCTCCGACAGACGGTTCGGAATGAACAACTTTTGCATTAATTTCATGTTCTTTAATTTTTTCCAGTACTTTCAGCACAGTTACTGCAACTCCATTCAGGTCTGTAATTGTATCTGTAAACCATAGCGTTCTTTTCTGTTTCTTCTTCTTATCAATACTGAACCTGCTTTGAGCTTCCTTGATAATGTTTCTATTCTTGAACATAACATGAATACTGCTGAAAAAAGGCAACGACAGAAAAATACCCGGGAAAATGGAAGATATATTCTTTATCAGCTTCAGAATGTTACCATTCATTAGATCCTTTTCTAATGACTGAAACACGGCTTTAAAGAATGAATCAGCAATATCAGCTATTCTGTTAAAAGTAATCTGTAGTCTTATATCTGTAGTCTGTGTTCTATCTTTCTGGAGCTCTGCAACCAGATCCGTGACTCTCTGTTTGAACTCTTCATCGGCATTCTTATTAGAATCGTTTTTGAGCTTCTGAAGTTTTAATCTGTTGGTAAAACTCATTTTCTTTTTATCAAATATGAAGTCTGTCAACTGAGCCAACATTGATTTAGATATAACCTTACTCTTTGTTTTGTAATGATCTATACCTATTTTGTAAATTGCAAAAACAAGAGAGTAAAAATCGTTATGACGCCCATTTCCGGTTGTTTTCCCAGCTTTTATCTGTTCTAATACCTCATCTGTTGTTTTAGCCTCGCAATATGTCCAGGTCTGACCGAGAAATAAACCGGCGTGATCATCTGACCCTCCTGTGTGACCTTTAATCCATGGAGTAGCTCCAAAAGGCTCAATACAATGCTTTTTTCTGAGTTCTTTGATTTTAGTTTTGTTTAGACTCGAGATAATTTCAAGCCAGGAATCATTATTGAAATCGTTCCTGCCACCATTGATGACTTCAAACACATCGAACAATAGTATCAGTTTTTCCAAGTGGTCAGTAGTTAATTTCCCATTAACAGAATACGTTGCATGAGCAACCGAATATGCCAGATTATGTTCTTTGATGTAGTCTCTCAGGTGGTATATGTTAGTTCTTTTCTTCTGAATTTCACAAAACTGCTCTTCATTAATACCATATATCAGAACATGAATTTTACAGCTGTCTTCCGGAAAATATGCTGTGGCTTCAACTCCGACAATAACTTCGTCCGGATACTTTGATTTAAGAATTAAAGCTCCATCAATTTTGTTATGATCTGTTATGGTAACAAAGTCCATACCGCGACTTTTCTGTTCCCTGTAAATATATTCGGGATCAGTATAAGATTCTCCTGCACCAAGTCTCTGCAGGAACCATTCTGAAGGGTGTTCAGAATATTTAGAATGAACATGCAAATCAATCTTCGCCATTCTACCTCCTCAATTAATACATAAAATTAGTATTCGGGATTTTCTGTTTATTATAAGCTAATTGTTTAGAAATGGTTAAAACACGCCGGGCAATCAACATAAATTACATAGATGCAACTCATAATATTTCATATGTTTCCATTGAAATATACAGATAACATATACATTAATCCTGATATATATTTTCTCTGCAGAAATTTTAAAAGTTGACATCTACTCATTTTTCAACCTCTTTTGGCTATCAAAGGAGGAAGTATGAAAACACTAGTGACATTACTATTGATTACCTGTATGTTTTCAGCACTATTCGGAAGTATTGGTATACCCAATGACAAACTGCATATAATCAAGAATTACAGGCTGAAGAACTGGGATAGTTCTAAGACTGATCTCAATCTGACAGCAAGAGGAGATATTGACAATAGTGTTGTTGAATCAAAAAGTCTGTATTTGGGGCTGACGCCAATTTATGAGAGAACTATGGAAACAGAGACTATGCAGACTAACATATTCAATACAGCCAATGGAATTCTTGATATATCTAATAGAGAAACCAGTTCAACAGAAATAGACAAGAGGGATATTTATCTGGATGACGGATTTCTCAGCACTTCAAAAATGTATTTTTCAGGTGAATCATATTATACTGTGCAATTGAACTTGGATATAAATTATTATAACAAGCACACTGATGATGGAATATCTCTTGTTAAGGACAAAAATATGTTAGTGGAAGGGCAGGTATTTCTGGGAGTCGGAACCGGTAGAATTTACAAAGTTTCTTCTGTGATCAGAGCATTGAGAATTAATGAGAGAATGAAAAAAATTGGCAAAGGAAGCTTATCGGATGATGAGATAGACAAAATAGCATACTTGATATCTAAAGAAGACGATTATTCTTCATTTTATTCCAGACCTGACAAATACCTCTGGGGTGACATTGCAAAAAGCTCAGGAGGAAAACTTGATCAGCTTAGTGTTTATGTTTATGAATATCTGAAAGAAGCAATGTTTGAGAATATTGGCTACAGAGCTCAGGGACATACTCTGGAAATTGGACTAATGTTGTATGACAGTCATCAAAAAAGAGAATATGATTCAGTTGAGACTGAAGGTGACATGTTCATGCTTGGTCCACAGCTAAGATTCAGTTATTACAATAACATAACAACCTCATTTCAAGTAAGTGTTGATTATGATGCAGCAGTTACTTTTATTCTTGAACCCGATTTGATAATGGATAAAAGCTTTAATAATAATCTCAGTTTTATGACTCTATATAATATAACGGACAGGCTGTTGCTGGCAAACGAACTTCAATATACATACAGTTTACAGAATGATGATTTCTTTGCAGATGACAGAGTGACAATATCTGAATTTTCAATTGGTTCCTATCTGAACTATATGATTCTTGATAAGGTAGATTTGTATTTTGACTTTAATCTGTCAAACATGGATACTGATAACTTCAATCCTGATTATGTCCAGAACCTTTATAAATTTGAAACAAGTGTTTCAACCGGCATCAAAATTTATTTGTTCGATAGAATTTACAGGGGGAGATAATGCGTAGAATAATATTTTTTATAATAACAGCAATGCTGGCTTCAACCCTCCTGGCTGAGTCTACTGGGATACCAGAAAGTAAGTTAGAGCTTTTCAAGAACTATAAACTTGGAAGCTGGGGCTACCATTCTCTGGATGCGCACTTCAGATTTGACGGAACGATCAGAAACTCGGAATACCAGAGTAATGAAACCGGATTATTCACTAATACGAACTATTATTACTATAAAGAATCAGATGAATTTATATTATACTATGACAATTACAATAGTTATGGATTCAGCTACAATTATTTTGATCATTCCACCGATATTTTCAGTAATAGCCTCAGAACGGATAATATTGCAGATATTAAGTATTACTTAATGGGGAAATTATTCATTGAGGCTTCTACTGATATTGATCTGTTATATCTTAATGATATTACAGATACAAAGAGCTCAGAACGTATACTTGAAGAATCTTCTACTTTTGAAAGTACATCTTTTTTGGGATTCGGTTTTGGTAAACTACATGATATTGCTCCAATGATTAGAGCTCTGAGAATGAATGAAAGACTTCAATATATTGGTGGAGAAAGATATCTGAGCAATGCTGAGATACAGAAAGTCTCAGAAGTAATTTCAAGAAACTACTCCAATGTATATGCTAGAACAGATTTACCATACTGGTCAGATTTATCTGCAGCTGCCGGAGGAAAACTTGATGATCTGAAAGTTCATGAATATGAATACATTAAAGAAGCTTTGTTTGAGAACATTCACCAAAGATTTCAGGGATATGATGTTTCTTTGGGGATGAATGTTCTCAGAAGAGCCCAAAAAAGATATGATGAACAACCTGAACCTGAGACAATTAAGATCAATGACTTTGATTTGTGTCCGATTTTAACTTTCAGATGGTATAATAACTTCTCCACATCACTAATGGCTGGATTTGAACAATATGTTCAATATGATTTCCAGAATGTAAATGATGATAACAATAACATTGAGACTGTGACTTCTCTATCTCAGCTGAACTTACTATATAATATCACAGACAGGATTTTATTCGTTAATCAAACCAGCTTTATGTATGAAAATGAGCTGCTTAATGACAAAGATGATAAAGAGGAAAGTTCACAAGTTGCAAACAATTCACGGTTTGAATATCAAGTGATCGAAAAGCTGACATTTAACCTGGATCTGATAATGTCCAACAATAATACGGAAAATGTTGATAGATTCAAAACAAGCTTATATGCTGGTTTCAGGGTGAATCTATTCAAGAATAGAAGATAAAAAACACAATCAGATTAAATTAATCTTAGCGGACTCGTGTCCGCTTTTTTCTATTATAACCACTTTTTGAGGCAATATACAAATCTGAGACTCTGAATATTATATATCATATTAACAAATGATTTTGCCCGAACTTGAATAGATGCTGATGAAATCCGTAAATCCCTGAGTTCGATGTGTAATTTATATTGAGATATATCAGAACAACATTGATTATATTGCAAAATTTATCCGGGTTAGCTTTAATCTAGACGGAAACCACCCTGCAAATGAATATTTGGTATACTTGTATCCCCTTAACACTACAGATGGGTATTATATCCTGCAGAATTGCGCAAGACTTCTGCTGTTCACAACCTGTGTAGAATCAAAATTTATCATAAATTTTAGTAATTTATGTAGCAGATTCCTGCATAATGTTTCATTTTATACTAATATCAGGAGTTCAACTTCACATCCTCAATAAGTTACGAGTAATCAGAAATTTACTTTTTTCAGAAAGTTAACAGCTATTTTTACTGCTTTATCAGGATCATTCTCAAATCCATGGTTTTCTCCCTCAAGAAGATTGAGTTCGCTGCCTTCATATATTTTGTGATATTTTTCTGCATAGGCATACGGCACAACCCTGTCAGCTACACCTTGAATTATACAGGCTGGTCCCGTATATGCAGATGCTCTCTCATAAATCATCAGATCGCGTCCTTCCAGAATGTAGTTTCTTCCGACTTTATGGTTAAACACTTCAATATACTCAGGTACATTTTCAGTGTCGAAAGGAATTCCTAATACTGTTCCACCACTCAGTTCATCTTTGAGAACAGCAGCCGGGGCAAACAGAACAATACTGTTGACAGCACTTTCAAGCTCTCCTGCCGCAAGTGAAGTAACAACACCACCCTGAGAATGTACCACAAGATTTATATTTGTTGTATAAGGCAAAGTTTGAACATATTTGATGATGCCTTTTGCATCTTCCAGCTCGGAAAGAACTGTCATGTCCTGAAAGTTTCCGTAACTTTCCCCATGACCGTTAAAATCGAATCTTACTGTTGCAAAACCCTTAGCAACAAGTTTATCTGCAATATTTGCAATAAGTGGGTATTCCTTGTTTGCCATAAATCCATGCATTATGATAGCCACAGGACATTTTTCTCCGTCTTTCAGGTTCGGTGTCTGTACAATTACAGGTAACATTCCATCTGCTCCCTTAACTTCTACGGCTTTGGTTGTATAGCCGGTTGATTTATTTTCTGAGCCGTTTTTTCCTTCTGTTGAACATGCCGAAAGCATCATAAGAATACTGCAGACAACAAGAACATTTATTAGTTTGCTCATAAACATTCGATTACTCCTCTAAACTGATATGCAGTAATATAATACACGAAAAATAAGATGAACAAAGGGAAAAAATATTTCTCGACTCAGATATCGAAACTTTCTCAGTCCATTTCTATGTCAATTTTTATCCGAAGTATATGCTTTTACAGCATAAAAAAGACCATCCCTTGTCAGAATGGTCTTTCAAAAAAATAATGATCTATTTTAACAGAATCATTTTCCTTTGACTGTAGAAAAGCAACCTAAAGAGTATTTGCGGGAATTGGATGAGGCTATAGCAGAAGATAGAGAAACCCATGGCAGGAAACCATTGCCACCCAAGGATAAAGACGATGATAAAGATAATACTAAGGAAATAAAATCCAGCACAACTGATCCTGACAGTGGCTATTTAACACGTGAAGGTAAACCTCAGGGATTTTATTATCTTGATCATCGAACAGTGGACGAGAAATGTAATTTTGTAACTGATATATTTGTTTCCGCAGCTAATCAGAACGATAGTGTTCCTTATTTATCTCGCCTGAAACATCAAATTGAATTGTTTGGATTTGAAGTATTAGCAGTTGGTCTTGATGCTGGTTATTATACTCATTATATATGTAAAAGATTAATAGAACAAGGGATAGCAGGAGTTATCGGATACCGTAGACCATCAGGTAAGAAAGGTCTAATGAAAAAGAGAAAATTCAAATACAACACCGAAAATGACGTTCATATCTGTCCCAATAATGAGGAGTTACGTTATAGAACAACAAATAGATCTGGGTTCAGGGAATATGCATCTAATCCTAAAAAATGTATAAATTGTCCATTTCTTGATAAATGTACTAATAGTAAGAATAATTTGAAAATAGTATCTCGTCATGTGTGGGAAGACTATAGAGAGACTATTGAATACTATAGATTAATGTTCTACGGGAAAGAGATTTATAAGAGAAGAAAGAAAACCATTGAAAGGAGTTTTGCAAATGCAAAACAGCTTCATGGTTACCGATATGCAAAATATAGAGGATTAGAACGAGTAAAAGAACAATCTTACATGACTGCAATTGTGCAAAATATCAAGAAAATGGTTAAGTTTAAAGATAAATCTTCATTATTTACATATTTTTATGAAATCTATCTAAAAATAGTTAATTACTCACAATTTAAGTTAATCATTATGAGATAAGGTTATTTATGTAAATGCCTTTGAGATCACATGAAAGAAAAAAAAACGAACCTAATAATTATAATATCAAGTTCGTCAACAGTCTGAAATCGACTATGTCGATTTTGCATTGACACAGTCTATACACTCCAAAGATAGCTATTAGAGTCAGTAAACTCCACCATTGCGAATGACTTTGGTCCATTGTATATTGACATCAATTACTTCAAGTAAATAATAAAACAAAGAAAATGGAAGGGATAAAGCTTGAACGACCATAAGGTTACGAGCCTGGTGCGAATGTTAAGCCCCCTTCCACTTAAGTCTGAATAGTACATTCGCAATGGTACTACGCCAACAACGTGCAGCGTTGTATAATTCTCCTTTGTGGAGGAGTACTTTTCGTAAGAAACGGGAGGTGGTATACATAAAAAAACTGCCCAGAGTTAACCAGGCAGTCTCTATTTGTGAGTTCCTTCAAGAAAATCTATTTAAATGCTTCCATTCGTGAGAATGAATATTCTCATTTAAAAGAAGCAATCTTTTATCATATTTTTTACCAAAATATGTAGTTGACTCGATTTGATTTCATCAAATCTCATCGATACTTCAGCCAGGTACAAAACTCTAAATATCTTATTTAAATGCTTCCATTCCTGAAAATGATCGATAGAAATCGAAGCTCTTCAGAATTCTATCATCATCATCATTTTTATTGTTGTTCACGAGTCTGGCGATCAGTTCACCCATACCGGGTCCTAACATGAATCCTTGTCCGCACATACCGTTTGCGTTAACATAGTTCGGTATTTCTTTTGTAATTCCAACTATCGGGAATCCGTCCGGAGTCATAGGGTATTGTCCTCTCCAGGTTCTTCTTACTTTGAGGTTGGCAAGTCTTGGATACAGGTCTACCATTCTTTTTGCTACTTTAGGCAGGAACCATGAGCAGGCATCGCTGTCTGTACCGATAAAAGGAGGATTAGGAGTTATGCAGAACACAACCTGCCCTTCATTACTCTGATAGAAATAGTAGTTTGCAGAATCGTCTGTTGATCTCATATCTACAATCATTGGTTTGAAGAATCTTTTTACAGGTTCTGTAATAGCTGCTTCATGAGAATCCGGTGTTATAGGCAGGTTTATTTTAACTTTGGCAGCAACAGCTTTAGCATTGTTACCGGCAGCATTTACAACCCAGTCTGTTTTGTAAGTTCCTTTATCTGTAATTATTTCTGTAATTTTGCCGTCAGTCATTTTCATGTCTTTAACAGCTTCTTTAAACTTGTATTCCGCACCATACTCAATTGATTTGAAATACATGGCATTAAGAGCCAGCATTGGGGAAGCAGACCCATCTCCCGGTGAATATGTAGCACCACGCAGACCGTCAGTATTGATTCCCGGAACCAGTTCGAGATATTCATCAGGTGTTACCCAGTCGATATCCAAACCATATTCCTGTTGAATTTTAAGCAGATCCTTCAGTTTTTTCTCAAGCTCTTCAGTATAAACGGGAAAGCTGTATCCATTTTGGTACCAGCCGATATCATCGCCGTGTTTTTCTTCCCAGGTTGAGAATATTTCCAGACTTCTCTTACAAATCTGAATTTTACCGTAATCGGAGTGAGTAGCTCTGATACCGCCGATAGCTTTCTTATTGTTACCTTGTCCCGGAGAAGCTTTTTCGTCTATCACAAGTACTTTTTTACCGGATTCAGCGATTGCCATTGCAGTTGGTACACCAATTGAGCCTGCTCCGACAATAATTACATCATATTTTGTACTCATTATTCTTCTCCTTTACCTTTTGCGAAAACACCAAGAGGAACTTCCACAAAAACAGGTCTGATAGTATTAGGTGTAATATCATCCATTGTTACACCTTCTTCACGGAAAATTCTTTTCACGAGCATATCACAGGTTTTGCTGCCGCAAGGACCCATTCCGGCTCTGGTAATAGCCTTAATCTGGTTAAGGTCATGAATACCTTCGCGAACAAGCTTTCTGACTTCACCGGCTGTTACTCTTTCACAGAGACATACCATTGCATCATCGGCAGTGTATTCAGGTAAAACAGCTTCTGCGAGCGGTGCGGAAACCTCAGGTGCCTGAATTTTGAAAGATACTACTCTCTTGGCAATATCAGCTTTGTTTTCTATAGAATCTGTAGCGATCATCTTCACAAGCTGAGTCTTATTCTGCTTATAATCAACAATCTGAACTACTTTGTATTTTCCAATATCGTCACCGTCAATGTTCACTGCATCAACAAGATCATCAACTTTAACGCTGTGATTCATTACTTCATAAGGTACGGTCACAATTGGGTTTTCACTGTCTTTGCGGTAATCAACGAGAGTGATTGCCAGTCCCGGACAGATTGCTACACATTTTCCACAGCCAATACAGCTTCCTTCGTATTTTGGGATACCCATCATGGTTTCGCCATCAATGTTAATGGAGTTTGTAGGGCATACGGAGCTGCATGGATTACATGGTATTTCCTGAATACAATGGATTACAGGGATCACTCCTTCTTTATCTTTCGGGAATTCCTGTTCTACAACTTTCCCCGGGTGAGATTTGAGAATTTCAGCTTTATCGTGCCAGCTTTGAGGAATTTCTTCAACGTCTGCTGCCAGATCGCGCGCTATACCCAGTCCGGTAATTTTTCCGTTGAACATAGCTGAGGAAGCTTCTGCAATTTCAGATGCGTCACCTGCGGAATAAACTTTGATTCCTGCAACTTCTGCCTGTTTTGAAAGCTCATCTACTGAACTGAGTCCAACAGCTATAAGGATTGTATCGCACTTGAATGTCTTTTCTGTTCCGGCAATAACCCTGAAGTTTTCGTCAACCTGAGCGATAGTGACAGAATCAACGCTTTCTTCACCGTTTGCAGAAACAATTGTATGAGATGTATAGATCGGAACACCGAGTCTTTTGAGTTTATCAGCATGGACTTTATAACCACCGCACATTGGGAGTGCTTCAACGAGCCCCACAACTTCGATATCTGCCTGAAGAGCGTGATAACCGGCGATAAGTCCGACATTACCACCACCGACAATGAACAGTCTGTCGGTAGGTCTTACCAGATCCCTGTTTACGAGAGTCTGGAATGCACCTGCACCGTAAATACCTGAAAGAGTGTTACCGGCGAATTGCAGGAACTTTTCACGGGCACCGGCAGTATTAAGAATCACTTTTGGTTTAACGAGTTGATAAACACCGTCTTTAAGGATTCCTACTTTTTTATCTTTGAAAATATAGAGAACAGTACTTTCCAGCCAGACATCAACGTTGTCATAGCTTGTAATGTTTTCTGCGAGAAGTTTACCAATGTCGTTTCCTCTGGTACCGGCGAAGGAATCTTCAACAGAACCGAAGAATTTATGTGTCTGGAGAACGAGTTTTCCGCCGAGTACATCTTTATCATCGATTATGATTGTACTGATACCTCTTTTGGCAATTTCGAGACCGGCAGAAAGTCCGGCAGGTCCACCACCGATAATAAGCACGTCTGTTTCGCAGACATCAACATCGGCAATAACTGCTTTTTCATTAACTTCCGGAAGTTCAGGGAGACCGTTAACGCTTTCCACAACCATATTTTCGGCTACTTTAGTCATACATGATTTTACGGGAATACCATTAGCGATAACCGTACATTTAGCACATTGACCGTTTGCACAGAATATACCCTGAGCAGATTCATCTTTGTGGTGATGTCCGAAAATTCTGATATTATTGGCAATAAGAGCAGATGATATTACCTCTCCTCTTTTAGCCTTATACGGAGTACCATCCCAGTAAAAAGTTATTTCCTCTCGTTGTTCAACGGGCAGGACGGGATGTTCTACAATTCTGTTGTCATTCATCAGTAACTCCTGATCTATATTTTTTTCTTTAATTTTCAGGTTTTTAACTGTTATTATAACAGTACGATACAGTCGTCCATCTAATTTGTCTGTTCTTAGATGTGTCAAGAAAAACTCGGATAAGATTGACGTAATATAAGTAAAGCAGAGTTTTTGGCTCAATAATAGCCTTGTATCTGTTGTATTGCAGGTACATTCTATATTCAAAAAGCTCATCCAAGATTAATAATTATCTTGACGCTTAAGGTTAAATGTAGTAAATTTTAAAAGCTATATGTATAAATACTTAACAGATACATATAAGGCTAATATCACTGATGAACTTTGAAATTCACCAGGAAAATAAATTAAACAGTATTCTGGAGGTATAATGTTTTTTTACGGCAATAAAATGAAAGATGTTTTTCTTAAAGCGAAGAAAAACCGTTTTGGAATCATTGCTTCAAACGTTGTGTTTGACAGTGTAATTCGTGGAATTGTTCAAGGTTATAACGCTCAGAAATCTGACGGTTTGCTTCAGATGAGTGCCGGTGCATGTAAATTTGCAGCCGGAGAAACTGCCGACATGAAAGTCGGAGCTCAACTGATTTCACAAATGATAAAGATTATAGCTTCTCAACATAAAAATTCAGGTGTTGGTCTTCATATTGACCATGCTACACCAAATTACTTCGATTTTGTAGTTTACTGCATCGAAAACAAACTTGTTTCATCAGTAATGATTGATGCTTCTAAAGAAGAATTTGCAGAAAACATCAGAATATCAAAAGAAGTTGTAGATGTTGCTCATAAGCATGGTGTTCTCGTTGAAGGAGAAATCGGTTACATTAAAGGTACAGAAGACGAAATCGTTTCTGATACCGAACTATACACTCAACCTGAGGAAGCTCTTGAGTATGTTCAGAAAACCGGTGTTGACCTCTTTGCTGCATCAGTTGGTACAAACCATGGTGTCACTAAAGGAAGCCATGTAACGTTGAAACTTGATCTGATTAAAGAAATTGATGATCTGCTGATTAAAAACAATGTTGAAACCGGTATCGTACTCCACGGAGCATCCGGACTTACAGCAGAACAACAAACAAACGCTATAAAAAACGGTGTTGTTAAAATCAATAAAGACACCAGATATCAAATAGATATTGCAGCTGCAGTTCAGGAATACTGGGCTGATAATGCTGATGCAATAGTCTGTCCTGCAGGAATGGACCCTGAACAATACTTCCCTGACAAGAAAAGATTCGATCCTAGAAAATGGATGGTTAAAGGGGAAAACAGGATTCAGAAGGCCGTAGAAGAACTTGTTAATATTTCAGGTTCCGCAGGAAATTCAATCTTAATTTAACAGTTACTTTATTTCATTCATATACGAATAAGAGTTCTCTGCACAATTGAGTTGCAGAAGATGCAATATACAGAGTTCTCAAAAAATTTTATTGGAGGAAAGAATGAAGAACGTTGCGATTAATGGGTTCGGTCGCATTGGAAGACTTGTATTCAGAGGTCTTATTAAAAGAGATGATATCAATGTATGCGCGATCAATGATATCACGGATTTAAAAACACTTGTACATCTGCTTAAGTATGATTCCGTGCACGGCAGACTTCCTTTTCCTGTGGAAATGAAAGACAATTCTATTGTTGTAAACGGTAAGGAAATCAGAATCACTGCAGAGAGAAATCCTGCTGATCTGCCATGGAAAGAACTAAAAATCGATGTTGTTGTTGAATCAACAGGTATCTTCAGATCAAGAGAAAAAGCTGCTCTTCACCTTGAAGCCGGAGCTAAAAAAGTAATCATCTCTGCACCTTCCAAAGGTGATGTAGATGCTACTATCGTTCTTGGTGTTAATGGAGATCAGTTAAAAGATGAGCATGTTGTTATTTCCAATGCATCCTGTACAACAAACTGTCTTGCACCTGTTATGAAAGTTCTCAATGAGACTTTCGGTGTAGAAAACGCATTCATGACAACTATTCACTCTTATACAAACGATCAGAACGTTCTTGACCTGCCTCACAGTGACCTCAGAAGAGCCAGAGCTGCTGCCGTAAATATGATCCCTACAACTACAGGTGCAGCAATTGCAACATCCAAGGTTATTCCTGCTCTTAAAGGAAAAATCGATGGTATGGCTGTAAGAGTTCCTACTCCTGACGGATCTCTCGTAGATGTAACAGCTGTTCTTTCCAAAGAAGCAACTATCGAAGAAGTAAATGCTGCTATGAAAGCCGCTGCTGAATGCGAAATGAAAGGAATTCTGGAATACACAGAAGATCCAATCGTTTCTTCAGATATCGTTGGAAACAGCCACTCTTCAATCTTTGATGCTAAAAGCACAATGGCAAATGGAAATGTGGTTAAGGTTCTCAGCTGGTACGACAACGAATGGGGGTACTCCTCAAGAGTTGTTGACCTTATTGATAAAATGTAATCGAACAAGTTACATATATTTTTGCACCGTTCCGGATTCTGGGACGGTTTTTTTTATTTTGCCTCTAATGCTTTAGATGTTCTTCCTGCTTCACATTTCAAGCCAGCAAATATATTTTCCTTTATTATCTTTGTGAGTAATATTTTGATGGGGACAGACTTCTATTTTTATAAAGAGTACAAAATGAAAAAGGGCAGGAAAATCCTGCCCTTTTTTGCATACGGAACCAGAGTCTAAATTTCTCCCCCCATTTAAACAAGCGGTTCCGTATTACAAAGATTAAAAATTACTGGCGTCCAAAGGACGACTTACATATGTAGTGAATTTAACTTCACGTTTATTATTGTTTGCTCTGTTTATGTATATTTCTGCCCACAGATCTAATCTGTAGAAATATGTTGTTGCATCAGATACACCCATCTGCATAGGATCACTGGCGTCTGTTGCATTTACACGTGAAATTTTAAACTCCCTTACTACAATATCATTTGCTGAAGAACGTGGGAATATTGGGTAAGGATAAGTTTTACCGGGTACTCTGATAGCTGAAGATACATCGCAGTATATTTTACCGTTGGATGTATTCCAGTAATATTTTACATATTCACCGGATTCTGAACTGTTTTCATTGCTCTGACTGTCCCGGCTTGGAACCGACATACGAGCTCCACCATAATTACCTATTCCGGATGCCAGATCATGTGTCAATCTGACTTTGTATGCTCCGTTAAAACCCATATATGCTTTATCGGAAGAATTGGTTTCCGGATCTCTGATAAGTTCTCCATAACGAACTGTTTCCATAAGCTGCATTGCCTGCTCCTGAAGTAAGGAAAAAGCACGAAGTTCGTTAAACTCATTGATAAATGCAGATATTCCAACAGTTGCAATTACAGTTATCAAGCCAACTAATGATGCACTTACAAGAAGATCAGTAAATGTGAATCCTGATTTATTCCTTAAAAACATTATTCCCCTCCTGTATTCTTATAGAAGCTGTAGAAATCTTCCTGCATTTTTATTGTTTTGGTTCGTTCAGCCGCACCGTATTTATAGGTAGGATCAGTCCATTTCACGGTTGCTGTAACCTGTACAAACTGAAGAGCCGTACCATTACATTGGTCAATACCGGTCTTGTATGAAGTTTTTACAGTAGGAATTATCTGTTGTTCTCCGTTATCAACAATGTAAATATCATCATCATCCCAGTTTTGATATCCAAGACCTGAAGCCATAAGATAAATAGATCGGACATTTTGATCAACATTCTGGTTATTCATTTTCTGCTGGCAAAGCTCAAGCTGACCTGATGCCAGAAGATAAGCTTTTCTTTCATGGTAGTTTCTTACCATCTGAGTCTCGGCGTAAAGAAGACTGATATGAAGCCCTAACATTGCAACTGACACTATTATTGCCATCACAATTACTTCTACAAGAGTTACACCTTTGTTATTCATTATAGCTTTCATCTCAACTCCTTAAAATACATCATTTGCAGGTGGTTTCTTAAAGATGATCACACCATTCAAGTTACTGCCTCCACCACTTGTCAGGTTAACTTCCGGATAATCTGGTGGCGGTATTGAATTAAATCTATTATCAAAATGATATCTTTTACCATAACCTGTTGAGTTAGCACAGTTAGATCCAAACCACGGGCTAACCGGATCACTTAAGTCCCAGTGTCCTGTATCAAGAATGTCGCTGCCTGATCTGTGAACAAATCCACGTCTTGACTGAGATACTGAACCGAACAGGTGTATCTGACCACGTTCATAGAACATCACAGTTGATGGGAATACAGGATTATACCATGGATAATCCGGTGCTCCTGCTGTTCTCCAAGCCATTCCCTGCCATGCAGCAGGATATTGGAATCCACCGGCAGCAGCATTGTTTGCAGGCCATGGCCAATAGTGAGTACTTTCACTTGGTGGGTATTTACCAAGGTGTAAGTCAGGATACATAAAGTCTTCATCTGTATTCATCCAGTCATAAGCATGTGGAGTTGATGGGTGAGGATAATGGTATTCGTAAGAGAAGTTACCATCTTCCCAGCCTTCACCATGTCCAAGAGCAGCCATGGCTGCATAAATGTAAATACCTGATTCTTCAACATTCTCGCTTCCACAATTATCCCAGTGAATAAGTGTATCAACAGGATTTTCGTAAGCATACTTTATAAAAATTCTTCTTTCAGAAACTAAACCTACAAAATCTGACCTGTTTACTGGTCCGGTGTAGGCATCCTGAGCTTCATTATATCCATCAGGTGGATCACCGACAGGAGTATTTACAAGCGTAATATCTCCAACAAGGTACAAGTCATCTTCACTTCCCCAGGTTTGTTTACCTCCGAAGTTACCTTTTATCCAGAGTACGGAATGAGCAAAAATTGATCCGTCGCTGAGAGAACCGGTTACCGGTGATGTCCAGGAAGTATCCTGAAGCACAATAACACTGCTCATAAGAGAATCTCCAACTGGTCCGTAAGGAGGGAATGAATTATATATATCAAAAACTTCAGCAGGCAAATCATTGATTGTGGCCTTACACATAACATTATTTGGTCCGTCAACATCTACATAAAGAATATCCTGACCTTCAATGTGTCTACCGTTCATACGAATTGTTACTGCAACAGGATCATAGTCAATAAACGGAACTTCCTGTTCTGCACCATCTTCAAAGATAGATGTATTATTTAACGGTGCAGGGTTACCATTCTCCATATTAATTTCCCCGGCACAAGAAACAAAATCGTGGAATGTAGGCTGACTTGAACTCTGAAGAATAATATCAGTGTTACTGTGAACACGTCCCCAGATTTCATCACGTCCCCAGAATTTTACAGGGTCATCATTAACAGAAATATCTGAATTTGTGAAATACATGAAACCTGCGAAAGTCTGCTTTCTGATGTTACGTTCTCCGTATTTCTTGAAACGAGATGTGTAATTATAATCTTGACTTGTGAAAGCAACATAACGCTTTGGCTTTTTAAAAGCTTTAACAAGAGCTTTTACACCTCTCTTGGCAACAATAATCTGATTTTCCTGTTCCGGTAAACCAGTTGATACCTTTGTCTTTACTCCGTATGTTGTAAGCGATCTGCCGCTTTTTATCTCATAAAGTCTTACTCCGAGATTTGCTACAGCAAGATCCATAACATTATCACCGGAAGTCATGAAATTCTGACCACGGTCAATACCGGTACGAAGAAAGTGAGTTTCCTGCATTTTGATAAAAGAAGTTTCTGCGTTGGCAGCATCTCCCATTACCAATACAGTAAGTGCTAAACCTGAGAAAACAGCAATTAAACTTAGCACAATTGCTGATGCGAGATTACCATTCTGGTTAATTCGAAATTCCATTAGGTTCTCCTCTATTGTTTTTTTAATTTATTCTTCAAATAATTCTTATAAATTAATCTATCTATTTCACATTTCAATATTATACATTTTTCATGCCAATATAATATTACACTTAAATGACGAAATATCAAAGAACTATAAAGAGTGTCAAGAACTATGAATTTCACTATTATCATATATGAGAATTAAATAATAAGTATTTAATGCCAGTAATTACTTAGTTATTGCAATGAAAGTTGTTAGGTCTTATTCATATATGAATCAAATTTGATAAAACACGTAAAATTGTATCAAAAAAGTACATTTTTCCGATATAGTTAACTAATAAATATCAGAAATGTTCCGGTACTTTCTTAAACCTCATGAATCCGTTCCTGTAAGGTGTTGTACCCTCACGTATTTTTACTTCCGGATAATCAGGAGGAGGATTTGTCATAAATCTGTGATCATAGTGATAATCTTTTCCATAACCTGAGCTTCCATTAGGTATCGGTCCAAACTTAGGTAATGACATATCCCAGTACCCTCCGTCAGAAGAGCTGTTTCCGCTTCTGTGAACAAATCCTCTTCTATGCTGAGCTACAGATCCAAAAAGGTGAATTGCACCTCTCTCCCAGTTTGGGCTAACTTCTGGGTATATTGGATTGTACCATGGATAATCTATATTATCATTTATTGGGTGCGGCCAGTGTGGTGGATCCCCCGGAGGATAAAATGCCCGGTGCAGATCGGGATACATATAATTAGCCGGTCCCGGTGTACCCGGAGCTGTATAATTGTACAAGTGAGGTGTTGCAGTATGCGGGAAATGGTACTGAAATGTAAAAATACCATCTTCCCAGCCATCTCCATGACCGAGTGCAGCAAGGGCTGCATAAATGTATATATCATTGCAGTTTGGCTTGGAAGCCAGTGGGGCTTCCGGCTCTCTATAAGCATAGGCAATAAAGATTCTGCGTTCTGAAACCAGACCGACAAAATCATGATTATTCTTAGGAAGTGAAAAATCGTTAGTTGCTATATTGAAACCATCCGGACAAGTACCAATATCAGGAGTACTCATAAGCAGTATATCATCTACCAGAAACATGTCATCAGAGCATGCCCAGGTCTGAGCTCCTGCAAAAGTTCCCTTTATCCACATTTCAGAGTCTATGAACATCGAACCGTTCTGTAATGTTCCGGTAAGAGGAGTTGACCACACTGTATCAATGAATGTAATTGTGTTGGATCCTATCGGATTACCTATTGGACCGTATGGGGGATAGCTGTCATAAACTGTAAGTGTCTGTGAATTTTCCTGAAAACTGGCAGTTTCAACAGTATAATTAATTCCATCTACTACAACATATGCAAGATCATAATAGCCGTTTATTCTAGCTCCGTTGGCTCGTACAAGTTCTGCTGTTGGACGAAACTCAACATATCCGACTTCTTCGTCATATCCGCCTAGAAAAACATCGTCATAAGGTATAGATCCACTCTGAGCCTCAATCGTCTGATGAGTTGTGACATATTCGTGAAACAACGGCCAGCCACCACCTCTGTTCTGAATCCAGATTGTTGAATTACTGTGAACTCTTCCCCAGATTTCATCCCTGCCCCAGAAGTATACAGGCCCGTCATTGACTGAAATGTCTGATTCCGTAATATACATGAATCCCGCAAAAGTTTCCTTCCTGAACTCCAGTTCTGCATACTTTTCTATCATTGATCTCTTGTCTATACCTGTAAAATTAGTGAAGGACGCATCTTTACGGAATGCTCTTATTTTCGACTTGATTTCTTTCTGGTTGCTGTTGGTAAATACACCATTTACCATTTTGTTCTGTATGTATGTTTTACAGATGTAAGTTGTTCTTGAATTGCCTGATTCAATTTCCCATCTATGGTAAGGAAGCTGCAGTCGATATAAAGAAATGTTGCTTCTTCTGAGATATGTAGTCCCTCTGTCCATTTCAGATCTTAATAGATGAGTCTCCTGCATCAGATCAATAAACAATCTGAGATTAGCAGAATCTCCCATCACTAATATTGACATAGTGATACTTGTAAGTATTGCCACAAGAGCAAGAACAACAGCAGATACAAGATTCCCACGCTCGTTATTATAAACCAAAATAACTCCTCGCTTATTTCCGGTTCCCAACCTTTTCGGAAATAATTTGATAATGTCTAATGTTTTCACCGTGTAACTTTCATTATTTTCTGTATTTTTTTTAAGCGTGTCAAGATTTTAACTTCTGAAATGACATTTTAATTTACTGAAACACTTTTATATGGGCTATACATCCGGAGACTTTACATAACAGGGTAAGGTATTTCGTTTTTTTAAAAAGGTTTCTCTATTAAGCGTTCTTTATGAATCTGGGAATTTCATCGAAGCTTTTTTGTAAAATCTGCTTGATTTTCCTAATATCAAAGCTCTCATTCAATCTGGATTAAGCACTTTATTGACAAAGATTGACTTGTTCAGCAAAATGACTTATATTTCTAAACTGGAGAAGTAATGTATAATTTCGATAAAAAAGTGAAAAGAGCTGGTACAAGCAGTGTAAAATGGGATTTTAGAAAAGAAGTTTTCGGAACTGAAGATGTGTTACCAATGTGGGTAGCTGATATGGATTTTGAAATTGCTCCGGAAATCAAAAAAGCTTTGGCAGATGCCGCAGAATTCGGTGTTGTAGGTTATACCGGAAAGCGAGAAGAATTCTATAATGCAGTTCAGGCATGGATGAAGAATGAGTTCGACTGGGATATAGATCATGAAAATATCATAAGCACACCCGGAATAGTCACTGCCCTTAATCTAGCAGTGAATGCCTATACTGAAGAGGGTGATAAAATCCTCGTGCAGAACCCTGTTTACTATCCTTTCATGAATGCCGTGACACTAAATAACAGGACACTTATAATCAATTACTTAGTTGAGAATAATAATTACTATACAATAGATTTTGATGTGCTCGAAAAACAATTATCAGAAAATGTAAAAATGTTTATCTTATGCAGTCCACATAATCCGGTAGGTAGAGTATGGAAAAAGAAAGAGATACAGCAGATTATCGATCTTTGCAGGAAATACGATGTTCTATTGCTATCCGATGAAATCCATCAGGATCTGGTTTATACTGAGCATTATACAACTGCGGTAGTTGATCCTTCTTTCAGCAGCAGGATTATAACCTGTACTGCTCCGAGTAAGACATTCAATGTTCCCGGGCTGTGTTCTTCAGCTATAATCATAACGGATAATGAACTGCGAGAAAAGTTCATCAATGTGATTAACAAATGGGGATTGCTTCTTGGTAACTACTTTGGAACAGTAGGACATACGGCAGCATATAATCACGGGAAAGCCTGGTTGGAAGAGTTGAAGCAATACTTGATTGGCAACATTGAGTTTACACATGAGTACATTGAGAGAAACATGCCGATTATCAGTATGAGTAAACCTGAGGGAACTTATCTGCTCTGGTTGAACTGCAAAAATCTGAATATGTCTGATGATGAAATGAAAAAATTCTTTACAGAAGAAGCAAAAGTAGGACTTGATGCAGGAGCTAAATTCGGCACAAACGGATCGGGCTACATGAGAATGAACATTGCTGCTCCACGTTCAGTAGTGGAAGAGGGACTAAACAGAATACATAATGCTCTGAAAAGGAAAAACATTATATGAAAGACATGCTAAACGTATTTCAGGGTGCATCTTTTGAAGCGCTGATCAGCAAAGCGATATCTACAGGTTTGATATTGCTGAGTCTATGGATAGCCAGAATCTCTTATAACAGATTTATCCTGAAAAGGATTAAAAATGTTAAAACAAAATATAAATGGAACAAAGTATTCTCATACGCCATCGCAATTATTGGTATTTTGATGATTGGTCGTACCTGGTTCAGTGGAATCAAGTCACTTACAAACTTTCTTGGTATTCTTACTGCGGGACTTGCGATTGCTCTTAAAGACCTTATCATTGGCTTTGCCGGATGGCTCTTTATTCTGTGGAGAAGACCATTCGAAACCGGTGATCGTATTGAAATCGGTGAATACGCAGGAGATGTGATTGATATTCGCCCACTTCACTTTACAATACTTGAAATAGGAAACTGGGTTGATGCTGACCAGAGTACAGGTAGAATGATTCAGATTCCCAATAACTTCATTTTTACGCACGCTGTGAACAACTATCAGAGTGGTTTCGATTATATCTGGAATGAAATTCCTGTCCTACTTACTTTCGAAAGCAACTGGAAGAAAGCAGGAAAAATCCTGAAAGATATAATTGATGAACATACAAAGGATACAGTTCAAGAAGCTAAAAAACAAATCCAGAATGCTTCCAGAAAATTCATGATCATTTATAAGCATTTTACTCCGGCTGTTTATACAGATGTAAAAGACAGTGGAGTTAACTTGACCATGCGTTATCTTTGCCGTGTTCGCAGCAGAAGAAGCAGTACACATGCAATATGGGAAAAAGTGCTGGTAGAATTTGATAAGCACGAAGATATTGATCTGGCATATCCTACTATAAGGTATTATCAGCAGAAAAATGGTTGAAATAACCTTAAACACTTACTTAATAGTTCTTCCTCTGATTTTCTTTGCAGGGCTTGTTGATGCTATCGCCGGTGGTGGAGGACTCATTTCTCTTCCTGCATATTTTGCAGCAGGACTCCCACCTCACTTTGCTTTGGGGAATAATAAATTCTCTTCAGTTTTCGGAACAACTCTTACAACTGTAAAATACTATCGCAATAATATGATAGATGTTAAGTTTGCCGTAACCGCAGCAGCAGCGGCACTTATAGGATCATTTAGTGGAACAAATCTCGTGTTGATTCTTGATCCGTTCTTCCTGAACTATCTTCTAATAATTGCAATACCTATCGTGGCAGTGTTCAGTTTACGTCATAAGGAGCTGGGAAAAGTATCTGAGTTTCATGTGAACTCACCCGGAAGAAAGGTTGTTATTGCCTTGCTCACCGGATTTATTGTCGGTTTCTGGGATGGTTTTTTCGGACCGGGAACAGGGAGCTTTATTGTTCTGATCTTTACAGTATTTCTGAAGATGGATTTTGTTTCTGCTAATGCTAATGCCAAAGTAATCAATCTCTGTTCTAATCTTGCAGCAATTATCACTTACCTGCTTCATGGTAAAGTTATCTTCGCAATAGGTATTCCGGCTGTTGTCTTTGGAATGGCAGGTAACTATGTGGGATCTCATTTTGTAATAAAAAAGGGAAGAAAGATTATTTTCCCTGTGTTTATATCCGTGTTAGTTCTTCTTCTTGTTAAAGTTCTCTATGATGTGTTAAAGGATTCAGGTATTATCTGATTGTATCTTCATTATCAGAATAGTTTGCAGGAAGATATCTTTGCATAATTGGAGTAGTTGACTCGATTTTAGAATTCAACGAATTCTGACTCAAATTTGTTTCTCTAAGTGTTTTTTTGATGAATTCAAAAAATCTTATCTATACTTTTTAACCAATTCTGCATGATTTTGCTATTATGCAAAGCTCTGAGGAAAATTAAGCATAACGAATTATATTGTTTATGAATTGAGAGGAATGTGAATGAAAAATATATGTATATTGTTGATTGCCGCTTCACTATTTTACTGTGCTCCCTGTGAAAAAGATTTTAAAGATTTATCAGTGATCTACTCGATTGATTTATCAAGTAATATCAATCATTGTATAACATATCCTGTTTCAACATTATCATATAAGAGTAAATTGTATGTAATAGGTGACGAAATTGTAAACATATACGATCATGATCTGAATTTTATCAGCTCTTTTGGAGGCAAAGGACAAGCCCCGGGTGAGTTTAAAGGCGGTAATGGTCTTTGCGTTTTGAATGATACTTTATTTGTCAGCGACTTAGCTAACTACAGGGTTCAATCATTTTCATTGGAAGGGAAATTTCTATCTTCATTTAAATGTGATTTACCAACTAAAATTGATAAAATAAACAAACAGTTAATAGTATCTTCTTTCGATGTGCTGGATCATTTAAGAATTTATAAACCACGATCTGAGAAAAAAAACAACATTTTTAACTTATCTACAATCAAAGAGCATAGAGAACTGCTTAAAACATATCCAATATTTTCTGTGTTAAATAAAAAAATAATTCTTTCATGTTCAAATAGTAAAGTCTCAAGATTTTTTGAAATCAGTTCGATAGATGCAAAGGAGTTGGAACTCAGTAATAAGTTTTTAGAAATGGATATCTCTGATATATCAAACATGGTTGCCTACAATAATAAATTGTATGTTATTGGATTTATTCTGGATAGATCTAACCACAGGGAATTTGAAGTGACGTCTTCTAAACAGGCAAAAGAACTGGCAAATTTCAAGGAAATATTATTCGAGATAGATGCAGATTACAACATTGCTAATCAATATCTGATACCAGAAAACATTATCGCTATGAGGCATACACTTTGTGTTGATAATTCCCATATCTACATCATAGACGTTTTCGATAAATATTTATACAAACTAAAAATGGAGAATTAATTCATGAAACTCATACATATACTTATGTTCTCAGTGACTCTGTATTTGATTGGATGTAACTCCCATAAGACAATGACACTTACTCCTGTTGATTCTCTTGGATGGCAGGATGATTTGAATTATTCTCTCGGAGAAGTATATGAAATGGAAGTATCAGACAATATTGTGTATTGTCTTGATGCGAAAGCAAACAAAGTAAAAGCATTCAGAACTGAAAATTTAAGTTTCATTGATGAATATGGTAGTTCAGGTGCAGGTCCTGGAGAGCTCTCATTTCCATTATCTATGGCTGTATCAGGTGACAATCTTATCGTATCGGATATTGCATTAAGAAAGCTTCAAGTCTATGCTAAAGATAAAGTTCTATCTAACCAGCGAAGTATTGATTTTCTTGTTAATCTATATTCCTATAAAGATAGAATTTACTATAATACGAATCACCTGCTTAAGAATTCAGGTATCTATTTATATAACAATGATAAAGATGATGTTAAGCTTATGGAGTTATCAGAATTAGTAAAAAAGTCCGGTTTGGAAGAAACTCAATTTGATAAACTTGATTTTGCAATAAGCGAGAATAATATATTTATCCTCCATAAAATGCCTGCTAAAGTATTTATTGCTGAAATCGAAGGTGATCTAAGAGAAATTGAGCTGGAAGAACCTGAATTCTCATTTAAGGACCCTCTACTGATGAAAATAGAGACATATAAAGATGGATTTATTGTTTTTGGAAGAGCATTATCTAATGATAAGCAGCTCGTTAATGCAATCATACATTATAATTGCGATGGCTCAATCAGTAAATCATGGTTACTCGACATTGGACAAGAGGAAGCCTTGTTTACTGGGACTTATGACAGTAATTATTTTTATTGCTGGTATTTTAACGGAAACCTGTATAAGTTCAGAAAATAGACTGGGGCATTGTGATAACTATCAACACAGTAATGACTGTTTATTGTTCAATAAAGTAAAGGCTGTTTTTAGATGGAGATGTAACAAGAAATATATATTTATCAATAATATCAATGTTATATCCAAGCATATCTTCCTAAGGTAGATTTAATCTGGTTATCATGAAATCAGAATGGGAAAGAAGCTTTCAAAATAATAACACAAATTTGTTAAAATATATGAGGACTGCTTAATCGGCAGTCCTTTTTTTTGTAGGTCGCTAATAGTTGATAATATAAAGATTATTTTTTGCCGGAGAAGTAATTAGAAACCTTTCACTATCAATAATGTTTATTTTATATCCAAGCATATCATCTCGAGGAAGGTTGATTCCTGAAACCTCGAAACCGGAATCTGTAAGCGGAAGTTTTGCAGTTACTATATAATAGTTCATATCATCAATAGGTATCCTACCTTCCTGAGTTCCGGTAAATCCACCACCGGATAGAAATATTAATGAGCTATCTTTTATGATAATGTCGGAGCAATATACCGTACCGGTACAAGATGTCATTCTATTACCATTTTGTACAACTTCAGCTTTCTTATGAGGATTATTTGCTTCGTATTGGTATGTAGTTATTCCATTTGTTTTCAGATCTATTTCAATAATTTCGTTTCTTGTTAAATAGCCGCCATATAGCTTTTCTTCAGAGTAAGCCAGATTCAATATGTTGCTGATCGCTGAAGTCATATCTCCCTTCAAACTATTGGCAATGTATGTATTGATTTGCTCTCCGGTATGATTGTATTCATAAATAAGGAATTCAGATACACTTGTAGTGACAAATATGGATTTTTCTGTAATCAGCATTGAGTTGGGAGGATAATTCAATGATACTGCTGATACAAAAGAAAAATTCTCCGTAAACTCAGTGATTCTCATCAAGGCTCTGTCCATGATAAACAAGTGATTATTTTGAAATCCCATATCCGATACGTTCCTGTATTCTCCCGGACCTTCACCAATGTTAAAGAGAGAGTCTACCATTATTCCATCTTTAACCTTGAAAACGGTGTTTTGAAACAAATCATAAACATAAATAGCATCAGTACCAATACAAACTGAAGCAGGAGACTCAATTTGCGTTACATTAACACTATCGATATATCCCGAATAAGTTGCATTGTTTTCTGCATCAGAACAGCTTGTAGAAATTACCGCTAAAAGCAGTAATAGTGGAAAATAAATTTTCATAATCATCACCCTTAATGTTTTTTAAAATAAATGTGATTTAGAACTACACGTGTCAAATAAAAAAAGGACGGCTTTCACCGTCCTTTCTCCTTCTATGTAACTAAGGTTTTAGTTATAGTATGCTTCGAGAACTTCGAGAACTTCAGGTAAGTCCATTCCGAGTTCTTTCATTTTTTCAATTTTTGGAACACCATTATTATCCCAGCCACGACGTTTATAAACAGCGTCACAAAGCTTCTGATAATCGTTTTCACGCATTTGTCTGAGGTACAGACGTTTTTCATCAGTTGATTTACCGGTGATATCCCAGTTCCATTTTTCAACTAATTGTTTGTCGTATCTTTCTTGACGTGAAAGGTATTCTTCGTTTGTAACAGGTCCTACTGATCTGTAAGGAATTCTGTCACCTTCACGAGTTCCACCACCCATTCTGAGGTTGAATACTCTCTGGAAGTTGTATACTCTTTCTGATTGTGCTATTAAACCTTCTTTTGTTACACTTTGTCCTGTAACAGCATTAAAGATGTCAACATAGTTCTGAACGTGTTCAGGAACTTTAGCCGGTTCATCTGTTTCAGCATTATCAGCAGGCTCAACATCGTTCCAAGGAAGCTTACAAAGTCCCATAAGACCGAACCAGGTTCTGAACATCGGGAAGTAGTGAAGAGCTTCAGCTTTGTCTTCAAATGTAGGGATCTGATTGTTAACCATATCCATGAAGATAAGCCAGGCTTCATCGTGCTGAGCACCTTTAAGAGCAAGACCGTAACCACCCTGCATAGCAAGTGATTCTTTTGTCATATACTCGGAGTATTCCATACCTTTACATTCCATTCCGATATCATCGAGGAATTGTTTGTCTGCACCGTAGTTTTCTACGAAAAGCTGTTTCATTCTCTTAATACCAAGACCTGCGATGAGACCAAAGCCTTCTCCGCGAGCCATCTGGTGGAGAACTTCCATGGCTTCTTCACCTTTACCGAATGAAAGGTCCATGCCACCGGTTATTTCCTGATTGATAATACCGTTTTCATAACATTCCATTACGAATGCCATTGCAGTTCCGAAGGAAATTGTATCAATACCGTAAGTATCACAATAGAAGTTACATTCAACAACAAAGTGAGGGTCGAATACACCCATGTTTGCACCGAATGCAGCAGCTGTTTCGTACTCAGGTCCGTCTACAGATACGATATCGCCTTTATAAGGTCCTGTTCTCAGCATAAAACGATCTACACACTTAGCACATTGCATAGTACATCCGTACCAGCAGCCATCAGGAATACCTTGTGTAAACATTTCACGCCATACGTGAGAAGCAATTCTTCCTGTATTGTGGTGTCTACCGAACTTGTAGTTATGAGTTGGAAGAAGATCATAATCGTCCATAATTTCTACAAGGTGAGCAGTACCAACGTGTCTCATATCACATTGATCATCATCAAGTTCATACATTTCTCTATGGTATTTAGCACTTACTTTCTTGATAGTATCAAGGTCAGCAGTTTTATTTGAATCTGGATGTAAGTAACTGAACTTACATACAAGAGCTTTAACGTTTTTGTTACGGAATACGCTTCCGAGTCCACCACGACCGGCTTGTTTAAGTCTGGCGACCTGACGTCTTCTATCGTAGAATGAGAAATTAAGACATCCGTACAGAGAGTTTTTAGCAGCATCACCTGCAGAAACAGTACAGATATTTTTCTTTGCAAATTCATCTGATGCAAACATATCAATAACTTGCTCAGATATAAGGTGACTGTTCCAGTCTTCTTCAGGAGCTTCGTAAATCTGAACGAGTCCTTCGTCTCCATCTACAAATACTATAACAGGTTTTTCAGCAATACCCTGAACTTCGATAGCATCCCATCCTGAGAATTTAAGGTAAGGACCAAAGTATCCACCAACATTACTGTCTACAGGAAGTCCTGTAGTAGGGGAGATACCCATAACAATTGATTTACCTGTTCCCGGATACTGAGTGATACCACCCATAGGACCTGCAGAAATAACGATTTCGTTTTCCGGAGAATCCCATTTTGTATCAGGATTAACAGCATCCCATAATAATTTTATATCAAATCCTCTACCACCGGTGAATTTCTCTTTTATAACCGGATCGAGGTCTTTTGCTTTAATCGTGTTATCACCGACATTAACATATAAAGTTCTGTCTGTATAACCTTTATTAAGTTCTTTTACTTCGTACTTGAATTCTTTTAATAATACATGAGCTTCTTTAATTTTTTCTGCATCATAAGGATTTTGGTAAATATTCACTGATGCCTCCTGTAAAATACTTTTTCAATTGGATCAGGTTGTTCTTCAATGGATATAGCACCTGTAGGGCATTCTTTAACACATAAACCGCATGCAATACACTTGAACGGTTTTTCAACGCCATCAGCGATGAACATTGAAAGTGTAGGACAATATCCAACACATGAAAGACAGCCAACACATGTTTTCTCGTTAAGTCTGATAATTCCTCTTGCATCTCTTGTAAGAGCTTCTACTGGACAGACTCCCATACATTCGCCGCATTGAGTACATGCATTAAGTGTATTTTTTTCTTCTGATTTAGTAACCTGAATACGAGATTTAGCTTTGTTGTTTTCTTTGAACCAGGTTGTGGAGCATTTTTCTTCGCATTTTCCACATCCTATGCAAAGTTCTTCCTTACGGACTAAAACCTTCATGGAAACCTCCGAATGTTATTTTTTTTATTTAATTAATATATTTTCTGAAGTGATTTGTTATCAATTTGTTCCTTTATAGCGTCCAGTTTTATACAGCAAACCAATATTTCTGTTGTTTAGTCGAATTGTCAAAGATTTTTCATTTAAAATAGAATCAGCAAAGAAGTTGATAAGTAATCCTTTCAAAAATTAGTCATGTTCTGTAAAATTTAAAAAATAGTCAGATCTGTTAATCAGGTTTTGTTTGTGTTTTCTGAAACTCTGAAATAGTTATGTCTTAATTGATTAATATAAGGTCATAACAAAAAAGAACCCGACGAATCAACTATCGGGTTCTCGTAAGAAAAGGTATAATTTATTTGATTAATACCGCTTTTTTAATTTCTTTAGATGTTTTTGTTACGAAACTGAAGAAATAAATGCCTGTTGATACTTCTTCATTATCATTCGATTTACCATTCCAGTTTACTACATGTGATCCTGCTTCAAAAATACCAAGATTTTTTACAAGCTGACCTTTTGAATTGTACACTTTTACTGTTCCTGTTTCACCTTCGGTGATATCAAATGCAATGTTTGTTTCAGGATTAAATGGATTAGGGTAAACAGATTTCATATGAGATACAAGCTCAGCTCCGGGAGCTTTAACTTCATCTTTTTTAAGAACAACCTGTGCCGGTCCATGTAGGTTTTGACTTCCATCGAAATTAATCGATTCAAGCCAGTAGTAAACAATTTTACCATAGTTTTCAGCTACATTCAAGTCTGTATCTTCAAAGCTGTATGTTGAAGCATGAGAAGAATTGTGAGCTGTAATTATTGCAGGATTAACTCTTACTGCATTAGAGATTGTCTCGTCCTGTGCTCTGAATACATTGTATCCCAGAAGATCTGTTTCAGTTTGACTGACCCATTTTATCTCGGCTGTCTCTGTAGCTGTAAGAGTAGCTGTGAAAGAAGAAAGTTCAACTGGGAGTGAACCGTCTTCTACTTGCCAGATTGCATTAGCTATAAAGCCTGTATTGCCTAATAT
Source organism: Cloacimonadales bacterium (SeqCode) (assembly GCA_963665815.1). GTDB lineage: Bacteria > Cloacimonadota > Cloacimonadia > Cloacimonadales > JAIOQZ01. Next base: position 2,795,834 of record OY762463.1, read on the forward strand.
AGAGCTGTCATTAGCAATTGTGTTAACACCTTCGTCAAGTTTTGCATATAAAACAAGTTCAGGACCTGCATCAACTATATCTGAATGCATGTTATCAATGATTTCCTGCTGTGTTCTGACAGTATTCCATACTCTTAAGTTTGCAATTTTTCCGTTGAAATAGTAAGATTCAGCTCCTCTTCTGCCAAGATATACTGGTTCAATTGAGTTTGTAATAGCGGAAGACAATGGATTAGGACCAACATTTGTTAACGAGATATCAACGCCATTAATAAAACATTGAGCAAATGAAACTGATGGATTGTATATCATTGCTACATGGTTCCACATATTTGGCAAAAAACTTCCTGCCGGTGTATCAAGATATACAAAATCTGTAGGGATGAACCTAAGTGAATAATCTGGTGAAGTATGAATTTCAAGTTCTTCATAATCTTTAGCAACAAGAAATCCAATATCGTTACCTGACCAGAAAACCCACATTTCGATTGTTATTGCAGACACATTATAAGCTGCATTATGCGGAAATACAACAAAGTCACCATCTCCGTCAAATAACAGGGAATTGTCATTTTGCCCCGCAAAACAGAAAGCTGCAATTAATAGAAAAACGAAAATCAGTAATTTGTTTTTCATTTTAACTCCTTTGAATTTATTGGTTTTTTTACTTAAATGTAATTATATGACTGATGAGCGAAAAAAGTGATTCCTTATTCGAAAACAAATTCACGTTTGAAAATTTGTTTATTTTTCTGTTGCTTTCTGAAATCCAGAATCTTGTTTCCGAGTAAACATTTACAAAGCTTTCGATTACATGATACTCCTTTCTCTCGAGTTTCAATATTGCATAGTCTATATTATATGTTTTAAGTATTCTGATTATATCTGAAACAGAAATTGCAAAATAAAAACTTACATTTTTGTTTGTGGCAAGATTTTCAATTTTTTGAATACTATCATCATATACATTATAAATCAGCAAATTCATATTTCAACCTTTATATAGCTAATGCAATAATGCTGCCAAAATAGTAATTATAACAAGAATAGTGTTTTATGGAAACATTTTGAGTAGTTCGTTAGTGAAAATAACCAGAATTGACGAAATCGTCAAGAAAAATGGATCATAAGTTTACAAAATGTCGAATACGTCATGTATTTTCTATTAGAATGAGTATTGTGTCATTTTCGTCAAAAACTTGATGTATTTTCTATTAGAATGAGTATTGTGTCATTTTCGTCAAAAACTTGTTTTTTTAATTCCGTATTTTATCATACGACGTTCAAGTGACTTCGGAGTTATTCCGAGTAGTTTTGCTGCATTTGACTGGTGGAAATATGTTTTTCTGAGAGCCTTTATGACCATCATTTTCTCATTTTCTTTTAGAGGAATAATTTCTACATCCTCAGCCGTTTTTTTGGGAATATTGAAGTGTCTGAGCTTCAAAGTTGAAGAATTTGTTAGAATCATTGCCCTTTCTACCATGTTTTTGAGTTCTCTTACATTTCCTGGGAAAGTATATGACATTAAGGCAGAATTGACTTGATTTTCAATTTTAAGAATCTTTTTTCCAAAAGTATTGCTGAATTGTTTTACAAAGTGTTCAAGAAGAAGTGGAATATCTTCTACTCTGTTTCTCAGAGGAGGAACATTGATCACAAAGGTGGAAAGCCTGTGATAAAGATCACTTCGGAATTGATTCAGAGATATCTTTTCCTGAATATCGTCATTTGTAGCGCTGATGACTCTTATGTCAGTATTGAATATCTGAGTCGAACCAACAGGAGTATACTTCTGGTCTTCAAGAACGCGAAGCAGTTTTGATTGGACTAGGGAGTTTAGAGTGCTGATTTCATCAAGAAACAATGTTCCCTGATTGGCAACCTTAAACCATCCGGGCTTATCTGAGTTTGCCCCTGTGAAAGAATTCTTCATATGCCCGAAAAATTCACTTTCGAAAAGAGTTTCCGGAATTGCTGATACATTCACCGCACAGAAATTGTTGCTTTTTCTATTACTGAAATCATGTATAGCCCGTGCTACAAGTTCTTTTCCTGTTCCTGTTTCTCCGGTTATCAAAATTGACGTTGAACTTGCCTGAGCAACTTTATGAATCAGAGTAATGATATTTTTAACTGCTTTATTTTCACCGATTATTATTGAACCAATATTTGCTTTCAGTTGCCTGTTAATATTGTCATAACGTATTTCCGTTTCCTTCAACTTTTTGAGAGCTCTTTCAATTTTCTGCTTCTGCTTATTAATAATCTCATTCTTTGATTCCAACTCTATGGTTTTTATTCGATATAATTCAGCCTCTCTCTCTTTAGATTCTACCTCATAAACGGTCTGCATTGTAGCGAGTCTTTTATTAAAGTCCTTTGCATTGAAATCCTCACTTGAATCAACAAGCCTGGAATAATATTTTACTGACGTAATGTAATTGGAAGTTTCATTTTCTAATTTAGCAAGTTCCTTTAAAATTGTTTTTTCAAGTGTTGAATAACCGTTTTTATCACAAATTTCTAAACCGATTTTTAAATATTTCCTGCTTTCATCATGTTTTCCCTGATAATTAAAAAGTTGCCCTTTCTGAAGATAAATATTTACTAATTGAAACATATCTTTCATTTCTCTGGCCAAAATTTCCGCTTCATTAAGACAGATGGATGAATTACCATATTCTTTTTTGTTTAGATAAAGGATTCCAAGTTCAGTGAGATTCTGGGAATGTGTTTTCTTAAGTTTTAGATTACAGCATATTTCAATTGATGCTTCATAAAAGTTAATTGCTTGAACATACTTGTTTTGACTTGCAGATACTATACCAAGATTATAGAGAATGTTAGCCTGAGCTGGAAGATCTTTTTTCTCTTCTTCCATTTTCAAGGCAGTACTAAAAGCAGTATATGCTTTATCATACTGGGAAATATCACAATACACACTCGCAATATTATTGTACAGTTGAGACTGTAAATGTTCATTGTTCTTTACTTTGCAAATTCTTAATGATTCATTAAAGTTTTCAAAAGCCTTATCGTAGCATCCTAATGCATAATAGACTGATGCAAGAATATTCAACATATATTCTTCTTTATCAAGGTTATACTTTCTACAGATTTCCAGTGCTTTAAGTGCATGTTCCAAGGCAGATTCATGGTTACCCATGCATCTCAAAGCGATTGCCATATCTGCGAGAGCAAATGCTAAGGGTTGATGTGAATTTCCCTCTTTATGTATTTCTTTAAGTAGTGTGTACTTTTTTAATGCTTTATCATATTCCTGATACTGTAAATACTCTCTTGCAATGTATTCCATAACATTTATGAAAATTAGATTTTTACCAACCGAAGTATCTTCATGTTGTTTCAGTTCAGTTAGAAGTTTTTCAACCTTTTCATCATTTTCATTGGCAAATTCAAACATTAACAGAAATATTATTCTTGTAGTTTTCTCGTAATAATCACCTGAATTGCCATAACCTACATCAATGATATTTACTATATCATTCTCAGAAACTTCATCGAATAATAATTCAATATTTTTTATAAGTTCAGTGCTCCACTCTATATCATTTTCTTTATAAGAGTCTACTTCTTTTAATAGCTTTCGAATCATACTTGCTCCCAAATTTTTAATCTGAGTGATAGGAACGTTCACATGCTTGAATTTCTTTTATTACAGAGTAAATATTTTTAGCAAGAAAAAAATTCTTTAGAAAAAGTATTACTCTAAATTATCTCGTTCATAAATTCACTCGGTATAGACTGAAAAAAAAACCGCCTTTTAAGGCGGTTTCTCAGATTTGAGGAAGGTATATATATGAGGAAAATTACATTATATTATAGTTTATTCGTACTGTAGAGCTTCGGCAGCATTAGTGCGAGATGCTTTCTGTACCATCAGATAAACGGTTGTCAGACCAATAAGGTATGTTACAGCGAATCCAAGAATAAAGACGGTTACATCTATGTCTATGTGGAAAGCAAACTCTGAGAGCCACCATTTTGTAAGTCTGTAAGTCGGGTAGATTGCTATTGCATTGGCTATCGTTATCAGTATCAGAAATTCTCTGGTGAACATCAAAATAATATTGTTAACCTCAGCTCCAAACACTTTTCTGATTGCTACTTCTTTAGTACGTTGTCTTGTGGTGAAGGATGTAAGACCAATTAAGCCCATTGCAGAGATAATTATTGTCAACAGAGTGAAGAATGCAATGATCTTACCCATATTCATTTCTTTCTTATACTGAGCATCATATTTTACATCGAGAAACTCAAACTCAAATGGAACCTGAGGGACAATCTTGTTCCATATTGTTTCAATATTCCTGACAATTTTATTCGGATTTGCTGAGTCAAATTTGATGACTGTACTTTTGTTGTAATGGGGAAATACATGGATCAACAAAGGTTCTACTGCATTATGAATTGAAGCATAATTAAAGTCTTTTACAATACCGATGATTTTTCCTGCTTTTGGTTCAGGTAGATTATATGTATACTCAAAATCCATTCCAACGGGATTCTCAAGTCCAAGAGCTTTTACAGCTGCTTCATTCAGTATAAATGCGTTGTTCGGATCATTAGGGTACTCCCGTGAAAATCCTCTTCCGTCAATTATTTCCAGTTTCAGTGTTTCTAACAGATCAATATCTCCACTGAGTGTTCTGATGGCAAAGATTCCCTGAGCCTCCTGCCCTTGTTGAAGTGCCTGCTGCCTTAAATATTCCATTCTGGCAGACAGTACAGGTACACGCTCTCCCGGAACTGTGCTTATTCCGGATACTGACTTAATTTCACTCTGGTTCAGTAATTCTGTTTTTAAAGCATCAAAAGATCTATGTGTATATGGTAGAATGACTATGTTTTCCTTCTGGAATCCAAGGTCTTTGTTTTCTATGTATCTGAGCTGCATATACATTATGGATGAGCCTATTATAAGGAATCCAGAGATAGAAAACTGAAGTATGACAAGAACTTTTCGGAGAAATCCTTTAGACGATTTTACAGAACCCTGGCTTCCAAGTTTCAGTACATGTAAAGGATTGAATTGAGAAAGAACAACAGCCGGATAGAAACCTGCCAAAAATCCTGTAATAAGTATAAGAATACCAAAAGAGGATAAGAACTGCCAGTTTGAAAGGAATTCCAGATTTATTTTCTGCTGCAACATTTTATTGAACATAGGAAGAGAAAGTTCAACAAATGCAATGGAGATTATCAATGCAAATGCAACAATAATGACAGATTCAATAAGAAACTGCATGAAAATATCGCTTTTTTCTGCTGAGAATACTTTTCTTATACCAACTTCTTTTGCTCTTTTTGTCGATTGAGCTGTGGAAAGATTTATGTAGTTCAGAAGGGCAATCAGAAGAACAAGTATTGCCACAGATCCGAAAATATAAATGAAGTACAGATTTCCGTTTGGCTCAATCTCTTTTTCCGAATGCCCTGTCAGGTGGATTTTCTTTAGTGGGTTAAATATCAGATTCTGAGATGAGTTCTTTCTGGTTTCTTCATCAGGCTCAGGCTGTTTTGTTATTGCATATATATCCTTGTTCGCCTGTTCTCTTGTTTTTTCAAGAGCTTCGCTGCTATCAAAACTTATGTAAGAGTAGAAGACAGAAGGCCCAGCTTGATCTACTCCGGGCCAACGTTGTCTGAGAGAGTTAAGAGAAATAAATATATCAAAATGGAAATGTGTTTCTTCAGGGATGTCCTGCATAACTCCGGATACTTTTAGAGGACCCGCAGGTGATTCCAGAACTTTCCCTACAACATTGGTATCTCCAAAGTATTTCAAAGCTGTAGATTTTGTAAGAACTGCTGTTGAAGGTTCAATCAGTGCCGTTTTTTTGTCTCCCTGAAGCAGATCGAATGAGAACACATTAAAGAATGTACTGTCTGCATAACATACAGAGTGCTCGACAAATTTCTTTTCTTCATAGCTGAGTAGAATAGGGAAGTGCATCTGATTTATTTTCACTGCATTCGAGCATTCCGGATATCTGTTCTGAAGCTCAGGAAGAATATCACCGGTTGTAGAAGCCCATTGTCCTTCAATTTCTCCCTGTTTATATGCAAACTCTATGCGACAGATGTTATTGTAATTATCAAAAAATCTGTCATAACTAAGTTCCTTTTGAATAAATAAAGCGATTAACAGACAAACAGCAATTCCGAGAGAAAGTCCCAGAATATTGATTATTGAATAAATTTTGTTTCTGGAAAAACTGCGAAAAGCAGTTACAATAAAATTTTGCAGCATAGAAGCTCCGAAAGTTTTTTGCTTAATGTAATGCATGTTCTGTGCCTATTCCTTAAATGTTGATACAACAGGGTATTTAGTAATTTTAGTATATAGTAAAATGCACGAATGCGAACATAAATGTCCGTTAGTGTACATCAGTAATAAATTTTTACTTGAAAATTATTCGCAGTGTCTGTAATTTATACTTGAGGAAAAAATGAGAATAGATCAGTTACTTAATACGTTATGTCTCGTGAAGACGAGATCAATTGCAAAGAAGGCGTGCGATAAAGGTTTAGTTAGAATTAACAATAAGCAGGCAAAGTCTTCAGCAAAAATCTGTGAAAATGATACAATAGAATTTGACTTGTTCGGACACAGAACTAATATTACGATCAAGACAATACCAAAGGGAAATGTATCTAAGAAAAGTGCCCCGGAATACTATTCGATGAACTTCAGAGACAAACTTGATATTCCGGAAAGTTAAGGAAGTACTATGGATAGACTGAATATCTTGATACTTGATGATGCTCCGGCAATAAGAGAGATTTTCATAGATTTCTGTGAAGATAATGATTATCAAGGATTTACTGCATCTACACCTGATGAAGCTTTCAGAATTCTCAGCAAAGAGAATATTGATATTATGCTTCTTGATATCGTTCTTCCAGGAATGAATGGAATAGAAGTTCTAAAGATTGTTAAGGAAAAATATCCGACTATCGAAGTGATAATGATTTCCGGAAGCTATAATGACAGTAATATTATTCAGTCTATGAGACTTGGAGCTCTGGATTTCTTTGTAAAGCCTTTCAGAATGCTTGATGTTCAATCTGCTATTGAAAGAACAAAGAAATTTATCCGTTTGAACAGTGAATTGAAGAACATTGAGATGAATTTTTCTCTGCTTTCTCAGGAATTGCAGGATAAAATAGGTTTCAATATTATCGGTAAAAGCAAAGCAATTAAAAATGTTGTAGATCTTGTTTCAAAAGTTACTGATGCAGAGGATACTTCCGTAATGATTATAGGCGAGAGCGGTACCGGAAAAGAACTTGTAGCTCGTGGTATACATTTTATGGGAAATAGACGGAGAAAATACTTCTTTCCCGTTAACTGTTCGGCTGTTTCCGGTACACTTTTTGAAAGTGAGTTCTTTGGTCATAAAAAAGGCTCTTTTACCGGAGCTACAGAGGATAGAGTTGGCTGGTTTGAAGCTGCTGAAGGCGGAACACTTTTTCTGGATGAAATTGGCGATATGCCTCTTGAGCTTCAGACAAAGTTGTTGAGAGTTCTGGATGATAGGAAGATAAAGAAAGTTGGTTCAAATCTTGAAATACCAATTGACACCAGGATTATTTCTGCGACTAACAGAGATCTGGTTGACTTGGTGGAATCAAAGAAATTCAGACTGGATCTTTTCCACAGGTTGAATACATTTAACATATCAATTCCACCATTAAGAGAACGAAAAGAGGATATTCCTTTATTGATAGATTATTTCATGCAGAAATATGCAGAGAAGCTGAGAAAACAGGTTTATGAAGTACATCCGGATGTTTACAGTGCTTTAATGGATTATCCATTTACGGGTAATATCAGAGAACTGAAAAATATGGTAGAGAGAGCTGTAATTCTTGCTGATAATGAAGTTCTGAAGTTGGAATTCTTTGGTGTAGCAGGAAGCAGTACGGTGAGAATGGAGAAGCACAGATCTGTAGAGGAAGAACACTCATTGTTATCTGAAACACTTGATCTTGCTGAACTTGAGAAAAAGGCTGTTATCATGGCTTTGAAAAAAACAAACTACAATAAGTCTCAAGCTGCCAAAATTCTTAATATCACCTGGAATTCTCTTGATAGAAGGATGAAAAAGTACGATTTGTCCAGTGATTAGGTCTGTTTATGAGACTTTGGTCGATAAATTTCAAATACTTGGATGCCAAGGGCTTGGTTGCTTTATGGAGAGAGGGGCTACTTGCCAGAAAAGTACTGATGGGGGAAACAAAGGGATACAAAAATCATCCACAATTGATAAGGTTCAAAAATCTGGAAAATTCTGTGGATGGTATTAATCAATATTTACACTGTGTTGTAGATGAAGCTGATAGAAGAGGGTATAACTTCGACAGAGATAAACTTGATCAAGTTGAGAATACACAGTCAATAAACGTTACATCCGGTCAAATTGAGTACGAGAAAACTCATCTGATGAATAAGCTCAGGGAAAGGGATTACAATAGATTTTTAGCTTTCAGGGAAGAGACAAAAATTGAAGTTGCTAAGATGTTCAAAGTTATTGAGGGTAATATTGAAAGTTGGGAAATAATTAAGTAGTAAAAATAATTATATTGCATTTATTTTTGAATGAACCTATTTTATAAAAAAGCAGTTGGAGTAATGATGAGTAGTAGAAAGTATTATGCAATAGTATTAACGATTTTGTTTGCCGCTTATATTTCTCTGTTGATATATTCAATAAAGAGTTATATTGATAAAATTGAAAGTCTTAAGCAGGACTCAATTCAGGATTTGGCAAATAAAATCTATATTACGACGAATGCTTATGAAAACTTGGCTAAACTTTTGTTCGATGATCATATTGATGATACTGAAATTGAAAGAATAATGTTTTTGGCTGATAGAGTAAAAAGCAAAAAAGAAAAGGATGAGCTTCGGGAAAAACTATTCCTAATGAACGAAAAAATGTATACATTACTTAAAAGGTACAATTTCCGTCAGCTCCATTACCATTTATCAAATACTGAAAGCTTTCTCAGGATGCACAGACCTAAAAAATATGGTGATACTCTCGGTACTGCCAGAATGACAGTGTTAAAGGCAAATAGAGAAATGGTTTTTCAGAAGGGTTTTGAAGAAGGCCGAATATTTAATGGATACAGGTATGTGTTTCCCTTAACCTATCAAGGTAAGCATTCAGGTACTATGGAAATAAGTTTCTCAATTGCAATGCTGATAAATAATCTTGAGAAACTTTTTGCTAATGATTATCATTTTGTAATTTCCAAAGATATAGTTGATAAAAAAGTGTTTAAAGAAGAAAGAGTAATAAACTACAAAGTATGTGAAATATCCGATCAATTCTATATAGATAAAAACGCTGTCAGCACGAATATTTACAATGTCTTCAGTGATTCTGAATTCAATTCTATCCTGAAGAATCACTGTAAGAACAGTATGGAAGAGTTTATTCCATTTTGTCACACAGTAAGGTTTAATGAAAACCTGAAACTTGTTACAGGAATGCCGATTAAGAATAATGAAGGTGGAAATTTTGGCTTTATTCTCCAGCTTTCAGATGATACCGAAAGATTTATTAATTTCAGGACAGCATTAATATTATCATTAACCGGATTATCTATTGTTTTTATTCTACTCTTGACAATCAGTATGATTATCAAAAGGCACAGCAGGAAATCTATTGAACTGTCAAGGCTGCAAGCAGCTAATGCTATGAGCATAACGGCAAGTCATGAGATAAACCAGCCTCTTGAAATAATCCTGATGAACAGTGAGCTTCTGGAAATGACTAACTCACTTGATGAAAAGGGAGTGAAGAAGATAAGAAATATTGGTGAATCAGTCAGAAGAATAAAGGATATCCTGAACAGAATGCTGAATATTAATCACATTGAGCTAGAGAAATACACAGATAACGAAGATATGGTTAATCTGAACAAATCACTGGAAGATATGGATAAAAACGAATAATAATGCCAAATAGAACTTGACTAAGATATTGATATGTATATTCAATACATATTCAATAATATTCGGAGTTCAGATGGCAGAAAAAATACTTGTCTTTACATATAATTATGTGCCGTATAATGTTACAGGGACATTCAGAATAATGCGTTTTGTAAAGTATTTTCCACAGAACGGTTTTACTCCTGTTGTCTTAACAGCTGACCAGGGAAATGAAGGTATTTCTGAACTGTTAAGGAAAGAAGTTCCCCCCAATGCAGAAATAATACGGAAAAGATCTATCTTTAAAACGAAAGATAAGCTTGGTACAGGTAAGAAGACATTATATACAAATGATATTAGCTATGTAAAATCAATTGCAAAGTACATAGTAAGATTTGTTAAAGATGTTCTTTTATCACCGGATAAACAAATTTTATGGTCAATTGCTAATATTCCCCATATAATAAGAATATTGCGTAAAAGCAAGATCAAATATTTGTATGTTAATTGTGGACCCTTTTCTCTTGCCGTTGCCGGAGTTCTTGTAAAGAAGATATGTGGAGTTAAACTGATTATTGATTTCAGAGATCCCTGGGTAAGTAATCACAGCCAATTGAAGCAGACGTACATCAGGAAGAAGTTTAACGAGTTCTATGAAGGAATATGCATTAAAAATGCAGATTTAGTTGTATCAGTAACAAACGAGCTCATTGATGACTTGAGAAGAAGACACAAGTTTAAAACAAAATATTTACTTATTCCTAACGGATTCGACCCAGACGATTACTCTAATCTTGGGAAATGCAAGAGATATGTCAATGATGCGAGTTTTAAATTCATTTATGGTGGGAAAGTTGATATCTTCAGCCATTTTTACAATCCTGCAACTGTATTAGAAGGTTTTAAGCTTTTCCAGGAGACCTATAATATACAAAATGCTGAACTTATTCTTTACTCGTCGATGAGTAGAGAAACTAGAGTATATATAGAACGCAAGAAAGTTAAAAATGTTATTATTCACGATTATGTAGAACGTACTGAACTATTAAATATTTTATATCAGGCAGGAGCTTTTATTCATTATATTTATCCTCAGTCAAGTCCAGAATCTATATCTTTGAAAATTTTTGAATATGCTGCTTTAGGTAAACCAATAATAAGTATTAACACAGAAGAAGGAAGTACCGCAAAGTTTTTGTTCGAAAGCAGAGCAGGTTTTTCCTGCAAGAATGTTGATATTGATAATATCTCTGAATTGTTTTATAGAGCTTACTGTATGGACTCAGAGGAGTTCAAAGCTAACGTAAATGTGGAATTTATTAATCAGTATGCTGTTAATAAATTGACGGATGAACTGGTTAAGCATATTAAAGCAATATAAGGACTGTAAAATGATAAAATTATTGCTATTGAGTGATGCTTCAAATGTACATACTCAGAAATGGGCTACATACTTCAGGGATCAGAAATTCGATGTTCATATTATCAGTTTACTTCCTGCTGAAATTGATGGAATCAAAATTCATGTCATTAATTCAAAAGCATATGCTACAAGAAAGAATAACATGGAATATTGTAAGTTGAAAGTTCTTTTCGAAGCTGTGCCACAAGTTAGACAAATTATAAAAGATATCAAGCCTGATCTGGTTCATGCTCATTTTGCTTCAAGCTACGGTTTATTCGGAGCTTTATCCGGATTTCATCCTTATTTTGTTTCAGTATGGGGATATGATACAATAAGATTTCCAGAGATATCATTTATTCATAGGAGTATTATTAAATATGTTCTTAGTACAGCAGACAGGATATTTGCTACATCTGACTTTCTGGCAGAGAGAACTTCTCGTTACACAGATAAAAGTATAGTAATAACTCCTTTTGGTGTGGATATTGATCTTTTCAGACCTCGACCTAAAGAAAAGTCAGATAAATTTGTTTTTGGAACTGTTAAAGCTCTGGAAGATAACTATGGAATTGATTGTCTTATTAAGGCAGCTTCAATACTGAAAGGGAAAATTGATAACTGGGAATTGTGGATAGTAGGTACCGGAACAAAAAGAGAAAAATTAGAAAAATTGGTAACAGAAAAGGGTATTGAGGAGAATGTTGTATTTTGGGGCAGGGTTAGTAATAGTAAGGTCCCTGAAATTCTTAATAAGATGGATGTATTCACTGTGACATCATTAATATACGAGTCTTTTGGGGTTGCTGCAGTTGAAGCTTCAGCTGTTGGAATACCTGTTGTTGCCTCTCGACTTGGTGGGCTTTCTGATGTGGTTATTGATAAACTGACAGGTTTTCATGTAGATCCAGGTAATGCTGAAGAATTGGCTGAAATTATACTTCATTTGTATAAATGTCCTGAAGAAATTGATATCTTAGGAAAAAATGGAAGAAGAATGGTTGAAGAAAAATACAATTGGAAAAACAATGCTGAAATAATGCTTAAAAATTATACTTTACTCTCTACTGATAAAAATTAATAAACATGAAATTTTAGTTTCTCAAAAGGAATAAGGATGCTGATAATATTTTATACTGTTGTTTTGATTTTGCTGTATCACATTTTTTTTTATGGTTTCATCCTCAAGATTTTTTCATCTGAAAAGCCATCTCCTGAAAAGAATATTCAAGATTATCCGACTATTACAGTGCTTTGCCCAGCTTATAATGAAGAGTTGGTGATTGAGAGTAAGATAATGTCATTTTTGCGACTTGATTATCCTAAAGATAGGATAAAACTAATAGTTATTTCTGATGATTCTACTGATAATACAAATGAAATTGTCAGAAGATTTGAGGAGAAGGGTTACATTGAACTTGTAGTACAATCTCCCAGAAGAGGGAAGCCTTCAGGACATAATCTTGTTCAACCGGGAATTAATAGTGATTATATTGTATCCACAGATGCAAATTCGATTTTTGATTCTCAGGCTATGAAAGAACTTGTAAAAACAATGAATACATCATCAAATGTCGGTATGGTTGTAGGTAAACTAAAACTTGTAAAGAATAATGGGCAAGACTCAGGAGAAGGATTGTACTGGAAATATGAAAGCTGGTTAAAATCAATGGATAGCAGATTCTATTCTGTAATTTGTGCCAATGGTTCTTTATTTATGGTGAAAAGGGAATTGTTTACTCAAATTCATCCAACATCTGTAGATGATTTTGAAAGAACACTTATTGTTTTAAAGAAAGGTTATATTGCAAAATATTGTCCAGATGCCTTTGTGACAGAAGATGTCACAGAAAAACCATCAGAAGAAATTAAACGAAAAATCAGAATAATTTCCAGAGAATGGTCTGCATTAAGCAGACAAAGGGAAGTATTGAATTTTTTCAAGTTTCCTGAACCTGCATTCTTGCTTGCATCTCATAAGTTAATTAGATGGTTGTTACCTTTGTTTTCTTTACTTCTATTGGTAAGTAATTGCTTTTTACTTAATACATTTTTTTACAGATTGATATTTTTGGGGCAGATTTTTGTTTATTTATCCGGGTTGATTGAACTTCAGCTTGAGAAATGCGGGAAAGGTTTATCCCCACTAAAACTTACTGCATATTGGGTTGCAATGAATTATGCGGCTTTAATGGCAATATTGATTTCGATAAAAGGGACTCAGCAAACTATGTGGAGTACAAAAAGAAACTAAAAGCAGTAAATTATATTTAAAATCTTCTTATTGATAAGAGGGAAATTGATTTATGTTCTAAGTCAATAAATCATTTTTCTCAAATTTCTGTAGGATTTGATATAGTAGAAAAGTGTATAACCAGAAATCCAGATTATTACCAATATTACCACTGAAATTTGCATTAACAAATCCACAAACAAACATAGCAGTTATAACTTGAATATCGTTTCTACTCCTTATATAATCTATGTTACGTCTGATTAAAATAAATAATTTTACAACAAGATATACTAAAGCCAAAAAGAAAAATATTCCTAATTCACACAGAGCCTCTGTGAAAATATTATGAGGGTAACCCCATCCTGTGGACTCGAACGAGCCAAATCCAGCACCCAATATTTTATGTTTCATGAACATTTCAATTGCATGGACGTTAAGAATTATTCTTATCATAATTGTAGAATTACTTCCTGTATCTTTTTGGGTTATTCGATTCTGTACAGATGCTGGAGCAAAAGAAATAACGGCCGCTATAAGCAAAATCAAAAGTATTAAGCCGAAGATAGTTTTTATACTACTTTTAAGCCTAATAAATACTAGAAATATAACTCCAGAAACAAATCCTAGTAATGGACCTCTGGAGGCAGTGAGTAGCATCAAGTAAATTGCAAAAATTGCGAATGACGTAATAAAAATAATGTTAATGATTTTTCTCTTGTATCTTTCTCCGAGCTCAAGAAGATAATATATTGTTGAAAAAATAAACATTACAATAACCCTACCCAGAGATATGGGGTTCAATTTAAATAAAGTAAGTCTATTAGGAATAGAAGCATCAGTTAAAACATGCCCTGTATCGATGTTCCAAAAATAAATCAGACTAACTGCAATTATAACTATCCCACTGAATATGTAAGCGTCAAATATTCTAGAATAACTTTTATTCCTCAATGAAATCTCAGATACAAGGAATGTTGTGTAAATTGTTATAAACAGGTATTTAAGCTTTAGCGCTCCATATGCTTTTTCAGTTGAGATAAATTTTGTTGACAGTACTGCATAAATAAAAAGTACAATAAGAAAATATGTAATATAATCTCTTCTTATAGTAACTAATTGTGAGATTGGTTTATAAAAGGATTTGCTAAAATACACAATAAATGTTGAAATGATCATAAGGTAGTAAGTTGTGGGATTTACGTTCAGCGACACTTGCATTAACGAGTATACTACAGGAATAGATAATAGAATCAATATAGAGTAAAAATTACCATCATCAATTAACTTCTTAACAATGTATAAGGTCATTAGAAAAAAGATTGCAATAAGAGCATCATATACAAAAAAGAATGAAATCAGTATCGAGATAAGCCCAGCTGTTATGAAGCGGCTATCAGGTTTAAACTGCTTAGATGAAGTCATTTCCTATTTAGAAGAAGCTTGTATATAGTTCTGAATTTCTGAGTCTGGCCTGTCTCATCAATAAAATGGAATATTACCACAAAAGCAGAAGAAAAGATAAATGCCAGTGCAAACATTGCAATACATATCAGTGCTCTTTTGGGTTTTGCCCTTAATCCTGTTGGAACAGCTTTGTCTATAACTTCAATTAATGGAGAATCATTCAATTCATCAATTCTGGCTTTTTCGTATCTGGGATAAATAAACTCGTAGACTTCCTTTTGAAGTAAAAGATTCATTTCAAACTTTGCTACTTTTATTTGTAAGCTTGACACACTGTCAATTGGAGTGACATACTTTGTATATGCTTTTGTTTCAACCTGTTTGATTCTTTCATTGAGAATTTCAAGTTCATTTTTTAGTTTTGTAACTGCAAAATTGTCTACATTTATATAAAGCATAGCATTCTGCAACTCCAGTTCTTTCGTCATTTTTTCACCAACAAGTTTTGCATAAAGCTTTATAACCATCTCTGTCTGCTGAGATAATGAGACCAAGTTCTCTCTCGCATTAAATTCCTGAGTTTTAGCAGCTAATGAGTCAATTAAACTATTCAATTCAGCAATTCTTTCTTCAAGAAAAATTCTATTTCTCTTGGATTTTGTCAGTTTTTCATTATTCAGATACTTTTCAAGTCGGGAAAATAAATCATTTGCAACATTGGCAGCCAGATACTTGTCTTTATGCAATATAGAAATAGTATGAACTCCTGAATCTTCGTCCGTTGTGAAACTAATAACATCGTTTCTTAAAGCTTTAAGAGTCTGATCCCTGACAACAAGAGAATCAGGATCTTCGATTTCAAAATATTCTGTAAAATTGTATTTCCTGATCAGATCCTCTAGAAAAGTTCTACTATAGATAACAGTTTTAAATAGATGCGTTTTACTATCTTTTACATTACCCAGAAGACTGCTTGTATCAAATCCCATGACATTATCGGGGATATTCTGCATGCTCATACTAGATGAAGACTCTGTGAATGTTACATATGATCTCCAGTATTCAGGTGTCAACAAGCTATATACTACAGCAAACACTGAAGCAATAAATGTTACAATAATAACAAATTTTTTATGTTTAGCTATAATTATCAGTAAATCAAGAATATTTTCTTCTTTATTTATTTTAGATTCCATTTATCCTCTCAAAATTATTTATTCAACAATTTATCTGCTAAAATTAGAGTCAAGATTTTTTATACCGCTGAATGTACAATATGTTGAAAATACTTCACTATACTATCTGCGCACTTTGGATAATAGTTTCTTTAATTCCTCAATATCGCTCTTTTTGACATAGTTTAACTTTAATAACAAAAGTATATAAACTATCAATATAGCAATATTCACCAAGATTCTGAACATCATTGATGTGTGCAGTAAATAGGGTATAGCACATAGAATTGACGAAAAACCTAACAAAAGCCATAACTTCTTAGTTTTATATGGGATTGCATACTGCTTTTGAGCATTAATGTAAATAATCAAAAACAGAATAATCTGAGAAATAAGAGTTGCAATTGCAGCCCCTATATTACTGAAGAATGGAATTAATGCGAAGTTCAGCCCAATATTTATGATAGAACTCACAACAATTGCTGTTGCACTGATTGCCGGTTTTTTTACTATAAGTATCCCTGTTGTTGAAACCTTGGTCATAAAATCAAATACAATTGCCAGAAATAGAATAGGCAGAATGCTGTAAGCTGAATGATACTCTGGATTTCTGGATATAACCATTGTAATTTCTTTGCTGAACAACGCAAGCGGTAATACTATAGAAAGCACAAATACTGTTCCATATGAAAAAATCTTTGAATAGAACTCCTTATTGTTTTTATCATTCATCATTTTCATTATCATGGGATTAATACCAAGCCAGATTGACATTACAACAAGCGTTTTCAGGGCATTTCCGATTTTTGATCCAAAAGTATAAATACCAACATTATCAAGTTCTCCAAGATGTTTCAGAACAAATCTGTCCGCTGTTGTTAGCAATTGAAGTGATATTGCAGATAATACAAAAGGAGACTGAAATACTATCATTTCCCATAATGCTTTATATTCAATCTTGAATTCTATATTCCTCAACATTATTACGCTGGTAACTACAAGATATATGAAGCATGCCAGAATTTGTGCATCATAAATACCTTCCAGTCCCCTTTTGGCAAATGCCAGGAAATAGACTGTCAATACAACCTGAAATATAGCTTTAATTGTATTAGTTATTATAAACTGCTTAGGCTTTTCCAGGATTCTCAGCAACATCATTGGAAGTTTTCCAAGAATGAATAACGCAATTACTATAAGAAGTTTCTTTATAAGAATTGAATATGCATCTGTATTAAAATACTTAACGGAAATAAAAGTTGTAGTATTCCAGAATATAACTATAGTGAGAATACTGCATACAAACAAAAAAACAAGACAGGTGAATACTAAAGCTTTCTTTTTATCTTTAAATTTTTCATCCCAGTACCAACGTAACAGAGCGTATTCAATCCCAAAACTGAAAACTGCCACGCTTATATTGAAAGCACTCTCAAACAGACCAAATATACCAAACTCTTCAGGGACAAGATGGTCTGAGTAAATGATCATCAATATGAATCCAACAGCCTTGGATATCACATTACCGAGACCATACACTACTGAATTTTTTGCTAGAGATTTAAATTGTTTTCTCATATATGTTTAAAATGTATTTGCACCAAGTTTTTCGTAAAGAAGATACATTACTCTTTTGAAACATCTTGTATCCTCATATTTCGTATAGTCTGCCGTATAATTATGATCTTGATTCATCCATAAATTACTGAAGTAATCTTCAACTTCAATAAACGTTTCCTGATTTCGCTTACCTTTAACAATCAGATTTGTTTCCAGGTTGTAATTTCCAATATTCCTTTTAGTATAATTTGCTGATCCGGCAATAGTTGTTGCGTTTCCCTGCTCATCATAGGAATACAGAATTTTTGTGTGAAATTGTTCACCATGTGTATCGTACCATTTTATTTCAATTTGGTTGTCAGACATAATTTTCAGTTCGTTAGCTACTTGTCTGTTTGGTACACCGGATTTTTGTCTGCCGAAAGCATCTTTACTAGGATCAAGGATCATCTTTATTTTTACTCCGCGTTTTGAGGCTTTGATGAGTTCCTTAACAACTTTTCTATCTGAAATATAGAACATGGCAATGTTCAGATTATCATTTTTTTTCAGAGATTTTATGGTTTTAATTATAGCTTTTCTAATTTCAATTTCAGTAATCAGATTAATCTCATAGTCAGTATCTTCAGTAACATCCTTATAATATTTATCCGGGACTTTCTGAAGACTACCTGATGAGAATCCGGCAACTGTCTGCTCACTCTGATAAATTGCTTTCCATATGCCTCCACGAACTTCAAGAGCAATATTGGAATGTGCTGAACTGCCATCATGTGGATTAGCCGAAGTTATAATGGAAGTCATTTCTCCGAAATTATCTGCAATAAACACTTTTCTATGGTTTGCTTTAAAATTTAATAGATTAAAATATGTTCTGAAAGTCACTTTCGGTTCTTTTGAAGAAAATGGATGAGGTAGAAAACCTGAATTCTTTTTATTGCCGAACCATTGAATAAATGTACGCCAGATTGGAGAGTACAGGTAATTACTATCACGTAATTTGGACAGATCTGTAACAATCAGGTTAATGCCTGATTTTTTTAAACTGTCACCAAGATGAAATGTGCCACCCTGATACGCACAATTTATCGGATCAGTTAATACATCAATTTTAATATCCGGGATCTGCGTTTTCTTTTCTACAAGTTTGCCGGTGAGTTCTGAAGCTATGTTTCTGTATGCAGATTCTTCTCCACCGAGATAATCATTATAGAGAAACATATCTATAAGGATGTATTCCTGTGCCTGATCTATTCTTACCAGTAATGTATCGAATATTTCCTGCTCCGATATTCTTTTATCATCAATTTTGTAAGTAAGATCATACATGAATTCAATACCATTTTCATCAACGGTGAATGTTTTACTGATAATTCCGGTTCCTTCAGGCATTTTCTGCATGAATGTACAACTAGCCAGTAAGATAATGATTGTTAAACTGAGGGCAATTCTGTTCATATTATACCTTTTATTTGATTATTTTGTTTTTCAAAGAGGTTTCATCATACCCCAGAACAAAATATTTACCATTTCTGATGATTGGAGTTTTCAATAACATCGGATCGTCAAGAAGTTCCTGTTCAATATTATGAACGATGTACTTGAGATTTCGTTTCTCATATTGTTTCCCGGTTTTATCAATAAGGTTCTCAAGTCCAAGAGCTGAGGATGCCTTCTTCAGTTCTCCCTTACTCATACCTTTTATATTAAGATCTATGAAGTGAAAAGGAATCCTTCTCTCTTTCAGGAATCGTATAGCTTTAGCTGTGCTCTTACATTTCTTTGTTCCATATATTTGAATACTCATAATTTCACCATAACTAAAAATGGTGATTTAATAAAATTGTGCAACTATTAAATGATTATTTTAGAGAAGCATTTTTTTTGTAAGAATTTGATGAATTCTAAAATCGTGTCAACTGCCCCAATTAAGCAAAGGTCTCGCGAGAAATAAAAAAAACACCTGCCGGAGAAGCAGGTGTTAAGTTTGGAGAAATTTATTACTTTTGAAAAGAACTCATCACATAATATAATCTATTTTAGATGTTTAGCTAAATATTCTTCTGAAATTTTCTTGATATCTATTTTTTCCAAGCCTTGATTAAGGATCTCACGCATTTTTTTACCTTCTTCAGTTTTCTTAAAACAGACATAAAATCTTTTCAGCTCAAGAATTTTCTTGTTAAACTGCAACTCTGCCTTTCTCGCTTTTATTTGCTTGTCCTGCATAATTAGAAAATTCATAACATTTTCATCAATAACAGCAATTGGTATTCTCTTATTCAATACTTTCCTGATGTTAGTCAAATCATCATTGGCAGCATCAGCTTTAATTTCATTTTTGGAAACCATTTCATCGAATCTTTTTTCATTAACATAACCACTTACAGTCCCTACTCTATATTGCTTCAAATCATTTATACTGTTCCATTGAATCGGACTGTCAGTCCTTTCAATAAAACCAAGTTTACCGGAACCAATTGGATTTGAAAAATAAAAATCTGATTCTAGATCCTGGGAGTAATATTCCGGAAAATAACCGAAATATTCTGAATTGGTTTTAGCAAAATGAACTGCTCTGTTCCATGGATAGAAATCCGTGCTGAATTCATAGCCCATCTGTTCAAAGGCTTTTTTTACAATTAGAGTTGTTAATCCTTGCTCTGTCATAGAGTCGCTTGTATAAGGCGGCCATTCCAGAGTTGTTAGTTTTACAGTATTCTGAGCAAAAATATTGAAACTGAAAAGGAAGATAATTATAACCCATATCGTTTTCATAGAGAACTCCTTAAATTATTATGTATAACATAGATAATTTAAACTTAACCTGTAGAAAACAAAATTGATTTTAAATTATCTGATAATCAATATTTTATTAAGTCTGATGTGGGATCCTGTTAGGAGTCTGCATAGATATACTCCTGAGGCATTATTGTCAGGGTACCATGAAATCATATTACTTCCTTTGGGAAATACCTTCTGCTTGAGCGTTTTTACCTTTTGACCTTTAAGATTATATATATCAATTCTGGTAAATCTACTTTCAGGAAGAGAGAAAAAAATATTTACAGCACCATCAGATTGTAATCCTGAGCAATAAATCCGGATATCAGCATCTGATAGTTCTACATCCGAAGTACTTGATGAGGGTTGAGTTATCAGATTTAATGTGTGAGTCCAGCTATGATCCTCACCGCTTACAAACCAATTGTAATTACTGATAGTTTCAGAACCATACCAGGGATCCATTGCATAGAGCAAATTACCGTCTAAACCTTTACCGGTAACAAAGTGACCACCTCCGGAATCCCATCCCCATCGTATTACAAATGGTCTACCAGTTGTAATCAGATTGCCGACTTCGTCAATGCTCAGATATCTTTCAAAAGCCTGGGAATCAAGTTGTCCTAAATGTTGCAGAATATTATCTATCCCGTTTCTGGTTGGATTAGTCGTTTGCCCATACAGCCAGTTCCATGTGTTAATCCCATCTGTACCATAGGCAGCAATCTGAGTCTGGGTCAGAGATATTCCATAGTAACTGAAAATTGCCTGTGAACATCCTGCCCAGCACCATTGATCCTGCTCCTGCTGGACATTCGGAATGTTCAGTATAACTGCAAATAAAGGAAAAGACAGCAAAAATAAACATAGAAAAACTGTTAATTTTCTCATCTATCTCTCTCCTTTTCCTGTCCAATAGCATCAGTACAGTATCTTTCAATTTCAGAAATTGTTTCGTTTATATTTTGGTGTGTAAATGTAAGTTTCTGCTTTGAAACATCTTCAGGCTTTAACAAAGTAACACTGTCCGGAGTAAATGATGAGTGTATATACACAGTTCCGGTAAGTCTGAGCTGATATAACTCAACATCCTGAATATCATCATTGGAATTCTTCAGATATTCAGAAACAGATAAGGCAAGTGCTCTATATCCTATACTTACTGCCTGATATTTACCGTTAAATCTATCGATTAGCAATAAACAACATATATTTCCATTTACTAATACCGGAACATACCACAATAATGTTTTTTCTGAAATTGATGTGAAGCTTGAGTTATTGTCAGCATAGAGAACTTTATGAGGATTAATTACTGCAATCTGAAAAGGAGTACCGAGTCTGGCATCGTAAATCTGAACTCCTGACTGAAATCCATAACTCTGAATGTTAATTTCGGGAATTGCTTCCAGATACATCATTAAATCTCTATTTGCAGCACCTAGAATTTCTTTGTAGTCATTACACCATATATGCAAAAGAAAGAATACAAGAATAACTGAAAAAAATATACGTTTCATTGTCGCTCCTGCTCACAACATCATAAATTTTCTGTTTTCATCAGAAAAGTCTTTGTTTAATAAAAACATTTCATCAGGAATAATTTGTAAAGTAATTTATTAATTTGTAACCTGCATTTATTATGTTATCTTATAAGAAAACAAAATGAAACTTTACTTAATCTTAATATAAGAGCTAATGTATGGAATATAAAGTAAAACAGATGAGCAATTTAAGGAGATTTATTATTCCTGAAGTCGTGTTTGGGCAGGGATCCAGATTTCTTACAGGAAAATTCTGTTCGAATTTCGATGTTAATAAAGTCCTCATTGTAACAGATAAAGGAATCATTGATAAATTCTGGTTTAAGGAAATTTGCAGCAGTATTGAAGATTCTGATATTCAGTTCACGGTTTTCTCAGATGTTTTTCCTAATCCAAGAGATTTTCAGGTAATGAATGGTGTAAAAGCTTATAATGAAAATAAGTGTGAAGCAATTGTTGCTGTAGGGGGTGGCAGTCCAATGGACTGTGCAAAGGGAATTGGGATAGTTGCCATGAACCAGGGGCACATTCTCGACTATGAAGGTGTGAACCAGATTGAAAAGCCTTTGCCTCCTATGATATTTATCCCATCAACAGCAGGAACATCATCAGATGTTTCTCAATTTACTATTATAAGCGACACAACAAGAAAGGTAAAAATAGCAATAATAAGTAAGATAATTATTCCGGACGTAGCTTTGATAGATCCAGAAACAACTGAAACAAAGGGTAGATTTCTTACAGCTTGTACAGGAATGGACGCTCTTGTACATGCAATGGAAGCTTATGTGTCAATTGCTAACTCAAAGCTTACTGATGTTCACGCTCTCGAAGCAATAAAGTACATATTCAGAGATCTCCCAGAATTGCTGAAAAATCCAGATAATAAGCAGTTAAGAGAAAAAATAATGTATGCCAGTATGGAAGCCGGATTTGCTTTTTCCAATGCTATACTTGGTGCTGTTCATGCAATGGCTCATAGTCTTGGGGGGTTAATGGATCTTCCGCATGGTCTTTGTAATTCTTTGTTGCTGGAACATGTTATTGGTGCTAATTATGTTGCTGTACCAAATAGGTACAAAACTATTGCATCTGAGATTGGGGTGGATTATGTTGGGAAAGATCGAGAGTATCCTAAACAGAAGCTTATTGAAAAAACAATTGATTTAAGAATATCTGTGGGTATTGATACGAATCTTTCTAAGGTGGGAGTAAATGAGGAGCTGATTCCTAGACTGGCAGAGTTTGCCCATAATGATGCCTGTCTGTTAACAAATCCTCGTAAATTGACTGTGGAAGAATTAGGAGAATTATATGTCCAGGCTCTCTGATGCAGATAATGCCGTAATAATGGAAATAATGGGGCTTGGTTCCAAATCTGTACAAAAAAGCTATTATCCCCAACTCAGGCAAAAGTTGATTGAGTTTGAAAAGGAGAAAGAACGATACAGAACTATAATATCTGCATTAAGTGATATGATATTTGTGATGGATGAAAATAATCGTCTGTTAGAATACTATGGATCTGGAGTTGTAGATCTTTTATCAACTGATGACCTTGAAAATAAAAGAGCAGAGGATGTAGCTGATTTCCCCTGGTTGACTGAATATAATAAAGCATTAAATTACGTAAGAGAAACAGGACAGACATATCACATGAGTCTTGTACGGAATATCAAGGGTGATAAATGGTTTTCTGCTGATTTTAATCTACATGAAAACAAAAAGTATGTAGTAATATCCGTAAGAGATGTTACCGAAATCAGGAATACAAGAATAGAATTGGAGAAAACGAAGAACTATATTGATGATATACTGAATTCCATGCCTTTTATGCTGATAGGTGTTGACTGGGATTTAAATGTAACACAATGGAATAAAAGCGCTGTATCACAAACAGGAGTTTCTGTAGAGAATGCAAAAGGAAAATCAATATCCAAATTACTTCCGTTGACGAATTCTATAATTGAAACAATCAATGACAGTTTGGAAAAATCTGAGGTGAGATTGCTCTCAGGGCAGAAGAGGTATCAAGATACAAAGCTTATCTATGAAGATATTACAATATATCCTTTAACAGATAGTGTGTCCTCCGGAGCTGTAATTTTGATTGAGAATGTAAGTGAATTTATTAAACTTCAGAAGGCAATGCTTCAGTCGGAGAAGATGATGACTGTTGGAGGGCTTGCTGCAGGAATGGCTCATGAAATAAATAATCCTCTGGCAGGAATAATTCAAAATGCAGAAGTTCTGAAGAACAGACTGTTTGGAGATTCAAATGCGAATTCGCGTAAAGCCGAATCTATAGGAGTAGATTTTAATCTTGTTAGAGAATACTTGAAACAGAGAAGAATCGATTATTTACTTGAAAACATTGTGAAATCCGGTTTGCATGCAGCGGCAATTGTAAAAAATATGCTTTCATTTGCTCGAGAAAACAGTGTAATGCAGGAAAAATGCTCGGTCAGAAAAGTTCTTGATAACACGATTGAATTAGCTCGCAGTGATTATAATCTGAAAAAGAAGTTCGATTTCAAGAAGATTAAGATAACAAAGAACTATCAGGATCAGGAAGTCTTATTAAGATGTGATGCTTCCAAGATACAGCAGGTTTTTCTCAATATTCTCAGAAACGGTGCAGAGGCAATGAATTACGTTAAGAGCGTAGACTATACTCCTGAGTTTAAACTGGATATTTTCTCCAGAGATAATATGCTATATGTAGAGATAACAGACAATGGTCCCGGAATTGATGATGAAACCATGAAAAATATTTTCAATCCCTTCTTTACAACAAAAGACGTTGATAAGGGAACAGGTCTGGGATTGTCGATCTCTTTCTTCATAATCAAACAACTTCATAATGGAAATCTCTGGGCTGAATCATTACTTGGAGAATGGACAAAATTTATAATTGAGTTGCCAATAGAATAAGCTATAGTTTTACTATTGTAATACCTTTGTTAGACTTGTTAAAATCTTTATCCTTACTCAGTGAGGGTAATCTTCGCAATAATAACTTACTTTTTCCTGAATCAGAATCAAAATATTCACCTTCCACAAAAAAATCTATAATACCATTATTTCTAAGCCTGTTCAGTACATCTCTCAGGCAGTATCTCAATTCTCCACCAACTCCTGATGATCCATAACCGTGTATCACTTTAACGCAACTGTATCCATCTTTACTAAGTTTTATCAAGCTGTTTCTGAGCTTTCTGTCAGCCTCTTCACATGTTGGCATGTTTCTTTTCACATTAAGTACATATAAACCCTTTCTGCTCTGCTTAGAAGAAGCTCCTTTTAATTTCTGCTGGCAAAAAGGACATGTTGATGTGCTTGCTGACACTTCATTTCCACATATACTGCATAATGGCATAGATTCTTATCCTCAGGCAATTGTTATTCTTCTTTTTCTTAGCATCTGAATAAGATACGAGACAGCATATAGACCAAATCCAATGAAATACATATAGTATCTATATTGCGAATCAATATTAAGCAGCTTAGTTATTGAAGATGGATAAAAGAAGATTAATGATGTCAGCAGAAAAATCGGAATTTCATACCATTTATTCTTGATAATGAACCAGCCTTGAACAGCATTAGTAAATGCGAAAGCTCCCATAATTGCCATGACAAAAATAAGTAATGCCTGACTGAAGGATGATACTCCTACAAGTACAAGCTCAGGATTGAATACAAACATGAATGGTATTACTCCCGTCCGAAGATCATAAATGAACCCCTGAATTCCTGTTTGTATGGGATTTGACTTAGCAATTGCCGAAGCTGCATAGGCTGCAAGTCCGACCGGGGGGGTATCGTCTGCCAGAATTCCGAAATAAAAACAGAACAAATGTGCTGAGATTGCCGGAATGGGGCTCATTCCTATTTTACCACTTAGTTTTACGATGATAGGTACAGTAATTGATGCCATCACTATATATGTTGCAGTTGTTGGAAGTCCCATTCCCAGAACAAGACTTGCAATTGCGGTTATAAACAGCAGCAGAAAGATGTTTCCAAGTGAAAGCACTTCTACAATCTGAACAATCATACTTCCGATTCCCATATTAACAATACCTACGACAATACCTGCTGTTGCAGTTGCGATTGCAACTGTAAGCATATTTCTGGAACCGGTTTTGAACCCTTCTCCAACAAGATAGACGAACTCTTTGATTCCGCTGAGTATACCTGAACCATCTTTAATCTTGGTTGCCAGAGATCTGATAAGGATAATAGCGATGATTGTCAGTATTGCTCTGAAAGCACCAAGTTTAGGTGAAACTCTCATGAATACAAGCTGGTGAACAAGAACAACGAGTGGTATAAGGTAATAATAACCTTTCTTAATAACTTCAGTAAATTTTGGTAGTTCTTCTTTTGGGAGCCCCTGCATATTTAGTTTTGATGCTTCGAGGTGAGTGATATAGAACAGAGCAAAATATGATACAAGTGCCGGGATTGCAGCAGCTTTTATAACATCGAGATATGGAATAGCAAGGTATTCAGCTATAATAAAAGCAGCAGCACCCATGATAGGAGGCATGAGCTGTCCATTGGTACTTGCTGCAACTTCTGTTGCCGCAGCAATTTTAGGTGGATAACCCACTTTTTTCATCAATGGAATGGTGAATGTTCCGGTTGTAACAACATTAGCAATACTTGACCCTGAAAACAGACCTGTAAAACCACTTGATACAACAGAAGCTTTTGCCGGACCGCCCTTAAATCTTCCCAGCAGAGAAATAGCAAGATCATTGAAGAAAGCACCTGCACCAACTTTATCCAGCATTGCCCCGAGAAGTACAAAGAGGAACACGGTCTGAGCTGATACATCTAATGGAATACCGTAAATGCCTTCTGTTGAAAGCACTAACTGAGTAACATACTTTGTAAGGGATACACCTTTAAATGCCAGAAACCCTGGCATATAAGGTCCAAGAAAAGCATAAGCACTAAAACACAAAGCAATAATAGCCAGAGCAGGACCTATTGCTCTTCTTGAAGCTTCCAGTAGAAACACAATGGCTGCAAAACCAAGTACTATATCTCTGAGAATGGGTCTACCGGCTCTGGATACCAGTCCATCCCAGTCCAATATGATATACAATACTGTTAGTGCACCGATAATAGCAAGTAAGTAATCTACAATGGGAATCTTCTTTTTTTCAGAAAGAAACTTAAAACCGATTTTCTTTTTGAACATTGGGATTGT
Source organism: Cloacimonadales bacterium (SeqCode) (assembly GCA_963665815.1). Lineage (GTDB taxonomy): Bacteria > Cloacimonadota > Cloacimonadia > Cloacimonadales > JAIOQZ01. Next base: position 2,823,136 of record OY762463.1, read on the forward strand.
AAGGAAAATAAGAGAGATAGCGAATGCCAGATGAATAGCTCTTACAGCAATAGAGTCAATCAAGAGATATTCCGGAAGCAACATTTGAAAAACTGCCCAGAGTATCAAAATTGCATCAACAATAACCACATCAAATTTTCTGCTCCGTCGAAGCTTACCTTCTTCAGCCTCCAGCATTTCAGTCATCTTCTCATTCAAGTTTTTCTTTTTATCCATTTATTCTCCATAATCAAGATTTATTTTCAGCTAAATATTTGTGTTTCCTGGATTCTTAAGTTGTAAGAAATTTTCCTGTTCCAAAGTGGACTTCAGAACAGGAAAAAAATCAGAGCTAATTATTCAATAATCAGTTCAGGTTTGATCAGTTTATCAAGACCTTTTTCTTTGTAGTACTTCAAAGCTCCTTTATGGATTGGTGCTGAAAGACCTTTAAGCATACTTTCTTTGGTTATCATTTTATATGCAGGGTGCAGCATTTTAAACTCTTCGAAGTTATCAAATACTTCTTTAGTGATTGCATAAACAATATCTTCGGGTACTTTTGTAGATGACACCAATGTAGCCTTTACACCTATAGTGTTGATATCCTTTTCGTTTGTTGAAGTAGGATAAAAATCTTTTGAAATTACTGATTTGGCATAATAGCTGTATTTATCAAGAAGTTTATCAATTTCAGGACCTGTAATGTCAACAAGTCTGACTTTAAGTCTTCCAGCAGTAGCTTCTTTGATGTTTCCGTTAGGATGTCCTATTGTATAGAAAAATCCATCGATTCTTTCATCCTGAATTAATCCGGGAGATTCAACAGGTTTGATATATTCAGCTTTGATATCATTGTCAGCATTGTATCCGATTGCCGTTAAAACATCTGTTGCACTGGCAAGATTACCTGAACCTGCAGGTCCGAGATTAATGTGTTTGCCCTTGATATCTTTGATAGTTTTTATTCCGCTTTCTTCGGAGGCTATTAACGTAATAGATTCAGGATAAATTGAAAAAACAGATCTTAATTCTGTTTGAGGAGTGGTCCATTCTTTCGATTTTCCATAATATGCCAGATATTGTCTGTCAGATTGAGCAACACCAAAGTCAAGCTCTCCTGATAACACGGAATTGATATTATAAACTGATCCGGCTGTGGATTCGACAGTTGCCTTCAACCCGTATTCAGCTTCTTTTTTGTTGATCATTCTACTGATAGCACCACCGGTCGGATAATATACGCCGGTAACTCCACCTGTTCCGATAGTAACGAATCTGGTCCTTCTGGAATTTCCATTTTGACCACAACTGATAATAAAGAATGTCAGTGAAATAACTAAGAAAAAAACTATTATTCGTTTCATATTACCTCCAAACATTTTTATAAGTTAAGTTACAGGAATGTCAAGGTTTTCGTTGTTATCGGGTAACAGATTGTGTTGGTTATTGAATGGAACTCAGTTGTTATGCCTTGCAATGAGGAAACATCAGGATATCATTTTAAGATATCCTGATGTTTAAAGTTAAAATTGCTCGATATCTCCATTCTCTGCAAAATAGAGATTGTTTGTTTGCCATCTCTTGAATCTGCAATAGCCCCAGGGACTGTACAATCCAAAAGTAATGACTGTCATGATTGCAATAAAAAGATAGGTTCCGAACAAGCCTATTCCAGTACCCTTAAATACGAGCTGTTTCCCATTAATGAACGTTTTTTCAGCAATCCATTTTTGCTGAGCACAATAAGCCCATGGCCAGTATAAGCTGAATGTGATAATTGTTAAGAAGTTTGTCCAAATCATCAACCACCAGAAACTTAAACCTTTTCCTCTAAACTCAAAATTGCCTGTTGGCATATTTCCTCCCTTTTGAAATTTGCTGCAAAAATAAACGAACAAAAGATATAATGTCAAGAATATTATTTTTTGGAAATGCTTGTTTGTTAAAAGTTCCTGATTGACAATATTAAAGAGATCATTAAAATATTATCATGAAAATGAATGTAATCATTGTCGGAGCTGGTCCGGCAGGATCAACGGCTGCTTATATATTAGCTAAATCTGGACTTAAGGTTACGCTAATCGATGCAGAAAAATTTCCCAGACAGAAACTTTGTGGTGGTTTGCTTACACTTAGAACTAAAAGACTGTTCGAAAATATTTTTGGGGAAAGCATTAGTGGAATTGCTGACTTCAAATCTGATGGAATGAAGATGTATTTCAGGGATAAGCTGCTGAGTTCTGTTACAGGATATAAGAACTTATATCTTGTGAACAGGATAGATTTTGATAGCTATCTTCTTAAACAAGCTAAGAAAGCCGGAGTACAGTTGATTCTTGGTAAAAGGGTCTGCGATATAAGCTATAACACTGTCAGACTTTCAGATAACACACTGGTTGATTACAGCCTTCTTATTGGGGCTGATGGAGTTAACAGTGTTGTGGCGAAACATCTCTATGGAGCTTCATTCATAAAGAAACAGACAGCTTTCTGTCTGGAAACCGAGATACCGATTGAGTTCGTTAAAGAAGAAGTAAAAGAGCCTGAAGTATTCTTTGGTTATGCAAACTGGGGATATGGATGGGTATTTCCGAAAAGTAAAACTGTAACGGTTGGAATAGGTGGACTACCGCACAAAAACAAGGATATGAAGGAAGCATTCCAACAACTGCTGCAGGATCGTTTTGGAATAACCGATACTATCGGAGTAAAAGGATTTCATGTTCCTGCCGGAGCTTACAGAACCAAGCCTGGTAAGGGAAATATAATTGTATGCGGAGATGCGGCAGGTCTGGTTGAACCGATAACAGGAGAAGGAATAGCTTTCGCTATGCAGAGCGGAAAATTTGCTGCGGAATCAGTTCTTGAGACGGCTAATGGTAAAGGTGATCTGTATAATAATTATCTGAGGAAATTCAGGAAAATTCTGAAGATTATGAGGATTGCCAGATTTCTCAGGCTGTTTATATTTACTAACTTTGGGGAGAAGCTGCTCAGAAGAGAAATGCCCCGATCAGAAAGAGCAATAAAAAGACATGTTGATTTGATGTCGGATGATATGAGTTACGAAGAATATCTGAAAGTGATTATGATGAGGTTGATCCAGAAGCTGCTAAAATTCGGTAGATAAGTTATGATTTATGTCAAAAATGTCATAAATATGGAAAAAAGGCTTTTGTTTGTTTTTAATAGAAATTTCGATGTAGCTGTATATTCTTTGTGAAAGGGATTCTATATTAGGAATCACAGGTTCTGGATAACTGCGAAAAACTAAGCAGATTTTTATATTAAAACAATTATTCTTGACAAAAACTGATTAATAATCTGCTGAATAGAACAAACTAAATAAATATGAGGTTAACATGGCAAAAGTAACTGTTACGAATGTAAATAAATACTATGAAAACGGATTTCATGCTGTTAAGGATGCAAACATTGTTGCTGAAGATAAGGAATTTGTCATTCTGGTTGGTCCGTCAGGATGCGGGAAAACAACTACACTCAGAATGATAGCCGGTCTCGAAGAAATCTCTGACGGAGATATTCATATTGGAGATAAAAAGGTAAATGATGTTCCACCTAAAGACCGTGATATTGCCATGGTTTTCCAGAACTATGCACTGTACCCTCATATGACTGTTTTCCAGAATATGGCTTTTGCTCTTAAGCTGAGAAAAACACCAAAGGATGAAATTCAGCAGAAAGTTACAGAAGCCGCCGGACTACTCGGTATAGAATCCTTGCTGGACAGAAAGCCAAAGCAGCTTTCCGGTGGGCAGAGACAGCGTGTTGCTCTTGGTAGGGCAATAGTACGTAATCCAAAAGTATTCCTTTTTGATGAACCTCTTTCTAATCTTGATGCTAAACTCAGAGTGCAGATGAGAAGTGAAATCAGTAAGCTTCATAAGAAGCTGGATACAACTATGATCTATGTTACACACGATCAGGTTGAAGCTATGACAATGGGAGATAAAATTGTCGTCATGAAAGACGGTGTTGTTCATCAGATAGATTCTCCTCTCGAAATTTACAATAATCCGGTAAATCTTTTTGTTGCCAGCTTCATTGGTAGTCCGTCCATCAATCAAATGAGCGGGAAAATTATTTCAGAAGGTAATAAGCTGTTGTTTGATGAAGGAACTTTTAGAATAGAACTTCTTCCTGAGCAGAAAACTTACATGCAGAAATATGCAGGAAAAGAAGTAATTATGGGTATCCGACCGGAAGATCTGTTTGACTCCAAGTATGATACTCTGGTTGAACATCCTCAGAGAATAGAAGCTTTATGCGAAATCGTCGAACCTATGGGTAATGAGTTTATAGTATATCTCGACACACAGAAATCAAAACTGGTTGCGAGACTTGATCCTAAAAAACTGCCTGAAATTGATAAAAAACTTCAGATAACGATAGATATGCAGAAAGTACATTTCTTTGACAAAGACTCTGAAATTCGTATTTATAATTAATAAACTTCTCAATCAATTCGATAATTTTAAAACCTGCTGGATACATCAGCAGGTTATTTTTTGTGGATTTCAGGTATAACTACTTTGTCATTAATGTTTTACAATTATTAATTTTTGTTAACAATTCCCTTATACTGGATTTAAGTTTCTCCGTAAAAATCTTGCATAACAAAGAATGATATTCGGAGGAATAATGAAATTTAAAAGTTCAATAGTTATTTTAATGTTATTAGTTGCTTTTTCCGGTCTTTTTGCGGAAAAAATTACTCTTGATGGTTCAACAACAGTTGGTCCTATTGCGAAAGAATTTGCTGAATACTACATGCGCACAAATAAAGGCGTTAAAGTTGAAGTTAGTGAATCCGGTAGTGGAAACGGAGCTAAATCACTTATTAACAGCACTGCTGATATTGGTAACATGTCACGTTTTATGAAAGACAAAGAATTCAAAGCTGCAGTAGAAAAAGGTGTTAAACCTGTTGCACACGTAGTAGCTCTTGATGGTATTGCAGTTGTTGTAAACAAAAGAAACTCTGTGAAAGATCTTACAATTGAACAAATCCGTAAGATTTACATGGGCGAAATTACAAACTGGAAAGAAGTTGGCGGACCTAACAAAGAAATCGTAATCATTTCCAGAGAATCCAACTCAGGAACACTTGATACTTTCAAAGGTTTTGTAATGACTACAAAAGAAAACGGTGAAAAAGTAAAACACAAAATTACTCCTAAAGCTGAAAGCCAGGGATCAAACGGTGCGGTAAAACAATCAGTTCAAAAAACTGACAGTGCAATAGGATTCATCGGAATCGGATTCATCGATAACTCGATCAAACCATTATCAATCAGTGGTATTAAAGCTACAGAAGCAAACGTTATGGCTGGTAAATATCCTATTTCAAGACCATTATTCATGTTCACAAACGGTTATCCAAAAATCGGAACACACTTACACAAATTCATCTCTCTTTATTTGACAAAAGAAGGACAGAAACTGATCGAACAATCAGGTTACATTCCTGTAACACAATACAGATAATAGATCATGGAACAAAACAAAGAAACATCATTATATATGAGTGAAAGAGCGAGCCGTATACAGCGGCTCGGATCTTTACTCCTTCAGGGTGGACTGTTTGTAGTAACATCAATATCTATGATAACAGTTATTTTTATAATCATATTTATTGCTAAAGATGCTATACCTTATTTCCAGCTGAAAGGGTTTAAGGAATTTTTCACCAGCACAAACTGGTATCCGGCTTCTGATCCGGGTCAGTTTGGTTCACTGGCAATTTTCCTGGGATCATTTCTTGTTACGCTTGGAGCGATTCTCGTTTCAGTACCACTTGGAATCACATCTTCGATAACCCTCAGTGACATCCTGCCATTTTCAGTTAGACAATATGCAAAACCGGTTATAGAAATTCTTGCAGCGATTCCTTCAGTTGCATATGGTTTCTTTGCACTGGTTATTTTTGCACCGATACTGCAGAATCAGGGTGGACAGCTTCTCGGAGCTGCTTCATGGGTTATTGGACTTCCGGTTTTCTTATTAGGGTCGCTTATATTGACCGATCTCATTCTGGATAAAATAGCAACCGGAAACAATCATAAAGTATTAAATATTATAATCTTTGTTGTATTAGCAAGTATATCAATCTTCATTCTACATCGAATCAGCAGCTTTCTACATGGTTTGAAAATCCTCAGTGGTAGAAACGCTCTCAACGTTTCTATTATTCTCGGATTCATGAGTCTACCTACAATCGTCAGTGTTTCCGAAGATGCCCTGCAATCTGTCGGCAGAGAGTTGAGAGAAGGTAGTTACGCTCTGGGAGCAACCAGAGCAGAAACTCTTTTTAAAGTAGTACTTCCTGCAGCAAGCAGCGGTATTGTTTCAGCAGTAATTCTCGGAACTATGAGAGCTCTTGGGGAAACTATGGTAGTCTGGATGGCTTCCGGTAACTCTGCTCATATTCCGGAGCCCTGGTTTAATCTGCTTGAACCTGTAAGAACATTAACAGCAACTATTGCCGGAGATATGGGGGAAGCCGATCAGGTAACAGGATCAGCCAGATATCATGTTCTTTTTGCAATGGCGTTATGTTTACTCGTTTTCTCATTTGTCAGTAATCTTCTGAGTGAGTGGATAGTTAATCGATCCAGAAGAAAAATGAGTGGAGAATAGATATGCAATTACATACACGTAAACTATTAGATAAAGCATTCAGCAGCTTTGGAATATTCTCTATCCTTATAATGGCTGCTGCTGTTCTGATTCTTATCGTCCCAATATTTGCAAAAGGGATTGGAGCTTTTTATTTTGACGGAACAATTGAGTTCAGAAAATTCCTGAATTACGAGTTTAATCGTGGAAATGCAGAAAAACTGGAAAAGGAAGTTGCAGAGTCAGATATTCCAAGAATTAAGGTTTTCAAAAGACTCAGAAAGTTCAAAGAAGAATTAGAATCCGGTAAGTATGATGAACATCCTGAATATGATAATTTTGAATATTATCTGGACGAAATCAATGAGTATGTTGTAGGGCTTCTCGGACCTGAACCTCTATCTGTAGCAAGAGTATATGAATACAAGCGCTTTGATAAAATACGTATGGAGTATGATGTTACAGAATTCAATACATTAAAAGAAAAAGTGGTATCCATAAAAAAAGATGCAGACACTGATGAACATCAGGATTTTTATGAAGGACTTTTAAAGCACGTCGTTTTGATGGAATCCATGTTGACCAGAGATCCGCAGGAATTGGAAAACTTTGAGGTCACAAACAAAGTTTCAATTTCAGCATCAAAATTAGTTAAGAATATTCTGGATCATTTTGATAAGATTTTGGCATCTAATGATTATTCAGATTTCTATTCTGAAATTTATGATGTGACAGATCAGCTCAAAACAATTCTTCTTGATATAAGCTATCCTTTATTGACAGACCATGAGATGGTTACTATATCAGAAAAATACGGTAGAACAAGATGGGATGAAGTAGCTGAGAAAAAGCTGAGATTAGTTATATGTCGTGAAGAAGTAACGTACGATGATAATGGTGATTACCATGTCAGTTATCCACCGAGAGAAAATGATTTTAAAGGTACATCCCTTGAAGGATTGTTTACGTTCTTCGAAAATAATATTAATAAAATGATGCTTCCGAGAAAGACAGTATATCTAAGATTTCTGTTTGATAAACCAATCAACTCACACATGCTTGGAGGTATCTGGCCGGAAGTGCTTGGTACTCTGTATCTGACTTTCGGAGCAATGTTGTTTGCCGTTCCACTTGGAGTGATTGCAGCAATATATCTTACAGAATTCGCACCACAGAATAGAGTAATTACAGTATTGAGATCTTTCATAAACACACTTGCCGGTGTACCGAGTATTGTATTCGGTCTTTTCGGTCTGGCATTCTTTATTAATACCGTTGGTGTGTCACCTAATAAAAGTGTTATCGCCGGATCAATGACATTATCAATATTGATCCTTCCTACAATTATCAGAGCATCTGAAGAAGCGATAAGATCAGTTCCCAAAACATATAAAGAAGCTGCTTTATCTCTTGGGGCCACAAAACTGTGGACTGTGATAACCGTGATACTGCCATCAGCACTGCCTGGTATATTAACCGGTATAGTTATCAGTATGGGAAGGGCAGCTGGAGAAACCGCACCAATCATTTTCACCGCTGCAGTCAGTGTGGGTCAAGCTCTTAAGCTTAATGAAGTTTTCTCTAACGGAACCCCGGCATTATCATGGAATATCTACAATCTGGCATCAGAACACCATAAAGTAGATGAAATAAGGCACGTACAATTCGGTATGGTTTTGACACTGATCACATTAGTGATTTTACTGAATCTTGCAGCTATAATTATCAGGGCAAGAGTATCGAAGAATTTAAAACAATAATGAGGTATAAATGAGCGAAGGAAAATTTGTTTTTTCAACATCAGAATATAAATCTTTGAAAACAGGCGTTGTGATGCTGCCTGAAGAGCAGTCTCATCTGGTAGTAAATGATTTTTCAGTGTATTATGGTAAACATCAGGCAGTTAAAAATGTAACAGTGAATATCCCGAGAAAGAAAGTTACAGCCATTATTGGTCCAAGTGGATGTGGTAAAAGTACATTTCTCAGATCCATCAACAGAATGAACGATCTGATACCAGTATGTCACACAACAGGTGACTTATTATATGAAAAGCAGAATATTTTCGATAAAAGAATAGATGTTGTTTTACTCAGGAAGAAGATTGGTATGGTGTTCCAGAAACCGAATCCATTTCCCAAAAGTATCTATGAGAACATCGTCTATAGCCCGAGACTACAGGGTAAAAGGAATAAAAAAGAACTGAATGAAATCGTAGAAAGGTGTCTGCGTGGTGCAGCTTTATGGGATGAAGTCAAAGACAGACTTGATAAGAATGCTCTCGGACTATCAGGTGGACAGCAACAGAGATTATGCATTGCCAGAGCTCTGGCAGCTGATCCGGAAATCCTTTTGATGGACGAACCTACATCTGCACTTGATCCACAGGCTACCCTGAAAATTGAAAATCTGATAGACTCTCTCAGTAATGATTATACAATAGTAATAGTAACTCACAATATGTCTCAGGCTGCTCGTGTATCCGATTATACAGCTTTTTTCTATGAAGGCGTGCTGATAGAGTTTGCAGAAACTCAGAATGTCTTTGAGACACCAAACATTAAACAGACAGAAGATTATATAACCGGACGATTCGGATAGGAGAATTTATATGGCTATTCATCTAATCAGAGAAATTGATAAACTGAAAAAAATGATAATTCACCTCAGTGATCTTGTTGAGAAGAACATTAAAGCTACAATGAAAGCTGTGATGGAAAACGATCCTGAGCTTGCTCAGAAGGTGATCAAAAGAGATGAAGATATTGACAGTATGGAAATTGAGATTGAAGAAGAATGTCTTAAAACTTTTGCACTGTATCAGCCTGTAGCAAACGATTTAAGATTCATTGTTGCGATTCTCAAGGTAAATAATGATATGGAAAGAATCGGTGATCTTGCAGCAAACATAGCCAAGGCTGCTATATTCCTTCAGGATTTCGAGGTAAAAAGCTGTCTCCAGGAACTGGAGTTTGAATTGACTGCAAGCAAAGCTCTCAATATGTTCAAGAAGAGCTTCGATTCTTTATTAAGTCTTGACGCTAAAGTTGCTCTTGATGTTTGCCAGTCAGATGATGAAGTTGATGATCTGGTGCATAAAGCACACAAAAAAATTCAGAAGTATATGGTAGCATCACCAGACCATATAGAATATTTATTGAGAATATTATACATTTTCAGACATTTAGAAAGAATTGCCGATCTTTCAACAAATGTTGCAGAAGACACAGTATACCTGAAAGAGGGCAATATAATTAGACATGGAAATGATATAGAATAAAATAGATTAATCAGTATCCTGATCAAGACTGACTGATGTATTTTACTGGTCAGTCTTTTTTTCCATATAAAATCTTAATTTGCGCATGGCTTTCTTATATTTCTGCCTTATTTTTTCTCGTCTCTGATCCATAATTTTAGCAATTTGAGATAGAGGTAAATCTTTTTCATACATATACTTAATTATCTCAATTTCTTCATTAGTCATTGTGCTTGGGAATTCTGCTATTACTTCTGATTTTTCCTGACTCAGTTCTTGTTCCGGTTTGTCATCAGCAAGGATATCCGTGTTAAGGTCTGCAGATGCTCCGGAATATGTAATTTCTTTATCAAGAAACTTAAGGATTCTTTTTCGAATCCAGAATAATGCATAAGAAGAAAACTGAGTTCCTTTGCTCGGATCATACCGGGTCTGAGCTTCCAGAACTCCAAGCAATCCTTCCTGGACAAGGTCATCATAAGAATTGCAATACTTTGCGTATTTACGTGCTACTGAATGTACAAATGCTATGGTTTTTTCATTAATTATATTCTCTGACATTAATTTTCCTGTTTTAATGGTATTTTTACGATGAATTCAGTTCCCTGATTCATTTTACTATTCACATCTATTGTGCCTTTATGTTTCAGAACAACATGTTTTACAATACTTAAGCCAAGTCCGGTCCCACCGTATTTTTTGGATCTGGATTTATCTACAACATAGAATCGTTCAAACAAATGTGGAATATTGGACTCAGGAATTCCTGCACCAGAGTCTTTTACTGAAAACACAACATAGTTTGATTTGATACTGCAACTGAGGCTTATTGTACCTTCATCTGTATATTGATATGCATTCTGAAGCAGGTTGATGAGTACCTGTTCTATCCTGAAGTCATCCAGATAAACCTGTGGGAGGTTTTCCTGTACATCAATAACAAACTCAATATTCTTTTTTTGAAATTTATCAGTAAATAACGAAGCTGCATTATTAAGAATTTGATTCAAGTCAGACAATTTATAGTCAAATTTTATATCTCTTTCTACCGTAGCAAGATGCAGTAGATCTTTCACTATATTCACCAGTCTGTTTGTATTTCTGTCGATAACATCCAGATAGTGCTTTTGAGAGGGATCAGTGACCTCATCCTGTAGAGCTTCCATAAATCCTTTGATAGCTGTTAATGGGGTTTTAAGTTCATGCGAGACATTCAGCATCAGATCTTTTTTCATTCTAACCAGCTTTTCATATTCACTGATATCGTGGAAGATTACCACAACATGTTCAAAGTCAGGCAAGAATGACATACTACACAAAAAGTGACTTTCATTAATATCTATTTCAAAGTTTTTGTCAGTTCTGTTTTCAAAAACAGATTCTATTTTATTGCTGATATCAATATCGCGCATTATCTCCCAATAGTGAACTTGAGATTCTGATAAAATCGGGAACTGCTGTTTGAATTTCTGGTTACTCTTTATTATAATACCATCTTTAGTGATAAGACATAGAGCTTCTTGTATGTAAGTGATGGTTGCATTCAGAATTTCCTTCTGGTGCTGCAGTTCTTCCATCGAGTTTCTCAAAGAATCCACCATCAGATTGAAGCTGTCGGCCACATCTCTGAGTTCATCGGTACGTTTTAGATGCACTTTTGTATTGTAATATCCTTGAGTTACTTTTCTTGTGGCAGCAGCAAGTATTTGGATTGGTCTGGAAATACCTCGAGTGAAGAGGTAGGCGACAACGAGTGTTATCATAAGAGTGATAAGCAGGATATTGATAATTTCTGCCTGAAGAGAATTCAGCAGTTCATTCAGTTTACTCATGTACATGCTGACACGGAGTACACCATAGAATTCACCGTTGTATGCTACCGGAATTGCCAGATAGAACATTCTTTTCTGAAGTGTATTACTGTATCTGATAGAAACACCAATATTCTTATCGAATGCCTGTTTTATCTCAGGTCTGTTCAAGTGGTTGTTCATTTCCAGGGGATTTTTATCTGATTCTGCCAGAACTTTTCCCTTAGGGTTAACAATTGTAATTCTGACATTTATCTTTTCTGAGAGTTCTTCAACCAGTTTTGTCAGTTCCTGATAATCGTTTACAGACCATACTGAAGATATTTTCTGCTCAATCAGATAGGCAGTATTTACCATATGTTCTTTGAAGCTCTGTTTATAATTACTTGTTATGAGTCGAAAGGCAAAGTAAGAATAAAATGCAGCGAAAAGAAGAACAGTGAGTACATACCCGCTGAAAATCTTATAGAAAATTTTGTTTCTCATATAATCACTTACTGATCAAGTTCCAGTTTGTAACCAACTCCCCTGACATTCTTAATAAATTTACCGGCATCTCCCAATTTTTCTCTGAGGTTTTTGACGTGTACATCAACAGTTCGGTCGATAACTGCTTTCTCTTTTCCCCAGAGATAATCAAGTATCTTGTCACGACTGAAAACCCAGCCCTGTTTCTCAATAAATAGTTTGAGAAGCTTGAATTCGGTAGAGGTTAAATCAACTTTTTTGTTTTGTACCCATACTTCATAAGTATTGGTGTTCATTTTGAGATATCCGCTGATTCCGATTGTTTCGGATTTATCGACTTTTTTTGTTCTTCTGATAATTGCTTTGACTCTGGCAACCAGTTCACGGGGAGAAAATGGTTTGGTTATGTAGTCATCCGCTCCAAGTTCAAGACCTATAATTTTATCCATTTCATCATCTTTTGCTGTGAGCATTATTACAGGTATTGTTTCATATTCACGATGCTTTCTGATCTCCTTGCAAATATCCATTCCATCTACATCCGGTAGCATAAGATCAAGGACGATTAATGCCGGGATGTCTGTTTTCATAGCTTTCCAGAAGTCAGGTGCGTTATCAAATGACACAGGAGTGAAGCCGGATTTGTTAAGATTGAGAGCAACGAGGTCAAGAATGTCTTGTTCATCATCAAGAACATATATTAACTTATTCAAAATATCTCCTTGAGAGCTTCACTTATTGTGAAATCTCTCTGTTAATTTAAATTCATTGACATTATTTAATACCTGGGTGTCAATTATTTTCTTACATGTATCATACAAAATTAAATATGTAATTTTATTGGAGAAAAATGTGAGACTCATTGTTGAAACTGACAGACTTATATTGAGAGAATTATGTAAAAATGATCTTGTTGATTTAGCGGAAATTCTTCAGGATCCAATCACAATGAAGTACTACGAGCATGTCTTCACTGATGATGAAGTTCTTGACTGGTACAATAGACAGATTGATCGTTACAAGAATGATGGAATTGGTTTATGGGGAGTTATACTCAAAGAGACAGGTAAGATGATTGGACAGATTGGGTTAACAGTGCAATTAGTAGAAGACACGAAAGAAATTGAAATAGGTTACCTTTTGAATAGGCGTTTCTGGCATAAAGGCTTTGCAATAGAAGCAGCTGCAGCTTGTAAGGATTATGCATTTAATGTGCTGAATCTTACCAGAGTTGTCAGTATTATCCGCGACATAAATACCCCATCTCAAAAAGTAGCAGAAAAAAACGGTATGCAGATCGAAAAAGAGTTTACAAAACATTACTATGGTATGGATATGAAACATGTTTTGTATGTTATAGAGAAACAATAAATGTCTCATTGAAAGGAGAAGAAATGAATAAAGTTAAAGAAAGATTCCTTAAATATGTCGGTTTTTCCACACAATCTGACTCAGAAAGCAGTACATGCCCCAGCACTCATGGTCAATTTGTAATGGGAGAATATCTCGTAAACGAACTGAAAGAGATCGGTCTCAAAGATGTTAAGATAGATGATAACGGCTATGTGACAGCTCTTCTGCCGGCAAACACTAAGAAAGTGATTCAGACTGTCGGTTTCATTGCTCACATGGATACATCACCTGATATGTCAGGTGAAAATGTTAATCCTCAGATTATCGAAAATTATCAGGGAGATGATATTGTACTTAACAAGGAAAACAATATAGTTCTCAGCCCTGCTGAATTTCCTAAACTGAAGAACTATATTGGGAATGATATTATCACAACCGACGGTACTACACTTCTGGGGGCAGACGATAAAGCAGGTGTTGCAGAAATTGTAACAGCGATGGAGTATCTTATCGCTAATCCGGACATTGAACACGGTGATATAAAAGTTGGTTTTACTCCTGATGAAGAAATTGGCAGAGGTGCAGACAAGTTTGATGTAGAAGCTTTCAATGCTGATTTCGCATACACTATAGATGGGGGGGAAGTTGGAGAACTTGAGTACGAAAACTTTAACGCAGCTTTTGCATCCATTGAGATTCAAGGAAGAAATGTACATCCCGGAACAGCAAAAAATGCCATGATTAACTCTATGGCTCTGGCTATGGAACTGCATTCTCTTCTGCCTGTGCATCAGGTTCCGGAAGCAACAGAAAACTATGAAGGTTTTTTTCATCTGATTAATTTTGACGGGTCAGTGGAAAAGACTTCTATAGCCTATATTATCCGTGATCATGATATGGAGAAGTTTGAAGAGAAGAAAGAGCTGATGAAACAAGTTGTTGAATTCATGAATAAGAAGTATGCTAACAGATTTGTACTGATTCTCAAAGATTCTTATTACAATATGCGTGAAAAAATCGAACCGGTAATGTATGTGGTTGAACTTGCCAGAAAATCAATGGAACAGGAAGGCATAAAGCCGCTTATTCATCCTATTCGTGGTGGTACTGACGGAGCAAGATTGTCCTATATGGGGCTTCCAACACCTAACATATTCACAGGTGGACATAACTTCCATGGAAAATTCGAGTACATTCCGATTCAATCTATGGAACAAGCAGTAAAAACAATTATCAGGATAGTACAGAACCTGACAAAAATCTAAAAAAAATTATTTCGGTTAAATGCAATAAGAGACGCTTCAATTGGCGTCTCTTTTTTGAGCAGGATTTATCCGGTGAAGTTATAACGAAGCCGGAAACCACCCCGTCCCTTTGGGCACCCCTCCACAGGATGGGAATTATGTCCTCTGTTTGCTGTTAATCTATTTTTGCTCTGCCCAAATCGCTTAGAGACAACCGGACGTTTGTCTTAAATATCGGAGTATGTCGACTATGTCGATTTCGCATTGACACAGTCAATGCACTCCAAAAATAGCTCATAGATCCAGTTAAGCCCACCGTTGCGAAGGTACTGTGACCATTGCAAGGTTTTGGGATAATTACGAAGGGCATTACATTGATATCGCGAAGCGTTATTAAGTTCTCCTCTATAAATGAGTACGTTTCGTAATAATGGCGTGGGATTCTGGTAGATCCGGGAAAGGCATTAATATATGTAAAATTATTAGAGTAGTAAAAAATGGCGTGGGTAATTCTCTTTCAGGGTGGATTTGAGTATTTTAAACTGCTGGTTGAGATCTGAATATTTCTGCTTATAGTCGTTACTGTTATGGCTTTTACTTGCTGCTTCAAGTTCATGGGCAGCTTTCCTGAGTGAGGGTAAGGATAAATTGGCTGAAGAACCTTTAATACTGTGGCTCATTACTCTAATGATGTGGTGGTCGGATTCACGAATTGCATCGTTAATATCAGACAGCAAACCTTCAGTATATTCTATGAACTCATTAAGAAGTTCAAAATAGTCATTGTAACTTCCAATAAGCTCAATGCTTTTTTCAGGTATTATAATTTCTTTAATATCTTTCTCCATACTTATCCACTATTTATAAAGACTTTTACAATACTTACGTATAATAAGTACATTTGTCAACCAAATAACTGATAATATTACAAGTGAAGACAAAATGGATGTAAGGAGATTAACATTAGAGGTTGTGAATCCTGAATTTTCCAGTAAAGAATTAAGGCCTGAAACAGCTAGTATCTGAGTGGTAATAATTATCATAATCAAAGAGATAATAACTCTTGAGAAGTCTTTAATGAATATCCCTGATATTTTCCTTGTATTATTCCCAAGTAAATACAAAGTTTCTATTTCCGGCTGTGAACTGAGAATTTTCAGAAACGAATTGGTGTAGAATACAAGAAACGAGAGAATCACGAAAAGAAGTCCAGCCCCTGCAAGGATATTAAGTGCAAGTATAAGAGTTCTACGATATCTGTAGTTGAATGAATTTGAGTTTAGTATCTTCAGGTTATTACGACTGATATAATCCAGGAGTTTATCATTATCTTTTTCTGATTTGACTATCAGCTTTCTGAATGCTGTAGAGCTATCTCCATACATATCATTCATTTTCTCAAGAAATCCATATGGAACAAGTATTGTGCTTATTCGCTGAGATACACCTTCTACTCTGGCTTTAAATTCCTTAGAACCTGATTTCCCTGAAACATAGAGATTAAGAGGAATTGTATTAACAACTTCCGGAGTTATTCTCGGAAGTCCTCTCGAGGGAGCAAAACCGAAATTATACAATGCCAGAAAATCGGCAGATATTATCAATGGAACAGTTTCGGAATCTTCATTCCATTCGAAGTTCTTTACATCAAAGTCCAGAAACTTATCCGGTACTGCTTCCAGAAAGATCTCTGAGTGATAATTTGAGTGCCTGAACAGGAAATTCGTAGATGCTGAAGCACTGAAATGATTACTCAAAAATCCTGATACATCCTCAATACCTGCTATTGCTTTTACTCCATTCAATTCTTCATCTGAGAATCTGAGCTTTGCATCGGAAATACCGGGTTCAACTGTCTTTGATATAATCAGATAGTCTTTCTGAGAGTCCACATTTGATACAGGAGAAAAAAATTGAAGTGCAAAATAAACTGTAAGTGAATATAGTAATACACCAAGAATAAGTCCGATTGAAGACACGATCAGTTTCAGATCAGGTTTATCTGTTTTACAGGCCTTTTTCAGAAGTTTTGGTTTGTTTTTACTCATAAGATGTAATTTGTCAGATTTTTCAGTATGTGATTTTCGCTGCCGAGAGAAGTGATTATCAGTCCGGCATTATTTGATTTCACCCTTTCCATTATCAGTGATGCAGCTTTTTGAGCGTTACTATCATCAATATGACTGAATGGTTCGTCCAACAGCAGCATTGTAAATGGTTTACATATAGCTCTGATAATAGCTGTTCTCTGTTTTTGTCCCCAGGAGAGCTGATTAACAGGTTTATCTTTATGCTCAAGGATATCAAGAATTCTTAGAAAATCATCAATCTCAGTCTCTTCTTCTGATGAATTCAGTTGAATATTCTCCATAACACTTAAATGGTTAACAAGCTTTAAGTCCTGAAACACAATGGAAAATTCTTTTGCTCTGAGTTCGGAAAGTTCATTGGTGTTGAGTGTCTTAATGTCTTTGTCATCAATTTCCACGCTACCGGAATAATCTGTTCTATATCCGTAAATATTGTGGATGAAAGTTGATTTACCTTTGCCTGATCCGGCAGTCACTCTGTAGTATTGTCCGGATTGAAAAAGAGTATCCGATCCCCATATCTCAGAGGATTCGGATACTTTAAATTGTGGTTTGAGATTGTTAACTCTAATTTTCATTAGCAGCTTGAGCAATTCCTTTTATAATTGGAGTAATTATATTGAATAATTCTTCTTTAGAATCTGCATCTTTGTTTTTGAATTGCAAAATCCCTTCTGCATGATCAATGTTTGAGCTGCTTTCAATATAATCAAACTTATTTATTCCGTTTCTTACAATGTAGAGTAAATCTGACTCTTCCTGACTCAGTTTAGCCATTGCAGATGCAAGATCAAGTATCTCAGGAATACCATCAAATGAAAAATGAACATAAAAATTCTTATTTTTAGCTGCATCTTTATAATATCCGGTTTTAGAGCTATCGAATTTTTCATTTCCTGCTATTCCAGCAATAGTTTTAGGATTGCTGCTGAATCCGATATAATTATCTGTTATGGCAATTTCACCAAAATCAAGAGCATAAGTTCCGCGAGATGTTTTCAGATTAACAAGCTGGGCTTTGACGATTTCATTTTCCAGAATACTCTTATCTTTTATTTTGGCAATTACAGACACTGCTGGATTGCTGATATTGTTTCCTAGGGAGATTGCAAAATCACCTTCGAAAAGGGCAAGAACACTTGCAAAAGGTATGCCCATTGCTGACAACATTTGCTCACCCTGAGTAATCTGAGAACCAAGTTGTGGATCTGTTTTTACAAATTCCAGTATTGTTGTGAAGAATGACTCAAAGTCAAAAGAGAACATTGTAAACATAATACCATCATGTGGAATATGTTCAATCATGTTTGTATCAATATTCTTATAAAAACCCTTCATGAAGTTAAGGATTGTTTTCTTTGCACTGGAATTATAATATGCATCAGCGGTAGAAACAATTTTACCTTTTTCAAAGCTGACTACTGTATGAGAATACATCTCTGAACCGGCAATCTTTTCAATTAAACCATCGAAAATTTCAAAGTTCATTACACTGGCTGCTGCAGGATACTGTTTCAGATCTTCGAGCATTACTTTAAAATCTTCAGCTTTTGTAACAACCCAGAAACCTGCATCTTTACCTTTAACAAGATATTCAACAAGATTTTTATTGCTCAACATTTTACCTGTTCTGTTAAATTTGTTATCAATATCAGATGGTGTAAGGTTCTGTGATATGGATATCAATAAATCACTTGTATCCCAGGCAATTTTAAGTATATCCTTTTCCAGAACAGTACATCTCATAAGCTTATTCTTTGCCATGTCACCAATGAATGGATCAATAAATCCTTCGAACTTTTTACTGTCTTTGAGTGGTATAACCAGTTCCACAGTTGCATCAATTTGTCCGGCTTGAATTTTCTTTACATCTACTTGTCTTTGATTTGATGCTAAAATAAGATGTTTGCTTTCATCAATTCCAAGAGCCGCAAGATTACTGATTTTTATATCAGGAGCTCCATCAAATGCTGATAATGCTGTTCCAATAATAGTTGATATCAGATCAGGATCGATTTCTGCAATAATTCTTGTGTTATCATCAAGAAGTTTTACTGAAGATTCATTAACCTGTATTTCACCCTTTGCTGTTTGTTTAAATACGAAATTATACACTGCAAATCCTGCTGCAGCAACGATTAAAATAATTAAAATAATTCTCAGGGCTTTCATAGTCCCTCCTATATCAGTTTTTCGTTTGTTTCTTTGAGTGTGTTTACTACAGTTTTAACTTCTTCAGATCTTTCTACATTGGAGACAAGTATTGCATCCGGTGTCTCAACAATAACAAGGTTTTCAACTCCTATCAAGGCTACGTGTTTATCTGACTTAACATAATTGCTTTTACTGTCAATTACAGTTGCATCGCATTTTAAAACATTATCTTTGCCATCTTTATCTGAGATCTCATAAAGAGCTTTCCATCCCCCGACATCACTCCAGTCATAATCTACAGGGATTACTACTCTGTTGTCAACTTGTTCCATAATGCCGATATCAATAGGTATCTTGGGCATAGAATCATAAAATGATGAAATGTCTGCTGAGTATCCTTCTTTATCCCATTTATTCTGGATATTCTCAAGAAGCTCGGAAACTTTAGGCAGGCAGTTTTTAAAAGAATTCAGGATTGTGGAAATTTTCCAGACGAACATACCACTGTTCCAGAAGTAATTACCTTGATTCAGGAATGCCTCGGCAGTTTCAAGATCAGGTTTTTCCTTAAACTGTGATACATTCATTGCATGTTCGTTCAACTTATCTGAAGCTTCAATATATCCATATCCAGTTGCCGGGTATGTCGGCATAATACCGAATGTAACATGACTTTCATTTTTCGTGAATTCAGATGCATAACTTAGGTATCTGTTGAACTCATCTACTTGAGTTATCACATGATCGGCAGGAAGCACAAACATCTCTTCATCTGCATCACAGAAGTTTTTGAGGTATTGCGCAGAAAGTGCAATGCAGGGAGCAGTGTTTCTGCCAAAAGGTTCAATAATAATGTTCCTGGCAGGCATATCAGGAAGGTGCTCCTGTACAATAGGTGCCTGATCTGCTGAAGTAACTACATATATTTTTTCGATAGGGATCTTTTCCAGAAGACGATCTGCAGTCATCTGAATCATACTTCTATCGGATATTATGTTAAGGTATTGTTTTGGGTGAGATCTTCTGCTTAACGGCCAGAACCTGGTTCCGGAACCTCCAGCCATAATTAGTGCTATCATTATGTCTCCTCTTTATTGTTGAATCTCAGGTTTATTGAAATGAAAATCCTTATCTGAGATCTTTATATTAGTTTTTATGTTTTCAAATTTGTAGGTTACAAAGTTATTCTCTGTGTCTTTATATGTGATCTCGTCGATCAGATAAGATTTTTTGTTAATTTTTGCTGTAATCAGAACAATACTGTCATTAACAGGCTTAAGCTCAATAGTATATTGATTGTCATTGGCCTCTTTAAGCTCCTTTGAGCTATTACCTGAATAGTGTTGTACTACAGAGTACGGTCTGAATGTTTCCAGTTCAGTATCAATTTCTTTTTCGATATATTGCTGAGCTGAAGGAATATAGATGAATATTGAATCTGATGTTACAAATAGTATTTCTCCTTCCGGATCGGAATAATTAAGCAGGAGTTTATCGTCGTTGTATGTCATTACTCCGCCTGAAGTTTTTTCAATATCTATTTCTTCCCAGTAGTTCTCCTGAGTAAAATCGGATCTGAATGTTTTTACTGAATTATATCTATTACCTACTTTATCTAATATTTCATTTACATCTTCTGCCATAAGGAAACTCATAGTCAGAAGCAGAATAAGAGTAAAAATTCTTTTACCAGCCATACTTATCAAGATCCTCCTCTGTTGCCAGTACTTCACGGGATTTACTTCCTACATGCGGACCTACTACACCGGCCTGTTCCAGTAGATCAATGAGCCTGCCTGCTCTGGCATAGCCTACTTTGAAATGTCTCTGCAACATGGATACTGACGCAGATCCGGCAGAAACAATTGCTCTGGCTGCCTGCGGAAACAACTCATCATCATAATCAAAGTCACCAAGATCTTTCTGTTCTTCCTGTATAATCTCAATCTGATAATCAGGATGAGGTTGTTGTTTCAGGTATTCCACAACATTTTCAATCTCATCATCTGACATATATGCACCGTGAATACGCTGAGGAGTTGCTTTACCCGGTGGAAGGAACAGCATATCACCACGACCCAGCAGGCGTTCAGCACCGTTTTCATCCAGAATAACTCGTGAGTCCACTTTTGATGAAACTTGAAAAGCGATTCTGGCAGGGAAGTTTGCTTTTATAATACCGGTGATAACCTTACTGGAAGGTCTCTGAGTAGCCAGCAGCAAATGAATACCGATAGCACGTGCCATCTGAGCCAGTCTGGCAATAGGCATTTCTATCTCTTTTCCGGCAGTCATGATAAGGTCTGCAAACTCATCCACAACAATTACTATATATGGAAGATGATGATCATCTACAGGGATATATTCAGGATCATCTCCATGTTCTTCTTCTTCTGTTTTCTTTATAGCTTTTATCTTTTTGTTATATGTATTTATATCTCTAACTTTGTACTTCTGGAGAAGCTGATAACGTCGTTCCATTTCAGCAACAGCCCAGTTAAGTGCAATGAGAGCGTCATCCGGGTCGGTTACAACATTCTGAATCAAATGAGGTATTCCTTCATAACCAGACAGCTCGATTCTCTTAGGATCGATCATCACAAGACGTACATCTTCCGGTTTGGTTCTCAGCAGAAGGGAGTTGATGATTGTGTTAATACATACACTTTTTCCGGCTCCAGTTGCTCCTGCAATTAGAAGGTGAGGCATTTTTGCCAGATTAGCAACAACAGGATTTCCTGATATATCTTTTCCCAGTCCGATTGACAGTGTTTTATTATCCTTTTCCATTGCTTTGGAAAGAAGGATGTCTTTCAGGTAAATAATGTCTTTGTCTTTATTTGGAACTTCAATTCCTATTAATCCTCTACCCGGAATAGGTGCCTGAATTCTTATATTCTTTGCTTTTATTGCCAGAGCCAGATCATCTGCAAGTGATGAGAATCTGCTTACTTTTACACCAGGGGCCGGTTTTACTTCATACTGAGTAATAATCGGTCCGATGTTTACATTTATTACATGAGCTTCCACTCCAAATTCCATCAGCTTTTCTTTTAGAGTATTACTTGTCTGAGCTATTTCATCCTTGAGCTGCTGCCTGTTCATTGTGGTTATGGAGGGCTGGCTTTCCAGGAATGTCTCTATATCGGGAATCTCATATTCTTCGGAATTACCTTTTTTCATAACGGGTTTAGAAGCAACTTTCCTGACTTTCTTCTCTTCAGTCTGCACCGGTTCTGAATGATCCGTAATAATTGGGTCAATCTGCTCGGGTAATGCATCATATTCCGGTTCAATTTCTGTTTGATCTTCAATAAGGTAAGTATCAATAATCTCATCATCGGGCTGAATATCTTTTTCTTTCTTATTCTTCTCAGGTTTCTTCTTCTCTTTTTTATTCGATTCTGAAGCTGAGCGGAATAAAGTCATTAATCCCTGTCCAATAGATGCAAAAACCATTTTGATAAAATCTATTACTGCTTTTGCACCGAAAATAACCATTGTCATCAGGAAACTGAGGACACCGGCTATAATGTTTGATCCAATAGTTTTGAATATCTTCAAGTTGAATGATAGAAACAATCCGGTAATCTTTGCATTATACAAGATATTATATCCATCAACTGTCAAAAGGATATGGTTTACAAAGCACGATAGAAGCAGTGCTGCCCATATTTTGGGGGCAATACCGGAATCTCTGAAAAACATGTGCACAAGACTCAGAGAAGCGAGACACAATAAAATTGCAATTGCCAGCGGTTTACCAACGAGAAAAGAAAAAAACGTTGCTGTTACTACTCCGTAAGGTCCTATTGGGTTGATCAGATCCGGAAATCGTAATGTGATTACATCCCAGATTGACACTCCTGAGTCGCTGAGTAGTTCATAATCTGCTGCAATAGATTCACCTGATGGCATCAATGCCACAAATGAGAGCAGCGAGAACAATAACAGTATAATATTCCATACATAATAGGAGAAACCGATTTCTCCTTTCTTTTTCGTTTTACCCTTTTTTCTGGCAGCCATATTTTATACCCGTTTATACGTTAAATCTAATGGATAGAATATCTCCATCCTTCACAATATATTCTTTACCTTCAAGCTGAAATAAACCCTTTTCCTTAAGAACTTTCTCTGAGCCATGCTCTACGAGATTACCATAATTGAAACATTCCGCTCTGATGAATCCTCTGGCAAGATCCGAGTGGATTTTTCCGGCTGCTTCCACAGCGTTGTCACCATTAGTGATTGTCCAGGCTCTCACCTCATCACTACCGACAGTGAAGAAACTGATGTATCCGAGAAGTGAGTAGGACTCTGCTGTGAGACGGTTTCTGGCAGATTCGGTAATGCCCATATCTTCCATAAACATTTCAGCATCCTCATCTGAGAGAGAATTAAGGTCCATCTCGAATTTACCGCAGAATTCAATTACTTTGTCAATCTCTGCGAGTTCAGCCATCACTTCTGCGTTATCTCCAAAGTTGTTTTCATCGGAGTTAAGAATAAGCAGAATCGGTTTGTCAGTCAGGAACTGAAAACCACGAATAATCTTCTGTTCTTCATCGGTTAAATCGGCTTTAAGAACAGGAATATTCTCGTTAAGCTTTTCAATAATTCTCTTAAGGATTTTCTCTTCAACCTGAACAGCAGCTGTTTTAATTCCTCGTTTATAGCCGAGTTCGATCTTTTCCAGACGTTTTTCCGCAATAATCAAATCAGACAGAATCAGTTCCGAGATCAGATTTTCTGCATCTTTTACAGGTGATGGTTCTCCAAGAGTACTACTGATAACTTCATCGTTGAAGTTTCTGAGTACAATCCCCAGAGCATCAGTACGTTTAATCTCAGACATTGCATTACCGGAAAAAGCCCCACTGCTGGCAGCGTCTTCACTGAGTCCAACAAAATCAATATACTCAATCTGAGCGAAGATTGTTTTCTTGGGATTATACATGTCTGTGAGCACGTTTATTCTTTCATCTATAACATCTATAACAGCTATATTAGGTTCTGCTTTCATTGATGGATAAGGGTTTGTTTCTGCCTCTGAGTTTGTTAGAGCATTAAAAATTGTTGTTTTTCCCGAATTCTGTAATCCAATTAGTCCAAATCTCATATTATCCTCTTATTACTGCACAGCAGTTGTATTATATCTTATTTCTTTTTTTTAGTTTCCGGTTTGTTTCCTGATCTGAAACTTCTTTTGAGATCCAGAATCTCATTCGGCTTCAGTATGCGCCACATACCAACAGGGAGTTTACCCAGTTTCAGGTTACCAACCTGTAGTCTTTTCAGTTCTGTAACACTGAATCCAATATGCTTGATCATTCTCCTGATCTGACGTTTTTTCCCTTCATACAGAACAATTCTCAAAACTGATGAGTTTGTACTTTTGCTTTTCAGGAAAACTTTACATTCTTTAGTCATTACGCCATCTATCTTGACACCGTTCCTTAAAGTTTCAATCTGCTCTTTGTTTATACTACCACTTATTGTAACCTTATATGTTTTAGGCAGTTTATACTTAGGCTGCATTACTTTATTGGAAAAATTTCCGTCATTAGTCAGAAGGAGCAGTCCCTCCGATTGTAAATCCAGTCTTCCGATATAAAATAATCTGTTCTTGAACTCAGGAATCAGGTCGTATATGGTTTTTCTGTCATACTCATCGTTGGATGTAACCAGATAACCCTTTGGTTTATTCAGCATGATATAGATTTTATCTTCAATCAGGTTCAATTCTTTGTTTTCATAAAAAACAGTGTCGTTATCAGGATCAATATCAGTAGAAAGGTCTTTGCAGATTTTCCCGTTGACCCTGATTTTGCCTTGTGTAATCAGCTCTTCCACCTGACGTCTGGAACCCAGATTACATTGCGAGAGAAATTTGTTTATTCTCATGTTTACCACTTTTCAAAAGTATTCTTCATTATCTCATTATATAGTTCGTTGAATATTGCCGTTTGTGCTTCTTCTTCGGATGTCATGATTGTTCCTGAATCTTCTTCTGAAACCTGATTTGCATAATTTCTGGAAATCAATACAGATTTTCCATCCCAGATAACCTTATCCTGAACATTATCGATAACTTTAAGGCTGAATAAAATCGTAACTTTGTATTCTTCCACATTATCACTTTCCGTAAAGGTAAGTACTTCTCTTTTGTAGTCAAGAACTGTGCCTTGTATAGAAACATCCGGACTAACAGACACCAGTTCAAGTTGATTATTTTTTTCAAAATCCTCTACCAGAATATCTGTGAGGTTTTCCTCAATACCAAACTCTTTAGAATCATTACTGAAATCCTCAACTTTGACAGTTTTAAGGTGCGGAAAAGCATTCATATAAACGGAATATGTGCAGCCACCTAAGATAAACAGCAATAATGAAATATATATATAAGCATTTTTTCTCATGAAAAACATAAAAAATATAAATTTTCTGCTGTCAAGTAAAACTCATAGAATGAGTCACCATTTCAGTATTTACATTGTCTGAAGAAAACAGAATTGATGCTGAATGCTGTAGAGTTTAATGGAAAGAGTTTTTGGCAGACATACCAAAGAAAATGTCCCGGTCTTTAGAAATTTATATGGAAAATAAGCTGCCGGTTGCCCGACAGCTATATCTTACGAGAGCTTTACATGATAATAAAAAACGAGCAACTTTGATGAAAGAAATTCGATGAGATTTCTGAATTCATCAAGAATGTCTTTCTGTGAAGTTCATTTTAAGCTGGAATCTGGTGAATTCTAAAGTCGAGTCAACTACTCCAGTTATGTAAAGTTCTCATTACTATTTTACAGGTATGTAAATATACATTACAGAATCAGCTTCGCCGAACTTGAACTCATCATTGTATAGTTCAAATTCATCCGCTTCAGCCATTTCAAAACCTGACTGAGGCAACCATTCAGCGTGAATCTTATGATATGTTTCTCCAAGTGTATCAAGTGCACCAATATGTTTGAATACTGCATACTTCTGCTGAGGTAAAGTGTATGCTTCCATTTCAGGATGAATCTCTTCTGCATCACTTACTTTTCTGCACGCCATGTACTCAAATTCTGTCTCATCTGTGAAGTTCACATTGGAGACATAAAAACATACACCAAGACATCCAAAGCTCATATCTCGGTTTTTTATTGAGTTTGCTAACGGATTAAACTTATTCCATAATTCAGGTATTTTATTTTCTTTTTGTGTTGTTCTACATTTCATTCCTACAACTTTGAATGAGTCTAATGTTTTAATTTCAGGTTTCACACTTTCTCCTTTTGTTTCTGCAATTGTTAAACGCAATCTATTGAATTTTGCGTAAGTTTTTTTTTCTCTTCGAAGTTTTCCCGGGGTAACATTGAATTCTTTTTTAAATGCTCTTGTAAAAGACTCCTGAGAATCAAACTGATATTTGCGCGCGATATCAATTATTTTCTTGTTTGTAAAAGTCAGCTCATTTGCTGCCTCAGTCAATCTTCTTTTACGTATGTATTGTTTTACATTCAGTCCGATAATAGACTGAAAGATTCTATGATAATGAAACAGAGAATAGCAGGATCTGTCGGATATATCCTCAACAGACATCCTGTCAGTCAGCTTCTTCTCAATATAATGCAGAGATTTGTTTATTATTCTTCTATAATCAAGCATTCCAACTCATTTTTGTTTTTTTGACTTTTTTTGCTGTATATCACAGCTATAGAGAATGTCAATAAAAATGTAGTTTCCTGGCATGCTTAAATTTTTTGAGTTGACGGAATTTGCCCTGAATTTTTTCCAAATCCCGAAAAGATTTTTTCTATCAAAAAAAAGCATCAAGCAAAATCATGATGTTGAAGATGAGGAATAATGAAAAGAGGTATGGTTCCAAGGTTATTTGAAGTATTCTCAAAGGGATACAGCAAAAAAGATTTGTTGTCTGACTGCTCAGCAGGTGTAATAGTAGGGATAATTGCCCTTCCCCTTTCAATCGCATTTGCAATAGCTTCCGGTGTAGGACCGGAACAGGGATTGATTACTGCTGTAATTGCCGGATTCATAATTTCATTTCTCGGAGGCAGTAAAGTTCAAATTGGTGGTCCCACTGGTGCATTTGTTATTATAATCTATGGGATAATCGAAAAATATGGTTTTGATGGGCTCGCTGTTGCCGGTATGCTCTCCGGAATCCTGCTTGTATTCTTCGGTCTGCTGAAATTCGGTAATGTTATCAAATTTATATCTTATCCTGTTGTTGTTGGCTTCACAACGGGGATTGCAGTGATTATCTTTACAACCCAGATAAAAGACTTTCTGGGACTTTCAATAGATGATTTACCAGCTGAATTCATTGATAAAATTTCAGTGCTTGCAAGTAACATACATTCAATAAACTGGTATTCGCTTTGTCTCGGTATTATAACAATTGTAATTTCAGTAATCTGGTCCAGGTACTTTAAGAAAATCCCCGGATCAATAATGGCAATATTCGTAACTACTATTGCAGCTGTAGCCTTTAATCTTCCCGTTGATACTATTGGCAGTCGTTTCGGTAGTGTTCCAAACTCATTTCCTGTTCCGCACTTTCCACACTTTAATTTTATGCTTGTTAAGCAGATGTTTTTTCCGGCTCTGACAATTGCACTTCTGGCTGGGATAGAATCGCTTCTTTCTGCAGTTGTGGCAGATGGTATGACAGGAGATAAACATAACTCCAATATGGAACTTGTCGCTCAGGGGGCTGCAAATTTCATATGCCCGATGTTCGGAGGAATTCCGGCTACAGGAGCTATTGCCAGGACTGCTGCAAACATAAAGAATGGTGGAAAAACTCCAATTTCCGGGATTGTTCATGCTTTATCTGTTCTTTTGATAATGGTTATCTTCGGGAAATATGCAGCACTGATCCCGATGTCTACTCTTGCAGGTATTCTTATTATTGTATCATATAATATGAGCGAATATAAACACTTCTTCAAACTATTTTCCAGTCCTAAAAGTGATATTCTGGTTTTGCTTACAACATTTCTACTTACAATATTTGCTGATCTCACAATTGCCATCCAGTTCGGAGTTGTAATGTCTGCTTTTCTTTTTATGAAGCGTATGGCGGATGTTACAGATTCGAATTTTCTTGGAAGAGATTATTATCATGAAGATGAAGAGTTAATACTAAGCGGAATCAGATCTGAAGAGATTCCGAAAGAGATGGAGATATTCGAAGTGAATGGTCCGTTTTTCTTTGGAACTGCTACACTTTTTAAGGATGTACTCCATCAGGTGAAAGTTAATCCTAAGGTTTTGATACTGAGAATGAGAAAGGTGCCGGCGATAGATGCAACCGGCTTGTCGGCTCTGGAATGGATTATAGATGCCGCCCGGAAAGAGGGATCACTTCTGATCATATCAGGGATGAATGATCAACCTCATAGTGCTGTTCAGAAAGCAGGTCTCATCGTGAAAATTAAAGAAGAGAACATTGTAAAAAACATTAATGAAGCAATCAGAAAGGGTAATGAATACTTAAAGAAGCTTTAATCCTTAGTGCAATTCGCTGATAGTATAGTCAAATCCGTTTTTGCAAAATCTTGACATATTTTACGGATCAAATCAAATTGCTGAATATGAGAAAATTATGTTCTGTTTTGTTGATTATGCTGTTATTTCTGCCACAGGTATTTGCAGATGATGTGAATACCAAAGAGAAAGAACTGTCCGAAATCCGTAAGAAACTTGAAGAAAACAGACGTAATCTGGAAAAAAACAAGAAAACTAAATCTACTAAGGAACAGAACGTAAAAGATTATAAGAGTAAGCTTTCCAAAAATCTCAGACTTCTTAAGAATATCCAGAAGGAACATAATAAAATCGGTTCGAAACTCAGAACAACAAAGCAAAGAATTTATAATACTGATCAGAAAATGAGTCAGCAGCAAAATCTCTACAGGCAGGAGTTCACAAAACTTTTTTATATTGATCAGCGTAAAAAGATAGATAACAAGCGGAATGTAGATAACTATCTTATTCTGCATCTTATGAAGCAGACTCATAGTGAAATCCTGGGAACGGAAAAAGAAAAAAACTCACTTGCTGCTATGAAGAAAGAGCAGGAAAGACTGGTCAGCAGGACTGAGAAAAAAGCTAAGGAAACTCAAAACAGACAGTATAGATACGAGAAGAAAATCGGCAGTCTGAAACGGGAACTAACTAAACTGGAGAAAGATGAAGTTAAATACAGACAACTGATTGATCAGCTTGAAGCTAATGCCCGTGAACTGGAATCTTTAATCGCTAAATTGAAACTGGACGAAATGGACAGTGATTATTCATTCAAGTTTTCATCAGCTCGATTGAAGTGGCCTTTTAAAGGGAAAATAATTCGCGGTTATGGTATGTATTCGGATCCGCGGTATAAGACCAAATTCAAAAGTAACGGTATAGACATTAAGGCTGATGTAGGAGAAAATGTGCAATCTGTTGATGCCGGAGTTGTCGTATTTGCTGAGTGGTTCGGAAGTTCAGGGAAAGTTGTAATCATAGATCATAAGAACGGATTCCATACACTGTATTCACATAACAGTAAACTACTCGTCTCTAAAGGGGATGAAGTACAGAAGAATCAGAGAATTGCTTTAACAGGTGATACAGGAAATGTCGACCAGCCTTCCCTTCATTTTGAAATAAGAAAAAGCGGTAAACCGATAGATCCAATGCTTTATCTGGAGAAATAATGAAAATAACTAAATCAGATATTAAACACTTTGAGAAAATGAAGAAAATCCTTCTGGAAAAGAATGATTCAATTTTTATACATCATACCGGTCACGTTCCGGGTTACGGATGTTCAGCTTTCAACGAGAAATCAATAGATAGAATTAACATGCTCAAGCTGAGAGATAATGCCAAGGGTTACATTGCTCTTATACCAAATATAAACTGGTTTGAAGAGAACAAAGTTTCTGTTCCGTCAGGTCTGAAGCGATTAATGGAGCAATACTGGCCCGGGAACCTGACCATTGTTCTACCAACAGAAATTGAAGCTCTACAGAAAATTGGAATCAACGGGAAAACAGCATTCAGAGTTCCTACGGGCGTACTTCTCAGAGATTTTCTCAGATATATAGATGTGCCGATAATCAGTACCAGTATAAACAAAAGCAACAGACCTCCGGAAGCAGATATTCACGAAGTAATGAAAAACTACTCTAAAAAAGTTGATTTTACATATTTCGATAAGAACGAATATACTGAAGGACCGGAAGCCTCAACCATCATTGGTATTGAAGATGGTAAACTGCACTGTTACAGAGAAGAATCTATTCCATATTATGAGATAGAAAAATCGTTCACGGCTCCAAAAGTTCTGTTTGTCTGCACAGGAAATATCTGCCGTTCACCTATGGCGGAGTATCTTCTTAAAGATATGGCAGAAAAGAATAATATACCGATAACCGTAAAATCAGCCGGGTTCCTGCAGGATGGTAATCATATATCATTAAACTCTTCTATTTGCCTCAGAGATTATGGCATAGATGCCTCCGGGCATTATTCTACCTCCTTGAACAGAGAGGTAACCAGAAGCAGCTGGAGAATTATCACCATGACTGCAGGGCATAAGGAAAAACTGTTAGCAGTTGAGCCAAATCTGGCAGGTAAAACATTTACCCTGTCTGAGTTTGCAGGAGAAGAAGGAGATATTGTTGATCCTTACGGAAAAGACCTGGATGCTTATAAAGAAACTTTTGAGATCATCAGATTCAGAATAGAAAAGATTTTCACAAAATTGCAAGTTATATATGGTAGTTGATGAAATCAACTGTTTTTGCTTTGACCTGGTTGAATTAACCCTCAGTCTCCGATAGAAATCGGAGCCAGCTCCTTGAGGAAGGAGCACAGGTAGTAAAATTGCTGACTATAGATTAAATGTTCATGTTTTCAAAACATATAAGTGATAAAAAGTTTTACATAAAAACTGCAAGTTTTGTTTTGACATAATTTTAAAGGTTAACTGTTTGGTTTAACATACTAAATACTACAAGGAAATACCATGAAAGAACTGGAAATTACCAAGGACTTACTCAAAGAACATAGTATTAACGATGAAGAATATCAAAAAATATTAGATACACTGGGAAGAAAACCGACCCTGACGGAACTGGGAATTTTCTCTGTAATGTGGTCTGAACATGCCAGCTATAAAAACTCTATCAAATATCTGAAAACTTTACCAAAAGACGGTACAGCCGTTCTAACAAAAGCAGGTGAAGAAAACGCAGGTGTTGTTGATATTGGCGATAATCTGGCAGTATCATTCAAAATCGAATCTCACAATCACCCTTCTGCTCTGGAACCATACCATGGTGCTGCAACAGGTGTTGGCGGAATCCTCAGAGATATTTTCACTATGGGAGCAAGACCAATTGCTGCCTTGAATTCACTCAGATTCGGTGATCCGGATAATCCTCAGGTAAAACACCTTATTCATGGTGTTGTTGATGGTATTGCAGATTACGGTAATTGTTTCGGTGTTCCAACTGTTGGTGGCGAAGTATACTTTGAAAAAAGCTATGAAGGAAATCCACTTGTTAACGCTATGGCAGTTGGTGTATTAGAACACGATCATATTGCTAAGGCTGCTGCAGAAGGCGTTGGAAACTATGTTGTTTATGTCGGTGCAAAAACAGGTAGAGACGGTATTCATGGTGCTACTTTCGCATCAGTAGAACTTACAGAAGAGTCCGAAGAAAACAGAACAGCTGTTCAGGTTGGTGATCCATTCATGGAAAAACTTCTCCTTGAGGCAACTCTGGAAGTAATTCACGGTGGACTGGTTGTAGGTATCCAGGATATGGGTGCAGCAGGGCTAACCTGTTCCAGCAGTGAAATGGCAGGGAAAACAGATAATGGTATTACTCTTGATGTATCTCTTGTACCTCAGCGTGAAACAGGAATGACAGCTTACGAAATAATGCTCTCCGAATCACAGGAAAGAATGCTCCTTGTTGTTGAACCTGAAAAATTCGATGCAGTGGAAGCTGTATTCGATAAATGGGATCTCCATGCTGTGAAAATCGGTGAAGTAACTGACGACGGTATGCTGAGAGTTCTGGAAAACGGAACACAGGTTGCAGAAATACCTGCTCCTGTACTTGTACTTGGTGGTGACGCTCCTGTTTATGACAGAGAGTATACACGACCTGAATATCTTGATGAATGTCATGCATTTGACCAGAACACAACCGAACAGCCTGAAGACCTTAACGAAGTTATGAAAGCTATGATCGGCTCAGCTAATATCGCTTCCAAGAAATCAGTATATGAACAATATGACCACATGGTTCAGATTGGTACGGTCGTGGAACCGGGCTCAGATGCTGCAGTTGTCAGAGTTAAAGGCACAAGAAAAGCTCTTTCGGTCTGTACAGATTGTAACGGAAGACACGTTTATCTTGATCCGTTTGAAGGAACAAAAGGTGCAGTTGCAGAATCAGCCCGTAACGTAGTATGTTCCGGTGCAAAGCCACTGGCTATTACTAACTGTCTGAACTTTGGTAATCCTTACAAACCAAAAGTATATTATACATTCGTAAAGGCTATTGAAGGAATGGGAGCTGCCTGCCGTAAGTTCGATACACCCGTAACAGGCGGAAACGTTTCTTTCTATAACGAAAACCCAAGAGATGCCATATATCCAACACCGACAATCGGTATGCTCGGTTATATGGATGATTATGATAAAAAAATCACTTCTGAGTTCAAGAAAATCGGCGATAAAATCGTTCTTCTCGGAAACAGATGTAACACAATTGGCGGATCAGAATACCTCAAAGAGATACACGACCTTATTACCGGTATGCCGCCTGCAGTTGATCTTGATCTGGAAAGCAGCCTTTATGACTGTCTTCTTGAGATGAACGACAATAAACTTGTAAAATCAGCTCATGACTGTTCTGACGGCGGTCTGGCAGTTACTCTGGCAGAAAGTTGTTTTACTCACGATAATCGTTGCCTTGGAGCAGATATTACATTAGATTATAAATACAGAAAAGATATTGAGTTATTCGGTGAAGCACATTCCAGAATAGTTATTTCTGCTGATGAAGCTGACCTGAATAGAATCAGTGCTATTGCAGAAAAACACAATATTCCATGCGAAGTAATCGGAGTTGTTACAGAAGACACACTCAAGATCAACGATGATATCTGTGTTAAGTCTGCTGAACTGAGAAAAATATTTGAAAGCAGAATAGTACTTTAAGAAATCTGGTAAAGACTGGTTGGTTCGAGTTCATTATTGTACTTAATCAAACGGTTTTTACAGATAAGCTTAGCACAAGCTTGTATAAATACAGAACCACCCGTAAGGGTGGTTTTGTTTGTAATTACCTACAATTAAATATGTTGACATAGACTTACATTGAGTTTATATATGTCTATAAGTTTAAACTACTGTTAGATACGAAGGAAAAGCTTATGAGAAGACAATTTATGACTATTTTAATTACTTTTTGCACATTTTGTATCTCAGCACATTGGAATGAAGTGCAGAAATTAATAACATCAGATGGGGCTTTCGAAGACTATGCAGGACATTCGGTTTCTATACATGGAGATTTTGCAATACTTGGTGCTCCGGAAGATGATGATGATGGAGATGAATCCGGTTCTGCGTATATATTTCATTTCGATGGGACTAATTGGATTGAGCAGCAGAAGTTATTGGCATCTGATGGAGCTGTGGATAAATATTTTGGTACAGCCGTTTCGATATATGGTAACTTTGCTGTCGTGGGAGCAATTGGGGATATTGAGAATGGGTTTAACACCGGATCAGTATACATATATCATTATGATGGAACAAATTGGACAGAATATCAGAAGATTTTGGCATCTGACGGAGTTGCCAGCGATAACTTTGGAGATGCTGTCTCAATAAACAATGACTACATCGTTGTTGGAGCTTATGGAGACGATAACAATGGTGCTTCTTCAGGTTCGATTTATATCTTTCATTATGATGGTTCAAGCTGGGTAGAGCAGCAGAGAATACTGGCAAATGATGGAGCTGCAAATGATGTGTTTGGCTGTTCTGTTTCTATTGATGGCAATTATATTGCAGTAGGTGCATCAGGGGATGAAAATACCTGGAGAAGATCCGGTTCGGTATATATCTATAACCATGATGGTTCAAACTGGGTTTTTCAGCAAAAGATAACAGCCTCAGACGCTTTTCTTGATGATTTCTTCGGTGTTTCGGTCTCAATTTCGGGAAGCCGAGTACTTGTTGGATCATACGGTGATGATGATAATGGTGTTAATTCAGGATCAGCATACTTTTACAAATTTAACGGAATAAGCTGGGTAGAGGAGCAGAAGATAACAGCATCTGATGGAGACTCAACAGATCAGTTCGGTGATGCAGTTGCTCTTTATGGCGATAATGCTGTCATTGGTGCTCCTGAAGATGAAGAATATGGATATTCCTCAGGTTCTGCATATGTTTTTCGTTTCAACGGTAATAATTGGATTGAGCAGCAAAAAATCAATCCCGCAGATGCATCCGGAAATGATGAATTCGGATTTGCAATTTCGATTCATGAAAATAATGTGATTGCCGGAGCACACAAATGTGATGATCATGCAAGTCATTCCGGAGCAGCATACATATTCTATAATGATGGTGTTGCTATAGAGGGCGAAGAAATAGATGTTATTTCTGAAAACTTGAGTGTTTACCCCAATCCATTCAACCCGGAAACAAATATAGATTACTCTGTTAAAGAGCAAACCATTGTAAATGTTTCAGTATATAACTTGAAGGGACAGCGAGTGAAGACTTTGGTGGACAGATCCGTTTCTACGGGTGATCATAAAGTTGTCTGGCATGGGGATTCCGATTCTGGAACCTCTGTATCATCCGGTGTTTACTTTGTGAAGATGACTACAGGTAACCACATAGAAACACGTAAGATAGTGCTGATGAAGTAATGCAAGATTTTTCGAAATCTTCGGTATTTGCGTCGCAAGTTTTCCCGATTCTTCGGAACTCAACCAACTTAACCTATTGATATTTAATAACATGATCGTTCCCTGAGTCCCGATAAAGTCGGGAAAGGGAATATGCTGTTAACAAAAGAAACGACAAAAATTACGTTTTTACACAGTCTGTCAGCATGACAGAAAAAAATTTTGAGAGACGTCTGTTTGGGTGTCACTTATGTGACAGAGAACAGTATCTGAATGCAAAGCCGGATTGTACGGTTCCACCTGACAGTGAGCCTACCCCATATTCTGTACCAAGTCTAAGTTTAGTAAATTTGGGTTATTCTGTTAGATTTTGTTTTCATATTGATAAAAATATCTGAAATAATTCCAACATTTGATAGAGTAATATCAACATTAGTTATATCAGCCCAATAATTGAATCTATTGTATGTAATCAAGGTTGGAAGAAAACGGAACAATGATTAGTGTTCCCTACAAGTGTCATAGTTTGCTACGTAAAAAAACATTTTCATTCAAATCTTCAATTTTCTCCTGACCAGACAAATCTTTTTCTTTACATTATAATTGCGAGAAATAATCATTACGTAATAAATAAACTCTATACATTATAAGGAGATTTTCATGGTAGTAGTTACAGGTGGTGCCGGATTCATTGGCAGTGCAGTTATAGAAAAGTTAAATTCAGAGGGAATAAATGATATAATAGTTGTAGATCATCTCGGTGAAGATGAAAAGTGGAAAAATCTGGTTAACCTGTCTTATGAAGACTATATGGACAGAGACGAGTTTCTCGAGCTTGTATTCGATGGTGATCTCGGAAAAGAAATCAACTGTGTTATTCATATGGGAGCATGCTCCTCTACTACAGAGAAAGACTCCAATTACTTAATGTATAACAATTACAAATATACAAGACATCTCATAGAATGGTCTCTTGAAAACAATATCCACTTTATCTATGCCAGTAGCGCAGCAACTTATGGAAATGGAGAATTTGGTTTCAGAGATGACTATCTGACAACCGAACAGCTTCAGCCTCAGAATATGTATGGCTACTCAAAGCACATGCTGGATAAGTGGGCAATAAAGAATAACCTCATAGACGGGATTGTTGGACTTAAGTTTTTCAACGTGTTTGGTCCTAACGAATACCACAAAGGTTATATGCGTTCAGTAGTACATAAGGCATACGAACAGATTCTGGAGACTGGTGAGATGAAGCTTTTTAAATCTGATCATCCTGATTATGAGGATGGATGTCAGATGAGAGATTTCGTGTACGTTAAAGATGTGGCGAATGTTATCTGGTGGCTGTTCATTAATCGCGATGTGACAGGGTTGTTCAATCTTGGAACAGGTAAAGCAAGAACATGGCTTGATCTCGTTAAGGCTGTCTTCGATTCAATGCAGAAAAATGCAAACATAACATTTATTGATATGCCTGATAAACTCAAGGGTAAATATCAGTATTATACTCAGGCGGATATGACTAAATTGCTCTCTGCCGGATATGATCTGCCATTCTTCTCTCTTGAGGATGCTGTGTTTGATTATATCAGAAACTATCTGATGACGACAAATAAATATCTGTAGAACCATGCTGACCTACGTTACTGAAGAAATGCCTGAGCTGTTCTGGCAGCTTGTCAGGGAAAAAGGCTGGACTGACCACTTCGTTACTGATGCGAAAGGGGTTGAGGACAAGGTCACTCATCTGATTGTCCGCACATATACTATAGTAGATGATGCTTTAATGTCACGCTTCAAAAACCTTGAGCATGTAATACGAGCCGGTACCGGGTACGATAACATCCATGTAATAACTGCTGCAGAAAGAGGGGTGGTTGTTAGTAATACACCTGCAGCAAACGGTATTTCTGCGTATGAACAGACAATTGGATTTGTATACTCACTTATCAAGAATCACAGATTACACTATATTAGTATGAGAAGAGGAACATGGAGAAGTGATATTCCGTATAATATGGAGATGGCTGATCTGGAGGTTTTGGTGGTCGGTCTGGGATTCATTGGATCCCGTGTGGCAAAGACACTCAAGATGCTTGGTGCATCAGTAAAGGCAGTAGATCCATACTGTAGCAGTAAACAGTGGGAGGATGCCGGAGTTGAACAGGTTTCATATAAAGAGGGTGTGCAATGGACGAACATGATTACCTATCATTGTCAGCTTACCAGTGAGACGGTCGGGTACTTCTCTGAAGAAACTCTGGAGTCTCTTGACCACAATATATGGCTAATTAATGTAGCTCGTGGTGGAATTGTAGATGAGAATGTATTACTTAATGGATTACTGAATGGGAAAATTATGGGTGCAGCGATAGATGTTTTCGAAAAAGAACCAGATGATGGAGGGAAGTTCAAAGATTTTTTGAATGTAATAATGACACCTCATACGGGGGCTTTTACAATTTCTGCAAGAGTGAGATTAAGTCATGAAACCCTCTCAGTATG
The DNA here is from genome assembly GCA_963665815.1 of Cloacimonadales bacterium (SeqCode). Lineage (GTDB taxonomy): Bacteria > Cloacimonadota > Cloacimonadia > Cloacimonadales > JAIOQZ01. The sequence continues at coordinate 2,860,598 of OY762463.1, forward strand.
GGCATCTTCGGTATTTGATGGAAAAAAAAATCATAAAATTGATAAAAGTTTTTGCTTTTGTTAAGGTCTGCCTTATAATATCTTAACCTGTTTTTTTAGAAGCCTGAATCTGAGAATAACAAATAAAGTCTGATTTTATTTCTTGACACAGAATACTCGTTATTGGAGTTTGCCTCTCGTTGCTTGTGCAACACATAGAGTGAAGAGCTTTTCGGAGCGAGTGAAAAATTGGAAAAGAAAACAGTTAACGTAGTAGAGATTTGGAAGTAGAGAATAGTGCTCCTTGAAAATAATTTAAAAAAGTTCTTGACAACGAGACATCGATTTTAGATGTTGGCAAAACCTTGCTTCGGTGGGGTAAGTGATCTTTGAAAGAGTAAATCGAAAAGATAAAGTGAATAGAAGTGGAATGAGAGAGAATCATGGAAACATGAAGGAAGAGTCATACAAATTTTCATAATGGAGAGTTTGATCCTGGCTCAGGACGAACGCTGGCGGCGTGGATTAGGCATGCAAGTCGAACGCGAAAGTATAGCTTCGGTTATATTAGTAGAGTGGCGAACGGGTGAGTAACGCGTAGGTAATCTGCCTTTAAGTGGGGGATAGCCCCGGGAAACCGGGATTAATACCGCATATGAAGAGATTTTAAAGGTGGCCTCTGATTCAAGCTATCGCTTAGAGATGAGCCTGCGTCCTATTAGCTAGTTGGTAAGGTAATGGCTTACCAAGGCAGTGATAGGTAGGCGGCCTTAACGGGTGGTCGCCCACACTGGGATTGAGATACGGCCCAGACTCCTACGGGAGGCAGCAGTCGAGAATAGTCTACAATGGGGGAAACCCTGATAGTGCGACGCCGCGTGGATGAAGAAGCTTTTCGGAGTGTAAAATCCTTTTCTGAGTGAGCAATGCTTTCAACATTAATATTGTTGAGAGAGCGATATTAGCTCAGGAATAAGCCACGGCTAACTCCGTGCCAGCAGCCGCGGTAATACGGGGGTGGCAAGCGTTGTCCGGAATTACTAGGCGTAAAGGGCTAGTAGGCGGAAGTTTAAGTCAGTTGTTAAAGGCGTCGGCTCAACCGGCGTAAGGCAATTGATACTGGATTTCTAGAATAAGGTAGAAGAAGATGGAATTCCTGGTGTAGCGGTGGAATGCGCAGATATCAGGAAGAACACCAGTGGCGAAGGCGATCTTCTATGCCATTATTGACGCTGAATAGCGAAGGTGTGGGTATCGAACAGGATTAGATACCCTGGTAGTCCACACAGTAAACGATGTGCACTAGGTGTTGGGAGGGAAGAACCTTTCAGTACCGCAGCTAACGCGTTAAGTGCATCGCCTGGGGAGTACGATCGCAAGGTTAAAACTCAAAGGAATTGACGGGGGCCCGCACAAGCGGTGGAGCATGTGGTTTAATTCGATGCAACGCGAAGAACCTTACCTGGGCTTGACATCCCTGGAATCCTGTAGAGATACGGGAGTGCCTCTTTGAGGAGCCAGGAGACAGGTGCTGCATGGCTGTCGTCAGCTCGTGTCGTGAGATGTTGGGTTAAGTCCCGCAACGAGCGCAACCCCTATTTCTAGTTACCAGCACTTCGGGTGGGGACTCTAGAGAGACTGCCAGTGTAATAAACTGGAGGAAGGTGGGGACGACGTCAAGTCATCATGGTCCTTATGTCCAGGGCTACACACGTGCTACAATGGCCGGTACAGAGGGAGGCGAAGCCGCGAGGTGAAGCAAAACCCAGAAAGCCGGTCTCAGTTCGGATTGGAGTCTGCAACTCGACTCCATGAAGTCGGAATCGCTAGTAATCGCGTATCAGCATGACGCGGTGAATACGTTCCCGGGCCTTGTACACACCGCCCGTCAAGTCAGCCGAGTTGATTGCACCCGAAGAAGGTGAGCTAACCGCAAGGATGCAGCTTTCGAAGGTGTGATTAGCAAGGGGGACTAAGTCGTAACAAGGTAGCCGTACCGGAAGGTGCGGCTGGATCACCTCCTTTCTAAGGAGAAACGAATATTTCTAAAATTCAAAATTATATAATTATCTTCCTATCTCTCATTCCATTTCTATTCATCGTAATAGGGATAAATTGATCATTAAAAAAGTTTTAAATAGAAGTGAGATAGAGTGAAAGAGCGAAAAAGAGATAGCGATAAACAAAGCTAAAGAATTTTCACATTATAAAAGAAGAATAAGAAATTATGGCACATGGTGGATGCCTAGGCACTGAATGGCGATGAAGGACGCGGCTAACTGCGAAAATCCTCGGGGAGTTGTAAGCGAGCTTAGATCCGGGGGTATCCGAATGGGGCAACCCGTCTGGAGTAATGTCCAGTCACCTTTTAACTGAATACATAGGTTTTAAGGAGCGTACGTGGTGAACTGAAACATCTAAGTAACCACAGGAAGAGAAAGTAATAACGATTACCTTAGTAGCGGCGAGCGAAAGGGTAAGAGCCTAAACCGGACATTTGTCCGGGGTAGTGGGACAGACGACATCTGTTACAAAGGATAGCTGAACACCGTTGGGAAGCGGGACCGTAGAGGGTGATAGTCCTTTAAGCGAAATTTAATGTAATAGTAGTCTGTATCCCGAGTAGGTCGGGACACGTGAAATCCTGATTGAATCAGCGAGGACCATCTCGTAAGGCTAAATACATTTAGTGACCGATAGCGATTAGTACCGTGAGGGAAAGGTGAAAAGTACCCCGGGAGGGGAGTGAAATAGAACCTGAAACCGTGTGCTGAGCATCAGTCGGAGCATATTTTAGATATGTGACGGCGTGCCTTTTGCATAATGAGCCGGTGAGTTAATTTATACAGCGAGGTTAAGTTATACAGTAACGGAGCCGTAGCGAAAGCGAGTCTTAATAGGGCGTATAGTTGTATGGATTAGACCCGAAGCCTGGCGATCTATCCATGTCCAGGTTGAAGTCTCGGTAACACGAGATGGAGGACCGAACCAACCGATGTTGAAAAATCGGTGGATGAGGTGTGGATAGGGGTGAAAGGCCAACCAAGCCAGGAGATAGCTGGTTCTCTCCGAAAGCTGTTTAGGCAGTGCCTTGCAGGAGAGTTATGGAGGTAGATCACTGATTGGGGTAGGGGGCCCACCAGCTTACCGAACCCAAACAAAATCCGAATGCCATAACTTGCTCTGCGGGAGTCAGGGTACGTGGGATAAGCTTCGTATCCGAGAGGGAAACAACCCGGACCATCAGCTAAGGTCCCAAAGTATATACTGAGTGAGAAAGGATGTGTTATTGCACAGACAGCCAGGATGTTGGCTTAGAAGCAGCCATCATTTAAAGAGTGCGTAATAGCTCACTGGTCAAGTGATGATGCACCGAAGATGATCGGGACTGAAGTATATCACCGAAGCTGTGGATCACGCAAGTGATGGTAGGAGAGCATTCCAGTGGCGAAGAAGGAGAGCTGTAAGGCGATCTGGAGTAGCTGGAAGAGAATATGCCGGCATGAGTAGCGATAATGTGAGCGAGAAACTTACACACCGTAAGCCTAAGGTATCCTGAGTAAAGATAAACTTCTCAGGGTTAGTCGACCCCTAAGGCGAGGCCGAAAGGCGTAGTTGATGGGAATCAGGTTAATATTCCTGAACCTGTAATACAAGTGATGGAGTGACGCAGTGGTGCTCCGGAGACGGGTGTTGGACGCCCCGTTGAACATACGTAGGAAGTCAGACAGGCAAATCCGTTTGACATATATTCCGAGGTATGGGACGAAGTCATAAGACTGAAAGTCCGGTTATAAACGCTGCCGAGAAATAGCTTCTAAGCGTTAATTGTATTGCAGATCGTACCGCAAACCGACACAGGTAGGCGAGGAGAGTATCCTAAGGTGTTCGAGAGAATTCTGGTTAAGGAACTCGGCAAAATGGCCCCGTAACTTCGGGAGAAGGGGCGCCCTCTAGTGTGATTGGATTTACTTCATGAGCACTTAGGGGCCGCAGTGAAGAGGCCCAAGCGACTGTTTATCAAAAACACAGGTCTATGCAAAGACGTAAGTCACCGTATATAGACTGACACCTGCCCGGTGCCGGAAGGTTAAATGGAGGGGTTAGCGTAAGCGAAGCTCTGAAATGAAGCCCCGGTAAACGGCGGCCGTAACTATAACGGTCCTAAGGTAGCGAAATTCCTTGTCGGGTAAGTTCCGACCTGCACGAATGGTGTAACGACTTGGGCGCTGTCTCAACCAGGAGCTCGGTGAAATTGAAGTGGCGGTGAAGATGCCGCCTACCCGCGAACGGACGGAAAGACCCCGTGAACCTTTACTGCATCTTGACATTGTGATTTGGTATAGTATGTGTAGGATAGGTGGGAGGCTTTGAAGCTGGTACGCTAGTATCGGTGGAGCCAACGTTGAAATACCACCCTTATTGTATTGGATTACTAACGTGTACCGTTACCCGGTATGCGGACATTGTCAGGAGGGCAGTTTGACTGGGGCGGTCGCCTCCTAAAATGTAACGGAGGCTCACCAAGGTTCCCTCAGACTGGTTGGTAATCAGTCGAAGAGTGTAAAGGTATAAGGGAGCTTAACTGCGAGATCGACGGATCGAGCAGGTGGGAAACCAGGTCTTAGTGATCCGGCGGTTCTGTATGGAAGGGCCGTTGCTCAAAGGATAAAAGGTACTCCGGGGATAACAGGCTGATACCGCCCAAGAGTTCATATCGACGGCGGTGTTTGGCACCTCGATGTCGGCTCAACTCATCCTGGGGCTGAAGAAGGTCCCAAGGGTTCGGCTGTTCGCCGATTAAAGAGTTACGCGAGCTGGGTTCAGAACGTCGTGAGACAGTTCGGTCCCTATCCTTCGTGGGCGTAGGAAATTTGAAGAGATCTGCATTTAGTACGAGAGGACCGGTGTGGACTAACCTCTGGTGTATCGGTTGTCATGCCAATGGCATTGCCGAGTAGCTAAGTTGGGAAAGGATAACCGCTGAAAGCATCTAAGCGGGAAGCCAACTCTAAGATAAATTTCCCTTGAGAAACGTTGGAGACTACGACGTTGATAGGTCACAGGTGTAAGCACAGCAATGTGTTCAGCCGAGTGATACTAATCTTTCGATTGTCTTATTCTTATTTTATTCACTCTATCTCATACATTTTAGTCAGGCTATTAATGTGGTGGTTTTGGCGGTGAGGTCACACCTGTACCCATCCCGAACACAGAAGTTAAGCTCACCTGCGCCGATGGTACTGCTTGGGAAACTGAGTGGGAGAGTAGGTCGCCGCCACTTTAATAGCCTGTCTTTTTTTTATCACTTATTTAACACAAACGACCACAAAATGGTCGTTTTCGTCGTTTATGGGAGTTAAAAATTTAGTAGAATTGAGCCTTCCCCATATTTTGTAACAAGTCTTAATTATAGTAAATTTGAGTTATTAACACAATTTTTAACAAAATTCACATAGGCAGTATTAATAGTAAGGAAAGATCTTTTCTTAGCTGGAGTAGTTGACTCTATTTATAAATTATTCAAAATATTTTCACCAGAATGCTCAATTCTGTTGTTATGCAAAGCTCTTAAGGATTGACTAATGATATGGTTAATATTAAGCATTGTTGCCTCTGTTATAATTGGTAACCTTCTCAAGTTTTATTCAGGTAAGAAGATAGAAATTTATAATGTATTTCTTGGTAATTATCTTCTTGCATCTGTATTTAGTCTTGGAATAAACAAATTTCAGATTCCGCAGTATAATCATTCAGATTTTGCATTATCCATTTTTACCGGCTTTCTGTTAATAATTTGTTTTATCATTTACAGAAAGAATATACATGTTAATGGTCTGTCGGTAAGTGTCGGTTTCATGAGATCTGCGTTAATTGTTCCTATTATCCTGTCTCTCTTGATATTCTCAGAAACGCTTACTATACCGATAACAATTGGAATAGGCTTGATTCTTTTCTCATTTGCAGCATTGTCTAATAAGAAAGAAGTTCACAATATTATCTATTTATTTTTACTGTTTTTCTTCTCAGGTTTAACCGATTTCACATTCAAGATATTCAGTAGAACAGGAACAATAAACGAAAGCAGTTTTCTGTTTTATTCATTTTTTACTGCTTTTATCATTAATATCATTTTTATAAGATACAGAAAGTTGAAGTTTTCTTTTAAAAGTTTGCTCTGGGGTATATTACTTGGTTTTCCAAATCAGTTAACAGCTATGTTCTTCATAAAATCCCTTGATACTGTGTCTACTGGAGTTGCATACCCAATGCTTGGAGGAAGTGTCGTTCTGCTCAGCGTTATAACCGACATAATTGTTTGGAGAACAAAAATAAAGAGAAAATCTCTATTGATTTATGCTTTTTTACTATCCGGTGTAATTCTTATTAATTTTTAGAAAAAAGAAAAGCCCATCATAAATGAAATGGGCTTTTACCTTTGAGAGCTGAGTTAACTTAGAAATTTTCATATTCATTTTCATCAGATGAGTCTTCCAGTAATGGTATTACTTCTTCCGGTTCAACCTGATAAATCTTTGCATGTTGTATTTGTCTTCTGTTAGATCTTCTGTCTTTTTTACTATGACTATCCTTAAGAGTGAATTTTTCAATCATAGATCTTAGCTCAGCAGATTGACTGTTTAGTTCTTCCGAAGCACTTGCTGACTCTTCAGCATTAGCTGCAGATCTCTGAGTTACCTTGTTTAGCTCTGAAACTCCGGAATTGATTTGGCTGATACCTGTAGATTGACTGTCACTTGCGATTGATATCTCTTCAACAATTGTATCAACTTTTTCAAAGCTGGATTTGATGTCGTTGAAATTCTTTGTAACTTCATTAGCTATGTTTTCACCTTGTTGAGAGCTTTTCTTGGAATCCTCAATAAGAACAGCAGTATTTTTAGCTGCCTCAGCAGACCTTAGAGCAAGGTTCTTTACTTCTTCTGCAACGACTGCAAAGCCTTTACCTGCTTCTCCTGCATGTGCCGCTTCAACAGCCGCATTAAGAGCAAGCAGATTTGTCTGGAATGCTATTTCATCAATGGTTTTCAGAATTTTACCGGTTTCATCTGATGATGTAATAATCTGCTGCATGGACTCGTTCATCTTTATCATCTGTTCACTGCCTATATCAACGGCTTTAAGAGCCTCTCTCGCAAGATTTTTTCCAACGGAAGCAGATTCTGCATTCTTATCTGTAAGAGAGTTCATTTCCTCAAGACTGGATGATATCTCTTCCAGTGAACTAGCTTGTTCTGAAGTACCTTCAGCCAGTGATTGAGAACCGGTACTGATTTCATTTGTTGCTGATCCTATCTGATCAATTGCAACATTTACCTGACTCAGAATTTCGTTAATGGAATCAAGTGAGTTGTTAAGGTTTTCAGCTATTCTTCTGAAGTTGTCATGAACAGCCCTTGTGTCTTCATCATGGTCTTCTACTTCATAAGTGAATGAAAGATTACCTCTCGACATTTGATTTAGGATGATAGACAACTTTTCTACTTCCTTATTCTGATATTTGTCAACTTTTGCTGCAACTCTTTCAAGATTTTTCTGAGCGGTTTGATCAATAACAATTTCAATACCACCAACAATGTTTCCATTTCCATCCTTAACAGGAGCTCCTGTATACATGATATCAATGTCCATACCCTGAGGATGAGCATCTGTTTCTTCTGTAAAAACTGCATTCTTGTTCATGGCCTGACTAATTGCACACTTGGAGTTCTGGCAGTCAGATGTTTTGAAAGTATTATAGCATTTTGATCCTTTAAGCTGTTCCAGAGTTGTACCAAGTATATCAAGTCCGGTGTTATTCATGAAGTTTATATTATACTGTTTATCTACAAGCATAATTGTTGCCGGAATCGAGTTAATATGCCCTACAAATGTTTCGGTCATAGAGTTAATTTTCTTTGTAAGTTCTTTCCAAGCTCCGCTCATACTATCAGTTGGAGATTGAGTGTATAGCTTACCAAGCTGTATTTCATGAGTCAATTCATTCATGTTGCTGATAAGACTGTTCATAACATCAATACAGCTGTTCAGATTGTTTTTAACTTCATTGAAATCCCCTTTGTATGCATCGGTAATTTTTGGAGGGATATTTCCCTTTGAAATTCTATCAATATATTCAGCCATAACGTTAATAGGTGATACGAGCTCATCTGTAAGTTTGTTGATAGAACCAACAAGAGTTGCCCAGTCACCATGATATTGTGTTGCATCACCTCTGTTATCAAGACGCCCATTTGTAATACCTTGAATCATATTGTCAGTATCTACAAGTAACTTCTTCATCATCACTATCATGCCATTAAGATTATCTTTGACTCTGTTGAAGTCTCCTTCATAACGGTCTGTAATTTCTGGAGGAATAATACCTCTAGATATACTGTCAATGTATTCTGCCATGACATTTATTGGAGACACAAAAGCATCAACAAGATTGTTAATATTATTAATCAAACCAGCCCATTCACCCTTATATTGACTTGAGTCTGCTCTTGTGTCAAGTTTACCCTGAATTGTGGCTTTGATTAATTTATCACTTTCATCCATCAATCCTCTCATCACATCAATGAGATTGTTCAGATTATTCTTAACTTCGTTGAAACTTCCCTTGTAAGTGTCTCTGATCTTGGGCGGTATCTCTCCATTTGAGAACCTGTCAACATATTCAGCCATAACATTAATAGGAGCAATAAAGGCATCAATAAGCGTATTTACTTGCTTAATTAGTCCTGCCCAGACTCCACTGAATTTTGTAACATCACCTCTTGCATCAAGCATCCCTTCTACGGTAGATTTAATAAGAAACGATGTTTCATCTGTCATACTGTTCATTACGTCAATACAGGTGTTAAGATTGTTTTTTACTTCCAGAAAATCTCCATTATAGTTGTCTGTAATTTTTGGAGGAATGTTTCCTTTGGAAATCCTGTCAATGTATTCAGCCATAACATTTATCGGTGACACAAAAGCATTAATCAGCTCGTTTGTATTGATCACAATTTCGTGAAAGTCTACAGAGACGTCGTTAGTATCTCCTCTTGTATCAAGCTTACCATTTACAATTGAATCTGTAATTTCTCTTATTTTGCTTGTAACATTTATAATTGACTTATTAATTGAATTTGTGAAGAAATAAGCTACAACAACGTCTACCGCTCCAATAATCAGAGTTAGAATAATAGTCATTTGTCTGCTCTGATGATGCATGGCTATTTCAGCCAGAATAATCATCGGTATGATACCAATGCATAAAATACCAATAAGTAATTTAGTTTTAATTTTCATTCTCTCTCCCGCAACGTTTAAAATTTCCGACATATACTTCCAGAGTCGGATTATATGGTGAAGAAATGTGCACAACCAGAAATAAGATATATTGAAAACATCTTAAAGCAAGAAAATTATTAAGTATTGCAATATATACTTTTATTGCTATTAATACTATTTTAAAAGAAAAAATATTGCCGAATGTAGAATGCGATGGTTATGAAATATAGAAACACATAAATGGTATTAATACAATATGTAAAATTTTATCTGTCAATTACGGCAGTTGCATTGATATGTTCAATACAAACGAACTTAATATCTTATAAAATTATGAGCTTGGGGATCAGAATGATTTATGCATGTAGGCATGCTGATAGTGCTCATTCATCCTAAAAGTAGGTTTAGTACAAACGATTGCATAAGCTGAAGACAATTAGGCTAATAAATACGGTTGCTTATTGTTAATAAGGAAACAATGTGTTCGGCAATGTTGAATCATATATAAGATTCTTCATAAGTGTGTAGAAACTTACTTCAGCATATATGCCTGTAAAAATTCTTTATTACCAAAAACTAAATCATAATGTGGGATTTCTTCCGGACTTATCCATTTATATTCGGAAGATTCCTCATTAAGTAATATTTTTCCTGTGAAATCTATTTCGAAGTAAAGATTCAGATAGTGTTTTTTTGCGTTTTCAACAGGAAGAGTATCTTGATAGTTAATAAACCTATATGAAACAGCATTGAGATTTGTTTCTTCCTTCAATTCTCTCAGGCATGCTTCCTCAAGGGAATTTCCAAAATCAACTTTACCTCCCGGAAGGTTCCAGCATCCGGTTCTATGTGATGTGTTTGTTCTTTTGAGAATCAAAATCATATCGTCTTTTTTCAATATCATTCTTACAACAGGTATTGGATGTGATGACATCAGGATCTCCTTAATTAAGTTATTGCCATTCAATGAAAATATGTAATAATGTAAATGTATATTTTAGAAATATGCAGAGTATCAATAAATCCCGTAAATTGCATTATAAATCTATTTTCATGGCAAAGTTGATTTGCAGTGATAAAGGTTTTTCTGCTTGTCTCTCGGCAATATTTTAAATAAATTCCATTTTTTTCTTTACAAGATTTTGCTAAATGTAAGTATATTATGTATTAATGGAGGAAAAATGAAGAAACTTATAATAGTAGCATTAATGTTGATAGTTTTGTTTTTGCATGCGGAAACTATCAAGATTAATGATAATGAATTAGATATTACTGTATTGAATGAGAATGATAATGAAATCATTGTTCAATGCAGGTTTGGGGATTTTGATCTCTCAGATCTTGAGTTTAAGGGAGAATCGTATAAAAGAATTAATTGGGGCAGGAATCCGTATATTCAGACAAAGGGTGCTCCTGATCTTCCCAAAGCAGTAAGATCACTTATTATTGATGGAAAATCTTCATACAGGGTAGAGCTTGTCGAATCTGAATCTTCTGAATATGATTTAAATTTAATTTCATCCAGAGGAGTTGTTGGAAGGGATCTTGAATTATCTCAAGTTCCATATACTTTTTCAGACGTATATAAAAAGAACGAATTTTTTCCCGGAAAACTTTTTGATTTGGGAAAACCATATATTTTCAGGGATTTCAGAGGTAGTACAATTACTTTTTATCCTTTCCAGTACAACCCTGTAACAAAATCACTTAAAGTGTACAATAATCTGATTGTTAAGATTATAAAAACAGGGGCGGGGAGTATCAATGTTTTAAATAGTCCTGCACAAGGTATTTCTCCTGCATTCAGTGAAATATATCAGAATCACTTCATTAACTACAACGAGACATTATATCCTCAGCTTGATGAAGTCGGAAGAATGCTTGTGGTCTGTCCTTCTACCTACATGGATGAGATTCAGCCATTTGTTGATTGGAAAAATAGAAAAGGTATTGAAACAGATGTTGTTTCAATTGAAACTGTCGGCAATACTCCTGATCAGATTTTTCAGTATATTCAGAACGAGTATGTTTCAACACAGTTAGATAATCCTTTAACTTTTGTTCAACTGGTAGGTGATTCAGATGTAATGGCAACATTTACTCACCAGTATTTTAATGGTACTTCACATAGAGTCGGTTCAGCGGACCCTCTATATTCTCTTCTTTCAGGTACAGACAGTTATCCTGAGATATTTGTAGGTCGTTTTTCCTGTAACACTGAGGCTGAGCTTACTCTTCAAGTTCAAAAAACTATTGAATATGAAAGAGATCTTAATTCCGGAGACTGGCTTCATAAAGCGACCGGTATAGCCTCAAATCTCGGTACGAATCAGGGTGATGATTTAGAAGCTGATAACGTACACATGGCGAATATTCGTACAGATCTTCTCAATTACAATTACACAGAAGTTGATACTCTTTATTCACCGTATGCAACAACTGATATGGGTATGAATGCAATTAATTCAGGTCGTGGATTTATAAACTATGTTGGACATGGTTCAACTACTTCCTGGGTAAACGGTTCAAGACTTTTAAATCAGGATATTGAATCTTTGACGAATGATAATATGCTTCCATTTGTGTTTTCCGTAGCCTGCCTTAATGGAAACTTTGCCGGTAATGACTGCTTTGCTGAAACCTGGCTTAATGCTTCAAACGATCAGACAGGAGAACCAACCGGAGCTGTTGCATTTTACGGAGCTTCTGTAGCTCAGGCGTGGGCTCCGCCAATGTGTGCTCAAGATGAAACTACTGATTTACTGATTGCAGAAGAAGTATCTACTATTGGCGGTTTGTTCTATTCGGGATCGTGTCAGATGATTGATGAATATACATCTTATGATATTGGTGAAAACCTTTTCAAAACTTGGTTGATATTTGGAGATGCATCTTTACAGATTAGAACAGATACACCTGCTACAATGAATGTAAGCCATGTTCAGACAATATATACTATTACTGAAAGTTTGATTGTTCAGACTAATACTACTGAAGCTCTTGTAGCTCTCAGTTATGACGGAGCTTTAATATCAGCAGGATATACTGATAATTCAGGGTCAGTAAATCTTGCCTGGAATGCAAACAATTTACCAGTAGCCCCTGCTGAACTAAAACTAACAGTAACAGCTTTTAACAAAATAACTTATAACGGAATTGTCCAGTTAACTCCACCCAATGGTCCATGCCTTACACTAAACAGTTATTCTACAGATAGTGCACCGGAATTTGATTCCATATCCTTGATTTCCTTAGATGTGGAGAATTTCGGTAATGAATCTGGAAACAATATGAACTTTGTTCTCAGGACAACTGATGAGCATGTTGTTATAACTGACAGTACTGCGAATATAGCTCAGCTTGAATCCGGAAGTACTATGCAGATGAACGATGTATTCGAGATTCAGCTTTCAGATAATATACCTGATCAATACAATATCCCATTTATTCTGAATGTTACAAGTGATGAATCAAGCTGGATGTTCCGCATGGAACTTGTTGCTAATGCACCAAGATTTTCAGTATCATCATTCAATATTATTGATGACCCGGATGATGGCAATGATACTATTGAACCAGGAGAAAATCTGGCTCTTGAAATTGGTGTATCAAATTCCGGACATGCAGCTTCACAGGCTGGTTTCCTTAATCTTTTCTCACCTTCAGAAGCATTGATCTTTCTCGACAGAACATCTGATCTCACTGCATTACAGACAGGAGAAGAGCAAATCTTCCATTTCAATGTAAGAATTGCAGATTCAACATCGGCAGGAACTGTTCTTCCTGTTGGTATCACTGCTGAATCAGGAGCATATATGTCACACGAAAGCAGATTTGTTGACGTTGGAGCAATATTTGACGGCTTTGAAGACAGTCTTAATACTTTTAACTGGGTCATGGGTGGTAATTCTGACTGGCAGGTTGTATCTGAATATGTCTATGAAGGCTTAAACTGTCTTGAATCGGGAAATACAGATACAGGTGAAACATCTGAGGTAATGTTCAGTGCAAATATTCCTGTGGATGGTATGTTCTCATTTTACAGGAAAGTATCCAGTATTCAAAACTTCAGTTATCTGGAGTTCTATATCGACAGCTCGATTGAAGGACAGTGGTCGGGGGAAACTGACTGGGAATATGCTGAATTTTCAGTGGATGCCGGATATCATGAATTTAAATGGGTATACAGACACAGCCCATACATAATACAGGATCCTACTCAGAATAAGAGCTGGATTGATAACATTAACATTCCAACAAACGGTAACTCTGTTACCGCATTGATGGCTGTTGAATCTAACGAGATCCAGTTTACAAGAGAAACCAATGTAGAACCGTTAAGAAGAGAATTATCAATCGTAAATTACGGTAATGTAGTACTTTCCGGTACAATGATTATTAACTCAGATGATTTTTATATCGAACAAAACGGAACAATTTACAGGAATCTGGATTTCAGTGTTCAACCTGAAACAGAATCTGTCTTCACTATTGTATACGATACTCAGGACAGTGGTACACATACAGGTACATTGACAATAAATTCCAATGATCCATATTCTCCATTACTTGTAAATCTTACCGGTTCAACTAGTGTTGCCAATGGAGATGATGATTTGAACTTTGAGACAGGAATAAGCAGTATTTACCCTAATCCGTTCAATCCTGAAACAAATATCAGGTTTGCCTTGAAACAGGATTCTGATGTTGAGATTTCTGTCTATAATATAAAAGGACAGAAGGTCAAGACACTCAGAAGGGAACACTTTGTAAAAGGAGAACATGTTGTAACCTGGAAAGGTAAAGATAATAGCAATAGCGATGTTGGATCCGGAGTTTATTTCATCAGGCTTAAAACCGGATCAACAGAACAGATTAGAAAAGCTATACTTCTCAAGTAGAGAAATATATTTACAATACCGAGTATATTGCAGATTTCACATTGTTGTGATAGAAAAGTAATTGTTGTAAAAGTTTTTTATTGACAAAAGCATGTAAGTTATTCTCAATATGAAAAATATCGGAGGTAACTATGAAGAAACTCATACCATTATTTCTATTACTTGTATTATTACTTTCTGCATGTTCTCTTAACATGCCGGTTGGAGCAACAGGAAATCCTATTGGAGCAAAAACAGGGAAATTTGTTCAAACAAGTATTCTTGGTTTTCCACCTATGAAAAGTGACAAGGCTGCTATAGTTGAAGCCGCAAAAGATGGTGGAATAACAAAAATATCTACTGTAAACTATACTGTTAAATACAAACTGTTCATTGTTGAGTATGTAACAGTTGTAACTGGCGAATAGTCCGCTGTTAAAAGAAGGTTATTATGAAAAAGAAGATTTTTCTATTATTAAGTATCGTAATTATTCTTTCAGCGTGTTCTTATAACAGACCAGTCTGTGCAACTGAACACCCTGTAGGATCCAAAACAGGTAAGTTTACACAAATAGCAATGTTTAGATATATGCCGTCTGAAACTGATGCAGTTGCAATTCAAGAAGCTGCAAAAAATGGTGGAATAACAAAAATATCTACAGTAGACTATATTGTGACCTATTACTTGTTTACAACAAAGTATGAGACAATTGTAACAGGTGAATAGACTTTAACGATTATCACTAAGGCTGCCGGTACTCCCGACAGCCTTTTACTATTTATCCCATAAATGGATATTTATAGTCTGTAGGCGGTGTGAATGTCTCTTTGACAGTTCTTGGAGATACCCACCTCTGAAGGTTAATAATTGATCCGGCTTTATCATTCGTACCTGACCCTCTACCTCCACCAAATGGCTGTTGCCCTACTACTGCTCCTGTTGGTTTATCATTAACATAGAAGTTTCCGGCAGCATTTCTCAATTTATCAAATGCTTTGATAATTGCCTGTCTGTCCTGAGCAAAAACAGCTCCTGTAAGAGCGTAAGGAGATGTACGGTCACAGATATCGAGAATTTCGTCGTAGGTCTCATCATTATAAACATACACTGTGAGCACAGGAGCAAATATCTCTTCCTGCATAGTTTTGTAGAATGGAGAATCAGCTTTGATGATTGTAGGAGTGATGAAGTAGCCTTTACTGTCATTATATGTTCCACCATATATAATCTCCGCATGCTCATCTTCTCTGGCATGCTCAATATAGGATACTGTGTTCTCAAAAGCTCTTTTATCTATGACTGCATTCACAAAGCATGAAAAGTCCTGAACAGGTCCAATTTTAATTTCATAGAGCATTTTAAAGACTTTATCCTTTACATCATTCCATAAACATCCTGGTATATAGAGTCGTGATAAAGCAGAACACTTCTGACCCTGATACTCAAAAGCTCCTCTGACAATAGCAGTTGCCAGACTATCAACGTCAGCAGATTCATGAGCAATCAGGAAATCCTTTCCACCTGTTTCACCAACAATTCTCGGGTAGCTTTTATAATTACGAATATTGTCTCCAATTCTTTTCCACATTGCCCCAAAAACATCTGTTGAACCGGTGAAGTGGAGACCGGCAAATAGTTCTGAGTCAAGAGCCGGATTACCTACATTAGCTCCACTTCCCGGAAGGAAGTTTATGACTCCATCAGGAAGTCCGGCTTCCTTGAGAAGCTTCATTATGAAATAACCGGATAACACTGCCGTTGATGCTGGTTTCCAGAGTACAACATTACCCATCATTGCCGGAGCAGTTGGCAGGTTTCCCGCAATAGCTGTGAAGTTAAAAGGAGTAACACAGAAAATATAGCCTTCCAGAGGACGGTATTCAATGTAGTTCAGGGTTCCTCTCGGAGAGTGTGTTGGCTGTTGCTTAAAGATTTCCTGCATGTAATACGTGTTGAACCGCCAGAAATCAATCAGCTCTGCTGCAGAGTCAATTTCTGCTTGATAAGCATTCTTACTCTGTCCCAGCATTGTGGCAGCATTAAGTGTAAAGCGATACTTGGTAGATAGCAGTTCGGCAGCTTTAATGAATATAGCAGCTTTCATCTGATAAGGTATTTTCTCCCATTCTGCTTTTGCTTTCTGGGATTCTTCAATTGCCATTCGCACTTCATTTTCTCCGGCTTTGTGGAATGTGGCCAGAACATTTTTGTGATTGTGGGGTTCGATGCATTTCCCAAGATCACCGGTACGTATTTCTTTTCCACCGATAATTAATGGGATTTCAAGGTTAAGATTTGTCAGTCGATCGAGTTCTTTTTTGAGCTCAATTCGCTCAGGAGAACCGGGTGAATAATCCAGTAATTTTTCATTCATCGGTTCCTTAAAACTGATTATAGTGTTTAACACTTTTCCTCCAAAATTTTATTATTACTTTGGAGACGAAGTCAGAATGAGGGTACTATGAGCCTGTAACAGTCTCATTCCTTTCGCCTTTCCAAGCACGGGAGGCATAACTGTTTCCGGTTATACCCTATCGGTAATCCGTCATGTCCTATATGGATTTAGACTGCAATTACTCGGCGTTTATAGAGAAACTAAATAATACAGGTTTCATGTCAAGTACAGTTCCTATTTCCTGCAGAAAAACATTGATATTAATGCACAATTGAATATCTTATATAGACAAAAATAAATATGGAGAACGAAATGCTTATAAAACCCATAAATACAGTTGTCTGTACCGAAGACTTCAAGAAAATGCTGGATTGGTATATCAATACATTCGATATGGAACCAATTTACTTTAAAGGTATGGAGAACAGCTATGTAGATCTGAAATCCGGAGATAAAATCCTGATCGGCATGAGTGCTTACAATTCGGAAGATGAACCTTTATACAATCCGAGACGAAATGCTACTTACATGCAGATTTCATGCAGTCACATCTTTACTCTTTTTGACAGAGTTAAGAACACAGGAGGAGAGGTGATGTTTGGACCTTCTCAGGATACAGGTTACTGGTATGGTGGAATTAAAGATCCGGAAGGTAATACAATCTGGGTATTCACTCCTGATGAAGACCTGAAAGAAGATATACCGCCAGAGCTTAAGTAGACAATACTACAGATTGTCAGACGAAATATTATTTAATCTCTCCCATTCTTTTCAGAAAGAGGTAGAAGTCTTCAACTTTCTGTCTTGCCCAAGGGGTTTTACGTAGAAACTTGAGGCTTGAGTTGATTGAAGGATCATTTTTGAAACAGTTAATGTTTATATGTTTTCCAAGATCATCCCAACCACAATAGTCTACAAGTGAGTTGAGAATCATCTTCAGTGTTTTTCCGTGCAGGGGATTGTTTGCGTTTTTATTGTCCATTTGTCCTCATTTTAATTAGTAGTAGCAACCGATCATTCTCTGATCAGTTCCTGCCAGAATTCCAGCATCAGCCATTTCTCGATATTGGCTGCATGTGACCTTTCTCCGGTTTTGAATTTGTTGTACCAGTCTGATATTATCCTATAATCATATAGACTGTTATTCTTAACTTCAAGAGAGTTGATTTTATCGGTAAGATACTCAGAGATTGTGTTCAGGAAATCCGCAGATCTGTTATCAACATACAGCTTTCCCTTTAAATGTTGTATTCTGGCAAAGATGTAGCCTTTATAAAGCCCTGAACCGTAAGGTACATTTGTACCGTAGCGTCCTTGTGTGAATTTCCTGAGCTCAGGGTAGTTCCTCTTGACTATGGATCGGCTTAACTTGCTGTCATTACGCTCTTTCTCAGAAAAAGCAAACACTTCTTTCAGAAATACTGGCTGTAAATAGGGCATAAAATTTGGTAGGATAGAATCCATGTGAGCCTGAAATAAGGATGCACTGTTAGGCATAAGATACTTAACGCGCATTACATCGAACCAGTCCCCGTAGCTTCCTTCTGACAAATCAGGTAGTTTGTCAGCTTCATTCTTCATGCAGGATTTTACTGAGTTTACAAGGCTTTTCTGTATATCTGGATTGAATATACTGAGTGGAACAGGTTTGCGAAACATCATGGCTATTTCATCGTAGTTTTTGTCTTTGAAATAACTGCGACCATCCAGAATTATTCTGTTGGCAACAGCTCTTCGCATAAGATCGCCCATTCCACCATCTATCATACTGAATCCCTGAGAATACAACTCTTTGAAATATAGCTGATTCCGTAAAACAGATGGAACAGAGCGCATCTGAGTATGATAAACAAAATCTCTGGCTTCTTTTAAAGTATTGTTTATGCTCGTAAATTCCTTGTACAATACCTGATGACTGAATCCTAACTTTTTTGACATCTCTACAGGAATGTAAACATCAGGATTATGTTCTTCTCCAAAAGTATGTGCTGAGAATTTATGGCTGCTGTTTTTCAAAAGCAGACCAAGCAGCAGACGTGAGTCCATACCACCGGACAGTCCCAGAGATACTTTCTGTCCTGAATCTGACATCAATCTTGTGAAATTGCTCAGGATTTGTTCAAGCTTATCAAAGTTCTTCTTCGTTTTTCCAAAGACTGTATATGGTCTACGTTCTATATTCAGCTTAACGTTACTGATAATGTTTTTCTCATTAGGTCCCATTTTAATGACGTCTTTGATGAAACATTTATAACTGAGTGGATTCATTGAAAGCAAATGTGTAGCGAACACTTCATAGTCAATTTGTGGAGAAGGAATCAGCTTTACGAGCCAATCCAGTCTGGTAGAAAACAGGAATGTCTCCTCCAGCTCATATATATAAACAGATCTTAGTCCAAGTTCATCATTGCGGAATTCCAGTGTATTATTGTAATACCTGACAGTCAGATAATGTCCGTTTAATGCGGAATAGTTGTTTTCGGTAATCCTGTTATGCCATTCAGGCTGTGAAACAATTTTATAGTTGGAACTATCAGAGATATCTATCCCCAGTCCATTGCAGAACCAGGTTGATTCAGCATCAGAACCGTAAAAGCATGTCTCTTTGATACCTCCACTGTAAATCAGCAGTTTATCCGATTCAAAAGCATGAATATGCTCAGGAATCAGCCTCTGAATCTGTTTTTTTAGATCAGGATTAAGCGACTTATTTTTTGATATTGTTCCGATTATCCAGCTCATAGGGCTCTCTCATTGTTTTATACTGCATTAAAAGCGGGGCTTAAAAATTTGGCAATGAATTTTCTTTTTTCATTTCTTTTAATAAGAAATGAAGATTGTTAGAACAAGAGAAGTTGATTCGATTGCTGAATTAATCAGGTTAAAATCTGAATGAGCTTATTTTGAATACTTGATAATGAGTTCAAAATTTCATCGAAACTTTTTGCAATAACGGTTTGAGTTTTATTAATAATACAAAGATATTCAATATGGTTTCTTCATTTTCTTTGGTGTCCATAGAAAAGAAGCAAAAGAAAGGACATCTTTTTCAGAATGTATTTTCAGCAAGCTGAAGCCAAAAATCATCCCTGAAATCCTTCCAAGGCTTCCGGATTTCTTAACGGGACAATTTAATATAAAGAGAAAAGAATTAAAATACCCATATAATCTATATATTCCAAAAAAAACGGAACCTACTCCAAAGATGTTTCATGGAGGACACAGGTGTTAATCTTTTTATTGACTCCAATCCCCTGAAAATTAACTTATCTTTGAAAATCAATTTAGAAGGAGATATCTATGTATAAATTAGTACTGCTTCGTCATGGAGAAAGCGACTGGAACAAACAGAATCGTTTTACAGGCTGGACTGATGTCGATCTTTCCGAAAAAGGAAGAAAAGAAGCTAAACAAGCAGGTATAGCATTAAAAAAAGAAAACTTTCAGTTTGATGTTGCTTATACATCCGTACTGAAAAGAGCAATAAGAACTTTATGGATTGTACTCGATGAAATGGATCTGATGTGGATTCCCGTGCATCGCTGCTACAAGCTTAACGAACGTCATTACGGTGATCTGCAGGGTTACAACAAAGCGGAAATGGCAGCTAAAGTCGGTGAAGATCAGGTTCTTGTCTGGAGAAGAAGTTTTGATATTCCACCTCCTGTACTCAGCAAAGACGATGAACGCCATCCATGCCACGACAGACGTTACGCAGAACTCAGCGAAGAAGAAGTTCCCGGAACAGAAAGTCTTAAGCTTACAATAGATAGAATGCTCCCTTACTGGCACGATGTTATCTCAAAAGATATTCTTGCAGGTAAAAACGTTCTCATTGCCGCTCATGGTAACAGTCTCAGAGCTCTCGTTAAATATCTCGATGATGTTTCAGAAGAAGCTATAGTAAAGCTTAACATTCCTACAGGTATTCCTCTTGTATATGAACTTGATGAAAACCTCAAGCCTATAAAACATTATTATCTTGCTGATGAGGAAGCTGTTCAGGCTGCCATGCATAAAGTGGCTAATCAGGGGAAAGCTAAATAGTTATCTAAGTAATAAATCACATATTCAGTCCCTTCGTTTTCGGAGGGATTTTTTTATTTTATCTCAATATCATAAACAGTGATAACATTTGATTCATTGTTATACTCAAACAAACGATTATTCCTGATGATAAGTTTTGTATCTTTTACTTCTTGTGGTGTACTGTATTTTTTTTTCAGTAAACTTACTAACACACCTTCTGAATAAAACCTGAACACAGTAATTGAATTTTCCAGACTACCGGTTACTGTGACGAACAATCTGTGTTTTTTAATATAATGGATTGAATCCCATACTCTTTTAGTTCTGATAAAGGGATTTTCTTCGAAAATGTCTTCTCCATATAGTTCACGGATAATTTCTTTTTCCTTTTCTGTTCTTTCCGTCTTTATTTTCTTGTTTTTAAAAGTGTACTTGTAAGTCAGTTGCTTGTCGAGGACATCAAAACTGGGCTCAGTGTCATTACGGATTCCTACAATTATTTCATCATCTGTTACTACAGCACTTGTTTTGAAAAAGTCACCTTCCAGCAAAAGGTTAAAGTCTGTTGGTTCCATTTTATAGATGCATATATCATTAAACTCAGAATCAATTTTCTTGACGATATATTGTGTCATCAATCCATCATCAACTACAAATGCTTTGTCTCCCATCAGAAAAATGTTTCCATCTTCCCTGTTAACATGAATCTTGTGTGAAGAAAGTCGAAACCTCTCAAAATCATGTATGCCATTGACATATTCAAGCTTATCATCCAAAGTAACAATTTTCCCCATAGTACTATGCAGATAAATATGATCCGATACATATATTGCGGAATACTCCTTGGCTTCTGCAGGACCGGAGCCTTTAAAACAATTATTTTTTATCAAATTGCCATTTTGATCATAAATAAAAAGCTCTAAATCATACATGTTCCAGATATAGTATTTATTATCATAATATGCAGCATCAGTCATGCTGAAAAAAGAGGTCTTGTCTGGAATCAGTTCATTATATCCCTGTATTTCTAAAACAGGGCTGAAATTTATTTTCATTTCCGGTCTGGCTGGATTACCCTTATTATATATTATTCTCTTACCTTCAACGATAGTCTCTTCATATGTCAATGTCTGCCTGCCACATCCCGAAAACCATATTAATACTGATAGAACTAATAATAACATAATGTTCTTCATTTTACTGCTCCTCTTTTTATGCAGAAGTTATAGTCAATAACCTTAAATTGATTCTAATTCTTTATACGGTTAAAGTTTAGGGGAATGGATCGGTCAGAGTCAAGTAAATTATCGGATAGAGCAAATGAAAATAAAAAGCCTGCCGAGTAATCAGCAGGCTTTAAAATCTAAATAATTATCTGTAATTAGATGTATTGATTGAGTTTTTCTTCGATTTTAGTTTTTGGAACTAAACCGATAATCTGTTCTTGAACCTGTCCGCCTTTAAAAAGAAGCAGTGTAGGAATTGACATTACTTGATATTTTGTAGCCACTTGAGGACTTTCATCAACGTTAACTTTTACGATGTTTACTTTACCTTTCATTTCTACGGCAAGTTCATCTATTGTTGGAGTCAACGCTTTACAAGGACCACACCATGGAGCCCATAAGTCTACAAGCACCGGGATATCTGAATTTAATACAACCTGATCGAAATTGGCATCGTTTACGTGTGCTGCTGCCATAATGCTACTCGATTACCGCAAGAATGTCATTTCTTGAAACGATGAGATATTTCTTGTTTTCAACTTCGACTTCTGTTCCGCCGTATTTTCCATAGAGTATCTTATCACCGACTTTTACGATTTCCTGTAATTCTTCATCTGTACCAACAGCAATGATTTCACCAATTTGTGGTTTTTCTTTAGCTGTATCAGGAATGATGATTCCACCAACTGTTTTTTGTTCTAACGCTTTAGGTTCAATAACAACTCTGTCGTCGATAGGTTTAATTGTCATAAGTACCTCCATTTATTCTTTATTTTTTTAAATTAATTTACTGTACTTTTATTAAATTAGCAAACTCTTTTTACGACTGCCAGTTTTTTAGTCAAGTAATTTTAGTAAAAATGTGATTAATCAGGAACCAATTTCTTTTACAGTATCTCGGTGTTGATCAGCTATACAAGAGCAGGAGCCTTTTCTGCATCGTAAGAAGCTCATACCTGCTGCCAGAAATTGAAGAAGTGCTGCCACAATGAACACGAATTTCATATCGAACAATTTGAGAAGGGCAAATCCCAGAAACGGAGCAAAGAACCCTCTTAATCCTGTTAATGTAACGTGTACGCTTTGATACATGGATGCATCATTTTCTCCTGCAAAATAAATAGAACCTATGTTCCATGATATATTTAGTCCGGACATGGCAGCTCCGTAAAATATACAGGCAATATACATCAGCAATAATGCATAAGATGTTTTGATAAAAATAAGTGAGAGAAGAAGAAAGGTAGGATATATGGCCATTAACAGGAATGAAAAACCTGTAAAGAATATTGGATTAATTTTATCATGAACTCTTCCGGCAATTGGAGACAGAAACAGCATTCCAAGCTGCATCAGTATACCTTTTGCCAGAAAAGAGTGTGAATAGTCCAGATTGAGATAGTTCTCTCCCACTAGAAACAGTGGAAGTACAGGTACAACCATAATAAAACCCATGCCATACGTGAAGAAAGCGAGTTCGAAGTAAGCAAAAGCTTTATCCTCTCTGAGCACTAAAATTGTCCTTTTGATAGGTCTGAGCAGTATTTCCGGCAAAGTTCTTTTAGCTTTTGGAACCTGTGATTTTTTGAAAGTCTTTACAAACGAGAGCAGCGAAACCCCGATAAAACTCAGTATACCGATGACAAAGAAAATCTTCTTATAATCATGTTCCGAATAATCCAGAATCTTACCTGCTATGTACGACGTGGACATAGTAATAACAGTTACAATACTGGTGATTATCCCAAAGACTTTCCCCCTGACCTTATTATTGAAGCTATTCTGCAAAAGCGAATTCTGCAGCGGCATAAAAAGTGAATTGAAGCTGTACATAATAAACAGCATAATAAATAGATGGGTAAAGTTTGAAATCCAGAGACCTGTCAGCAGGATCAGTCTTCCCCCGAAAGCAATCCACCAGAAATATCTGGCTTTACGATCCGACTGCTCCAGAATATTTCCCCACCAGATAGAGAAGAAAATCGTTACTGCCCAGACCATGGACAGCAGGGTAATCTGCCAATCCTCGGCGTTTAGTGCTTTCTTGGCAATAATATCCTGAAATGCTCCGATACTGAGAGCGAATGCGTTCAGCATAAGTGCCGGCATAATCAGCCAGAATGATTTTCTTTCTGCTTTATTTAATTTCATTTATTCTCCGATGCTTAATTGCGAATGAGTATCAATTTTGAGAAGCTTTTTATTATAATTTTTGCAGATGATTAAATAAAAATAGATTTACAATTATTGATACAGAAATAACATTTTGTCATTAGATATTTGGAGGAACAATGCACCTAACAAACATTGAAAACGTACCCGGAATGAAAATTGTCAGGCATTTTGGTCTTGTGTCTGGATCGACAGTAAGAGCAAAGCACGTAGGAAGAGACTTCATGGCAGGTCTTAAAAACATCGTTGGTGGAGAACTTAAAGGTTATACTGAACTACTTCAGGAGTCGCGTAATCAGGCGATACAGAGAATGGTAATGCAGGCTAAGGAGATGGGAGCTAATGCGATTGTAAACATCAGATTCTCGACTTCATCGGTTGCACAGGGAGCTGCAGAGCTCTATGCATACGGCACAGCAGTAATTGTAGAATAATGGAGACATGATGGAAGAAGGAATGCAACACCTGTTTTCTCTTGGTTTCGTTCTATTTCTGATAATCCTTGGTTATATTATAGGAACTATAAATGAGAAAAAACATTATGAATCAATAAAGATAAGGGAAAAGCTCTTTCTCAATCTCCCGGCAGTGACTCTTAAGAATGCTGTTCCTGACGGACTGGAAATTGAGAAGTCAGAGCTGGTCATCGGTGGAGTTGTTGTTGCTCTGGACTATTTCAAGAAGTTTCTTGCCGGTCTATACAATATTTTTGGTGGAGAAGTTCGTTCATATGAGACTCTTGTTGACAGGGCTCGTAGAGAAGCTATCCTCAGAATGAAAGAGAGTGCCGGAGATGCCTATATCATACAGAACATGAGAATTGAGACATCTACAGTAGGTACAACAGGTAAAAAGAATGACTCAGCCGGAGCTGTTGAAGTAATAGCTTATGGTACTGCAGTTTATATAAAAAAATGAATTTCAGACCTGTAGAACTTAAAGAAAACCATAATATAAACAAAGGCTCCAGAGTTAAAGATTTATTTGTCCTTTTAGGTGGAGTTTTACTGGCAATTATCATTTTGTATTATCTGTCAGGTCTGCTTGTTGATTTGATTGCTCCGCATCTGCCTGAAAAAATGGAAAAAAGTATAAATTCTCAATATCGAAAGCATTTTATGAAGGAACAGAATGACGAAGCTCTCAGCCTGCAAAGTCTTGTAGACTCTCTTGTAGATGGTTCTGACAGAGACCTTGATTTTTGTATTGTCATCTCAAGATCAACCGATGTAAACGCATTTGCTGTTCCCGGAGGAATAATTACATTGAACAGAGGACTGATTGATTTTGCTGACTCCAGACAGGAACTGGCATTTGTAATAGCCCACGAGTTGGGGCATTTTCAGCATTACGATCATACAAAAGGAATTGGACGTGGTCTTATAGCAGGTTTGATAATCAGCTTTTTTACAGGTAAAGATAACACTGTTGCCGGTATAATGAATCTTTCGGCAGGCAGCATTGATCTGAAATTTTCACGCAGACAGGAATCAGCAGCAGACAGATATGCTGTTCAAAAACTTATTGAGCACTATGGGAATGCAGATGGAGCAGTCAGTTTTCTGCGTAGGATGAGCCAGCTGGATAACTATGGAAAATTCACAGCATTTTTCAGTACTCATCCTCATCCTGAGAAGAGGCTTGAACAGGTTATTGACTCAATTAAGTAACTTATTAACAAAAAAGGAGATCTTTGCATAAATTGGGTTGCTCATATCTTAACTTTTAACATATATAAGCCTGTAGAATTATCTGCAGGCTCATAATTATGAATAATTTGACAATATATCATAGAAAAACTCATTATACTTCTCAAGAGAGATGCAATAACTCTGAACTACAGTAAAGAATTAATTAAGATGAAGAGGAGTAGTTAATACTCAATAAAAGTTTATTCAAATTTATTTATGGAACTAAAATTGCATAAATGATAAAAAAATATCTGTATCTGATATAGGGGTATGTCAGCAGCAGATAAGGGGGATATGATGACTATTTCTAATAAAAGAGCTTTTACTTTAGTCATTCTTGTTTTTTTGATTGCAAACGCAATTGCATTCACAAGTGATATTGATGTAAACCTTTTTAACACACAAACATTACCATTGCCAACAGGCATAACTGAACTTTCAACAACAATCGGGTATTCAAGAATTGTTGCAGATCGTTATAACAACCATCTTTTAGTTAGTTTTCTTAACTATAACAGAGTGTTTGTATACGAAAACTCCAATGACACCTGGAGTATTTTACAGGAATTACTACCTGCAGATACAACTGATGTCAGTAATTTCGGAAACTCAATCAGCATAACCGAAAATAAAATAGCTGTTGGATCAAAGCGCTCTCAGTTTCATGCATTTATTTACGCTTTTGATGGAACACAGTATAGTGAGAGTCAAAGATTATCAGTAAATCCGGATGAGTATTCAGATTTTTGGGCTTACTGGCATGCATTTACATTGGAGTTACAGTCAGACAATCTCATTATTGGTTGTGATGGTATAAATATGTGCACATACTTCTTAACACTGTTTTACAAGAATGTTAACAACAGCTATCAGCTCCAGAATTATGATGAAGATGCTGCCTGCAGTAATATAAGCGCAGAAAATGATATTGCTGTTCTTTCCGGAAAATGGCACGGAGACGAGCCTGGACCGGGAGAATATAGATCAGGCGCATATAGCTATAACGGATCTATCTGGGAACCAGACAATACATTTTCAGATGGTGCTTCCATGGAAAATATAGACTGGTACTCTAATATCAGGAATGACAGATCAGTCGGTGTCGATGGTATAGATTTGCTCCTTCTAGAACATGATGGAGCAAACTGGGGTATATTGAAAACTGCATCAGTTCCGGAAGGACTTCTGACTCTAGAGGCTGAATACAGTGTTCAGCTTAATAATGAAAGCATAATGTTAGGCAGCAAGCATTTCAGATACAACACAGACGATGATTATGCAATATATTCCTTGAAAGATACGTCTGTTGTTTACCACTGTATCATTCAGGGTGAAGATAATGAAAACATACAGGTGCTGGACAATTCATTTGTTTTGACAACACCGAATACTCTTAAGGTTGTTGATTTACCTTCTCTTTCAGCTAACTTCGAGACAACAACATTCAAGATAGACAATCATTTTGGATTGAAATTGAAAAACGCATCACTTAGCGACTATTCAGTTGAATGGGACCTCAATAATGATGGTTCTATCGATTCATATATGCAGAATCCAATTATTGAAATGGAAGTTACTGATGAAATGGATGTACGTCTTACTGTCTATGATGAAACGGGAAATGAAAGTCATACTATAATAAAAACTGTGGCTATAGATAAAGAAGATGCTGGTTACTATACAAGATTAGATTTTTATGATTGGTTACAAAGTTGCGATGGAGGATTTGAAAGAGTCTATGATTTTGCATCGGATTTTAATGCGAATTCTGATTACATTTTTGCAAGATACAGTTATAATTCAATGTATGATATGGGAGATGCCCTTAGAACTTTTGAAAAATCTGAAAGTTGGGGAATTTCTTCAATAAATGGTAATTGGTTTGATACTGGAATGCGTGAACATGCAATGATCAGTAATAGTAAAATCTTATTTCAGGGAATTGGGATCTATAATGACATAGAACGGCAATTCAACTATTGCGAGATTGGAGATGATAGAATTCCTGTGCTCCGTCAACGTGTCTCTACCTATAGTGATAACCCCAAAACATATCTTGATATTGCGGATAATTATTCAGTGGCAAAGCAAGGTGAGTCTTCACTGATTTTCGGAGAATGGCAGGATTCAATGTTTGTGGATATTCAACAAGTAACAGTAAATGGAGAGATCAATAGTGCCAGAATTACTGATAGTCACTGTTTAGTTTCAACATTCACTAATGACAGCTTCTACATATCAGTTTATAAGAACAATAATAATGTATGGCAACTTCAAAATATTTTTCACGATATAGATTTGACTCCTCAAAATTATGTTTCCAAATCATTAGGAGAATCAATTCTGAAATATGATGATGGGTTCGTTGTACTTCAGTATTTCAGAACTCCATATAATCCGGATGAAGAATATATCAGAGAATATCATCTGCTTTTTTTCAGGGAAATGGACAGCAGTTGGTATATTGTGGACGATTTACTGATTCACAGTTCATCCTCATATCTTCCTGTAAGTGATCTAAGTATTGGAATTTGTAACAGATTTCTTGCTCATAGAGATATTGAAGAGGAGTCTGTTAAACTGTATTACAAAAATTGGGATGGAGAATGGGAGCTGATAGATGCACTTACAAATCCTGAACAGCCATTTGATTCTGGTTTTGGCAATCAGATTGTTATTACAGATGAAGACATTCTCATTTCTGCGCCGACTCAGCAATTGTATGATTCACAGGCAGCTCTTTATGTATTTCCTCTTGACAGACTCTATGTGAGCAATGACGACAACGAGGTATCTGCTCCTGATCTGAAAGGCAGTTTGGCAAACTACCCTAATCCGTTTAACCCAAGTACAACATTTGCCTATTCTATTCCGGAAAGTGGAAACGTAGAGATTGCTGTGTATAATCTCAAGGGTCAGAAAGTGACTTCACTTGTGAATGATTATATAGAGCAGGGGAGTCACAGAATACTCTGGGAAGGAAAAGACAGTAACAACAAAAATGTCAGTTCCGGTGTGTATTTCTACCAGCTGAAACTAAACGGAAAAGCACTTAAAACCAGTAAATGTGTGTTGTTGAAGTAGTTTTTGCTTTTATATAAGTTTTTAACTTTTAACATATATAAGCCTGTGGAACTTCTGCAGGCTTTCTTTATTATAAAGAATTTGACATCAATATAATACGATAGAATCTTGTCACATAAATATTAAAGGAGTTCAAAATATCCGGAGCTGTTCAGGAGGGTCCTGAACTAAGTCGGAGCCGTAAATAATCTGAAAAACTTATATCACGTAAACAATTACAACAAATGGAGTTGGATTGTTTTGAATGCGCCTTGCAGACGTTGTTATAGTGCATATATCAGTACATTTATGGTTTATTTATTGAGTTTCCCAAACCCTCGAATTAATTAATTCTGACAAAACAATCCCTCCTAAACAGCAGGAGGAAAAAATGCTGATTAATCGTGAACAACGGGAAACGCTGAATGAACTCTTTGATAAGCTTAAATTAAACAACAAATCAGGAAAAGATAAGGATGCCAAGATTGAGCAGATTATTGCCTATCTCGAAGTCATCCACTCATTTACCAGAAAATACTCTAAAAAGAAGACGCTTGTACTGATTGAGAGCTGTGCGGGAAACGGCTATTTGAGTATGCTTGTTGCCTATTTCTACAAGTATATTGATCCGAGAAAAATTGAGATTCATTGTGTAGATATCAATGCGGAATTGATGGAAAAGGCTCAAGGGACAGCATCTGAATTCGGACTAAACATGTATTTTCATGCTATGGATGTACAAGACTACAATCCTGTATCTGATGTGCATGCTGTATATTCCCTGCATGCCTGTGACACTGCAACAGACAAGACCCTGCATCTGGGTGTAAAAGTAAATGCAAAACTGATTCTGTCCGTTTCATGCTGTCAGCACACAATAAAGAAAGAATTCAGGCAGAAAAAACTGAAAAGTATAACAAAACACAGCATATTTAAAGACCGATTTATCTATATGCTGGGGGATTCTCTGAGAAGTCTGCTTATGGAAATGAATGGATATAAGACGAATATCTTTGAGTTCGTCTCTTCGAGATATACAGATAAAAATGTCATGCTGAGAGCTCAGAGATCAAACCTTATAGCAAAAGATGAAGCTGTAAGTGAGTACAAAATGCTGACCAGTGATTTCGCTCTGAAACCGGTTCTGGAGAAATATCTGGTGATAAAATAATTCTAAAAAAAGAGCAGGGGAAGTCAAATTCCTCTGCTCAATTTGCTTAAGTTATATAAAACTATCTACACCACTCACTTCTCAATATCGAGTATATAAGCTGATCCTGCTTTTCCTCTCCGAACCAGTAATGCTCTCTCATTCTGGCATCTACTTTGAATCCGAATTTTTGCAGTAACTTGTTAGAAGCTGTATTTCCTTCGGCAGTTTCTGCTACTATCTTATTCAGTTTCATTTCTTCGTCAGAAAAGAATTCTGTCAGAAGTGTTTCCATCATTGCTATTCCATAGCCCTTCCCTCTGAACTCCGGAGGAAAGTAATAACCGATCTCTATGGATTTGTTTCTTCCGTTGTAATCGAAAGCCTGGAGTCTGCCAACTGCCTGTTCTGTTTCGGAATCAACAATAATATAGTTGTCCATTTGTCCGCTGAGAATATTCCTTGCCATTAGCGGATAAAACCTTTCGAAAGTCATATGCTTTTCATATTCATTATCGATTTCATCACAGCTATAAAGGTCTTTTCTTTTCTCAGCGATATTCCATTTGTAGATAGATCTGATATGTTCGATGTCATCTTTAGTAAGTTTGATAAGTTTCACATTCATAAAATACTTCCTCTTATTTCACTTCGTAAATGAAAATTGTATCAGTAGAAGTCAGCAATAATATATTGCTTTCTGTATCCTATAATATTTTGTTATTCTCATATCTGGGATTTTCATTAATATAATTACATATAGTATTTCCATCAAGATCAAAAATGAATATACTACTCTTATATTTTTTTGCAAAATCGGGTGCATATCCTGAACATGTTTCTGCAATAATCCATTTATTCACAGGGCAATACACTATATCACTGTATGCTTGAAGAGATTCAAACTTTCTTTGACCATTCAAATTGTACATCCTTGGTTCTGGCATATCCACATTCTTAAATCCTGGTGGATAGACATCCGCAAGTAAAGAATCATTCTTGAAGAGCTTTATCTTAAAATCAGGAAATGCTCTTGATTCGCATCTGATTTGTTCATTTTCTGTTATTGGTAGATAAATGGACATATTGTGAAAGAAATTAGCAAAAGGAGATGAGTAATCTCCTTCCAAATCAACAGTTTCTATTCTGTAACTGAAAGATTGATCATTTAGATCAATAACCACAACATTTCCCTCTTCTTGGGCTGAAAACATATTTGACAAGTAAAGTTTATTATTCGAGATTACTATTCTGGAGGGTTTGATTGGTAAGCTGATATCTTGACTAAACTCGAATAATGAATCAAGAACTACTATTTTACGACCATCAGAATCACAACAATAGTATTTACTGTCAAAATTATTGAATTCAAAATCACTGAACCAGACAAATTCACCTGGTCCCTTACCTTTAGAAAGCTGAACTTTACGTTTTAACTGGCTATTATTTCCAAATTTATTTTTATCAAATATAATAAGCTCATAAGTATCCTTATTGAAAATCACAATTTCATTTGATGAATTGAGTTTAATGCTTTCAGGATTTAACTCGTGTTCAATATCATTTGCATCTGTGTATACTTGTATAGAATCAACCAGGTTTATACTTACAGATTTCTCAATTTTCTTTTGTCTAGTACCGCAAGAAATAATAAATATGAGCAGCAGTATAAAAAGCTGATGAAACTTCATCTAAGAACCTCCAACATCAGAATACTGTGAACAGTAAACTGAATACATTTTTTTGTATAACTCATTTTTCTCCAGTAGAAATTCATGTTTTCCCTGGCAGGCAATGTTATTATTTGAAATCAGTATAATATTGTCAGCCAACTGACTGTTCTGTTTCGGAATCAACAATAATATAGTTGTTCATTTGTCAGATGAGAATAGTCCTTGCTATCAGTGGATAAAACCTTTCGAAAGTCATATTCATTATCGATTTCATCACAGCTATAAAGGTCTTTTCTTTTCTCAGGGATATTCCATTTGTAGATAGTTCTGATATGTTCGACATAGTCTTTAGTCAGTTTGATAAGTTTCACACTCATAAAATTCTTCCTTTTCTTCGATAGAGCAATTTATGGGAGGTTTGATATAGAAATCAAGTTTTTTTTAGCATAGAATCTTTAAATTATTTTATAGACAAAAACGCAGAGCTTTTTTTTATTATGGAAATCAAATTATCTGAGAGGTGAATTATGAAGACTATTGTAGAATCAATTAATATACCTGAAGGTGCAAATATAATCTTCGGAATGTCTCACTTTATCAAGACTGCCGAAGACCTTTATGAAGCTATAATCAACGTTAATCCCGGAATAAAGTTCGGAGTAGCGTTCAACGAAGCATCCGGTCCGTGCCTTGTGCGCGTGGAAGGCAATGACGATGAACTGAAGAAGATTGCTGCTGATAATATGCTGAGACTTGGCTGTGGTCATACATTTCTGATAATTCTGGGGAATGTTTTTCCAATTAATGTTATGCCATCTGTAAAAGCATGCCGAGAGGTTGTGAATATTTTCTGCGCAACAGCAAATCCTGTTCAGGTAATTATTGCGGAAACTGATCAGGGTCGCGGAGTCATGGGAGTAATCGACGGATTTACACAGAAAGGAATAGAAACTGACGAAGATATCAAAAAACGCAAAGATTTTCTACGTATGATTGGTTATAAGAGATAATGCGAGCATTTACTGCCTTTAATCTGCCTGCTGAGATGAAAGAAAGCTTCTCAGAAGTTATAGATAACCTCAGATCGGTCTGTGGTAACAGTGTTAAATGGGTTGAGGATGAAAATCTGCATATTACACTGCTTTTTCTGGGAGATATACCTCCTTCGGCAGTGAAAGATATAGACTATTATATGAATGATCTGCTTTCCGGTTTTGGTAGTTTTGAAGTGAAGGATCCGATTATTGAGGTTATGCCCGGGAAAAATCCGAGAATAATCTGGGTGCGTTTTGAAACAGAAAGGGAAGATGTAAAGGCTTTACCAAAGCGCTTGAGAAACAGACTTGATTTTCTCGATATAGAGAATAAGAAATTTAAAATGCATGTTACGCTCGGAAGAGTAAAAAAAACATTGAATAATCAGATGGTACAACATATTTTGACATCGGAAATCAAACCGGATAAATGCCAGATTGAAGAAGCTGCTCTCTATAAAAGCATCTTAAGACCGCAGGGACCGGTATATGAAACAATAAAACAATACGAACTTTGATATTGATAATTCGGAGGAATAATGGCTGACAAAACAAAAGATGCTTCTTTAAAAAACACAATATCTCAACTTGAGAAGAAATATGGTGTCGGTGCAATCATGAGAATGGGCGACAAACCCAAACTCACTGTTGATGTAATCCCGACTGGTGCTTTAAACCTGGATGCTGCTCTGGGAATCGGTGGAATCCCTAAAGGCAGAATTACCGAAATTTACGGTGCTGAAGCATCCGGTAAAACAACTCTTTCACTGCATATTGCAGCGGAAGCTCAGAAATTAGGTGGAACAATAGCATTTATTGATGCTGAACATGCTCTTGATCCAATCTATGCAAAGAAACTTGGTGTTGATACTGACAGTATGCTGATCTCTCAACCGGACGGTGGAGAACAGGCACTGGAAATTGTGGAAGCACTTGTCCGTAGTAACGCAATCGATCTTATTATTGTTGACTCTGTTGCTGCTCTTGTACCAAGACAGGAAATCGAAGGAAATATGGGTGACAGCCATGTTGGTATTCAGGCACGACTTATGTCTCAGGCTCTGAGAAAGCTGACTGGTATTGTAAGTAAATCCAATACTGCTGTAATCTTCATTAATCAGACACGTATGAAGATTGGTGTTGCCCCTTACATGAATCCTGAAACAACTACCGGTGGTGTAGCTCTTAAATTCTATTCATCTTTAAGACTGGAAGTAAGAGGATCAGGATCAATCAAGGAAACATCCAGTTCCGGTGCTGAAATTGTTGGTAAAACAACAAAAGTAAAAGTTGTGAAAAACAAGTTTGCTCCACCTTTCAAAACTGTTGATTTCCCGATTATCTTTGGAATCGGTATTTCTCATATTCACATTATTCTTGATTTGAGTGTTAAGCATAATATCATCAAGAAGAGCGGTTCCTGGTATTCTTACGGTGAAATCCGTCTGGGTCAGGGAGCTGAAAAAGTAAGTGAATTCCTGAAGCAGAATCCTGAAATCCTGACAGAGATTGAAGACAAAATCAAAGTAGAGCTGGGAATGATTGAAGTAGAAGCAGATGAAAAATCTGAAGATAAAGAATAAGACTAAAACAATCTATCTTGTTGAAGTTGAAAACAATATTATAGGGACTCTACCGGGTAGAGTCCTTTTTAACTATGTAGAGCAGGTTTTCTACGAACAAACTATATCTGAGGAAGACTACGAAAAACTCTTCGACAGAATGAAAGATTACGCCAGAGAACTGCTCTATAAACAACTCAGCAGACAGGAGCGTTGTTTGCACGATTGCCGGGAGTTCCTGAGACAAAAGCATTTTTGCTATGAAATCCGGGAAGAACTGCTGAAAACAGCACAGGATAAGAATTTTATCAACGATGCCAGATTTTGTGATTTATATGTCAACTCCATGGTGTTGAGAAACAAGTCAGAGCAGTGGATAAGACAGAATCTGATGATGAAGAAAATTGATTCTCAGATTGTAGATAAAACAATCCGGGAAGTTATGTCCGGAGAAGTGAAGAATGAAATTCTACAGGAAGAAGTGGCTAAAGCTCTGCGCCGATACGACAGATTCGACTATTATAAGAAAAGGGAGAAGGTTATCGCATCACTGTATAGAAAAGGTTTCAGATTTGATGAGATTTCCGGGGAGCTGGAGAGGCAGATAAAAGAATGAATCAAGGGTGACAGTATCATATACAAAAGAGACGCTCGTTAAAAGCGTCTCTGAAATATACATAGTTAGCTATCCAGAAATTTTCATTTCTGTCACGCTGAATAATGCAAACCAAAGTTTAACTATTAATTGTTAAACTTAGATCCAACTGCATTATTTCATCAATACAATCTTACGAGTTTCGATATGATTTCCGGTAATCATCTTCACAAAGTATACACCGGACGAAACAGATTTTCCTGATTCTGAGTCCCCATGCCAGACAACATTATGATCACCTGCTGAGACAGATTTATCCACCAGAGTTTTAACTCTCTGACCTTTCATGTTGTACACTGAAACCTGAACATCTGTTTCTTCCTTAACAGAGTAATCTATGTTTGTTTCAGGATTGAATGGGTTAGGGTAAATTCCCAGGATTCCCAGTTTTGTAAATTCTTCTGGCTTATCATCATCCAATGATACTGAAACAGGTCCGTAGAACTCTGTATTTCCTGACATTGATACAGACTCAAGCCAATAGTAGTAGGTGTTATCCAGTTCAACTTCATCATCACAGAAGTCATAGTTATGTTCTGTAGACAGATTACTTGCAGTTATTATTGATGTGTTAACCTTAAGAGCACCATTCAGGCTGTTCATTTCGTTCCTGAAGATGTTATAACCGCTCATATCAGTTTCAGACTTTGTAATCCAGTTAAGTTCAACAAAGTTGCTGTTAGTTCTACTTGCATTGAAAGAAGAAAGTGTAACCGGAAGTGAATTGTCATTACCACCGGCAGGCACAAACTCAGAGAATACGTTAAGTCCCTGGATTGTTATGTATGGATAGTTGTAGACCAATGTTGCACCGAGATCGACAACTACATCCTGCCATGGAGAGCTGTCATCATCTCTTTTGAGGAAGCTAAGTGTAGCAAAGTTTTCTATCCCTTCAACCTCACTGAGGTCGAATGTAATATCGTAAGTTCCAACGTCACCTGCGGAAGATTCCACATGCCAGTAGTTATTCGCAATGTTAACGATATTTGCAGGGAGGTTACCCACAACATTCGGTTCATTGAAGTTCTGGGTCAGATCTATAGTTGTTTCCAGGTGATTACCTGTAAACTGGAGTCTTACATCTGCATCCATGAAATTAAATTCATCATTGCTATTTGCAGGGATAGTAATTTGAGTATTTACCGGCGGTAAGATATAGTCAGCAATTTCATAAAAGTAAGCAGCTCCGGTTAAAACAGCATTACTGTATGCATTTGGAGCGCCAATAAGAACACGGTTATTATCCATGGCTATGTTTGCACCAAATATATATCCATCACCACCGTCACTGGCGAGAAATTTCTGCTGTTCATTCCAGGATGTACCGTCAAAATGATAGATGTAAGCAGAACCTGAAGAAGCACCAAGCTGATCATCATAATTTGCACCCAATAATGCATAGTTTTCTGTGATTGATACAGTATAGCCTAACCAGTCTCCTTCATCTCCGTCTGACGCCAGAAGTTTCTGCTGCTCAATCCATGTTGTCCCGTCAAAGTAATATACATAAGCAGCACCTGCTGAATTAATGTTGTCATCATCTCCTAACGCACCTACAATTGCACGGTCTTCA
Organism: Cloacimonadales bacterium (SeqCode); assembly: GCA_963665815.1. Lineage (GTDB taxonomy): Bacteria > Cloacimonadota > Cloacimonadia > Cloacimonadales > JAIOQZ01. Next base: position 2,896,969 of record OY762463.1, read on the forward strand.
AAAATTGAGACTCCTATACCGAAAAAATCTCCCGGTTCAAGAGTCGCGGGAGTAAGCTTCTGCTGCTCGAACCAAATTGCTCCGTCATAGTGAAAAATGTATGCTGAGCCTGTATGAGTTCCATCACCATCTGCATAGGCTCCCACAATAACATTATCATTATTAATTGAAGTGACGATTCCGAATTTATCTCCGGCTGCACCGTCGGAAGGCAACAGTTTCTGTTGTTCTACCCAGTTTACACCGTTAAAGTGGAATATGTATACCGAGCCGGACTCAACCCCATTGGTACCATCTCCATATGCTCCAACCACTGCATAATCGCCGGAAATTGAGACAAAACAGCCGAAATATTGATCCGCACAGGCATCGGAAGAAGTCAGTTTCTGCTGTTGTATCCAGCTTGAGCCATCATAATGGTAAATATATGCAGAACCCGACCAGTTGCCATCTTCATCATCGCCTACACATCCAATAATTACATTGTCTCCTGATATTGAAGCTTTATAGCCGAACCAGTCACCTGCTGCACCATCTGGTGGTATTAACTTCTGTTGTTCAACCCAGTTTGTTCCATTGTAGTGATAAATATAAGCTGAACCTGAATCTTGTCCGTTATCATCATCTTTAATAGCTCCGACAACAGCATAATCCCCGGAGACTGAGATAGCAGATCCAAATCCGTCAGAATCAGCCCCATCTGAATCAATAAGCTTTTGATTTTCATTTTGAATTGTTGTTGCCGTTAAAACTAAACAAGAAATGAGAAAAATCATAAGTAAACCTGTTTTTTTCATAAGCTTCTCCTCTGTGTTCTGTGATATATTGTTTTTTAAAAAAGTAATAAATCGGATTTATGTCAATAAAAAAAGTGTTGTTACTATATTTTATCTCTTGCGAATAATATACTTGTACAATTGGTAACAGTGACCGGTATATTTATTCTTGTTATAACGGTGAAGATTTCTGGTTTTGAATAAGTATGCAGTTGAACAGTACTAATGACGGTAAAGGAATATAGATTGTGAGGATTATTTATTACTCGACAATCATATTACGATGCGATTTCTTTCTGAATTTATTGAGCTGATAGATTGTGCATTATCCATTCTGAATCTGATTCGTACCTTTTTCTTTTGACAAAAAGTAGCGGTTCGTAAAACAATACACCACTATGGAAAAAAGTATAAACGGATTCTTTTCAAGACATAACGAAAAGCTCCTGAACGCTGTCAGGAAGTACACTGTCGGGATTGCCGGCTGTGGAGGTCTTGGGTCTAACATTGCCTTTGCTCTGGTACGTATCGGCATAAAAAGAATTGTTATGGCAGATTTCGATGTGGTTGAACCGCATAATCTGAATCGTCAGCAGTTTTTTATGGATCAGATAGGAAAACCCAAAGCAGAAGCTCTTAGTGATAACCTTAAGAGAATCAGTCCTTGTACTGATATTGAATTCCATGTGAAGAAAATAAATGAAGATAACATTGATGAGCTTTTCGGAAATGTGGATATTATGGCTGAGGCCTTCGATAGAGCTGAAATGAAAAAAATGCTCATTGAAGAATGGCTGATCAAATATCCCGAAAAGTCTATTGTGGCTGCATCCGGAATAGCCGGATATGGCAGAAATGATATACTGAAAACTCGAAAAATTGGTAACCTGTATGTCTGCGGAGATGAATGCTCTGAGCTGGAGGAAAATGTATCTCCTACGGCACCGAGAGTTGCAATTGCGGCTAACATGCAGGCTAATCAGATAATAGAAATTATTATGGAGAAAGAATATGGTTCAACAGATAATGGTTAATGGAAGCAGTATGGACTGGGAACAGGACTTGACCATTAAAGGAGTTTTGAAACGTAAAAACTATACTTTCAAACTGTTAGTCGTAAAGGTTAACGGAAAACTGATAAAAAAAGATAAATACGATACAACAACAATACCGCCCGGAGCTAGTGTGCAGGTTCTGCATCTGATGAGTGGTGGATAAGGAGACTTATATGTTTAAAACTAATGAATACTTTGATGGTAAAGTAAAATCAATTGCTTTTGATACAAATGACGGACCTGCTACAATAGGTGTTATGGCAGGAGGTGAATATGAGTTTGGGACATCCACAGTAGAATATATGACTGTTATTGAAGGTGTTATGGTTGTTCTCCTTCCGGGAGAAGAAGAGTGGAAAACTTTTGCAAAGGGAGAAACTTTCATAGTTCAGAAAGATAAAAAATTCAATCTGAAAATAGAAGGGAATGCGGCATATTTATGTCTCTATAAATAGCGGAGGATAAATGACCTTAAAAGAAATCAAAAAAATTATAGAAGAAAAAAAGATTAAGACAATAGATCTGAAATATTCAGATCTGGCAGGAAACTGGTATCACATATCATTCCCACCGGATAAACTTGATAAGGTTATGACTGAAGGAATATCTTTTGATGGTTCAAGTATTCCCGGAATGAGATCGGTTGAATCCGGTGATATGGTTATTCTTCCGGATATTACAACTGCAATGGTTGATCCGTTTACAAGATATCCTACCTTAAGAATGCTTTGCTTCATCTGTGATGCAGATACAAGAATTGGTGTTGCTAAAGACCCGAGAAGCGTTGCTAAGAGAACAGACGACTACATGAAGTCTACAAAGATAGCAGACCAGTCATTCTGGATTCCTGAATTCGAATTCTATCTTTTTAATGATGCAGTTTTCAGAAATGGTAAATATGAAGCAGGATACAAGTTTACATCCGCAGAATCCAAAGAAGTACTACCGGGTAAGTACGTGGACAGAGACGGTACAGCCGTTGCTCACAGAAAGGGTTATCATATAGATACACCGTTTGACAAATATGCAGATGTTCGTCAGGAAATGGTAAATCAGATGGAAGATATTGGTGTTGACGTGCGTTATCACCACCATGAAGTCGGTCTTGCAGGTCAGGAAGAAATCGAAACAGAAATGATGGAATTCAGCAATATTGTAGATAAGATGATGTATATCAAGGATATTATTCACAATACTGCATTGAGAAACGACCTTACAGCTACATTCATGCCTAAGCCATTATATGATGAAGCTGGAAACGGAATGCACTTCCATATTCAGCTCAGAAAAAAAGGCAAGAATGTATTCTTTAAAAAAGGTGAATATGCAGACCTTTCCATTGAAGCTCAGTATTTCATCGGTGGAATCCTGAAACATGGACGTTCTCTAACTGCATTCACAAATCCAAGCACAAACTCATTCAAGAGACTTCTTCCGGGATTTGAAGCACCTGTGAAATTGTTCTATGGGCTTGCTAACAGATCTGCAGCAATAAGAATACCTAAATACGTTACAACCGAAGAAACAAAACGTATTGAATTCAGAACAGGTGACGGAACATGTAATTATTATCTGGCAATGAGTGCTCTTTTAATGGCAGGGCTTGACGGTATTCAGAACAAGATTCTTCCTACTAAGGAAAACGGATACGGTCCGTTTGATGATAACGTGTTTGCCTGGTCAGATGAGAAGAAAGATATGCTTGAGTCAATCCCTGAAAGTCTTGAAGAAGCACTTCAGGCTCTGAAGGATGATCATGAGTATCTTCTCAAAGGTGATGTATTTAATAAAGAATTGATAGATAGTTGGATAACAGAAAAAATGAAAGAAGTGGTTGCGGTTAAAAACAGACCTCATCCGTTCGAAATGAGTCTTTACTACAGTTTATAATTTGGAGGTGAAATGGATTATTTTTTAACTGAAGACCAGATTGAAATCAGAGATATTGCAAGAAAAATTGCACAAGAGAAGATAAAACCCCTGCGCGAGGAGTACGACGAAGAAGGAACTTTCCCATGGGATATCGTAAAAATCATGGCTCAGACAGATCTTTTTGCTGTTCTGATTCCTGAAGAATACGATGGTATCAGCGGAAAAGTTATGGATCTTGCTATTGTTACAGAAGAACTCAGTAAGGTTGATGCAGGTATAGCTCTCTCATTTGGAGCAACAGGTCTTGGACTATACCCTATACTTCTTTCAGGAAATGAAGAGCAGAAACAGAAGTATCTTCCTCAGATTGCTGCAGGAGAAAAACTCGCTGCTTTCGCTCTTACAGAAGCTAATGCCGGTTCAGATGCCGGTGGTATTGAAACAACTGCTGAAAAAGATGGTGATTTCTATATACTTAACGGTACAAAACAGTGGATTACTAACGGTTCAGAAGCTGATATCTACACAGTTTTTGCAATGACAAACAAAGCAAAAGGTGCCCGTGGTGCTTCCTGCTTCATCGTTGAAAAAGGTACTCCCGGTTTTACATTCGGTAAAAAAGAAAACAAAATGGGAATCAGAGCTTCAGCTACAACAGAATTGATTTTTGAAAACGTAAGAGTTCCAAAAGAAAACATGGTTGGAAGAGAAGGAACAGGATTCATGGTTGCCATGAAAACATTCGATAAATCTCGCCCTATGGTTGGTGCTCAGGCAGTAGGTATTGCTCAGGGAGCATATGAAGAAGCTGCTCGTTACTCAAAACAGAGACATCAGTTTGGGAAACCTATTTCATCATTCCAGGCTATTCAGTTTATGCTTGCTGATATGGCAACACAAATTGAAGCTGCCAGAGCACTGGTATATGCTACTTCAAGAATGATTGACAGTGGTGTGAAAAAGTACTCTAAAGAATCTGCAATGTGTAAAACTTTTGCTTCAGACGTAGCTATGAAAGTTACGGTCGATGCAGTACAGGTTCTTGGCGGTTATGGATATATGAAAGAATATCCTGTAGAAAAAATGATGAGAGATGCAAAGATTACTCAGATCTATGAAGGTACAAACCAGATTCAGAGATCAATTATTGCATCTAATCTGTTAAAAGAATTTTAATAAGGTAAATATATTGAAAACCGTTGGAATTTATGTTCAACGGTTTTTTTCTTGCCAATTTTCCGGTGAATTATCAATATATGTAAAAATACATATGGGGGAATGTTTGTGGTTAAACGAATTTTTGTAATAACATTATTTCTGATAGTTTCAATTATGATGTTCGCAGATGGATCATCTGAATGCAGTAGGAGCTTAATGTACTTCAGGAAGAGTATCAGGTATGATTTTGGATATTATAATTTATGCCAAAATGTAAAAAGAGGAGAACACAGTCATTTTGACGATATAGAATTGAGAGACGAGTCTAAAATGAACTCATTTCGTCCGGAGTTCAACTTTTATAATGAGACTCCCGGATTTTTTTTCAGTAATGATTTTGCTGCATCATATAGTATGATTAAGGTAAATAGTGGTAGTCACAGGATAAATGCGATGAACAGTATGGACTATGAATTGGGTAAGGTAAATAGTGGTAGTTACAGGATAAATGCGCTGAACAGCATGGACTATAAATTTGGTCAGGAAAGAGCTTTCAAAATTAGTCTTGATGCGTACTTTCAGTATATGTCAAGAAAGCATGAAAGCACTAATAATATTGAAAGATGCTATGAAGATGATCTCTCAATAACCGGCGATCTTTTTATTGGTAAAAGTAATGGGAGAATTGTTGATTCAGCCGTTTATAATACAGCTTTGCAAGTTGTTGATTTCCTTAACTTGACCCTTTCGGCAAACCTGACAGAAAAAGATGTAGATGCAGTTTGTGAATATTTGGCAAACAGACCAAAATACAATTACATCGAAATCCTGAATCTGGTTAACATTGATGATAATGCAAGATTGAACCAACATGAAATATTCAAAATGAATTCGATCATGACTTCAGTAGCACATGTAAGAAACTCAGGAAAAGAAGCTTCTCTAGGATTGTTTTGTGAGTATTCTCGTCTGGAAGATGATATGGTGGAACAAGAATATCACGGTTTAAATGTAAGAAGTCGTAATGTTGAAGAAACTTTCTATGGAATAAAGCTGAATATTGAAAAACATATAAAACTAAACTCTATCCTTGATGCAGGAGGATTTATTGAAGGAAGAACAGGAATGGCTCTTGATACCAGCAGTGAAAATAATGATACTGTAATTGCATTCAGGGTTTTAGGAGGAGTGTCGTTGTTTCATGAATCATTCAGAGGTATTTCATCAGAAATTGCTACAATTTTTACTTATTATGGAAATGCTGATAATGCCTGTAAAATTTCTCGGAGCAACATTAATCTGGTTTATAGCTGGAATACAATATTAGATTTTTACGTATCTGCTATATATAATGCAGTAATTTATGAAGGGGATCCTGTCTATACAATAAGTAGTTTTGAAGTTCTGGAAGATGAGAATGAATTCAGTGCAGTAAGTGGTATAAAGTATAAATTATAAAATAAAGGCTGTCAGTTAAAAGGCAGCCTGTTTTAAAATCTGAGAATTACTCTACATGGACTTCCTGAAACATTCTGTAAGTTCAGAGGCACTGCGACAATTTCACCATCTTCAGGAATATTCTCACAATTCTCAAGATCCTCTATCAGATATTTATCTCTTTCTGCCAGTATCCTGTTGAAGTAATAGTTTTTCTTACCTTTAATCTCGATTTCCTGCATTATTATCCATACTTTTACCGGTAAAGAAAGCAGTACTTCAAATTTACCTAAACCGATAGTAATTTTGTTATTCACTGTACTTCGCAGAAACAAGAATTTTTCATCATGGTATTTATCTTTGAGTTTTTTTGGAGATAATATGGCAATATCCAACTCATTCAAAAGAAGGTAACTACCAAACATATTATTTAGATGCAGGCATTCAAGAGTATCTCCATTTTCTGAAAAATGTGCAGGAGCATCGATATGTGTTCCTGTCTGTGTTCCTAGTTCAACCTTACTGACTCGGAAATTATTCTCCTGTATTGTGCCCCATTCCGAAATGATAAAAGGTGGATCAGAATAATCGTCATCTGAGTAGAGAATAGTCTCACTATTAAGCTTTCGAGTCAAATCTATGTATTTCATGATAATCTATTTATAAAGTGCGTCAATACTAATTGAGATTATCTGGCAGAATAACCACCATCAATAAGAATATCTGTACCGGTAATCCATTTGGATTTATCAGATAAAAGGAAACTACATACCTCGGCAACATCTTCTGGCTTACCTGTACCAAGAGGATGCATGTCATATATATTTTGCTTCATATCTTCTGGAAATTCTTCCATCATTTCTTTAACAAGGTCTGTTTCTACAATGCCGGGAGAAACAGAATTTATTCTATGACCCTTATCGGCAATTTCAAGAGAAACTGCTTTTACAGCACTTACAATTGCACCTTTGGATGCACAATAACTAACCTTGCATCTTTCTCCCAAAGTTCCCATGACACTTGAGATAAGAACAAAAGAAATTGAACCAACTTTATTCTTTTTCAGTTTCGTAATACTTTTAACAAAGCTGAATGCAGCAAAGGCGTTAATCTCAGCCAATTTTCTAAAATCATCCCTTGTTGTTTTCCTTAAAGGTTTAAGAATAGCATCCCCAGCAGCATATACTAAACCATGAATTTCTCCATGCTCATTAAAAATGCGCTTTACTTCTGAATCAATATTATCTTCATCTGCAAAATTTATTACAGCTACACAATGAGATTCTGTATTAGTTGTGATTTTATCCTGTACAGCCTTAAGTTTAGCCTTATTACGCCCAGCAAGTATAACTTTAGCCCCATAATCAGCAAGAGCTATAACACACGCTTCACCGATACCGCCAGTTGCACCACATACGATTATGTTTTTTCCACTTAAGTATTCTTTATTCAAAATTATCTTCTCCAATTAATTTGATCAGATCGTTAATTGATCCTAATTCCTGAAGTTGGTTTGCTTTAAATTGAATTCCGAATTTTTTATGTACAAATGCAATGATACTGAGTACTGCAAATGAATCATAGTCTTCCACGTCATCAAGATTAGTATCTAACTCAAGCTCATCTTCTTCAAGTTCTAATACTTCGATAATTTCTGCTAAAAATTCTTTCTTTGTCATTATATTCTCCTTTAAATTTCTATAACTGTTCCACCCCAGGAATACCCGACACCAAAGCCAAGAAGCAATACCTTATTTCCTTTGACTATTTCACCTGAATCCAAAAGCTTTTTCAGGGCTATTGGTATTGTTGAAGAGACTGTATTACCTGTTTCTTCCATGCTGAGGAAGAATTTTTCCTTGGGAATATCACACAAATCCTTCAAATAATTCAACATATATTTATTTGCCTGATGGAATACAAAATAATCAATATCATTGATATCAAGATTATTTATACTTAAAGTGTTCTTGAATGTTACTGGAACATGGCTGATAGTAAAATTAAATATTTCAGGTCCATTCATGTAGATATCATTATCCGATCTGAAACTACCCTGTCCATCATCTTCAGCAATGAGTTCAGGATTATAGCGATTTCTCGTTCCACCGTTTTTCACAATAAGATTATCCGCACCGGACCCGTCAGTACCTAGAGAGAATTCAAGTAAATGTTCCTTATCAGACTGGGAAATTATTGTAGCTGTGGCTGCATCTCCGAAAATTGTTCTGTTCGCCAGATCATTTTCATTTATATATTTTGAGTATGTTTCTGCTGTGATAAATAATACGTTTCTCGCAACTCCGGCACTAATGAGTCCTTTTATCATTGCCAGACCATATACAAAACCTGAACAACCAAGATTGAAGTCAAAAGCTCCGATACTGTCTTTTAGACCCAACTTATCCTGGAGAATACATGCCCCGGATGGAAGATAATATTCGGGACTCTGTGTACAATACACTAAAAAGTCAATATCATCTTTATTGAAATCTTCCAGTATTCTGTTTCCGGCTTTAATAGCCAGATCAAGAGCTGTTTCGTTTTCTGACACTACATGTCTGCTTCTGATTCCTGTTTTTTTGAATACTTTGCTGGATTTCCATTTTTTAAACCTATCTTCCAGATACTGATTTGTGACTTCACCTTCAGGAAAAACAAACTCTATTTTTTCTATTCTTGATCCCATTATTCCTCCTTAGTTTTGTACTTTTCTATATTTATGAAAATAATTTTAAGCGGGATTATTTTGCTGAGTATCCACCATCAATTACAAAGTCTGTACCTGTAATCCACCTTGATCTGTCCGATAAAAGAAAGTTGCACAACTCGGCAACATCCTTAGGTTGTCCTGTACCTAAAGGATACGTTTTCAGTATTCTTTCCTTCATGTCAACGGGATACTTTTCCATAATCTTTTTGACAATGGGTGTATTTACAATCCCCGGAGAAACGGAGTTAATCCTGTGTCCTTTATCTGCTAATTCCAAAGCAATTGCTTTTACTCCACTTATGACTGCACCTTTAGAAGCACAATAAGCAGCTAATCCTCTATTTGCGACATTTCCCATAATGCTCGATATAATAACGAAAGACATCTGCGACACCTTGTTTTTCTTGAGCTTCATGATGCTTCTTACAAAACTGAATCCTGAAAATGCATTTATATCAAGTAAACTACGGAAATCTTCTCTGGTTGTTTTTCTTAATGGTTTCGTAATCTCAAAACCTGCAGCATGAATAAAACCATGAATCTGTCCATGCTTATCGAAAATTGATTTGACTACTGAATCAATACTATCATCATTAGTCAAATCAACAATAGCAATATCATGAATTTTATCGTGTAACTTCAATAAAACAGATTTCAATTTTTCTTCATTTCGACCTGTAAGTATTACTCTCGCCCCGCTATCAGCAGCTTCAATAACACAAGCTTCACCTATACCCCCAGATGCACCGGTAATCAATATTGTTTTATCAGCAAGCATTTTTTTATGCAAATTTATCTTCTCCAATTAACTTGATAAGATCATTGATAGAAGATAACTCCTGTAATTGATTTGCCTTGAATTGTATTCCAAATTTTTTATGTACAAATGCTATAATGCTTAATACGGCAAATGAATCATAATCTTCAACATCATCAAGATCTGTGTTAAAATCTAACTCATCTTCTTCAAGCTCTAAAACCTCGATTATTTCTGCTAAAAATTCTTTCTTTGTCATATTTTTCTCCTTTAAATTTCAATAATTGTTCCACCCCAGGAATACCCAACACCAAAACCAAGAAGCAATATTTTACTTCCACTGTCTATTTTATTCAATTTAATTAATTTAGATAAACCTATAGGAATTGTACATGATGAAGTATTACCTGTTTCCTCTAGATCTATATGGAATTTTTCAACAGGAATTTCACACAAATCCCGCAAATATTTCAAAATATATTTGTTAGCTTGATGGAATACAACATAATCAATATCTGAAATATCCATTTTGTTCTTTTCTAATGTATTTTTAAATGTTACTGGAACATGACTTATGGTGAAATTGAAAATTTCAGGTCCATTCATATAAATATTGTTATCTGTCCTGAAATTACCCAACCCATCGTCCTGAGGAACAAGGTCAGGATTGTATAGGTTTTTCCGACCACCATTTTTTACAACAAGATTATCTACTCCGGTACCATCTGTTCCAAGAGAAAATTCATGAAAATGCTCTTCATCACTTTGAGATATTATTGTAGCTGTCGCGGCATCACCAAATATAACTTTATTTGCAACATCATTTTCATTTATGTATTTTGTAAGTGTATCTGCCGTAACAAAAAGTACTTTTCTCGCAATCCCAGATTTTATCAGTCCTTTAATAATTGAAAGCCCATATACATATCCGGAACAACCAAGAGTAATATCCAAAGCTCCAATTGAATCTGATAAACCAAGCTTATCCTGTAAAATACATGCGCCTGACGGAAGATAATATTCCGGACTCTGAGTACAATATAACAGAAAATCAACTTCTGACTTGTCATAATCCTGCAAGATATTAGTTCCGACCTTAAACGCCAGATCCAATGCTGTTTCTCCATCAGATACAACATGCCTGCTTTTGATTCCCGTGTTTTTATACACTTTACGTGATTTGAATTTTTTATATTTTTCTTCCAGATATTCATTAGTGATTATCTTCTCAGGCAGATAATATTCAATTTTCTCTATTTTAGAACCCATCTCCGACCTTCTATTTTTTTATGCATTTTACTGATTTTTTTTATAACATTACATGTGTCAAGCAATATGTAGTGATATTGTAAAACGAATCTCAAGGCATTTCGCTTTCTAGTAAAATGATAACACATAATGCCAGTCTGAGATTTCAGATTTTTCATAAACTGCAATCTTAACTTTGTCATTCCATTCATACTCAACATAACCTTTATCAGAAGCAATTATTTTTTTTACGGCATCAGTAAGAGTATATGAGTCTAACTCAAACACATTTATCAGACAATAATCCCTTTTCTCAAAATCGAACATTGCTATACCCTGACTGTTTACAGCATAGAAGTCCATATTTTCCGGAATTGTAATATTTGCCTTGATCCGATTCCAGAATTCATCAAGGTATATCGAAGATGCTACTATCCCTGTTACTTCTCCATCCTTTATGACCGGAACAGCAATAACAAATGATTTCTTTCCACTGGTCTTTCCAATTATTGGATACCCTACAACATCCTTCCCCGCAAGTAAAGTCGGAAAATACGCCCTGTCACTGAGATTAGCTTTGACTTTACCCCTTTCTGAAGTATAATAAGATCCATCAGGTAAAGCATACCAGTATAATGCAGCTATTTTTTCAGGATCATCCTTTAGTGCATTCAAAATATTCTCCCAATCACCTTCCTTTGCAATCCCCGACTCTGCAATATTTTGTAATCGGGTTAGTTCTCCGGCTATAAAGCCCTCAGATCTGTTTATAGCATCCTCAAGAATGATTCTGGAAGCAGCTATTTTTGTCTCCGTAGAACAGGAAACTGTTATTGACAAAATGATAAAGATAAGTGACAATATAAAAACTTTCTTCATAATATTTTCTCCTTGCATTTACGATAAGATACGAAATGCGGTTAAGAAGTGTCAAGATTTTGAATTTTAGCAGTCTCAAATAAAGAGTGCTAATTTTTTCTTGACACCTATCACAGACTGATTATCTTTTGGGTAAAGAAAACAAAAATGGAGGAAAAATGAACTTTTCAAAATTTACAGTGAAATCTCAGGAAGTAATTCAGAATGCTGTCCAGATTGCCCGTGAAAACGGTCATCAGGAAGCAAAATCACCCCACCTTCTGCTTTCATTGCTTAATACGGAAGATTCATTTGCAGATTCCCTGCTTAAGAAAATGGATGTGGACATAAATCTCCTTCAGGAACAGCTTCAGAACAGTCTCAGCAAATATCCTAAAATTCAGAACTTGCAGCAGGCTTATCTGTCTCAGGAGTTGGATTCAATACTGAGAGATTCTGAAAAAAAAGCAAAATCCATGGCAGATGAATTTATCAGCATTGAGCATATAATGTTGTCACTTGTAGATAAAGCAGTTGATGCTGCTCAGCTGATTAAAGCCTTCGGCATCAAAAAAGATACACTCCTGACAGCACTGAAAGATATAAGGGGATCACAGAGAGTAACTGATCAAAATCCCGAAAACAAGTATCAGGTACTGAAAAAGTACACCCGAAATCTGACCGAACTTGCTTCTCAGGGCAAACTAGACCCTGTTATAGGACGTGATGATGAGATAAGACGCATAATTCAAATTTTATCGAGAAGAAGAAAAAATAATCCGGTACTGATAGGTGAACCGGGAGTTGGTAAGACAGCAATTATAGAAGGTCTTGCCAGAAGAGTTATTAATAATGATGTCCCTGAACCCTTAAAAAACAAAAAGATCCTTGAACTTGACATGGGCTCACTTATTGCGGGAGCAAAATTCAGAGGAGAATTCGAAGACAGACTTAAAGCAGTTTTAAAAGAAGTAGAAAGCTCTGAAGGGAGCATTATTCTGTTTATTGATGAACTTCATACAGTTGTAGGAGCAGGTGCAGCAGAAGGTGCTGTGGATGCATCCAACATGCTTAAACCGGCATTGGCAAGAGGATTTCTGCACTGTATTGGAGCAACAACTCTGGATGAATACAGAAAATATATTGAGAAAGATTCCGCCCTTGAAAGGCGTTTCCAGCCTGTTCATGCAAAAGAGCCAACTCTGGAAGATACAATATCAATCCTCAGAGGAATTAAGGATAAATATGAGGTTCACCATGGAGTACAGATCACAGATTCATCATTGGTTGCCTGTGCCGTACTTTCTGACAGATACATTTCCGACAGATTCCTTCCTGATAAAGCTATTGACCTGATGGATGAAGCCTGCTCCTATCTTAAGATGCAAATTGATTCCCTACCGGAAGAACTGGATGAGATTGAAAGAAAAATCAGGCAGCTTGAAATAGAAAAACTATCTATCCAACAGGAAAAGAGTAAGACTTCTGAATCAAAACTGAAGATGGTTAAAGCTCAGATTTCTGAGCTTTCAGACAAGCAGAAAGATCTTCGTGCTCGCTGGAACTACGAGAAACAGCTTCTGAATGATATTGGAACAACATCCGAGCAGATTGAGTCAACAAAATCTCAGGCAGAGATTTATGAACGCCAGGGTGAATATAACAAAGTTGCAGAATTAAAATACGGAAAACTGGTTGAGCTGCAGAATAAACTGACTGATCTCAAGGGTAAACTACAGGAAATTCCTTCAGATAAGCAACTCCTCAAAGAGGAAATATCCGAAGAAATCATTGCAACTATCGTTTCACGCTGGACAGGTATTCCTGTATCCAAACTTGTACAGGGTGAGATGGATAAACTACTCAAAATGGAGCAGAAGCTCTCTGAAAGAGTGATTGGACAGGATAAAGGCATAACAGCCCTGAGTAATGCTATCAGGAGATCCAGAGCCGGTATAGCTGATTCTTCCAAGCCAATTGGTTCATTCTTGTTTCTTGGTCCTACCGGGGTAGGTAAAACAGAACTGGCTAAAACCCTTGCTGATTTCATGTTCAATACAGAAAAAGCACTGATCAGAATTGATATGTCTGAGTACATGGAAAAACACTCTGTGGCAAAACTGATTGGTGCACCTCCCGGATATATAGGCTACGATCAGGGAGGATACCTCACAGAATCAGTCAGAAGATCACCATACAGTGTAATCCTTCTGGATGAGATTGAGAAAGCCCATTCGGATGTCTTCAATATTCTGCTTCAGATTCTGGATGACGGAAGACTTACAGACAGCAAAGGCAGAACTGTAGATTTTAAGAATACTGTGATCATAATGACTTCCAATATGGGATCTGATTTGATTTTTGAAGCTGAAAATCCGGAAGATATTGAGAACAGTATTATGGAGATTATGAAGCAGTATCTCAGACCGGAATTTATCAATAGATTGGATGAAATCATCATGTTCCACAAACTGAACAGCAGCCAGATAAGCAAAATTGTTAAGCTCCAACTCGACAATCTTGTAAAAAGGTTGCAGAGTAGCGAAATTCATTTAACTTATACTGTAAATGTTCTTAACAAAATAGCTGAGGTCGGATACGATCCGCAGTACGGAGCACGACCTGTCAAACGAGCTGTACAGAAATATATTGAGAATGAGTTATCCAGATTTATCATTGGAAACATGGATGTAAAAGCGGTAAATGTAGACTTTATCAACGATGAATTTGTGTTTGATAAAACTAACTGAAAAGAAAAAATTTGACATTTAAAAACAGGAAATGAAGGTAATGACATGATAAAAAAAGAAATAACTATTGAAAATCCGTTAGGTCTTCATGCCAGACCTTCTGCACTTTTGTGTCAGATAGCTCAGCAATACAGAGCTGACTTATCCATTACTAAGGATGACATCAGAGTCAATGGTAAATCCATTCTTGGAGTACTGAGTCTGGCTGCTGAGCATGGTTCTGTTCTGGAACTTGAAGTATCAGGACCTGACGAAGATACCCTATTGAAGGACTTGATGGGGATATTCAGTTCAAATTTTGAAGATGCTTACATATGATATTTGACATATTGTCTTGTAAAGACAGAAGGCTGTGAATTAGTTTTCACAGCCTTCATTTTATAAATTAGAAAAATTTACTTCATTAATACCATTTTCTTTGTTACAACAGTATTTCCTGAATTCAGTCTGTAAAAATATACTCCTGAGCTTACATCAGTTGAATTACTGTCTTTTCCATTCCAGATAATGCTGTGATTACCTGAATCAAGCTGATCGTTAACAAGTGTTTTGACAAGCTGACCCTTAATGTTATACACGGATAATTTAACATTACCTGAGTTCTTCAGATTGAAACTTATAGTTGTTTCAGGGTTGAAAGGATTAGGGTAATTTGATACTCCAAAAACTGGTTTGGATACATTATTGTTGGATACAGTCGATCCAAGAATAACTCTGAGCATCATATTCTTATCCTGATCCATTGACCAGTCATCCTGAATCTGAGCTCTGACATAGGTTCTGCCAAAAGTATCACTGTCGTATCCGGTATGGATATCATCATTGCCTGTGAGACCTACATACACGTTTCCATTCTCAAATGTAGCATTAATATACTCAGGTACTCTTATAAAGTTCCAGCCTGTTGTCAGTTCGTCAGCACTGACATCGAATGATGCAAAAACATTCTCAGGATGATTGCTGCCATCCCAGAACTTGAGTTGAATGTCAGATGTAGTTACATCAGCGAGATAGAGTTGAATCCAGTCAATCTCCAGATCAGATAATTCATTTGTGCCAAGATCAAAATCTGTACTACTGAACATGTTTGCTAGGAAGTGCACGTGTGGATAATCGTACATTCCATTGGCTACACCATCATCATTAAAAAGTAAATGAGTATTTTCCGGAATATATGTTGGAAATGAGTAATTCATCTCAGAACTTGTATAAACCGGTAAATCATAATCTGCAGTAATAGCATACTGGCAGATATTATCTGTTACAGGACTGTTATCTGTGAATAAAACTGCATTCGGAGCAATATTATCTTCAAGAAGTACATAATCAGAAGATGGACCTTCTTTTCTGTATATTGAATATCCTGTTCTCTGGATTTCTCTATCATTATTTGTTATCTGAATCGGATTTCCGTTAGCATCTTCAATATATGCTTTAATTATCCAGTTAAGACCAGAGTTGTATTCCCATGGATAAACATCAACTTTATAGTAACCTGAGTTGTTGTTAACAGCAGTTTCAGCTATGCCGCAAGCTGTTGTGTCAATTCCAATCGAGGAATATCCGACCATGTATTCGCGTCCATAGACAATTTCAACAGGAGAGTTAAGGATTACTTCAGTTAATGTATCCGGGTTCACAGTAACGGGCTGTTCGCAAAGTAGCTCGAAGTTTGATGTAACATCCCAGATTTTAACACTGTACTGGTCCAGAGGCGAAGTACCCCAGAAAGCAACTTTAGTAATGCTGTTGCCAATATAATCAACAAGATCATTTGCTCTGTATCTATTACCAACATCAAATACAAGTTCTTCGTCTACAGATACATAACTCCATAATTCATCAGGAGTCCAGGAAAGCCATCCTGTAGAACTATTATAGTCTTCCGGAGCTGTCCAGGCAAGATTTACTACATCAGCAGCTTGTGTTGAGATTCTTAAATCCTGTGGGGCTGCCGGTTGTGAAAAGTAGTTTCTTATTTGGAAATCATCGATATATATACCGTTCCCGGAGTTATCTGTACTATTAGTGTTTAAGGTGAACTTGAATTGAACAGGTCTTCCGGCAAATCTATCAAGATTATTGGTTCCGTTATACTCTGTGAAATTTTCAAGTGCAAAGATGTAATCAATATGATTCCATTCTGAATTTTGAGTTATATGTGAGTTATTGAAGTGCATTCTTGTCCAGTATGTATCGTTTACTTGTTTAATACTGACAGTGTAATAATCATTTAGCAGGTATGAGTCAGTATCACCAATATCAGGGAGATCTAATTTCACCCAGTAAGAAATTTGATTTGATCCGGAGATCGGAATATTAATAATGGGACTGATCACATCATTTTGCAGTCCTGTTTCAACGGGACAATGATATGCTCCGGAGCTGTTATGAGTTTCATCAGTCACATGTTCCCAGAAAGATCCGCCTACAACACCGGCGAAACCCGGAACAAGTTGCGAATCACCTGCTGCACCATCAGCATCACTTACGAGAAGACCTGCAATATTGATATCATCAAGCTGAACACCAAACCATTCGGGATTTCCGTCTGCATCATTAGTACATGAGTTACCGTCTGAGCCAAAAGCAAATCGGATTCTCACATTCTGCCCCGCATAATTACTGAGATCAAAATTAGAATTGATCCAGCCATTACTGTTTCCTGACCAGCACGATACACCAACACCTTCATCAAAAATATCACCAAATGCATGGCAGCTTGTATTATCATACTGTGGGCTTCCGCTCAGGACTGTCCAGTTAAGACCGTCATCCGTAGATATTCTTACATTGAAACCATCCCAGGCATTATAGCCAGCTGGAAATTCTCCAGTTGCCTCTTCAATATAATATTTCATTTTGAAAGTGAGAGTTGCGTTACTCGGCAAAGTTAGCAATGGAGAATCCAGAACAACATACCTTTCGTTGTGATATCCGTTAATTTCTTCATCAGCCATCCACCAGAAGTGACCATAATCACTTGTGGATTCAGATACGTGCCACGCTTCAGTCCAGTTTTCAGGTTCTGTTGCATCAGCGATTCGCCATTCATTATCTGCTGATTCAAAACCTTCTGAATAAACTATATTATATGGCCTTTCCGGCTGTTCCCTGTCCAGAACAGGACGAACATTCAATTCACTGAGATTATAACTCGGATGTGAAGCAAACAGTGTTATTGATATAAGAACTACTGACAGCAATCCGATAAATTTCATATATTCTCCTACATATTGAGATTTTTACATAATAACGTGTTTCTGATTTCATTGTTACCTAATTATGCAAAGGTTCTCATGTTATTTTTTTGCTTTTTATAAGTCGTATATATCTATTTGTGTAAAGCTTTTTTTCAAGTATTTACTTAATCGTAAGATATTTGGAGTTTGAAATTCCTGTCAGGCATGAAGTTTTTCTTACTCCATAAATAGTATCTGTAGTTTCCTGATGCAGATTCAGAATCAGGTTTATAAGCAAAATTGTCTATGGTGATATCTGATTGTACTTTCAGCTTATAGGTTACTTCCTCAAATTCTTCTTTCCATTTTTTTGTCGTAAGCAGAATATACTCAACATGATTACCAAGAAAAGGTTGTTTATAGCCGACATTATAACTTACAACACTTTCGGGTGGTATCATTACAGTAAAATAAGATCCATGATTATCATTCTTAACAAGAGCGTTTGAAGAGTCTTCACAACAGTATGCAAAAATCGAATCTGGTTCCAGATAAGTTGAATCCTTAGGATATGGGTAAAACATAGTTGTTTTCACATATTCATCCGTATTGTTTCTGAAAAAGTAAATGCCATCAATATAGAAAGCATTTTCTTTCAGAGTAAAATCAATATCCTCCCGGATAAATGAAATCTGCCCTGCCTGAAGCAAATTAAGCACAACAGACAGGACAACTGTTAAATATACTTTTCTCATTATTTCAATAATGTCATTTTATTTACAGATAGAATATTGCCGTCAGCTTTGAGCCTGCAATAATATATCCCGGATGCAGTCTTTCTTCCTGAGCTGTCCTTACCATTCCATGTAACTGAGTTTTCCCCAATAGCCATATTGCTGACTGGGATTGATCGGACTATCTGACCTTTTGTGTTGAACACTTCTACTTTTACATCAGAGTATTGTTTTTTTAGTGAAAACACTATTTCTGTTTCTGGGTTGAATGGATTCGGATAGTTTGCAATCCTCAATTCAGATTGAGGAATTGTTTCCTCGTCGATTCCCTGTGAGTAATTATCAAGAGTTATGGTTATTGAATCAGTTGTCCCCGGATCTCCCATATAGCTGTAAGAATCATACAGTGTTGAGTTGATATAAGTCTGCAGCTGAACTCGCCTACAAGGTAAACTGGAGCGAACATATATACCGTTTGATTGATTTCCCAAGCTTTGTCCATCCCATTGGTTTCCGTCAAAAGTTATTTCAGCATTATCTACTTCTCTACCGTTAGAATCGAGTAGCTTAACAGTTAAATCTGTAAAAGGATTTCCAAGACTGTCAGCATGGCACCACCAGAATATAAAGCTTTCATTGCAATATAATGGCACTATTTTAAGTATATCCCCGGCTGTCAGCGAATTAAGCGGGGTGCCCTGTCCATACTGGCAAGGACAGACATCACCTGTGATGCTTATATTATCTCCGGCTGGAGTAATTTTTAAATCTGTTCCCAGATCAATTGATGATATTACAGGGGAAGTCCAGATAGTATCATCAGATGAATAATATACATAGAAGTCAACACTTCCATTGTTACAGTTAAATGTGTACTGGAGTGAATCATCGCGCGAAACTGAATTTGCTCTGCCTAAGATATGTTCCTCCATTGTAATTTCCCAATTTCCCTGATCATCCAACAGTTTAATCTGAGTCAACACAGGTACAACAATTGGATTTGCAAACAATATCCCTATAGATATAAATAGAAGATATAGTAATTTTGTTTTCATTGATTAACCTCCTAATGACTAATTAATTTATTGCCCAATATTTATTTACGCATCATTTTATTATGCAAAATTTATTCCAAAAAAAATTATTCTTTAAATACTCTTTCCGTATTCCATGTTAAATCACAGTTCTTAACAAAATTAACCAGATTTCTGATGTCATTGTAAGCATCTTCAGGTGTGTAAGACATATCGATATCTTTTACTACTCTGTATTCCTTGAAAGTCATTCTGAAAAAATCAAAAGGTTCCATAGCTTTAAGAAGCTCAATATTCTGTTTAGACAATGTTACCTCGGCAACATCCTTTTCGACATCCCTTAGATTGTATACTTCATTGAATTTTGCATCATTCAGCTTTACAGCACGTGATAACTTCCATTTATCAAGAAATCTTGTGAGCTTGTTGAAATGTGTTATAAACATGTAATGTTGTGTTTTGAAGTTAATCTCGATCTTAACTTCCTTGCGTGACATAAAATCAAACTTTACAGGATATTTGTCTACAGTACCGAATAATCTTGGAATTGAACCAAGATTTTCCCCGGATCCACTTCTTCTGTCAATTACCAACTCAGATACGATTTCCGATTCCTTAAGCAAAGTTGAAAGTTCGTTCAGAAAATTGTCACCAACCATATAACCGTCCTTTATAGTTTATAAGCCAATTAAGGACGTTTTATCTTCAAATGTCAATAATAAAATTTGTTCAGGATAAGATTAATTACTTATCAAGATTAAAGATATTTCTTATATAAACTACATCCGAGGGACATGATCCCGTAATGTCGTATTACAAGGAATGTGAGCGGGAGGGTTACGAGCAGTCCGAATCCAAGCAGAAGAGTAGAAACAATAATATACACAAACATAATAAACGCTATGAAAAACTGCTGCCAGCGAGTTTCAGCTCCGCCTTTGTAAGCAGCATAAACAGCCTTAAACGGATTAACATTGTATCTGTTCATGATGAATGGAACCGGGATTACTATAGCTGCCCAGTATAATACTAACACCAGTCGAACAAGGTGAAGGATAGGGTCAAATACAAAACTGAATACCGGCTCTCCCGTACATACTACCTTAATTACAAAAAAGTATATTATGTTGATCAAAGTAAAAAGTAAATACTTTGGGTATGATTTGAGGTTGGCAAAATAGTTGCCAGTTTTGAAATCGCAGATATTCGTAAATTCAAATGGGATCAATGCCAGTGGAATGAGAAGTGTCAAAGTACCATTCAGAATGAAATACTTATCTCTCAAAAGAAAAGCTGCAGCACAAATTGGAAGCAGTATAATCAAAACATAGAATATCGAGAAGATATATGCTTTAGATTTATCTTTTTTGATCTCGTTCCACGTTTCTCGTATTGCCTGTTTGGCAGAAAGCTTATCTTTTATGATAGTTGTTTCAGTTCCGCAATTCGTGCAGAAAAAAGCAAATTCATCAATATCTTTTTTACATTCTATACATCTCATTGTAATTCCATCCGATTTGAATTTATTGTTAAAGGGATTAATATCTTTTTTTTTGTCAAATTAATTCCTGAATTAGGCATTTCTTCATTTTAATAGAGCTGCTCTGACTTAATGTCTATATACTGTTTTTTCGTGACTAAAAAAGATTATCTTTTACTCATACTGCATTAACGAAAAGATTCCTGAAATATTAACAATTTATTCAAAAAATAAGAATATACATTTCAATTATATGAGATTTTCAATTTGATAGCAACTTGAAATTTTTTAGATTGGATACTTCTTCATTTATTCTAAAATATAGTAATAATAGTATTGAGGCAAATTCTGAGTGTTAATCACCAATAACATTTATTTAAATATTTTTATAACAAATATAGAATTAAAAAGTTGCAATACTCGATTAGTCATAAACTATTGAAAAACAAACACATTTAAGCATTGTTTAATATATTTTATAATAGCGGCATTAATTTTATAGGGATAAATATAATATTTTACTTGCCATAAATTCCATGCAGAAAAATCAGAGTATTAGAAATTATAATAATAGTAGAAAATATAATATAAGGAGTTTAAATGTCAGCAACGAATATGACAATACTTGGATTTCTCATGTATAAGCCTATGCATGGCTATGAATTCAAAAGAGAAATTCAGTGTCGGAGTATGGAACTCTGGGCAGGGATCAAACTGCCAGCCATATATAAAGCACTGCCAAGACTGGAAGAAGATGGGTATATACTTGGTGAACTAATCAAGGGTGATACATCTCCGGATAAGAAAGTTTATGAGATAACTGAATCGGGAAAGAAATACCTGAGGAAAATCGTGTTGAAGAAGCTTTTCGATATGAGTCAGCCAAAAGGGTTCTGGTTAGCACTTGTATTTATAAACGGAGTGATAAAACTTAGTGAATTCAAAGACGCATTGGAGCAGCAGTATGAATTCTATTACAATGATTTCATCGGCAAAAAAGAATTCAGAAAAAACGTTGAAGAGCAGTATTTTTCACTACCATTTAACTGGCAGGCTATGCTTGATATGGGAACTGAGTTCTCTTACTATAATACAAAAATGTTTGAGAGTCTTCAAAGACTGTTAACATATAAAGAAAATCAGGAAATATTTTTACAGGAGTAGAAATGAGGATAACAATAATAATATGTTTAACTCTTATAGTCATGTTTTTACCTGCATTGGAGATTGATCTTGATCAGGCAAAGAGCTTAGCTCTGAAGAACAACCATTTATTGAAGAAAAGTGAGAAAGATTTGAAAGCATCACAATGGAATCTGATCAAGGCCTATAGTAATCTTGGACCATCAGTAGAGCTCACAGGATCGAAATCCTATTTCGATGACACTATTGTTATGCCGGCACCTGCAAATGCTTATGATGAGCAAAGCAGTCATGGATTCAGTATTTCTCAACCATTATTAGTGGGAGGGAGCCTTTTCCTGAATTCTAGAATTCAGAGCAATTCGAAAAAAATTGCAGTAGTTGGTTATTCTACTCAAAGGCTTCAGACAATTGCTGATGTGGAATCCAAATACTTCACTGTGCTTCAAAACGAGAATTTGCTGGAAGTAGCCAGAAAATCACTTAAGCATGCCAGAGAAAATGAGGCTATTGCTAAAGTCAGATATGATTCCGGTACGCTTACACAAGCGGAATATTTCAGAGTAAAATCTGAAACAGCTTCTCGTGAAGTGTCTATGCTGCAGGCTGAATCTGTATGGAACATCAGCAAAGAAGATCTGGCAAATTTTCTGGTAGTCAAAGAAGATCTGATTGTAAAGGAAATCATTCTGGCTCAGGTAGAATCAGAAGCATCAGGATATGACAGTTTTTCAATATCCAATATTAATGAGTTTGTGAAAAATGCTGTTTCTTATGCAATGAATAACAATAACAGCCTGAAATCATCAAAACTTGGACTGAAAACAGCAAAGTTGAGTAAATATATGAGTGCCGGACAATTTTTACCAACAATTACACTTGGTTATTCAAAAAGCTGGGAAAAAAAGGGAGATAATGATGAAAACGACAGTGGAACACTAAGACTGTCTGCCTCACTTCCGATTTTTCCTATAATTGATAATTTTTCGAGTTACAGAAGTTCAGCCAACAGTTATTCTTCAGCTTTCTACAATCATGAGAACACAAAAGATCAGATTAGTCTTGCTGTAAAAAATTCTGCTTATGGGATGATAACTGCAGCAAAATCAATCAAATCTGCTAAACTGGCGCTTGACTACGCAGAACAAACCTATATGCAGATGCAGGAAAGATTTCGACAGAATCTTATTTCTGCAACTGATCTTCTTGATACAGAGATAATGTACATCTCTACTCAGAATCAATATACAAAAAGTCTTTATGATTTTCTCAAAGCAAAATCAGCCTTATTAAATCAATTAGGAGTGGAAAATGAAATTCCGAATTTTAAATAAAGAATCAAAAAATAGACTTGTGATGTTTACTGTAATGCTGTTTGTTCTTCTTACAGCATGTAAGGGCGGACCTTCAAACAGGACTGCAAACAAGAATGAAGAGGCAAAAAGCATTCCGGTAATAGTAAAGAAAACCGAGCTCAAAGATCTCAAAGAATATATAAAAGTAACCGGCAAACTGGAAGGCATTACCGATATTGCATTGATCAGCGAAACTGCCGGAAAGGTAATAGAAGTACATAAAACGCTGGGAGACTGGGTGGAAAAAGGTGAATCAATTGGTAGAGTTGATAATACAGATTATCTGCTACAGTATAAGCAATCGGAAGCAAGTGTTTTGTCTTCAGAAGCCTCTTTATCAACTGCCCAGATGAATTTCGATGCTGTGAAAAATCTTCATGATGCAGGAAATGCATCTGATTCTGAGCTGTTAACTGCAGAAAGTAATCTTAAGGGAGCTCAAGCGGGATTAAGCGGAGCAAAAGTTGCAATGGAAAAAGCAAGAAAAACTCTTGATAGTTCAAATCTTGTTGCTCCACGTTCAGGATATATCTCAAACATTGCTATTGAAGAAGGTGATTTACTCAATATAGGTTCAATGGTCTGCAATATTGTAAACACCAGAAAGCTGATTATAAGAACCGGTGTTGGAGAATCCAATATCACCAAGTTGAAAAGAGGTCAGGAAGTTCAAGTTTATCATAAGCTGCTTGAAAAGAGTATTAAAGGTATAATAACTGGTAAAGGTATAAAACCTGAAGGACAAACTGCGAACTACCCTATAGAAATCACTCTGGAAAATCCGGATAGAATTCTATATCCCGGTATGATTATAGAAGGCAAAATACTTTCGAAAATATACAAGGATGTAATTTATACTTCACTGAACAATATCAAAAAGCAGTACGATGATAATTTCGTGTTTACCATTTCTGCAGATAACAAAGCTGTAAGGAAAAAAGTTATTCTGGGAACACAGATAGAAGAAAATGTGATACTGAAAAGTGGAATTGGACCAGACGAAAATCTGGTAGTAGAAGGAATGGATAATCTTGAAGACAATGTTGCAGTTGAAATCAGGAAATAAGACAAGGAGCTGTTATGTCTGTAGCAAAATTTTCTGTTAACAATTCTGCCTTGATAAATATCATAATGATTATGGTGTTTCTCTGGGGTATTTACCAGATGGCAGTTATGCCAAAGGAAGAAATGCCTGCTGTTGAATTTGGCATGATCTATATTGGTGTGGTCTATCCGGGTGTATCTCCAACAGAAATGGAGCAGTTTGTAGTAAATAAGATAGAAGATGAAATATCAGATGTGGATGATATTGATTTCATAGATTCAGAAGCACAGGAAGGTCGATGTTCTATAATGGTTCAGTTCAAACCGGATGCGGATATTGAAAAAGGCTGGAATGACCTTAATGCTGAAATGGATAAGGTCAAAGATCTGCCTGAAGATGCCATGGATCCGATTATCATGCGTATCAACATGAGAGAAGTGAATGAAATGTGCGATATATCACTTGGTGGGGATTTTTCTGCAAATGCAATAAGAGAAATCGCAGAGAATATGAAAGACGGTATTCTGGACCTTAAAGATATTTCCAAGGTTGATATTTATGGAACTCAGGAAAGAGAAATCTGGGTTGAAGGAGATATTAATAAGCTGGAACAATATGGTCTTACTCTTGATGATTTGTCTAATGCAATCAGAAACAGTAATATGAATGTTCCCGGTGGAAAAATAGATTTCGGAAGAGTGGAATTCATTTTAAGAACTATTGGTGAGTTTGATGATACAGAAGATATCGAAGAGCTTATTATCAGAATGGACTCCCACGGCAGAAGCATCAAGGTAAAAGATGTTGCTGTTGTTAATGATACGTTGCAGGAACAGGATGTTATCAGTAAGCTGGATGGTCATAAAAGTGTCAGTCTTTTTGTTTATCAGGATGCTGATGGAAATATCATGTCTGTTATGAAAGATGTGAGAAAATTTGTCGAAGAATTTAAAGAGACTGTCCCCGGGCTTCAAGCAACAATCCGTAATGACAGCTCAATCCCGGTAAAAAACAGTATTAATACACTTGGAACAAGTGCATTTCTGGGGATTATTCTTGTATTCATCATTCTTATGATTTTTATCGGTTGGAGAAACGCTATTTTTGCAGCTCTTGGGATACCTTTCAGTTTTCTCCTTACATTTATTCTCATGCGTCAATTTGATGTAACAATGAACAACCTGAGTTTGTTTGGTCTGGTTCTTGTTCTTGGGATGATTGTGGATGATGCTATTGTTGTACTCGAGAATGTTCATAGATATATGGAACAGGGATTATCACCCAAAGAAGCAGCGATTAAAGGTACTAATGAGATTATGTGGCCGGTGATTGCAGCAGTAACAACAACTATTGCCGCATTTACACCAATGCTGCTTATGCAGGGAATGATGGGGAAATTCATGCGTATTTTTCCTATTGTTGTGTCTCTGGCTCTTGCCGCATCCCTGTTTGAAAGTCTCGTAATCCTGCCATCACATATTGCTGAGTTTTCTAAACCATTGAAAAACAAAGCAAAAGAAGCATCCAGAATGATGAACTTCCTGATTTCAAGGTATCAGAGAGCATTGAAGTTCGCTTTAAGTCACAGATTCCTGACAATTTCTCTGGTGATACTGGCAATGTTCCTGTCATTAGGTTGTGTAGCAGCAAGATTAGTTAAATTTGAGTTCTTTCCTGCTCAGCAGCCTAAAACAGTGATTCTGCATCTGCAAACTCCTGTTGGAACTGACCTGGATGAAACAAACAGAATAGTATCCAGTGTAGAAAACTACATTATGACAATGGAAGAACACACAGATGTTGAAGCAATTGTAACAACGGTCGGGCAGTATATTGAGCAGCATGACAGACAGGTTGCAACATCAAATGCGGAAATCAAAATTGATTTAAGAGAAGCTGATGAGCGAGAGTTTGGTTATGATCATATTAAAAATGTAATACGTGAATATGTAAGCAATCTTCCGGGTGTATACACATACAAGTTCTCGACTCAGAGAGGTGGTCCGCCAACAGGAGCAGATGTTGAACTGCGTATTAAAGGTGATAACCTGAACAGACTGGACTATATATCTGATGTAATTAAAAATGAGCTTGAGAAAATACCCGGTGTTGTTGATATTGAGGACTCCTTCAAACCTGGGAAAAAAGAAATTCAGCTTATTCCTGATCTGGAAAAACTTGGTATTTACGGATTAACCCTTGGTCAGGTTGCATCTGCTGTCAGAATTGCTTCTTATGGTTCAACAGTTTCTGAATTCAGAGGTGATGGTCTGGATGAGTATGATATTGTTGTACGCCTTAAAGAATCACAGATGAATAATATTGAAGACTTGAAAAATCTGACCCTGAGAACACAATCCGGCAGTATAGTTGAACTGAGAGATATTGTTGAAATGAAACTGGAAAACAGCCTTTCATCAATAAAACACAGAGATGGTGACAGAATTATCACAATTACTGCGTCTACATCTTTGTACGAATCAAACGGGATAATGACAAAACGTACACCTGATGAAGTAACATACATACTTAAAGGTGGAAGTCAGAAAGGGCTTTTGCAAAGACTAATTAACTCTATTCTTAAACTGTTTGGAAAGGAAATTCAGGAGAAGAAGGGAATTCTCGAAAACTTTGGTGGTAGATTCCCCGGATACACAATGGAATATGGCGGTACTGCTGAAGAACAGGCAAAATCTTATGGTTCGTTGTATCTTGCATTCGGAATAGCGATTCTGCTGGTGTTTGCAATTCTGGCAACTCAGTTCAAGTCGTATATTCAACCTTTGATTGTGATGACTACAATACCTTTTGCATTCATCGGAGTTATATTCGGACTTCTTGTAACGCGTCTGCCGTTCTCAATAAACACACTTGTAGCAATTGTAGCACTGGTTGGTGTTGTTGTTAATGATTCGCTTGTACTGGTTGATTTCGTGAACAGAGAACGTGAGCGAGGTATTAACAGATGGCAGTCACTTATTAATGGTGGATCAATCAGGCTCAGACCAATTATACTGACAACCATTACTACAATTATAGGGCTTATGCCTATGATTATTGCTCCCGGTGATGCCGGTAGAGACTGGAGACCAATGGCAGTTGCAATTGCATTTGGTCTTGCTTTTGCCACAATACTTACTCTGTTTGTAATTCCGGTAATCTACTCAATTGTTGACTCTATTGGTGGGAAAATGGGTATATCCAGATTCAAGAAGCACATGACATTCAAGGAAGCACTTGAGTCAGGTGAAATCCAGTTAATGGAAAAGAAAAAATAAAAGATTAATCAATATTAATGAGCCTGTCGGGAATTTTCTGACGGGCTTTTTTCTTTGAAAACACAGAATGCACGGAATAGGGAAATATAATTTTTAGTCAGAACTTGTCCGGCATATTTACTACTTAGTCGGAAACCACCCTACCCATCGGGCACGACTCCATGGGATTTGAATTTTATCGATGTTTCATATCTCTATAGCATTTCTGCCGATCGCGTAGAGGTAACCGGACGATTGACTCAGATCAGCATAGTGAGACAACTTATATTTATGTAAATACGGAATTATATTCCTGATTTGCATAAAATAATTGACAAGTTTATCTGTATCTGCAATGATGATACATGTTTCACACGTACAAAGAGGTAATAAAATGTATAAGAAAAGAGATCTGCAAGATCATATTATAAAGGCTCTTGAGTACTTTCCTGTTGTTACCATTACAGGTCCGAGGCAATCAGGGAAGACAACTTTTTGTCGTAAGAATTTCCCTGATTACAAATACGTCTCTTTGGAAGATCCGGATACCAGAGAATTTGCTCGAGAAGATCCTCGAGGGTTTTTAAAGCAATATCCTGACCGAACCATTATTGATGAGTTCCAGAATGTTCCCGAGCTAACTTCATATCTGCAAGGGCACATCGACGATGTTAATGATACAGGTATGTATATTTTGACCGGATCAAACCAGTATTTAATGATGGAGAATGTGTCACAATCACTTGCAGGAAGAACTCAGATAATCAGATTATTGCCATTTTCTTACAATGAAATACATAAAGACAGCGAAATCAGCCTGGAGCAGGTCCTGCATAAAGGGGGATATCCTCGTATATTTGAAAAGAATATTCCACCGGCTGATTTCTATTCATCCTACTTCGATACATATTTGCAGAAAGATCTTCGAAATGTACTGAAGGTTATGGATTTGAATCTTTTTCAGCGTTTTGTGACTTTGTGTGCTGCCCGTACTGCTCAAATAGTCAACCTGAGTTCCTTTTCCAATGAACTTGGCATTGACTCTAAAACTGTTAAGCGTTGGATTTCCATACTGGAGTCAGGTTATATTGTTAAACTGGTAAGTCCATATTACAAAAACTTCAACAAACGAGTTGTCAAATCTCCCAAGATGTATTTTCTGGATGTTGGACTTGCATCCTATTTACTGGGAGTTAAAGAATCAGATCAGCTTATGAATCACCCGTTAAATGGCGAATTGTTTGAAACTTTCATTTTTTCTGAATTACAGAAACAAATTATGCATGGGAATATGAAAGCAAACCTGTATTTCTACAGAGATAGTAACGGAAAAGAAATTGATTTTGTTATTGAGTCCGGCATGCAAACCAGACTTGTAGAAGTGAAGCTTACATCCACACCGTCTAAAGTTAATTTCAAGAATCTGATTTCGCTTCGAGAACAATTTGGTGCAAACTCGTATTCATACTTGTGCTATGGTGGCGACTTAAAGCAGACAATGTATGATACAGAGCTGGTAAGTTTCAGGAATTCCGGTTCAATTTTAACGAAGTAAAATTATGTAAATACGGAATTAGATTCCTGATTTGCATAAAATTACCCTGTCTCGTAAACTCGACATCTACCCGTAGATGTTTCCGCAGGAATACATCCAGAATTGACGTAGATGTTTCTGAAAGAATACATCCAGATTCAGGCTGATGTTTTTTGGCAAAAACATCAAGGGAGAACATTGTAAGTGCAGAACTTTTTGATTACTGAGAGGTTCTGACAACTTTAAATACATGTATTGTAATGATGTTCAGATAGTGTTTGATAAAAGATCAATCCCATTGATCCACAAATACTACAACACCTTTTTTTATAAAGAATTGGGTGAGTATTTCTGTGAACTCATCACTGCTTTTATCTTGTTTAGACTCAAGTATTTTCTCAATTTCATCTCTGAACTCAGCATCATCAATTTTATTGAACTTGATCTTATGATTATAATAGAGCTCGCCCAAGACTATTAAATGGTCTAAAGATAATTTTCCTGAGTTTACAAGTAAAATATCTGCACATTCCAGATTGATAACAGCAATGTTCTTTGTTTCCCTTTTCAACAGCATAGTAATAGCTTCTTTTGAAAGTTTTCTTATTCCAGAGCAATCTCCAAGACTATGTCCATACTTTCTAACAAAAATGGACTTATATTTATCTGAATCCAGTTTTTTAATATCAGAAAAAGATGAAAAGAACAGTTCTGAACTAAAAGCATGAGGACTGTCTTTTGCTATTGTTAACTCCTTACTGCCATTGAAATAGAAATTATAACATGGTACTTGTTTTAGATTATCAATTTTATATACTTTTGTGGTGTATTCTCGTTTTACACTGAATTCATCCTTTATAAGATAGCTCAGCAGGTTTGTTGAAGAGTTCAACTTTCCCAGCTTACCAATACTCATTCTATCAGACCATGTCAGTGATATGAAAGCTGTGTCAGCAACATTATCTTTAGTAATAAGTTCAACTTCTGCTACAATCATTCCTGGGGCATCAGCAGTAAGATAACATATTGGTACAATTATAAACAACATTACTATTACTGCAAGTCTCATAATTCCTCCTTTTCTTTAGGAAAAATGTATGTGATAATAAAGCTAGGAAGCAAATTTTATTGATCATATTTTCTCCTATTTGTAGCAACTTAGGTTAGTTATATAATACTAGTCAAGTAATTTAGTTATGCTCCTTTACAAAATGTTAAGCTTCTACCTATACCTATCCTCTTCACTATAAATACACCCGCAATACTGCTGGCGGTACATTCCCAACCGTTTCGATTCCTCTATCCCGAATTTCCAGTGCTCCCTGAAATCCTTATACAGGAACTTCACTCCGACTTCCTTTGCTGCTGCTTCTCCAATACTCCTGATAAGCTCGTGCTTCTGGAATTTACTGTAAAGCAGGGTTGTCGTAAAGTAGTCAAACTTGCCTTTTCTGGCAATATGCGCAGCAGCTTTAAGTCTTACATAGTAGCAGTAACTGCATCTCTGGGACTCTCTGTAGACAACGTTTCTCAGGAATTCACCTATATCATACTCGTCCTGCCAGATCACCCTGATATCATTCTGTTCGGTAAACTCTAGGAACGTCTCTTTTCTTCTGTTGTATTCTGTCAGAGGGTGGATGTTGGGATTATACCAGAACCCGAAAACCTCGTAACCTTCTTCCTTAAGGGCTGTATGCGGACCTATCATGCAGGGGCCGCAGCATGTATGCAATAATACTCTTTTCATTATCCCTTCAATATTTCGTCTGTGGTTTTAAAATGCAGTTTACCGATCTTCTCAAGCTCTTTTCCTGAGTGTTTACTTACAAATTGTTTACCTAATTTGATAATGTCTGCTCCTGCTCCCGATTTCAATTCGATGTCATATTTACGGGATAGATGTTTAAGGACTTTCAGGTAATTGTATCTGGCAACAATTGAGGCCGCCGCAACAGCAATATCACGTTCGCCTTTGGTTGCAGCTCTCAGCGGGATGTTCTTCAGTTCTTTCAGACCTGATGAGATTGTATTCATGTTACTGAACTTATCGAGAAAGGCACCGTCGAATTGTCTTCTTTTTGCCAGATTGACAATCGCTCTGGCGTGCATCCACGCAAGCAGTTCATTGAGCTTTTTGCCCTGCTGAGTAAAACGGGCATATAATTCATTGTATTTTTCAGGAGTGAGAATCATAACTTCATAAGAACCACGCAGCTTGGTGGCTATAGCGCTGTTCATCTTTTCCAGAGCATCAAAGCTTTTGACTGTTTTAGAATCTCTGACTTTAATAGCAGCTAGTTGTTTTTTTACATAATCATCGCAATAAAAGGCACATACTACGAGCGGCCCGAAATAATCACCTTTTCCAGCTTCGTCAGATCCTGACCACTTTTTCCAGTCATGCAGTTTTTCTTCGGATATCGGTCCGGAAATAACAGTCTGAAGCTGTTTTTTCAGAAGGGAATCTTTCCCCTGAATAACGTATTTCGTGCCTTTTTTCTCTGTATGGTATATATTGATTTTGCAAGTGTATTCAGCCTTGGAAAGTGTAAGACTGATCCCGTAAGGAATTTCCTTTTCATCGGAAACCATAATCCCCAACTGATTGATCTTTTTAACAAATTCTGCAGTAATTTCCAGTATCTTCATGTTTATTCCGTTTTGAGAGATAATTGCTCTCATCAGTTTAGTATGATCATTAAAATATGTCATGTAATAAATGACAAACAATTTCTACAATAAATTGTAAATTTTCTGATATTGTTAAGGATTATCTGAAATAAAAAGGATGATTTACAGTTTTAATCATATATACTCAGAGAAAAGACAAAACAGGAATAATATATTTAATTATATAAATAAATAAACATCATTTGACAAACAAACTCAATTTCGTAGTTTGTAAACTGCAATAATTTTGGAGAAATATTAATGACGAGAACTAAATACGTATTCATGGCAATGCTTATAGCAGCATTCGCATTCTCAGGCAGTCTTTTTGCTAATTCAATATTCGCATCAAGTGACGGAACTGAATATCCCGAAAGATTTTACGGTTACGATTCCTATTCGGCAGGTATGGGTTATACCGGAGCAGGCGACCTTTTCAGAATCAATAATTACACTGCTAATCCTGCATTAATGACAACCAGCAGCAATGTGAATTTTTCTGCCTCAATAAAACTTGGTTATAACACTTATAAACAGGATATTAACAACCAAAGCGAATCTTACAGAGATGACGGACTTATTTTATCTCAGTTCAGTTTTGCTTTTCCGTACAATAATAACAGATTTGGCGCTAATATTCAGGCTTTTTCCTCAGGAAACTTTGAAAATGAAGTCAAGGGTATAGTAATTGATGAAGATAATGAGTATGATCTTAAAAACAGCATTACAAGAAACATGTATCAGTTTAATCTGAATTACGCTTACAAGCTTGATAAACTCAGTCTTGGAGCATCCGTGAACTATCTACTCGGAAGTAACAATCTTGAAATGTCTCACGACCACGATTCATATATCGATACATACTATATGGATATTCGCAGATATAACGGAGCAGCATATACTATTGGGGCAACCTATGATTTTACTAAATATTCAGCAGGTATTTCTTATAGAACAAAAGCTGATCTTTCCGGCAAAAGAGAACTGGAAACTGTTGTACATGATGATGATAACAGAATCAGTCTGAGCACAGATGATATGGAAATTGCCGACGAATTATGTCTGGGCTTTGCTGCAAAAATCAAAGATGAGTTCAAAATGACTTTCGATACTCACTTTGAAAGATGGTCAGAGATTTCCGATGATTATAATGATTCTTACATGGTTGGATTTGGTGCGTCATACGACCCATACAAAAAGAAAGATAACTTTTTCCTGAAAATACCTGTCAGAGCAGGATACAGTCTCCGTAAACTACAGTATAAGATGAATAATGAAGATATTATGGAACATACTTTGACAATGGGTATCAGTCTGCCAATTAAATCTACAAAGCAGGCGATTACATTTTCTGTTGAATTGATGAAGCGTGGAGATAAATCAAAACATGGAATCGAAGATAACGGTATCATGTTTACAATCGGTTCACAGGGATTTGATGTATTCAGTAGAAGAAAGAACAAAACCGGGCATAGAGATATTCCAAAGCCTGATTCAAATTATTAGATAATAAATTTTAAAGAGGGTCTATGAAAATAGATAAAGAACTATGTGATGTCTGTAGTACATGTGCTGCAGCATGTCCTGTTGATGCAATAACAATCAGCGAATTCGATGTAAAAATAGATGAAGAAAAATGTGTGCATTGCGGTAATTGTATTATCAGCTGTCCGATCAGTGCGATTTCGGAGGAATAATGTTTTATGATGTAGTCGTGGTTGGTGCCGGCCCGGCAGGAGCAGTAGCAGCCTGGTATGCAGCGAAAAGCGGAGCTTCCGTTCTGCTTCTTGAGAGAGACAGAGAACCAGGAATTCCTGTAAGATGTGCCGAAGGTGCTTCTCAGGCAGGAGTTCATGAATTTCTCGACCCTGATCCACGCTGGGTTTCCGCAAAGACCAATACACTTAGAATTATATCTCCTGATGGAAACCATGCTGATCTTAATCACTTGAGAGATGCTTACATTCTTGAGAGAAGAGTTTTTGATAAAACCTTATGCGATAAAGCGTGCAATGCCGGAGCAAAACTTCTTGTCAAAGCTGATGCTGTAAGGCTTTACAAAGAAAATGACGTTGTAAAAGGTGTTGTTTTCAGGCATCTTGGAGAAGAGAAAACTGTCCGTTGTAATATCGTTATAGGAGCAGACGGCATCGAATCAAAAGTCGGCCGTTGGGCAGGAATCAGAACCGAACTGAAGGTTGAAGATCTGGAACCTACAGCTCAATATACACTTACAGGAATCAAAGTTGATTCAACTGTCAGTCAGTTTTTTGTAGGTGCTAAATACGCTCCGGGGGGTTATGCCTGGATTTTCCCGAAATCCGAGACCTCCGCTAATGTTGGACTGGGAATTGCAACACAGATGGCAGAAGGGAAAAACGCTAAATACTATCTTGATAAATTTGTAGATGATGTATTCCCGGATGCATCGAGAAACTATCTTGTTCTCGGCAGTGTACCTACTTCCGGAACACTTCCGCAGATCACAACTGACAATGTTATGCTTGTAGGGGATGCAGCCCGTCAGGTTGATCCGCTTACGGGTGCAGGAATTCTCAACGGTATGTTTGCAGCTAAAATTGCCGGAACTATTGCCGGTGATGCTTTAAAGAAGAAAGACTTCTCAAACAAATTCCTGAAGAAATATCAGAAGCAATGGCATAATGATCTTGGTAAAAGACTGGCTATTCTTCATGAGTTGAAAGAAACTTATTTCGGATTTTCGGAAGAACGCTTCAATAATATTGTTAAGAGTCTGAATAAAATGCCGTCATCAGATATCGATGTTAAGAAACTGTTTGTAACAGCAGTAAAGGATGATCCGAAACTTGTACTACAAGTAAGTAAAGCATTTCTCATAGGAAATTTTATAAAGTAAATGAAAAAGAAATACAGAACGGAAATTTACAGGAAGCTGATTCACATCAGCTCTCTTGCTATCCCGATGTCTTTCCGTTTCATTGTTAGTAGAACCACTATGCTTCGCGTACTGATTCCATTAACGCTTATTGTATTTGCAATAGAAATAATCAGATTAGAGAATAAGTCACTCAAACGTATATTTTACAGTCTTTTCGGCATTATGCTGAGGCGTCATGAAATAAATAATTACACAGGTGCATCTTATCTGATGGTATCGGCTATTTTCTGTATATCATTTTTCCCGGCAGATATAGCATTCCTGGCATTATCATCTCTGGCAATTGGAGATACTTTTGCCGCTATCATAGGTATGATGTACGGGAAAAGAAAGATCCGCGGATCGAAGAAAAGCCTGGAAGGATCACTGGCATGCTTTGTAACAACATGTGCTTATGCTCTGTTGTTCGGAGCCCATCCGTTGATTGCTATTGTTGGAGGTATATCCACGACAATAGCTGAAACTTCGTCAATCCCGATTGATGACAATATAAAAATCCCAATAATATCAGCAGTGGCTATGACAGCGGCTCAGCTGTTTATCTTTTAAGAGGTTTAAATGTTATTATCATTTGTAATCCCTGTTTTTAATGAAGAAGAATCCCTGAACACTCTGTACTCGGAGATAATCGAGAACGCAAAAGCTTATGATTACGAGATCATATTTATTGATGATGGTAGTACCGACAAAAGTTTTGATGTTATGAGCAGTCTTGCAGATAAAGACTTGAATGTAAAGATTGTCAGATTCAGAAAAAACTTTGGTAAGGCTACAGGTCTGAATGTCGGATTCGAACATGCTCAGGGTGATATAGTATTCACAATGGATGCAGATCTTCAGGATGACCCGAAGGAAATACCGAGATTCATAGAAAAAATGAATGAAGGCTATGATCTTGTTTCGGGTTGGAAAGAAAACAGAAAAGATCCTATTCATAAGACTCTGCCTTCAAAGCTGTTTAACAAAGTAACCTCAAAAACATTTAATGTTAATCTGCATGATCATAACTGTGGATTCAAAGCATACAAAAAAGAAGTTATTCAGGAACTGGATATCTATGGAGAACTACACAGATTTGTTCCTCCTCTGGCGGGAGCAAAAGGATTTAAAATAACTGAAATCCCTGTGCATCATCGTAAGAGAGAATTCGGTAAATCCAAATATGGGTCAAAGAGACTTCTCAGAGGTTTTCTCGATCTTCTTACAGTCAAGCTGGTGACGCACTATAACCAGAGCCCTCTGTACTTATTCGGTAGAACCGGTACGATGTTTTTCAGTATTGGATTTCTGATAAATCTTTATCTGACTATCATGAAATTTGGTTTTGGACAGCCACTGGCAAACAGACCTTTGTTATGGTTAGGCATCCTTTTGATTATGGTAGGAATTCAGTTTTTCTCTATCGGATTGATTGGTGAGTTAATAGTGAATCAGAACAGACATCGGAATAAACGTACAACATATTCTATAAAAGAAAAAGTAAATATTGAAAAGGAGTAAATCCATGAGTAATAAAGAAGTTATAAATAAAATCCCACGTAAATACTACGCAGAAGATATCAATATCACGGAATGGGAAAAAGTAGAGCCATTATATAATGAGCTCCTCGAGATGGAAGTTAACTCAGCAGATGACCTTGTAGCAATGATGGAAAAATACAGTGAGCTGGAATTTATCCTCATGAACGAAATGGCATGGCGTTATGTTCGCATGACCTGCTACGCCGATGACAAAGAAAAAGAAGAAGCATTCAATGATTTCTACGGAAATATTGTTTCTCCTGCAATGAACTACGACTTCAAACTCAAAAAGAAATACTATGAAAGTCCATATAAAAAAGAGTTATCCGATGAAAGATATTCTCACCTGAATAAAATTATTTCCAAAGATATTGAGATGTTCAGAGAAGAAAATATATCTCTGATGACCGAAGAACGTAAACTGGCAAATAACTACGGATCAATTCTTGGTGGAATGACTGCCGAATATAAAGGTGAAGAAAAAACCATGACTCAGCTTGCTGTGTTTATGAAAGATCCGGACAGATCAGTCAGAGAAGAAACCTGGAAACTCAGATTCGGTAAGCTTCTTGAAAACAGCAAAAAACTGGATGATCTCTTTAATGAGCTGATGAAGATTCGTAACAAAATTGCGGCTAATACTGGGTTTGATAACTATAGAGATTATGAACATAAGAATAAAGGTAGGTTCTCGTATACTCCTGAAGATGTAATGGAATTCCATAAATCTGTTGAAGAATACGTTGTTCCTTTCATGAAAGAAAAAAACGAAGAAAGAAAACGGAAGCTCGGTGTTGAAAAACTTGAACCATGGGATACAAGTGTTGATCTTGACGGAAAAATTTTAAAACCGTTCAAAGATACAGATGAGCTCATTGCTCTGTCACAGAATGTTCTCGGAAAAGTTAAACCTGAATTCGGTAAACAGCTTGAGTTAATGAACAACACAGGACTGCTTGACCTTGCTAACAGAAAAGGCAAAGCTCCGGGTGGATATAACTATCCGCTTCCTGAACTGGGATCATCATTTATATTTATGAACTCAGTAGGGCTGCAGTCTGATGTAAGTACTTTACTTCACGAAATGGGACATGCTCTCCATGCAAAAGCTGTTACTGACGAACCTCTGGCGATATATTCAGAACCACCTAGTGAAGTAGCTGAACTTGCTTCCATGTCTATGGAGCTTCTTTCTATGGATTACTGGGATGAGTATTATGACAATGCCGAGGATCTGAAGAAAGCTAAACGTGAGCAGCTTGAAGGTACTCTTATGTTCCTGCCATGGTGTATGGTTGTGGATGCTTTCCAGCAATGGATTTACACATCAGGTGAACACACAAACGAAGAAAGAGCAGAATACTTCAGTAATTTGATGGATCGTTTCGGACTTGGTGAATATTGGGCGAACTATTCAGAAGAGAAGAAGAATCGCTGGATGTTCCAGCTTCATATCTTCGAAGTACCTTTCTATTATATTGAATACGGTATTGCTCAACTCGGTGCTCTCAGTATTTACAAGAACTACAAAGAAAATCCGGGGAAAGCAGTTAAAGACTATGAAGCATTCCTGAAATTGGGTTACTCAAAATCCATGAAAGAAATATATGAGACAGGTGGAATTGATTTCAGTTTCTCAGCTGATCATATTAAGAAAATTGTAGCTTTTGTAAAAGAAGAACTGCAAAACCTGTAAAAAGATGTCTAATGGATGCTGATAATATATTTTCGGTTTCTGAAATAAATTTTCACGTCAAAAACGTACTGGAGAACTCACTTTCCAGAATGTATATTGAAGGTGAAGTAGCAAACTTTACAGCTCATCACTCAGGACACTTTTACTTCTCCCTGAAGGATGAGCTGTCCTCTATTCGCTGTGTATTTTTTAAATCTGCCAATAAAGGACTGGCTTTTACTCCCAAAACAGGAGACAAGGTCATTTGTACCGGAAACATTACTGTTTATGTAAAAAACGGAAGTTATCAACTACAGGTTGCAAATATGTATCCCGCAGGGAAAGGTCTGTTGCAGATTAAGTTTGAAGAACTGAAAGCAAAGCTGGCAGAGGAAGGCTTGTTTGAGCCTGAGCATAAAAAGGAAATACCGGAGTTTCCGCGTAAAATCGGACTGGTGACATCTCCTGACGGAGCAGCAGTAAAAGACGTTATATCTGTGAGTGAGCGTAGGTTCCCGGTTGATCTTGTTGTATATCCGGCTCTGATGCAGGGAGATAAAGCCTCTGAGACAATTGTAAAAGGTATAGAGTACTTTAATTCATGCGATGATATCGACCTGATAATTGTAACACGTGGGGGAGGATCTCAGGAAGATCTGTTTGTTTTTAATGACGAACGTATTGCCAGAGCTGTTTATAAATCCAAAATACCTCTGATTTCTGCTATAGGGCATGAGATAGATTTTACCATCTGTGATTTTGTTGCTGATCTGCGAGCTCCAACACCCTCATCTGCAGCTGAAATAGCCGTTCCGAATAAAGAAAACGTGATTGCGGATTTGATGATGAAATATTCCCGTATACTTTCTTTATTCAGGAGTAAGCTGGATTTCTCTGAGAAACAGTTAATGAGATTTAAACTCAGACTTGCAGATAGACACCCTAAAAACGTTCTCAGGCAAAACAGACAGGAAATGGAAAAGCTTAGTTTGAGACTGTTGAGCAGTAAAAATCAAGTGCAGGACATGAGAAATTCTGTATCTTATGAGAACGATAAACTCCGTAAATATTTGAATAAGTTCCGAATAGATTTGTTGAACAGGCAGAATCAAGTTATGCAGAAGTTCAGAAGTTTGAAAAGCAGTTCAGATAAATGGCTCATGAATAGAAGTGACGATCTGAGAAGCAGAAAGGAAGATTTGCGGGAGCTGTCTCCATATAATGCTCTCAAGCGTGGATATGCTGTCCTGAAAAAGGAACGTAAAATACTTAAGTCTGTAAAACAGATGGAAAAGGGCATGGCGTTCCAGATTGTACTGAATGACGGGATAGCTGAATGTGAATGCATAGATATTGTCGGTAAGTCAGAAGATAGAGATAATTTCATGTAATTAATAAACATCTGTGACGTTCTGAAAAAAGAAAGTAATCTTAATTGTTGACATTATGCAGTAAAAGATTTCTATAAGGTGTCATGGTAGTTGTTTTTCAACAACTTGCATGTAAATGACTGAATTGAAATGAGGTTCCAATGCTGGAAAAGATAAAGAAACCAAGAGATATACGAAAACTGGGATTCAAAGAACTTATTTTGCTTGCTGAAGATGTGAGACAACGAATTATTGAAGTAACAGCCCAAAACGGGGGACATCTTGCTCCTAGTTTGGGAGCAACGGATATTGCAATTGCCT
This sequence comes from Cloacimonadales bacterium (SeqCode), assembly GCA_963665815.1. Classification (GTDB taxonomy): domain Bacteria; phylum Cloacimonadota; class Cloacimonadia; order Cloacimonadales; family JAIOQZ01. The sequence continues at coordinate 2,936,837 of OY762463.1, forward strand.
TGCTGAAAGTATTTGATCCGGTTACACATAGAATCGTCTGGGATGTGGGACATCAGTCTTATGCCTGGAAGATACTGACTGAAAGAAACGAACGCTTTGATACTCTCAGACAATTTGGTGGAATAAGCGGATTTAACAACATATTCGAGAGCAAATACGATGCATTCAGTGTTGGGCACTCCAGTACATCCATTTCGGCTGCTCTTGGGATAAATGTTGCTGATGAGCTTCAGGGAATTAACCATAGAACTATCGCTGTTATCGGTGACGGAGCTTTGACAGGGGGGATATCTTTCGAAGCAATAAATAATGCAGGTGGAATGCAGAAGAATTTGATTGTTATCTTGAATGACAATGAGATGTCCATTTCAAAAAATGTGGGAGCATTGCAGAATTATCTTACGAATGTGCTCGTGAGTAAATCCTACAATTCTCTTAAAGACAAAGTCTGGAATTTATCTCAGGCACTACCTACAGCGATCAAAAGAAAATTTATTACCGGAGCACAAAAGTTAGAGGAATCTCTGATAAATATCCTTGTACCGAATATTATTTTCGAAGATCTCGGATTCAAGTATGTTGGTCCAATAGATGGACATGATATTCCGAGAATGGTTAGAATTTTGAACAAAGTACACCATAATGTGATTGGTCCCGTGTTTATTCATATGCTTACCCAGAAAGGAAAAGGCTGTCACTTTGCTGAAGATAACTCGCAGAAATTCCACGGAGTCGGACCTTATGAGAGAAAAACCGGCGTAACCAAGATGAAACCTACTTCTTATTCCGGTGCATTCGGGAAAAAACTTTGTGAGTTGGCAAAAACAAACAAAAAAGTTGTTGCTGTTACTGCTGCCATGACCGATGGAACGGGACTGACTGACTTTGCTAAAAAATTCCCTAAACGTTTTTTTGACGTAGGTATAGCAGAACAACATGCCGTGACTTTTGCCGGAGGTATGGCTGTCAGGGGAATTAAACCGTTCGTTGCTATATATTCGACATTTATCCAGAGAGCTTTCGATCAGGTTGTGCACGATATAGCTATGCAGAAATTACCTGTAGTGATATGCCTCGACAGAGCCGGATTGGTTGGAGAAGACGGAGCAACCCATCAGGGTGTATTCGATCTTTCCTTCCTCAAGACCGTTCCTGAACTTATTATTATGGCACCATCCTGCAGGCAGGAACTGGAGCAGATGCTTGATTTTGCTGCCGAGTATCAAGATGGACCAATTATCATTAGATATCCTCGTGGAACTGCCAGAATGTGTGAGAGAGAACTCCCGTCAGTGGAATCTTATAAATCAGAAGTAATCCGAGAAGGTAAGAAGATTGCAGTGTTCTCAATCGGTAAAGCTCTGGAGGATGCAGAGAATATTTGCGATCTGATAGAAAAAGAAACCGGTAATAAAGCGGGGCTGGTGAATCTACGATTCCTGAAACCTCTTGATAAGGAAACACTCGATACAATTGCCAAAAACTACGATTATGTTGTAACGCTTGAGGATAATGCCCTTATCGGTGGAATGGGCGAATCTGTAAAAGCCTACTATTGTAATTCCGATGTAAAAGTATATAGTTATGGTATCCCGGATTTCTTTGTTGAACACGGAGCTGTAAAAGTACTTAAAGAACACCTTAACCTGACACCTGAACAGGTTTGGGAAGATCTGAAGACAGTTATTGCAGAAGAGTTCTGAAATGAATTCTAATGATACAATAGCCGCAATATCAACTCCTTCCGGAAACGGTGCAATATCTGTAATAAGAATCAGTGGTCCGGATTCATTCGAGACTGTTCAATCTATATTCAGCTCGAAACTGCCCGAACCAGGTACAATTAAGTATGGAAAAATTACAGATGATTCAAGAGTGATTGATGATGTTGTAGTAACCTGTTTCAAATCTCCTGCAAGTTACACAGGAGAGGATATTGTTGAGATTTCCTGTCATGGAAATCAGTTTATTGCTAGGCAGATTCTGGAAGTACTCCTGATAAAAGTCAGAATTGCAGAACCCGGAGAATTTACTCAGAGAGCATTTCTGAATGGGAAAATGGATTTAACACAGGCAGAGGCTGTTGGTGATCTGCTTATGGCTAAAACAAGGATTTCTCAGATGGCAGCTCTTGATCAATTGCATGGTGTTCTGCATAAGAAAATCAGCAAAATCCATAAAAAAATGACTGATACAAGAATTCTGCTTGAACTGGAGATAGATTTTTCGGAGCAAGAATTACCGGATATAGATGTAGAATCTGTAGTTACTGACTTGGCTGATGTTAAAGCGAAGCTTGAGAATCTTGCAGAGTCAGGAGATGCCGGATTAATAATCAGAGATGGATTTCGTATCAGTTTTGCCGGAATGCCTAATGTTGGTAAATCAAGTCTTTTCAATGCCTTTCTGGAAACAGAAAGAGCAATTGTTACACCGGTACCGGGTACAACAAGAGATTATATAGAAGAAGCTGTTTCCATTGAAGGATATCTGGTCAGATTTTTTGATACTGCAGGGCTAAGGGATTCTGATGATCACATTGAATTAATGGGAATGGAAAGATCCCGAAAAATGATAGATGAGTCACATTGTATATTTGCAGTTTATGATGCATCAAATGTTCTGACAGGAAGTGAGTGCCAGGAGACATTTGAAGGGCTGAATAAACCTGTAATAAAAATTGCGAATAAATCAGATTTGATATCTGAAGAACAAAAACATTTATTGAATGAAAAGAATTATATAGTTTGTTCAGCAGTAACCAAAGAAGGTTTTAAGTTACTGGAAGAAACAATAATAGATTTAATTAACACCGGTGCGGCAGAAATTCATGACGGTATGTTGACGAATACAAGGCAGATTTCTGCTTGCAGAAGAGCTGTTAATGGAGTGGATAGGAGCATAACAGCACTTGAATCCGGTTTGGGATTTGAGTTTGCTGCATTTGATTTAAAAGAGGCGTGTCAGGCACTTGAGGAAATAACGGGTGCAGTTTCAACAGATGATCTTCTTAATAGAATTTTCTCGAATTTTTGTATAGGTAAATAGCTATTCATAATTAAAGAATTCAGATTATAATTTTATTGCTAATACAGCATATTTTAAGTATCTTATTATTGCAAAGTAAATATCAATCAGAATTAAGGAGTATGTAAGTTTGAGCATTAAAGCCAAAAGGATTCTTGGTCTGGTCATTCTTATATTGATTTATACAGGCTTTATCATTTATAATGAAAAAGAAGTTGTCAAGAATGCAAGATCAGAACTCACAAAACATGTAACCGTTGTGGAGAATGCTTTATGGAACTATAATAAGCAGAGTTCACAACAGTATTTGAAGATGGTGTCGAAATACTCCAATTATGCTAGCGTGATCGTATACAATTCCGATGGAGAAGTATTTCTGGAAATGAAATCTGATAAATTCAGTGCTCTGGACAGTTTTTTATACAATCTTAAGATAATTCGAATTATTCCTATGAGTCTTGATGTCTTCAGAAAAGGTTTGAAGATTGGTACAATTGAAGTGAAACAAAAACATGATACTGTATACCTTTATAGTATTTTGTTCCTTATTTTCTGTTTGCTGTATCTGAGTTATCTCGGATTATTGAAAACTATTTATATAAAACATGAGCTGGAAATTAAAGTTGGTGAAAGAACGATAGATCTGGAAAAAACCAATGAAAGACTTTTTGACAGCGAGAGAAAATACAGAGATCTTACTGAAAGTATTTCAGACTGGATCTGGGAAGTTGATGTAGAATCAAGATATGTTTATGCCAGCCCGAAAATTAAGGATTTGCTGGGTTATACTCCTGAGGACGTACTTGGGAAAACTCCGTATGACCTTATGCTTCCGGATCAAATTAACATGAAAAAACTGGAATTCAGAAAATATGTGCTTCTGAAGCAGCCTTTCGATAATGTTGAAAATCAGTGTATTCATAAAAACGGATCAGTTGTAACTCTTGAAACAAGCGGAGTACCTATTTTCGATAAATATGGTAATGTGACTGGATATCGCGGGATTGACAGAGATGTTACCGAGAGAAAAAAATCTGACACGGAACTTAAAAACCTGAGAAATTATCTGAGTAACATCATTAACTCCATGCCATCAATGCTGATTGTTGTAAATTCAGATGGAATTATCACGCAATGGAATTATGAGTCAGAAAAAAGATCAGGTATTTCCTCGGATGCTGCTGTTGGAAAAATGCTGACTGATATTCTTCCGTTCCTGGAGAAAGAACTGGATAGAGTGGATGTGGCCATCAATACAAGACAGACTCAGATAGATTCAAAAGTGCTGAGAGATGCAACAGGAAAACTGACTTATGAGGATGTTGTGATATACCCTCTGATCGCAAATGGTGTTGAAGGTGCTGTAATACGAATAGATGATGTTACTGATCAGGTAAAAATGGAAGAAATCATTGTGCAGTCGGAAAAAATGCTCTCGATAGGTGGTCTTGCAGCAGGTATGGCTCATGAAATAAATAATCCGCTTGCCGGTATGATGCAGAATGCTGACGTCCTCATGAGAAGGCTTTCTGCTAACAGTAAGGGGAACGTACAGGCAGCCGAAAGCGTGGGTACAGATATGGATGCTATCCGTGGATTTATGGAGAGAAGACATATTCTCAGAATGCTTAAACTCATCCATGAATCGGGAACCAGAGCAGCTAAGATTGTTGATAATATGCTGAGCTTTGCCAGAAAAACAGATTCAGATGCAAACTACTTCAGTATGCCTGAACTCTTGAATTTAACAATCAGCCTTGCAGAAAATGATTATGATTTGAAAAAGAAGTATGATTTCAGGCAGATTAATATTAAAAAAGAATATAAGGATGATCTCCCGAATGTGTTCTGTGAATCAAGTAAGATTCAGCAGGTTTTCCTTAATCTGCTTAAGAATGGTGCAGAAGCAATGTCACAGAAGATTGCTGAAATGCAGAACAAAGGTGAAGACTATACGCCTCAATTTATTGTAAGAATATATAATGCTTCTAAAAATATGGTTGGAATTGAGATAGAAGACAATGGTCCTGGAATGAATGATGAGATAAGAAGACGTGTTTTTGAACCGTTCTTCACGACGAAGGGTGTTGGTCTTGGTACCGGGCTTGGATTATCAGTATCTTATTTTATCATCACGGAAAATCATGGTGGAACCATGAAAGTTGATTCTGTTAAGGGTGAGAAAACGAAATTTACCATACAGCTTCCTGTTAAGAAGCATGAACAGGAACATAACAGTCTATGAACTTGTCAGATAGATTATGGAGGATACAATGTCGTCAAAGGCAATAGAAGATTTATTCATACTAGTTCTTGATGATGATGATGCAATAAGAATCAGTTTGCAGATTTATCTTGAGGATGAAGGATTCAATGCTTATTCTGCTACTAGTGCGGAAGAAGGACTTGAAATTGTAAAAACTAATGAGGTTGATCTCGTTATTGTTGATCTACGTCTGCCTGAGATGAATGGTATAGATTTTGTAAAAGAATCCATAAAGATATCTCCGAATACAAAGTACATTATCCATTCCGGTTCACTGGAAATGGATTCACTTATGGATATTATGACAGATCACAGAGTATCAGACAATTTTCTGCATAAACCTGTTTCTGAAATTGAATTCTTTAAAAAAGAGATACTACGAGTTTTGGATGTTTAATTATTTAAAATAAAGAAATCCGTTGACTTGTCATTATACAGTTTTTTTGTGGCAAAAAAAGACCGGATGAATATATGGAACAAACTAATCACCTGTTGCTGCATTTAGCAGTTATAATATTCCTTTCAAAAATACTTGGAGCAATATCAAGAAAGTATAAACAACCACCGGTTATAGGAATGCTTTTACTGGGTATAGTTCTTGGTCCCACAGCATTTCATTTTATTGAATCAGGTGAGGCTATATTCTGGTTTGCCAAACTGGGTGTACTGTTTCTTCTGTTTGAAGCAGGACTTGAAACGGATATCAAGAGAATAAAAAAAGACTCTAAGGAAGCTCTTCTTCCGGCTCTCGGTGGAGTAACAATTCCCTTCATCATGGGTTTTCTTCTATCATATATTATTGATCCCAATCTTTTCAAAGCTCTGGTTATCGGGGTTATTTTCACAGCAACAAGTGTAAGTATATCTGTTATTACTCTGTTAGATCTGGATAAAATGAAGGGCCCCGAGGGACGATGTATAATAAATGCTGCAATTATCGATGATATTCTGGGAATTATACTTGTAACGTTTATTTTCGGTATGAGTGTTGCCGGAGAGGGAACTCCGGGATCATCCAATATGGAATTGATTTTCTCAATAGGTAAGATTGTGCTTTTCTTTGTTGTTATAACAGTTGTAGGACTGTTTATCATCAAGCCTGTATTTATGAATCTGAAAAAAATGTATCTGGCCCCTGCTTTTTTCTCGCTCAGTATTGCTTTTGTTTTTGCATATTCCTGGTTTGCAGAATATTCCGGAATAGCTGCAATTACCGGCGCATACTTTGCAGGTCTTTTTCTTGGTCAGACAGATTATAAACACCAGATTCAAGAGAATACTTCTCAATTAGGCAAATCATTTTTTGTAGATATGTTTTTTGTTAATATTGGTCTCGAAATAAATTTGATGGAAGTAGAAAGCAATTGGATTTTTATGTTGATTTTTGTTCTGCTCGCAATTTCCGGAAAAATTTTCGGATCCAGCATTGGTGCAAGATTAACCGGATTCGACTGGATTCGTTCAATGCGTATTGGAACCGGCATGATTCCACGTGGAGAAGTTGCTCTTATAATAGCAAATATGGCATTGCAAAAGAACATTATCAGCAGCAGTGAATTGTCAGCAACAATTATAATGGTAATAGCAACTGCAATACTGACACCAATTTTATTAAAATATTCATTTACAAAACTTCAACGAAAAACATTTTAATGGTATGGTAACAATAATTGGCTCTGGAGAAACGAAATGTGGTCGAATTATATTAATACAGATCTTATAATACTGAATCCGGTTGTGAAAAGTAAAGATGAGCTTTTCAGTAAAATGGTAAATCATGCATATAATCATGATCTTATAGTAAAAAATGATGAGTTTCTTTCTGCTCTAAAAGATCGAGAATCAAAAGGTAATACTCAGATAATGAAGGATGTTGCTTTACCGCATGCCCGAAGTATCCATGTTGAAAGACTTTTCATGCAGATTGTTGTGTTTAATGATGGCTTTGATTATGGGAATCCTGACCTTGGAGATATACGAGTAGTTTTCTTTTTCGGATCTCCGGATAATAGTAATAAAGAGTATCTCCAGCTTATCGCAAAATCTTCAAGATTACTGAGGAATCAGGAATTCAGAGATGGCATTATTAATGCCCGGAAACCTGAAGATATCATGTCGATACTAAACAAACATGATGTCGATGAAGCAAAGGACAGAAAACTAGAATTCTATACTATGAAAGTAATTGTTCATGATGAAGATGTGTCAGATGATGTATTATCTGCTCTGGCAGAACTTGGTATTACAAACGGAACAATTTCCGAGTGTACATCTGTTGCTCGAAAGATTGCGTACGAAATCCCTGTATTTGCAGGTTTTAGTTATCTGAATGATGAAAAATCAACTAAGACATTTTGTATAGAATCAATCATAAATAACAAAGATATTGGGAAAAAACTGTATAATATACTTAAAGAAAATGATATTGATCTCAATAACCCGAATACAGGATATATTAAATTAACTCCTGTAGAAGCAATAATTGGTAATATTGACGAGAATATTGATTTATGAGAAAAAAGATACATATCATGAGACACGCACATTCGTCTCATCTTGTGAGTGGTTTTAAAGGTATAATGAATGTCAGAGATTATTTTATAAGGCAGAATTCCTGGCAATATGCCGAGTTTACCGAGAAAGGTAAGAGACAAATGGATGAGGTTGTTAAAAAGGTGAAAATCAACTTCAATACCGTTTTTTCCAGCCCTGTTAAAAGATGTATAGAAACTGCAAAATACTTCAAGGAAGAAAGCGAGATAATTATTGATAAAAGACTTATTGAGGTACAAGCTGATCAGATGACAGCTCCCGGTTTTTTTAAGATGTCCCCAAGAGCATGGATCATTTATTTCTCTTTTGTGACGTTATTCAGAAAAAGAGTAATTGATATCCTGAGAGAAACAAAAGAAATGATGTTTCAACTGGCAGGATGTAATGGACCAGTACTGGCAGTAAGTCATGAATTCAGAATGATAATTTTTTATCTTATCGCAAAAATCCACCCCAGATGGAAAGTTATTAAAAAAGATTTTTCCACAACAGGATTTCTCATTCTGGAATACAAAAACAAATAATGATTGACAAGTACAGATAAAATTTGCTTCTTCATGTATTTAGAAAGGAGTGTAACATGAAAGCCAAAAAAGAAAATGTGAAAAGTAATCCGATCTTATCAAATTTAATTGGCATGTCTTTTGATCTGGTCAAACATGTGATTAAAGACTTTGAGCAGGCTCGCAGTGTAAAGAAAATTGATAAGTTCAATGAACAGTTTTCTACTATAGAGCACCTGCTGGTTAAGCTTGAATCTAAAGTTGATAAAAACCGCAAAGAAATTCATGATCTGAAAACAAAACTTCTTGTTTCGTCAGTGATTTCAATTGCACTTTCAATAACAATTCTGCTTCAGATTATTTTTTAAGAGCATTGTATGAACAGACTGATTCTGATCGATGGAACGGCAATAATCTACAGATCCTATTACGCATTTATAAAACGCCCTCTGATTAACAGCAAAGGAATGAATACAAGTGCCGTTTATGGAACTATAAACACTTTTATTAAGCTTGTTTCAGACTTTTCGGCAGATAATGTTGTAATATCCTTCGATCGGAAAGAGCCTACATTCAGGCATAAAATGTACAAAGAGTACAAGGCTAACAGACCTCCCATGCCGGATGATCTTGTAAGTCAGCTTAAACCTGTATCTGATTTCTTCAGGGAAATTGATGTTCTGGAAATATCTATTCCCGGTTTCGAAGCCGATGACATTATTGCTTCTCTTGCAGAGAAATATAAGAATGACTTCGAAATCCTGATGGTAACAGGTGATAAGGATTATTTACAGCTTCTTGATGATAATGTTTCAATTTTCGATCCGTTTAAAAGTAATATTAAGGATTTGGAATATCTTCAGGAAAAATATGAGATTAAAAGCGACCAGTTTATAGATTTTCTGGCAATTACAGGTGATACAGCCGATAACGTGCCCGGGATTAAGGGAATAGGTGAGAAGGGCGCATTAAAACTCCTTCATGAATATGGAACTCTCGAAAACATCTATGAGAATATAGATAACATCAAATCCAAGTCTATTGTCAAGAAACTTGAGGAATCCAGAGAAAATGCTTTTCTGTCCAAAGACCTTGTCAGAATAGACAGACATGTTCCATTAAACATTAAGGATGATAAACAAGTTGAGTTTGACAGAAAGAAGCTGATGAATGCTGTTCCGTTTTTGGAAGAGTACGAAATATCCTCGCTTGTTAAAAGAATAAGAAGTGTTGTTCCTGAAGAATCTTTGTTTGAAATGATGGGAGTTCAGGAAGAAAATGGATCTGACACAATTAAGCTTGAATATGAACTTATTGAAAACAACTCCGAGTTTGATGAACTTGTTCAGATTCTGAGGAAACACGATAAGGTTGCAATTGACACGGAAACAACCTCTGTGCATCCTGTTGAAGCTGAGATTGTAGGTATATCGGTATCAACAGACTCATGTGGATATTACATACCGTTGAGTCATAAAATGTATGTGAATCTTGATAAGGGTTATGTAATTGAGTCTTTGAGAAAAAACCTGAAAGGCAAAATGCTTATTGGTCATAACATCAAGTATGATATGCAGATTTTTGAGAAATATGGATGGGTAATAGATAACAAAATTTTTGATACGATGATAGCATCTTATCTTATTGATCCACAACTGATGCAGCATAACATGGATAAGTGTGCTGAACGTGAACTGAATTATGAAACTGTTCCGATCAGTAATCTTATAGGTAAAGGAAAAAAGCAGATTACATTTGATCTTGTTGATGTTCCAACTGCTGCAAAGTATGCTGCAGAAGATGCCTTTGTAACATATAAACTGTATGAAGTCTATAACAGACGTCTTAAAGAACTTGAACTGGTTGAACTTTTTGAAAATATTGAGATACCACTTGTAGAAGTTCTTAAATCCATGGAAAATACAGGGGTATTCGTATCAGAAGAAATTCTTGGAAATCTTTCTAAAGAAGCCGGAGCAAGATTGTCCGAATTGACAAAGTGGATATATGATAAAGCAGGTTATCCATTCAACATCAATTCTACTCAGCAATTAGCAAAACTTCTCTTTGATGAAATGAAGATTCCTCCTGTCAAGAAAACGAAAACAGGTTATTCTACAGATAACTCTGTATTGGAAAAACTTGCTGAAAACTACGAAATTGCTGAAAAACTCATTGAATACAGAATGCTCAATAAACTGGAATCAACATACATAAAAGCATTACCAAAGTTGATCTCAGGCAGAACTGGCAGAGTCCACAGCTCATTTAATCAAACTGTTGCTTCAACAGGTAGACTGAGCAGCTCAAATCCTAATTTGCAGAATATCCCTATTCGCTCAGAGTTCGGAAGACGTATCAGAAATGCTTTTACTGTATCTGATTCTGATTATGTAATTCTGGCAGCAGATTATTCTCAGGTAGAACTTCGTGTAATGGCTTTACTCTCCGGTGATGAAAATCTCATTTCTGCTTTCCGTAATAACGAAGATATTCACACTCAAACAGCTTCTCTGGTATTCAATGTGACTAAAGAAGAAGTTACTTCCGGTCAGAGAGCTCAGGCAAAGGCAGTCAATTTTGGTATTATCTATGGAATGGGATACGTAAGACTTTCTCAGGAGCTGGGAATCAGCAGAAATGATGCAAAGGCATTTATCGAAAATTATTTTGCGAAATTTTCGGCAATCAAAGAATATATGGATAGGCAGACAGAATTTGTGAAGTCTAACGGTTATACATCAACACTATTCGGAAGAAAGTTGTATCTACCCGGTATAAACAGCACTGATAACAGAACAGCCGGAGATGCAGCACGAGTGGCTATAAATATGCCGATTCAAGGAACGGCTGCTGATATTATCAAACTTGCTATGATAAATATTCACGATCAAATTATAGATAATCCTTGTATTAAAATGATTCTTCAGGTTCACGATGAGTTAGTTTTTGAAGTTCATAAAGATAAGCTTGAAGAAGCAAAATCTCTAATTAAAACTGCCATGGAGAATGTTGAGATACCAAATTCTTCAGTACCCTTCAAAGTAGACATTGGGACAGGTGTAAACTGGTTTGATGCTCATTAGTATTAAGAGAGTCAATAAATTACAAACTATCAATGAAATACTTTCATTATCAAAAAAATATTATAAGGGTCTAATCATAAAGGACATTTGCTTTTGAATATACTTTCCTTTAAATACGTTACATACCCTAAACTATTAATAAACAAATACTTAACAAATAATTAACACAAAAAAAAATAACAAAAGAGTTTGACATTTTATAGTCTATTCTGCCAAATTAAATGCTGCTTAAAAAAGCATAGTTTACGAAAATATAAAAAAATCTTAAAAAGGAGTTACTGATGAAAGGAAAAGTAAGTGTTTTTACTTTGTTTCTCATCTGCATGATGGTAAGCAGTTTATTTGCAACAGACCATTTTGTGGAAAGCTTTGAGAATCCTGATTCCTGGAGTAGTTATACTACAGGTACTGTTACGTTTGACAGTGGTCCATGGGAATTTGTTTCTGTTTATCCGGAAGCATCTTCAAACTCATATGATGGAGTCAAAGCATGTCGTATTAATGATGATACAGCCGGAGCTTCAATTACTGCTCCAGCAGTAAACACAGCCGGAACAATATCATTTTACTATCACAGACCATTTACAGGAACAGGTAGTTTCATACTTCAGAAATCAACTGATGGCGGAACAACATTCGTTGATCTTGATACAGTAAATTTTGATAATGTAACAACACCAACTTACTATAGTTACAACGTTAATGACATGAGCTCAAGTGTTATTCTTAAAATATTGAATGATGATAATACTGCTCATTTAGCAATTGATTATGTTACCGTTACCGATTTCAGTGGCGTAGCTGATCCAGTAGCAAATCTCAGTCTCAGTGCTAACACCGGTACTGAAGCTGACCAGACTGTAATAACTGTTACAGCTACTACAGACATGGCTGTTACCGGAGATAAAACTGTTGATGTAGTTGTTTCCGGAGCAGGTATTGACGGAGACGATTACGTACTTTCCAATACAGTTCTTACAATTGCTGATGGAACTACTTCAGGTAACGTCACTTTTACAGTAAGTGATGATACAGTCTATGAAGGTGATGAAACTGCAACAATCTCAATCACAAATCCTTCTGCAGGTTTAAGTCTTGGTACAACAACCTCAGATGATGTTGCAATTGTTGATAATGACACTCCTTCTATTCCTTTGACAGAAGATTTCGAATCAAACTCACTTGGAGTATTCACAGCATACAGCTCTGCTTCCGATAGAGACTGGTACACCGATGTATACAATAGCAACTACTTTGCAAAAATTAGTGGTTTCGGTGGGAACGAAGACTCAGACGACTGGATGATTTCACCTGTTCTTGATCTTTCCGCTGCTACAGCTCCACAGATAACATTTGATAATACTTTTAATTATGATGGTCCGGATCTTGAACTTGTAGTTTCTACAGATTACGATGGTGTATCCGATCCTGCAACTCAGGGAACATGGACATCACTCACTTATACATTGTCAACTGGTGACTGGGTATGGGCATCTTCAGGAGCAGTAGATCTTACTCCTTATATCAGCAGTGCGACTTATGTGGCATTTCATTATACTTCAGATGCAACAGGTGCTAAAACCTGGGAAATTGATAACATTGTAATTGAAGAAGCTCCTGCACTTCCTGTTGTTACACTCAGCTTAGGTGATAATGCAGGTACAGAAGCAGACCAGACAGTTATTACTGTTACAGCGGTTGCAAATGCAGCTGTTTCCGGTGCACAAACTGTTGACTTGGCAGTTTCCGGTACAGGAATTGATGGAAACGATTATGTCCTTTCTAATACAACAATTACAATTGCAGACGGTACAACTTCAGGTAGCGTTACATTCACAATAAGTGATGATGCTGATTATGAAGGAACGGAAACAGCTACACTTACAATTTCAAATCCTTCAGCAGGAATCGTTCTTGGAACACCTGACTCAGATACAATTGCAATAACAGATAATGATGTGTTTGTTGCAACATTACCTTTTGTCGAAGATTTTGAATCTCAGACACTTGGTGTATTTACAGCATACAGTGCTGCAAGTAACAGAGACTGGGGTCCTGCATCATACAATAACAACTACTATGCATATGTAAATGGATATGGTGGAGATGCTCCTTCAAATGACTGGTTGATTTCTCCTGTATTCGATCTTTCTACAACAGCTGCCCCATATGTAATGTTCGATAATGCTAAAAACTATAATGGTCCGGATTTAGAAATTAAGGTTTCTACTGACTACGATGGTAGTTCTGATCCTACAACACAAGGTACCTGGACAACTCTTACCTACAATATGTCCGGTGGAAGCTGGGCTTGGGTATCATCAGGAGTAATAGATCTTTCTTCATATATCAGTACAACAACCTATGTTGCATTCCATTACACATCAGATGCTGGTGCGTCTGCCTGGGAAATTGATAATATTGTTGTGGAAGACATGGGTAACTTACCTGTTGTTGAATTATCAATAGATGTTGAAACCGGTTTTGAAAATGTTGGAACAGTTGTAACTTGTACAGCAACTGCCAGCGATCCAGTATCCGGAGCACAGACAGTGACAATCGGATTCAGTGGAACAAACATTGATGCTAATGACGGTTCACTCTCAAATACAACAATTACTATTGCTGATGGTGCTACTACAGGTAGTGTAACATATACAATACTTAATGACACAGATCTTGAAGGAACTGAATATGCTGTTCTCACAATTTCTAATGCTTCAGCAGGAATTACAATAGGTAATGCAGATTCTCAAACTGTAACAATAGTAGATAATGAAAGTGCTACAATTCCATATACAGAAACATTTGAGAATGATGATTTCGGTTATTGGAGACCATATAGTGTTATTGGAGACCAGTCCTGGTATATAACTGGATCCGGAGCAGAAGGATCTTCTTTCTCTGCAAAGATGAATGGATATTCCGGTGGAACTCAGCTTAATGAAGACTGGTTGATTTCTCCTCCAATCGATTTCAATAGCTCTTCAAACGAAGAATTGCAATTCTACACAAGCTGGAGCTATGGAAACAACGATGCAACAGATTATCTTAAAGTAATGTACTCAACTGATTTCTCAGTTGAAATGAATCCTTCAACCGCAACATGGACTGAACTCACATTTGACTTTGCTGCATCGTCTGATACATGGCAGCAGACAACAGCAATTGATATCAGTACAATCGGCGGAACAGGTTATATCGCATTCAAATACAGATCAGAAACAGCAGCAAGAGGTTGGTTGATTGATAATATCGAGCTCAGAGAGCAAGTTATTATTCCTACACCTAATCCTGTTAACAATCTGGCGTATGGCAGCGAAACACAGAGCGATGTTAATATTACCTGGAACCAGCCTACCGGTGTTCACAATACAGATTGGTCTGGTGTAGTTGTATTTGTTTCAGATAACCAGTTTGAAAACATTCTTACTAATAACTCAATAGATAACTCAGCTTATTCAAGCAATCTTGCATATGGTACTGTAACTTCACAAATGCAGGCTGATGATGCAGGAAATTACGGTTATTGTGTATATAATGGTAATACTGACGATGCAGGTAACATAACAGTTACAGGACTCAATGGTAATACAACATATTACGTTGCTGCTTATGCATATTACGAAAATGGAACAACTGACTCATGGTCATCATTATCTAATATCGCATTCACAACAACAGGTGTTGCTGATATCGCAAACTTTGATGTTCAGTATATCACATACGACCATGTAAGCTTTACCTGGGATGCAATGACATCAGAATCTGTTGTTATAATTGCCAGTGAAAGCGGAGCAATCACTTCAGTTCCTTCTGTAGATCCTGCAACATTATCAGCAGGTTCCAATGTATTTGGTAACGGAACAGAATTAAATACAGGTGAATTTGTTGTATACAAGGGTACAACAAATCAGGCAACAATTACTTTAACATCTCAAAACAACTATTATTTCAAAGCATACACATATATTGGAACAACATGGGGTAACGGATTCGAATCAAACCCTTCATCTATTACACCGGAACCACAACCTGTAACAAACTTTTCATCAGTTCCCGGAGACGGAGAAGTCACACTCAACTGGAATAACTACTCCGGATCATCTTCAGGTTGGTGGGATGGTGGAGTCGTTGTAGTAATGAACGCTGCAATGGCTGTAGATATCACAAAATCAGATCTTAACGGTTCAGGTTTCGGAAGTTCAGACTTCTCAGTTAACGATGATTTATATGCAAATCACGGAATAGGAACTCAAGCTGGTAACATAGTTGTATACAAAGGTACAGCTGAAACTGCTACAATCACAGGTTTAACAAACTGGACAAACTATCACTTTGCAATATTCACAAATGATGGTACAGCTTTAAGTCCAAGTTACTGGTCAGATGTTGAAGTTGCAGAAGAGACTCCGGAAGTTCCTGGATCAGATCTTGCAGCCGGTGATATTGCTATCACAGGTTACAATGCTGATACATACGATGACTTCTCATTTGTACTCTTAGAAGATGTATTGCCGAATACTCAAATTCATTTCACTGATCATGGTTGGACAACTGCTGAAGCATTCCGTGCTTCTGAAAATGTTGTAACATGGAATAGTGGAACTTCTTCACTTAGTGCAGGAACTCATATCAGAGTTTATGAAGATACATCAAATAACCCTCTAACAGATGTTGGAACAGTTTCAGGGGATTTACCTGCACTTTCATCATCTGGTGACCAGTTATTCGCATTCCAGGGTGATGAAGCTACTCCAGTTCTTCTTGCCGGTCTTCAAATGAACGGTGCATGGGATGCAGAAGCTTCAAGTTCTAATACTTCTATTCTTCCTGCAGCACTTACTGAAGGACTCCATGCAATGGCAATTGATCCTGAAGTTGATAATGCTGTATACAACATGTCTGTTGTTTCAGGAACAAAAGAACAACTGCTTGCAGCTATCTATAACCCGGCTAACTGGTTGACAGATAACAGCACAGCGTTCACTCTTCCTCCAACCGGAGCATTTGTACTTGCAGGACTTAACACATATGCAAAAGCAAAAGTATTCCTTGCAGGTCCTTATAATACAACTACATCAAGCATGGATGATGTTCTTGATGTGAACAACTATCTTCCTCTGCAATCTCCATACATTGATTCATTAACAATCACAAGTATGCCGGACAGCATTGTAGACTGGGTTTATGTTGAACTCAGAGATCAGATTGATAACATTGTTGAAGGTAAATCAATGCTTCTCAAAACTGATGGTACAGTTGTTGATGGTGATTACTCAGGTGATGATGACATTGACTTCATGAAATTCAACGCTGATGAAGGTGATTACTATCTTGTAATTCATCACAGAAATCACATTGGAATTATGTCTTCAACAACAATCACAACTGTTACTTCTTCTGCTTCAGCAACAGTTTATAACTTCACAACCAGCTCAGCTTCAGCTTATACAAGTGGTCCTGTTGCTATGAGTGAAGTTGAAACAGGTGTCTGGGCAATGACTGCCGGTGATGTTAATCATGACGGATCTATTCTCGTAAGTGATGCAACCATGTGGCAGGAAGCATTCAGTGCCGGAACTGCTGATGGATATCATAACGCAGATGTAAACATGGATGGATCAGTAATCGCAAGTGATAACACTATGTGGGTTGCTACATTCCAGGGTGGTGCTGCTGACTGTCAAATTCCTGCTGCGGAAGGTGACCAGTGGATGCCTACAGAAGAATAATCAATTCTTAATCTGATATATTGGCTGTCGGTTTCCGACAGCCTTTTTTTTGTTATGCTGATATTGATTTTCTTGACACAAATCGAATTACTCTTATACTTTATTTAACAAACTGAGATCTTTGCATAATTGGACAGTCCCTCTATTTTTTTAATCAAAGCTGTTTGATTCTGTTGTTATGCAAAGCTTTTAAACTATACAGGAGAGATTATGAGAAAAGACACATTTCCAATTTACGATAGAATTTCATTTATTCTTGAGAAGCTTAAACGAGGAATACTTCTGACAACGAAGCATGATGGAAAAGTTAACACAATGTCAATTGGCTGGGGGCAAATCGGAATTGAATGGAACAGACTTTTTTTTGTAGCCCTGGTAAGAAAAGGTCGGTATACACATGAAATGCTGGAGAAAAATGGTGAGTTCACAATCAATGTACCACTGCATGATGATTGTAACGATATCATTGGATATTGTGGATCTCACAGTGGAAGAGATACAGACAAAATTAAAGACCTGAATCTTACATTGGAAGACAGTTTGATTGTGAGTGTCCCCGGAATCGTTGAACTTCCGCTTACTCTGGAGTGTACTGTGCTTTACAAACAGGATCAGGATTTAAGTCTGCTGCCGGAACACCTCAGAAATCAGTTTTATCCTCAGGATAAAGGCAGTGCAGAATCAGGATCAAACCAAAACCTGCATACAATGTTTTATGGTGAAATAGAGAAATACTATGTTCTGGAATAGTCTGAATGCAAAGAAAATATTATACATCTCCAGCCTGTAAAGCACTGCTTAATGAGATAAGCTTTTCGACGCCAAGCGTCGCCAAAACGCTCTGCGTGTTGTGGAACACCTTCGCAATGGTACATAGACCTGTAGATGTTTTCGAAGAAATACATCCAGAATTGACGTAGATGTTTATGAAAGAACACATCCGGTGAAGTTCGCGAATGGTGGTCATAATATACTCTGAGAGCTATTTTGGAGTGCATTGACTGTTTCAATGCGAAATTATAAAAACCAAAACTATAAGGATTTAATTAACTTCAGGACTATGTAGAGACGTTGCATGCAACGTCGTTCTACAAATCGAATAAATTCGATTTGACTCGATATTCCAAACGAGTGCATAGCAGAGACACAACATGAGGTTAATCATACGGAACAATGATTATTGTTCCCTACATAGCCGATGCATGCATCGGCTCTACAACAGTTGGATTGTTTCAGAGGAACACCTTCCAAATGGTACCTAGACTCGTAGATGTTTTCGAAGAAATACATCCAGTGAAGTTGGTAACGGTGTGACTTTTGATGGAAATGAAATGAGTGCTCCCTGAGTCCCGATTAAGCGGGGAATGGATTAGTTTTAAAATGAATGAAGCGACAAAAATTACATGAAATTTTTGGGATTATGAAGACAACCGTCCGGTTGTCTCTACGCGGAACGAGGACTTTCTCTTTTCTGCAAAATTAAAAAACAGTATTGAACAAATTTTTGAATTGACAGGAAATAACTTGAACATAAGTATGATGTATAATTATAGTTTTGCTTTTGGATTATTATCGGGAGACAGACCATGAAAAAGATAATTGTATTATTTCTGAGTTCTCTTTTCTTGTTTTCTTGCACTATCAAATCTTTTGTTAAAGATGTCAATACAGAAATGATTGAAGAAGGTAATAAAATAAAAGGGAAATTTGTTTATACTGTCAAACCTATGAGAACTCTTATTGGTTTGAAAAGTCCCAAAAATCCCATAACAAGAATAACTTTAGATGCAAAACTTATTAGCAACATAGATTATCCTGTAAAAAGTAATTTCGACAACGTGAAACAATATTTCATTGGATCGAATGGAATTGAGCAAATTGAGTACTTCTGTGGTCCAATTTCTTTAGAAAAGAACATAGTAAATTTTGAAAGCGAATTACCTGATACTTACTGTTTCCCAGAAAGTATAAGTGTTTACTTAGATATAGAAAAAATGAGTGATCTTGTTGGTAAAGCAACTGTAGACAGTCTAATTGGAAAGCACTCAAATAATTATTGTTTATACTTTAACATTGAATCTGAAAACTCTATTATTGCTTCAGAATATAATCGTAATATGAGGTTGCTAAGAAAAAGAAAGAATACTATCAATGTTGTTAATTATAAATTTGTTTTAGTAGATTTTATTTCATTATTTATCAAGAGAATTCACATAAACGTAAAAGATGCATATACGCATGAGAATATTCAGAATTATAGAACTAGTTATAGCTTTGACTTAGATGATAGATTCCTAAGTCATTTTATCATTAAAAACTTCACAAATAATGCTTTTAATAATGACAATTTACTACTAGGATATGAACCATATCTTTCAAAATACAAAAAAATGGACATAGCTTATTACAATTTTGCTATTAATGATATAAAACTTTTTCTGAAAATCACACATCCTGAGTATCATTATTTCGAGAAAACAATTTCTCTCAAAGATGGTCAAAATACAATTGATATATACATGCACAATATTAAGAATACTATAAATATTGATGATTCAAAAGGAAATAGAAACGAGCAATTCAAAGTACATTAGCAATACTGGATAATTTCATCTTCCTTATGTCGGGAAAGGGCAGATATACTCCCCAAAAACAGTATTGAACAGATTATTGAATTGACAGGATAAAGTCATCATCATTTTGTAATTCGTGTCTATTGTAAAATCGTATAGTTTTATAACTTGGGAGAATTATGTTATTACTAAAAAGAATACTTGCAAAGTTAATTGATTTCTTCTTTTATTTAATCTTGATATTCATTGGAATGATGTTATTTGACGCTTATCTCCCATTAGACGGAGATAATTTCAGTTGGAAGCTAATAGTCATTCTTACTTTAGTAATGAATTTCATACTCAATTTATTGAATCTTGGATTTCCATCTCAAACTATTGGTAAAATGGTTATGGGATTAAAACTGACAGAAAAAGATAAATCAAAGCCCAAATATACTCGAAGAATAAAACATGCAATAGAAAGCTTTAAGAAATTCTCGAATTTTTGCACACAATTGGGTCCTTTAACCGGAGAGATAGAACTCAATCCAACATACTATAAAACAAAAGAAGTATTAATTCATACTCAGGAAAAGATCACTGTTAAACCAGTGATAGCAATTGTATTGCTTATTTCAACAATATTTTTCATAAGTAACGGTCAAAAAATCCTTGTGCCTGTAATAATACACCAGATGGGTGTTGTTGATCAAGTAATGAGTTATGATAACTTAAAGATTCTAAATGTATCATCTGTAGATATGGTGAATGATAATTGTACAATGGATGTGTTACTATATGACAATACAGCTCAACGGCTTCATTTGATGAAGGATAATCATATCTGGAGGATAACAAAAAAAGATTCTTTGGATGTTGATTCGCTGAAAGTTTTTGTAAAATATGAGAAATCAGATGGTAGTGGTTATACGTCAATATATTACTAAATGAATATTACTCGACCTAATTTATCTTTTTTTTAAATCGTAAGCTGTGACTTTTGATGGAAAATGAAATGAGCTCTACCTGACTGATTGTGCAAAAATGCAAGTAATCTTATAGTTAATACTTAATTATATCGCAGATTTTCCCGATTATTCGGGATTCAATCAGCTTAACTTATTGACATATTTAACCTTGCAAGCTCCATGACAGACTGTGTAAAAACGTAATTTTTGTCGTTACTTTTGTACACGGCATAATCCCTTCGACTCCGCTCAGGAAACTTTCAACTATATCTTTTTCAGTATGTTAAGCTGATTGAGCGGAGTCGAAATCGCGACATAAATTACTTCAAATTTCAATAAAATCTTGCGTTTCACACAGTCTGTCAAAAAGCTTTACCTATTGATAAACTTTAAAATGCTCGCTCCCTGAGTCCCGATGAAGTCGGGAAAGGGTAGATATTCTGCAAAATAAATACAGTATTGAACAAATTATTGAATTGACAGGATTAATTTGTTAATTCAGTCATGATGTAACATTGTAATCTTAGCTTTGCATAATATTGGGAGATTTAATATGAAACAGATTGTTGCTTTACTTCTATGCATTCTATTTATTATTTCATGTACTACATCTTGGGTTATTGAGGATGTGGACATTTACAAAGTAAACTCATCAGATCCAGCAATTATTCGGGCAGATATTGATAAAGAAGATGATATCTCCAAAGTAGCTAGATTAAAGGGGGAAATAGATTTTAATTTTAAGAAGAAAAGATCTTTTTTTCATAAGGAGCAAACAAGCCTGTTTTCTATTGAATTCACCCCTAAGCTATTGACAAATCTAAATTATCCTTCTGATTACAATGAACTTGTTAACAAAACTAATTTTACATTAAGAAACGTTGATAGTTCAAAACTTGTAAAAGCAGATTCTATTGTTGTAAATAAAAATACAAATCAATTTTCTCTTTTATGTATGTTACCTGATGATTATTGTTTTTCTGAAGACATTTTAGACTATCTAAACATTAAGTTAATGAAAATACTATGTGATAGCACCTTAGTTGATAGTCTTCTAAGCAAACATACCTCTGAATTTGATGTAGAAGTAATTTTCAAGAAGTGTGGATATCGAGATGTAAATCCTTATTCTCCATATTTTTACAAAAAGAATAATTTGGGAAATTCACATGATCCCTATGATAAAATTGCAAACACTAGCAAAAATTATTACTCCCAGAAACAATCCAACTTGAATATGGGACTGTACAGGAAAGATACTCTTTCTGTAAAATTAGTTAATTACCACTTTATGCTCATAGATTTCATCAATGAATTTACGAACAAAATTAATATAAATGTTTGGGATGCATATACGCATATTCCTATAAATAATTGTAATTTTGACTTCAATTTCAATTATGATTTTTCCAAACTGAACAAACAAGTATTGAAACTGTTTACAAAAGAGAAATATCCCAGAGACTTCTTTATTTGGGGAATAAGAAGGATAAGAAACTCTTATTTTTATATTCCCAAGGACTGCTATTATAGAGTTAGTAATGACGATGTTCTTCTGGATCTGAAAATCACACATCCTGAGTATCATTATTTCGAGAAAACAATTTCTCTCAAAGATGGTCAAAATACAATTGATATATACATGCACAATATTAAGAATACTATAAATATTGATGATTCAAAAGGAAATAGAAACGAGCAATTCAAAGTACATTAATACAAAATCCCCCTAGCTCTCACAAGCCAGGGGGATTTAAATATTATATCATAGACTGTGTATAAACGCAAAATAATTAAAATTATTGGTGCTTCATTGTCGCGATTTCGACTCCGCTCAATCAGCTTACCTTATTGCTATCACTTATCTTAAAAGTTACCTGAGGCCCGATTAAATCGGGAAAGGGTAATATGCTTTTAACAACAGAAACGGCAATAAAAACGTTTTTACACATATCTCAGTATATCTACTGATTCTTAATCCAGTTAACAAGTCCTTTTTTCTCAAGGATTTCCATTAATTTATCTGGCAGCGGAGCAAAAGTAAATTCTTTGTCTGCTACCGTAATCTTACCATTCATGAAATCAACGTTTACATTGTCTCCCGGTTTGTATGCGTCTACAATCTCAGGATAAACTATAATAGGCAACCCCTGGTTGATTGATGAACGGTAGAAGATTCTGTTTACGGATTTACATATCACGGCTTTAACACCTGCATGAGCAAGTCCTACAGCAGGGTGCTCTCTCGAGCTTCCGCAACCGAAGTTGTCGCCTGTAACAATTACATCATCTTTCTGTACGTTATCTGTGAAGTTCACGTCAAAACCCTTGAACAGGTGCGGCATGATTGCTTCAGGATCAGAGCTCAGTACGGTGTATGTCAGGTTTCCGGCAAACATCTGGTCTGTGTTCATGTTATCAATATCAGTGTAGTTCCATACGTTTCCGAGTCTTCTGTTATCATCTTCATTTACTTCGATTGTAGCAGCTTTCTCTTTTTTGTATGGGAATGCATCCTTAGTAGGGTTAGCACGTGGATCGGTAATCTCTCCCTTAAGAGCACTATGTGCTACGCAGGCAGGAGAAGCGAGGTAGATTTGAGCTTCTTTATTACCCATTCTGCCAAAGAAGTTTCTGTTGGCAGTAGAGATAACTGTAACACCGTCTGCAGGGATTCCCTGTCCTGTTCCGAGGCATGGACCGCAGGATGAACCAAGGATACAAGCTCCGGCTTTAATGAAAGTCTGGATTATTCCTTCTTCCATAGCCTGAAGATAGATCTCCTGAGATGCAGGTGCAACGAGAAGCTGGAAGTCTTTGGCAATTTTTTTGCCTTCCAGAACTTTGGCAGCCTGTCTGAGATCGTCAAGACGACCGTTTGTACAGGTTCCGATCAGTCCCTGCTGTACAGGTGTTCCTGCTACTTCAGCAACAGCTTTCACATTGTCTACCTGATGAGGTGCAGCCACAAGCGGATACAGCTCACTGAGGTTGATTTCTATTTCTTTGATGTATTCTGCATCAGGATCAGCCCAGACACCGTTCTCAATCTTATGACCGAGGAACTCTTCCAGAACTTCATCCGGTGGGAATACTGCGTTTTTAGCTCCCATTTCGGAAGCCAGGTTCGCCAGTGTCATTCTTTCTGATTGAGAAAGAGTTTTAACACCTTCACCATGATATTCTATTGAAAGATAGTTTGCACCTGCAGAACCAATCATTCCGATGATCCACAGGGATATATCTTTTGCGTATACGCCTTCGTTAAGCTTACCTGTAAGAGTTACCTTCATTGAGTCAGGCACTCTGAACCAGGTCTCACCGCGCTTCCAGATACCGGCGGATTCTGTTCTGTCGATTCCTGCAGCAAGAGCGTTGAATGATCCTGCTGTACAGGTGTGACTGTCAGATCCAACTACAATCATACCCGGTCTTGCATGGTAAGACATAATCTGGTGACAGATACCTTTTCCGGCATCGTAGAAGTTTTTAACTCCCTGATAGTTTACAATATCTCTGATAGTCTGATATTGTGTTGCCAGTTTAGCAGATGTAGGAGGAGCATTATGATCAAGTACGATCAAAAGCTGATCAGGATCAGCAACTTTATCTCCACCCATTTTTTTGAATGTATTATGAATACTCGCTGTATTATCGTGAGTAAGTACAATATTCGGTTTTCTGAAAACAATTGCACCTTTCTCAGCACCGAGTACTTTTTCAACAAAAGTTTTTCCAGCCATGTTTTCTCCTTATAAAACCATTTCATTTGTGCTATCCTTCGACAAGCTCAGGATGACAAACTCAATCTTGTTCGGTCTGTAGAGCCGTAGCATGCTACGGCTATTATTACCCACACCATTCGCAAGGTTTTCAACCATTGCGAAGGGGTAAGTCATAGTTTGAGCGACCTTGCGAATGGTCTTAAGACCTTCGCAATGGTCAATCACTCAAAACTGTTTCATGTTTACAATTCCACCATTCGCAAGGTTTTCAACCATTGCGAAGGTGCAGCAATTAATTATCTAACTGAATATACCACCACGGTGATAGATTTCCATCTGAACGTCTGAGAATTTATTTCCCTGAACTGTTTTACCCTTGGTTTTATTGGCTAATTCACCTGTTTCAAGGTTAACACTGATAATGTTACCGTCTTCAAGTTCCAGAGCATCAATAGAATCATAAGTAAGGATAGGGAATGCTGCATTGATTGCGTTTCTTTCGTAGATTGCACCGAAGGATTCAGCAACAACAGCCTGAACACCGAGAGCTTTGAAGCAATCCACAGCCTGTTGTCTGGAGCTACCGCTTCCGAAGTTCTTATGAACAACAACAATATCGCCTTTCTCCGCTCTTTTTGCGAAATCTTCGTATCCAGCCAGATTATCGAATGTATATTGTCCCATCTCGTTGATATCTGTGATAGCAAGGTATCTGTTGTGGTAAATCATGTCGGTATCAATATTATCTTCTTTGATGTACCATACTTTTCCTTCCAGAACGAGTGGTTTTTCGGTAACTTCAGCTTTAGCTTTTGCAGCATGAGCTTCTTCTTTTACTTCTTTAGAAGTAAATACAGCAGGTTCAGCAGGAATTGCATCTGTTGTGGTTACATAACCGGCAACTGCAGAAGCTGCCACTGTAGCAGGAGATGCAAGATAAACGCTTCCTTTACCTTGTTTACCGGGGAAGTTTCTGTTACCGGTACTGATGGTGATTTCACCTTTACCATTCTGTCCAACCTGTCCTGCAGCACAACCGGCACAACCGGCGTTAGAAACAAGAGCACCTGCTTTTTTGAATATCTCGATCAGTCCGTTTTCAAGACATTGATTCCATACTTCATCTGTAGATGGAACTATCTTGAGAACAACGCCCGGAGCTATTTTTCTGCCTTTAAGGATATCGGCAGCAGCTTTCATATCTTCATAACGTCCGTTTGTACATGATCCGATGAAAGCAGAGTCGATTTTGATCTTGTCTTCAACAGGTACGGGAACAGAATCATGAGGAGCACCAGGTCTGGAAACCATAGGCTTAAATTCTGTAATATCAATAGTGAATTCTTCAGCGTACTCGGCATTTTCGTCAGCATAAACAGGCTCGATTTTCTTACCTGAACGTGCTTCACAGAAATCAATAACATCTTTATTTGGCGGGAACATTACAATAATAGCACCCATTTCAGTACCCATGGAAGCAATGGTTATTCTTTCATCAAGAGTAAGCCCGTCGATTGCTTCACCGTACATTTCTACGGAGTAACCGAGAAGTGTATTAGCACCGAATTTATTCAGAAGGTTAAGCACGATATCCTTAGCGGAGATATTAGCAGCTTTTTTGCCTTCGAATGTGATTTTTGCTGATTTTGGAACTTTGAACCAGGTTTTACCGAAAGCCCAGGCAGCAGCAATGTCCTGATCTCCCATTCCCTGTCCGAATGCACCGACAGCACCGAGAATGTTAGCATGAGAGTCAGTTGTTACAGTTGTTGATCCCGGAACAGCGAGACCTTCGTGGATTACTATATGAGTTCCGATTCCAACGTCGATATCAAATACCTTAATAGCATGATCTCTTGCGAAATCACGGCATATTTGCTGGTTTACAGCGTACTTCTGATCTGATCCGGTAGGATTACAGTCAAAAGTAAAGAAAGTCTTGGAAACATCGTCTATCGGAAGGTTATTATCTTTGATGTTTTTTACAACATTAGCTCCGCCAAAGTCTCTGGCAGCTCTTACATCCATTCTTACATCAACGATATCACCCGGTTTTACAACATCCTGATCTGAGTGATTAGCTAAAATTTTTTCAATAATTGTCATACACAGCCCCTTACTTAATCATAAGGCCTTTAGCCATCATAACAAGCGGATTGAATGTCGCGAAGTCAGCTTGATGGATAAGAACAGTTTCAACTCTCTGAGGTCTGCCGTCACCTTCTTTAGCGTGGCAGGCGATTGTGTTAACAATCTCGTCACAGAGACCAACCTGAGCAGCAAGGATAGCACCAGAGAATGGGTGTCTTGCACATTTACCGTTATGTGATTTCTGGTATTTACCATCTACACATTCGATTTCTTTGAGTTTACCGACATCATGAAGAAGTCCACCGGAGTAAAGGATGTCCATATCTATTTCATATGGCATAGCCTTGTATGTAGATTTTTTAGCATCAGCCAGTGCTGCTGCACCGAGAGTTACAGCTATAGTGTGTTCAATAAGATTCACACCATGAGTTTCTGTAAGTAGAGTAAATGGTATTTTTTCAAGGTCTTCAGGTTTCCATCCACCTTCTTCTGCGCCTTTAACCCAGCATTCTACGGTTTTATTTTTGATATCTTCATCTTTGATTTTATTTAAAATCGGAGCAAAAACTTTTTCAATATAATTCTTCATCATTTCTCCTTTTTAGAAAATAGACCCTTGTTGCTCCGAAGAGCAGCAAAGGTCTGTAAATTAACATCTATTACAGCTTATAAGAAAGCCGGTAATATTATTTAAGTTTAGCAATAATTGCATCAGCCATTTCTGTAGTTGAAGCAGCTCCCTGATTAAGAACTTCTTGAGAACCGCGAAGTTTAAGCATATCGTAAGCTTGTACTTTACCTTCTTCAATTACTTCTGCAACAGCTTTTCTGATTTTTGCAGCCATTTCTTTTTCATCGATATGATCAAGCATCATACATGCTGAAAGAACCATAGCGATAGGATTAACAATTGATGGGCTGAAGTTTTCGTATTTTGGAGCTGAACCGTGAGTAGGTTCGAAAATAGCTACTTCTTTACCAATGTTAGCACTACAAGCGAATCCGAGACCACCAACGAGTCCTGCGAAACCATCAGAAACGATATCACCGAACATGTTTCCGGCTACGATTACACCGTAAGTTTCAGGATTTTTTGTAAGCCACATCATTTGTGCATCGATGTTTGTGTTCCAGAGATCGATTCCGGGATATTCTTTTGCTATTTCTTTTGCGAGTGCAAGCATCATACCGGATGTTTCTCTGATTACGTTTGGTTTTTCACAAAGTGTTACGCTTTTGTAACCGAACTTCTCAGCATATTCAAAAGCAGCTCTTACGATTCTTTCTGTGTACTTTTTTGTAAAAATACGAGTAGAAACTGAGAGTTCTTCTTTTGGACACCATGCAAAGTTTTTCATTTTTGGGTGTGTGTTAATTGCGTTGTAAACTTCATCACTTGGATTAGTCCACTCAACACCACCGTAAAGACCTTCTGTATTCTGACGGAATACTACAACATCAACTTCTGGTTCTTCGATTGTGTTGTTTGGTCCTTTGCGGATGAAGTTAAGAGGGTTGTTTTTGAATGTACGACATGGACGTGTACAGATATCTAAGTCAAAGTGTTGACGTAATGCAACGATGGGACTGTAGTAAACATAGCCTTTGTCCTGAAGTTCAGGAGCAAGTTCTGCTGCAGCATCAGATTTTGGTTTTGATGTGATCGCTCCAAAAAGACTGATTTTGTGTTCTTCAAGTAAATCCAGTGTTCTTTGTGGTAAAGGATTACCTTCTTTACACCAGAATTCCCATCCGATATCTGCATGTACGTAGTTTGCTTCGAAACCTGCTGCTTCGAGTACTCTTACAGCTTCAGGTAAAACAACTTTTCCAATACCATCTCCGGGCATTAAAACTATTGTTCTTTTAGACATAGTTCCTCCTTAAATAATAACTATTTGTCTTATTTTATTTTTATTGTTCTAATCTAATACTTCTCTGACACTGTCGATGATTGTTCCGTCTACCCATTTAATTGCAGCAACAACTTTGTCACCAAGTTTCGGATTATCCGGAACACCGCAGATTCTTTCTGCTTCATCTTTCAGTTCTTCGATTGTTTTTATAGGAAGTCCTGAGCCTTTCACTTTATCAATAAGATCCTGACGTTTAGGATTAATTGCAATTCCGCGTTCTGTAACGATAACATCTACCAGTTCTCCCGGTCCACAGATTGTTGTGACAGCTTCACGTATGACAGGAAGCCTATCTCTGAACAGCGGAATAGGAAGGATAGTACACTTAGCGTGCAGACAGTTCTGCCATCCACCGATACCATGAAGAAGATAACCGTCTGAGTGTGTTGCAACATTACCGTTATAATTAACGTCAACTTCTGTTGCACCGAGTATCATAACGTCCATCATGGTGGTGTAATTACCTTTACCGTGGAAATCATAGCAATGGAATATGGAAATATCCTGATGGTTTGTGTTATCTCTCATTGATCTTACTGCTTCAAGGTCAAATGTCTGAGCATCCATCATAATATCAAGGTAGCCTTCTTCCAGCATTTTTACGGAATACTGAGTAGATCCACCAACAGCAAAACGCGCTCTGATGTTACGTTTCTTCAGCATTTCGTGGAAGTAAATACCAATTGCAAGAGATGTTCCGCCTGCTCCTGCCTGGAAGCAGAAACCATCGTAGATGAGTCCTGCAGCATCACAGAATCTCGCTGTAAGATCAGCTATTCTGAGTCTGTCCGGGCTTTTGGTAATCTGAGTTGTACCGGAAACGATTTTTTCAGGGATACCGATTTTATCGAATTTAACAACCTGATCAACATAGTTTCCTTCTACCTGCATTGGAAGGCATGGAAAATCTACGAGGTTATCTGTTACAATCATTACATGTTCAGCATAATGATAATCTGCCAGAGCGTAACCGAGTCCACCACATGCGGATGGTCCGTACATACCGTTTGCATTACCAAATTTATCTGCTGAAGGAGCAGCAATAACAGCGATGTCAATCACTACTTCACCATCCTGAATAGCCTGATATCTTCCACCGTGGGATCTGAGAATTGCCATTCCACGCATTTTACCTTTAGAGCAGTAGCGACCGAGAGGTCCGTTCATGGAACCTTCTATATGATGTATAGTACCATCTTCAAGGTAATCAATAATTTCTGCATGACATGGGAATGATGCTGATGGGAACCATACAAGGTCCTTTACTCCCAGTTCAGATGCTATTGAGAATACCTGATTAGCAACAAGGTCACCATTTCTGAGGTGGTGATGAGTGGAAATAACCATTCCGTCTTTCAGACCTGCATTCTGAAGAGCTCTTTTAAGGTTTTCTCTTTCGCTGCCGACATCTATAACTTTGTTACCGTCTGCAGGATAATCCAGAGAAGTAGAAATTTTTGGTCCGAATTTTCTTCCGGTAGGTCTGTGCTGACCAACACCTTTAAAAGCAACTTCTTCTTTTCCATTTATTTCCGTAGGAACTAAGCGTCCTACTGCATTTTTTACGAGATTTACTGACATAATTCTTCCCTCCAGTTTTCAGCGAGGATACCTGATTTGATAGCCATATCGATTGTTCTTTCTGCTCTTTTCACAACAGGCGGATCAATCATTTTTGACCCGAGAGATACAACTCCAAGTCCTTTTTCTGTTGCTTCTATGAAAGCATTCACGATTTTTTTAGCTTTATCGATTTCTTTTTCATTTGGAGCAAAGTATCTGTGAATTACATCAATCTGACGTGGGTGAATACAGCCCATTCCGTCAAATCCAAGTGATTTTGATTCCAGAATAACATCTCTGAGAGCATCCATATCGGAAACATCTGAGAATACGGAGTCAATAGGCTGAATACCGGCTGCTCTGGCAGCGTTTACAACCTGTGAACGTGCGAAGAATGTTTCTCTTCCTTCTTTAGTTCTCTGTGTTCCAAGGTCTGCTGTGTAGTCTTCAAGCCCTATTGCCAGAGATACAACATTATCAGATGCTGTAGCAATTTCGTATGCTTTGAGTACGCCCATAGCACTTTCGATGATAGGCATGTAGTACACAGGATAATCCATGTTATTTTCTTTCTGGATTCTTTTTACTTCATCTTCTACCTGTACAACATGATCTTTTGATTCACATTTTGGAATCAGGATTAGATTTACATTGTAAGGTACAATATATTTAAGATCTTCAAGTCCCATCGGAACCTGATTAATTCTTACCATTCTTTCTGCTCCGTACAGTATGCAGGCGAGGAGGGTATTCCTTACGAGAATACGTGCTTCTCCTTTTTTTGCATGAGCAACAGAGTCTTCCAGATCAAGAATCAGTCCGTCAGGAGAATGAACTCCGGCATTAATAGCCAATTTAGGAGTATTACCCGGAAGATAAAGTCTTGATCTTCTGTAACGGTCTTTTTCTGTGTGATATTTGTTTTCAGGAAGCATTTCCGGCAGATACATCTTGTCAGTATCTTTTATCTGCTTAACGGCATATTCGATACGTGCCGCCATAACATATTCCAGTGCTCCAGAATCAACAATTTTGACATCAGCATTTTCGATATCAAAGAAACGGATTACTTTTTCTGCAAATTTTTCAATCTGTGCTCCAAAGAGTATCTTGACTTTACTTTGCAGATCAATCTTGATACCTCCGGATTCTGTCAGTTCTATTTCAACATAACAGTCGGAACGAACAGATTTACCTTGATTTCCGGCTTTACCTATCTTTGCCAATTCTTCCTCCATGTTTTATAAGTATTTTTCTAAGAATTTATATTCGTCTTCAAGTTTACCGTTATGGGCAATACAAGCTTTTCTTATTTCGAAAGGCAGGTCTGAATCTTTTATTTGTTTGCTGTAATCATTCAGTAATGTTGCTTCCATAAACGGCATTAACGCAGCTGAGAATGAATCTGAAGCTTCTCTGGAAAACTCACAAGGCAGATTATCAACTGCACAGTCTGCAAAGCCTTCACCTTCGAAACCATCCTGAATCTCACTTGTTTCAGCATTGTAGACAAACACAGGTTTGTCCGGATATGTAGCCTTAACTGTAGGTTCGACTGATCCGTTAATGTCACAGGTTATATCTCCTATTATAATCATTTTCTGATCTTTGCCTTGTACTTTTTTTAATTCTTCACGAGGTAAAAATACAGGATAGTCAGGAGTCCAGTATATTGCGTTAACGTAAATTGAAGTATGTTTGATGTATGGTGCGAAAATTGATTTGTATTCTTTGCCGTTTTTAAAGTAGTGTTGTAGATCAAAATCTGAGCCGTCTTTTCTTGCAGCAAGATGATGCTCTTTAAATACAACAACATAAAGCTTCTTGTTAGAGTAATTACCTTTCAGTTTTTCCAGTTCTTCCGGCTGAATATACTCTATAGGTAATGTCTCGAGTACTTCACGGCAACCACGTGCAACATGTCCGTATCCAAGTAGCATTATGTTGAATGGTGCAAGCTCTTCAGGTAGTCCGTTTGTACTGATTTCTTCTCCGATTACTTTCAGTTCTTCCAGAGCATTCTCTAAAGAAGAATACTCATATGACTGTTTAACTTTAAGGAATGGTGTTTCAATACCGTTTTGTTTGAGTAGACGCTGTCCTGCTCCCCATAAAGTATCAATCATTCCGGCGTTTCCTGCGAATTTGCCGAAGAATACAAGTCTTTTTCCATCTTTGTTAACAATTCGTTCGTAGTCGAGTAATGTAGTTTTGGTATCGAGAAACTTCTGAAGTAAAGGCATGTTATAATCCTGCCCTTTGATTGTATGTGAAAAGAATAAGTGAGGGATTCCGGGGATAATTTTATCAATTGGAATCTCTTTTACTCCTGAAATAAAATCACAATCAGATAAATCTTCTGAGAACACTGCACCTGCTTTTTCATATTCATCCTGCGTATAAATACGTATATCAGATGGTTGAATAACAACTTCAAATCCTTTTTCCACAAGAGTTTTCACCGCTTCAGGATTAAGTGCAACGCGTCTTTCCCATTTGTTCTTTGTTTCTTTCATGATACCAAGTTTCTTCATTAGCAAGCTCCTTTCGAATTCAAAATTTTATTTATAACCAGATTTCTAGTTATAGTATTTTTCTTTAATGTGAATACCAAGTTCTTCAAGTTCTTTAAGAACAGGTTCGTAAATATCAGCAGTTTTAGGCATGAGAACACCTTTTCTGGTAATTTTGCCACTGAGTATAAGATGTACACCGATTGCGAGAGGAAGTGCAACAGTTCTAGACATGGATGAGTCTCCATTTGGAATACCGTAATCAATCATGGTTGATGTAATACGTTGTTCTTTACCATTAAACTCTGCAACAAACTCATGATGAAGCACAAGCAGGTCTCTTTCACCTTCTTCATAAGACATTTTATCCAGCATCAATGCTGTAAGAACGTCAATCGCTCCACCTTTTTTAATAGGAATTGGTGTTTCATCAAAGAATCCAAGCCATCCCATCTTCTTGAGGACAATGCCCTTAGGATTGAGATTAAGCTTTTCAGCAAGAATTTTCTCAAGATTATCTGAGTTATCAAGTTTCATGATTTTTTCAGCGATGAAATCACGAACTGTTCCTGTGAGGTTGTCATGAATTACTTCTTCCGAGAAGAATCCAAGCTGACCGAATACGTACCATAAGTCACAATGACTGATATTTCTGAATGTTCCTCTGTACATTGTTTTAACGTGTTTAAGATCGTAAAGATCAATGTAACTGAGTGAATCTCTGTTAGGATAAGCTTCCAGTGTTCCGTATCCTGGAACATCTACCAGCCAGTAGTGAGAGAACAGGTTTTTACCTTCGATCTCTACAACTTTTCCGTCACGGAGATATTTTGCATTATTTGATGCAGCAGAAAGTACACCTTTTGGTGCCCATGAGAATTTGTATCCAAGTGGATTGGTGTTAGCTTCAGGAGCAGGAAGTCCACCGCAATATGACATGAATGATACAATTTTTCCGCCCTTTTCTTCCACTTCGTGGAATATTTTCATGGCAGACATGTGATCTATACCAGGGTCAACCCCGATTTCGTTAAGTATTGTAATTCCGTTTTCAACAGCCTGATCATGCATTGCACGCATTGCCGGGCTTATGTAGGAAGCAGTAGCCATGTTAACTTTATGCTTAATACATTTTTCAGCAACTACAGGATGCATGAATGCCGGCAGAATACTGACAACGATGTCTTTTCCGATAATATACTCGTCAAGCGAATCAGAGTTTGATCCGTCAATTTGAACTGCTGTCACGTTTGAGTATGGTTTTGCAAGCTTTTCAGCTTTTTCAAGTATGATGTCCGCAAGGACGATTTCGTAATTGTGTTCCGCTAAATAGTCTACGAGAGGTTTGGAAACCAAACCGGCACCGAAAATTGTAACTTTTTTCGACATGAATCCTCCAAATTTTTACAACTTGGAGAAAAAGTTTCACTTTCCAGAAAATGATGTCAATGATTTAAATGAAAATATGGATCTTTTAATTTTAATCTCACATCTTAAATAAAATTGCGTTCGTTAATATTCAGGGAAATATTCAAGTTCAAATAATGATTCTCTCAAGAGCTGTTTAATCGCTTTATAATTCAAATTGAAAAATATCATGTAAAATACGAAAAACCCTATTTGTTAAATAACAAAACAAATAAGCAAACTGTAATACTATGATATTCAGAATGTTAATACTGCGAAATGTAAAATAAGTATTTTCCGGAATGCAAATAATATACATAAATTACTTTTTGAAAGTAACCTCCAAAGACATCATTATATACTTCCTGTTTTTTCCTCGTATTTCTTACAAGATTTTTTTTGATTGACACTCAGAAAAATTTGTATCAGTTTATGTACAAATACTTTTAAACTTGCAAAGGAGAATGTATGAAAAAAACTATTATACTATTATTGTTTGTGTCAATTTACATGTTTTTGTCATCTGTAGATGTACAGAATCAGGTTCAGAAATTAATGGCAAGTGATGGAGAAAACAGCGATTATATGGGTTGTTCAGTTGATATTGACGGTAATTGGCTTGTTGTCGGAGCTAAAGGCGATAATGACTATGGTGAAAGCAGTTGATCAGCTTATGTGTTTCAGTATGACAATGGAACATGGTCTCAGCATTCAAAGCTTGTTGCGGGAAGCGGTAATATGCATGATGACTTTGGCTATTCTGTTGCAATCTCAGGAAGCTATATTGTAGTTGGTTGTCCGGGAGATGACAATGCAGTCAACGATGTAGGTTCTGTCTATATATATCACTATGATAACAATAACTGGACATTCATGACTGTACTTTATGCTTATGATGCTGCTTACGCAGACTATTATGGAAACTGTGTAGATATTTCGGGTAATTATGCAGTTGTTGGAGCTTATGGTGATGATGATGGAGGATCAGAATCAGGATCAGCCTACGTTTACGAGCTCAGTAATGGGAATTGGATATTCGACACAAAACTAACTGCCTCAAATCCTTCTTCCGGTGATAATTTCGCCTACTCTGTTAGTATTGACGGTGACAGAATAATATGTGGATCAGACAGAGAAGACAGCCGAGGTTATAATTCCGGTCTGGCTTACATTTATCAGCTTCAGAATGGTAACTGGCTGGAAAGATGGACAGTTTATGGAGCAGATACCTGGAGTGAAGAGCATTTTGGTATTGCTGTTAATATCAATGGTGATTATGCAATTGCTGGTGCAACGGGACAGGATGATAATGGAGATGATTCAGGTTGTGCTTATATCTATCACTATAATAATGATGCATGGTATCAGCAGACAAAACTTGTTCCATCCGATGGAGCAGAGAATACAAGATTCGGAAGTTCAGTATCAACTTACGGAAATTCTGCAGTGATAGGTGCAATAATGGATAATGCTCAAGGTAGTATGTCCGGTGCAGCATACATTTTTCAGTTGGACAGTGGAAACTGGGTAGAAAGAAAAAAGATGCTTCCATCTGATGGGGCTGCCATGGACTTCTTTGGAGGCAACGTAGCAATGTATGGAGCTAAAGCAGTTGTAAGCTGCGAACGAGATGATACTAATGCATCTGATGCAGGTGCAGCTTATATGTATACTATTGCAAATTATTATGTTCCACCTTCAGCACAGCAGGAAGTTGTGTCAGCAGATGACACTTCGGAAATACCCTTTAACGATGTTGAAGTAAGCTTAAGATTTACAGGAAGCCATGTAGAAACAACAATAGATTTAACTAAGAATTTTCAGGAACCAAATGTAGTTGGAGGATTACCTGCAGGAGTTGTTAATCTGGCGAAAAACTACTGGCAAGTTGAATCTTCTGCGGGGAATGTCGGAACTTATGACATAACTTTCGATCTTAGTGGAGTTTCAGGAATTGAAAACTTTGCTACACTAAAGATTCTCAAGAGAGATGACGACAGCTCTCCATGGCAGGATGTAGTTGCTGATCTGGGAGCAACTCTTGTTTATAACAATCCTTATATCACTGTGCAGGGATTAAACGCCTTCTCAGAGTTTGTACCGGCAGGAGATAATGACAACTCACTTCCTGTTACTCTATCTTTCTTCAATGCAGTTCAGACTTCTGATAATAACGTTCTTATTGAATGGAGTACTGCTTCCGAAACTGAAATGAATGGATTTAACCTTTATAGAAACAACGAAAACAATAAAACTAATGTGGCTTTAGTAAATACTCAGATTATTAACTGCAATAATTCTTCAACAGGTGGAACATACAGCATAAGAGATTTCGATGTTGATTATAATAATACTTATTACTACTGGTTGGAAAGTGTTTCTCTTGATGGCAATAGTGATTTCTACGGACCTGTCAGAGTTACAATTGAGAAGAAAAAAGATGATGATAATCCTGTAGAATTTATAAAACTTGGAATCCAGGGAATCTATCCCAATCCATTCAATCCTGAAACAAACATAGATTACTCTGTTAAGGAAGAAACAGCAGTTCAGGTTTCAGTATATAACATGAAAGGTCAGAGAGTTAAGACTCTGGTGGATAAATCTGTTTCAGCAGGTGATCATAAAGTGGTCTGGCAAGGTGACTCAGATTCAGGAAATTCTGTATCATCCGGTGTATACTTTGTGAAGATGATTACAGGGAACCACATAGAAACTCGTAAGATTGTGCTGATGAAATAATGCAATTGGATCTAAGTTTAACAAATAATAGTTAAACTTTGGTTTGTATTATTCAGCGTTACAGAAATGAAAATTTCTAAGTGGCAAACTATGTATATATTAGGACGATGCCTTATATTGCGAATAGTATGAAAAATATTATATTTGAGAGACGCTTTAACCGGCGTCTCTTTTATTGCTTCATATAGTATAGAAGATTAGGCAAGGATAAGGCATGGCGCTACAGGACATAAATAGAGATACAGCATTTTGTGTCTCAAACGATATGCAAGTTTTCCACCTGTGTAACATGCTAAAACCTTAATTTCCCTTATTTTCTGTGCTCTTTATAATATAATTTAGATTATAATAATTGAAATTATATCAATCTGAGTCAGGGTGTAAAACTACCGCTGAATTATCTAATCTCTCAAACTCTCGTTTCAGTTCTTCTTTAACTTCTTTCGGTAAGCTGTGCCAGCGGATTCCCCTGATCGCACCTTCCAATGCATACAGCATATTTATACAGCCGGAATCCGATTCAAGTCTTATTTTCTGCAATGCATTCTGACTACCGGTTCCAATTAACTTTTCGGGAGTATCGATCCCTACTGATATCAGTTTGTCAGCTAGTGTTTTTCCAATATTTGGTAGATCAGTCAGTTGCAAAATTCACCTCATCAAATGCTTTCAGGGCCGAAGGCAACGCCCGAGTTACTTTGTGTCCTACTGCAGGTAAACCCAGCATTATTGCACTGATTATCTCATCTCTGGTTATACCCTGTTCTTTAGCTTCCAAAACATGGAACGGTATTCCTGAATGATTGCCTGTCACTGCCAGTACAGCAAGATAGGCTAGACTATAGGTCTTTGCATCCAGACTGCTTGCTCCGGAAATCTTTCCTATCATCTCTCTCCAGGCTTCTGCCTGCTTAGGGGCTTGTGTCATAAATGCTTTGAATGCATCACTTATGTAATCGTATTTGTTCATGTTCACTCCTTATGCATTTTCTGCCAGTGAGGAAGCTTCATCAGATTGAATTTTGCCGTTTCTCTTGCTTCTTTTTCTGTTACACCGGTTCTTTTCATTATGAAATCCGTCATATCTTCTACTTTCTGATCGAATGTTTTCATGTTTCCATTTTCATCGGTGCAGTATACACAGAAGTTTCTGGTTGCATCTCCGTTGCTGAACTGCTCAGCCGTTTCCATTGGCATTCCACAGCAAATACATACTTTTTTATCCATAGTCCTGTCCTTTTAATGATTAGGCTGCCAAGGATATTCTCCAGCAACAGCCAGGGTTGTTTTTATAATTGTTTGACTCTTATGTTTTATAACACTTCCGGATTCAGCGAATTTCTTCTTATGTCTGAGATAATACTCCAGTTGCGAGAAAAACACATTGATTATCTCGGTAGGACTGAAATCAAAGGTCGTTGTTTTCAATCGGCTGAATACCCCGTCTCTCACAATTACTTCCACAGCAAGAATGATTCTCTGAATATCTTCAGAATACAACGGATACTCGACTGCTATCATTGAGTAAAAATCCTCGTTTTTTGCAACGAAATTCAGATATTCTCTCAAGTAAGCAGTCAGTTCTGAAGTTTCAATTGATTTAAGCTCTGTGAAGAACGAGCCTGTCATTTCCATGAGGATTTCTCGGATAAGATGATCGACATTTTCAAAATGAGCGAATAGCGTTCCGTTAGCAATTCCGCACTCACGGGCAATCATTCTTGAGCTGGTATTCAGTATACCGTGATGAATAAACAGCTCTTTTGTCTTATAAAGAATAGTATTTCTAGTATTCTTTTTTGCGGTTTTTCTTTTGTTTTTCTTTTCGTTGAGCATGTGCTCAAGGTATAGGGATATGCATTTTCATGTCAACAAATTATTTCTGTTCATGTTTGAGTTAAAATCTTTTGACAATAATAGCCACAAACATTTTCTTGTTTTCAGTAGAGTCTTAACATTCGAAGATAAAGTAGTAATCGGGGTAATCAGTTAACATTCAGAAAGCTTTGCATAATTGCAAAATCGAGTCAACTACACCGATCAGGCAAAGATCTCATTCATTAAAAGTAAAAACAAAAGGGGTAATTATGAAAAAGAGAATTCATCTTGATTCATTCCATGTTGCCGGATTCCAGTACTACAATGGGGCATCTGTCTGGGCAGAGCTGGAGTTGGGGACAAAGCTGGACTTAGTTCCGGAACCTGAAAACAGA
Source organism: Cloacimonadales bacterium (SeqCode) (assembly GCA_963665815.1). GTDB lineage: Bacteria > Cloacimonadota > Cloacimonadia > Cloacimonadales > JAIOQZ01. The sequence continues at coordinate 2,975,700 of OY762463.1, forward strand.
CATGATGAACATGCTGTGGCAATCACGTACAAAAACAGTAAAATAGGATTTGTTCCATCTCAGAGGAATACTATGCTGGCAAAGCTTTTGAATGCAGGATATCTGAGCAGAGCATTGGAATTGATCGTACAGAAAAAAGATTCAAGTGAACATACTGAAAGACAATTGTATGTAGGATTGTTTATCAAAGAAAAATAGCGTATTTGAAATCAATAATAAAAAAGGACTTCCTTTTTGAGGGAAGTCCTTTAATATTTATGGGCACCGCCCCCTAAAGTGTGTCTGATTTGACAAGAAATAGAAAAGAATCTCCAATAGTAAAAAAGAGCCAAAAGGAGGTTCTTATGAAATTGACAACAAGTCAATTGAGTATTGTGTTAGACACGGCAATTGTCGAACACGGATTAAACAACGTATTGGAAACAATACTAAACTGTTTGATGAAATTAGAGTGGACAGAATTTTTACGTCAAACAATATCTTCAAAAAACAAAGGGAATGGTTATAGAATAGGTAAAGCTATCGGCTTGGGAGCAGAGATAAAGCTTCAAATTCCAAGAGATATACTCGGTCAATTCTATCCAATATTGCTCACATTGATCAGAAACCAGGAAGAAGAACTTCATCAACTTGCATTCACTTTATATTCCAAGGGTCTTTCAGTACGAGATGTAAGTGATGTATTTGATAAACTGTATGGTTCGAAGTATTCCAAGTCAAATGTAAGTAGAATAAATCAAAGTTTTGTTAAAGAAATGGAATTATGGAGAAACAGACAATTAGATGTTAGTTATCCACTGTTTATGGTAGATGCAATACATACCAGAATACGCAGGTCACCTAAGGCAGAAGTAGAAGCAATTTGAACAGTTATGGGATTACGTAGTGATATGAGCAGAGATATATTAGCCATAGAAAGCATCCCACAAGAGAGTGCTTCTGGCTGGGAATCATTATTCTCAAGTTTGTAAGATCGAGGATTAGAATCTGTCAATTTAGTAATTGCTGATGGTTTAATGGGACTTGAACAAAGTATTGCAAACGTCTTTCCGGGTGCAGCGTTCCAGAAATGTGTAACTCATTTTAAACGTAATATATTAAACAAAACAAGGTACTCGGACAGGGCTGAAATAGCTGCTGATTTGAAACTTATTTTGTTACTAATGACTCAGGATATAAAATATCAAATGCGATCGAGAACTTTGAAAACTTCATTACAAAATGGATGAAAACATATCCCTTCATAAGAAGATATAGAAACAGATCAGGCTTAATTTACAATTTTACATATTTGAATTATGACTACAGAATAAGAAGTATGATCTATACAACCAACTGGATAGAAAACCTTAATAAACAGTTCAGAAGAGTTCTGAAAATAAAAAACTCAATGCCTTCTAATGAATCTGCTTTGCTTCTTATTAGTAAAATAGCAATGGATAAATAGAAAAATATTTACAATATCCTCTGTAGACTTTTAAATTTGACGATAATAATATGATATAAATTAAAAATATAGATGAGGTTCTATACACACTTATTAGGACAGTCCCTATTTATGCGACAAGATTCTATCGTATTGTATTGATGTCAAATTATTTATAATTAAGAAAGCCTGCAGAAAGTTCCACAGGCTTATATATTAAAAGTTAAAAACTTTTCAAGAAAGCAAAAACTACTTTAACAACACGCACTTACTTGTTTTAAGTGCTTTTCCGTTAAGTTTAAGCTGGTAGAAATACACACCGGAACTGACATTCTTGTTGTTGCTGTCTTTTCCCTCCCAGAGTATTCTATGATTCCCCTGCTCTATATAATCATTCACAAGTGATGTCACTTTCTGACCTTTAAGATTGTACACGGCAATTTCAACATCTCCGCTTTTCGGAATAGAATAAGCAAAAGTTGTACTTGGGTTGAACGGATTAGGGTAGTTTGATATCTGTGTAAATATTAGCGAATCCGGTTCTTCCGGATCATCATCAGGTACTAAAATATCAGTAGGAGGTTCAGCCTCAAATAGACTACTTTCATAAAGCAAAATTTCAAATCCTACTGACAATGCTAAAAAATCATTGTTCAACGCCATACCCCACACATCCATGCCATTATCAATGGTTTTAGGAAGCGATATACCATTATTAAATTTTTTGAAGATAACTGGGTTGCAAAATGGATATGACTCGGAGACAGCGATATGTGAAGAACTCTGAACAATTAAATCAGTTGCTAAATTAACTTCAAAAACTTGAGTATTGAACCATCCAGATTCAAATTCTTTATACACTTCTAAATTATAGTATTCAAAAACAACATAATCTGTAACGTAGTTTACCGCATAAACAGAATTACTATCTGCTGCAATCTTAGTGAATTTGCCATATTCGTTGGGATTAACAATTTCGTCGCTTAAAAGCCAGCTGTTATCTGTTTTTGTTATCTCAATCAATCTGTCATAGAAAGATACAAACATTTTATTGTCACAAACACTGATATCAGCAATTTTCGTATCAGAACTGCCAATACTTATAGACTGAGTTTCGTAAAAATCATTGTCTACATCATAAATATGCAGCATCAATAAACTGTCATCAGTTGATTTTCCAACTGCAAAATTATCCTCGAAATAAATAATTTCACTGGAAACTGTTACTTCATTCTCTTCAAAGTCTTCAGAACGTGTATCTATTAGTACATTTGAGTCATCTACAATTAATATCTTGTTTTTGCCGAAGTAATATTTCTCATCATGGTTCCACAAATTTCGTATATTGTGAGCATATTCATACTCTCCATCAACATTTCTATATAAGCTATATCCTTCCACCCAGCTATCAACATTATAATATTCATAATTAAAAACAAGGAATTGATCCATTAAGTGCAAATCCCATCCTAACTGATAATCATACAAAAGATATGGCCAATCAGAGAGATCCAGAACATCATACTCATAATGAACACTTTGCACCTTAATAAAATCGTATTTTGTTAAAGTATGTGTGTTAGAATCATTTGATATTGTTAAAGTAACACTGTAAGTTCCGGGTTGAGTATATGAAAAAACTGGATTTTCTTCATAAGAATCTATTGTTCCATCCCCATCCAGGTCCCACTCAAAATATTCAGCTTGTTTAGATAGATTATGAAATGAAACCTGTCTTCCTGTTCCTGTGATATTTGTATCGGCTTCAAAGTTTGCTGAAAAGTCAGGAAATTCCATTGTCCAGACTATACCGTCGTAATAATTATATATGACATTCGGAGATATCAATTCTTCTGATTGAGACAAACTAAACTGTCCATGTTCTTTAAACATATCATTTTCTATATAATACCAATATTTCCCTATAAATACATTGTCTCCAGATGAGTATGGTTGACTCCTAAAATTCAAATGTTCAATATCCATTTCAAGAGTATCTATAGCAAAAAGATTAAAATTATCATGTTCAAACAAGTAATAATTATCATTGTTATAAGCTACAAACTTATTATCATCAACAAAGCTCAAATAAGTTGATCCCGATTCAAGTGGTATTTCATCATAATTAGCCCACGTACGATTTATCAGCGTTGAGTCTGTGACTTCAAATAGAAGCAGACCATTGTAATATTCTCGACAATACCATCTCACAGACAATAATAAACTATTTTCTAAAATCCATAAATCATAAACATTCATATCTAGTACTATAGAGGTGCAATATTCAAATTTCCCATTAGTTAATTGATAATATACCAAGTAGCTTTGTTCATAACCTGAATAACCTATTACTAAGTCATTACCATTGGTTTTTATCAACTCACCAAAATTGCGGTATTGCCAACTCTCAGAAAATTCTTCAGGAATTTCTATTCTCTGTATTATTTTCCAGTTGTTTGAATTGTTCTCAAATACATATACAACATTCTGAGTATCTGCAGCCGCAGTAGCAAACAATCTATTGTTTTTATAACACATGGATGATCCAATTTCTGAGACAGTTATTGAATCTGACACTGTAATGAGTTGGTTATACTCCCAAATACTCTGACTGTTCTTAGCATAATAGAAAATGCCTTCATAGTCATTCATTTTTACGAATATTTTGTTTTCATTCCCAGAGGAAATAATACAATCAGCATTAAACTTATCCCCCGTGTAGATATCAGGCAAAGGTAATGTTTGTGTGTTAAACAAGTTTACATCAATATCACTTGTGAATGCAGCAATATTGGCAATAAATAACACAATAAAAAGTAAAGCAAATGCATTTTTTTTAGACATAGTCATCATTATCCCCCTTATCTGCTACTGACATACCCCTATATCAGATACAGATATTTAATAATCATATATGCAAAATTAGTTTCAAAACTAAATTAATTAATTGACTTTTTTCTGTACTAATTACTTCTCTTCATATTGATAAATTCATTACCGTAATTCAGAGACATTGTACTTTTCTTAAGAACACCGCTTCCATGTGACAGTTTAATTCTGTCTCTGTCAGTCTGTTCCCAGTTACCTCTGATATGCATTGATCCATCATCGTAAGAAAGTGTATAATAAGCATCATTCTGGATAACAAGGGTAATACCTCCAAGTTTTGACATTCCCTTCCAGATTCCAACAGGATTATACATGCTGTTACGTTCAATAATTATCTTTTCTGCTTTTTCTTTTTTAATTGCAAGTTTTCTCTGCTGCTCTTTAATCACTACAAGTTTTCTGGCTTTCATTCGTTTTGTACTGTTTATAATCTGGTTCGCATGGAAATCATCTTCCTGAGATACATTCATAAGTGCTTCACTGAAAGACTGTTCAGATTCCAGAAACTGATTAAGTGAGTCGTGTGCAACAGCTTTATAGTAGTTAGCTCTCCAATCCATTTCGTTCAGCATTAGAGCTTTTCTGGTTGCTTCCAGAGCTTTTTCATATTTATTCTGTTTAATCAGCAGTTCTGCTTTGAGTACATAAGCTTGAATAAAGTCACTATTTTTTTTAATGAAATTGTCTATTTTTTCTAAAGCTTGATTAACTCCAAGTGTTCTAATATAAAGAAACTCAGCTTCTGGAGATTCAGGTTTTGCATCATATAGACTCTTGTATGTTTTTGTTAGTGAATCAGCTGCTTCAGGAAGAGCTTTGTCCTGAACTGTCATGTGATAATCCAGGTTTTTTACGCCTTTCATACATCCTGTAATCAATACAAGAACAATGATTAGAAAAAATAAACTTTGCTTCATTAAACCTCCATTATATATTCGGTGCCCATGTGGCTGTTGTTATATTTTTTAAGAAAAAAACGAGTATATAGCATGCGAACATTCCTCCGTATACAAGCATAAATGTCAAGTCTTCAACTAAATAATTTACTTCTATCTCTGTTTTTTTCCAACTTATGTATACCAGAAACAGTTTTGTGGTGAAAAGGAATATGAAAAGCATGAGCGGAGTATACTGCATGAAAAAATGGAAAATCATTATAGCAACAGCTGTTACCAGAAAAGATTCAATAATATTGGTTGTGAAGCGAATGAATATAGAATCAAATGATTTACTGTCCATATTTCCTGTAGCAAATCGGATTGCAGCAGTAATCGGAAATCCGAATACAAGTCCTATAAAATAGCTGACCCAGTGCAGAATAACTGCCATAACAATTGAAAGCCCGTAAGCAACGATTGGTAAAAGTATCATAGAACACCTCTTTATAAAATACTTTGTTAATAATTATGCGTGATTTTTACAATCAAACATTGTTTCTATTACTGAAAAATTGATTGCTGAACACAATTTTGTAAAGATAAAAATTCAGAAATTTCCAGGTTTTGTGCTAATATTAAACAATATGAAAGGTTTTTTTGTAATTAGTTGACGAATTAACAGTATATACTATTTTATAGTTATAGAGATGTTTGCATCAGTACAAAATATTAATGCATAACCGATGAAACTTATTAATCTTCATTTATGCAGGCAGCTCTTACAGAAGGTGAATATGGATGACAAAAAATGGATTCAGGTCAGAAAATCAGCTATGACGAAGTATAAGTTAACTGCTTTATACTACAAAACAGACAGCAATGAATATCAACTTTACAAGCCTGAAGGCAAAATGCTGGATCAGGTCAGAATAAATACAGAGCTTCATCCGAAGTTGTACATCAAGGCAGAGGACAAAGAAAAAGCGATTATTGAAATGCAGAAAGTATACAATCAGGAGCTTAAGTCTAATATTGCTACCGGTAATATCAAAGAAGTAAAGGAAACTCTTGTGAATGTTGTAGAAGAAACTTTGTCTGAACCCAGAGCCGGAACTCTTCATGGTGTCCGTGATACTGTAGACATAATGATTGGAGGTTACTCTCAGGAACCGAAAGTCCTTAATTCCCTTGCCGCTATCTCTTATAATGACTATACGACAGGTCTGCATTCCGTTAATGTGATGGCTCTGACAATTGCTTTTGCGGAATATTGCGGTTATGAGCCTGATCTTATAAAAAATCTTGGATTATCGGCTTTACTTCATGATATAGGAAAAACAACCATACCAAATGAAATTCTCAATGCTAAAAGAAAACTGACTGACGACGAATTTGCTGTTATCAGAAATCATCCTCTTGCCGGTTACAATATTTTAAAACGCTCAGGGTTTAATAACTCAATTGTTTTGTCAGGTGCTGTTCAGCATCATGAGAAGCTGGATGGATCCGGTTATCCGAACAGAATAAAAAGACTTGATCTGGCAGGTAAAATCATTTCGATTATAGACTGCTATGAGGCAATAACGAACGATGATAGACCATATAGATCTGCCATGGATCCCTTGAAAGCACTTTACCTGCTGAAGAAGGATGTTGATAGCGGAAAATTCGACAGTGAAATATTCAGTAAATTTGCTTACAGTCTGGTATAATCTCAAACAACGATAATCAGAACAGAATCTCTTCTATTGTCTTCATCAGCTTATCCATACCTTTTTTCTTCAGTGAAGAAACCGGAAAAATAGGAACATCTACGCCAAATTCAGCTTTGAGATTTTTTGCTGCAGCAAGAGCTTTACTACCCTTTATCTTATCTGATTTCGTAGCAACCAGTATAAACTTTATCCCCGCTTCCTGCAGCATTTCCATCATTAGTTTGTCTTTGGGATCTGCCTTATGTCTGATATCCACAAGTAGTACAACCAGTCGTAACTGAATCCTCTGTGTAAGAAATGTCATTATCATCTTCTTCCAGGATTCCCTTTCGGATTTACTGACTTTTGCATAGCCGTATCCCGGTAAATCCACAATCTGAAAGAAAGCGTCCAGTTCTTCTCCGCTGGACTCCATTTTCTTCTTACAGCGAATCTCAAAGAAATTCAGCAGACGAGTTTTTCCCGGTTTACCACTTATTTTTGCGAGAAGCTTCCTGTTCAGCAGAGTGTTAATCAGAGATGATTTACCAACATTTGATTTTCCGGCAAATGCGACTTCCTGATACTGAGTTTCAGGATAATCTTTAGGTTTAACAGCACTTTTAACGAAACTTGATTCTACAACTCTTATCATAACTACTCGAAATATGTCATTGAAGTATTATCAGATTCGCAGACTTCTACTTCATGTATTTGACAACAGTCATTTTTCAGTTCATTTTGAAATCTTTTATAGATAAAGCAGGCTATGTTTTCTGATGTAGGGTTTTTATCCTGAAAATACTCATGTTCATTCAGATTTGTGTGGTCAAGTTCAGAAATCACTCTATCGAGAACGATTTTCACTTCTTTAAAGTCTATTGTGAGACCTATTTCATCTGTCTTTTCACAAAGTATGCAGATACGTACTTTCCAATTATGTCCATGCATGTTTTTACAGGGCCCATTGTACCCGTTCAGCTGGTGGGCTGCCGAAAAGTGGGACTTAACATTAAGTTTATACATTCTTCACTCCATTTATTAATAATGTTAAATATTGAACTTTGCAACATGATAAATGCAGAATTTCAACAGGAAATACAGATAAGCAAAGTCCGAGTAAATATCTAATATTGAATGCTGTAATACTGTCAATAAAATCTTGGGATATTAATTTACGGGATAACTTACTCTAAATATAATTAATGATAGTTATGGCTATACATTTCTACCAACGGATCAAAGTTTTCTGAGATATTTATAGTCTTGTTATTAAACATTATAAGGGGAATAGTAGCTTTTAAAAAGGATAAAATAGGTTAACTTGTTTCACTAAATATTGAATCATTTATTGACATTAATTACGCTATTATATATCTTTGCTATAGTTTTTTAATACTATAGAGGAAATATGAGTAAGAATGTTGAAAATCTGCTAAAATCATGGGAGAAGAAACATAGAAAAGGGTTCACTCCATATATGGTTTTAGTGTTACTGAGTGAAAAAGAGATGTACGGATACGAGATTCGGCAACGGCTGGATGAGTTATCGGGAAATATGACGTTTCAGGAAAGCAGTATATATCAGATATTAAAAAAGTTTACAAAGAAAGGAATCGTGCAGGCGTTTAGTAAGAAGTCTCCTAAAGGACCTGATAGAAAGTATTACACACTTACTGAGTCTGGCGAAACTCTACTGGAAAAGTACTCTGAACGATATATATTTCCTACATATTCTGCTGTAGCCTCTATAATTCAAAAAAAATATCCAGATATTCTGAAAGGAGACAATAATGCTTAACAAATTGTCATTTAAAATTGGGAATTTAAATATAAAAACTCCAATAGTACAAGGCGGAATGGGTGTCAGGGTGTCGTTATCAAGACTGGCTTCTGCAGTAGCAAACGAGGGTGGAATCGGTGTAATATCATCTGTAGGTATAGGCTACGATGAACCTGACTTTGTAACGAACTCCAAAGAGGCGAATCTGAGAGTTCTCAGACAGGAAATCAGAAAAGCTAAAGAGAACTCAGACGGCATTATCGGGGTCAACATTATGATGGCTCTAACAGACTTTGATGACCAGATCAGGGTTTCTGTAGAAGAAGAAGCTGACATCGTTTTTGTAGGTGCCGGACTGCTTCTTAAAGCTCCCGGTAACTTCACAATAGATGAACTTAAAAAATCTAAAACGAAGGTTGTACCAATAGTTTCGTCCGCAAGAGCCGCTAAGTTGATTTTCAACACATGGAAAAAGAAATACAATTATGTTCCGGACGCTGTTGTTGTGGAAGGTCCTCTGGCAGGCGGTCATCTCGGATTCAAAGTAGAACAGATTGAAGATGAAGACTTCAAACTGGAAAAACTTATTCCGGAAGTAGTGGAGACAATAAAGTCATTCGAAGCAGATTTCAATAAGGAAATTCCGGTTATAGCCGGTGGCGGTGTATACACTGGAGCAGATATTCTGAAGTTCATCAACCTCGGAGCAAAAGCTGTTCAGATGGGAACGCGTTTCGCAGCTACCGTAGAATGCGATGCTTCCGATGAATTCAAAAATGCAATAATCAATTGCAGAGAAGAAGATGTCACAATCATTAAAAGCCCTGTCGGATTACCGGGTAGAGCAATTTCCAACGAATTCCTGAAAGATGTTAAGTCGGGTAAAAACAAGCCGTTTGGCTGTCCATGGAAATGCCTGAAAACATGTAACTTCATGAAAGCCCCATACTGCATTGCAGATGCTCTTACTAACGCCCAGAAAGGAATGCTCGACAAAGGATTTGTCTTTGCCGGAGCTAATGCCTTCAGGGTAGACAGTATTATGACTGTAAAAGAGCTGATTGATAAACTTAAAGAAGAACTGCAGGCAGCAATGGAAGCATTCTGTATTGCTCATCCTCAGGCGGCATTCTGCATATAATAATATAGCTGATAGATTTTTACTACTGCCGGTTCTGCCGGCATTTTTTTTGTTATACTCCTGAACGTGTTAATTTACATACTATCTGTTGACATTTTTACCACTCTGTACTTTTCTTAACATGGATAATTTTCAGTATTAGCAAATTAATATTTTGTTTAAAATTTGAGAACTATATCCGGGAGAAAACATGAAAAACATAGTTGTTTTCAAAGTACATAACAGTATACTCGCAGTGGAAACAGAGAAGATCCATCAGATTGTCTCAGGGACAACAATTACTCCAATCGCTGGGATAAAAGACTGCATCTCCGGTGTTTTTGCCTTCGATGGCAAGGCTATCACAGCAGTGAACCTGAAAAAGATGTTCTTCGATAATTCAGAAGAATCTCAGAAAATGATTATTCTCAAAACAGAAAAGAATAACAGAGAAATTCTCTTTGCTGTTTCTGCAGACAGGATTGTTTCAACCTGTGATGTTGATAAATCCAATCTTGCTAAAAAAGCGCTGATCAACAAACATATCCCGGATTCAGTAATAGAAGAAATATACTCGGTTAACACATATACAGCCGTACAAATCAATACGGACAAACTTTACAGCTATATGCAGAGTCTGCTGGCAGATAATACAGATTTAACACTTGCCGGTAACAATTTCTGACATCCGGCAGATGGAATAGTGAAATGATAGAATCAATTATATATAAAGATAACAAGATTACATTGCTCGACCAGACATTGTTGCCAATCGAAGAAAAATATATCAGTATTCCCGATTACAGAACAATGATTGAGGCGATCAAAAAACTCAGAATTCGAGGAGCTCCTGCAATTGGTATTGCAGCAGCCTGGGGAATTTACCTTGCTGCGGAAGAATTCAAAGACAGTCCTGACTGGAAAGAAAAACTGGAAGAAGCTATATCTGAGATAGAAGCAAGCAGACCGACTGCCGTTAATCTCTTTAAAGCATCAGGTGAAATAAAAGTCCTGCTGGCTATCAGTGATTATGCCGACTGCTTTACAGAGACAGTTCGGGACTATGCTCTGAAACTAATGGAATACGAGAAAAATGCTTCAGTAATGATGGGTGTAAACGGTCTGGAAGAGATTTCTGACAATGCAGTTAACATCATGACGATCTGTAATACCGGTTCTCTCGCTACCTATGGTGAAGGAACTGCCCTTGCGGTGATCAGAGCACTGGCAGAGAAAAGAGACATCACTGTTTATGCCTGCGAAACAAGGCCATTATTACAGGGATCACGTCTGACCATGTGGGAGCTGATGAGATCCGGAATTGAATCCAGATTGATAACAGATGGTATGACCGGATCAATCATCAGAGACAAGGCTATAGACTGTATTGTTACCGGTGCCGACAGGATTGCGGCTAACGGGGATTCAGCAAATAAAATCGGTACATTCAATCTGGCAGTTCTGGCTAATCACTTTAATATTCCCTTCTATATTGCGGCTCCGGAATCAACATTCGACAGATCAATCAAAACCGGCGCTGAAATAAATATTGAGCAGAGAGATGCGGAAGAAGTAAAATTTGTACGGGGAACTCAGATTGCACCAGCCGACTGTAAGGTGGAAAATCCGGCATTTGATGTTACTCCGTTTGAGCTGATTACTGGTATTATCACCGAAAAGAAAGTGTATAAGAATCCAGATGAAATACATAAAGCTTGACACTAATAAACATTATTAGTAACAAACAAACAGGAATATCATGAATGTATTAATAGAAAGACAGAAAGGATACAATCCGGAAGAAGTATACGGGATTATCAAAAGGATGTTTGAGTCCTGTGATCTTGCAGGTAAGCTTTCTGGTAAAGAGAGGATTCTTGTTAAGCCGAATCTGCTGGGTCCTTTTTCTCCCGAGAAAGCAGTTACGACTCATCCTGTTATTGTTGAAGCAGTTGTAAGGATTTTACTTGAGATGGGTAAGAAGGTAACAGTGGGAGACAGTCCCGGAGGGACTTCCCCGATAAACGGTATTTACAAAGCAACAGGTCTCGAATACATTAAAGAAAAGTATCCCATTGAATTCGTCTGTTTTACAAAATCCGGTTTCAGAGAAATAAGCCACAATGGTATTGATTTTTATATTACAAAACCATTCTTTGAAGCTGATGCCGTGATAAATCTTGCTAAATATAAAACACACGGACTTATGCTGTACACAGGCTGTGTTAAGAACTTATACGGATTAATCCCCGGTTTAAGTAAAGCAACATATCACAAGCAGTTTCCAAGACCGTTCCAGTTTACCGAGGTTCTTCACGCCTTGTATGATTATACTTCGGCAAAGATTGCTTTCAATGTTCTGGATGGAATCTGGGGAATGGAAGGAGAAGGGCCTTCTGCCGGAACAAGAAGAGATTTCGGAGTCATTTTCGGAGGAGAGAAAGCTTCAGCTATTGACTGTATTGCCTCCGGTATGATGGGATATTCTCTGAAACAGGTAGAATATTTACAAAAAGCTCTTGAAGTTGACAGGATTAATCCTGACTCAATTGTTGTATCGTCGGAATTCAAAGGATTCAAATTCAGGAATGTCGATATAAAAAAAGTCCTGAGAAAGAGTTTTCTGTTTAACAGGCTTCCTAAATCGTTGGAAAAGATTATCAGACTTCTGTTCAGGTATCATCCAGATTTCAATGATAAGTGCCGGATGTGCGGAGTCTGTGTTGAGAGTTGTCCTGTAGATGCTATGATTCTAAATAAAGAAGAAAAAAAACCTGTGATAGACTTCTCGAAATGTATAAATTGTTTATGTTGCCATGAAATGTGTCCTCATCATGCGGTTTATATAAGAAAAAGCATGGTTGCAAAATTATTTATTAGATAGGTTATATGAAAAAGAAAGGTTTGTTGCTTAAGATTATTATAATATGCAGTATTGTATATATTGCTTTTTTTGATAAAGCCAGTTTTGTGCAGGTTTTCAAATCTAAGATGAGATACAAAAAATTGAAAAATGAGTCTGAAAGAATTGCGAGGGAGAACGAAAATCTGCGTAACAAGAATGAGAAACTGAAGAATGACCCATTCGAGTGGGAACGTATAGCACGTGAAAAACTTGGTATGCAGAAAGAAGGAGAAAACGTTTACAGATTTTATAATGACAAGGATGAAAAAAAATAATTTGAGAATTGACAATAAAAAGAATATGAATAAATTTAATATGCAAAATTTCACAAAACATGAAAGGAGATTACTTATGAGTAAAAAATTACTCTTATTAGCTCTTGTAGCTTTTTTATGCATGCCTTTTACAATGGCTGCAGTTACGTTTTCAGAGCTGGAACCGATTGATATCGGGGCTATAGTCAACAGTGATGTAAATCACAACAACGAAAGATTAGACGTTACAACATTCCCTTGGACGGAAGACTTTGAAGGGGCTACATTCCCTCCAACAGACTGGACTGTACAAAATGATGCAGCTCCTAACACAATTTCTCAAGGTACAGAAAACCATACTGCAGGTGGTAGCCACTGTCTTGAATTCAATACAAGCCAGACTACTACATTGTACCAGCAAATCACTGTAACTCCATTAGTACATATGGATAACCTTACTATTCCTTATATTACTTTCTGGGCTAAAAGATATGCAGATACATCAGAAACCTTTCTGTTCGGTATTGGAACTGACAATACTAATCTGGGTGGATTTAGCTGGTATAACATGTCTCCATACATTTCATCAGATCTGAACTGGAATGAAGTAACCTTAAACCTTACAGGCTTAACAGGAAACTTATATTTCGGTATTGGAGTTTCTAACGCTGCTGCAGGTGGAAGCGTTGGTATTGATGATGTTTCAATTTATGATGGTGGAGCTCTTTCCGGAACAGTTACACTCGACAATGGTGGAGATGTTACTTTAGTAGACATTACATTTAATGGTGTTACAACTAACCCTGATGCTAACGGTGTTTATGATTTCTTCTCTCCAGTTGATGTTACTTCTGATTTAACTGCTGTTTTCCCCGGGTACGCAGACTATTCCCAAACTGCTGTAACAATCACTGCTGGATCTACAAACACTGTAGACTTCACAATGAATGCTGTTACAGGTTATGTTGTTAGCGGATTTGTTGATGCAAATGATAATCCTAATGTAGGTGTTGATGGTGCAACAGTTACAATCAGCAATGCTGCATTATCTTATAGTGGTACTACAGATGCAAGTGGTAACTATTCTATTGCCAATGTTGCTCCAAACACAGACTTAAATCTCATAGTGAGCCAAAATGGTTACATGCCTTATTCTGTAACTATAAACATTTCTGCAGACCATACTGAAGATGTAACTATCAATGAAATTGTTGCAGTACCTGGAAATGTTGTTGCAACTGCTCAAGGCGATGACATGAACGTAACATGGGATGCAGTTTTGGGTGATTTCGTTCTTGATAATGGTACTGTTGACGGACAATTAGGTTTCAGTACTGCTACTGCTAATTCAGTAATGGGTACACTGTTCATGAATAATGCTTTAATTGAGCAAGTATCATGGTATTTAACAGACGAATCCGGTCCACATGATAATGTAAATATTCTCATTCTCGGTGCAAATGCAAACGCTCCTGATATAAACAATATTCTTTACCATTCAGCTACAATTGCCAATACAGATGGTCAATGGAACACTCATACACTCCCACAACCAATCAGTGCTCCAAACGGTTTCTTTGTTGGTGTTCAGTACAATGGATTCGTTGCACTGGCTCTTGATGATCATGATCAAACCAACAACACACCTGGTACACAATGGGCTATTCATGACTATACTGATTTAACAGGAGCTCCATCAGATATTTCAGGATCAGGTTTCTATGGTCACTTTCTCATGAGAGCTCATGGTGCGGATTTAGGTCCTGTAACAAGATCTGTTACACGTTCATCTTTCAATGCAGATAACAACATTTCATACATTGAAAATAGAACTCCATATTTTGTTGGTTCACCGGAAGTTCTGTCACCTTCAGAACGTCAGCTTATTGATTTCAGCGTTTACAGATTTGCTGAAGCTGATATGGACAACATGGCAAACTGGACTTTACTTACAGATAACGAAACTAATACAAACTATCTTGATACTTCTTGGAATACATTAACTGCAGGTATCTATTATTATGCTGTAAGTGCTGAATATACAACAGGTACATCTGCTCCAACTATTTCAGACTGGGTTGCTGCCGATATGGATGCAATTGTTACTGTTGAAATAGGAACTGATTCAGGTGATCCTATAGTTGGCACTGAAGTAAGACTTTCCGAAGTTGATGGAGATCACTCATATACTGCAAACGTTACAACAGGTAACTCAGTTACATTCCCTTCAGTGTGGAGATCTCGTTATGATGTAGTAGTTAACATGGAAAATCACTCAATGGAAATGCCTATTGAAAACTACAACTGTACTTCCGACTCAGTTCATATTGTTGCTCTTATGGCTGAAGACAGAATGACTCTTGATTACATGACTGCTACAATTAACAATTCAGCAGTTGATCTGGAATGGTTTGCAGTTCAGTCAGGTTTCGAAAACGTACTTCTTGTAGATGATGATGCAAGTGCATATAATACAAGTTATGTGGATGTTACTCCTGCATATCAGGCTCTTTTCAATACTCTTGGTATTCAGTTAACTGTTATAGATTTAACAACTGAATATCAGGATGGTCCTGATGCAGCAACAATGCTTCCATACGATCTTGTAATCTGGGATACTGGCGCATGCTTCTCAGATGGAAGATCCCTTTCAGATAATGACCATACAAATCTCGCTGCATACCTTAATAATGGTGGTAAACTGATTCTTTCTGCTCCAGAATACCTTTATGACAGATTTACTGGTCTTGGTGCTTTCAGTGCCGGCGATTTCCCTTATGATTATCTTGGTGTAGCAAGTGCAACTCAAGACGCTATTACTCTAACAGCTTCAGCAACACTTAATGGTGCTGCAGGATCTTATGTAGATGGTTATTCTGTTAATCAGGGTGTTAATTTACACATTCAGGATATGGATACATTAGTTCCAAATAATAATGGTATGGTCTTTGCAACTGTTGTATCTGGTGGAAACTATGATATTGGTGTTCAAACAGCTAATACAATTTTCTTTGCCGGATCTCTTTCAGGTTTAGAAGATGGTACAAATACTGTTGTTGAATTTGTGACAGCAGCTATGGCAGGTCTTTCTACTGCAAGCAGAAATGATAGATCATTCACAGGTTATAAAATCATGAGAAACGGTGAAGAACTTGTAACTGGTATTCAGGGAACAACATTTACAGATGATGCTCCTGTTGCCGGTACAAATGCTTATGAAGTATATGCAGAATATTCATCAGGAAACTCAAATACTGTAACAGCAAGCGTACACATTGATAGTAACGGTGAAGAAGTAAATCAATTCAAAGATGAAGTTTATGGAAACTATCCTAACCCATTCAACCCTACAACACAAATCAAATTCTCACTTGCAAAAGCAGGAAACGTAGAAATTGATATCTACAACATTAAAGGTCAGAAAGTAAAAACTCTCCTTAATGAGAAACGCGAAGCAGGACAGAATTCAGTTGTATGGAATGGTACTGATGATACAGAAAAATCAGTTGGTTCAGGTGTTTACTTCTATAAAGTAAAAGCTTCTACATTCACAACTATCAATAAAATGATAATGCTTAAGTAATCTCTCAACTAACATATACAAAAGGCTGCCGTCTGGCGGCCTTTTTTTGTGCGGGGAAACCCCTGGTTGATGTTATTAATGATACTTTCTCTTCTAAATACAGGAAGTTTTGCAGCACCACTAAATCCCCTCTATCAAGAGGGGTGGCCACCGAAGGTGGACGGGGTGGGTAGAATCAACCATTGATATTTCTTTTTAAAACAACGAAAAAATGCTCACATTGAAAACAAGTCAGGGAATATGTTTTGCAGAGAATAAGGCTCGAATCTGATTCAGGCTGCATCAATATGCTGTATGTATTGGAAGGGACTATAAGAGGAGTCCGGTGGCACAGTCTGTCGAAAGAGGTTAAGGAAGAACTGAAGAGAGAGCTTAAGAAGCTTGATAGTTGAGCTAGTTGCTTTAAGTCTTGATTACGATTAATCAATCGGGACTTGTTATACCTGTACAGCTCAATTTAGTCAAGTCTTCAGGAGTAAATAGGTAAAGTGAAGTACTGTTAGCACTGTAATCTTCTAATTCTCTGGAGAATCCTGATTTTGAGAACAGGCAGTAGATTTTGCGTTTACTGTTTTGCATATTAACAAGCATGCTTTTATTCTGCAAATCATGTAAGACTTTCATACCTGTTTCCCTATCTGTCCACTTGCATTCTCCGAATAGCATCTCATTTTCCGAGCCGATAGCAACAACATCAATTTCTTCATTTTTGTTCCACCATCGACCTGATTTAAGCCAGATATATGGCATGTTAACCCGATAAATGAATTCTCTGCATATATCTTCAAAAACTCCGGATACGTGATATACAATATCTTTTCTGATTTTCTCTATTACAAATTCGGTGTTTCCGCGTTCCAGATAGCTCTGATAAGGAAAAACAAATCTGAACCAGAAACGAAGGAAATTATCTTTTATAAAGTACAGCCCTGACTTACTTTTCTCAGGATTAGACTCAGTAATTGGAACTTGTCTTTCAAGTATATCCAGATCAATCAGTTTTTTGATATAAGCTGTAAGTTTGCTAGCACTAACCCCCAATTTACTGGTTATAGTGCTCATCTTATGGTTTCCCAGAGAAATAGCTGCCAGAATAGAAAAGTAGGAGGATACATCGGATACTTCTTCCCTTAAAAGAAATCTAGGTTCATAGTACAGAAATTTATTTTTATTCAGCACTTCCTTCCGGATCGTATTAATAAAAGTTCTTCCCATATGAAATTGCTCTACATATTTGGGGATTCCTCCGGTTACGCTGTAATATTCTATTAGTTTTTCATGATTTATACTATAGAATTCGGAATAATAAGGGAACTCAATAGGCTGAAGTTTTATCTGAGCTGTTCTTCTCCCGTATAACGGACTATCATAGGCTAAAGTCTGATTATACATCATACTTATAAGAGATCCGCACAAAATTATCATGACATTATGATTTTTAAGAATAGTATCGTATAATCTCTGAAAAATTGCCGGGAAATCTTTATTAGATCTGTGCAGATTCTGAAATTCATCAATTGCTATAACAAATTTTTCATCAGGATTTATTTTGGTTATAAGCATCCTGAAAAGAGAGTCCCACGATTTAATTTCAATATCGTCTAACAAATCATCATTAAATGTCTCTGAGATCTGCATCTGAAATCTTTTCATCTGGCTCAGCTCGTTCTGTGTGTCCGCAAAAAAATACAATGACGGTTTGTCTTCCAGAAACTTGTTTATCAGAGTTGTTTTACCCGTTCTTCTTCTTCCGTATATAACTACAAAAGAATTATCTACATACCGATATTCTTCACTCAGCATTTCCAGCTCATTTTTTCTGTTAATAAACATTCTGACTCCAATTAATATAATCCATATTATTATAATCTATATTATATTAATGTTTTATTCATGTCAAGATAGATTTTATCATAAGCGCTAAAAGGTTATAGTTCTTCTCATCCGCGCAGAGGCAAGGGACGGTTGTCTTAGGTATCGGAGTATGTCGACTATGACGATTTCGCATTGACACAGTCAATGCACTCCAAAATAGTCTTTTAGAGGCTGTCTGCAACATCATTCGCAAACACTAGTTTCCATTACGAAGGCGAAATGACAAATCTCTTTCTGCTTGAGCTTTGACTTGAAACTCCTTAGTATTTCTATAAAAGAAGAGACGTTGCATGCAACGTCTCTACAGTATTTAATATATTTTCATGTTTTCCCCTTGCGAATGTACTTGGACCCGTAGATGTTTTCGAAGAAACACATCCAGTGAAGTTCGCAATGGTTGGAAAACAAAGGTTTTGCATGTGAAAAATTACTTCAGAATCTTTTGTACTCTCGGAGCTCTGATTCTGTGAGCAGCAGGTAAGCCTGAGCCGAGTAAAGGTCTTACATAGAACTTAAATGCATCTGTGATATGATTTCCTTCTGCATTAATGAATTCATCAGGCATTACTCTTGTTTTTCCGGCAACATCTGCCAGAGGAACAATCTGATAATCCACAGAATAATATCCTGTTCTCTTGATTGTGATTGATCCGTCAAGATCGTACCATATAGCGAATTGAGCGGCTTTTTCACCAACCTCTCTTGCTTCGTACTGGTCTACATCGGAAACACAGCCTATGAATGATCTCTGGAGATAACCGAATGTATCGGATCTTACACGTTTGATGTCTGTATGTTTTTTGATGTGATCGGCAAGAAGGTCACCCAGCATACCGTTTCCGGAAAGCTGAACATTACCATGAGCATCTTTTTCCACATCGTTAACAAGTTTTGTGATAATAGGTTTACCATCTTTACCACAGATACCTTCGGAAACAGCTATAACACATCTACCATATTTTTTATAGGCATTTTTAACATCTACAATGAATTTATCGAGATCAAATACTCTCTCAGGAAGATATATAAGATGAGGACCATCATCCGGATATTTCTGAGCAATACTTGCAGCGGCTGTGAGGAAACCGGCATGTCTACCCATAACAATACCAATGTATACGCCAGGGATAGCTCTGTTATCCAGATTTGCACCAATGAATGCCTGTGTCACAAATCTTGCAGCGGATCCGTAACCGGGAGTGTGGTCATTAAGTACTAAATCATTATCTATGGTTTTGGGGATATGAATTGCTCTGAAATCATAGCCTGCTTTTTCAGCTTCGTTATTAACAATCCTTACAGTGTCAGATGAATCATTTCCACCAATATAGAAGAAATAACGGACATGATGTGCTCTGAGTGCTCTGAATATTTCTTTGCAGTACTTTTCATCCGGTTTGTCACGTGTTGAAAGCATTCCTGAAGAAGGTGTGATTGCAATCTGTTCAAGATTGTTTGTTGTTTCCTGAGTCAGATCAAGAAAGTCTTCGTTAATGATTCCTGATACACCGTGAACTGCACCGTAAACTCTTGTAATTTGCTGGAATTTTCTTGATTCAAGTACTACTCCAACGAGGGACTGATTAATAACAGCAGTTGGTCCACCACCTTGAGCGACAACCACTTTGCCTTGTAAAGCCATTACTTTACCTCCGATATTGTTTTACGTAAGACATTTGGGAATATACTGTAAACTTGTACAGTTTTAATTAAGTCATCTATATAAATGTATTCTTTTGTGGAATGAGAAAGCTCTTCCAGCCCGGGAGCAAAACCTATTGACGGAATGTTAAATCTTCCCATTGTAGCAACTCCGTTTGTGGAGAAATGCCATCTGCTGACTTTCCGATTTTCGTCCAGGAAAGTATCTGCAGCAGCCTTTCCTGCTCTAACAAGTTCATGATTCTCCGGAAGTACCCAGGTGGGGAAGACCTTCTCCTGTACTGCGTTCGCACCTTTCCAGCTTATTGCGTTGTATTCCGGAATTATGATCTCAGCATCAGTAATCTCCTTAAGCTCAGCGAGAACGCTTTCTTTTGTCTCTCCGGCTGTCATGCGTCTGTCAAGATAGATTTCGCAACTGTCTGCAACAGAGCAAAGGGATGGGCTTGTAGAACTGATTTTTGAGATCGTGATAGAACCTTTTCCAAGGAAATCATCGTGCTTCAAACGTTTATTGAGTTTTTCGATTTCCTGAATAATCGGTGCCATTTTATATACGGCGTTATCTCCGAGATGCTCATGTGCTCCGTGTGAAGATTCACCCTTTGTTCTGATGATAATCTCCATACGTCCACGGTGACCACGGTATACGTTAAGGTCTGTAGGTTCTCCGAGAACAACATAGTCCGGTCTGATTCCTTCGTTTTCAATCAGGTGAATAAGCGGATAGCCGTCACAATCTTCTTCCATTACGGAACCCACTACAACAAGTCTGAAGTCATTAAGCAGATCAAGTTCTCTCATGATTTTACCTGCGTAAACCATGCAGGCTATGGCTGGCTTTTCATCAACAGAACCTCTGCCGTGGATTTTTCCGTCTTTTACATAAGGATCGAATGGCGGATGATCCCAGCTTTCAGGGTCACCAACACCAACAACATCTATGTGAGCATCATAAAGTATTGTTTTATCGCCGGATCCTATTATACCGACGGCATTTCCAAGCTTATCCGAATAGACTTCATCAAAACCGCATATCTTCATTTCTTCAAGTATTCTTTTTACTACTGTCTCTTCCTGACAGCTTTCTGAAGGAATTGCTATTATATCTCTGAGAAACTTTACAATATCATCTTTGTAGTTCTCAGACTGAACAAGTATTTCCTTTTTCATGACCGATTTCCTCCATTTAATATTTTATTATTCATAATTTTATAATTATTGCTACAAGAAAATGGTTGTCAAGATTTTCACAAATAATATATTCAACATATAAACACAAGTATAAGGGAGAAAAGATGTTCAAAAATTTAGTAGAAAAAAGATGTTCAACAAGAAAATACAGTCAAAAACCAGTCACAAGGGAAACACTGGAAAAATTGTTTGAAACAGCCAGATTAGCACCATCTGCTAAAAATCTGCAGCCACTCAGCTTTTCAGTTTTCACAGATAAAGACAAAATTGCCAGAATAGCTGAGACAACTGTTCAGAGCTGGATTAAAGATTCACCTGTTCTTGTAACCATTTCCATTGATCATGTTAAAGCATGGAGACGTCCGGATGGTAAAGGGCATGGGGATATCGATGCCGCTGTTGCTGTAGATCACCTTTCTCTCGCTGCAACAGAGCTTGGACTGGGAACATGCTGGATATGCTGGTTTGACGCTTTTAAACTCCATGGAATACTCGGTCTGGAAAACCATCAGGAAGCCGTAATTCTTATGGCAATGGGTTATCCACAAAATGAATGTTCAGAACGTCATCTCAGAAGAAAACCAATTGATGAACTGGTCGAGTATAATCCTGAGATTAAGTAGAATTTCAGAAATACTTTTTTCATAAACCCAAAATTGGGAAGTGTTGATGTATCTCTAACAGGGAAATGTCGAGTATGCGAGACAAAGGGTCTGTTGATAGAATCTTCGTTTTCAATTTTTTGTGGGAAAAATATTAATGTAGATAATTTTCTGAAAAATCAGTGATGTAAGATGATTTCATCAAAACACACTCTCAATGATTCTTATAGCATTATTAACAAAATCACTGCTGTTTTTCTCAAGCAGATAGTTTAAATATAAAGGCTTCAGGTATTTCAGACTGTTCAGAAACTTGAAGTCTTTTATTTTGTTTACAATAAGGTGTTTTAATATCTGTAATTCTCTTTCAGTCGAAAATGCAAGATTTCTATAATTTTCTGTTGATTTGTCTATATTCAACTTATCGTTGATGATACAGTTTAACAATTCAGCTTTAGCAATGTATCTGTATACTTCTCTCATGAGAGAAGTTTCATCCGGTTCTGCCTGCTTGTATGCTTTAAGGAGTTGTCCTGCAGAATCAGAGGTAGAATAATACCAGTTATCAGTTTCCGTATCCTGTATGAATTCAATGATCTTTATAGCAGAAGTGAAAGCTCTGCATTTTAGTTCAAAAGGACAGCCGTCCTGTTCCTTGCAAGGGTAGCAGTCATAAATATTGCTGTCAGGGAATGTGACAACAGCAGAATCGGAGAGTGTCTCGTGGGGGAAAGCCGGACCAAGAAACAGGGCAATTGTAGGTACTTCAAAAAATGCTCCTATATGCATTGTGCCGGTATCTCCGGAGATAAGCAGATCAGAATTCTCAATAAGGTTGAATAATGCTGGAACAGATGTTTTTCCGGTCATATCTATAATGTTAAACTTTACGGAACTGGTTTTAAGCAGTTCACAACTCATTTCCTTTTCTGCAGCAGTTCCGGTCAAAAATACTTTAGCTCCTTGTTTCACGAACCAGTCGGTCAAAACAGCGTACTCCGCAATGCTCCACTGACGTTTTATATTTCGTGTTCCCAACTGAATTACAACTTTTTCAGGGGAAGCAGGGATTTTGATCTCACCAAGTTTTACAGGATGATAATCCTTGTTAACCCAACCGTAGATGTCCATCAGATTAAATCCTGACAGTTTTCGCGATTTCAGGAAACTCATGATAAATCGAAGCCAGTTCTCCGAATATTCATCACCGGAGTTAAATCCAATGCATGCTGAAGCATTCAATTCAGGCAGTATATTGCTGATAAAATCATGACTGTTCAGGTTAACAACAAGGTCATACTTCTCTGCTCTTAATGTAGAAAGTATTTCAGCTCTTTCAGTGGAATTATCTGTTTGAAGTTGATCAAGGTTCACCGGGATCAGTCTGGTTAAGTCCATCTGCTCTGCAAATTCAGTGAAAATGCTGTTGTGCAACAAATGTACTTCATGTGACGCGTATGAGCTAATCAGCTTCCGAGACTGAAGAATATCTCCTATTTTTGCCAGTTGAATTATCAGAATTTTCATTATCATCCTTCCTGAGACCTTTGCATAATTGGTGTAGTTGATTCGATTTTAGAATTCAAAAATCTCAATTAGGATAGTTGACTCAATTTTCGAAATCAAAAATATCAATTAGGATAGTTGACTCAATTTTCGAAATCAAAAATCTCATCGAAATTCTTTTTCCAGAGCTACTTAATATTGCTATTATGCAAATATCTCTTCTTTTTATCAGATATGAATGTTTCAAAGCAGAGACTGTCTTCATGGACATTTATCTGCATGAAACCGTCTTGTGATCCACTGAAGTATTTAATTCCTTCCTGTTGCAGATTGTACAGAACTTTTTTTGAGGGAAAGCCGAATCTGTTGCGGAAGCCATCAGGGATATAGGCAAACTCAGGATTAACTTTTTGCAAAAATTCAGGAGTACTTGATGTACCTGATCCATGATGAGGTACTTTCAAAAAGTCAGATTGAATTGCATCTCCATATTTTGCTGAGAGAATGTCTTCTGCTTCTTTCTCAATATCGCCGGTAAAAAGGAAATTCCATCTTTTTAATGAAAGCAAGCAGGTAATAGACATGTTATTCTCGTTTTCATCGCAATATCCTGCTGATGGGTGCAAAATTTTTATGATAGCATCTCCATATCTAAAACTACAGGTATCCTTAACAATAATTGTTTGAGGTAACTCAGAATTCGGAA
The DNA here is from genome assembly GCA_963665815.1 of Cloacimonadales bacterium (SeqCode). GTDB lineage: Bacteria > Cloacimonadota > Cloacimonadia > Cloacimonadales > JAIOQZ01. The sequence continues at coordinate 2,999,777 of OY762463.1, forward strand.
ACTCTTCTTTTATTGTGTTAATAACACTTTGGGTTGTAATAAGTGTATCAATGTTACAGTTCTCTGTCAGCTTTTCAAATCCACCATAATGATCGTCATGGGCATGAGTGATAATCAAATGGTTTATATGCTTAATTCCATAGTGCTTCATATATGGGAAAACATTATAAGCTATGTTACCGGAGAAGTCTTTTCGTCCGGTATCAATCATGATGTTACTGCCATTCTCCAGCTCAATCAGGCAGGCATCACCTGAGCCTACATCAAAAAAAGATATTCTGTCAAAATCTGAGTTTACTGATTGCTCCTTGACGATGTACACGGAGAAAAACACTATAGGGATAAAACTGATAAGAAATGTCCGGACAGCTTTAATGTTATTTCTGTTTCTGAAGATAAACAGCAAAGTGAAGCATACAGCTGATAATAAGAGAACTGTAAAAAGTATTGGTGAAAATCTGAGAAAATTCAGGTTGAATGGTAACTCAGAGAAAAGTTGAGTGAGTTTAGTGAAGATACTCATTAAGATGTCGAATCCCGGACTGAGGAATTCGCTGATAGAAGTGGGAGAGATTAGCATCAACATGGCATAAGGAAGGATAATTGCTGAAAACAGTGGTATGGAAACAAGGTTTGCCAGAAGCCCATTGAAATTAACCGAAGAAAAGTGATAATAAGTGATAGGGAAATGAAAGGCCATTATTACCATTGAAGAAAGTATCAGTGATATAATTACTGCAATGATTTTCTTGTGTTGTTTCTGCTTGTACAGCCTGGAAAGACCAATATTCTTAACAATTACCGGGAGGATGAATATTAAAGCAAAAACTGCTGTTATCGAAAACTGAAATCCAATCATGAACAGTTCATAAGGATTGATTATCAGAATCAGCAGTACTGCAGAATAGAATATGTCCTGCACACTAACTTTTCTAACTAATACTTTGCTGACAAGAAACAGTGAAATCATGAGGAATGCTCTTGTTACAGACGGACTCCAACCGCAAATTGAAGCATAGACAAGAAGTAGAAATATTACAATTATGTTAATCTGCTTTCTGTTTCTTACAAAGAGAGCTAATAATGAAGAAAAGATCACTGCAATTAATCCAAGATGTAATCCACTCATTGCCAGTAAATGATTTGTACCTGCTTCAGTATATTCGTCATAGTTTTCTATCCCCGATTTATCTCCGAGCAAAATAGCCATTACAAAGTTAGAGTGATCTCCAAAACTATTTCTGATTTTGCTTTGTATGGAAGTATGAATTTTGTGTATGAGGAAATTGTAATTGTATTTATGATATAGAATTCTATCCAGTTTTGCACTTCTTATCTGAAGGAGTATCCCCTTGTTTCTGTAGTGAAGTTTTCTATTGAAGGCATATGGATTTCGTGCTGAGGGTATTTCCGATAACTCACCCTGAATGCTTACAAATTGTCCCGGAATTAGTTTGTCCGTAAGATATACAATTGCGTTTATATTCGCTTTGGTATATTCAATGGATTTGACTTCGATGTCATATTTACTGTATCCTCCTGAATAATCTGTTCTTTTAACTATTTCAGCAGTTATCAGGTGTTTATCAGGAAAACTGCTGATAAATCTTTCTGCTTTAAGTTCATCAGATTCCCGGAGCAGTAAACTTAGCACAGAAATGCAGATTACAGAAAGGATTATCAGTTTATCTTTGTACTGTAATTTTGCAAAAAGGATAAATCCTGTTATTATCGGAATACTGACAAAGTAATAATGTCTGAATATGAATAACAGAATACCTGCGATCCATAGGCAGCATAATAAGCTTGATTTACTGAGTTTGATTTTTTCCTTCACCATACTAAACCCGAAGCAATTTGATTATGGTCATATCAGGGATCTTTGCATAAATGGGGTAGTTGACTGAATTTTAGAATTCAACAAATTCTAACTCAAAATAAGTTTCTCCACTAAGTTTCCTTGATGAATCCAAAAAATATCATCGATATTTTTTACCCATTTCTGCTTGATTCTACTAATATGCAAATCTATCTATTATTTGTCAATAGTGATATTCATTCATGCAGAAGTCAGATAAAAAAAGCAGACTGCCTTGATCGGCAATCTGCTGGAACTGTGATGATAATGCTACTCTACTTCTTCTACAACATACAGCTCATCATCATACTCAAAGATTACGCAATCAATCCCATAGAATTCGATTTTTGCACCTTCCGGAATCGGTTCAGTCCACAGAGTGCATTCTTTGAGTGCTTCTTCAAATGTGATGCCATTGTAAAGTTCTGCTGCAAGATTGATTGTTGCAAGGATAATTAGTACAAATGCCAGAATTGTTTTCGTCTTCATTGTTTACTCCTTAATCAGATTTACTAATAGGAGTCAGTGAATCAGAATTCCGTATCTAAAATGTATGTAACATTCTGAAAAACAGCTAATTAAAACTCGTTACATGAAACTTGTAATCTTCCGTTTATGCAGGCAGCACTCCGTACTTTTTTCTTTGCTTTCTCATTTAGTTTTTTTACATTATTGATGCCGTAGGATTGGATTTTTATGAAGTTTTTCTTGTCGATTCTGAATTGTATAAAGATTACCTTCAGATATTCCAAAGTTTTTACAAAAACATATAACTGATATTTTTTCCCGGGTTTTAATACAATTGCCCAGTCCAGTATCCTATCAATCTTTAATTCTTCTATGATTCGCAAGTCAACATCAGCTCCATAATGTTTCATTATGCTGAAGTCACCTGCTTGTAGATTCTTACAGAAAGTTTTCATCATATTTGTAATGTTAATGTATTGCCGATATTGCAGTATTGACTTGCCGACATTCTGGTGCCTTAGTCTCTTAATGTTGGCCTTTAAATTGCGTTTCATAATATTTATTTTCTTATCTACAGTATGATAATTAATATTCATTTTACTGGCAATACTTTTAATGGAGTTGGGAGATTTCTGCCATGTTCTGAATAGTTTTTTCTCATTCTTTTTAAGCATGGATACAGCTTTTTTGTGCAGCTCAATATCCTTTTCTCTATTACTGATGTATCTCAGACTACTTCCTGAGGAATGGTATGAATACTTTTCTTCTTCGAACTCTTTGATAGATTTCTGATTCAGGATAAATCTTCCTGATAATCCTGAGTCGATACTTACAAGTCTTCGCTTTTTCCTGATATAGGCAATTGACTCATTCTTAACAACGGTGAATAGCCAGCTTTCTATACATTCAACAGAATCTATTCTCTTAATAAGCTTTAACAAAGAATTATGTACAATATCTTCAGCAGTATTATGCTCTTTCACAATTGAAAGTGCTTTGTAGAAAGCTTGTTTTCGTAAGTAGTTAAATCTTTGTTCTTCAATCATTATATACCCCCTTATATTCATGAAGAGATCTTTTAATAATTGGAGTAGTTGACTCGATTTTAGAATTCAACAAATTCTGACTCAATATAAGCATCTCTAAGTGAATCTCATTGAATCCTAAAATCTCACCGATTTTTACCAACTCTGCTTGATTCTGCTATGATGCATAGCTCTCATGAAGTTATGATTTAGTGTCCAAATTTCTTGAGTCAGCAAACTCTTATGGGTATAGGAAGCATTATGGTTACTCTTAAGACAAGTAAATAATTGAGATCTTTGCAAGTTGGATTAAGATGATTAGTTTTGGTGTCAAAACATCTTTTTGCTACGAAATTTTCCTGAAAATTTCTGTTAATATATTGTATTAGCTTGTGTAAAAAACTTGTATTCGAGGGTTACTATGTATCCGTATTTTTCAGCAACAGGAAATGCAAAACTGCATAGACAAAAAAAAGGCTGTATCAACAGCCTGTTTTTATAGTATCTGGTCGAATGAATTATTTCATTAAGACCATTTTAGATGTTTTAGTGTATTCAGGAGTCACGAGTTTATAGAAATAAACACCTGAACTTACATTATTACCACTCGCATCTTTTCCTTTCCAGATAACACTGTCATTTTCTATAACTTCTCTTTTGTCGAATAGTGTTACAACTTTTTGACCCTTGATATTATAAATCACGAGTGAAGCATTAACCGTTTCACCGATCTGACCTTTAAGAGAAAATTCAATCTTAGTTTCGGGATTGAATGGGTTTGGATAGTTAGTGGAAAGTTGGGTTGCTTCTACAAATTTTGGAGCTGCTTTGTCAATTGTAATGGATTGTGGTCCGTGGAACCCACCTGTGTTATTATCAGCTTGAACTACTTCAATCCAGTAGTAATAAGTTTTATCCAAAGCAACTTCTTCATCGCAATATTGATATTCTTGAGTAACCGATGTGTTGGTTGCAGCTATAAGTTGATTACTATTTATTGGTGTAGCGTCCGTGATGTCAGTATTTAAGCTGCGGAATAACCTGAATCCAATAAGATCTGCTTCTGATTTAGTTGACCATGTAATGTTTACAAACTGATTTGCATCAACAGCTACGTTAAATCCTGCAAATTCAACGGGTAGTGATCCATCGCTGCCTGGAGTAGCTATATCCGGTGTTGTTGGAGAAGTCCATGTTGAAGGATTCAGGTGCAGATAACGTTCGTCGTTATTTACAACAGGTGTTGTATCAATTACTTCACGTGCATCAGGAATGTTAAGAGAGTATGAGTAACCATCACCAATTCCTAATTGCAGATCCCCTTGTATGAATACGGTTGTGCTCATATCAAGTGTAATCCCCCATGCTGCTTCAAAAGTTGCCTGATCAGCTCCGTTAGAGATAATAATTGCACCGTCAGGTTCAACTGTTCCTGAAAGTGATACAGAAATAGCTGTTGTAACTTTTTCAACTGTTACGTTAGTAAGGTCTACTTCGTCATCTGTTACGTTTTTCACTTCAATAAATGCTGTTGTTCCTACTTGTCCAGCAAGATTATCAGAGATTTCACTGAAGAAGAGTGAACCGTATATGGGGGCTACTGGAGCTGATCCGCTAAGTACAACATCATGATCTCCATAGAATGTTCCATTAGTAACAGGAGATGCATCGTATTGAGTAATAGCGTTTTGAACACCAGTGATGTCCCATCTTAAGTTTGTATTTTGAGCAGCATCTGCAACATCAAACACCAGAACGATACAATCTGTCCATGTATTATCAAGGAAATAGCACATAACCGGACTGCTTGCACTGCCATCGTATACACCATTGAGACCACATTTGTAGGATGACATTTGTACAGGTATGAGAGAATAGACGTCAATTCCAAAAAATTCATGGTCATCAATTGGTCCCATACAATAGGATTCTGAAATGTTATAATTTAGACAAGCATTGTTATATAGTATACGTAAGTTAAATGAACCAACAGGAATATCTCCTGCATTTGATTTCACTTGTAGTTTTACTTTGTATTTTCCATTTGCTGCATCGTATCCCATGCCATCTGCATCGTATACTATGCTATAGTCAATGGAAGCAAAAATTGTGCCTGTTAAAGTCAAAACAAAAACTATCACTAACATTTTTTTCATATAATATCCTCCAATATAAAATATTTTACATCAAAATACTGTTAACGTTTGCTGTATGTCAAATCTTTTTTGACATAAGAAATATTTTATTAGATGTAAGTAAGAATCAGATAAATCAACTTAATCTATTAACAAATTGAGAATTAAATGTTACTTTAGTTTCGATGAAGTTGGGAAAGAGAATAAGCCTTTGGTGAATAAAACGAAAAAAACAGCTTTTCAACACTCTGAAATTAACAAAGAAATAATTGTGTTCCAACATGAAGTAAATAGTAAACGGAATTATTAGATTTAAGATAGTAAAAGTATGTTTTTATAATCCATGTTAATAAAATTCTGAACCATAATGTTAATATCAAGTATTTCATTTATGGATTTTGATGCTGCTCCTGAAAATTTGCTGCATGCATACTCTGTAAGAGTAAGGATATCTGAAAAGCCGATCTTACCATCAAGAAACAGTATGACAGCGGCTTCATTGGCAGCATTCAGTATACAGGGCATACTTCCACCTTTTTTTCCTGCCTGCAATGCCAGATAAAACAATGGATACCTTTCTATGGGAATATCTTCGAATGTCAGAGCAGGTAAAGAGAGCAGATCTGTATCTATAATTTCCGGTCCTGAATGGGCAGGATAATTTAATGCATATTGAATAGGAAGAGTCATGCTTGGATTACTCATTTGAGCAATCATCGAACCATCAGTAAATTTAACGATAGAGTGGATTATTGATTGTGGGTGTATAACAGCAGTTATTTTATCATAATCTGTCCTGAAAAGCCAGTGAGCTTCTATTACTTCCAGTCCCTTGTTCATCATTGTAGCAGAGTCTATAGTTATTTTCGCCCCCATACTCCAGGTTGGATGATTCAAAGCTTCAGAAATTGATATATTCTGAATATCTTCCAATGGTACTTTTCTGAAGGGACCACCTGAAGCGGTGAGTATAAGCTGTTTAACTTCTTTATCATCAGCTTTACCGAGAGCTTGAAGTATAGCACTGTGTTCACTGTCAACCGGGATGATTTCCGCATTGGTATGTTGGAAGAATTGTCCTGCCATGACGAGTGATTCTTTATTTGCAAGTGCCAGAATACAATCTCTACCGGAAACTGCGTAAGAATATTCAAGACCTGCAGATCCTGAGATTGCATTAACCACAATATCGTAGTCAATGGTTTTCAGAGCATCAATCAGAGCTTCTTTACCGGATATCACCTCAGCGTTTTTGATTTCTGCTGTATCTGTTTGAGAATTGGCGACTGCAAGATAATCTATTCCGAATTCATTAATAATACTATTGATTCCGCTGATTGAACGATTTACAGATGCCAGTACAATTTTGAACTTATCTCTGTTTTTTCTGATAACCTCTAATGAGGATTTTCCTATTGATCCGGAAACACCGAGAATTACAATTTTCTTCATGGGCTTCTCAATATTTCATTGCAAGAGATATTCTGTGTGAGTTTTCCAACTCCGAATCATTTTCATAACTGTAATTCAGATTAAACTGCTTAATTGAAATGGAAAGTCCTGCTGTTATATTTTCCAGATCCTTACCTGTAAACAGTTCTACATTCTCTGTTACATGTGCTGAGAACCCAAGGTGATAATCCCCACTGAAAGCTCCTGCGTCAAATTGAGAAGATTCTTCTCTTCCTTCGAAATATATGTCAGAAGAAATGTAAATATTACCTTTCCTATTCAATATTGGGATAGGAAACTGATATCTTAATCCTATATCAAGGTTAGGTGTAACAGATTCCTGAGTCCCATTTTCCCAGAAGATTCTGGTTGTAACAGCATCTCTAAGGTTAATACCAAGAAGAACTCTTTCGTTTAACTGTTTGTGAGTAGAAATGTCAAAGCCAAATCCATAACCGGATTTTTCAGCAATTGAGCGATGTATGATTTTTGTCGTAATACCTATAGGAATGTTACGCATTTCTCTTTTAATACCAAGATGAACAATGTAATCAACATCAGAAACAGATTTATACTTATACGGTCTGTTCGAAGAAGAAACTCCGGATGGATCATCAACTCGTGTCAGAGGAACATCATCTACTGCAATACGACTGATGTTATAGGACAGTTCTCCGAATCTGTACAGTGTTCCTGATACCATATCGAATTTAACCGCTCCATTGAATTCTTCTGAGTGGAGAACTTCGACAATATCACTGTCTGTCTTTTTAATCAAAGACGGATTCCAGTAAGCCAGGGCTATTGCATCGGTATCTGTGACACCGGTATTACCCATGGCATAGTTTCTGATACTTGCACCCATGCGGAAAATTTCTCCTGCATATTTGTCACCGCACCAGATGTTTACTGCCACAGTTGTTAAAAGAGCAAGTAATATTATTTTACTTTTTTTTATCATAATTATCCTCATTTTACTAATTCAACGTAGCTGCCAAGAATTCGTTTCAATTGACCTTTCTTAAAAGATATTGTCAATTTTGCATTCTTATCTTTTCCTTCTACGTTAAGGATTACACCATCGCCAAAATTTTTATGTCTGACTTTCATCCCAATCTTGAAAAATTTCTCAGATTCAAGTACAATATTCATGTTTGGGATTTTAGCTCTTGAAGTATAGCTATTAGTATTAGAGCCATTTTCATACCAATTCAGAAGATCTCTGTCAATTTCAAAAAGAAATCTGGACTGTCTTGATTGCTCAGTTTTTCCAAAGTTCCTTCTGAAGCGTGAATAAGTCAATACAAGAGTTCGTTTAGCTCGAGTTACTCCTACATAAAACAAACGACGTTCTTCCTCTGTCTTTTCCTGTGATTCTGTATTAAGAACATGTGGAATAAGTTTTTCATTTACACCTGCTATGTAAACTACAGGGAACTCCATACCTTTTGCATTATGGAGTGTCATCAGTCTCAATTTCTCGGCATTATCCTCAACTCTGTCCAGATCTGTCATTAAAGTAATATTCTGAAGGAAATCTCTTAAATCCGGTTTTCGCTGGAAATCCACCTCAAACTGTTCTTCAAATTCTGCCGAAGCTCTGAGGAATTCCATAAGATTCTCATACTTGGCTCGATCCTGAATATCGTTACTTTTCTCATATTGCAGACTTATTTTAAAAGTGTCCATTACTTTTTTAATTGCTTCTGACAAAGGATTAACTTCAAAGAAACTTCTACATTTTTCTATATTGTCAGTGAATTCACGTATATTGTTTCTTGTTGCCGGTCTTAGTCTCTCTACTGTTTCTATTTCACACAATACCTGCCAGAAATTTCTGTCTGTTGCTTCAGCAGCAGTATCAATTCTTTCCAGTGATTTTGCTCCGATTCCTCTTGGGGGAACATTGATTACTCTTCGGATATCAGCAACATTTTCGGAATTAATCATTACTCTTAAGTAGGACACAATGTCCTTAATTTCTTTTCTCTGATAGAAATTAACTCCACCGACGATCTGATAAGGAATTGATCTTTTTACAAGTTCTGTTTCAAATATGCGCGATTGTGCATTAGTTCTGTATAACACAACAAAATCTGTCAGCTTCCGATTGTTTTCTCTGATTTCATCATCCATGTGATTAAGTATTCGGTTGACTTCTTCATTCTCGTTTTCTGTTGCAAACACAATTGGTTTTTCACCAGATGAGTCTGAAGACCAGAGTACTTTATCATAGCGATTATCATTATTTTTAATAATGTCGTTTGCAAGATCAAGGATTTGAGTTGTTGATCTGTAGTTCTGTTCGAGACGAATCAGGGTAGCATTACTGAAATCTTTGTGGAAATTGAGCATGTTTTTTACAGTAGCTCCTCTCCAACTGTATATTGCCTGATCTTCATCTCCAACAGCGCAAATATTTTTATCTGAATTCGTCAGTTTTTCCAGAATTTTGTATTGTACATAGTTAGTATCCTGATACTCATCTATCATAATGTAAGAAAACTTTTTCCTGTAGATCTTTGCAATATTATCATAGTTGTGGAGCAGTAAAGCTGTGTACATCAGCAGATCATCATAATCCAGAGCATTGTTAAGTTCAAGCTGCTTCTGATATTCAACGTAGATTTTGTGAGTTATCTCAGAATCAAGAGACCTGTTGTTAAATTCAAAAAAATCTTCCGGTTGAACAAGATTTGTTTTCATATTGCTGATTACTGAGAGCATTCCGGAATATCCGAATTTATCAGGATCAATTTTATTTTTTTTAAGGATATTTTTAACTATTGATTTTTGGTCTACTGTATCGAAAATAACAAAATCCGAGTTAAAATAGAAATTCGCATTTTCTTTTCTCAGAATTCTGGCACATACACTGTGGAACGTTCCAACCCATAGTCGTCTGGCGAAAATATTGAATTGCCCGTATAGTCTGTTTCTGAGTTCAGCAGCAGCTTTATTTGTAAAAGTCACAATAAGAAGTGAGTCAGGATTGACTTTCTTTTCATGTATAAGGTATGCTGCTCTGTGGATGATTGTTCTGGTTTTTCCACTACCTGCTCCTGCGAGAAGAAGGAGTGGTCCCTCTGTATGTTGTACTGCCTGTAATTGTCTTTTATTCAGCTCATTGAGTATCTGCATCTAATATCCGTAATTGATTCATCTATTTTACAATGCCATATCTTGGAGTAGATCTTCTTCCTTCCAGAATGAATTCTTCAATGTTCTTATAAGCTGAAATTCGGTAATAGTATAATTCATCTGCCTGGACTTCGGTATCCCTGTAATACATGGTTTCAGGTGATATTCCCTGATCTCCGCCATTGTTATCAACTCTAATGTATTCTCCATCATAAGTTCTTGCTCTATATATGTAATAGCCATCAATGTCCGGAATAGAATTCCATTCAATTTCCATAAACTTGATTACAGAGGATGATGTTGAAGGTGTAAGATTTATATCGCTTACTTCTCCTGGCTCTTTGATATCAGGATTATTCTGAGGATCAACCGGATTGGATCTTTCCAGAGAACAGGAAATCAGGAGAACTGTTACGAAAACAAATATAAAAAAGTATTTATTCTTCATAAACTATTCCTTTAAAATTTGATAGAGATGCCTGTAAATTCAGGAGATACGGTTATTTTATAAGCTTTATCGTGTTCCTTATTTACTCTGTCCCACAAACGACTATTATAGTTGTCTGCTTCATATCCTGCATCGTAAATAGAATAAGCCCAGACAATAATATAGGCAGCAAGAAATCCTTGCGAGATTTTATATGGGGTTTCTGCATCATTATAATAATTATTCATTTCATCAATTCTTCTGGATTCTTTATACTTGTCATATTTATCCATTGCTTTATCATAAAAGTAAAGCCCACTTCCAAGAAGAATAAGTTCTGTACCAAGAATGATTTGACCTTTTACATGGCTTTCCGCCATAAAATGTCCCCAGCCTGGTATTACTGCAGATCGTCCCATATTAACAGTTCTGTCCAGCTCATGCATCCTGTAAATCTGAAGAAGTTTTCTGCGTTTATCTAAATCTGTTCTGGCATCTTTTCTGATTTTAAAATCCTGCCAGTCATACTTATGCGGATCAGAGAATTTCTGTATGTCAAAATTCTCAGCTATAGCTATCTGGCATAAAATTAGTATAATAATTGAAATTGATATTCTTTTTATCATAATTCTTCCAGCTTTCCTTCTACAAGTTTTTCACTCTCAGGATTTAAAGGAGAGACCTTTTTTTCTCTAAGATTTACTAACCAGACAAAGAAGTAGTTTTTATCCGGAGTTGTTATATCGTATCGTACTTCATATTTGGACTGGCCAATCGAAAGCATGTATCTCCATTCGGATGTTCGAACAAGATCTCCATATTCTTCAATCAGTCTGTTCTCAAGTTTATTTATCCTGCTAAAGAGCATACCGTTTTTATATTCTGCGATAATTTCTTTAGCAAAGCCAATAGGATCTTCTTCTATCTTTATCATGTTTTCAGCTATGAAAATTTTATAAGAAGTTGATTCAAGTTGGTCATACTGATAGGATAATTTGAATTTTTCCAGTGCTTCCGGGTATTTTTCTTCACCTTCGAGAATTTCACCTTCGGCAAGATATTTCTCCGCTTTTGCTATTCTTACCTTGAATTCTTCCGCTTTCTTAATTCCTTCTATTGCGGCTTCGTAATCAGGGATAATTGTGAATGATTTTTTGTAGTGTCTGATACCATCATCAATTCTTCTGACAGACACAAGAGAATCCGCTTTCAATACGAATAAATTACATATTTCATTCAATCGGTTATTCACAAATTTTGTGTTTTCCGGGTTATATTTAATTGCAATACGGAATAGACTGTCGGCAGAAATATACTCTCTCGATGAAATATTGCTTTCAGCTTCATCTATGTACAATCTGCTTATCTTTTTCATAATATCCGGTTTATGTATTGTTGGATAGGACGCTATCACATTAAGACTGTCAACAACATCATTGAATTCCAGTGAATCATCAAGGGATTCAATTGTTTTTTCCACATATCCGGGGATATAATCATCCATGAAAACCTGTGCCCTGGCAACGTTTTCATGTTTTGGATAATTATCATACATGTACATGTATCTTTTCCAGGCAATACTGTCGTTACTGAACTCATTGATTTGGAGATCAATCTGCTTGAATAGGACTTCCGGCATTAAATCAGAATCATCCAGATTATTTATTATCATTTCATAATAGGCATTCTGGGTTTTATGTTTGTCTGATTCTTTTGCTTTTTCTGCAAGCTGTAAATAACATCTATCAAGAATTCTGTCAGCTTTTTCCAGATTGGAAAGGTACATAAACCTGATAGCAAGTTTTAGTTTCTTCTGATTATAAGCTTTCATTCCAAGCTGGAAGTAACATTCAGCTCTGTCCAGTTCTGCTTTTGTAATTTCTGCACCATTTTGCTCAAGAGCAATAAATCGATCGTAGTTTTCAATAGCTATGGCGTAATCACCATTGGCAAACTGCCTTCTGGCAATATAGTCATAATTAGAGGAGCAAGCAGTAATCAATAGTAATACTGCACTATATAGTAAAAATTTTATTTTCATCGGCGTACTCAAATTTGCCGTCTAACTTAATTGAGTCGGCAAGTTCTCTTGAAATTCCATGATTTAATATTATGCGTTTTATGTCGGTTTTGTCCAAGGACAAAATTTCTTCAGCAGAAGGATGCATAGCATCGACAACAACTGAATCAGAGATATTAATTATTGTTTCAAGCTCTTCTGAGATTCCTGAAACATCAGAAGTGTAAACAAGTTTTTTTGTGTCACTGCTTATAACATAGGACACAGAATTTAATCTGTCCTCCATGTTAAGGTCTTCAATATTCTTTATATAACCCACCATGTGGTCAGATTGGACAGTGCTGACTTCCTCAAAAACATTCTTTTCCACAAGATCAGTTACAATCTCGAAAGAATATCTGCTTTTGAAGATATAGAAAGAATTAAGCATTGTGTTAAACTCATTCAATTGTTCAGGAAGATAGATATACAGCTTTTTTGTTCTTTTCTGCAGATTAAACATTTGAAGCACCATGAAAATACCTGAAAGATGATCCGGATGGAAATGGCTGATAAATATTGCATCAACAGTATCTCCTGTTAGTCCATTTTTTATCAGGTTCCTGCAAGTGCCTTCTCCTGCATCAAAGAGCAGATTTTTGTTGTTTACTTTAACCCAGAGACAGGCATTAGATTTTCCTGTTTCCGGCATTCCGGAACATGAGCCTATTACTTGAAACTGCATCAGATCTTACTTTCCTTAAGCTGATTTTTGGGTACGACGATTGGAACTTTATCCAGTTTACTGGCAAAGAAAACAAAAACAATCGCAAAAATCAGTGTTGCACTGACAAGAAGATTAACTGACTGCATCTTCATTATCAGAATGGTTGTGAGAACAATTATACAGTTTATGAGATATACTATCAAAGCTGTTACTTTAGTTGAACCCATTGCTGTTCCGATTCTGTGGGTGGAATGATCTTTTCCGCCCTGACTGACTCTTCTGCCATCTCTTTTTCTGGTAATGCTGACGAGAGATATATCAAAAATAGCAAAGCTGAGTAAAAGAACCGGGATAAGATAAAACCAGTTGCTGCTGGTTCGAATCACTGCCATGCGTCCGGTAATCACTCCCATAGTACCCAGAAAATAACCTATAAACATTGAGCCTGCATCTCCAAGGAAGATTTTGGCAGGATTAAAGTTATGTGGAAGGAAACCCAATAATGATCCTGCAAAAGTTAATGAAAGCAGAGACATATAGTGAATTTGCGGCACGTTTGCATTGGTTTTGCATATAAAATTGAATGCGTAAAATCCGAATGCAAGTATTGCCGCCATTCCGCTGATGATTCCATCCATGTTATCCAGAAAGTTCAGGGCATTCATTAAGCCAATCATCCAGAGTGTAAGAATCGGGACTGTAATGTAAATTGGTCCAAGTATTTCAGTATAGTCGTTTGTAAACAGAAATACCAGACATACCAGAAGCTGTCCTGCCATTTTCACAAGTGGTTTCATACCGAATTTGTCATCAATAATCCCAACCAGGACAATAAGTGTTGCACCTGCAAGATAACCTATTACCGGGATATCAAAAGTTTTATCAGCGAGAAGAAGATTTCCGTAGATTGAGAAAATGATAAATCCTGTAAACACTGCAATTCCTCCCATCAGAGGGATAGCTTTTTTGTGTACTTTTCTTGCTGCAGGATTATCTACAAAGTTAATCCTGAGAGCTAATTTTATAATGAAATGTGTTACTATAAACACACTGACTATCGAAAGTAGAAAGACAAAAAGATATTCATATACTATGTTCATACAATATTTCCAATAAGCAGAGTCATTATCCAGTTAACGGGATATATAAGCCAGCCAAGCAGATTCAGATGAAAAACATGGTTGGCAAGCATCAGAATCATGAAGATTATCATACCATTCCTTTCCTGTGCCGTATACCTGAAATAGACCTCATCCGGCAGAAAACCACCAAGAACTTTTGAACCGTCAAGCGGTGGAAACGGAATAAGATTGAAGAAGCCCAGGAAGAGATTAAAAAGAATTCCTATCTTCATAAGTTTAACAAGTAGATTAATCAGAAAAAATGTCAATGTATTATCAATTTTTCCTTGTTCACTGACTTCGTAAACATTTTCTGCTCCAAAGTAAACAATCCCTTCTCCTGCATTGACGCTGAGAAAATTAGCTTTGCCTGAACCTGGCAGATCATTTATAATAACAGCATCTCCAATAAACTGTGTGGCTACAGTTTTGAAATCCCTTTTAAGCTTGATGAATGGATAGTACTTGCCGTTTTTCAGATATGAGTCTTCAATATAAACTGATTTGCTTTCAGAATCCGAAAACAGGCAGGTAGATACTTTTTCTCCTGAAAAAGATTCCTTTGATTCTGCATAATATGTCTCAATAACGAATTCATTACCTTTGACAATATAGTCTGACAAGGGAACTGCAATTACTCTTATGAATATTGCAAGTATTATTGCCAGTACAAAGTTAATCCCCGGTCCTGCTGCTGCAGTAATAGCCGTGTCCCGCTTGAAATTCTTGAAGTTATGTGGATTAATCGGTACCGGTTTTGCATAACCGAATGTAAAAGAAAATCCACTTATCAACAATAACAGTAAGGGAAGTATAATTGTTCCGAATCTGTCGATATGGGCAATAGGATTCAACTTCAGTCTGTTCATCCGTTTTGCAGTGTCATCTCCAAGAAGGTATGCCGAGAAAGCATGACTGACCTCGTGGAAAGTTATGACCATCAGCACAACAGGGAACTGAAGTATTATATAAAGCAGATATTGAAAATTCATTACTAATTAAGTGGTATCACCTTAAGAAATCTTCTCTTACCGACTTTTACCACCATTTCAGATTCTACTCTTAACTCAAGGTCTGCATTGGTAACTTTTGTATCGTCTATTTTAACTGCACCTTGTTTTATAAGTCTACGAGCTTCACCGCTTGTTTTACACATATTGGTTTCAGTAAGCAGTTTAACAATCCAGATTGCTTTGTCGACTGAGTACTGAGGCATATCTGTAGGTACATCTTTTTGTGAGAAGATTCGGTTAAATTCAGCTTCTGCTATCTGAGCTTTTTCTTCACCGTGATACATCTGTACAACTTCACGGGCAAGACGTTGTTTTATATTTTTCGGATTTACATCGCCTGAATCAAGTTCTTTCTTGATCTTTTCGATTTCTTCAGGAGAAACCTGAGTTGCATAATTGAAGTAATTGATAATACAATTATCAGGAATAGACATTACTTTGCCGTATTTGTCAAAAGGTTTATCATTTACTGCTATGTAATTGTTGAGGCTTTTGCTCATTTTCTGTAAACCGTCAGTTCCGACAAGGAGTGGAGAAAGAATTGCAACTTGTTCAGGCATATTGAAATACTTCTGCATATCTCTACCTGCAAGAATGTTGAATTTCTGCTCTGTCGCACCAAGTTCTATGTCTGCTTTAACTGCTACAGAATCATATGCCTGAAGAATCGGATACATGATTTCGTGCATACCCAGCGGTAAACCGTTTTCATATCTTTTACGGAATGTATCATGAGCAAGGAATTGTGCAAGGGTAAACTTACCAAGAAGATTAAGCACTTCAGCCATTCCCATCTTGCCAAACCATTCTGACTGCCATCTAACCTCAGTTTTGTTTCTGTCAAGAACAGTATAAAGCTGTTCCATGTAAGTTGCTGCGTTTTCTTTGACCTGCTCGGCTGTCAATGGAGGACGTGATTCGTCTTTTCCTGTTGGATCTCCAATTTGAGCTGTGAAATCACCGATAATGATTACTCCGGTGTGCCCGAGATCCTGAAATTCTCTCATTTTACGAATTGGAACCAAATGACCGATATGTACATCATGACCTGTCGGGTCGATTCCATATTTAACTCTCAGCGGTTTCCATTCTTTTTCCGATTTTTTTAATTTATTGATAAGTTCCTGTTCCGGAACAATTTCCTCAACGCCTTTTTTGATAATTTTCATTTTCTTCTCAAGATTCATGTCTCATTTCCTTAAAAAAAATTTGCTTTCAAAAAAACGCTGCCACTTTTGATCTGTCAATCTAATTGAGAAATAATTATTTATCAAAATTGCATAATTAATGTTATTATTAACCTGTGATTAGAATCTATGCTGCATTTCAATAAAATCGGTGTAAATCTCAGCCCAATTGTGACCTGTTACAAAAGATAGTTTGAATTTGAGACAGAACATTCAGATTTATGTTAAACAATAATTTCAGGAGAACGAGAGTATGCAGAAAAAATAACCTTTTGTCTCGTAAACTCGATATTTCCCTACCAGGGAAACAATCAAAACGGGTGCTAAACAAAACTACTTTGTTTGCTGGAAAATCTGTAGAACTAATTTCATAGTACTCATATAAAGTGGTAGTGAAGAGAAAATATCTTGTCAGAAAAGAAATCCAATATTACATAGCATAGGTTGAAAGTTTTAAAAGGAGTTGTTATGAGAACGGATTCAGGACATTGCATTACATTGCATACAATAAAGAAGTGTCTCATTTGTGGAAAACCTATTGAGATAAGAATTGATAGGTGTGAGGGATTATTCCATTGCCCATTCTGTGGGATGTATAAAGTAAAAGATAAAGTGTTCAGGGGAGGTTACTCTTACATTGAGAACCTTGAAACTGCAAAAAAGAATAAACTCAGATATTTATTAAGATATCATGAGAATGTGATGATGAAAAGAATACTTGATTTATCTGAAATTGAACGATATGGATATGCTGTAAACACTCAAAGAGATTTATATGTTTTTCTTGCAAATAAGGGAAAGTTCAAAGATAAGAATTATCCTATTGCTCCTAAGTTTTATAAGGAAGAAGATATTAAAGATAATCTCGCAAAATTCAACGATAGAAATCCAAGTTATGATTCTGAGCAATTAATATTAGAGCATTTGATTTCAAAGAATTGTGTGAAAGGAAAATATTGTGATATAACAGCAAATGATTTTCCTCTGTTCTTGATAGATAATTCTGATACATATGAATACTGCATAGAAAACCTTGAAGAACACAAGAAAATCAAAAAAAAAGATGGTAACAAGTACTTGATCACAGCTAGAGAATTGTCTGTCAATTCTGCAACTCCTGAGTATATTACAAAACCAATAGATGAACTTAAAGAAAAGGATATAGAAAACATCATAAAAAGTGGAGAAGGAAATACTGTTGAGTTTAAATTATCCTTAAGATGGGATTTGAAACTGAATAAAGTCAATAAAGACTTAACAGATAAAGTTATTAAAACTATTGCAGCATTCGCAAATACAAATGGTGGTTTGATTTTAATAGGAGTTCACGATTCTGGTGACATTAAAGGTATTCCAAAAAATTTTGAAGAACTTAAAACAATGGACAATTATCAAAAGCATATTGATGATAGAGTTCAGGATAAACTGGGGAATGTTGTATGTGCTTACAAAGACCAGAGTTTTTTTGGGTTTAATGGAAAAAATGTTCTAATGATTAGAGTACGTGAATCTAAAACATGTATTTCATATGATAACAAAGATATAATTGTTAGAAGAGGTGTGTCAAATATCACTTTATCAGCTAATGATGCAATTGAATATGGAAGAAAATGGAGAAATTAAATATGCACAAAATCATAGAAACAGAAAAAATCCCGATTAAGCTCTGGCTGAAGAAAATTGAGCCGGGCGCACTTCAACAGGCAAAGAATCTGGCAAACCTGCCTTTCGCGTTTCACCATGTCGCTATAATGCCGGACTCGCATCAGGGCTACGGAATGCCAATCGGTGGAGTTCTTGCCACAAAGAATGTTGTTATACCAAACGCTGTTGGGGTTGACATTGGCTGTGGTATGTGTGCTGTCAGAACTTCCTTACAGAAAATAAACAGAGCAACTCTGAAAGAGATTAGAAATGCTGTTATCAACTCTATACCGGTGGGTTTCAGTCACAATAAAGCAAAACAACGGGACTGGTTAGATGACAGCCAAAAGAAAGAGTTGAGCGGCTCAGTTATAGAACATGAATATGAGTCTTCCTTATTTCAGATTGGTACTCTTGGAGGTGGAAACCATTTCATTGAGATCCAGGAAGGCTCTGATGGTTATATCTGGATTATGCTGCACTCAGGAAGCAGAAATCTTGGACTGAAAGTTGCAACTTATTACAATCGAGCTGCAAAAGATATGAATAAGAAAATGGGGTCTGATGTCCCAAAACATTTCGACCTGGCTTATCTTCCTTTGGATACCGATGATGGTTTGAGTTATATGCGAGAGATGACATCTTGTGTAGATTTTGCATTGCAGAACAGAAAGCTGATGTTGAAAAAAATTATGGATATCTTCGCGGACCTGACATCGGAGGGTTTTTCGGAAAAACCTGAAATAATTAATATCGCCCACAATTATGCAGCTGTTGAAAATCATTTTGGCGAAGATGTAGTAGTGCATCGAAAAGGAGCAACAAAGGCTTTCAAGGATCTAAAGGGAATAATCCCGGGTTCACAGGGTTCAAAAAGTTACATTGTCAGAGGTCTGGGGAATCCCGAAAGTTTTAAGTCGTGTTCACATGGTGCCGGCAGGGTTATGGGAAGAAAAGAAGCTCAGAAGAAACTTGATCTTGCTTCTGAGCTTAAAAAGATGAATGATCAGAATATTATCCACGGTTTGCGATCTGTTCGAGATTTAGATGAAGCTGCCGGAGCCTACAAGGATATTGATGTTGTGATGGAAAACCAGAAAGATCTGGTTGAAATTCTTGTTGAGTTAAAACCGTTGGCAGTTGTGAAGGGGTGATTTTTACCTTGCTATATTTTAGTAGCTGTATTTAAATCCTTTAATAATTGACTCTTTTACAGTAAAGAGCAAGTCTCCGGAAAAAAAGATAGAGTCTGTGTTCTGATCCAGTGTTAATCTACAATAATACTTGTTGTCTTTAAACACATCATATTTTTTGTTCGATTTAATCCAGATATTGTTTTGGTTGTCTATGAGAATTTCTTCAATAGTATTTCTGTAGTCCACGTTCAGTTTTAGCTTTTTCCCATTGAAAGAAAAGTTATATAACTCGTCTATTTTCTTATTTCCTTCAGCATCCATTGAAACTTTATCGTAATGTCTGGAAGTCTCAGAAATTTTGCTTCCGTCTACGCTGTAAATGTCGAATTTGAATTCTTTGGAGTTGTATTCTGTTGCAACAGTCATTCTTCGATCCATTCTATAGCATAATCCGCCTTTAAACGGGTTATACTTGTCACTTAATGACTGGTTATGGGTCGCCTTAGCAATATTTTTTATCAACACCATGCTATTGTTATATAGATTAAGTTCAGTGGATTTTTCTATGCCATTTTGGGACATCATCATTTTATATACAAATCCTGTAAATCCCATGTCAGTTTTTAGGATGTCTGTTGGGGAATAAACTTCATCAAATTTAATTTGAGTGATGTATGAACCATTCCCGGAGTATATCGAAATAGCTCGTTTGTTACTGTCCGGAACGTATAATGTATCTCTGTACACATCAAATGAATATATTTCTCCTGCAAATTCTCCGGGCCCATTTCCTTTTTTATCCAATCTGAAGAGCTCATCTCCGGCTTTATTCATTTTAGCGATTTTATTGCTGGAAGTTAACACATAAAGATCAGAATTTTTATCCATTTTAATGCATCTGACATCAGATAAAATGTCTAGTTTCGTAAGATCGATATCAAGAACTTTGTCCAGATGTAGATCCGTATTTTCCATTTGTGGTGATTTGTCGTTTTCAAAATAAGCGACCTTATCCATAAAATTCTGTTTTTCTGAACAAGCAAGCAACATTAATGCTAAAATAATCACAATACAATAATGTCTCAATTTTCCTCCAGTAATTTATTTGAAACTAAAACAAATAATCACAAAAATAAAAATAATGTCAAATTTGTAATATTGATTTATAATAGCAATGAAAAGACAGATCATTTAGTAAGTAAAGTTTGTGATTGAATGTAGACAAACGTAGAATGTTCTTGACTTTAATATAAAATACTACATCGTATGAACTAACTTTAGATAAGGAATGAATAATGATTAACTTGATTGATGAATTGAATAACAAGCTGTCCTCGGCAATTAGAAACTCTGACGATGTTGAGCAAACAAAAATTCTTGAAATGCTGTTGGCAGAGTACAGTAAGCAGAAAAACCTTAAGAAAAGCATTGAGACATATGAATGTATGATACCTGTACTCAGAAGAAACAATTTGTTCGAGAAACTTGCTCTTAATTTGATAGATCAGGCTAATCTGCTGTTCCTTATTCCTGAGTTCAAAAAAGCCTTGGACCTTTTAGAAGAAGCTGAACCTCTTTGCGATAAAGCAGGACGGACGGATCTTAAATCTCAGGCATATTCTGCTATGGGTAAAATCCACAACAAGCTAGGCAATATAGAAACAAGTCTCGAATATCTGTACAAATCCATGGAACTTTTCGAATGCAGCAGCAGTGATCTCCCTTTGCAAGCCAAACTGGAAAATCACAAGATTTACGCTTCATCTCTGGAAGTACTGGCAATGATAAACCATCAGATTGGTGATGTTGACAAGGCAAGAGAGTGTATTCAGAAGGCATTGGATACATGTCTTGCTATTGATTTCAAGGCTGGTATTCTGAAGAACCTTAATAATCTGGGAGCGGCCTGGCAGGATATTCCTGAAAAATCTCAGAACTATTATCGAGAAGCTCTCAAGATAGCTGAGAAGATGCAGAATAAGTTGATGGTAGCCGTTATCACCAGTAATATTGGCGGTTGTTACGAGGATATGGAAGAATATGATAATGCACTGGAATACTATAACAAAGCGATTGCTTTTTCATTGAGAAACGATGTCATGAAATATCTTCCTTACTTCTATATGTATCAGGGCGATGTTTACTATAAAATCGGGAAATATGCTGCTGCTGAAACATCTTTTGAAAATTGTAAAAAACAGGCAGAAGTAAACAATATGCTGCAGGTAATTGTGGAATGCAATGAAAAGCTGTGCGAAGTCTTTAAGCAGAGAAACGATTATAAACAAGCTTATGAATGTCTGAACACAAGTTACAAAATGAGCAGAGAAATGTTTAACAACAGAATGAAGAAACAGACCGAGTCAATGGAAAATTCTCTTGCGAAAGTTAAAGCTGAACTACGTAAAACAACCAGAGAAAAATCCATAATTTCCAAGGCTCTTCGAAATGAAATGCAGATGAACTTCATTGGAGAAAGTCTGACTATCAAGAATGTTCTTAAAACTGCACTGAAAGTGGCTGATTACAGGAACTCAAACGTGATTGTTACCGGAGAAAGCGGAACAGGTAAGGAAATTATCTCCAATATTATTCATTATGCCAGCAGCAGAAAAGATAACTTTATAATACCGGTAAATTGCAGTGCTATTCCTGTATCTTTGGCTGAAAGTGAGTTTTTCGGTCATGTTAAAGGTGCCTTTACCGGGGCTGATGAAAATAAAGACGGTTATATTCTGGAAGCAGACGGAGGAACATTATTTCTTGATGAGATAGGGGATATGCCTTTGAAACTTCAGGCAAAGCTGTTAAGGGCAATAGAAACACAAAAGATAAGACCTGTAGGTTCAGCAAAGGATATTGATGTGGATTTCAGGGTTGTTGCAGCAACAAACAGAGATATAAATGATTTGATTCGCAGCAATAAATTCCGTGGTGATCTGTATTACAGGTTGAATACAATCGAGATAAATATTCCTCCTCTGCGAGACAGAAAAGATGATATTGAAGCATTATTGAACTATTTCGTCGGATCGTATTCCAATGCTTTCAGTAAGGTTAATCCGGTGATTGAAGACTCTGTCTTGATAAAACTGAAGAAGTATTCATTCCCAGGGAATGTGAGAGAGCTAAAGAATATGGTTGAAAGAGCTTTTATTGTAGCTTCCGGAGATACATTGAAATCAGAGCATTTCCCTATAATTGACTCATCTTCCGGAACACATTACCATATAACACCTTCACAAAATAGTAATACAAGTATCGCAAAAGCAAAAAGGCCTTCCGATCTCAGTTTTGCAGATATTGTAAAGGCGTTAGAAACTACCGGTAACAACAAAACTCAAGCTGCAAAAATGCTGGGAATTTCATACTCATCTCTTGCCAGAAGAATAAAAGCTTCTTCTTCTGTTACTCCCTGACGATAACTATCCCACCACCTTGGTAATAGTTGCTCGAAAATTTAAAAAATCTCATTGATCCTTATTTTTCAAAAAGCTACTATATTTTGCTGTTATGCAAGGCATTCATTATGTAAAACACTCATTTATACACTTTGTTAAACCTACCTGTTCATTTGATCGAGTTAAGTCAAAAGAACGATCATTTGAACGACCATCATTGTCAGGTCTCAATCGAAAAGTCTTCATGCTTTTATGAATATAGAAAAGATAATCTACTGCAAATAAAATAGATAAGAATTTAAGGATATATGATATTGTGCAACTGGCACTATCAATGCTCATACTATTTTACTATGGAAAAGATAAACGTAAGGAAAACAGATTTAACATTGTATAATCATACTGAGGATATTGTGGAGATTGGCTCGATAGTTGATCTATCCCGAAATGAACCTGCTCAGTTCTGTTTCACTCTGTGTTACACAGATGGTTCGATTGTTAATATTCTTCAGCCATACTCAATTGAAGATAAAAACAAGGCAATGAGTAAGATATCTTCTTTTCGTCAGAGGTTTATTGAGCGTTTCTGCGATGACTTTGTACTAACAGAAGAAGATGCTGATAATTATACTGACCAGCTTTAAATTAATTTTGAAAATCATAATACGGAGGAATTGAGTATGAAAAAACTCAGTCTATTTATATTTTTTTTAATATTATTAACTGTTTGCAGCCTTTCATCAGATATAGGAAGAGAAATTGAAAACTGGGCTGCCAATCAGAATCGTGAAATAACAACAGGTGATATTCAAGAGCACTTGAACAGCTCAAGAAGCACAGGAGATATTACTTATGGAAGTGACTACAGTTTCAATCTTGAAACTTATTACAGTATAGAAACTGTTGAGATGAGTACTGATAATGCTTTTTATATATTGGAGGCATCAACGGCAGGAACAAAAATCTATAAGGGATCAATTGTGAACGGAGCGGTCTCTGTTGGCTCGGGAATATCATATAGCGTAACCAGTAACTTTACAAGTGACTATTGTACTGTCGGTAACAAGATAATTACTGTTGGCACAAGACAGGCTACACCTCAAATTACGATTGCCCACATTCTGGAAGTAGGTGAAAACTCTGTGACTACTTATGGACCATTTTCACTGAATAACGAATATAGTCATGCATCAACAGTCAGCAAGATTGATGACAATACAGTTATGTTTACGTATAATAACAGTAATGTTGGTTATGCAAGAATAGCAACGCTTGAGAACAATACTCTCAACTGGCAGAGCAGTACAACAATCCCGTATGGAAGAGTTACATTTCAGCATGTTGAAATGCTGAATTCTACAAAATTTGCAATTTCATTCAGATCTTATGATACTGATTCTGAACTCGGGACAATAGCCGGAGAAATTAACGGATACAATATCTGTTGGGGAAATGTATATTCACCGGGCCCTGAAAGCGGATTAATGAATATAGGAATATCCAGAGCGTTTATCAGATGGACTAATGATAATCAGTATGTACTTATAGCTGGCGGTTATGAATTAGGACAGCATCCTATGTCCGCTGAAGGAGAAGTTCAGGTTATTGTGCTGGATGTAAATGGTACAGCTTTAACATATCACTCATCATTGGTGCTTGAACATCAGGATCAGTTTTATCCCTCGATAAATTGTGTTAACCTGATAGGAGATAATCATATTCTTTGTCTCTTGCAGACATCTAATCAATCCAGAAGAATATTTTATAATCTGTTGATAAAAGGAACAGGAATTGAAACAGGGGATTCTGAGCTGATTATGGATGAAATGAATACCAATTACATATTCATGAATAATTTACCAGGAAACGAACTGCTTTCAATATACACTATAAATGGTGCTACACCAACCGGAAGAGCAAGGATTCTAACTATAGGACCTGCTGAAAAACCGGGAAGTGCAACTGCTGTGTTTCCATTAAATGGTGAAACAGAGCTTCCCCGTAAAGTCACAGTGGACTGGAGATATGAGCAGGCTGGTGACGACCCGGATGGATTCAAGATTCTGGTTAATGATGCTCAAGTTGCAGATATAGCTTACGATACAGATCGTATTTATACTTACGCTCTGGACAATCTGGAATACAATGCGGATTATACATGGGAAGTGATACCATATAATTTTGCTGGTGATTCTGAAACAACATCTCGATGGACATTCACTGTCATGGGTGAACCTGCCAATGCAGATGAGCTTCCTTCTGAAGTAGTGTACTTCGAAAAAGAAGATTTTTCCGGAGACAATCCTCCTGCAATAATTCTTCCTCAGATAAATCTTGGAAATGGTGATGTATCTCCTGAAGCTGATTTTCAGTATGGATCTTCAGTTAGTAATTTCAATGTGGGAATCAGAGTTCAGGATCAACCGGATAATCCATTACCTCATCCTGAAAATTGCGGTATAGCTTTCTCTGCTGATTTCCCGACAGGTATTGAAACAACTCTGGATTTGAATTATGGTGGTGCATCAACTGCTACAGAGCTTGTTCGTTGGAACGGGGCAGCGTGGGAAGATGTAACTGCAGAATCAGGGGCTATATTCCCCGGAAACGGTGTTGTAACATTCAGCTGGATTTCTTCAACCAGAGCTGAAGAGCAGTTTGCAGTGAATGGTGGTGATGATTCCACTCTTCCGGTTGAACTGTCATCTTTTAATGCAGTGCAGATGCAGGAAGATAATATTCAGGTTGTTTGGGTAACACAATCCGAAAACAATAATCTTGGATTCAATGTACTTCGTAGTGAAATTAATGATGTAGCGGATGCAGCTAAAATAAATGGTGATGTTATCCCCGGGTGTAATTCCTCATCAGAAAAAACATATGATTTTATTGATCAGGATGTGGAGTACGAGCAGAGATATTTCTACTGGCTGGAATCGATTGATTTGAATAATAACAGCAAATATTTTGGTCCGGTAGATATTACAATAGAAAGAGAAAAAGATGAGGATACTGCTGAAGATTTCTATCGCCTCGGTATTCAGGCAATATATCCAAATCCGTTCAATCCCACAACAAACATCAATTACAGTATTAAGGATGAAGGATTAGTAGAGATTTCTGTATTTAACCTTAAAGGGCAAAAAGTGAAGACACTTGTCAGCAAAGTCTCTGATGCAGGAGACTTCTCAATAAGCTGGCATGGAGATACTGATAACGGTGAAGATACTTCTTCCGGAGTTTATTTCATAAGAATGAACACAGTAAATCATATAGAAACCAGAAAAGTATTGATGATTAAGTAATCATAAACAGGAAAGTAATATGCATCGTAATTTACAGAGGGAAAAGGTATTCATAAGTATATGTACAGATATGTATACCGGAATCGTATTGTCAATTGTAAATGACTTTGCAACAATAAATTTGAAATCGAAAATTCACGAATTTCTTTCTTATGGGAACACAACACAACAAAGCAGAATTTACTTAACCCCGTTTAATCCAGAAACCAATATTAATTTCAGTCCATTGGAAAGTAAAAAAGTGGATATATCGAATTTCAATCTCATAGTAACTGTAACCTGTATAATTAGTTATGCAGGGGAGATGCTACATGAAGTCAGAGCTCCGGAAATCATTAACCTTGCTGTGGTGAACTTTCTTGGAAAGGTGTCACGAAAAGTACATCCGGCATTGGCAGGAGTTCAATTTAACAGAAATGTAAAATGCTCTTGATTTAGTAAATTCTGCTGTCCCTTAGTTTCAAGCCTGCAGTCCTCATGCAGGCTTGATTTACTTCTGTCTGACATACAAAAGTTTTTCTGTATTGTAGCCTCTTACTTGTATTTTATGTAGGATGTCTTTTAATGTGTTCTCGGATAGCTCAGGCGTTCTGGAAAGAATCCAGAGATAATTATCTGAACTGCTGCCTACAACTGCCCATTGATAATCATTGCCCAGTTCCAATATAAGATAATCAGCATAGAAGAATGCAAAAAAAGACACTTTCAAGTGTGACGGTTTTGCTTTATCTGGTACTTTAGCTTTACCAACAGCAATTTTCTTATCACCCGAGTTAACATTATAGCCGGAGTTAACTACTTTAATTTTTCCATCATCTCTAAGAGAATATTCTGCTGTAACTTTTTCCAGACCTTTTTCAAATTTGTTTTCATAACGGGCAATTTCATACCATTTTCCAAGGTATTTTTCAAGTGTAAGGTTGCTTACAACGGTTTTATCAATATCAGATTTGCTTTTTCTACAACCTGTAAAACTAAACAAAACGATGATCACAATAGATAAGGTTATTTTATTGGAATTCTTCATATTTTTTTACCTCCTATTTATTTACTTGAATCAAAGCGGTTAACCAGTTCTGTTGGGAAGGGTTCAAAGAAAGTCTGAATCAGCAAGTATTCCTGATTAAACCTCAAGCTCCAGGATTTCAGTAGAGAAGTTAACGCAGATAAAGGAAGCATGTCTTTCTTGTACAAATCAGTTTGAGACAGAAAGTGCGATTTCTCTTTTGTTGTAAGATACTTTGAGAAATAACCAAAAATATGTTGCAGGACATTGATAATGGAGCCTGTTCTTGGCTTTTTCCGCATGATAGCATGCAAAACATGTTTATAATCGTTAAATACCTGTAGGATAGGTTTCTTATTATGGTTAGCAACGATTTTACCTGCTGACTTCAGTTGTGTCTGATTATATCCCATGAACAGGTATTTGTTTGCAGAATGGAACTGTACCAGGCTTTTCATATCAGTTGATAGATTATCGAAAGCTGCAAGAGTGAACAGCTTTGTGAGAAAGTGTTCTCTGATTTGAAGATTTGTTAATCTTCCTTCATCTTCTACAGCCAGATGTGGAAATCTATCCAGAACAGCTTCACCGAATATCCCTTTCGATTTACGGCTGATGGCAACAGCTTTTCCTGTCTTATTGTATAGTTTGACTTCTCTTGCACCGCATGAGGGAGATCGGCTTTTGAGTATAAATCCGTGTACATTTACTAAACCGGATAAGAACTCTTCAGAATATTCTGTTAACTGTTTTGTAAAATCGTCTCCGTTTTTTGAGTCGACTAATTTTGTCCCAGAATCGGTCTTAATTAATCTTAATGCATTTCTTGGGGCAGGAAGACCAATTTCCATTTCCGGGCACACGGGAATAAAATCAACAAAGTCCTTCAGCATTTTTACAATTCTGCTGGTAATCATTGATCCGTCATATCTACAGGATTCAAATTCTATACATTTACTTATCACAATCTTTGGTTTAATCATTATTCTGCCTTTATTCTCTTCTTCTAGTAAAGAATATACTCGGATAGAGTGATTGTGAAAACAAAAAAAAGCCTGTGCTTCATCTGAACAAAATTTGATGATGAAACATGACTTACGTTCGTCGCAGGATGCTACGTTTGTAGGGAACAATAATCATTGTTCCGGATTTTAAACCCTCTGATTCAACACAGTTGAATCTTTCTTCCGTAGATGTTTTCGAAGAAATACATCCAGAATTAGCGTAGATGTTTTCGAAGAAACACATCCAGAGAAAGATTAGGGAGAACTTAGTCGTACGAGCCGTGCAGTACTGTAATACGCGTAGAGGCAAACGGCCGTTTGTCTCAGGACAAGACGTTGCATGCAACGCCTCTACAGAGTCTCGAATCATGATTTATCGAATTAAAGGATTTCAGGGATGACTTACAGTTTTAGATGAAATTTACTTGCTTCATCAACTACCCCGATTTTGAAAAAGTATTTTTTATTTAGTATAAAAGAAAATGAAGGAATAATACTTATATTTTATATTGATATGCACAATGACAAGTTTATCTTCTGCGTGATAAACATTAGTATTGCTACAAGCTGAGAATTCTATTCTTCTCAATCCCCTTCAATTGCTATAGATTCAAAATGAACTCCAAAATCGAATTGTATTTCATTGGAGCTATTTAAAATAAGTGGAGTTATTCCTACATTATCACAATGAAAAGAGTCACTTTCTGCACTATTGTAAATAGCGCCAAAAATCATAGGTAAGTTTGATTGTTGAGCAACCAAAGTAACTTTTAAGCTTGGCTTGTAAGCTGGAGCTATTGGCTCAAAACCCTGTGCTCCGGTATCAACATTGTTATAGTTGCCACTCACATCTATTGATAAAGAATCGCAGTAATAACCGGGAAAATGATTTCCACTTGTCGGTGTCCAGATTATCGGAAAATACGAATTGTCAGCTTCAATATAAACGCTGTCCATATCTCCGGTATCTCCAAAGAAAGGGTAATCCAGCAAAGGAACATTCATCAGGTAATTACTGGCAATTTTGCATAAATTAAGATCACCGGTTGCTGATGTCAGGGAATCATCTAAAGTTATTGAATAATTCCCGAGTCCAGTTACTTTTTTTTGTTCATGATTATAAGTGAAAACATACTCCGAACTCCAGTCACCATAAGTTAAATTATTTGCATAAGAAATATTTCCCGAAGCTTCAATTCTTATTCCGGATGAATCTGCAAAAATTGATTCTATTATTGAATGTCTTAAATCTGCTCCGGGAAGAAATGGTTGTGCATACCAGGAAGACCCCCAACCATTCTCATCATTACCGGGATGAGGACGAATGTTAAATGTTCCATTTTCATCAATAATGGTTAAAAAATGGTGCTGATAATGAAAGAGTTTGTACTCAACACAGGATTGCATCGTATCTGTTCTTGTCCAATATATATCTGAAGCAGTAACATAAAAGAATTGCTTTTCATTTGAAACCGGAGCATACCAGTAAATATTTTCATTTGTTTCCTGAAATTCCCCTGATACTGTCACTTCTTCGTAACCAAATCCTGAGTTTTCTGATGAGTAAACTTTATAATGCTTATTATATTCTTTTTCCCAGCTTAATTCTATGAGGTTATCTGAGATGTTAATATCAAAACTTACTGGCGGATTTACACAGAACATAATGGAACTATATAGTGAGAAAAGTGAGAAAAATAATATTACGGTGCATTTTACCATTTTAGTTTTATCCTCCTGAAGTTTAATGACTAAATTTGAGTTTTTCAAATACAAGAAACTGTAGCTGATGAAAACTGTAAATATTTTTTTAGTATCACTCCGAACCTGTGTTAAAATGAGTCACAAGCTAATGTATCTCTACTCAGGTTTCAAAACTCTCAGGTTCGCACCTTACGGAGCTCATACCCTTATTGGGATCCGGTTCTACAAACAGTACGCTCCTAAAGGAGCTGACAAGAAACTCCGTAGGAGTGCCCCGTCAACATTGATAAACACAGGGAACAATAATCATTGATCCGGATTTTAAACCCTCTGTCTCCATTCTGTCGACATCTCCCTGATGGGAGAACATCCTTGGTGCAGAGCTTTTCCTTTATTGACAGTCCTAAACAAATATGTGCTCCCTCAACAGGGAGCTGGTTCCGATTATTTAATCGGAAGCTGAGGGTAAAAATTCCTCGTGATATTTACTGCCTGGGGATAAACTTGAGCAGTTCTACTTAACCGCGTAGAGGCAACCCGATGGTTGTCTCAGTCCTTGCAGGCAGGATGCCTGCGTACCACATACGCTGAGACACAAGATGTTGTGTCTCTAAAATTACGGTTCAGTCAATGCACTCCATGTAAAAAGCGAACCGCATTTCTGCGATTCGCTTCAAATTTATTCTGGAGCTAAAAGGGGGAATCGAACCCCCGACCTACTGATTACGAATCAGTTGCTCTACCATCTGAGCTATTTCAGCCTGGTTACTTAAGAAGTATAGCTTTTTTCACATCTGTGAAATCAGCAGTTTTGATTTTGTAGAAGTATACACCTGATCCAACAGATCTGTTTTGATCGTTCTTACCATACCAGGTAACATGATGATTTCCTGCATCCATTGATTCTTTAACAAGTGTTTTCACTTTTTCACCTTTCACATTGTATACAACAATTTCTACCTGTGATTTTTCAGGAAGTGAGAAAGCAATGTTTGTTTCAGGGTTGAATGGATTTGGATAGTTTTGCTGTAATTGAGCAAACTTAGGAATATCATTATCTCCGTTTCCATTTAACGGATCATAGTTAACTGTAAGGATATCTGTAGGAAGACTGAGTCCCATATCGTATTCTGCAACAACATAGTATTCATATAAAGTATTGAATTCGATATTTTCTGACCAGGTCTCGCTCACGAGAGTAGAGTCAACAAGTTCAAACTGACCACTGAGGTATTTTCTGTATAATCTGTAGTACAGGAATGAAACTCTATCAACTTCCGGAGCAATATCCCAGGTAAGAGTAAGGTTATGATCCTGAACAGTTCTCTGAAGGTTAATTGCAGGTCTCAGATATGTGAGTGCAAAGTTTGTGGATATAAGGTCTGATCCACTGGTAACAGCAATATTATTTACACCATCAGTTGAGAATCCCGGAAGAGTAGCAGCGATGTTGTATGTTCCCGGAGCTACGAATAATTCGTATGAACCGTCTGATTCAGCGTTTGCTGAGAAATCTCCTACAGAGATAACTACATCATCCATATCATTATCAGGATTCTGAGGATCTCCATTGAGAGCAATCTGCCCACTGATTCTTCCACTGCTGAGAACAGCACCGGTAACGTTTACGTCATCAATAAACCAACCGCTTGCAGTTCCTGCACCATCAGCACCAAAGTGCCATCTGATTTTAACGATGTTTCCTTCGAATGAGGAAAGGTCAATAACAACTTCCTGCCAACCGTTTGAGTTGCCATGGAAACATGGCTCTTCAGGTATACCTGCATTAGATGCATAGGTTGAACCGTCATAACCGCCAACCGGAGTCAGAAGCTGCCAAGGTCCGTTGTTAACAGAAATTTTTACGTTACCACCATCGTATGGGGCAGAGATATTGTAATTCTGCCAGAATGAAAGCTGACTGTTAAGACCTACAAAGAAGTCCGGAGTATCAAGTGTGGAGTTGGAGTTATTACTGTAATTCCAGTTAAGTCCTGTTCCGTAAAGGAAAGCTCCTGAGTGAGCGGTTACGTTAGCAGCACCGTAGTACCAGTCTCCTGCTCTTGTAAATCCGCCATTTCCACTTTCAAAGTCTTCTGAAAGTCCTGCAGCACCGATACTGATAATGAATTGAGAAACAACGTCATCACCACCATCAACAGAATATGTTAAGGTGAAACCTGCTGATGTACCTGCTTGTGCACTGTTTGCAACAGTTAAATTGAAGGCACGCTGCATAATCATTTCAGGTCCGATAGCAGTAATTGTCTGCTGTGGATTAGTTATATTGATATCTGTGTTAGATGATGTAAGGGTAGCTGTCACGTTTCTTGCTTCGGAAAGTGAAGCGTTTTCAAAGTTGATAATGATATCAGCATTTTCCCCCGGATCAATCTTACCGTCGTTGTTTCCTGCCAGATCGTTAATCATGAAAGAGCTCATACTAACGTCAGCTTTGTGAACGATTATTGAAATACTGAATGTCCAGTCTCTTGTTGAAGTGCTGACAACAACATCGAATGGTATTACCATTTCGTCCGGACAATCAGGGGAAACTGTGATTTCAAGTGGGTCAACATTATAGCCGTTACTGAAGGATGCTATATCTTCGTAGTCTGAAGCAGCCTGATTAATAGTCACATACTGGCTGACTGAACTCAAAGTTACGTCAACATCAAAGGCTTCTGTGAGACCTGAGTTAACAAGCTCAATACCTATTTCAGCAGATTCTCCTGCATCAACATGACCTGTTCTGTTAGCATCGTGAACATTGATTTCACCGATTGAAAGGTTTGCATCCTGATGAAGAATTGGTTTACCGGTAACGAATATAGCTGACTGGTTAGAAATAGGAGCAGCAGATGCCGGATATTGGTTACTGTATGTATACTGAAGTCCCATTGTTTCTGTATGATCTTCAAAACCTACTGTACAATAGTTACCTGCCTGGTCACCGTATGCCATGAATGTTCCATCAACATTATTAAATACTTTCCATTGAATTTTGAATTCACCATTACCGGTTGTTGTGTTGTAATAGTTTGGATCGTAAAGAATAACCTGGAATGTTTCTTCGGCACTGTTGTATCTGCTTTCGCATTGTGACCATTCTACAATATATATATGATTTGCCTGATCGTAATAGTAGTATACTCCACCATTTCCAATATTCATATCATCCCAGAATGCAGCAATCATAGGAGATGGACCACCTGCATCCGGTACAGGATAATTTCTGAATGTAGATTGTTGAGTTTCGTATCCTCCAAATGTTATGAAACCTCTTGAGCTGATACCTATTCTGTCATAAGCTTCACCATAGAATGTGAAATCAAATGGAAGATCAAAGAAGCTGATATACTCACTACCTTCATTGTTTGGATAGTGGTTGTCACTTGGAACATCCGCCATACCGGTGTTTGTTCCTGGTAAAGCACCTGCCTGAGATGGATTAATTTCAATCCAGTTATAAGTTGGTGACTGTTGATAAGCTACATCTGTTTCGTCGAATATTACATATCCGCCTGCATCCGGTCCTGTTGGATCTGTTTGAGAGATATTGTGTCCAATAGGAATAACAAATGTTTCTATTTGTTCAAAGTCATTGTTGAAGAATCTTGCTCTTACTTCTACCTGCATTCCTGGAAGAAGATCCGGAAGTGCTCTGATTGAGAATGGATTAGCGTTGTTGTTAGCTGTAGAACCAACCGTAATGGTTGTTCCAAAATCACCATTAGCATCTTCAACTGAAAGAAGACCGTTGTATGAATATATCTCCGCTTGAAGATTACTTATGTCATAAGTTCCCTGATTATCAAGGTTAAGTATAAGATCTGCAGTTTGACCCGGATCAATATATGTTTGAGTTCCGTTGATACTGATACTTGTAATATCAACATGACCTGCAATAATGTCAAAAGTAAAGAATGAAGTCCAGGTATCTGTTCCATCTGTAACGTTCAGGAAGCAGTTAACGGTTTCATTATGAGGAGCATTATCAGCAACTGTAAATGTGAAATCTGTTTGTGAACCTGCAGTTTGTCCTGCATTAATATCAGGATAAGTGGCAGAACCTTGATTTATTGTTACATATTGATTGTTTGTTGTAAGTGTGGCTGACAAGTTTGATTTATCATTTGATGAAGTATTTTCTACAACAACGTTGATTCCAACCTGTTCACCCGGATTCACAACTGCATCATTATTACCGGAAACATCGTTTACAGTCATTCCGTTATAGGTAATCATATCACTGTTTGTGATTCCGAATGTGCTGATAATCGGATCATAATCAGGTTTTGTTATAACAATATTAACTGTTCCTGTTGAAGAGTTTTCGATTGGTACAACAGCTTGTCCGGCATTGTCAGTATAAACATTTGCAGAGATTCCAAGTGAAGGTTCTGTAATAGAAACCCACGCACCTTCAACAGGGGCATTGTTTTCATCAAGAACGTTAACGTTTATGTAGTTTTGATTAACAGGTATTGAAGTAGCAAAGTTAGCTGACATTTCGATTGGGGCAGCTCTCCATACATCCATGGAAGGGTCACCTATAAGGTTGTTCCATTCTGTGAAATCCTGAATATAACTGGATGCACCTGAAACGTTTACGAAATGTCTGTAAAGCAAGAGTTTTCCGCGCATAATTGCTTCACCCATTGTGTGCATGTTATCTTGATAAAGACCGTGCATAGTACCCATGGAAAGAGTATTATTCAATTGAGTGTGAGTACCGGATGTTGCCATACCGATGGCACATACTGCACCCTTTGGAGAACTTGGAGTACCTTTACGTACAACAAGCTCTGTTCTTGCTTCACTGTATGTGCTGGTGATTGTACCTGTATCACAAGTGTTGATCACAGCATTAAAAGGCATGTTAGTGTTATTGAGTCCATTGATATCTGATGAATCCCAGCCACTCATTCCAATGTAACCTCTGTAGAAGAAGAATAATACACCTGAATCAAGCGTAGAGTTTACTGTGTTCGCACTTGGATTGCCATCGTACAGTTCAGTAAAAGTATGGCCCATATCATAATCAAGGATACGTTCTTTTGCATAACGGCAGGAAAGTACACATGATAATCCTGAAGGTGATGTGTCTCCAACAAGTAATGAGTGATCATAAGGATTCACACTTCTGTTTGTGTGTGCTTCATAAAGGTCAATTTTACTTGCAATAGTTGTAAACTCAGTAACATTATCAATTGAGATTCTACCGATAAAAATTTCCGGTAAAATATCATTTCCATCTAAAGTTGAATAATCATGGTCACCCTGCCCAAAAGCTCCAATTGAAATTGAACCTTCGGCATCACCTACAATCATAAAATATTCAGGTGGATTCTGAGCAGTATTGTAAAGTCCCTGTACATAGCTTTTGATGCTTGTGTTTGTTGATCCAACTCCTGTATCAGAAGTACTTGCAACAGTAACATCGAATCCTTTCATTCTTTTCCATTCAGCAAGGAAATCAACTTCTATTCCGAGAGCTGTGTTTTGTGGGTAAACAATCAATAATGATCTGTTCTGATATACAGCATTTGGTCTCTCAAGAGTAAGAAACTCCTGATAGTTAACCATTGCAGCATTGTAAAGGTTCTGGAAACTTCTTGATAAGGGTTTTTCTTCAGTGATTTCATTAATACCTGAAATCATTTCATTTGTAATTACTCTTAAAGTAACACGGTTTACAACCTTCAGTTCGTGAGTTTCTGGAGATACAACAAATGGTGATACTGAGAATGTAACCATTCTGAAATCTCTGAGTATTCCCGGTTCACTAAGAACATATTTAGGCTGAAGTTTTGTTTCTCCGGCGTTTCCTGTAGAATAATACTGAGAATTATACTGGAATGGTCTTTGTGAACCATCAAGTGTAATTCCTTGTGATGGATATATATTCATATACTGGTCATCAGTAAGTGTTTCAGATACTATCTCAAAGTTAACATTTCCCTGATTAGGCACAGCAAGTGATACTGAGAATACCGGTAATTCCGGATATCCAGCTTCAATGGTGTATCCTGCTTCAGGATGTGTGATTTTTGTAAACTCGATACCATTTTCAGTGATTTTCTCTGTTTCATAATCATCGAGTTCAAATGTAATCTCGGTATAATGATGAGTTACATCATTTACTGTAAATAACGAGTAGTCGCAAGATGGAGTTGAATTTTCCAAAGCATTCAACATAACAAAAGAAACTAACGTTATCAGTATGAAAGTGCAGACTTTTTTCATACATTTCTCCTTACGTAGATTTTGTAGATTTATTAATAGTGTTAATAATTTCACCTATTAATGATGCACAAATAAAATATGCAAATAATATTCCAATACCTGTTATGTCCACTTATTTTTTTTTGAAAGTATTGCTTATTTTGTTATCTGATCGTCTCTTTTGAGGTTGATTTGAAGTAGATGTCAAAAAAAACAGCAGTCGCTTATCTAAAAACAACTGCTGCTAAATAAGATATGGATTTATCAGAACCAGTTTCCTCCAAGTGCGCGATGCAGTTGGGTTTCAGCAGAAATTAAACTCTGGAAAGCACTGTTCATGGCTGAAACGCTATTCAGGAATGCTGTCTCTGAATCCTGCCAGTCGATGTAGGATAATAATCCGCTTTTATATTTCTCAGTATTGATTTTGTGTACACTTTCAGCAGAATTTTTATTTTCAAGAGAAAGTCTGTAACTTTCCTTTGCAACCATCAATGTTTTTAATGCGTTTTCTACATCTGAAAAAGCATTCAAAACAGTTTTCTTATAGGAGATTACTGCCTGTTCATACTGCTTTTTCTTTGATTTGTAATTATAAGTTTTTGCTCCACCAGTGAAGACTGCCTGAGACACTTCTCCTGAAAGAGTTCTTCTCATGCTGGTTTCTTCAAACAAATCATCAAAATCCATTGAGGCAAAGTTCCAGACAGCAGAAATTGATATTGACGGAAATAGGTCAGCAAATGCTGCACCGGCAGATTGCCTTGCAGATTCCATTGAATGCTCAGCACTTACAATATCCCCTCTCTGTTTAAGCAGCTCAGATGGAATAATTTCAGGAATATCTATTATCCCAGAGTGTTTCATCTGTTCAGTATTGGTGGGATATGCAAATTTTTCAGGATATTCACCAAGCAGAACAGCAAGCTGATTTTTCAGATTATTCAGTGCGTTTTCCTTACCTGAAAGCATCATTCTGGTGTTGTTATAACCTTGTTTAACTGTTTCAAAGGCTGCTTTTGGTATAATACCTTTTTTGTATTTCTTTTCAGTGATATTCAGTCTATGCTGTATCTGCTGTAGTTTTCTTTCTGCAATTCTCACTTCATCTGCCTGATATATAATGTTATAATGAAGAACAACTGTCTGTACTATCAACCCATTATAAATAGTCTGCAGGTCAGCCTTTGAAGCTTTGTAGGCTTCCTTTACGGCAAGATGATTCGCTCTTACTTTTCCCCATATATCCAGTTCATACTTCAAGGCCAAGCCTGCGGAATAATTTGTAGCTGTAGAGTCTTTTGTTCCCCCCATTGGTAATGGAATCTTTTTGTCTGTTTCGGAATATCCTCCGGAGACAGCAGCTGAGGGTAATCTGCTGCCGCGTGCTGATTTATGCTGAGACTCCAGCATATTCAGTCTGGATAAAGCCAATTTCAGGTCCAGATTATTCTCGAGCATCATATCAATTGACTCATTAAGCTGAGGATCATTATATTTTTTCCACCATTCTTTGACAATGAGGCTATCTCTATCAATCATTACTGATCCTGCATTATCAAAACTTTCAGGAATTTTACTATCATTTAGAGGCTTTTGTTTGAGAGGAACAAACGAACATGATACAGTAAATAACAGACTTATTACTATTATGCTTAAGTTTTTCATTATACTTCCTCCTCTCTGATTTCCTTGTTGCCAAAGACTTTGTGAATATCATCCATGATCAGAATACTGGAAGGTACAAAAATCAATGTAATTGCTGTTGCGAAAACAATTCCGAATCCAAGACTTATTGCCATTGGTATCAGGAATCTTGCCTGCATGCTGGTTTCAACAATCATCGGCATGAGTCCGAGGAATGTTGTAAGGGAAGTCAGGAGGATTGGTCTGAATCTCCTTTGAGCTGCCGAGATTACAGCATCCCACATTGTAAATCCGTTTTCACGGTATTGTATGTTCACGAAGTCAACAAGAACAAGAGAGTCATTAACAACAACTCCTGACAGAGCTACTATTCCCAATGCACTGATAAAGGAAAGCTGATACCCCATTATGATATGTCCGAGAACAGCGCCCACAATTCCAAACGGGATAGCAGTCATAACAATAAAAGGTTGAGAATATGATTTAAACGGGATTGCCAGTAACATGTAGATAATGAATACAGCTACGATAAACCCTTTCCCAAGGGAAGCCATAGAACGTTTTTGCTCTTTCTGAGCTCCACCTTTGGTAATTCTTACATCTCTGTATTTTTCATTCAGACCTTTTTTGATTCTTTTTACAAGATCTCTGTTTATTTCATTAGGGTTAGCTCTAATTTCATCTACGTCTGCAGTAATAGATATTATTCTGGCTCTATCAAGACGGTTTATAGATGAATATCCTCTACCATAATTAACTTCTGCAATATCTGAGAATGGTACATTTTCACCGGAGGGAGTTCGGATCAGCATTGCTTCTATATCACCAAGTGAATTTCTTTCTTCTACAGGGTATCTTACAACAACAGATACTTCGTCTCGACCGCGTTGTATTTTCATTACTTCATCACCATAAAAAGCCTGTCTCACCTGCATCGCCAAACTGGAAACGGTCATTCCCAGAGTTCTGGCGCTGTCCTTCAGCTTGAATTTCAGCTCGTACTTACCTTCTTCAAGATCATCCTTAATGTCTTTTACTCCATCATACTCTGCTATAATAGATTTGACCCAGTTTACAGCACTGTTCAATTCATTGGAATCAGAAGAGGATAACTGCATTTCAATGTCATTTCCCGCAGACATGATAGAACTCTGATACTCAAGAGATTTTATTCCGGGTATGTCACCTGCTATTTCACGCCAGCGATTCATAACCTCGGATGTTGCAAAATCTCTGAATTCAGGATCAACCAGCTCAATATTGATTTCTGCTACAGAAGGATTTATTGTGCTTCCTCCAGATCTGTGCGGTCCTCTTCTTACTCCCGGCTGCTGACCGATTATGGAGTAAACATGTTCGTATACTTTGCCGTTTTCACTGCGAGAAACAAAATCTTCCTTTGCATCATCCGCAGCAGATTCAAGTTGCTTTATCACTTCAAGAGTTCTTTCATAAGGTGTTCCTACAGGCATTTCTAATCGTGCAAACATATTGTCACCTTCTACAGATGGCATGAAGTTAAATTTAATATAACCACCAGCAAACATACCTATACTGAAAAGAAGAATAAATATACTAGCTGCTACAGTTATGTATCTGTTCCTTAAGCACTTTTCAAGAAAACTCGCAAATGGTCCTGTAATGAACCTGCCCAGATACGAGTCAACTGTCATGCTGATTTTTCCGAATAATCTAACTACGGAATTAACTTTGGATTCAGGTTTCAAGTGAGAAAGGTGAGTAGGTAGAATAAACAGTGATTCATAAAGTGAAAATAACAGAACTGGTACAACTACAACGGGAACGTTAGACATCATCTGTCCCATTCTTCCTTCCACAAAAGCCAGAGGAGCAAATGCTGCCACAGTGGTAAGCACAGCGTAAACAACTGGAGTTGCTACTTTGAAGGTACCTATTTTAGATGATTTCACCGATTCATAATTCTTTGTTCTGTATGTCATAATGTTCTCAGAGACGACTATTGCATCATCTACAACAATACCAAGCACAGTAATGAAAGCAAAGAGAGAAACCATGTTGATAGAAACTCCCAGGAGATTCATTGTTGTGAATCCTCCCATAAACGATATAATGATTCCCATACTAACCCAGAAAGCAAGTCGTACATCAAGAAAAAATGTTAATGATATTACAACCAGAATAAGTCCTAACACTGCATTTTTCGAGAGTAGTTTCATTCTTTGCTTAAGAAGTTCGGAGTCATCCTGCCAGTAAGATATTTTTACACCTTTCGGCATGGATTTCTCGTTTTCCTTAATGTATTTCTTCACTGCGTCAGCAACATCCAGAGCACCTTCATCACCTGTTCTGTAAACAGTAATAAGTTTTGTCGGCATTGAATCAAACTGAGAATATAACTCCGAGTCCTCGAAGCCGTCTTTGACTACAGCAATATCTTTTACTCTTACATGATTCCCATTAGGTGATGTTTTAACTATAATATCTTCATAGTCCGATCTGGAAAGTCCGAGGGCTTTAGTTCTCAGGAGAATATCTCCATCTACTGTTTCGAGTTTACCTCCCGGGAGATCAAGACTGGAAGCTTTTACGGCAGAGGAAATCTGAGCGATTGTAAGCCCGTACGATTCAAGTTTATCTCTGGAAACCTCTATCGAGAGCTCATAGTTTTTAACTCCACTTAAACCAACCTGAGAAATCTGAGGCAATTCCTGCAACTCGTCTTTTATTCGTTCAGTGAGTTTTGTATGAGTAAATTCGTCAATATTTCCGGAAATGGCTAGCTGAATGACCTGAGAAGATCTTGTATCAACTTTTACAACCGGTTCTTCAGCATTCTCCGGTAATGTGGTTAACCTGTCTATTTCTGTTTGTACTCTATCCTTAATCAGATTTACATCTTCACCATATTCAATTTCAATACTTACGAGCCCCATGTTCTCGGAAGCAACGCTTGTCAGTTCGCGAACACCTTCTACTCCTGCAACAGCTTCTTCAACTCGTGATACTACAGAGCTTTCAATTTCATCAGGTGATGCACCTTTGTAAACTACTTCTATGCTGATTCGATCAAGATCAATGTCCGGGAACACTTCCTGCTTCAATGAAAAAGCAGAAAAGATACCGGTAAATACGATCAAAACCATAATCAGATTGGTTGTCACATGATTATCAACCATCCAGTCAATTATCTTTTTCATAACTTAACTCCCGGCTATTTCTGCTTAGTTCTGACCAGCATTCCCTGGGTTGCAATATCAAGTGAACTTATAACAACCTGATCAGTTTCTTTCAGCCCACTTTCAATTATTGCTGTCTCATCAGAAAACTTCAGTATTTTGACTTTCTTGAAATCAATTTTATCATCAACTACAGACAAAATGGTATTATCAGCTTTAACTAGGTGACGTGGTACTTCAATAATATTCTCAATTTCTCTACCAGAAATTTCTGCATTAACAAACAGGCCAAACGGTAAATCAATCCTGGAAGTATAAGGATTCTTAACTTCCAGAACAAGATTTGTCATTCTGCTGCTGTTATCAACTGCTGCTTCTTTCCTGACTAATCTCGCCTCCCATGTTTTGTCCTCACCAAGATAGTTTGCTTTTAATACAGCTTTTCCCTTGAAGTTTCTGTTAAGCCACTGCAGCTCTGAATTTTTTACAGGAACATAGATGTTTGCTGATTCTGTTCCATAAGTAATTGCCAGAGCTGTTCCGGCTCCAACGAATTGTCCCGGATCGATACTCCTTTTTATAACAACTCCGTTAAATGGGGCTTTCACTCTGGTTCTTTCGAGATTAATTTCTGCCAGTTCCAGATTTGCTTCTGCTGTTCTGAAGTTTGCTTCTGCAATCTTTAACTGAGGAATTCGCAGAGTCATGGAATCAGGTTTAACATCAGGATTCTGCTTACTGAACTCCTCCCATTCCATTCTGGCAATATCATGATTTCTCTGTTCTGTTTTAAGTAACATCTTCTGCTGTAAGAGTTGAGCTTTTGCTGATTTTAGTCTGAGTTCATAATCGGTAGGATCTATCTGGAAAAGAACTTCACCTTTACTGAATTTCATACCGGTTTTCATATTTTCCGATATACCGGTAATTTTACCTGATACTTCAGAAACAAGTGTAACGGATACTTCAGGAACTACAGTCCCATTTCCATATATCTTTATTGTTTTTGTCTCTACAGGAAAATGCTTAATCTGAACAAGTGGGGCTTTTGCCTTAAACTCTTTTTTCTGGGGTTTTTTCTTTATTATCCTGAGTCCAGCAACCATCAGTATTCCTGCTAATATTATTATTGTGGGAATCATTATCTTTTTGAACATATCACAGCTCCTTAAACTCATATTTCTCAAAAGTCAGTTTATTAAGTTGTTCTTCCAGTTTTACAATGGATTTTGTAATTACTTCAGACTCGTCTTTGTCGATTACTTCAAGCAATCCCGCAACCTTATTAAGGTGATGAGGGAATACTTGTCTGAACATTTCAATACCCTTTTGGGTGAGTCTTATAAATATTTTTCTTCTGTCTTTCTCTTTGTCAGTATAGCGTTCTACAATCTCGGTTTTTTCAAGACCATCAATTAATCCTGTGACAGTACTCTTTGTGACACACAGCATATTTGCCAGAGTAGACAGATCAGAATCATTCTGTTTTCTGCGAAAGTATAAGAAAGCCAATATATGAAATTTACTTTTAGTCAGCCCATACCGTCCGAAATGTTTTTCCATCGTAGTAATGAGTTGTTGACTAAACATGAGTATCCGGAAAAGCACCTCAATATCACTTGTTGCTGCTTCAGGGAACTCCGATTGTATCGATTTAACCGTTTCCATAGCCGGTAAAGCAATTTTCTTTAACATATCTATCTCCAATAATTTTAATTCGTATCCAAATAGTTAGTAGCCGTACTATAAGTCAACTAATTTTTTATCAGCTTACTAAGAATCTAATCAAGAAGGGTTATCTGCAAAATATTTTTAGATAAAAAATCGGGAAGTTTTGCTTATTTTATCAACTTGTTCAATGTGAGTTTAAAAAACGATGGCAGTCTTTAATACATAGTCTGTCGGTGTTTTTGCTTTCTATTCAGCTTGTTAGTTAAAAGTGGGAAAAAAAGATTCTATCAGCTTAGTTTTAAATGGAGGT
The DNA here is from genome assembly GCA_963665815.1 of Cloacimonadales bacterium (SeqCode). Lineage (GTDB taxonomy): Bacteria > Cloacimonadota > Cloacimonadia > Cloacimonadales > JAIOQZ01. The sequence continues at coordinate 3,042,544 of OY762463.1, forward strand.
CTGCTTCAATATGAGTTTTGCAGCAGAGAGAATGTTGTTAACAACAAAGTGTGGTTTAAGTGGATCAGAGTGATCCATATTTATAAAAGTTTTATTTCCTTCACCGGTTCTAACCAGAATGGATGTTAAACCGGCTTTTCGTCCCCAATGAATATCTGAAAGTTTATCACCTATCATAAATGAGCTTTTCTTATCAATCCTGTATTTCTCAGAAGCAATGTTGAATAAACCCAGTTCCGGTTTCCGACAATTACATTTAATAGTGTATTCTGCAATAGTCCCTTTTTCGTGGTGAGGACAATAAAGAACAGCTTCTATTTCTATACCATGCTGTTTCAGCATATCAATCATGTATTGATTCACGTTCTCGACATCTTCTTCTGTAAAATATCCTCGGGCAACACCGGATTGATTAGTAACAACAACAATTCTGAAACCTGCATCACTCAGCTTTTTCAATCCGGCTATTGTGGGTTCGAATAATTCGAAACGTTCAATAGATCCGACATAGCCATGATCTATATTGATAGTACCGTCTCTGTCAATAAAGACAAAAGAATTAGATTTAGTATATGTTTTTGCTGTCATGAGTTTTAGCATTAAGAGCGCGAGGAAGTTTAATGTTTTCCAGAAGAATCCTGTAATCCCATGTATCACCTGATCTATTGTATTCGAAGGTAAGATCCCAGCAATGCAGTGAACGCTTAACAAATAATCTCTGGCTTTCCAGTAATTTTTCATTTAAATCGATAGAGTTTGAATAATTGATATCCCAATTCTTTGTAAGTTTAAATTTCAGAGTATTTGTCAAATTTGCACCTTTGTAATGAGATCTGATATTTTCGGAATAGGAAAGACTGGCAGTAAACTCCCATTTTCCTGAGTCACGGTTTTCCATTATTTCATCAATGGATCTGATTTCTGTGGAATCTCTGTTTGTTTTTTTGTTCGGATTGAAAAAGTCGTTTGACTGGAATGTATTTTTCTTACGTGGGAAATATGCTTTATATTTACCTTTTCCGGATATCATCAGTGTAGAATTGGCTGTCCAGGTGTATACTTCAAAATCGTAAGCGTCCTGTGTACACCTTCCATTGCCGCTGATTGATACGTCATAACTTTTAATTGAAGTTCTGGCGGATGCAATATTTACGCTATGTATGAAATCAGTGAAAGGCTTATCTTCTGCTTCAAGGTTGTAGCTTGTACTGGAGTTAATTTTTAGTAGATCATTTATAGAATTTTCTTTTTCTCTTGCTTTATCCCAATATTTAATCTGCCAGAGGTTTGAAAGCCTGAAACTGATTGAACGTGATTTTACTCCTGAATTAACCGGTATTCCACTCAGTGAGTAATACTTGTCTCTGTTCTTTGTCCAGTCAGGTTTATATGAGAATGAAAAGCTTGGAGTAAGTATGTGTCTTACTGCGGATAATCTGCTTTTTCTGAATGTTCTGACTCCATACAGAGAAAAACTGGTAGATGTACTTGTAGACCAGTCATGACCTCTTACATATTTGTTGTCATTCTTATCTTTATCATACCAGGATTCATTATAGGAAAATGACTGTGAGTATTTCAGCCAGCCAAACAGATCATTGGAATAACTGATTCCTGCCCTGTGGTTCATTCCATAAAGATGCTGAGAAATCAGAGTATCTTTTGTACTTGATCTATAAAGAAGTTCATCAATATCGTAGTCAGATCCATATATATCACCTTCATGGCGGAATCTGGTAGAATAACTGTATCTGAATCCTTTCCAGAAATAATCTTTGTCTTTCATGTTATCAATTTGATCCGCAGACATGAATAATTCATAGAATGGACGAGATCTGAGAGAATAGGACACATTTGGCAGTACAATATCTTTTTTCTCTTCATCAAGTCTGTCATTGTATATCATTGTTGTGTAAAGACTGTTTCCGAAAAGTTTTGTATTATATGATACTGTAGATCTTACAGTTTCTTTAAGACGTTCATTCTCATCCGTACTGTTTTCCCAGATTGTTTTGCTGCTGGTAAAGTTCATGTTTATGCTCAGTTTAGATTCCAGCCCTATTGTCTGTTGATGATTCCAGTTGGCTGACCAGTCTTCAGATGATGTAGAATATCTTTTATTTCTTTTATAATAGGTAGTCTTGAAGTCTCCATCATATTTGTAACGCTTTGTATAAATACCTTCGGTAATAAAGTCCCAGCCTAACTTCTCATAATAGTTTGTAGAAAAATAAATATCTGCATTTTCGGATAATACTGCGAAATAGGCAAGATCCTCTATGAATTTACCTTTGTAATTATTATATCCGGGAGAAGGCATAATAAAACCGGATTTTCTTCCTCTTTTCAGACTGAAGGTTCCAAAAGGAACTGCAAGTATCGGGAAATGATTAACATAGAAAACAATAGGCTTCATGACAATTCTGTCATTTCTGTACATTCTGGTGTATTTGGAGTAGATATAGAAGTGGGGTTCTTCATCGTCGCAGGTAGTAAAATATCCGTTATCAATATCATATACTTCTTTTCCTACTTTACGGGTCTCTTCTCCGTAAAGGAATCCCTTATCAAACTTTGTTGCTCCGCCTTTTACTATTCCGCTCTGGTCTTCAATATCAAACTTAATGTCATCACCAATCATTAACTGAGTTCCGTCTTTCAGTTTTGCATTTCCACGAGTGATAGATTTCTCAGATTTCAGATTGATATTTATGGAATCAGCATTAAGTGTAGAAGTTCTGTAAACAAGTTGGGCATTACCAGATAATGTCATATCCTCATTTTTAAAGTTGTAGAATATACTGTCTGCATTAAAATTAACCGAATCAATCTTAATGTTCTCATAAATATTCAGCGTATCTGCCTGAGTTGTATCAGGAACAGTGCTGACAGTCTGCGAATACAGAGATGCCATGCTGAATAATATGTATGTCAGGATTATTATAAACAACTTTTTTTGCATAACGCTAACAGTCTGACTTGCTTGTTTTGTGTCAAGTACGTTTAAAATGCTTTGCGAAGATTTCGCTTAATGTGCTTTGCTTCCAAAGATTTTCAGATTATCAAGTTCCCAGGTTGAGGCTTTTTTGGGTTCAGAAGACTGATATCTGAATCCCAGATAAAACTTTTCGTTATTAACAGCTTCAATATTGAGATATCCGGATTTAATCCAGATGTAATAATCTTCCGAATATGCAGCAGGAAGTTTTGTCCAACTGCATTCTGCCGGATTTTCCTTTGCTCTGTCATCGGTTGTATAATACAGTTCAAGTCCGGGAATAATATCTTTGTGTCGTTTTGCAGTTTCAAAAACCAGAACCGGATTGCTTATTTCTCTGATGTCTATTTCTGGTGATATAAGCCAGGAGTCAGATTTATCATCAGATTTGTATCCGCTGATTTTCATGAACCTTCTTTCTCCATATTGAGAATTTCGCCAGCTTTGATTTCCCGACACAGTTTTAATAGTCCATTCACTGTTTCTTCTGTCAAAGTCTTCTTGATAAACCAGTTCTGTGCCTTTCGGGAAAACAAAGCCATGGTAAGTAATGGTCTCCTTATTTTCCCCAATTTTTATCTCAAGTTTCCCTGAAATTTCACCGGTCTGTTTTGGAGAGAAGCGAAGTTCAAGCTTATTTCTGCCTAATGTATACAGATTGTTTCTTGCTGTGTTTTCCAGCTTATTGTAGTCTTTATTTGTTATTTCTATTGTGCTATCGAATGTTATCTCAGGCTCTTCTGTGAAATTTGCTACAGCATAATGAATAGTGATTTCTCTGGATTCACCGAGTACAATTTCGTTAAAGTCTATTTTTCTTGTAGCAACAGATATTTCACTTCTTCGTTGAGGTTTGCCCCAGAGAATATCGGCGTATTCAGGGTGATCGATAAACGGATTTCTGTTTCCCTGATACAGTTTTTCTATCTTGTCATTTCGCTCACGTTCTTTGTCAGAGGGTGGATCAAGCAGATTCCACAGCAGAAGAGTGTTCAGTTTACCAAGTACCGGACCATGCGTGTCTGATTTATCTACCAATTCAAGATCGTAATTTGGACCTTCATATCTGATAGCCATATAAAAGAGCATTCTGGCAATATCACCTTTAACTTCATCGCGTGGTTCCCAGGAATCAAAGTCATAGAAACAGCCTTCAGCTTCTTCTACAGGAGTACAGCTCCAGTCAAAATCTCTTGTTCCTCTGAGTGTGTTAACAGTTCGGTCTGCAGGGAAGAGGTGATGGACATCTGTAAAAGCTGTATCTTCTCTTTCAGGGAATCCATGGGATTTTGGCCATACATGTTCTCTGTTCCAGGAGTCGTCTATTGTAATACCATATTCTTCCTGATAATTGACCTTGTTTCCACTATCTTGAAATCTTTTATTCTGTGAGCGTCCTGTATATAACAGAATCAGGTTTTCATTGTTATCAGGGTCAGTATCTAGATCTTTAAGTATTGAGGAAACAGAGTTGGACTCTCCAAAATACTGATACGTCTTATGATTTATCATTTTTTTGTGCAGGGTTTTTCTGAGATTTTCTTTAATTGAATCATCGTTCTGATTCTGATTTTCATTTTCATTATTGCTTGCAGAAGCAGCTATACAGCCGAGAAGCAGGGCAGAAATTGTAATAATAATAAATATTTTCATTTTACATCAATTTTGATCTCTTCCGCAGATAAAGCATAAAGTTTTCTTCATAGGAAGTATCGGTGTTAATAGGGTTATATTCAATTCCAAGATCATAGCAGGCGTTTTTAATTTTTGTGCTGTGATCCTGTAATGCCTGTTTATATTCTTTTCTGAACTGCCAGGGATTCATGATTATCTTTTCACCTGTTTCCATGTCCTGAAACTCTGTTTCTTTTTTAAATGGAAAATTCAGTTCATCATAATCCTGGATGTGAAACAGTATTACTTCATGTTTCATGTGATGGAAATACTTGAGACTTCTCACTATTTCATCCGAATCGTCCAGAAAATCTGAGATAATCACTATCAGACTTCTTTTTTTGATCTGTCCTGCTACATTTCCAAGAGCAGATGCTGTTGAAGTTGTTTCTGCGGCTTCCAGATTATACAGATGTTGATGGATGAAAGTGAGATAGTTTTTTCTTGATTTTGGTCTGATTGTGTTTGTAATCTGGTCGTTGTATGTAATCAATCCTACGGCATCCTGCTGTTTCAGCATGAGATATGTTAAAGCAGCAGCAAAAGTTCTGGCATAATCCAGTTTAGATATTTTGCCGGAACTGTAATCCATGGATTTACTGTGATCAAGAAGTATGTATGTTCTCAGGTTTGTTTCTTCTTCAAAACGTCTGATATAGTACTTCTCAGTTTTTGCGAATACTTTCCAGTCAATGTTTCTTATCGAATCTCCATGGTTGTACTGTCTATGTTCCGAAAATTCAACACTGAAACCATGATATGGAGATTTATGAAGTCCGATTATAAATCCTTCGACAATCAATCGGGCTTTCAACTGGAATTTATCCAGCTTACTGTAGAAATCATCACTTGCATTTCTAAACATTTTTTAACTGAATCAGTCCTGTTCTTTTTTATCCTGTTTCTTGTAACCAAGCATAATGGAGAGAGGAAAAATCACAAGATAAGTGATTACCAGAATTATCACAGATACAGTTTTATCTCCGGTTCTCATAATAGCATATCCTGCAATTGTCAATACTATTCCTGCTATAAGCAGAATCATGTTCCATAAACCAAATACGTAATTCTTCATTATTTACCTCATAAAAGATTGTATTTTATTATAGCGTTTTTTGCTTTTCTGTGAGCATCTTCATCATTTGATAATTTCAATGCTTTGTTCAAATATTCTTTTGCTTTATCTTCATTTCCAAGACTATGATATACTTCTCCGATATGATACGCAATTATACCGCTTTCAATATGTTCAATCAGTCCGGAATTAATTAATTCAAGTGCTTTTTGGTTCTCACCGGATAAATGATAATACCAGACTGCACTGTCCAGAATACCGAAATTATCAGGAGCGAGCTCTCTGGCCTTAAGTATGTATTTTCCTGCTTCTTCAAGCCTTTCAGAGAAATCAAGCAGCCAGTAACCCAACCAGTTGTGGAATTCAGCATTATCGGGGAAAGCCGCTATTGCATCCTTCAATACTTTTTCCTTTTCATCCTGTTTTCCCAATGCTTCCAGGGCTCTACCAAGAAGGAGATAGTGCTCTTTTGTATAATCTCCAGATTCTATCTTCTTTTTGATGAAATCAGAAAGACTTTCATATTTCCCAGAGCTCATACATGTAAATGAAATTGTTTCCAGAGCACGGTCAGCATAAATCGAATCGTTCTTGATAATTTTCTCAGCAAGTTCCAGATCATCAAGTTTGGTTGCTACATCAGCAAAGAATACGGTCATGTCCTGCTCTGTGATAACGTCCATAGAAATTTTCTTAATTTCTTCAGGAGAAAGTTCATCCAGATTTATGATTGATTGCAGATATACACGATACATCTGCTTCTTATCTCTATTGAAATCAATTGTCAGGTCTTTCTCAAACTTCGTCAGGAAACCGGCAAGCAACAGATAGATGTTCTGCTTGTCCTCATTAAAAGTTAGTACTATTGTACTGAAGAGATTACCAAGTCTATCCATCTGTTTTAAGTAATAAACAGCTTTGTAAAAATCTGAGTCATCCATAAAATAATCAGTAGTCTGAGTAAGGATTTTCATTTTATCATCTTCGGCAATCTGCGGATCACTTAATCTTTCTTTTGCCAGAGTATCTACTAAAACTGAAATTCCGCTGAGTGCCGAAAACTCGAATAAAGCTGTATTAATCTGGCTGTTACCTGTTTCAATAAGGTCGAGAACTGTTTCTTTCAGTTTGGATGTTAGTCCTTCTTTATACAAAGCATTCAAATAAGCAATTTTATCTATATACTCAAGAGATTTCATGTTATTTGTCAGAGATTCAAACATCCGGATTATTTTCATGTATTGCTGTTTCTGAATATATTCTTTAACAAGCAGATTTCTTGAATATTCATCTTTATGTATTTCCTGACATTTTTCAAGTATATATATTGAGTTTGTATTGGGAATTCTGGAATAGAAAGAATAAACTATCCTGATTTTCTCAGGATTGTCCCAGGAATACTCAAGAGCTCTGTCGAGATATTGAGTCTTTATTTCATTTTTCTGCTCATAAGTAAAAGCAAATAATGCAATAAAACTTGCAAATGAAGGATTATTCTCTGAGAAATTTCTCAAATATTCAATAGCTTTTTCTTTTCTACCTGTTTTACTCATCGCATAAGAAGCTACTTTGGCTATATTCACAGACTTTGTGTTTTTATATATAGGTTTGATTTCTTTAAGAAAGTTTTCCCAGTCATTGTTTTCCTTGGCGATTACCGAAAGAATATCAACCAGCTTTTCTTTTATATCAATGTTTTCAGGATCGTATTCCAGAGCAATTTTAAGATTCTCTATTGCTTTATCGTAATTCTTATCTCTGAGATCTCCATCTGCGAGAGAATAATAAGTCATTGCCTGTATTGGATCCGGTTGTCTGGCGATATTTCCTGACGAAGAGCAGGATACACAGATAATGCACAGAATAAGCCCTAAATATTTCATAATTACTCTAATATTTAATGTTGTATGTTACAAAAACAGCTCTGTCAAAGCCCATTGTGCTGCTGTGATTTTCCAGAATATCATACGCCTGAAGTTTAAGTTGGATTTCATCTGTGAATTTTAACTCAGCAGAAATGTTAAGAAATCCTCTTCCTTCTCCAAAATATTCGAGATCATCTTTACCATTGATTCTTGAGTCATTGTCATTATTGGCAACATCATATTCACCGCATACTGTAAGCATTGGACCTATGGTTTTTTCTATACCTACAAAAAAGTTCAGATCTTCATCACCATCATCTTTTTCAAGACTGTAATTCAGTCCTGCATGGAATCCCAGATTACCGAGAAATACATAGTTTTTACTGAATGTTCCAAAGAATCCTTTTGATTTGATGTCATACCTATTGGTCTCTTTTTTATAAGAACCATGTCCCATGGAGTCAAATCCGATTACAAATGCGGGATACTTCGTGCTTTCATCCAGAATTCTCAATTTAGCTGAAAATTCTACACGTTCCTGCCATTCGGGAGATTCGTTACCTACAACATTTTCTCCACCAAAGGCCACACCGAACATGAATCTTGGGAGCAGTCCTACATTGGCTCCAAGCATCAATCCATTATTCCTGAAAATTTTAGCATAAACCTGAGCTTCCCCTTTCTGAAGCATTCCTGCTGTAGGAACATCAATCAGTTTAATGCTTTCGACTGCACTAAGAGTAAATACAATACACATCAAAAAAATTACGATTGAAGATTTTTTAATCATAATGTCTCCTGTTTTCTGAGACTGAAAGATTTTGTTATCTCTTCCAGTTCAATCAAAGCTGGTAGTTTTTTTCCTTGTGGGAAATAAACATAGTTATCTATCAGATAAGCTGTATCGGTTTGTCCATCATAAAATCCGTAAAACTGTACTGCTCCACCTACAAGTATCTTATTATTTTCCCATCTTCCGTTGAGTTTCATCATATCAAGTCCGTTAGCACTGATTTTGTCGAGTTTAAGAGAACTGCCTATCAGAGAATCTCCTTCGTAGAAATTCATGCCGATTTTCTGCCTTGTTTTAAGCATCCATTCCTGCATATCCGGAACTTCATCCATTTTCTCGTAGTAAATACCGATAACCTTGTCCGGTCTGTCTCTGAGTCTGGAAATATATGATTGAAAATTTTTTCCACCTCTGAAATACTTAAAGTTTCTCGGCAGCATTAACTCATAAGGAAGATCTTTATTACTTTTACGTTTTGTTGTGATAGGATCGGATTTATAACCATAGGCTTTCTGTCCGATTCTCTTGTGCAGAATCTCTTTAAACTGGCTGAAACACTTATTTAACAGCGGTGTGAGATTTTTGTCGATTGACGCATTTGAATCAGAAAGAATAAACGATATAAGCTGATCGTTTGCCCAGTAATTTTTCTTCACGAAAAGACCGATTTTTTTCTGAATAACTGATTTAACAAAATCACTGTTGAAGCTTTCGTTCAGGTATTTACTGACAGGATCCTGTGAAGTCAGCGGAGTAATGAATATAAGGTTTTTAAACTTATAAAACTGTTCAATCTTATTGATATCTGCTCTGAGCACTTCGTAGTATTCTTCTTCTTCAGTTGTAGTATAAGTTACACTGAGTGTTTTTATAATATCATCACCATGCCTGCTCCAGGTGATATCATCTGCGAAAACATAGAGTTTCTGCTGATGTCCCCAGGACAAGGGTTTATTATGATCAACATTAACTTTCTTTTTATCATAATAAGATTTATTATCTCTTGAGCAGGATACAATTGAGAACAGTAAAATCAAAGTCAGAATTATATAGCTTATTCTGCTATTTCCCATTCTTAGCTCCGGTAAAGTAATTTAATCCAGAAAGGAATGTTACTAAAGCAACAAACCAGAAATAATAACGCAGAATTGACTGAATTATTGCACTATATTGGTGAATTTGCTCAAAGTTATGAACAAGAGAAGCAAGAAATAGTGCTGTTATTATTCCTATCATCTGGAAAACAGTCTTTAATTTTCCCCAGATATTGGCAGGAATATATATCTTTTTCCCTGCATAATAATTCCTGAGGATTGTTACTGCTACTTCTCGCAGGAGTACAACAGCAAATACCCAGATATCAATGCACTTGAAAAAGAAGAATGTCAGGATTGCCATAGCTGAAAGTACTAAAAACTTATCGGCAAGTGGATCCATAATTTTCCCAAAATTCGAGATAACTTTATATTTCCTTGCCAGCAGACCGTCAAAATAATCAGAAATACTTGCAATAATGAACACTGCAAGTCCTATGATGACACCTGTACTGACAGGCTCAAACCCAATAAGCAGCCAAATGAATACTGGTACCAGAATCATTCTGAGAACCGTAAGAGAATTTGGTATAAATTTAATCATAAACTTTATCCTTAATATACAATCCTGCTGAAAAATTTCCCAGTATCTGAACAGCAACGAATAATCCATATAATGGAACGTTTATCGATACCGATCTGTTCAGTAAAAGATAATCATGCAGGATACAAAACATCAGATTAACTAATAAACTAAGGGCAACTACTGTCAAGGTATTCCGTGCAATCATGAAAATAAGCTTCGATTCTGACCCACCAGCCTCAATAAACACTTTCCAGTTGTGAGCCTGATGATTTTCCACGAGATACCTTAAAAAGAAGACCATAAAGATACTCAGAATCAGAAACACAAGAAAATATAATGTTTTATTTCTGTTCAAATCGCGTACATCATTATATTTCTTGAGTAGATCAGCTTTATTATAATCAACAATCAGTTCTTTATTATAACTGTCTATTTTGCTCATTACAGAGTTTATATCATTTTCTGAGAATGTTTCGAAGTTGGGATAAATCTCTGTAACATGGGGCAGATCAACAGATTTCAGTAGTCTTTTACTGTTTGTCAGATCGTACTTTACCAGCAGAGAATCCTTAACCTGAGTCTCTGTGAAATTTACATATCTGTTTGCCAGCTTGAGAGAGTCTACCCATATTGTGAAGTCTTCGATGACTTGATCATTAAAGCTGAAGGCAATAACAGGAGTTTCTTCAAAAGCCTGAATAATCTGAAATTTTTTGAAATTCATATCCGAATCAACGGAATACCAGACACTGAACCATATCGCCGATAATACAGCAATTACTATTAGTTCCTTTCTCATACATATGCCTTCTGGTTTATAAGTTCCAGTTTCTTATTCTGGATTCTGTAGACATAGTCAAAATCCGGGATATTAAATTTACTTGTAGCAATAATTGATGTTCCGGCTTTAACTGCATAGTCCAGTACGCTGTTAATCTTAATCATCATAATCTCATCGAAGAAAATATCATGATCATCGAGGAGAATGAGATAAGGGCGTATGATAGCTGCTCTGATTATCTCTATGATTTTTCTCTCAGACTTTGAGAGATATTCCGTGTTAGTCTCGAGTTTGTGCTTTATTCCACATTGATCTGCAAAATCAAGCATTTTTTCTTCATCACGGTGTGATACTTTGTCAAATGGTAGGATCAGGTTGGACCAGGCATCTCTATCCGGAATAAGTCTGTCTCTTCCCGAAATAAGCAGAGTTTTCTTCTTTTTTCTGTATAGCAGATTCAGTTTACCCTTCAGGAGGACTTCGCCATCATATCCGGAATAATCACCGTTTATTGATTTCAGGAATAATGATTTACCGGATCTGTTTCTTCCGATAACAACAATTTTTTTCCCGGATACTATTCGCATTTGCGGTATTTCTAATATTTTATGTTCAGCATCAAAAAGTGCATAATTAACTATTTCCAGCATAATACCTTCATGTTTTTTTTATTTTATAAATAATCTGTCTTCTATTATTAGTCATTACAAATTCGAATTCAGATATTATTTTCATATTGTTTTTACGGCAAGAACTTTTAAAATCAATATCCCGTATTCCAGGATACATGACATATGCTTTGCCTTCTGGTTTCAGGTTTCTATCGATACAGACAATCACATCATCCATTTTGCAGGCAATCTCAAATCGGCTGATGTTCCTGCTTTCAGACGGACTCAATCTGCCTGTTCCTTCTTTGTAAAAAGGAGGATTAGAGACAATAAGATCAAATTTATCATTTGCGGTAAACCTTCTCAGGTCGGTACAGGTGACATCAAATCTTTCATTCATCGATTCTGTATTGCTCAGACAAAGATCAGCAAGTTCTTCCTGAATTTCTACACATGTAAATCTCCAGTCCGGATTTGTTAATGCCAGCATAACACTTATAATGCCGTTGCCTGAACCGATATCCAGAACACTTTGGTTATCTCGACTTTCCTTGTGATTTACTGTCTCAATAAAAAAAGCGGTATCAGATGATACCGGTTGCCCATTTTTCTCCTGCAGAATTTTGTAATTACCATAAGGTAACTCTACTACAGTCGTTTTCATGGACTTCTTTCTATTTACTTAATTCCAGCATCTTGCTAACACTTTTCAGTGCTCTCTCAGCGATGGCAGGTTCCAGTATTATTTCGTTTTTTTCTTCGGATAATGTGAGCAGAACTTCCCTGAGCGATGTCTTTTTCATGTTGATACAGGTTGCTTTTGCAGTTAAAGGTTTGATATTCTTTTCAGGATATAAGTCCTTAAGCTGTTTTATCAATCCGATTTCCGTTCCGAATATAAGATTATCGTGGTCAACTGCATAATCAGCCATCTGTTTGGTTGATCCTACTCTGTCTGCTGCTTTGACAACACTTGGTGAGCACTCAGGGTGAACCATGATAGTATAATCGGGATAAGAGTGACGAACTCTTCTTACATCAGCCATGGTAATCATTCTGTCATGAACATTACAGCATCCCTGCCATAAAATCATTTCTCTGCCAAGCTGATCATTTATGTATGATCCCAGATTTCTGTCCGGAACAAAGATAATTGTTTCATCTTCAGGAATAGTACTGACTATCTTTACAGCATTGGAAGATGTTACGCAAACATCGCATTCTGCTTTTACATCAATTGAACTGTTAACATAGCAGACAACAACAGGATCCTGATACTTGCTTTTAAAGACGGCAAGGTCGCTTCCTGTAGCCATATCAGCCATTGGACATCCTGCTTCGGGATGAGAAAGAAGAACTTTTGTGTCCGGGTTAAGCAGTTTAGCTGTCTCTGCCATGAACTGAACTCCACAGAAAACAATTATGTCAGCTTCAACTTTTTTAGCTTCCTGAGCCAATTGAAGAGAATCACCAACAAAATCAGCAATTTTCTGTATATCAAGAGTTTGATAGTTATGGGCAAGAACAACAGCGTTTTTATCTTTTTTAAGTTTATTTATTGTGTCTATAGTTACTTGTTTTGTAACACTATTCATTATCAGCTCCTTTACTTGTGTGTCCAAAACCGCCTGCTCCGCGTTCTGTTCCTGTTAATTCTTCCACTACTTTAAAATCAGCGGTTTCATGTCTGCAAAGAATCATCTGAGCAATTCTTTCACCTTTGTTCACCGTAAAATCTTTATCTCCGAAATTAAACAGAATAACTTGTACGTGTCCTCGATAATCAGCATCGATTGTACCCGGAGAGTTTAGCACACCAACTCTGCTTTTTAAAGCAAGTCCGGAACGTGGTCTGATCTGTGCTTCGTATCCAACAGGCAGCTCAATTGATAAACCCGTTGGAACAAGTGTAACTTTTCCCGGATTGATAACAATCGGTTTGTCGTTGGCAGCATACAAGTCATAACCTGCGGCATGCTCTGTCATTCTCTGTGGTAAAACTGCATCAGAAGAAAGACGTTTAACTTTTACATCTATTGTGTTCATTAATATCTCAATTTTCCTGTTAAAAATCTCTGGTCAAAATGAAATCTGCAAGCAGTTTCAGCATATCGGCTTTTTCTCCGTAGTGTGAAAGAAGTTCTTTGGCTTCTTCAATAAGCTTAGTTGCCATTTCTCTTGATTCTTCCATACCATATAATGACGGATAAGTAGCTTTCTGTACTTTTGAATCTTTACCAATCGATTTTCCCAGCTTCTTTTGATCGCCTTCAATATCCAGGATATCGTCAGTAATCTGGAACGCCAGTCCGAGTTTTTCTCCGACTTTTTCCAGCCGTTTAACATGCTCATCTTCTACTTCTGCTGCATAGCATCCGAAACGCATTGCAAGTTTGAGAAGTTTACCGGTTTTATTATCATGTATAAACTGAAGTTCTTCCTTAGTAATTTTTTTGCCTTCGGATACGATGTCCATCATTTGACCAATAATAAGTCCCCTGCTGCCTGTTTCTCTGGCAAGTTCACTTATCAGGTTCAGTTTTACCTCATCAGAAAGAGGTACATGTGTCAACAATTCAAAAGCTGCTGTCAGCAGAGCATCTCCGGCAAGCAAAGCCATATCGTCACCATAAATAACATGGCAGGCTTTTTTTCCTCTTCTGTAATCATCATCGTCAATATCCGGAAGATCATCATGTATGAGAGTATATGTATGAAGAAGTTCTATAGCAGCAGCTACAGGCTGAACAACAGGAACTTCGTCGGAAAACAGCAGAAATGTGCTGATTGTGAGATAGGGTCTCAATCTTTTTCCACCGGCAAACAATGTATGTCTGACAGCTTTATGAATCTCTTTAGGGTACTCGTCTTTCCTTGGCAGGAAACGGTCTAAAGTTATGTTAATTAATTCTCGTTTCTCTTTAAGATCCTTTTTAAGATTCAGCTTCTTCACCATTTTCTCCTTTCATTTTATTTTCAATAATGGTTTGTGATAAAACTTCTATTTTCTGTTCTGCTTTGTTCAGCTTGTCCTGACATACCTGTACAAGTTTTGTTCCTTCTTCGAACAGGTTAACCAGAGTATCAAGGTCATTAACTCCGTTTTCCAGATCATCAACGATATTTTCAAGCTTTTCAAAAGCATCTTCAAATTTTATTTTTTTTGTCATAATCATTCCTGTAGATAAGGTTCAGCATTCTTCATACACTGCGAGAAGTTTACCTTTTTCGATTTCAACAGTAAAACTATTTTCTTCGCAGATGTTACTTATTCCTCTGGTTCTGTATCTATAAAGTGACTCATTTGTCAATGTGTATTTTAGTCCGGATACTTTTTTTATTTTAACTTCTTCATCTAAAGGTATTAAAGATACTGTAGAATTGACAGGAACAGCTATTTCTATACCACTATTTACAATCATAAGCCATTCGGTTCCGGTAAATATTCTGGTGGGAAGATTCAAAGATTCTGCATACTGAAGGTTTGATATAAGCCCGATAATCTGATCGAACCTGCCGGAAACATGAGTAACAATAACACACTCTGTAATTCCCAGTTTTTCCTTATTTCTGCTGATATAATCTAATGCCAGTTCTGTATCTGTTTCATCTTTATCAGATTGAAAAGTATATATTTTTGTTTTATCCTGATTAATTCTGGATTTATCAATTGAGTCGAAGTCGCCTATTGCAATTTCGGGATTTATTCCGGCTTTGAGTAGAAATCGTGTGCCGCCGTCGATACCGCAGAGAAAATCTCCATCATTAATGTGTTCAAATACTTCCGGGTTTACTTCAGGAGAGTTTGTGAACAGATAAGCTTTCTTCATGCAGCTGTTTCCGGAACTATCTGCGAGTGAGTTTTATATCTTTTTCCAGTTTGTTAAGATACCTGTAAGGATTTCTGGTTCTGTTATAGTAAGAAACTTCATAGTGTACATGAGATCCTGTGGATCTTCCTGTACTTCCCATTAAGGCAATGATCTGTCCCTTTTTTACCTTATCGCCTTTCTTGACCAGGTATTTATGCAGGTGACCGTATTTGGTCTTGTATCCATATTTGTGTTCAATGATAATCATACGACCTATGTTTCTGCCGTAAGAAGTCTTTGTGACAACTCCATCTGCTGTAGCGTAGATAGGAGTTCCTTTTTTATTGGAAAAATCCAGTCCATGATGGAACGATCTTTTTCCTGTGATTGGGTGTCGTCTCCATCCGTAAGGATCAGAAATTCTACCGAAAGTAGGATAGATAGATGGAGTATAACGATAGATATCTTCTCTCAGCTCTACTTTCTTGAGAAGGTCTTCGTGTGTTGAATAAGCAAAATCAGTTCTCGCTGTGAGCAGACTGAGCTTCTTCAATACACTGTTATAGTTGTCACCAAGGTTTTTATCGTAAGAGTCAAACAGTGAATCTCGGTAGGTCATACCACCGGTACCCATAGATCTGACTTCTTTATTGACTTTCTTGAAGTTTTCATCAGCACGAATACTGTCTTCCCATTTTTCCATAGTATGGATTTTCTCTATAAGGGAATCGACATTCGAGTTGATAGCAGTGATTTTCTGCCTGAGAATTGCGTTTTCGGACTGGATTATCTTGAGCTGATCCAATTCTGATTTAAAGTTGCCTATATATATTAAAGACGCTACGATGCTTATCATGAAAAGCCCGAGAAGGGACATTACAATTATCGATGTTTTGCTTTTAAGTGAAAACTCCATTGTTTTCCCTGCTTCACCTGCCGGAATAACCAGTTTCCATTTTTTATCAAAATTCATATATTTCCTCTATTTTAACTATCATATCAATGAATTTCAAGCGTCAACAAGTGTCAAGTAATTTCTGTGCAGGGGGTTAAGGGAATGGAATTATTTTCGACTGCTGGACGTACAGTTAATGCATTGTTTGTAATCAAATATGAATGTATTGAAAATGTATTAAAGAACATGTTTTGAACCGATTCAATAATAATTATTGACAGAATCCGGCTTAATTTACTTATCCTGATTATTGGTATTTTTTGCAATATTGGAAAGAATATAAAAATGGAGTTCAAATGATAAAAAGCACACTTAAATTTATTTTGTTGATGTCTTGTCTTCAAATACTTACAGGCTGCATGTTTGCAGGTCCTAAAAATCTCGAAGTTTTTTTCGGAAAAGCTCAAATGTATGGCTTTGAGCATGAAGACGAAGTCATTGCTCCCAAAAAGAATGTTGGTGTTTATGTTAATGTAACAGGGCTCAATGATGCTTTATTATGGAACTCTACACCTTCCGACTCAGTACTCATGAAGATGAGAGAAAACAGCAGGGTGAGAATACGTTTTGGTAAGGATGTTCTTAAGCATGATATTATATCTTTTGTCCGATCTTCTATCCATAACGAGGCTCTCTATACCGGAGAATTTATTGTTGATCCCGACAGTTTGGATGTTAAAAATCTGGTTGAAACTATTAACCTGAATGTAGTTGTAAATAAGCTTACTTGTAGTGCTGTAGTTAGTCATGGCAGAAAGGATGTTTGGATTAATGAAAATACGTATATTACGGTTGATACATATAGACTATTCGATAACCTCATTGATATAGACTTAAACTTTGAGCTGATTCATAATGAAAAAGTTATTTTTGAGCAGCATATTCAGCAGAACTTTAAGAAAGAAAAACTGCGTTCTGTTCGCAGAAACCGAATTGCCGCCATGAGAGAATTATCTAAAGCACTATCTTCAAGAATAAACTTCATTTCCAATGACATTGTTTTCAAGACCAATCTGCAAATTAGTAAATTATCAAATCTTAAAGAATATAAGTATTATGCTCATGATGATATTCATGCTGAATTAATTCAACCGGAAATTGTGCATGGATTGCCGGCAAACTTTTATAAACCCGGATATTTACAGTTTCATATAGATGGAGAAAGCTTACTGTGGGGAGAACTTATAGGCCGTGATGAAACGAAATATTATATTGAGGATGAAGAATTTCTGATTACTGTTGTAAAAGATAAGCTTCTATCCATAAAAGATAAATCGGGAAAAGATGTTACAAAAGAAACTCTGGCTGAATCAGTGATAATTCCAACAAATATGCTGAGAGAAAATGGAAGTACTTATTTAAGAACTCCCATTAAGAGAAGATTTGATGTTAAATAAAATCTATGAGATTCCTTTGTACATCATATGTTTATAGTAAATCTTTAAAAACTCAAAACTTATAACTCACACCGAAATAATTCGGCATAACAGACAAAGACACATTATTGTACTTCTTCTTGTGGAGTTCCGGGACAATGTACCCAATAGCACCACCAACTACTGCTCCAACTATTACATCTGAAGTGAAGTGTTCACCTGCCTCAACACGACAGTAACCTGTAAATGCTGCAGCACTCAAAGAAGTCGTCCATATTACTTTGCTCCAGGTATTATTGCCATAAATATCGGTATACGTTTTTGAGAAAAAAACAGCAGCGGCAAAGGCACCGGAAGTGTGCCCCGAGAAGAATGACGACTTAGCTTCAGGGGCTTCATCTCCCTGGAAATTGAATCTCTCTTCAGGCGAGAAGGAGTTATTGTATAAGTATGGTCTGGTTCTTTGAGTCATTGCCTTGGTTAATACCGTAATCCCTTTTGTCAGATAATATGTTTCAAGATACATGGAAGCATATACGGCAGTATTTCGCCACTGTTTTTTATAGATTTGGGGAATTATAATCGCTGCCGGCAGGATAGGAAAAGTGCTTGAGAAGAAATCACTGGCATCGTCAAGATTTCTGTCCCAGTTTCGTGTCGCAGGTCTGTCGAAAGGGTTTACATCACTTCGATCAAGTTTTTCAATTTCAGAAACTGTCAGATCGAAATCTGTTTCATTCATAACAATATCTCCACTAAAACTTAAAGCTGTTGCAAGTGGAAAGATATAATAATCTTTCTTGTTAAACTCATATGGGAAATCTTTTTTTTCTGCATTTAGCAATACTTGAGTCCCCAGAATAATCATTACCAACATTATAATTTTTCTATGCATTTTTTTATGCTCCTGCATGTATACTCCTTTTTATAGATATCAATCTTGACATAAAATCATCTTATCTCTTATCTTATTATCCTTGTTGTTACAAGTTTCATCCCCAACACAAATCAGATCAACATTTTTCTATTGCTTTGATATGAGAGCTACTATACTTCCCAAAAGAAATTTGTTAATTTTTAACTGACAAATCAGCATAAACTACAGTTTGAATGGGATTATTCAATGGTGAATCGGAATTCATACAAGTCGATTATATCTGTAAAAAATAATATTTTCTTGACCAAAACAAAAAAAATCCTCAATTTATCGTAACAACCAAGCATTGATGTAATTTACATCATCTATTGAGGTAATCTCAGTGGATTATTAACTGACGAAATAAAGCACATTGAACTTAAAATATTAAACATATAGTATAATTAGTTTTCTAAGGGAGTATGTATGAAGTATATATTATTAATAGTTTATGTATTATTTTCTTCATTATTATTTGGGCAGGGAATTGAACCAACAGGAGATCCTCGTCAGGTTTCTACTCTGGAACATCTGCAGTGGATCAGTGAAAATCCAACGTGCTGGGGAGATGATTTCAGTCAGACAGCAAGCATTGACGCATCTGCAACATCGGGTTGGAATAATGGTAACGGTTTTAGTCCTATAGGCAACTCAACAACACCTTTTTCCGGTGTTTATGAAGGTAATGGTCATGTAATTGATGGACTGTTTATAGATTTAGCAGGTTCGAATGAAGTGGGCTTCTTCGGATATGCTGAAAATGCAATTATCACTGAATTAGGTATTACTAATGTAAACATCACTGCTTCACGTAAAGCCGGCGCTCTTATTGGAAAAAGCAATAACTCAAATTTATCAAAGTGTTACAGTACAGGAGCAGTGTTTTCGAACTGGGCAGCTGGTGGATTAATTGGTAGAAGTGAAACCGACACACTGGATTTCTGCTTTAGCAGAGTAAATGTAACCGGTACCGGGAATGGGGATTACACGGGTGGATTGATAGGAATTGCAGAAGTCAATACAAGTATATCAAACTGCTATTGCAGAGGAAATGTTTCGGGAGATAACTATGTCGGAGGTCTGGTTGGAGTATGTGTAGGTGCTGCTATTGAATTCTGCTACAGCACAGGAGCAGTTTCTGCAAATAGTGTTGCAGGAGGATTTGCCGGATTCATTGATGCAACAACATCTATTGACAGTTGCTTCTGGGATATGGATAATTCAGGACAATCTATCAGTGCAGGTGGTATTGGTCTGACAACTCAGGAAGCAAAATACTTATATGGCTATCATGCTTATGGCTGGGATTTTGCTCGTGAATCTTTTAATGGAACAGTAAATTGTTGGGATATGGATTTTAGTGGTATTAAAAACGATGGCTATCCTTATTTGTTCTGGGAAGATGGAAACAGTGTTTCATTACAACCACCGAGCGGAACAGGTCAGGATATAAACCCCTACCAGATAAGCAATCTGTTTGAACTTTTCTGGATTTCTGCTAATCCGGGTAAATGGAACAAAATATATATACAGACTGCAGATATTAATGCCGGAGATACACAATATTGGAATAAAGGTCATGGATTCAATCCAATTGGTAATACTGAAAATAATTTTACCGGTACATATAATGGTGGAAATTATGTGATTGACAGTCTCTTCATAGATAGACCGAACTCTGATTATCAAGCACTTTTAGGAAAGGTTCAATCTACAGGAGTTAAAAATATAAGTCTTACTAATGCAAATATTACCGGAAAGGATTACACAGGAGGTATAATCGGGAGCATTATATTTGGGACACGGATAGAAAACTTAACCTGTACCGGAAGTATTTTTGGTGAAGAGCTTACCGGAGGAATAATAGGTTTTGCTTATCCCAGAGGTGATGATCGAAGCATATCAAACTGTTCAAGTTCATGTGACGTAGTATCTGTTAACTCCAATTATATTGGCAGTTTAATAGGAAACAATTACAGATATAGAGTGTTGAACTGCCATAGCTCAGGAAGTGTAATTGCTGATGATAGCTTTTCATGTGGAGGATTGATCGGCAGTAATAGCGGAACAATCGAATCATGTTCAAGTTCAGCATTCGTCTCCGGACTTAATTTAACTAATATTGGAGGTCTGGTTGGTTATAACTCTGGAGATGTTGTGAATTCTTTCTCCACGGGTGATGTTTATTGTGCAACAGCTCAAAATGTGGGAGGATTAGTAGGTTCCGTTGTTTATGGGAGTGTTGTTAATTGTTTCAGCAGCAGTAATGTTACAGCTCAGAATGATGCAGGAGGATTAATCGGGTTTTTGCACAGTTCAACTGAAATAGCAAATTGTTACAGCAGTGGAGCAGTTAGCAGTACAAGCAATGCAGGAGGGTTAGTTGGTTCAGGAGCCGGTACTGTTACAGGTTGCTTCTGGGATACTCAGACATCAGGTCAGTCCGTCAGTGCTGGTGGTACTGGCAGAAACACAAACAATATGCAGTCCATGTATACGTACCTTAATGCAGGCTGGGACTTTATTGGAGAAACTGATAATGGAACAGATGATGTCTGGGTTTTACGTAATGGGCATTATCCTGAGTGTGCAGCAGAATTTACTCCACCTGTAATCAGCAGTATATCTGATATCCCCGGAGATCAGGGACATCAGGTTGAAATACTCTGGAGCAGAGCATCTATGGACACTCAGTATTTCAATACCAGATTCTATTCAATATGGCGTCTAACTGAAACTTCTCCAACAAGAAATTTGAACGATACAGTATTGAATTCTCTTGAAAATTTTTCAACCATACTTACAAGCTTTACTGACTCAAATTCAGGCAATTCAAGAACTGTAAACGAACAGAATACCGTGAATAGCAATCTGTTCCTGCACACAAGAAACAGTTATTGGACATATCTCGACACAATTCCGTCTATGATGCTCAGCAATTACGCAGTTATTGCTCCAACAATGATTGACTCTATACAATCTCTTTCTGTAGATGAGTATGAAACAACCTTCATGGTCGTCTATCATTTTGAGAATGGCTTCT
This sequence comes from Cloacimonadales bacterium (SeqCode), assembly GCA_963665815.1. Lineage (GTDB taxonomy): Bacteria > Cloacimonadota > Cloacimonadia > Cloacimonadales > JAIOQZ01. The sequence continues at coordinate 3,064,063 of OY762463.1, forward strand.
ATCAATCTGATCCTCTGTCCGGTTACTCACTCGATAATATACCGCCTCTGGCAGTTGATAACGTGCAGGTTGATCTGAGTCAAACAAGGACTACCGGTCTTGTTCTCCAATGGAACGAAGTAACCGACGGACTATACAACGGGAATCTGTATCCGGAACTGAATGGAGTATACTACAAAATATATGCTTCTCCCTCACCCGACTTTGTATGCGACCAGTCTACGTATTTGACAACCACACAGGATTTGAGCTATACAATAGATACTATAGGATCAAACAAGAAATTCTTCCGAGTTGTCGTGAGCGATCAGCCATAACCCAAATAAGCAAATTGATGAACATAATATTGACTGCCCGATAAAAAGGGCAGTTTTTTTACTATAAGAAATTATGATATTTCGCTTGACTTTTAAATAACCAATGAAAAATTCACAAAAAAAACAGGAAAATAATTTATGTTCAGGAAATTATCTATATTAGCACTTTTAATACTTGTACTATCTATATTATTCGGGTGTGCATCTGCAGCAAATAGCTATGCATCTGAGATGGAAAAATATTTTGATAATAATAAAGCTGATTTAAGAAATCTTAAATATCCGGCTAAGGTTATGGAGAAAAAGAATATCGGGGTGAATCTGGAAGTGGTTGCGAACAACAATGCTTTTATGCCTTCAGTTACACTTGGAGAAAAGACATTCTGGAAAACAATTCTCGGAAAGAGCAAGTTAATAACTATCGGGCAGGATATGATATGGCAGGATATGCTCTCATTTTTTGAAACAGAAATACACAATGAAGCATTAAGGAATGGGAATTTTATAATAAATCCTAGCGATGAACAGAAAAGTAAACTTGCACATATTTATGATTTAAAGGTTACTGTGAAAAAACTTAACACAGGATCAGAGGTGTCATCCGAAACTGTAGCATCTTTAGGTGGTACAATACCAGATGGAAGTTTTCATGCAGGTATTGCGTTCGTTTTCGCTTTGTCAAACTGCAATACTGATATCGTATTTGATATAGAATTTTCAGAAGGTACTGAAAACCTTATCAATAAATCCTTCAGCAAGAACTATATCCCCCCGGAGGATATTTATGGGCTTAACAGAGATTACAAAGAAGTTATAGGCTTTCTCAGTAATCAACTGAGATCAGGTATTGAAGAAGCTGCATATCTAATAGTGAGTGGAATTAATGATGAATCAAAATATGATACAGACTTAAATGTAATTGAGACATTAAATCAAATGACGGTTTATAAACTGCACTTGCAAGCAAAGATAAATAAAACTCAAGCCTTGAATGACTTTGAGGAAGGATGTCATAAAATTACTACTTCTGAAGGAAAGGTATTCTGGGGTAATTTGATTGGAAAAAACGGGAAGAAATATTTAGCCGGATATAATGATCTGCTTGTTACAATAGCAGAAGAAAAGCTGATTTCGGTTGAAACAGATAAGGGAGAGAATATCACAGAATCGGTTACAAAATCTCTACAGCCAGTGAAAATTAAATACAATAAATACAGAAAGTTTTACGATATAATCTAAACTGCAATGTCTTTAATAAACTGATACAGCCCTTATGTAGGCAGCTTCCTAATATAAGAGCTATGACCAGATTTTCTCTTGACTTTTGAATAACCAATGAAACTTTCAAAGCAAAATATATTTGGAGATTGATATATGTTCAGACGACATTTCATGATAACAGTTTCAATAATAATTGTAGCTTTATTACTTGGTTGTGCATCTGCACCGCTTACACGAATAGATAAAATGAAGGAATATTTCAAAGGAAACAGGGTAGATCTTAATACTCGCGATTATCCGGGGGATATAACACATAAGATGAATGTTGGTGTGAATCTGAAAGTTGTTGCCGGTAATGAAAATTATATAACTGCAGAGAGCTCAGATATTGAAGAAATCGAAAATTTGAAACCTTATGAAGAAATAAATGTGAAGTTGGGTCAGGATATGATCTGGCAGGATATGATTTCATACTTTACTGCCTCAGTTCATAATGAAGCATTGAAGACAGGTAATTTTGTGATCAATCCCAAAAGTGAACAATTAGGTGATTTGCCCCATGTCTATGATCTGGAAATAACGGTCAGGGAATTAGGTACAGAATCTAAGATTAAAAAGGAAATTAATCCTGAGGCAGTAAAATCCGGATTTAAACATAATGTAAAAGTAGCAAATGTAAATGGTCAAAATATCAGTGTTCCCACGGGTGGGAAAATGACAGGTACCAAACTTAACTATTTAAGTAAATTTGTTGATTGCAATACAGACGTTGTTTTTGATGTAACCTTGAAGGAAGCTGATAGTGTCCTTTATAATCAGAGCTTTTCTAAAAATTTTGTTCCGGGCTCAGTAAATCATCAAACTGATTTTGAATACAGACAAATTATTGAGTATCTGGCGAAGCAATTGAGCTTTGGTATAGATGAGTCGGCATATATTATTGTAAGTGCAGTTAATGCAGAAGTTGATAAAATTCCGGATCTCAAGAACTACAGTCAACTGACAAAAAGTATGATTGGAGAAATGAGAATGAAAGCCGGAATAAACTTAGAGCACCCCATGAACGTATATAAGGAAGGATGCTCCAAGATATACACGATTTTCGGTGATATTTTCTGGGGTGAGTTTTTCGGAATACAGGAAGGTAACTATCTGGTTACATACGATAAGGTTTTGATTAAAATCGCTGAGGATAAACTACTCAAGGTTGAGGATACAGACGGTAATGATATTACCGAAGAAACAATAAAGAAGGTAAGACCAAGTAGTATTATCATCGGACTTGATGAAAAACTGATTGAGATATTGTAAGCTTCTTTAGTTGTAGATTAATTTTTTTGAACTGCTCCGTTGTGGGCAGTTTTTTATTTTTCCTTGCTCCCCAAACCACTACTTATATTTTTGCCCTGAAACCGAATAACGCAATATAAATGCATTGCTTAGCCGGATAAAACTACATTGAGGTAAAAATGAATAAACTGAAATTATCCATGGATAATTTAGACGAAATGTTCCCAACCGACTTCACAGAAGAACAGATAGCTTCTGCTAAAACAATATTCTTTAAAGAATTATCACTCGAAGCACATAAATTTTACGGTGGTAAAATCCAGACTGTTCCCCAATCCGGTTTGTACGGATTCCAATGGTTCAACTGCTGGTATACGCCTGGTGTTTCCAGTGTATCAACAACAATCAGGGATAGCAACGATGCATCTTTTGAGCTGAGCGGCAGAGGAAATCTGGTTGCGATAGTAAGTGATTCCACCCGAGTTCTCGGTGATGGCGACTGTACTCCTCCCGGAGGTCTTGGGGTTATGGAAGGGAAAGCCTTTCTCATGAAGTATCTCGGTGGAGTGGATGCTGTTCCTTTGTGCATAGATAGTAGAGACGAAAACGGTCAGAACGATCCGCAGAAGATTATAGATTTTGTTAAAATGTGTCAGCATTCATTCGGGGCAGTGAATCTGGAAGATATATCCCAACCGCAATGCTATGAAGTGCTGGACAAGCTCAGAGAGTCCTGCGATATTCCCGTATGGCATGATGATGCTCAGGGAACTGCTTCTGTAACTCTGGCAGGATTTATCAATGCTCTTAAACTTACCGGGAAACCTGTTGATCAGGTTAGAATTGTACTTCTCGGTGCAGGGGCATCCAACACTACAATTGCCAGACTTCTTATCAAATACGGAGCAGATCCGGCCAAAATGGTAATCTTTGATTCTCGAGGCGGACTTCACAGAAACAGATCTGATATTGAGCAGGCAAAAGCTTTTTATCGTAAATGGGAATTATGCAAGCAGACAAATCCGGAACGTATTGACACAATCGAAGAAGCTATGAACGGGGCAGATGCTCTGATAGCTCTTTCCAAACCGGGACCGGACACAGTAAAACCCGAATGGATAGAATCAATGGGGGATAAGCCGATTGTTTTTACCTGTGCTAACCCTGTTCCTGAGATTTATCCTTATGCAGCTAAAAATGCCGGAGCTTATGTTGTGGCAACAGGTAGGGGAGACTTTCCTAATCAGGTTAACAACTCTCTCGGTTTCCCGGGGATTCTCAAAGGGGCTCTGGTTACACGTGCCAGAAAGATAACTGATAACATGGCAATAACTGCAGCGGTAGCACTGGCGGAATATGCTTATAAAAAGGGAATAGACAATGAGAACATTCTTCCTAAGATGGACGACATGAATGTATTCCCATATGTTGCATCAAAAGTGGCGGAACAGGCTGTAAAAGACCGTGTAGCAAGAATTGAGCTGACCGGAAAGCAGGTTTACGAAATTGCATACAATGGCATAATAAATGCTCAAAGAACTACAGAACTTCTGATGAAAGAAGGATTAATAAAAGAATTTCCGGCTGAAAAGTTGACTGAAATTTTCGAAAATGTTATAAATGCAGTCAGAAATGGAAAGTAAATATGAATATAATTAAAACATTCAGAGAAAAGTACTATTTATTGAGAGGTCAGCGTTTCCTGATGAAGGGAAATCCTGAAAAAGCGTATTTCTATTTTCAGAAAGCTGTATTTCTTGGTGGATCGAATCATGTTCAGTACAGTATGGGTTTATGTCTTGTTTCCATGAACAGATATCAGGAAGCAGAGCATTTCCTTAAACAGGCTGTGGACAGTTTCCCTGAGAATGATCTTGTGCTTGTAACCTATGGTGAATGCATGCTGATGCAGAGAAAATGGGAACAGGCAAGAGGCGTTTTCGAGAAGTTGTGCGAGTTGAATAACTCGAAGTATGCCAAGTATCTTACTGTTGCGATTGATCCCATTAAACGTGATAAATATGTTGCATCCAAAGAAAGTTTCAATGAAGCTCAGAAAGCAATCAATCTGCGTGACTATGAAAAAGCGTTGGTATTACTTGAAAAAGCTTATGAGCTTGATAATCATAATGCATATATTGTAAATAATATTGGTTCTGTTATGCTTTCGCTGGGAAAACCTTTAAAAGAAGTATATGGTTATTTTGAGAAAGCAGTGGTGATTGATCCGGATAATCAGAAATTCAGGCAGAACCTTCTGTATGTTAAAAAACTCATGAGTGGAGTCAAAAAGAAGTGATTCCTTCTGGAGTTACCGGAGAAATCTCATGAAGAAACTGAAAAACAGACTGCTTGCTATTGTAATAGTGGTTGTACTTTTGTATAATCCGCTTTCAGCACGTTTGTTTACAGTAATTACTGCCAAGTCATTTGATCTTGATAAGGAAAGATTCTACAGGTTGATTAAATCTGAGAGTTCCTTTATTCCCTGGGCAAAATCTCATCAGGGAGCAATAGGGCTGGGACAGCTTAAGCCGTCTACAGCCAGGTACATGTCAGATTATGCACATGAGTTTACACTTTGGTTTCCTCCTACAAATCTGGTAATTTCAGCAATGTACATGAGATACCTTTTAGATAAATACAATGATAACTGGTCTCTGGCACTTGCAGCTTACAATTGGGGAGAAACCAATGTTTCCCGGCTGGTAAAGAAAAAAATAGGCAGAATAGACAGTTGCAGGAACTATGCGGCAATGTTCAGAGATAACAGAGAGACATATAATTATATCAGGAAAATCATCTGATATACAGATATTAAGAACTAATAACGCTTTATAACCTTGGTTGTTGTTTTATCAACAGACTGAGAAATCAGGATTTATATGGCAGATCAGGATTCAGCACAGGAGAAGACAGAAGAACCGACGTCGCGGAGGAAACGGAAGGAAAGAGAGCAGGGAAATGTCGCCCAGAGTCAGGAAGTTAACTCAGCGATTTTTCTTATCGGCATCCTTTTGTTTTTTAAGATAGGCGGAGGATTCATGATGAGCCGGATTAAGCTGGCTGTATCAGAAACAATGTCCCGTATGGGAGATCAGGTTTCTGTATTGTACATCCAGAATTTGTTCGAGTTCTATCTTATCAGGTTCTTTGTTATTTTGGCACCATTCTTTGCCGTATTACTGGTATTAACATTTCTTTCTACCTACATCCAGTTTGGCTGGCTATTTACTACAAAAACTCTTAAGCTCAACTGGGGAGCTCTGAATTTTGCTAAAGGTTTCTCTAAATTGCTGAATGCTGAAGCCTGGAAAAGACTGGGGAAATCTGTTATAAAGATAATTGCATTGCTACTGATTGCTTATGTGACAATCAAAAAGGAGATGCACCAGTTTATGGGGCTTGTGGACTTGAGTGTTGAACAGATATTTTCCTTCATATCAACACTGGTCCTGAAATTGCTTCTTAATATCCTGTTCGTGTTTGTTGCAATTGCTGCAGGTGATTTCATGCTGACAAAGTACATGCACAATAAAAAAATGAAAATGTCCAAATCGGATATTAAGGAAGAACACCGTCAGATGGAAGGGGATCCGCAGGTCAGAAGCAGGATCAGGTCGTTAATGATGGCTGAGTCCAGAAAAAGAATGCTTGACGAAGTTCCTGATGCAGATGTTGTAATAACCAACCCTATTCACCTGGCATGTGCTTTGAAATACGACCCTGACGGGGAGAAAGCACCAATTCTTGTTGCCAAAGGTAAAAGGATTATTGCAGAGAAAATAAAAGAAGTTGCCAGAAAACATGATATCCCGATTATTGAGGATAAACCGTTGGCGAGATTGTTATATAAAACAACGGAAGTTGGACAGGAAATCAGTTATGAACTCTTCAGTGCAGTTGCGGAAATACTGGCTCAAGTTTATAGCTTAAAAAATAAATCACTATAGAAAAGGAAAAAAATGCCTAAAGTAAAGTCTAAAATGCAGGAAAATATTGCTCGTCGAAGTGATATTTTTGTTGGTATTGGAATTGTAGCCATTCTCGTTGTGCTGTTATTCCCAATAGCACCTGTTATTGTGGATTTTCTCCTTGTTATTTCCTTCATGATAGCATTTATAATACTTATAGCCCCGATCTATCTTCTCAGACCAAGTGATTTCTCGGTATTTCCGGGATTGCTGCTCGTTGTAACAATTTTCCGGTTAGCTCTGAACGTGGCAACGACGAGACTGATTCTCGGTGAAGCGTATGCCGGCAAGGTTGTGGAAGTTTTCGGATCGTTTATGATAAAAGGGAACTATGTTGTCGGTCTTATTATCTTTCTGATTCTGTTTATTATCAACTTCAAGGTTATTACGGCCGGTTCCGGAAGGGTTGCGGAAGTTGCTGCCAGATTTACTCTGGATGCTATGCCCGGTAAGCAGATGGCAGTTGATGCTGACCTTAATAACGGAATTATAACTGAAGAAGAAGCCCGTGAACGGAGGGAATCTATCCGACGAGATGGTGACTTTTACGGTTCAATGGATGGTGCTGCAAAATTCGTTAAAGGGGATGCTACGGCTGGTCTGATTATAACTGTTCTTAACATCATAGCAGGAATTATAATCGGTGTTGTACAGCTTAAAATGCCATTCACAGAAGCACTTCAGAGATATACAGTTCTGACTATCGGTGATGGTCTTGTTTCACAAATACCCGCAATTCTTATTTCTACAGCTACAGGTATTATTGTAACAAGAGCGGGAACAAAAGCCGACCTTGGTGAAGAACTTGTAACTCAGATTTTTAACGAACCGAAAGCACTTATAGTTGCCGGCTCGGTTGTATTTCTGTTTGGTTTCTTCCCTGGTATGCCGTGGTATTTCTTTATACCGGTTGGAGCAGGTCTTGTTACATTTGCTTATTTCCTGAGAAAATCTACACAGAAAGCAGTGCAGGATCAGGAAGTTGAGATGGAACAAGCTGCACAAGAAGAAGAGCAACCTAAGGGACCGCCGGATATGACTCCATATCTACAGGTTGATCCTATAGAACTGGAAATTGGCTATAGCTTGATTTCACTTGTTGATGAAAAACAAAACGGTGATATTCTTGGTCGGGTAACAAGCCTGAGAAAGCAGATTGCTATGGATACGGGGATAATTGTTCCTCCTATCAGAATCAGGGATAATATCTCTCTGGTGCCTAATCAGTATGTTATTAAGATTCGCGGTGAAGAAATTGCTGCAGGTGAATGTCTTGTTAACCATTATATGGCACTTGATCCGGGGTCAGTTGAAAAACCAATTAAGGGTATTCAGACCAGAGAACCTGCGTTTGGACTTCCTGCATTATGGATTCCTGAAGATAAGAAAGATATTGCGGAAATGCATGGATATACGATTATTGAGCCTGCTGCCATGATCGCTACACACCTTTCGGAAGTAATCCGTAACAGTGCAGATATGATTATTACCAGACAGGATGTACAGAGACTAATTGATAATCTCAAGAAAGTCAATGCTGCGGTGGTTAAAGAGCTTGTGCCGAATATGCTGTCTCTCGGTAATATAGAACAGGTATTGAAGAATCTGCTGCATGAGGGTGTATCTATCCGCGATATGGTTACCATTATGGAAACTCTGGCAGATTATGCCGCTTACACGAAGGATATAGAAACGCTTACAGAATATGTCCGCTACGCTCTCAACAGGACTATAGCCAAGAAATATGTTTCATCAGACGGTGGGGTTTACGGTATTACGTTTGCACCTAATATAGAACAGACTATAACTGAAGTTGTTATGCATAACAAACAGAAGGGAAGTAATAACTCACTACCACCTGAAATTGTGAATACAATTTATACCGATCTGCAGACTGCTGTAGAAGAAATGAATAAACAGGGATTTCCACCACTTCTGCTTGTTGCACCTATAATAAGAGTTTACACCAAAAAACTTATTGAACCGGTTATGCCAAATATTCCGGTCGTTTCTTACAACGAAATACCTACCAACATACCTATTAAGGCCCATGTAACTATCAGTATGAAGTAAGCTGAAGATGTGTATTTACGTACCTAAATTATTACCGGGACAAGAATAACTCTATACAACCCCTTTTTTGATCAGGAAAGCTGAATACGCTTTATCGGATCTCAAAATATGCTTCTGAAGCCATTTACGAAGGAATGTAACCAGTTCCAGACTGACTATTGATTTGTTTGGGTCCTTTTTCTTCATGACTTCAATTTCGTCGATAATATACTGGTGTTTTCTCTTGTGATTTTCTGTGTCAGGATAATTATATTTATCAAATAATTCTTCTTCATATGCAAAATGTTCGATAGTGTAATCAACAATTTTACTAAAAATCACATCCATTTTATCGAATGAAGACCCGTCCTGCAATGCTGCATTAAGTTCATTGAATATAGCTATCAGCTTTTTATGCTGTGAATCAATACTTTCAATTCCAACGCTGAATGTTTTATCCCATATTATTGGCATTTCTATCTCCTTTTCCTTTTACTACAATAATATACAGTTTTGTACAATATTGACAAGTATGATTTTTGCTCATAATTTGTTAACGGTTAACAAAAGTCTTAAACGATGTATTGCATCGTAATGAAAGGACCAATAGTCATTGATCTGTGTTTCGCGTAGTAGTAAATGTATGAATTAATGTAGATGTTAAACAACTTGCAAAGTCGTTCCACAAATCCCTTGCGGAATTTACTTTCAAACAAAACCTACAGCCTGTTATAAATTCACTTCCACAGAGAAAAGGAATTGTTCCATCTGTACAAACAGTGATGTTAAACGGGACTGTCCAAAGAAAAAGCCCCGAATAGCTTCAGGGCATGTACTTTATTTACTTATATAGTATCTGACACAATTGCATTTAACAAGGTATTATTTCAGCATAACACATTTTTTGACAGCTTCTGTTCTGCAATCGATGTCAAGTTTGTAGAAGTAAACACCTGAGCCAACTTTATGACCGGTGCTGTCGTCACCTTTCCAGATTACTTTGTTCAATCCTTCCTCTTCTGTACCAGACACAAGCGTTCTCACTTTTTGACCTTTCATGTTGTAAATAGTGAGTTCAACATTACATTTCTTATTTAGAGAAAATTCGATTGTTGTTTCCGGATTAAACGGATTCGGGTAATTTGCTAATTTGAGAGATTCATACTTATTAACATTGGGATCAACTTTTACAATTTGATTTGATAGTTTTCCAATTACAATAGAATGTCCGCCATTCTCAACATGATTATCAAACTGAGCATCTCCGGTAAAACTGCAAGCAATAATAATTTCGTTGTAGCTATTTAACTGGAATTCCATATTGGGGTCAGAACTCATATCAAGTATTTTCATCCAATCCCAAGTATTGTCAGGATTTAAACGGGTAATGTAACTTCCGCATGTCAGTGATGAAGTTTCAGATAATTGGCTAATGCTAATGACTGAAGTGGCTGAAGTGGCTGAAGAATCCCAGAAACATCCTGTAAAATAAATTGCTCCATCCTCATTCATTTTCATTTCTTCAATAGTATTGCCATGATCACTACCAACTTTACATGCATAAGTCCAGGTCCCTGTTGAGTCCAAAACTGCAACAAAGTTTTCAGGTATTAATATACTTTCCCACTGATATTGATTTTCTGCAAAAAGCGTATCAGTATTAAAGACAATACTATCTCTAAAAGTACCTGAAATTACTTTATCGCTTCCTCTAATAATCATATCTTTTATTATGCAGTTACTGTTACCTTCAAAATTAAGAAGCTGAATATTATGCCATCCTGTTGTTTCATTGTACTCAATTGTATATTTCTGATTATACGGACAATTTGTAACTGAAACATTGCCTACACTAAAATCATAATTGAATCTACCAAAAAAAGTAATACTGCCGTTAAATATTCCGGAACTACCTATGATATACCCACCAGTAAATTCATCAGAACGCAGATAGTTACCATTAGTATCTGTAACAATCATTAACTCCGAATAAAAATTACTGCCTGGTAAAGTTTGATTATTATAAGAGATTGGACTGAATGCATTAGCAAAGATGTAAATCTTGTCATTGTAGAATGCTAAATGACTAACACTGGGTACATCTCCGGATATCTTTTTCATCCATAATGAATCACCATCTGAACTAACTTTGAAAAGCCCTATATCAAAAGTCGGTCTGGTTGTTTCAAGTACAAATGAGTTAACACCAATGATGTTTTGATCAGAATCAAGTACGAGTTTATAAGTATTGCTTGTTGAAAACTGATGGTTAACCTGAGGTAATCTCTTTAGCCACAAACAATTCCCGACATCATCGACTTTTGCTATAAATGGATCATCAGTATATGAAACACCGGTAAGTGTATCTACATCAGAATACATATTATTATTGAAGGTTCCTGCCACATACATATTACCGGATGAATCAATAACACTCGATTGCAGCTTACATCTGTCTGAAGCTTGCATGTTTGTAAACCATCTCCAATCAGGTTCTTCTTCGCCAAAACAAAAACAAGTAATTAATAATAGAGTGAATAGTAAACAAAATCTCCACATAGTTTCCTCCCTTTAATTTTGTACAAGATATTTTTTCTATAATGATATTTGTCAAACTGAAAATTATGTTCTGATTTCCCTACTTTTTCAAGGCTGATCGGGAAAATATTACAGGATCTATCTTAACATCAAATTCTATCTTATCAATGATATACTCGGTACCTTTGCCTTTTTTAAGAACATCCTTGAAATACATAACTTTAGGATACCATCTATTACCAACCTTCATAATTTCTCTAATCTCGGTTTTCTTCAGTAATTTTCCGCTTTTAGCATATCTGTTTTCCTGTAAGGGGATATATTTTTCCTTATCAACCCAGATTTTACGGGTGCTATATGCTACATCCTCAGTTTTAGCTGTTAACAGTATAACATAGCAGTTCCTGTCCTGCACAACTTCCTCTCCGGTAATATCTGCGGTATAAGACATTTCAAGGCTTGTATCTTCCATATAATCTTCATAGGACAAATCTGAACCGGATACAGATTGTCTCAACATGTGTCCGGAAATACGTATTTTCCTGTTTGCAGCAGGAGTGAATGTCCATAAATCATCGTTCAGTTTCAGCATCTTTGTACCCTTTTCTCTTGGTGGTGCAAGATACTCTGAGAAAGATTTCTCTGTCCCCTGAATCCAGAATCTGGTTGTAATTTCTCTCGTTTCTCTTCGTGTATGGATTATCATTCTGGATTCTCCAGTCATAGTATCAGCATTCATGTTTTTATCTATCATCTTCAGAAGTTTTTCGCCGGTTAACTCATTATCAACTGAAAACAAACATGAGACCATAATCAATAGTGTTACAATTAAAATTCTATACTTCATTCCTTTACTCCTTTAGTTTTCCAATTCTTTGAATAACTGAGATGTCTGACGTTTAAAGATATTCAGACCGGCAATAGCCGTACCCAATATTATTGACGAAAATCCGGGAATAATCCCGAGAAAAAAAGCTTCCGGAGATATCAGAGCATACATCCTTCCGGACGCAATGATATTTGCCTGTTTCATATATACAGAAAAATCCAAACCGTATTCCTGCATAGGCCAGGCAACAAGATAACCGATTACTGCACCTGCTACCGAACCTGCCAGACCTATAATACCGGCTTCCCACAACATCGAAGTATAAACATGCTTTTTTGATTCACCTATCGCAAGTCTTACTCCCATTTCACCGTAGCGTCGGATACTGTTCATCAAGCCTGCATTCCAAAGAACAATTCCTAATATGATAATAAATACTGTTACCATTCCAATAGAGAATGTACGAGCCATATCTATCATATCTCCCATACCATTCTGCTTTCTCAATGGAATCATAACTGCACTGAATTCATCATCAGGATCGGATAGTTCCGAGTTAAATTTTTCTGATATTGTAATTGTCTGAAGATCATCGAAAACCATATCTTTTCTGATACCAAGAATCTCTGTTGAAGCATCCTCCATATCCAGTAAATCCCTGGCAGCACTGATGTCAACAATAACAGCCTTCTTGTCCAGCATCTGAATACCAAAATTAACAAGTCCTGAAACCTTGTAGTTACGAATTGCCATTGCACTGTTCATTGTAGAAGACATAATGGAAACAGTATCTCCAATCTTGATGTTAACCTTTTCGGCAAGTTCACTGCTCAAAAGAATTTCGTCCTGCTTAGAAGGAATTGCTCCTGTTGTAAGAGCTTTTTCCAGATTGAGCAGCCTGATGTCATAGTCAGAATTTATCAAATCAAAACTCATTCCCATGCACTGTGTCTGCCTTTTTGTTTCACCGTTTTCATCCGGTATATCCAGCAAACCGCCAAATTGAATTCTGGAACTCCAATCATAACCGGGATACTCTCTTGTTAACTGCTGCTTCAGTTTACTTTCCTCGAGGATACACAAATCTAAAGGTTTCTGATTAAGATATTGTTTGTAAGCTCTGGTAACAACTTTCACATGTCCGGTATCAAATTTCGCATTAGAGTTTATTGCACCATTCATATATCCTGTGAACTCGCAATAAAATATTATTGTTACAGCAACTCCGAGAGAAACAGTAATAATCGGAAACAAACTCCTTGATCTGTCTCTAAATATCCCTTTCAAAAGAAATCGTATCATTTCTTCCTCCTTTTCCCCTGAATCGCTTCTGCAGGATTCATCTTGATTATTGAGGTTGTAGGAATCAGACTTACTATTCCAATAATAATCATTATATATATCACAGTCGTCAGTACCACTTTCATGTTGTAAACAGGATAGATAATACCTGATGATCCTGCCAGACCATAGTCATCCATACTGTCAGGCATCGACCAACCTTTTGTTGCTGTCAGAATAAACAGAGGAATCCCATAGACAGCACCCATAAAAATAGCCATAGCCCCATGCATAACTCCTTCCAAAGTAAACAAAGACACAACTTTCGATTTTGTTAAACCCAGAGCCATTAGTGTTCCTATTTCTTTTCGTCTTCGAAAGATCGACAAAATCTGAGTATCAAAAATAGCTATTGTTACAAGAAACAACAGAACTCCATACATCACTGTTGCCTGAATACTCTCGATTTTAAATATAGTTCTCAGATCATTCAACAAATCATCCTGAGTATGAAAAATCCAACCATCGACCTGTTTATTATTATCTGAAGACGAACAGATTATTGTAGCTTTCCCTTCCATACCGAACAACTTCTGCATTTGTCCCAGTTCCATCCATAATTGTCCCGTATCAACTCCCGGATGCGGACTGGTAAAAATCTCTGAAATCACAATATCCTGAGCATCAAAAGTGCCATTTGCATCTCTCCACCTGAGTGTAACAAAATCACCCTTTTTAAGTCCTGTTGCATTTGCCATCCTTTTACCGATGATAACGGAATTAGTATCACTGCTTCTCAGATTCTCAACAGGTATTTTCAGAACACTCTGATTTTCCGGTATACCCTTCACCATTATATTGAATAATCTACCTTCAGGATATATTGATGCAGTCTGAATCAGTATCGGACAAAAGTTTTCATCTTTTTTCACAAACTCCGGTATTATATCATAGCTATCTACCAGAGTCAATGGATCAAACTTATCATAATCTTTCTGCCAGAACTGCCCTTCGGCTACTTCCCATTCTATCGTTTCATTGATAGCCCTCTGTCTCCAGCCTTCATAAAATCCTTCCATACCTATTATAGCAACATATGAAAGGGATATCACAAAAACATTGAGCCAGGTTCGGAGACCTACTCCCAGAAGATTCTTGAGTGCCAGTTTAAATAGCATTAATCCTCCTGTGCGGTTAAAATGTCTTTCTCTACTTTACCATCAACAAGATGTATTTTTCTATTTAGATAATTTATTACTTTTGAATCGTGTGTTGAGAATATGAATGTTGTTTTCATTTCCCTGCAGATATTCTTCATATAGTCCAGAATTTTATATGAGTTATCCGAGTCCAGATTAGCTGTTGGTTCATCTGCAAGCAGAAGTGGTGGTTTCTTTACCATTGCTCTGGCGATGGCTACTCGTTGACATTGACCTCCTGAAAGCTGCCCTGGTCTGGACTTGATTTTGTCTGTCAGTTCTACCCATTCCAGAGCATCCATAACTGCCTTCTTTCTCTGCTCATTTGTCATATTTAAAAGTAACAACGGAAACTCAACATTCTCATAGACTGAGTAATGCTGCAGAAGATTGTACGATTGAAAAATAAAACCGATACTCTCACTCCTCAGTTTAGCTGATTCTCCAGAACTGAGTTTTTCGAGTTCTTTATCCAATACTTTTACTGAACCGGAAGTTCGCTTATCCAAGGAACCAATAATATTGAGAAGTGTAGTCTTTCCTGATCCGCTAGGACCTACAATTCCTGAAAATTCACCTTCTGAAAAATCAAGATTCACATCCTTTAAAGCTGTGAAGAAGCTACCTCCTACCGGGTATTTTTTAATTAGATCTCTAATTTCAACTAAATTGCTCATGGTAACACTCCTTAAAAATCTGCGAGAAATGATATTTGTATTCCAAGTTCCGGCTTCTCGTCGAACTCATAATAACTGAGAAAAGTCTGTAGATTCAATATATATAAATCTGCTGTATATTTAAGTGAATTCATAATCGTAAACTCAGGCATAAAATCCTCAACTGAAGAATTATGATAGTTCACGTAAAACATATCAGAATACATGATGGATACAGGATAATCCAAAATTAGACAGATATCCTCTGTATCACTTTCCATACCGGAAAATTTATCGTAAAGTCCTGAGCTTATTCTGTACTCTGCCATTGTATAGAGACCATTTCCAACAGAAAAAGTATAATCTGCTCCAGTCATCAAAGATGACTCCATATCTTCTTTCGCTGACACAGGAGGTTCATCAACAAAGTACTGCTGCATCTCAGTCCAGAATCCGAGATACGCATCAGCTTTTACATCTAAGGCAATCCTTCTCCCTTTGTATCTCTTATTTTCTGCATTCTCTCTACCAATATTTTCAAATGACAATCCAGAACTTATCCTGCTGAAATCTCTTTCATATCTTAAACCAAAATCAGCTTCATCTGCATCATGCAGTTTAAATAATCTATTCGATTCGTATGTATTTGTGATATTGTACCAGCTCCATAATGCAGATTCCATATCCGGATATACTTTCAGCAAAGCCCCTGTAGTTCCTTTAGTGTAGGCACTTACATCGAAATAGTTAACTGTATCATACCAGTCAACAATTCTCAAAATCTGAGCTTCTCCAAAATTGATTTTCTGTTTTCCTAGAACAAACTCGAATTTATTATTGGATACTCTCATACTCAATCTGTGAAATCCATGATCAAAATCCTTATCTTCACTATCCATATTCACAATATCGTAACCTAACTCATAAGAGCATAATATACTTATCGAAGCATTGCTGATATCACCTATGGTATTGCTGTACTCAGGAAGATATTTCGTATAAAGAGCATTGTCATCATTATTGAGATTATTCAGATACATCAGATGTACCTTATGAACAACTTTTTCATTCATATGATTCAAAATACCTACACTATAACATAAGTTGCAATGTAACACAAGTAATGCAAGCATGCAGAAGAAAAAAGTTTTATGTTTCATTTACAACTCCAAACACAAAGAGTTCTATTATGGCGTTTATCAAATCTTTTGGATCAGGATAAATTGCCTGAAAAACAGGATCCTTCATTATTTCAAATGCTTTGGAAAACATAGAAATCATAAACTTTGATTTCAAATCTTTGCGAACTGTCCCTTTTTTCTGTTCGTATCTGATAAAACGATACATTATCAAAAGAGACTTTCTGCTCATTTCATAATTGTACTGCTGAATGTCTGAATAATACATTAAATCATGAAGAAAATTCGGTCCAAGTTCATCATAAAAGCTAAACTCGAGTTCCAGCAGTGAATGAAATTTATGCTTAACAGTCAGATCAGATTGCCAGATAACAGTCATTTCCTTGAAACCATACTCATACAGCTCCTTAAGCAACTCTCCTATTAACTCAATTTTGTTCCTGTAATGCTTATAAAATGTAACTTTACTAGTTTGAGCATGCTCACAAATTTCCTTAATTGTAACTTTCTTCATTCCGAATCTTTTGAACAAATCCATAGCTGCAGATTTAAGTTTCTCTCTTTTAGATCTCATATATTCTCCATTAACTACATTTACCTTTTTAGTATTATTAAATTATATTAGTAAAGCATGTCAATATAAAAATATTTTTTATTGACATTTTTCTTCCATAACCTTTAACATTTAGCGTTGAGGTAAAATATGTTTACGAAGAAAACAAAACATTTAATTGAAAGAATTGATAAGTTCTTGAATCTGGTTAATGAAACCAGTATAATATTTCAAATGAGTCTCACAGATTATTTGAATGGGGATATTAAATCATTCCAGTCAAGACTCGATAAAGTTGTTCAATGCGAAAGAGAAGCAGATGAAATTAGAAGAGATGTCGAAATAAACTTATATACTTACACCTTAATTCCGGAGTCCAGAGGAGATGTTCTGGCAATTCTGGAAAACACGGATGATGTAATTGATATTATGAAAGAAACTCTTCTAAGTTTCTATGCTGAAAATCCTGATATTCCAGAAGCAATCCACACAAAATTCAAGGAAATGCTTGAGCTTTCAAACAAGGCTGTTGACTCATTAGTCCGAGCCGTTAGAGCTTTTTTCACAGAAGTCTATCAGGTAAGTGAGCATTTGAACAAAGTTCATGTTTATGAAACTCAGATAGATCTTATCGGTGCTGATCTGGTAAAACATGTGTTTGATTCCAATCTTGAACTGTCCTGTAAGCAGCATCTCAGGTTCTTTATCAAGAATGTTGAAAATATTAGTGACTATTCAGAGTCCGTCGCAGACAGACTTGCTATATATGCAATAAAAAGAAGGATATAAGATGCTTCTTATCTATCTATCCAGTGGTCTTTTTCTCGGCTGGTCTTTAGGAGCTAACAACGCTGCAAATGTTTTTGGTCCCGCAGTAGGAACAAAAATGATTAAATTCAGAACAGCAGCTTATATAACCTGTATTTTTGTTATACTCGGAGCAGTTCTTGAAGGTGCAGGAGCATCCCAGACACTGGGAAAGCTGGGTAGTATCAATCAAATTGCAGGGTCTTTTACAATTGCATTATCATCTGCGATTACAGTAACCCTCATGACAAAAGCAGGACTTCCTGTTTCTACATCACAAGCAATTGTGGGTGGAATTATTGGGTGGAACTTTTTTGCCGGAATGCTCACAGATTACAGATCCCTGACCAAAATTTTCGGAACCTGGATTGTCTGCCCTATCCTATCTGCCATCTTTTCATTCATACTGTTTAAACTTTTTGTAATGATTCTTAAGAAGTCAAAGACTCATCTGCTGCTGAGAGATGCGTATACACGACTGGCTTTTATAATTGTAGGAGCTTTTGGAGCTTACAGTCTGGGAGCAAACAATATTGCCAATGCTATGGGGGTATTTGCTTCAGTATCACCCTTCAAAAATGTTACTCTGTTCTCAGTTTTCACTATGACCGGCATACAACAACTTTTTCTTATAGGCAGTATTGCTATTGGTGTTGGTGTAATAACTTATTCTTACAAAGTCATGAAAACAGTAGGGGGAGATTTGTTTGAACTCTCACCAATTGCCGGGTTGATTGTTGTTCTGGCAGAATCACTGGTATTGTTCCTTTTTGGTTCGAAAGCCCTTCATGACTGGCTTCTTACACATGGACTACCAACTATTCCGCTTGTGCCTGTTTCCAGTTCTCAGGCAGTTGTTGGTGGTGTTCTCGGTATAGCGCTGGCAAAAGGAGGAAGAAACATACAGTTTGGAGTTTTAGGTAAAATATCAGTTGGTTGGGTACTGACTCCTGTTATTGCCGGAATTCTGGCTTTCTTCTCGCTTTTCATTGTGCAGAATGTATTCAATCAGCCTGTTTATACAGAGAGTAAATTTCTTTTCTCTGAAAGATCACTGGAGAGAATTGAGGAACAGGGAATCGAGAATAATTTAGAAGACTTAAGAAATATGGAATTTACGAATGAAAAGAAACTACGTAAATTTCTCTCTGTTAATCATGATTTAAGCAGATCCGAAATGGAAATCATCCACGAGTTTGGGGCTGTTATAAACATAAAAATACCTGAAAGTATCAGCAAAGCTACAATTAGAAAATTCAGCAAAAAAAATCAAAGCATCATAAAATCACTGTCTGATTCTACATTTGTTTATAAGTGGCATTTGCAGGAAAAGATTATTGAAAAACTTGAAGTCACAGATAATAAGGAAAGTAAAGATTCTGATAGAGTTAAGAAGCTGACTGACAAAATTATTGAAATTTTCAGTATCTGATTGATTCTCATGGTCGTTTTCTTTTTTTATTTGTTCTCAACTAAGATTCTCATTATTTTTTCTAATAGAACAATATCGGAGGAAAAAATGAGAAAGTATTTATTAGTGACATTGATATTATTACTTGTTCCCGCATTACTTATATCAATGACTTTAGAAGAAAAAAAGGCGAAGGCAAAAAAACTTGTTGAAGATGGTGTAAAATTCTTTGAAAAGAATGGTATAGAAGCTTCAATTAAAGAGTTTGAGAAAGAAGGAAGCAAATTTAAAGAGGGTGAATTTTATCTTTTTGGTATGGACTTGAATGGGAAAACCATATTCCATGGACAAAAACCTGCTTTGAAAGGTAACAGTATGCTTGAAGTTACTGATGCAAAAGGCATCCACTTTGGAGCACAATTCGTTCTTACCGCTCAAAAAGGAGAGAATGAAGGATGGGTAGATTACCAGTGGGTTAATAAAGAAGAAAAAATCGCCGATAAAACTTCATTTATCAAAAGAGTACCTGACACAAATTATCTTATTGGATGTGGTTTTTACAAATAGTTAAGGAGCATTTTATTAATGAGTGTGAAAGCAAAAGTATTGATTATTGATGATGAGCCAGCAATCAGAATGAATTTTCAGGAATATCTGGAGGATTCAGAATATTCAGTGATAACAGCACCTAATGGAATAACTGGGATAAACAAGTTCAAAAAGGAGTCTCCGGACATTGTTCTGGTGGATTTGCAGATGCCGGTAATGCATGGGCTGGAGGTTCTTTCAACTATAACAGACCTTTCTCCTGAAACCCCAATAATCATTATTTCAGGTACAGGAAAAATGTCCGATGTAATTGAAGCATTAAGAGGTGGAGCCTGGGATTACATTACTAAACCCGTTGAAGATATGGCAATTATTGAGATTGCGGTTGAAAAAGCTTTGAAGAAAGTACAGATTATTGAGGAAAACGAAAAATACAAAACTAATCTGGAAGAACTTGTTCTCAACAGGACAGTAAAGCTCAGGCAAAGTGAACAACTTCACAGAATTGTATCAGATTTTATTTCTGACTTTGTTTACATGCAGAGAGCTGATGAAAACTCAGATGAATTTTCATTCTGGATTACCGGAGCAGTCGAAAAAATAACAGGTTATGAAAAAGAAATCTTCACCTCCAAGAAAAAACTATGGAAAAGCATAATTTGTGAGCAGGATATAGCCAGATATAAAGATTCTGTAAAAAAAGTATTAGACGGTGAAAATGTCAAAATTGAATATTCTATAATTAATAAGGCCAGTGAGAAACGAATAATCAAAGAATATTCCAGACCTTTTGTCGATCAGAAAACAGGCAAAGTTATTGAGATTATTGGAGCTATAAAAGATGTGACTGAAGAACGTGCGTTGCGCAAACAACTGTTTCAGGCTCAAAAAATGGATGCCCTTGGGCTTCTTGCAGCCGGTGTTGCCCATGATTTTAACAATATTTTGACAGCAATACTTGGATACGTTGACATAATAAAAGCTGAGATTCCACCAGCCAAAATAACGGATGAATTTCTGGATGAAATTAAAACTGCCGGAGGTAGAGCTAAAGATCTTATCCGACGAATTCTGTCTTTCTCTCGTGAGGATGAAGAAGTACTTCAGGTTGTGAGTCTAAAGAAGATTATTGAAGAAGTCTATAAAATGATCAAGTCTACTTTCCCAAAGACAGTAAAAATTATTACTGAAATTGACACAGAAGGCAATGTATTGGCAGACTTTACAAATATAGAGCAAGTACTGCTTAACTTAACAAATAACTCCTTGCAGGCTATCAGCAAATCCAAAGGTAGAATTACAATTGGACTGAAACAGATAGCATTCGATGAAATACCTATTGATCTAAAGCCAAATATGGAATCAAAAAAATATTACTGCGTTTATGTTCGAGATAATGGCAAAGGGATTCCTCAGGCTAATCTGGAAAAGATATTCGATCCTTATTTTACAACTAAAAGTAAAGATGAGGGGACAGGACTTGGTCTTGCAATTGTACATTCAGTGGTCAACGATTATGGTGGAGCTGTTGATGTAATAAGTGAGCTTAACTCATTCACTGAATTCAGACTTTATTTCCCTGTACTGGATAAGTAATAATTCAAGATATTTCATAATGTAAAACACTAAATAAAAACAAGCAGTATCAAACTTCTGAAAGACGGTCAATTCATCCCGTGCATGACCATTTGCATTTATGTATTTTATATGCATTATTGTTTGACAAAATACTCCGTCAGAATTTTATCTTCATATCCTAAAATAGAAAAGAGATCTGATGAAAACATTCAAGTATATTGCCCCTATTGTAAAAAAAAGATTTTTAAATATCATTCTGGGTATTTTAATATTGCTGGTGGTTGACGCAATTCAGCTTATAATCCCGAAAATTGTAAAGAATGCAATTGATGGTCTTGGACAGGAAGGATTTACTCAGCATGATTTACTTATCACAGCATTAATTATCATAGGGATGTCCGTTGTAATTTATTTTCTGAAAATGCTTTGGAGAATCGTACTCATCGGGAATTCATGGAGAATTGAAAAAGAACTGAGACAGAACTACTATAATCATCTTATGCTGATGTCTCAAAACTTCTTCACCAGGTCCAAAACCGGTGATCTTATGGCTAGAGCCACTAATGACATGAATGCTATCAGAATGATGTTCGGTTTTGGTTTCATTGCTCTGGTTGATACACTGTTCTTATCTGTAAGCTCATTTATGCTGATGGTCACAATTAACTTTAAGCTGACAATGATGGCTATTCTTCCTTTACCGATTATGACTGTATTTATAATAATCTTCGGGAGAAAAATACATATAAAATTTAAAGATGTACAGGAAGCATTTTCGGCACTATCCGGTATGATTCAGGAGAACATCTCGGGGATTCGTGTTGTAAAGGCATTTGTACAGGAAAAAAATGAAACTGACAAGATGTGCAAACTCTCAAAAGAATATGTTGAGAAAAACATATCTCTTGTCAAACTTAATGCTATGTTCCATCCATTCATGTGGCTCATAATCAGTTATAGTATTGGTATTGTGGTTATTTTCGGTGGTATCACTGTTATCAAGAACGTAATATCTGTTGGTTCCTACGTTGCATTCAGTTCTTATCTGGGACAGTTAATCTGGCCTATGATTGCAATTGGATGGGTTGTTAATATGTATCAGAGAGGAACAGCATCTCTGAAAAGAATAAATCAAATTCTTGATACACAACCGGAAATAACAGATGCAAAAGCAGATGACAATCTTACTCACTTTAAAGGTAACATCAAAATCTCCGGGCTTGATTTCGCATATCCGGGAACAGACAAAAAAATCTTTGAAGATGTATCCGTAGAAATTAACATTGGTGAAACACTGGCAATCGCCGGTAGAACTGGCTGTGGAAAATCTACTTTGATTGATCTTATTATGAGAGTATATGATCCACCTGAGAATACCATATTCCTGGACTCGAATCCAGTGTCCTCGTATCCGTTGTCAGTACTTCACTCTAATATTTCAGCCGTACCGCAGGATATATTCCTCTTCTCTGACACAATTGAGAACAATATAAAATTCGGGAAACCGGAAGCAACCATAGAAGATGTTGAACGTGTTGCCAAAATGGCTAATGTATACAATGATATTATTGAATTCAATGAAGGATTCCAGACTGTTGTCGGAGAGCGTGGAGTCACTCTCTCGGGTGGGCAGAAACAACGGATTGCAATTGCCCGTGCATTCCTTACTGATCCGGAAATACTTATACTTGATGACTCACTTTCTGCCGTAGATACGAAAACGGAGAAATCAATTATTGAACAGACTATTGAGCTCAGAAAAAACAAAACGACAATAATCATCGCACATAGAATTTCTTCAATCCAACATGCCAATAAGATTATTGTAATTGATAGTGGCAAAATTTCGGAAGAAGGAACTCATGAAGAGTTGCTTGAGAATGGTGAGTTGTACCATGATCTTCATGAGAAACAACAGATTGCTCAGAGATTGGAGGAAGACTAATGAAACCTGTTCATACCGATGATACTCTGAATAAAAAAGTATATGATAAACAGCTGCTGAAAAAGCTGATTTCTTATCTTGCACCATATAAAGTCTTTGTTGTTATTTCAATTATTCTGCTGGTTTGTGTAACCGCTGTTGAGCTTGTTGTACCAGTCATAAGCATGGTAGCTGTAGATAATCATATTGTGTCCGGTTCTAAACTGGTCAGCTTTAAGGATGGAGATAGATACAAAGATGAGTTTCTGGAAACAGCAAAACGGTTTAAACTGGAAACATGGGTTAGAGATGGCAGTTCATTTGTTCTGGTTCCGTCAAAAAAAGTCCCTTACTTCGATAAAGACATTTATGCATCTCTCGTAGAATCAGGAAAAATATCCAGGCATGGTGTTTTCAAAATCTATAACAATGAAGAAAACAAAAAAATTCTGAAAGATCAGGAGTATGTTGTAAGATCAGAAGAGTTGCTCTTAATTTCTGAAGACATTGTATCTGTTTTCTCCGGAGAGATCACACTTGCTGACAAGGATATTATCACAATAAGGGACTACTCAATATCCAAACTGAAGCTTCTTGGAATTCTATATCTGATTCTTGTTACAGTCAGATTCCTGTTTCAGTATTATCAAGTATTAACAATCAATAAAGCTGCTCAATATGCTATGTTTGATCTGAGAAAAGATGTCTTCGGTCATCTCCAGAGAATGCCTGCTAAATTTTTTGATACTAACCCGATAGGACGACTGGTAACACGGGTTACGAATGATATTAAAACTCTGGATGAATCTCTAAGTGCCGGATTTATACAACTTATTCAAGATGTTCTGACATTATTAGGAATTATTGTCATGATGCTTGTTCTCAACTGGAAACTTGCGCTTATAATATTTACACTTCTACCGATTGTTTATATTCACCTCATGACATTCAAAAAGAAAACAAGAGTTATATATCGAAAAGTCCGAAAGAAACTTGCGGAATTGAATGCTAATTTTGCAGAGGATATTTCAGGTGTTAAAATCATCCAGATATTCAATCAATATAAGTACCGAGCTAAGAAAATATCCGATATCAATGATGGTTATTTTAAAGCCGGATTCAGTCAGATAATTCTTTTTGGTAGATTCCGCCCTCTTATTTTCATTATGAGATTTATTGGAACGGCAATGATACTCTATTTTGGTGGTGGAGCTGTTCTTAAGAATACTTTATCTCTGGGACTTATCTTTGCATTCACCAATTATCTGGATCGGTTCTTTGATCCTATTAACAGGCTCAGTGAAAAGTTCAATATCCTTCAGAGTGCTCTGGCCGGTGCTGAAAGAATTTTCGACCTTATGGACAATGATATTCAGGATTACAGAGATGAGAAAACATCAGTAGATAAAATCTCAGGAGAAATCAAAATCGAGAATCTCTGGTTAAGCTACAAAGACAACGATGAATATGCACTGAAAGATATAAACATTGATATCAAACCTGGCGAGAAAATAGCACTTGTGGGTCATACCGGTTCAGGTAAAACCTCAATTGTAAATCTGATTACCGACATGTATGAATTCCAGAAAGGTAAAATTCTTCTCGATAATAAGAACCTGAAAGATTATCAGCTCATGGATATCAGACGTAATATAGGTATTGTTCAGCAGGATGTATTTCTTTTTTCAGGAACGATTGCAGATAATATCAAACTGGACGATGCTGAGATTGATCAGGCTAAGATGGAACAAGTCACAAAATATGTTAATATATTTAACTTTATAGATTCTCAACCGGGAAAATTCAACGAAGAAGTAATGGAACGAGGAGCTACATTCTCCGTAGGTCAACGTCAATTGATTGCGTTTGCACGTGTTCTTGCTTACAATCCATCAATATTCATTCTTGATGAAGCCACTTCAAACATCGACACAGAAACAGAATTGATGATTCAGGACGCATTAGAGAAAGTCATGAAAGGACGTACATCAATAATTATTGCCCATAGACTATCCACTATTAAACATGTTGATAGGATTATCGTTCTCCATAAAGGAAGAATCAAAGAACAGGGAACTCACGATGAACTGCTTCAAAAACGTGGATTGTATTATGATCTGTACAGACTTCAATTTACATAGAAGGTAAAAGGAATTTGAAATCGGTTAAGTATTTAATTGTTGTCATAGTAATTGTGATAGCCCTGATAGGATGCGGAAAGAAACCTGATCCGGAAACTACTTCTGATATCAGCAAGCGAGATGAAATTGACGTTCTCATAGACTCTATTCTTAAAGCAAAAAGTGAAGCCGAAAAAGAATTGATTGCTTTAAAAGACAGTCTTGATGCTGACAGCTGTTTTTCTGTAGATAATTCCCCGGAATACATGGAAGGAATTTATGTAACGTCCTATACTGCTTTTTCCAAAGGTTTCGATTCTCTTCTTGATAGTGCAAAGGCAGCAGGTATTAATTCAGTAGTTTTCGATCTGAAAGATATGAATGGTACAGTTTTTTGTAAAGTACCAGATAAATACAAGACTATTGAGCATGACTGGCGAAAATTCCTTAACGTTAAGAAAACCGTTAAGAAAATTCATGATAGAGGAATGTATGCAATAGGA
This sequence comes from Cloacimonadales bacterium (SeqCode), assembly GCA_963665815.1. GTDB lineage: Bacteria > Cloacimonadota > Cloacimonadia > Cloacimonadales > JAIOQZ01. The sequence continues at coordinate 3,090,004 of OY762463.1, forward strand.
CGAGTTGTGATGTTCCATAACATTCACGTTGCAACTAATGACAGTATTTACTGTCCTTCCGACAGTATTGGCAGAAGATGGGTGGAGAGTAATGTGAAGGGACCTTCCTGGCTTGATTCTTCTAATCCAGAAGTGCAGAGAGATCTCAAGAACCTTGTATCTTATTTTGCTCAAACCGGCATTGATGAAATTCAAATGGACTATATCAGATTCCCTACTCAAGGCAATCTGGATAATGCCAGATTTTACTTTCAGGCGGAAGAAGCCGGAAAACAAGTTCTCGATTCATTATATGTTCCGAGGCAGAAACCGGACATTATAACGGAATTTGTGAAAGACATTTCTAACATATGCAGGCAGAATAACGTATGCCTTACAGCAGATGTCTTCGCAATAATTGCCTGGCAGAGTGAAAGAGATATTCAGAATACCGGGCAAAATCTGAAAAGAATGACAAAACACCTGCAGCGTATTCACCCTATGATTTATTCATCGCATTTCAACTCAAACTTTGCATATAGAGAAAATGTAGAGAATGAACCTTATCAGATTGTGTATACATGTGGGAAACAGATTATGGACCATACCGATCCAAAGTGTAAAGTGATTCCATACATACAGGCTAACAACTGGCATGTTAACTACACTGAGCACTATATTAATGCCCAGATAGAAGCAGTACATAACCTTGGTTGTGAAGGTTATATCCTGTGGAACGCAGAAAACAATTACTACAGAACTCTCAGATGGCTAAAAAAACTGCGAACCGAATATCCTGAGATATTCAAAGCGTCTAATTAATTTTCAGATTCTAATTGTTGATATAATTCTTTGTTATTCTGTAGAATGTAGGCTTGGAGATATCCAGGAATTTCATGACATCTTCTATAGATCCCAGTTGATTCTTTAGCCAGACAGCATATTCTCCGACAATATCCTTTGAATCCCATTTATAGTCGAGTTTAACAACAAATTTCTCTGATTTAAGCGTATTGACCAGTTCTGGTTGAAGTAAAGCTCTGTATACTGCATATTCCAGTTCTCTGATATTCATAGACCATTCCTGATGCTGCCATTGAGTAACCTGTTCACGCGGAATTCGACTAACTTCAATAGATGGATTAGTTTTAATGAATTTACCGGTGAAATGATCAACCAGAACAGGAATATCTTCAGTATGCTCTCTCAATGGAGGTACATTGATTTGAAACTGCCTGATACGTGCATAAAGGTCTTTTCTGAATCTTCCTGACCTGACTTCATCTTCCAGATTTCTGTTCGTTGCAAAAACAAATCTTGTATTAGTAGTCTTTACTCTTGTATCCCCAACGGAAGTGAATGTTCTTTCCTGTAAGAGTCTCAGCAGCTTAGGTTGGAGTTCAAGCGGTAATTCACCAATCTCATCAAAGAACAGAGTTCCGTTTTCAGCTGCCTCTATAAAACCCTTTTTGTCCTCATGAGCTCCTGAGAATGAACCTTTCTTGTGTCCGAACAACTCAGATTCAAACAGTTCTCGTGGAATTGTAGTACTGTTTATTATAATAAGTTCGCCTTTCTGACTGCCTTCTTCGTATAAGGCACGAGCAACAAGTTCTTTTCCTACTCCGGATTCACCACTTATTAAAACGGCATAAGGTATGGATGATATACTTACTATCTGTTTTTTCAGCAGATTCATCAAACGGCTTTGCCCTACTATTCCATGAAAATCAGCCTGAGCATCTGCAGACATTGTTGTTTTCTGTCTGAACAGCTTATCAACAACAATACCTGTAAGAGAAGCGATTGTTTCGAGATGAGTGACTTTCTGATCAGGAAGAGGTTTCATATGTTGTCGTGTATGAATATAGATAGTACCTATCAGGTTTTCTCCGACTATCATTGGAACACAGAGAGCATTCTTAATCTGCAGCCTGTGTATACTACCGGACATATTGTCCTCAGAAGTGTTGAAAGAAAAAGTTTTGTTAAGGTTCCTCTTGTAAGTAGCCATAATCTGGCTGCTGTAATGAATTGCCTCCATTCCTTCAGAATAGTCATCGGTAATGTTTACAATGGGAGTAAAATTCTTAATGTTCGAGTCATAAATAAATGTTATTACTTTCTCATAGTCAAAGACCATATAGACTATTTCCGACAGAACACGTTGAATTTCCATCAAATCCCTGCTGTGAATAATTCTGCTGATGATAGTCATATAATCAAGAGATTCTTTTGCCACAAGAGACTGCTCTCTTTCCAGATAGCTGCTGAGTTCCAGACATCTATTGAAAAGTCCAAGTCTGTTGAACACTGACAGTGCAATTGAAAAGAAATAGGACGATCTCTGCTTCTGTCCGAGTTCAATCAGTGAAAGCCCTGCAAAATAGGAGTTTTCACCAGCAATATATTCAGATTGAGCTTCGTATTTTGTCAGCTCCACCAGAAGGTGATATTCCTTGTTGTTAAAATCATCCTGAAGGCGATTAAGCTCAGAAACAGGAGCAATCTGCTCATCTGAATTTGTTCTCAGCAATCTGTATAAGTATTCACATCTTTCATCATTGAGGAAGTGTTTGGCCGAATATAGGATTGCATCAAGTTCATCTGAGTATTTTCTTTTTATTACATGAAGCTGCTGCTTAATTAACTTTACAAGAGCCTGTGAAAGTTTCAGTTTCTTATCTGACACACTGATTTCAAGATACTTAATCAATGCTGATGGCAGGTCTTCTTTAGGAATAACATCGATGTAGTTCTCAATATAATCCAGTAGTTTTCCATATTTCAATTGCTTGTAATACATATCTATTACATTTGCAGAGATAAATGCAGTTTGCTCAGTAGGTTTCACATTGCTTAGAACATGAGTAATACTGTTTGCCAGATAGAGTTTTCCACTTGAATCAAGTACAGATAATAATCTTACAAGACACTTATTCAGAAGATAATCACTCCCAAACTCAAGTGCAAGTGTTAATATGTAAGTCCACCCATCCGGATCATACATACCTCTATGGTAATAGTAACCTGAGAGCAGGTCTATTATATCAATAACATCCACTGCAGTCCTCAGAGCTTCCTCAATGTAAACGTATTTATCCTCACTGTAATTATTGAGAATGTAATACGCCAGTTTTTCAAACTCACAATGCCCGGATTCAACCATTTCTTCTATTCCACTGATATCATTACTGAAATTCTTGTTGATTATATTTAGAAAACTTTCCAGCTTCTTATTCCCCTTGCTTTCCGGTTGTATAAATATGTTATTAAATTCTCCTGAATGATGAAAATGAATTGTTATCCAGAGAATCCAGAATTTAACATAATCATCACCTTTGGGATTATGCTTCGAAAAATAGTTCGTCAGGAATTTCTCAGACTCTAAGAAGTAACCGTTTCTATAGATAAGTCTCGCAGCTGTAAGGGCATCATCAATATTTACTTTTAGCAGAATATCAATATTTTGTACAAGATTATCTATTGATTTGCTGAGCCCCTGTATTTTAAAGTTCATTATTGAATCAGAAATCTCTGATATATTCATTTCTCTGTCCGGGTACAGGACAAATTCATTGTTTTCAAAAACCAGTGTTTTCCCATTCCATATTATGGACTCATTAGCAACAATAAAATCAAGAGGCTGCCCTGCTTTCTTCAAACTTGCTAATTCTCTCAAAGATGTTATTCTTTGTGGCAATCCCGATGAGTTATATTTCTTATAGATACCATATGATTCTCTGAATGAAATCTTAACTGTCAGAAGAGCATCCATCAGAACCTGATGAAACTCCACAAAAGATTTATATTCAAATCGCTGATTGGCTGCCTTTATTTGTCCCTGGCAGTTTTCGAAATAGTATTTATCTAAATTATCGATTCTCTTAACAGGGTTCTTACCACATACATCAAGAATATTGGTTTTATAAGGAAGAGTAATCAGTGGATCCTCATCATTCTCCAGCATCTCTCGAATAATACTCTCAGGTTTTTGTAAAGAGGCAAAGATCAAACCAAGAGTATACAAGTTTGACTTCCAGTTAAGCACTCCTTTCTGCTGTTCAGGAGCCGCCCAGTCAATTGTCAGTACTTCTTTATGAGGAGTTATGTCTATTAACTTAATTGTTGGTTCATCATCAACTAGTGAAACCAGAATATGTTCCGGTTTGAAGTCACCTATAAATATATCCTTATACTTGAGAAATCTCAGAAAATCAACTAACTTCTGCCATAGTGTTTCTGTGTACTCAGGATGTTTTTTTAGAAACACTGTTATCATTTCACCGGGGAAAAAGGCGTATTCCAGGATTGCATTTGTCTCATCTACTTTATAATCAAGTAAATCAATAATCATCGGGTGACGATACTTTTTCAGAAAATCTATTTCACTGTTTATCTGAAACAAAAGATTTGGAGTTAATGATTTCCATACTTTTATAAGCTTATTTCCGCTTTTGATTACTTCATATATTTCTGATTTCCTGATAATCTGTAAATTACTCATAACATAAACATCCTTTAAAAAATTTACACTCTAATTATCAAAACTGAGACTGCAATGTCAAGCAAGTATTAGCTCTATTTATTTATTTTTCAGCAAATTAAAAATCGGCTGTGCATAAGTATTAGTTATTGTATCATATTTGAGAATGAACTTTTCATGTGTATCTTCTTAATATATGAAATTCCAGTATATTATGTTTAAAATTCATGATTGAAAATACTTTGCTATATTAAACACTTTGTTTGTCATTATTATTGCAAGAGAGCTATGTAGAAGAACAAAAGCAGCAAGTTTTATCAATAATGACGGGATCATTTCTCGAGTAATATTCCTGTTTAATGGGATCATCACAAAAAAAGCTGGACACTGAACATGTAATCCTCTCTCATTGATTGTAATACAAATTCTGAAGGATTTCGGATGAAAATTAAGAAATTCAATGCGCAAACTGAGCACGAAGCATTTCAGCAGATAAAGGAAGAATTCGGTGAAGATGCTCTCATATTGAACTCAAAACGGATTAAAGATCCGGACACCGGTAAAAAGACTTATGAAGTAACTGCTGCAATCGATAAAAAAGAGAAAGAAACAGCTCTCCCGAAGCAGACTTTCAAACAGGTTGTACAGGCAGTACCTAAAGCAGGTATTCAGTCTGTTAACAATCAGCAATACAAAATACTTCACAAGGAAATAGATTATATTTCCGAACGGATCGAACTACTTGTTAACCATTTCAAGTATGAAAATCTGCCTCATATTCCAAAACTTTTACAGCAGCAGGTTAAACACCTGATTAAATCAGGAGTATCACCATCTCTTGCCAACACTATGGCTGAAGAACTTGTTCTTCACCTAAAGGGAGAAGAGTTGTTGAGTATAGATATAATAAACAATAAGCTGCACCAGAAAATCAAAAGCAGATTATCTGTTACCGGGCCTGTAAGATTTAACAAGAGCACTCCTACAACCGTGATGTTCATAGGACCTGCAGGTTGCGGTAAATCAACAACAATAGCCAAATTTGCTGCAATGTATAAATATACATATTCGAAGAAAGTGGCAATCATATCAATTGACAGTTACAGAATAGCGGCAATGGAACAAATTAAGGCTTTTGCTCAAATAGCTAAAATAAGATTTGAACCGGCTTATGATAATGAAGAAATGATTGCAAAAACAAAAGCACTCTCAGACTTCGATCTGATCATTATCGATTCTCCGGGAGTAAATACAAAAAACGTTAAAAATATGATACACCTGAAGGAAAGTGCAAGAGTTGCAAAAACTGATGAGATAGTACTCGTTTTAAGTATGACAACTAAGATATCTGACCTTAAAGACTATTTAAAGGGATTTGGAATAATGAATTATGCCAGCATTATACTCACGAAACTCGATGATACATCAAGTTGCGGAGAAATTCTGAACCTTGTAAACGATTTTGAAAAACCTGTATCCTATATATGTTTCGGTCAGAATATACCGGAAGATATTGCAATTGCAGACCGAAACGAACTGGCTAGTATTATTCTCAGAGGTAAATATGGAATTTCATAATGAAGAAACTAAAATCAGAAATATAAACAGGAAATCAAGCAGTAAAACCAGATATGCCAAGATGATCGCCATCACCAGCGGCAAGGGTGGTGTAGGAAAAAGTAACTTTATTCTAAATTTAGCAATATCTATGTCGATAAGAAATAAAAAGGTGCTTCTGATTGATGCAGACATGAACCTGTCTAATCTGGATATTCTTCTTGGACTGTATCCTCAGCACACACTTTCTGATCTTTTGAATGATGAGATAACAGTGGATAATCTGCTTGTTGAAGGTCCTAAAGGCGTCAAAATACTTCCTGCAGCATCAGGAGATATCAGAGTTATGCAGAACTCAAGTAAACTGCAGAAAGCTCTTATTCAGGTATACAAGGAGTTGCGAAAAGATTTTGATTTCATACTGATAGACACAGGAGCCGGAATCAGTGAGAACACAATGGAATTTGTTTATACTGCTGATAAAATTGTGATAATCACGACTCCTGAACCAACAGCTATTACAGATGCCTATGCTATGATGAAAATGCTCTTTTACCATATGAGAGCTCCGGACATGTCTGTTGTGATAAACATGGCACACACAGATAACGAGGCTGAGAATATTTTTAAAAAAATTAGTCAAATTTTACAGCATTTTCTGAATAAACAAGTAAATTATCTTGGGAACGTGCTTTATGATAAGCATCTCCCTGAGTCGGTTAAGGAACAGATACCTTTGATTTTGAAACATCCGAGGTCTTCTGCTTCAGCAAATATACATAATATTGCTATAAAGATTATGAAACAGTATAAGTAAAAATTCGGAGTTTTAATGATTGCTCGCATAAGGTTGAAAGCTTTTATTAACGCAGTATCACTACTGATGTTTTTTGTAACGTTTTTTACCAATTACTTTATGTACGGAGCAATGCTTATGGAAGCATTCATAAGAGGTGTTGTGAGTTTTTTTGTGGCTTTTGTTATAATTCATCTATTACTGTTTGTCTGGAAATTCGCTTTCAGTCCGGGGGAATGGAAACTTATCGTTGATGGTGAACCTGAGATTATTAAGGAAGAGATTTCCGAAGAGGAAGAAGAAGCTGTAGAAGGAGCTTAATTAATCCGATTCTTTTGAAAACATCAATTTAAACAGACTATCAGAAAGCGTATTGATTGAAAAAGGTTTGCTTATAAATTCAATGTCATTTTCAAGAACTTTTTTCAATGTAGCATGTTCTCGAGAATACCCCGATGTAAATATGACTTTCAGATCCGGAATCTGCATAAGTAATCTGTCCGCAAGTACTCTACCATTTTCCTCGGGAAGAATTACATCTGTGAGAAGTATATCTATTTTGCACTGTGGATTTTCAATAATAACATCAACTTCACTGATATCCGCAGCTGCCAGAACATTGTAATTCAGATCTATCAGCATCTGAGTAATTAATTCCCTTACGAAACTGTCATCTTCTACAACCAGAACAGTTTCTTTTCTACCATAATGCATTTCTTCGATTTCTGTCTTGTTTATTTTGATAACTTTTTTGGATACAGGCCATAATATCTTAAATGTTGTTCCATGATTTATCTCACTGTAACAAGTCACAAAACCTTTATTCTGCTTAACAATACCATAGATTGTTGCCAAACCGAGACCGGTACCTCTGCCAACTTCCTTTGTTGTAAAAAATGGTTCAAAGATTCTATCCTTGACTTCTTTACTCATCCCCATACCGGTATCACTGACTGTAATCAAGATGAATTCATCTGATTCGCATCCATCAAATTCTTTAACAAAACTGTTACTGAGAGAAATACTGTCTGTCTCAATTAGAATTCTTTTCACTGCATCTGACTTATTTTCGTTGATTGCATCTTTTGCGTTAATCACCAGATTCATAAGAATCTGCTCAATCTGTCCTACATCTGCATCAATATTATTCAGATTCTTGCTTAACTTTAATTCAAGACGAATATCTTCAGGAATCAATCTCCTTAACATCGTAAATGAGACATCAATAAGCTCATTAATGTTAATTGTTTCCGGCTTTATCAGCTCTTGTCGGCTGAAAGCAAGAAGCTGCCTGGTCATTTGTGAGGCTCTGATTCCTGCCTCGTGTATCTGTCTCATATAATTAGAATCTCGTTTATTCAACATACTTGTTAATAAAAGCTCAGAATAACCGTTAATAACCGTAAGAATATTGTTAAAATCGTGAGCAATTCCCCCCGCAAGTCGTCCTATAGCTTCCATTTTCTGGGACTGACGAAGAGCTTTTTCTGTTTTCTTGTATTGTGTCACATCTTCAATAATACCGTCAATCACTTCACCATCTGATGAATAACTGAAACTGGCGGTTACATGCGCACAGATTGTTGAACCATCTTTTTTTCTTAAAGAAAGCTCTTCTCTATATACCCTTCTATCTGAATATATTTTCCTGATAAATCCAATTCTTTTATCTTTATCTTGATAAATATCACTAACCGACACTTTCAGAAGTTCTTCTTTGGAGTCATATCCGAGGATTTCTACAAGCGAAGTGTTTACCATGATAAATCTTCCGTTTTCAGCAGGTAAATTCCTGTAGAGCCCTATGGGAAGATTTTCTGAAAGTCTGTCATACTGTCTCTCGAGCCTGAGCACTTTAGTCTGAGTTGTTCGTTTTTCTTTGAATTCAGCAAGATATTTACGACTGATTCTTCTGATATAATAAACACAGATACTCAACAATGCTACACAGATAATAATTACTGACATCAAGATAATAACTGTAGTACTGATTTGCTCGGAATTGCTGTTGACAGAAGAGCTTATAGACTGATTCTTCTGAGAAGAACTATCTGATTCGTAAGTAGAATTTTGCGCAATATTATCGTTCGTCAGCATAGGCGTATTCGCTTGAACAAGATCTGTGCTGAAGCATAATAATGCTGACAGTAATATTAAGGTTGCAAAAATATATTTCATATCAAACTCATTTTGACAAAAAGTGGACATTAGCAGTACATAATGTCAAGAAATTTATATTTCTGCTGTATTTTTTTTGATAAACTAACTTTGTCTTACATGTTGTTTTAGCCTCATTGAGAAGTAATTCTCTCATTTTCATGTTAATTCATTGAAAAGTTTAGTAATTTATTTTTTAACAAAAATAGCAATTCTTGATCATAAAAAATGTAAAATTCTAAGGGTTGAGGTTTAAAAGGCTGATGAGTTTATCAACAGCCAGATGTATTTGTAAAACTCAGTTTAATATTTCAGAGTTACTGTAATTTCCGTTTTATAACTCTCTTAATTTTCTTGCAGGATTTCCGGCATAGATACCCGGTTGTGTAATATCTTTTGTAACTACAGCTCCGGCTCCTATTACTGTATTTTCGCATATTGTTACTGGAAGTATTGTTGCATTCGAACCGATAGATACATTGTTGCCAATGTTAGTTGCTGCCCACAAATCAGGGCTGCCGTGAGCTGGAGCTCCTTCTTTGAACAGATCATTGATAAACATTACACCATGCCCAATGAAACATTTTTCACCAATTGAAACAAATTCACAAATGAATGAATGAGATTGTACTCTGGTTTCAGCACCAATTTTAACATTTTTCTGAATCTCTACAAAAGGTCCGATAAAAACATCATTTCCAATTGTGCATCCGTACATATTTACCGGTTCAACTATTGTAACATTATTCCCCAAAGTTACATCTTTAATACCAACACTAAGCTTTCTCATAATTCCTCAAAAAAAGGGCTGCAAGGCAGCCCGTATTTATTTATTCTTTTATTTCAAATTTATATTGATCTGGACCGGAATGATCGTGAACATGATCTCCATATGCAAGCAGCACAGCTTCCGAATCACCTATATTGATGAAAGTGTGGGCGTATTGAGGTAAAACTTTTACCCTTTCCAGTTCATCCCCATCACTATCAAGTATATATTCTGTAATCTGATCGCTTTCAATATGCTGTACCAGCACTTTCAGACGACCTTTCATTACACAGAATATCTCAGTTTTATCGTTATGATAATGATTTCCTCTTACATCCCCGGGACCGATAGTAGATGCATAAACCTGTCCTTTAAAGTTAAGTATATTTTCATCTTCTCTCAGAAATTCAATCAGGAAACCTCTTTCATCCCCATGCTTAGGAATTGGTTGCATGATGTTTCTCATAGAATTTTATAATTTCTTTAAGACCTTCTTCAAACTTGTGCGAAGCTTTCCAGTTAATATGCTCTTCAATTTTGTTTGTAGAAATAGCGTATCTGAGGTCCTGCCCCCATCTGTTTGGAACAAACTTCAAATTAGGTTCTTTACCCATAGCTTTGTAAATCATTGTTATGATTTCAAGATTTGTGTATTGTTCACCTGAGCAAATATTATAGATTTCATTTCTCTTTTGGCTCTTAACAATACTGAGGATTGCATCAGCGTGATCTTTTGCATGTACCCAGGATCTGACATAAGATCCATCTCCGTGGATTGTCATTGGTCTGTCATGCATAACACTCATAATTGTTTTGGGAACCAGCTTTTCAGGATATTGTCTTGTGCCGTAGTTGTTACTGCATCGAGTAATTATTGAGTTGATTCCATAAGTTCTGTTATAAGCAAAAACAAATTGCTCAGCAGCCGCTTTTGTAGAGGAATATGGGTTTGATGGTTTAAGTACATCAGATTCCGTAAATTCACCTTCCAGAGTATCTCCGTAAACTTCATCTGTACTTACCTGAACAAACAGAGGTCGATCAAAATCAGCCTTTACTCTAATTCTTTCAAGAAGATTATGTGCTCCCTGAACATTTGAGCGGAAGAATATATCACTATTCTCAATTGAGTTATCAACAAAACTTTCAGCTGCGAAATTGACAAGAACATCACACTTGGGTAGATTGGATATATCGCAGATATCCTGTTTCCAGAAATTATAGTTTTTGTGATTTTCAAAACCAATATTTTCCCAGGATACGTAAGTCATTTTATCAATGTTAAGTACAGTGTATCCTTCGTTCAACAGTCTTTCAATAAAATGGCTTCCAATAAAACCACATCCACCTGTAACAATAAAATCATACATTTCTTACTCCATATATTTACATTATTTTAATTTTTATTAATATGCTCCATCTCCGAAAATCATAACCGGTATGGTTTTCAGTATCAGTTTAATATCTGACCAGAGCGATATATTGTTAATATAATAATAGTCCATAACTATCATTTCTTCAAAAGACACTTGAGATCTGCCGCTAACCTGCCATACTCCTGTACACCCTGGTTTTACCAGAAATCTTGTTTTATGCCAGTCCTTAAACATTTTATACTCATAGGGAAGTGATGGTCGTGGTCCGACCAGACTCATATCACCTTTGAGAACATTAAACAACTGAGGTAACTCGTCCAAACTGGTTTTTCTGATAAATCCACCAATTGGAGTAACCCGGGGATCATCAACAATTTTCTTCACTTTAGAATCATCTGTTCCATTTATAAACTCAGAAATGAATTTTTGATGTCTTGAACTATCATTATCAACATACATTGATCTGAACTTATAGAATGTAAACTCTTTACCATCTTTTCCAACCCGATTCTGACTGAACAGAATAGGTCCCTTTGATGTAAATTTTATTATCATACTTATTGTAAGGAATATTGGAGACAAAATTAATAGTCCAATAAATGATAAAATTATATCCAGAAATCTTTTAACATAGCGGTAATAATAGCTTGTCGGGCTATAATTCAAACTGATAAGAGGTAATCCGTTAAATACTTCAATCGGCTGATACTGGTGAAGAACCTCATATAAGTCGGAGATAACAAATGTTCTGATACCAATTAACTGAAAATAACTTATAATATCCATAAGTCGATCATGTTCAACATCATCTAAAGCAATAATGATATTGTCAATTCTGACCTTCTTCTGAATTTTCTTGATATCGTTAAGATCTCCAAGAACTTTATTTTCATCTTTTAAATTTACAGAATCACTAACAAAACCGAGAAAATCCCATCGATTCCCACCTGTTATAGATTCGTAAACTTCCTTTGCTTTATTTCCACATCCATAAACGGCTACGTTCCTACGGTAAATTCCGATTTTCTCAATGTGTTTGAAAATATTTGAGAAAACAAAAATTCTATATACAATGAAAGCAAAATAAGTCAAGAAAATGAAATAAACCATAAACAAACGACTTTCCAGCAAATTACTAATATTACTTGCGTAGATTCCTATTACAAGAAACACAAACAAATTACTGAAAATACTTTTTGATATTTTCAGGAAATGCCGTTTGTTATTAGTAAATATATGATAGTTATACATTTGATTATGGTCAAAAACCAAAAGCATAAACACACTTAGAGCTGCGAAAATTAAAATTTCATTAATGACTTTAAGGTTGCTTATATCAATAACATTTATATAAGGTCGAAATCTCAGCCTTAGTCCGACTGCAAAACAAACTATCATTGTTAACCAGTCCATAAAGGCTAAGAAAATTTTGTATCTTGGTGTTTTCATGAATTAAAGACCTGAAACTTTTTTTTAACGATTCATAACTGAATATATAATTATTTTTGTCAAGATATGAATACTATCATAATTATTCTTTACATTGTAAAATACAGAATATCAAATCCCTAATTTCACCTATGCTATTATTTAAATTGTTCAACCGTTACAGATACTTGAATACATTTAACTTATACATATAGAAATAGATCATTTTGCATCAATACAAATAATAAGGTTTACAAAATATCAATATGGAATACATACTATGTATTTACGATGAATAATAAATTCGCTACTAATAAAACTAATGTTTTTATTTGATTACTTGACACAAAAAAAGTACTGATTATTTTAAATTAAAAAAAATCAGGATGGTAAAGATGGTAAATCTATCTCAAAAATCAGATATCAAACATATAATTCTGACATTCATTTTTATAATATTTATACCAAATCTTCTTCTGGCAGAAGCAAGATTTCAAGAAGATGTCTTCAGCCAGACTTCTCCGGAACAAAATGGCATGTTTGGTAGTTCTGTACAGATATCAGGAGCATATGCAATTGCTACATCAACCGGTGATCCGAGCAACCCGCAAGGACAGTCAGCTTACTTTTATTTAAAAAATGCAGAAGCATGGTCTTCAGTATCAGTAGCAATGCCGGAAGACTCACAGATATTTGAGAATTTTGGATATTCATGTGATATCGATGGTAATCATGCAGTTATTGGTGCATACTCAAAGGATAATACTGGTGCCGTTTATGTATATAGTTATGATGGAACTTCCTGGAATAATACTCTTATTATCAGTCATAGTAATCTATCTGTTGATGACATGTTTGGTTTTTCCGTTTCTCTGCACTCAGATAATCTTATTATTGGAGCTCCTGGAGATGATGAAGTATCAAATAATGCAGGTGCCGTATACTGCTACCGATTTTCCGGAAATACTTGGAATTTTGAAGATAAGATTACAAATCCATCTGCTGGAACAGAATTTGGCTATGCTGTAGATAACTACAACAGCAATTTTGTCGTTTCTTCTCTACCGGCACTCCAGCAAGACTCAAACTATAGAATTTTTGTTTACAACTATAATAACAATAACTGGACCATGTTTCTGGAAATCCCTGAGCAGACTCCTGATTTTGGGTGTTCTCTTGCAATGACAGATTCCAGATTACTGGTTGGGGCTTGCGGAGATAATCCTAATGGATCACAGTCAGGTTCTGTATACTATTTTGAATATAATGGTACATACTGGGATGAAATTGAGGTTTTCTCTCCTCATATAGGATCGACAGACGATTATTTTGGAAAATCAGTGGATATACTAAATGATATTGCTGTTATTGGTGCTCCAGGCTCTGAAAACTCATACAACAGTACAGGATACTCATGCTATTATGAGCTGAATGGGAACAACTGGAATCTCAAAAGAATTTTGTCTCCGGAAAACGGCTCAATAGGCGATTTTGTTGGAGCTTCTGTTTCAATATCTCAGGATGACATTTTCGTTGGCTGCCCGGGACAAGACTCGCAAGTTGAGAATTCAGGAATCATTTTACGGTATGAAATCCCGGAATACAGCGTTGACTTTCATGCTGATTTCCGGAGAGCTACTGCCGGAGATACTATACAATTTTTCAGTGGAGCAGTTGGAAATGTTACTGAGTATCAGTGGGATTTTGATAATGACGATGTTATTGATTCTTATGATGAAAATCCTCAATACGTATATACTGATCAAGGAAATTATGATGTTAAACTTTCTGTTCGAGATGAATTTGAAATTCGAACTATGATCAAAGAGGATTACATTAAAATAAGAAGCTTATGGGATAACGAACATAAGTTAACTGATAATAATTCATTGGATGATTACGAATTCGGACATGATATAGCTTTTGATAATAATAACGCAATTGTACATTCTATCGATAACTCAGGAATTCTACCTGTAAATAAAATTACTTTTCTTACAAAGAATAATGGAACCTGGAATCAGATTCAGAGTATTGTAATTGATTCAAGCTCTGCCGGACCGGTTGATATTGATATCAATGGTGATTATGCAATTCTAGGTTCAGCTTATGATAATAATCATGGTTATTGCTATGTTTTCCATAATGATGGTTCTACATGGGCCATGATACAGAGCCTTAAACCTTTCGATAATGCAGAATTTGCCAGATGCGGGACTTCTGTTTCACTTTCTGACTCCTTACTGGTATGTGGTGCTGAAGAAGGAAGAGTTTATGTTTGGAAAATTGATTCCGGTCAATGGATCCCGGACCAGACTATTGAACCGTCCGACGGTCTAATAGGACAGGGTTTCGGAGAATCAGTTGATATACATAATGGAAAAATATTTGTTGGCGCTCCATATAAAACAAATTCCGGATTATCAAATGCAGGTTTAATATATTTGTATGAAGCTGATTCTACCGGTTGGACAGAAACTCAGATTATTTCTCCCATGGAACCGCAGACTAATGATTTTTTTGGAAGCGATATGAATCTTTATGGTGACTACATGATAATTGGAAAATTCAGACAGGATATTCATTCCGGAACAGATGGAGCTGCATTTGTATTTTATAACAATGCTGGAGTTTGGAGTGAACAGCAGAAAATTTTCCCGGATCTTGTTTCTGCAGGCAGTATGTTTGGTCGCAATGTTGATATAAATGGTGAATATGCCATTATAGGAGCAAGCTATGACTCTGAATTTTCAGAAAATAGTGGAGCGGCATTTCTTTACAAAAGAAATGGATATTCATGGGAATTCTATAGCAAGCTTAATCCGGAAGAAATATGTGCAAAAGCCAGATTTGGACATAGAGTAATGTTTAATGATGACGAGGTAATGATTTCCGCACCATTCGACAGTGAGAATGGAACAAAAGCCGGCGCAGTTTATTTCTATCCTTACGAGCAAATTCCTGTAAAGAACATTGAAGAAGAACTTACTTATTCTGTTATCAATGCTTCTAATTATCCAAACCCATTCAACCCGAGAACTACAATTCGATTCAGTCTTGCTAAGCAACAGAATGTAAATGTTGCAATTTATAACCTGAAAGGACAAAAAGTAAAAACTTTACTTAATGAGAACTTATCAACAGGAACACATGAGGTTGTCTGGACAGGCGAAGATAAATCAGGCAGACTGGTTGGATCTGGCGTATACTTCTACAGAATAGCTCCACAAAGTGGTAACGCGGTTGTAAAAAAGTGTATAATGCTAAAATAGTAGTCCATTGTAATGGATTACAACGTGATCCTTGCGAGGAATACGTTTTTAAAAGCATCTTATAAGCAATTTAATACAAGCTCTGAAGAAATTCAGGGCTTTTTCTTCTTGAGGTGAATAGATGTGTCATTGCCCAGATCCGTTCAGTAAAAGTAGAGTTGGAGCACTTTGCGTCATTGGAGTGTAGTTGACTCGGTTTATCAAAAGCCGTTTGATTTTGCAATTATGCAAAGCTCTCAGATGATTTCTTTAATATGAGATTAACAGTTCCACCTTTTATTGAATGTAATGTAATCAATATATCTGTGTTTCAAATTGTTTCCACTGTTATAGATGTTCTCCTTCAACTTCAACGTGAATTGTCGATTCAACACCCAGTTTGTCCATTAGAGCTATTTCAATTCCTGTAGCCCGTGTATGAGCTTCTCTGAGTGTTATAGCTCCGGGCAGTTTGATATGAAATGTGATCTCTTTATGATGCCCATAGTTGTGAACATGGATATGGTGCATATTCAGATCAGAACCTTCTTTTGCAATACATATTTCTCGTATTCTGCCTTCCAGGTCGTCAGTTATGCTCTCCCCCATAAGCGTATGGAAAGACTCCTTAAGTATACCGAATGTCGCATAGAAAATCATGCAGGAAACAATTATACTTAGTACACCATCCATCCACCAAAAGTACTTACCCAGGAAAATACCAATCAGTATTACAACTGAAGATAGTGCATCACTCCTGTGATGCCAGGCATCGGCCTTCAGAGTAGGTGAATCGGATTTTTTGTATGCCCACAGGGCATATTGTGCCAAAGCTTCTTTCACAATTATAGACAATACTGTAACTACTATTGCAGACATTGTATAGATCGTTTCCTCTCTTACAATTATCCTCTTTATCCCTTCCCAGAAGAATTTTGCAGCAATTATACTTAACAACACTCCAATAATGTTTGTTGCAATAATTTCCGCTCTGCCATGACCAAATGGATGTTCTTTATCCGGAGGTTTAGAAGAGTATTTTACTCCCAGAATAACGATAAGGGATGAAACACTATCAGAAAGAGTATGCCAGGCATCTGCCATAATTGCCAGAGAATGAGTCATGAGACCGACAACCAGTTTAAAAGCAAACAAGACAATGTTTGTTACAATCGATATCCAACCTTCCAGATATGCGTAATGATTCCTTTTTTTAGCATCCATCATTTTCCCCTGCCATTCCTTTGTCTTCTCAGACGTTTAAGATGTAAATCGAATGTCTCAGAGAAAATATGACCTCCTCTGCCGTCCGCAAAGAAATAAAAGTAATCAGTATTTTCAGGTTGCAGGACAGCACTGATAGCAGATTCAGATGGACTACAGATTGGAGTTGGCGGTAATCCTGTATAAAGATAAGTATTGTATGGTGAGTCTATTTTTAGATCTTTGTAATATATTTTCTTTCTGCGTTTACCTTGTTGTTCAAGGACATAGGCAACAGTGGGATCTGCCTGAAGTTTCTGGTTTATTTCTACCCGATTCATATATACAGAGGCTATCCGGGGTTTTTCTGACTCAATTCTGGCTTCACGTTCTACAATTGATGCCAAAGTCATAACTTCATAGAAATCAAGCTGCGTATTTACTTGAAAATCCATAACAGACATTATCTTGTAGAAATGTTTGACAATTGTTTCAATAATGAATTCTTCACTTACATCTGCAGGGAAATGATATGTTTCCGGATAAATAAAACCTTCAAGAGATTTAACAGGGAATCCGGTAACTCTGGTGGCAAAAGTAGAATCATTAACAAGAGAATCAAATCTTGCAGCATTCACAAACTCGTGGTTATTCATGATAGCTGTTACTTTTTTGAGAGTTAAGCCTTCCGGAATTGTTATTGGATGCATCTGCACTCTTGCTTTATGTATTTTATTCAGTATTCCCAAAATACTCACTCTACCTTTGAAAAGATAATGTCCGGGACTAAGTCTAGTTTCAATACCCTTCACTCTTGCCAATATTTTAAACCAGAAGGGATTGCGAATAATTTCGTTCTCATAAAGAATACGAGCAATTCGGCTTGCACTGTCACCGTTTTCAATCGCAATTACTTTTTCAGGCAGTGTATATGTTTTGAAGACTGTATCAATATAAACACATGTCATCACAAAAATAAGTGCAATAATACTGATGAAGAAAAGTCTCATATTACATGCTCTGAAGATATGATCGAAGAATCAGTGAGGCTGCGATCTGATCTACGATTTTCCTTCCCTGTTTGGGTGAAAGTCCCATTTTTCTTATTTCGGCTTCTGATTCTTTGCTTGTGAAACGCTCATCCTGCCATTTAACAGGAAGATCAATTGATTCTTTAAGAAGTTGACAGAAATCTCGTGTCTTACCTGTCTGAATTGTATCTTCACCGGAAAGATTGAGTGGAAGTCCTAATACAATTTCCTTAACACTCTGTTCTCTGATAATTTCGATAATTTCACTTATTACCTGAGTATCAGACTCAAGCTGAATTGTTCTGTAAGGTGATGCAATAATCCTCATAGGATCAGACAATGCAATCCCAACTCTTACAGTTCCATAGTCTATTGCCAGTACTCGGTAATATTCCATACTTCATCCTTAAACATTTGATTCATCAAGCCATTTACAAATTTTCCATTCATTATTGACTTTTCTGACGATGAACCTCGCCTTTCCTTCGGAAGTAATACTTCCTGAAAAGTCAAAATACAGGCTTAATTTGAAATCACAGGGAATAACAATCTCATTTTCGAATGTATCCTGATCATTAATGTACCAAATATTTTCAGGGGGGATTACCAAGACAAGAGAAATATTTGAAGGTGCAGGATATTTTCCATCACTTGATCCTGATCCAAACAAGTTTCGATGGTATTCAACTTCCTGTTCTTTAAACCAATAGTTATCTTTGAGATCATCTCCATCAATATCTATACCAATTTCACTGTACTCAGAAGCAATAAGATAGAACTGAAAATCACCGGTCAAACAGGACTCATACATTTCGATATCCATATTATTGTATGATGTCTCAAGTTTGTTCAGCAAATCCACGGGAGTACCGGCCGAAGCAGGTTCAGGATCATAATCTCTGATTTCAGGATGAAACGGATTCTTACAACCCAGAATTAACAGCATTATCATCAAAACTGACATTTTACTGATATAATTCATATTTCATCCTTCCAATAGTATTATCTCCGTTTTCGCGATAATCGTACCATTGATAAATTTTCCAGAAACCGCTGACATTCTTCAATATAATCTTCCATTTACCTTGAAATATTTCCGTATCTGTTTCTCCTTCAACATACAGATTATAGTATCTTATCATCTCTGCCCGATTAGTTTGTATCTCATCATCATCATATTGATCGAGCTGGAGAGTTATACCATTATTATCCGAGTAACTTGTATGAAACAAATTCAGACTTTCAATTTCGGATTCACTGTTCCAGTTACTGGAAATATCATATTCAACAATATCCTGACTTGCAAAGTAATATTTGAAATCATCATCAAGAATCTCATTATACTTTGCGACATTCTGTTGGTCCTGAAAAACATAAATAATATTTTCCAACGCCTTTTCCGGCGTAACCACAAACGTATTCCACTCAGTATTGTGCTGAGGTGGATCAGACTCTCTCGGTGAAAATATTCTGCATCCCCAAAGAACCTCTATCAATAATATAATGATACTCATACGAAACAGGAAAATATATTTACTCATATTAAGACTATCATTGTGATTAAAGCAATGCTCTGTCAAACATTATTTATCTGGATATGGAATCCCTGTAAACTGGTCATTACAGTGTATTAACAAGTAATTTCATAATCTTCCACATGGGGGAAAAAATGAGATATTCTCAAAAATTACTAATACTTTGTCATTTTTCGTCCCCTTTTTAGAGCTTATGAGTTATATTAATGAGAACTTTGCATAATAGCAAAATCAAGTCAACCACACCAGTTATGCAAAGGTCTCATTAATATATAAAAAAGGAGCTGCTTATGATAGAGGAGATATTGATTAAAGTCGATAAGGTGGCAGAAGTAAGAAAAACACAGGAACTGCCTAAACTGATATTGATGATCAATGACTTGAAAAGAAAGCGTCCTGTCGTAGGATCAATGAAAGATCTTGAAAAGGTGCATTAACTGTACGGATTTTAACAAAGGCTGAGAGTTGGGTTCTCAGCCTTTATTTAAATATGAACCTATAAGAAATAAAGATGAATACATGACTCATGATAGTTTTGCCTGTCAGCTATAATTTTCAGTATTGAATCAACAGTTTCGATAACAACATTTGAAGAAATATCTTGATTAATATCTGTTAACAGCTCATTATTGATCAACATTGAAAGTCACAATATGAGAGTGCGATGAAGAAGAATACAAGAAAAAATCAGTTCTGGCTGACAACCTCAATAAGAGTCCTGTTATTCATGACCGCTTTTATCCTGCTTTCTATCTTTATAAAAAACTCATTCACAAAACTTCCAGATACAAAAGTAAAACAGAAAATGCTGGTAACAAGTATCCTTAATAATCTGGAAAAAGGAATGCATGAGAAATCAATCATTAATTTTAATCAGAGGATTTTCCCTGAAGGTTCTTGTTTTTCTTTACTTTTGTATTCAGTCTCCTGGTCTAACATCGCAATTTTGAACCAGGATGATACTGAACTTGTCCGAAAGGCAACTAATGAAGCTGTATGGGCAATTGAAGAGTTTAGAAAAGATTATGTTACATCAATTTTTACGGACACTGAGATTGAAAACGGTATACTTTGGATGGGGCAGTTAAATCTTATGCTTGGAAAGTTTGTAACTCTTGTAAAAGATAACCCTGAGTACTCAGATTATGTCAATATGTTCCATACATACTCAAACATATTAAATTCCGCTTACGAAGAAAGCTCATTCTGTCTACTGAACACTTATCCTTTTGGTTGCTGGACTGCAGATAATGCGACTGCAATATTGTCATTGGCATTGCACGATCAATTATTCGGATCTGATTATATTAAAACATGTTCGCGCTGGACAAACTGGTTTCTCGAAAATCCCGACGAAACTTGCGGACTTCCTGTAGCCAAAGTAAACAATAAGAATGGTTTCCCCCATGAACCTGCACGAGGGAGCAGTAATTCGTGGATTATTACAATATTGTCCCACTTTGACACAAAAACAGCTTTTTCGCTATACAAAAAACACAGAAAACATTTCACAAACAAACTGATTGGGTTCAACACATTCCGAGAATATATGAAGGGTTCACGTTTTAAACCGGATGTAGATTCAGGACCGGTTGTTTTGGGTTCAGGGGTTACTGTATCTGCTTCGTCAATAATAACTGCTGTATTGTGTAAAGACTATGAAACGGCAAATGACATCAATATAATATTGAATATGTTTTGCTATCCCCACACATTTACCAGAAATGGAAAATCATATAGGTCTTATCTGTTTAACAAGTTTCCAATGGGAGATTTATTCATTGTCTGGCAGTATAGTATGCTGGATGTTAATGAAATTGCATCAGATAAGAATTCAGGTAAATCCAACGCATGGCTTTTCAGGCTGATTCTAATTGTTTTTCTGTTTATTACTTTGATTTATCTAAGACAAATCATCAAATCTATATTGAATCATTACCAATCTAAAAGTAAATAATCTTAGTTGGACTCATTTGAACTTTTTAACTACTGCTATTAAATAAATTCCTTCGCAATTTAAGGTTTTAAAATCTCATTGACAGCAAATAACTGCACAGAATTTTCAAACCTTAAATAAAATGGAGGATTACACTTCACATGGAGAATAAAAAGTTTGGAAATCCTGCAGTTGTTGGACTTGCAGGTTTCGGTCTCACTACATTTATATTGCAGATTCATAATCTTGGTCTCTGCGGAATTGGACCTGTATTGGCAATGGCTCTGATTTACGGTGGTCTTGCTCAGATGATAGCCGGATTTCAAGAGCAAAAAATGGGGAACAACTTTGGATACTCAGCTTTTGTATCTTATGGTTCTTTCTGGATAGGACTCGGCATAATCTGGTTGCTTAATCATTTTGGTATTTATAAGCTTTCAACAACCGATGTTGGCTGGTACCTCGTCGCCTGGACAATCTACACATTCATAATGTTTATTGGAGCAATAAGAATTCATACAGCTATGGCTGTTACATTCCTGTTGCTGCTTATAGGGTTTATCCTGCTTGACCTTGGGCATTTCGGATTTCCGATAATGAATAAAGTAGCAGGTGTTGAACTGATTGTTTGCGCTTGCTCAGCCTGGTATATGATGGCTGGCATTATCTGGAATGATCTTGCCGGTAAAACTGTTTTACCAATGGGAAAACCCTGGATAAAGTCATAAATAAGCTTTGTACAAAGTTACAATATTAAAAGGACAGAGAAATCTGGCCTTTTTTTATTAACGAGTTATGCCAATAATCAGAAGCTATAGAGTCTATAAAACAAGTAAAGGGCTGAAAATCAGCCCCTTACTCAGTCTTTGGATTGTACTTTATTCTAAAACAACACTACTTAAGCAATGTCATCTTAGATGTTTTCTTATAATTTCCGCATTTCATCACAACAAAATAGATTCCGCTTGATACGGATTTATTCCGTTTATCTTTTCCTGCCCAGACAACCTTATGGTATCCGGCTTGTTGGGCTTCGTCTATAAGTGTAACAACTCTCTGACCTTTCAGATTGTACACTGTAATATTTACATGAGAGTTATCATTTTCTTTTGATACTGAATAGTTAAGTGTTGTCTCAGGATTAAATGGATTAGGATAGTTTCCTGAAAATTCTGTAATCTTAGGAAGCATTTCATTGTCATTAATTCCAACAATTTCCACATCTACTGTATCACTACCAATCGACTCATATATTCCATAAAGAGCGGTTACATAGTATTGACTTGTTCCAAGCTGAGGATCAAGGTCGTTAAAGACTCTTACTCCTAACGGAACTTCTCCAATACTCTGATTATCTTTATAAATTCTATAGCCGGAATGGAATGGTTCTATACTGCATTCATCCGGAAAATCAGGAAGTTCCCAGAATAAGGTAACGGCACTTTGCAGAATCTCATACTCAAGCCCTGCCGGAGGTACGAAATAACGTGGTCTGATACAGATAAATATTGGACCGGCAGCAGGTGATTCGACTTCTGGGGTAACATTAGAATATTTCGCAGTAAGCCAGAACATATGTGTTCCGGTCGGCAATTCATCAATTATCAACTGTAAAGAATCAGGATCATTGATTTCACCAACCATATTAGTATTTGAATCCATATAGATTCTGTATCCACTCAGTACCTGTCCATCAGGAATGAATGAAGGTTGCAGCCATGTCAGATCAGCACCAAAAATGCTGTAATTAGATGCAGTAAAATATTCAGGAGGATAATATCCATTGAAATCAATTTCAGAAGAAATTATTTCAGAATGAGGAGATTCACCGCCATCGTATACTGCAGTTACAAAGAACTCGTAGATTCCGTTTTGAAGCATGCTGTCAAGATAATATGTATCTGTAACAAGAGCTTGATTTATCTGAATGCTGTCACGGTAAATGTTATATCCCTGTAGTTCTCTATCTGTTATTCTCACATCAGGTTGATCAGGCATTCCAACTACAGCTCTCATTATAAAGTTACCATCAGTTTGTACTGACCAGTTCTCATCCTGCACTTTTGAGTAAGACATGTTTGCCGGTTGATCTGTATCTTTAGCGACTGTGAATGAGTTACCTGTATTCCATTGAACGACAACATAGAAATCTTCATCAACAATTGTGTTAACACCATCTTGAGGATAAGCAGATATCCATTGACCTGAATATGAATTTGAATTAGCGTATATCGTATCTGTAAAAATCGGATTCAGCAAATCAGGATTACCACTGCCATCATCAGGGCATACGGATGCCATAATCTGTTCCTGACTATTAAGTCTGATCCTTGCAAATATTTTTGCACTTCTCACATCTACTGAAATGTTATTAGCAAATTTAACTGCATAATACTCATTCCCTGAAGCCATTCCCGGCCATATCCAGATATTGGGTTCACCATCATCATGCCTGTATTCACTGAGAACCGGGTCTCGTGGTTCAGACCAGGATAAAAATACATTATTATATCTCTGTACATTTGCAATAAGATCAACCGGAGGTATTATCTGATCTGTAACAGGTGCAAGCATGAAATTTGCCTGAGTTACAGCATTATCTACGATTGTTACAAACCTACTGTCAGAATAATAGTTTTCTGCAGAACATGTTACCTGATAATGATTAGTATATATATGAACTGAGTATTGACCAAGGGAATCTGTTGTTACTACAGAATCTCCTATTGCTATTTCTGCACCGGTAATTGGAAGAGTGGTTTGTATATCTGTTACTGTTCCATTCAAAGTACCTGCAGGAATGTGAATACTCAGAGGTATTATGTAATTTATTATCTGATCGTCAGCAATAGTTATCGTTGTATCACTCACAAACGGATCATACCCGATTTTACTGCAATTTACAATATGTTCACCTGGAGGAACTGATAAACTGTAAAGTCCATTTTGACCGGAAACTGTCTGTACTCCGTCTATTGTCACTGTTGCACCTATAATTCTATTATTGCTGCTTGAGTTATAAACATATCCGGAAACAATTCCTGCAGGAGGTATCATATTCATGGTGAATGAGAAATTCTGAACCGTTCTTGCAACAACTTGAACAAGTTCAGGATGAGTGTAATCGAAATAATCTTCTACAACGGCTGTTAATTGATACTCTCCATGAGATGCATCAAGAGTATAAAAGCCGGTTGTATCTGTAACAGCACTACTTCCATTTAATGTTACTGTCACATTGCTGATTGGCAAGCCGGTATCAGCATCTGTCACATAACCCTGCAAGGTTCCAATTCTGTCAGTGTTAACAGTAACCGGAAGAATATCAGAAGGTTGACTTGTTCCTTCCTCATAAACAGCTACTACATAATAGTTGTATGCTCCTGTAGTTAATCCCTGATCAAAATATCTTGGAAGGGTAACAGCTTCAGTGTTAATCTGTGAACCATCCCGATAAATATTGTATGTAAGCAGATCTCTTCCAGTTAACAACCCTTGGGCATTATCAATAGTGTGAACAATAGGATATCTGGTAATTGAAGGATTAAACACAGTAAAAGAAGATCTTTGTTCAAACAAAGAATTTTGTCTTGTTACAACAGGCGGTACATCAGTTTCATAACTTCCAATCAGTTCAAAACAGAAATCTTTTTCTGCATTTGTTGACAATGGTGGTTCGAGAGCCAGCCAGTCTGTTCCTAAGGCATACTGCCCACCCGGATTTCTCCATAGCCCCGGTGTCTGGTTATACAGATAAGGAGTAACAACAGCAAATGCCTGAGCTCCGGTTGCATTCCAGTCAACAATAGCCTGATATGAAACCCAGTATGTTCCTGAACCCAGATATGTATTGATTGGGAAATCAACCGTGTATGTGTTATTTACTGCTGAGGCAGGAGCGGAAGTAAATGAAATTACCTGTTGATCCGGCATTCCTGCGGAATCTGAATAAACTTTCACTAAAAATGAAATTGGCTGATCATACTGAATAGTCCCCCATGACATCAGCATTTTAATTGATTCGACATGAGCAGAATCCTGAAGAACAAAGTCTGCAGCAGCTACTGAATTGTATCCGGTGTTTCCATTCACATAATCCTGAGCATTATGTGCTTCAGTTTCACCTTCATTAAAAATCTGGCTCCATAATGTCCCAGCCGGTTGCCAATGAAGCTGAATATTTTCAAAATCATCTATATAATACAATCCTTCAGGTACACCGGGAACACCATTAAATACACTCAATGCAAGTGAAACATCAGTGGTATCCCCACCTGTAACTTCCATAAAATCGGAAGACATGGCAATATATCCGTCAAGAGCAGCTCTTACCTGAATAAAACCTTCAGGAATATCTTCTATATAGTAGTATCCTGTTGAATCAGTTAACTCAGTTATATCCCCCACGGATACAACAGCATCCTGCAATGGGAGCATTGTCTCTTCCGATGTAATATAACCTTGAATATAACCGGTTGTATAAGGATCAACATTAATTTCTATTCTATAATCACCGTCTTCTCCAACTGCACCATCAACCACAATATAATATTGCCCCGGATCAATCTGAAGATTCATAATTCCTGAGTATAACCCAAAATAGTCATCATTATATACCAGATAACTTACATTATCAATAGGCAGATCGACACTGTATATTCCAAGCTTAGTATCAAATGATGAGCCATCAAGAGAGATATCTATCAGAGTAGGAGCATTGATAAAGATGCTATATACAACATCTTTATAATCTGCTCCCGGTAAATCGTAATTATTGGACATAGAAGAAGTCGATCCACTGTCTGCCCAGACTGTGCCCGGAGTAAAGTCTACAACAATTGGATTATAAGCAAAATCCCCTACTAAATGTGTTTTCTCAATTCCAAGATAGAAATCACCATTAGCGTTCTCACCATCAATAACTACATAGTATGTACCGGGATCAAGAACAAGATTTCTGAAGCCGGATGAAGTTGTACTGAAATCATTATTATGATACAAATAATTATCTGATTGAAATTGAGTAACATTATCATCATATATTGTTATATGAGGATGAAAATTGTCGGATGCTGCGATAATATTGTAATTTCTCTGTTCTGTAGGGCTCATAACGAATACTACATCTTTTGAGTCTAATCCGGGAGTATCGTAAATATTGTTGAAGTTATCTATACTTATATTAGTTGTAAAAACCGAATCCTGAATGAAAGCAATACTTAATGGATTCATAACTTCATCACCCTGATATGACACGTACTGCATCTGTAGCTCGAATATACCGGAATTATCTACTCCACTGTCGACAACAAGATAGTATCGACCTTCTGTTAAAGGATAATTCTGTATTGCAACACCCTGATCTCCTTCTATCAAAAAGTTTGTAGAATCAGGATTATCCATACCTGCAGCATCATACAGATAATAGCCAACATCAAAACTAACTTGATTTATTGCGGCAGAAAATAGATAGTTACCTGTAAGATCAAAAGAATATACTACATCCTTACCATCAGTACCGGTAAAATTGTAATCGTCCACAAACTGTTGTATAGATTGATTAGTAAAATACTGATGATTATTATCAAAAATAACATTATATGGATTTGCATAGGATTCTCCCTGCAAAGGCATATAATCAATCTGTATATGAAAGTTACCCTCAGACGGTCCACTTGCATCAAGTACAATATAATAATCATTAGCAGAACTTAATGCCAGATTTCTGAAGGCTGCCTGAAGCCCATAGAAATCATCATTGTAATACAACTGATTATTAGGTGCAGGTACAATATTTGCATTATAGATTGCCAATTTAGTGTCATAGTCCGACCCTTCAGTAGAGATATTTATACTAACATTGTATGGGATCGAAAGAAAATACACTAAATCCTTACCATCTGCCCCGGGAACATCATAATCGTTATTATATGTAACATTTGAACCGGAATCACTGTACACATAAGTATGAGGGAAATCAATTATAATTGGATCAGCTATTGTATCTCCAACAGCTGAAAGAAATGCATACATCAAAATGATTACTGCAATTAACAGATACTTCTTCATTTTTATCCTCCAAAGACAAAATTCATTTTACGCACAAGATAGAAATATTTAAATTATATAACTATAAAATATTACTTATTTCTTCAATGTCAAAAAATAAAGAATATTTGTTTCAGGCAAATATTAAATTACGAATTATTATTCCTAATTATCTCCTTTTCAAGTATCTGTCTATACCCAGTGCAGCTCTGTGACCGTCGGCAATCGCAGAAATTGCGTCAGCAGTGTTGTTTACAGTATCACCTCCGGCAAAAACAATCTCATCATTGGTCTGCATCATATCATTTGTTCTTACTTTATTTCTTCTTGTAATAATTTTATCAGCCAGTTCTTCTGACAGAAATGAGTGATCCGCAGACTGTCCGATTGCCTTAATTACTGTAGTGTATTTATCTTCATGAGTTTTCCCTTCAATAAGCACGGGTGATGGTCTTCTTCCACCTTCTTTCTGTACCATTTCAGCTTCACCCCAGATCAGAATACATCCATCAGTATTTTCCTTTATTTCCAGTGGAATTGCCTGAGGAACCATTCTGACTTTTTCGGCTTTTGCTTCATGGATTTCCTCTTCATCTGCCGGCATGTCTTCGATACGTCTTCTGTATAATACAGAGACAGAAGCTCCATAGCGTCTGGCAACACGGGCAGCATCCATGGCTACGTTACCTCCACCAATTACAGCTACATTATCTCCGATTTCCACAGTTATACCTTTATTAGTTTTATCAAGAAATTCCAACCCGTTTATCACATTCGAATTTTCTTCACCCGGTATTTCCAGTTCATAGGGTTGATCAAGCCCGGTGGCCATAAATACAGCATCATAACCTGATACCAGTTTACTGAACTCCTCAAAATTACTTATTCTCGTATTATATTCAACTTCTACTCCAAGTGACAATATGTGATCTATATCTTTCTTTAATGCTTCAGGCGGAAGTCTATAATCCGGTACTCCATATTTCAGAGCTCCACCAAGTCCATCGTTACGTTCGAATATTTTCACGGAGTATCCCATACCTCTCAAATAGAATGCCGCACTTAACCCGGCAGGTCCACCACCGATTATGGCGATTTTCTTATCATTTTCAGGAAATTCCCGATTAAGCACTTCTTTCATCTGCTCAGAAGAAAACTGATCGATTATATATCTTTTCAACCATCGGATTGAGATTGGATCACCTCTATGGTTCAAAGCACAAACTTCTTCACACAAATGAGTACAAATTCTACCGCATGCACCAGATAACGGATTTGTTTCATAAAGAATCTTCAGACCTTTCTCAATGTCTCCGTCTCTTATACACTCGATATAATCCGGGATACTCATGTGAGCAGGACAAGTTGAAATACAGATACCGCAGGAAATACATCTGTCAGCCTCCCTGACAGCCTTTTCCAGTGAATACCCTTTAACCATTTCAATAAATGATTTAACAGAGTTCTCTGCATCAAGCATTTCCATTTCTTCACGTTTCAGATTAAGCAGTTCATACTGTTCAGCTCTTTTGTATCCCTTTTCAGAATTATCCCATGGTTTTTCTTCTGCCCCGGGAATAAATCGAAAAACTTCCGGATCCGTATCAACCCAGGTATACTCATTTGACATCGTAAGCGAGCCTGTAGGGCAGATATCAACACACAATGCACACCAGCAGCATCTTCCATAATCAATTCGAGGTCTTAATCCACTATCTCCTTTTTGAGTTTCCTGACCTTCTACAGGCACAAGATCAATTGCTGCATTCTGGCAGATTTCTTCACAGGTTCCGCAACCAATGCATTTATCCATATCATTTATATGAAATCCCCTGTATCTGTCCGCTCCGGGGCGTTCATCGAGAGGTTTATTTATAACAAAAGGTTTGGAAAATGCTCTTTTCCAGACATATAGTGGTGATAAAACATCTTTTATGCTCATTTTTTCTCCATCTCAGTTAAATCATTACCGTTCAATTTCCGGAGGGTACGTATGCAGGGATGTCATCAATCCCGCAATATCAGATATATTGACACCTTCTGCAAGATGCTCCATAAGACATACAGCATGAGTATAACTCGGTCCTCTTACATTTACTCTTCTTGGATATTCAGATCCGTCAGTTACAACATAGAATCCGTATTCACCTCTTGTACACTCTGCCTTTACGTAGGTTTCTCCGGCCGGAATCTTCCAGTGAAGAACATTAGGCAGTTCAGTATGAAAAGCTCCTTTTTCAGGGATATGACGAAGTATCTGCCTGATCAATGAAACAGACTGCTGCATTTCTCTATACCTGAGTAAAGCTCTATTAAATGCATCAGATTTATTATCTGTCTGAATATCAAATTTCAGTTCTTTATACATAACAAAAGGAGTATCTTTTCTGACATCTCGCAGCATTCCGGCAGCTCTGGCATTAGGTCCTACAATTCCGTACTCATCTATCATATCCTGAGTTATAAGCCCCAGATCAATTGCTCTATCTTTAAATACTGCATTCTGGAACATTACCTTGTGAATATCATCAAGCAATATTTCAATCTTATCCATTGTATCAAGAACTCTTTGAGCAAAACCTTCCGGCATATCTCCTCGAACACCTCCCGGCAGCATATACATATGATAAACGCGACCGCCTGTCAATTCTTCAAAAAGATCCAGCATATAGTCTCTGTGAGCAACCGCCCACTGACCTACTGTTCCCTGACCGAATGCACCAGCCTGTCCTCCGATCCACATAAGAAAACTCGTAAGACGGGACATTTCAAGATTCAGTGTTCTCAGCCATAAAGCCTTTTCCGGTACTTTTATTCCTGCCAGATCTTCTATGGCAGCTGCAAAGCAATATTCGTTAAAATCTGGTTCAGGTACAGCAATTCGGCAAACCAGAGGAAAACACTGAATAAACTTACGTCTTTCCATAAGTTTTTCAAAACCTCTGTGCAGATAACCAACATGTGTTTTGCATTCGATAACTTCATCACCGCAAATAGTGAGTTCAAGAGACATGTTTCCGGTTATACCCGGATGGTTAGGTCCCTGCCATATTTTCAGATATTTATGAGAACTTAAATCCGTATATTTTTCTTTTTCAGACATTTTTACTCCATGAGAGCTTTTGTAATAATTGATTTTTCATCTGCTGCAACTTTTCTGGTTACTTTGGAGATATCTCCACCAAATAATTGTCCCATCAGCTTAATATTCATGGAAGCTATATTGACTTTACCTTCTCTGTCTTGAAATACGGCAAGTCTGCAAGGCATTATTGCAGTAATGAACATATTTTTGTCTTTAGAAAGAATTTCATTTACGTTATCCGGTTTACATATTGAAAATGTTACAACTCTTACGTTAGTATTGTAACCAAAATTCCTCATACATTCATCAATCTCATAGATTCTCTGAATTTCCCATTCATGATCCAGAATCGAATTTTCGATTTTTGAAACAGTCTGATCGAATGACAGTTTCGAAGGCACAACCTTAATCATGGCAGGAGGTCCGAACTTAAGCACAATTACAAGTGTAAGTATTATTCCAACAGCAAAGCCAATAAAAAATTTCTTCATTTATTTATCCTCATTAAGTAAATCGTTTTTGTATAACTGATCTTTCATATATTCAGCCGGATCGTTTGTAGTTCTTCCCGGTCTTGGGAAATAAGTCTCTTCAGAGTATTTTTTTGTATCAAAATCTCTTCTGTATGGCGGTATACCGTCCCATCCTTCAAGAATAAAGGGATCGTCGAGTCCAGGGCTGCCAGGAAACTCAATACCAAACATCTCTTTCAACTCGCGCTGATATGTTTTTGCCTGTTTCCATAACTCATGTATGGACACCATTTCAGGTTTATTGCGATCAATAAAAACTCTGATAGCAATATCATGGGCAGTCTTGTAGTTATGAACAATATATGTGAGTTGAAATTTCTCATGCTCCAGATGATCAACTGCAGTTATCAGTACAAGATGAGTATAATCAAGTTGAAACTTCAGTTCATAGAACAGCGACAGAAGGCTTTCTTCTTTTATTGTAATAAAGCTTACATACTCTTTATCAACTCTGTCTGAGCCACTATATTTTTTAAGTAATCCATCTAAAAAGTCCATTAAATCTCCTGCTATCCTACCAGCTATAGTCCGGCATGTCCCAATGTTTTATAATTTTCTTCTGATTCTCTTTATACCAGTCGAAGTTTTCAGCATAATGGTTTGCACCTTCAGCCTTTCCTTCTCGAATCAGTTGTTTAAGCTTCTGAAATCCGGCAATAATTGATTCCGGTCTGGGCATACAGCCTGCGATGTAGACATCAACTGGAATATAATGATCAAGCCTGTTTATAGTATTATAGCTATCCCAATACATACCGCCGTTAATTGTACAGCTTCCCAGCCCTATTACAAATTTTGGATTCTGCATCTGCTCGTATGAACGGATAATTCTTTTGAGGGTTTTTACAGAAGCATATCCTCCAATGATAAAGACAGAAGCTTGTCTTGGAGTTGGTCTTGCCGCAATACCATATCTGTACATGTCATATCTTGCTGTCATCAATGGTCGCAGTTCCACAGCACCGCACCCCGTACCAAAACCAAGAATCCATAATGAATTAGCTCTCGCCCAGTTCAGGAAGTTCTCAACATATTTGTTCAATGCTTTAACCGGTTTCGGTCTCTCCTGACAGAAAAGTTCGTTGTTCATATTATCATTCATATATCACCTGACAATTTTCTATTTGTTATTTAAAGTATAGAGCAAATATTATACTGATTATTCCCAGTATCAGTGGGTACTTCAGGAAAAAACGTATAGACTGCTCAGTTCTGAAACGAGGGAAAGCAACTCCAATAAAAACGCTGAACATATAGATAAAGAATGTTTTTATAACCATTATTGCAATTGCAACTAAATGTTCAACAAAAGTTCCGGCAGCAACAGCAGTTCCTCCAAAGAATAAATTCATGAACAGTACAAGCTTAGCTGCATTGAAAACTGATCTGTTTGTTTGCAGCACACCTAAGAATCCACTGTGAAACTCAGTTGGAGGTCCGATTGCTATTTCCTGAGGAGCAAGAACAATATCAAAAGGAGAGTGCATATTCATTCCCAGCATTGCGATCATTGCAGTAATAACAGCTAAAGGATTTGTGAAAAGTGTCCAGTTAAGTATACTTCCCTGCTGAGCTGCTACAATGTCCACAATCGATAATGTATTATACTGTATCATCAGCGAAATTATTGAAAGAGTAAACGGTAGTTCAAAGGCTGTCATTTGAGAAAGCCCCCGGGCAACACCAACAGCGCTGTAAGGGTGTCCGCTCTCTCCTGCCCCAAGTGCCATACCAAGCTGTCCAAAGAACATAAAGTACAGTACAAGCAGGATATCTCCAGCAAAATGAAAGTTTGCAAACATGATTGAATTGTGAATTATAGGTATGAACATAAGAGTTCCAATCCCACCGGCAAGTCTGAAAACCGGTCCCAGATAGAACATTACTCCGTGAGTAATCATTGTTCTTTTACCATAGGTTTTGATTATATCCATATAAGGCTGCCATAATGGAGGACCAAATCTTCCGTGTACTCTGGCGACTATTTTTCTGACTGTCCCGTTGAGAATCAGTCCATAGTTAACTATAACAAATAAGCTTATAAAAGCATTACCCACAGATTTCAGTATATCAGACATTTATTACTCCTGATAAGAAAAAGATTGCTATGATGTATAATACAACCTGTAATGCATAGACTTGAGCATTACCGGAGAAAATGTATTTCAGACCCGATGCTATCGCATGATTAAGATCATAGATAAACTCCCAGAATTTTTCCACAGATGAGTTAAGCAGAGGTGAGAAAGCTTTTTTGTAGAATGGGAAGAAATTATAGGCATAATGTGTAGTTTCAGGTTTATATGGCCGCTCTGCCGCAAAGACAATATTGAACTGACCAACTTTCTGAATTTTTCTCGTTGCAGCCAGCAGAATAAGAAATGCAAAGCCAAATACTCCCATTGTAACATTCATTACAAGGCTTCCATTCCAGCTTGTAATTGAGCTTTTCAATAAATTACCATCCCAGACAAGACTGTGTCCGAAGATATCAGATACTGCACTCTGCACAGGTTTTACGATAGTAGAAGGGAACATTGAGAACAGCATGATAACACCTATCAGAATAAACTGAGGAATGATATACCATACAGGAGCTTCCTTGACTGCTTTATGTTCTGTTTTTGCCTGTCCGAGGAATATCGTATGAATGAGCCTGAACAGATAAAGAAACGCTATAGTGCTTATGAAGAATGCAGCTCCAGCCTGTAGATACCAGCCTTTCTCAAGCAGTCCGGTGTAAAGAAGCCATTTGCTGCCGAAACCTGCAAGTGGTGGTACTCCGGATATTGCAATTATCCCAATCAATACTGAGATGAATGTCAGAGGCATTTTCTTGATCAGCCCACCTGTCTTGTACATTGACATTGTATCCGTACGGAGATGTACTCCTGAAACTGCAAGGAATACAAGACCTTTAAAAACAAGGTGAAGGACTGTCAGATAGAGTGCCGAAATCCAACCAATATCGCTGAACATGGATATTGACAGGATAATGTATCCAATCTGTCCCATACTTGAATATGCCAGCAATTTCTTATAGTTTTCCTGGAACACTGCCAGAAAAGTTCCTGTAAACGCAGTCAAAATACCGATAATACTCAGTATCTGCATAATCAGTTCATTGCTCATCAAAAGAGGAGCCATAAGAATACTGAACAGGAAAAAACCATAAATACCTATCTTACTGAGCACAGATGAGAAAAATGTGGATATAATATCATCTGATCGTGTATAAGCATCCGGAAGCCAGATATGAACACCACAGGCACCGGATTTAATAAGGAATGCCATTGATAGCAAGATGTAAACAATTATACCTGCTTGAGGAATTCCTACAAAGCTGATCATATATGTATTGTCGATGTATTTCCCTGCATAACTGAATCCCAGTAATAAAAGCACTGCAGATCCAAGGGAGAACATAATATATTTGAGACCGGCAGCTTCTGTTTTTCTGTTATACAGAACAAGGAAGTAGGAGGATATTGTAATAAACTCCCATTGAACGAAAAACTGCAATGTTCTCTGAGCAACGATAAGAATAATTAAAGAGGATATCATCATTGCAAGGAATGGATAAAAACCCTGTTCTTTACCTTTTCTGTTCATTGAAGCAAAGACAAAGAGTAAAGATGCTGCCAGAAATATCCCTCCAAATATAAGTCTCAGATTACCGATATCACTTCCATAAAGCCTATACAACATCCAGGAATATCCTGAAATGGAAGCAATAAGCACTATTGACTTAGCTTTTGCTGTCAACCAGTCCAGAGTAAAGAAAATCATCAGGAAAAAAACAGGTGCATAAGTTATGTAATTCATTTGTTTTATAGGATTCAGTACAACACCGACAAGGAATAGAAGGAACAAAACAGCTATAACAGGAATAACCTGCATAAATCCATGATCAGTATTCCTGTTTACAGGTTCAGCTGAATCTGTTTTTCTTACAAGAACTTTTCCCATCCACTTCAGCATGTAATATGATTCCAGAAGGACTCCCAGACCAATAGCAAAACTATAGAATGGATTCATGTTCTTCATCATTATGTTAAACAGTTGCCATTTACTCCAGAATCCCGGGAAAGGTGGTAATCCGATTAAAGCCAGAATAAAGATTACGAAAAAGATAAGAAGATCAGGGTGTTTCCTGAGATTCGTCCATTCATTAACTCGCTTTTCTTTTATAATACCGCTTATCCAGAATAAACCTGATTTTGCGAGGAAATGGTTGATGAATAAACCACCTGCGATTTTCAAAATCATATGATTATCCACATTTATGCTGAATAAGAAGACAATTGCAGCAATAATAAGATTTACCTGAGCAATTGAAGAATAGCCCAGCAGTCTGTTTGCAGCTTTCTGTCTCAAAGCAATTAGATTCATAAATACAAAAGATGCAACGGACAGAATAAACAGCAGATTTGCTGTATGTAGTGTTTTAAATATCAACAGACCTGTCAGTGGTAGAACTTTATAAAAGGCATAAACGCTTGCAGCTGTAATTACTGACGAGAACATCGCTCCTGTACCTGAGTCCGCAGATTCGTAAACAGATAGTCCCCAGCCATTGGCAGGAAAAGGTTTCAGTTCAACAAATAGTGCTCCCAGAATGAAAACGATTGCTCCTGCAAGTACTTTTTCAGCCTTGAACAATGTAAATTCTCTGGATACAGAAAGAAAATCCAGATGCAGTGAACCGCTTAAGTAATAAAGCATGATTATTCCCAGGAGTAATACAATAGATGTTATTCCCGATGCAACCATATACTGAAATCCCGCAGAATACGATCTTTTGTCTCGACCTGAATATATAATTGCTGCTGATGAAAGAGACATAATCTCAATGAATACAAACAGATTAAATATATCTCTGGTCAGAATAATTCCGTTTATTCCTATAAACAGTGTAATTATGAGCATGATAAAGTATTTGCTGCCCCTGACCAT
The DNA here is from genome assembly GCA_963665815.1 of Cloacimonadales bacterium (SeqCode). Lineage (GTDB taxonomy): Bacteria > Cloacimonadota > Cloacimonadia > Cloacimonadales > JAIOQZ01. Next base: position 3,126,130 of record OY762463.1, read on the forward strand.
TTTCTGAGAATTATACATGATAGTAAGTATACCTGTAAAATTCACGAGAGTTAATAAAATTGATTCGATTATTCCCATGTGAAGACTTATTGAGAAAGGAGGTTTTGAGCCTGCAGTAAACATTGAAACACTGATTTGTGTTCCGGACTGAGTCATATTCCAGAGCCAGATGCCCGGAATTACTGCCGCTGCTGTCATAATAAGTCCGGAAACAATCACGGAGAACTTTCTGCTAACTTTATCAAACAGTGGTATAAGGAATACACCTGCCAGCATAACTATCAAGATATATATTGGGTTTACCATTTGAGCTCCTTATAATCATCAACTGACAATGATTTTCCGGATTTCACCATATTTATTGCATAAGCCAGCATAACTGCCGTTACAGCCAGCCCGATCACAATTGCTGTCAGTACAAGAGCCGAAGGAACAGGATCTACTACATTCACGCTGCCCGGTGTAATTTTATCTGTAAAAATCGGTGCTGTAGCATTTTTCATATATCCAAGAGACACAATTATCAAGTGTACTCCTGTATCTATTATTGAAAAACCAATAATAATTTTTATTATATTTTTTCGTGTCAGCATTGCCCACAAACCTATTATAATTAAAGCGATACCTATAAACAGTGTTATTTTCATACTACTTCTCCATATTCTTCAGGATTCCGCTTATTTCCGCACCTACTTTTATGCCGATTACAGAATATATTAATGGAATTGCTCCTGCACTGAATAACTTGAGATATTCACCTATACCGATAAATCTCGGATCAAGAAAACCATTTCCAATAATAAAAGCTTTGTTTGAAACTAACAGTAAACCTGATAAACCCAGAAGAATATATATTACTCCTGAAGACGATTCCAGCCAGTGCAGAATAGACTCATTAGTATTTGATGCTACATCAGAAAGTATCATCAAAACAAAACCGGAAGCAATAATAACTCCCCCCTGAAATCCTCCACCGGGAGAAAGATGACCATGAGAAAAGACGTAAATTCCAAGAACAACTATTGCTCCTAACAGCACGGATGTACCTGATTTCAGTATTTCAGAAGATTGTTTTCTCTTGAATTTTTTCCTTCTGCCAAGAAGAAAGCCGACTGCAGCAGTAGCAATAAAAAGAACCGTTACCTCTCCAAGTGTATCCAGTCCTCTGTATGTTACAACAACAGCAGTAACTACATTGGGAGAATTCAGATCTTTTGGTGCTCCTTCCACATATTCCTTAGATACAAGCCCAAGCTCATCGTGTGGTTCAATGAATAATGTCAAATACACCAGAATAGTAATTACAAGGAAAATTGCCAGAATAGTAAGAACTCTGTTAATCATTTATTTCCTCCCTGTCCAGCATATCATTTGATTCTGAAAGATGAGAGTCATCCGCATTTTCCTTTTCCAGAATATCTCTGATTCTTCTTACAGCAAACAGGAAAACAATGGAAGTCAGTACAGATCCGATTGCTGCCTCTGTCATTGCCACATCAGGAGATGCCAGAATAAGATACAGAATACTGGCAATTAGACTTATAATTCCGGAAGCTATGATAGCAGAAATCAACTGACCTGAATAAACAGCATAAATTGCTGATATTATCATAATGAATCCTGCAGTAACTATTATTATTGTAGTCATTTACTCTCCTCACAATCTGATTTATCAGTCTGAAGATCATCCCTGACTGTTTTTTCTGACATAAAAGTTTTAACACAATGTGCAGCCCTTGCCAATGCATGAGATGAAATCGGATTAGTAAAAAGAATGAAGACCATAAGAAGTATAATTTTCCCACAGCCAACTGTCTCAAAAAAACCTATGCTTATACCTGCGAGAAAAAGGATAGACCCTAATGTTGAGGTTTTTGTACCTGCCTGCATTCTATTATAAAGATCAGGCATTCTTATTAGCCCAAGAGACCCAAGCAGAAAGAAAATCGATCCTGCCAATGCAAATAAAGCCCCAATAATCTGAGCCATCAGAAACCTCCTTCAAGGTATCTTGCTACAGCAACAACCCCAAGGAAACTTATAAAACCGTAGACCAGTGCAACATCAATGTACATTCTACGTCCTGACGTTGCTGCAAGAAAAACAATCAATCCGATTCCTATTATTGTCATTACATCAAGTGCTACAATTCTATCAGCAGGCGATGGACCTTTCAGGAATCTGAAAAAGCTAAGCAGAAATGCAACAAGTGCTATTATTGCACTGATATTGTATATTAGTTCAGCCAAAAATCACCTCCAGATACTTTTCGAAACTACCGACAATAGCTCTGGTTGTACTTTCAATATCTTTAGTTCCTACATCAATCCAGTGTATATAGAAAAAATCCTCATCTGTTTCAACGGTAAGTGTGCCGGGAGTAAGAGTTATAGAATTAGCAAGAAATAATCTTCCAATTCTTGATTTAAGTTTTGTACGAACTTTTACAATTCCGGGATTAATCGGAATTTTGGGATGAAGCACCCTGAAAGCAACATCAATGTTTGATTTGATAAGCTCTACAATGAATACAAAGATATAAATTATCAAATAAAGTAATGATTTGGGATTTAATCTGATTTCTGCAAAAATACTGTCACACCTTAAAAGGAAAATAGATACAAGAATACTTACTATTGCCCCCATTATCAGTTCCTGATTATCTTTCACACCGGTAAGTGCAATCCAGACAATAAACAGAAACAGAGTAGAAACAATGAAATGCTTTAATTTTCTCATGGATTATTTCTTTCCTCTTTTTAAAATTTCATAATGTTAACTAAGTTAAAGTATAAAACTGAAAACCCAATAATGCAAGTTTTTTTCTTGCATATGAATACTTTTTTCAGATAATTAGTTCTCAAGGAGATATTATGAAAGTTTTTCTTACAAGAATGATACCGCAGAAAGCTATAGAAGCTTTTAAAGATAATTTTGAATTAAGTTTTAATAAAGATGATAGAGTCCTGAAAAAATCTGAAATTGTAGAAGGTGTAAAAAAATGTGATATATTATGCTGTATGCTTAATGATAGGATTGATCGAGATATAATTGAAGCAAACAAAAGTTTGAAAGCAATATGTAATTATGCTGTTGGATTCAATAATATTGATATTCAGGCAGCTGCAGAAAAAAACATACCTGTTACAAATACTCCGGGAGTACTTACAGAAACAACTGCTGAGCTTGCATGGGCATTAATGTTCGCCTGTTCAAGAAGAATTGCAGAGTCCGACAAATTCGTAAGAGCAGGAAAATTTCACTGCTGGGCTCCAACTATGCTGCTTGGTACAGATTTGTATGGTAAAACACTGGGAGTAATCGGTGCAGGACGAATTGGTCAAGCATTTGCAGAAAAAGCAAAAGCATTTAACATGAGGATCTTGTATAATAACAGATCAGCAAAACCGGATTTTGAAAAGAGATGTTCCGCTGAAAAGGTTTCTCTGGAAAAGATTCTGGCTGAATCGGATTTTCTCAGCCTTAATGTACCGCTTACAGATGAGACTCATCACCTTATTACTCTTAAAGAACTCAAACAGATGAAAAAAACAACTATTATTATAAATACTTCACGAGGTTCAGTTATTAAAGAAGACGATTTGTGCCATGCTCTGGAGAATGGGATTATAGGTGGGGCTGGTCTGGACGTTTATGAGTTCGAACCGGATGTCACGCAGAAACTGAAAAAGCTGAATAACACTGTCCTTACACCGCATATAGGGAGTGGAAGTGTGGAAACAAGAACTAAAATGGGATTAATGATGTGTGAAAATGCAATAGCTATAAGAGATGGAAAAACTCCACCGAATCTCGTTAAACAGGAGAAGTAATGGCTATAATTGAAAAAGGTAAGAAAACCGTTATTGGTATGATCCATACTCTTGCTTTACCGGGAACTCCCAAATATAGAGGATCAGTTGATGAGATTGTGGATAAAGCCTGTAAAGAAACCGAAACTTATTCTGAATACGGAGTAAACACTATAATTCTGGAAAACATGCATGATGTACCTTACATGAACAGAAAAGTCGGACCTGAGATTACAGCTGCCATGACTACTGTTGCCTTGAATGTGAAAAAAATGTTCTCTGGAAATATTGGCATTCAGATTCTGGCAGGAGCAAATGAAGCAGCACTTGCTGTAGCCCTTGCAGCCAATCTCCAGTTTATACGAGCTGAAGGTTTTGTTTACTCTCATGTTGCAGATGAAGGTTTAATGAATGCCTGTGCAGGAGAACTGCTGAGATATAGAAAGCAGATCGGTGCTGACCATATACAGGTATTTACGGATATTAAAAAGAAACACTCTTCTCATTCCATAACCGATGATGTAAGCCTTGTTGAGACTGCAAAAGCAGCGGAATTCTTCCTGAGTGACGGACTTATTGTTACAGGCTCTTCAACAGGACTGCCGGCAGATGTTAATGAAGCGTCACAACTATATCATTCAACGGATCTGCCTGTATTGATAGGTTCAGGCATAACATCCTCAAATATTGCAGAATATCTTTCTTTTGCAGATGGTTTTATTGTAGGCTCTTTTTTTAAAGAGAACCATTACTGGGAAAATAAACTGGACCCTGCAAACATTGAATCACTATTCAATGCAATGTCTAAACATAATTAACATTATTTTGTTGTTTACTAAGTTAAATATTTATTTTACTTAAACAAATATATTAAAATAAAAAAATTATTGACACGATTCATATACAAGATTTTTGAGTACGTCTCAGGATTTAGTATGCTGTTACTTTATAATTGTTTAATAGCATAATAAATGATTATAGAGAAAAGTTTTTGCAACTAAATCTGGATAAACTTGGAAATTATATAGAATTTATATTCTTATAGTATCAATTTGATAGTATTATCCAGATTATTATTATGTGAGAACATGTAAGTAATTGCAAAATAACAGAAAATGATTTTGGCATACTAATTGCATCCTGAACTAAGTAATAAAAATTTCAGGTGGTGTTATGAAAAAAAGAGCAGTCTTACTTGTTCTAATTATGTTTTTTTCAATATATGTCTATGCAGCGTCAGTTAGTGGATATGTTGTTGAAAAAGAAACCGGTGAGCCAGTTATCGGTGCTGCGGTATTTGTTATGGGAACAAATCTTGGACAGTTTACAAACAAAAAAGGTTATTTTGTCCTTAATAATGTACCGGAAGGTGATGTAAAAATAGTAATCCAGAAATACGGTTTCAAGCCCAAAACTTTCCCTTATACAATGAATGAAGATTCTGAGGAATTTTTATCTGCTGAAATCGAAAAAGCTGTTATAAAAGGGCAGGAAATAAAAGTAGTTGATAAAGCAGTTAAAAGAAAGATTAACTCCAGAATCGTAAAAGTAGGAACAGTTACCCAAGATACTGAAATGCTGAAAGAAGTTGTGGGAGTAGCTGAAGCAGATGTATTCAGATCTCTACAGTCATTACCTGGTGTAACCCCTGTATCGGATTTTTCAAGTGGATTATATGTTCGTGGCGGAAGCCCGGATCAGAATCTTATTCTTCTGGACAATATTGATGTATACAACCCTTCCCACTTTGGTGGTCTATTCAGTACTTTCAATACAGATGCTGTTAAGAATGTCGAGCTTATGAAAGGTGGATTCCCGGCAAAATATGGTGGAAGACTTTCTTCTGTTCTTGATATTACGAATAGAGAAGGCAACAGAAAGAAAATGAAAACTATAGCGAGAGTAAGTATTCTCAGTGCAAGTGCTACAATTGAAAGTCCATGGAAGATTAATAATGAAAAAGGTTCAGTCATGGGATCTTTCAGAAGGACATATCTTGATCTTGCTGATAAAATGCTGGATCTGGGTTTACCGGATTTCTATTTTTATGATGGTCATTTCAAGGTAAACTATGATGTTTCACAAAAGGACAGACTCAGTACAAGTGCTTATTTTGGTAAAGATGTTCTTGAAATGGATACAGGAAGTAATCTGGATATAAGCTGGGGAAACGAAACAGGAACAATGCAGTGGACACATATATTCGGTTCACGTCTTTTTTCTCAGTTCATTCTGGCAGGATCTCACTTCAAGTCTTCTCTGAAATATTACAATGAAGAATCCAGCTTTGACAGAATAAATGACATAAAAGATTTTACAACAAAAGCAATCTTTACCTGGACTCCTGTTGCTGAGCATGTAATAGATTTTGGTGCGGAGACAAAGTATAACAAGATTATATTTAAAACAGAATCAAATGCACAACTTGACTCCCTGACTTTCCCAAAAATTGATATTAATTCAATTACAAGTGCAGCCTACATTCAAGATAGTTGGGATTTCACTCCCCTCTGGACATTCCAGCCGGGAATTAGATTTACATATATTACAGGTAAAACAAATTATAAAAAAGACGATACTGAAACAAGCTACTTCAAGGTATCCCCAAGAGCAGCTTTGCGATACAAGTTAACCGAAAACAGTAATGTGTTTGCCTCTTATGGTAAATATTATCAGTATCTCAGTCTTATAAGTGGTGATGAAGCCAGTCCTCTGGATTTATGGTTTCCTATAGATAACACTGTTCCACCGGGAGAATCAGACCATTATATTGCAGGTTATAAAGCTGAATTCTGGGAAAAACTTGGATTCGACTTTGAAGTATTCTACAAGACTTACGATAATCTGGTTGAATTCAGACCTGAAGTAGACTTCGAATGGAATAACGATACCGGTACACTTTCAGACGCACTGAATCTTGGTAAAGGATATTCATGGGGTGCTGATGTACTTTTGAGAACAGACTATAATTCACTCAAAGGGTTTATTGGATACACATTCAGTAAAACCAAAAGAAAAATAAATTATACTAACATTGATCCTGAAACCAGTGAAGAAAAGTATTACTATCCTAAGTATGACAGAACAAATCAGATTAATGTTGTTCAGAATCTTAACGTAAGTGAATTACGCGGAAGATATTACCTGGGAGCTGAATTTATTGCCGGTGTAAGCTACTCTTACATGACTGGTCAACCAACACAGAAGCCGGAGCATATTATTCTCAGTGATGAATATCCTGCAAACCCTAAATTCCTTTACAGTTACAAGGATGCAGAAAGACTTCCTGCTTATTCAAGATTTGATTTCAGCCTGAAATTTAAGTGGAAGAAATCATGGGGAAACATAGAACCTTACTTTGAAGTTGTTAATATGTTCAACCATCATAATGTATGGTTCAGAAGATATCTCCCGGATGCAAAACTCGGAGAAAATGAAGGAGAAGTAACCTTCTCAGTAAAAGAAGAAGATGCAATGATGTTTCCGAGAATCCCGTTTATTGGCGTAAACATTGAGTGGTAAGGAGTTAAAATGAGAAATTCAATATTAATAATTATACTAGTCACTATGCTCTGTCTCACACTCATGGGCTGTGAAGATTACACAAGTGGATCAAGACATAAAAAAGATACATATAAGTTCATTTATGGAAAATTAATTCATGGAGAACCAATTAACGGAATGAATAATATTAAAGTTTCAAATTCAATCAAACTTCCAAGTACAATTCATATTTTTGATTTGTTTGACTCACTTGCAACAGTTCAAGTTAAAGAAATTGAAACCGGAAATGCTGTCGACTTGATGTTTGCCATTGAGTATGGTGGATACATTGATCCAACCGAATCATTAATTCCGCAAGCCGGTAATACCTATGAGTTATCAGTAGTTACCGGAACAGATTCACTCTGGGCTGTTACGACAGTACCTGACTCAATCTTTCTGGAACTTGATACATCTGTATATAAAGATTCTCAGGATGAACTGGATGGTGTTGAAATGGAATTCAGTAAGATTGCAACAGATTATCCATTTAATATAATTACTCAGAATAATGAAAGCATAGAACTGCATTCATATTTCTATTGTCTTGATGAATGGGATGAAGTAATGTATATAGAGAATGACTTTGTTGATTCTGATTCACTGGAAAGCGAAGAAGACTTTGAAGACGAGTTAACCGGATATCCTCGAAAAACTCAAAACCTGTATACAATGAAACCGGAGTTACTTGATGATAACTATTACAATATCAAGTTTGATTTCTTTAAAGATAGTTTCGTCTTCACTGGAAGATATTATATTCGTGTTCACAGTATTGATGAAAACTACTACAAATATCTTTATAAGCCTGATGGTTATAAATTCGGTGGAATTAACGGTGGGGCATACGGATATTTTGGTTCAGCAACAGGTAAAGAATTCTACACTAAAGTCGTGGACAAATAACAAAACTCAATTGATTAATTGAAATATACAGCCTCGGAGAAATCCGGGGCTTTTTTCTTTGGACAGTCCCTATGTATAAGCTATTTGTAGTGCATTGACTGTGTTATAAATGCGAAGAATAAGATCACAAGAAAACTGTAGGTTGTAACACAATTTGCACTTCTCTATTTGTATTCTTTCAGAAACATCTATGGGGTTTTAACTATTCCAAATGTGTTCCACTTGAGTCAACCGTCCGGTTGTCTCAATAAATGTGTGAACCGTGATTTGCAGGATTTAAGGATTACATGATTCTGAACGATGCCAGGTTACGTTTCTACGGTTTCTCAAAATAACTCAATTCCCCAAAAAATAAAAAAACAGCCTCCCGAATGAGAGGCTGTTATAGAAGTTTAATTTACACATCATTCCAAAGGTTCTGAGACCATTTGGAAGGTGTATAAAATCAGCTAATACTTATTTAAGCATCAGCATTTTCTTAGTTTGTGATACTTCAGAGGTTTGCAGTCTGTAGAAGTATACTCCACTTGATACTGAGTTTCCTCTGTCATCTTTACCATTCCAGGTAACCTTGTGGTTATCTGCTTCCATTTCTTCACTTACAAGCGTTCTTACTTTCTGTCCGTTGATATTGTAGATAGCAAGTTCTACGTTTCCGGCTTTCTTAAGTGAGAATTCAATGTGTGTAGTAGGATTGAATGGGTTAGGATAGTTACCTTTGAGTTCTGTTACAAGATTTACATCATCAGGATCATTTGCAACTTCTTCAAATGTGAAATCGTAATCTGGAGCTGCTGCTGTACCTGTTTCGTAAATGGCAGTTACTCTAGCTGTAAGTTGTTCACCTATTGCGAAGCCATTAACAGTGAAGAATGTATCTGATGTTGTTTGATTGATAATATCAATTTCAACTCTGAAGTACATGAATTGACGTTCGTCTTCTTCATTCTCAGCTTCTCTTTCAACGTATGAAACGCCTTCTGCGAGTGCTGATTCTCCATCTGTTCTTGTTCCGTACAATCTGTCTCCATGCTGCCATACAAGGATACGATCATTGTTAAGCCATTGAATGTTTGTAGGAGCAATAAGGATTTCATCAAGAGTAACATCAACAGGAGTATTGTCACCATTTACAATAACAATATTCTGTTGTTCGTGAATGTTACAGTCCGGAAGTGAAGCTGTAAGATTGTATGTTCCCGGAAGGACTTCGTTGAGAAGAACAACACCGGTATCATCTGATGTTTCAGTATATGTGTTTGTTCCATCAGTAAGTTCAACAACTGCACCGGTTGGTGAATTAAGATTTGTTGTGATGTTAACAGTAAAGTGACCGTATTCGATAAGAATAATATCAAGATCAACTGTTGCATCCGCAGCTATAACTACGTTAGATTCAGTTTGATCAATATATCCGTCTTTAGTTGCATTAACAGTATATGTTCCCGGAGTAACCTGTACAAATGTGTAGTTACCCTGAGCATCTGTTGTTGTTGTAATAGCAAGTTGTTCGATTTCAACAAGAGCTCCTGCAACTTCAACATTAGCATGATCGTATACGGTACCCATAAGGATTGCTCCCTGGGTCATAGTGAAGTCAACGTTTGTGAGGTTGTCCTGAGTTACTACGACATTAGTTTGTGTATTATTATCGTAGTTTGTAAGAGTTGCTGTAACCGTGTATGTATCAGCAGGAACATTGAGGAATTGATAGAACCCATTATTACCTGTATATTGTACAGTCTGAAGTTCTTCAATCAGTACTTGAGCGTTAAACAGTGGGTTTCCATTGATATCACGTACATAACCTTGAATACCAGTTTGTGATGGCTGAACATCAACAGGAAGTGGAGCTGAATTATCGTTTCCTGCACTCTCATCACCTGCCATTACAACTTTACCGAAGATATTCTGATTTCCTTCCATTCCATCCTGTGGAATCCAGGTAATTACATAATCATTAATCTGATCGTTTGCAATTGTAGTTCCTGCAACAGTTCCTAATTCTGTATCAGGTGCAAGCATGAGTTTTACATCGAATGTATTCTGTGTATTGAGTCCATTGTTTCTAACTGAGATAGTGTAATCTGATGGAGAACCAACCATAGGTGTTGTTGATCCGATAACAGAAATAGCCATAAGATCATCATTCGGTGGTGTAGTAATATTAATTCCAACATCATCAACATAGCAGTTAGGTCCATAACCTGAAACACCATGGAATTTCAAGTAGATTGTCTGTCCGCTGAATGCATTGATATTAACAGTTTCCTGTATAAAAGTTCCCGGAGCTGTACTTTGAGCACCATCCTGTGAATCGAATTGATCACCTGCTCTGGTCCATACGTTTGTCCAGTTGTTTGCATCAGTAGAAACAAAAACAGTCAGTGCATCATTTGGGTATGTAGCATTATAAAGGTGAGACCACTTGAATACCAGATCAGCATCACCGGTCAAAGCGATTGGTGGAGACATCATGACAGCGTCATTAGGTTCTTGCCAGCCCCAGTAATTACAAAATGCACTGGAAGATCCTGTATCTTGTGCCCAGCTTTGAGTTCCCCCTGTAAGAATCCAGTTCTGTGGCGGCCATATATCGAAGTTTTCTGTATATGGGAACATTGTAACTGTAGGATCGGAACGTACAGTGAAAGACCATTCAGGACATCCTGTTGTGCTTCCCATGGCGTTTCTAGGCACGACTTTCCAGTAGTAAGTAGCATTATATGTTAGAGCTGAGAATTGGTATGATTCTGTTGTTACAACAAGTCCATCTTCTATATCATAGTTTCCTGTTGCTGTACCAAAATAAAGCAGATAGTCATCTGCACCCATTGCCGGGTTCCATGTAAGCTGTCCTGATTCAAGGACATTTGTCTGCATGAAAGTTGGTGAGAGAACAGTTGTACATGATGGAGCCACTCCGGCTTCAAACACATTCAAGTCGTCCATATAAAGAGCAGCATTAGCCCAGCTTGTACCAATGCGAGATCTGATTCTGAGTTTGTAAGCAGATGCTATATTGTATCCTGAGAGATCAATATTTACATTGAACCAACCTTCGGTATCTGTACTATCTACAAATATATCGTTATTCCAGACATTATTTTCCATAATATCTATATGGATTTCCTTTGCAATAGTCTGATCAGTAACACTCCAACCAAAGAATCCAAACCAACCATCAAAGTAAACTTGATTTCCTGCTGAATATGGAGCCATTGTGACAACTGCTGAGTTTTCAGATGTAGAACCCCAGGTGTTGTGTCCAAGTCTTGCACTGTACATTCCACCGTGGAATTGTTCAGATGTGACTTCACAAATACCTGTTTCAGATAACTCAGGATACCAGGCATCACCGATCATTACCGACTCCCATCCTTCGAAGAAGTTAAGATTCTGAGTAGGATCTATAGCTGTATCGAATGTCCATTCTGGACAGGTGGTAGCTTGACCATTTACATTCTCCGGAACTACTTTCCAGAAATATTGTTGGTCAAAGGATAATCCTGTATATTCATAAGAAGTTTCGGTTAACTGCATTCCATTGATAATGTTATAATTACCTGTTGCTGTGCCGAGATATAAATTATAGTATTCAGCTCCAAGCGCAGGCATCCATTCTAACACACCATAGTCATATACAGCCTGAGCAGTATCCAATGGTTCAACAGGTGTTGTACATGGTGGAATAGCGCTGTTTTCGTATACGTTAATATCATCAATCCAGACATTACTGCTCCATGAATCGGCAGTATTGATAGTTCTGAATCTTATTTTAGTCAAATTTGAAGTATTATAAGGATTTAAACTGATGCTTTGATTATACCAGTTTTCATTCTGGGACTGAATAGTCCAGACATCATTGTTCCATGCACCATCTGCAAAAATATCAACTGCAATTGTCATGCGCATTGCGTTATCATTAACATTTCCACCTGAGAAAGCATACCAGAAATCAAGCAGTACTTCTGAAGTACCTGTATACGGTGCAATAGTAAGAATTGCTGAGTTTTCTACAGGAATACCCCAGTTTACACCTGTTGTATGTAAAGAGTATGATCCACCATGGAAGTTTTCCATACTTGCTTCTATCACAGATTGTGGATCTGAAGTTGTTCTCCAGAAAGATTGAATTGCTCCGGATTCCCAGTCTTCATTAAAACTGATTGTCTGTGCAGGATCTGCAACTGTAGTGAAAGTCCACTCTGCACACAAAGTTGCCTGTCCATTGTTATTTTGAGGGACAATTTTCCAATAATATGACGTTGAATATTGAAGTCCTGAGTAATCATAATGTGTATCTGTAAGTACCATTCCATTTATAACATCATAAGTGTCCTGAGCAGTACCAAGATAAAGCAGATAAGAACTTGCAGCTTGTGTAAGAGTCCACTCCAATGTACCATAATCCCATTCGGTTGTACTCATATCCAACGGCTGAACAAGAGCTGCACATGCAGGGGCTGCTGAGCTCTCGTATACAGTAAGATCATCAATCCAGACATTACTGTCCCATGTGGATCCTGTATTTGTCATGTTCAATCTTACTTTATATCCATTTGTCAAGTCGTATGAGGATAAGTTAATAGAACACAGATACCACATTTCATCAGAAGATTGATCGTTCCAGACATCATAGTTCCATTGTCCTCCTGCGTATATGTCTACTGACATTTCCATAGGGTATGCCGTATTTTGGACATTTCCACCGGTAAATGCATACCAGAAATCTAATACAACATCAGTTGTTCCTGTGTACGGAGCAAGAGATAAAGTTGCCTGATCAACTGTAACATTCTGCCAGTTCATACCTGTAGAATGAAGTGCATATGATCCTCCGTGGAAGTTATCCATACTAACGTCAACTGTAGAGAGATCAGTAGTCGAAATTTGCCAGTGGGCAGGTATCATAGCTGTTTCCCAGTCCTGTGTATAATCAAGTGGCTGAGATGGATCTATTATAGTTGTAAATGAGTAAACCGGACAGTTTGAAGCTGATCCGTATTGATTTACAGGAACAACTTTCCAGTAATATGTTGTTGAGTATTGGAGACCATAGTATTCGAATCTGCTTTCAGTTGTATTAACTCCGTCAAACACATCCCATGTCCCATCAGCTGTGCCCATGTATATATTGTAGCTGTCTGCTCCAAGTACTTGATTAAATACTAACATTCCTGTATCCCACTGGTCAATGCTCATGTCAGCAGGATTAAGGTAAGTTGTACATCCGGGAGGATTCTGTCCGTCGAAAACTGTTACAGCATCAACATATAAGTTTGGACCATAACCTGAATTACCTCTGAAACGAATAACAATATTTTGTCCTGCATAAGATTGCAGTGAAACTGTTTCTGTTACAAAGGATCCTGGTGCCATACTCTGAGCTCCATCCTGAGAATCGAGTTGGTCACCACCCTCAGCCCATATTGACTGCCATGGACCGTTATCAGCTGAGACTTCAATTACAAGTGAGTCTTCAGGATAAGCTGAGTTATAAAGATGTGACCACATGAATCCGAGTGAGTAATCTGATCCTGCTGGTATGGCAAGCGGAGGTGTTGTCATTTCTGCATAATTTGGAACTGGCCAACCCCAGAAATTACAAAATGCTGAACTTGTTTCTGTATGTTGTGCCCAATTTTGTGTTCCTGCGTGAATCCAGTCAACAGGAGGCCATACATCAAAGTTTTCAGTCCATGGAAATGTGGTAACAGCTCCAACTGAAGTTCTGAACGACCATGTACCACCATCCGTGGTCAATCTTGTAGTTGAGTTATGAAGGACAAGTTTCCATTCGTAGTTTGTGGAAAGATTAAGCCCTGAATATGTATATGAGCCTGTTGTTCCTGTAGCACCAGCTGCTGCTCCGGTAACAACTTCAGTCATGTTTCCTGCAGGTCCAAACCAGAGGTCGTATGTTTCAGTGTCAGCTCCGAATTCCCAGGTAAGAGTTCCATTAACAGGGACATTAACAGCTCCGTTTACAGGCACAGGATTCTGTGCAAACTCAGGATAACCTGCTTCTACAGTATAGAAGCTGATTGCCATTTGCTGAGAAAGGTTTGTAAGATCATCAAAACAGTACTGAAGTCCAATTGAACCATCTGAGTTTTCAATACCAATTGTTCCATCATTAGTTTCAAGTGAAGGATCAACTGTTTCGTATTGAATAACAATATCACCATTAGCTTTTAAAATTATTTGTGCATCAAGATATCCCGGATCTTCGCCTGGATACTCGTGATAGTTTAAAAAGGTCACCAGAAGAGCATTTGCTCCATCATATGTGATATTTTCATAATACACTATTGCATTGTTGGCAGGGGTCTGCGTACTGACAGGATCCATATCTCTCCAGTACCATGCAATCATATCGTTTGGCTGATTAACATCCGGGATTGCTACGTTGGTAAGATTGCTTGTGTCTCCTGAGAAAGACAGAAAGCCGTTTGAACTGATATAGAAATCAGTTTTGGTTTGTCCGTAGAAATTAAAATTGAAACCTATTGGATAAGGTCCAACAATATTATCGTCTACTTGCCCTCCAATAAGTGTAGCATTAACTGTATCCGGTTGAATCCAACTGTAGGTTGGACCAGTCGCATCATTACTGTTTTTCCATGAATATCCGTATGCATCGGGTCCCCCGGAAGTTTGCGCATACATGAATAGAAAGGAAAAAACAAATAAAACTAATAATACTTGCTTTTTAAACATAATTTCTCCTTTTTCGCTTCTATACTTACTAGTTGTAATTTTGACAATTTAATATCGATAAAATAATATTAGTCAACATATTTTTATATATTTTATACCGTAAATTAAAGACAACGTCAAAATTTTTTAATGATTATGAATTCATTTTCTGTGCAGAGACTCATTTAACAGATGTAAATTCACAGGTTTGTAGTTGTTTATGTTAACTAATAGTAGATTGTTTGTATCCATAAAAAGTGTTTGATTGACAGCTTTAAGTTATTGGTACTCTCTTTATTGTTTGTAGATTTGATACAGCAATGAATAGGATAGTATATCACTGATATTTGCAATAATTTTTCTTGACTCATTATTGAACAGTATATTTTTTGCTTCAACGCTGAAGTGGTGGAATTGGTAGACACGCTAGGTTCAGGGTCTAGTGAGCAATACGCTCGTGGGGGTTCGAGTCCCCCCTTCAGCACCAATTAATGGTGTCCACATGCAATACAATAAAAACTCTCTCCGCTTTCTTGACTCTCCTGACAGACTGAAGTATCTGGCTTTCCTTACAGCTTTTACAGTCATTCTGCATATACTTGAAACATTTATTCCCAAACCTGTACCCTTTTTGAGATTTGGACTTGCAAATATTATTGTTCTAATGCTTGTTGTTTGTCGTTATTTTAAAGAAGCTGTTGCTGTTGCTGTCCTGAAAACAATAACCGGCGGTTTGTTCACAGGTATGCTACTTACACCGGGAACTCTCATAGGATTGAGTGGATCAGCGCTTTCGATATCTGTCATGTCTTCATTGATATATTTCAAAGTTCCATTCAGTATAATTGGATTGAGTATAAGCGGTGCAGTAGCTCATAATTTCGGGCAAATTCTTGTATTAATGTTTATAATGCAGGAATCAGGTATAATTTATTTGACTCCATTGCTTATTGTTATAGGAATTGTCAGTGGGGCAGTAATCGGTTATATTGCCCATGTTTTTCTGATTGAAATAGAGAAAAGAATTCAACTTAAAAAAGTTGAAGAGTAAAAGGTATAATATGAAAGTTGTAGTATATAAGAAATATGTTTATAGATTGTTAGCTGCTTTTTTTCTGATATGTCTTTTCGGAGCATCAGCTGTTGCGGGAATTTTTTACTCATTTAAGGATGAGCTTCCTCCATTGAGTGAACTGAAAAATTATGATATGAAGACAGGCTCGGAAGTCTATGATATAAACAATAATCTCATTCACACTTTTGCTGTAGAGAAAAGACAGCTTGTTAAACTCAGTGAGATTCCCCAATATGCAATTGATGCTCTTATGGCAACTGAAGATAAAGACTTTCGTAAACACTGGGGTGTTGATCTTAGAGCTAATCTCAGAGCAGTTCTGGTTGATATTTTAAGAGGATCTCTGGATCAGGGAGCTAGTACAATTACTCAGCAACTATCAAGAAATATGTTTCTAGGGTATGAAAAGCAAATTTCAAGGAAAATAAAAGAAATAATACTTTCGGTACAAATAGAAAGAATGTACTCAAAGGATGAAATTCTGGAGATGTACTTCAATAAGGTTCCTTTCGGTCCGGGTATATACGGTATTGCTACAGCAAGCAGGATTTACTTTAACAAAACTCCTATGGAACTTACAATTGCCGAGGCAGCTTTAATAGTTGGAATTACACAGTATCCCTCAGGACATTACCCTAAAAGGTATCCTGAAAATGCTATTAGAAGAAGAAATATTGTATTAAGAAGGATGTTTCTGGAAAATAAGATAACTAAAGAACAATACGAAAAAGCTAAAAATGAAGAGCTTGTATTGTATGAACACAGAGAGAAAAGAGCTGCTGACGACTATTTCGTAGAGCACATCAGAAGACCTTTGGAAAAAAAATACGGTACAACAAGATTGTTTACCGGAGGATTAAAGATCTATACAACATTGGATATTGATCTTCAGCAATACTCGGATTCTGTATTGAATGAGCATTTAACAGCATTCGAAGAAAAGAATGACTTTGAGTTTAAATATTCTGATTTTCCTGCAGACACACTTGACATTGTTACTCCATATGTACAGGGAGCTGTGCTGGTAATGGATGCTGAAACAGGTTATATTTATACTATGATTGGTGGACGTTCCTTCAATCACAGTAAATATAATCGAATGACTCAGGCTAAGAGACAGCCGGGCTCAGCATTTAAGCCTATATTATATTCTTCAGCATTGGAGAATGGTTATACTCTGGCTACAGTGATTAAGGATGAGCCTATAGTTTTTCTGGAAGCTGATACATTATTTTACAAACCAAACAACTATTCCAGAGCTTTCTACGGGTATACCAGAATGAGAGATGCTCTTAAGAACTCCAGAAATATTTATGCTATTAAGATGATAACAGATTTAGGACCGAGGAAAGTTTCACGTCTGGCAAAACGTTTTGGCTTAACAACCAGAATTGCTCCGATCTATTCTCTTGCAATAGGTACCGAAGTAGTTCGCCCAATAGAACTGATCAGTGGATATTCCACATTCCCGAACGGTGGGGAAAGGGTAAATCCTGTCTTTATTCGAAGAATAGAGGATATGGACGGTAAAATTCTTGAGCAGGCAGCACCTGAGAGAATCAGAGTAATCGATGAGAAGGTTGCTTATCTGATGCTGACTCAGATGAAATCAGTGGTTGAAGAAGGTACGGCACAGGGAATAAGATGGCGCGGATACAGGTGGCCGGCGGCAGGTAAAACCGGTACAACGGATGATTTTCGTGATGCCTGGTTTATTGGTTATAATAAAAGATATATCTGTGGAATCTGGGTTGGATTTGATGATAATACACCTCTTGGAAAGAAGAACTCAGGAGCAACTGCAGCTCTTCCTCCATGGCCATATATAATGAGAAAGAAACTTGAGATGGATGCTCCTTTGAACAGTAGAGGAAAACCTATAATAGATAGTTCCGAGCTGGAATTTCAAAAGCCCAATGGGATTATTCAAGTGGAAATATCTAAGAAAACCGGATTTCTTCCTCAGAGTGAGCATGACGACACAATTATGGAATATTTCATTGCCGGAACGGAACCAAATCCACTTTCCGACAGTCTGGCATATAACTTCTATCCGACAATGTACAGAGAGAATGATAAAGATACTCTGATCTTTGATCTTGGTGGTGTTTTGCCGGATTCCATTCTGGCAGATACTCTCAGACTTGATTCTTTACTCTTTAAATATGATAGCTTAAACGTTAAGATTATAGAATTGTAAGATGACAATACTGATTATAATCTACGCTGTTTCAGCACTTCTATATCTGTACTATAATTTCATTTTTCTGAAAGGGCTTGATAAAGAACAGGACATAAGTCTGACATCAAAACCTTTCGTGTCAGTAGTGGTTGCTGCGAGAAATGAAGAAAAGCGACTACCTTATCTGCTCACAAGTCTGATAAATCAATCATATCCTGCTGCCATGTTTGAAGTTATTGTTGCTAATGATTCCTCAGATGATGATACTGCCGGGGTTGTCAGGAAATTTGCTGAAAAATGGAATAATATAAAATTAGTGAATGTAACAGGAAGAGAGAATGTCAGGTCTCCCAAAAAAAATGCGCTGGGTCAGGCTATTGCTGCAGCAAAAGGCGAGATAATACTTTCTACTGATGCTGACTGTATCACAGGTATTCACTGGATATCTTCCATGGTTGCTTCTTATGATGATGATACCGCAATGGTTGCCGGATATTCTTCCACAGATCCCGGAAAATGGAAGAAAATTTCCTTTATCAGGAAATTTGAACATGTTGATTCACATATAATTTTTGCTGCTGCTGCCGGAGCTTTGAATAATGCCAAATATTTTTCCTGTTCCGGTCAGAACATATCATATCGAAAAAGTGCTTTTGAGGCAGTTGGTGGTTTCGAATCCATTAAACATATTTTATCTGGAGATGACATTAATCTTATGCAGCTTATTCGCCGAACCGGTAAGAAAATAAGATTTTGTATGAATTATCACAGTTTTGTGAAGACCAGACCTATTGACAGCCTCGGAGCATTTCTCAATCAACGAGCCAGATGGGCATCAAATACATCCTGGCAGATTATCCTTAATCCTGAATTCTTTGTTTATCTGCTTGGAACATTTATTACAAATATAGGTCTGATACCAATGTTTTTTGTAAATACATGGATTGCCTCAGCTGTTTTTACCGCAAAGTTGATCTCTGATTTCGTTTTTTTTAGAGTTTCATTTATGAAGTTTAATATAGACAAAGAAAAAATGGTGTTTTTCCCAATCTGGTTTATCTGTTATCCGTTTTATGTGTTTGCTTCAGCGATTTCAGGTATGGCAGGTTTATTTTCCTGGCACGGAAGAAAATAGGAGTATATTATGAATTACATAATTTTTGATGATGCGGAACGAAGCAATTTCTTTCCATTAACATTAAACAGATCAACTGGTGATCTAAGGGTTGGGATTCTGAAACTGCGTCAAAGGCTGTTTACTGATTTTGATATGGATGATATGAATATTCTTATTCATTCTGATCTCAAGGATATATACGAAGAACGTCATCCGGAATGGAATATCAATGAGTTTCATGGGGATGATTATATATTCATTAACTCAAGATTGAAAATTAATCCTGAACTTGTTGATAGAATAAAAAAACTTGGTTCAGGAACTGGTTTTAAATCAGATAACAGCATTGCAGCCTTCAGAATGAACTTCGAAGATGGAGAAGTGAGTTCAGAAAATTTTGAGCCAAATAGTATTGATTGGTATGATCTTAACAGTACAGATCCTTGTTTCTGGAATAATGTTTCTGATTTCATCAAAGAGAATGCAGAATATATAGACAGGGATTTCAGAGCTTATTTTTATGAAAAGGATAACTATTTTGAAACAGAGATGGGTGTGATGGTGCTTAATCCATATAACATCTGGCTTGGTGAAGGATGCCGTATACAACCGGGAGTAGTGATTGATGCTACTGAAGGTCCTGTTGTGATTGATGAAGATGCAATGATTATGGCTAACTCTGTGATTATTGGACCTGTATACATTGGCAAAAAAACAAAAATCAAAGCAATGGCAAAGATTTATGAAGGAACTACAATAGGTCCTGTCTGTAAGATTGGGGGAGAAGTTGAAGAATCAATCATTCATGGATATTCTAATAAACAGCATGATGGATTTCTTGGGCATGCTTATCTTGGTGAATGGGTGAATCTCGGAGCTGATACTAATAACAGTGATTTGAAGAATAATTACGGAAATGTGAAGATATATAATTACCGTACAGAATCGATGATAGATTCGGGAACTCAGTTTATGGGGTCAATAATTGGTGATCATACGAAAATTGGAATTAACTGCTCATTGAATACAGGTGTTGTTATTGGTATGGGTTGTAACCTGTATGGTAGAGATTTGATAACCGGATTCATCCCTGATTTTAGTTGGGGAGAAACGGGCAGGCTTACGGATTACCGTCTTGATAAGTTTTTTGATACAGCCGCAATTGTCAAGCAGAGAAGAAAGCTTGAGTTTTCGGAAACAGAAAAAGTACTTTACAACAAATTAGTAAAAAAAGGATTATGATTCAATTCATAAAAAAATAAATGAGAAATTTGTATAAAGTTTCGATGAGATTTTAGAAATCATTGAGAAAGTCTTTCAGTAAGCTCATTTTGAGTCATTATTTGATAAATTCTAAAATCGAGTCAACTATTCCAATTATGCAAAGATTTCTAAATGATTAAGAGCTTTGCATTATAGCAGGATATTCAGATTTGGCTCTATTTTTCGATGAAATTGTAAAATTCATCAAGACAGTCTTTCAAAGACTTATATTTTGATCCGAATCAGGATAAATTTTGAAATGTATCAGAATAAACCAATTACGCAGATGTCTCTGATTGAATTAGAGATAAATATGAGGTATTAATGGAAAATGCACTTGTAGAAGTGGAATATAGAAACGGAAGAATCGGTTATTTTACTAATGCTGATTCGCTGAATATTGAACCTGATTCCTGGGTTATTGTCCAGGTTGACAGAGGTGTTGACATTGCACGTGTTATTAACACACAAGTGGAAGCAGAGAGCATTGTCGATAAAATAGATACTACTGATTTGCTTAAAGTAGTTCGCAGTCTTACTGAAGAAGACGATCAGAAGCTAATTGAGCTTGAAGAAAAAGAAGATGAAGCACACAGAAAATTTATGGAACTTGTTGTGAAATATCCATTTGATATGAAGCTTATAAAAACAAATTATCAGTTTGATCTTAACAAACTTACTTTCTTCTTTACTGCAGATGGCAGAGTTGATTTCAGAGAGTTTGTAAGAGAGCTCGCTTCTAACTTCAGAACCAGAATAGAACTGCACCAGACAACCGGTAGAGATGTTGCCAAGCAGCTTGGTGGTATTGGGATGTGTGGAAAGAACTATTGCTGTGCTACTTTTCTCAGACAATTCAGTCAGATTACTATCAAAATGGCTAAAGATCAGAACCTTTCAGGCAATTTGTCAAAGATTTCAGGACCTTGCGGAAGACTGCTCTGTTGCCTGCACTACGAAGAAAACTATTATATGGAGATATCCAGAGATTTTCCTGAAGTTGGTGAAGAAATATTTTACAATGATATGAAAATGTACGTATATAAGAATGATTTCTATAACAAGAAAGTTCATCTTACTTCAGAAGACCAGGTCTCAGAAGTTATTGATCTTAAACAGTATCATAAATTAAGCAAAAGAAGATTTAACAAGTGAAACATGTATTAGGTTTACTACCTGAAGAAATAGAAGCCGATTTTCTTGAGCTGGGTGAAAAGAAATTCAGGGCAAAGCAGTTTACAAGATGGATTTTCAGGAACAGGATACTTGAGCTGGATAAAATGACAAACCTGTCTCCAAAACTGTATCCCGGATTAGACAGAGTTTTCGATCTCGAATTACCTGAGATTAAGAAGATAAGCCGTTCTGAGGATGGTTCGAGGAAATATGCTCTTGCATTGAAAGATAAGCTTGTTATTGAGATGGTTATCATGCCTTCGGAAGAGAAAACGACATTATGTATCTCGTCACAGGTTGGATGTAAAAGAGCATGTAGTTTTTGTGCTACAGCAGCTATGAGGCTGAAACGTAATCTCGAAGTACATGAGATTATTGCACAGGTTTTTATAGCATTGAATGAGCTGAAAGAAAATGAGAGATTAACTAATATTGTCTTTATGGGAATGGGGGAACCTCTCGATAACTTCAAAAATGTGATGAAATCTGTTGAAATTCTCAGAAATGAAAGCTGTTTTCAGTTTAGCCCAAGAAGAATTACAATATCTACCTGCGGAGTAATTCCCGGAATTCGAGAACTGATAAATTCGAAAGTGAAAGTGAAGCTTGCAGTTTCTCTGAACTCAGCAATTGATGAAAAGAGAACAGAGTTAATGCCGGTCAATAAACTGTATCCTCTGGATGATCTGAAGAAAGTGCTTATTGACTATACAAAAAACTCAAAATTCAGAATAACGTTTGAGTATATTCTGATAAAGAATAAAAACATGGAACCCGAAGATATTAAAGCTTTGAAGAAATATACCGGTGATATTTCATGCAAAATTAACCTTATACCATGGAACAGTGTAAGTTCCAAAAGAGACTATATGGCACCTGCTCCGGCAGACGTTGATAATTTTGCTGCTGAACTGAAAGTTTTAAGTGCTGCAATTACAGTAAGACAAAGTAAAGGTCAGGATATTGCGGCAGCTTGCGGACAGCTGGCAGCCAAGACAAAAAATATGAGGTAGCAATGAAACATATTAAAGATCTTGCAATTGATTTGTTTGATATTGGTCATGAAAAACCATGTCAATGTGGTGGAGAGCATGAAATCTGCCTTTCCTGTAAAGTATGCAGAAAGGATGAAGAGGATAAACTGGCAACGGATTTTGAGAATCTTGCACAGTACATTGATCATACTATTTTAAAAGCAGATGCATCTGTTAATGATGTAAAGAAAATATGTAATGAAGCGGAAACATTTAACTTTGCTTCAGTATGTGTTAATCCAGCTTTTATTAAACTTGCATCATACCAATTGAATACAGTTCCGGCTTGTTCGGTTATTGGTTTTCCACTTGGTGCTAACAGGACTGAGACCAAGGTTTTTGAGACACTGAGAGCTATCGAAGACGGAGCAGATGAAATTGATATGGTAATGAGTATAGGTCAGATGATAACAAAACATTACAGCGATGTTTTCAATGATATTAAAGCAGTTGCAGATATGTGCCGTTCAAGAAAGAAGCTTCTCAAAGTGATAATTGAAACTTGTTATTTAAGTACTACAGGTAAAATTGTTGGATGTCTGTTAGCTAAAAAAGCCGGTGCAGAATTTGTTAAAACTTCAACCGGATTTGGAAGTGGTGGAGCAACTGTGGAAGACATCGAACTTATGAGAGCTACAGTAGGACCGAAACTTGGTGTTAAAGCTTCAGGTGGTATAAGAGATAAAGAAACAGCAATAAATATGCTTAAAGCCGGAGCAAACAGAATCGGTGCAAGCCAGAGTATATATATAGTATCAACTTAAAGTCAGGGAGCAAAATGGATATTAAATTAGCCGGATATAATATTGATACAAGTTTAATAAAAGATATAAAAAATCAGGCTGCTGCAACACCGGAAACAATTTCGGCAGCTTATGCAAGAATCAGTCGTTCATCTCTCAGTGTGACCGAATTACGTGAAAATTCAATTGCTGAAGTTGAGAATGCCAGAAAGTCCAATGATAACATTATCTTCGAGATGGGACATTCATCTGTTGCGGAACATGCTGTGTTTAATTTTGATCTGATTGGTGTCTCCAGATATCTGTCCGAGATTATACAGAAAAGCAGGTTAGCCTCATTCACAGAGAAGTCTCAGAGATATGTTACTCTTTCCAATGATTATGTTATTCCTGAAGAGATCGAAAACTCTGTACTGAAAGAAGAATATACATCAATGGTTGAAAAACAGTTTAACTTTTACCGAAAACTTTATGATGCAGCAAAATCCATGCTGGTTGTTGATGATTTCGGTGGTTCTAAAAAGCTGATGTATAACAGAGCAAAGGAAGATGCTCGTTATGTACTTCCTCTGGCAATGGAAAGCCAGATGGGAATGACTATCAGTGCCAGGAATCTGGAAAGACTGTTAAGAAGGCTTGACTGCTGCGATTTAACAGAAGCATCTGTTTTAAAAGAAAAGATAGAGTCTCTCGTTAAACACATCGCTCCATCATTAATAAAATACACTACTAAAGAAGATTACTATATGAACTGCCTTGATATGTCGGATATTACTCAGACACAGTCCAATTTCCAGCAGGTTCATCTCACGGATTATACTGAAGATGCCGATTTGAAGATACTTGCATCATTAATCTTTGAGGAGACAGGTGGTAGTTACCTAAAAATACTTGAGAATTTAAAGGGAATGGCAAAGAAAAAGATTGGGAATATGTACAACAGTATTTTCTGCGGTATGAAAGCATATCATAATCCACCAAAGGCCTTCGAAATGGCTGAATTCTCATTTCAAATGCACATGTCTTCAAGTTGTTTTGCTCAATTGAAGCGACATCGAATGCTCAGTTTAATATATTGTAGGAACAGAAGAAACTTTGTTATGCCGGAATTACTGATTATGACCGGATTAGGAATGGAAATAGACTCTATTCATCTGGAAACATTGAAGCTTTATGATAAAATGGAAGAAATTAAAAAAGGTCTCGGAGACTACATTCTGATGAATGGTCATGGTGTAGATGTTATTCTTAAAGCAAACCTCAGAGAGCTCTATCATGTTTCTCGACTCAGATCAGATTCACATGCTCAATGGGAAATACGAGAGTTGTCTCTTATAATGGATCAGATTATTATGCGATGTGCTCCTTTTGCCGCAAAATATATTATGGGTAAGGATCAGTTTCAGGAGAATGTGTGAATTAACTTGTAAAAGTGATATCTTGAGATTGTGACTGACAGGAATATGGATTTTTAGTATTTGATACAATGTATTATTTTATTTGTGATGTAAATATTATTATATCAAATATTCACAAATTTTTACATGTGCATTAACAATATACTGATATCAAAAGAATTGAATAGTATTTTTGTCCACTCAGTGTCAGCTTGATTGTTACTTTAATACAACAAATTAATTGACGAATAAATTGTGATTATAATTTTGAAGTTTAATTATTCTATACCATTTTGAGAATAATATTGAGACTAACTACTGAAACATTTATATGAGAGTGTAAATGTTAAAGAGGTTTAAATGTATATTTTGATTATAGCTACTATTGGGTTACTTGTCTTTTGGTTAGTCGAGTATATGAGGCACTCTAAGAACGTTGCCAGTATCCCTCACAGGATACATGTTAACGGCACACGAGGAAAGTCATCTGTTACTCGTCTGATCGGTGCCGGACTCAGAGCCGGGGGAGTAAAAACCCTTGCAAAGACTACCGGAACCATGCCTCGTCTAATTATGGAAGACGGGACAGAAGCATCCATTGAAAGGCTGTTCGGAGCAAATATTATTGAACAGAAATATGTGTTCCGTTATGCAGGTAAGCATAAGCCTGATGCAATGGTTATTGAGTGTATGGCGGTTAATCCACTTTATCAATGGATTACCGAGAGACGTTTTGTAAAATCGACAATTTCTGTTATCACAAATGCCAGAATGGACCATATTGACTTAATGGGAAATACTCTTGACAGTATTACCAAATGTCTATGCAACACAATACCTAAGAATGGAGTATGTCTTACTTCCGAAGATAAGCAATTTGGAGTAATGAAGGAAGTTGCAGATAAAAGAGGTACTGAAATCGTTTGTGTAAAACCGGATAGTATTACTCTTGAGGATCTGGACGGATTCTCATATATTGAGCATGCCGATAATATTGCTCTTGCTCTGGAAGTCTGTAGAAGACTGGGTGTAGACAGAAAAACAGCATTAAAAGGTATGCAGGGAGCAAATCCTGATCCGGGAGCACTGAAAAAATATCGAGTGGAAGATAAGGGTAAAGTAATTGAGTTTTACAATGTTTTTGCTGCAAATGATCCGAATTCAACTCACATGATTTATGAATTGATAGCCGGAAGGCTTGATAATCAGCAGAAAATGATTATGTTGAATACCAGAAGCGACAGATTTTTCCGATCTGAACAGCTTGCTGAAGTATGTGCAGACCTTGATTTTGATTATCTGATTCTGACGGGTGAAAGAACCGGACAATTAAAACAATTTGCAATTGGTCTTGGAATTCCTGCGGCTAAAATAATTGAACTGCCAAACCATATGGCAGCAGAAAAAGTTTATAACAAAGTACTTGAGATTACCAAAAAAGAATCGCATATTGTTGGGATAGGTAATATTGCAGGTAAAATTAAATATGGAGCACAGATAGTGAAATATTTCAAAGTCAAATCAGAAGGGGGAGCTCGTGGTTGAAGAAGTAGTTAAAGCGGCCGTCGGGTTGGGTGTTGTTACCAGCCTGGTATTTACAGAACTTCTCGGTGCATCTGCCGGAGGGATTATTGTTCCCGGTTATATTGCATTGCAATTGGACAGGCCTTTTAATATTGCAGGAACACTTGCTGTTAGTCTTGTTACCCTGCTTGTAATAAAGATCATTTCTCAGTTTACACTGGTTTACGGAAAACGAAGAATGGTTCTCTGCATTCTGATTGGATTCATTCTTGGCTGGGCTTCAAAACCATTGTTTAATCATATTACTATTGGTGATATCGAAATGCAGTCTATCGGGTTTATTATTCCGGGACTCATAGCAAACTGGATGGAAAGACAAGGCGTCTGGAAAACAGTGTCTGTTATGCTTCTCGCAGCAGTAATTGTAAGACTTCTTCTTATAATAATCTTCCCGGGGAGGTTCTAAATGTTCAGACCATCATTAAGAAAACTAAGTACATTAATTTTCCTCGGTGTTCTGGCTGTTATACTTTTTTATGTTACTCAGGGAAGTTTCAGAACAGTTAAAGACGAACAGAAAGTAAAGGCAGCTAAGCTTATGGAAGAGTGTATGGACATTCTCAAGAGTGAAGCAATGGAAAAAGGTTATGAAATTGATCCAGCCAATGACCCTAATGCAACAGGTTTGATTGGTGTAAATAGAAGAGAATCTAAAATCACTACAAGTTATGGTGTGCTTTCAAGAAGGCTTACTGCTCTTAACCCTAATCTCAGTGCTGTTGCTGTTGATCTTCTCAGATTGATAGACATTGCAGAAGGAGATTATGTTGCAGTTGGTCTTACCGGTGCTAATCCCGGTGCAAACCTGGCAGTATATTCTGCAATTCAAACCCTGGGATTAAAACCTGTTGTAGTAACATCTGTTGGTTCTGCCGAATTCGGAGCAAACAGAGAAGATTTCACCTGGCTTGATATGGAATCAATACTATTTAATAAAAATAAAATTAATTTTAAGTCTGACTTTGCATCACTTGGTGGAAATAAGGACCGTGGCGGTGGACTTGGTAAAAACGGAAGAGAGCTTCTCGAAGAAGCAATAGTAAGAAACTCGCTTGAACCTGATTTTTTCAAAATGAAAAAATTCGATACTGCTGAAATGATTGCCAAAAGATTTGATGCATATAATTCCAAACTTCCTGCTGACAAGAAATTCAAGGCTTTTATCAATATTGGTAGTGGATATGCAAATATTGGTGATCTTCAAAATAATAAAAGCTTAACAGAAGGTGTTAACGAGAAGATAGCTGAACTTGATTTTGCTAATCCCGGTGTTATGATGAGATTTGCCGAATGGGTTCCTGTTATTCATATTGATAATGTAGTTAAACTTGCTGAAAAATATAGTCTTCCTATAGATCCAGAGCCTGTTCCTGAAGTAGGAGAAGGTAAGGTTTTCGAATCAAGACAGAGAAATGTTATTGTAGCAGTGATTAGTTTACTGGTAATTCTGATAGCAATATCTATAGCAATATATTTTGATAGAAAAGACAGGCATTTCACAGAAAACATTGTGGATCCTGATAATGATTTATAATAAAAAGCAATGTTTTGCTTTACAGGGGAAACATCAAATGTTTCCCTTGATTATTATCTGATTTGGAGATGACATGAATAAATTATACGTAATTCTTATACTTGTGGGGCTTGTGTTTAATTTGAGTGCAGGCTGGGAACTGAGTGGAAGCCTTGAAACTACATATTCCAATAATGCATTCAATCTTTCAGACAAGGATCTGGAAAGTCATGAAGATGGTGACGAAGATCTCAGTTTTGTTGATACCAGCGATGATATGATGCTTAAACCATCAATTGATGTGAAATATAAGTTTGAACTTGGCAAAAGAAAACATTTGAGACTTAGTTCCAAGCTTAATTATATTGCTTACACTAATAATACAGACAAGAGTAAATACAGCTCTTTGTCTTATGTAGAATACAGAAATGATAAACTGACACTTAAGGGTATATATGCTTTTTATGCTGATAACTATTCCAGACAGTATAAAGACAGGGATGGAACTGATGAATATGAAGAATTTGCTTATGATAAAGATCAGTTCAAACTTTCTGCAAAATACAGGATTTTCAAAAAAGACTGGGTTGATGTTTACGGAAGTTACGAAATGTACCGTCATAATAAGTATTGGGTAGAGCAGGACGGTGATGCAATGGAGATAGGTGTGGGTTGGAAACACTCATTTAAGACATTCTATCTTGACGGCGGATACGCCTATAGAAAATTTGATTGCGATAATGGTATCAGTGACTCATCACTTGATTCTTATTATACAGATACGACATACGAAAGCAATATCTTTAATGTCGGTTTGAAAAACAAAAAAGTCCGCATCATGAAGAAAAAGTATATCAGACCTTTCATTAAGTATAAGGTTGAATACAGATATTATCAATCTGATAATGTTCTTGACGATATCCATGCCGGACGTGATGATGTTAAAAATGATTTCCGTTTGGGATCAGATTTGATTCTGTCAGATAACTGGATGATTGTATTTACATACAGACACCAATACCGAAAAGTAAAAAGTTCAGTAAATTCTGGTTTATCTGATTCAAAAAATTATCTTACAGATGAGTTCTCTCTTGAACTCCAATATGAATTTTAGATAATAAGAGGTTTGTATGATGAAATTCGAAAAGGATCGTGACAAGATCCGGGAATTTTTCGATTTACTTGAAGATGAACATTATGAATTAAGAAAATTCAGCCACCCTGTGCTTGTATATAAATCAGATGAAGACAATGTTTATTATTCTCTCTGGGAAGAATCTCTGCTTCAGAGGTTCGGTATAAAGAACGTTGACGGATGGGATTACAAACATGATATCATGTTTTGTCCTGACTGGGTAACCGGTGAGGATGAGGATGATTATGATGATGATGATGACGATCTCGATTTATCTTCATTAAAAAAATATATGACAGATGAATAGGGGTTGACAATTTTATAAAGCTGAGATTTCTTACACTTTTATAAGAAATTTTATAGTGTGCTAGGTGGGGAGCTAGCGGTGCCCTGTACCCTCAATCCGCTATAGAGGGACTGAATTCCCGCACTAGAATGCTGATTTTTGATCACTTTACAGAAAGTGGTGTTGAGAATCAAGCCCAGCGCAATTACGTGCTGTGAACCATGTCAGGTCCGGAAGGAAGCAGCATTAAGCAGACTTCGTGATGTGCCGTTGGTCCACTTGATTTGAGCTAACTACTGTTTTGAGGTCCGAATAAGTATCAACTGCGGGTGCACACTTTATTCTGGAGAAATTTTGGCTGCAAAATATAAAGTACCTAGAGGTACATACGATATTCTACCTGATGTATCTGATAAATGGATATATCTGGAAAACATGTTTAAAAAACTGGCATTATCTTTTGATTATAAGCTGATTGTTACACCAATATTCGAAAAGTCCGACCTGTTTGAAAGAAGTGTCGGAGATACATCTGATATTGTCGAAAAGGAAATGTATAAATTTCAGGATAAAAAGGGCAGGATGTTTGCTCTCAGACCTGAAGGAACTGCTCCTGTTGTCAGAAGTTATGTCGAAAACAATCTTGGAATTGGTAACTCAGTCGTGAAGCTTATGTATCATGGTCCGATGTTCCGTTATGACAGACCTCAGAAAGGACGTTACAGACAATTTTATCAATATGGCGTTGAGGCTATTGGTTCTAATAATCCTTATATTGATGCAGAAGTAATTACTCTTGCATATTCATTCCTGAAGAATCTGGGACTCAGCAATTTTAATCTTGAGATTAACAATATAGGCTGCCCTGTCTGTTCAAAAGACTACGATAAAGCTCTGGTCGAATACTTTGAGCAGTATAGAGAACAATTATGCCCTGACTGTCAGAAAAGAATGCATAAGAATCCGAAAAGACTTCTTGACTG
This sequence comes from Cloacimonadales bacterium (SeqCode), assembly GCA_963665815.1. Taxonomy (GTDB): domain Bacteria; phylum Cloacimonadota; class Cloacimonadia; order Cloacimonadales; family JAIOQZ01. Next base: position 3,156,581 of record OY762463.1, read on the forward strand.
TAAGGTTAAGACATGTAAAGAAATCGGAGCAGATGCACCGGTGATAACCGACTATCTTGACGATGAATGCAGAACTCACTTTGAGCAGGTACAGAACTATCTTACTCAGATGGATGTACCTTTTGAAGTAAATCCCCGCATAGTGAGAGGACTTGATTATTATACCGGAACAGCATTTGAAATTATTAATAATGGACTGAAAACTCAGAATGCGCTGCTTGGAGGAGGCCGATACAATAGCCTTACTGAGCAGGTTGGTGGAAAACCACAACCGGGAATCGGATTTGCCGGAGGATTTGAAAGGCTCTTGATTGCAATAGAAGAAGCAAACCTGGAACTGCCTTTCGAAAACTTGCCGGATGTCTATATGATTGATCTGGGTGAAAAGGCTCAGAATATGATGCCCGGACTGATTTTGAATCTTAGAAACAACGGATTACATGTTAGTTATGATATAGATAAAACATCAATGAAAGCGCAGATGAAGGCAGCTGATAAATCCGGTGCACAATGTGTTATTATCATCGGAGATGAAGAAATTGAGAATAATGCTGTCAATGTTAAGAATATGAATTGCAGAACTCAGAAACAAGTTAAACTTGATGCTGTAAGAGAACTGAACAATGAGAGTTTTGCTGAATTAATGGCTGAATTAGCCGATTTACAGGAGAAATAAATGGCAAAGAAAAATAGAACAGCAATAGAACCAACCAGAAGTGAAAACTATCCACAATGGTACCTGAACGTTATAAAAGCGGCAGAGCTTGCTGAAAATAGTGACGTAAGAGGTTGTATGGTTATTAAACCCTGGGGATACGCTATCTGGGAAAACATGCAGAGAGCTCTGGATGATATGTTCAAGGAAACGGGACATGTGAACGCTTACTTTCCTCTCTTTATTCCAAAGAGTTATTTTGAAAAAGAAGCTGAGCATGTGGAAGGTTTTGCTAAAGAATGTGCTGTTGTTACACATTCAAGACTGGAGGACGATGGTAATGGTGGATTAAAAACTGCCAGTCCGTTAACTGAGCCTTTAATTATCAGACCTACCAGTGAAACTATCATTGGAGCATCTTTCAGTAAATGGATTAACTCATACAGGGATTTACCCTTACTGATCAACCAATGGGCGAATGTTGTTCGTTGGGAAATGCGAACAAGGCTATTCCTGCGTACTTCTGAATTCTTGTGGCAGGAAGGACATACGGCTCATGAAACAGAGCAGGAAGCAATTGATGAGACATTCAAAATGCTGGATGTTTATGCTGATTTCCTTGAGAATCACCTTGCTGTTCCGGTTATTAAGGGTCGGAAAACGGAATCAGAGAAATTCCCGGGAGCTATTGATACATATTGTGTTGAAGCAATAATGCAGGATAACAAAGCTCTGCAAGCGGGAACCTCACATTTTCTGGGACAGAATTTTGCCAAAGTGTTTGATATCAAATATCTGAGTAAAGAAGGTAAGGAAGAATTTGCATGGACAACATCCTGGGGTGTTTCAACTCGTTTAATCGGGGCTCTATTGATGACTCATAGTGATGATAACGGACTTGTAATTCCTCCAAGAGTCGCACCTGCTCATATAGCTGTTATTCCATTTTCGAAAACTGAAGATGACAAGAAAATGGTAGATGAGTTTATTGATAAACTTAACAGCAGATTGAAAGACATTCGATATCATGGTAAAAAACTCATTGTGAGAGTTGATGATAGAGATGTAACGGGAAGTGAAAAATCATGGTACTGGATTAAAAAAGGAATGCCGATAAGGATTGAGATTGGACCTCGAGACATTCAGAAAAATTCTGTTTTCCTCGGTAGAAGGGATCTAGGTCCAAAAGATAAAAAAGCATATAACGTAGATGAATTTGTAGATTCAGTATGCTCAATACTGGATGATATCCAAAATAACTTATATAACAGAGCTCTGGAATTCAGGAAAGAGAAATCTGTTATAATTGATGAAAAGGAAAAATTTTACAGTTTCTTTACTCCTGAGAATGAAGAAAATCCTGAGATTCATGGTGGCTTTGTTTATTCTCACTGGTGTGGCTCAGCAGAATGTGAAGAGAAGATTAAGAATGATCTGAAAGTTACAATTCGCTGTATACCTCTTGAAAATGAGCAGGTTGATGGAAAATGTATCTGCTGTGGAGGAGAGAGTAAAGAACGTGTATTATTGGCAAAGAGTTACTAATTATGAAGTTCTGGCTTAAACGGGAATCAACGTTTATATATCTTGATCAGCTATTGAAGGCTGCGGGTATATTTGAAGATTACGAAGAGATAAAAGACAAAATCAACAGAGCATATATTTCTGTAAACGGATCAGTAGAGACCAAAAGAAGAAAGATGCTGGTTGAGGGAGATATCGTAAGCTTCAGGGACTACCATATTAAGATTGTCGGTTCTAAAGAGGCAAAGATTCAGAGAATCCGAAAGAATGCTTCCGGAGTTATAAAACACGGAGAGTCTCTGCCGAACTGGACTGAGTTCAAAGTAAAAAACAAGAACAATAAGGAATAATGTTGATAGCAAAAGTTATTTCTATTGGTAATGAAATACTTATTGGTAAGACCGTAAATACTAATTTGACATTCATAGGCAGACAGTTATCATCTCTTGGGATTCAGATTGTAAAGAATCTGGTAATCCGGGATGATTATGATACAATTAAAAAAACTATTTTAACCGAGTTCAAAGATTGTGATTTACTTATTACAACCGGAGGACTCGGTCCTACTACTGACGATATAAGCAAAAATGCAATTGCAGAGGCTTTTAACAAAAAGCTTATCTATTCTGAAGGGCTATGGAAAAGAATTGAAGAAATCTTCAAAGGCAGAGGTATTGCAATACCGGATACGAATAAAGGTCAGGCATTGTATCCTGAGGATTTCGAGCTTCTTGACAATGCAATAGGCACAGCTCCTGGATTAATGTATAGATTTGATAAAAAAATTTTTATCGCCATGCCGGGTGTTCCACGAGAAATGAAGTATATCACTGATAATTCAATTTTACCATTACTATCAGAATATTCAGAGGATTTTTTCCTCAAGGAAATTCATACTGCTGAGATACCGGAATCAGAGATTGCAGAGCGTCTTCAGGATATGGAAGTACCTGAAAACATGAATGTTGCGTTCCTCCCTTCAGCAGGCAGAGTGACAATCAGATTATATGGTCAGAACAAGGTTGGAATTGAGTCGATTGAAAAAAAAGTGATAAAAAGGTTGCATAAATTTGTTTGGGGTTACGATGATGTTACACTTGTACAAACATTGTTTAAATTTATCAGCGAAAGAGAATTTACCCTCTCAGTAGCTGAGTCTTGTACAGGTGGTCTACTTCAGAAACTGATAACAGACGAGCCGGGAGCATCTGCTATATTTAATGGCGGAGTTACAGCTTATTCGAATGAAGTGAAAATCAGTTTGCTGAATGTCAGTCGAGATACTCTTGCAGAGCATGGTGCCGTAAGTTACAAAACGGCAGAAGAAATGGCTGATGGAGTAAGGAAAGCTTTGAATGCAGATATTGGAGTTAGTGTAACCGGAGTCGCCGGACCTGATGGTGGTTCGGAGAGTAAACCTGTTGGAACAGTGTTTATTGGATATTCGGATAAAAACACAACTTTTTCTGTGAAATACAATCTGTTTGGAAACAGAAGTATGATAAGAAGTAAGGCTGTAGACAGAATGATTCTGACAATAATCAGGGAGTTAAGGAAATAGTGAAAACTTTAGTAATAGGCAGTGGTGGTCGTGAGCATGCAATAGCTGATGCACTAAATAAGAGCTCTATAATAGAAAAAGTTTATGTCAGCCCGGGAAATTCAGGAATGTCTAATGTCGCAGAAACTGTCTCATTATCAGGTTTTGATGCAATAGCTGAATTTGTTCAGGTTAACAACATCAGTTTTGTTTTTATTGGTCCGGAGCAACCTCTTGCTGATGGTATTGTTGATTATCTGAAAGAGAGAAACATAGCTGTTATTGGTCCGGATAAAGCAGGTTCACAAATAGAAAGCTCTAAAATATGGTCTAAAAATCTGATGAAAAAATATGGAGTTCCTACTGCAGAATACGGAGTTTATGATAATTATGAAAGTGCATGTAAAGGACTGGATAGCTTTGAACTTCCTGTTGTAATCAAGGCTGATGGTCTGGCAGCCGGGAAAGGTGTAATTATCGCCGAGAGCAGACAGGAAGCTGAAGATGCTTTAAAAGTTATGATGACAGAAATGAAGTTTGGAGAATCAGGCAGTTCGGTTGTTATTGAAGAGTTTCTCGAAGGATGGGAAACTTCAATTTTTGCATTATCTGATGGTGAGAACTATGTCTCAACTGTCTTTTCTCAGGATTTCAAAAGAGCTTTTGATAATGATAAAGGACCTAATACCGGTGGTATGGGGGCGTATGCTCCTGTAGTTGAAGCTGAACAGTACAGAGATGTAGTGCATACAGATATTTTTGACAGAATATTTTCGGGAATGAAGACGGAAGGTATAATCTATACCGGTATTTTATATGCAGGTCTGATGATCACTGAAAACGGACCTAAAGTGATTGAGTTTAACTGTAGATTCGGTGATCCTGAAACAGAAGTAGTTTTACCGCTTCTGAAATCCGATTTTGGACAAGTTTGTAAGGCATTAGTCGATAATGCAGTTAACAAAGTTGAACTGGAATGGGAAAATTGTGCTGTAACTGTCGTCGCTGCTTCCGGAGGATATCCAGAAGCATATAAAAAAGGAATGCCTATTGAAATTCCTGAATTGGAAAAGGGCAATGAATTTATTTACTATGCAGGCGTAAAGTCTGATAATGATAAAATGCTAACTGATGGTGGGCGTGTTTTAATGGCTGTAGCTGTCAAGGACAGCATGGAAGAAGCTCGACACAGTGCTTACAAAATAATTGATCAGATAAGTTTTAATAAAATGCAGTATAGAAATGATATTGCAAAGAAAGCCAGATAATGAGGTATAAATGAGATACAGAATAATCCTGACTTTAATGTTAATCTTTTCAGGATTGATTTTTGCCGATAACATCGAAGTTTTGAATCAGACAGAAGACGCTGTTACTTTAAGGTTTACCATACCTGATTATACAATTTCACAGGTACGGAAAGAAGGGCAGCTTTTTAATGTTATTGAATGTAAAGAAGCAATTTCTTCATCAGAAGAAGGTTCTCCGATATTACCGTATTTTACTGAAGTGATCGGACTCCCTGCAGATGGGCAGATGCATATATCAATATTGAATTCACAGAAGGAGTATTCTGACAATATGAGGATTATCCCTCAGGAAATGATAACTCCGGTTGACGAATCATATGAAAAATCTTTTTATATTGATAATGCAGTATATTCATCAAGAAAATACATTCCTGAAAATATAGTATCTGACGAGGGTACTGCATTATACAGAAACTGGAACTTCGGAACAATCCGAATTAATCCGTTTCGGTTCAATCCTCTTTCCGGAAGATTAGAAATTATCAATTCAATGGATATTCAAATAAACATATCCGGTACAAAAACAGTGCCTCATTCAATGAGAAGCTCAAATATACCAGGTATGGAAATGGTGAGTGAGCTTGCTGTTAATGGTAATATTTCCAGAAACTGGGTAAATCCTATTGCTCAGACCAGTCAGAGTGATAATAATACAAGATCAATGAACAGATCAAATGATATTGAAGAAATACAGATACTTGTAAGCAGTGATGGAATATACAAAATTTATTATAGAGATCTGGTTGACTCTCTGGTTATAAGAGAAAACTTTACTGGTAGCAGTGTATTTGATTGGGATAACATTGATCCCAGATATCTGGAATTATATGATGAAGACGGAATTGTACCTATTCATTTCCCCGGAGAGATTGATGGTCATTTTTCACGTGGTGAATACTTTGAATTTTATGGGAAGTTCCATAGAGGCGAAACCTGCTATTATGATGATTATACATGTGAGAATGTCTATACACTTAGATTAGTTCCATACTATGGAGCAAGAATGGCTGTTGAAAATGGCGGACTCCAGGTGACAAATCCATCAGATTATATTTCTCCTCGTGCATACAGGCAAAAAGTTCATTTCGAAAAGCAACTACAGTTTCAGAAACTTGGTTACAATCGATTTAACAACCGTGAAGACAGGTATTTCTGGGCTTCGATAACTGCCCCTCATTTGCTTACTATACCTTTTAATCTGCAATATCCATATGAGGCAGGGACAAGATATTTTGATGCTAAAGTCGTTCTTTTTGGAGCAACTCATAATACTTTAGATCATCCTGACCATAATGCTGTTGTAAGAATGAATTCCGAATTGATTGGCGATCAGGAATGGTACCTGCAGTATGAAGAGGTTTTCGAAAATGATGATTATCTGCCTAATACATCTTTGAATCATGGAAGTAATAACTTGTATATAAGTTTACCAGGAGTTGAAGGTGTTGCCCAGGAACAGGTACTTCTTGATTACTTTGAACTTGATTATTGGCGTATGTATAAAACAGATGAGGATTTTATAGAATTTTCTAAACCCTCTAACAGGTCAACAGGGTTGTATCAATTTGAATTACAATATTTTAGTTCTGAAGATGTGTCTGTATATAAAATAGGATCTTCCATCATGGAAAATGTGGAAATTATTCCTGCTGAAAATGATACAGTGTTTGAAGTACGTTTTCAGGATGATGTTCTTTCTGATGATATTATGTACTATGCTGTTTCTGAGTCCAATAAGAAATCTCCAATAAAAGTAAGATTTAACTATCCGTCAAATCTGAAATCCGAGCAGAATTATGCTAATTATGTTATAGTTACCGGTACACAGTTTGTTGATTGTGATGGAACAACACTACTCCATAATTTATGGGAGGAGTATGATGTTAATGTATATGGACATAATATTGAAGTAGAAGTTGTTGACGTACAGGATATTTATGATGAGTTCAATTCCGGTATTGAATCAGCTGATGCAATAAAAGATTTTTTCAGCTATGTTTTCAATAATTGGAATGATGCACAGACATTAGGTTATAGTCTGTTTACCCATGCTCTTTTATTAGGAGAGGGAATTACTGAGCAATTGGATAACTCAATAAACAGAAAGTATGACATTGTTCCCCCTATTCTTGTTTGGACCGAAAAACAAGGTGCAACTGCAAGTGATAACAAATACGCCTGTGTGATTGGATCGGATAATGTTCCGGATTTTTCAATTGGCAGATTAAACGTATATACTGAAGAGCAAGTTGAAGCTGTTGCCAGAAAGACATTGCGTTACATTACAGAACCTCAGACACAGCAGTTATGGACAAACCATGTTGTGTTGTGTGCAGGTGGTAAATCAGATGATACTCATGATCTCTTTTCCCGACAAAGTGAATCTCTTCGTAAAGGGTTTATTGATGCTTCTTTTGATGTCAGTCGAGTTTATCTGAAAACGCTTACGGTTCCTAATGTATATGGGGGAAATACATCAAATCTTCTGGAAGATATTAATGATGGTGCTTTCTTTGTACAATTTATGGGACACGGTGGTGGACAAACCTGGGATGATAATGATTTACTTAACATACAACATATTGAGACTTTTACAAATACCGCTTATCCATTCGTAAGTAGTATGTCTTGTTATGGTTCTGCGTTTGAGACTCCCGGATTAGGTAGTATGGGAGAAGCTTTAACAGTCCATTCCAATGGTGGTGCGATTGCCCACGTAGGTTTTGCCGGTCTTGGTTACGAAATCGGTGATGAGTATTTTTCACGTTACTTATTTGATGCTTTGTTTTACAGAAATCTTGGTAATGTTGGTTCTATTGTTGACTTTGCTAAAACAAAGATTACCCTGAAGAGACTGGTAAGTTCTCCATCTCTTGGACAGGGTTGCATACTTCACGGCGATCCAATGATAAAATTCATACTACCGGAAAGAGATATACAAGTTAATGTCTCTGATTTTGCTCCTGAAGAAGGAGATACTATACGAATATCAGCGACGTTCCCTTCAGATGTTGTTGGTGCGAGAGTTAATGTATGCTCGGATGATGAAATTCCTCTCAGAGACTTTTATGAAGTCTCAACTCCTGGTGGGATATTAATTTATGATTATGTTGTTCCTGCAAATTTCAATGAGAATAACTATCTCAGAGAAATAAGGGTCTTGGGATATTCTCACAATATGCTGTATTCTGGTTATTCAGAGTTTTTTGTAGGGGATGATGCAGTTTTTGACAGTAGAGTAGAGCCACCTACATTTTCGGTATATGATTCTTTATACATTTCTACGCAAGTTGCACTTGAAAATGGTTTTCAGGAGTTTACGGTTATTACGGAATATGATTCAATATACACACAAAATGATACAACAGTTGTAATTATGAACAATCTGGAAGAAGTTAATATGGTATATTCAGCTGAGGACGGTAGATACAGAAGTGAACGCCCTCTCAGAAAATTGAGATATGATACTGAAATGAAATACTATTTCCATATTGTAAAATCAAATGGTACTCAAAGCGATTATAGAAATGAAGATAGAATATTTGAAATAAATTGTCCGGATCTAATTATATTGTCTGTACAGGTAATTGAGGAGAATGAGAAGCCTGCTCTGAAGGTTCAGATGAAAAATCAGGGTAAATTGGCTTCCGAGCAAACCACTATGCGACTTCTAATTTACAACAATGATGGTTGGCAAGAGATGAATTTCACTGATATTCCATCCCTGCAGGTTAATGAGATATATATTCGTACAATTGACCTTTCCGGTATAACAACGGAAGGAACAATAATTGTGATGATTAATCCAGATGAGACTTTTATTGAAACTGGATATCAAGAGAACACAAAGCAGTTAACTTTTGATATGAATCTTTTCACAGTTGATGAAAATGGGACAGTTGTTCTCAGCCCGGATGGAAACTTGAATTGTACTATACCGGATGGAATATTCGATAGAGTTGCAATGGGCTCAGTTTCAAGAAGAGATTTGTATACTCCTGTAAATCAGGATGATATTGGAAGTAATGTTTTGGGTGGAGACAATAGTGCAGCAGCATATGAAATCTTTATGATAGATGAAGATTTTTATGCAGATAGTCTGAAAACTATTCCGAATAATGGCAGTATATCTCTTTCATTCAGTATTAATCCTGCGGATTCTTTGACCGCTTTGGCAATTGCAGATAATCAACTGGCAGTGTATCGCTGGGAAGAAGATTTTGAAAAATGGATTTTTCAGGGAGGATTGATTTCTCGGGATAAAACGAGGATTACTAAAGAAATAACTAAATTTGGTACATATGCTGTAATGATAAATAAAGACAGAGAGAGACCGATAGTTAAAGCCAATGTAGAAAATCAGGAATTTACTCATGGTGGATATATCTCTGGTACAGGTATAATATCGTTTGTTCTCTCAGATGGGAATGGGATTGATATCTTTGATAATCAGATCAGGATGTATCTGAATGGAGAAAAAATAGACAAAAGTGACTATACGATTGCAGCAAGCAAGGGTAATCTTACTCATATTCCTTTGAAATATAAACTGGATCTTGAAAAGGGTGAATACAACCTTATTATTGATTGTCAGGATGTAAATGGAAACTTCAGCGAACATAAAATACAATTTATTGTGAATAATCATTTTGATATCATAAATGTTGGTAACTATCCTAATCCGGTTATTACAAAGACTTACGAAAGTGATAACTCGGGAAGAACTAGATTTACATATGTTCTGACAGATGATGCCGATTATGTGAGTATCAGAATTTATACTGTTAGTGGTCGACTTGTAAAATCGTTTAATGATCTCAATAGTTCTGTGGGATATCATGAATTTCCACGTACGATAAGAGGATGGGATTGTAGAGATGAACTAGGTCGGGAATTGGCTAATGGAGTTTACTTTTATAGGATTACTGCCAGAAAAGGTGGAAAGACTATTAAGAAAACGGAAAAAATGGCTATATTAAAATAATGGTGAAACATGAAGAATTATAAAACTAGAATCAAAAGAATATTTGTCGCATTAATAATGTTAATCCTGTATATGCCACTACAGGCTGGTGTTTATACAGGAGATTTTATATTTATAGGAACCGGTGTTAAATCCCTCAGTATGGGAGGGGCATTTTCAGCAGTTGCCGATGACCCTTCTGCTGTTTACTGGAATCCTTCAGGAATAGCACAGATAAGGAAAATTAAACTGGATTTCAACCATTCTTTCTTATATAGTAATATGGCAAGTTATGATGTGTTTACTTATTGCCAACCTCTTCCTAATTCTGTAACAATAGGACTTAACTGGACAAGGCTTACAATACCGGATATCAAGCATTTCAGTGAGTCTCATCTGATTGGATTGAGCAGCGATAAAAGAGCAGCAAACATTGATCTTCAACTGACAGGAATTGCAGACTCTTATTTTGATAACACAGATGATATTTTCTATTTCAATTTTGCAAAAAATATTCATAGAGATATTAACTTCGGCTGGTTTTTCTTTAAACTACCTGTTGATTTCAATTTTGGTGTAAACGTCAAATATATAAAAAGAGTTATTGATGACAAATCTGGAACAGGTGTCGGTTTTGATTTTGGTTTTATGGCACGAACAGATTTAGCAACATTGCTGGATGTTCCATGGATGGGAGATATATCTTTTGGCTATGTTATGAAGGATATTGGCGGTACAACAATTTCATGGGATACAGACTCAAAGCATGAGGATGAAATTGACTATAATAAGAGGATTTCTTTTGCAGTAATTCAACCGGTGCCAAAGTATAATTCTGTTTTGACACTATCAGCCGATATTCATCGGGAAGATGAAAAAGTGTTACATCTCGGTTCTCAAGTTCAGTTCAGAAATAATTATTTTTTCAGAGCAGGATATTACGAAGAAAATTTCTCAGGTGGATTGGGATTTAAAATTAGAAATGTCACCATTGACTATGCAATTATTAGTAATGTACTTGGTCCAACTAACAGACTCGGTGTATCCTTAGAGTTTTAGGAGATAATATGAAATTTTATAGACTTCTAATTTTGATTGCTTTATTGTTAACTGCTATGTTAACTGCTTGTGATGACGGCAGTTCATCTGGTCCGGGAGATCCTCCGTGGAAACCGGATTTGATTCATCATATTGGGGATGCAGGTGATGTTGGACAAAAAAGCTATATTGTGAATACACCTGATGGTGAAATAACAAACACAATAAATGTAGTGAATGACCATAATAATGGTATTGATGCGGTTTCAGATGGAAACTGGATTAAGATTCAATGGGTTCCATTTATAGATGATATTGAATATGTGAGAATTTATAGATTCAGAAAAGAACTTACCGGGATTGTTGATCACGTTCTTCTGGATTCAATAAGGACAGTGGATGATGAGTCTTATGTCGATAATTCCCTTAATGAAGTCAATATTGGACAGGAGCTATTCTACTATATTGAAATAGTTGATGAACACAGACAGTTTTCGATATCAGATACAGTATCTTATAAACTTGTTGGTAAAGCCTTGTTGAACAGCCCTGAAAATCAGGTCACGATAAATGGGAGTGACGTAATCAATTTTGTATGGACAAGAATACCAAGTGGTTTAGTTGTAAAGTACAGGCTTTTGATTTTTAACGAGAATGATGAAATAGTATGGTCCTACGATGAGTATGATATAGATCCGAGTGAATATGACCTGGAAGTGTTGTATAACATTCCTGACGATCTGGAAACAGGTACTTATTACTGGAGAGTTGATGCGTTTGGGAATGATATTCTTGTAAACTCAGGATCTGAATCAGCTCTGAATATGTTCTATTATATAAAAAACTGATTTAACTAATAAAATAAAAAAAATGACATAAAGGGGAGAAAGTGAAGAAAATAATATTAGCTTTATTGATTCTAAGTTTTTGCTTAAGTATTATTGCAGAAGAATCCGTCAGTTTTCAATCTGCAAGCAATACATCCGCTTATTTTTATTCAGGATCAATATCAGACTCCGAAAGGCTTAAGATATACACTTACGTCTGGGGTCAGGTAGAGAAAACAGGACTGTATATCGTTCCAGATAACACCGATCTGCTGGCATTAATATCTCTTGCCGGTGGTCCGACTGAAAATGCAAAGCTGGCAAACGTAAGAATAGTAAGACCTACTGCTGATGGAAGTAAGGTTATTTTTGTTGATTTAAAAAAGTACATTGAATCCGGGGATGAAGATCTTATTCCTGTATTGAAACCAGGAGATACGGTTATTGTTGCGGGTTCAATATATTACGCATTCTTCCGGGTTGCAGATTTCATGTCAAAAGTAGCAATTGTTGTAAGTGTTATAGCAGCAATAAATAACATGTAACAGAGGAAAGTATGGATAATTTTGAAAAACATAATAATGATACTGAATTAAATCTCTCCGAATATATACGAATTATACTGCAATTCAAGTGGATTGTAATTCTGATATTTCTGACTATTGTTTCAGGTGCTCTGATTTATACAATCAGATCACCTAAAGTATATCAAGCACATGCAAAAATTCTTCTCGAAGATAGGAAGGATATTGAGCTGTTCATGCCAACAGCAGGTATATCAGAGAATACATTGAATAATCAAATTGAAATCCTGAGAAGTAGACCTGTAATGGAGCTGGCTTATATTATTTTAAAAAAAGATGTTGAGTTTGATTCTTATCCGATAGCAGCATCAGCTAATCCTGTATCAAGAATACAAAGGATGATCGGTGTTGATAACAAAAATAGGACTGATATTCTGATTGTTTCTTGTGAATCAACTGATCCCAGAGAGGCAACAAGTATAGCAAATGCTGCTGCTCAATCTCTCATACAATTGAACACATCATATGCCAGAACAGAATTAACTGCTACGAGAAGATTTCTTGAGGACACTGTTGCATCAATGAATAGAAGACTGCGTAACTCAGAAGAGGATCTGAGGAACTATAAGCTTCTTCATGGGATCTCTCTTCTCTCAGAAGAAACAAAGAAACTTATTGAACAGGCATCTGATCTTGAGGCACTGCTAAAATCAGCCGAAACTGAGCTTGCTATTGCTGATGAGAGATTAGATTATCTTGAATCTGAACTTGGTAAACAGGATTCTCTTTTACTTAATGTAAGTTCTGTACTATCATCTCCTCTGATGGAGCAAATGAGGATGAGTTTAGTTGAATCACAAAGTCGCTATGCAAGACTGTTAGCAAAGAACGCTTACTCTGAAGATCATCCAGAGCTTATAGAGCTTCATGGTGAAATTGAAAATACCAAGCAAAAGCTTAATGAGGAAATTAAAAGAGCTGTAGCAATCAGAGCAGGATCCTCAGACCCTCTTAAATATAGATCAACAATTATTGAAAATATTGCCTTGGCGAGGATTGATCAGAATGTTGCTCAATCAAAAGTGTTAAGTTTAAAGAACTCAGTTGAGGATTACGAACAGAAAATGAATCTTCTTCCTGATACTGAGCTCGAACTGGCAAGATTAGAGCGTAATTATCAAATGAATGCAAAGATATATGAAATGCATGTTGAACAATATGAATCTGCAAAGATAGCTGAACAAGGTAAAATGGGTAATATTCGTATGATTGAAGAAGCATCCAGACCTTTTTCTCCTATTAAACCACGAAAAACTATCAATATGATTGTTGGTGTTTTACTTGGTTTGTTTGCAGGAATAAGTGTTGCATTTGTAATTCATTCACTTGATACTAAACTCAGAACACTCGATGATATGGAAAACTATGTAAAAATACCAATTATCGGAACAATTCCATTCATACACGTATCAGAAACCGATATTGACGATTTGGATAAAATGATAGAAAAAGCAGAAGGTGAAGAGCGAAAACAGTTGATGAGTTCACAATACAATATGATTGCTCGTCTTATTACGCATTATGCTCCGAAATCACCTGTTGCTGAAGCATACAGAACTCTTAGAACAAACATTGTTACTAAGAAGAACGTTGGTGGTGGTCTGACAATACTTATTACAAGTTCCGGACCCAAGGAAGGTAAGTCTACAACTAATGCAAATCTTTCCATAACATTGGCACAAATGGACTCTAAAGTAGTAATCATTGATTTTGACTTGAGACGCCCAATGATTCATAATCTTTTCAATTGTGATAAGGAAAGAGGATCAAGTGATTTCCTCAGTAACGCAGATACTAAAGTTGAAGATATCGTAAAACCAACACAGGTTAAGAATCTTGACATTATTACAAGTGGTTTTGTACCACCGAACCCATCTGAGATTATCTCATCATACAGACTGGATGAGATGCTTAACCAGTTAAGAAGGATTTATGACTTCATTATCATTGACTCTCCTCCAATAATTGCTGTGACAGATGCATTGATAATTGCTAACAAGGTTGACCTTATGGCACTTGTTGTAAGAATTGGTGTAACTGACAGGGAGATTATCAAACGAACAAAAGAAATTCTCTCCAATGTGAATGTAGAAATTACCGGAGTCATAGTTAATGGTATAGAAGTTCAGAAATACTATAGTGGTTATGGTTATTATTATTATTACTACTATTATTATTACTACTATGGAGATAGAAATCAAAAAGAATTGCCAAGTAAAGGCGTACGCAAAAATAAACAGCTTTCTTAAAGTCAAAGGCAGGCGAAATGATGGATTTCACGAAATTGAAACAGTATTTCATGAGATTGATCTGCACGATAAATTAAATTTTGCTTTGACAAAGAATTGCAATATAAGGATTTTGTCCAACATAGAAAACTTGGAAAGCAAGGATAACCTTGTTTTCCGAGTTTCGTTCTTTATGCAAAAAAAGTATAGAGTGGAAAGCGGATTAGAAATATATCTGGAAAAAAAAATACCCATCGCAGCCGGTCTCGGAGGTGGAAGTAGTGATGCTGCTTCTACTATTATTACTTTGTCGCAATTATGGGACTTGAACCTTTGTGATGAAGAAATGAACGAAATTGCGGCTGAATTCGGTAGTGATGTGAATTTCTTTCTTAAGGGAAATACAGCTGTCGGAACAGGTCGTGGAGAGAACATAAGCGAAATTCCTTATTGGGATATAGATAACATTCTGCTGATTAATCCAAACTTTCACGTATCGAGCGGGGAAGCGTACAAGGGTTTTAAGCAAACCGTAATGGATTATACTGCAGATGAATATGTAAACAGAAAAGATGTGTCACTGGCTTGTAATGATCTTGAACCGTTTATTGCCGGGAAGTTCCCGAAAGTAAAATCAATAATTGATTATTGCAGGAATAATGGTGCATTTTCAATACTATCTGGAAGTGGTCCGACTGTTATCTGCTTTTGCAGAAATGCAGGACAGGCTATGGAATTTATTGACTACTTTAAAAGCTCAGGTTATTGGACATACCTTACAAAAACTATAAAACGGATGTAAAATGTTTTCAAGAATGAAAATTTTTTCAGGAAACTCAAACATAGAGTTAGCGAAAGAAGTAGCTAACTTCGCCGGTATTCCTCTTGGGGATGCGGATGTATTTAAATTTTCCAATGATGACAGTTTTGTGAAGATAAATGAGAATGTTCGTGGAGCAGATATTTTCATAATTCAGTCAACATGTATGCCTACAAATGATAATTTAATGGAGCTCCTTATCATGATTGATGCTTTTAAAAGGGCATCAGCTCAACGCATTAACTGTATAATTCCTTATTATGGTTATGCAAGATCGGATAAGAAAGATCAGCCAAGAGTGCCTATTACAGCTAAACTCGTTGCCGATCTGCTTGAAACTGCCGGAGCAGACAGAGTAATATCTGTAGATCTTCATGCAGAGCAGATTCAGGGTTTCTTTAATATTCCTGTAGATCATCTGATTTCGACTCCAATATTTGCCCGTCATATTAAGTCAAACATAGACAATGACGATGTTGTTGTTGTATCTCCTGATTCCGGAGGCGCAAACAGAGCACGTGAGTTGGCAAAGAGATTGAGGACAGGTTTAGCAATAGGTGATAAAAGACGTGTTGACAATAATGATAACGCTGAGATTCTTAATATCATCGGTGAAGTTGAAGGAAAAGTAGCGATTTTGTTCGATGATATTATTGATACAGGTGGTTCTCTCACTAAAATTGCTCAGGGATTGAAAGATCATGGAGCAAAGAAAGTATATGCTGCCTGTGTTCATGGTGTATTATCCGGAAACGCAGTGGAAAAGATAGATAATTCACCTATAGAAAAATTATTTATAACAAACACAGTTCCGCTTGGAGAGAAAAAAAGTGACAAGATTGTCCAGCTTTCCATTGCAGAACTGTTGGCTATTGCCGTTAAAAAGATTCATATCGAAGAGTCGATTAGTATATTATTCAGGTAGAGCTTATATAGCTCAAAGACAAAGTTAATTTAGTGGAGGAATGAATGAATTTGAATTTGAATGCTGAAGTACGTGAACTTGGTACTAAAGCTGAAATGAACACTGCACGTAAAGAGGGAAGAATCCCTGCGGTAATATATGGACAGGGAAATCCTGGTAAAAAAGTATTTATCGCTGAAAACGAATTTACGAAGCAGTTCAAAAAGAGCTTTGGACATGTTACGTTCTTTAATATTACTGTAGATGGTAAAGAGATTAAGACCATCATTAAGGATAAGCAAATTCATCCTGTATCAAGAAAAGTTCTTCATGTTGATTTTATGGAACTTCATGAAGGAACTGAAATCAGTCTTGATATACCAATTGTTCTTAATGGATCACCTGTAGGCGTAAAAGCAGGTGGAGTCATGGAAAATGGTATAAGAAGACTTCATGTATATAGTTTACCAATGCATATCAAAGAAGATATTCAGGTAGATATGTCACATTTGAAAATTGGTGACAGTATTCATGTTGAAGATCTTGATCTTGGTGAAATGAAAACAAGAACAGCCGGTAGAGTTCTGGTTGTATCAGTACACGCTGTCAGAGGTGCTAAGTCTGCTGACGAAGAAGATGAAGAAGAAGAAGAAGCTGTAGCTTCCGAAGAATAATGAAACTAATCGCAGGTCTGGGAAATCCGGGAAAGCACTATATCAGAAGCAGACATAATATTGGTTTTATGCTGCTTGACAAAATTGCTGAAAGCAATGATAAAAGCTATACAGTTGCTGATGGTTATTCATACTTTATCTTAAATGATAATTATTATGTAAAGCCTGAACTGTATATGAATAGAAGTGGAATTGTCATCCGTGAATTGATTGATAATATTGAATTTGATGATTTATTTATTATCGTGGATGATATAAACCTGGATGTCGGAAAACTCAGATTCAGGCTCAAAGGCGGTGATGGCGGACATAACGGATTAAAATCCATTATTGAAAATGTCGGTCACAAAAACTGGAAGAGACTGAGAATCGGAGTTGGCATGCCTGCAAAAGAAAACTTAAGTGATTTTGTTCTCGCTGATTTTTCCGAGGAAGAATTTAAGATTCTCGAAGAATTACTTGAACTATCGCAAAAATTTATTGAAATATACTGTAAAGACTCTTTTCAAAAAGCGCTGGATTTTGTAAGTAAAATTAAAAGTAAAACTGAAAAAGAAACTCAAAATCCTACTATTCTGGGAGAACCAGAATCATTAAGTCCAAAGGAGGAACCACTTGAAAAAGTATGAAAGCATGATCATAATTGATCCAGATTTAACTGAAGAAGATGCAGTTAAAGAAAACCAGATTGTTCTCGATCTGATCACAAGCGAAGACGGTGAAATAACTGAAACAGAAAAATGGGGAAAACGTCGTTTAGCTTACGAAATTCAAAAGAAAAGAGAAGGATATTATTTCCTTAACTACTTCACTGTAAAAGCTGAAGGTTTACCTGAATTAGAAAGACATTATCGATTAAATGAAAAAATATTACGTTACAATATTTTGTCCATCTAACTAAGCACGGAGGAGAAATGGCAAAGAATTTAAGATTCCCTAGAGTTAACACAGTAACAATAACCGGAAGACTGACAAGAGATATTGAATTAAGATATACTGCAGGCGGCACACCAGTTGCCTCTTTGCCAATAGCTTTTGAAAGGGTGTACAAGGATAATTCCGGAGAGTTTCAAAAATCATCATCCTATATGGATGTAGTTGTTTGGAGTAAAAGAGCAGAGGAATGCGCTGAATACCTTGCAAAAGGCAGTGCAGTTCTGGTTGAAGGTTATCTTCAGACAAGATCCTATGAAACCAAAGAAGGACAAAAAAGAAAACTTACTGAAATTGTAGCTAATAAAGTTCATTTTCTGGAATGGAATGATAATGACGGTTCAAGTTCAAGCAAAGACTCAAATTTTGATAGTCTTTCTAACATGGAACCGGAAGTTACTGATGATGATGTACCATTCTAGAATGTATTAAGTCATAACAGGAGATAAAAATGGCTAGATTTGATATGAAAAGAAAAAAAACATTTAAAAAGAAATTTTGCAAATTCTGTGCAAAAAAAGATTTAGAAATAAATTACAAAAATGTTGATCTGCTTCAGAAGTTTACTGCTGAATCAGGAAAAATTGAACCAACCAGAATCACTGGTACTTGCGCTAAGCACCAGAGACAACTTGCCGGAGAAATTAAGAAAGCAAGACAAATGGCTTTACTGCCATACAAAGTTGATTAATTAGTGTTTGCAAATATACACCCGATACTAGGTGCTCTACTGGGTACCAAAATCCCTGTACTGGGAACGATCTTTACAATAATCATAAGTGGTAAGTATCTGAAAGAAAATAAAGCAGATATACGAATCCTTACAATCGTAAGTGTTGTTACTCTCGCTGTTGCATACTTCACTGGTATTGCAACCCGACTTGATGCACTTACGGGTTTACTGAGCGTTACGTTGCTCTATCCCGTTTATTTTACGATAATGAATCGGAAAGACTTCAAGTATGCAATGTATTCACAATATGGGATCACGATAATTATTCTGCTTGTTTTTCACAGTTATATCAGAACAACAATACTTAATGGAATTAACGAACTTGTTGACGTACTGATGCAGACGGATCCGGAAGCATTACCGGATAATTTCGAGGATACACATAAACTGATGGTCAGTCTGGTGCAGAATTACATTGTACCCGTACTTGGAGTAAATATTCTTTTTATGATGTATCTCGGATCAAGAATAGCGGTTAGGATGGGAATTATCAGATGGGATCATCTGAATTTTCGAAATGCCTATAGTTTGATTTATCTTTTGATAGCTTCAATAGTGTTATTCTTGATGCAGCCGACCAGAATAATTGGTTCGAATTTTGCAATAATTGTACTTGCTCTGTATTTTATTCAGGGTATATCAGTTCTTGAGTTCCGGTGGCAGAATCTGCTTAGAAGCAATGTTCTGGCAAAAGTATTTTTTGTACTGATTTTATTCAGTCCTTACACATGGATTATTATCTCGTTGATCGGGGTATTTGATACATGGTTAAATTCTAGAAAACTCGTAACTCGGAGGAAAAATGGAAATAATCTTAATGAATGATATAAAAAAGCTCGGGCAGGCTGGTGATATAGTCAAAGTTGCTAATGGATTTGCTCGTAACTATCTGCTTCCTCAAGGGCAGGCAATAATGGCTTCTGCTTCTAATAAGAAGAAGATAGAAGGTATTAAAACCGCAGCTGCTGCAGAAAGAGAAAAAGAACTTGCAGCAATGAAAGAAATTGCGGCTAAAATTAACAATATGGAAATCATTTTTGAAAGAAAAACAGATGAGAAAGGTCACCTTTTCGGTTCAGTTTCTGAAAATGATATTGTTGCAAAACTTGCTGAAGCTGATGTAACTGTACATAAATCTGCAATTGCTCTTGAAAAACACATTAAAGAAGTTGGCAATACAGATGTGACAGTCAACTTTGCTGCAGATGTAACTGCTACTTTAAAAATTACAGTTAAAAGTGATTCTTTTGACGTAATCAAGAAAGAAGAAGTTGCTGAGGAACCTGTTCAGGAAGAAAACGTACAGGAAGAAGTTGAAGAAAAAGAAGAAATTATAGAAGAAGTAACCGAATAAACAGCAGATTTCTGCTGTTTATTCCTTTTTAATCAGGAGGTTATCTTGACAGCTGTAAAAAAAATAATTAATGTAATAGGCTGGTTAGTATTATTGTTCTGTTTTGCTGCAATCGGATTTGGAACAGCTAACCCTAAATTGATGGTACCCGTATATTTTGTTGTATTTGCAGTAATTTTTGGGCTTGTTCTGCTTTATGTGAAAAACCATAAAACACTTGCTCAGGAGAATCCTGTAAGAGCATTGATTTATAGAAGAGTTCTAGGTGGAATACTGTTGCTTATAAGTATTCTGGCTCCTCGAAAAGTTATCAGTATGATTGATACCGAATACTTCGCAGGAACTTTTGACCTGATGGGAATTCTATTCATAATCGGAGCTGCTGTTGTGATAGCTGCCGGTGCTTTTGCTGTTAAAATGATCAACAAAATGTATGAAGGTAATCTTGTTTCAGGAATTATCGGTTATCTGATTGTTATAGCCTTATCAACTGTACCTGCATTAGTAATGGTTAACTTTGATACAAGTTATGAATCACTTGGACTTGCTTACTATACAGCTATTATTATGGCTGGTGTCTCCTGGTGGGGATTAAGCATTATCTTCAAGGATGAACATACATTAGGTTAAAATGCTGAAAAAAACATCTTCTTCGGCAATTGCAGATTTGATAATCAGGATTTGCGGAGAAGAAAACCGAGACCTTATTCAGCTTAATATGAACTGGAAGAAAATAGTTGGTAAAATTATTGCTGAAAAGTCTTATGTACATAAATACGAGAATGAACGTGTTCTTGTTGCTGTGCAGAACAGTGTCTGGCTTAACGAATTAATGTTAAAAAAGACATTCCTGATTAATGAAATCAAAGAAAAACTGCATATGAATGTTAAGGATATGTATTTTTTCATAAAAGCAGAAAAAATATGATTAAAGTAGCACCATCATTGTTGTCATGTGATTTTATGCACATGCATGATGAGATAAAAAAAATAGAAGATGCAGGAGCGGATATTCTGCATCTTGATGTTATGGATGGACATTTTGTGCCAAATCTTACGTTTGGCTTACCCGTTATTGAAAAAATCAGGAAATCTTCTGATATTCCTCTTGATGTTCATCTTATGATAACAAATCCGGATGTTTATGCTGACCGTTATTGCGACCTTGGTATTGATTATCTGTCATTTCATCTCGAAACAGTGTTTCACTCACACAGATTGATTAAGCAGATAAAAGACAAGGGAGTGAAAGCCGGTGTTGTACTTAATCCGGGAACACCTGTGCAATCCATTGAAGCTGTTGCAGGTGATATGGATTTTATTCTTTTGATGAGTGTTAATCCTGGTTTTGGAGGACAATCATTTTTACCGATTGTCTATGATAAACTCAATTGGCTTATGAAGCTTAAAGAAGAAAAAAATCTGGATTTTGAAATTGAAATTGATGGTGGAATAACAAATGCAAATTGTAAGGAACTCACAGAGTGTGGTGCTGATATTCTGGTTGCAGGTTCTTATGTATTTAGCGGTGAAGATTATAGTCAAAGAATACGGAGTTTGAAGAATGTTTAATGATTTAACTGATCGGTTGGATGGGATATTTAAAAAACTTAAAGGTCATGGAAAACTTACTGAAAAGAACATAAAAGAATCACTCAGAGAAGTCAGAAGAGCTTTGCTTGAAGCTGATGTGAACTTCAAGATTGTTAAGAAATTTGTTGCTTCTGTACAGGAAAGAGCTGTAGGGCAGGATGTTCTGAAAAGTCTGGCTCCAGGTCAACAGGTAGTTAAGATTGTTCATGAAGAACTGATTAAGTTAATGGGTGAGAAACCTGAAAAACTAATTCTACATACTAACAGACTGAATAAAATCATGCTGGTTGGTCTTCAGGGATCAGGAAAAACAACAGCCTGCTCCAAATTAGCAAGCTATTTCAGGAAAAAGGGTAATAAACCTGTTCTGACTGCTTGTGATATTTACAGACCTGCTGCGATTAAACAGCTTCAGGTGCTTGGTAAGCAGCTTGATGTTCCGGTAATTTCAGAAGATACAAAAGATGTTGTAAAAATTGCAAAAAAGGCAGTAGATTACGCTGACGAACACTTGCACAATCTGATAATTTTCGATACGGCTGGACGACTGCATATTGACGAAAGAATGATGATTGAGCTGCAGGAACTGAAAAGTTTTCTGAAACCTGATTATATATTCTTTGTTGCAGATGCAATGACAGGGCAGGATGCTGTGACTGTCGCAAGAGAGTTTAATGATAAACTTGCATTCGATGGTGTAATTCTTACAAAACTTGATGGTGATGCTCGTGGTGGTGCGGCGTTGTCAATTAAAGCCGTAACTGATAAATCGGTTGTATTTGTCGGTACCGGTGAGAAACCAAGTGATCTGGAAGAGTTCTATCCGGACAGGATGGCCTCAAGAATTCTTGGAATGGGAG
The DNA here is from genome assembly GCA_963665815.1 of Cloacimonadales bacterium (SeqCode). Classification (GTDB taxonomy): domain Bacteria; phylum Cloacimonadota; class Cloacimonadia; order Cloacimonadales; family JAIOQZ01. Next base: position 3,179,121 of record OY762463.1, read on the forward strand.
ATGTTCTCAGCTTGATTGAAAAAGCTGAATCTGCAGTCGATGAAGAAAAAGCCTTGAAAATGGCAAAGAGACTTAAGAAGAATCAGTTTACATTTAATGACTACCTTGATCAGCTTGATCAGGTTCGAAAAATGGGTCCGTTGGATCAGGTACTGAAAATGCTTCCCGGAATGAACAGCAAAATGCTGAAGAATGTGAAAGTTGATGATAATGAATTAAGGCATACAGAAGCTATAATTTATTCGATGACACCGAAAGAGCGTGAGATACCATCAATAATCAGTGGAAGCAGAAGAAAAAGAATTGCAATAGGAAGTGGAACATCTGTCCAAAAGGTGAATCAGCTTCTTAAGCAATACGAACAGATGAAGAAGATGATCAAGGCATTTAACAATCCGAAATTCGGACGTGGTAAGATGCGAATGCCATTTTAGTTAAAAAATGTTCTTGACGATAAATGGGAATGAAAAAAAATAAAATTTTATAAATCTAAGTATTAAGTTAAAGAGGAAAAAATGGTTAAATTAAGACTAAGACGGATGGGAGCAAAGGATAAGCCATTCTATAGAATAGTGGCGGTTGATTCTAGACTGAAGCGAGACGGAAAATATATTGAGAGTGTTGGATACTATGATCCTAAAACGGATCCTTTAACTTTAAAGATTGATAGTGACAAGGCTATAAAATGGTTAGAAGTCGGAGCTCAGCCAACAGATACTGTACGTTCATTATTAAGACGTGCCGGAGTACTGGAAAAACTTCATAACATGCGTAAAGCGAAAAACGATAAAGAAACTGAAGCTGTCGAAAATAATAATTAGGAGAATGAGAATGAAAGAACTTATTGAATTCATCGTGAAAGCTCTTGTTGATGATCCTGGTGAAGTTAACATTACAGAAATTGCTGGCGACAAAATTACTCTTTATGAATTAAGAGTAGCTAAAGGTGATATTGGTAAAGTTATTGGTAAAAGAGGAAGAACTGCTGGTGCAATTCGCACTATCCTGAACGCTGTATCTACAAAACAGGGTAAACGTGCTGAACTTGAAATTATCGAGTAGTTGCTGATTCTTTTCTGCGTTTTCATTCAAAATGCAAATTAAAGATCTTATTAGAATAGGCAGGTTGGGAAGCTATGCGGATAAAGACGGATTATTTCGTCTGATCTCAGAAGATGGTTTTCAACCTGACTATTGGGATTTAAAAGATATATTTTTGGTCTTTCCAGATAATAGAGTGTATTACGTAACTGTGAACAACTGGATACGTAAAAACGGGAAATTATTCCTCGACTTTGTTGAAAAGGAGATTCCCGATTTTGTGGAAGACAGTAAGAAAACTGATGTAATGGTTGATCCTCAGACTTTTCATCTGGCAACGGGTGAAGAAACTGAAAAACTCTTTTATGGTGCTGAAGTTGTTTTTAATGATGCAGTAATAGGCATTGTTGATGATTCATTCAATAATAGCCAATATGAGATTTTTCAGATAATTTTAAAGGATAACGGGAAGGAAGTTATGATTCCTGATGTTGATCAGTTTGTTGTCTCCAAAACAGATTCAGTTGTTGTAGTTCAGAATGTGGAAGATTTGCTGGAATTATGATATTTGATGTATTAACGCTTTTCCCCGGAATGTTTACTTCTTTTCTTAAAGAAAGTATAGTGGGAAACGCTGTTGAATCTGAGGCAATTGAAGTCTATCTGACTGATATTCGAGATTTCTCAGGAAATAAACACAGAAAGGTTGATGACTATCCTTTTGGTGGCGGTGCCGGTATGGTTATGAAACCGGAGCCCATTTACGGAGCTTTACAAAATCTTGAAGCTGACAGGGAAACACCTGTGATTTACTTCACACCTCAAGGTAGATTGCTGAATCAGCAAATCATTAACGAATATTCCACAAAAGAAAGAATTGTGATAATCTGTGGTCATTATAAAGATATTGACCAAAGAATAAGAGATAATTGTGTTACAGATGAGATTTCCATAGGGGATTACGTGATTTCAGGCGGTGAACTTCCTGCAATGATTTTTATTGATGCTATTGCAAGACTTCAGGAAGGCGTGTTGAATGACATTGATTCTGCTAAAGGAGATTCTCACTGGAACGGACTTCTCGGTACACCTCAGTATACCAGACCGCTTGAATTCAACGGTTGGAAAGTACCTGATGTTCTGCTTTCGGGGCATCATAAAAATATTGAGAAGTGGAGAAGTGAAAAATCTCTTGAATTAACCAGAAAAATAAGACCGGATTTACTAAATGAATAAATTATATGTCGGACTCGTACACTATCCTGTAGTTAATAAATTCGGTGATGTAGTTACTACATCTATAACAAACTTGGATATTCACGATATTGCACGATCCTGTATGACTTTTGGAGTGAAAAAACTCTTTATAATAAACAGGCTTGAGTCTCAAAAAGAGCTTTTTACGAGAATTAAAAAGTTCTGGGATTCTGATATTGCCAGAAAATACAATCAGGACAGGGTTACTGCATTTTCTGTGCTGAACTACGAATTTACAATAGATGATGCCGTGAAAACGATAATTACTCAGGAAGGAGTTGATCCCGTAATCGTTACTACAACTGCTGCTCGAAGAGAAGATCAGATCTCTATCAAACAACTTAATGATCTGGTCGAAAATAAACCAATTTTATTATTGTTCGGAACCGCTAATGGATTAACCGAAGATTCACATAATAATGCTGATTATATTTTACTCCCGATAGATGGTGCTTCTAAATATAACCATTTGTCTGTGAGGAGTGCGGCGGCAATTGTATTGGATAGGATTTCTTCCGAAAAATAAAGGAGGAACTGATGGATATTGTTCAAGTAATTGGTAAAAACCAAATGCGTAAAGACTTACCTGAATTCAGAGTCGGTGACACTGCTAAGGTTCACTACAAAATTAAAGAAGGTGCTAAGCAGAGAATTCAAGTATTTCAAGGTATTGTTATACAAAGAAGAGGTGCAGGAATCTCCAAAACCTTTACTGTAAGAAAAATCAGTAATGGTATTGCAGTTGAAAGAATTTTCCCGCTCCACTCACCAAACATTGATAAAATTGAAGTAGTTCGTTATGGACACGTACGTCGTGCAAAACTTTTCTATCTCAGAAGAGTAAAAGGAAAAGCTGCACGTGTAAAAGAAAAGAAACGTTATTAATTATAGAAAGGGAGTATATTTTATACTCCCTTTTTTTCTCATTAAAAAGCTCTGAACTATTGCAGGAACAATCACATTAACGCGCATTTTCAGCAAATTTTAAGAGAATGTTATTGCGATCATGCAAAGATATTGATCAAGATGAAGGTAGGTTCAAAAACTGGAGGTACAAATGGAAAAAAAATTGGCAGAATTCAGATCTCTTATGGAGAAGGAAAATCTCCATCAAATAGTTATTGATACATTCTCGGAGTACTACAAAGCTCTTGTTGGAGGGGAAACAGGAAAACTGAGCAAATCAGTGATAAAGGCACCTTCCGAAGGAAATGTTACTGAATATGATTTTCTGTCTAAGGGAAATCCGGGTGATCTGGAAAAGCTTGCAGTTGTAAAGCTGAACGGAGGACTGGGAACAAGTATGGGATTGAAGAAAGCCAAATCTCTGCTTCCAGTGAAGGGAGAGCTGAATTTTCTTGATATAATTGCTAACCAGATTCTTGTTCAACGAAAGAAATACAACAAAAAAATACCATTGTTATTCATGAACAGCTTTAACACCAGTGAAGATACTCTGAACTATATCAGTAAGTATTCCGAACTGAAAGTTGATGACTGTCCTCTTGATTTTGTGCAGAATAAATTCCCTAAAATCAAAGCTGACAATTACGATGTGTTTGAAGACGAAATAAATGGATGGAATCCTCCGGGACATGGGGATATTTACATGTCTTTTGCCTTAACGGGAATTATTGATAAGCTTCTGGAACAAGGATATGAGTATGCATTTGTTTCAAACTCAGATAACCTTGGTGCTGTGATAGATGTCAGTATTCTTTCTTATATGAAGGAAAACGGAGTTCCCTTCCTTATGGAAGTTTGTAAAAGAACGGAAATGGACAAAAAAGGCGGTCACCTCGCAGAGGATAAAGAAGGTAAGCTGATTCTTCGAGAAGTTGCACAATGCCCTGAAGATGAGACTGAAGAGTTTCAGGATATCAAACTCTACAGATACTTTAATACAAACAATATTTGGATTGATCTGAAAGCTCTGAAGGCAAAATTCATCGAAACAAATAATGTTATGCTGCTGCCATTGATTGTTAATCCAAAAAAAGTAGGGGAGACAGACGTAATACAGCTTGAAACAGCTATGGGGGCTGCAATAAATCTTTTTAGAGGAGCACAGGCTCTGGTTGTACCAAGAACAAGGTTCGCTCCGGTTAAAAAGACAAATGACCTGCTAACTGTCTGGTCAGATTTTTATGCTCTCACAGAAGACTATACATTTATACCGTTTTCAGGAAAAGCACCTATTGTAAATCTGGATTCCAGATACTACAAGACCGTTGAGCAACTTGAAGAGCACTTTCCGTCAAAAACTGTATCTCTAAAGGATTGCACCAGGCTGCATGTCAACGGTGAAGTAAGCTTTGCTAATCCTGTAGTATTTACCGGCAATGTAGATATAAAAGCACTCGGTAAAGTTATCGTTCATGATGAGGAAATGACTGACGGTAAATACGAGTTGTAATAATTTTTTTTCATGGAAGCCTGTCTCGTGTGAGATGGGCTATTCTTTTTTTAAGGGCACGTCCGTTTGGGTAACCTATCGCTCAGAGTTAGCTGTACGCAGGCATTGCTGCCTGTAGAGACATTGCATGCAACGTCTACTTTGTACACAAACACCCGTTTGTCTCAATGTATTTGACAGAACAACACAGGCCCATGCCTGTATGTAAATTCCGTAAGGAATTTGTAGAACGACTTTGTAAGTCGTTTAAGGACTATTGACATAGTCAACGTACTCCTAAAGTGGCGGATAGAGTGTGCTGAGACATAATCTCCCTAAGAACAAAGAAGTTACATTTCCTGAACTCGTTACGATATAGAGCTCTTCAAAATTAATAAACTCACAATATCTTGTGGCTAATTGTGGAAATCCCGGTCTTTCCGAGATTACTTCCCAATCTTGCTACTCATAATTAATACGTTTTCTCTTTAAAATGAGATTTACAAGCAATATAGCAATAAATATATAAAAAAGCTTTGGCATATCGGAAAGAAGCAAGTAGTCAGCAAATGCCAGAGAAACAGGCAACAACACATAAGGGAACGCCTTTTTACCTCGTTTCAATATACATAAAACAACAGCCAGTACACTAAAGACGACTAATACAATCAGGGACAAATTATGGGTCATAATACCTCCATTTTGAAATTGCTTGTATGACGAATGGTGTCAACAAAATTTTGCTGAACAGCTTTTAAGATAAACATTTTGGTACTACTCAGTTCAGAGTGTAACTGAAACTATATAACCAATTGTGAAACCGTGTCTAAAAAGTCAGGGAAAACCTTGACGATTTAAAGGAGAAGGAAATTTGTTAAAGAGAGAAGAAAATTTCCGGAGGAAAAAAATGGAAAAACCTGAATGTACAGAAAGCACAAAGATACTCGTTATTAATTGTGGATCATCTTCACTGAAGTATGAGATCATTGACATGCCGTCAAATGACAGTCTTGGAAAGGGTTTGATTGAGCGTATCGGAGCTCCGATTGGGCACATCAGTCAAAGAACCAATAAGAATGTCATCAATCTGGATACGGAGATTAAAGATCATGATGCTGCCGTGAAGTTGATGGTAAAAACAATCACAGATCCTCAGAAAGGTATCCTGAAAGATATTAATGAGATAAATGGTGTCGGGCACAGAGTTGTACATGGTGGTGAGAGATATTCTTCATCCGTCAGAATTACTGATGATGTAATTGATGCAATAGAAGAAAACGTTGAACTTGCCCCTCTGCATAATCCTGCAAATCTTACAGGTATCAGAAATGCGATGAGTCTTCTTGCTGATATTCCTCATGTTGCGGTTTTTGATACAGCATTTCATCAGACAATGCCACCTTCGGCATATCTGTATGGACTTCCAAGAGAAATGTATGATAAATACAAAATCCGTCGATATGGTTTTCATGGAACCAGTCATAGATACGTAGCAAACAGAGCACTTGAGCTCATGAAAAGATCAAAGGACAACACAAACGTAATCTGCTGTCACCTTGGAAACGGTGCTTCAATTACAGCTATAGAAAAAGGTATGTCCGTAGATACATCCATGGGATTCACTCCTCTTGAAGGTCTTATAATGGGAACTCGATGTGGTGATATTGATCCGTCAATAGTCTTTTATCTTCTTGAAAGAGGATACACAAACGATGACTTATATAAACTGTTTAATAAAAAAAGCGGCCTTCTTGGAATTTCAGGAATCTCCAACGATCTGAGAGACTTGGAGGCAGAAGCAGAAACAGGAAATGAGCATGCAATTGAAGCTTTGGATGCCTATGCTTACAGAATCAGAAAATATATTGGTGCTTATGCTGCTAATCTTGTAAAAGTTGATGCTTTGATATTTACTGGCGGGATTGGTCAGAATGGTGTTCAGATGCGTAAAAGAATCTGTAATCGTCTGGAAAATCTGGGTATTGTAATAGATTATAACAAAAACGTTGCAAACGGATCAAATGAAGGAGAGATTTCAAAGGATTACTCCAGAATTACAATCCTTGTGATTCCTACAAATGAGGAACTGCAGATTGCAACAGATACATACGAGATTATTTGTAAATAAAATAAATACCTGATAAGAAAAATAGTTTTTCAATGAGTCTGCTGGCAGTGTCAACAGACTCTGTTTTGATGGTATAACACGAAAAGAGAAAACAATGTTGAAAAGATTTCTGAAATACTATAAGCCACACATGAATTTGTTTATTCTGGATTTAACAGTTGCCGCTTTATCATCTGTTTTATCAATATTTATTCCTATACTTTCCCGAAAGGTTTTAAAAGTATATGTACCTGAACAGCTCATGAAACCTTTGTTTATTACTCTGGGAATAATGGTCGCAATTATACTTGTTAAAATGATTTTGCAATATGTACGTATGTATTGGGGACATATCCTTGGAGTTAGAATGGAGTACGATATGCGTTCAGATATATTTACACACATCCAGAAGCTTTCTTTCACATATTTTGATAATGTCAAAACCGGTCATATTATGTCCAGAATATCCAATGATCTTAATACGATTGCAGAAGTTGCCCATCATGCCCCTGAAGATATTATCATTTCCGGTCTAACAGTTATCGGTGCTTACGCTGTAATGATTTCCTTTAATGTGAAACTTGGGCTTATTGCTATTGTTCCTCTTCCATTAATGCTTTTCTGGGGATTGACCTATGGACTCAAAATGCGGGAAGGTTTCCGGAATGTAAGAAAAAGAATTGCTGATATCAACAGTAATGTAGAGAACTCGGTTCAGGGAATCAGGGAAGTCAAATCATATACAAATGAAAACCTTGAAATAGAGAAATTCAATGATGTGAATACTTCTTTCAAAGTTGCCAAAGAAAAGATGTACAAGATCATGGCAACTTTCTTTTCCGGCATGTTTTTTCTTACAGATATGTTCTATGTCTGGGTAATTGGTTCAGGAAGCTGGCTTATATATAAAGGTGAAATAGATATTGCTGATTTACTGGCATTTACTTTATATGTCAGTTTCATTATGAAACCTGTTCAACGGGTTGTAAATTTTGTTGAACAGTTTCAACAGGGAGCAGCTTCTTTTGAAAGATTTGTAGAAATTATGGATATTGAACCGGATATCAAAGATAAAAAGAATGCTGTAAGTATCAAAAATGTTAAGGGTGAAATAGATATTGAAAACATCTGGTTTAAGTATAATTCTTCACCTGACTGGATACTGAGAGATGTCTCCATGAAGATAGAAGCCGGGAAAACAATTGCTCTGGTTGGTGAATCCGGTGCAGGTAAATCTACACTTGTTTCTCTTATTCCGAGATTTTACGAAATTGCAAAAGGTAAGATAAAAGTGGACAGCACAGATATTCTTGATCTGAAACACAAAATTCTGAGAGAGAGTATAGGTATTGTTCAGCAGAACGTATTTCTGTTTGATACTACTATCAGAGACAATATCTCTTATGGTAATCCATATGCAACAGAAGAACAGATTATAGAAGCTTCTCAGAAAGCTAATATATACAAGTTCATCATGTCACTACCCGAAGGCTTTGATACTCAGGTTGGTGAAAGAGGGATAAAACTTTCCGGTGGACAGAAACAAAGAATATCCATTGCCCGAGTATTTCTCAAAAATCCGTCAATCCTGATTTTTGATGAAGCTACATCTTCTCTTGATTCTGAATCTGAAGCATACATCCAGTCAGCCATGGAAGAACTCAGTATAAACAGGACAACCATTATTATTGCACACAGGCTTTCTACCGTGAAGAATGCAGACTATATATTCGTAATGGAACAGGGTCAGGTTGCTGAGCAGGGAACCCATGATGAGTTGATTCAGACAGAAAAAATTTACTATAATCTATATACGAAAAATATGTTCTGATTTCTATACACAGGAGAAAAATCTTTATGAAAAAAGCATTTATATTTATTGGTGTGATTATTATACTGACTTCTTGCAGTATTATTCGATTCGGTAGACAGACTGAACCACCGAAGCTGAAAAAAGAAATATCCTATATTGTAAACCATGGTGATACTCTTTTTGATGAATATGCCTGGGTAAAGGATAAACTCAGACAAAATTCAGTAGTTAAAAAACACTTGCAGCAGGAGAACAGTTATACCGAATATATGCTGAAAGATACTGAGAAACTTCAAAAAACTCTGTTCAAAGAGTATCTTTCCAGAATACCAAAGAATGATACATCGCTTCCAACCTTAGTTGACAGTTTTTTTTACTATTGGAAGATTGATAAAAAATCTCAGTATGATACATATTACAGACGCTTGAACAGAAATGGAGCTGAAGAAGAGCTTATTCTTGATGAAAATAAACTTGCAAAAGGCTCTGAGTTTTTCACATTGGGATTCCTTTCCAAAAGTCCTGATCATAATCTGCTTGCAATGGGTATAGACAGATATGGGTATGAGAGATATCAATTGTATATAAAGGATTTATCAAAAGATGAGTTTCTTGATATAGGTGAAATTTACGCAGATGATGTTTCCTGGTTTACAGATAACAAAACTTTCTACTATACTCTGGTAGATTCCACAGGAAGGACATTCAGAACGTTCCGCCATACACTCGGGCAGGAACTGAAAGAAGATCAAGTTGTTTTTGAGGAAAATGACAAAGCTTTCTACGTCTGGACTCACAGATCTTCTGACGATAAGTACATGCTTATCAGCTCAGGGAGCAAAACAACGACTGAAACCTGGTACCTACCCGCAGATAAGCCATTTTCCGAACCAAAACTACTTCAATCCAGAATTCAGGATATGGAATACTATGTTGATCACAGGAATGGAAAGTTCATAATTACAACTAATGCAGACGGTGCTTTTGATTATAAGATTGTAACCGTTGATGTTGATAATCCGAAGAAAGAGAACTGGAAAGATCTGATTCCGCATCGACCGGGAATTGTCACAGGTTGTGATGTTTTCAGGGATAATCTCATTGTGACAGAAACAGAAGATGGACTGACAAAACTAAGGATTATCAAATGGGAAGATATGTCGGAATACTATGTTGAAGTCAGTCAGGATGTTTATAATTTATCTTATGGTGGAAGCGCAAATTATGTGACTGACAGTATCAGGTATGGATATTCATCTTACAATATATTACCTAAGACATATTCACTGAATCTGAAAACCGGAGAGAAAACTCTCCTTAAAGAAAGAAAATTAAATGTTCCTTATAATGGTGATGATTATGCAACAAAGAAAGTTCTGGTAACAGCGGATGATGGTGAAAAGGTTCCTATGTTTATGGTTTATAGAAGAGATAAGATTGATTTTAAGTCTCCGGTTCCGGTTTATCTTGATGTATACGGTGCATACGGAGACAATAACACTCCCTATTTTTCATCTGCACTGATTTCTCTACTTGATAGAGGAGTTTTGTTTGCAACAGCTTCCATACGTGGGGGGGGAGACAAAGGAAAGCAGTGGCATATTGACGGAAGAATGCTGAAAAAGAAAAATACTTTTACAGATTTTATAAATTGTGCCGAATATTTAATAGAAGAAGGATATACAACAAAAGATATGCTTGTTGCTACTGGTGGTTCAGCAGGAGGACTTACTGTTGGTGCTGCGCTGAATATGAAATCTGATATTTTCGGGGCTGTAATACTGGATGTTCCTTTTGTTGACCTGATGAATACAATGTTTGATCCTGAATTGTCTGCAACGGTATCTGAATATGAAGAATGGGGTAACCCGAATATTGATGAGTATTATCAATATATGAAGAGTTATTGCCCATACACTAACATAAAAAAGAAGATTTATCCGGATATGCTGGTGTTATGTGGTTACCACGACACGAGAGTGAATTACTGGGAACCTATGAAATATGTTGCGAGACTGAGAGATAATAAGATTGACAATAATGTTATATTATTGCATACTGATTTTACCTCGGGACACTCTGGTGCTTCCGGGAAATATGATTATTTAAAGAGAATTGCACTTGTTCATGCATATGTGCTGACAAAAACCCTTAACTAAGAAGGTCAAAATGGCAATGGATAACGTTAAAGATTCCCATATGGATTATGAAAGAGTATTAAAAAGATATTCTGGTGCTGAGCGCGCAGCAATTATGCTGATTTCTCTCGGTAAAGAGGCTTCATCTCTGGTTTTTCAGAACATGCAGCCGGAAGATGTCGAATTGCTGTCGGCAAAAGTTGCTACAATACAGACAGTTGATCCTGAAGTTACTGATGCTGTGTTTGTGGAATTCTATGAACTGATAAAAGCTCAGCAGTATATTTCACTCGGTGGTGTTGAATATGCTCGCGAAGTATTGCAGGAAGCTCTTGGAGATGCCAGAGCAAATGAGATTATCAAGAAAATCCAGAGAATGATGCAGATTAAAGGTTTCAATGTTCTTAAACAGGTGGAAGCTTCTCAGCTTCTTACATTCATCCAGAAAGAACACCCTCAGACCATTGCACTTATTCTTACTCAGCTTGAACCTTCTCAAGCTGCCAGTGTTGTTGCAGAACTTCCTGAAGAACAGAGAAATGACGTTATCATGCGTTTTGCTTCCATGGAAAGTGTATCTGAAGCAATGATTAATACTGTAGAAAAAGTACTTGAAGATCGTATTGATTTCTCACAACAGGGATCGAAATTCGGTGGTGTTACAGCTGCGGCAGAAATTATAAATATGGTTGGTTCAACAATTGAAAGATCTATTCTGGAAGCTCTTGCAGCTAAAGACCCTAAACTGGCAACGGAAATTAAAAATCTTATGTTTGTATTTGAAGATCTTATCTATCTTGATGACAGAACTATTCAGAAAGTACTTCGTGATATTGATCAGAAGGATCTTGCTCTTGCTCTTAAAGGTGCTAACGACGAAGTTAAAGATAAAATATTTAATAACATGTCAGAACGTGCTGCAAATATTATTTCCGAAGAAATGGAATATACAGGTCCTGTAAGACTCCGAGATGTTGAGAATGCTCGTCAGAATATTCTCGATGTAATCAGGAAGCTTGAGGAACTTGGTGAAATACAGATTTCCAAGGGCGGAGAAGACTTTATAGAATAGGAGAGTTTTCATAATGAATATTGAAAAGAAAGAACTTGGATTTGATAATATCGTTAATTTTACTGATATATCAATACAGAAAATTTTGAAAGGCATAAATCAAACTGATCTTACAATGGCTTTGCAGGGTGCAGACAAATATCTGATAAAAAGGATATTCAACAACATGTCTGTGAGAGCAGCGTCTATAATATCAGAATCTGTGGAGAATTTTGAAACTGCAGAACCATCAGATATTCAAAATGCCAGAAATACAATTGAGAAACAGATTCATAATCTTGCCGAGACTAACGAAATAGATCTTTTACAGGGAAATGAAATGCAACTTGAACGTGTTAAAGTATTGAAAGATGTCGATGACTCACAACTTCTATCTTACCTTAATAAAGAAAATCCTGAGACAATAGCACTTGTACTGAATCAAATGGATAAAGACAGAACGGCAAATATTCTTAGTACATTACCGGAATATTTAAGAAACGAAGTTAACAGCAAGCTTGAAGAACCTGAACAAGCCTGACTCACATAGGAGATAATTATGACAAAACCTGCATATTGCGGATTAATCTGTGAAAACTGTGATGCCTTTATTGCATATAAAAATAATGATCAGGAGCTAAGAATTAAAACAGCAGAATTCTGGTCAGTAGAATATGGTGCAGAGATAAACCCAGATGATATCAATTGTGTTGGCTGCCATACTGCTGAAGGTGTTCATATCTCTCATTGTGCCGAGTGTAAAATTAAAGCATGTGCAGAAGGTAAGGGGTTGGATAACTGTGGTCTTTGCAAAGATTATCCCTGTGATGAAGTAAATCACGTGGTAAACTTTGTTCCTGAAGCAAAAGAGGTTCTAAACAAGATTCACTCAGAAGCTTTCTGATTTATGATTGATTTTAATAGAAATTGACCTGGAAATCTTTCAGGTCTTTTTCTTTATATATGAGCTTTGCAGAAAAATGCTTATCCTCAAAAAGCCATGGGATGAATGTTTTATCACCTTCCCATAGATTCAGATCAAGCAGTTTATCTTTATCAATCCATTCCAGACTGCCTTCCGGTGAATCAATAATTTCCCCTGCAAACTCAAAAGCTCTGAACAGAAATACATACCAGTCATTCTTACCATCAAACATAGGGAATGTGATCATGCCTTTAAGAAACGGATTTTCAATTGCCAGCCCGGTTTCTTCTTTCATCTCTCGTATAACGCATTCCTCAGGAGATTCACCAGTTTCAAGCTTACCACCGGGAGCATTCCATTTCCCTTCATGATAGTCATTTTCTTTTTTGTTTCTATACAGCATCAGAACTTTACCGTTTTTCTCAAGATAGCATAATGTTGCCAGTATCATAATTATTCCTTATTGGTTTTGAGCTAAATTAGAATTGAAGATTTATGTGTCAATAAACAAAAAAAGCCCATCAGTTGGTTGATGGGCAGAAAGTCAGAAGTCAGATACTTCTTTTTTTAATTTATATTATTGTACACCTGCGAAATTATAAATACACTACTTCTTTGATAAAAAACATTGATGGTAACTCTCCAATAAAAGAACTGGAAGTATCGACAAAAAATCTTTTTTTACTGGCAGATTCATTCAAAGATACTGATTCCGGATGATAGAGTATATCAAACCATAAATCATTTTTTTCACTTTTGTTATTTCTCACAATATCTGGAGGTAATGTAGAGATATTATTTAATCCAAGTGAGTCGATAAAATGAATATTATTGGCAGAATTACCATCGTAAAATTTTATCTTCCTGTTTTTAGTACTTATAATCTTGGGTTTCTTCATACGTTCGTCCTTCGCAAGTCAATTATGCATTTTTTATGCCAAAAAGAATTATTTAATTTTCTATGATAGAATTTCGGATAATTTCCGTTTAATGTTTGACTTTTACTTTTTTATTAAATGATTTGTCTTTGTTACCTGATTTTAAAATAAGGAATTCAATATATAAATGAAAATTGTAAACAATGTAAAGTATGTTAGTATGGTGTTAATCTTATTTACACTTACTTCATATTCATATGCTTTTTCTCCCCAGAAAGAGCATTTCAAGAGCGAAAAGCTTTATGATCAGTATCTTTCCTGGCGTGCCAGAGGTAATTTCGCAAGTGGATCCGGAACATACATTGCCAAGAATTTTATCAGGATGAACGTTATGGATAAGGATAAACGCCTTGTTTCACTAACATTGGATTCCGATAACTGGATTGTTTACAATATGAGAGAAAGCATCAGTATACTGGGAGATTCATACAATCCTGTTGATTCTCTTCACAAATTCATGCTGGAATCTTTCTTTTTCAAATTCAACACTCGGGATTTCGAATATGTCAGGCAATTTGTAACAGAGAATAACATTTCAATTAGAGATTCACGAAATAACAGTTTTCAAAGTCTGTGGAAAATTCTCAGTGATGGCAGATTTGTTCCGATTGTAATAGAAAGAGACAATACTCCAGGCGTTTTTCTTGTTTACTACAGATCAGATGCACATTTCAAGATTGTTTTTCCTCAGGATATGCCTGAAATGAAAGTTCCTGAAGAAATTGTGGTGAAGAAGAAGAAATATTATGAGGAATTACCTCCCGAAAAGAGTAAAAGCAAAGTTATCCCCAAAAAGAGAGTTAAAACTGAAATGGAAAAACAGGAAGAAACGGATAAGCTTGACAATCTAGTGAGGAAAAGACGTAAACCACTTCCTTCAACTTACAAGGAATTCTACAATTTCTATGATGACACTGTACCTGTAAGTCCGTCTACAACGCTAAAACAGTTTATAGATAAAAATCAGGACAAAACATTCAAGAAGAAACTACTGAATAACAAAGTAAACAATGTAACCGATTTTCTTGCTGAACAATTTCCCGGACATCGACTGAAATCTCACGGAGGAATTCATGAACTCACTGTAGACTCATTCAGGAATATGATTTCTGGAGATATTACTGTTGCATCTGTTGCAGATGATGATGGTGTGAATATTGTTCCGGTAAACAACTTTGATGTTAATGGAAATAGCATAGAGTTTGATAATGGTGAAAAACTTCTGATAAAAGAACTGAATAATTACGAAATAGACATGATTGCTGAAAAATTGAATTATCTGATTATGGAACATAGAATAATCGGTACAGAACTGACAAACTTCATTGTTACCAGTAATGATGTTCCCGTGACATTATCGTTATATGAAAAAGACGAAAGAACGCTCTATGAATTTAACTCCTACTCTAACATGCTGCTTATGCTTAATACATACTGGAAAACGGAAGGCTCGTATTTCAGCTTAACGGACATCAAAAAAATAAACAACTACATTGAGCTTCACGGTACACTTGTTGTTAAAAGAGATAATGGAAAAGTTGATTTTGCCGAGTGTAAATTCCATCTTAACAAAAAATTCCAGATTGATCTGGCGATTATGGTATTGAAAACAAACATTGATTTTTAAGGATAAACTTATGAAATATTTTGAGACACATGCACATCTTAATTTTGAAAACTACAATCAGGATAGAGAAAAAGTAATACAAGACTCCTTCAAAGCAGGAGTAGATGGAATCATAAATATTGGTTTGAACAAAGAGACATCTCTTGAGTGTCTTGATATAGCAAAGCAATATGACAATATGTGGGTAGCAATCGGATTTCACCCATCCGAAGCCCATCTGCTGGATATGGAGTTTCTGAAAAAGCATGCTTCTAAGAAGAAAGTTGTGGCAATAGGGGAGATAGGTCTGGATTTCTACAGAATGTATCAACCTGAGAAAATACAGGTAGAAGCTTTCGAGAAACAGCTCGAGTTAGCAGTTGAACTTGATATGCCAGTGGTGATTCATGATCGCAATGCTCACGAGAAGTGCTACGATGTTATGAAAGCGTCTGGAATTAAGAAGGCTGTATTCCACTGTTTTTCAGGAGATCTTGCTTTTTCAGAGAAAGTTATTTCACAGGGATGGTACATTTCGTTTACAGGTGCAATCACATACAAGAACAGTAAAATGGACTCGGTGATTGCAAATGTACCCAAAAATATGTTTATGATTGAAACAGATTGTCCTTTTTTGACTCCGGTACCATTCAGGGGAAAACGTAACAGTCCTCAATATTTACGGTATATAGTGGAAAAGATTGCTGAAGTTAAACAAGTTCCACCCAAAATAGTTGCTGAAACTTCCTATGATAATGCAGTGAGGTTTTTTAATCTGTAAGTAACGGAATAGAATTTGCTCGTTATTATTAAAAAAAACACTATTAGTAAGGAGTAGATTATGTTTTTCTTCGGAGATATGACTTTTGTACTGCTTATACCGGTTATGATATTGGCTTTCTGGACTCAGTCCAATGTTCAGTCGGTTTACCAGAAATTTAAAAGAGTACGTCACAGTTCCGGAATGAGCGGGGCACAGACTGCAGAATATATATTAAGACGAAACGGCATAAATGATGTTTCCGTACGGGAAGTTAAGGGTACTTTAACAGATCATTACAATCCCAGAACAAAAGAAGTCTGTCTTTCCTCAGACATTTATCATGGAGCATCAATATCTTCTGTGACAATTGCGGCTCATGAAGTTGGGCATGCCATGCAGCATGCAAACGGTTATGTTCCGTTAAGCTTGAGAGCTTCAATTCTTCCTTTTGCACAATTGGGTTCAGGTGCGGCTATACCATTATTCTTTATTGGATTCCTTTTCAGTTTTCCATTTCTGATGGATTTAGGAATTATATTCTTTGCAGGAGCATTCCTGTTTCAGGTTGTGACTTTACCTGTAGAATTCAATGCTTCAGCCAGAGCAGTTAATCAGCTTTCCAATGGTATAAACATGCAAAATGAGGAAACAGTGTATTCCAGAAGAGTCTTAAGAGCAGCAGCTTTGACTTATGTTGCATCTACTCTGGTTGCTCTTGTTCATCTTATCAGGTTGATCATTCTGAGAGGTGGAAGAGACTGACATGCATAAGTTTATTCTGGAACAGAATCTTTCTCAGCTTGCAAAATGGCTCAGATTTCTCGGATATGATACTGCTGTATACAAGAATATATCATTCCAGAATCTGTATCGTATTGCCCAGCAGGAACACCGTATTATTCTGACCAGAGCAAAAGGGCATGTAAGAAAAGATATCAGGTGGCCAATAAGGTACATTGAAAAGGATACACGACTGGAGCAGCTACGGGAAATCAAGTCCATGCTGTTTTACAGCAATGACAGAATCATGACGAGATGCAGCGCTTGTAACAGGGTTTTACGAGATGTAAACAAGGCATATATCAGAGATCTGGTTCCGGCGTACGTATACGAAGAACACGACGACTTCCGTTTGTGTACAAATTGCGGAAACGTCTACTGGAAAGGCTCACACTATAATGATATTGTAACTACTCTAAGAGGAATTGTGTTGTAGGGGGGTAGAACAATGATTATTGTTCCCTACACAGAACGCTCTGGGGCGTCTTATGGAATGCCCTTCGCAATGGTTCGCTAGCGATCCTTGCGAATGGTGGACTTGGTGCACCAAAACAATATAAATATGGTCGTTTGTATCTACACGGATGATAAACAACACAATCCGATGACTGTCAGTAAATTTCGTAAAGAATATTGCCACAGTCACCGCACTCCTAAAATAGCTGATAGAGTGTGCTTGGGTTGCTTGGTTAATTTTGACTTGATAATCAGGTAAGCAGGTTTTCCCTGATCCGAGAATCCTTCGTTTTCACATTCCCAACACTGAATATACAGGCAAAATATGCTTTTTACTTGACAGTTTGCAAATAGTTAAAGAAACAGAAGGAAATCAATGGGAGAATTGTATAGTAACTTTATCGCAAGTTTTTAGTTGTATTTTCAGCAGCTCAGGATATGCAAGACTCTCAAACTTATGAAGGTAATGATGTTTAAAAAGAAAGATAAACCTGTAAAACGTAAAAAAAATATTGTTCAGGACTATATAGAAGCAATTCTCTTCGCATTCGTGGTAGCAATGATAATCCGGAATTTTACTTTCCAGAACTTTAAGATTCCTTCTTCATCCATGGAATCAACCTTGCTCATAGGTGATTATCTGGTGGCAAACAAACTTGCTTTCGCTTTTTCCGATCCGGAAAGAGAAGATATTGTTACTTTCCGATATCCTGCAGATCCTGACGAACCTCAGCCTCGCGAGAACTTCATAAAACTTCTGGGACCTGTTTACTGGGACAAAGACAACATGTTCTTTAAATATCATGCCAGAAAAAACGTTGTGAAACGTGTAATTGGTGTTGCCGGAGATAAAGTCGAAATCAAAAACGGTGTGGTTTATCTTAACGATGAAATTATGCAGGAAGACTATTCTCAACGTGTTGACAGTGAATTTCTGCTTTCCAGATACTCTCCCAATGCCGGAAAGATTACCTGGAACAGCAAAAGCAAAGAATATATGCATACTCATGTCAATTATGGTAATTTCTCAGAAGATGATATGAATCGCTATGATAATAAGGTCATGGGTGACAGGGATAATTTCGGTCCTGTTGTTGTTCCTCCGGGCAGTTATTTCGTACTCGGTGATAACCGTGATATGAGTAAGGACAGCCGTTACTGGGGATTCCTCAACAGAGAAGATATTACCGGATCACCTGCGATCATCTTTTTTTCATCAGGTCAACCGCCTGTTAAGTCAATCAGGGAATACATCCGTCGTCAGAATGGCATGGAAAACCCCGGACACAGCATACGCTGGAACAGAATTCTCAGACTGATAAAGTGATTAATCACGTATACATACATATACCATTCTGCATAAAGAAATGCGGATATTGCTCTTTCTATTCAGAAACATTTACACAAGAACTCTGTTTAATCTACATAAAAGCTCTCAAAAAAGAGATTAAGCAATTTCTTCAGAATAATTCTGTTAAAGCGGACACAATCTATTTTGGTGGTGGGACTCCATCTTTGCTGAGTGTTGATCTGATTTCGGATATTCTATCACTCTTTGAAAGACAGGACAACTGCGAAATCACACTGGAAACTAACCCGGGAACTGTAGACAGCAACTACTTCAATCAGCTCAAGGAAAAGACTCCGGTAAACAGAATCAGTCTTGGGGTGCAGTCACTCGATGAAAAGGAACTTAAGTACCTGCAGAGAATTCATAGTGCTGAACAGGTTTACAAGACTGTCAAAGACATCAAAGCTGTCGGTTTCGATAATTTTTCATTAGATCTTATTTACGGATTGCCTGATCAGAGTATTGAGCAGGTATTGGCAAGCCTCAGGAAAATGGTTGAGCTGAATCCTGCCCATATATCTATCTACAATCTGAGTCTTGAAAAGGACGCTCCACTTTATGGTGACCTGGAATGGCTTCCTAATGATGATTTGTGCAACAGGATGTATTACAGTATTTTGGAATATCTTGACAGCGAATCATACAATATTTATGAATTATCTAACTTTGCTGAAACAGGTAAAGAGTCCAGACATAATCTTTCATACTGGAACTACAAAAACTATGCGGGATTTGGTGCAGGAGCGTCGGGTTTTGTGAATAATATCCGATACAAGAATCCTGAAGATTTGCAGGAGTACTACCGTATTGTGAATGATAACCACATGCCGGACGATGTTGTGGAGCTTACCGAAAGTGATATGATTTCCGAATATGCTTTCCTTAATCTACGCAAGACAGAAGGGTTGAATAGGAAGGATTTTAAAAGTCGATTCAACAGAGATTTTTCAGATGTCTACGGTGCTGTAACTGCAAAGCTCATGAAGCAAGAACTCCTGGAAGAAGCAGGAGATTATATCAGATTGACACCTGAAGCATATTTTGTTTCTAACTCAGTTTTTATGGAATTTCTCATTGAGGAGATATAGATGAATTTATACGACTTACGCAAAAGAATACATAAGATTCCGGAAAGAGGTTTTTCCGAATTCAAAACACAAGAGCTTATTCTTGAGATATTGAGTAACTATCCGGAACTTACAATAAAGACTTTCGATTTCACTGGGATTATTGCCAGCTATAAAGGCAGTGATTCGGATGAATACATTTTATTTCGCTCTGATATGGACGCTCTGCCTATCAGGGAAGAGACTGACTGTGATTTCCGGTCTGAGCATGTAGGCTTTATGCATGCCTGTGGACATGATATTCACATGACGATCCTCCTGGGACTTATCGACAGGCTGATGGCAGACAAGCCCAAAGCAAACTATCTGTTTGTATTCCAACCCGCAGAGGAAGGACTGGGAGGAGCTGAGAAGCTTTTAGGCTCGGGATATCTCGATCAGTTTTGCATAAAGGAAGCGTATGCCCTGCATGTGTCAGGTGATTATCCTGTAGGCACTGTGGCAACCAACGATAAGATCCTGTTCGGTATTCCTCAGGAATTTAAAGTCAACTTCCATGGTAGAAGCTCCCATATAGCCTTTCCAAACAGAGGAAAGGACGCACTGGCTGCAGGTGTGCAGTTTTACCAGACAATGCAGACTCTGATGAATCTGGAATTTCCGGCAACAGAACCTGTGATTTTCTACATTGGAACCTGCCACGCAGGCAATGTGATGAATGCAGTCCCGGATAACTGCGAGTTTGAAGGAACTACCCGAAGCCTGACTAAGGATAATCACGATAAAATCAATATGCTGATTGAGCGAACTGCTGATAGTATCGCCCGGGCTTATGGATTGGAAAGCGAAGTTGAGTTTCTCAATACCTATGATCCGGTAGTTAACAGCCCTGAACTCTACAGAAAACTCGAAGAGCTGTTACCGAAGAACGTTAACTTAAGATATGTTGAACCACTGATGACAGGTGAGGACTTTGGATTCTTCACAACGAAGTATAAGGGATTGCTTTTCTGGCTTGGAGCCGGGGAGAAGAGCGGAGATCTGCATTCGGAAAAGTTTCTTCCGAATGAGAAGTGTATTGATGTAGGAATAAACGTTTTACATGCTTTGGCAGTAAAAAATATTGACTGATATTCAGACAAAAACTTGTTTTGTATAAACATAAAAAATATTGGAGGATAAATGAGTTACCGTGTTTTGGCTATTAATCCGGGATCTACTTCAACAAAAATAGCAGTATTTGAAGACAAAGAAAATCTTTTTACAAAAGTTCTGAGACATGACCCTGCTGAACTGGAAAATTTTGGTGGAATCATCGAACAGTATGAATTTCGTAAAAACCTTGTTGTAGAAGCTGTAAAAGAAAATGATATCACAATTGAATCGCTTAATGCTGTAGTTGGTAGAGGCGGACTGGTTCGCGCACTTGAAGGTGGAACATACGAAATTAACGATACAATGCTGGCAGATCTGAAAGATCCTACAAAATGGGGAAGAATTCATGCCTCTAATCTTGGTGCTTTCATCGCAAAATCTATTGCTGACGAAATCGGTGTAAGATCATTCATCGTTGACCCTGTAACAGTTGACGAGTTTGAAGAACTTGCAAGAGTATCAGGTATTCCTGAAATTAAAAGACAATCACTCTTCCACGCTCTTAACATTCGTTATACAGCAAGACTGCTTGCTGATCAGCTTGGAAAAGACTTTGATAAAATGAATATGGTTGCTGTTCACATGGGCGGCGGAATCTCCATTTGCGCTATCAAACAAGGTAAAGTTGTTGATACTAACAACGCACTTCTCGGAATGGGACCTTTCTCTCCACAGAGAGCCGGTGCACTCCCAATAGGTGACCTTCTTGATATGGCTTACTCAGGCGACTGGACTAAGAAACAGCTTACAGGTTACCTTGCTAAAAAAGCAGGTCTGATGGCTTATCTTGGAACAGATGACGGTCTGTATATTGAAAAAGAAATTGAAAAACTTAAAAACGGTGAAGACGGCAACAAAGATGCTAAATTCTACCACGATGCAATGTGTTACCAGATTGCTAAAGAAATCGGTGGATACGCAACTGTAGTTGACGGTAAAGTTGATGCTATTTTCCTTACAGGCGGACTTTGCTACAATCCGTTCCTCGTGGAAGAACTTACAAGAAGAACAGGATTTATTGCTCCAGTACATGTATTCCCGGGAGAAAAAGAAATGGAAGCCCTTACTCAGGGTGCTGTCCGTGTTCTTAACGGTACAGAAGCGGCAAGAGAATATTAAGAAAACTATTAGAAATATATATGCACCATCGGGGAGACTCGGTGGTGTTTTTTTTGTGTTTTTGGGGATAGTGTGTATGTGTCGCAGATTTTCCCGATTATTCGGGACTCAATCAACTTAACCTACTGATAAACTCAAAGTTGAAAGCTCCCTGACAGACTGTGTAATAACGCAAGTTATCTAATAGTTAATAGTAATTTATGTCGCAGGTTTTCCCGATTACTCGGGACTCAACCAGCTTAACATATTGATATATAATGACAAGATCGCTCCCTGACAGCCTGTGTAAAAACGCGAAATATCTTGAAATTTGCAATAATTTATGTCGCGATTTCGACTCCGCTCAATCAGCGTAACTTACTGAAAAAGTAAGAGTTGTAAGCACCCAGAGCGGAGTCGAAGGGAAGGTGTTTTAACTGATTTAATCAACAAAAATCCATAGAAAAAAACTTCCTTGACATCGAATGGAACACAAGTTTGATTTTGTTGTAATTTGGATAAAAGAATTACACAGGGAATTATCTGGGGTTGAGAATACAATAATACGTGAATAGCATTTTTTCAACCTTTTATGATTTTCCTTTCTTATTAACACATTGGAGGTTACTATGATAAAGTATTACAGAATTGAATAGAAGTAATGTACTGTGTGATTTTGAATTATTGGAGGAAAGTATGAACAGAACGCAAACATGGATTTTAGTTTTGCTGTTAATTGCAATACTGGAATGTTCCTGTACAAATCCAAATGAAGCAACTGACCCAAATGTGACAGTATGGAGAAAGAAAGACTCTCCTATTATAGTTGACTCTCTTGTTCATGTGAAAGCAGGTGAGACCCTGCGAATTGAAAAAGGAGTTACTGTGCTGCTTAAGAGTAGTGTATTGCCTTTAGGTGTTTTTAGTGATTCATTGTCTTATATCTTCAACTTTGATGAGCCTAAGGTTGGTATGATTCGGGTTGATGGAAGACTTGAAGCAATTGGTTCCGAAGAAGAACCAATTACAATGACAAGGAGTGGAGAAGGTTATTGGGGAGCGATATATGCTGATACAAGTTCAGTGTTAAATTTGATATATTGTAATATAAGTTATTCCTCGGGGATAGAAAGTGAAAACTTAGGATATTTTACTTCAGCTAGTATCTGGTTCAAAAACAGTTCAGGTTCAATAGTGAGATGCTCTTTTGAGAATAATGAGTTCAGGAGCATTTTATGTGAGAATGCCAGTCCAATTATAAGACGAAATTTATTCGAATTTGGTGGTGTAATTACTCTCAAAGACTCATCCCCCGTCATTGATAATAATATAATGATAGGTGGTTTTATGGCTTTTTCTATTAGAGGGCATTCAAGTCCTTATATCATTAATAATACTATTTCAAATTATATTGAAGGTTTAGCAACCTATACTTACGATGATGAAGTATTTCCAGTCATAAAGAACAATATTTTCTGGAGAATTGAATCATTTTTTATAACACGCCCTGCAAACAGTTATTGCACTTTTAAGTTCAACTTACTTAGCAGAGATGGAATTGATTATAAAACAGATTATGACAGTAACTTAGTATGGCTTAATCCTCTATTGACAGATGAAGAAAATTGTAATTACAATTTGTCAGAAGATTCTCCGATGATTGATGTTGGCTGCACGGAAATTGAAGGATATGAGTTCCCTGAATACGATTTTTATGGCAATAAGCGTATTTCCGGAGGTAAGGTGGATATAGGAGCTGCAGAGTTTATTAATGTAGAAGCTAACGAGGGATAAGACAGATGATGGAGGAAAGTATGAACAGAACGCAAACATGGATTTTAGTTTTGCTGTTAATTGCAATACTGGAATGTTCCTGTACAAACCCGAATGAAGCAACTGACCCGAATGTAACAGTTTGGACAAAGAAAGATTCTCCCATAATAGTTGACTCTCTTGTTCATGTGAAAGCAGGTGAAACCCTGCGAATTGAAAAAGGTGTTACTGTGCTGCTTAAGAGTAGTGTATTGCCATTGTATTATACTAATGAATCAGAAAATAAATCTGATATAGACTCTTTGAAATTTCTTTTTAGTATAAATGATCCTCATGTGGGGCTTATTAGGATAGATGGTAATTTTGAAGCATGTGGAACTGATTCAGAACCTATAGTTTTTACAAGAAATGGTAATGGATACAGCGGTGGGATATACGCAGATACATGTTCAGTGATAAGTCTGAATTACTGCCATATTAGTTATATGGGAGGGATGATTAAAGAGTCTGCAGATTATTTTATTGAAACAACTTTCTTCCTGAATGGTAGTTCTGGGGCGATCACTGGTTGTGTTATTGATAAAAATTTAGGAAGAGCAATAACCTTATATAACTCAGATCACACAATTAGAGGTAACAGATTTGAAACTGATACAGGATTTACTATAAAGAATTCATCCCCTGTTATTGATAACAATGTTTTTATAGATGGTTTTATGGCTTTTTTCTGTAGTGAAAACTCAAATCCATATATTATAAATAATACAATAGCAAACTATGTTGAAGGAATTACCGTATTTACTTTCAAGCAGTTCGGAGGTAATCCAATCATAATGAATAACATATTCTGGGAGCTAGATTCACATTACCTAACAAAAGGTGCTAATAGTGTTTACACTTTTGAATATAATCTTATTGTTCAAAAAGGTATTACAAGTACTACGATTAAAGGTCATAACTGGGCAAGCGAAAATCCTCATTTTGCAGATGAAGATAATGAAAATTACATGTTATTAGCGGATTCTCCGATGATTGATGTAGGCTGTACGGAAATTGAAGGATATGAGTTCCCTGAATACGATTTCTATGGCAATAAACGTATTTTCGGTGGAAAGGTGGATGTAGGAGCATCTGAGTTTATTAGATAAAAAGACTCTTTTCTTCAATAACTTAGAAAGTTTAAATTGGAAAAGATCTCAAATAAAATTATGATAGATGCACCATCGGGGAGACTCGGTGTTTTTTTTGTGTTTTTGGGGATAGTGTGTATGTGTCGCAGATTTTCCCGATTACTCGGGACTCAACCAGCTTAACATATTGATATATAATGACAAGATCGCTCCCTGAGCGGAGTCGAAGGGAAGATGCTTTTAAAGAGAGTTACTAGTATCTTATAAGGATATGGATGCAGTTGAAATTATTGCCTGGAGTGTATAATAATCACATTGAAAAAAGTTACTCTATAAAATTCTGTCCTCAGGTTCATATCTTAGAGTGGGTTTTTTAAGAAGATAATCTGCTAAGTCTTTGTCAGTAGGAATTATAATATCAGTAAATATATTCTCAACAAATGGCGCCATCAAGTGAAGATCTTCTGACTCTGGCTCGATGCCACATTCTAGACAATCAACATAGTCTGAAGCTCTAAAGTAAGATTATCTTATAACATATAAATATGAAAAATTCTCAATAAATATCAAGGATATATCGCTGAAAAAATGATTAAGAAATGATGTATCAAAATAGGTAGGTATTTCATTATTCAAAAACGTGTAAATCATATTGTTGTAATGAGTATGATCGTTGCACCTATCTCTTATCCTTTTATATTTTTCATTTGTTTCTATGTCAAATTTCTCATATATTTCAGATAAGGCAGGAAATTTTTTTATCTCTTCCGCAATTTTAGAGATACTAAGTGATTTGTGGTTTGATTTGCACCATTCAATAATTTTTGCAGGTCTCAACAAAGAATCTAATGGATCTGTAAAAATATCTATACTCTCAGCATGTTTTTCAGATTCAATTATAAAATATACACACATATATCCAGCATCAATAACTTTTCTCAATAAAGCATAAACATCATTAAAATGACCTTTCTTCATCAGTACTTCAATTGACTTATATGTATTTGATATTGCCTGTAAAAAATGGGCATCAACATTATGGATAGTACCAAACATGTGGTGAATATGGTCAAATGCAGTAAAAGATAGTGAATCATAGAATCCTATAATGTGTTTTAGCTTCTTGAATCCAGGATGCTCATGGATTTTGTTGGTCATGTGCATATACTAATCCTAATTGTTTTTATGAAAACTTCATAGTATGTCTTAGTAACCAATAAAACAATTTTACCATTGTTATTCCTATTAGTATAGTATTTATATAAAAATTTCTGCTCATAAGTTATAAATCAAGTAAAACTATTTGATGTTGCATTTACTGATTTAACATTCATTTAAAATCTACACATTAATCGTTAAAAATGAACATTCCTACCTCTCCCAATTTATTTTCTAAAACCCTTTGACATTTATCACGAAAAAAGAGAACATGCATTTTTAGAATAAAACTCACGGAGTACTCAATGGCATTCGTGCATCTGCATAACCACACACAATACAGCTTACTCGACGGCGCATGCCGTGTCGATAAAATGGTCAACCTCGCTAAAGAATATGATATGCCGGCTGTCGCAATGACTGACCACGGTAACATGTTCGGTACAATAGATTTTTACAATAAAGCAAATAAAGCCGGAATCAAACCTATCATCGGGATGGAAGCATATATAGTTAACGATGATCTGGAAGATCCGAAATCAAAGACAAACCCCAGACATCACCTGGTTCTGCTCGTAAAAAACCTGCAGGGCTACAAAAACCTCATGAAACTCAGCTCCATAGCTTATACAAAAGGTTTTTACTATAGACCACGTATCAGCAAAAAGGTTCTGGAAGAACATCATGAGGGGCTGATCTGTCTGTCGGCGTGTCTCGCAGGGGAAATCCCCAGTCTGCTTCTCAAAAAGAAATACGATGAAGCCGAAGAAGTCATTGCCTGGTACAAGAAACTGTTCCCTGATGCTTATTATATTGAGCTGATGAATCACGGTTTGGAAGAAGAAGTTGCCGTTCTGCCGGAGCTGGTTAAAATTGCGGAAAAAACAAATACTCCCATGGTGGTCACCAATGACTGTCACTACCTCAAGCGTGCCGATGCCAAGGCACATGAAGTGTTATTGTGTATCCAGACCGGTAAATCACTGGCTGATCCGGACAGAATGACATTCGAGTCTCACGAGCTTTACTTCAAGACTGAGCAGGAAATGCGCGATTTGTTCCCAAATATGGATTCCGCTTTTGAAAATACTGTTAAAATTGCCGAACAGGTCGAATTCGATCTGCCATATAAAGACTTCCTATTCCCGAAAACCGACTTGCCCGAAGGATTTACAGATCCGTATCTCTACTTGCGTCACCTCTGTGATGAAGGAATCAAACAGAAATACGGTGAGGAGACCAAGGAAATACGTGATCGACTGGACTTTGAGCTGGATGTAATCCACCAGATGGGCTATGTGGGATATTTCCTTATTGTGAAAGACTTTATTGATGCTGCAAGAGACAGGGAGATTCCTGTGGGACCCGGACGGGGTTCTGCTGCAGGTAGTATTGTTGCTTACCTGTTGGATATAACGCGGCTTGATCCGCTTAAATACGGCTTGCTTTTTGAGAGATTCCTCGATTTGAAACGGGTTGGAATGCCGGATATCGATATTGATTTCTGCGCTGAAGGTCGGGGAGAGGTAATTGACTATGTGGTCGAGAAGTATGGACGACAGAGTGTGTCTCAGATTGTTACTTTCGGTACTCTTGGGGCGAAATCTGTAATTAAGGATGTTGCCCGTGTGCTGGATGTTGCTCCTGCGGAAGCAAACAGAATAACTAAGCTGATGCCTTCCGGACCAAAAGTTACGCTTGCAAAAGCCTTGAAAGAAGCTCCGGAATTTGCCGAATACATGGCAGGTAACGAAATATATAAATCAATCCTGGAATACAGTATGGTGCTGGAAGGTCTGATCCGTCAGATTGGTATCCATGCCGCCGGAGTTGTGATAGGTCCCGGTGACCTTAGTGATTACGCTCCTGTGGCAATCAGCAGTCAGAAAGACGGTCCACCTGCAGTACTCGTGCAGTACGAGGGGAAATGGCTCGATGATCTTAAAATGTTGAAGATGGACTTTCTTGGATTAAAGACTCTTACAGTAATAAAAAGAGCAATTCAGTTAGTGAAAGACGGGAAGAATATTGATATTGATATAGATAATGTAGATCTGACAGACCAAAAAGCATACGAACTGCTTTCCATGGGAATGACCGACGGGATTTTCCAGTTTGAGTCTGCAGGTATGAAAAAATATCTGAAAGAGCTGAAACCTACCTGTTTTGATGATATTATTGCGATGGTAGCTCTTTACAGACCGGGTCCAATTCAGTTTATTCCGAATTATATTAACCGTAAACACGGTATCGAACCTATAGAGTATGATCACGAGCTGACAAAAGCAGCTCTGGAAGAAACGTATGGAGTGACTGTCTATCAGGAACAGGTGATGAGGATATCCAAAGAGATGTCCGGATTTACCAGTGCGGAAGCTGGACAGCTCAGAAAAGCGATTTCCAAGAAAAAAGAAGACCTGATGAATAAGATGCACATAAAGTTTGCTGATGGTGCGGTTAAAAACGGTGTAACGAGAGAAACAGCCGATAAGATCTGGAAGGACTGGGAGGGTTTTGCGAACTACGCATTCAATAAAAGTCATGCGGCTTGCTATGCCTTTATTGCATTTCAGACAGCTTATCTTAAGGCTCATTATCCCGTTGAGTTCATGGCAGCTCTTCTTACAATGGAAAATGATCCTGCAAAAATTCCGTATTTCCTCGATGAATGTAAAAACATGGGAATCAGGGTTATTCCACCTAATGTGAATGAAAGTTTCAGAGAATTTTCCGTAAAAGACGGAGCAATACTATTTGGACTGCGCGGCATTAAGAATGTCGGTAGTGCTGCTATTGCTGAAATTATACGTGAACGTGATGCTGATGGTAAGTTTACCAGCATATTCCAGTTTTGTGAGCGTTTAGACACAATGATTGTTAACAAAACGGTTGTGGAAAGTTTGATTTTCGCAGGTGCAACAGATGAACTTGAAGGAAACAGGGCTCAGCAGTACGCAAGTATTGAGGATGCTCAGAATAATGCAAGTGTTGTACAGGCTGAGAAAAACAGTGATCAGATAAATCTGTTTGATGCATTCCATTCAGATAACAAAGAAGAAAAATCTTATGACTATAAACTCCCGGATGTGAACAACTGGACAATCAGGGAGAAGTTGGAGCATGAGAGGAGTGTGCTTGGGTTTTATATTTCGGGGCACCCTCTACAGCAGCATAAGCATATTATGGATTATTATTGCAATTGTAATTCAGTCGATTTTAAAGAGAAAAATGTTAGATTAATAAAAATACTGGGACTTGTTTCAGAAGTTAAAACAAAAACAGACAGAAGAGGAAATCCCATGGCTTTTATAACCCTTGAAGACACTGCAGGTAAATTCGAAGTATCTTTGTTTAAGAGCGATTATGAGAGGTTCTTTCATGTAATGCAGGAAGGGGCTGAACTGTTTATAGTAGGAGCGAAATCCACTTATGGTAATGGTGATGATTCATTCCTGAGAGTGTTGCCGTCCACAGTTGTTACGGGTCAGAATGTCGAACATTTATCCGGAAGCATGGATATTGAACTGAGTAAAGAATATTGTATTGACAATGTCAATAAAAACTTAGCACTGGATTTTGAAAGGACTATGAAGGAGAGTCCCGGAAAAATAAAGCTGAATTTGATTATAAATACTGATAAATACGGTAAGTTGAAGCTCTGCAAGGGAAAATACTCTATCTTTCCTTCTCACAAAGTGTTCAGCAATCTCAATCTAAGTATTGTTAACAGTCCTAAAATACAACTGACAATAGAAGAATCCGAGTAATGAAAATATTGATGTTGCTGGTTATACTGTTAGTTAGTATATCTCTATGGTCGGCAGTTGATTACATGGTAGAAACAGTAGGAGAGGAATCGCTTGTATATTTGAGTATACCATACTCATTTTTCAATTTCAGACACAAAAGCGGAAAGTTTATGACAGACTCAAGCGTTGAAATCAGTATATATGATAAAAAGAAAAAACTGAAATTTACTGAAACTTTACAGGTACGGTTGCATTTAAATAACAGGCTGGAAATTAATAAGAAGAAGTATCCATATTTATGTATAACAGATCTTAAGAAAGGTCAGTATTTGATAAAATTGAAAGTAATATCAGTAAATTATGATAAGGAGATAAGGATTCATATCCGCAACAGTAAAGACAGTCATGATTCAAGTTCTCTTTATGTGTTCTGTTATTCGGGTGATTCCATATATGAGCCTGTAGATGGCATTCAGGACGCAGATTCTGTTATCGTCAGGCATTACAGCTCTATCAGAGATGCTTCTTTAAGCATTATCAATACTGATCAAAAAAGTAAATATATGAAAGAAAAAAAGTATTTTCTTTACAAAACCGGAATGAAAACAGAAGAAAAGGATTTAAAGAACGGTTTTATATATAGCGTGAAGAAACAAGAAGATAAGACTTTGCATTACAAGGTGAATACTGTTGCTTACAGGTTTAGAAGATCTCATACGGAAACTGAACAGATAGAGCAGTTAATGATTATCGAACGAGGTGCATTGATTCGCAGGATGAATAAACTGAAATCAGAGGAACTTGAAGCGGCACTGGACAGTTACTGGATTCAGACTGACAGAACTATTGGAGACAATGTAAATGAGTATCAACTAGCCTTTTATAATGCTGTTAAGTTATGTAACGAGAAATTTTCAGTTTTCGGTTATAAAATGGGTTGGGATTCAGATATGGGAAGAGTTTTTCTTGAGTATGGCCAGCCGGATGAGATTGTAGAAGAAGCATACCCGAGATATGAGGATTATAAGGATTTTTTTACGGATAGTGTTCTGGATTCTTTTTACAGGGCTGTAAAAGACTTCAGCAGCATACAGATATGGTTTTATTATCAAAAAAATAAAGTGTTTTTATTTATAGAAAAATATGGAGCGAATAATTATGAATTACAAAATTAAAATTGTGCTGCAGATTCTGTCTGCTGTAATTCTGCTTAATGTATGTGGGCTTGTGCATGCAGAGCAGATGAACGCAATTGTTGAGGAAAATGTGTTTCTCAATGAAAATGGTATTACAAAATACGAATTAGCGTATTCTGTACCTTATAATCAAATGATGTTCTTCAAAAATACTGTTGAAGGCGGTGGAAGTATTTATACAGCTAATCTTGTTGTGTCATTGACTCTTGTATTGAATGGTCAGGAGCATCTTATAGAATCAACAGAAAAAGTCGTGAATACCAGATTTGAGGAAAACACAAAGAAAAAAGACTATTATTACACTGACAAAGTGTCCCTTGACGTAAAAGCTGATGGGTTGAACATAAGACTTACAATAGCTGATTTTGCAATAGGGAATGAATACAATTGGGAAGGCACTACAAAGTTGTTTGCTCTGACTGAAGATAATTTTTTAAGTGATCTTGAATTTTCTGATAATGTAATGCCTTATAAAATTGGAATGCCGGAAAAACTCGGAAGAGGTGATACTGTATATGTAGTTAATCCTACTCACATGTTTACTGAAGATTATAAAGTTCATTTGTATTATGAGTATTATGGTGAGTCTAATGGTGGTGATTTTGAGGAAGAGATTACTGTAACGAGAAACGGTCAGGAAGAAGTTCTGGCAACATTTGAAAATCACTCGGATAAAATGGTAAACATCAGGCATTTTCCTATGATCATTGAAGCTGGACAGTTTGAAGATGGTGTTGCAAACTATGATGTTAAAGTAAAAGTTACTAATAAGAAGACCGGAAAAGTATCCGAAAAGATGGAAAAAATTGTAATTGCTAAAATGATTGTAAATTCTATCAGATTCTTCCAGAATATAGATGATGAGATAAAGCTGATAAACTATTTCGCAGACAGAAAGGATACAGCTAAATGGGAAAATCTCACTAAAGAAGGTAAGCTGAAGCAGATAGAGTTATTCTGGAGAAAGTTTGATAAAACTTTCATTGATGAGCTTAAGAAAAGAATCAATACTGCTAATCTGAGATTCAGGAATTTTCAGGATGGCTGGAAGACTGATCAGGGAAGGATTTACATAAAATTCGGTGAGCCTGATCAACAGGAAAGGGGAGATACAATAAAAGCCCTGAACAGTGGAAATACTGATTCGGGAGACCTTGACGCTTATTCAGATATACTTATTACAAACAGAACATATGAAAGGTGGGTATACATGCAGGGCGGAGTCAATGCTGTATATCTTTTTATTGAAACGAACTCAAATGGTGTATTTAAGCTGATGTATGGTAATAACGAAAAGGATACATCTGAAAATATTGAGAGAAATTGGAGAAAATATTTTGGTGATAATTTTGATGAAGCAGAACTGAGATATTAATTAATATTCATTGAAAACATTGTTAATAGAAATCAACTAATTCAGTAACTGGTGAAAAGGCATTTTCTATATGCTTAATTTCCCAGTTACATTTCCTTTTTGCAATTGCAATAACATCAAATCTCATTAGTTTTTCATTAAGATCTTGATTCTTGTTAACGTAGTTCAAGGCTGTTCTGGAAATTTTTTTCTGTTTTTTCACAGAAATACTTGACAACGCATTATTAACAGAGCTATTTCTTGTTTTTACTTCAAAAAAAATTATAGTATTTTCGTAAGAAGCAATGATATCTACTTCTCCAAATTTAGAGAAATAGTTATGCTCTAATATCTGGTAACCCTTATTAATTAAATAAGTAAGAGCCAGTTTTTCTCCGGCTTGTCCGATTTTTTTGACCATACTCAAAAAAAATAACTTGACTTAACAGTGTCAAATCATAAAACTTAGATTAGATTAAATTGAATTTTTATAACCTTTGGAGGTAATATAATTATGAAAAAAACGCTCTTGATTTTTGTTGTCTTGCTTTTGCTGGCGACGTTAAATGGCGTCCCATTTACTTCTATGGGGGGATTTAACATTCCTTCAGCAAGAGTATTACCACATAAAATGATGGAAGTATCCGTCATTGGCTCAGGTGGTCAGGGAATTAATGGAATCGAAAGAGACAGTACTGCTTCTGGTCAAATAGTTTTTGATGCAGAACAGTATGACTTCACTTATGCAAGCATGATTAATTTTGGTTTGTTTGACAGGGCTGAAGTCGCATTAATATATGATGCAAACCAGGAAATACTGGGTAACTTCAAAATTCAGCTTTTCAATGAGACAGAAGCCCGACCAGCAATTGCATTCGGTATCAATAATCTTTTTTCTCCAATCAAGGATTTCAGGGATTGGAATGACGAAGAAATGATTGATGAAGAGTACTGGGTAGTTGATCCTTCCGGGAAATATTCATACACTCATCCTGGCGATACCCTTGCAACTCATTATTCAATCAATGATGACTATCAGTATCAGGATATTGATGATTACATTGAGAATTCATGGTATTTTGTAATCAGTAAATCTGTTGTATGGGCAGATGTACCATTTTTACAAAACTTTGGTATTGATTACCTTGAATCAGTAATGCACCTTGGACTTGGTCAGGGAAAATTTGTTGGGAACGTTGATTTCTCCAAAAAATTTAACGGACTGTTCGGTGGTATTGAAGCAAAAGTATCAGATCTTGCATCTGTTTTTGCTGAAATTGATGGTCACAATATCAATGTTGGTGGAAGCCTTTCCATTAAGAAGTGGACTGTTAGTGCAGGTATGTACAGACTTGAGGAGATTTTCAATGATGTTGAAAGCGATCCGAAATTTGCATTAAGTGTGAAATATGCAATCGATGCATGGTCTGAATTAAAGTACAATGAAAGAAATGCTGTTGAAAGTACTCCAGGTACATCATCAGTTCCTTCTGGAAGACGTACAGTAAGACAAGGTAAAAAGGAAGTTCAGGAACAATCCGGAGATAATCCGCTTTTACAGGAACTTGAAGCTATCAGAGCTAAACGTAAAGAAGCAGAAAAAGAATTGGAAGCAATTAAGAGTTTATTAGAAGAAGAAGAATAGTATGAAAATTAAATCAGTTTTCTTGTGTCTTTTTATATTATTATCTGCAATGAATATGGCAGCTCAACAGGAGCAGTCTTTTGAAGCAGGTATCGTGAATGAGCTCAGCGGGGAGATTGATGAACTCGGTCGACTTGCTGAAAAGAAAGAGGTTGTAAAAAAACTTGCTGATAAAGGTGATCAGGCAACAATCTTGAGATTATTTAATTCAGATGCTGCTGTAGTTGATGAGGTGCTTGCACTTAAACAACTGAAACCAGTGCAGGATGAGTTGAATAGTATGGAAATTGTATATAGTGATGTTGATTTCCTCAAAGGATATCTAAATTACTATGAAGCTAGAACTCAAATCCTGGAAGGCAGACTAACTCGAGCTCAATATTCACTTGAAGAATTTGTTGGAAATGCTTCAAATACAGATAAAAGAAAAGATGCAATTTACTGGCTGGAATATGTGTATTTCATGTCAGGTAATGACAGAGAACTGATTGCGCTGCATAAAAATCATTATAACTGGGCAGAAGATGAAAGTCAGAAATTCTGGCTCGGTAATGCTTATTACAATATATCCGATATTACAACCGCAGAGACAATATTTACATCATTGAAATCATCTCCTATTTATGGAGAAAAAGCTGATTTGATGTTGACTCTTATAGGTTACTCGGAATATGGATTGGAATATGCAATAGAAAAATTCCTGGAATATGTAAATGATAAAGGTGAAAGCGGAGCAAATATAGATTTTGTTTATTTATCACTTGGTCGTCTATATCAGGAACGTAATGATTTTGAAAAAGCAATATATTGCTACGATAAATACAGTGAATTAACTAAAGATGAACCTTCAAATGAATTCTGGTATGAGCTTTTCCTTCTTGCTGTTAAAAACAAAAGATTTGATGAAGCTAAAAGATACCTTAAATATATAATTGATGGTCCAAGTACCGGAGATTATTTTAATTCTGCAAGTTATCTCTACGCCGTGATGTACCAGTTGATGGGTAATCTGGATAATGCTGATCAGGAAATTCAGACCGCTATAAAAGATGCTGAAAATATTTCAGAAATTTTAATAACCAAAGAGCGTTTAATGGATAAAATTAAAGTTCTGAAAGATAAGCATGCCCAGACTGAAGACATGAATGAACGTAAAGAAATTGCAGAAAAACTTGAAAAATTCAATCAGGCTGCCAGAGGCTCTAGTGATATGCTGATAGATATCACTATGGGCATTTCTGATGATGATATATTGAAACTTGCAATTCTTGAAGAAGAATATTTCAGTTACAACAGTACTATTAATGAAATGGAAAATATGATTCATGTATTGGAAACTACATCAAATAAGAAAATTCCGAAAGCCATGGATACATTGATAGATAATCTTGATGAAGATATTGTCAGATTTAAGACTATAAGAAGTCTTGCTAATCTTGATAATTTTACTGTTGATGATTATCAGCTTTCATATGCAATTAATAGTGAAATTTACTATATGGAAAAGGTCGTTGATACATACAAGAGCCTTGAGAAATATGGTAAAAGAAAGAACAAAACAAGGCTTGTTACTTCAGCAAAGAAAAATCAGGAGTTACTCAATGATCTTAAAATATCGCTGGATGCAATACTTGTAAGTTCATTCGGAGATGTAGATTCTTCTGCATTGATTCAGCAGGTAATTACTGAGGAAATCAAAAGTGCAGAAGTATTGAAGGAAAACTATGCTTTAACAAGAAAACTTGTTATTAAGAACTTCAATAAAGTACTCGCCAGAAGAGTTAAAAAAGAGAAGAATCTTCTTGATTCTGAAAATACAAAGATTTATGCGAATTACTCAGATCGTATAAAGGCTTTCCAGAAAAGACTGAAAGAAATAGACCAAAGATACAATTTTACAAAATTAGATATTCTTTATGCAAGAGCTAAAGAATACGATGATGAGTTTAAGTTAATGCAGGAAGATTACAGAAATGCATCATCGGTTAATGAAAACATAGAAAATCCTGAATCAAAATCAGGCGAATAATTAAACTAAAAGGCACATCAATGGGAAAGAAAGTTAGTTATCTAATATTGTTCCTTTTCATCAGTAGTATTATACTGTCTTCAGTGACATCATATGAAGAATTAGCAAAGAGAAAAGAAAAAAATGATGCTTATAAGCGAGAGCTGTTCAGAAAAACCGAAAGTTTTATTAAAGACAACCCAGACTCTCCTGATCTCGCGTTTCTTTATTTTCAACTTGCAGAAATCAGTGCTCAGGTTGATGGGATAGATAACCCGTTAAAACCTGCAAAGCTTTACAGCAAAGTTCTTGAGATTGATCCTGATTTTACTGATAAAGATGTTGTTTTATATCAAAAAGCTTTCTATCTGTTTCAAGCTGAATCACAAAGAGTTGATGAAGGTAGAACAAGAAATCTTTATACCGAGGGAATTGATGTTGAAAGCTGGCCTGATTCATTAAGATTAATAAAAGATAACGCAAGAATCAGTGAGGCAGTTGATGCTTATAATGAAGTATTCAAAATGCCTAATTCTGATTTAAGAGATGATGCGATTTATCGACTTGGGAACATATATTACAACCTTGCACTGGATGCAAGATCTCCCTTGAAATATTATAAAACAGCTATATCGTATTTTGATTATCTTGCTCAAAAATCTGAAGACGAAAAGTACAAAGATTACGGATTGGCTTACAGAGCATGGGCTAAATTTGCCAGTGGTTTTTACGAAGAATCCATTGCTGATTTCACTCTAATCCTTGATAAGATTAGAAAAGAAGGAAACGAAAGGCTGAAGACTTACTTTGAAGTAGATGCTGTAGAAAATCTGGCATATTCATTTGTGGAATTTGATGGTGGAAATTATGAACAATATTCTATTGCTGCGGCAAAAGCCATTGAATTGTTCAATCAGATTGTAGATGAAAAATATGGTAAGCAAATTTTGAACAAAGCTATTGAATACAAAAGGGATTTGAATTCACCTATGCAGGCAATGGATTTATATAATGCATACATTTCAATTTATCCAATGTCGCCTGAGAATCCATCTATTATTGATTCTATCAGATTACTGTTGACCAGGAATCCTTCAAATTCGAGAGCTACCAGTGATAATGAGCTGGAAGAATTTATTATTAAAGAAAAAGTACGTCTGGTTGAGAATTACAATACAGATTCAGACTGGTATAAAACAAATGTAGATTCTGCAGGGGCAGATGTTACTGCAGAACTGAAAATAATAAGAGAAGCTTACGAGTTTTTATTTAACAGGTATTACAATAATTTTTCTCAGGATCCTGAGTATGTAAAACTTGAAAAATATAAGGATCTCACAGATTCTTATGAAAAATTTCATCAGTTTAAAGATGAGAAATATGATAAGCATATTTATGATAATTATGTGAATTATGTTGAAGCTCTTTATATAATGGCGGGAATGAATAAGACTCCTGAAGAATTCCTTAAGGCTCGTGAAGCATTTATAAATCTTAATGAGAGATACCCTGAGAATGAGAATTATTATGACAATGAATTCAGAATTTTCCTTTGTATTGATGAAATAAGAAATCAGGTAAAAGATTTGGATGAAACGGATGTTTCTGCTAACGAAGGTACTGATTCCACTGTAACCACAGGTATTTCAAGAAAAGATGCAGATTCAATGTATGTTGATGCTACTCTCAAATTCGAAAAGATCTTGAGAAACCCAAAATATGCAGAAATGGATAAAGAAAATCTGCTTCCTAAGTTAGTATATAACAGAGCAGAGATAAGATTCAAAAATGCTATTTTTGACTCTGCCTATGTTGACTATGAAAAACTACTTGAACTTGAAATAAAAGATAATGTTAAGAAACGAGCTTATCTTCAACTCGCTGTTCTGAATGAAAAGAGAAACGATTTTGTTCTCTCCAGAGAGTATTTTGAAAAAGCATTAGCACTTGCCGATAATGAAGATCAGGAAATGATCAGAACAAATATTGATGCATCAATTCAGAGTAATGCAAAGAAACTGAAAACCGGTGGTGATCTGGTTCAATCTGCTGAAGGCTATCTTGAACTTGCTGACAGATATAAGGATAAGGACAAGAAAAAGAGCCGTGGATTTGTTGTTGAAGCAATTAACACATACAAGCAAGTACCCGACTATCAAAAGGCTATTGATTTGTGGCTGAGTTTGACAGATGACCTTATTACTCCGAAACCTGTTGAAGAGAACAAAGTTGAAGTTCTTACATATTATAAAAATGCCTGGGATATTGCTGATTCTCTTATGACTGACCTTGAACAAGGTAAGGATTTGAGATATAGATTCATCGGATTATATCCAAACAGTAATGAAGCTTATCAACTTCATATTGAGATTATTAAAATGTACGAAGAAGGCGCCTTTAAAAATATAGAAACTGCTGCAGAAATGTATATGGATTTATATGAGAAGTCTCGATCAATGGACTTAGGTACTGAGAAGAGAGAAGATTTGTATCTTCAATCTTTCAAGCTGTATAAAGAACTTGGTAATGAGGATAAAGTCGTTGAGTTGAGCCTTGATTTTGAGAAGAAATATCCTGATCACCCTGCAGCAATGTCAATGCTTATCGAAGTTGCTAAAAAGTACAAAAATCAGAATAAAGAAGAGGAATTCAAGAGTCTGGCAAAATATATTCATAAGAAAGACCCGAATAACAATCTGCTAAGCAATATTGCAGCTTCTGAATTGAGAGAAATATACATGGAAGCTGACAGTTTATTCAAAACGAAAGATTTCGGTGCAATGAATGAAAAGATTTTCGAATACAAGAGGCTGGAAAGCAAGTATGAGAAAGAAAATCTTGATATTAAAGTTGATATTGTTCATGAAGATTTTGCTTACTGGAAAGATTACGTAAAATATTATGATAATTTTGACAAAACCTTTGAAAAAGTGAACAGTACATTCCTTGATCGAACTCCACAACAGTTATTGAAAGTGAATAACCTTACAAGATTCGGTAGGAACTTTAAAGGTCGTATAAAGAAACTTAAGGAAAGTGCAGATAAAGCTTCTGAGGAATTGGCAAAGCTATTCGTAGACGGACGTAGTTATGAGATGAAACTTGAACAGGAAACTAAAATATTATACACAATTGGATATTGTTATGAGTATGCTTCTGAAGTTCTTGTAGGGCAGACACAAAAGTTTGCTGATGTTTCAATGGATGCAAATGAAGCAAAAAATACCGGTGTCGGTCACTATAATGAGTTTAAGAAACTGCTTTTCGGTTATGTTAATCCATATAGACAGGAACTTTTGACTACTGCTGCCGGTCGTTATATGGAATTATACGAGAATTACTATATGAACAAAGATTATAGAGATGACAACTATCAACACCCATATGACAAACTTGTTGAGTGGGGTGTAATGACTGATAAAGTTTATGTTGATACTGATATAACTTCATGGAAGTCCAATGCAATTGATATGGGAGCTGATTTCGCAGTTTCTGCATTGAATTCTGATTGGTCAAATTCAGTTGTGACTGATACTGTTGATTCCAGAGGAACAAAATATCCACTTTGGACGCTTGAACCGGGATTTGTAAACTATTACAAGAATACACTGAACATTGAAATGATTCCTGAAATTGTTACATTTACCTATGTTGCAGCAAACAAGGCAGAAATATCAATTAACAATAATATTTTGAATGCTGAGCATGTTAAAAGTGATTCCATGAAAATTGATGGTGAAAACTATTATGTTTATCATGTTAAGACGCTAGATAACATTGCAACAGGTAATAATGCCTTTGT
This sequence comes from Cloacimonadales bacterium (SeqCode), assembly GCA_963665815.1. Classification (GTDB taxonomy): domain Bacteria; phylum Cloacimonadota; class Cloacimonadia; order Cloacimonadales; family JAIOQZ01. Next base: position 3,218,877 of record OY762463.1, read on the forward strand.
ATTCAAGGCAGATCCAGCAAACACGAATAAGTTTTCTGCAAAAGTGACAGCACAATATGATGCTGATAAACTTGAGTACTTCAGAACTACAGAAAAAAGATCTCTTGTCTCAGATTACACTTGGATGACTAAAGAAGCTGACGAGATTGACCCGAATATTACTGAGATAGACTCAACTTGGTCTTTTGCAGGTCAGGATTTGTCAGTATTCTATAAAGTTAGTATTGATGGCATGCAGGAAGGCGAATCTGATGCTATTGGTATCTGGGCTCCGAATCCTGATTCAACCAGAGTGTACTCAGTATATTTCTGGAAGAAAATCAATATAGAAAGCGAATTTCTTGATGGGGAAATTAAGGTAGTTGGACATGAGTTTACTTCAATCTGGATAAATGGTCAGGAAATGTTATATGAATTCCCAATTGATCTTGATCCAATTATTAATAAAGTATACCCAAGCCCTGTGCTGCTTGATAGTTCTAACTTCGTTCAAGGTGAGAATATCATTCTTGTAAAAGTTACTAGTAATAGAAACTGGAAGACGCTTTACTTTGATATGCAGTATACAGTTAAAAAACCGGAGTAAGATAAATGAAAAGAATCACAATATTTATATTAATGATGTTTATGCTTGGCTTATATGCTCAGGAAAACAAGAAGAGCATCAAGGATAAATACAAAAACGTAGCAACTTTAAAGAGTAAGGAAGTCAAAGAAGTAAAAGTTGAAGATCTTAAACCGGATAATTCCGCATTACTAGGCAAAAAAGATTCTCCGAAAAAAGCTGGACTTAAAAGACATGCTATAGAGAATTTTAAGAAATCTAATAAATTATTATATTAATAAAAACAGGAGGTCGAAATGACACCTAAAGTCAAAAAGACTTTTTTCACCATTTTATTCATGGTTACCGGAGTATTAATGTTCGCTCAAAACGTTAAGGTTGATACAGATGAGTTTAGTCCAATTGCGTTGTTTATGGGCGCTATTGAGTGGATGGCTCCAATTGCTTTTCTCGGAGTAGTATCACTGGTTCTGTTTTTTGTGAAGTTTGGTATTCTTTATTTTAAAGAAAAACTTGATGCCGGAAAATTCTACCTTAAACTTAAAGGATTCATTAAAAATGGTCAATACGATGAAGCGGTAAAAACATGTCAGCCACACAAAGACAAGATTCTTGGCTTCGTATTCTGGAATGGACTTCTTGCATTTAACGATGCTAAAAAAGCCGGAAAACAAGGTGTTGAACTTGAAGAATCACTCGCAAACGCTCTTAATGAAGCCGGTATGCAGAAAGCTCCACAAGTAACTGCAGGATTACACTGGTTTGACATTGTTGGACAGGTTGCTACACTTCTTGGACTTCTTGGTACAATCGCCGGTCTTATTGACGCGTTCTCAGCTCTTGCATCACTTGGTGAATCCGAACAGGGTGCAGCACTTACAGGTGGTATTGCTAAAGCGATGGGTACAACTGGTTTCGGACTTCTTGTTGCAATTCCAACTATGTTCTTCAAAGGTATCCTTGAAGGTCGAGCTACAACTATCGTCAGCAAAATTGATGAGTATAGTGTAAAAATAGTTAATGAGATTAGTAACTCAATTAAGAAATAAGGAGCAATAGATGTATCAGGGACCATCAAGTTCAAGGAAGATTGTTCGGGCTACAAGTAAAGACCTGAACCTGATTCCTATTATGAACTTGTTTATTACTATTATCCCAATGCTGCTTGTTATAACGGTTACTGTAAAAATGGCTATGGTTGAGATACAAATGTCTGCAAATAATGCTCCACAAGGAAATGAAGAGCAAAAAGAAGAAGATGATGAAGATAAAATTCAAACACTGAAACTGGCAATATTTGAAGACAGATTTGAGATAATTTACAATGACGATAACTCAAAGGTAAAGAAAATACCTGTTATTGATCCTTCTGCGACCATTGTAACTCAACGTTATAATATGTTTGAACTGGATAAAGAGCTTGCAGAGTTTAAAAAGGATAATAAAGATCAGAATGAGATCACTATTCTTGCTGCGGGAAATGTTAACTTTGATGCACTTATGGCATCTGTTGATGTCTGCAAAGTTAATGAGTTTCCTTCTATAAACTATGAATCTGCGGTTGAACTATTCATTCAAAAACAGTAAGCAGCAAAGGAGAATGAAATGAAAGCGGATAAATTTAAATCATCAAAAAGGCAGAGAATAAAAAGAAAAGATTTGAATATCACATCTTTGATTGATATTCTTACTATCCTACTTGTTTTCCTGCTTAAAAATGTATCTATGGATGCAGCAAAAAACAAACCGCCCAAAAGTATGCTTCTTCCTCCTACTGCAACAAATGAACAACTTATAGAAGATGGTCGAACAGTTGTTATTAAAGTATATCCTGATCAGATTCTGTATGGTATGGATGCTGTTTATGTTGGTTCTCTTGATGATCTTATGAATAATCCTTCTACAAGAAAAGCATTGGAAGGTCATTTACTTCTTGATAAAGAAAGTATTATTGACAATGACAATAACGCTGTACCATGTATTCTACTACAGGTTGATAAAAGCGTTCAATGCTCTTACGTAACTGAATTATTTAAGGTCAGCGGGAAAGCTGGATACGTAAACATATATTTCTCAACACTCTATGAGTCAAATTTGGCTGATAAGTATAGAGGAAGTTCTTCGTAGGTGAAATTATGAGTGATAAAATATTATGGCTTGAGTTGGTTTATAAAGGAAAGATTCACAGTTATGTGAATTCAGGCAGGGACTTTAAGAATAATTTCTTAATTGGTTCCAGTGAGTACCTGTTTTGGCAAATACTTGACAGGTCTTTTCCAAGTAAATTCAAACTTATAGAAAAGAAAGGTTCATCCTTTGTAATGAATCTTAGAAAAGGTATGGAACTCACCGTTATGAAAGGTGATGTGACATTGTCTCCTCAGGATCTCAAAGGTAAAAAGATGCTTCAGGGAAATTCTCTGATACTCAATGACACGGCTACAACGGGGATAATTAAATTTTCCGGTGACTGGGAAATCCATTACTTTTTCAAGAAACCTTATACTGTTGTTTATACTCATACTGAAAAGCTGCTTATACGTCAGTACTCTAAACATGAAGGTCTCAGTGCAGAAAACAAAGTAACATTTGCATTCATGACCATTGCGTTCCTGATGTTAGGTGTTGTCACATTTGTAATGCATAAAAATTACGAACCACCACAAGTAGCTAACACTTTCAGGGAGAAACTGGCACAAAAGCAAGCACACCTCATGAAGATGCAGCCTGAGATAAAAGAACAGAAAGTTGAGGAACCGGAAGAAGTTGCCAGCACAAGTGGATTTAAGAAAAAAGCTGAAACAGAAGAAGAAGCTGCAAAACAGGTTGAAGAAGGCGAAAAAAGTCTAGAAAAAGGTATGCAGAATATTTTCGGTTCGGCAATGGACGATATAAAGGAAGATGCAGGTAATCTGGAAGATAATTCTGTAGATATGTCTCAGATGTTCAAGGTTACAACATCATCAGGTATTGTTACAACCGCTAAAGGTGCTAACTTGAGAAAAACCAAAAGCAGAGTTGATATTGCAAAGCAATTTGATGAGAAAGGTGGAGATTCCGGTTTAGACGGATCTACTGGACTTGATGAAATTCTTGCAGGACAATCTGTTTCCGGTGGAGATGGCTATAAAGTACTTAGCAGTGATGAAGTTGGCGAAGGTGCTGAAGAAATTGGATACGTTTCAATTAAAAGTACTGCCGAACTTGCAAGCATAAAAGGACGTTTTGCCGGTCTTAAAACTCTTGGAGTTGAAGGCGTAGGAATACAGGAAATGTCTGCTGAAGAAAAAACTGCGTCAGCTCGTATCGAAAAAGTTGTTGATGCATACAAGAGAAGACTTAACAGACTGTACAGAAACGAAAGCAGAATTGCTGAAATGTACGGTACAATCAGGTTTGTGCTCTATATTAATAAAGATTCAGATATGGTGGAGATGGTTGAAATCTTCCCGGAATCTGGAAGCTTCTTTACACCTGAGTTCCTACAGAAAGCTGAAAAGCAGATTCTGACATGGAGAATAAGGGTTGAGCAGAATCGTAGATATGAAACAAGAATGAAATTCTTGAAACAATAAAACATTTATCAGCCCCGTAAGGGGCTTTTTTTATGAAATACTATTATAATGCAGCCCTTCCGGTCAATGTCGCTAAACTATACACATACACTGCAAGTGAAGAAATAGAACCAGGATGCAGGATTATTGTGACGTTTAACAATAGACTCTCCTCAGCTATTGTGTGGTCAAGAATTGATAAACCAGAAGAAAAAAAAAAGACAATCAAGTATTTACCGATCATAGAGATAATTGATAATGAACCTGTCGTATCTGAAGAAGGTATCAAGATAGCAGAATGGATGAGCAAGTATTATCATGCTCCTCCGGGTATGGCATTATTCTCAATGATACCTGCCGGGATGCAGATAACATATAACAGAAAAATTACCCTTAAGTCTACTGACAATTCGATGTTTGAATCTGAAGATGACAAACTGATATATCATGAATTAAGAGAACATCCGGGAATGAATATAAAAGAGTTGAAAGCAAAAACATCTCTTAAAAAAATTATCTCTGCTGTAGAAATACTTGAAGAGAAAAATCTCGTTGAAATTGAGAATGTCAGGGATAAGAAAGTAAAGGACAAGTTCAGAAATTACATAAAAATGATTGATAATACTCCCGGAAATTTGCCATTACGTCAAAAAGAACTTTTCGATGCTCTTGTATCATCAACTAACAGAGATACTGCAGTTTCAAAAATTGCCCAGGATTTCAGCTATTCCGTAATCAAAGCACTGCGAAACAAAGGGATAATAGAAGTCTACAGCAAGAAGGTGCAAATAGAACAGAATCTTTGGAGTGATATAAGATCATATTCCTCTGTAAAGCTGACAAAGCCGCAGCAAAGTATTTTCGAACAGATCAGAGATAGTATAAAATCAGAAAAATTTGTCCCATATCTGTTGTATGGAGTAACCGGTAGCGGTAAGACGGACATTTATGCCCATTGCGTACAGGAAGTACTCAAAAGTGATAAATCAGCGATTGTTCTGCTTCCCGAAATATCACTTACTCCTCAATTCATTGGTCGGTTCTATGCATATTTTGGTGATAATATTGCAATAATACACAGTGCTCTTACGTTAAGAGAGCGTGTTGTAGAATGGAAAAAGGTTCGGAATGGAAAAGCTCGAATTGTAATTGGAGCTCGAAGTGCGCTATTTGCTCCTGTTAAGGATTTGGGAATTATCATCGTAGATGAAGAACATGAAAACACGTACAAACAGGAGAATACTCCGCGGTACAATGCAAGAGACCTTGCAGTGCTTCTTGCAAAGATGAAAGAATCTGTTTGTGTTCTCGGAAGTGCAACTCCATCTCTGGAAAGTTGGAAGAATGCAGTTGATAACAAGTATAAATTGTTATCTCTGACAGAAAAGCCATTTAACTCAGGGGTTCCGGAGTTAATAGTATCAGATTTGAAAGATTCTGATGATGAGCTTCTGACACAGGTTTTACGAGACGAAATTGATAATACTTTAAGGTCAGGTAAGCAAGTATTACTGTTTCAGAACAGGCGTGGATATGCGAATTTTGTTCAATGCACCCAATGCGGGTTTATTGTGAAATGTTCTGATTGTGACGTAAGCATGAAGTACCACAGGCACGATGAGTCTATTCAATGCCATTATTGTGGAAAACATGAGAAAGCTCCCACATTGTGTCCGGAGTGTGAGTCCCGTATTCTAAAATATGGTTCAGCCGGTATACAACAGGTTGAATCTCGGGTTCAGGCATATTTTCCTGAAGCCAGAATTTTAAGGATTGATTCCGACACTGTGACAACTAGAAAGGCATATGAGAGTTTTATACAGAGAATGGAAGATTCTTCTGTAGATATACTTATAGGTACTCAGATGGTTGCTAAAGGACTCCATTTCCCAAATCTGTCATTACTTGGTGTTATAAATGTTGACAATCTGACAAATATACCTGATTTTCGTGCTGAGGAGAAAGCATTTCAGCTATTGACTCAAGTTGCAGGACGAGTTGGCAGAGGAGAAGATAGAGGAAAGATCGTTTTGCAGACTTATAATCCGGACAGTTTTATAATAAAAATGGTGAGGAACAATGATTTTATCACGTTTATTGAGCATGAATTGTCTAATAGAAGTGCTTTGCATTATCCTCCGTACAGTAAACTGGTAAGAATAATTTTCACTTGTGAAATAAATGATCTGTTGTTGCAGGAGATGAAGAAAGTAGATAAGTTTGTTAAGGAGTTCAGAAAGATTTATAGCGATAGTCAGTTGATTTTCCTGGGACCGGTGCAAGCTCCAATAACGAAATTGCATAACAGATACAGGTTTCATTTATTGGTTAAGTCAAAATCAGTCAGTCAGATATCAATATTTATCAATGTTTTGAAAGAAAATTTGAAATTACATGCAGGAATAAAGGTTAATATAGATGTAGATCCTGCAAATCTTATATGATGAGATATTTGCATTAAGATAAAATCAATCAGTTTAGTTTGAGTCTGTAGAAGATTTACAAGAAATATTCAATGTGGTGTTTTGATTACTCAAAATGTGCCAGGGCTCATGATGTTTATATCTTGACAAAAGAAGAAAGTTAAAAATTAATTACTAAAGAATAATATTATTTAAAGGAGATTCGAATGAAAAAGACAACTGCGTTACTTGTAATTCTGGTTTTTGTTGTATCATTTGTACTTTCCGCTTGTACACCAAAGCCACCTCCTGTGTCTGAAGCTGATTTAAATCAGGCGATACAGGCAACAGAAACTGCTGAGAGTGAAGCGGATAAGCTTTTAGAAGAAAAAACAATGAAAGAACAGGAATTAAGGAAGAAACAGGAAGAACTTAAGAGTCTTAAAGATTATAAAGATGAGTTAATCAGAACCGGAGGTGGAAAATGAGAAAAATCACCTTAATGCTTTTGGTTACTATCATGGTTTTACCATTATTGCTTAATGCTGAAGTTAATTATCTCAGCGAAGAAGACTACAAAAGTCTTGATAAGAAAGAGAGACTCAGTTACTGGGAACGTCTTGAAAATGAAATGGTAGATCTGCAGCAAAGAAAAGCAGATGCAATTGCCAATAAAGAAAAATATCAAAAAGATATTGATGAACTTGATAAGCAGCTTGCTGAAACAGGAACCGATTACGATAACGAATACAATGAAATTATCGAAATTCTTGGAGTCAGTAAATCTGATATCCCTGGAGTAAGACGTAAACTTGATGAGTATAACAGAAAAATTGATAACTGGAATAATTTATCAGACTCAGAAATCTGGAACTACAAAAAAGCAATTACCGAACTTATTGAAGAATACGAAACATACAAAAATACAAACGTTGCGAAGATACCTGATTTCAGAGGTACATTCTCTGATCTTGATAACAAAATCAGAGGTCTTAAAACTAATCTTCAGAATGCAAGACCAAAATACTACTTCGACAACTATACTGTAGAAACTGGTGATTTCCTTTCAAAAATTTCAGGATACAGCTTTATTTATAATGATCCTGAAAAATGGGGAATTATTTACAGAGCAAATAGAGACCAGATTAAAGATCCTAACGTACTTAACGTTGGAATGGTATTGAACATTCCTCGCGGATTACCATATTCATGGAAAGTATACAGAGGCGAAAGTTTATGGCGCATCGCATCTTATCCAGAAGTTTATGGAAGTGGTGCTCAATGGCCAAAGATCTATCGTGAAAACAAAGATCAGATAAAAGATCCAAACCTTATTTATCCAAATCAAGTTTTCAGAATTCCGAGAGATTAATCAATCAGGAATAAATTGAAGCCTCTCTTTGAGAGGCTTCTCATATTATATGAATACGAAAAATTTCAGACTGTATGCTTTGCTGATATCAGCATTTACTATTACCGGTACTTTTTTCCTTTTCAGTCCTTTTAAAGGCAGTTACCGGTCTGGCGTATACGAAATCGGACAGATATCAGAGAAGACAATCATTGCTCCATTTACATTCTCAGTTTACAAATCCAAAGAAGAGATTGAAGAAGAACGTGATAGAGTAAGGGAATCACTGAATATTGTATATAAAATTGATGATGATGTTAATTATAATATTATCAATAATCTGAACTACTTGTTCAATCAAATTCTCGAATTGAATGCTTCCGGGGAAAACACAGCCGGGATGAAATCCAAATTGCAGAAGATAGGATTCCGACTAACTGATGATGCTGTTGAATATCTCAGAGATGATGAAACCAGAAGGAAAATGTATAATTTTCTTCTTGAGGAGACTCGGAAGATACTGGAGATAGGAATCTATTCTGACAGTTATTCTGAAGAAGAAATTTATTTGAATAGAGACAGTAATATAAAGCAGTATCAACTGAGACAATTGTATTCGCTGCAGGAAGCTATTGAGAAAGTATCTGAAAAAGGTTCGAGGAGCTTTAAACATATTGATCAGGTTTTAACTTTGATTCTGATACATAATATATCAGAGGATGTTGAAGCCAATCAGCTTGAAGAAGAAGAAGCTCTAAGGAACATTAGTACAGTATCCGGTAGGGTACTCAAAGATGAACAGATAATCAGCAAGAATCAAAGAATAGACGAAGAACAGTATCGTAAGCTTGTAGCATTAAGAGATGCTCAAGCTGCAAAGAAACAGACAAACAATAAGCCTAACAGAGTATTTGCTCTGCTTGGAATATTTTGCTATGTCTTTCTGTTACTTGCGGTATTCAGTGAATTATTTAAGAAATATTTCAACTCTCTTTATATTGATAAAGCAAGATGGTTGCTAGTTCAGGTAGTTCTGACAATTTCTCTTGCAGCAACTATTATCTTCCATATTTTCTTTAATTCTGCAGTAATTACAATACCTTTTGTGTTCTCTCCAATTCTTGTAAGTATAATACTTACCCCACTTCTTGGATTAACTTTTTCATTCATTCATCTCCTTATTTCAATACCTTTTATCGGGTGGAATTGCTCGTCAGTTTATCCTATGTTTGTTGCAGTAATGGTAACGATATTAATGAAAAATTCTACCAGAGGCAGATACTCATTTGCAAATGAATTTTTGAAGATTATATTCCTGTTTATATGCCTGCAGATATTCATGGCATTGATAAATTTCTCAGGAATGAAAGCTACCTTAGACTCTATTCTGTATGGAATTGTATCAATATTGATATCCCTTTTCGTAATATATCTACTTGTTCCTCATCTCGAAAAGAAACTGTTGATCGCATCTCGTCAGGCATTGCTTGACTTGCTTGATCTGAATAATCCGTTAATGCGTCAGATGGCTGAATATGCACCCGGAACTTATTCGCATTCGCTTATTGTAGGTAATCTTGCAGAAAGTGCTGCAGATGCCATAAAAGCCGATTCTCTTCTGGCAAGGATAGGGTCTTACTATCATGATATTGGAAAAATTGATGAAGCCGGAATATTTATTGAGAATAATTCTCAGGCATCACAGATACATGAGAAGCTGGAACCGGAAGAAAGTGCTGTCAGAATAAGAGAGCATGTTACAAGAGGTATTGCAAAGGCCAAAAGAGATATGCTTCCTCAGGCAGTAATAGACATTGTTGCTCAGCATCATGGAACAGCCGACATAAAATATTTCCTCGATAAAGCCGAGAAATCCGGGAAGTCATTCAACGCTGACAAGTTCAGATATTTTGGACCGAAACCCCGTTCCAAGGAAGCTGCACTTGTTATGATTGCAGACATTGTGGAGTCTACTGCAAAATCAATGAAAGACCATACGGAAGCACTGCTTTCAGAAATGATTGATCAGACAATAATCCGTCTCATTAAGGAAAAACAGTTGTCAGAAGCTCCTATCACTCTTAGAGATCTTGAAGTAGCGAAGAGTTACATGCTGCCTATTCTCAAAGGTGTTTACAACAAAAGGATTGAATATCCCGGGCAGGAACTATAATGCTTCAGATGACATTCGAAAACGTTGACACTATTCCGGGAATAGAGATTTTCAAGGATATAACAAATATTCTGTTTGCATCAGAGAAAATTGATGAAGATAGAATACTGAATCTTACATTCACTGAAAGCAATTATATGAAATCTGTTAATAAGATGTATAGAGGGGTAGATAGAACAACTGATGTATTATCCTTTAACAGTGATTTTGAATTGCTTCTTGGAGATATTCTGATTGACATTTTTGTGGCAGACAAGCAAAAAGGGAATGAATCGCTTTTATATGAATTAGTTATACTGTATATACACGGATTTCTTCATCTTGCCGGATATGATCATATTCATTGTCGAGATATTGAATTAATGCGGAGAAAAGAAAAGCGGTTAAGAGATAAAATACTAAAAAAATACAATAAGGAGTTAAGTTAGTCTCGTGGAAGATGGCATACATTATTTGTGGATAATATTTCTGTTAATATTATCTGCGTTTTTCTCAGGTTCGGAAACAGCCTTTTTTTCGTTGAATAAGATACATCTTAAGAAATTTGAAAAAGAAGATACTAAATCGGCTAAACGTGTAAAAAAACTAATTGAAAAACCTCGTAAACTGCTTATTACTATTTTACTTGGTAATACAGTTGTAAATGTTTTTGCTTCAACAATAGCAACAATTATTGCTCTTAACATAAAAGACAGATATTTTCCTGATTCTACAGAGCTTGTAGTTACAGTGGAAATCGTGATAATGACGATTGCATTATTAATTTTCGGAGAGTTCACACCAAAGTTGTTTGCTTACACGGATCCCGAGAGATTTTCACGTTTTGGTTCTCCAATAATATCTGTTATTCAGTTTATACTTTATCCGATAATAATGATTCTTGAGTTTATCAATAACTTCTTTGCAAGAGAAAAGAAGAGTCATGGCTCAAATGATGTTATGACTACTGAGGATATACGAAATCTCATTCAGTCAAAAAATACTGACAACACTCTTGAAGAAGATGAGAAGCAGATTATTGATAATATATTCAGACTTCCCGGAACAGAAGCAAGCGAGATAATGATTCCTCGAGTGGATATTGTTGCTGTGGATATTGCTGACGGAATGGATAATTTGATAAAAACTATTAATGAGTCCGGTCATTCAAGAATACCGATTTATAAGAAAAACATTGATGATATTATCGGTTTTGTTTATGCGAAAGACATTATTCTTCAGGATGAGAAGCAGAAAATAGGAACATTGTTGCGAAAACCTCTGATCGTCACTGAAAATATGGGAGTTGATAAACTTTTAAACTTTTTTAAGAAGACCAAAGTGCATATTGCAGTTGTTGTAGATGAATATGGTGGAACTTCGGGATTGATATCCATGGAAGATATTCTGGAAGAGTTGTTCGGTGAGATTATGGATGAGCACGACAATGAAGATCCGATAATAACTCAATTGGCTGAATCAGAATATATTATAAACGGAATGATTCCGGTATCTGAGATTAACGAGAAATTCCATCTGAGTATTGATGATGAATTCGATAATATTGCATCCTTTTTGTACTCCTCTTTCAATAAAGTACCAGGCAAGAATGAAGTTTTCACAATAAAGGATTCCGTTGAATTTACCATACAGGATGTGGAAGATAACAGAATCAACTCAATAAAGATGAGACTTCTGTCTGATGACACAGCAGATTAAAAATATAAGAATATTTGTTTTTTCACTGCTGATTCTGAGCTGTAATTTTCTATGGTGTGAGAAACTTAATTTCAAGATTAAATACCTTGGCTTAAGTATAATAGATATTTCGTTCAACAATGAAGTTAAAGATTCATTGATTTCTATCAGAGCGAAATCGACAGGGATAGCCGGAGCTTTATATGATGTTGATAACAAATACGATATTTATTATAAAGGGAATTTGTTACCTGTAACTTATCGCAAATCTATCAGTGAAAATGGATACAGGGAAGATCGACTTATCAAATATGATAGAAACTCAAATCTTGCTGTAAGAGAAAACCTTCAGGATAATACTGAAAAATCTTACTGCATCGCTGATGAAAGCCGAGATTTTTTCTCATCTTTGATGCTGCTTAGAAAAACGACCTCTGACAGTGGAATGTTTATGATTGATGCCGCAGGTAAGAACTGGCAGGTCAGCTACAAAAATGCCGGTAGTGAAAAAGTGAAAAGTTGTCTTGGTAAAAAGAAAACATGCAAATATGAGTTGTCTTTTAAACCTGTGGATGACAAAAAAAAGGAAAAATCTGATTTATTAACAAGCAATATTGTAAACCATAAAAGATATTTATATTTCTGGTTTACAGATGATAAGAACCGAATACCCGTGAAAGCAAAGTTCACATCTGAGCCATTTGCAGTATCCTGGATTCTTAAAGATTATAAGAAATGAAATGGAGTAAATATGGAACATGATAATTTGTTGCATAACATTTTGCCTGAGGAAGTAACAAAATGGAAGTATATTGAGAATGTAATTCATGGTGTGGCAGAACTGTTTTGCTTTGATGAAATCAGGACTTCAATACTTCAGGATAAAAGCCTGATAAGAAAATCATATTTCGATGAGGAAGAGGACAACAATAAGTTTGATTCTATGTTTTACTCTCTGGCAGATCAGGATAATATCTGTCTCAGACCTGAATCAACTACAACAATTTTGAAATCCAGTATCATTGAAGTAGCAGAAAAAGAAATTCAGAAGCTCTATTATCATGGTCCGGTGTTCAGGAAACACTCGCATTCAAGATACAAGCAGCTCCATCAATTCGGCTTTGAAATTATTGGTCATGATTCCCCAATGACAACTGTTCAATTGATTCAGATAGGTGAACTTATTGCAAAACGCCTAAGACTCCCAAATGTATCAATAGAGATTTCGACCTATGGATGTGGAGATTGTCGAAAAATTTTTGTAAATGAGATTAAAAAATATTCCACAGAAAAGCATCTGGAAGAATGTAATGAAAACATCTGTGAGGAGCTTCCGAGTGATTCTCCTGATTTTGATGGAATGCTGTGTAAAGATTGCATGGAAATCTACAATTATACAAGAAAAGCCCTGACAAACCTTATGATTGATTACACAGAAAATCACCATATCAGTAAATCATTACTATTCTTTAATGATGTTGTGTTTAATATAGTAACTAATATAGACGGACAGAAGAGAATTATTGGTGGTGGAGGAAGAATTGATGAAATCACTGAAAAAATATTAGGTAGAAAGCTTTCAGCCGTTGTATTCTCCATAAACATGGAAAATCTTTTTGATGTTATGAGTGAATGTAAGTTATTCCATAAAGAAGATGCTGAGTTCAGAGTCTATTTGTGCTCTGACTGTAAGGAACTTGATCTTACACTTCTTCAGACTGCTCATGAGTTAAGTCAATACGGATTTAATACACATCTGGAATTATCATATAACAGTGACAGTGAGAACAAAAAAAGAGCAATTAAAAGAAAATGTTCTCTTATTGTAATGCTGGAGAAGATTAAGATACATGAGGGTAAAGTGCTCATTATGAATCTTGTAAAAGACTATGAAGAATATCTGATGCTTAGTGATGTTATTGAATATGCCGAAATTGCAAGAAAATCAATCAGTATATAGTAATGAGTATTCATAATGGTTACAGAAGACTAATTATCGGCTATAAGAATTCTGATCATGAGGAAATTGTAAAAGACTATATCCGTAATAAGCTCATTGGTGGGTTACTGGTGAATAAAGCAAATCTTGATGCTCCAGAAAAACTAAGGTTTATCAAGCAGTGTCATGAGTTATCCGATGAAAAACTATTTGTATTTATAGATCAGGAAGGTGGGAAAGTACAACGATACTTTGGTGCTTATGGTGCTTATCCATCAGCAGAAGAAATATCTCATATGCAGGAAGATAAAGCAGCAGAAATTTACAATACTATGGCTGAAGAACTTAGTGGAATAGGTGTGAATGTCAACTGTGCTCCGGTTGTAGATCTGAATGTTAATCAGGATTGTCCCATTATTGCAAAGTTTGGTCGAAGTTACGGAAAGGATGCAGAGACAGTTCACAAGTGTGCATCAATACTGGTCAGGCAGCATAAAAAGTACGATGTAATGTGTGTTTACAAACATTTTCCTGGGCACGGAAGTTCCAGAGAAGATAGCCATCTTGGATTTACTGATATTTCAGATACCTGGATTGACGACGAATTGCTTCCCTACAAATATGCGATCATTGAAGAGCTCCCTGAAATGATTATGACTTCTCATGTTTTTAACAGGAGTATTGACTCGGATTTGCCAATAAGTCTGTCTCCAACTGTAAAAACTATGCTCAGGGCTGAAATGGGATACAGGAATATTGTCATTACTGATGATTTGGATATGAAGAGTATTAGTGAGTTCTATAATCTAAATGATATTTTTGATTTAACAATCGAGAATACTACAGATTTTATCTTGTTCTCCAATTTTTGGCATTTTAAGTCAGAATTACCCGGGATATACGCAGAATATCTACAGGGAATTGTTCAAGACAGAAATAAAGTAGGCTTAATTGAAAAATCTATTATGAGAATTGAGAATATAAGTTAATTTTTCCTTAGGAAGAGGGGGAAAAATGACTGAATCACCAAAATTCATAATTGATGATGAATTAGCATGTTCCGATAATTCAGTGTTTCTGGTAAATAGAAGCTTGGAAGTCATATACAATAATACTACAGCAGAAGAGATATTCTGTCAAAATTTGACAGAACCGGTTAAGAAACTCGATTTTATCCTCGGTAAATCCAATACAGATAAGCTGATTGAATTACTCCCCGAAGCAGAGAATACTGATTTTCCTGTCGAAATCTGTGAATTCAGCAGAATTATAGATAAAAATACAAAATCTTATAAAATATTCTGTAGAGAAGTCCAGCAGAACAAGGGTATTTTCCGTGTAATCGTTGTTGAAACAAGCAGAATTCAGGATAATATCAGTAAATCAATTCAGAAGAAAAAACTTCAGACTCTTGGAAAGCTAACATCTTCTATAGCTCATGAGATAAATTCTCCCCTTCAGTATGTCTCCGATAATGTGAAATTCATGGAAAACGGTTTTTCTCGATTCTCTTCAATACTCAGAATTATGGAAGCTAATGATTTTTACTCTGATGATAATTTGAAATCGGAGTTTGAGGAAAAACAGATTGCATTTTTCAAAGGTGAGATACCTGAAGCGATAGACCACACAATTGAGGGTTTAACAAGAATAACAGAGATAATAAAGGCAATAAAGGAATTTTCTCATCCTGGCTGGAGTGAGAAGAATCTTATAAATATTAACAAGATGCTCAGAATGACAACAATATTAATGAGGAATAAATGGAAATATAATATTGATATTCATTTTGATCTGGATAAAGCTCTTCCTGATTTTTACGGCTATGTAAGTGAGATGAATCAAGTTTTTGCTAATATCATTAACAATGCGATTGATGCTATCAATGAAATTCATGACTTGAAAAAGAAAGGTAATATTTATATATCAACCAGTTGGAATTATAAATGGATAAATGTTGAGATAAAAAATGATGGTCCTTTAATACCGCAGGCAACTCTTAGAAGAATGTTCAAGAACTTTTTTACAACCAAGGATGTAGGACATGGAACAGGGCAGGGACTATCATTATGCAAAAATATTATTGAGAAGCATCATTATGGTGAGATAGAAGCTGTTTCATCTATGGAAGAGATGACAAAGTTCACAATACATCTTCCGGTTAACTGGGAAGAACTGGAGGGGATAGAATGAATATCTCTGTTTTGTTCATAGATGATGATAAAAACACTCTGGCAGCAATCAGAAGAAGGTTGCATAATTATCCTGAGAGTTGGAACTTTCATTTCTCATCTAATGGAGCAGAGGCTATTAATATTATTAACAACAATGATTTTGATGTTGTTGTAACTGATCATGTAATGAAGGGGATAACCGGATTGGAGATTCTCAATTATGTTGAAGAAGAATTTCCACATATTATAAGAATTCTATTTTCATCTTTTTCTGATGATGAGCTTTCATACAATGCAATAAGGAGTGCTCATCAACTGTACACTAAGCCATTCAGTATTGATGGACTTCTTGAAAAAGTAACCAGAATGATCAATTTCAAGAAGAAGATCGGTGATAGAAAGGTTCTTGGGAAAATAACTACTATCAAGACTTTGCCTTCATTACCTGAGATATATCAGGAGATTCAGAAAGAGCTTAAGAATAAAGACTATTCTCTGAAGACAGTAGGTGAGATTATTGGCAGGGATATTGGTATGTCCTCCAAGATTCTACAGCTTGTAAATTCATCTTTCTTTGGTCTGTCAAAGCGTATTACAAATCCACAACAGGCTGTTAGTCTGCTCGGTATTAACACAATAAAGAATCTTGCATTATCTATGCAGATATTCAGGCATTATTCGAATGAGAACGATCTTAATGTTGACTATGAGAAGCTCTGGAATCATTCTATAAAAGTTGCCTCATTAGCAAAGAAGTTTGCCATGTTTATGAAGCTGTCCAAGAGTATTCTTGATGATATTTTTATCTCAGGACTGTTGCATGATATCGGAAAACTTGTGCTTGCCTGTGAATATAAGGATGATTATCCGGATATAAGAACTCTGAGGATTAACAATGACAAAACACGAAAAGAAAAAGAATTCGGAAAAATTGGAGTATGCCATGATGCTGTTGCCGCTTATCTTCTGGAAATGTGGGCGATTCCGGAAAATGTTGTTGATGCAGTAGCTGGTCATCATGAGTACGATGACATTGCATTTGAGCATAGTAAAGAAAAAACATCACTTCAGATTGCGAATTATCTTGCCAATAAACAGGCAGGAGTTCTAATTGATAAAGAAGTTGATTTGAATCAACAGATGATTAATGATAAGCAACTGACAGATTACGTAAAAGAATTTGCCAAAAGTGAGGAAATTGAATGCTGAACAGGCTGTTGTTTGTAGACGATGAACCTAATATACTTGCATCTTACAGAAGACATTTTGGAATGCTTTATTATGTCGACACTGCTGTAAGTGGTGCAGAAGCCTTAGAGAAGATGAAGGATCGTGATCAATATTCTGTTATCGTCACAGATTATATGATGCCGGGGATGGATGGATTGGAGTTTGCCGCAGAAGCAAAAAAAATATCTAATGAGACTGTACTGATTATTAATACAGGTGGTCCTGATTTTGATATTGCAATGCGAGCAGTTAATGAAGGGAATATATTCCGTTTTCTTGTTAAGCCTATGAGTTATGAGAAGATGCATCCAATCATAAAACAGGGGATAAAGCAATTCAAGCTGAATAAGACAATATCAAACAAACTTGTTAATTCCAGATTTCTTAAAGAACTGACAATGTGTACTGAATGCTACAAGGTTAAAATTCCTGATGCAGACCACAAAAAAAGCAGTAGCTGGCAACCATTGGAAGTCTATTTCGGAAAGCATTACGCTCTTGAATTCAGTCACGGATTATGCCCCGAATGCACGGTAGAGCACTATGGGATTGTACATAAAAAAAAATCTAAATAGAAAGCTTTTCAAGAAGCTCATTCTGAGTTAGAATTTGATGATTTCTAAAATCGAGTCAACTATATACCAATTATACAAAGGTCTCTAAAACTACCCTTTATTTGTCCTTGTACATTTTCAACAACATTTTTTAATTATATATCTGTGCATTAATTATTGACAATAACAAGGTTAAATCAAATAAGTAATACATGAAGAAAATTGTATTATTGTCAGCTCTAATAGTTATGCATGTAAGTGCTGCCTTCAGTCTTTCGATTGCCCGTCTGCATTATGATGGTGGGGGAGACTGGTATAATGATCCGGATATGCTTCCGAATCTGGCAGTGTACATAAACAAGGAACTACAGACAGATCTCTCAGAAGATCTGATAAACGTTACTCCTTCCGGAGCAGAACTATTTGATTATCCATTTATATTCATGACAGGTCATGGGAATGTCAGTTTTTCGGATGCGGATATCAGGAATCTCAAAAAGTACTTTAAAAATGGTGGATTTCTTTATGCTGATGATGATTATGGTATGGATAAATCATTTCGAAGAGAATTGAAAAAGCTGTTTCCGGGGCGTGAACTTGTTGAGTTACCGGCAAGTCATGAGATCTTCAACTGTTATTACAAGTTTCCGAAAGGATTACCTAAAACCCATAAGCATGACGATAAAAGACCGGAAGCATTTGCTATATTTGATGATAACGGAAGGATGCTGGTGCTGTACACTTATGAGGCAAACATCAGTGACGGATGGGCTTCTGAAAGAGTACATAAAGATCCCTGGACTGTCAGAGAAAAAGCACTGAAAATGGGACTGAATATTTTTTATTATATGATGGTGAATTAATGAAAGTATATATTGCTTCTGATATGCATTACAGATTTGTTGAGGATGAAGAAATTAGTGAGAGACACAGAAAAGTTCTCGGATTTCTGGATATTGTTAAAGAAGATGCTGATATGTTGATTCTGAATGGAGATATCTTTGATCTGTGGTGCGTATGGGATACAGTGATTATAAAAGGATATTTCCAACTGTTACGAAAGTTGGCAGATATTACTGATGCAGGATGTAAAGTTGTTTTTATTGCCGGAAATCACGATTTCTGGTTCTCAGGTTTTCTTGAGAAAGAACTTGGTTTTCAGATTGAATCCAATGTCTACAGAACTGAAATAGATGGTAAGAAGATAATTGCAACACATGGTGATATTTATACAGCAAGTGATAACAGATACAAATTGTTCAGGATGATTGTAAGGAACAGGCTTGTTAAGATGATTTTCAAGCTGCTGCATCCGGACTTTGCTCTTAAACTGGGAATGCTGATGTCACGATCCAGCAGGAATGTCAAGCATCCTAAAGAACTTGAGATAAGGAAAGAAAACGGATTGAAGTATTCTGCTCAACAATTCCTGAAAGAATGTGACATTGTGTTCTTTGCGCATTCTCATAAACCTGTGATTATGGAATACAACTCCGGTATATATGCTAATTCAGGAGACTGGGTTAAGCACCAGACATATTTAGTTCTCGAAAATGGAAATTTAAAATTACAAACATATAAGGAAAGGTAAAATGATTATTAAAACGAATTATGGTGAAATCAAAATCAAACTAATGCCTGAAGTTGCACCTGAAACTGTGAAGAACTTTGTAGAGCTTGCTAAAGGTGAAAAAGAGTTTGTTGATCCGACAAGCAAGGAAAAAACAAAGAAAAAATTCTATGACGGTCTGATTTTTCACCGTGTAATAAAAGACTTCATGATTCAGGGCGGATGTCCTCTTGGAACAGGTACCGGTGGTCCCGGGTATACATTTGCCGATGAATGTTTTGAGCAGGGAGAACCTCTCAGTGGAGATATAACTGACCAGGAACATGCGTTTAGAATGTTTGAGGAAGTGATTGCTCCTTATATTCGCTCAACAGAGAATCCGGATCCTGAAGTTATGGAGATTACAAATCAGGCTATTAAGCAGCAGTCTCCTGCACCGATTATGACAAAAGATTTCAATTTTTACTATGAAAAAACAGGATGCGAGCCAATGAGAAGTCTTGGTAAATTGAAAGCTTCTATTGATTACGGTTCACTAGCTATGGCTAATGCAGGACCAAATACAAACGGTTCTCAATTCTTTATTGTAACAAAAAAGGATGGTTGCGGTTGGCTTAATGGGAAGCATACTGTATTTGGAAAAGTTGTTGAAGGAATGGAAATTGCTCATAAGATTGAAGATCTTGAGAAAGATGCTCATGATAAACCTGTAAAAGGTAAAGAAGCTTTCATTCAGGAAATCATCTTTGAAGATGGTGAGTAATAAGGAGTTGAAATGAAAAAAATATTATTTATACTGATACTGATGAGTGTTGTTTTCTGCTTAAGTGCCAAAACACGCTATGCCACAATTAAAACAAATTACGGTGATATTGTTATAGAACTTTTTGCCGATAAGACACCTGTGACAGTTGATAACTTTATTGATCTGGCAGAAGGAACAAAAGAATGGACAGATCCTAAAACAGGTAAGAAAGTTAAAAGACCTTTTTATGATGGATTAATCTTTCACAGAGTAATAAATGATTTCATGATTCAGGGTGGATGCCCTCTTGGTACAGGAACCGGTGGACTGGGATATCAATTTGAAGATGAATGTTTTGAACCTGGAGAGGAAATCACCGGAGCAATTGATTCTGAAGAAAAAGCAAGAACAGTATATATGCAGGTTTTAGCTCCATATATGCAGGCAAATCAGGCAAATCCGGATCCGGAAATAAATGATATAATGATGAAGACTGCTCAAGCACAGTCCGGAAAATTTATCATGGAAAAAACTGTTGAGTATTTCAAAGAGAAAACAGGTTATAAAGGAAGTGTGAGCGGAAGAGGTAAACTGATTGCTATGGTAGATTACGGTACTCTCTGCATGGCTAATTCAGGACCAAATACAAACGGTTCACAATTCTTCATTGTTACAAAGAAAGAAGGATGTAACTGGCTTAACGGAAAGCATACTGTTTTCGGTAAAGTCATCAAGGGAATGGAAGTAGCCCATCAGATAGAAAAATTGCCACAGAATAAAAGTAATAAACCGAATAAAGATGTTGAAGCTGTAATTCAAAAAGTACTTATCTCTAACAAGAACCCGTTGAAATAGTAACTCAACTGAATATATTTTTAAACCTGCCCTGTTGGCAGGTTTTTTTGTAGATATTATTGTGGGATTGATTTATCTGTATAGTTCAATGATATTTTACAATCTTCATAGCAGCTTATCTGGCTCTTGATCAATTGGATTCTCAGGTTCTGCTTTTTCCAGTTCAGCCCAGATTCTGAGAGTTCTGTAGTACTTTATCTTTTTGATGATCCAGGCAATAAGCATCAGAAATGGGAAAACAAGTGGGATCATTGCAGATATTGTAAGCAGGATATAGGCTGATGCAGTTCTGGCAGCAACGCTATCCATTTCTCTGTTAAAAAAATCAGGAGATGAGAAGAATGCTCTGTAGAACAGACGATTAAAGCTGCTTCCGGGATAAGATGTATCAATAAAGCGGAAGAAATTCATTTTCTTATGAGTTACGAGATGTTTCACTACAATATATGATTTGTAATAAAAAGCTCCCCAGAGAGCAGTATTTTGCGGATACTTTCTATACATATCTCGTAATTCGATATCATGTCCAAAGAGTCTAATTCTGGCAAAATCCATGGCTGCATTGATACTTGATCCGTTGGCAAAATATTGTGCCATACCTTCATGAAACCACAATGGAGCATCCGGCCAGTAATAGAAGATAAAACTGTGGATATACTCGTGAAGCAGTATTTTTACGGATTCCTCCGAGAAATGATTTTTGTCTGATTGGAAGTAGATTGTCTTATCTCTATTGCTGTATAAAGCATTTGAATGTTTGATTAGTTTACTGTTAATGTTAAGATTTTTCAGAGCGTTTTTTTCGGTTAATACAACAATTTTTACGTCGTAATTCGGATACAATCCCAGTGTGATCTGGAACTTGTCAATTGCTTCCCGTATACGGCTTTCAATATTCTCACCAAAAGAAAAATCTCCTTCGATTGTTATATTCTGAGCATTTACAAATACTACAGTTAACAACAACAGAAGGAGAAAAAAGTATTTTATATCAGACATGGAGTTTATCGTGAATTTTTTTCAGCAGTTTCTCCATGTCAAAGGGTTTAAATACTACATCTTTCAGACCGTCTTTTTTGCAGTTTACAACCACATGATTAGGGTCATATCCAAAGCCGGTCATCATAATAACAGGCAGATTCTCGTTGAGATCTCGTGCTCTGGTAAATAGTTCATGACCATCCATATCAGGCATGGCAATATCCGTAATCAGCAGATCTATTTCACCTTTCATCAGGTGATTAAGAGCTGCATATCCGGAGTTCTCTGTTATAACGTTAAACCCTTCGTCAGTGAGTTCCAGGCTCAGGAATTCAGTAACGTCCGGTTCGTCGTCAACAACAAGAATAGTTTTTACCATGTTAAAGCCTTCTCACCAGCAATGATTTTATATGCTTCATAGTATTTCTGGTAAGTTTTATCAATTATTTCCTGAGGGATACGTGGAGCAGGGGGATTTTTATCCCATCCGGTATCTTTAAGGTAATCTCTCACAAACTGTTTGTCGTAGCTTTTCGGAGTTTTACCTATTTCGTATTCGCCTTTATCCCAGAATCTGGAAGAATCGGGAGTAAAGATTTCATCAATAAGGATAATCTTTCCGTCAATCGTACCATATTCCAGTTTTGTATCAGCAAGAATAATGTTTCTCTCATTCAGGAAAGCATGACCAAATTTGTATAGTTCAAGAGTAACGTCTCTTAGTTTGTCTGCAATATTAGGGTCCATTCTTTCTTTCATCTCTGCGAAGGAAATATTTATATCATGTCCTTCTTCAGCTTTTGTTGATGGAGTAAAAAGAGGTTCAGGGAATCTTTGGGATTCCTGAAGTTTTTCAGATATTTCTTCTGTGTTTACAGTTCCTGATTTCTGATATTCCTTCCAGGCAGATCCTGTGATGTAACCTCTGGCAATACATTCGAATGGAACAACTCTGGTTTTCCTTACAAGCATTGATCTGTGTTCAAGCTGATCTCTGAACTGATGAAGTTCTTCCGGATATTCATCAATGACATCAGTAATAAAATGATTATCAATTATATGTTTGGTTTCTTTAAGAAAGTATACTGATATCTGATTGAGTATCTTTCCTTTATTGGGTATGATGTCATCAAAAACAACATCAAAAGCAGATATTCTGTCTGAAGTAACAAGAAGAAGCTTGTCACCAAGATCATAAATTTCGCGAACCTTTCCGGATTTAAAAGATTTTACAATTTCCAGATCCTGAATACGCTTTTCCATTCATCCTCCGTAAATGATTTTATTGAGTTTAATTTTTTGATTATTTAAGATTTCAGAATAATCCAAATTATAATTATTTTCAAGATAGTTCAAAACAGTTTTTCTTTCATCATAACTGTCTTTAGCTACTGCAAATTCTTCATTATCCTTATATATGTTTTCTATTGCAAAATTCTTTCCATTGATTTTGTTCAGCATACCATGTTCTATGGTAAAATCTACTTCGTCAGAACAGAAGTTTACCTGCTTCGTTATCATGCTGAACTCAAATGATGCTTTGATTTTGTTGATGAGACGTAGTTGTCTCTCAAGAAGATCAGCTTTTTCAAACTTAAGATCATCTTTGAGTTGCTCTGCCTGCATCTGCAATTCAGATATCCATTC
Organism: Cloacimonadales bacterium (SeqCode); assembly: GCA_963665815.1. Taxonomy (GTDB): domain Bacteria; phylum Cloacimonadota; class Cloacimonadia; order Cloacimonadales; family JAIOQZ01. The sequence goes on from OY762463.1 coordinate 3,242,294, forward strand.
AGTTCTTATGCACAGTAATTTTTCAGCCAGTTTAAGGCTTTTCTGTTTATCATTGATAAGAAATTCAAAGGAATATGGACTATCGTCATTCATTATACTTGTACTGTGATTTTCTATACTTTTAAGATTGAAAAGCTCTTTTATTGTATACAGGTAATCAAAAAGTTTGAATCTGTCAGCAAAAGGACCAATATACAAATATTCATCAATTGTGTTATCACAGACATAGCAGGTGAGATCGTGATCAAGTGAAATGCCGAGATATACATAGTTGTCATAGATTCTGTAGTTAGTTTCAGATACGAATTTTCCCCGCTTGAATTCTATCAATGCCTGGAATACATTGTCTGTTTCATTCCACTCAACTGCATCTGCACCGGATATCATCTTAACTGTATCATCCTGTTTACTGCTCAACAGATACTTAATTGTATACTGCAAATCAGCTGTGAAATTGAAGTAAACAGGCTTGTTATTCCTCAGGAAATAATATACTCCTGAGCTTTCGGGTATTTTTTGAATATTAACATTTTTTATTAGCATGTTCACCCTTATGCTACAGGTGCTTTAAATGTCAATTACTTTGTGCTGTCCTTTTCATTATCTTTGTAAGTCCTTATTCTGAGGGTATTCAGGAGGCTATGCCTGTCATCTTTACTCAGTATAAAATATGAAAATCCGAGGAAAATTATACCGGCAGCAAGCTTCAGAAGGAATGCATTGAGGAAACTCAGAGAATGAGTAAAATAAGCTGGACTTGCAAACGCTAATGCCAGTATTATTATTCCCAGTACTTTAGCATTCTGGAAGTTCATGTGGTGCTGTTTTTGAGTCAGGAAATACATGATGCCTGCAGTAACTACGGTAGACATAGCTGTTGCTATGGATGCACCTATTACATTGAATTTTGGAATCAGAAGATAGTTGAGGGCAATATTTACACCTACTCCTACAAATACAATTGCAGTCAAAACGCTAATTTTTTTATAGTAGTAAAATGCCATAGAAAAGATGTTCTGTAGATGCTTAAACAGAAATGTAGCCATCAGAACCGGAACGAAAAGATATACTTCGGCATAGTCTTTTCCTTTTGCGGCTATCATCAGTACTTCTCTGGCAAACAGACTGAGGAAGACAAATCCCGCTGCAAGCAGAATTGTAGTATTGACTTGCACTTTGGGAAGATAATCATTGGCTTTTTTTGATTCAAATCGCGCAATTGCTATTGGCAGTAATGCAGTCTGAATGGATACAACAAGAACAACATTAAGTACACTGGCAACTTTATGTCCAACATAATATATACCCACACTGGTCTCATCTGCGAGAAACTTAAGAATATATCTGTCTGCCTGAGTGAGCAGATTTGTTGAGATGGTTGTCAGTACGAGAGGTACGCTGTATTTGAGCATGGATTTCAGAAGATCGGTATCAATTTTAAAGCTTAGTTCTTTGAGGATAATCGGAAGTGTAAGAATCAGGAAAAGTCCGTTTCCGAAAATCTGCCCCAGTATCACGCCAGTCAGTCCTGCCTTAAAAACAACAAGCATCAATATTGTTGAAACCATGCTGACTGTAAGTTTTACAGCATTAACAACTACGTAATAGAGTGATCTTCCTTTGGATCTCAGCAGATTCAGGCAGAACAGGTAGAACATCTCAGATGTAATCAGCAGGATTATTAATCTTGTGTATCCAGTATAATCTGATCCTATGAAGAATCCGAAGATTGGTTTAAAAAGGAATGAAAAGATGTTTATGAATGCAGCAATAAGTAAAAGAAACAGAAACACAGTAGATGTGAATATTCTTCCCTGTTTCGGGTCTGCAGAATACCAGCGTAGAAGTGCACTGCTGAGATTGAGTCCGAAGACTGCAGTCAATATTACGGAAATAGGAGTTATCAAACCGAAAACCCCTACAATTGCTGTCGTCAGGTATCTTGTCTGGTAAGGTAGTAATATGAATCCGAGAACTTTGGAAAGAATATTACCAAAACTGTATACAGCTATGTCTTTTGTTGTTTTGTTTTTCAACATCTAATTTAGGTGATACTCCTAATTTTTTGTCAGCAGATACGCAGCTCCAAGGGCAAGTACAATTACACCAAGTACTTTAGGAATATCAAGACGTTTTTCCTGATAAGCTATTTGTCTGGTTTCATATACCGTATATGTAGAATCTGAATACCCTGATCTTACCTGATTAACGTTGTACACAGGGATTTTGTTTCTCTCAAAATAAACAATCGCATCTTTAATTGCAGTGGAGTTTCCGCTGTCTTTGCAATCAAACTCAAAAACAGTCATATAGGTGTCAAGATCCATGATGGATATTCGTAATTCATTGGTGCTGCGATTAATTAAGCGGCCATAAACAACATACTGAATATTGAAATCAGTTTTGATATCTGAAAGAAGCTTTGAATTTGTCGCCGAAATTCTGGATAGCTCATAATGAGACTTCAACTCCTTACAGGAGATCATTTTCATTCCCGGATCGTATTTTAAGCCCTCAAAAAGTTGAGCAGATAATACAGGAAGATCTTTACCATTATCGGAGAATCCAAGTATTCCTATGATCGGCTGCTCTTTGTCCCCGAAGACATCTTTCTCTGGCGAGATATAATCTGCATGTGTTTCTCTTGAAAATTCAGGGATTCTTTTTCTTTTTTGTACAGGTACTTTTTCAGGTCTGTATTTTGTAACTGTTGCACAACCAATAATTAAAAAAACGAATAATAGAAGAATTGCCGATTTTTTCATATCTCCTCCGGAAAATATATTTAATAAATTTTGTTCTTAACTATAATGTATTCTTTATTGACTAATTTGTAATCATTTTTCCTGCTGAAAAATCATTTTTATACTCAATTTTTAGATCGGAAAACAGGGAATCATGAATATTCTGAATTAGTAGAACAGCATACTTTGAATCATTTATTTTTATGTAATTTTCAGTGAAATTTGTCAAGATTTTCTCCATATTCACAATCACATAGTTTGATGCAAAGTTATGAATATCACTTGCATAAATTCCGAATGTGTGTACTAATCTATCAATGCAGATTACGTAACCTGTTTCAGGAACACTACTTTCCATATCAGCAGTGCTATTGAGGCTGATTACCGGATAAGTGTTTTCTCCATCTGAGAAGAAGATCCCCTTTCCGATTTTTCTCATGTTTCCGGAAGCATCAATTATCCCAGATACAAATTCCTTGTCTAAGCCAAGTTTTAATCCAGAATCATCAAATGTCATAATAGTCTTTTTATCAGAGGTTTCTTTTTCGAAACCATTTGAATCAATTAGATCAATTATCACTGCTGTACTGCATTGAGAAATGAATTTATCAATTTTCAATATAGGCAGTAATTTACTGTCTTTATACTCAATAAATCCACTTACAACCGGTAAGGAATCAGTTAATAATTCCGGAACTTCCAGTGCAGTAAACTTTCCTGAATTTGTAATTGAATCGCAAATAATTCCAATCTCATTTCCATGAACTTGAATGTGCAGTATTTTCTTTCCTGCAATATCACTAAGGGGGATTTCTTCATGAGAGAATTCTTTCATATTAATTACTTCTTCAGTAAAATAAAGAGGAAGATTAGTATTATCACTATCGAGAGCGAGTCTCGAGTTATTGTCATACTTCAATAATTCTTCAAGATGTGCAGAACTGACTTTATTAATAAAAATATCTTCTAAGCAAAACAGAGAACTCTGTGCTTCAAAGATTACATAAGACTGCAATACATCAGGGTTCTTGCATTTACTGCTCAGCAGAAGACAATTATGCCTGTACAGAAAACTTGTCACTGCGGCATCGCTGATGTCTTTAACAAAATGATGGAGTTGGGAAAGGCTTTGCTGTTGAAACTCCTGATTTTCCATATCTTCTTTGTCATAAAAGTCAAATGCCATCAATTTTATTTCATTATATTCAGGTGTGGGTACAACTTCAATTCTGACTTTCAATTCAGAGAACTGATAACTTCTGTAATCCTTTTGAAAGCTGATTATAAGCCTGATAAATCTCAGGATTCTAAATATAATCTCACGTTCTTCTGATTTATACAAATTTCTTCCGGATGAAATCGTCATAAGTCTAAGTCTGATTTCATATTCCTGCTCCAGATCAGGGAGAAATTTCTTCAGATTATTGAACAGTTCATCGAAGGGAAGCATTTCGGCTTTGTATAAAAGATTTTCGAGCGTTTCAGTAATAGATAATAACGAATCGGATACATCGGTTGATGCCGAATCAATACTGAAATTGTTCAGCTTATGTTTTACGGTGTTCAATTCTTTGATCTGTTTATGCAGTATGTTAAGATCTTTTTTTGAAATCTCGGCAGGTTTATTATCCATCGCATTTTCGATGTTTAAAGCACTGCCGGTTACAAGATTTTTCTCTTCAGTATCAGCAAATTCTATATTATCATTTAACATGGAATAATACAGTGTGCTGGAGGACAATACATCAAAACTGTTAACAGAGTATGAATCACAAATCTCCTTAAGTGATTTTCCGGAAGAGATAAGATGGAAATAATTTTCCTTTTTTTCGGATTTTATGAATGTTTTGAGAATAATATCTTTGTCATTTTTACTTATATTGAAAACGTCATCCAGCAAAATGTCCTGATCAGGATAGTTTTTTTCCAGCAGATAGAACTTGTAATGATAGTTACGGATATGTTCAAGAATATTTTCTGCACAGCTGAATTCTTTTTCAGCTTTAGAATGAAAGCCTGCTGTGTCAAAAATAGTTGCAATATTTATCCGGTTATAATAATTGCTTGAATCGGCTATTCTGTAATTTTCAAGGACTGTATAGACTGTTTCTTTTGAAACATCATCGTTCTGAACTAAATCATGAATATTTTGAATAGTGCTGAACATTTCTTTAAGAAGCTCAAAATCGAGATGCTCAGTTCGGTAGAGAATATGGAATTCGAATGAAAGTAATATAGACTTATCGAATTTCAGATTCTTGATATTCAGATAGTTACGAAATGAATTTACATAAGCATAATATGGCTTTGCAGCTTTCTGCAAAATCAAAACGGAATCTTTGTTAAATTTAGAAAACTCCTTACTGATAAGCTCAAATAAGGAGTTTTCAAACTGTTTGTATTTATCCATAAAGGATTATCCTCAGTTTTTCTATTTCATTAATACGATTTTCTTTATTTTTATATCTTTATTGTTTGTTTTTATGAAGTATACTCCGGTAGAAACTTGCTTTCCTGCAACATCTTTCATATTCCAGCTTATTGTATTTCCTGAATTGTGAAGTATTGAGGAATGCACTTTCTGCCCCTTTATATTAAAGATGGATACTTCTGTATCTTCTTTTACAGCTTTGCTGAATCTGATATTCAGTGAATTACCAATTGTTGACGGATTGTTAACAATAATACTGTTTTCAGGTCTTGTAACATCATTTTCTTTCACAGAAACATTCTGCAGATCGAAACTCACATCATTCTGATCATCATCATTTACTAAAATATGTGCTCCGCTGATATCCATGACATTACTTGCAGTGAATGTAATCTCACCGGTAAAATCAAATGTAGCAGGAACAAAGTCAACCAGAGCTCCACTACCAAGCTGAAGCACTGCTTTTTGAGGGGAATGACCATCTGCGTCGTAGTAATTAAAGCTTACATTCCAGGCCCCCATACTGTTATCTGTAACAACATTTCTTATTTCCGGCAGTGTATTGTTCTGCGGATGAGTAAACTCAAAGTGATCATGGATCATAAGATTGAGATTAGTCATATCTGCAATATTCGCATTGAATGAAGGCATAGTTGTAATCTGAAATGTAATTGTAGAGAAAGCCAGTGATTTTGTAGTGTTAGGCCAGGTTCCGAAGTTAGGGTCATTTGCCAGATCAGACATTGCACATGATAGCACTAGCAAATCATTTGCTGAGTCTTCATAGGACATAATATCACCTATTCTCTGAATATTATTCAAATCAAATGTAGTATCGATTGTTGCAGCTATCTTATATAATCCCGGTGAGATTAAGGCACCGAGATTTACTGTTTCAATCATCAGATATACGGTAGAGTCCATAACAACAGATTCAGGATTAGCCAGTAAGGCAACATAAGCATAAGCTTCTCCCGAGAAGATATCTAATGTAGGATATCCGCCACCATTGTTCTTCATACCGACATAAACTCTGTTATCGTCATATCCTGCGTAATCAGAGACAAGCTCAAGATGGTCGCTTCCTGAAACAGAACAATCACCGAGTGAATCCTGAGAGAAAAAAGTTAGGTCGTTAATTCCCGGATTAGCAGTATTAACCTCTTTTACCATAGCAAGCTGGATAAGGTTCATTATATTCTGTCTCAGATAGAACTGCTGTTCCTGCCCGGGGGTGACCTGATATGATATTCCGAATGTAAGGGTATCGGTGTTAGTTGCGATTTGTGATGTCCAACCGGATTGATCATTATACTGAACTTCCAGAGAGTCCCCTGAAACATTCAGAGTAGTGAAATCGAGTTGTGCATTTCCATCAGTTTCCATAGCACCAGTTCTGAGATTACCCCACATTGGGATAACTTCGAATTGTGCTGAGAGAAACTGTATACTAATAAAACAAACAAACAATAATAATAATTTTTTCATCTTATCCTCCAATATATAAACTGAAACAACATAATCAAATGTCAAGACTTAAATAGTAAAATTCATGCATCCCCCCGTTTTTCTTGAAAATCTGACTTCAAGAAAAACGGGGGGATTCCAATTAAATAGTAAAATTTCATTAACAGTCAGTTTTGAAAGAATTAATCAAACATCTTGGGGAAATTAATGTGGATAGTAAGGGATAATAAAAAACATTTGACAAGAAATCTCCAATGCTATTGATATAGTAATGCGTTTGAAGTTTTATTTCGGTGTAGAATACTATATTTGAAAATTCTCTGAGAATTAAAAGGTGTATACATAAAAGTAATGAGCTTTTGCATATATGTATTAATATGATTAACTTAAGAAACTGGTTAACTTAAAATTATTTTTTACCAATAATAAATAAAATGATAATGTTGAAATGAAAAAGTGCTCCCTATACAGGGAGCTGTGTCTCCTGATTTAGTCAGGACAGCCTGAGGGTTAACAATCATAAATAAATATATCTCACACCTTTGGAATGGACTAACGACTTTCCGAATGGTGTGAGACACGCATCCTTTCGCAATGCGGAATTTCAAAAGAAGGAAACCTTATGAAAAAGCAGATTACGATACTGATGCTCGCACTGATACCAATAATACTGTTATGCACAACACATACAGTAAGTCTTGATGGAAGCGGGGATTTTACTGTTATTCAGCAGGCAATAGACAGCTCAGTAAATGGGGATACGGTACTTGTTTATCCCGGGTACTATGTGGAAAATTTGAATTTTAATGACAGGAGTATAAAGCTCTATTCTCTCGAAGCATTGACCGGAGAAGACCATTACATAGCAGAGACAACAATAGACGGCGGTGGGGTAGACAAAGTAATTGAAATATGGAATCAGACTCTGATTGATGCAGAAATAAGAGGTTTTTCTATAACAAATGGTTATGGTGAAGGTATACAAGGTGGTGGTGGAATAAGAATATCAAGTAATGGTAGTATCAAGATTATTAATTGTGATATCTTTGATAATAGAATGGAATTCACAGGAGGGGGGATTTACATTGCAAGGGATGCAATTGTCGAATTTTCAGGTGTGAAAATACATGATAATTACTCAGGTACAGGAGGAGGATTAAGCTACTATCCCAGCACAAATTCTCAGTTAATATTTTCATCAACTAACAGATGCAGTGTATATAACAATTACTCAACTTCCGGCATGGATATTTGCTTTAATATGATACCGCATGGTTACAACGACACAACAATGATCTACCTTGATAAGTTTAGTGAGCTTGAACCAAGTTTTTATTATGCAAGTTATGATTACAGTGTAAGTACAGATACAAGCAATCCAATGATTTTTGATATTCTTAGAGGACATAGTACACCGATTAACGCAGATTTGTATGTATCAATGTATGGAGATGATAATAACAGCGGATTGACACCTGATGATCCGAAATATTCAATTGTAGAAGCTTGCAGACTTGTTGCTTCGGACAGTCTTAATCCTAAGACAATATATCTCGAAGCTGGAGATTACTCACCGCAACTTACAGATCGTTTTTATAGACCTGCAATGAAACAGTATTGCAGGATGAGAGGAGAGTCTTCCGAAACAACAATACTTTTTGGTGGATTGAGAGATAAGAGCTTACTTTCAATAGCCAAGGGGGGGATCGACATAGAGATTTCAGGACTGACAATAGAAAACATAGCAGGTCGAGGTGTACATTTCGCAACAGATGAAGGGAAAAACTTCAAGATGGATGATGTTATCATTGAAAATTGCATTTCTGAGAAGTATACAGGCTTGTATATTTCGGACACAAAGAATGTAGAGATTACTAACTCTAAGTTCATTTCAAATAGTGCCGAGAAATCAGCTGCAGGGTTGTTCATAGCTGGTCATGTAGATGGATCAGGTTATATTTTGATAGATAATTGTGAATTCGTAAATAATGTTTCAGGATATAATGATGATCATGGATTAAACAATTCATTATGGGCTGATGGTGACAGTATAATTGTTAGAAACAGTATATTTAAGGGTAATATTGATTCCGGTCATGAGAACAGTAATGCTTTTACATTGCTTGGAAACAGCTTAAGTATCTTTGAAAATAATCTTGTAATTGATAACCATTCGCTTGCTGGAAGTGCTGCGGGTTATGTTGAAGCTTATGCAGGTAAGGCAATAATAAGAAATAACACCTTTGCAAATAATACAATAAGCTGGCAGCAGTATCAAACTAATTTTGCAGTTTATGGTAGTGAGATCAAGGTTTACAATAATATATACAACAATCCCGGCTCAGAGTTTAACCCGGATGAATTGCTTGTTATATTCGGAGATTCCACAGATGTCCTTTCTATGCACAACAATGCATTCAGGGGTGGTGATCAAAATATCAGTGCTTATCCTCCTCATCTGGAACACTTGTTTAACTATGGAGAAAATAATATAGATGTTGAACCCGGTTTTGCAGGTGGAGACAGTACAGGTGTGGACTACTACAAACTTGTAGAGACAAGTCCTTGTGTAGATGCAGGAGTCGCAGCAGGCAGTAATTTTCCTTTACTGGATCTGGCAGGAAACCAGAGAATATACGGCAGTACAGTAGATATGGGCTGTTTTGAGTGGCAGCCAGTAGGTAATTTCAATCATGACCTGGGTTATAGAGAAACGAATGTAACCGCCTGCAATCAGCCAAACCCATTCAACCCTGAAACAATAATTGAGTACAGCCTTCCGGTAGAATGTAATGTCTGTATTGAAGTGTATAACATAAAAGGGCAGAAAGTAAAGCAGCTTGTAAATGAACACAAAGAAAGCGGACATCATACAATAAAATGGAACGGAACAGACGAAAATAATAAATACGTTGCATCCGGAGTATATTTCTATAAAGTCAAAACAGAAAAATCATCGTTAACAAATAAAATGATAATGTTGAAATAGAAACCTTCGCAATGGTTGTAAAATATTGTGTCCTATCGAATTTGTTCGATTTGGGGTGTGTAAATTTGGAAGATAATATGCCTGAATCGAAAATCTTAGATTGTGTGTAAGCCAACTAAAAAAAATACTAAACCCTGCTGAGCAATCCTTCTTTCAGATCAAGGAGAGATTCCTTAATTTTATTCACCTTATTCTTTTGTTCGGTAGGGAAGTCTATTTCCATTTGAGGTTCATTCTTTTTATCCTTTTTCTGAGCAAGCTTTTTACGGGCACCCTCAATTGTAAATTTCTGTTCATACAGCATATATTTGATATCCTTAAGAACATCAATATCATCAGCACTGTATTTTCTGTTGCCTCCGCTGTTTTTGCGAGGTTTCAGTGTTGGGAACTCAGTTTCCCAGTAGCGAAGAACGTAAGGTTTGATTCCTATCAGATTGCTTACTTCTCCAATTGAATAATAGAATTTTTTCATACTCATAACCGTGAATAAAGGAATATTTTGGAACCAATTGCTACAATAACCAGTAATGCAGTCAACAGGAAATTTATCAGAGGCAGCCAGTGCCCATATTTGTTATAGAAAGTTGTGCCTGCATAATCATAGACAAACGTATTAAATCTTTCCATTTTCATAATTTTTGATCTATGCAAATAACGTCCACGAGGATCAACACTTAGGGATATACCTGTATTAGCAGACCGTACAATCTGAATTCTAGACTCAATGGCTCGGAATCTTGCCATATCTGCATGCTGGAAAGTACCTGGAGATTTTTTGAACCAGGCGTCATTCGAGATATTAACAACGAAATCGGCATGTGCAATTCTTCTGAAAACAGACGGGAAAGCAATCTCATAGCAGATGATCGGAGAGTATGATGTTTCTCGTACTCTGTAAGTCTCAAACTCAGTTCCCGGTCTGAAATTTGCCTGTCCGAAATCAAGCGACCAGAGGAATGGGAACAGGCTCAAAAAAGGCATTCTTTCACCGAATGGAACTAACATGTTTTTATAATATGCTTTCTGTACATCTCCCTTTGAAGTTATCTGTGTGGCAGAATTAAAATAGTCGTATCTATTATGTTCGCCGTCTTTTCTCAGCTTGAAGTGCTGAAATCCAATAAGGATATTAGCTTTTTCCTCGGCAGCTATTCTCTTGGTAAATTTCAGTGCAGATTGATTGTACATAAGAGCAACAGGAAGTGAAGATTCACTCCAGATCAACAGATCTGATTTCATTTTTTTAGAGAGATTCTCGTAGCGTGCGAATGTAGAATCCTCAAAAGATGCTTCCCATTTCAAATGCTGCGGAATATTAGCCTGTACAACACCAACTGTGAGATCTTTCTTTTGCAGATCTATCGTATTGACTCTTACAGCTCCGTAAATCATCCATACAAGTAAAACTCCCAGGCACAGATACAGGTAATTTTTTTCACCGTAGAGGAATTTGAACAGCCAGTAATTGATCAGGAGAATCATGATTGTAACCAGAGGAAGTCCTCCAATATCAAGGATCTGAAGCATCCAGTTGTAATTATGCAGTGAATATCCTATATTGAACCATGGGAAACGGAATTCTCCAAAGTTCTGTAGATACTCAAATGATAACCACAGCATGAGAAAACCAATAATCTTGAGAGCCGGAAATTCCTTTCTTACAGCCATATTAACAAGAAACAAAATAGTGAAGTAGGCTGAAAACAAGACGATCAATGCTATGAGCACACCAAATCCGGTAAAAAAAGACAATACTCCACTGCTGCTTATAGATGTGAGCTGTGTTGGAGCAAGGCAAATCCATTGCAATCCTGCTAAAGTATAGGTGATACTAAAGTAGATTGATCCAATAATTACATTTCTTTTCTTTAAATCTTCCTGCGAGTAGATAAAAATTGGAATAAAAGCAAAGAATACAAGAAATCCAAGATGAATTGGAAGTCTGCTTATACCCAGCATCAAACCGGCTGAAATCGGTTTAACATAGGATACTCTGCTTTGTCCTTTCAATTATTTACCTCTTCTGTTTTTGGGATTAACACAATAATTCTACTATCAGTGCTTTTTATAACAAATTCACCTGAAACGTCAACTTTGTTTTCATCCCAGATGATTTTTTTTGTTTTATCATTGTTAACCTGAGTGATCAATTTTGACAGAGAAAAGCTTGTTTCATTGAACTGAAAACAGAAATAATCCTGAGTTTCCGAGAAATTCCCGAGATCAGAGTATGTAAGAGTCTTATTATCCTCTCTACTATATAGATATATCCATTTATCAGTAGAGTACAGCTTATGTGGTTTTATGTCGAAAATTTTATCCAGAACCTGAGTTTCTCCTGAAGCAGACGGACTCAACTGAATAAGCTCTTTTGTTCCGTCATCAAAGATAATCCAGTTATTCTCATCGAGGACAGTTATAAGCATCGGGTTGCTGCAGTTAGAAAGCGATATACTCCCAAGGTACTCTCCTTCAGATGAATACTGTTTTATCTTTTTCTGAAAAGAATCCAGAGCAAGCAGGTGATTATCATGCGATAATGATATATCTGTCAGATTATTAAACTGATTGTCTCCGAACCCAATACCACCTATAGTGTTGATCTTTTTGTTATCATCTGTATTAAATATATCAATTTTAAATGCGGTCTTATTCAGGCAGTATAGTCTTTTCTTTTCTCTCTGAAGAAGATATTTATCGTAAGTTCCTGATACAGATATTGTATCTACAGGAGTAAGTTCTGTTCTTGCATGCTGAAAATCCTGTGAATTAATGAAAGTACAGGATACTGCAATCAGGCAGCATACAATAATAAAACTATTTCTTAACAAATCTTATATCCTTGAGTTTCCCTTGTATGGTAATCTTGTTCTGCCAGGTATTCCATTCAAGAGAATAGGCTATATCAATCCTTGTATTCTTCTTCAGCAGAGGCTGTAAATGCCCCATGTTGAAGCCAATAAGATCAAGATAACAACCGTCTTTCTGCACTTTCATCTTAAGATGATTCCTGCCAACAACGTAAGGATAGTTAGTTATAATCACTTTTTCAGTATAAAAAACTGGTCTCATGTTTCCCGGACCGAAAGGAGCGAATTTCTCCAGCCAGGAAATAAGAGAATTGTGGATATCATAAAGTTCAATATTATGGTCAACATTCAGTGGTGGAATCAGTTGGTAAGATTGTATATGTTCTTTAACATAAGCATTCATTTTATCTTCGAGAATATCCAGATATTCTACAAGTACAGATAACCCGGCAGCGTATTTATGGCCACCAAAGCTTTCCAGCATATCTTCTACTTCCGTAAGGGCTTCAAACAGATTGAAATCAGCAATGCTTCGACCGGAACCGGATCCTATACCTTCATTCAGAGCAATCATTATTGTCGGTCTGTAGTATTTTTCTACAAGTTTTGATGCAACAATTCCGATAACACCCGGATGCCAGTTCTCTGAAGCCACAACAATACAGTATACTTCATCAAGATTAGGGTATTTGTCTTCGATCAGTCTGCATGCTTCTCTGTAGGTTTTCTGGTCAATTTCCTGCCTGACAGAATTCTCTTTTTCGATAATCAGAGCAAGCTCGTGACTATCTTTAATGTCTTCTGATGTCAGCAGTTCAACAGCTCTCATGGCAGATCCCATTCTTCCGGCTGCATTAATTCTGGGAGCCAGTCCGAAAACAATATCTGTAGTATTCAGGGCTTTATTGGACGTACCTGAGATGCTGATCAACGCAGAAAGTCCAAGATTTTTCTTTTTATAGAGATGTTCCAGTCCAATCCCGGCAAAGATTCTGTTTTCTCCGATGAGAGGGACAATATCAGCTATTGTTCCAACTGCAACCAGGTCGAGAAATCTGAATATTTCCGACTCAGTATATTTTCCTACTTTCTGATAAACAGCCATGAGCAGTTTATAAGCCACTCCAACACCTGCAAGATCCTTAAATGGATATTTACAATCAGGCATTTTCGGGTTAATAATTGCAAAAGCATCTGGAATTTCATCTTTTGGATTGTGATGATCAGTGATAATCATCTGCATTCCGAGTTCATTTACAACAGAAACTTCATCCATGGCGTTAATTCCGCAGTCAACACTGATAATCAGTCTTGTTCCGGAATCCAGCAGCTGCTGTACTCCGCCTCTGGAAAGTCCGTACCCTTCAATCATCCTATGGGGAATGTAATAATCTACTATTGCGTTAATTCTCTGTAAACCGAGATAAAGCAATGCAGTTGATGTTGTACCGTCAACATCGTAGTCTCCATAGATGGTGATTTTCTCGTTATTTTGAATAGCTTCAACGATTCTGTTACAGGCTTTATCCATATCTTTAAAAAGAAATGGATCATGCACATCCTCAATAGATGGATTGAAGAAAGAATCAATCTCATTGAGATCTGTAATGCCTTTTCGGATAAGGATTTCTGCAACAATCTCCGGGCACTTCAATTCTGATGAAATACGTGTTTTTAACAGAGTCTGCTCCTCGTTAAGCTGACCTGTTTTGTGCCACCTTTTTTTCATATTTACCTTTATAGTTCTTTTTTTTAAAATCAAATAAATAAGTGCCGGAGAAGCTGATAAGCCGAATTCTGTGCATCACGTAACAGGTGATGCAATGTCAATTTAACTTCACCGTATATTGCTATTCTCTACTGAGATCTGTAAAAGAACGGCTGTAGCTGCCTACCCGGGAACATACAGACTGGCAGCCTGTTATCGCAAGGATCGTTCCCCTATTTGGCATTGCACCGGATAAGGCTTTCCTGGCATATCGGTTCACACCAATATCCGGTAGTCTCTTACACTACCATTTCACCCTTACTTCCGCAGAACGGAAGCGGTTTGTTTCTGTGGAGCTGGCTTCCTGTCACCAGGACTTTCCGTTAGAAAGTATCCTGCCATATGGTGTTCGGACTTTCCTCCCATCAGGGCTGACATTCCAGCTTCTCCGAAAATTAATCTTTTGTATCTTTAACCAGGATTCTTCCGCAGTTTTCGCAGCTGATAATTTTATTGCCTTTACTTACTTCAATTGCAAGTTGCGGTCTTATTTTAAATCCACAACCTTCACATGCATCATTACTGGCAAAAACAACTGCTTTTCTGTTCTTATTCTTTATAAGAAGTACATATCTCTTAATCAATTGACGCGGAAGCGCTTTTGCTATATCATTTCTATCTTGTTTGAGTTTTTCAATTTCCTGATTAACTTTTTCTATCTTCTTGTTGAGCTTGTCTTCATTGGCATTAAGTTCTTTTTCAGCATTTTTTACAGATGTATCAGCATCAGTTAAGTTACCTCTCAGCGATGCTTCTATCTCCATAAGCTGAATCTGTTCATCATCAATCTTTTTGTTAGCTTCTTTAAGGTGATTGATTTCACTATGAAGAGCTTTATATTCTTTATTGGTTTTTATAGCCAGAAGCTGGTTCTCATATTTAGCCATAGTGTCTTTATTGGCCTTGATTTCAAGTTCTTTGGCTTTTTGAGTTTTCTGATTTTCAAGAAGAGCATTATGTGCTTCCTCATATGCTTCTTTTGTAGATTTTACCTGTTCATGAAGACTGTCGAGTTCTTCAGGTAATTTCTTCTTATCAACTTCACGGATACCTATCTGATCATCAATTTCCTGCATTTTGACGAGTGTCGATAAATTCGAATTCATTTTAAATTTACTCCTTAACCAATAAACTGAGATCTAGTGACTTATATGAGTGTGTCAGTGCTCCGGAAGATATGAAATGAACTCCTGTTTCTGCTACCGATCCGATAGTCTCAAGGGTAATATTTCCTGATGCTTCCAACTCAACTCTCTGCCCATACTGTTCTACAGCCTGACTCATATCTTCAAGCGACATGTTATCTAACAGGATTCTGTCTGCTCCTGCCAGTACAGCCTCTTCAAGCTCATCTAAGTTTGTTACTTCTACTTCAATTTTATATGTTGAATTTTTGTGTTTAATTTTAATTATACTGTCTGTTATTGAACCTACTGATCTGATATGGTTTTCTTTTATCATAACCATATCGTACAAACCGAATCTGTGGTTATATCCACCACCTGTTCGAACTGCGTACTTTTCAAAATATCTTAATAATGGTGTTGTTTTACGAGTATCAAGCAGCTTAGCTTCCGTATTTTTAATTTCTTCCACATATCTTCCGGTCATTGTGGATATACCGCTTAATCTCTGCATGAAGTTTAATGCTACTCTTTCTGCTTTTAATATTGATTGTCCCATTCCTGAAATCTTCAGAACATCATCGCCCTTCAGAACTCTGTCTCCATCCTTCCTGTAGGCCACAAGATGTATTTCAGGATCAATCATTCTGAATATTTCTTTAGCGACTTCGATACCACAGAGTATGCCGTCTTCCTTGGCAATTATGTATGCATTTACACTTTTGTGACCCAGATCAAGATAATCTGTCGTAATATCACCTGTACCAATATCTTCCAGTAACGCCTGTTTTATTTTTTCTTTTATAATCATATCCATTTATGAGCCTTTCGATGCGATTTTAAATAAAAAAAGCATTTGTTAAACCAACAAATGCTTGTGTTTATATAATTTTGAATAATTTTCACTTTTAAATTCGAGTATTCTTATTCGCATCACTTTATTTCTCCTCTTTTGCATTTTTTATATTTTGTGTATATTGTCAATGAATATTTACTTTTTAAAACATTTAAATATCAAGCGGTTGTACAACATGATTTTATAGACTGAGAATGTTTAAAAACAATTCATTACATACTCTGAAAATGTCAGGGAAACAAGATACTGAACTACTAATTCAACAAATTTGTTGACTTAATGAACATTATCTTTGCAAATTGTCGAAAAATCATGTAAGGGGTGAACAATGTTCAGCAAATCAATTTCCTATGCAGTCCTGGGAATCGATGCAACTCAAGTTACTGTTGAAGCTGATATCAAAGGCGGTCTTGGGAAATTCTCTATCGTTGGTCTGCCATCAAATACAATAAAAGAAAGCCGTGACAGAATTACTGCTGCAATCAAAAATAGCGGATTCAAGTTTCTGTCCTATAACTATACAATCAATCTTGCTCCCGCAGATATTAAGAAAGACGGTGTTGCTCTCGATCTGCCCGGAGCAGTTGCTATTCTTGCAGCATCAAAACAGATGAGACATGATAAACTCGATCAATACGCTGTAATCGGCGAGCTGTCTCTCGATGGGAACGTTCGACCTATCCGCGGAGTTCTGCCAATTGCTATTGCAGCCAAACGAGATAATCTTAAAGGGATAATCCTTCCAAGAGAAAATGCTGATGAAGCAGCAATTATTGAAGGTCTGAACGTTTACCCTGTGGAACATCTTAACGAAGCAGTTGAATTTCTGAACGGTACAATGAAGATTGAAGAACATATTGTTGATCAGGACAAATACTTTGGTGGACTTAACACTTCTCTTGTAGATATGTACGATGTTAAAGGACAGTTTCAGGTTAAAAGAGCCTTGGAAATAGCAGCAGCCGGAAGTCACAATATTCTCATGATCGGACCTCCGGGATCAGGAAAAACCATGCTGGCAAGACGAATCTCGACAATCCTACCTGATTTCAGTCTGGATGAAGCACTGGAAACAACCAAAATCCACTCTGTTGCCGGACTGATGGAAACTCGTGAAAACGGGATTGTCAAAGAACGCCCTTTCCGCTCACCGCATCACACCATATCTGATGTCGCTCTTATTGGAGGAGGCAGCTACCCTAAACCGGGTGAAGTCTCACTGTCTCATAACGGCATCCTGTTTCTCGATGAACTTCCCGAGTTCAAAAAAACAGTTCTGGAAGTACTCAGACAACCCCTCGAAGACGAGATTGTCACAATATCACGTGCAACTCAATCACTTGTATTTCCTGCCAAGTTCATGCTCGTGGCATCCATGAATCCCTGCCCCTGCGGTTATTACGGATCAGAAACAGAAGGGCATTCCTGTAAATGCTCAATCGGGCAAATACAAAGATACAGATCAAAGATTTCCGGACCTCTCCTCGACAGGATTGATCTGCATGTAGAAGTCCCTGCAGTAGAATTCGACGAACTGAGTAAACTGCCGGTAGGAGAAAAATCCGAGGAAGTCCGAGAACGGGTTAATGTAGCCCGTCAAGTACAATTGGACAGATTTGACGGAAGTGAGATATTCAGCAACTCCCAGATGAATTCGAAACAGATGCGCAAACATTGCCAACTGGATGATAAATGTACAGCCCTGCTCAAAAAGGCAATGGACAATCTGGGACTGTCCGCCAGAGCGTTCGACAGGATTCGAAAGGTTGCCCGTACAATAGCGGATCTCGATAAAAGCGGAGCTATAAAACCACACCATGTCAGTGAAGCGGTTCAATACAGAAGTCTGGACAGGAAGTTCTGGAGTTGAGGGAAGATGAAGTAGAGAATGGGAATGAACATGGAACAAAATAAGCATCTAAAAATATGTTTTCATACGGTCAGTTAACCTATATATATCTTGATGAAAAATTAATATTGACTTATAAGAATTTCATTTTTGACAATTACATAGGAGTTTGATTATCAATTTTTAATGATATGGATTAGTTAAAAGTTTACACTAAATCGCAAATTTATCTGGTTTTAATTTATAGATTAATGGAGGAGAACATGATTATAAAACGCAAAGAGCTGTATGTTGAAGATTTAATTGAAATCATAGAGAATCTAAAAGTTAGGCTGAATGAAATGAAACAAAAACTTACAGTAGATGAGATTATTAACAAAGGATTGTTTGTAATGTCATCTTCCATTTTTGAAGACTCTATTCGCTCAATACTAAAGGAAATTTTACTGAAATATCCACAAAAACTTAAAGATAAATCTTATACTATATCCAGAAAGGTTGTTCATAATATTTCATTAAATGGATTCGAGGTAATAATTGATCATGCTTTGTTCAAATTATTCCATGAAGGAGTTAAAGAACAGTTATTATATGCATTCAAAATCATTTCCAATAAGGTTGAAAAAGACCTACTACCTGAATCTCTAAAAGTTATAGATGGCTGTGAGGAAGTCTCATGGTATAGGAATGCATTAATACATAATGGAGGGAGACCGACACAAATGATTATAAATCAAGCAAAATATCATAGAAATGAGAAAAACGATAAAATCAATTTCAACAAGGACTTAGTTAGTCGCTTCATAAATGAATATAGTAATATATCTAATATAATAAAGAATGAAGTCATCGAAAAGTTTACGCAACATAGACCTGAGACTAAAATTAAAAAACTAAAAAAACTGTGGAGTAAATGTTTTAATAGTCCTCTTTTATCTTTTGACAGTTATTGGTCATATTGTACCGAAAAAGATATTGTTATTGATGCAAAATTCACAAGCTCAGAAAATGCACTTAGCTCAGGTGAATCAGTTCTATTGTCTATCTGGAGAAGCCAGTTCAATGATGTATATAAGGCAAAAAGTTTCATAGTATTGAACATAAACTATGATTTAATCTATGAAATGTATAAAGTGTTTGATGAAGTAAAGTTTTTTTATATGCACCAGATCGCTATTCCATAGACCGTAAGAATTTAGGGTAAAATATATTAGATTACATATTTATACTAAATCTAAACCAAACAAACTCGGTTTGTTCAGCTACATGTAATATCGCTTGTCTTCCTTTCCCTCACTGCAAAGATTATATACCAATGTCTCATATCAAAGAATACTAAACTTCAGAATGGTACAATCTTAGGGGAAGTTCAGATAGGTGAACTGATTTTGACTGAAAACGCCCACTCATCTAATGCATAGTATAAATCCCCCTACTCTACAACATCTCCTTCAGCTTCTTCTATCAATTCCTGTGAAGGATGGATATTCCATTCTGCCAGCTTTTTAAGATCGAATGCTGTACCAACCGGAGGCCATTCAGGAATAATATCTTTGATATCCTCCCCCCTGAACAATCTGTCTATCATTTTTGCTGCTTGAACTCCTGCACCTGTCAGACATGGATAGATTGAGAAAGCAGCACCCCAATCTTCCATTACATCTTTTCTACCCTGTCCCAGCAAGGGTTTAGTGGATGTTTTGTATACCATCTCAGCAAAAGTTCTTTGTACTCCCATCTGATCATTAGGGCTGATATATATATCTACCTCAGAATCAATTTCCTTAACATGGTCTTCAGCCAACTGAGTCATTCTTATATATCCTAACTCACTTTTGACAAACTCAACTTTTCTGAAGACGAAATTCAAATCCATGAAGTCCGGTAGTTCATGGCTCTCCTTGATCCACTCAACATAACTGAGCGACTGAGGCATTTCGGAGTAGATCAGCCCGATATTCTTAACATTCGGCATGACCTTACGTATAAATCTAAGCCTCTCTTCTATCTTAACAGGATAGCAAACACCCGTAAAGTTGGCTTTGGGGCTTTCCTCAAAATTGTCTATAATACCCAGACCAACGGGGTCGGTGACACTCGCAAAAACAACTTTGTATTTATCATTCCCCATAACCTGATTGCGCATACCCTCTGCCGCAACAGTGCCGTTCACAAAAATCACATCGTATTCATTATCCTTCTCTTTTCGGAATACGTTTCTGGCTGCACCCACATGATTTGCCAGCGAGTAATATACGATAACCAGATTTTTATTCACGACATATCCTGATCTGTTAAGTTCTGCCAGCATGGATTCTCTCACAGACAGATATGGTTCACTATCCTGGGAATCAATAATAAGCAGTCTATATACATTATCTCCGGCTGAAAGGCTGAAAATGAGCATTAAGAACATGGCTGTTAAAAGCACTTTACCCGAAATCATTTCTGCTCCTGTTTAAGATTATAAGCTGAATCCTGACAATCTATTTATATAATATAGATTCAAAACTACCAATGAGCAAGATTTTGTTTGTTTCTGAATAACAACTTTTAGTAATTCAGTTAAGAGCTTTAACTGCTAACTGTTGTTTAATAACTGATAAATCAACATATTTTCTTTTAAGTGGAAGATATAGAGGAGAAAAATTAACAAAGTTCTGGACATATTTCTGTTTATTATTTGAACTTACATAAAAAGCAAGCATGCAGGAGTGAGGACCATGAAAGCTATAAGTCCGGACAAACAACTTGAAATGTGTACAGAGATTATTGTGGCTAATGTAAGAACTAGAACACTCGAAGTAAAACAAATCATCAGTATGATCCAGGATGTGTCCTGCACTCTCAGACAATGGTACGGATGGGACAACGGCACTGCCTCGAGAGAACAGCAGTTCGAATGCTGCCAGAGAATAGCAATTGCCTATACGGAACAGCATTCCTCCAAGTTCCTGGTAGCCCCTATGATCGCCGCGATTGCCTCTAAACTCAGAGAATTCTACGGATGGGAGGAGTGAGGGGGAGTAAGCCAATATCAAATACAGAACTTTTATGTTTTCATATTTGCTGATAAAGACATGATCAAGAAATTGTGTGTGCTACAATCAGTTAATAATCAGTATTTTAGGCTTTCATCACATCTGAATATTATTAGTTGAATCAAAACACAGTCAAGAATTTATTTATGCCCAGAATGGTTGCTAATCTGCTGAGTAAAGAGGATTTTGTAATTGATTTGACAGAAAATAACTGTTGCAGTTAAGTTTACTGAGATTTGAACTACTGGAGTAGAGAATGAGTGAGAGAGAGAAATATAACAGTTTTGACATACCGTTATTGCCTGAGAAGTTAAGACAAGCTAAAGAAGAAAATAGATTAGCAGTATTTATTGGTGCGGGAGTTTCAAGGCTTTTAGGATGTATGGGATGGGATCAATTAGCAGAAAACTTAATTGAAACATGTAGGAAGGAAGATTTAATAAACTTCTTTGAGAGTAAGAGATTAGGACAGAATAGGAGTCAGAAACAGATAATTTCTACTTGCTTCGAAGTATTGAAGAATGGTAGTAAATTAGACAAGTTTTATGATGAATTAGACAAATCCTTAACCCCTTCAGACGAATATCTTAAAAAGGGAAGAAAAAGAAATATATATGATGACCTATTTGAAATTGGAGATGTTTTTTTTACAACTAATGCCGATATGTTGATGCATCGAAAATTCAAGAATGGAAAAGTTATCTATGGAGAAGATAAACTTGTTAAAGATAACATTAAATCTGGAAACCTTTACCATATTCATGGATATAAGAAATGCAGGAAAAGCTTAGTATTCACTGTTGAACAGTATATTAATAGATATAGAAAAGACTCTGAGTTCAACAACTTTCTAAGAAATGTCTTCGATAAATATACTGTATTGTTTGTAGGTTATGGTTTGAATGAAATGGAGCTTTTGGAACACGTTTTCAACAGTGATTCCTCAATGAAGGAAATTAGGCATTACATACTCAATCCTTTCTATAAACATGAGACTAATATCATTAATTACGAAAACATGTATTTCTCCAAGTTAGGAATAGAATGCATTCCATATTTTTTTGATGAGCTTGGATATGGCTTTCTCAAAGATGTTGTTATGCACTGGAATCGTGTTTTGAATATTCCTGGTCGAGATTTGTATGACAAATTTACTCGTTTGAAAACAATAGTGAGTTCTCCATTTAATGAATCATTATATCTTGAGACTATAAAAATAATCAGAGAAAAGTCTGTTTTAGAGATGAGATTTTTCATGTACCTTGCCGATACTCACCATGCCATTGATTGGTTTCATAGATTGAATACTGATAACTATTTTTCAATTAAAAACCTCCCCAAGCCAATATTGAATAAAAACAAACAAAACAAAACAATAAGTTGGAAATATGATGCTGTCCCATTTTCGAACTATTTACTTCGAGTGGCTAAATCAGCAAATGATGATAAAAAAAAGTATATGGAAATTTCGAAAGATCTTTTGGGATTTGCAGATGATTACTGGAGCTGTAACGAAAAAACAAAATATGATAATGCGAGTTTAACAACATTTATCATTAACTTAATTATTACATTTGATTTAGATATTCTTGGTGAGAAATTTGTTGATATTCTTTTCGTAATTTTAATTAAAAATATTAATCATTATTTCTTAAAAGAACTTTTATTAGAAAACATGTTTCCTAAAATTTTTGAATCTAATAACTACAATTACATTAAGAAGACCTTTGATTTTCTTCTATTCTACAAACGAGAAAAGAAGAAACTACTTTTTGATTATAATGCAAATAATTACTATTATGAAAACATTCCTATTAATGATGAGAGAGATTTTCATGAAATTGTGAATTTTATTAGTAGAAAAGTTGAGAATAAACATAGGATAGAATTGATAAAATTCATTTCTCATGAGATCGAAAGAAAGGTTAAAAGAGAAGAATTCAGTGTAACCTCATTTGGTAGAACTGTCGAGGAGCATGAGCAGTCTTTTTCATCACATTGTGCAGAGAGATATTACTTGATTTCGTTAAGAGAGTTAATGATAAACTGCGAAGATGATATTTTTGATATTATAAAAGATATGCTAAATAGTGTCTCTCCATTAGTTAGAATTGCTATTTACATAATGAATAACATGTATTCAAAATATAAGGTCTTGTTCTGGGATCATAAAGAGAATTTGCTTAAAGATTATAGTAATTACCATGAATTACACGAATTATTTAGTAGCAATGTCAATTCCTTTTCGGAAGAACAATTGAAAAAAATATATAGCATGATAATTGAAAGTATAGACTGTAAAAAATACAATGATAATCATAGAGCATACAGAATAAAGAAATGGCTTGAAGCACTGAAGAGTTCATCTAGTAAATTTATATCTGAAAGATATGAAGAAATTTGTCAAGAATATCCAGAATCTATTATGTTTCCAGAACTAACGAGTTGGGTTATGGATGCTGAGGATTACAAAAGTGAAGATATTTATTTAACACTAAGTGATTTACCATTTAATGAAAAAATTTCACAATATATGAATCACTATTCTAAAAATCAGAATGATGATTATGAAAACTGGGATTTGAAGGTAACATTCAGAAGGGAAATTAGTAATAATCTTGATGAATACGTAAGTAAAATAAAAGAGTTAGAGATATTACCTCCAGATTTATTTAGAATATTTATTGAGGAATTGGGAACTAATTATGACACATTAAATTCACAGTATAAAGAAAACTGTCTTCATTATATTAACGAAATAATTGAGAAAATCTATGACAGTGAGTTTATCAACTCTTACCATGTAAATGCAATATGTAATTTTCTGGGTAAAATTATTCAAGATGATTACGTTTTTGCAGAAGAGAAAACTCGAAATCAAGTTAGAGCAACCATTAACAATTTCCATGATAAACTTTTAATTCTAAATATGCTTGAAGAAAAATATGAGTTTTATGGTGGAAACAATCTTACATCTATTCTTGAGGTAAAACTAAATTTTAGTCTCAAAATGAAGCACAAGCATTCAACGATTGAAGAAGAAATGATTGAGGAATTTGAACTCGGATTGCATAGTGATAAATTGGAATACAAGTATTTCATATCTAGGCATTTTAGAAATTTCCAATATATTGATGACCAGTGGATTTACAGTAAATTAGATAGGATATTCTCCTTCAATAATGAAAATGATTTAAAAAATACAATATGTAATTATATTCAAGAAAGTTATGTGCTAGATGAGAAAGTTTTCAAGTATTTCAAAGACAAAAACCTATTAGAGGAGTTTATTCTATTATACGACAATAATGATAGATTGGGTAATGTAACCAAGAACCTTGGTTTTCTAATATTTTTCCACTATTATAAAGGCATAATTGAAGAAGTTTATCTGAAATCTTTGATAAAATCAATGATTAGCCATCCTAATAATGTTTTGAGGGGATTTATAGAAGCTGGAGTTAGTAAACAAGTTACACTGGAGCTGGATGAAAATAAACTAAAGACAATCTACATAGATACATGTGAGCAAATTAATATAGTTATTGAAAATATTGATATCATTAGGCATATAGATAATTTAATCTGTTGGATTGGTAATTTCGAAAAGTTAGATGAAGATATATTTAGATCGACAAGTTACTTAATCAATCATTTTGAACTTAGATATTCTTATAAAGTATTTGAAGTGTTTTTCAAATTGTTTGATAAAAATCGAGAATACACTTTTCTCTTAGTGAAAAGTTTCATTACAAAAAACTGTGATACTTTAGTTTCTAGTAAAAAAATTGAATTTTTAGTAAAAATGTATGAGTCAGGATATACGGAAATGGCAAATGAATTATGGGAGTTATTAACTCTCAAAGGGCACATGATAGATCATGTGTTTGAAGAGAACAATGATTTAGCTAATTAATTCTATCCCCCCAATTTTCTCCTTGACACAAAATATCTATTTGGCAATTTTGCCAAAAAGGAATTAAGTTATGAGTAAATTCGATAAAGTTAAATATGACGAAATGGCTAAGATTATTAAGTCTATGGCGCATCCGACCAGGTTGTTCATTGTGGATGAACTCAGTAAGCAGGATCACTGTGTGTGCGAGCTTACCGAAATGATCGGTGCAGACACATCTACCGTATCCAAGCATCTCGCTGTTCTCAAGAACTCCGGTATTGTGCAGGACAGGAAAGAAGGCAACAACGTTTACTACTCCCTCAGATGCTCCTGCGTGCTGTCGTTCTACCAGTGTGTCAGAGATGTCATCAGCCATAACGTGGAAGATCAGCTTAAACTGCTGAAATAAATAAATAGGTCTTTATAAAAAATTAACAGAGTATAATAGTAATTCAACAGATGAGGAAACTCATCATTTTTTAGTAACAGTACTTGGCATAATTGCCAAACAGCCACATATTAAGGGCTTCATTCAGTTACTGCTTGAGACGTTGATTCTTTTAAGATTCGGTGAACTTCATGATTCATCGAAAATATAATCAAGCTCTAACAATAGTACATAGCTCAATGAATTATGAAGTTCATCAACTGATCTGGTTTGATGAAGTCCTTGATATAAAAAGAGGTTAAAATGTTTAAATATCTCGATCTCGGTGTCAGAAAATTAGTCGAAAATGTGTTTAACGTGTCAATGGAAACGCATCTCGGGGAAAGTATCCACTTCTTCATATATGATGTGGTTAAAATACTCGTCCTGCTTTCGGTTATGATATTCATTATATCTTACCTGAGAAGTTTCTTTCAGCCGGAGCGTACAAAAAAGATTCTTACCCACTTTTCAGGCATAAAAGGCAATATTATTGCTTCACTGCTGGGGATTGTTACTCCGTTCTGTTCCTGTTCATCCGTACCGCTTTTCATAGCTTTTGTGGAAGCAGGAATCCCTGTTGGTGTTACCTTTTCCTTCCTGATCACATCGCCTATTGTTAACGAAGCAGCGTTTATCATACTGCTGGGGACTTTCGGCTGGAAGATAGCTGTGATCTACGTTTTCCTCGGTGTAGTAATCGGGGTTATAGGTGGCATCATCATCGGCAGCCTTAAGCCGGAACGATATGTCGAAGAATATGTCTTCAAGCTCAAAGCAGGGAATCTGGGCGATATTCAACAGACCTTCCGTGATCGTATAGATTTTGCTTTTGAGCAGGTAAAAGAGATTCTGCAGAGAATCTGGCTGTTCCTGCTAATAGGAATCGGACTGGGTGCAGCAATTCACGGTTGGGCACCGGCTGACCTGCTTGCTAAGTATGCCGGACCGAACAACCCTATTGCCGTTCTGGTTGGTGTAGTAATTGGTATTCCGTTATACTCTAATGCTCTGGGAACCATTCCTATTGCCGAAGCCCTGATTGGTAAAGGTGTCGGACTGGGAACAGCATTGTCATTCATGATGGCTGTAACAGCGCTTTCTCTGCCTGAGCTGATTATTCTGAGAAAGGTTGTCAAACCAAGACTGCTCATTTACTTTGTAGCAATAACCGGAGCAGGAATAATTGTTGTTGGATATATATTTAACATGATTTATCATTTAATATAACAATATAAATACAAGGAGATTACTATGAGAATGTTAGCTGAATTCTTCCCTGAATTTGCAGAAAAACTTGATGAAATGGATAAACTTTACGAAGAAAAGAGAACTATCGACGAGAAAACTTACCAGTTTATCTGTCTGGCACTGTCAATTAAAGGCAGATCCAAACCTTGCGTACTCAAGCACTTTAAAGGAGCTCTGGAAGCAGGAGCAACCGTTAAAGAGCTGTCATATATTCTGGCACTTACTATGCGTGAAGCTGCCGGAGCAGACGACTGCTGGACACACGATGTAATCGGTGAATGGAAAGATATCCTTGCCGGAAACGTCTCCTGCGACTGCCAGAAATAGTAACTGCTTTAATCACCTTCGGAATGGTCGTAAGGACCTTCCGAATGGTGTTGTTTACTTTTTAAGATTGGAGTTTGCTGTATTGCTTTCTTTAGAATGGTAGAGTAAGTTTCTGAAGGATATTACAATGTCTTGTTTTCAGATAATTCCAAGTTTCACTTTGTGTATTTTCTCACCTGTAAACATAAAAAACATAAATCTGCTGCATGCCTTCTTTAACCATTTCTGCAATGGTTTTCTTACCGATTTTCCTGTCAGGCGTAAGGTCATGATCAATCTGGTACTTGTACAATGCAGAATCAAGCTTTGTATCAAAAGTATCGTTTATTTCCCCGGCAAAGTAACCTGTTGCCTCTAAATGCTTTTTAACAATACTAATGTTTTCAGCTCTGTCCTTCAGATTGTAAAAGTCCGTATATGAATCAACATAAAACGGCATTTTTCGCTGTTCAAACAAGTTATATCCGTATTCCAGATTTTCCCAGAAACTCAGCAGATAGTCCTGTTCAAGTTTATCTGAGTGCATATACTGCTCAGCTAATTTTCTGCGTTCTTCGCTATCTGTATTCTCGAACCTGAATGGGAACATATGATACTGGATTCTCCTGTATTTCTTTCTGTTGTGATGTCTGGAAAAAGCATAAACCGGCAAAAAGTTCATGTTCTCAAATGAAATACAACCGGATGAGATACAGTTTCCGTGGATACATATTCCACTGCCTGTTTTATTTTGGTATCCGGCAAGTCTACTGTTTCTATGATCAACATAGTTGGGATAGTTAAGACAGACTCTGAAACCGTCTCCCTTTTTTACTCTTCCTTTTGCTTCAATGTCTTCCAGATCCATCCACATAAACCAGAGCTTACTATGATAAGCAAAGTTACCAACATAGAAACCTTCCGGAGTTTTATCATCACCTCTTTTCAGTTTTGGTCCCGACTCAAAATCCATAGCACATATGGGAAGAGTCATGATGAGACTGAGAGAGTCCTGGTTTCCTGATTTAGCCCAGATTTCGCATTCCTTTTCCTGCTTGAATACACGAATTACTGCACAATCCGGGGGATAATCAAAATCCGAGAGTTCGATTTGAAATTCTTCTCGAACAACCTTGTCAATTCTGGTCAGCAGATCTTCGGGATCTGTTTTCCCCGGTGAGAGATAATAACCGCTCATCAGAACAATGATTACAGATATTAAGATTAAAATTACAAATAAAGTTTTCTGGTTTCTCAAGTTCACTTCCTTCATATGAGAGCTTTAAACTGAAAGAAAACAACAGCACGGTGTATGCAGTTGTTTCATTTATACAAAGATATTGTCACAGAATACGTTAGAAATTAATATCAGATGCTTTGAGAATTCACTTGACTAATCCTTTCATATCAAAGCTTATCAATCTGAGGATTCATTATGGCAGTAAAAAGAAAAAAACGTAAAGCAAAAAAACAGAAAGGTTCTTTCGGGAAGTTTTTCATTCTTGTTATGGTACTGGTAGTTATCAGTCTGGCAATATACTATTTAGCCAGTGATTTGAAAATACCGGTTCAGATTAAAGATATTATCTCGAAAAAAACAGATAAACCTGTTGTACCGGAAGAAATAACTGTAACAGACTCAATAATAGCGGCAGCAATGAAGTTCAATATTACCAGAAAACAGATCAGTGTGAAAGAGGGAGAAAGCGAAACAAACATCCGAATCCCAGTTAACCGTGAGCTGTACGACCTCTATATTGTAAACATGGTTGTTACGGGTAGTGCCGAACTTGCCGGTGGAGTTTTAGTCTCCGGTGAAGAGAACAAGAATGCGACATCTCAAAATCTTGTATTTGAAGACAAAGAAAAGCATAAATATAATGTTAAGCTCTACTATTCCAGAAGAGTGTCCAAAAAGCCAAGCAAACAGCTTGCAATTATTGTGGATGACTTCGGAACGTACAGCAGTAAACTTATAGATAGATTTGCCGAGGATACTGATCCTGCCGTTACCTTTGCCATTATCCCCGGAGAAAGAACTTCCGACTATGCAATGGAAAAGGGAAGTAATACGGGTCATGAGTTAATGATACACATGCCAATGGAACCAAAGTCTTACCCCAGAGATGATCCCGGAAAGAATGCCATATTTGTGGATCAGACACCAAAACAGATAAAGAGGATTGTCGGAAAATACATTAAGGAATTGCCTTTATGTAAAGGGGCAAACAACCACATGGGTAGTTTGGCAACATCTGATGAGGATGTGATGAATGCAGTGCTGGAAGTGCTGAAAGAAAATGGAATGTACTTTGTGGATAGTCGTACAGCAGCCTCTTCGGTAGGATATGATATAGCTCAGAAAATGCTGGTACCTTCTAAGAAAAGAGATATTTTCCTGGATGTACCTGATACAAGTGATGAATCTTTTGAGGCCAGACTGGCAGACATAAAAAAGCTGTTTAAACACAGAAGACAGGTTGTAGTAATTACTCACTGTAAAGATGAGAAAAGACTTAAACATATAAACAGATTAATTGATTACGCAAATAGTAACAATATAGATGTTGTACCAGTTTCTGAACTCTTTAAAAATGATGTACCGGATGTGTAAAATATGTTATTAAAAGCAATTATACTTGGAATTATTCAGGGATTATCTGAATTTCTGCCTATCAGCAGCTCTGGTCACCTTGCCATTGCAGAGCATTTTCTCGGATTCAAAAACCCTGACCTCAGTTTTGAGATTTTCATTCATTTCGGATCTCTCATTGCTGTGTTTATCTACTTCAGAAAAGACATTCTTGCTCTGCTGAAATCCCTTAATTTCGGATCGAAAACCGAAGAAAACGTAAACAACAGAAAAGTTATTCTGTATCTGCTTGTTTCTACTATTGTCACAGTTTTTCTTGCACTGTTCATGAAATCTTATATAGAAAAGGTTTTTGAGTCAACTCTCGTTGTTGGCTTTATACTGATTGTGAATGGTTTCATTCTGTTATCATCTGACTTCGCAAAAAAATGCGATAAACCATCTTCTGAGACAGGAATTCTCAGAGCTGCAATCATTGGTATAGGACAGTCTCTGGCATTGTTACCGGGCATTTCACGTTCAGGGACAACAATTTCCACAGCACTTCACACCGGAATGAAAAGAGAAGATGCTGCCCGTTATTCCTTCCTGCTGGCAATCCCGGCAATTCTTGGAGCAACAGTACTTGAGTATAAAACACTCCTCAGTCTCAACCAAGAGATGATGATTATGTATCTCGCTGGAGCAATAGCTGCATTCGTATCCGGATATCTCGTTATCAGTGCTTTACTGGCAGTAATAAAGAAGAGAAAACTGATCTACTTTGCGATCTACTGCTGGATAGTTGCAATCACTGTAATAGTGCTTCAACTTATGGTAATATAAGATGGCTAAAACCCTGCAGTCATATGAATTTTTTTCTAAGTTCGACAAACTTAAAGAAAGCAATGTCTATCTTATTTATGGAGTTGATCATTACTCCATAGACAAAATTATTGCCTTATTGATAAAGCAATATGTGCGGGATGATGCCAGATCATTTGATTTTGACACTCTTTATGGAGATGACACAAAAGCAGAGAATATACTCCAGGTAATGGATATGCTGCCGTTTATATCTGCCAGACGAGTCGTAATTATAAAAAGCTTCGACAAACTCAGTGCAGCGGACCTCAAGAAAACAGCAGATTATTTTGCTAACCCAGCCCCTGACACCATTGCAATTCTGACAGCAGAGAAGATAGATAAACGTCAGAAGGTTTTCAAGAACATTGCTGATAAAGGAATTGTTGTAGAGTGTAAGCAACCTTACAGTACGGCTAATATTTCGGGCTGGCTGAAAAACGAGTTACGTGTGAAAAATGCCAGAATGGATGCAAGTGCAATCAATGCTTTCTTAAACAGTATAGAACTTAACTATCAGGTTGCATCAAATGAACTGGAGAAGATTATACTGCTTTCGGGAGATGCAAAGGTTATCAACAGAGAGACGGTTATTCAGTCATTATCAGGAACCAGAAACAACACTGTATACGATTTGCAGAAGACACTCGGAATGAGAGACCTGAGAGCATCGCTTAAAATCGCCGATAATCTTGATAACAACGATGAAAGCTATGTGTTTCTTATCAGCGTTATGACAAATCTGTTTATGACTCTCTGGAAAATGAAAGCCCTGAAAAAGAAAAACATCAGTAATGATGAGATTTCAAAACGATATATGGAAGAGATTTTCCCTTTCTTCAGAAAAGACTATTTTAACTATGTGAACAAATATAAAATGGATGAACTTGATAATATTTTCAGAATTCTTCACGATGCTGACAGTGACTTTAAGCTGCAGGATCCTGGAGTTCATTCTGTGATTTTTACCAAAGTAATCTTTGAGATATGCAGATAAAGGAGCAGTTTTGGATATCAGTAATATGGATTTGAGTACTTATAAATGCGGTTTTGTGGCTATTGTCGGAAGACCGAACGTCGGTAAATCTACCCTTATGAATAAGCTGGTAGGCGAAAAACTCTCTATAATATCTCCTAAACCTCAAACAACCCGAAGAAGCATCAAAGCGTTCATATCTGACGAAGAAAAGCAGATTGTTTTTCTCGATACACCCGGTTTTCTGAAACCACGCTATGAACTCCAGACAAAGCTGCTTGAGTATATTGATAACGCCCTTCAGGATGCAGATGTAATTATCTTTATGACGATTGGAAAGTCTTTCCCGACTGACTACGATAAAGAGTTTCTGGAGATAATGAAGAAAATCCGGACTCCCAAGATTGGTATTTTCAATAAATCCGATATGATTGATGCTGAGAAGAGAGCAGAACTGGATAATCTGGAAGAGGGTAATATTTTCGATGAAGTATACCATATCTCTGCCCTGAATGATGATAATTTTGATGAGCTGATAAAATCTATTACAAAGTATCTGCCGTTCAGCCCTCCGCTTTACGATCCGGAAGACATCTCTGATATGCCGATGAAATTCTTTGTAGAGGAAATAATCAGAGAGAAGATATTCCTGAATTATTCGGATGAGATACCATATTCTTCAACCGTAACTGTGGAGAAGTACAAGGATCACGAGAACAAGGTGGAAATCCATGCCAATATCTGGCTGGAGCGGGATACTCAGAAAATGATTCTTCTCGGTAAAAACGGAGCAATGATTAAACAATTGCGCATTGATTCTGAGAAGGAAATCCATAAATTTGTGCAGAAACGTGTAAAACTGAATCTCTGGGTCAAAATTAAGAAGGGTTGGCGTAAAAAGAAGAATGCGATGAAAGAGTTCGGGTATAGGTAGCATTCTGAGTTTCGATGAAATAGAAGATTTCATCAACTTCCCTGAGCGATGAAAGAATTTTATTTACATCTAAAAGCTTTGCATCCTTCGGCATTTTCGTCTTTTTCTCTTGTATAGTAAATTTTTCCGTTAAGAAATCCTGAAGCCTTGGAAGGATTTCAGGGAAGATTTATGGTTTCGACTTGTTGAGGGACTATGCAATTAGCAATTCACCTGGTGTGTTTTGGTATTATTTGCCGCTGGTTTCGATTCAGCTCAACCAACTTAAACTACTGATAATGTATGTTTTATAAGTTCCCTGAGCGGAGTCGAAGGGGATATGCTGTGAATAAAAGAAACGACAAAAATTACTTGTTTCAAAGTCTGTCAATCAACTTAACCTGCTGATAAGGACAGAGTTGTTAGTCCCATAAGTACCGATGACGTCGAAAAAAGGAAAACCCTCTACTTCCCTCTGTCTTCTCCGGGCCAGACGTATTTGTGCATCTGCAGCTGCATTCTCACATTCAATTGATCGCTTACTATCCTGTCAGCAATTTCCGAAAGAATGAGTTTATCCGTGTTTACTGAGAACAGAATATTACCTGTATTGATAGTATTCTCTTTAACAAACTCTTTGGCAAATCTGTAGTCATCAAATGAAGACAGGACAAATTTAATCTCATCATCTGGTGTGATATGTTTGAGATTAACAGGATTAAACGAATCCCCACTACCGGAGTCAGGACATTTTACATCGATAATACGGTGCACATATTCAGGAACATCTTCAATGCTGTATGACCCGTTTGTTTCCATGAGAATAGTGTAGTCATTTCTGTGAAGTTCCTCAATCAGCAGAAGACATTCGGATTTTTGTAGAAGAGGTTCACCACCTGTGATTTCAACAAGTTTAACATGCTTCCATTTTTTAATCTCAGATATTATTTCTGCCACAGAAAGGCATAATTCAGAGTCAAAAGCATATATGGCATCGCAATAAGAACAACGTAGGTTACAGCCGGCAAAGCGGATAAACACACATGGAAATCCGGCAAATGTTGATTCACCTTGTAGGCTGCAGAAAATTTCGGATAGTTTAATCATGAGAACGGCAGGTAAGGAAAGTTTTTATTATAGTTAAGATAAGAATTGATTTTAGTGAGAATCTCTTGTGGACATCCAAAGACAAATTTCTTTCGTCCGTTAATGCTGAAGGTCTCATATTCAGATATATTCACATCGAACTCTTTCAGGAACTCATAGTCTCCGTAAAGAGGTTTTCCGCGATATACAAACAGAGATATCATAGACATATCGGCTTGAATTATATTCTCAAACGGATCGTCCATTTTTGCATCAAGCAGTAGGATTTCATCGGTATTTTCTGCCAGTTGACCTTCATTATGATTGAGGTACATAGCTTTGGCAGCGTTAGTACTTACCATTTCATAGATCTTTCTGGCTTCCAGTTCCGGCAGATGGTCTCTGGTTTCTTTCATCTCTGCAAAGAGATTTGGAGAACCGGACATTGTTGAGTCTGTACCAATAACTATATTCACACCATGTTTCAGACAGGCTTCAATGTTAAGAGTCTGATCCAGCAGGAAATAATTAGAGCCCGGACACCAGCAGATACTTGCTCCGACTGCAGCAACCTTTTTGATTTCCTCTTCAGTAAAGGAAACACAATGAATCAGCAAACTGTTTGGCTGAAGCAGATCATTATGGCAAAGCACGTTGAACTCATTTCTGGTCTGCTCATCCATACCTTCACCGATATGTATCACAAAAGGCATTTCTCCCTTAGAGGCTTCCATTTCCGCATGAGGAGATAGACCTCCCCACCAATTATCCAGAGTGATGGAGTGAACCTGACGGTAATCCTTGAGAACATTGATGGGATAGAGATTGTAATATTCATCTACCTGGTTAGGGCAGTGATCGAAGACCGTAGAGACCCCCGAGAAAACATTCTTGAAAATCCCCAGCTTGACAATAAGCGGAGCATTACCATTCATCAGCTTGAATGAACCGTCATTAGTCCATACTTTATTTCGCTCGAGGAATGGTGGAGTGTATTTCATGTCTTCCACCCAGATATGGCTGTTAATGTATGGTCTTTTATTTGCAGCCCTTGGTACCCAGTTACCGATTAAATGATCGTGAGAATTGAGTAACGGAGGATAAGCAAACGTGTCAGGCAGGATGAAAGAACGGTCTGAGGCAGAAGCCATAGTGACTTCCGCCTTCAACACGGTTTCTGGATTGAAAATTGTTTTTCCGGCTGCAATTTTCATAGCTTTCTCTTTATCTATGAATCGAATTTTTTATTCAGTAGTGGGAGGATTTCGAACAAATCTCCAACTATACCGATGTCTGCCATTTTGAAGATAGGAGCATCCGGATCTTTATTTATTGCAATTATATAATCGGATGATGACATACCTGCCAGATGCTGAATAGCACCGGAGATTCCGACTGCAATGTATATTTTAGGTTTAATAGTTTTACCGGTTTGGCCAACTTGATGAGGATAGGAAATCCACTCAGAATCAACTGCTGCTCTGGAAGCCCCTACAGCACCATCAAGGTGTTTTGCAAGTTTATGAAGCATATCAAAGTTTTTGGGTTCTTTGAGACCTCTACCACCGGAAACGACGAAATTAGCTTCGGTAATGTTAACTGTCTGGGTTTCGTCCTTTGTATAGCCTTTGTATTCTGAATTCAGTTTATCGAACTCGACTTCTTCTACGATGACAGTCCCGGAACGAGTTGTGTCTTTTGCGCATGGAGTCATTACTTTATGACGTACTGTAGCCATTTGCGGACGGTGGTTAGGTGTTACAATTGTTGCCATAATGTTACCACCGAAGGCTGGTCTTGTCTGAAGAAGATCACCGGATTCAGAATCTATTTCCAGACCTGTACAATCGGCTGTCAAACCTGTTTCCAAGTTCACAGCTACACGAGGAATGAATGATCTTCCAAGATTTGTAGCACCGCATAAAACGATTTCTGGTTTGTATTTACTGATTAATGTACTGAATACTTTTGAGTATGGCACATCAAGGAAATCTTTTAATACAGGGTTATTCACAACGATAACTTTATCTGCTCCGTAAGCGATAAGTTCTTCGGATAAATGTTCAACATTTTCACCGAAAACAACTGCTGTGAGTTCGTTTTCAATCTGATCAGCCAGTTCTCTTCCTTTACCAAGCAGTTCAAAAACAACCTGCGCAATTTCATTATTATGCTGTTCAGCGAATACCCATACACCTTTATATGCACTTTTGTCTATAGCTTCTTTTTGTTGTTTTCTTACGAATATTGCATCGAACGGACAAGCACTGACACAAGCTCCACAAAGTGTACATTTATCTGCATCAATTTCAGCGAGTTTGTCATTAATAGCAATAGCATCATAAGCACATGCTTTCAAGCAGGCTCCGCATCCAATACATTTTTCGACAATAACTTCAATCATTTGAGCTCCTTAAAAGTAATAAATATAATTTTCAGCATAATCAAATTTCAAAATTTTTTTTATTCTTAAGTAAATCTTATATGCCTGAGAAGTAGTGTTATATAACGATTTAAGCATATTAGACAGATTTTAGATTATGCAAAACTTTTATCTGTTATATAAAATTGAGAATAAATGGTGTGTCAAGTATTTTTGTTTACCTATTGGAATCCCCCCGTTTTTTCTTGAAAATCTGACTTCAAGAAAATTGGAAGGATTTTTAGCAGACATTTCTTAGAAAAATGCATTCTTCATTTTCTTTGGTGCCAAAGAAAACGAAACAAAAGAAAGGCACTCTTTTTCTAAATGTATTTTCAGCAAGCTGAAACCATAAATCTTTCCTAAAATCCTTCCAAGGCTTCAGGATTTCTTAACGGAAAAATTTACTATACAAGAGAAAAGACGAAAATGCTATCATCAATGCAAAACAATCATACTTAGTTCAAAGCTATTACATTGATTCATATTTTCCACTGATTTACTGTTTCAAAACTTTTATTTATAATAAGTTATACATACATTGTATTTGGTTTTCGGGGGGATGCCTATTTTTGTTTACCTATACTATCAAAACTGAATGAGATTGTGTGCTTTGGGTAATATCTGACTGCCTATTTCAGCAATACAGCTTTGCTCACTGATGTCTTTTTATCAACCTTAAGTTTTATCAGATAGACTCCTGAAGAATTACTCTGTGAGCTTTCTCCACTGTCCCATGTAATTTCATGTCTGCCTTTGCTATAGACTTTATCTGTCAGAATAGCAATCTTTTGTCCTTTAATATTAAACACTGTGCATTCCACTTTTGCAGAATTCTGAGCTATATTAAAACTGATATTCAACCTTGGATTGAATGGGTTTGGATACACTGAAAAACCTGCAATATCATTATAGTTTGAGTTATCTTCAGAAGAAGCGTTCGGCATAATAATTGAAAGGTTTGTAATGCTGTCCTGATAGACCTCAACATTATTCACAATGTACGGATCATAGTCGGGATGCTCTATTCTGAGAGTATACATTCCCGGATCAAGTATTCTGTAGAATCGACCATACAAAGAATCAGATTTGAAAGGTTCAACAGTAGAGTAACCTGTCTGATCATCAACTTCCTCGACATAAACATCACAAATTAAAGGTTCACCAAGTGAGTTAGTGACTTTACCGTATATTGTACTGTGATTGACTCTATTCATCATAACAATTGGTGCATATCGATTTGCAATACAGATCGCATCAATTTCTTCAGGTATGTATTCGTCACCGAGCTCAATAGTGTAACCGAAAATTCTTTCTTCCGAATAACTCCAGTCACCCATTGTTCCCTGGCATGTATAGTTGAAATTGTTTGCCTGATAATAGCCATAAGTATTAGGGCTGTTCAATTTTGGAATAGTAACAGCCATATCATGAGCAAGTTGATGCATGTATAGACTGTCGAGTGATCTTGCTCCGTCAATATGTCCAAGGGGATATAGTATGTATTGTGCGTAAGAGTGGTACGTTATCCCGGCATAGAATTTCCTATGCTGAAGCAAATCTCTGATGTATTGTGTTTCTATTTCAGACCAGGCTTCAGGACCATGGTAAATGTTAGACCAGGGATAGTTGCTTGTTCCGTTATCCCCCCAAACATAACCAAAGTTCCTGTTCAGATCTACTCCGTCTACATTACCACCATCCGGAGCCATATTATCATTATTGTCTCTTATATTCTTTCTGTGAGTCGTACTTGAATCTTCTATAACCATTGTGTATCCGTCAGGATTTATGATAGGAACAAACCAGATTTGCTGAGAATTAACAATATTTGTTATTTCCGGATCGGTACCGTAGTTCTCAAGAATATAGCTGAGAGCAGCCATTGTAACCTCAACAGATATCAGCTCGTTAGAATGGATTCCACCCATGACATAAGCATTGGGTTCTTCCTCTTCCTGAGTAGGATTGTCAGAGACTTTCAAACACCAGACCTCATGTTGATAGTTCGCATAATTAGTGTTTCCGTTATTAAATAGTATTTTACCTGTGGAAGGTCCGAGAGAAGACAAATCAGTTATAGTCGGATATAGAATGGATAAAGTCTGAAGTTCCTGAATCACTTCAGTATAAGTTCTGTATAAGCTGGGGTCATTTCTCAGTGTTTTTTCTGTTATAACAGGATTATATCCCAGACCTCTTAAATCCGAGAGTTGCGATTCATCAATTATTATCTCAACGCAATCCGGTAATTCTTTGAAAGTAATGTTTCTTTCCGCCAGGATACTTAGATCGAACTCATCATAATCATTAAGTCTGTAAAAATTGTCTGAAAGCAAAGGGATTGTAAACAGAACAAATACTGATAAGATTGAAAAAAGTCTTCTCATTTATCCTCCGGAAGAATTAATAGTTTTACATTATACACATTGCAAGCATTTTTAGTGAAATAAAGACATTTCATTAACTACTCCGATTATGCGAAGATATCCATTTGTAAAATATTTCGCATTTAAAAGCACAAGTTGAATTACAGGAGCTACAGGCAGAAGAACCTTTAATTTCTTCAATCAGCTCTTTTCTTATCAACATCTGTATCATATCAGCTACGGCACCTTTGTCAATATTAAAGTGCAGACTCAAATCTTTCAGCGAAACAATTTTGTTCGCTTTTATGTAATCTTTAACTGATCTGATCATTTTCGACACCGACAAATACTGTTTATATCACAGGAATCAGGTTATTCATTCCCTGAACCTATACTTTTTATCATTATATTTTCTGCAAGAAGACGGGACAAGATGAATCGACTGTCATTAACTCCGACTACAATGGAATTCTCAGACGGATGATTCTTCAGAACTTTTATTACAGCTCCGTTGTACATTCCCATTTCTATTGTTTTTCTGTTATTATTGCAGAGAATAATGTATTCTTGTGATTCCTGACCTTCTGTAAGACAGGTATGATCTCTGTGAATATGTCTGCGACATTTTCCATGATTTTTACAATGTCTGTGATTCTTTAGCCAACCAAACATTTATACTCCTTCCGAAAAATCATTTCTTTTTCCATAAAATCTAAGTGAAATTACAAATACGGCAATAACCGATGTAACAATTCCCAACCATACTGCTGAACCTGCAGGATGCGCTGCAAACGTTGCAATCTGATAGAAGAACGTAGATAACAACCAGGCAAGTAATGTGAGATATAATAAGGCGAATGTCATCCACTTGAAGTTTGTTTCTCTGTAGATTGCTCCTATCACTGCTATACATGGTGCATAAATAAGTATGAACAGCATGTAGGCGAATGCTGCACTCTTTGATCCGAATCTCTCCATCATTACCTGCTCGGAGGTTGTGGATAAACCTGATTCCTGATTCTTAACATCTGTAGAAACCTGACTGAGCGCTGATGGATCTTTCATTGCATGACCAAAGTCCCTAAATCCTTGTGGTATCTCCAAGAAGGATTGTCCTATTTCGTGCCAGAACCTGAATTCTTCAGGATCAGCATCCATTTCCAGATCAGATGAATAAAGAGCGTCAAGAGTGCCTACTACAGCTTCTTTTGCCATTATTCCTGTGAACAATCCTACAGTTGCCGGCCAGTTATCGGAGGAGATTCCCATTGGGTGAAACACAGGTGTTATTGCTTTACCAATTTCACTGAGTAAAGTCTGATCGAGCGGATGCTCTCCTATTGTACCGTCTGCTCCAATTGCACTGAGAATATTAAGTATAACAACTACAACAAGTATAACTTGTCCGGCTTTCCAGATAAAGCTTTTCAGTTTTTGCCAGGTATGGAGCATTATCCCGTTGAATGTTGGTATATGATAAGGAGGGAGCTCCATTACAAATGTGGAAATCTCGCCCTTAAGAATAGTCTTTTTAAACAGCAATCCTGACAGTATTGCCAGTACAATTCCAATAAGGTAAATCAGGAATATATATGTTCCACCAGCTTTTCCAAAGAAAACAGAAGCAAACAATACATAGACCGGCATTCTTGCCCCGCAGGACATGAATGGATTTATCAGGATAGACAGTAATCTGTCTTTATTGTTATCCAGAGTCCTGGTAGCCATAATAGCTGGGACATTACAACCAAAGCCTACAAGCATCGGGATGAATGCTTTTCCCGGAAGCCCAATAAAGCGCATGAATCTATCCATGATGAATGCTGCTCTTGCCATGTAACCGGAATCTTCGAGAATTGCAAGACTAAGAAACATGAACAGTATTCGGGGAATGAAGGTTGCAACAACCTGAATACCGCCACCGATACCATTTGCCAGAAAGACTGTCAAGCCTTCCGGTGTATTCATTTTTCTTAAAAGGACTGCAAAGCCATCCACGAAAATAGCTCCCGTGAATCGATCAAAAAAATTAATAAAAGGATCACCAACGTTGATTGTTATAAGAAAAACAAGATACATTACTCCAAGGAATAGAGGTACACCTATTGTTCTGTTCAGAGCTACTCTGTCAATAATGTCAGAAACAGTTCTTCTGAGTTCGGTTTCTCTTCTGACAACATCTTTTACAAGTCCATGTATAAAGCCATATCGACCGTCAGCAATTACAATATCTGTTTCGTCACCAACATGTCTGCTGATTCTCTCTGACTGTCCCTGGATTATGTTACTTATCTCGGTAACAGACTGAGGATTATTCAAAGTATTGGAAATGATTTCCAGAGCTGTTTTATCTTTTTCAAGTAGTTTTATTGCAAGCCATCTTTTCTTTACTGTGAATTCGACACCGCATTCTTCCAGTGTATTGGCAATACATTTTACAGCTTGTTCTACAATCTCGTCATATACAACCTGAGTTCTTGGAACATTCTTTTTCTCAGCATGTTCGAGTATATTATTTTTAAGCTCTTCAATCCCTTCTTTTCTACTGGCAGTAATTGTATTAACTGGACAGTCCAGATGGTAAGCCAGATGTTCAATATCAATACGAATTTTTTTTTGAAGAGCAATATCCATCATGTTGATAACAAGAATCATCGGAACTTTCATTTCGAGAAGCTGAGTTGTGAGATACAGGTTTCTTTCCAGATTGGAAGCATCAACAATGTTGACTACCAGATCAGGCTTTTCCTGAAGAATGTAGTCGCGAGCCACTTTTTCATCCATTGAGAAGGCAGAGAAGGAGTATATACCGGGAAGGTCTATAACCTCAATTTTCGTGTCTTTATGAGTAAAGGTACCTTCTTTCCTCTCGACGGTAACTCCAGCCCAGTTGCCAACTCGCTGTTTAGCTCCGGTCAGGGCATTAAACAGTGTTGTTTTGCCTGAATTAGGATTACCGGTCAGTGCAATTCTAAGATTATTCACCCGAATCTCCTGAGATCACAATACCCTTTTCATCAAGTTTATCTATCAGTTTTTCCAATTGTCTCATTGTTACATCATCCAGAGAATGTTCAATGCTGCACGCATTGTTTTCTGCAATTTCATGAGGAATACTAAGATATTTGTGGAAAAAATCTGTGAGTGTTTTATGACGTTTGTATATCTTCTCGGCTACCTGCTTGCCTTTATCTGTAAGTTCAATCTGACCGTATTTATGGTGCACAACAAGAGTTTTTTCTTCCAGTTGCTTAACAGCTGAAACAGCCGATGATTTTTTAACATCCATCTTCAGGGCAAGATCGGTAATTCTTACCGGAGCTCCCTGATTATGCAGAAGTAGTATGCATTCAAGGTAATCACCTTTACTTTGTCCCAGATTCTGAATCATAGCATCTCCTTGAATCTGTTAGAATTCACTAACTTTGTTAGTAGTGACTAACAGGTTGCAGGGACTACTATATGTCAAGAAGTTTCTCGTTAAAGTTTTTTATTAATCAGAGCACGGTAAATTTCTGTAGCAATATTCCTTTTAAACAGGAATTTGTAGGCTAAAAATGCAAAGCCGATTATTGATGCCAGAATAACTACTACAGCAACAGTTGAAGACTTTGCGGTAAAGGCAATAATTGAAAGAGCAACAGCAAGAGCAAAGAAGACAAACATCATTATCATCATGAATTTTACTGAAGATACTTTAGAAACCTTATCATATCTTTGCCATTTTCTTTCGTTTTTCAATATCGCTTCATCAACCTGTTTCATTGCTTCCAGAGAATTGGATGAAAGATTAAGTTCTTCCTGTTTAGGTAAAATTGTAATCTTTGGAAGATGATCAAGATGGGCTCTGTGCAGGACAATCTCTTTACATCCCGGACAGACGTACAGTTTCACCGGTAAACTCTGAATTGTATGGTCAATTCCAAAATAAGCATTATTACAGCTTACACAACTGCCAAACAAGTTGTCATTTCTACTTTTGGTTTTTTGCAGGATTTCTCTCAATGGTTTAGGATCGTACCCTTCTTTTTTTAATAAACTGTAACTCCACGCCTGATAATTACAGACTTCACAGTGAAAGTACATTCCATTCTTTATCTGCTTTTGATGCATTATATTATTACATGAAGGACATAAATTCATGTTCTCACCCCTTTCTTATGCTTATTTTATCAGATCTTTAACAAATTTAAAATTCGGAATCTTCGTCTTTTTGAGTATACCTTTCACTCCAATTGCACCGGAAGGACAGTTATAAACACAACGCATACACATTAGACAATTTGATCCGAAATGAATATCCCTATCGGTTTCTCTGACATTATGGGTAGGGCAAAGGTAAAAACACTTTCCGCAGTGTATACATTTTTCATCCGCATATAGTCTTTTGCCAAAGAAAGGAGCCATCAACCTGTCCTCAAACCGAGAAGACAGCTTTGATACAATTTCATTGAACAGGCTGTAATTGTATAAGCTCTTTTTATTGGAAATAAGCTCAGATATTATTATTTCTATCTGTTTTTCAGCTTTTTTTACAATTTTTTTAATTTCTTTTTCTCCGGGTCTTGTCATTAGATTAGACACCATAAGAATAAGTTTCTCATAAGTTGGAATGTATCCTTTTGCTTTGAGTGCTTTCTGTAACGGAGTCGTTGATCCTCCATACATAGCTCTGTCCGCAGAGTTTTTCAGGATAAAACAGTGTCTTGAAGAAACCACAGGCAGTTCATTAACAAAATCATAGAATATTCTGGGAGCATTAAAC
This sequence comes from Cloacimonadales bacterium (SeqCode), assembly GCA_963665815.1. GTDB lineage: Bacteria > Cloacimonadota > Cloacimonadia > Cloacimonadales > JAIOQZ01. The sequence goes on from OY762463.1 coordinate 3,285,225, forward strand.
GCATGAACAGGAAATGCAAACCCGAACATGTTATAAATATCATAATCAATGTTCGTCTTCTTAAGCAGAATCTTTTCGATAGGATACAGATCAACTTTTCCGACTGATTCAGGAAACGTGTCTTTAAATATTTCGCAGATCAATTCCGTATTTCCTGTTCCGGAAAAATAGAAAAGTGCAATATTCTTCATTATAACCTCTTAACTATCTTATAAACACTATGAAATTAATGTCAAAGTATATTGTTATTTTTTGTTCATTGACATAGCAATCGATAAAATACTTGCTAATTTTTGTAATGTTAAAGAATACTGATATCAATTACGTAAAGGACTTACAAGGCTATTCTATGAATAAAACAAAAGAAGAACCAAAATTTCTGTGGCGATTATTATTCGCTCTTTTATTTGTCACACCACTACTTTATACTAACATTACAATAGACTGGATAATTCCGATTAGATCCGTATTTGCAGCAATTGTTATTGTTCTGACAGCTGCTTATTCGCTGCGCAGAAAGTTAGCATTTCCAACTGCTCTTCTGAAGAATAGAAGTTTTCAATTTCTTATTCTTTACATTCTGGCAGGATTAATCACATTCTTTTCAGCCTTGAACAAACATGAGTTTTTTGCAGCTACATCATTAAAACTGCTACTTCCTCTTCTCATTGTGGGACTCTACATAATATTCAGGAATATTGAGAATCCTGTAGAGAAATCTTCAAGCTATGTCATTTATGGCAGTTTTGTTTTTACATTAATTTCTCTTCTTCAGGTAACTTTCAATGTGCTGGAATTTATTCCGTCTACATTTCTGGGAAGCAGTACATTTGCGAATGTGAATATGCTGACTACCGCTGTGATAATGAGTCTTCCATTTTCAGTATATGGTATATACAAACTGGGAGTTTTTGAGAGAATTTTCGCATATTGCAACGTATTTATGACTGCTTACGTTGTTACAATTCTCAGAACAAGATCTGTCTGGCTGGCATCATCATTAAGTTTAATAGTTGTTCTCGGTTTATTGCTATTTCTTAAGAGAAAAGCCGAACTGAAACTTTGGAATAAGCCTGCAAGAAATATAATGATACTTATACTTATAGCTGTTTTAGCAGCTTCTGCTGCTTATGTAATTATTGAAAAGTACTTTCCCGATTCAGGATCAACACAAAGAATGAGAAAAGATGTATTGGGTGGTTCCACTGTTGCCGTGAGACTGGATGTATGGAAGAAATCGATGGAAATGATAAAAGAACATCCATTAATCGGTGTTGGTAGCGGAAACTGGTCATTGAACATTAACAAATATGGAACAGAAGGAATGCGATCCGAAAAGGGGGAATTGTCATATAGACGACCGCATAATGATTATATATGGATAGCTTCTGAGAATGGAATTGTTATTTTGATTCTTTACGCTGCATTTCTGCTTTCCATTTATATCAGTGGCATAAAAAACCTTCTCAAGGGAGATAGAGTCCGATGGGAGAATTTGATTGCTCTATTCGGGATCAAAGTATACGGCATAATTGCCTTATTCAGTTTTCCGGGGGAGAGAGTTTATAATCTAAGTCTTCTTGCTTTGTTCTGTGTAATTATTATTCTCAATCAAGAAGAAAGTGACCGGAAGAAGTTTGAGAAATATCCGTGGGTGGTTTATACTCTTGTCGCTGTAATTTTTCTTGGAGTAAGTGTGTCGCGTTTTCAATCAGATGTATTTATGAGAAAGATAGCTGATACTCGTCAGGAGATAGATCAGCTCAGAGTTGCAAAAGGACAGAAACGTATTCCTGCTCATTCTGCTGATTTAAGAATAAACAGTCTCAGGTCGGCAATTACAAAGTATGCTCAGAATGCATATACTCCTGTTTACTCAGTAGATCCTACGGTCACACATGTTCTTGCATTCAAAGCCAAAATGTTGTTTGATATGGGAAAATACAATGAATCTCTGACAGTGTATCTGAAAACTCTTGAAGAAAACCCATATCATCTGTATACAATGTTTTCAACTGCTTTGACTTATGAAAAACTTCGGAAGACTAAAGAAGAACTTGAAATGCATAATAAAATTCTTGAAATTGCTCCATCGTTTCCGGGGTCACTTCTTGAACTGTCAGCAAAATCTGCATTGAAGGGTGATACTGAGTCAGCCTATGAGTATTTCATTAAAGTGGATAAACAGATAAATATTGTCAGATACAATGCAATAGCCATGAGTTTGACAGAGCAATATCTTAAGAAGAGCAATAACAAAAAAGCCAGAGAAGTATTCAGCAAAATTGAAGGTGATATTCCTGTTCCTCAGTATAAAGAACTCAAAGAAATTCTTGGTAATCTCAAGCAATGATAATTTTATCTTTACCTTATTGCAGAAACTGGAAAGAAATCGTTAAAGACAGTGATCCGAATGGAATTGTTGAGAAAACAGAGCTGAGATTTGATCTGGGAAATGTACCTCTTGATTCTGTTCATGGGTGTTTCGATGATACATGTATACTGACAGTAAGAGGTAATGTTGAAAACAAGAGAAGGTTCATAGATTATCACATAGAAAACTCAAAATGCCAGTTTGATCTGGATCATTCAATTGTGGGGGAGTTCAACATACCTGCAGAAAGACTTATCGTGTCATATCATGATTTTTCTACAGTACCGGATATTATAGCATTGAAACAATTCCTGAGTAGGTACTCAGAAACATCATTCTGCTTTATAAAAACTGCCATTAATATTCCCGATTTCAAATCATTGATTAATGTGCAGGAAGTTCTTAATGATTTCAGTGGTAAGCTGATATTTGTCGGAATGGGGAAATTAGGGAAGCTTGCCAGAATAATGTACAAACAATTCGGTTCTGAAGCTGTATATACGGGGATTCAGGGTAGGGAAACAGCCGAAGGTCAGATTACTCTGAATGAATTATACATGTATTATCCGGTTGATGCAAAAACTGAAATTGGCGGGATAATAGGTGGAGAACAGGTGCAGGATTCTCTGGGGATAGATTTCTATAATGCGGAGTTCAGAAAACGAAAGCTGAATGCAAGATATCTTCCCTTCGTTATAGATAATCCTGAAGATTTTGTTGACTGGCTGAAAAATCGTACATGCAGGATAAACTTTTACGGCTTCTCAATCACAATGCCTGCTAAAAAAACTATCCCGAAGCTTTTATCCTTCGAAGGTGTTGCTAACCTGATGTTATGGAAATCCGGAAGATTCCTGAACACAGACCTTGATGCATTCATTAGAATCAGAGAGCATATAGAAAAACTTCCTGATTTGCCAATCGTTATTTACGGTTATGGAGCTTCTGCTGAAAATGCTGTAAAAGTATTGGCTGGTTATCATTTAATGGTTTGCGGAAGAAATCAGGTGAAAATTCAGAGTTTTTGTAATAAACATTCTCTGCCTGTATTCAACCCGGATACAGTTGACAGATATATATTTATAAACTGTACTCCAATGAAACTTGAATCATTGTTTGACGAATTTCAGGGGATAGAGTATTTGTTTAATCTAAACTATCCGACAGTCATTTCAAAAGACAGAAGATTAGTTTTTACAGGTGAAGACTTCTGGAAATATCAGGCGGAAAGGCAGCTTGAAGAGTTTCTGAATGAAATTAATTCTGATAAAGGATTGAAATGAAGAAAATACTAATATCAATATTCTTTTTAACATCTTTGTTATTGAATTGCCTGAATATAATGTTTATCGACAGTATTAATTTGAATGAAGACGACCTTCAGGCGGAAATTGATTTATTTGGCAGATCTGCCGTTGATTCTCTCAGTGATAATGCTCTCAAGATTTTCTCAGGAAAGATTAAAATTGGTAATGAGTCAATAAATGACAGTCTACAGAAAGAAATTATGTCTCTCATGAATGCTGACTGGTATATTCCCGATGGCTATAAATTCACTGAAGGCAGTGCTGAAATCCTGGCATCTAATATTGGTGAGGGAAATGCTGAAAAGTGTATTTATGAATCAAATGATCTGAAGATTGGGGTTTTCTCTTTATATTCCCCTGATTACCCGGTGAGAAATAATATTCCTGATTCAACAAAATTCAAGTACAACCTGGACGATATCATGAAAGAATATATACTGGAACTTTCAGCAGAAACTGATTATATACTTTTATGCACAAGTATTCCGAAGAAAATTATTAAGAATCTGGTCAAAGGACTTCCTGTGGACTTTGTATACAGTACTGATTATAAGAAATACACTGAAGATGTTCTGAATGACCAAACGTATTTTATGGCAGTTAAACCGGATCAGATCGGTGTACTGAGTATTGCATCGGATTCAACCGGTACGTATGAGTATAAAGAATATGGAAGAGAACAATAGCATCATTGTAGAAAATTATTCTAAGTTCCTTAAATCTGCGGGATTATCATCTCATAGTGTTTTAGCATATATCAAGGATACTGAGCAATTTTTGACTTTTACAGAAAAGTACTTCGAGAATGGAATTGTCAGACTGAATGAGATTAAGAAATACATGCTAAGAGATTTTCTGATGCAATTGAATTCCGATGGATGCAAGAACAGAACATTGGCACGCAAAACAACTGCATTGAAAAAGTTTTTCGGCTTTCTATTGAAGAGAAATGAAATTGAGGATAATCCTGTTGAAAACATGAAAACTCCACGATACGATAAAACACTACCATCTTATTTTACTGAAGATGAGATGACTCAGTTGTTGTTGATACCGGATCTGACAACTAAATTTGGGATTCGCAACAGAGCAATACTGGAACTTATATATTCCTGTGGATTACGGATAAGCGAAGTATCAGGAGCTTTAATTACTAATCTGAATCTGAACAAAAAACTGATTAAGGTTTTTGGTAAAAGAAGCAAAGAGAGAATTATTCCACTTACAAATGAATCTGTAAAAGCTCTGAGAGCTTATTTGAAACTGCGATCTCGCTTTGATACTCAACAGAATATTCATCTGTTCCTGACCAAAAGTGGTAACCGGATGCAGACTTCAGAACTACGTCATATGATTCAGAGATACATTAGTCTTATTACTTCTCAGAAAGGTTATAGTCCACACACCATCAGACATTCTTTTGCTACTCACATGCTGAATGATGGAGCAGATCTAAGATCAATACAGGAGATGCTCGGACATGCAAATCTATCGTCTACTGAGATTTATACTCATGTTTCATTGAAGGAAATTAAACAGCAATACCATAACAATCATCCCCGATCGAAAAAGAAGAAATAACCAAAGGTTTTTCAGAATAGCAAAAATCATCTGCTTATTACCAAACTATTCACAAGCAGAAGCATTCTAACAGAAAATTTCAGCAAATTATAAAAATAAGTCAAAAAAATAATCATAAATATACAAGGGAGTTTAATAAGCATTCAATTTTATTCTGGCATGTTTTTATATTTACAGAAATCTTTGCATAATTGGGTAGGTGCTCAATTTAACTATTCTGCGAAGGTTTTTAACTATAACAGCAAGAAGTGAGGAAATTATGAAAAAACTATTGGTAACTATAGTTCTGTTAGTACCTATGCTCATGTCAGCAACAACTCATATTGTTAATGTTAGTGGAGGTGGAGATTTTTCTCAGATACAACCTGCTATCAATTCTTCAGTTGATGGGGACTCAATAATTGTATATCCCGGAATGTATATTGGCGGTTTAAATTTTAATGGTAAAAGTCTCGTTTTACATTCTTTGGAAGCAATTACAGATTCTGCATGCTATATTGACAGTACAATCATAAATGGATTTGTTATGTTCAGTTGCATTACTGCAATACAGCATGAAGAACAATTTGAAATCAGAGGTTTTTCCATCACTGGTGGAGATACAGACAGTGGTGGGGAATTCCAGAATATATGGAAGCTCTATAGATATTGGCTGTTTTGAATGGCAGTCTGTAGGAAGCACTATCCCGGATTTAGATTTTATTAATACTAAAGTAACTGCCTGCAACTACCCTAACCCTTTCAACCCGACCATAACTATAAAATACAGTCTCCCTGAAGAAGGCAATGTCTGTATTGAAGTGTACAATATAAAAGGACAGAAAGTTAAACAGCTTGTAAATGAGAACAAGGAAAGCGGACATCACTCAATTAAATGGAACGGGACAGACGATAACAATAAAAGTATCGGTTCCGGAGTATATTTCTATTAAGTCAACACGAAAAAGTCATCATTAATAAACAAAATGATAATGTTGAAATAGTGATTGACAGTTAAGTCACTTTATATAAAAATATAAAAAATAATTTCGAAGGAGAATATTAATGATTATTACAGCTGTCAATTAAGTATAACCATAGGTAAAACCGGAACTTTATGATATTTATATTGATAGTTATGTATTAATACTGAATTTGTATTTAAACTCATAAATAAATCTTAAGGGATCACCTGATGGTTGATCCCTTTTTCTGTGAACTTTTCAAGGCTTAAGGGATCAATGTCCTTTGAGCCTTTTTTAATACTGTGGAGGAATAATGAGAAGAGAATTTAACATGATTACAAAGATAGTTATGAAACCGGATACTTTACAAGTGAAAGCTATAGAATAAGAAATTAAACACCACAAAACTCTATTTAGAGGAGGATATATGTTATTAGTACAGATGCAGAATATAAATTTCAGATATGAGAACAAGCCGGAATCGATCTTTGAAAATTTATCATTAGATATCTATGATAGTTGTAAAGTTGGGTTAATTGGCAGAAATGGGGTTGGGAAATCTACTCTCGTAAAACTGATTCTGGGAGAAATCACTCCAAATCAAGGTTCCGTGCATAAAAATGATGATCTTGAAGTTGGTTACCTGGCGCAGGAAATTAGATATGATGAGGAGCAGATTGTCAGTGATTACTTCTGGTCAATAAACACTGAACTGAACTATGTAAGGTATAAATTAAAAGATCAGTCGAAATTAAACCAGAGTGAATTGATAGAACTTATAGGAAAGTACGATGATTTGAATGGTTATGATTTCGAAATCCATATCGAGAAACATATCAGTCAATTTGATTTATCGGAATCCATATTAAACCGAAATATCGGCAGCCTGAGTGGAGGAGAAAAGACTAAGATTGCTTTGATTCGTATTTTATTAAATAACCCAAACCTGATTCTTCTTGATGAGCCGACAAATCATCTGGATATCAACACATTGCAGTGGCTTGAAGTGTATCTGCAGAATCTGAAAATACCTTTCCTGATTATTAGCCATGATAGAAAGTTTTTAGATAATTGTGTAAATGAAATCTGGGAAATTGAATCAGAAGAAATACATCGATACTCAGGTAATTATTCATTTTACAGGGAATCAAAGGAGCAGGACTTCCAAAGTAAGATGCACAATTTCGAGAGTCAGAAGAAAAAGATAAACAAGCTGAAAAAAGCTCTGGTTAAGAGAAGAAGTTGGTCTTTTCAGCATCAGGGGCAAACTGGAACGGAAGGGAATGCTCCAATATATGAGTCTGTTGGAAATCAGTCTAAGTCAGCAATGACTCGAGCAAAGGCGATTGAGTCACGTGTAATAAAAGAAATTGAAAAAGCAGAAGCTGAAAAACCGTGGATTGAGAAGAAGAGAAGAATCATTTTCTCAAATAGTTCATTGAACTGTCGAGAAATACTGAAAGTCGAAAACTTGTGTAAGAGCTTTTCAAATGAAGTCGTATTGGATAATCTGAGTTTCAGTATTAAGAATCATAGTCGTGTTTCTATTGAAGGTCTTAATGGAAGTGGGAAATCAACATTACTGAAAATACTCATTGGAAGCTTAGAACAGACCTCCGGTGAGTTTCAGTGGAATCCACAGGTTAAAATCGGATATTACAGTCAGGAATTTGACCATCTTGATGACAAAAGGACTATAATTGAGGAAGTTCTTGATGGAATTGAATCTGATCAGACATTCTCTGAGCTTCAATCCCGAGCCAGGACAATTCTGGGTTGTCTTAATCTGAGAAAAGACAAGGTTTACTATAAGATTTCTGAATTAAGTATAGGTGAAAAAAGTAAAGTAGCTCTGACTAAACTCATTCTTTCCGACTCGAATGTTCTGATACTTGATGAACCGGACAACCATCTGGAAATAGTTGCCAGAGAAGCTCTGGAAGATGCTTTATTGAACTATTCAGGATCTATTATCTTCGTTTCTCATGACAGATATTTTGTGGAGAAGATAGCTACGGAGTCTGTAGGGTTGGATTAGGCGAAACAAGACATAAGCAACAGTATGAGAACACTGATTAATAGTATATCACTGGACTAATCATATCATTAATCCGGATTCTATTAAGTAACGTCGAAAGTTCATAAATATACCAAGCATTGCAATTCACTTAAGTTGTGATCTTTACAACTTTTCCTTGACACATAATTTACATAAATAAATTAGGTATTAATAAAGAAATAGTATTTTCTAAGAGAGAATACATAATAAAAAGAAGCATCCGCTTCTACCTTACGGTTCCGAGAGATACTTGTAAGGTCTGAAAGTATAAATAATAAAGTCGTATATTATATTTACTTATTAAGCGGGTCATGTACCCGCTTTTTTGTTATTATATGAAACCATAAGGAGGTTCCCATAATACGAATAAGAAGGGGAAAAGCAAAAACTAAAGCTGTTATCCCAAAAGAAAGAATTAACGAACAGATCAATGTTCAGGAAGTAAGACTTATTGATGAAAACAACGCTCAGGTTGGTGTTGTAGATATCAAAGAAGCATTGAAAAGAGCTTCAATTGCGAAACTCGACCTTGTTGAAGTGTCACCGAATGCAAAGCCACCGGTATGTAAGATACTGGATTTTGGAAAATATCATTATCAAAAAGAAAGAAAGGCTCGTGATGCCAAGAAAAAGCAGCATACTATGCAGCTTAAAGAAATTAAATTCGGACCAAATACTGAAGAGCATGACTATCAGTTTAAGCTGAAGAACACTTACAAATTCCTCAAACATCACGATAAGGTAAAACTTACCGTACGCTTCCGAGGAAGACAGCTTGCTCACAAAGAACTAGGTTATAATGTACTAAATAAGCTGAAAGAAGATCTAAAGGAAATTGCTGATGTAGATAAGGATATTTCTAACGAAGCAAGAACAATTTCCATGATTCTGTCCCCAAAAAATAATATCGACAAAGTTATTGAAGCCTGGGCTGAAGAACATATAGAAAATTAATATAAAAATAAAGATAACATTCGAATATTGAACCGGAAGGAGGTACGAATGCCTAAAATGAAGACTAGAAGAGGAGCAGCTAAAAGATTCAAGCTGACCGGAACTGGAAAACTGAAAAGAAACCATGCTAACCATGGGCACATTCTCACCAAGAAAACCAGAAAGAGAAAGAAATTCCTGCAAAAAGCAGATTTGGTAGCAACTGCGGATATGCCACGCGTACGCAAAATGCTCGGATTATAATACTGAAACAGAATTGATTAAGAAAAGGAGAATACTATGCCACGTTCGGTAAATAATGTTGCCCATAAGCAAAGAAAGAAAAAATACCTCAAGGCTGCCAAAGGTTACGTTGGTGGAAGAAGTAAATTATATGAAACAGCTCGTCAAGCCGTAGAAAAAGGCTGGCTCTATGCGTATCGCGATAGAAAAGCGAAAAAGAGAGAATTCAGGAAGTTATGGATTATCAGAATTAACGCCGGCGCAAGACTTAACGGTTTATCATACAGCAAATTAATGAATGGTTTACATAAAGCTGAAGTTGATGTGGACAGAAAAGTTCTGGCTCACCTTGCAGCACATGAACCTGAAGCATTTGCAAAATTCTGTGATATTGCTAAAGAACAATTATCTAATTAAGACTTGCAAAAGTCTCTAATTTAATTCTTAAAATAATATTACAGGGGATACCGTGAATACAAAAATACAGGAAATGATAAAAGCAGCTGAAACTGAAATCAATTCCGCAGATAATATCCATGATCTCATGCAGGTGAAATCAAGACATCTTGGAAAAAAGAGTGCGATTTCATCTCTCATGAGTGAAATGGGTAAGTTGGATAAATCAGAAAGACCTGCTTTTGGAAAAATGGTTAATGAAGCCAAAAAAGCAGTAGAGGAAATTCTTAAGAATCGTGAAAAATTCATTAAGGAAAACGAATACGAATCATCACTCGTAAAAGACAGTATTGATATTACCATGCCCGGCAGAAGACAGATGATCGGAGCATTGCATCCTATAACACAAGCCTTCAGAATTGTTGAGAATGTACTTATTGAAATGGGTTTTGAAGTTGCAGAAGGTTTTGATGTTGAAGATGAATATCATAATTTTGATGCTCTGAATACTCCGCAGGATCACCCTGCCCGTGAATTATCCGATACATTCTATATCACAGATAATACACTGCTCAGAACTCAGACATCTACTGTTCAGATCAGAGTGATGGAAAAATTCGCACCTCCTATCTACATCATCTCCCCCGGAAGATGCTATAGAAACGATAACGATGCTTCTCATTCCCCTGCCTTTCACCAGATTGAAGCACTGGTAATAGATGAAGGTATATCATTTATTGATCTGCGTGATTTCCTGAACATTTTTGTTAAAAAACTATTTGGAAATAATATAGAATCCCGAATCAGACCTCATTTCTTTCCATTTACAGAACCAAGTGCAGAAATTGATATGCAATGTGTAAAATGCGGTGGAAAGGGTTGTAATGTCTGTAAAAACAGTGGTTGGCTGGAACTTGGCGGAACCGGAATGGTTGACCCTAACGTTCTCGAAGCTGTTGGAATTGACAGTGAAAAATATACCGGCTATGCTTTTGGACTCGGAGTAGACAGAATAGCTATGCTATTGAATAAAATACCGGATATGAGACTGTTATTCGAAAATGACATCAGAATGTTAAGACAATTCAGATAAAGGATTCTAAAAATGAAAATTAGTTATAACTGGCTTAAAGAATATATAGATATACAGATTAGTCCGGAAGAATTAGTTGATAGAATGACTTTTGCCGGTATTGAAGTTGAAGCAGTAGAAAAAAAAGGTGAAGATCTTCAGAATATTGTTCTGGCGAAGATACTGAAAAAAGACTCACATCCTGATGCAGATAAACTATCTGTCTGTAAGGTATTTGACGGTGTAAACGAGTATCAGGTTGTATGTGGTGCTCCTAACTGCACCGAGAATAAAGTAGCGGCACTGGCAAAAGTCGGAACTCAGCTTGGTGATATAAAACTTAAAAAAGCTAAAATTCGAGGAGTGCAGTCATTTGGAATGCTCTGTTCTGAGAAAGAACTGGGTTTATCAGATGACCACGACGGTATTATCATGCTCCCCGAAGATACACCGCTCGGGCAATCAATTGCAGATGTGTATAACATCTCAGATACAGTCTATGATGTAGAAATAACCCCTAATCGTCCTGACCTTCTCGGTATGCTTTGTGTTGCCAGAGATCTTTCAGCCTTAACCGGGCTCCCACTCAAGGAACCTGTTCCTGTGCTGACTGAATCTTCCATACCTGCATCAGAAAAGGTTAAGGTTGTGAATAATGCTCCTGAAAAATGCACCCGTTATACTGCCAGATATATCGAAGGTGTTAAGATTCAGGAATCCCCGACGTGGCTCAAGGAAAGACTTGAGGCAGTAGGATTAAGACCTGTCAACAATGTAGTTGATGTAACAAACTTCGTCATGATGGAACTTGGGCATCCGCTTCATGCTTTTGATTATGATAAGCTTGATCAGCATACTATTGTTGTGAGAACTGCAGCCGATGGGGAAAAAATTACAGCTCTTGATAATAATGAATATACTCTGACAGAAGATGACCTGGTTATTGCTGATGCTGTAAAGCCATCAGCTATTGCGGGTGTCATAGGTGGAGCCGGTTCTCAGATTACTGAAGAAACAGTAAACATTGTTATTGAATCTGCGAACTTTTCTTATAATACAGTCAGAAGAACAGGAAACAGATACAAGATATCTACAGATTCATCTTACCGATTCGAAAGAGATATGTCTGATATTAATGCGGAACTTGCAGGAAAAAGAGCTGCTGAACTGATTCTTCAGGTAGCAGGCGGAACATTGTACGCAGGATTTGTAGACAGTTATCCTAATCCGCAAGAAACAGTTAACATTAAACTGAGATACAGCAGAATCGAACATGTTCTTGGTCTCAAAATCCCTGATGAGGACATTAAAAACTACATCAAGGCACTTGGTTGTAAAATAACAGAAGAAAATGGTGATGATCTCATTGTTGAATCTCCACACTTCAGAAAAGATCTGGCACGAGAAATTGATTATATTGAAGAAATAATACGACTTCATGGTTATAATAATGTACCGGTGAAAAAAGATTACAATCCGGTGATGAACCATACAAAATTTTACCTGAAACGAGAGTTACAGGATCAGATGGTACAGTGCGGTTTCTTTGAAGCTATAAACTGGCCATACTCATCTCCTGATTATCTGAATCAGCTTAAAATTGCAGAAGATGATATCAGAAGAAACAATGTTACGATAAAGAATCCTCTGGGTGCTCAATATTCGATTATGCAATCCATGATTCTCCCCAATCTTCTTAAAAACGCTGTTACTAATATTAATAATGGTAATAAAAACGTAAGACTTTTCGAGATGACAAAAGTCTTCAGCAGATCAAACGACAATACACCTGCACATGAAATACTGGAAATGTGTGGAGTAATGCTGGGCGAAAGCAGTGAAATGTACTGGAAGTCAGAGACTCAACCTGTAGATTTTTTTGATATGAAGGGTGTTGTAGAAGATATTTTAAGAAAAACCGCAGAAGCGGAATTCTCTTATGCAGTATCTGTTGAGCCATTCCTGCAAAAAGGACAGGCGGCAGATGTGTACTATAAAAAGCAAAAAATAGGTTATCTGGGTAAGCTGGATACAAAGATTGCAGAAAGTTTTGATATAGATGAACCGGTATACTGCATGAATCTTGATGTAGAAATCCTGCTTTCAATCAGAGAACAGAATAAAGCGGAGTTTACTGCTATTCCGCACTTCCCTTCAATAAGCAGGGATATATCTTTTGTAGTAGCCAAATCGGTTACAGTAAAAGAAATTATCGATGCCGTAAAGAAGGTAAATCCTAAATTAATCAAGTCTGTAAGTGTTTTTGATGACTATCAGGGAAAAGGGATAGAAGACGGTTTCCGTTCACTCAGTTTCAAAATAATATTCCTTTCCGAGACAAAAACCTTGACTGATGGCTATGTTTCTAAACTTTTCGATAAAATACTGAGTGTTCTCAGAAATAAATTTGAAATAATAATGAGGTAAACTATGGAAAGCCAAGTTGTATTATCACTTAATGAAAAAGTTCAGATTTTAATAGATAAATATAAAAAACTGAAAGACGATTACGATAATCTTAGAATGGAAAAAAATGATCTTGATGAAGCTGTAGCAAATTTGACACATACATCACAGCAGCAACAGGAACAAATCCAGAATTTGAACAGTGAAGTTTCAAGCAAGAATCTTGAAATTCAGCAGCTGACATCTGAAAAAACAGCCCTTCAGGAAAGAGTAAGTTCTCTTGAAGCAAAAACTCAGAATGCTGCATCAAAAATTGATGATATCTTATCACAGATAAACGATCTATAGGTAGACATCAATGAAATCAACCGAAGTTGAGATATTTGGGAGAAAATTCAGGCTTAAGGGAGACGATCCTGACAAAATTAAAGCCTATGCTGATTTTTTGAACCAGCATCTCGATTCTCTCCAGTCAAAGATGGAGTTTGTTGATCAGAATAAGCTTCTATCTCTCGGTGCAATAATTGTAACTGAGAAATACTTCAATATGGTTGATCAGAATAAAATGCTTATCGAAGAGATAAGAAAATTGAATGAAGTCCTAAACTCTGCACTGCAGTTATAAATTTTCCTGCGGTATGCGTGATACCCTATTTGTATTAGAACCTGACATACAATAGGGAGTTGAACAATTTGCGGCGCACAAGCCGGATGCGATCCGGATTTGCAAAGTACACTAAGGGATACACCCACCTTGAAAGAGGTTCAGAAATATAAATGTTACACGGTACCGCGGGGCAATAATAGATTCATGAGGTATAAATAAATTATGAACATACTATTTATTTTGATCGGACTGGTAGTAGGTCTGGCAGCACCTTTAGCATTCTATTTTGCACGAAAATCAAAAGTTGACAAATTACTTTTTGAATCCCGAGAAACATCTCAGAAAATTATTGAAGAGGCGCATCAGGAAGCAAAAGTTCTGAAGAAAACTACTGTTTTAGAAGCAAAAGAGGAATGGTATAAGGTAAAGAAGAAGCAAGAAGATGTAATCAATGATCGCCAGCGTGAGCTCAGATCATTGGAGCAAAAGTATAATGATCGTTTATCAAATCTTGATAAACGTCTTGACATATTAGATCGTAAAGAACAAAACCTTTTAAACCTCGAAACGAAAACTCAAGAAAAAGAGAAAAAACTCAATAAAGAAAAACAACAAATTGATGTACTAATTGCCAAACAGGAAGAAGAACTCGCAAAAATAGCAAACATGACTCGAGAAGAAGCTGTTGAATCCCTTATGAACTCCATGAAGGAAAAAGCTAAGCAGCAGGCGGCAAATGCATGTAAAACAATTATTGAAGAAGCAAAAGCTGGTGCTAAAAAAGAAGCATCATCGATTCTGGCGACTGCAGTACAACGCGTTTCCGTAGATTATGTTTCGGAATCAACAGTATCAGTTGTTTCGTTACCATCAGATGAGATGAAAGGTAGAATCATTGGTAGAGAAGGTAGAAATATCAGATCATTCGAGAAAGCATCCGGTGTAGACTTGATTATTGACGATACTCCTGAAGCAGTTGTATTATCCTGTTTCGATTCAGTGAGAAGAGAGATTGCCAGAATAGCTCTGGAAAAACTTATTCTGGACGGAAGAATTCACCCGGGACGCATTGAAGAAGTTATTGAAAAGACAAGGCAGGAAATGGATGAAAACATCATGCAGACCGGTGAACAGGCTTGTATGGAAGTAAATGTTCATAACATTTCTCCTAATATTGTCAAACTTCTAGGTAGACTGCAGTTCAGAACCAGTTATGGACAGAATGTACTTCAGCACAGTATTGAAGCTGCCTGGGTTGCAGGAATCATTGCAGCTGAACTCGGGCTTGACCAGAAACTTGCAAGAAGAGCAGGATTCCTGCATGACATCGGTAAAGCAATTGACCATGAATTCGATGGTTCTCATGCTTCTCTTGGAGCAAATATAGCACGTAAAAACGGTGAAAGTAAAATTATCGTAAATGCTATTGAAGCTCACCATGAGGAAGTAGAGCCAGCATCAGTCTATGCTGCAATCGTTCAGGCAAGTGATGCTGTTTCCGGTGCTCGTCCTGGAGCAAGAAGAGAAATGCTGGAAACTTACATGCAGCGTCTCGGAAAACTTGAAGAGATTGCGCAAACCGTTGAAGGCGTTAACAAATCTTACGCAATTCAAGCTGGTAGAGAACTGAGAATCATTGTTGATCCTGTATCTGTTGATGATTCAAATTCTGTATTTATTGCAAATGATATAGCTGAAAAAATTGAAAAAGAAATGCAGTATCCCGGACAGATAAAAGTTGTTGTTATTCGGGAAACAAGACAATCTGCACTAGCTAAATAAATGAAAGTACTCTTTTTTGGTGATGTTTTTGGACGACCCGGCAGACAGGCAGTTCTAAATAATATTGATGAGCTCAAACAGGAGTTCAAGCCTGATCTTGTAATTGCTAATTGCGAGAATCTTGCATCAGGCAGAGGTGTTACCGAAAAAACAATAAACGCTTTAATTACCGGAGGTGTAGATTACTTCACCTCTGGTAATCATTTATGGGATAGAAAAGAGTCTTATTATTTTCTTCAGATAGAACAGAGAATATGCAAACCTATGAACTTTCCGGAAGAAGCTCTTGGATTCTCATACATAGAACACAAAATCAGTGAAGACAAAACAATGTATATTGTCACTATGACCGGTCAGGCCTTCATGAGCAGCTGTGATTCACCATTTCATGTACTCGACAAATTTATTGAGGAAAAGGGTGATGCTTTGTATTTCGTTGATTTTCATGCTGAATCTACTGCAGAGAAGAAAGCATTTGCATTGCATTTTGATGGAAGAGTAAGTGCTGTTATCGGTACACACACTCATGTACAGACTGCCGATGAAATAATTTTACCTGGTGGTACAGCTTTTATTACTGATGCTGGAATGACTGGACCTCATGATTCTGTGATAGGCGTGAAAAAGGAGATTATTCTGGAAAAAATGTTAACCGGTATGCCCAAAAGACATCAGGTTGCCGATAATGATCTGACAGTAAATGCTGTGATTCTTGATATTGATATTGACAATTTTAAGGCAGTGTCAATATCAAGAATATACAGAAAGGTTAGTTAAATGTTAGAACTCAAGGGAATTAAGGTTTCCAGAAAGATAATTAAAGATATTAAAGAACAGATTGCTGCTGAGAATCTTACACCATATTTGACAATTCTCATTGCCGGTGAAGACCCTGCGTCTCACTATTATGCTGATAGTGTCAGGAAGAAAGGTGACAAAGTAGGCATCAAAGTTGACATTAGAAAATTTTCTGTTGACACTCCACAGGAAGAATTCTGTAATTACCTGAAAAAATGTAATGAAGATTCAGTTGTTGATGCAATAATGATTCAGAAACCACTGCCCCTAGGCTGGGATGATTCTTATGTATCTTCGCTGATAAATCCTGCAAAGGATGTAGATGGGATAAATCCTTTGAATGCCGGTTTAATGGTAACAGGACAGGATTGTTTTCTACCCTGTACTGCTGAGGCATCAATTGAGATTTTAAGACATTTTGAAATAGCGACTGAAGGTAAAAAAGCGGTTGTTATCGGTAGAAGCAACGTTATTGGAAAGCCGGTTGCTATATTATTGTTATCTAAGCAGGAAAATGCGACTGTTACTATCTGCCATAGCAGAACAGCAGACATTGCTTCCGAAATAAAATCTGCAGATATTATTATTGCAGCGATAGGCAAGGCTGAATTTGTTAAAGAAGAAATGATAAAAAAAGATGCGGTAATAATCGATGTCGGAATCAATGAGATTATCAAAGACGGAAAATCCGAATATGTCGGAGACGTTGATTATGCAGATTGTTCGAAGGCTGCTTCGGCAATAACACCAGTTCCGGGAGGAGTTGGAACAGTAACAACAGCAGTATTGCTCAAACACGTATTAAAGGCTTGTAAAAATAAATAAACGTAAATATTAGCTGAATATATGAACCCTGTCATATTTTTTATTGACAATATGTCTTGTGAAAGACTTCATTGTATCAGTTATTATTGTGGAGGAATATATGTTTGACCTAAGAAAAAGTGTCATTCTTTTAACGATAATTGTTACTCTGTTAACATTATCAATTATGTCTTGTAAAAAGACAGGAAGTCTTCTGCCTAACCAGAAGCCTGTCGTTGAAATAACTTCCTATGAAGGAAAGATGATTGATGATTCTTACATTGATGATCCTTCCATAATTGATACTCTTGTTGGTAAAAACGATCTTCAGAGAAGCTTGTTCCAACAGAAGATTTTCTGGAGCGCATACGATGTCGATGGCGATGTAACAGGATATGCTTTCAGAATTAAAGACAAATTTAACAATCCACTTCAACTTGCCGGTCATGAAGCCATTTCTGAAGATGGATGGGTTTATCATTACAAACCGGGAGCAGATCAGTCTTTCCCTCTTATTTCTGCAGATGGAGTAATTAATCATACTGTTGCTACAATCTGGACAAATGAACTTTCTGCAACTGTTAACTTCCTCGCTGCAAACAGTGATGCTGACAGCAGTAATACTCCTAATATTTTTGAATTGAAATGTAAGGATAACAGAGGTCTTGAATCAGATATTGAAAGAAGGGCTTTTCTTGCATATTCTGAAATTCCTGAAGTTCTCGTTACTACAAGTAAGGGTAATGTTCAGGATAGAGATACAGGTACCGGATTAAGATTTAAATTCTCAATTAATGATGAAGATCCCTTTATTCCAGCTACTCCTTATTTCTTCAGATACAGAATTTTTAAAATTGATAAAGACACAGAAGAACCCGTGGATACATCTTCTGCTGATTATAAAACATGGTACACTACTCAATATTATGCAAACATTAATGAAGTAAATATTTCAGGTATTGAAGAAGAAGACCGTCCTGTATTGACTTCTGACTTTTCAGATGAAGCTCAGACAGATCAGGTGAGTTCTACATGTATTGAAGTTGTTGCATTTGACCTTGCAGGTATTGAATCTGAAAGCAAGAAAGTATCTTTCAGAGTGCATAACAACTACACTCCTGAGACAATTATGTACGATCAATCCACAAGAGCGCTTGGCGACTATCATTATACAATGGTCGAACCTGAAAATCTTGTTGTTCCACAAACTGAAGGTAATGATGGTACATTATACTCAATGCCATTGTTCAGAGACAGAAATAACATAAACTCAGTTATTTGGAGTAATAACCTTAAATTGTATTTCTCATGGGGATTCCGTGGTGAATATGAAGATAATGATCCGACAAAAGATAAAGAGAATAAAGTTGTAGATGCTTCTGCCGCAGATAACAGTTCTTCCTACTATTCTGAGATTCTTTACTTTGACATCAGAATGGAAACAAAAGATGGTGAAAAACTTGATATGATTCCTGAATTGCGTACGAACGTTATCTCAGATACGAACGGAACTCAGTGGATCAGAATTCCCAAAGCGCATTCAAGCAGTCAGAAATTTACACTTACTAACATGCAGCCGGATACAGAGGATGATGATTCATTTAATACATTATACGTAAGAGCGGTTGATAATCAGTTCAAAGTAGATGAGACACCTGTTGAGTACAGATTTAAAACTATAGAACTGTTACCTTATGAAGATAGAAACAATGTATTGCTTTTATCTGACAAAACTCAGTTTACAACTGTATTACCTAAAGACCGGTTCTATGAAAGATATTCCAATCTTTTATCAAATTACTTAGGTTCCGATTCACTTCGTTTTCTTGATATAGAGGAATATGGTTCTGTTCCAACAGCAGCTAATCCGGGAATTCTATCTCCAACTGATTTTGCTAACAATAAGGTTCTGCTTATAACAAATGAAAGTCTCACCGGTTCTACACTGATGGATACAGAATATGAGGCTCTCAGAATTTTTTCAATCATCGGTGGAAACTTCATTATTGTTTCTGGAAACGGACATGCTGAAAACTATTCAAAAGCAAGCCTTAATTTCTATCCTTTCTACGGTAACGAATTTGGAATGATTCCTATAGTTTTAGGTGGACGTAATGCATTCGCTGAGCATGGTGGAAATTACTTAGCATCAACAATGGCATACTTTGAAGGTGCTACATCAGTTGCCGGAAGTCCATTTAATGATATTGATCTTAAGCTTGGAGAAACTGACGGAGAGTATGGTTATGTTGTATGGAATAACATTTCTAATCATCAACAAGTTCTTGGTGGTTGTGGTGCTCTAAACGATTCAATATATGTTTATGTAGAATATCCTGATAGTTCTAATATTCACTACTTAGTCGGGAGCTTAAGTACAAATGTTTATGGTTATGAAGTTATGATGAAAAACAATCTGGTTGAATCACCAGGGTATGAAAATTCTGATCATGGCTTAGATAGAAGGTATTACAAAGAAATGACTAATGGAGCTTCAATTGCTCGTTACAAAAAAGCACCTACTGCTGTAAATCCCAGGGTTAGAACAAACTACCTTATATGTTTCCCGCCAACTTTCATGGATCAGGTTCAGATGAAAGATGCAATGGAAAAAATAATGGATGATATACTTCAATATTAAACCACAATATATAACTGAAAAGGCTGCTTGTTTAAGCAGCCTTTTTTTGTCTCAATTTGACAGTTTTAAAGGGGGCTATACACAAAAAAAACCTGCCGTTTCCGACAGGTTTCCAATAGATATATCTGTATGATCTGTATTATAATTTTGCCATTACTTCTGCTTCTACAGCAAGAGCAAGTTTGTCTGTTTTTTCTGCAATATCTTTTGCTTTTTTACTGATATCTTCGATGAAAGCTTTGTCAGTAATACCTGCAAGATTGATAAGCACGTTGAGGTATCCGCTTTTTACTGCTGCATTGGCTGTAATAGCTGCAACACCAGCATCAGAAAGAGCATTCTTGTTACCGATTTTCGCAATTCTTTCGGAAAGCTCAACAGCTTCAAGTGAAAGTTCCATTGTTTCCAGAGGAATAAGGATAGCATTTTTAGTTGCTTCTTCCATAGCTGTTTCTCTTGTGGTTTTTTCTGCATCGGTTTTCTTAGGAAGCTTAGCAGCAGCCATCATTTTATTGAAAGCGTCAGTATCTTTATCAATTACCTGAAGCGCTCTCAGTTTGATGTCCTGACCTTCTTCTGCGATAACCATTGCCTTATCCCAGTTCTTTTCATAACCTTTTTTGTTAGCAGTAAGGTTTGCCACCATTGAAGAAAGTGCTCCTGACATGGCAGCACATACTCCGGCAACACTTCCACCACCTGGTGCAGGTGAATCAGATGAAAGCTCATCCATAAATTCGTTGATTTTCATGTTCACGAGATTATTCGTATCCTGAATAGAGTACTCAATGATTTTCTTGTTGATATCGAATTCTCCGAGATCATCAAGTCCCATTGACTGGATTGCTGTTTCAATAATCATTTTTTCAGGAATACCGGCACATTCACCCATTCTTTTAAGGTAAAATTTACCGGATTCGATGATAGCTTCCTTAGGGATCAGTCCCACAAGTTCACTACCTGTAATCTGAATATTTTTCTCGAATGCAAGTTCTCTGACTTTTTCCAAAACTGCATGTGGAGGTGTTACTTTATAGTTAGTAAGGTTAATACTGATCTGAGCTCTGTTGTATTCATCAATGTACCAGCCGACAGCTTTACAGTTTTTAAAAAGTCCCGGAACCATAACTTTGTTTCCGTTTTCGTCTTTAACTATTTTTTTCTTGGCATCACGTTTGAATCTGCCTTTTTCTCTGATTGTAAGAGCAAGGTCATGAGCTTTTTTCTTATCGCGTGTATTAAGATTGATATTGTAAGCAATGAGGAATTCACGAGCACTGATTGCAGTTGCTCCTGCTCTTGCGTTAAATTTCTGAGGACCAAAGTCAGGTTTCCACTCAGGTTGGGTCATTTTTTCAGGAAGTGCTTCGTATTCACCTTTTCTGACGTTGGCAAGGTTCTTCCATTCAGGTTTTGAAGCGGCATATTCATAAAGATAAACAGGGATGTTCAGTTCGTTTCCGACTCTTTCTCCGAGTTTCTTAGCGAGTTCAACACATTCATCCATTGTCATGTTTGCCACTGGGATGAAAGGACATACGTCTGTTGCTCCCATTCTTGGGTGTGCGCCTTTGTGAGTACTCATGTCTATGAGCTCAGATGCTTTTTTGATAGCCTGAAATGCTGCTTCTACAACACAATCAGGATCTCCAACCATTGTGAATACTGTTCTGTTTGTTGCTTCTCCCGGATCTACATCCAGTAAATGCACGTTTTCAACAGCCTTGATTGCTTCAGCGATCTGGCACAATACGTTCTGATCTCTTCCTTCACTGAAATTAGGAACGCATTCGACTATTTTCATAATTCCTCCGAATTTATTAAGTTTTTAATGATATATTTTTTCGATTGGCAATAATACGATACTGCCAAGGTTATCTTCAATGAAATTAATTCCCGAAAGTTTCAATTCCTTCAATAAAAAGTCAACCTGTTCTTTTTCCACGACCGCCATAAATATTGTCGAGTATGCAGTGTCAGAGTCTATAGAGTTCCTGAATCCGGCAAATAAAGGCATATTGAAAGCCATTTTATGCACCAGAGATTCTCCTGAAAGGATGATTGAATTTTCAATCCCTGATTCTGTAAGAGCCATTGAAATGTCGTCCTGATATCTTTCTTCAAATAATTGTAATATCATGTACATAATTATTTCCTTTTCGTTTCAATATGTTTAGCTTCACCGGATTTAAGTAAAGCGATTTTTGCAAAAATAGGACCAATTAACATTACGATAAATGTCGTTGCTGTGATAGAACTGAGAAGATATTCTGCAAGCTCGTGGTCTCCCTTTGCATGGAGAACTTTTGCCGCCGCCAGTGCCAGACCTACTGCCACACCGGCTTGAGAGAACAGTGCCAGACCCAGATAATTCCGGATTTTTTTTTCGGCTTTGGTGATAGTGGCTCCAAGAAATGTGCCGCCCCATTTTCCGAATGATCTGGCAACAATATATACAACAATAAACAGCCAGTAGTCATGTATGAGTTTAAGGTTAAGGTGGGCACCTATAAGGACAAAGAACCAGATATACATAGGTGGTGACCATTCACCGAGTGTTGTAAAGACCTTGGAGGCTATCAGTTTTTCTCTGTTTACCAGAACAATACCCATGACCATGTTGAGCATGATAGGGGAGATGTCCAGCAGTTCTGAAAGACCGCAGTTTATAAGGATTACTGCCAGAGAAATCTGCAGGATATTAAGCTTGCTTCTGACATATCGGAATACAAATGTAAGAATGTAACCAACAACACCGCCTATAAGGATAGCTAATCCGAGATCTTTTCCGGCATGCAGCAGAGCGGTTCCAATGCTTACATCAACTGAGCTGGCTGAATCCATGAATATCATTGCGACCGGGAAAGAAATTGAGTACAGGATCAGAGCAAGGATATCATCAAAAGCCATAACAGCGTACAGAGTTGTTGTCAATGAACCTTTAGCTTTGTATTGTTTGATAACTTCTACAGTTCCGGCAGGTGCTGTGGCTGATGCCAATGCTCCGAAGATAATTCCCAGCGGAACGTTCTTCAGCAGAATAGAACTGGCAACAGAGACAAGTATAAAGGCTCCGAGAGCTTCCAGTAGAACAATCATTATGATTTGTTTACCGAGTTTTTTAATCTCAGATATCTGAAGCTCACCGCCAATACCAAAACCGATTAATGACAGCACAATCAGGTTGATTATATTCAGCGAGTCAACCTGTTCCTTGGTGATTATATTGAATACAGCAGGACCTACAATAGCACCTGCAACAATATATCCCACAATCAGGGGCGTTTTCAAAGATGATGCTCCCCGGGCGATTATCAGAGAAAGGATAACCGAACCGCCGAGAAAGAGCAGCAGCATGTGTTCGGACATCATAGGCTAATCCCTGCTTTGGAATATTTCGTATACTTCCTGTGCTGTATCAGCTTTCAGAAGGTTATCGTAAATATCCTTATTTTTCAAACGGAGAACAAGCTTTGAAAGGAGTTTAATATAATCTTTGTCCTGTTTATCAGATGCTCCTATCATGAATATCAGATGAACAGGATTGTCGTCAATTGATTCGTATTCTATACCTTCTCTGGATCGACCAACGGCAATTACAAAATCTTTTACTGATGAATGACGTGCATGTGGGATGGCAATACCATAACCGATACCGGTACTCATAAGTTTTTCTCTGTCATGAATACTTTTTTTGAACTTCTTACAGTCGGTAATCAGTTCATTCTTACAGATAAGCTCCAGCATTGTATCAAGAGCTTCTTTTTTGGTGCATTTACCGAGATCAACGATATAATCAGCATCAAATAATTCCGAAATATTAAAATTATTTTTCATAGTTTCACCTCTCTATTAGAGTCGGGTTTAATGATGTAAGTTTAAAGTCAATTTTTTTTTATAAGAATATATGTCAAAATGTTTGCTGTCAAGTTTTTGAAAAACAAAAGTTTGAAATGGAGGTTAGTGGTAATTCCTGAAGACGTACTTTTGATCATAATTACAATAGTGTTACGGGTTGTATAGAGGATAATCTCGCAGTTTGTGGATAGATCAAAATTTTGTGTCTGACTTTCCAAATTGTCGGTCACAATAATCTACTTGATATATGTAAATAAAAATTTAAATGTTAAATTATGAATTATATAAGCTTATAATTCTTTCATAAATAAAAGAACATGTTCTCAATTTTTTCTACTTGACAAGTGTATAGAGAAATTTACATATAATATAATAAAGTCTTGTAAAGGTGTAACTATGATGGGATCAAGTATTGTACTAATGAAGGTTGATACAGATGCAGTATCTACAAATAGGGGTTTTTTGTATCAGTATTTAATTACTTTGAATGATTGGATAAATATCTTCCTGAACCAAAGTAGAGATATTGACATTTATTGTGAAACAGAGGATGATATATTTGAAAGAAACCATAAAAGCAGTACTGTAAAGTTTACTCAGGTTAAATGCTTTAGGGAAGGATTCAGTCAGAATAGCCCTGAAATTAAGAAAACACTTCTCAATTTCTTCATGCTTTATCTGAAGTACAATGGAGAGTATGATGGTACTTTCTTATTTACAACAACTGCTGGACTCAAAAAAAGAGCTGGTAAATTTTTGCGTGAATGGGAGAGCATACAGTATAGCAAAATGGATGTAATTAAAAAATTCTCTGTGCCAACAAAAGAAATACTAATTAAATACATTCATTCTTTATTAAGAAAAAGTAAGAAGGAAGCAAATTCATCGTGGTACAATATGGTGTTGAACATTCTTGAAAACATCAGGTCAGATAGATTTGATGACTTCATCCAAAGAATACGATGGAAATTTCTAGATATTGAACCTAACGAGGCTATTAGAAAGATTAACGAAGAAATAGAAAAAAAAATTCGTAAGTTTCCAAAGCATGGAGATAAAACCAGTATAATTTTTGCAAAATTATTAACTGAAATATCTTTTCGATCTTCGAAAACGAGAATTGATGAACGAGTTTTAAATTTTGGAATATTGGATTCAATAATTAATGGAACTATACAGGAAATTGAGCAAAGTATAAGCAAAAGGATAAGAAGATTGATGGCTGATAAGGATGATATAGTTAATCATGTTAAATCAATAGATAAAACCATAACTAATCTCTATGATGAGTTTAGTGAGGTATTTAGTAGTGAGTTTACTTTTAAAGAATTCGTGAGACAATATAAGGATTGTGAGTTAAGAGAACTGAGTAGAGTCAATTTTATAGGGTTACATATGCCTGATGGAATGAAGCAAAATAATGAGATGAGTTTAGAGGATATATATGTAACACCGAAATTCAGAATAAGACGAACTAAAGCCATCAATGTGCAAGATATGGATGATTTTCTCGTTGAAGATGACGAATCTGATGTAGATTACTCCGATTTACTAAATGATGACAGAAATAGAGTTGTTATTCTGGGAGGACCAGGGACGGGAAAATCTACATTAGTAAAATCATTGATATGTAATATTCTTAATAACAAGAAGAATATTATCAACAATACTGAGATATACAAAAGAATTCCTTTCAGAATTGAGTTAAGGAAGTACTTAGCAAAGAAGCTCAAAAATGACTACAATATAATTCAGTATATTGTTTCTGAGCTTAAATGTAAATACGTAAAGGATGTTGATGAAAGGCAAATAACAAGAATCATAGAAAAACATCCAACAATATTTTTTTTTGATGGACTTGATGAAATATTTGATCCAATGAACAAGAATGATGTAAGAAATGATATTGAAAATTTTACAAGTATATCGGAACATATTTACACTGTTGTTACTTCAAGATTAGCTGGTTATGAAGAAGTAAAATTCAGTAGTGATTTTACAGAAATAAATATCTTGGATTTTGAGAGAGATAAAATAGAAAAATATATAAAAATGTGGTATCATCAATTTTACAGGGAAATCGAAGACACTAAAAGACGTGATGATGAAATAAAAGCATTAAACGCGGAAATAGAAACTGTTGACGAAGAGTTAAAAAGTAATCCTTTATTACTATCATTAATTGTTCTTCTCTTTAGCAATCAAAAAAAAATACCTAAGTCTAAGCTACAAATATATAGAAGTTGCACAAACACTCTAGTAACTAAATGGGATAAGAACAAAAAAGATATGATAATCGAAATTGAACAAGACTTACTCAATTATAAGGAATCAATTCTGTCAAATTTAGCTTATTGGGAGTACGAACGATTGAGTTCTAAAAGCAAGCTTGATGTAACTCATGAACAAATAACTCGAAGAATTGTCCAAATAATACTTGAAGATCTAAAGCTAGTTGATGATCATAATATTGCGGAAAAGTGGGCAAATGAGTTTCTAACATACATTGAAAAAAGGTCTATCTATTTCGACAATGAGTTTACACACAAAACTTTTAGAGAATATTACACAGCAAAATGGATTTATACTAACTTTGAGAAAAAGCATAAAATCTCTGATCGTGACAAACTAATTAACCGATATATAAGTAAACCTTTCTGGTTCATAGTCTTAGAATTGTTGTTTAACATGATAGATGCAGGCCAGTCTGATAACGATATTTTGGATGAATTGTTTAAAAATCATGGGGTTAATGAAGAAGCATTTCCTTTTATTATATATGTACTGCCTAAGGTAACCTTTATAAGTAATACTCTAGTAAAGAGCTTAGTAAAAAAGTCTCTTGAGATTACTATTGAAAGTGCTTTGAACGATTCTTCTAAAGAAGTTGATAACGATTCACTTCATAAAAAAATATTTCAACAGTTTCGACATATAATTGTATCCTCCAAATTTAGAACATATCTGTTTGATAATATGGATAGTTTGTTTCAGGAAAAAATAATTAATAAAAGATATCTTCAAATGTTAATTCTTTTTGTTTTCGATTTGAGAATTCTAGGTGAGTTCGAAAATATTGAAGGACTAGAAAAAGAAGCTGATACTTTTTGTAAGAAATATCTTACATATATTGAGGACAGATCAAAAAATAATGAAGTAATATATTGGTTAATTAGAATTTTCAAACTAATCAAAATAACAATGAATGATATTGAAAACTACTTTTTAATATATGGAGCTGATAATCTGCATCAATTCTACAATTCCACATTTAGATCTGGTTTAAGTTATGGTTGTGCGCTGAGAGTCATTGAAAACTTTATCTTGAATGAAGAAAACATTAAAGATTTGGATAAGAATTTGTCAATTCTTCTAAAACACTATAATAAACTTAATAATATGGTCAGACGTCCAATTTTTCATTTAAAGATGAGTTTATTTGAGAAATTGATAGAATGCTTACTACAAACTAAAAAAATCGAAACCAAAATTTTCATTCTCTTCTATTTTTCTTCCATTAGAACACGAAGAAATCAAAAGAAATTTAATAATTATGTAAATAAGAAACTTCCAGAGGAAATGGCATTGATTGTAGAATACATATCTATGACTAACATTTCATTAAGCAAGAAAAGAAGCTATATACTAGAAAAACTGGGGGTAAATAAATCATATAATCAAATGCAGTTGGAATTAGATTGAGATAAGTAGTAGTTTGACGACAGAATAGAAATATATTTATGATGATTTCAGAGCTTACACAAAATTATTTACTCACTAATCCCTTTCCTTTTCTTCTTTCGTGTCCTTTAGTGTATTTCAAGGTTACAAAACCTTCTTGCCTGCTATATAAACGGCTTTTATTGCATCTCTTTTACTGACAAAGATCAGGTCTGAAAGAAGCTCATGGACTTCCATGCTTCTCAGTTTCATAAAGAGGAAATCTGCCTGTTTACCCACTTCGATTGAGCCGATAATATCATCCTTACGGAGTGCTTTTGCTGCTCCCAGAGTTGAGTAATAGAATGGAGCGGAAAGCGGCATGGAGAAATTATTCTGTCTGTAGAGCATCATTTTCATAATGTACGGCATGTAAAGGCTTGTTCCTGCGCCAACATCAGAAGCAAGACCGAATAACAGGTCATGTTTGTGTGCTTTAATAACAGGGAATTCTCCTGATCGCAGGAAGAAATTTGAATCAGGACAATGGGCAATGGTTGTGCCTGTGTTGTGCAGAAGATCCATTTCGTAGTCAGTAAGGTGGATACAGTGTCCCATAATGGTTTTAGGGGTAAGAATTCCGCAGTCATTATAGACATCTGCATACGGTTTATTATACATGCTTTTCACCAGTTCTACTTCTTTCAGGTTTTCCGAAAGGTGGGTCTGGATGTATGCGTTATTTTTCTGTGCGTAATCACCGGTCATTTTCATGAGTTTTTCCGAGCAGACCGGGACAAATCTTGGAGTAAACACGTACTCCAGCAGAGGTGTTTTCTTATTCCATTTCTCGAACAACTCTATACTCTGTTCAACGGATGCATCTGTATCTTCCTGAAGGAATTCCGGAGAATTACAGTCCATCATAACTTTACCGATTATGGTACGGACACCGAGTGATTCAGCAATTCTGAAAGCAGCTTCCGTGGCAGTCTTAAACACGGATGTATACACCACAGAGGTTGTTGTTCCGCAGTGGATCAGTTCATTAAAGAATCGAAGAGCAGTTTCCAGGGCATAGTTCTCATCTGCTGATTTTCGTTCTTCACTGAAGATGTATTTATTAAGCCAGTCGAGCAGGGCAGGCTCGTATTTACCTCTTACAAAATACTGGGAGAGGTGTACATGAGTATCTATAAAACCGGGCATACATACAAAGCTTGTATAATCGGTAAATTCCTGATCAGGATCAATGCTTTCTGATATATTTACAATTTCAGATTCATCTATAGTGATAAAGACGTTTTGCTTAAGTTCTGCAGAGTCTTTTGATAAAGGATTCAGTATATTAGTCTTGAAAATTTGCATAGCAATCCCCTGTAAGGTTAATATGATTTATTTTTAGTTTGTATCCGGTAATCTGGAGATTTTTACTTTACTGATTTTTCTTCTTGTTACGTTAAGAATCTGAACTCTCCACCCGTTTATTGTGAGTTTTTGTCCTTGTGTAGGAATTCTTGATAGCTCATTAATGATCAATCCGGCTATAGTCTGATACTTGCTGCTTTCAGGCAGATCAAGATCATACAGATCGTTAAGATCATCAACATCTACATAACCTTGAACGATGTAAACTCCATCGCTTATAACTTCAATATCTTTTTCGATATCTTCATCATATTCGTCCTCAATTTCTCCAACAATTTCCTCGAGGATATCTTCAATAGTAACCAGACCGGCAGTTCCTCCATAAGAGTCTACAATAATGGTCATAGTGATTCTACGGGATTGCATTTCTCTGAGTAAGGTCACAGCATCCATAGTTTCCGGTACGAAATAGGGAGCACGAACAAAGTCTTTAGCAGTCATTCCGGATGTATCTTTATGTTTAAGAAGATCATAAATGATCAGGATTCCAATTATCTTGTCCTGGGTGTCCTCATAGACTGGGAACCTGGTATAACCTTCTTCTCTGGCTATTTTAAGAATTTCCGGTACAGGAGTTGTATCTTCCAAAGCAATGAGATCAGTTCTGGGTATCATAACATTTCTTGCTTTAAGTTCGTTGAATTCAAGAGCTTCTACCAGCATTTCCCTTTGTTCTTCTTCCAGCTCTACTTCATCTTCATTTTCTGTAAGAAGATAATGGATATCGTCTCTGGTCAGCATAATATACTGATTTTCTTCAGGCAGCTTGAATCTTGAGGTCAGTGTTTTGTTAAGGATTGAGATTATAGCTACAAATGGTTTAAGCAGAATATAAAAGAATGTAACCAGGGAAAAAGTCTTTGGTACAAGTATATTTGCTCTTTCTCTATAGATTGATTTTGGGATAATCTCCGCAAAAAGAAGTATAGCAAAAGATGTTATCAGTGGTACAAGCTCTTTGTTGATCTTCACTGATGATTGATAAATAAGCAGGTCTGCAAACAGCACACTTAAAGAAGAAACAATAACAATGGCTATATTGGTTCCAATAAGAGTTGTACCAAGCATTTTATCGGGTTTGTCCAGAAAATTAAGAATCCTTTTTTTAGTTTTGCTGTTTCTGGATTCTTTTTCAAGTTTAATTTTATCGAGTGATATCAGTCCGGTTTCCATTCCTGAGAAGAAACCAGATAAAAGGATGAAAAGAACAATCAATACAAAATATATTATTAGCATTGTTCTTTCCGCTTATTTAAAAAATCAGCTTTTTTCCGGTCCATGACTGTTTAATCAGTTCTCCATTTTTTCGTTTTTATGAGCTAGCTTTAGTGCTTCAATAAACTCATCTATTTCGCCAACAAGAATTGCATCTAATTTATATGATGTCAAATTTATTCTGTGATCAGTTACTCTGGATTGAGGAAAGTTGTATGTTCTTATTTTTGCAGAACGGTCACCTGTACCAACCTGAGATCTTCTCTGGGAAGATAATTCTGCTTCCTGCTTTGCAATCTCAATATCAAGAAGACGTGATCTGAGAACCTTCATAGCTTTAGCTTTGTTCTTAAGCTGAGACTTCTCGTCCTGACAGGTTACAACAGTGTTAGTCGGGATGTGAGTGATTCTGACAGCGGAGTCAGTTGTGTTCACACTCTGTCCACCGTGTCCGGAAGATCTGTATACATCGATTCTGAGATCGTTGTCACTTATTTCTATGTCAACATCATCTGCTTCAGGGAGTACTGCCACAGATATTGCTGAAGTGTGAATTCTGCCGCTTGATTCAGTTTGTGGAACTCTCTGTACGCGATGAACACCGCTTTCGAAACGCATAATTCCATATACGTTTTCCCCTGACAGTGAAAATGATACTTCCTTTACTCCACCGATACCGGTTGAGTTGATAGAAAGAACCTGTTTCTTCCAGCCTTGCTTATCTGCAAAATATGAGTACATTCTGTATAAATCCGCAGCGAAAAGTGCAGCTTCATCTCCACCTGTTCCGGCTCTGATTTCCACAATCGCATCTTTTTCGTCATTAGGATCCTTAGGAGTCAATAGTTCCTTCAGCTCTTCAAGAAGCTTTTCTGCTTTTTCATGAAGTTCTTCGTTTTCGTCCTGAGCAAGTTTAATGAATTCTTTATCTGTTTCTTCCTGAATAATTTCTTTATTAGACTCAATTTCAGACTCTATTTCCTGAAGATCATTATAACATTTCATGATTTTTGCCAGTTCATTGTATCTTTTGGATAGTTTTCTGTATGAGCGCTGATCACTCATTTCAGAAGGATCCATTACTCTTTCGTGCAATTCTTTATATTCTGATTCAAGTCTTTCCATTTTATCTTTAGGAATCATGAGTTCTCCGTGATTAATTTTGTGCTTTCTGTTTCTTTGCCTGTTCGGCTTCAATAATTTCGTCGGTAAGTTCTCTTACATCTCCATGCTCAGAGTAATCAAGATCAAGTGCACATTTCAATGCAACAAGAGCAACTTCAATCTGATCATCAGAAGGAGGCTGAGTAGTTATTCTCTGAATAGCCATTCCGGGAACTGTCATCAGTTTGACTAATGGATGATGTATATTTTTACCTGATAGTTTAAGCACTTCGTAAGAAATACCGGAAACAAAAGGTATAAGCAGAATATGGTACATCCATCTGACAGCATAGTGTGGCAAAGAACCAAGTACATGTCCCACAATGAAATCAACTATTGTAAATACAAATAATGATATCAGTAGAACAAAGAACATAAAGCTTGTTCCACATCTTGGGTGAAGAGTAGAATACTTCTGTACTTTTTCAGGATTTAATTTATCCTGCTTTTCATAAGCATATACACTTTTATGTTCAGCTCCATGGTATTGGAACAGACGTTTCACATCTTTCATAAATGAAATCAGCCACACATAGGTGACAAAGAATACTATTCTGATAAATCCGGCAACAAGGTTGAAGTATAGGTTATGTTTGTCCAGATCCAGCAGCTTTGCAGTAAAATAAGGTACAAACCCAAATAAGAACATTGCCAGTGCAAATGCAACAACATAACTCAGGGCTTCCTCGGTTTTCTTAGCTTTATCAGATTTCTTTTTTGTGTTTTCATCTTCATTGTCAAGTTCCCAGCGTTGAGCAGAAAAACCCAGTGTTCTCATTCCGAGTCCCATCATCTCAATAAGAGATGCAAAACCTCTTACTAATGGTAGTCCCAGAAATTTATTTTTCTGTGTAATCGAGATGAATTCTTCCTGTTTGACTTCAATAGAATTGTCTGCTCTTCGGACAGCAGTTGCAATCTTTTCCGGTCCGCGCATCATGACGCCTTCTATAACAGCCTGACCGCCAACTGCAATTTCTTTTCTTTTCATTAGTATCCCTTGTTTCCCTCAGGAATTAAAAAAAACACCACATAACAAATGTTAAGTGGTGTTAAAAATATTAAAAGCTAGTTTTTGCTTTTAAGATTATATTTACGATTGAATTTTTCAACTCTACCGGCAGTATCCATCATTTTTTGCTTACCGGTATAAAACGGGTGACATGCTGAACAAATATCAACTTTAAGTGTTGAACTTGTACTGCGTGTCTCAAAAGTGTTACCACATGAACAAGTAACAGTAATCTTTTCGTATTTAGGATGAGTCTTTTCTTTCATTCTGTTCTCCTCAGCTTTCCTAATTAAACTCTATTTTTCTTTTAAATTCTTAGTTTAATGTCTTCACATATAAATATATTAAGATTGTCATAATTTTCAGCAAGGTTTTACTGTCAAATAATTTTATAAATTTCCTGTTTTTACCGAATTGTGTATTTTAGATGAAGCAGAAAATTTATTTTTACATAAGTTTGCGGAATGTATATTTATTATTGAATTTAAGCTCAATTTATGCTGTGTAATCTCAGGATAGAATGGTGTATTTTACTATAATACAGTCGTTTGGAAGTAATAAAAGTCTTGACTCCTGTCTTGGAGTATACTTATACTGTCGCAGTATTTACCTTAACCGAAATTTTATTCAGGGGTCCTTATGAAGAAATTTATATTACGTTTTCTATTGGCTGTGTTTATCATTTTTGCAGTCTCAATCTGGCCAGGCAATAACTGGCTGCAGATTTCTAATTACACATTTAAAAGTAAAAATGTTCCTCAGGAGTTCAATGGCTTCAAGATCGTGCAAATATCTGATCTGCACTGCAAAGAGTTCGGGAAACACAATTCCAGACTGTTGAAACATGTGAAGAAACTGAAACCGGACATTATTGTACTTACAGGTGATGTAATTGATTACAAAGTTATGAATATGGTAATGGTAGAATCTCTCGCGGAACAGCTCCCGAAGATTGCTCCGGTTTACTACATTACGGGAAATCATGAGCACTGGTCTGATCTTGTTAAAGATATGGAAATAATAATGAAAGATAATGATATAAACCTGATGGATAACGAAAGAAAGAAGATAAAACGTGATGGAGCTAAAATTTATTTGAGCGGTATTGCCGATCCGGAAGGTTTCAAATCCAATTCTGATTTTACTAAGAAACTCAAAAAACTCAGGAAGAACAGAGAATTAAATATATTGCTATCACATAGAGCGGAAAGATTTCAACAATACACTGAGACAGGTTATGATCTGGTTTTTGCAGGGCATGCACATGGTGGACAGTTCAGAATACCGTTTGGTGGTGGAATTGTTTCTCCCAATCAAGGTTATTTTCCAAAATACACAGATGGTATGCATGTGAAGGACGGTACATCCATGGTTATCAGTAGAGGACTGGGTAATTCTGTGATTCCATTCCGTGTGTTCAACAGACCTGAAATTGTTGTTGTTACTCTGGAGACAGAATAGGAATTAGGAATACTGTAATCAACTTTATGATTTAAAGTTGACATCTAACCTGCTGAAAATTATTTAATAAATCCTAAAATAATCCGTTTACAGGAAGAAAATTTGAATATACTGTATGTTTCCAATAAAAAGAAATGGGGTGGAATAGTAAGCTGGATGGAGAAAACTGCATTAAGTTTACAGAAGCGAGGTCATAAAGTCTGGATCTTTTCTCATCCTGATTCAGAATTTACGAGAAAGGCATCTGATTCGCTGAATCTTATTCCATTCAGGATTGGTAACGAAAATAATCCGGTAATCTTGTTCAAACTTATAAAATTCATTAAAAGGAATAATATACAAGTTCTTGTCTCAAATATAAAAAAAGAATCTGTTATATGTGCCAGAGCAGCAAAAA
Source organism: Cloacimonadales bacterium (SeqCode) (assembly GCA_963665815.1). Classification (GTDB taxonomy): domain Bacteria; phylum Cloacimonadota; class Cloacimonadia; order Cloacimonadales; family JAIOQZ01. Next base: position 3,319,367 of record OY762463.1, read on the forward strand.
AGATGAATATAGTGCATATAAGAAGAATAGGCAACGAAAAAGATCTTAATCATCCTGCAGTGCAGAGGCTATACAAAAGAAGTATGGTTGATGTTACGATTACACCATGTGAAGATGTGATAACCAAAGTTGTCGGAATGCATGATTTTGTGGGAAGTTCAGACTTTGCTTGTATTCATAACGGGAGAAATCCTCAGAGTTTTTCTGATAAGTTAGTTTGCTTGTATAAAAAGGAATTTTCTGTTCCCGAAGATGGTCTGATTCTTGGAGTTCTCTGTCAGCTTGTTATACCTAAGAACATTCCGGGAATTATTCGAACATTTAGAAATGTATTAAAAACTCATCCCGATACATATCTTGTTGTCGCAGGAAAGGGTCCCGAGGAAGACAATATCAGAAAGATGATTGCTGAGTATGATATTAAGGACAGATGTCTGATGATCGGGTTTGTAAAGGATACTCTAAAATTTTCTGCATTGACAGATATTGGAATACTGTTTTCTGATATAGAGGGATTTTCAAACTCTGTCGTGGAATTCATGTCAGTTGGAACACCTGTGATTTGTACTGATGTCGGGGGACAACGTGAGATTGTCAGGGATGGTCTTAATGGCTTTCTTGTTGAACCTGGTGATGAACGAGCTCTGGAACAAAAAATTCTTGAACTGCTGAGTGATAAATCCAAACTTGACAGTATGGGGAAAAGAGCCTTTGATAATGTAAAAAATGAGTTTTCTGAAGATGGAATGATTAACAAAATAGAGCAGTTATATCAAAAAAAAATAAATAAAAAAGGGAAAATAAAGAGATAGAATATGAAAATTGGAATATTGACATCATTGAATAAGTCTTATCATCATTTTGAGACGGTTTGTAAAGAACTGAAAATAGATTATGAACTCATTAACCTTGCTTCATCAAACTGGTTAGATAATATCAGAAATTCAGATTGTGATGGTTTTATTTGTCGACCTTCATCCACATATCAGGAAAGAAAATCAATGTGGGATGAAAAGCTGTACGTTATTAATAAACTGATGGGAAGACATATCTATCCTTCCTACGAAGAGCTCTTCATTTATGAGAACAAAAAAATGATGTCTTACTGGTTGAAACTGAATAATTTTCCACATGCCGATACATTTGTATTCTACTCAAAAAAAGAATACAAAGATTTCATTAAAAAAACCCGGTTTCCAATGGTTTTCAAAACAAGCATCGGAGCATCCGCAAAAGGAGTTCAGATTGTGAAAAGCAGAGGACAGGCAGCAGCAATAGGCAGGAAGGCTTTTGGCCCTATGGGGGCAAAGATGAGTCTTGGTTATACTCCACAAAAAACAGGGAAAGTTGTTAAATTGCCTTCATTCGGTACATCTCAAAGACATTTTGTAATACTTCAAAAGCATATTAATGTTAAGTGGGAATGGAGAATGATTCGCATAGGTGAATCGTATTTCGGACATAAAAAGCTTCTTAAAGGTGATTTTGCCAGTGGAAGCGGAAAAGTTGGCTGGGGTGCTCCTCCGGAAGAGCTGCTTTATATGTTGAAAGATGTCTGTGATACCGGAAATTTCAAGTCTATGGCAATGGATGTGTTTGAGACAGAAAACGGTGAATTCTATATCAATGAGCTTCAATCCATTTTCGGATCAGTGAACAATTCTCAGATGTTTGTTGAGGGAAAACCGGGGAGATATCTTTTTGATGACAATAAGTTTAAGTTTGAAGAGGGTGAGTTTAATCATCATGGCAGCAATGTTCTGAGAATAAAACATTTTCTGCAGATTCTGGAAGGAGAAAAGAAGTGAGAATCGGACTTATAAAACCGGATTATCCTGATGAAAAAAGAGTAGCTCTTTTGCCGGAAGATATACAGGATTTTGAGAATGAACTTGTTGTAGAAACAGGATTTGGAGAATATCTGGATGTTTCTGACGATGAATACATTGCTAAAGGCTGTATAATCAAAGGTCGGGGAGAAATCTACAGAGAATGTGATACAATCTTCAATCTAAAACTTACACAACCTTCTGACTATGAGTATCTGCGTGAAAATCAGATGATTATAGGATGGACTCACCCAACCGGTTCCGGAACAGATTTCATGGAAAAACAAGCTATACCGAAGAAACTGATTATAGTTGATCTGGATAATATCTTTCCATTTATATTTACCGCTGATCGAAAAATCTCTATAGATTTCCTTAAACCGAATTTCATCTGGAAAAACAGTTTTATGGCAGGATACAGTTCAACAATTCATGCTCTGGTATCCTTCGGGATGGTTCCTGATTCCAGTACTAAAGTTGCTGTGCTTTCGAGTGGTAATGTCGCACAGGGTGCATATAATGCAATCACAGGCTATAATTGTGATGTAAGAATGTTTTACAGGAAAACCATGAATGAATTTTATGATTCCATCAAAGATTATAATTTAATTATAAATGGAATAGAGATAGATTCCGATAATGAGCACATTATAACAAAGAAACAACTTGATACTTTGCGAAAGGGAACGTTTATAATTGATGCGGCCGCAGATGCCGGCAGAGCAGTAGAAGGTACTCATTACACTAGTATATCTAAGCCGGTGTACAAAGAAAATGGTTTGTACTTCTATGAAGTTAATAATTCTCCCTCAATTTTTTACAGGAAAAGCAGCAGTATAATCAGTAAAGTAATGTCTGACATCGTTTTCAGTAAAGATGTTAAGAGATACTGGGATCTTATCAGTTAAGGAATATTATTAATAAATCAAAAATAGGCATCCCCCCGAAACCTAAATACAATATATGTATAACTTATAATAAATAAAAGTTTTGAAACAGTAAATCAGTGGAAAATATGAATCAATGTAATAGCTTTGAACTAAGTATGATTGTTTTTAATTGATAGTATTTTCTCTTTTTTGTCCGTATAGTAAATTTTCCCGCTAAGAAATCCTGAAGCCTTGGAAGGATTTTAGGGAGGATTTACGGTTTCAGCTTGCTGAAAATACATTTAGATGAAATTCACTAATTTCATCAACTACTCCCAATCTAAAAAAGAGTGCCTTTCTTTTGTTTCGTTTTCTTTGGCACCAAAGAAAATGAAGAGTGCATTTTTCTAAGAAATGTCTGCCAAAAATCCTTCCAATCTTCTTTAAGTCAGATTTTCAAGAAAAAACGGGGAGATACCAACAAAAAAATCAAAAAACATTGACAAAAATCCACTGAATCCTAACTGTATATACATGGAATACACAGTAAGGACTGATTAATGAAGATTATGCTCTCAAATGCTTCAGTAGACGCTTTCTACGAGCAGATTTACAAGCAGATCGCTGCCATGATTATGAATGGGCGGATTAAGCCTGATGTTATGCTTCCCTCAATTCGGAAGCTGGCTGTTGATCTTGGAGTGAGTGTTATCACAGTAAAAAAAGCTTATGAGAGACTCGAGCTGAACGGCTTCATTAATACTATGGCAGGAAAAGGGTGTTTTGCTGCAAAACTGAATCCAGAGCAAATAGAAAATTCACGTAGAAAAATGATGGAAAAAGATATAAAACAAATCGTAAACAATGCTAAGAAATTCGGAATAAACATTGAAGAACTAAACGAAATGATTTGGGAAGAGCATATTAAGGAGGATTGATGTCAAACATTGTAGAAATAAATGGAGTATGTAAAAAGAGACGTAAATTCCTGATGGAAGATGTGAGTTTCTCACTTCCTTATGGCTATATTATGGGATTGATAGGGGAGAACGGAGCGGGGAAAAGTACGCTAATCCATCTGCTTACGAACCTTCTTATTCCCGACTCAGGCACAATCAAGATATTCGGGAAAGAGTATGCCGAATGTGAGGAAGAGATCAAAGAAGACATCGGATTTGTGTATGATACTCCATATCTGCAGGATTCGTACAGACTGCGTGATCTCAAGAATATGATTTCTATTTTCTACAGGAATTGGGATGACAGTTTATACACTAAATACATGAAAATGTTCAATCTGGATGAGAAAGATGTTTTTGGTAAGTTATCCAAAGGTAACCAGATGAGGTTCTGCATTGTACTGGCACTTTCTCACAGACCTAAACTCCTGCTGATGGACGAACCGACTGCAGGGCTTGATCCGGTGATACGTCTTGAACTGCTGGAGCTGCTTTCTGAGATTATTGCAACGGAAGAATGCTCTATCATTTATTCATCGCATATAACGTCGGATCTGGATGATAGAGCAGATTACATCGGGCTGATAAGGGAAGGCAGAATGATTCTGTATTCGGACAGGGAGTCAATAGCGGAACAATATGCAATTGTGAAGGGTGATCAGAACCTTATGCGATACATGAACCACTTTGCAGGCTATAGAGAGAAAAACGGATTGATAGAAGCTCTTACTTTCAATAAAGAGTTCCTGATGAAATCACAGAAGGATATTGTTGTTGAACCTGTTAATTTACAGCAGCTCATGTTCTTCACCAGTGGTAACAGATACAATAAAAACAGGATATAGCTCTTATGGATTTGTTTAAAAAACTCTTGAAAATGAACTGGATCATGTTGAGAAGGGAGAAACCACAGTATTACATTCTTATTATTATAACAATGCCTGTAATGTATCTGTACTACAAGGTTACTCGAGATATTTACCTGAGTCTTGCCTGTACAATATCACTGTTACTGGCTTCTTCTGCTGTGCAATTCCATAAAATCATTATGCTGAAGATAGGGTTGTTTGCTACATTACCGATTAAGAGAGGAAAGCTGATGCTGAATCAGATTGCTGCCATATCACTTCTGACCATGCTGCATCTGGTGTTTATTCTGGGAACGTTTACTGTTTACTATACAAAATTCTCTGACGTTGATGTTAACTGGCTTTATACTGCACTTTATACGATTCTGGGTGTTGCAGTCAGTATAATCTATGGCAGTTTTTTCCTGCTTGTAATAAATACGGGAGTAAAGAAGCATCCGTTTGATATTGTGTTCCTGCTCATAATAATGGTGCAGTACCTGTTTCAAAGACCTCTGATAGACTGTTTTCAGGTGTTTATACCTGTAGTAAAGCAGTTGATTATGGGTGGGGATTATCCATTGACCACTCTCAGGCTGACAATTGCCGGAGGATTTCTTCTCGGGGTTGGAGTTATGATATACTTCCTCGTGGAGCTTTACGGTAGATTTCAGAAAATGGATATTTCGACGGGAGTAAGAGAATTATTTTACTAATTCAGAGGTGTGAAATATGAAAAAGACAATGCAGTATACGTGGAATGAGATAAAAGCATCACGGTTATTCTATGCTTTGGGTGGATATCTGCTGATTTTCTGGGTATCTAATAAAGAATACAATCCTGAAGAGTTGCTGGCAGTGTTGACAGTTTTCATGACAGTTGTTCCCCTGCTGGCTGTTGCCAATACTGCAAAGAGCATGCAGTCGAATATCTGTAGAACCTATGTAGCAACAAGTCTGACGAGAAAGGGCTATCTACGATCAAAGTTCATGATACCCCTGATAATCACGGTTTCCTTTTTCCTGATAATACTGGGACTCGGAATGTATGCTTCCAATGCTGATCAAGCTGTTAAAAAGAGTCTCCTTACAAACTTTTCCGGATTAGTGATACTGGGGTTCAGCCTTATCACTATTCTTGTGGGATTCAATACTGTATTTGTGCTGATGGCAGAACATTTACGATTTGGTCTGGATGTTATAATTGCGATTGCAGTAAACCTTACTATTATACTCTCTGCTCCTCGTCTTATTGCTTTTCTAGGCTTTGGCAGAACCTTCCCTGAACATGGAATCAATTCAATTGAAAGTATAACAGGAGTTGATTGGATTATTTACGATATTGCTCTGGTAAAGACTTTCTCAGGATTTATTGCAGTGACGGCAGTAACGGCAATTATTTCTTTTCTGCTCTATAAACTGGGGTTGCGGGTGTTTATGAAGAAGGATTTGTAGGGATAATGAAGAAAACCATTTTATGTATTATCGGAACTGAAGTGTTCATTAGGCACTTTTGTGATAGTTTTTGTTGGTTGTGGAATTTGGCTTACAAGCTATTTTACATTACCTCCGGATTTCTCCAGAAGATCGAGCTTTTTCAGCCGATCAATCAAAGTAATGATATCAACCTCAATTCCATCCTCATAGAGTGTGGCTATAGCCCGAAATATAAAACGGTGTGTGCTCTTGTAAAAATGCTTCTCTTCAACAAACTCCAATGCTCTGGAACATGACTGCTCATCAAGCATCATTGCAGAAAGCACAGCCGATTCCGCATCAATATCCTGAGGTAAAACCCTTCTCATACTTCCCATACATTTCCCCTCTCTTAACTTAACTCAAATGATCCCCCACAGATCAGTTCATATTACTTCATTCAATAACCTATTTCATCCACTTCTACCACCCAACCCCTCACCCGAGGGGCTGAATAATTCTTTAGTCTATAGTAAAGTATTCAGCACAGATACATCAATAGTTTCTTTTTTCTCATATATCTCAATCAGCGTTTCTTTAATTTCATGTTTCCTCTTAACTCCCGCAAATGTTTTATCAATGATCTGCCATAAAGAACCGACAAATGCAATAACATCTTTATTGTGAATAACTGTATGTTTCTGAAGACCTAGAAAATCTCTTATGGATTCTGAAGTTTTAGGGTAAAATACACGTAGATAGCTAAAAAAAACTATTTCTTCATCTGAAACATTGTAATCCTTCAAAGTTTTGTTGAAATTGTATTGCTTCAGTACTCTTTCAATAACTCTAAAGCTATTATTTTCGAATACTGTGTTGTATTTGTTAATAATACTATATATGTCATTCTGTACATCATTATAATGTTTATGAATAAACTTTACAGTATTATAACTAATATATGGCAAATTTATGGAATAATCAAAAATTTTCATATAATAGCTATTTGCAAATTCATCCTTAATACTTGGAAACTTGTACTTTATAAAATCTCTGGTTATATTAGGATTTTGTCCAAAAATAAAAATTGCCTTTGCCTTATCAACATTAAAGTAATTTTTCAGTAACTCAATTATTTTTAAAGTTGTATCAGGGAGACATCTATCCAGATCATCAAAGAAAATAACTAAAGGTTTTTCAGTCTTTTCAAAAACTTCATTTGTTAGCGCAATAAATTCCTCCTTTATGCTCAAATGTAGATCATTATATCTTTCATGGATCCCCTTTATAGCCTTATCTATTGTATCGTAAGTATTTTTCACTGAATTGAAATCTACTTGTGCTCTATAGAATTTTGAGAAAGCACTTATTCCTGCCATTAAAATTGTAAGCCCGAAAACACTAGTATCCTTTATCAAATATTTCATTGTTCTCAGTTCTTTCCCTAATTGTGAAAGAAAAGCTATAAATATGTCACCAGTGTTCTCGTATTCCCATGGATTAAACCATATTGTGTGGTATCCTGCACCCTCTAACTCCTGCTTAAGTAACTTCATTACAAAAGTTTTACCAGTTCCCCAATTGGCTTCTAACGACAATGAATAAGGGTAAGTCGTAGTAGTAACTAAAGTGTACAGTCTATTAAAGAAATCCTCTTCATAAATCAAATTTTCTTTACTTATAGTTATGTCCACATTATCTCCTTCCAAATCCTTTCAGGCTGTAGTTCATTTTAAATTATTATAACACCAATAACTATAGAAAAATAGTTTCCATCAAACAAAACAACAAATGAACTTCATTTCATCTTGTGTCAATAATATATTTTTCGACAACCTTCAGAGTACTATCTAATGAGTCAAATATCTGTACTCCAGCAAAGGTCTTTCAGGGAGTAAATCATTAAATGCACCTTTCTTTTTCAATTCCTAAATCTCTTACGGATGTTCTGCAACATACTGAGCAAGCAACAAACGCCCATTATCCTTTGATTTCACAAGTTTCTTAAATAATTCATCGAATTTACTAACACATTCCTTCATACTTTCCAAAGTAGGTACATTATCATTAACACTTTCCGGATCCGCACAAGTAGTTGTCGGATTTCCGTTTTCTTCCATAAATTTTCTAATATCATTCATAAATCATTCCTAATTATATTCCCCTCCGAAGTTTTTATGTTTTACAGAAACACCAGAATCCGTGGTGATTCAATTATTAGAATTACCTGAGTAACGTGAAGAATTCAAAGAATTATTCAGAGATTTCAATTTCAAGAGGGGGGCAAATTCATTTCATCAGGAGAGAAATGAATTGGGGTGTGTGAATCACAAATGTAGGGAACAATAATTATTGTCCCGTTTAATACGCATTGACACAGTCAACGCACTCCAAAATAGATAGCATTACCGTGTAGAGGCAAACGGACGTTTACTCAGGAAACCATTCGCAAGGATAGCTTCGCGAACCATTTCGAAGGGACCTTCCCACATCCCGCAATATTATATTGACAAATAAACAGGGCGTAAATTCTTTTAAAAGAAAAATATAAGGAGTTACCAATTGAAAAATATTCTTGTAATGGGTGCTGCCGGACAAATCGGGTCAGAATTAACACCAGCATTAAGAAAGATTTACGGAAATGCTAATGTTGTAGCATCAGATATTAAAGAAGACGTGCCTGCTGTTCTTTGCGAAGACGGTCCTTACGAAGTTATAGACTGCCTCGATGCTAAGAAAATAGCTGAAGTTGTTAAAAAGTACAAAATCGATACAGTATACAATCTTGTTGCTTTATTGTCTGCAGTTGGTGAACAGAAACCGCTCCTTTCCTGGCAAATTAATATCGGTGGACTTATGAACCTGCTTGAACTGGGCAGAGAAGAACAATTCGCTCTGTTTACTCCAAGCTCAATCGGTGCTTTCGGTCCTACAACCCCGAAACAGGGAACTCCACAGAACACAATCCAGAGACCAACATCCATGTACGGTGTAACCAAGGTTTCCGGAGAACTCCTCTGTGATTATTATCACCTCAAATATGGAATCGACACTCGCGGTGTAAGATATCCGGGCATCATCTCAAACGTGACACTTCCGGGTGGCGGAACAACAGATTATGCTGTGGAAATATACTACGATGCAATCAAAAAAGGTTCATTCACCTGTAATCTCAAAAAAGACACCAGAATGGACATGATGTATATGCCGGATGCTGTTAAAGCTGCTATCGAAGTAATGGAAGCCGATCCTGCAAAACTTATTCACAGAAACTGCTTTAACGTTGCTGCAATGAGCTTTGACCCTGAAACAATCGCTAACGTTATTGCCGAGCATGTACCGGGATTCACAATTGATTATGACATCGACCCTGTAAGACAGAAGATCGCTGACAGTTGGCCTGATTTCATGGATGACTCCGCTGCAAGAGCAGAATGGGGATGGAATCCTGATTTCGATCTGGAAGCTATGACAACAGATATGCTGGAAGTGCTTCGTAAAAGATTAACATGATCTTTGGAATCGGAACAGATATAATAGAAGTCCATAGAGTGAAAAGAAGCATCGAAAAAACTGATGCATTCGAGAAAAAGATATTCACTGAAAAAGAGATTGAATACTGCCGATCCAACAAGAAATCGGAGCAGTCATTTGCTGCCAGATTCGCCGGAAAGGAAGCTTTTTTCAAAGCTCTCGGTACAGGCTGGATTGACGGAATGAAGTTCACGGATATCGAGATTCTTAATGATGAACTCGGTAAGCCTTATGTGAATATCTACGGTGAAGTTTTAAATAAATGTAATGAAAATAATATTGGAAATATCCATATAAGTCTGTCGCATCTGAAAGAATTTGCCAGTGCTTATGTGGTACTTGAAAAAAGGAGTAGTTATGACATTGGATAAATTAAATAAAGCTCTGAGAACAGAAATCGATGAACTTGTAGCAACAGGAACAGCCAAAGGTGCTGAAATGGTAATCAATGAGATTATCCCCGCAAAAGGTGAATTCGGACCACGTTACAAAATCGAAGGTTACGAAGGTGAATTTCTTAAAATGAACGCTAACTCTTACCTCGGCATGTCTTTAAGAAAAGACGTGATCGAAGCGGAAGAAGAAGCTGCTCAGAAATTCGGGGCAGGTCCAGGAGCTGTTCGTTTCATCAGTGGAACACATGCACCTCATATCGAACTGGAAGAAAGACTGGCTGCTTTCCACGGAAGAGAAGCTGCAATGATTTTCAGTTCAGCATACGTTACAAGTATGGGCGTTATTTTCCCTCTTACCTCAAAAGAATCAATCATCATCAGTGATGAACTGAATCACAATTGTATTATTCAGGGAATGAGGCTTACCAGACCTGCTGCAAAACTGGTCTACAAACACAATGATATGAAAGACCTTGAAGCTAAGCTCGAAGAAGCTGTTGGCAAAGGTAAAAGAGTTCTCGTTGTTACTGACGGTATTTTCAGTATGCGTGGAGATCATGCTCCATTAGACGAAATCGTTGAATTATGCCAGAAATACGATGATAAATTCGAAGAAGGCGTTTTCTCAGTAGTAGACGACTCTCACGGTGTAGGTGCATTCGGACCAACCGGTAGAGGAACAGAAGAATATTGCGATACTGTTGTAGATATCCTTATCGGAACACTTGGAAAAGCTTTTGGTGTTAACGGTGGTTATGTTGTTACATCTCAAACAGTTGTTGACTACCTCAGACAAAAAGCTCCTATGTATATCTACTCAAATCCTATCACTGCTTCAGAAGCTGCTGCTTCCATGAAAGCAATCGATGTTCTCGACAGTGAAGAAGGTGAAAAAATTCTTGCTCATCTCCTCAAAATGACTAAAAAATTCGAGAAAGGTCTTACTGACAACGGAATGGAAACAATCCCGGGAGATCACCCTGTAGTTCCTCTCATGGTAAGAGATACAGCAAAAACAACTGCGATTGTACAACACCTTACAGATAATAAGATTCTGGCAACAGGACTTAATTTCCCTGTAGTTCCAAAAGGTGACGAAGAAATCAGATTCCAGATCTCAGCAGATCATACAGAAGCTGACATTGATTATGTTATTAACGTTCTGAAAGAATACAATAACAAATAATATACAATTATATCAGGGTTGCATATTGCGTGCAGCCCTTTTTATTTTTATGAAATACGGAACCTTATACTTAGTACCAACTCCAATCGGTAATCTGGAGGATATGACATATCGTGCTGTGCGTATCCTGCAGGAAGTGCACCTCATTGCCGCAGAAGACACACGAACATCTGCAAAGCTGATGAAACATTATGATATTAGAACACAGATGGTGAGTTACCATAAATTTAACGAGGCTGCTAGATCCGAATCAATTGTTGAGAAACTGAAAGAAGGCAAGGATATAGCTGTAATTTCTGATGCCGGAAGCCCGGGGGTATCTGATCCGTCAAATATCATTGTGAAGAAAGCTCTGGAGAATGGTATCGAAGTTTCGGCTTTACCCGGAGCAACAGCGTTTGTACCGGCTGTGACAGCATCGGGCTTTTCTTCTGATTCCTTTCTGTTCAAAGGATTTATACCAGATAAACAGACTTTGAGGCATGAGTTCTATGAGTTTTTGAGTACGGTTGAATACCCTGTAATAATATATGAAGCTCCTCACAGAATATTGAAGACTCTGGCTGAAATTCTTGAACATTCGGGAGATAGAGATATCTGTATTGCCCGGGAAATTTCCAAGAAGTTCGAGACGTATTATCGGGGGGCTGTCTCGCAATTTACTGATTCTGAAGAAGTTAAGCTTAAAGGTGAGTTTGTTGTTGTTATAGGACCTGCGGAACAGCAGGAAATTACTGATGAATATCTCGTCGAAATGGTATTGAAGTATGTTTCCGAAGGTATGAAAACCAAGGCTGCAGTAAAGAAAACAGCTGAGGAAACAGGTGAGTCCAAGAACAGAATTTACGAGTTGGCAATTCAATACAAATCCTGACAGAAAATTCTTGCACATTATACACAATTATTGAAAATTGAATTAAACAAAATTCTTCAAGGAGATTATTATGTTCCCTGGTGGAAAAAAAGGAATGAAAGAGCTGCAGAAGCAAGCAATGAAAATGCAGCAAGACCTTGCAAAAGCACAGGAAGAAATTGCAAATAAAATAGTAGAAGCATCTGCTGGCGGCGGAATGGTTACAGTTAAAATGAACGGTAAATATGAACTCGTATCATTGAAGATAGATCCTGAAGTGGTTGACTCTGATGATGTAGAAATGCTGGAAGACCTTGTAATGGCAGCATTCAGAGAAGTTCATGACAAAATCAGTAATACCAGTAATGATGAACTGTCAAAACTTACAGGTGGAATCAAGATACCCGGATTATTCTAAATGAAAGATCCTATTTTTCAGGAACTGATTGATCATTTTAAAAAGCTACCCGGAATCGGTGCAAAATCTGCACGAAGGTTAGCTTTTTTTCTTATTCAGTCGGATAAATCCTATCCGTTAAGGTTTGCCTGGCTCATGGAAAATGCAGCCCATAAGTACAATCCCTGCAAAAGATGTAATATGCTTTCTGAAGAAGAGCTGTGCAGTTACTGCTCAGACGAAGATAGAGATTCATCGACTCTTTGTGTGGTTCAGGATGTTCAGGATGTGTTTCTGATCGAAGATACAAACAGCTACAAAGGCAAGTACTTTGTACTGGGTGGAGTGCTGTCTCCATTAGACGGAATTGGCCCCGAAGATCTCAACATATCGCAACTTGAAGGTCTGCTCAGGGAAACGGATATTAAGGAAGTGATTCTTGCACTGAATCCGTCCTCCGAAGGAGAGATAACCATGAACTATCTGAGTGATATGCTTGCTAGTCAGGATATTGAGATTTCCAGATTATCAACCGGTATACCTTTTGGTGGTAATATAGGATATACCTCCTCTGTTACATTATCTAATGCTCTGCAGAGAAGATATAAAGTAAAGAAATAGCCGGTGTTAGTTTGTTTGTTTCAACGGGTTTAATTAACCCTTCGACTCCGCTCAGGGAGCTTGTAATTCTATCATATTCAATAGGATAGGTTGATTGAGCGGAGCGAAGCAACTAAGCTTTGAACTAAATAAGTGTCAGAAGATAAGCTTTTAACACAGTTATAAATTGAATACACAGGTAAAGAAAATGTTTACAGGTATCATTGAAGAATGCGGAACACTGAAATCCGTTAAAAAGCTATCCGGCAGGAATGTTTACACCATTGTCTGCAGCAAAGTGTTAACCGATACGAAGGTTGGAGACAGTATCTGCAGTAACGGGATATGTCTGACGATTATTGACAAATCCACAGATTGGTTTCAGGCAGAGGTAATGCATGAAACAATTTTGAAAACTACTGCGAGGTTCTGGAAAGCCGGAGACAGGATCAATCTGGAGAGATCCATGTCTGCCAATGGCCGATTTGATGGTCATATAGTTCAGGGACATGTGGATACTTCAGCAAAGATAGTTGAACGATATGTTGTAAATAAAGCTGTGTATCTCGGAATATCTGTGCCGGATGTTCATAAATCCCTGATTGTACCGCAGGGCTCAATTACTGTAAACGGTGTAAGTCTGACAATTGCAGAATTGACCGGTTATGGCTTGAAAGTGGCAATAATAGGGCATACACTGGAAGAAACAAATATTACCGATTTAAAAATTGGAGAGAAAGTTAATATCGAGTTTGATATTGTTGGTAAATACATACAACGTTTTAATCTGCTGAAAAGCAGTAAAGTTACAGAGGAGTGGTTGATTGAACAAGGTTTTTAGTTTATTGGTTGTAGTGCTGCTGGTGATTTCCTGTGGTCATAAAGGAGCTCCATCCGGTGGAGAAGTGGATGAAGTTAAACCTACCGTGAAAAACACATATCCTGCCCAATACAGTTCAATTGATGAAGGATACATTGAGATTGTTTTCTCCAAACCAATCAAAAGCAGTTCTGTTATTGATAAAATCACTATATATCCTGAAGTCAAAAAGACTAAGTTTAAATGGGAAAATGCATACACTCTGAGGCTTTATTTTAAGTCAGAGCTTAAGGAAGACACAAATTATACAGTTACTCTTGATAAATCTATAACTGGATATCATGGCAACAAGATGGAGAAAGATATGTCCTTTGTGTTTGCCAATGGTGAATTGCAGGAAATGTCTTTGTCTGGTCAATTCAAGTATGAAGATGAAGAAGACAGAGGTAAAGATGTGATAATTCAGATCAGAGATGAAGATTCTCTTCTTATTCAGTCATCTGTCGCTGTTGGAAGCATATACAACATAGAAAACCTCAATAAATCCAGATACATCTTCGATGCTTTTATTGATAAAGATGATGATAAATCCTACGATTATGCTAAAGAACCGATGGCTCATTTTTCCGCTGAATTTGCAAAGAATATTGTTTTCGATTTCGAATTAGCCTATCAGGATACAATTTCTCCTGCTTTAAACAGTGTTATTGCCCTCAGTAATACAAACTACAAGGTAAAATTCTCTGAACCAGTTTCATCTTATGCTGATTTAGCTTTCTTTGAAATGGATTCGCTTAACAATAGAACCAAAATCCCAATTCTGGCAAAAACAGTAATTGATGATGATTTATATCTCATTACTGATAGTCTTCAAGCCGGTGATTTTGCTATAATTATGACTGATCTGCTGGACGCTAAAGGTAACATTGCAGAAAAGGATTCTGTGAGTTTTAAAGGATCATCTCATAGCGACGAAAAAGCACCAGAGCTCGTGTCTTCAATTCCTGAAAATGGTGATGTTGTGAGCTCTTTGAATCCTGAGTTTATCGTCAGTTTTTCAGAAATCATCTATGAGAAAGATTTGAAGATCAGTTTAGTATCTCAGGAAACAGATGAACTTGTGAAGTTGAGGTTAAAAAAAGGAGCAAATACACACGAATATGTATTTACTCCTGAAAAAAATTTAGTTAACTATCAATCTTACATGCTTACTATAGAGAAATCAACATGTGATACTCAGGGAAACAATTTGAAAGAACCGATAGAAATCAAATTTATTACTATCCTCAATGATTAATCAGTCAGGATTATACTGCCTTCAATAGTTGAAACATTAATCAATGGAATTTCAGCGTTGAATTTTGTGTTAATTACATCAATAAATTTATTTGCCAGAATAGCATATCCACGACTCGTAGGATGAATTCCATCGAGACTGAATAACCCACCGGTAATGTAATCACCATTCATCTCAAGACCAAACTCAGAATAATCATCAACTATAGAAGATATAAAAGCATTCATATCAGCTAATGCGAAGTTATTCGGATGAGAATTAACAGCGTTAACAATTACATTGTTGTACAAATCAGTATGAGTTTCAATTAGTGCTATCTCATCGGCATCCAGTACAAGTGCATCAGGCCATGGATTTTGCGGATGCAGACCAAATGGGGCAGAGGTAACAATCCCTGCAGGTACATTGCCATTATAATATGCTCCTGTTGTGTCACCAATAAGAGCTGCTGCTGCAGAACCGTATAATGTAAGAGCAATATTTTTATTGAGCAGATCAGATACTGATGCAAGCCCTGTCGCAACTATTTCATCACTCTTCTGATAGAATAATCCCAGAATCTGGGGATTAGCCTGCATAGCTGCAGAAAGTCCTTGAGCTACTTTAGGTCCTATTGTCGTGAAGAAAGGTATATCAAGAACTTCAGGTATAGTAGCAATAACACCTTTAGTATTGGCTATCAGTATACTGTCTATCAGTGTATTGTATTGAGCAGCGAAAAGTTCTTCTTGCAGTAATGGAGTAAGAACACCGGTATGCATTGTACCACCGGAAGTTGCATATCCAAGTACATCGTTGTTTCCTGCCCAGATTGTCAGGAAAGTAGGATGAGAATTCATTACCTGTTCAAGAACAGTTCCCTTACCTCTTAAAACATGAGTAAAGTAGGGATTATTGGCTCCGGTATATTGAGCAGCCATACATGTTGTAGAGTCTGTGGCAAGAAGTATATCTGTCAGTAATGCTCCCGGAATACCAAGATTGTTATATGATTCTGCCAGATCACCATTAATAAGTTGTCCATTCATAGGGTTATCTACAATTGTAGGTGCAAGGTTCTTAAGTTCTTTCCTGTTTCCATATCCCGGATTTTCATATTGTGGTTGAATGTATTGTGTTGAAACTTGCTTTGCAATCAGATTTCCTATAGAACTACGTTGAGCTCCTTCAAAAAGAGCACCGCTCTGGTATCCGGCAGTGAGGCTGTTACCAATTGACATGAATTTTGTGAAATCCGCATCACCGGTCGAAGGTGCAGGAGGTCCGGATATGCTGGAACGATCTTCACAAGCAGTAATACTGATAATCAGTACTATTAAAGCGAAATATATTACCTTTCTGGACATATTATTTACCTCCTAATACATAGCTCATATTCAGAGCAAACAAGTGTGCTGTACTGTTGTATACTCCATTGAAAAAAGCATCACCGTCTGTGTAAGGTACTTCTGAATTAGTTATTTTACGCTCATCGAATCTCAGATAAAGATAAGCAAAATCAAATGTCATTTTCTCATTGATTTTGTAGCCGAATCCTGTACTTAAACCGAGTCTGTCGGAGTCAGGGAGGGTTGGGTCAATATATTCATCATCAACAGGATTATTATCGTATAGTAAGCCGCCTCTAAGAGCAAGCTTATCATTTAAAAGATATTCAGCACCTGCTCTTGCTATAAATGTATTATTATAGTTTTTAGGAGCTACTGTAAAAGTATCCGGTTGTGAGAATTCAATTTTCAGTTCATCATAAGTTGACCAGCCGATAAATTGAAAATCTGCTGTAAGTGTGAGTTTATCCATAGGTTTATAACCGATACCCATTGTAAGATTCCAGGGTGGAGTAATCTCAGCTTCTGCATCTCCATTTGGAAGAAGTGACATAACAGCATCCGGGGCTTCGGATTCAACTTCACCGTCTATTTCAAGATTAGCACTATGTCTATATGTTAAGCCTGCAGAAAATTTTTCTGAATGCTTGTAAAAAGCTGAAGCAACAAATGAATAAGTTAAGGCGTCACCGGTAAGTTCGATAGTTGCATCTCCGGCAAATGGAGCAAGTGACTTTTTCTTTTCAAGAGTTACATTTCCATAAACGAGGCTTGGTCCAAATGCGACTGAGAATTTGTCGTTCATTTTATATGCATATACAGCTGTAAGGTAATATGTTTCAAGAGACGTGTTAACTGCAGCGTATCTGCCTGGCCAGTATTCATCCCATTTTGTTCCCATTCCATAAGGATTGTTCAGAGATAATGCCCATGAATGTTTTTCTTTACCCGGATTAACATAGTAAAAGTTAACAGGATTGAAATACTGATCTTCAAGATCGTATTCACTGACAGATGGATATGGACCACGGAATGAGGCTGAAGGTTTAATTAATGTGAAACCTGCCATAATTTGTTTATTCTCAAAACCGGTTATTGCTGCGGGATTGAAATATGCAGCAGAAGCATCATCGGCTAAACCTGTAAACGCTCCTCCCATAGCTTGTGCTTTTGCTCCATGTTCATTGATTTGGAAACCTCCCGCCATCAGTATTGATACTGAGGTACACAGAAGCAAAATAATAATTGTAAATCTCATAATTCTCCTCTTCATACTTTCGATTGAACCAAGTTCAACTTTTATTATGAGAAATGGCAACAAAAAAATGAGGAGAATACAAAAAAAGGGAGCATAAAGCTCCCAGTCGAATAAATAGAATAATAAAATTATATTAAGGAAGGAGATAAATCCCCTTCCCAATATCATGTTTTAGTTTAACTTCAAAGTTTTATTAACTTTTTGAGTATTTCTGTTGATTTTTGTTCTTCCACTTGATCTTGAAAAGATAGTAGTTGCAGTTGCAGAGTTATCAGGAACTTGAGAGTCCGGAGCACCGGCTGAGAAATGTGTTTTCCAAACAACATTATCAGCAGCAAGAACTGAACTGTCAAAGTCGAGATCTTCTATATTATATCCATCAGGAGTACCACTTGTAAATGCAGCCTGCCATATTGTAGCATCATCAGCAATAATAGAACCATCTCCATTAATGTCACCAGGATACATAGCATAGACACCAGTCTCAACTTCGTATACAGGAGCAGGACCTGTTGAGTATGCATTAGCTGCATCTGAAGTGAAGTCAACAGCTGAAGCAGCTGTAGGATCAGCTGGTAATGTAGCGGCAACAGCACTCATAATATCAGAGTGGTTTCTGTGACGGAGAACTACAAAGTAGTCACCTGCAGTTGCAGTTGTGAAGTTAACGTAATCTACAGTATTATCTGTTTCGTAAGCAACGTCCACAATCATACCTGACATAAGAAGAAGTCCTGATCTTTGTTCGATTGTAGCACCGTCAGCTGTTTGACGAAGCTCTACGGAAATCCAGTCAACAACTTCAGTTGGCATAGCTGTAACAGCAATACCATCTGTGTAAGGTGATGTTAAAGGAAGGAAACTGTTCAGTGTAGCATTCATTTCATCGACATCAGCAGAGTAGCAACCACCGAGGAATACGTTAACCTTAGCTTTTGCTGTTGGTGGTACGTATGTGTTTACACCGAAGTTATCGATGAAGAAGTCTGGACCGTATCCTGAATTACCAATAACTTGGAAGATCACTGTTTCTCCAAGATAAGTGTCAAGCGGGAACATTTCATTTGCATATGAACCTGGTGCTGTACTTTGAGCACCATCGTTTGATTCAAATGCTGTTCCGGTTAAATTCCAGAGCTCAGTCCAGTTTGCACCATTATCTGTTGAGATTTGTACGATACCCTGATCGTTAGGGTAAGATGCATTGTACTGATGTGACCAGTCGAAATACAGAGCATACATTCCTGTTGAAGGTAGTACAACAGGAGGAGTTGTCATAACTGCTGTTCCTGAATTCCAGCCCCAGAAGTTACAATATGCTGCTTCACTATTATATTGTCCCCAGGATCTGTCTCCTGAGAAGAACCAGTCTGTTGGTCCCCAAGTTGTGAATTCTTCTAACCACGGTAAAGTTGTGATTGTCGGGTCAGCTCTTACTGTAAATGATTGCTCAGTACAACCGGTAGCAGGACCAACACCGTTTGCAGGAACAACCATCCAATAGTATGTTCCACCATATGTTAAGCCACTGTAATCATAGTAAGTAGTTGTAATAGTCATACCGTTAACTACGTCATAATTACCGGATGCTGTACCAAGGTATAAATTGTAATATGAAGCATAGTCTGCAGAATCCCAGTCAAGAGTACCAAATTCAATTTGGTCTATAGCTGCATCAGCTGGTGCAACATAAGTAGCACAATCTGGGGTTACAGCGATTGTGGAGAATGACCATTCAGGGCATCCTGTTGCATAGCCATTATTATTACCAGGTGTTACCATCCAGTAATATGTAGTACCAGGTGAAAGAAAGTAGTTACAAGAAGTACCTGTAACGGACATACCATTCACGATATTATAGCTGCCAGTAGAAGTACCAATGTAGACTAAGTAATTACTTGTGTTGAATGTATCATCCCAGGATAATGTACCGCTGTCAAGTTGATCAACGGCAACGTCTGCTGGAGCAGGATTAGCAGTACAGCTTGGTGGTAAAACATTATCAAATACGGCAAAATCGTCAATACCGATACTGCTTTGATCAGTAGTTGTACCAACAGCTCTGAATCTGAAAGTTGTTCCTGTGCTTGCATAAGCTGTTAAATCAACACTTACAGATTCCCATTGTCCATTAAGACCATAAGATGTAACACCTTCATTCCAGCTTGATCCATCATATACATCAAGGTACAATGTAGACTGATCTTCAGTAGAACCTGCAGTTCCAAGCCAATACCAGAAGTTCAATGTTGGTGCACTCATTGTTGAAATGTCGAAAGGAGTTGTCTGAAGAGTTCCAACATTTACTGTTCCGTAAGGATTATTATCCGCAAATACGGCAAAGTTCCCTGAACCTGATGTGTGGTCTGCAGTTGGCCCACTTGTAGCTGCCCATGATTGAATTGTCCAGGTACCAGTACCTGCAAGAATTAACCAGTTAGGAGTTGTCTCAAAGTCAACATGATGAGGGAATGTAGAAATTGTTGGGTCTGCTCTTGTTGTAAAAGACCATTCAGGGCAACCTGTAGCTGAACCGAATGAATTAGCAGGTACAACCATCCAGTAATATGTTGATCCGTAATTTAAACCATTATAGGTAACAGAGGTCTGAGTTATAACTGTACCATTAATTATATCGTAGTTACCTGCTGATGTTCCCATGTACAATGCATAAGATTCTGCTCCAACAGGTTCAGACCATGCAAGTGTTCCAAACTCAAGCACATCAGTACCCATATCAGAAGGATTTTGTACAGAAGCACATGCAGGAGCTGTATCTCCATTAATAATCTGTACATTATCTACAAAGAAATCTGGACCATAACCACTAACAGCGTGAAATCTGAAATAAGCTGTTTGTCCGGCATAGCTGGCCAACGAATAGACCTCATTAGTAAATGATCCCGGAGCTGAAGATCCTGCTCCATCATTTGATTCGAATGCTGTATTGGCTAAGTTCCAAAGTTCTGTCCATGTTAATCCATCTGTCGAAATTTCAAGTATTCCCTGATCATCAGGATAATTTGAATCATACAGATGAGACCAGTCAAAAGCAAACAACCAGTTTCCTGTTGCAGGAATCTGAATTGGAGGAGTTGTCATGTAAGCATCGTTAGGCATTGACCAACTCCAGAAGTTAGCTTTTGCACATTCAACAACTGGATTAGTATTTGTATACTGGCTCCATGTTTGTGTTCCACCCAAAAGATTCCAGTTTGTTGGAGGCCAAGTTGTAAAGTCTTCCGTCCATGGCAATGTTGTTATTGTTGGGTCGTTTCTTACGGTAAATGAGAGTTCTGAACAACCTGTTGCTGTTCCATTTGCATTGCTTGGAGCAATAGACCAGTAATATGTTTGACCATAAGAAAGTCCTGAATAACCATAAGATGTCCCTGTCACAGTCATTCCACTTACAATGTCATAGTTTCCTGCTGAGGTTCCAATATTTACTTCATAAGATGTTGCACCTGAAGCCATATCCCATGTCAAAAGTCCACTTTCCAATACATCTACTGAAGCATCTGTAGGTGTAAATGTAGTACAACATGGAGGTGGAGTTACATTGTTGACAATACTTACATCATCAAGATAAACGTAATAAGCATAATCACCAAAATATTTAAATCCAATATAAATATTTTGTCCATTGTAAGCAGACAAATCCATTTCGTAACTTGCCCAGTCTGCTGAAAGTGTCATTTGTGTCCAGCCAGTAAAGGTTGTTACATCGCTGTTTGTTCCAACAGCAACATATAACTCTTCAGAAGCCCAACTGTACTCTTTTTTAAACCAGAAACTAAGTAATGGATTTGATAAACCTGTTAATGCAATCTCAGGTGTTCTTGCATATTCAGTATAGTCTCCAGCTGAATTGTAAGACGAGAATCTTAAAGAGGCTGTTCCAGCTGTTGTGTGGTTGTTACCAGTATCTTGAATAATTGCATTGGATGTAGCTGATTCAATAACTACCCAGTCTGCAGGAGGCCAGGTAGCTCCTTCAAAGTCTTCCGTCCAAGGGAAGGTTGTGATTGTTCTGTCAATTGTGACAGGTGATGATACTAATCTTGTCGTGTTTTCAGTTACAACTTGTTCCGGTTGTTTCTGCAGTGTTGCAGATAAACTGAATGGTATGCAGATTAGCAGTAATGATAATACAATAAAACTAATTTTTTTCATACTTTCTCCTTTATAATATTTGGGATTGGTTTGTTTTCATTGTGATAAATTTTCTTGCTTCATATATAGTTATATTTAAGGATAAAAATTGAATCATGTCAAATCTTTTATTCCGGGAAAGTAATAATTTTTTTTTA
Source organism: Cloacimonadales bacterium (SeqCode) (assembly GCA_963665815.1). Taxonomy (GTDB): domain Bacteria; phylum Cloacimonadota; class Cloacimonadia; order Cloacimonadales; family JAIOQZ01. Next base: position 3,341,269 of record OY762463.1, read on the forward strand.
ACTGGTATAGAACTTAAATTTTAACATGGTTTATATGAGCAAAAGAGATTTAACTAAGGGAGTAAAAGGAGATTACTGACATTTATATTTATTGTTTAAGATTGATTGAAAAAGACATAAGAGCAAAAAAAAACAGGCTGCGTAAGCAGCCTGTTTTTATAGTATCAAGTCGAATGAATTATTTCATTAAGACCATTTTAGATGTTTTTGTGTAATCAGGAGTCACGAGTTTATAGAAATAAACACCTGAACTTACGTTATTACCGCTTGCATCTTTTCCTTCCCAGATAACACTGTCAGTTTCTTTCACTTCTCTTTTGTCGAATAATGTTACAACTTTTTGACCTTTGATGTTGTAAATTACGAGAGATGCATCAACTGTTTCACCAATTTGACCTTTAATTGAAAAATCGATTTTTGTTTTTGGGTTGAAAGGATTTGGGTAGTTTGATAAAAGATTAGTTGCTTCAACATATTCTGTAACACTTTTACCAATTGTAATTGTTTGTGGTCCGTAGAATCCACCTGTGTTATTATCAGCTTGAACTACTTCAATCCAGTAGTAATATGTTTCATTAACAAGAACATCTTCATCTGTATGTTGATATTCCTGAGTTCCTGATGTATTAGTAGCAGCGATGAGCTGATTACTGTTGATTGGTTCTGCATCAGTAAGATCTGCTTTAAGGCTACGGAATAATTTGAATCCGATAAGATCTGTTTCTGATTTGGTTGACCATGTAATATTTACAAACTGATTAGCATCTTCTGAAAGATAGAAGCCTGCAAATTCAACAGGAAGTGATTGCCCAAGGCTGTTAGCACCAGGGTCAGCTGTATCTGGTGTTGTTGCCGGAGTCCAAACTGTAGGTGTTGTTTGAATTACACGTTCGTCGTTGTTAACAACAGGTGTTGTATCAATTGCCATACGTACATCCGGGATGTTAAGTGCATATGCATATCCATTACCGATTTCTAATTGTGCATCACCTTGAACAAACAAAGTATACATGTTAAGTGATACTCCCCAGGCTGCTTCAAAAGTTGCCTGATCAGCACCGTTAGAGATAATAACTGCACCGTAAGCCGGAACTGTTCCTGAAAGTGCCACAGAAATAGCTGTTGTAACTTTTTCAATTGTTACGTTAGTAAGCTCTACTTCATCGCCTGTTACGTTTTTCACTTCGATAAATGCTGTTGTTTCTGCTTGACCAACAAGATTATCAGAAATCTCACTGAAGAAGAGTGAACCGTCTGTAGGTTCTACAGGACCTGTGCCACCAAGAACGATGTCATGATCGCCGAAGTATGTGCCGTTATCAACTGGAGATGCATCATATTGAGTAATCTGGTTTTGAACACCACTGATGTCCCATCTTAAGTTTGTATTTTGAGCAGCATCTGCTACGTCAAATACCATTACTGCACAATCTGTCCATACGTCACCGAGCATGTAGCACATCATAGGTGTGGTACTTACTCCATTATATACACCATTGATACCGCATTTAATGGCTGACATTTCTGCAGGTACAAGTTGATAGATATCCATATCGAAAAATATATGATCTTCGATTGGACCAAGACTGTAAGATTCTGCATTGTTATAAGTAAGACAAGCATTGTTAAAAAGTATACGAAGGTTAAAGAAACCAACAGGAACATCTCCTGCATTTGATTTCACTTGTAGTTTTACTTTGTATTTTCCATTTGCTGCATCGTATCCCATGCCATCTGCATCGTATACCATGTTATAGTCAATGGAAGCAAAAATTGTGCTTATTAATGTTAAAACAAACACTAAAGCTAATAATTTTTTCATATCGACTCCTTTGTTATCTAGCTATGCGCTTAGATGTTTTTTGATTTGATAAGTTTTTTCTATTTATTCGAGTTTCTCTTTTACTGAATACGTTAGTTGCAGTTGCAGAGTTATCAGGAACTTGAGAGTCCGGAGCACCGGCTGAGAAATGTGTTTTCCAAACAACATTATCAGCAGCAAGAACTGAACTGTCAAAGTCGAGATCTTCTACATTATATCCATCAGGAGTACCACTTGTAAATGCAGCTTGCCATATTGTAGCATCATCAGCAATAATAGAACCATCTCCATTAATGTCACCAGGATACATAGCATAGACACCAGTCTCAGCTTCGTATACCGGAGCAGGACCTGTTGAGTATGCATTAGCTGCATCTGTAGTGAAATCAACAACTGTAGCAGTTGAAGCATCAGCTGGTAATGTAGCAGCAACAGCACTCATAATATCAGAGTGGTTTCTGTGACGGAGAACTACAAAGTAGTCACCTGCGGCTGCAGTTGTGAAGTTAACGTAATCTACAGTATTATCTGTTTCGTAAGCAACGTCCACAATCATACCTGAATCAAGAAGAAGTCCTGATCTCTGTTCGATTGTAGCACCGTCAGCTGTTTGACGAAGTTCAATGGAAATCCAGTCAACAACATCTGTAGGCATAGCTGTTACAGCAATACCGTCAGCGTAAGGTGATGTTGCAGGAAGGAATCCATTAACAGCAGTGCTCATGTTGTCATTATCAACTGAGTAAGCTCCACCGAGGAATACGTTAACCTTAGCTTTTGCTGTTGGTGGTACGTATGTGTTTACACCGAAGTTATCGATGAAGAAGTCAGGACCATAGTCACAAATACCGTTAATTTTGATAACAACAGTTTGTCCAAGGTAGTCATCCATAGGAATTTCTACATTTTCAAAAGTTCCCGGTACCATGTTACCGCCACCATCGTTAGAATCAAAATCAGTGCCGGTGATATACCATACTTCATTCCAAGTAGATCCATTGTCTGTTGACACTTCAATTCTGCATCCATCTGCCGCATAATTTGAATTATACTGGTGAGACCAGTCAAAAGTGAGTGCCCACATACCTGAAGCAGGTAATTGAACTGGAGGTGTTGTCATTACAGCAAGAATATTTCTATTCCAGCTCCAGTAATTAGCTCTTGCACATTCAACTACAGGATCAGTGTTTGTATAATGGAACCAGTTTTCATCACCTGAAAGTTCCCAGTTAGCTGGAGGCCATGAAGTAAATTCTTCAATCCATGGCATTGCAGTGATTGTTGGGTCTGCTCTTACAGTAAATGATTGTTCTGCACAACCTGTTGGAGTACCAACACTGTTTTCCGGAACTACCATCCAATAGTAAGTGTTATTAAAAGTCAAACCACTATAATCATATGAAGTAGTTGTTAAAGACATTCCATTAACAATATCATATGTTCCTGAAGTAGTTCCCATGTAAAGGTTATATGAACTTGCATAATCTGCAGGATACCATTCTAATGTTCCATATTCCCAAACATTAGTTGCAGCATCTTCAGGATTTATGTAAGTTACACAGTCAGGTGTAGCAGCAATTGTACTGAATGTCCATTCAGGACAACCGGTTGCATCACCATAAGTATTTCCAGGTACAACTTTCCAGAAATATGATTGGGCAGGAGATAATGTATAATCGTAAGAAGTAGTTGTTACTGAAGCACCATTTAATACATTGTAAGTATTGGCTGCTGTTCCGATATATACTTTATAGAAACTTGCATTAACATCTTCGTTCCAGCTCAGTGTACCTGAGTCAAGTTGATCAACTGCTGCATCAGCAGGAGCGATAACAGTAGTACAGCTTGGTGGAACAGCATTGGAATAAATACTCATATCATCAACATAGATGTAATAATCTGAGCCAGGAGCATCGTACTTAAGTGCGATGTAGACTGTTTGTCCTTCATAAGCACTCAAGTTAACAATAGCTTCAGTCCATGCAACTTGAAGATCATCTGTGAAGTTTGTCCATGTGAATGATGTTGTATCTGTATCTGTTGTAGATACTCCGAGGTAAATCATGTCATCACCATATATTGAACTCAGATAATGCCAGAAAGAAACTGTTGGAGCAGCTACAGTAGAAAGGTCCACTGGAGGAGATATAAGATATTGTGCATATTCACCACTGGATGCATAAGAGTAAGAGGAAAATCTGATTGAGTTTGCTCCGCCATCTGTATGATTCTGTGATGTTGACATTGTTACAGGGTTAGTTGTAGGATCATCATCAATTATAGTCCAACCAGTTGGAGGAGTTCCGCTTTCAAGGTCCTCTGTCCAAGGGAAAGTACTGATTGTAGGATCATCCATTGTAGTAAATGACCACTCAGGGCAACCTGTTGCGTCTCCATGGGTATTTCCTGGAACAACTTTCCAGAAATATTCAGATGTATAGTCAAGTCCTGAATAATCATAAGAAGTTGCTGTAAGAGTAATTCCGCTTACGATATCATAGTTTCCTGTTGATGAACCAAGATATAAGTTATAATAGTCCGTTTGACCCGGATTATTCCAGCTGATAGTTCCAAATGTATTTAAACCTGTTTCCTGGTGAGCAGGAACCGGAGTAGTTGAACATGTTGGAGGGGTGCCAGCAGCATAAACTGTGAAATCATCAATACATATATCACTTTCATAACCGTCTGTACCCATAGCTCTTAATCTGAAAGTAACGGTTGTGAATCCTGAAAGATCAATTACTTGTTCTGTCCATTGAGGAGTATGTGTCCAACTTACAGGATACTCAGTCCAGGTTGAACCATCGTAAGTGTCCAGATAAAGAGTTGATTGATCTGCTGTACTTGCAGGTGAACCAATCCAGTACCAGAAAGATAATGTTGGGTTCGACATTCCTGAAACATCAAATGGGGTAGTTGATATAAAAGCATTATCAGGATTAGGATAACTGTCATCAAAACCAAGATAGTTACCAGAACCGGTTGTATGATCACTGGTAGCGCCATAACCAATAGATCCTGATTCAATTACCCAGTCATCAAGGTCATTTACGCTGTCATTAATCCAGTTTGTAGGAATTCCTGATTCAAAACCTGTAGAGTATGCGCCTGTTATGGTTGGGTCGTTTCTTGTTGTAAATGATTGTTCTGCACAAGTCATGTTCGGTCCAAGACCATTAACAGGAGTTACTTGCCAGAAATATTGAGAAGCATACGCTAAACCTGAATAACTATAAGATGTACTTGTAACAGTAGCATGATCGATTATATCATAGTTACCTGTTGATGTACCAAGTGATAATAAGTACTCTGTTGCTGAGAATGAAGCATCCCATGAAAGAGTTACATTCTCTGATTGGTCTATAGCAGCATCAGCCGGAACAAGGTTTGCAGCGCAAGCAGGAGTTGTACTGAAGGTTGAAAAACTCCATTCAGGACACTCTGTAGCAGAGCCGTTTGCATTTACAGGAACGACTTTCCAGTAGTAGGTCATACCGAGTGTTGCAGTAAAGTCATGTGTTAAACCTGAAACTGATGTTCCGTTTTCAATGTTGTAGTTTCCTGTTGATTCTCCAAGATAAAGATCATAGCTTGCTGCGCCATCTGCAGTGTTCCATGAAAGAGTGATGTCTGTTAATAAATCAGTTTCACCATCTGTAGGAGAGTCTACAGTTGCACATGGAGGAGGAGTTAGGTTGTCATATACTTCAACATCATCAAGGTATACGTAATAAAGGTAATCTCCGTAATATTTGAATCCAATGTGAATTGTTTGACCGGCATAAGCAGATAAATCAAGTTCATAAGAGTTGAATTCAGTATTTGTAAGTATACTTGTAGCACTTACCCAGTTAGTATAATCCTGAACTGAGTCTGTAAGTGTTGTGGAAATACCAACATAAAGTTCTTCGGGGTCACTATTGTACTTTCGGGCCCAGAATCTTAATGTTGGGTTTGTAAGACCGGTAAGATCAATTTCCGGTGATCTTGCATATCTGTTATGGTCAGTGGAATGTGCCATTGATGAAAATCTCAATGAATAGGTTCCGGTTTTAGCTTGAGTGTCACTTTGTGTTGTAGGATTTACAGTTCCGTCCGGATTGTAGATAATCCAATCAGTTGGAGGGAATGTAGCATCTTCAAAGCTTTCTACCCAAGGAAATGTTGTGATTGTTCTTTCTGTCACGATAGGTGACTGAATTGTTCTTGGAACAGCTACTCTGTTAACAGCTTGCTCAACAGGCTTTATGTCAATATCTGCTGCAAAAGCATTGGCTGACATACCAAGAATCAAGATGATAAATAATGCAATGAAACTATTTTTGTTCATTTTTTCTCCTTATAGTAATCGCATTTTGTTAGTTATTATGCAGTTACCTGCTTCTTGAAATTTCGACGTTAAATTCTCGTAGAGTTATTTTACCATTTTTTTCCATATATGATATTCTGAATAATGCTAATACATGTCAATTTTTTTTTATGATTATATGTATTTTTTTTTATTATGATATATTTGCTAATATTTCTTTAATTTTGCGTTAATTATGTGTATGTTAACTCAAAGAAATACAAGATTTCAAATATTATATTGTCAAAATCTCGTTAAAAGATATTTTTTGTAATATAGGTTATCATTTTTCAGTTAAGATTAACAGTAACTGGATAACATAATGAAATGGTGGAGACTTTATGTCAGATTCTCATTATTACTTGTCAGGAAAAGAGTTTAATAAGATCAGAGAGTTTTTTTACAAGAGAACCGGAAGGAAACTAAAAGATAACGAGTTATATGCTGTTGAAAAAAAACTTACAAGATTTATGGTGCAGTATGGATTAGAATCCTTTAATGACCTTTTTGTTAAAATGATTAATGATATTACAGGCACTTTAAGGAATATTATTGTCTCTGAATTGATTACTCCTGAAAGCGGTTGGTTCAGGGATACAGAATACTGGACTCTTATAGAAAAGAAGATAATTCCATCTTTTATTGAACAATTGAAATCAGGGAAAAAAGAGACCATTACTATCTGGTCTGCTGCAGCTGCAACAGGTGAAGAACCTTATTCCTTCTGTATGCTTTTGAACAGGATGCTGGAGAATGAAAAAAGAATCAGCAGTAGTCAGTTCCGTATTATAGCTTCAGATATTTCACCAAGTTCTTTGTATATTGCTATTTCCGGGAGATATGATCAAACTTGTATGCAAGATGGAGTAAGCGAAATTTACAGAAGAAAGTTCTTTTCAGGCTTTAAGACTGTTCATGAAGTCAATGAGCAAGTCAAGAATATGATTGATTTTGTGAAGCTTGATCTGAAAGAAGAGTATACAGACCTGCCAATATTTGATCTGGTTTTATGCCGTAATGTCAGTTCTTATTTTACTCTTGAGGAAATGAATGATATTTTTTACAGAATATATGATAACATGAATAGAGATGGTTATCTTATTATTGGGAGGGAAGAGGACCTTAATCTCTATACCGACTACTTTACTGCTAAAGATTATAATGGTGTAAAATATTACAGACCAAAGAATTTCAGCAGTCCGAATGCAATAATTAATTCGGTTTAATGGGAGAAAAATGTACAAGAGAAAAGTGATTGATGTTTTGAACAGTGATCTTGAAGTTCCTACAATGCTGTCAATATCTCTACAGATAGATGCACTTTCCAGAGATACAAGATCTACAGTAGATGACATAAGCAAAGTTATCAGACTTGATCCTGCTCTTACAGGAAAAGTTTTGAGGGTTGCTAATTCCTCTATTTACGCCTCTGTTCAGAGAGTTGTCAGTTTGCAACAAGCTATAGCAAAACTGGGACTTAACGAAATCAGACGTATAACAATGTCTATTGCAATTATAAACAGTTTTAAAAATACTAACGTAGATTATGAAAGATTCTGGATCCATTCCATAACGGTAGCTTTTATTGCAGAAGCTATTGCTACAAAAACAAATAACCAGAGATATAGTGGAGAAGTATATATTTCAGGTCTGCTTCATGATATTGGAGTGCTTGTTATGGATCAGTATCTGACAGATATTTACAATAAAGTATTCAATGTGGCAGTCAAAAACAAATACGATCTACAGATTGTTGAAGGCAAAATTCTAGGTATTACACATGCTGAGGTTGGTGGGATTCTTTTAAAAAAATGGAAGATTCCCGATAATGTTACTGATTGTGTATTATGTCACCATTACCCACAGGAAGCAGAAGCAGAATCTTCAACCATTACTAAAATTGTTTATCTTGCGAATGTTATTGCAAACAATCGAGGAATTCATAATGGTACCGGTTTTTTCCCCCAGGGCTTTTATGATGATATATGGGAAGATATTGGGTTGCCGATCGATCAGGTTTCTGAGTTGATCAAGGCTATTGCTGAAGATTTGTTTAATGCAAATGAGTTGTTAAGATTATCAACGGGTTAGGATATGTTTTATAAAAGAGTTTTATCATTTATTGTTTTTACAGTGTTGATGACTGCAATTCTGTTTTCCAGTGGAAATAGGGACTATACTGAGAAATTAGATGAGTTAAGAAAAAAAGTTGTCGATAAAGGTGTGCCTGAAGAGTGGTTTAACAAGAATCTTGAGCATGAAAAGTTTAAACTTCATACGAATATTTCGAAATATTTCAACAATCTTGCGGAGCATAAAGTAAGTCGAAATGAAAAGGACATTAACTGGTACTATCGTATGTTTGGAGTTGATGCCAAGATAAAAAAAGCTGAAAAATTTATCAGGAAACATAAAGAGGCATTATTAGCTGCAGAGAAAAAGAATGGAATTCACTATGAAATGATGGTTGCAATAATTGGTATGGAAACAAACTATGCTGAGAACAGGCAAAGGGGAAATTTCTATGTATTCAATTCCCTTGTTTCTCAATATCTTTTCACTGACAGAAAAAGATTTTCTGTAAATGAATTAGCTGCACTTTATGACTTCTCTAAAAAATCAGAAAAATCTACATACTACTATATTGGTTCATTTGCCGGGGCTTGCGGATGGGGACAATTCATCCCGACATCCCTTAAGGCATATTTCATTGATTCTCATGATCAGGATTCTGATATTGATGTCTTCTCGGTTGATGACACAATTTTCAGTATCGAAAATTATCTTCATAATCATGGACTGAACTCAAAAACAATCAGTAATAAAGATAAACGCTATTATGCTGCTCATGCATATAATCACAGCGATGCTTATGTAAAAGCAACTCTTAAGATATACGATGCTTTGAGAACAGAAAGAAAACAATAATGCCGGTATGTTCAGGCTGTTGAATGTATCAACTACCTGAAACTCATACCTGTGCAAGATTAATTTTCTTATACTGCTTTTGCAATATCTTTGTTTTTGAGAAGTCTGTATTTCAATTCGTATTCAGAATCATCCAGTACAAGCTGTTTTCCCTTATTGTTTTCAGTGTTTATCAGAAGTGGACCTTTGAGGTTTGCTGTCATTTTTGACGGATCTCTTGGTACTGTGACAATTACAAGCTGAATAACATTTTCAGGATCATTGACTTCAATTTCTTCAAGATCTGTTCTGAAAATTCTAATTTCATAATCCGGTTTGAACAGGAGCGGATCAGTCACTACAAATGCCAGTTCCGGTACATTAATACTCTGCAGCCACTTCAGTGGTGAATTCTCACTGGGATCGATCAGAATGAAATCATGAACATCTTTGAAACCCAACAATCCATTTGGGAATGTGAGAACGTTCTTAGGATTTACTTCCAGCTCCCCAAATCTGTTTGTGTTGATTCTCATAATATCCTCTCTTTATTATTAAATATAATTCATTAAACTGACAGGAAATACTTTCCCAAGCATCTGAGTTGAAGCCTGTAAAGCATATTCCTGTTTTGCAAGCAATGAAATTGCTTCGTAAAGGTCAGGTTGTTCTATATCAGAAATACTGCTCTGCAGGTTTTCTGACATTACTGTAAGATTATTTTGAACAGATTCGACTTGATTCAATCTTTGTCCTGCTTTAGTAGTATATGCTTCCATATCTGTCTGCAGGGTTTTTAATTCTTCGAGCTTTTCTGATACTTCAGGCATATTGTTGTTTTCCAGTGCATTTTTCAGTTCATGCAGAACATCGAAATAGCCTGTGTCTTCCAGAAGTTCTTGTCCTGTTACATTTATCTGTATTTTTGTATTTTTATTTGCATTGAATTCTATAATTCCGGAATCTCCCTGGTAAAGTCCTGATTCCATTTCAATTGTGAATTCATCACCGATTTCAAAGTTTCCTGCTGTGAATTCCATTCTGATGTATGAGTCTTCACCATTAATATCATCGTAGATATTGTTTGATGCCTGAACGGTCTGTACAGAACCCCAGGTGTCTCCTCCATCTTCGGATACCTGATATTCTGCTGTTCCTATTCCGCCGGCTGTGACAATTCTTACAAGGTATTCACCTTCTGCTTTCTGACCTTCAGGATAAGCATTGTATACAGTTGCTTCACCATCATAAGTATTTTCCAGAGGAGAATAAGGACCAACAGGTCGACCTGCATCGGTATAAGCCGGCTCATTTGTATTATATCCTGCAAAAATATAGTCCCCTCGGACAGTAGTATTTGCTGTCTGCAGAGATTGGTTGATAAGTTCTTCTACTTCCTGAGCCAGAATTCCTCTTGTAGATTCTGTTGTTGAGCCGGTAGCTCCCTGTTCAGCAATCTCTCGTGCTCTACTCAGAACATCATTGAATTCCTGCATTGCATTATCGACAGCAAGCAGATATTCCTGTGCTTCTTTCATGTTCTCAAGATACTGCTCATATGATGCAAGTTCAGCTCTGTAGCGTGTTGTGTTACTCATACCGGTCGGATCATCCGAAGGTTTGTGCAGTTTCTTTTCAGAACTTATATTCTGAAGAGTCTGCTGGTATTCAGCACGTTTTATTGCCGACTCTCCAAAGAGAGTATTAAAGGACATGTTAGTTGTTATTCTCACTTTTTCCTCCGATGTTATTCGTCAGAATAGTATTAAGCTTATGTAGTATTGAATCATCAATGACTGATTTTGAAGCCTTTTTATTTTCTTTAAGTATCTTTTCATAAATTTCTTTACGATAGATTGACATTTTTTTAGGAGCATTAATGCCTATTCTGGCTGCACCTTTTGTAAGTTCTGCCAGAACTATTTCAATATCATCTCCAATTACAATAGATTCACCGATTTTTCTTGTAAGTATCAGCATTTTTACCTTCCTTGGTATTATTTAACCTTCCATGGTTAGACCATTGCGATTATTGTTTGTAATAACTCATCAGCTACGCTGACTATTTTGGCAGCTGCCTGATATGTTTTTTGAAATTTTATAAGATTGGCAGATTCCTCATCCATGGAAACGCCCTTGACGCTTTCCCGGAAGTTATCTGTTTGCTCAAGTGTTGCAGACGACAGATCTTTTCTGTTCTGAGCATCAAGACTATCTCTACCTATTTTACCGAATGTTGAAGCGAGATAGGAATTAAAGGATTGTTCTCCATTCATAGAAAGACTTTCTCTTAAGTCAACCATTGCCAGAGCTGTTCTGTTATCTCCCTGTTCTCCTTCCTGAGATGCGGAAATTCGTTCAGGATGATCTATTATTCCACTATGAAGATTAAACTCTTCAGCCGAAGTTATTCCCGTTGAGAAAAAATATCTACTGTCAACTGGAGGGTCGGATAGATCATAACCGTAGTAGTGTACCAGATTTACAGAGTTTGAAAGGTTTACAGCGAGATTATCAATTCTGTTCTGATAATCAACGAGATATTCGTCTCTCATTTTCATTAAACCTTGAATTTCGCCATTATGAAGAGCACTTATCTGCTCTCTTGTATCTTTCCATATGATATTTGTAAAATCTTGTCCATCCTGCTCATATTCCTGAACGACAAGTTCTCGAAAGTGATCATGTTTTACAATTTCGTCCGATCCCAGATAGACCACCATTGTGCTATCTGATCTTGTTGTAACTGTCACATCTCCATATTGAGATAACTCATCGATCAGCAGGTCAAATTTGTCTCTTAAGTCATTTGCAGGACGGCCTTCCTGTTCTGTTGTATAAATTTGCTTGTTTAGTCTCGCAAGCTGTTCGGAAATAGCATTAATTTTGTCAGGGATTTGAGCCAGATCATCGTTTACTGTTTTCCTCATATCCTTTACCGCAGTATCGAAATCATGGATTTTTGTAACTAACATCTCAGCTGTATTAAGAAGTTCCTGTCTGTATGTAATATCATCCGGATTATCTGCTATAGCATCCCAGGCATTCCAGAATTCATCAAGTGTTTCTGACAAACCATTGTCGTCAGTTTCATTAAGACTTGTCTCGAACTCTTCCAGCCTTGTGGAAAGCTTGTTCCATGAACCATGCTGAGAGCTTTCTTCTCTGTATTTTTCATCCAGATGAATGTCCCTCATTCTTTCAATTCTTACTAAATCTGCACCGGTTCCATAATAGCCCAGAGCATCCTGAATTGGAGCAGAGCTTTCCTGAATTACTCTCTGACGACTGTACCCGTCTGTATCCATATTAGCTATGTTCTGACTGGTTGCGTTCAGATGTTGTTGATTCAGTAGTATGGATTTCATACCTATGTGCAGCATGTTAAGCATTATCAGATCCTCTTGTTAAGAATTATTGAACTGCGATTCTGATTGATCATTCCAACGCGGCTGTAAACTCTGTCTCTATCTATGATATCAGCAATCATTTCTAGATTGTCACCTACAAGCTCAAGTCCTGTTCTGATCAATTCTTTGTTTTCTGATGAAAGTTTATCAATAGTCTTGAGAGTATTGGCGAAAACTTTGTAAAATACTTTTGCTTTTTCAATTTCTGATGATTCTTCAAACAATTCATCAAGATTGTTCAGGGAAATCTTTTCTGTGCTCATTCCCTTGAGTACAATCAGAGATTCCATAAGATCATGACGGCTGTTTGTGGATTTGTGTGCTTTGCTGATTTGTATGGCGGCTTGCTGACTGACATCCTGAAACTGCTTGATATCCCATTTCATCAGAGCGTATTTCTGCTCGGACAGGATAAGTGCAACTTCCTGATAGGATGCTATTTCGTCTTCCCATACTTCGAAAAAATCATTTGTAAGGGCATCCATGCTATTCTCCTTTAATTTGACCTTTATTGTAATAGTCCATGACTCTGCGGACGTAATTTTTTGTTTCTTTATATGGTGGTATTCCATTATATTTCTTCACTGCTCCCGGACCGGCATTATAAGCTGCCAGAGCAAGTTCATTATCCTCGAATTTATCCAGCATCTTTCTGAGGTACTTTGTTCCTCCGTCTATATTCTGGGCAGGATCGAAAGAATTCTTCACTCCCATATCCTTTGCTGTTCCATCCATGAGCTGCATGAGTCCTTTAGCTCCTACAGGTGATTCAGCAGCAGGGTTTCCGTAGCTTTCCTGTGATATAACTGCAATGATAAGTTCTTTATCTACATTGTACTTTTCAGAAGCTTTTTCAATGTGAGGCATAAATTGTGATATTCTTTTCTTCAGGATTTTTCCAAGTTTTGCCAGACCTCCAAACATATTGCTGTTATCAGTAGTTTCAATTTCGGAACTTGTTACGGCAGGTTGTCTGGTTTGATAATCAGATGATTCAAGACTGCGGATAACCTCGTTAATATCAGTTCCTTTTCTTGATTCAATCTGCTGTATTATCTGTCTGGAAAGACCGATCTCGTTGTTCTTCGCGATCATCAATGCAATCTCGTCAAACAGCATATCCTGATAAAAGTCGCTTCCTGCCTGATCTCCAAAAAGGCTTTTACCTTCGAGAGATTCTACCATACTGTCCAGCATCTGTTTTACGAACAGAGCTTCGAATTTCTGGCTTGCATCAACTGCATCTTCGTCATTTTTGATGCCATTTTTTAACTTATCGATATTCATCAAAGCTGTTTTCTGGCTCTGCTGAAGATTGATATAGTTATCTGGAAGCTGAATCATCATAACCTCTTACATTATCACTAACTCGGCGTGTAATGCGCCGGCTTCTTTGATTGACTGGAATATGGAGATCATATCTCTTGGTGTTACTTTGATAGTATTCAGAGCTTTAGCCAGTTCCTGTACGGAAGATGATTCGATAACCATCATTCTGGACTGCTCTACATTTACTGAAGTTTCAGATGTTGAAGTTGAAGTGAAGACGACAGGAGCTATTATTGCAGTTTCATCAAGCTCAGATATTTTGATTGTCAGGTTACCATGCGATATTGCGATCTTAGAAATCTGTACATTACCACCGGCAACGATTGTTCCGGTTCTTTCGTTGATAACAACTCTTGATTTCTGCTGTGGAATAATCTCAAGATTCTCAATTGTTGATACAAAACCTACGAGGTTCTTTCTTACAAGAACTGAGTCCGGAACAAGTACCTGAATTGACATTCCATCTTCTGCTGCTGCAAGTTTTGATTCAAAGTATGTATTTATTGCGACAGCAACACGTTCTGCAGTTGTGAAATCAGCCTTCTTAAGATTGAGAAGCAGTTCACCATTATAAAGAATCTGGCTGAAAACCTCTTTCTTAACTGTAGCACCGTTTGGAACTCTACCTACATTAGTATAGTTTCTTCTTACTCTGGCATTTTTGCCTTCAGCGTTGAAGCCACCAATGGAAACAGGACCTTGTGCAATTGCATACTGCTGCTGGTCATTCCCCATAAGCGGTGTCATGAGAAGAACTCCGCCTTCCAGACTTTTAGCATCTCCTATGGATGAAACAACAACATCAAAACTGCTGCCAAGTTTACTGAACGGCGGCATTACTGATGTTACCATAACAGCTGCGACATTATTCGGTCTGATTTTATTCATCGGAACACTTACACCGAAACGTTCCATCATATTTTTTATAGATTGAATTGTCATTTGAGAACTGCTGCCGTCACCGGTACCATCAAGGCCGATAACCAGACCGTATCCGATTAAGTCTTGTGATTCAAGTCCGCTGAAGTAAGACAGATCTTTTAATTGTACCTGAGCATTCAGGGTAACAAAAGCTAACATTAATATAATGACAATTTGTAGTTTCATAATTTCCTCTTTAAAGTAAAAAATTAGGGGAATTGCTTCCCCTAAATACCGAACCAGATGGGTTGTTCCCATTCTTTTTTTTTCTCTCATAATAAACAAACACTCTATGCCACCTTAATATGCAATGCCGATGCCAATTAATCTTTAAAACAGGTAAATACATATATAATAATTGATTAACTTTTACTACCAGTGTTGATGAAGAAGGATTTCAGGGCTGTTTGGAAAAAATTTCTTGTACCAGATAAGAAAAAAAAACTTATGATCCTGATATAAAGTGAAAAGATGCTGATTTAAATGAAATGTATTTGATTTTAACTCCTTTTCCAGACTTCGTAGAGTCTAATGGTTTTTGTAACTCTAACTTTATTAGTAGGATAAGTTGATTGAGTCCCGAAAAATCGGGAAAATCTGCGACATGAATTACGATAAATTTTAGATATTTTGCATTTTCACTAACAGAGACCGAGTCGAAGGGAATTAACTATAAATAAATTAAATGAAAAGAGGAATAATGAAAAAGACTCTCAAAACATATATAAAAGAAATTGCAGCGGAGAAACCGCATATTAATGACATTGAAAAGTTCACAAAGAAGCTTAAAGAAGTTTCCGGAACAGAGTACACTGAAAAGAGACTTGAAAACATGGTTACAGACTATTTCAACGAGACTGATTCCGCGCTGTACAATCCAAAGAAAGGGTTGATATACAAGGATGATTTCTTCAGTAATACTTCATTTCAGGTAGAACTGACCGATTATGAGAAGAAACACGGACTTTTGATAGTTGGTGACAAACTTACACCTTTTGTTGCTGTTGTGGATTCACTTTCACTCACATTAACTGATGATAGCTCACAATTATTGAAGTGTGAAAATATTTCCATACCTTACGAAAGTAACATGAACAGTTTTTCCTTCATGACGATTTTCGAAGCTTCTAATATCTTTAAGCTGAAGGGAAACAAGATAGAGGTTACTGCTTTTGATATCAGTGAATTACTTGCTAAAACAGATGTTGAGAAGAACATGGTGATTGAGTTTACTCCCGTGGATTATGACAACGTGCAGTATTCTGTCAAGATTACTGAGATTGACCAGGAGCTTACAGATAGATTCAGAACTTACTGGGAAAATTCTTTCTCTGCCTGTAGTGAGTTCAGTTTTAACACATGCGAAAGGTTTTTGTTCAATGCTATGGTAAGATTACCTGCGATTGTTCTGAAAAATACTATTCAACCTCTGAAAATGCTGATTGAGTCCAGTGCCAAGATCGAGCTGTTTTATACCGGCACAGAATCACAGATCAGGATTAAGGGATACGAACTGGTTGAGGACATAATGGATAAGTATAACTCCAGACAGGATATGCCTAAGCAGACCGTGAAAACTATAGATCATGTGCTTGTTCAGCTTCAGTGCCCATATAACGGCGATTATGTATTCTCTTTTATGCTGCTGCAGTATAATGAGAATGATGAATTCAGCTATAAGAAATTGGCAGATAGGTTATTCGGACTGGAAACAGTTCCGTTTCTGAATGAACATCAGAAAAAAGTATTTGGTGATGAGATTCAGGACATTGAGAATACTGTGAGAAGAACTAACGGGAAACATAATGTGGACGCTTACACTGAATTGTTAAAGGCAGTAATAGAACTGAAAGACACTCAGATAAAAGCTTTGCTTAAGCTTGAACAGAAAATGATGTATTTCAGTCTGCTTGATCCTCAGATATTGGAACCTCTTGATTTTATTGATGAGTATACGGGTGATTTTTTCCATTCCGTGAAATTCTGGGATGAAGAGTACCTCAAGAAGTACAACACTACGTACAAAAGCAAGATTGCTTTTCTGAAATCTAAACTCGCTGAGCTTGAAAAAGCAGTTGCGGAATTGGGAGATGGGGAAGAGAGTTAGGCTGACATAAGAATTACCGGTGTAGTTGGAAAAACCCTGATACTTGAGTTTAAAGGTAAATCCATTGTGCTAAGCCAGGATGAACAGGCAGAATTCGGGTTAATCTACAGCATAGAACCGGATTCTGTTATTGTGCAGGTGAAGGACAGCTTCTTTACTAATAATCTCGTAGCGAAAGCGAGAGATCGTTTCCGAAATTCTCCGGGTGAAACCCGAGAATCATAGGAAACACCTTATTGTTCGAGCAAAAGTGAGAACAAGTTGATGATAACAGGTTTTCGTTTATACAGAGATTCACTGATGATTTATGAAACAGATATTGCCGGAGATTTCTCTTATACGGACTCACTACTTGCTAATGGTGATTATCTTTACTACGTTAGAGCTGTTTATGAAGAGGGTGTATCACTTCCATCCGAATCGGTTATTGTACCTGTTCATTTTCCTTATGCTCCTGTAAATCTTGAAGTAGAATCTTCCCGAGATACCGTATTCATTCACTGGGATGACTCTGAATATGCCAGTCCTGAAGAAATAGTACGTTATAAGATATATCAGAGCAGCAGTCTTCTTAACAATATGTATATCAGTAATAACCGTGAATATGAAATTTCCGGATTGCAATCCGATGAATATACTTACAGAATAAAAGCAATTTATGATTTTGGAGAATCCGGTTATTCCGATACAGCTTCAGTACTTGTGGAATATGTCGGAAACGGAACAGAAGACATAGAACAATATACAACAGATCTTTCCGGCAATTACCCGAACCCGTTTAACCCGGAAACAACAATAGAATTTTCTCTAAAGGAACAGTCTTATACACAGCTTAGTATATATAACCTTAAAGGACAGAAAGTAAAGACTCTGGTTAATGCACAACTGGATAAGGGCAACCACAGCACCACCTGGAAAGGTGATGATGATAACGGTAGTAAAGTTGGTTCCGGTGTCTATTTCTATAAGCTGCAGGTGAATGGGAAAACAATAGATTTAAGGAAATGTCTGCTGTTGAAGTAACTGCACCTTCCAAATGGTCTTTAGACCTTTAGAATGGTGTTAGATAATAAAAATATACACAATATACTGCTCTGAAGAAATTCGGGACTTTTTCTTTAAGAAATGATGTTTCAACATCACATTTTGTACAGCTAAAGCAGTACTCTCATATAGTCCTCTTCGCAATGGACATGTCCTTGCGAAGCGTGGTCTTTGTGAGTCAATGTGAAATCGACATTGTCGATTTACTCCGGTAAATCCAGGTTCTAATCTCTGTAGAGACGCTGCATGCAACGTCTAATCCTGAGACAACCGTCCGGTTGTCTCTACGCGTATAGCAGGACTGTACAAGCTCGTACAGACAAAGTTCTCCCTCGTCAGGGAGATGTCGAGCGTGCGAGACAGAGGATTTAAAACACGGAACAATTATTTTTGTATTCCCTTCGCAATGGACCTGTCCTTGCGAAAGGGGGTTTGACTGGCTCTAAGGGGTATTTTTGGGAGTGCATTGACTGTGTCAATGTGAAATCGACATAGTCAATATACTCAATATCTTGTGCTCATTGTAAGTGGTACGTAGGCATCCGTCTTCGTTATAACTACACCGGATTGCACCCCTCTTTATTTTGATAACAATGTTAATATCAAATACAAACATGATAGAAAATAGAAACAGACAACTTGAAAGAAAATTGAAAGACATAGATGGCTTTGGTGCAATTACCAATGCAAAAAAATTCTTGCAAATATGGTTTCACTTTCAGAAAATGAAATATAAATAAAAATCAGAATAACTCCAATATTTATTTTGAAATTATTCTGATTTAAAAATAATTATTAGACCCAGTTATTTGGACACTGCTAAAAATAATTGTTAGACCCGGTTATTTGGACTCTGTTCATATTTAGATAAGGCAAAATAGTAAACAAAAAACAAGCCCTGAAGTGTTTCAAGGCTTGTTTCAAAAGGTTACGAGATTATAAATCAATTAGATTATTTACATAAGCTATATTAATTAAATAGGATGCTTAAAAAAAACTAAGTATAATACTTAATATTGTAATTATTCCCTTAATATCCATTTTCTTTTTTCTGCATCATAATAATAACCTATCTTTGTTTTATAGTCATATGCATAGTATTTCTTCATGAAGTAGTTTACTCGAGTGCTATCGACAATATCTCCAGGACCAAAACAGGCCATCCATCCTGAAGGCAATATAGTATATTTATCAAACGGTTCAATGAAAATAAGTGTATTAATTTTCCTTTTCTTGAGCTCATATAGAGTTGTTTCAGTAGAAATACCTTCAGGACTAATAAAGGAACTATCACAAGTATGAATGATGCTAACAGTATCTGAAGACACCAAAAATCTGAACTCAATACCGTCAACATTTGTATAATACCACCTTGAACCATTAAGATAATAATCATCTTTGTAGCGAATGAACAACTTGCAATATATCTTATCTCCAATATCCAATTCATCCATATCTGGTACAAATTTGAGAAATGTGCAAGAAAAACAAACTAATGCTGATGCAATCAAAATAAACTTTCTCATTTTCATTTTATAAATACTCCTTTCTTAAAGCAAAGTGAGAAATCTCACTTCATCTCGTGCGTAAATCTAAGAGGAAGGAACGTATGAGTTTATAATTCCTGGACTAATGGCAATATCTCCTCACGTTCTTCATACCATTCATCTACAGGTGGTTTCCACCAAAACTCAATCTCTACTAATGTGCCTTCAAATATATCGTTCATCGCATCAAAAGTCATAGGAGTTGTTACATTAATAAAAGTACCTGCTTGATTATTATATATTATATTTCCATCAGAATCAATGCTTTTCACAACTGCTGAATGTACAACATCTCCTTTTTTATCTGTGAATACTGTAACATCTCCAACTTGTGGTGTCTTGTATTTTATGTATCCATCATACTTCAAAATTGCCCTAACTTGATCATTATCAATCCAGTATTTCTCTTCTATAAAAGTAAAACCATGGCAATCAGTATTGAACTGTGGGTTAATATTAGGTTTCAAATTCTTAAGCACCTGGATTTTATGTCCCCTTCTTCTCAAAAATCTATCCCACCAGTTTCCGGTATCTGCATATACATACCCAAATTGGAATATAGTAGTTCTATCCCCTGATTTGCCTTCACCTCTTCCCCAAGAAACGTAAATATATCTTCCATCCGCATCTTTTTGAATACTCCCATCCGGATCAAGGAAGTTCACCGGGTCATTATGGCAATACACATAGGGACTAAAGAACTGATCCGCAGGGTCTATGGAGTGCCAACGTCCCAGTTCAGGATCGTAGAACCTGACTCCATAGTGATACCAAAGAGCTCGTAGCCGCAGGCGAGAGTCTCCACTCCGAAGTCTGTAGAACGTCAGTTCGAAGACCATAGGAGGTACATTATTCTCATCTTCGTGTTCCTTGCCGTTATACATGTATTTATTATCTGTGCTGCCGTCATAGGAAAATCCCGGCATTCTCATCCCGAACGGGTAGTAGTGGTCTTCCTGTACTACTAAAGCTGTGTTTCCCTGATACAAGAAAGCCTCCTTACTCCATATTATGGCTAAATTGAGCTCATTAGCGGCAAATGGTCAAGTTATTTAAATTTACACACTCAATTCATTTCTCACCCGAAATGAATTTTCGCCCCGTAGAGTTTTCCTGGAGGGAATAAATCCAGAAACAACTTGATATTCTAACATTAATGAGGAGTGTATTTGCGTGACGCTATTGCGTCTTTAATGGAAAGAGACACAGCCAGAGCCGTGTCTCAATATATAAAGAACAAAATCTATTTCATCAGAACGAGTTTTCTGGTTTCCGTATGATTGCCGGTTGTCATTTTCACAAAATATACACCGGATGAGACATTATTACCTGAGTCAGTATCTCCATGCCAGATAACGCTTCTGTCGCCGGCATCAATATTGTCATTTACAAGAGTTTTAACTTTTTGACCTTTTATGTTGTATATGCTGATTTCTACTTGAGAGTTTTCTTTGATAGAATATTCAATTTTCGTTTCAGGATTGAATGGATTCGGGTAGATGCTTTGAATATTATTATCACAATAGTTAATTGTGCTCTGGTCGTTAGCAACATCGGTATATTCAAATATATAAACCGATCCGGCATATTGCTGGATACTGCTGTCTCCTCTACATCCTATAATAGCAGTATTGCCCTCTATATCTATTACTTCTCCAAAGAGTCCTTCCAAAGGGTGATCTTCTCCAACGAATTTTTGTGCCAGAGTCCATAATGTGTCGGATTTCTGATAGAAATAAACTGAACCTGATCTATATGTAGGATAACTATCTACTTGTGACCCAATCAAAAGCATGTCACCGGACAATTTCACGGAAATGCCGAAATTTTCACCTGCTTCACCATCATCAGGATAAATATAAGCCTGTTCCACCCAGTTATCTCCATTTTTTTTATAGATGTATGCTGCACCTGAGTCAGTACCATTACTGCTGGCACACATTGCCCCCACAGCAATATAATCTCCATCCATTGACACCGAGAAACCAAATCCGTCACCTGAGGTTAAGTTTGAACCTACTAATTTCGTCTGCTCAGTCCAGACCCCTGAGTCATATTCGAATATATAGGCTGCTCCTGCATCTACTCCGGTAGAATTGTTATTATAAGCCCCTATAACCAGGCATTGATCATTACCGGCAAGACGGCAAAATTTATCATCATCTGCTCCGTCTGAAGGATACAATTTTGTTGAGAAGGTGAATACTGAATCTGCTCTGGAATAAACGTAAACTGATCCGGTCTTGTGATTATTTGTAGAATCCTGCTATGCTCCTACAAAAAGATTATTATCTGTCAGAAGTATAGATGCTCCGAACTCTCCTTCTTCAACTCCATCACTTGGAATTATTTTCTCAATTTCAGTCCAGGTGCTTCCGGATCTTCTAAATACATAAACTGATCCTGACTCAATTCCATTTTCATTATCGTCAAATGCCCCGACTACAAGAAAGTTATCTTTTAATGATAAAGCATATCCAAAAATATTATCATCTGCACCATCAGAAGCAGTCAATATGGCTTCTTCAACCCATGTATCTCCCACAAGATGTAGTACATAAACAGCCCCTTGACCTTGCAGGTTGGGTTTACCTACAGCTGCATAATCTCCGTCAATATCTACAGAATAACCGTAAATTCCCCAGGCTTGTCCATCCGAAGCTGATAGTTTCTGGAACTGTCTCCACTCTTCAGAGTACAAGTTTATTCCGATTAATAAAAAAAATGATATTACACAAAATAAAATGTTCTTCATAGTATCTCTCCTTGTTTCATATCCTGATTGATAATTGCAACAATTTTTTACGAATGATATTGTAATAACCGTTATAAGGAATTGTCAATATAATTAAATTCAGTGATTCATTTTCTTATTGATAAATTGTATCTTGAGTAAAATGTCTTTAATGAAAGTAGTTTCCGTATGAAGATATGCGATGTTTCGTGCAATTACATTCAAGAAATCCTTCATAGCTATAAAAGTACAGTTTATGTTTTCAAGGGTGATATTTTATTATTTAAAATGTAGAACCAATGCAGTTCTACCTATAATTAGTGCTTTTGTAAGTAGTATGCAGATAGATGATTTATCTTACACGCCCAGCACTTTTTCAACTGCTCTGTAATAAAGAGAATGCTCAATCTTAAGGACTCTCTTTGCAATCTCCTCTGCATTTTCACAATCAGAAACATCTACTGATTCCTGTAGAACAATCTGTCCTTCATCATAATACTCATTTACCAGATGTACTGTAGCTCCGGATACTTTTTCCCCCTGTTCAAACACTGCTTTATGTACATTGGAACCATACATACCTTTTCCACCGAATTTTGGAAGTAAAGCAGGATGTATATTAAGGATTGGTATACCGCACTCTCTGATAAATTCTCCGGAGATTTGCTTCATGAAACCAGCGAGAACAATCATATCAAGTTTTTGCTCTTTTATTAAATACAGAAGTTCAAGCTCAAAGGCAGCAAGATTCCGGGCAGAAATGAATTTCCACGGAATATCCAGAGATTCGCATTTATCTATTATCGGTGCTTTTCTACTTGTAACGACTACAAAGCTGATATTGATTTCTGATCTGTTTATATTGTCGGCAATTGCCTGAAAATTGGAACCCCTGCTTTTACCGGATGTTATAACTGCAATATTCTTCATTTGTCCTCGTAAAAAAGATAGGCTGCTGATATTGTCAGCAACCTGTTATATTATTCATCAATTTTTATATTGAGTTCTTTAAGTTGTTCATCTGCAACTCTGGCAGGAGCTTGACTCATCAGGTCCACTGCTTTCAGAGTTTTAGGGAAGGCAATTACGTCACGGATAGAATCACTTGCGGAAAGAATCATAACAAGTCTGTCGATTCCCGGTGCAATACCGCCATGAGGAGGTGTTCCGTACTTAAGAGCATTAAGGAAGAATCCGAATTTTTCCTGAAGCTCTTCTTCTGAGAATCCCAGAACATCAAAAATCTTTCTTTGAACATCAAGTCTGTGACATCTTATTGAACCTGAAGATAATTCCATTCCGTTACAAACAAGGTCATAGAGTTTACCTTCTATCTTACCCCAGTCCTTTTCATTCTCGAAATACTTGAGGTGTTCTTCTTTTGGAAGTGTAAACATATGATGAGCTGTTTCCCAGCGACTCTTATCTTCATTATATTCGAAAAGAGGGAAGTCAGTAATCCAGACAAACTTGAATTCTTTTTCATTGTAAAGTCCAAGATCTTTGCCAAGCTTTAATCTGACACCATCAAGCACCTTGTAGACTATTTTCAATCTGTCAGCTGCAAACAGAATAAGATCTCCATCTTTTGCACCTGTTTTAGCAATGATTTTGTCTTTTACATCCTCAGTAATGAATTTGGCTATACCGGATGAGAATTCACCGTTCGCATATTTACAATAAGCCAGTCCTTTTGCTCCAAGGTGTTTAGCCAGATCAACCAGTTCATCTATTTTCTTTCTGGAGTAACTGCTGCATTCAGGAGCTGCAATACACTGCACGCTTCCACCAGATTCTAATGCTCCCTGAAAGACTTTGAATTCCAGATCTTTTACTTCTTCACTAATATCTGTGAGTTCAACACCGAAACGCATATCCGGTTTATCACTACCGAATCTTCTCATTGCTTCTTTATATGGAAGCTGTTCAAAAGGAATATTAATTTCCAGATTTGCAACTTCTGAGAACAGGTATTTCATCAGTTTTTCAGATACATCAAAAATATCATCCTGATCAACAAAGCTCATTTCCATGTCAAGTTGAGTAAATTCCGGTTGTCTGTCAGCTCTGAGATCTTCATCTCTGAAACATCTGGCAATCTGGAAGTATCTGTCAAATCCACCAATCATCAGCAATTGTTTATAAATCTGCGGTGATTGTGGGAGTGCAAAGAATGTTCCCGGATGAACACGACTTGGAACAAGATAATCTCTTGCACCTTCAGGTGTGCTCTTCATCAGGATTGGTGTTTCTATTTCGTAGAAATTATTATCTATCAGGAATTTCCTGATCGCAAAGTTAATTTTATGTCTCATCAGTATTTTACTGCTGAGTTTCTCACGTCTGAGATCGAGGTATCTGTACTCGAGTCTCAGATCTTCATCTGCCAGAACATTCTCATTAATCTGGACAGGTAATGGTTCAGAATCATTTAAAATAAGCAATTTCTCGGAGTTTATTTCAATTGCTCCAGTTTGCATATTCTTGTTTATGTTGCCTTGTTCACGGTTAGCAACTATACCTTCAACGCAGATAACATATTCATTTCTGAGTTTGTGTGCTTTTTCCATAAGTGGTGCATTTTCAGGATGGAATACTATCTGAATGATTCCTGTTACATCTCTAAGATCAATAAAAATCAATCCTCCGAGGTCTCTTCGGCGGTGCACCCAGCCGGTTAATACAACTTTTTCTGAAAGGTTCTTTTCCGAAACATCACAGCACCTGTGTGTTCTCTTGACGTTTCCCAGAAAGTCTAACATCTATTCTCCCTTGTTATTGCTCTGTAATCTAACACTTTGACCAACCGCAACTGTGACACTTCAAACATCCTTCTGAATGTTCTACTACACTGCCGCAATCAGGACAAGTTGTTCCCATTTTACCGGGTACAGACAGCATTTTTCTATTATCCGTATTAATTCTTATATCTGTAATTTTTTCATCACCCATAATTTTAAGGAAGTTCTCCAGTGCATAAGCCATACCATCTGCACAGGAAGTAATCATTTTTCCTTTATACCACATTGGCTGAGGACATCTTATGCCTTTAAGCTGACGAATGATTGATGTCACCTTAATATCTGAACGAAGCCCGAGCGAAGCCAGTCTTGCCACTGATTCCATCTGTGCAGATGCACATCCTCCGACTTTTCCTATCTGTGTAAATATCTCGCAAGCACCTCTTTCATCTCTGTTTATTGTAATGTAAAGGTGACCACAACCTGTTTCTACTCTCTGAGTAATACCTTGAGTTATCTCCGGCCTTGAACGTGGAGCAATACTTGGTTTGCCTTCTTCGGTTTCTTTTATTGTTTTACCTACATTCAGAACCTGATTGTCTCTGCTGCCATCTCTATAGACAGTCAGTCCTTTACAACCAAGCTGATATGCCAGTTCATAGGCTATTCTTATATCATTAACTTCTGCATCTCTGGTAAAGTTGATAGTCTTGGAAACCGCATTATCTGTGTATGCCTGGAATGCTGCCTGCATTTTAATATGCCATTCAGGGGAAATATCATGTGATGTAACGAATACCTGTTTGATTTCATCAGGGATCTCGTCGATATGAGCAACAGAACCTGTTTCTGATACTTTTTCCATGAGTTCCTGAGAGTAGATTCCAGCATCTTTCACAGCTTTTTCGAAATGAGGGTTTATATATAGAAGTTTCTCTCCGTCCATGACATTTTTTACAAATACGAGTGAGAATTGCGGTTCGATTCCACTGGAAGTATTGGCTATCATACTGATTGTTCCGGTTGGAGCAATAGTTGTCACTGTCGCATTTCTCATTCCCTTTTTCTTAATCTGCTTGATTAGTTTATCCCAGTTCTTATTACATGTTTTACGATCCAGTGTACCTGTATCGAAAATACTACCTTTAAAATTCGGGAATGATTCTTTCTGTTCTGCCAGTTCCATGGATCTTACCTTTGCATGATAATCTATGAATTCCATAATTTCTGCAGCAAGCATAGTTGCTTCTTCTGAGTTATAAGGTATTTTCATTTTAAAAAGCAGATCTGCCCAGCCCATAACACCAAGTCCGATTTTTCTGTTAGATTTTACGGTTTCATCGATTTCCGGTAATGGGAAGTTAGATTTGTCAATAACATCATCAAGAAAATCAACACAAGTTTCTGTTACTTCTCTGAGGTTATTCCAATCTATTTTTTCATCATTATAGAAAGCTGAAAGATTGATTGATCCGAGGTTACATGCTTCGTTAGGTAAGAGAGGCTGTTCACCACATGGATTTGTACTTTCTATTTCACCGATCTGTGGTGTCGGGTTATGTTTGTTGATTCTATCGAGGAAAATGATTCCCGGCTCACCGTTTTTATGTGCCATTTCAACAATCAGTGAGAATATCTCTCTGGCATTGATATTATCCTGGACTTCTCCTGTATGCGGGGAGATTAATTCATAATCTGTATTTTGTGTTACTGCAGTCATAAAGTCTTCAGTAAGTCCGACACTGATGTTAAAGTTTGTAAGTTCTTTAAGATCGTGTTTGCATTTGATGAAGTCTCTGATTTGAGGGTGTTGCACATTGAGGATAGCCATGTTAGCTCCTCGTCTTGTACCACCTTGTTTTACAGCATCGGTTGCAGCATTAAACACTTTCATAAATGATATTGGTCCGCTTGATACACCATTGGTTGTTTTTACTCTGGCATTAGCTTCTCTGAGTTTACTGAAACTGAAACCTGTTCCTCCACCGCTTTTATGGATTAGTGCGGCATTTTTTATGGAAGTAAAAATACTTTCCATACTGTCTTCTACAGGAAGTACAAAACAGGCAGAAAGCTGCTGCAGGTCGTTTCCGGCATTCATAAGTGTAGGTGAGTTAGGCAGGAATTTACCGGAATCAAGAAGTTGATAATATTTCTCTGCTTTTTCAGAATCATCTCCGGCAATATTTCCGGATACACGAGTTAACAACTTTTCCCAATCTTCTACCGGTTCACCTTGTTTGTTCTTTTTAAAATATCTTTTATTCAATACGACTTTCGCATTATCAGTTAAGTGCATACTTTATTCCCTTTATATAATTATTTTTCAATCCAGTATTGGTATAATTCCTCAGTAGAAAACATTCTACCGGAATTTTTCAATGAGTACTTTATTATGTCCCAGTAAAGAGATCCCCATCCGGGGAAATCAATCCAGTCGAAAGTACGAAAATGCCAGAGCAGTGAAATATGTCCATTATGATTTTCAACTTTTTTTATGAGATTTTTAACTCTTTTTCTGGCAGTGCTTAAGCCAAGATTCATTGTTATCCTGGAGTAGAGAGAAACATCCATCACAATCAGAGGTATTTCCAGAATATGGAACGGACGATTTTCTTCCATATTGAAAGGATTAAACGGAAAAGAAATACCTGCTCTAAAGCCTATGGATTCCCAGAAACCAAGCGTAGAATCAAAGCGAATTCCGTTTTCTTCCATTATCTTAAAACTGGTCTGGTAATCAAATGCAAGATTATGGAATCTGCATCCCTGAGCATTAAAACCTTTTCTTTTGAGCTCTTCCATGTCTTGTCTGAAGCATTCAGCATCAAATGCCGATTCCGGTCTGGCATGAATTCCAACAAATCGCTCTTCCAGTAGTTCAGCAATTTCTCTAACGGTTTCATCGTCATTAAGATAGCCGTATCGAGGTTCGTCTTTATCCTTGTGTACTAATCCTGACAACAGGTTGACTGTTGAATCATTGTAAAGACGTGACTCATAGTTGAGGATAGATCTATTTCGTTTATTCTCCTGCAAAAACATTTTTTTATGGAACAGGTGAAACCAGTATTTATACATGGCAGCAGCAGGATTTTTCAGTAATCTCTGTTTGTTATGCTGCAGCACTGATTCAATCTGTTCTTTTGTCCAGAATTTCCAGTAATCCATGTCGTGGGACAGAGAAAGCCCGAATTTATGAAGACTTCCCCATGCATTGATATTAGTCATAGAGGGTTTTGTAATCTCAATAGATTTTCTGAGAATATTTATGTAGTAATCCACAACAGGTGTTTCTGTAAGGTTATTCTCAAACTGAAAAGATTTTTTGAAATCAAATCTGTTTTGCCCGTCAAGCTTTTCAAAATATTCCTGATAGCAGGAAAGAAAGTAAAAAGCTGAAGCTACAATATCTTTTCTTATAAAAGTTGTCTTTGTGGTGATATGAAATATCTCTCCCGGAAGAGAGAATAAAAACGGTATGTATTCATTATGAAAGAACTGCATAGAATAATGCAGATGATCAGGGTGCTTTCTTTCAGTGAAAAAAGCCGCAGCATCATCTGAGTGATAGATCTTTACAGAAGCTTCCGTATCGGAATGTCTACCATAGTAAAGATCTATCTTGGCAGATGAATATGTATAGTAAATCTTTGGCTGTAAATTAAGAATCTTACAAAATGTCCTGATTACGTATTCTGCTTTTGGAATAAACGCAGGTTCTACATTAATCAGAACTCTAAGCAGATTTTCATTTCTGTTCATTAATACTGTCTGTTATTTTCTAGTCAGTAAGTACTGTTTCGAAAACATCCTCTATAGTTTTTGCATATATAGCTGTCATTCCTTCACGAACATCAGCTTTAACTTCCTCGAATGAATCTCTATTTTCTTCCGGGATAACGACAGTGTTAATTCCAGCTCGTTTTGCCGCAAGTATTTTTTCTCTAATTCCTCCGACAGGGAGTACTTTTCCTCTTAGAGTTATCTCTCCGGTCATGGCTATATTATGTTGAACTTTTTTACCTGTTAATAGAGAAAGCAGGCAGGTTGTAAGTGTAACACCGGCTGAAGGTCCGTCTTTAGGGACTGCTCCTGCCGGCAGGTGAATGTGAACATCATTCTTTGTGAATATCTCAGGGTTAATTCCGTGTTTTTCCGAGATACTTTTTACAAGACTTACAGCTATTCTGGCAGATTCCTTCATTACTTCTCCAAGC
This sequence comes from Cloacimonadales bacterium (SeqCode), assembly GCA_963665815.1. GTDB lineage: Bacteria > Cloacimonadota > Cloacimonadia > Cloacimonadales > JAIOQZ01. The sequence continues at coordinate 3,370,402 of OY762463.1, forward strand.
AGACCTGTAAGAATAAGCTGACCTTTTCCGGGTAGCAGTGTACCTTCGCAGAAAAGAATTTCTCCACCAAAGGAAGTCCAGGCAAGTCCTGTAACAACCGCTACTTCAGGTTTTCTGTTCGCCAGATCGTGCGAAATTTTTCTTCTTCCCAGATAATCAGATACATTTTTAGATGTAACTGTAATTTTTTCATTGCTGCCTTCAGCTACTTTTCTAGCTATCTTACGCATTACAGTCCCAATTCGTCTCTGAAGAGTTCTGACTCCGGCTTCTCTTACGTAATACCTGATAATCTCTTCCAGAGCTGATTTCATAACTCTGACTTCATTGCCTGAAAGCCCATTGTTTTCCATTTCTCTTGGTACCAGGTATTTACGGCCAATCTGTACTTTTTCCTCTTCAATGTAACTGGAGAAATTAATGATTTCCATCCTGTCCCTGAGAGGTCCCGGAATAGTACCGAGATCATTAGCTGTAGTGATGAACATCACTTCTGAAAGATCAAAAGGCAGGTTCAGGTAATTATCGACAAAATTATTGTTTTGTTCTGGATCGAGTACTTCCAGTAGTGCTGAAGCAGGATCACCTCTGAAGTCTTTACCGATTTTATCAATTTCATCAAGCATGAAGAGTGGATTTGCAGTTCCGGCTCTTTTTATCTCGTTAATGATTTTACCGGGCATTGCCCCGATATATGTACGTCTGTGTCCTCTTACTTCCGATTCATCATGGATACCTCCAAGAGAAATCCGGATGAACTTTCTTTTCATTGCCCTGGCTATTGAACGTCCAAGAGATGTCTTTCCGACTCCCGGAGGTCCTGCAAAGCAGAGGATTGGTCCTTTTAAGCTGCTTTTTAGTTTTTTTACAGCAATAAATTCCATGATCCTTTCTTTTGCTTTATCAAGTCCATAGTGGTCTTTTGTGAGAATTTGATCAATTTTCTTCAAATCAAGTCTGTCTTCGCTGTATTTATTCCAGGGCAGATTAACTATCCATTCCAGATAGTTTCTGATTACGCTGTACTCACTTGAAGACGGAGACATGACTGAAAGTCTTTCAAGTTCTTCTCTTGCAGTTTCTTCAACTTGTTCAGGCAGATCAGCTTTATTTATAAGGGCTTCCCACTTCTTGTATTCCTGATTTACTTCATCAGATTCACCGAGTTCTTTCTTAATAGCATCTAGTTGTTCTCTGAGATAGTACTTTCTCTGGTCCTCATCCATTTCCAGTTGGATATTGGATCTGATTCGATTTTCGATCTTCATCTGTTTGATCATCTCAGAAAGGTATTGGTTCAAGAGTTCAAATCTTTTCTGAAGATCCAGAGTAGAAAGAATAATCTGTTTCTTTTCAACACTGATGTTAACATTACCTGCTATAATATCTGCGACCCTGCTGGGTTGTTTTACACTGCGAAGTCCCATGATCAGCTCTTTGGATAGATCATTACTTTCTTCGACGATGTTTTCAAGGAGTTCTATAGCAACTTTTTTAAGTGCGTCTATTTTGGGTGAATCATCAGAAGTTTCAGGGATAGTCTCAGCTTCAACCATTAAATATGGTTCCTCCTGAATTATTTTTTCCACTTTAAGGCGGGATATCCCCTGCAAAAGCAAACTTATGGTTCCGTCATTATTTCTGAGCATTCTCAGAATCGAAACAGCTGTACCATATTCATATATATCTTTTGAGTTTTCAGTATCATTTTCATTGTCTTTTGCCAGAAAAAACCCCAGGAGCTTTTCACTGTTCAGTGCGAAATCTATAACCTTCTTCAGGTTACTGTCAGAAACAACTAAGGGCATCATTAAGTAAGGGTACATAACAATGTTATTTACCTGAATTACTGCAAGCTGTCTTGGAATTCTTTTTGTTGGTTCGCTCATAATCTTCTCTCCAGTTTTTCTAAAAGTCGAGATCTTTGCAATATTGGAGTAGTTGACTCGATTTTAGAATTCATCAAATTCTGACTCAAATTAAGCTTCTTTAAGAAGTTTTCCTGATGAATTAAAAAATCTCATCGATACTATTTATCCAAAGCCGTTTATTTTTGCTATTATGCAAAGCTCTCAAGTCTTACTTTTATAAATAATTTACAACAAAAGCATTGTAAGTCAAATCAAATTTGAAATATACACTTTGTGTATGATGATATTTATTATCTAATACAGGTATAACTAATTTATTGGCATCTTATTACATCTATAGGGTTTTTAAGTAACGCTTTTCTGGCGGGATACCAGCTTGCTACAACAGAAATCAGAATTACGACTGCTGAAACTATCAGGTAGTCGTTAACATTGATTATTATTGGCAGACTCCTGATTGGAAATCCCTGAATAGAAACGCTTATCAGTTTGTATTTAATCTGTAGAAGGCTGAATAGCAATGAGGTAGTAACTCCGATTATCAGACCACTTATAGCAATTACAGCTCCACTTACAACAAACAGATTGCTGACGATTCTATCTGAAAAACCCATAGCTTTCAAGATACCTATTTCATAGTTTTTCTCAGTAATCATTTTTATAAAATTACTACTGATGTTGAATGCCACAATGATAAACATAATTGAAATGACAAAAAACATCAGGAATTTCTCAATTCTAATAGCTTTATAAATATTGGAATCAAATTCCGTCCAGTTCTCAACAATAAACTCATCACCAAGCTGTTTCTGAATCAATGCAGCTTTTTTATATGATTTAAAAGGATTCTCTGTAGAAACTGCGATATAATCACATTTTCCTTTATGAGATTTGAGATACTGAACATTTGGAAGTGAAATATAGGCAATAACTTTGTTATAATCCGGCATTCCGGTGTCAATCAGGGAGATGACTCGCAGTTTTTTCTGAGCAGGCATTAACCCGAATGGTGTTGGAATTCCAAAATCCGGTGATGTAACTGTAACATATTCACCGACAGTAACATTCAGATTCATAGACAGATCCATACCGAGAATAACTCCATCTTCAGCAAAACTGTTCTCATTGATTTCTCCGACAATGTTCTGATCATGGAGATCAATTACATTTAAATGGGAGTTCAGATCAACACCATAACAAAGCACCGGAGCAAGTCTCCCTTCCGATGACATCATACATTCAAGCCTGCTGACGGGAGAGGATTCGGTATCATCCGTGTTTAATCTGTCTGCCAGTTCATGATAATTTTCAATAGGTGAATAGTCTTTGCTGTGAACCCAAATCTCTGACTTTGTTTTCACAATATGCTCTATCATATAATGCTGCATACCATTAAGAATGGATACAATTACAATTGTTGCTACAACACCGATTACGATACCTGCAAGGGCAAGCAGATGATGCGTTGAGAAAAGCATTCGGTTTCTTTTTCTTAAATATTTCAGAGCGAGAAAGTATGTCAGATTATTCATTTATTATCCATTCAATTTTGAATTATCAATACAGGTTGAAAAGGTGGGAATCAAATTATCCGGAAAGAAGTTTTGCTACAACTTTAATTAACGGGTATAAGATTACACAGACCAATATTGATATTGAAACTGTATTAACAGCGAGTTTAGTGTCAAGTTTTTCAAGATCAGAAAATACAATAGCATTGTATCCTGATGGTGTTGCTCCGATAAGCAGGGCAAGCTGAGTATTAGTTTCATTGAAACCGAATAACTTTGCAAGAACTAATGCCAGAAAGAATCCCAGAGCAACTTTAATGAATATTGCTGTTAACATTAATCTCAATTTGTATATCTTGAAACTGAATTTTGCTCCCAGAATAATGAATGTCAGGGGAATAGTCATTTTTCCGAGTATATTAAGAGTTTTGTCTAACTGCTCAGGAATTGTAATTCCGGTTTTATTCAGCAATATGGCAATAACAAGTGCCCAGAATGGTGGAACAGTAAGAATCTTCAGTATAAGAGATGCAGAGAAAGATTTTCCTGTTCCGAAATATGCTGCAATGGCATAGAACACTGTAAATACTAGAAGGGCGTTTCCCATATCAAACATAATCAGAGTAATAACTTTTTCACTTCCCATATCCAGCATTACCAACGGTAACAAAAATCCTATATTAAGGATAGTTGTACTGAGAATGAAGGATCCCTTTGTTTTCTGGTCAAGCTTAAGCAAATAACTTAAAGCAAAAGATACAGATGTCAGAGTTGAGATGTGAATGATTGAGAATAGGGGAAAAGCAAGATTTGCTGAATTGAAAGTATACGTCTTATAATTTGATAGTATCAAGGAGGGGATAATAAAATAGAACAGGAATCGAAGGAGTTTTGTAGATACATTTTCATCCAGAATTTTCAGTTTACGAGAAAAAACTCCGATACAGAATAAAATAAGTACCGGAGTTATAGTGATAAATGTTTCGATCATTTACTGAATATTTCTTTAAATTTATCGTATTTAATTGTTCCTGATAAAGAGAATTGAGAAGATCCGGTATCACCGAGGTCAGCGGAAAATGCAGCGTTAAGATCAAACGCATCTGCAGAGTAGGTGAGACCACCGGTCAGGAATGTAGTATTGTTGGAGATGATTGATCCGAAGTTGTATTCGTTTGACCAGTCAGCAGAGTGATATTGAGTCTGATCGCACATTGGAAGATTGTAATCTCCTGAGAATACTTCCGGCATACTGATAAGCCCTACTCTGAAAGTAGTTTTGTCTTTAGTTTTTTCAAGACCTGCTTTAAGAATCATTCTATCATCGAATTCCGAATTCATTTCGCTTGTTTTTTCGTAATTCATTTCTCCGAGAATTGTGATTTTTTGGGTTTCAATAGCAACACCGGCACCAATTATTGCCGGTATTGTTACAGTGTATTTTCCACCGTAACCCATATCGAAATCCTGCTCGGTTCCTGTTTTGTATGTTGCACCAAGTGTAAACATACCTTTTTTATATAGAAAACCCGGCATGATTGAGAAATATGTTACATTATCTCCATCATGACCATAGTTAAAATGAAGTCTTTCTGTCTGAATGTCTACGATATTTAATATACTGTTTAATCCTAAAGTAAGTCCTTCAACCGGCATTGCGTAGTTGGCAGATAATGTGAGATCGAATTTACGAAAAGATGTATCAAAATCGTAAACTTCTCCAGCATGAGAGACATGAGCAAAGTTGTTCAGATCAAGTGATTGAGGTATTGAAAAACTGAATGCAATATTTCCTGACCTACCAAGTTTTCTACCATAGCTGATAATTCCTGATGGATAGGCTGAACCCATTTTAGTATTTCTATTTTCCGTTGTAAGAGCGTATTCTTCAACAATATTACCATCAATGTTTTCTTTTGAATAATTATAATAATCCGAGTAATCTTCTACTTCCGGTTTGAAACTTATTTCGATGTAAGTGTCTTTACTGTTGACTTTGAAACCTGCAGGGTTAAGAGTAGCGTTCTCAATTCCTTCGCATACAGGTATTCCAATGTGTCCTCTCCCCATAGCTTTTGTATTAAGCCTGTTGCGTGAGAAACTGTCAAACATTGGCTGCATGAATTCAGGGGATTCAAACCAGAGAAAATCATCATTGTAATAAGTGTTTTCCACATCTGTGCCTTCAACAGGGATGAATTCCGCTGCTAAGCCGGAAATTAATAATGACATTAACAGTGCTGAAAAAAGTAATCGTCGCATTAAGCCTCCTCTCTGATAATTGTTTGTTTTCTGTCAGGACCTACAGATACAATGCTCACAGGGGTCCGTAAAAGCTCCTCAATCCTGTGAATATAGTTTTTAGCATTCTGCGGCAGGTCTTTATATCCGGAAATCTGGCATGTCGAAGACTTCCACCCTGGCAGTTCTTCGTAAACCGGTTCAATATTCAGGTATTGGATATTGTTATCCGGCATTTTATCTGTCAATTTACCGTCAATTTTATAGTGAGTACAAATTTTAATTGTATCAAAGTCATCAAGAACATCAAGCAGAGTCAGAGCAATATCGGAGACTCCGTTTATCATGGCAGTATAACGAGCTGCAACTGCATCAAACCAGCCGCATCGTCTCGGACGTCCTGTAGTAGCACCAAACTCATTGCCGGCAGTTCTGATTTTTTCTCCTGTTTCATCGTTGAGCTCTGTTACAAATGGTCCGTTGCCTACTCTGGTAAAATAGCTTTTATATACTCCAACAACTCGTTCAATTTTAACAGGAGGAAATCCTGTTCCGGTAGCTATAGCACCACTTATTGTATTTGAAGAAGTTACAAACGGGTAAGTCCCGAAGTTAACATCAAGAAGTGCTCCCTGAGCTCCTTCAAACAAGAGTGTTTTACCTTCTTCGTACATCTCATTAAGCAAATATGGAACTGATTCTGTATATTGTTTAAGTTTTTGTCCAACAGCAAAGAGTTCTTTAACCTGTTCTTCAAAATCATCAAATGGGAAACCATGAGTATGATAGAAATTTTCAAGTCTTTCTCTCAGGACTTTTTCATCAAGGATATGAGAAACACGCAATGCCACTCGTGAAACATTGTCAGCGTATGCCGGACCTATTCCACGCTTGGTAGTTCCGATTTTTGTAAGCCCCGGTGTATCTTCTCTTTTGTTATCCAAAGCAACATGATGAGGAAGCACCAGTGTGGTTCTTGGGTCGATTTTGAATCTGCCTTCAAAAGCAATCCCCTGTCTTTCGAGTGCTCCCATCTCTTCCAGAAGCTGGTAAGGGTTGACGACAACACCTGCACCAAGAACACAGATTTTATCTTTATATAATATTCCTGCCGGAACTAAGTGAAAAACGTATTTTTTATCTTCAAGATGAATTGTGTGACCCGCGTTGTTTCCGCCCTGGAAACGTATTACCGCATCTGCTTTTTCTGCCAGGAAGTCAGTAATCTTAGCTTTTCCTTCGTCTCCATACAAACAACCCAGAACTGCAAGTGAACTCATTATATCTCCTTATTCAATAAGAACTTTATTACGGAGCTTTTTATAGAGTACACAAAAAAATTGTCAAGAAAGCAAAACTGTAATTTATTGCTTTTGAGGTAAAAAATGGATTTAAAACTACAGAAATTATATAATAATCAAATCTTCAGCAAGTTTAAAGTGAAATTCGGAGGAAGTAATTATTCAGAAGCATCAGGATTCGAAAGTTTTGTCTATGAGTTTGAAAGAAACAATTTACAGCTTATTCTGAAAGTATCTCATAGCTCAAGAAGAACTCCTGAAGAAATTCAGGGAGAAATAGATTATCTTAATTACCTGCATGATGAAAATATTCCTGTTGCTCTTGTAGAAAAATCAATGTCAGGTAATTTTGTAGAAGTTGAAGAAGCTGATGAAGGTTTTTTTACCGGAATATGTTTTCGTAAAGCTGATGGACGACATATCAAAAAAGAAGATAAGACACCGAAGCTGTTTCATAAGATGGGAAAGTTACAGGCTGCTATGCACAATTCAGCAGAAAAAGCTAACTTGAATGATATTAAGTTTCATCGTCCCGATTGTTTTTCAATGGATAGAAATTTAGTTCGAGACTCTCTGTCAGAAAATGATAATGAGGTTATCACAATATATGATGATTTGTTGGCGGTATTTGATAGACAGGAGAAGACTTCAAAGAACTATGGTATAATGCACTATGACTTTCATCCCGGTAATTTTTTTATAAATGGAGACAAATTGACTCTGTTTGATTTCGATGATAGTGTTTACTTCTGGTTTAATGCTGATATGGCTATTACATTATTCTATCAGGTTCCACATCATATAAAAACACAAAAAGAATTTGACAGTGTTAAATTGTTTCTGGATAATTTTCTCAAAGGCTACACAGAGATTCGCTGTTTTGATTCAAAGTGTATAACGGAATTTAGTAACTACATGAAAATGCGGGAGATAATCCTTTATGCAATTCTTCAGGTTAGTGGTCTTGCAGGGAAAAATGCCTGGGTGGATGGATTCCTGAATAATAGAAAAAACAAAATAATAAATCATGTGCCATATCTGGATTTTTCCAGAATTGGCTATTAAAAAAGGAGAGCTTTGCATAATAGCAAAATCAAGTCAACTACCTCAATTATGCAAAGGTCTCGAAAGGATGTTACATGACCAGGTTAAGCTATCTTATATTACTGCTATTACTAACCATAAGTATTTCAGCTGAAGATTTCAATATACAGGTTGATTTTTCTGACAGTACAAGCCATGAGCTGTTCAACTACAAGGGAAGAGTTCCGGCAAAAGCTGAAGGCAGCGGAGTTATGTTGATGAACGGAGGCTATGCTTCAAATCACAATAATTCTGTAAAAATCAACTCTGTTATCAAGGGAAATCACAAGAAAGAGACAATTTCTTTCAATTTGTTTATCACTCCCGGGGGAGACGGAGCAGGATTTGCTCTTCTGAACGGGAAACATATCTCAGAAGACAGTCTTTCATATATAGCTGAACACTGGGAAACTCCCAACTTTAAGAAAGCTTTTGGTGTCGGTTTTGATATATACAATCCTCAGACCTCTGCCTGGTTTGATAAATACGGTAATTTCTATGGTAGACCTCAGAGAGAAATCTCTCTGCACTGGGATGGTCGGGAAGTATACAAGGTAATGTCACCGATCGAGTTCCGATCTGATCCTATGCATGACGAAATCCACAACATGAAGATAGAACTTGATTATGTAACAGGTGGGGCAGAAGCAAGTGTTAGTATTGATGATACTCTGGTTATTGAGAAATTCTTCATTGCAGAAATGCTGCCTTATAATAAAGTGCCTGTAATGGGAGTGACAACATCTGATTTTACAACTACAGTATATGTGGATAGCCTCATTTTTTCAGGAGAAGGAGTGACTGTTGAACAGGAGTTGAAACAATCCTTTGTACTTGTAGATAACATGGAATTTCATTCAAAGAACAGAGAAGAATATAAAGAAGTTAAATTTCCTAAGGCAGGCCGGAAGACCGGAAGAGTGATTATGACTCTCGATCTTGGTGGACTGGCTGGTGGCCCCAGCGGTTGGGATGTCGGAGCATCTATATACCTTTTTGATGCTGATTCTACCAAATACGAGATATGCAGGTTTATTACACCATATCACAGAGGTTACATCTGGAAAGTTGATGTGACTGACTTTTTACCACTATTCAAAGGCAAAAAAAATGTCAGAGTTAACGTTAGTACCTGGGAACCAATAACAGAAGACCCGGCAAAACAGAAAGGCTGGAAAGTTCATGCAAAACTGGATTATTACGAAGGTCCATCTGAGTTCAGACCTGTGAAAGTTGTTAATCTCTGGGCAGGTAATGAAGAATATGGTAATCCTGAAAAACCTCTCTCTGATTTCTTTGATACCAGAGAAGTGAAGGTCCCCAGAAAGACAGATAAAGTTAAAATTAGATTTGTTGTAACCGGGCATGGAATGTCTCCAAATTCCAACAATGCTGCTGAGTTCATGCCGGCTGACAGAACATTCATTGTTAACGGAAAAGAATTCCACAATAGACTATGGAAAACAGATTGCTATCTCAATCCATGTCGTCCTCAGGGTGGAACATGGAAATTTGACAGAGCCGGATGGGCTCCCGGAGATGTTGTTAAAGCCTGGGAAATAGACATTACGAATTATGTTGGTAAGGATAGAAAACTGAACTTTCAATATATTCCAATGGAATACATTAATGAAAACAGGAATGACAAAACCTATCCTCCACACCACAGAGTTGAGACGCAGTTGATATACTACAAGAAAAGATAAATTGTACAGGTATTTAATTGCAAAATGTGAGGAAAAAATGAAAAGGAAAGACAGAGAAATTACTGATAAAACACAGATTGAGGATATCCTCAAGAAGGGTAACCTGCTTAACCTTGGACTTATAGATGAGAATTCACCGTATGTTGTTCCCATGAATTACGGATATTCAGATGGAAAGATCTATCTGCATTGTGCCCGTGAAGGACATAAGATAGATTTGATAAGAAAAAATCCTAATGTTTGTTTTACTGTCAGCATTGATGTGGAAGTTGATCTGGATGTTCATTGTCCAACAACATATTATATGAGTGTTGCAGGTTCGGGAGAAGCGATTATTCCAGACAGTGAGGGAGTAAAGGTGGATGCCTTGAAAAGATTTATGAAACACTACAATAGGGCATGCGATGAAGAATTTCTCAGAAAGGCAGTTGAGTATACGGAGATTATCGTTATTGATATAAAATCAATGACAGGCAAAAAGAACTTAAAGCACCAGAAATGAATTACAGCAGTATCCAAAAATCACTTGATTATATAGAATCTCATCTGGAAACAAATATTGAGTTAGAGAGAGTAGCTGAAAAAGCTGGCTATTCTCTCTATCATTTTCACAGGATATTTTCCGGTATAGCCGGCTATACTCTCAAGGAATACATAAGAAAGCGAAGACTTACACGTTCTGCCAGAATGCTTCAATTCACCCAAAAGTCTATTTCTGAGATTAGTCAGTTGTGTGGATTTAGATCTCAGGAGGCTTTTACTCGTGCCTTTTCTAAACATTTTAGCTGTACTCCGCATAGATTTCGCAAATCTGATTCACCTTTTGATTACACAAATCAGATAAAGGTTGGTGAGACTGAGTCTAACACTTTTGAAATAAAAGTCAGAACTAAAGAGGTTGCTGATTTCTCAATCTGTGGACTTTCAGCACGTGTTTCTCCAAACAACCCTAAACTGAAAACACTCTGGGCTGATTTATGGAAATACGCAGATTCATTTGATATGCAGAACTGCAATGGTTTTTATGCACTCAGTACTTCTACCGAAGTAAAAAGTGATTTGCCGATTTTTGATTATCTGGTTGGACTTAAACCTGAGTATATGCGAAGCATTCCGGATGGATTTGTAACAAGAGAGGTCAAAGGTGGAACTTTCCTGATTTTTGAGTACAAAGAAGGGCTTGATAAACTGGATGACTATTTTTTGTATCTTTTCTCTAATTGGTTACCTGCCAACGGATACAAGGCAAGAGATTTCGATCTGGAGTTCTACAATAAGACTTTCTCAGCAGAAAATGAGGATTCTGTTATTGCGATAATGGTGTCGGTGGAGAAAATCAACTTTGTTCAGAAAAAATCATCATCATAACTATTTTTATTGAAACAATTAAAACAAAACTAAGTTTTTAACATAAAGCAGGAAAAGTACAGCATTTTCGGGAATCACAAACCAGAAACAAAGAAATTGAGTGCTGTAATCTGAAGTTTTATGTGTAGTGCAGAACACAGACTATTCAAAGGATATTTCTGCTTAAACTCAATAATAGGAGTACCTATGCGAAAAATTAGTTTTTTATTATTTTTAGTAAATATTCTTGTAATCCATGCAGTCAAAATTAAAGAAATTGAGTCTGTAAAGATTATGGATGATGACAATTCTATCGAAACCAGTTCCTGCGTTTATTCTCCCTTGGAAAAATGCCTTTTTATTGCAACATCAACAAATGATACTATCATCAAAATTGCTCACAACAGTGAACCAAATGTAAATGAAACTGCAAGGAGATATCTCTACTACCCGGAAATCGGAGAATTACACAACGTTGAACTGAAAACAGGATTCTCCAATGGAGCAATCAATATGATTGAGTTTGCACAATGCTCTGATGATACGCTCTTTCTCAAAAGCAACAGGCTTGGTAGAGTAAACGCTTATAGAATGAACAAGGGGAAACTTGATTTCAGTTACTCCATTGATATTCAACATAAAGCAAGATATTCAGTATTCACTAAACTCGGACAAAATCTTTATCTTTCCGGTTGTTCGGAAATGGGAGAACATGATGCGCTTCTTGGTGAATTCAAAATTGTTGCGGATACAGATTTTGAAGAATCAATGAATATAGAACCATGCAGAGCGTTTATATCAGAAGAGAAGTACTCTAGCATGCAAGGTGACAGTCTGTTGAAAAAACTTAAGAAATACGATAGTTTAAGTGTATTTATCAAAGATGTTTTCCAGACAATGTTCAGTGAGTGCGCTTACCAGAATATATTTGTTCTGGAGCATAACAATAGAAAATTTGCAGTAAATTCATATGGTATAGATATTCTTGAAATAGACCAGGATACTGTAACATGTATATCTGATATTGACGTCGTAAAGGAAATGAGAAAGGCTGATAACGATATTATCAACAGCATCAAGATTAATCCGTTCCAGAACAACAAGTATTCTCACGTGAAAAAAGTCTTTAATGATGAGTTTAAGAATGTCGTTATGCTTTACTATCAACGTTCAGACAGAATAAAAGAAATCAGTAAGGATCCTGCGGACTATCTTATTATAAAATATCTGAAAAAATCAGGAAAAAGAAGTGAGCGCAAGCTGGCTTTAGATTTCATTCCTGTTCACTACGATCAGAATAAGCGAATATTCCACGGATTGAAGAACATAGAAGGAGAAATCTATTACGTAAAATACAAGCTGAAGGTATAGTATGAACAGAATTATCATATTCTTGTCAGTAATTATTTCGACTGTACTCTGGGCTGATGATCTTGATTTTGACAAAAAGATTTCCAAAGCCTATGATTATTCCAAGATCAATGATTCGCTGCTGTTTAAATATGACCTGACAGATATTCACGGAAAGCCCGTTGACAGATCGAACGTTATATACAATACGGATGAACCGTTACTTGTCTGCATTGCTACCCCATATTCATGCTCTCATGTGAATAAGGGTATGTATAAATTCCTGAATGACTGTACAGAGATAGATTCGATGAGAACATGCTTTATTTTCGAAAACCATTATTTAAAAGATACAATCAGGAAGTTCCGAAAAATTGAAGAGTATTTCAGCAAAGGAACAAGATGTTTTTTTGACACGGAAGGAAGAAATGCAGAATTGCTTAAATTTGATGATACCGGAAACAATTATTGGATTGTTATTCTGAAAAACCAGAAGATAATACATGTTGCAGGATTTTCGGAATATGTTACAGATTTTAATTTAGTTGAGGAACTTCAAAAGAAAATAGATGAATTATGGATGGAGGAAAAATGAAAAAAATGCTGATGATTGTTATTTGCTTATTAGTGATAAATATACTTGCTGCAGAGAACTGCAAAGAAATCAACACATGTGGATACAAAATAATACTCGAACCCCCTGCAGAATATGTGGATTATCGTTTTCCAACTGAGGAGAATACTCAGTTTAATATTTGCTATGTGGATTCAGATACTCTCAGATTTGACAAAGGAATAATCTGGATAAACAATGATATGGTTGGACTGATAAATCCGGAAGATAGTCTGGAATTAAAAAAAGGTCAGATATATTGTAATGGAGTCCTTCAAAAACCAGTGAAAAACTATAGATATCATGGATTTTTCGCTGCAGGAGCTACAGAAAATAATGCAAGATTAGGAAAGCACTCATTAACAATTAAGCCTTTTCAAGATGGTGCTTCTCACTATAGCGCAGTCGTAAACGATATGGATACTCACTATTATCTACTGGATAAATACAAAGTCGAAATCCGCAACAATATGCTTTTCATTAATTTCAAAAATTATGGTAAGTTAAATAGAATTTCGGATATCCTCATCGACAATGATAAAATATACATCAATGGTGAAGAAGTTACACTGTAGCACTATAAAACAAAGCTTATTGAGACCTGAATCATTACAATTACTGTAGATTCAGGTTTTTTTTATCTATTCCGTAATAGCTTTTCTGGCTTTCAATATGAACTTTGCTCTGTCCAGCGGACTGATTCCCTGATAAGGTCGTTCTACACCCTCAGACTCAGGGCATTTCTCATATCTATAGAATTCGGTCAGATACTGAGCTTTTCCACCGGAAAGTGATGCAAGTTCAATCTGGTACTGAAGAGAGCTTGCTACAGGAAGTTTACCTTTTATCTCGGCAATTCCATCAGAAATATCAGGAGTTTCAAAAGTGCCACGCATCAGGATAATATCGTTCATGACTTTCCCGCAAAGATCTTCTCTTATCTTTATCGTAAACCGATTAACAGGTTCAAGAAAGTCTGTTCCGCAGTTCTTTAATCCATTCATAATCCCCATTTGAGTTGCAACTATGAAATCACCAGGTCTACTGTGGACTTCATGGTCTTCTTCACCGATAAGGGTGATTCTCAGATCAGTAACTTCCCAGCCCCGGATTCCCTGTTTTAGAGCTTTACTTATAGTTGCTTCAATCTCGTTCTGGTATTTCCGGGCTATCTTATCTACGCTGACTTTTGATTCATAATGAATTCCACTTCCGGTTTTACCCGGTTCAATTTCAAAGGTTACAACTGCCCAGCAAGGTTTAGGCATGGTGTATTCCTCGTAGCCTATACCTTTTGCAGATGGAGTTTCCTTGTATATAACAGTCGGATCAGTAAGTTTTACTTTTATGTTAAATCGATCAAATATCAGTTGCTCCAGAATCTGTATATGTATATATCCCATGATATCAATGTTAAATTCACGTTCGTCTTTCAACCATTGGAAATTCAGATTAGGTTCTTCAGAATTGAGTTTATGCAGAGCTTCAGCAAGTTCGGAATACTGCTGCATATTTTCAGGGATAACCTGTACCTTCAGAGTTGCCGTGTTTATGGAAACATCTCTGATATCTATCTTATCACCAATAATATCACCCGTACAGCTTTCGGCAAGTCCTGTTACAACAGCAATATCGCCTGATTTGAGGGATTCTGTAGGGATCAGTCCCTTAGCTGAAGGTATTTTTATAAGATTCAGCTTTTCAGAAATCTGCATGGATTCGTTTCTGATAATATCCTTAGGTTTAAGCTCACCTGAGAAAAGCCTTATATAGGAAAGCTTACCAGCTTTATTGTCATATTTGGTATTGAAGATCACTCCAGAAACTTTATCTGATTGAGAGATCTCAGGAGCAGGAAGGAAATCAATTATAGTCGTCAGCAGATCGTTCATACCTTGCCCCAACTTAGCTGAACACATAACAACAGGACATACAACTCCTGATTTAACTGCTTTGACAAGACTTTCCTTGATCTCAGGGAATGTGATTTCCAATCCTTCGAGATACTTTTCCATTATTCTGTCATCATGCTCAGATGCAGTATCAATCAAATTCTCTTTATATTCAGAGTGTTTATTGTAGTCAACACCATTGAAAGCAGAATCGCTTGAAACTTCGTCAGTTCTTTCATTTCTGATTTTGTTTACAACAAAGAAGCTTGTATTTAATCTTGTTTCAATATCTTCCAGAACTCTGTTAAGATCAGAATTCATTCTGTCTGTTTTGTTAACTGCAATGATACATGGGAGACTAAGGGTGCGAATTGCTTTCCAGAGCTTTTCTGTCTGAGCTTCAATTCCTTCAGCAGCAGATACAATCAGAATTATTCCGTCAAGAGCCATCAGTGATCTTTCAACTTCAGATGCAAAATCATTATGCCCGGGAGTATCAATAATGTTAATCTTTGTGTTGTTCCACATAAAGGAAACAGTCGAGGCTCTTACGGTTATACCTCTCTGAATCTCTACATTCAAACTGTCAGTTGTACTTTGTCCTTTATCAACGCTTCCGGGTGTTTTAAGTTCTCCTGCAAGATAAAGTATCTGCTCTGTAATAGTTGTTTTACCTGCATCAACATGGGCAAGTATTCCAATATTTCTAATCATATTATTCCGATCCTGTTTATAATATTTCAAAAACATCATGTACTGTCTGGAAGTAAAGCATTTTTCTTGAAGCAGTTGTTTACTACTGTAATAATTTGAATAAAATGTATTGACCATTCTGACTGATTGATAATTTTGAAAGAAAAACTACGGATTTGTTTAATGAAATATCTTGCCTTTATTATTATTGCTTTACTTCTGTTTTCCTGTTCATCTCAAAAAATGAGTGTATCAGAACCGTTATCACATCATGAAGATCTAACACCCATTGCAGCAGATTCAGTTGAAGTGGTGGACACTGTTGTTGTCGAAATCCCTGAAATAGAAGAAGAATGGCTTCCTCTTGATTCTTTACCTGTTGTTTCTTACAGAAAACCGGATTTATCAACTTTTGGGAATGACATTATTATAAATGGTAAAATAGTTAAGGATACTGTTTTCTCAGAGAAAATCTGTTTCAATAAATCAGAAAATTACTCTGCGGTAAAAGGTGTTACAGTTTTCAGGGGAAACAATTACAGAGACAATCCGGTGTATGGAAGTCTTACAATTAAAGAAAAGAAACTGGTTAAATGCTGGTCTGCTGATGCAGGCAAAATAGATGGCTGGAATGGAGTAGGGTGGACAGGACAACCGGCAATAATACAGTGGGATGACAGTGTAAGAGCAGCAATGAATCTACCGGATTCGGTCAAATCAGATACAGCTTTCACAGAGGTAATCTGTTCAACCCTTGGTGGGAAGATTAGATTCCTTAATCTGAAAACCGGTGATTCAACCCGGGCTGATATCAATATTGGATTCAGCATGAAGGGCAGTGTAATGATTGATCCACGCGGTTATCCTTTATTATATCAGGGAATGGGACTGAATGTAAACGGGAAGAAAAAGAAACCTTTCAATTATTACATCTATAATTTATTGGATCAGAAGAGAATGTATACAATACCCGGATACAACAAGTTTGTTCATCGTGGTTGGGGTGCATTCGACTCCTCTGCTCTGGTAAATATAAACACTGATAATCTTATCCTCTGCGGTGAAAATGCTATGATATACAGGATTAAGTTGAACACAGAATTTTCTGCTTCCAGAAAGAAATTGTCAATAAATCCAGAGCCTGTCATGTACAGATATACACACAGTAAATACGGCAAAATAGGAATAGAAAGTTCTCCTTCAATATACAGGAATTTCCTGTATTGCACAGATAATAGCGGTTTGCTCCAATGTGTCGACTTGAATCGTATGAAGCCTGTCTGGACAGCCGAGTTACTCGATGATTCAGATGCATCAATATCTCTGGAACAAACAGGAGACAGTGTTTTTATCTATACAGGTAATGAAGTTGATCACCGAGGGAAAAAAGCATATAAGCAGGCTAAGAAAAAGAAGGGTTTCAACAAAAAGAAGTATAAGTACAAAGATTTCTGCAGTTTGTTCAAGTTCAATGCCATGACAGGAGAGAAAATATGGGAGAAACGGCTGGAAACGGTATATAACTCTTATGTAAATGGAGGATTGCTTGGATCACCATTAATTGGTAAAAAATCAATTTCGGAGATGGTATTTTTTAATGTTGCAAGAATACATGACGGGAAAAACGGAATGCTTATCGCCGTGAATAAAGAAACAGGAGATGAGATATGGAGAATTGAGTTCCCTGTATTCAGTTGGTCTTCACCGGTTGCAGTTTATCCTGAGAATGGAGGATCATACATTATATGCGGAACAACAGGTGGTTATGTTTATTTGATAGATGCAGAAAAAGGTGTTGTTGTTAATAAAGTCGATTTGAAAGGTGCAGTTGAAAGCAGTCCTGCAGTCTTCAATGATTATTGTGTTGTCGGAACAAAAGCCGGTAAAATCTGGTGTTTAAGGATCAAGTAAGGATTGATGATATGAAAGATTTTGTACTACAGAGATATCCTTATAATCCCGAGGATCTATTTCAGGCTTGGAATGCAGCAGATGAATACATTGTTGATTATATAAAAGACAATAATATTGAAAGCAAAAGAGTATTAATTATTGAAGATGAATTTGGAGCTCTTGGCTGTGGTGTAAAAGCTGAAGTTAAGTATTTTGTTAATGATTCTATACTTTCATTAAGAGGAATAGAAATCAATAGAGAAGTGAATTTTGTTGAAGATAAAGCTGTGTATTTGTCTCCATTCGATGAATTTCCAAGAGATATTGACCTTGTTCTGATGAAGATACCCAAAGTGAATACTTACTTTGAATTTATTCTTGATAAGCTCAATTGTCTTGATCTGAATATTCCGATCATTGCCGGGGGCATGGATAAACATCTTAATCAGACTGTTTACAAGATATTCAATAATTATTGCAATAAAGTTACATTATCAAAAGGTTGGAGAAAATCCAGATTGATTTTTGGAGAAACAGGATCCTGTAGATATAAACGTAAATTTTTCCAGGAATATAATGCAGATGGAATGTTGCTCAGGAATTTCCCTAACACATTCAGTCAGGCAAGACTTGATCATGGAACTTCGTTACTGATGGAAAAGTTCAAATCGGAGTTGGATAATATTGTAAGAGTGCTTGATATTGGGTGTGGTAACGGAGTTCTGGGTTTGTTTCTCGGTAAGAAATATAATAAAGCAGAGCTGCTTTTTAATGATATATCATATTCGGCAATAGAATCTGCGAAGTATAATGCTGAAGCAAATCAGGCTCTTGATAAATCATCGTTTTACATGTGTTATGCTGCTTCAGAAGTACCTTCAAACTATGTTGATATTGTAGTATGTAATCCACCTTTCCATGATAACCATAAGGTCAGTGTGCATGCCACAAATGATATGTTCAAAGAAATCAGACGAATTCTGAAATGCGACGGGGAACTGCATATAGTATCTAACAGGCATCTGAATTACTATTACTCCCTTAAGAGAATTTTCGGTAATTGTACTACCTACAGTGCAGATAAAAGATTTGTTATATGCAGGAGTGAGAAAAATTGCAGATAATCAACAGCTCAGTATTGTACAAATATCTTAGATTACTTCATCAAAACCATTTTCACGGTTTTTGAGACACCGGTAGCAGAAAACTTACAGAAATAAACTCCTGAACTTACTTGTTTGCTTTGAATATCCAGTCCATTCCATTCGATTTTGTGGAAACCTGATTCCAGTCTTTTGTTAATCAAAGTTTTAACAACCTGCCCTTTAATGTTGTATATTGTAATATTTACATGCGAATCTTCCACAAGGTTAAAAGACAAGTGCGTAGAGGGATTGAACGGGTTAGGATAGCAATTTATTGTTTTTATGAATTCTGCCGGAGAACAATCATTTTTATCATCAGCAGAACCGAAGTACTCATTTACTCCGATATCAATAACATTTTTCGAATCTCTGTTCCCATCCCAGATTCTTATATTATTATCAATATCATAATAAGGGAAAGAATAATCATTAATAATATCTGTACCCTGATCTATACAGGGAGATGTTCTAGATAAATCGAATTTAACATCAGTTTCATCAATGAAATCAGGATTATCCCAGATTACGGCTTCTTTATAAATATTGTTACTTGCAGTAATATATCCTGAAGCTGTTTTGTTAAGTAGACAGTTAATCAGAGATGTATTACAATTCTGATCAATAATCAATGGAGAAGAGAAAATTTCTGAATAAATGATAGAATTAACAAAATTAATATCAGATTTTATGGCATAAATTCTCTGGTCGATCAGATTAGAATTAATCACATTCATCTGACTGTTATTCAGTTTTATATGATTGTCTGTTGATGTGTTATCTGTAAATATTGCATTATCTAATGTTATTGTTGAATTATCAGTTATCATAACTCCGGAGTAATCTGTTTGAGCTCCTATCTGTGTATTATTATATATTTTACAGAGTCTCATGGACAGATTAGAATCTTTCACATATACAACTGCTGATAATCGCTCGGTTCTGCCTTCTTCAAGAGTATAAACCGTGTTATTTCTTATTTCACAGTTTGTCATTTCTACAGAGGCATTTTTCCTGATGAATAGATTATTTTCTCCAATACTGAGAATATTAGATATATGGCAGTAATTAATGGTATTTTCTGAAGAACTTTCTCCTGTAAATCTGATTCCATCCCAGTAATCTTCAGAAGATGTAATTATAACCGGAGCAGTATCAGTTCCTTCGATATTAAGAGTTCCGTACACAAACAACTCTGAATGAGGAGCCATAATAACGGTGGTACCAGCTTTAATATTAAGCTCGGCATTTGCTTTAATTGCCAGGTCACCAGATACATAAACAGTATCCGATTCCCACACTGTATTTTCTGAAATTGTTACTTCCGTAACAACACCATCAACACAATTTCCGGAAACTTTGACGGAATCAGATGTGATTCCATTCAGATCAGTACAGATTGAGATATTACCTTTATATTCTCCTTCAGATAAAGGATTAAAATAAACATGAATCTCTGTGAATGTGTCCGGGGAAACAGCAATATCATTTAATATTGCTCTACGCTGAAATGATCCGTCTCCAAGGGTATAACCCTCTGGGGCGGAAATCTCAGATATCAAAAGAGTATGATTTGTATTGTTGAACAATGAGAATGTCATTTCTGATTCACTATTGCTGATCCCCTGTACAGGGAAAGACAGCGAATCCGTGTTAGTAATAAAAGGAGGAAGGAAATCAGTGTTATTCAGATTCAATTTTGTAAAGATTTTACAATCTTTATCCCAGTTGTATAAGTACGTGTTATTGTCTATATCAGTAACTGTATTATCTGCTGATAACTCACTTTTAAACAATTTGAATGAAGTTCTTTCATCGAAAATACTGAATTCTGAATTAGAATACCCTAAAATTTTGTTTACTCCACCAATATTAATTGTTGTATAATTATTATATGCCGCATCATTCAGCTCGAGGGAAACAGATTTTGTTTCCGGATTTATCAACAAACCTTTATTATATCTGGAATGTGTGTTGAGAAGAATAGAGTTATCGAAAGTATACAAATCAGCATAATTCAGTTCTTCATCAGATTCGTAAATTATCGAAGTAGTATTAAGAGATGCCGGGTCAACAGTATAAATTCTTGTGTTAATGTATTCAGTTTTACCGGTACTGCTGTTGGTGTTCTTTCTGATATTTAATCCGTAACAATTTCCGTATTCAGTGAAGAGAAGTTGATTTCCAAACAAGTTTGAATGATTGGAATATTGAAGTGTATTATCATTAAATTCAAGAACAAGTGTTTTACCTTGTGATACTGTAGTCCCATCTTTCTTTATCACATCAAAGATGTATGGTAAGTAGATCAGATTAGTATCTTCCCGGTAGATAATATTTTTGATACTGTAAAAAGTGGCATAGTCTTCGGGGGTGTTATCTGAATGAGTGTATGAGCTGACAAGATCAGATGTACTGAGATCATACAGATAAACAGAAAAAGTGTTGTGATGAGTAAGTTCCCCAACTTTGCACTCATCACGGACAACTGTTAAAAGATATAAGTTTCTTTCATAGCTGAAAACTCTGAACAACTGAACAGATTGATTGAGTTCTAAAAGAATGTTAGTAGAATCGTCGGTTAGTTCGGCAATGATATTGTTACCGGTATTGCTTATACCGTGCACAATAACAGTACTAGAGTTGTTTCCGGAAACATCAAACATTTGAGCAGAACTGATTTCCCTAAAATCAAATAACTCAGTTTGCTCTAAAAGAGTCGAAATATCAATATTTCCCCAAAGACAAACAGCAAAAAGATACAAAAACAGTATCATACACTTTTTCATGATTCCCCCGTGTTTATACCCCTATAAACAGGATCATTATTTTTTTAAGTGAATTAATGCAAATATTATTCCATATTTTAAAAATTTCAAACAAAAAGTATTTGAAGTAAGAAAAAAAAGCAACCCTTTTTTATTTTTTTTCCTTGAATCCTATAATAAAACATGTTGAATTATCGCTTAATTCTATTGATATGTCCCCATGCATGGATTCGATTGTTTTCCTGATATCACTTAGATAGATGGAATGTTCACTTGCAGGTTTATTATCTCTGAAAAGTGTGAAGTCATGGTCGAAAAAACGTTCCTTCTCTAACTCAGAAAGAATCAATCCTTTAACATCTATTTTTAACTTGTTAAGATTGTTTTCTTTATTAAAGCTTAGTAATATCGTATTATCCTTGTCAACATGATATACAATTTCTATCAGCTTAAGTAATACAGTAATCAATGTATTGAAATTCAATTTCATATAGTTATCATCAGAATCAATACTTTGCATGAGTTTACAATCCGGATATGAGTTACCGATCATCATGATTACTTCATTAAAGAGACTCCCTGTTGAAAAAACAGAGTATTTTTTGCTTGTTGTCTCTGATTTCTCGTGAATCTCACTGAGGTTTTTTATCAGCTTACGGCTTTCATTTACAATGATCTGAATAAATGTCCTGTTATCATCAGTCTCATCAGTGTTTTTAAGCATTTTTCTGGCAAAACCGTTTATGGAAGTAAGGGAGGTTGTTGCTTCTACAAGAAAATCATCATAGTTCCGGTATTTACCTTTTGTAATGACAGGATTAAATACCCAGAAATCCTTTTTCCCGTCTTTAATCTTTTTTAGATTGAATTCTTTTCCATTTGAAAGCATTACTCTTGATGCAGAATAAGTTTCATCAAGTACTGTGGGCAGGAATTCAGCATTTATCAGAGAACTGAAGACAGGGAAAAACATGGTCGAATCTATTTCTGAAGGTAGTATATGTCGGATAACTGAATTAATGTACAGTATCTTTTGCTCTTCTGAACAAATTACTCCGGAAGATACTTCATCAAGCAGAAATCTTAAATCAGTTCTTTTCATTTATTACTCCTTACTTAGGAAATCTTTGATAGTATTGATAAAGTACTTATTTTGCTCAGGAGATGCAATAGTAACTCTCAGATGGTTTCTTAGCAAAGAGTGAGCTCCTATTGCTCTCACAGCAATTTCATTTTCAGATAAGAACTCATGCAGCTCTGCAGATTTATCCCCAATTGTGAACGGTATGAAATTAGTATTAGTTTTATGGCACTTCATACTTTCTAAACTACTCAATTCCATATACATTTTATCTCTTTCGGAAATTACCAGTTTGTTATGATCCAGAAACTCATCCTTATGTTCCAGAATACTGCAGACAAAAGTCTTAGTGAGATTACTCATGTGGAAAAAAGTCATTACCTTGCCGATTTCAGAAATATACTTCTTGTTAGACAGCATATAACCGAATCTCAATCCGGCTGAGGAAAACGCTTTGGAAAAGGATCGTATCAGAATCAAATTATCGTATATATCAAGCTTGTCGGCAAATGTTACACCGGAAAACTCGAAATATGTTTCATCTATCAGCACAGGTTTATCTGTTGATTCAATTATTTTAATGATCTTTTCTGTATTTAGCAGATTTCCGGTTGGATTATTAGGATTGCACAAAATGGCAAGTCTGCATTCCGGTTTGTTTATCTCAGCAATGTACTCATCCACATCAAAATCAAAGTCCTCGTTCAGATGCTGGAAATTTACGGGCATACCTATGGCAGTCGAGTATGTTTTATAATCAAAGTAGGATGGAGCAAGGGAGTAGGCATAATCTCCTTCACGCCCTCTAAGAGATGTA
This sequence comes from Cloacimonadales bacterium (SeqCode), assembly GCA_963665815.1. GTDB lineage: Bacteria > Cloacimonadota > Cloacimonadia > Cloacimonadales > JAIOQZ01. Next base: position 3,393,711 of record OY762463.1, read on the forward strand.
AACAGGTAGTACAGCATTTCATCTGCGCCATTACCATATACAAAGTTCTCTGAAGTCAGCCCGAAACCGATATAATCTGTAAGTTTCTGTTCCAGCTCAGCAGTTATGCCCTGAAAGTATCTGTTCAGGTGGACATTCTCCATTTTATTGAGAAATGTTGCTTTTATCAACTGATACGGATCAAGGCTGCTTTCATTCAGGCACATCATGTGCTTTTTAAGAGGGACATCTATAATTGCAGGTTTACGTTCTTCAAGATCTTTGCGGAATCTGTACATGGTCTAATACCTTTCTAAAGTTTTTCTTCATTGAGATGATAATAGTTTTTCTGTCAAGAACAGTATTTTTTCACATGACATCTCATATAGCCGTTTGTTAATATTCCAGAGACGATTTCATGCATCCCCCGAAACCAATACAATGTATGTATAACTTATTATAAATAAAAGTATTGAAACAGTAAATCAGTGGAAAATATGAATCAATGTAATAGCTTTGACTAAGTATGATTGTTTTGCATTGATGATAGCATTTTCTCTTTTTTACTGTATAATAAATTTAACCGTTAAGAAATCCTGAAGCCTTGGAAGGATTTTAGGAAAAATTTATGGTTCCAGTTTACTGGAAATACATTTTAAAAAGAGTGCTTTTCGATGAAATTTACAATTTCATCAACTTCTCCATTTTCTTTTGTTTAGTTTTCTTTGGCACCAAAGAAAATGAAGAGTGCATTTTTCTAAGAAATGTCTGCTAAAAATCCTTCCAATTTTCTTGAAATCAGATTTTCAAGAAAAAACGGGGGGATTCCAAGAGACGATTTACCTTGACAGATACTTATTCAATTATTTATAAATGGATAAATTTTTAAGGAGTGTATATGAAGAAAGTAAACTATTTTATCATGATAGCTCTGTTAGTGCTTATAGCTGGATGTGCATCTTCCAATGGACACACTAAACATTTGCCCTCATTGGATACAGGTAAATTCATCCCATCCGAATCTGATGACAGACTAACTCAATATGATTACAGCAGACTTAACGATCATGGCCTTATTGTGTTTACGTATGATTTTACAGGATTATCAGGACATAAAAAAGAAGGGATTAGAGTCATTGAAGTTCCTATGAAAGGGAATAAGAATAGTGATGTTTTTAACAAGATATTCAGAGTAGATGGTGTTCAAACTCTTCACAGATTCAGAGGTGTTTCAACGGAAGTACAAATGATGGCAATCAGGGGAAAAGTAGTTTATGGCGGTTGTCTGAAAATTGATGTGAGTGATATTGATAACGTTGATGTCGTGCAAGTATTGGACAAAAGAGATGAACTGAATAAAACACTTTCTGAGAAGAACTGTAAGCTAAATATTGATGAAATTGAAGTTAAGCTGATGAAAGCCAGAATATTCGCCAGTTGATACCTCTTAGTTTGAATGCATAAGATTTTCTGATGTCACTCAAAAATGAAATGAATGGAGAACTGATATTACGCAATATTGCAGGTCAGAGAGCTGTTCTCGAAAATGTCTCCGATTAAGTTGAACTTGATAATTAATTTACTGTTATCTATAATTATTAAAGAAAATACTGACTATCAGTAATTTAGGAGACATATATGACCAAGTTTCATGTTGTGCTTTTCTTGTCTGCTTTTTTGATCACAGTCTTACCAGCAACACTTTCACCGGAATTTTTGAAAGCAGAAAAAGCAATTGCCGAAGATGACTATGAATTAGCTATTGAATTATATAGTTCAATTATTGAGTCTGATCCGGAGAATGCAGAAGCATATTTCCTGAGGGGAGTCGCGAATTTAGAAGAAACAGACGATGATTTAGCTCTGGATGATCTCAATAAAGCTCAAGAACTTGGTTACAAGAATATCTACTTGTATTATTATCGAGGTTTATCATACGAAAGTCTGATTGAATATGATAAAGCTATATCTGATCTTACAGTTTTTCTGGATGATTCATCCAGTAAACCAGATTCTATTTTGATTAAGGCATATAAATCTCGAGGATGGTGTCGAAATGATTTGAAAGATTATTCCGGCTCTATTGAAGATTGCACAAAAGCAATCGAACTTAATCCAATGGATGTTAATGCAAACTTCCAGAGAGCAACCGTATTGTTTAAGGACAAGCAGTATGCAAAATCAATAAATGAATTCATACGACTTGCAAAGTTGTTCCCGAAGAAAAATAAAATTGCCAGAAAACGCATTATTTTCATAAAACTTGAAACCGGTGATTATAGCGGGGTGGTTAGAGACTGTACACAATTGCTGAATGAAGGATATCGAAAATGTTCATTGTATCAATTACGTGCAGAAGCCTACTTAGGACTTACGGAATATGAGAAAGCCCTTGCTGATATAAAAACAGCTCTCAATGATTTCGAAAAGCATGAGAAAATTCTTGATTACAGGAAAATTGCACAGATTAAAGCAAGAGCGATACTGGGATTAGGGTATGTTAAAGAAGCTGAAAGTTATATTAACAAGGCATTACAGCAAGATCCGGATAATACTGAGTTTCTTAAAATCAAACAGGAAATACTTGAAGCTTCAAAGAAAAAGTAGTTTATATACTTTCACATATTTCAATAGAACTTGACATCCGAACATCTCCATTCTTCAATGCTGCATGGATTATAATAATAAACTGTCAGATTTTCTGATGTCACTCAAAAACGAAATGAGCGGAGAACTGATATTCCGCAATATTGCAGGTCAGGATGCTGTCTTTGATGCAATCCCCCAACGGGTCGATCTGTCAATCCGGAGTTTTCTTGCAGCCAATGGTATAAGCAAACTGTTCAAGCACCAGTCAGATGCTCTAAATGCTGTTTTTCGCAGAGAAAACGTAGTTATCACTACAGGTGTGTCCAGCGGGAAATCGCTCTGTTATCAGGTTCCTGTCGTTCAGTCGATTTTGGATGATCACGAGTCATCTTCACTTTTTCTCTACCCTACAAAAGCATTGTCTCGTGATCAGCTTAAACAGATGAACAATCTTTTCCCGAATGACAACAACAGGATGTTCAAGGCTTTTGTATATGATGGTGATACTCCGGCTGATAAAAGAAAGCACATTCGGAATCATGCAAATATCGTAGTGACTAATCCTGACATGCTGCACATGAGTATATTACCACATCATACAACCTGGGAGAAATTCTTTTCCGGTCTGCGCTATGTCGTCATTGATGAAATCCATACCTACAGAGGTGTTTTCGGGTCTCATTTCATTAATGTTATGAGACGCCTCCACAGAATTATGAAGTTTTACGGAGCATCACCGCAATATATTATGACATCTGCCACAATTGCCAATGCTCGGGAAACTGCAGAGAAAATATCAGGACAGAAAGTTACTCTGATTGATCAGGATTACTCCGCAAAAGGCAGCAGATACTTCATTTATTATAATCCACCCATAGTAAACGAAGAGCTGGGCATTCGTAAAAGCTCCCTGCTCGAAGCTGAGGAAATAGGCTATAAGCTGATTAGAAATGATCTTCAGTCTATCATATTTGCCCAGACAAGAAAGAGTGTTGAATTGATAGTCAACTATCTGCTTCGTCATGAGGATGTCTCAGAAAAAGATGTGCGTGGCTACCGTTCAGGCTATCTGCCGGGATTCCGTCGAGAGATTGAGCAGGAATTACAGCAGGGAAATGCTAAATGTGTCGTTGCAACCAATGCTCTTGAGCTGGGAATTGATATCGGATCTCTGGATGTGTCCGTTATAAGCGGTTACCCCGGAACTATAGCCTCTCTATGGCAGCAGGCAGGCAGAGCAGGCAGATCCGGTAAAGAGTCTGTGAACATATATTTGACAAGTGCCAGTCCGTTGGATCAGTATCTGTATAGTCATCCGGAATACATTTTCGACAGAGAGTCCGAGAAAGCCATAACGAATCCTGATCACCTCCTTATACTGTTCAATCACCTGCAATGTGCTGTGTTTGAACTGCCTTTCAAGAATGACGAGTATTTCGGAAATCTTTCACCTGAAGAGATAATTGACATGTGGGAAGTACTGAAAGAAGAACGCAAAGTTTTCGAGGACAGAGATAGCTATTACTGGACTGCCGGAGGGTATCCTCCTGAACTGATCAGTCTGCGCAATATCGATTCAGGATTGATAAAACTCATCAATGATGCTCCTCAGAGAACAATCATAGGATATACTGACCGACACAGTTCATACTGGCTACTTCATCCTAAAGCTATATATATACATGACGGTACATCTTACATCGTGAAAGATCTGAATCTGGAAGAAAAATACGCTCTGCTTCAGGAAGCGGAAATGGATTATTTTACTCAGGCACAGATGAAAACAGAGTTTGATATAGAATCAACAGATAACGCCAAAGAATATAAAGGATTTACAATTGAAAAAGGTGAATTGATTGTTCGCAGCAGAGTTATAGGATTTCAGGCGAAAAAGTGGTACACTCACGAAATTGTGGGACAGGAAGAACTGGAAATGCCTGAGCATGCTCTGGATACATATGGATGCTGGATAAAACTGTCTGCGGATTTTGTGGAATCCCTGAGACAAAGCGACTCCTGGAGTAACAACCGGAATAACTATGGGGCTGACTGGAATTTGATAAAGGAAGCAGTCAGACGCAGAGACCATTACAGTTGTCGTAATTGTGGAAAACTTGAGGACGGAGCAAACCATGATGTACACCACATAAAACCGTTCCGGTTCTTTGATTCTGCCAGAGAAGCGAATGCTATGGAAAACCTGATTACCCTGTGTAAAAGCTGTCATCATCAGGCAGAGAGTCAGGTTAGAGTTGTTTCCGGTCTCGATGGAGTCAGACATCTGCTCCAGAATATGAGTCCGCTTAAGCTTATGTGCGATAATACAGATATAAGAGTGTTTGCAGAAAGTGCAAGTTCACTTAATGCACAGCTCCCGGCTATTGTCTTTTACGATGCAATTTCGGGAGGGATTGGACTGAGTGAAGAAGTTTATAAAGAGTTTTTCAGTATTCTGAGAAAGTCACTTGAAGTCCTGAAAAGCTGTCAATGCGACTCTGGTTGTCCATCCTGTATAGGACCTTCCGCAAGTAAGGACTCTAAGAAATACTCAGCAATAATTATTAGCAAACTGCTGAAGGTACACAATGAAAAAGCTTAAAGCAAAACTGAAGTCACTTGGTGCAGAGTTAAAAAAAGAGGATTCTGCTGTTGAAGAAGTTTTAGAGACTGAATCCGAGTCTTATATTGAAACTCCTTATGGAAAAGTACGCTGCAAAAAGACAATTCATGATATGAATCTACAATTTTCGAGTGATATTTCGCAAGGGATAAGAAGTGTAAGTAAATATTGCAGAGTTCCACAAGCACTGGCATCAAATCCATTCAATTTTGTGTTCATTGATCTGGAGACAACAGGACTTTCAGGTGGAGCAGGGACTATACCATTTCTGACAGGAGCAGGAGTCCTTAAAAATGGCAAATTTGAGCTGTATCAGTATTTTCTTGAGTCACCATCTCAGGAGAAAGCAGGTCTGCATCTTGTAAAAGATATGATAAAAGATAAGTCGATTGTTGTCTCATTCAATGGAAAGAGCTTTGATATCCCGCTTCTGAAGAGTCGTTTTGTACTCCATTTCAGAGAACATCCATTTGACGAAAAGTATAATCTTGATCTTCTGCATATTTTCCGAAGGCTCTATAAAAACCGGTTCGAGAATTGTTCTCTGCAATACCTTGAATACCGCATACTGAAGCTATTCAGAACCTCATCTGACATAGAAGGTTATCTCATACCGGAGATGTATACACAGTATCTGCATGACAGAGATGAGGACTTTGTAGAAAGTGTGCTGTATCATAATGAAGTGGATATTACCTCCATGGTAAGTCTACTTGATTTTCTGGTGAAATACCTGTCTGAGCCGTGCTGTGAAGATTATGAGGATTTAACCGATCCATTAGCTGTATGCAGATTCTTTGAGTTCATTGAAGATACTGAATGTGCAGAGAATATGTATTCAAGCTATAAAGAGAATCCGTTATGTACTAATGATGAGAAATTTCAGTGGCACTATTCGATTATGCTGAAAAAGTCTAAACGAGTTAATGAGGCTGTGGAAGTCTGGGAAAAACTGACGGAATCCAGCATAGATGCGTGTTGCGAACTGGCAAAGCACTATGAACACCGGATGAAGAACTTCGATAAGGCTATTCAGTATACATATTCGGCATTTGATCTGGCATTGAGTCAGGGGAAATCTGTCACAGTCCTGAAGGCAATCCAGACCAGAATGCAAAGACTTGAGCAAAAATTGAAAAGGGTGAGAAACGGATAAAATCCATATTAACCTTTGTAATACGAATAACAGGGATTCCTGTTACCTTAGAAGAGATCAGCGAAATCATCCTCGTTTAAGGTTAGTTTAAAATGTACTTATTTTTTATCTCAGAGCACAATGACTGAGCCTATACTAAATCGACAATGTTGATATAATCCTGAATAAGAATCAAACATATGTATGCCTTTAAGTGTCAAGAACCAGATCAAATCCATATCTTTTATCAGCAATATTTCCGTAAATAAAACTTGCAGTTCAGTTAATATTTTGATCATATTGGTTTATGAGGCAAAAATGAATAGAAATTATAAATATCACGAGGCAACAATAAGTATCTGCCCGGAGTGCAATAAAAGAGTCCCTGCAAAGATAATTTTCAGAGATAACAAAGTATATCTGAAGAAACACTGCGAGGAACACGGGATAACAGAAGAACTCTTCGAAGAGGATATTGAGTATTATCTGAATAAAAGGAAGTTCGATAAACCCGGTACTGTCTCAGAGATTCAGACTGAGACAAATAGAGGCTGTCCCTGGGATTGCGGACTGTGCCCTGAGCACGATCAGCATACCTGCATTGGTTTGGTGGAGATAACAGAAAACTGTGATCTGAATTGTCCGGTTTGTTATGCTAAGAGTGATTCAGGTAGTTTCATGTCATTGGATAGAATCAGTAAAATGATGGATTTCTTTGTGCAGAGTGAAGGTGGAGAAGCTGAGATTCTGCAGATCAGCGGGGGAGAACCTACAACCCATCCGGATATTATCAAAATCATAGAGCTGGCTCGCAAGAAGAATATACGCTATGTGATGCTTAATACAAACGGACTGCGCATTGCTGATGATCTTGAGTTTGTCTCAGATCTCAGCAAATTCGAAGGAGGATTTGAAGTGTATCTCCAGTTTGATGGTTTTGATCCTGAAATATACCGAACTTTACGTGGCAGAGATATTCTGGAACAAAAACTGAAAGCTGTGAAAGTGCTGACTATGTTCAAAATTCCCGTAACGCTTGTGGTAACTGTTCAGAAAGGGTTAAATGATCACCAACTTGGTAAAATCATTGAGTTCGGTATGGAAACCGAAGGAGTGCGTGGAGTTAATCTTCAGCCTGTAGCATATTTTGGCAGATTTAACAAAGAGGCAACATCTGACAGGATTACTCTGTCCGGAGTGATTCACAGTATTGAGAACCAGCTTCCGGATGTATTTCAAAAGGGTGATATAGTGCCGCTTCCCTGCAATGTTGAACGGGTAGGTGTGACATATCTCAGCAAAGTAAAAGGTAAGTTTGTACCTGTTACCAGAAACGTGAAGATAGAAGACTATCTACCGCTTATAGATAACACCTTTGCATTTGATGCGGACAGAATCATAAAGAAGAGGGAAAAAGAATCTGTGACTTCAATTGAAGGAACCTGCAGTTGTATGAACTTCCTGAAAGATATGAAGTCAATTATTCCTGTAAGTTTTGCATTCAAGTCAAAGAAAGAAAAGCTCAAGTATATTAATAACAATACATTCCGAATAAGTGTGACCTCTTTTGTAGATAAATACAATTTTGATCTGAAATCTATGCAGAAAGAATGCGTTCATATATTAACGGAAGATTTAAGAAGAATTCCATTTTCTGCGTATAACATGTTTTACAGGGATTAAGAATGTTTTTCAGAATAGCAAATTTATCTGTTGGATTGAGCGTTATGGCACTCTCAATATCCATAATCTATAACTTTATGAACAGCAGAGAACAGAAGGTGAATAAGGAAAAGAAGAGCGTTGTCGAAACAGGATCGATGTCCGCTTTTGCAGTTGCCATGTATTTTATTCTGATGTTCGGCATAGGCAGATACAAGATAGAGAACCCTCTGCTTAACGTATCCATTGCTGTGGGCATGCTGTTTGTGCATGCCGGTTGTGTTGCAAATATTGTTGGCAGATTGAATCTTGGCAAAAACTGGGGTAACCACATAAGGATATATGATGATCATTCTTTTTCCAGAAAGGGAATGTACCGAATTGTCAGGCACCCGTTATATTCATCGATAATCCTGATGTTCTTTGGTGCAGGCTTGATCTACTCTAACTATCTGTGTTTTTTAGCTACCACAGTAATTTTTATCCCTGCTATGTACTACAGGGCTAAACAGGAAGAAAATTTATTGAAAGAGAAGTTTTCTGAATACAGGCTGTATCAGAAAGAAGTTGGAATGCTGTTCCCAAAGGTAAGATTATGGAAATAAACAAGTATGCTTTAAAATTCTGCAAATTCGGTGTAGCTATAATGCTCTGGTTAGCTTTTATCCTGAAGGTGAAACTGTTAATAAGTGTCGTGTTCGTTATTTTTGTGCTTTCAGCTTTGCTGAAGATTAGCAGAGCTCCTATGATTCTGCTGTATAATTACACTGTTGGTTTACTTATAAAATCACCGAAAGTTATAGTCAATGCTGAGGCAATGAGATTTGTTCATACTCTTGCATCATGTTTCAGCGGGATATGTCTTCTACTTGTCAATTTGAACTTGCGTTTTGCCTGGAGTGTTGTGTTGATTTTTGCCATCATGAAGACTGTCAGTTCACTGGGATTTTGTCCGGGAGAAAAGATTTACTCCTGTGTAAAAGGTGGTTGCTGCTCTGTAAGGAAATCGGATGATTGACAGCCACAACCATCCTGAAAACTGGGGAATAAAACCTTATCTGCTTGAAATCGGTAAATTCAGGCTGGGCTCTTATGAGGTGTTTGTTTCACTGGGCATAATTGTCGGATTTATTGTATACAAGCATCTTTCTGCACAAGACAAGAAGATGAGCGATAACTCTTTTATTGTGCTGATTGCAGCGTTTATTGGAGGAGTACTGGGAGCAAAACTACCCATCTGGATTATGCATTTCCGGGAGATAGTTCAGGCATTACCGGATATAAGACCAATTCTGGCAGGCAGGACTATTACCGGAGGATTGGTTGGCGGAACTCTCGCAGTAATTTTTACAAAACGCAAACTGGGGATTAAGGAGAAGAAAGGCAATTTCTTTGCTCCGGCTATAGCAATCGGTGTGGCAATAGGGAGAGTGGGCTGTCTTTTACGAGGCTGCTGCTATGGTCATGAGACATGTCTTCCTTGGGGAATTGAGCTTGGTGATGGTGTTATGCGTCATCCAACCCAGATTTATGAGATTATCTTTATGCTGATAATGTTTGCAGTACTGATGAAGCTTCGTAAGAAAGCAAAACCCGGATTTCTTTTCTATCTGCTTATGACCTCATATTTCTCATTCAGATTTATTGAGGAATATCTGCGGGAGAGTGTCTACTATTACGGTTTCACATTATTCCAGTATATATCTGTCGGAGCATTGCTGTTTATTAATGTAAAGTATATTCTTGAAAAGAAGAGGAGAGAGTGTGTCAAAGAAAATGAGTGAAGGCAAAGAGTTCAAGATTGGGTCATTCATAGGAATTATGGCACTATTTATCATGATGATGGTTTCAATATCAGGTTTTCTGATATGGTTAATATTATATGATATCGTTCTGATATTTGTCGGACTTCTGATCTATAAATCCGGAAAGATGAAGATGTTTTTTTCATATTGCCTGTTCGTCATACCGGGATTTATTTTCCACGGATCATGCTTCGGCGGAGTGAATTTTTAGTGAATTGATTTTACAATAACTGATTATAAAATGTATAAGGAGAAAATATTATGAACTCAAAAAGAAAACAGTTTTTTAAGGGTCTACTTATTGGATTGCTGTTATTGATAACTTTTTTTGTTATATTCATAATGTTTGGTTTTCCAAATGGCTTTGATGATGGTTCCGCTTCCTATCCACTTATAATTATTATGGGCTTAGTTTATGCATCATTATGTGTATTCTTCTGGCTTCGAGGAAAAAATCGTGCGCTGTTTTATGGATTTATTTCAGCAGTTGCTGTGTTTGCTTTGATTTTTGGAGCTTGTACTTTCACCTGGATATACACATTGTAGGATTAAGAACCCAAAGGAGTTTATATGGATAAACAACAGGATTTTTCTTTTAAAGAAAACAAAACCGACAGAAAATTCAAAGATGTCATTATTGGTGCATTAATCGGAGTTGTGCTGATTGCATTAATATTTATCATTGCAATACCGCAAACATACTCATCAGTAGTATCAAATGTTTTTTTTGCATACACAATTTATGCTTTAGCAATATTAGTAGTTCTGGGTATTGTTTATATTAGTATTAGAAAGAAGCAGTATTTTTTGCTTTTAGGTTTGATACTAAGTCCATTACTAGCTCTGATTCTGGTAGGTGCATGTTTTGTTGCTGTCATGGGTAGTGCGGGATAAATAGTGTTGAATATTGTAATCTCAGTTGTAGTATGATACACTAAACAAGATTATCAGTATCTTCTTTTAATTTCCTTCTGTTGACCTCCGGGTAAAGCTTGGCTGCACATTCCGGGCAGATACCATGTGAAAACTGAACATCAGGCAGTCTTTCAGTGATGTAATCTGCAGGTTTCATCCATGGTTTGCCATCTTTGCTTTTGTCTTTGATAGAGTGGCAGCTTGCACACATTGTTATGAGGTTTCCTAATGCGTGACTTTGCTGTATGTTTGTTCTCATTATTTCCAGAAATTCCTTCTGTCTTGTTATATCCCGAATAATACAAAAATATGCTTTGAGACCATTAAAGTCCCCAACGTTTTCACTGATATGAGTAATAATTATACTGCCGTCTTTTTTTCTTAACTCTACTTCATATTGATAGTTTAAATTGCCTGATCTTTCATTCTCCTCAATAATCTTTCGCACCTTTTCTTTTTCCTTTTCAGGAAGGAATTTCTTTCCGTCAATTTTTAACAAATTATCTACTGAATATCCCAATAATATAGCTGATGCATCATTTGCAAATATAAATTTCCCGTTCTGTCTGATAACTATAGCTTCATTGGATCTTTCCATCATCCATCTATATTTCTTTTCCTGTTCAAAAGTCCTTTTCATATACATGAATTTGTCTCTTTTGTAAATAGTTGAAACAATGAACAGGATCAACAGGATTAACAGCGATATTGTTATGATCTGCTCTTTCAGAAAAATTTGATAATCAGAGAACATATTTTTCTCGGAAGAAGAGAATTTCAGATATATTTTTGAATGTTCTGATTTTATTAAATACGATACCAGACCGTTATTAAGGGACAAAAAGCTGCCTATATTATTATGTTTATTTAAATCAGATAATTTAAGTATTTCAAGTTGAACTGTTGGTTCTGATATTTCTTTAAGTACTTTTTCATTATTGTAATAAATGACATCATGTCCGAGAAGTTCTCCATTTTTCTTTATTGGACTGATTACATACATAATAGAAAGCTTATCAGTATTGAAATAGTACAATGTCGTAGATGTACAACAGGTATCAACTTTTGCCGGATGTAACATGTATATGTCTTTGTCACCTGTTTCTACAAGAACGTTGTTTTTAATCTCTCGCCGGGCATAAACAAAGCATTCCAGGGCTTCAACTCCTTCTCTATATTTAGGGAATGTATAATCTCTAAGTTGTTCAAAACTGAGTTCACCAAGGTAAAAATCAGCTATTTTATTCCTGATCATGGATCTGCTGCTCATACTCCTGGATCCCTGGATATACTGAGATACTGTATTGTCGAAAATAACAGCTTTTGTTTTCAGCTTTGAAATATACTCTTTTATTATCTGTTCCCTGATAACCTCTTGAGATGGTTTAAAAAGAAACAGGTAGTAAGTCATGAAAATCATACCGGATAAAATAATGATAATCAAAGCTATAATGTATTTATTGGGTCTCAAATCGTAGAAATCTGAAAAAAAACTCATGGCTGATCCTGCAATATTTTTAGAAAAACTAAGTAAATTGTCAGTTAATACAATGATTTTATGCTATTTGAGGAAAAAACGTTGAGTTTGAAAAATGATTATATCAGTTGTTTTTAAAAACATGTTGTCAGATATTGCAGGATAATCTATTTCTACATATTACATTATGTAATGAGGAGATTTAATGAAATATCTGTGCTCTTTAATAGCTGTTGAAAATATCGAACGCTCAAGAAAGTTCTATGAAAGTATTATGGGAATGAAGGTTGAAGAAGATTATGGAGAGAATGTTGTTTTTGAGGATAGTTTTTCCATTCATGACAGAAAGCACTTCCGTGAGTTGATCAACGGTAAAGAAATCCTGCACAAATCAAACAGTTTTGAGCTATACTTTGAGGAAAATAAAGTAAACGACCTTTTCAATAAGCTGAAAGACAATCATGTTGAGTTTATTCATGAGCCGAGAGAACAGCCCTGGAGACAACTTGTCATGAGATTTTACGATCCGGATGGTCATATAATAGAAGTGGGGGAGTCATTGGAATATCTGGCTGTACGGCTTCACAAGGAAGGATTGGATATAGATGAGATTTGTCGAATCACATATTTCGACAGCGCAAAAGTAGCAGCATTAATAAGAGAAAATAACACCTGATACAGATAATTCAATTTCCTGCTTGACGAAAACAATCCTCAGATTATTATATATGGTTAATTTGGATTTAAAGGAGTTGTTGTGAATTATCCACAATATGAGAATAACAGTATCATTAATCTTGTGAGTTCTCTGGTAAAGTCAATGGGCGGAAGCCTGCACACAGGTGAACTGAAACATTTTGATGTTGAAACCCTGAGGAAGAAGAAGAATATTGTATTCATTATTCTGGATGGAATGGGATACAATCAGCTTAAAGCTCTTGAAAAAGCTGAGTTTCTGAATAGCAATATAAAGCAAAGAATCACTTCTGTTTTCCCGACAACTACTGCAGCAGCAATTACAAGTTTTGTCAGTGGTATTGCACCTCTGGAACATGCCGTAACCGGCTGGTACATGTACATGAGAGAACTTGGAGCAGCTTCTCTTGCCTTACCATTCAGTCCAAGATATGTGTTCGAAGAATACAATATTCCGGGAGATGTAGTATACAATTTCAACAGTGTTTTCCCACAGATTGAAAGAACTTCTTATTATATCAGTCCCGAAAAAATTATTAATTCGGTATTTTCATCAATTGCCTGTGCTGATTCTGTGAAGATGGGATATAATGATCTGGATGAGTTTTTCGATAATATTCATAAAGCGGTTGATATATCTGATGAGGATAAATTTGTTTATGCTTACTGGTCATATTATGATAAACTATGCCACCAGACAGGAACCGAATCAGAAGAATCTACTTCTCATCTGCTTGATCTCAACAATAGAATAGAAAATCTGGTTAATAGTTTTGAAGGTAAAGATTACCAGATAATTGTTACTGCTGATCATGGGCATATTAATGTTGAGCAGAAAAAAAAGATTTTTCTTTCTGACCATCCTGAGCTGCATAAGTGCCTTATCCTGCCTTTGTGCGGGGAACCAAGAGCTCCTTACTTCTATGTGAAATCTGATTGTGTTGAAAAATTCAAAAGCTATGTTGATGAAAATTTTAGTGATCGAATTGATTTGATATCCAGAAAATCTGCAATAGAATCAGGTATTTTCGGAATTGCCGAAAGGAATCCTAAATTTGATGACAGGGTTGGCGACTATATAGGATTATTCAAGGATAATTCAATTTTATGTGATGCTGTTTATGGTGAGCAGATACCTGACTTTATAGGCTATCATGGGGGATTATCCGAAAATGAAATGTTTGTTCCGTTAATCACAATAAAAAATTAAGATGTTTCATTAAAGAAATTTATTGTTATACTGATGTCTTCTGATCTTCAGAGAGTGAACATATTTTCGAGTTTACATTAGCAATCTGAGACTTATATTTTCTAATATATTTAGATAAATGATATGTCATTTTAAGAAAACTTAATTCTGGAGATTATCTTGAAAATTCTGATCATTCTTTTATTTTTTTCGTTTTCTCCAATGATGAACGGCCAACCAATTATTCTTAATACTGAACTTGCTGCACCATATCAGGTAATGGAAGGAGAAACACTATCTGGTAAATCCATAAAGACTGTAAATTGCGTTTTATCTAAGCTTGATTATGAATTTGAGATGCAGGTTGTGACGTGGAAAAGAGCAATGATGAATGTTAAGTCTAATAGATCGAATGGTTTATTCGCATCAATGAATACTCCTGATTTAGATGATATTGCGGATATTTCTGCTCCAATAATCCTTGAAAAATGGTATTTTTTTACACTGAAAAAAGGGGAGCGTGTTGATGTTGGTGACAAGATGAGATCACGTGTTGGGACTATTTTTGGGAGTAATCAGTATACATGGCTGGAAGAAAACGGTTATACTAACATTCAGGGTGTAGAAACTTTTGCCCAATTGTTTAAATTAATGGAAATTGAAAGAATCGATGCTGTGCTCGCTGATTCTAAGACATTCTACAACGAAATGAAAGAAGCCGAATACCCAGATGAATATGTTTATAATTTCTGTAAATATACACCACTTGGTGTTTACTTCTCAAAGGTTTTTCTCAATAAGAATCCTGAATTCCTCATGAAATTTAACGAAACAATTGCCGTTTGTTCTCCGGAAGTCAGCGAACTAACAAATGAAGAAAAAGAAAAACTGAAACAGCTTATCAGGGATGTTATTTCTGTCTGGAAAGAAAACCAAGTGATTAAATCCGGGACAAAAGCAGGAAATCTAAAGCATAAGAATATAAGCTTGAGCAATGTCAGTGAACTGGAAAGTATCTGGAGAAGTGAAATACAAAATGGGGAAAGACCATTGATAGACTCTATTCTGAATAATGATTTGTCTGAATATCTTCGGGAAATTCAAGAAAAATCTGAGGGTCTTTTCACCGAGATTTTTGTGATGGATAACAAAGGACTTGTTGTTGGAATGTGCACTGTGACGTCTGATTACTGGCAGGGTGATGAAGAAAAGTTCACACGTGCCAGAGCAAAAGATTTATTCATTGATGACATTGATTATGACAGCTCAGTACAGAAGTTTCAGTCCCAGATCAATATAGCTCTGAAAGATGATAATTCTAATGAAACTATTGGAGTTATCACAGTTGGGGTTGATCTGGAAAAAGCTCTTCGAGCGGTAGAGTAATAGATAGTGCTATTCAGATGCATCGGTTTTATTCAATGGGACAAAGTTCTTTTTTTGTATTTCAACTCTCTTAGTGATTTTCTCAGAATCCAGATTATATATAATAAATGAATTACCATCGTAAGAAAGCCCTAAAAGATCTTTGTCATTGTTAAAGACAATGAATGAATCGAAAATTTGTTTGTTAAAGCTTCTGAATTTTCTGCCGTCAATAGAATCTGCTATGTATGTGCCTTTTCCAGTCTCGCAATTAGCCTGCCAGATACCTGTAAAATCATTCATTGATTTAACAAGAATCGCATCTCTGTTTTTCAGAATCGCAATTCTCTGATACCATGGCCTCCACTTTTTCTTTTTTGGGTTTTCCCAATCTATATTGACTTGAGTAATTTTGCCGGTCTCAAGATTTAGATACAGATACCCTCCATATGGTTCTCTACGCTCAATATTCAGGTTATTGAAACGGTCAAGGATGGGGATTTTTGCCTTATCGTAAGTATGAAAGAAAATGTTGGGAATGGTGGGTTCGTATTTCTCTTCCGACTCAAACCACTCAATAGGTTTAAGAATCAAACTTGATTTGTCCTGTGAGATTCCAAGGATTTTCACACCATCGAAATATACATTGGAAATTTTACGGATTTCTCCCGATAAAAGATCTCTCTCGTATATGTCAAGATAAGGATATCTGTAGTTTTTCAGATCAAGCGTGTCCTTGTTAACGGATGAATCTACAAAAAAGATTTTTCTGTCATCAAGAGAAAAAAAGTGATCTTCGAGCTCAAAATGATAATCACCAGATAAGTCTATGAATTTCTTCGATTCTATATCATATAAATCTATTTTTTTAAAAAAACTACCTGTACAAGTTTTGAATGCCAGAAACTTTTCATTATTTGATAAAACAGGATCATATTGCAGCATTTCAGTATTAACCAGCTCATAAAACAATGTGTCATTTAGATTTATACTACAGATAGACAAGTCCTCATTATTCATCAAAGTAAAGTAGATAGTGCCATCAGAAGAAATATCGAACCATTCAGGGAATGCTTTAAAATTACCTGATTTACTTCTCCAACCGAACGAGCCGGCATGGACAATCTTGTGATACAGGTAGCATCCTGAAATATTTAGAAGTATAAGCAGTAGAATCATTAAGATAACTGATTTGATAAACATTGCTTTGCTATTTTTTAATAAAGTAAAAATTTCCCCCATAAAAAACCTCATCTATTTATTGAATAAATACTAGTATAAAGGGAAATTTATGTCAATAAAAAAGCCCGAAGCATAACTCCGGGCTCATAAAAAAAATATATTGTTTAGCAAAGTTTAAGAACTTCGCTGAGTTTTCTGATTTCTTCCTGATGAATATCTATAAGGTTAACAAGGATTTCTTTGAGAGATTCTGTGTTGCCGTTCTGGAAAGATACAACTGCATGCTTCTTGTAGCCAAGTTCGTTTTCCTTGTCTTGATCTATCAGTCCGATATACTCGTAGTACTTTTCAGAATCAGGGAGTTTGATTATTTTAGCCATAATTGGGGCAGCATCTTCTTCATCTTCAACAAAAAGCTTATTGTTTATTGGCATACGAACAACATCTTTTGTCCATTTTCCACCGTCCCAGTATCCGGTATAACATTCACAGTCCATCAATCCGTCTTTATATACATCTACTGAAAGACCGAAATTATTGGGAAATCTGTAAATATATCTGATCTTCTTGACCATTTCAGTTTCTTTAACAAGATATTGCTGGTATTCTTTTAATGGCATTATATTCCTCATTACGTTTCTTTATTGAACAATTATAATAGAAACATCTTTTTTGTCAATGGACTTTATTGTTTAGGGGTGTAAATTTTAAGATTTTTAACTTGATAAAAAAATGTCGATTTGAAAAACTTCGATTTCTATCAATAATCGTGCTTAACATGCATCCACTTTCCTTTGAAATAAAGATACATCCCCAGAAAAGCTGTTACAATATTTGAAATCAACATCGCATACCACAATGAATTGTACGGTTCTGATCCTAAAGTCATACTGTTTAAAAATCCCGGTACTGCAAAGTTATATTTTTCAAGAATTTCTGTAGCTTTACCAGATATTATATAGGTCAATGGTATGCGGAGAATCCATAATCTTGTTATGTTAATGATCATTACAGGCAGCGTGTATCCGGAACCGTTAAACACTCCCCATAGCACAAAAACTACACCAAAAACTACTGAAGCAGGTGACACAATCTTGAACATTGTATGCCCAATTGCAACTACTTCAGGGTCGTTGATGAAGAACTGAGTCAGGTATGTCCCGGAAGTAAAGAGGATTATCCCTCCCAGACCCAGAAATCCCAGAACTGCCATCAAGGCAACATGGAAGCTGTGTTTAGCTCTGGTTACGTTTTCTGCTCCAAGATTCTGTCCTACAATTGTAGCCAGTGCATTACTTATGCCCATTGCAGGCATCATGAAGAAACCTATCATTCTATTACAGATGGAATAAGCACTCATTACGACTGTTCCGAAGGTATTGACGAATCCCTGCAGGAGTATGAACCCGAAGCTGGTAATAGATTGTGAAATTGATGCAGGAATAGCTATTTTCAGGATTGTCAGCATTAACTTGAATCTTGGTTTTAAATCTGAAACATGAGGAATCAGTATCCTGTTTCTGCTGTATAGGAACCATAAAGCAAGGATTGAAGCAGAAACTCTGGCAATAAGTGTTGCATATCCGGCTCCGTAAATTTCCATTCTTGGGAAGAATCCCAGTCCGAAGATCAGTAATGGATCCAGAACAAAGTTAATTGATATTGAAATAAGCTGTATTATCATAGGTGACCAGGTGTCACCAACTCCATGAGCTCCACTTTGATAGCTCAGAAAAACAAACATGAAAATCATACCGTTCAGGATAATCAGGATGTATTTACTTGCATCTGCAAAGATTTCTTCAGGAGTATCAAGGAACTTCAGTATCGGGTCAAGACATGTATATCCTATAATTGCAAATGTTAGCATACATAGAATTGTGATGATGAAAAACTGACCGGCAACGAGTTTAACTTTCTGAAGGTTGTTTTCACCGACTGCTCTTGATATCAAAGCTGTACCTGCAATTGTGAAGCCTACTGCAAAAGAAGAAATGAAGAATACGAGTGGGAAAGCCAGACCTGTTACTGCAACAGCTTCTTTGGCTTTATCTCCGAGTTTTCCCAGCCAGAAAGTATCTGTAAGGTTATAAAAAACCTGAACAAAATTAGAAAGCATTATCGGTAACGAGAGTTTTATCAGATTACCAAAAATGCTTCCTTCTGTAAGGTTTTTCGTTTTCTGTTTCATTAATAATGATATACCGATGAGATATCTACAGCCTGAATACCTTTTTCACTGTCGACAATCTTGAATTCAAAAATCTGTTCCCTGTTTGGAAGGTGTTTGAGATCAATTTCTTCCGGGAATTGAGAGTGGTGGACAAAAGCTGTGATGTAAGGTGAACCTTCATCTCGGGAGTCAGTTATCCAGGTACCACCTGAAACGTGTTTCATAACTCGCATGAAACCAAATCCTTTGTCGTGGTAGTATGCATAACATATTCCTCTGACTCTGCTGTTCAGTTCGCCCCATTTGATGTGTGCTTCCTCGTTTTTCTGGATAGGAAGCAGATCCGGAACTGAGTATCCTGAAAAGAACACGTCAGTTTCGTTTCTCAGTTCATGCGACACGTTCTCGAAAGCAAGAGCTTCTACTCGGCAGCCTTTACTCTGCAATGCTCTTACTACCTGAACAAAGTCACCGTCTCCTGTTACCATCAGGACATAATCCAGACGTTCCGACTGCATCAGTGCATCAACAGCCATGTCAAGGTCAGCATTAGCTTTAGCGTAAAGTTGACCTTTTTCGTCTACAAACCATTTCACTTGTTTAATAACTACTTTATATCCGTAATCTCTGAGTACCGCATGGAAGTTCTGAGCTTTCTTTTTGTATTCACTATTATGTATTGCTTCTTCAGCATTATATGCTACATAGGCATTAAGTCGGATTGCAGTTCCGCGGTTGCGGCAGGCAAATTCTCTGAGGACATCATATTGTATTCCATATCCACCGTTAAGTGCAATGTTTGATACATCAACATAAACTCCAACTCTTAAGTTTCCGCCTTTATTCATTGTTTCTCCTTTGCAATTTCAATTCTAAGTTCTTTCAGATTTAAGTACAGCAAGGAAGGCTTCCTGAGGAACATTAACCGATCCAACTTCCTTCATTCTTTTTTTACCTTCTTTTTGTTTTTCAAGAAGTTTTTTCTTTCTGGTGATGTCACCACCATAGCATTTTGCAGTTACATTTTTTCTCATTGCTGAAATAGTAGATCTGGCAATGATTTTACTGCCTATTGATGCCTGAAGTGCAATTTTAAATAAGTGTCTCGGGATTACTTCTCTCAGGGTCTCAGTTACACTTTTACCCCAATTGTAAGCTTTTTCCTCATGACACATGAATGACATGGCATCAACTTTTTCATTGTTTATTAAAATATCAACTTTGACAATATCTGATTTCCTGTTTTCGCGGAAAGAATAATCTAAGGAAGCATAGCCGCGGCTAACTGATTTGAGTTTATCATAGAAATCAAAAATTATTTCAATTAACGGCATTTCATAATGCAGAGCAACTCTCTTTTCATCGATGTACTGCATATCTTTCTGAATACCGCGACGTTCCAGAGTAATCTTCATTATATTACCGACATATTCAGTAGGAACAATAATCTCCACATCCATAATCGGTTCCAAGATATAATCAATACTCACAGGATCAGGGAAGTCAACAGGATTATACACAATAATTTCTTCTCCATTGTTGAGCTTGATGACAAACTTAACACTTGGAGTTGTAGTAATAATAGGAATGTTATACTCCCGCATCAACCTTTCTTTAACAATTTCCAGATGCAGCATACCGAGGAATCCGCAACGGAATCCATAGCCAAGGGCAAGTGAGTTTTCTTTCTCATAAACCAGAGAAGCATCATTAAGCTCCAGTTTTGCCATAGCATCAACCAGATTCTCGTAGTCATCTCCGTTAATTGGAAAAATACCGGAATAAACCATTGGTTTCGGTTCTTGAAATCCCGGAAGTGCTTTTTCACAACCGTTTTTCTTCAGAGTAACCGTGTCACCTACCATTGCATCTCCAACGTTTTTGATACCACCAATAATGTAACCGACTTCACCGGAGGAAAGCTGATCGCCAGGTTCAAGTACAATTCCAAGATGACCGATCTCTTCGATCTGGAATGATTTACCGTTAGACATGAACTTAATTTGATCTCCCTTTTTCAGAGTTCCATCGTACATTCTGATAAGAACAACAACACCTCTGTATACGTCATAATAAGAGTCGAAAATCAAAGCCTGAGGAGGAAGATTCTCGTCTCCTTCAGGGGATGGTATATTTTCTATAACTCCAACAAGCAGTTCTTCAATACCGATGTTCTGTTTTGCACTGATTTTGTAGACTTCTTCGGAATCAATTCCGATAGTTTCTTCAATCTCGTGGAGAACGCCTTCTATGTCTGCATTGGGTATATCTATCTTATTGAGAACAGGGACAATTTCCAGATTGTTTTCCATAGCAAGATACATGTTGCTCATTGTCTGAGCTTCAATACCTTGAGAAGCATCAACGAGAAGCAGCGCACCTTCGCAGGAAGCAAGACTTCTTGAGACTTCATAGGAAAAGTCAACGTGTCCTGGAGTATCTATCAGGTTAAGAATATATTCTTCACCATTATGTGTGTACGGCATTCGGATAGCGTGGGATTTAATTGTAATTCCTCTTTCACGTTCCAGATCCATATCGTCGAGTATCTGATCAACTCCTGAGTTAACATCAATAACTTTTGTCGTTTCAAGCAGTCTGTCAGCCAGTGTCGATTTACCATGATCAATATGAGCTATTATACAAAAGTTTCTAATATTAGTTTTCTTCATTGAGAAACCTCCAATGATACAAGAGATTTAGCTCGGTTTTTATGTCAATCGTTTTCGGGAAATAATCCTCTAAATGCTTGTAAAAGATGAAAAAGTAGCAATTAAGTGATTGGAGGATTACATAACTCTTATATAAGATGTGATATTTTCTTGACACAAAGTTTTTCAAAATCACTATTTAATATAATTTGTGTTTAAAATAGAATTCGGAATTTGGTGGTTATTTTAATGAAAATTGATTACTATAGCGAAAGAAATGAGTCGTTTGATAATGATGATTACAGGGAAAAGATATTTGATCAAGTTTTAAAAAAACTAGAATTTGATAATATGACCGAGGAAGCAAACATTATAGAATCTTCTAAAATATACATTGATGATTTTGGTGGTATTGATGGAGAGCAATTTTATAATCTGGTATTTTATATAGACTTAAATTCTTATCTAAACATTTTTGATGTAGAAATGTCTGAGAAAAGAATACTGCTAGCCTTCAAGTATGTTACAAGGCATTTAACATATGAGACTGTTAATAATGTATTAATAAGACAAGAAGTAATTGTTGCGAAGAATTCTATCCCTTTGAAAGCATATAATGATTTACCTGGTCTACCACCATCAATAAACTTAAATAAACCTAAGATTTTGAAGCACTTAATAGAAACTCATAAAGTATTAGCAGAATTGAAAGGCTTTTCTGAGAAGCTGCCTAATAAAAGTATCATTTTAAATTCAATTGTACTACAAGAAGCTAAAGACAGTTCTGAAGTTGAAAATATTGTTACAACTCATGACGACTTGTTCAAAGCCATTGCATTTAAATACAAAAATATTGACCCACAAACTAAGGAAGTTGTGAATTATAAAAGAGCATTGTTTACAGGCTTGGATTTAGTAAATAGGAAACAAATGATTAGCTCAAATGTAATAAAGAAAATACAGGAGATTATTGTTGGGAATACTGGTGGTTTTAGATCTCAAATTGGAACTCAGATTAAGAATATGAGTACTAATGAAGTTGTTTATACACCGCCTGATACGAATAGAATTAATGATTTGATGGCTGAACTTACAGAATTTATGAACAGTCATTCAGGAGACTTGGATCCCCTAATCAAATTAGCTTTCATTCATTATCAGTTCGAGGCAATTCACCCTTTCTCTGATGGAAATGGAAGAACTGGTAGGATTATTAATGTGTTGTACTTGATTCTTACTAATTTACTTGAAGATCCATTCTTGTACTTAAGCAGTTATATTATTCAAAATAAAGATGACTACTATAAGCTACTACGAGGAGTAACAGAAGAAGATAAGTGGGAAGATTGGGTAATGTATATGTTGTCAGCTGTTAGAGAAACTGCAAGTAAAACACTGTCTACCAGTAAGAGAATTATAGACTTATTTGATACAACATCAAACAAAATAAAGATTGGCTATCCTAAAGTATACTCTAAGGAATTTATTGAGTTGCTCTTTTCAAATGTTTACACAAGAATCTCAGATGTAGAAGGATTAGGCTTTTCAAGAAATACAGCTTCTAAGTATTTGAATATTTTGGTCGGTGATATTCTTTACAGGGAGGTAATTGGTAAGTCTGCATTGTTTATTAACAAGGATTTATTGAACTTATTAAGAGATGGATAGTCTAATGCACACATTTTGTGCATATTGAGATTTAATGCGCAAATTTTCGAATTTATTGTGCATATTGGTTGTAAATGCACAATTGTTGTGCATAAATACAATGAGCTATATTAATGTTTATCTTACTAAACATCAATTTCTTCTTCTAATGATGTATCGAATTTTTTATGGCAATAGTTTTCGGGAAATAATAGAAAGGCAGGCTTTTATAACGATTAACTTGACGTACATGGAAAAAATTTATTGTGTTGGTTTTCATGCATAAGCATTAGTGTTATTCTTGGGTGGATTTAATAGGTTGTAATATTGATTCTATTCACATTTTTTAACTAAGTTATCTAATAGAGGAATAATGAAAGTATTGATTTGGGTTGTAAGGATCATTACATTATTATCAATTATCTTATTAGCTGCCATGTTTCTTATGGATAAGCAAAGATTTGATATGGTGGTACAGAACAGATATGTCTGGCGAATCTACTTGTATTTATGTGGTTCTGTGCATGAAATTAAATTAATGAAGTCATACAGGAATTTTCTACAAAGTTCCCTTGATTTACTGCCTGTTATATTAATTTGCGGATTATCCGTATTTGTTAAAGATATCTACTTTGTGGAATTGCTGATACTCCCACTGTTCGGCTTTGTCGTTTCTACTCTGCTTCTTAAACTGAGCAGAAGAAATGTACTGAATGATGAAGATGCATCAGAAACTAATTAGTTAAACAATTGAGATATTGCAGGGCTACTGTTCATATGCGGAATCCCTGTTTTCTTTATGTCATTATTAGAGAATGCATCTTAGGGTAATTTCGTTGCAGGTATGTGGGGAATAGTGACTATTGAAATAGTCATAATATACTTAAAAGTGACCAGTAGGGTAGTCGAAAACATATTAAACTTGACAATTAGGATAGTCATAAATATTTTATTGTCGGGAGTTAATATGGAAATATTGAATGAATTATTCACAATCCAGAATAGGATATCAGCGTTGATACCAAGGAAATTTAGAAGGTATATAGATATTGACTGGAGTAAGAGGCTGGTGGTTATTACCGGAGCTAGGGGTACTGGAAAGACTACACTCGTATTGCAGCACTATCTGGATAGTTTTAAGTCACCGGCAGATTGCCTGTACTTCTCAGTGGATAATCCACTTGTAGTCAAGAGTGGAATTTATGAGATTGCCAAAGCATATTTTTCATTATATGGGGATACAATCATAATTGATGAAGTTCATAAACAAAAGGACTGGTCTTTTGATGTAAAAGCTATTTATGACTCATTTCCTGATAAGAGGATTATCATTCTCGGAAGCTCCAGACTGAATATTCTCAGTGAGAAGGGAGACTTATCCAGAAGAGCATTAATATATAATCTCAGAGGGTTATCATTCAGGGAATACATTGAGCTTAAATATAATATAAAACTACAATCATTTTCTCTTGAGGAAATACTTACAGATCATGTTGCAATAGCATCTGCTATAACTCGGGAAGTTCCGAAGATTAAAAAGTACTTTTTTGAGTATAAGCAATATGGGTTCTACCCCTTTTTCAATGAGTACTCAAAGGATGAATACCAACAGGTTTTACATAATGTTCTGGATAAGATTGTGTATGAAGATGTACCGAGTCTGAAGGATGTGAAAGGTTCTTCCAGTTTTGTATTTAAGAAACTGATCGCCTATTTGGCAATGTCAAGAATCCCAACGGTTAAGGTGTCAAGCATCTGCAATGAGCTTGATATAAATAAGGAAACTTTGTATGTCTATCTGGATTTACTGGACAGAGCAGAGGTTATAAATATAATAAGAAGAGAAAAAGCATCATTGAGGTCGCTGCGGTTTTCGAAAATTATGTTGGCGAATCCCAATCTTTACTATGCAGTAAGCCATGAAATGTGGTATCACAGTAGTGAATTAGGGAATATACGAGAATCATTCTTTGTTTCTCAGATTGGACTACCTGTTTCTGCTTCGACATTCGTAGATTACAGTATTGGTTCCGGTACTGGTAAAATAGAAGTTGAAATAGGTGGAAAGAATAAGAATCGAAAACAGATAAAGGATTTAAAAAGTGCATATGTCTTCAAGGATGATACCGAAATTGGTTATGAAAATATAGTTCCTCTGTATCTGGCAGGTTTCTTATATTGATCAAATTTCCTACATAAGAGAAGGGATTTCCATGATAATCTAACTATTAATTGAGGATATTGTAAATGCATCTATATCTCATTGCAGTACAGGGTATTGAATGTATATTAATGAATGCCGTCTTTTAAAAAATTATTCTCTTGACTAAATTTCAGGGCATGGAAAATTGAAATAGTATATCGTGACAAAATCTAATTTAAATACGCAGGATTATGAGAAAATACAAAGAAATAATAATAAATTTAATAGCATGCGTTCTGCTAATAGGTGGAATAGCAAACTTGATTCACTTTCTTTTGGACAGTGATAGCTTGAATGTTATACATTTTAACGACCCTGAGGACTACTTCAGAATGTTTGGTCGTATATTGGGTAATATTGGTATTTACTTTGTAAAGCCATTTTTCGGGATTGGGATATTCTCAGTGTACTTCGTGCTTTGCAGCTGGTGGATATTTAAAAGATATTTCTGGGCAGGTGTTACCGGTACAATTGCTGCATCTATTTACATACTTAGAGATACAATGATTTTTATTAATGATATGGAGTCAACAATCGTAACTTCTCAAAGTCTGGTTGTTTTCTTTTCAAAGCTTGTTATTGCCGGGATGTGTATTGGCTTATTGAACTCCCGTGAAATTTGTGACAGTTTTAAGCGTCAGGCAGGGGATTACTAATTCTCAAGCCTTTTTCATGCTGATAAAAGTATTTTATCTTGAAGATAACATTGTGTTAGAATTTTCATTGTAATTTTTAACGTAAATTCTTAGTGTAATTTTATGGATTTAGATAGAAATCTATATATCGCAGACTAATAAGTAATGGTCTTTGTATCATATGTATGTTAGAGGTTATGATATTACAAACCCATGTAAAGTTGTATTTCTCTTAAGAAAAATATCTATTGACAATTTTTCATCTATATTTGCATTAAAATTAGAACAATAATCCATTAAAAAAGGAGAAAGTAATGGCTCGAGTTACTATTGATCCAAACTATTGTAAAGGATGTGGCCTCTGTATAGAAGCTTGTCCGAAGAAAATCCTTCAATTCTCAGAAAACATTAATGCTAAGGGTTATCACTATTCAGAATGTAAAGATCAGGACAAATGTATTGCCTGTAAATTCTGTTACACAGTATGCCCTGATGTCGCAATCACAATCGAAAAATAATGGAGGGAAATATGAAAGTCTTAATGAAAGGTAATGAAGCTGTAGCAGAAGCAGCAATCCGCTCAGGATGTCGTTTATATTTTGCTTATCCTATTACACCACAGAGTGAATTGATAGAATACATGTCCAGGATGATGCCAAAAGTTAATGGTACATTCCTTCAGGCAGAATCTGAAGTAGCAGCGATTAACATGGTTTACGGTGCATCAGGATGTGGAAAACGTGTTATGACATCATCTTCATCTCCTGGTATCTCACTCAAGTCCGAAGGTATCTCATATATTGCAGGTGCTAATCTGCCAGCAGTTATTGTAAACGTTCAGCGTGGCGGACCAGGTCTTGGTGATATTCAGCCGGCTCAGGGAGATTATTTCCAGGCTACTAAAGGTGGTGGACACGGCGATTTCAGAATGATCGTTCTTGCTCCTGCCTCTGTTCAGGAATTTGCTGACATGGCTGCGCAGGCATTTGATCTTGCAGATAAATATCGCAATCCTGTAATGATACTCTCAGATGGTCTTCTTGGTCAGATGATGGAACCTGTTGAGTTCAAACCTGCTAAAACTGATGAAGAAATTGAAGCATTAAATAACCAGCATCTTGACTGGTGTATGTATCCAAATGAAGATGGACCAAATCATCATCATCATGAGGTTAACTCACTTGAAATAGATCCGTTAGTGCTTGAACAACATGTTCTTAAACTTGATAAAAAGTATAAAGAAATTACAAAGAACGAACAACTTTGGGAAGAATATAATCTTGCTGAAGATAATGAAGTTCTCTGCGTAGCATTTGGAACAGCTTCCAGAATCGTAAAATCCGCAATTGATGATCTTAAAGAAGAAGGCAAGAATGTTGGACTTATTCGTCCTATTACATGCTGGCCATATCCTTACGATGCAATCAAGAAAGCTTTACACAAAAACATCAAAAAGGTTGTTGTTTTCGAACTTAACCTTGGTCAAATGGTTGAAGATGTGAAACTTGCTGTAAATGGTAAGATTCCTGTTGAGTTTATGGGTAAAGTCGGCGGTATCGTATTTACTCCGGAAGAAGTAAAAACTAAAATCGAAGAGTACTTATAGGAGGAATAATGGAAGTTATTGCAACAAGACCAAAATCGTTAACAGATTTACAATTTACATATTGCCCGGGATGTACTCACGGGATCGCACATAGATTAATCGCAGAATGTATGGATGAACTTGGAATGCAGAATAACATGATGGGTGTTGCTCCTGTCGGATGTTCTGTGTTTGCTTATAAATTCTTTGATTGCGATATGGCGGAAGCTGCTCACGGTAGAGCTCCTGCTGTCGCAACAGGTATGAAAAGAGCAAGACCTGATATGCATGTATTCACTTATCAGGGAGATGGTGACCTTGCAGCTATCGGTACTGCAGAAATCGTTCACGCAGCAAACAGAGGTGAAAACATTTCTGTATTTTTCGTTAACAATGCTATATACGGAATGACAGGTGGACAAATGGCTCCAACAACACTTTCGGGCATGAAAACATCTACATCACCTTATGGTAGAGATACAGACGATATCGGACACCCTGTACTTGTTAGTGAACTGATTAATTCTTTAACAGCTCCTTACTTCATTGAACGAGTATCACTTCTTTCAGCTCCTGATATAATGAAAGCTAAAAAAGCTGTGAAGAAAGCTCTTCAGTATAATAAAGAAGGCAGAGGATTTACACTTGTAGAGTTCATCTCAACTTGTCCTACTAACTGGGGAACAGATGCTGTTGAAGCAATTAAATGGGCAAAAGAAAACATGTTACCTGTATTCAAACTTGGTAACTACAGAGATAAAGGCGTAGAAGGGGGAGAATAATGAAAACTGAAATGATATGCTCAGGTTTTGGTGGACAAGGTGCTCTCACAATAGGTAAATTCCTGGCGAAAGCCGGAATGCAGGAAGGAAAAAACGTTTCATGGCTTCCATCTTACGGACCTGAAATGCGCGGTGGTACAGCTAACGTTGCTACAGTTATCTCAGATAAACCGGTAGCTTCTCCGCTCGTATCTTTCCCGGATATCCTTATTGCTCTTAATCAACCATCTCTGGACAAATTCGGTCCGGACGTAAAAGCCGGTGGATTAATTATTGCAAACTCTGATATGTGCCCTAACAAACTTGATAGAGATGACGTTGACGTTGTATATGCTCCAATGTCTACTTTCGCTATTGAAGCAGGATCACTTAAAGTGCTCAATGTTGTTTCAATCGGTGTACTTCTTGGTAAAAAAGAACTGGTGAATATTCAGACAATTAAGGATGATCTCACATCATTCCTTAAAGCAAAGAAACCTGAACTTCTTGATGCTAACCTTAAAGCTCTTGATTCAGGATATGAATTTGCAAAGAATAACTAATCAGTATGATTAAATAAACTTACGAGCTGCTTGTTATCAGGCAGCTCTTTTTTGTGTAAAAAAAAAAGGCTGTGGAGTATCCACAGCCTGAAAGTGTATACAATAACTCAGGAATATTATTCAAAATCTATTCTAACTTCCTGACAAGGTTTATATGATTTACGGTGATGTTCTGTTAACCCGTACTTTGCAATTGCCCTAAGGTGTTCAGGAGTAGGATATCCTTTATTCTGGGCAAAATTGTACTGAGGATGCTTTTCATGAAGTTTGATCATGATTCTGTCTCTGGTTACTTTTGCCAGAACAGATGCAGCGGCGATAGAGGCATAAGTACTGTCTCCGCGTACAATAGCTCGTGGAGTGATCAGCATATCGTCCGGGATTCTGTTTCCGTCTATAAGCACTACATCCGGTTTAGTCCCCAGATTTTCCACAGCTTTTTTCATTCCGTTCAGAGTAGCCTGAAGGATGTTAACTTCATCAATAACTTCCGGTGGAACTGCCAGGATTTCCCAAGCAATAGCTTCTTCTTTTATTGTATCGTACAGGATGTTTCTTTTAGCTTCAGTGAGCTTTTTTGAGTCATCGAGTTCGTGGATAAATGCGTTTTCTCCAAGGATAACAGCGGCAACTACAAGCGGCCCTGCGAGAGGACCTCGCCCTGCTTCGTCAACACCGGCAACGTAATGATATGTACGATACAGTTCTGCTTCGTTTTGAAATATCATTGATACTCCTTTATAGTCTTTTATATGTAATTTAATGTAATAAAACCTCTGATACAACCAGAGATTCGATAAATTTGTTAAAAATCGTGTGAATCTAAGGCTGCAACAATATAAAAGAAACCTATAAGAGATAAATGTCAAGAAGTTTAAGCATATTCGAATATTTTTTTGATATTTTCCCATTTTCGCTTTCTTTTGGCAAGTTGAATTTGTGCACAGTCCTTGATAAATCCTTGACACAAAAACGGGTTTTTCGAGTATATGAAACAGTGCCCCCGTAGCTCAGCTGGATAGAGCAGTTCCCTCCTAAGGAAAAGGTCGTGCGTTCGAATCGCGCCGGGGGTGCCATTTAACTACTATCAAAATATTCTGTAGTTTATAACCCATGAAGGCCTTTTCCTTTCAAAGGTCGTGTGTTTCCCGATCCATCGGGACGCCGGGGGGGCCATACAAAACTATTACTAATTCTATACATTATAGCATTTCACTATCATTTTATTTTTGTTCAGTGATGAAGAACTTCCATGTTTTAAGATAACCTTAGTATGTAGTATTTTTGTTGCTATTCACTTATATTATATCATGTATTAATTAAAAAAATCTTACTTAAGTATCGAGAAAAACTCTTTTGCTGAAAAAAAAATTGACAAAGAAACTCCTAACTGCTTTTTTTAAAGTTACATAGAGATTATTTAGTTAATCAAACACTGATTTTAAATATTAGAGGGAGATCAAATGGCAACACGGAAATACCGAATTAAAGTTAGACAAAGTTCAAACAACCTTGAAGTGTATGGTGAAGCAGTAAGTATATTAAAAAAAGCAGTAAATGGTTGGGATATATGTATTGAAATAAAAGAAAATCCCAAAAAGGGTAGTTTCAGACCATCTACAGGCTACTATTTTTATACGAATGGGATTATTGAAATACAAGATAATCCTGATTGTATGCAAAATTTTAAATCTTGGTGGATGAGTATTTCGAAGCATGTAGCTCTAAGACCAATAAAAATTTCTGAATGTTAGTGGTCAGTAATTATGAAAGAAAGTATCAATAAACTTTCAATAAAAAAAATTCATAGAGAAGACTTGTTAGATCAAATTGTAAATGAAAATGAAAAGAGAAGACACTATTGGGAATCTAAATACCCAAACCATATAGAGTGGATAAAAAAAGTAATCGCAAATCATAAGAAGAACACATATGAGAGGGTGATTCTTGGTGGTTTTGCAAATATCAATAATGAGGAAGTATTTTGCTGTTCTGTAATATTGAAGAAAAATCCTTTCACAACTTTTTTAGAGATAAAAAATCTAATTCTATTTGAGTCTTTACTTAAAGAATGTGCTGAAACTCAAGAAAAATTAAATAAATTATTGTTGAAGCACATTTCACTTTTTGCAGAAGAAAGAGGTTATACTAAGCTTATAATTGAACTCACCAATACAAATCTTGCTGATAATAAGTTGATTAAATTGTTTCTTGAGGAGGATTTCGTTATAGCAGGAAGTCAGACATCATTATATGCTGATAACAATGATGTTGTATATCTTGTAAAGGAGTTAAGCTCTCTTTATTCATTGGATTCTTTTGATTATGATAAAATTGCCTTTTGGATTATGGATAAATACATAGGTGGAGGAAAATTAAACTATAACATATTAAGTTATGTAAAAGTATCTACAATTGATAGACACGGTAAATCTTGTGATTATGAAGGTGCTGTACATACATATAAAATAAGCAGAAATGAATCAGATAGTATGCTATCTAACCTTTTCTCATTAGTTATACAGGTTCTTGTAATTAATGAGAGTACAATGAATTCAAGAATAACAAAGGAAATCACGAATATAGAAAGGACGACATGCAATAATTCTAGTTTTTTTGTATTTAATTTTACAGAAATAAAAATTAAAGAGCAAGAAAACATTAAATTGATCAATAAAAGTGAGATTGATAATCTTATAAATCTTGAAAAAATGCCTTTAATACATACTAGGTTATCTTATAGAGAAATTGGAGGACTTTTGTTAATGTCGGATCCTAAGATTTTCCCTTTTGAAAAACTAAAGGATAATATCAGGGATAATATTGTTTCTGTATATATTAAACTTGGTGCACTCGGTCAATTTATAGATAATAGGATGCCAATTTTTTTAGCTTATTTTAACTCAAAAAATCGTTTATCTATATGGGGGATATTACATCAAGACAGTAGGTTCCCAGAATCTAAGAACATTTATGAACTAGAAGGTGAAAATTCTAAAGATAAATATGAAAACTTCTATCAAGTCCTTATTCGTGATGGAACTTCTCCATTATGGAACCTCGATGAGTTCAAAAGACATAGTTCATATAACTCATCTGGGAATTTCATATGTTACTTCATAAAGAATTTTGATGAATATCGTGATGAAGATGCCGACAATATAATTATTGATAACTCAATAATAGAAGGATTTGAAGAAAAGTATCAAGATCAGGCATTTGATTTCTATGTCTCAAAGAAAGAAGTTAATAACATTCTTAAAAAGAAACAGGTGATTGATAACAGGAGGAATGAAATTAATATGGATAAGAGAAAAAATATTATTGAGGGCAAAATTTGCAAAGAAAAATATGATAATGAAAATAAAGAACGATTGGGAAAAATTTTGTATAACAAAAATGTAGTGCCTTCTCTGACGGCAACTTCAAAGAAAGAATTAAGAAAAATAATCGATAATAGTTACAATAGATCACAAGAAACAATAAACAGTATTATTCAAAAATTAAAGTCTGTGCTACCAGAATTCTTGCACAATAAAGAATACTCTAATATCTCAATAGGATTATTTGGTTCTGTGGGAAGACTGGAGATGCATTCAAGGTCTGATGTAGAATTCGTAATTGTGTATGAGAGCAATGAGTCTGATGTAAATAAAGAACATTCACTTCTTACATGGAACATTGTTAGAAATGCTATTGAAGAAATTGGGTTTGAATGGGAAGGAAAACAGATGTTTGAAGTCGACAGTGATTATGAATTAACGACTGAGATTTATGATTCTTATGTTGTGGAAAATGATTTTCCTAACAAGTATCTCCCAATAATTGACATAAGAACTCTATTGAGCAAAAATATGCATATGGACGCGAGATTGAAGTCAAGATACTATCAATTACTAACTGAGTTAACTCCAATATATAATCCAGAATTACTGGATAAGCTAAAAATGCAGATGATTAACGACAATATTCCTGGTGAAAAAAGTTGGGGATCTATATATCATTCATCATTTTTTAATGAGATTATGGGAGATTATTATAATAACACTAGGCCAGAAAAGTTCCTTAGTATAGAGGATGTTAAAAAATTCTGCTATAGGGTTCTAAATGTTCTTATGTTTAAAATAAGTACATTGAAAAGTCTAATTAAATTTGATGCATTACATGATGAAGCTGATATATCATTGTTACTGAAACAATTTAATCAATCACCTTTTACAAGACTAATCAGTTTAATCTTTGAAAGAATTGATTGTACAAGCAAGGAAATTGACTATCTTTTTAATGGATATATAGAAATGTTTCATTATTTCTCACACTATAAAACAACGAATGGTGATTTAGAAATTAGTGAAGCAGCAAGAATAATGATTAAAAATATAATAGAAACCATTGAAGAAATATTCAAGATAATAAAAAGACGCTATCCACAGATATTTGATAAGAGTCCATGGTTATTCGGTGAGAATGAATTGAGTGAGTTAGCTCGTGCATTGGTCAGTGTCCATTAAACATCTATTACTATATATATGAAATCATAATTTATTGATAGATATACAGAAAAGAAGGATAGACCTTTTTTTAATATATTCATCCAACCGGTTCATGCTACTTTTACAGTATTCATCAAACCTTGGTAGTAGTTGCAAAACTCATTGCATCTACAATATTCCATACATCGTATGGGTTCTGATTGTCGGATCTCAACAACTAAGTCTGAGCGCTTAGTTTTACGGATATATTCTTCTGCTTGGGGTCTGTCATCAAAAAGCTTTGTTGCTCGTTTAGCATTTACTTTTTGTACTGCCCAGCGTATAGTCTGCCATCTTTCTTCCGGTAGACAAACAGGAATATCGTCATCCGGGAGATTTAAAGCCATTTCGAAAAGCTTTATCCTTTTTCTAATGAATTCCTCAACTTGTTCGTTTGACCATACTTTTAGATTGATAGTCTCTATCTGACGAGGATAGTTGCATTCTCTCTTGAACTTTGACTTGCTCCAGTCTCTGAAGATCGTGATTACTTTTAGACGATTAACTGGGAATCCTGCTTTTCTAAATAGATATGCATAGATATTAAGCTGCTCTGTCCATTCTTTAATACGTGACTTGAATATGTAAGTCCATATTGAGGTAAACTTGTAATCCGAAATAGTTCTGTTCTCATACAGGTCTACAGCACCAGATATAAGCCTTCCATCAATAGAAGCAAACAACCTTTCTTCATTGA
Organism: Cloacimonadales bacterium (SeqCode); assembly: GCA_963665815.1. Taxonomy (GTDB): domain Bacteria; phylum Cloacimonadota; class Cloacimonadia; order Cloacimonadales; family JAIOQZ01. The sequence goes on from OY762463.1 coordinate 3,427,772, forward strand.
TTGAGTTTTCCCATTCTGACTTCTCAAGTACTGCATGCATTGCAGATCCCATTAAAGACCAGATAAGATCACTGGCTTCCTCAACAATTTCTTCTGAATGTCTTTTCTCCAGAACGAATATCTTTGGTGGTTTAAGCAATCCAGTTACACTTGAAAAATGATTCACATTAGAGCCGGAATACCAGCCCTTCTTTATAGATCTAAAGATTGGATCAGGTATTCCGTTTCTATTAGTAATAACAGTCATAGTACTTAAGCAGCTTGTTCTAATGGTTTGTTGTATTCATAATACTGTGTGAGTATTTCCTGAACAACTTTTGCAAATGATATTCTGTCATCACCTGCTTCTTCTCGAGCTTTCATGTCTTCAAGTACGTTTCTGATAAGTTTGTTCTGAAGGTAGATTCCTTTCGTTGTTCCACCGATTTCCGGTAAATTATCAATTTGTTTTTGGATACTTGCCATAATTTTAACTCCTATGCGGCTATTTGGTTTAATTCTTGTTATATTTTACTTAATTTCGAACTGTTTGCAGTCATGATGTTTTTGTAGATTGCTTTCCCTTCATCCTCTTCTATAGCACCTACACGAATCAGCGAATAGAGTTTATCTATAGACTGGAATTGATTGTAGAAGAACTTAAGAAGTCCAAATCCTGTACCGGGATCTTTGACTTTGCTCTTATACTCATGGAATCGCTTCTCAGTCAGAGCTTTCTGTTCATACAGAGAATCGATAAACTCTAAAAGCAGGATTCTCATTGAACCCGAGTCTGTAGGCATTTCATTACGCTCCTGAGTGCTTGGTTGTGATTCTTTCGGGTAGTCCGCCGGTAATTCGGAAATCTGGGTTTCCAGTTTAGCAGCTTTCTCTGATCTTGCCCAAGAAGGTAATTCCGGTACAATCCAGAAAGCCGAGATATCCTTTGAATAGTATGTGTGTAACTTTTCCTTTGGTATGTTATAAGGTTTGGTTCTATGAAGCTCTACAATATGCTCAGGTAGATTGTAGAGGTAACGACCAATTCCAAACTTCACTGCTGCTCTTTTCAGGGAATCCGAAAATCCACCTTTCAGAGCTTCGATATTTGTAAACTGAGCAGTATCCTGCTTGCATATCCATTCTCCTTCAATAAGAACTGATAATTTACACAATACCCCTGTAGGCAAAACTTCGTATGAGTCCACCCAACCACTTACACCAAAGATATCGTCAAGCCTGTCCATGACAGCCCTAGATGTTATATAAGCAAGAACAACCGCTTTCTGGTTGTTCTTGAATACTCGAGCAATTCGAAACTCAATATCACTTGCCGGAAAAGGTTTCTTCAATTGTTGTTCAATATCATTCATTTTGTAATCCTTTGAGTCTGATTGTTATAAGACTCTAAAAGTTGTTTTCAAGATTGTAGCTTTGTCTGTTAGTCGGTTTTTCTGTTTGTATGATTTTGGAGTACACATTCAAGAGCTTTTCTTTCAGCCATGAATCGAGATAAACCACCATCGAATTCTATGATCCCCGCTCTTTCGATAAACTCCTCAAGTAGGTTTTCCAATTCAATGTTGTTCTTTGCAACATCAGATAGTTTCTTGTAAATACCAGCTGATACATTTTGCTTCATATTGTGAAGATTAGCATTCATGATTGCCTTTCCTTAGTATAACACTCATGACATAAATATGTATCATCATCCTCACAGCTATGACATGTATCTTCAAACTCATATTTCTTACATATCTTGCATTGTTTAAACCAGCCTTCCTGAAAGCAACTTATGCAGAGAGTTCCATGGTTGATAGAAACAATATCATCTCTGTTTTCTTCATCAAAGATTGTTCCGCAGATGATGCATTGCTCCAAAATCTCTTCTCTAACTTCAATTGGTTTAATCCTTCTTGTCACTTCCTCCATTGTTTCTCCCTTTACATATAATTAATTCACTTAACACACCAACAACAATACTAACTATGATTTTTATTACTCCTTTGATAATATCCTCCTAGTATTCACTTGGATATAGAAAGGTTCCTACAAAGTATTCTCCATAGTCATCAATCTTGAACCAGATAACAGAACCGAGTTTAAGACCTATCGTTTTAACGATTATCCCTTCTTTCAGGTCACCGTTTTTGAAACTATAACCTTCCAAAGTAATATTGGTTTTTGATGCTTCTCCAGGTCTGAACACGAACATATCGTAATCATGTTTTTCAAAGAGTTGTTGAACTGTTAATGTCAGTAATGGAAGGACATTTTGAAAATCATGTTGAATTGTTTGAGTAGCAAAAATGTTTAATGGTTTAATAGGCATATCACCTCCAGTTATAATAATTAAATTGACCTATAATCATTGCGATTATAGGTCATAATTAAAATATGAAGATAAACATAAGCTAAATACGGCTAATTGATTAAACTACTAAACACATCATACGATTGCTCTATCAGATCTTCCATTGCTTCTTCAAGCATATCTTTCACAGTTGTATCTTTAATTACAGCTAATACTTTTATCTTCTTTGCTACTAATTCGTTTACGTTGATTGTTAGCTTCACAGAACTTGATTTAATACTAACAACAGGTTCTTCGTCGAAGTTATCATAAAGTTCAGTAATTGTTTCTGCTAGTGATTCTGTTTCGTCAAGCTCATCCTCTATTTCCTCATATAACTGTATCGCCTGATCAAAATCATCCTCATGATCCTCCTGTTCTTCTTCATAGCTATCTGAAGACTTCAATTGATCTTCTTCTCCCTCAAAAATATTATGATAAGATTTATCAGTAAATGGATTAAATGTGACTGGACTAGCGACACTATCATCATTATTGTTATTATTGTTATATCCATTGATTTTATCAGCTCTATTAACATCATCTTGATCACCCTCCTTATTTTGTGTATGTGTAGCTTTTTTCGCTTGTTCAAGCATGTACTGCCTATACTTCGCTGGATTCCTTCGTAATCTGTTATACTTCATTATTTCCATTTGTTATTTTCTCCTTAAAAATTATTTAATTTTATGTTCGAAAAATCTGGAACCCGACGACTCGAAAATACGAGAGTTCAAAAAATGGTTTTGAGCTGATTTGCCCTGATTGAATGTACTGGATAATCTATTGTACAGCAGCTGTATTAGTATTATGTAGATATTGTGTAATTGCAGATGTAGTAATTGATGATAATGTTTTGTCTATTTCTAAGGCAAAGAATTTTAAATCCTTTATCAACTGTTTATCAATTAATAATGTTAACTTACCTTTATCAACTGGTCTTCTTTTTGCTTTCTTTCTGGTTATCTCTGGTTTACTCATTATTTCCTCCTCATGTTTTAAAAGTATATTCTCAATATCGACTGTAGCAGTTTCTGCAAGAAACTGGTCAGTAGAGGGATTAATTTTATGTTCACTCAGAAAACCGAAAATTTTATCGAAAAATTTTCGAACATTATAATAATCGAAATCGTAGATTTCGGAAGAAAGGGGGATTAGGGGGTTCAAGTAGTTTAAAAAGAGTTTATGTTGGAGTAGTTCCAAGAAGAGGAAGAAAAAGAGAACATTAAGAAGATAAGGGTGAACAGGGGGGATGTGTTGAATTAGGAATCAGTAAAATAACTGCTGTTAGATCAATCTGAAATATTTTACTTGACTTATTATAGTTTATGTAAAACAAATCATAAGTTCATACAATGTATGGATTAGACTATAATGTAACAGAATTTTATGGATAAAGGAAATAGAATGGCAAAGAAAAAAGCGGTGAAACAAGAACCTCTTGAAAAGCAATTATGGAAAGCAGCTGACAAATTAAGAAAGAATATTGATGCAGCAGAATATAAGCATGTAGTACTAGGTTTGATATTCCTCCGATATATCTCTGATTCTTTTGAAGACTTACATATTAAATTGAAAGAAGGTATTGGGGAGTATGAAGGAGCTGACCCGGAAGATAAAGACGAATACAAAGCTGAAAATGTTTTCTTTGTTCCACTAAATGCTCGTTGGTCTTACTTACAAAGCAGAGCGAAGCTACCTGAAATTGGAAAAGATATTGATGGAGCAATGGATTTGATCGAAAAAGAAAATCCTTCACTCAAGAATGTATTACCAAAAGTCTATGCCAGACAAAATCTTGATCCGACAAGTCTCGGTGAATTGATAGATTTAGTCGGTAATATTGCTCTCAGAGACACTAAAAAGAAAAGTGCTGATGTCCTTGGACATGTGTTTGAATACTTCCTTGGTGAATTCGCTCTTGCAGAAGGTAAAAAAGGGGGACAGTTCTATACACCACGATGCGTTGTTGAACTGCTTGTGCAAATGCTAGAACCATATAGAGGACGAGTTCTTGATCCATGCTGTGGTTCTGGTGGAATGTTTGTTCAATCCGAGAAATTTGTGGAAGACCATCAAGGTAACCTTAATAATATCTCAATATACGGACAGGAAAGCAACCAAACGACCTGGAGATTGGCAAAGATGAACCTTGCAATACGTGGAATTGACTCCTCTCAGGTTAAGTGGAATAATGAAGGATCTTTCCTCAATGATGCTCATAAAGACCTTAAAGCTGATTTTGTTATAGCGAATCCACCATTTAACTCCAGTGACTGGAGCGGAGAACTACTAACAAGTGACGGACGCTGGAAGCATGGAACACCACCAAAAGGTAACGCTAACTATGCCTGGATTCAACATTTCCTCTATCATTTAGCTCCAACAGGACAAGCAGGATTTGTCCTTGCAAAAGGTGCATTGACATCCAAAACATCCGGTGAAGGTGATATTAGAAAGAATCTGATAGAAGCTAAACTTGTTGATTGTGTAGTTAACCTCCCAGCAAAGCTATTTCTTAATACTCAGATTCCTGCTAGTTTATGGTTTTTGAATAGAAACAAAGCTAATGGTGGATTTAGAAACAGAGAAGATGAAATATTGTTTATAGATGCTCGAAATATGGGACATTTGATTAACAGACGAACTAGAGAGCTATCACATGATGATATAATGGAAATAGCTGATACCTACCACAAATGGAAATCCCCTGTGTCCCCTGAAGGGGAAATTAAAGCTCATATGTCCCCTGAAGGGAAAATTAATGGAATAGATGAACAAGAACGTGATAAAAAGAAACCGTCAGTTCTTAAATCATCAAATCCTGCATTATATATGGAGTTAAATGATAAAGCAGTTAAAATGCGGAATAATCCAACAAAAGCAGAAAGTAAGTTGTGGAACTTATTACGAGGGAAAAAATTAGGAGTGAAATTCAGGCAACAACATATTGTTAACAAATTCATTGTTGATTTCTGTTCTCTGGAAAAAGCTTTGATTATTGAAGTAGATGGAGAAATTCATGAAAAACAAAAAGAAGCTGATTTACTTCGTACTGAAGTTCTGATAAATGAGGGTTATCGAGTAATTAGGTTTACTAATGATCAAGTATTGAATGATATCGAAAATGTGTTAGCCACAATCCGAAGTGAATTATTGAAAGCCCCTAAATCCCCTAAAGGGGAAATTAAAGCCCCTGTGTTTAATGAAAAATCCCCTTTAGGTGAGGAGAAAAATCATTTGTTTAATGAAAAGTCCCCTTTAGGTGAGGAGAAAGATCATTTGTTTGATGAAAAGTCCCCTTTAGGGGATTTAGGGGCTTACGAAGACATTAAAGGTTATTGTTGTTCAGTTCCGTTAGATAAAGTTAGAGAACTGGATTATGTGCTTACTCCGGGTAGGTACGTTGGACTTGCAGAAGTAGAAGATGATTTTGATTTTAAAGAACGATTTACATCTCTAAAAGCTGAGTTTGAAGAACAATTAAAAGAAGAAGCCGTACTTAATAAAAGAATACTGGAAAATCTTTCTAAGATCAAGATGCCGGTAGATGGTAAATAATGGATATAATTTATGTATAATGAGCTGATAACTACACAGTCTATCAAAGATAGAATTTTCAATTTGCGTGGAAAACAAGTTATGATAGACAGAGATTTAGCAGAATTGTATAATGTTGAAGTGAAAAGACTAAACGAACAAGTAAAAAGAAATTTAGATAGATTTCCCGATGAATTTAGATTCCAATTGAATAGTAATGAAAAAAATGAACTGGTCGCAAATTGCGATCGGTTAAGCAATCTGAAGCATTCTACATCTGATATTGAAAGCAAATTAGGAAGCGAGGTGTAAGTTATGAGTATAATTGATAATTTATCAACTTTTGAAAAGATAAAACACATAAATGAATACGATGTTGAATTCTGGTATGCAAGAGAGTTTGCTCAAGCACTTGATTATAGTAAATGGGCAAACTTCGAGAACATTATTAAAAAGGCTAAAATTGCCTGCAAAACCAGTGGTAACGTGGTTTCCGATCATTTTGCCGACGTCGGCAAAATGATAGATCTTCCTAAGGGAGCAGAAAGAGAAATAAATGATGTAGCTCTTTCTCGATATGCTTGCTACCTCATTATGCAAGAAGCTGACTCTCGAAAAAAAGTTGTAGCTTTAGGGAAAACTTACTTTGCCATCCAGACAAGAAGACAGGAACTTCAGGATGAATTTGAGCAGATTTCCGAAGATAGAAAGAGACTCGCTATTAGAAATGAATTAAAAGAACACAATAAACAATTAGCTGATGCTGCCCATAAAGCTGGAATTCAAAACAACATAGAATATGCAGTTTTTCAGAATTTTGGATATATGGGACTTTATGGTGGATTGAAAGCAAAAGATATTCATAGAAGAAAAGGGTTGAGGAAAAGTCACAAAATTCTCGATTATATGGGAAGCACAGAACTCGCAGCTAATCTTTTCCGGGCTACCCAAACAGAGGAGAAATTGCGAAGAGATAATATTAAAGGTAAAGATAATGCCAATAAGACTCATTTGGAAATTGGTAAAAAAGTAAGACAAACTATAAAAGAAATTGGTGGTACAATGCCTGAAGATTTACCAACACCAAAGAAATCAATAATAAAAATACAAAAAGAAAACTGTATCTCCTCCAATGCTCCACAGTCCAAAATCCACTCCAATGGAGAAACTGATGAATAATTTTCCAAAAGAATGGAAAGAAGTAAAACTTGGTGATTATATATCTACAAATGACAGCAGTTTGAACAAAAATGATTTTCACGAGAAGATTCAGTATTTAGATACAGGATCAATTTCCAATAACAATATTGATAAATTACAAGACTTCAACCTCTGGGATGCTCCTAGTAGAGCAAAAAGACTTGTGGAGAATGAAGACATAATATATTCTTCAGTTAGACCCAATCAGCGACACTATGGATTTATAGAGAATCCTGCGGAAAATTTAGTTGTTTCAACTGGATTTGTTGTTATTAAAACAGATAAAAAGGAATTGTATCCTAAATTCTTATATTATTTATTATCTTCTGACGAGTTAACTGAATATCTTCATACAATAGCTGAAGCCTCAACCTCAGCATATCCCTCTCTGAAACCAAGTGATATTGAAGCTCTTGAGGTAGCATTTCCTGCCATTAACGAACAAAAAGCTATTGCGGAGGTTCTTGCCAGTCTGGATGATAAAATAGATTTACTACACAGGCAGAATAAAACCCTTGAGCAAATGGCTGAGATTCTCTTCCGCCAATGGTTTGTTGAAGAAGCTGATGATAGCTGGGAGGAAGGGAAACTTGGTGATTTTGTCTCAATTATTGATAACAGAGGTAAAACTCCACCTAATCAGAATGAGGAAACACCATTTCCATTAATTGAAGTAAATGCACTTGGAAAATTGACACGTATTATTGATTATTCTGTAGTAAGAAAGTATGTTAGTTTAGAGGTGTTTAACACATGGTTTAGACAGTATTTAAGCAAGTATGACATTTTGCTATCAACAGTAGGAAGTATAGGTGCTATTTCAATGTTTTTATCTGAAGTTGGCAATGTTGCACAGAATGTAATAGGTTTGAAAGCACAGAGGCTATCTCCATTGTACTTATACCAAACTTTAAAATACAGAACTGAGGAAATTATGCAATTAGATATTGGTGGAGTACAACCAAGTATAAAGGTTCCACATTTGCTAGACTTAATTATATCAATACCTTCAAAAGATAAGCAAGATAATTTCGATGAACTTGCTTATGACTTCGTAGATCAAATGGAGAAAAATCAACATCAAATTCAAAAACTAAAAAGCCTGAGAGATACTTTGTTACCAAAACTAATGAGTGGAAAAGTGAGAGTTGTCATCTAATCCAAGGAGGAATTATGAGTAGTTTTTGTAGAGGTTCTGAATGGAGAAAATGGGATTTACACGTACATACTCCTTATACTTATCTTAATAAGTATAAGGCAACAGATGATGAATTTGTGAAGAAAATCATTGAAGAAAAACTCGCAGTAGTAGGATTAACAAACTACTTCAAATTCGATAAAAAAGAGTATGAACTTAAAAATATACTAGAAGGAAAAGGGATTTGCGTGTTCCTCAATTTGGAACTCAGGTTGACATATCAAAATAAAGAAGACCAATGTTGTGATATTCATATTGTTTTTGACAATGAATTACCAGAAAGTATTATTAATGATTTTCTTTCAAATTTGACTCTAAAAGTAGACGCAAATGCAGTTAAAGCAAAGGACTTATCCATTGAGAATGATGGTTTTGCAAAGGCAGTTGTAGAGTTTAATGATTTAATAAGAGTATTAGAAGATGAATCTTTAAGACTAAATAATAAATACTTGATAGGTTTTCTTTCACGAGGAAAAGGTAATTCACGCTCAAGTAATGCTTATGAAATTATTGCAAGAGAATCTAACATATTAATACATTCATCAGATAATGAGTTAAATATTCAAAAAGATAGAGAGTTTTGGCTAGAACATAACAAGCCTTTACTACAATGTAGCGATACTCACGCAATTGAAGACATTGGGTCAAAATATACATGGATAAAAGCAGACCCGACATTTGAGGGTTTAAAGCAGATAATCTTTGAGCCAAGAGACAGAATCCACATAGATGATGAAAAACCCGAAAAACATGGCTATCGTGCTATTGATAAAGTTATATTACGAAAAGATGAGGAAAACTTCTGGGATCAGACAATATGTTTTAACGAAAACCTGAATACTATTATTGGAGGAAGAGCTACTGGTAAATCAACATTATTGAGTTCTATAGCGAATAGATTTGGAGAAATGATCAATCCAGAAGAATATATTAAAAAGCATAGCGAGAATCTCACAGTAATATGGAAAGACGGAGATGAAAATGATAGCAGAGAAGTAGAATTTTTCCCTCAAAATTACATGTATGATTTAGCTAGAAATGACACAGAAAGAAACAGCTTAATTAATGAAATAATTGAAGAATATGATACAGAAAGTCTTCTAAGTAATTATGTTAAGTTCGTTGAATCAAATAAAAGTAATATTTCTAAAGAAATCTCTAACTCTTTCAATATAAAAACTGAGATAGATGGAATTAATGAGAAAATTAAAGCTATAGGTGATAAAACGGGAATTTCTAAAGGTATTGAAGAAACAAAGGCAAAAATTGAAGCCAGTAAAGTTACATTATCTGAAGAAGTTAAAAAGGAATACGAGCGAGTTTCAAACTTAATAAATAACAATGGGAGAAAAATCATTTCCATTAGTGATGATATTCGTAAAATAGAAAATATTAAGGTATCTGAACTTTATAATACTTCATTAAAATACGATTTTACATCACTATCAGAAAAGTCAAAAAATAAGATTGAAAAAGTATACACAAAGCTTGTTTCTGAGTTTAAGCAAAAATGGGAAAGTGAAATTGCCAATATAGTTATACAGCTTAATGAGGATAAACAGAGATTTATTCAAGATAATGTATCACTTATGAAAAACACTGATTACAAAAGTGGATTAGAGTTTCTTGAGAAAAATAAATATCTCAAAGGATTAGATAAAATAATAAGTGATGAGACTAAGAAATTGAATGAAATTAATATAGAAGAAAAAAAACGTGAAGAGAAGAAAAAAATCCTTGAAGAAATAATAGACAAAATCACCTCTAATGTTAAGGAATATAAGAGCAAAATCGATGAATTAAAACAGAATTTCAGAATTGACCAAAAAGATATACAAATTGGTGTGGAATTTAACCTTGATGATATAGGCATGACAAGCTTACTATCTAAGAGTTTGAACCTTCGAGGAAATGAAAGACAGGATTTCGTAAGTCAATTTGCTCAAAGCTATAAAGAAAATATTGTAAATTGCACAAAAGACTTCTTAATTAAAGCTTTAGATAATAAAGTAGAATATAAGGGTGAATATCTTAAAAAAAACCTTTCAAACTTTCCTGTAGAACTTATATCCGTAAATTGGTTTGATAAATCGTTTCAGTTAACCTACCAAGGTGATGTATTTGAGAACATGTCACAAGGAAAACAAGCATTTGTTATACTCAAATTATTGTTAGAATTTAGTAAGAAGGAATGCCCTATATTGATAGATCAACCAGAGGACAGTTTGGACAATAGAGCGATTTATAATGAGCTAGTAAAATACTTAGTCAACAAAAAGAAAGAACGTCAAATAATACTTGTTACTCATAATTCAAATGTTGTAGTAAGCTCAGATGCCGAACAAGTCATTGTTGCAAATCAACATGGAGAGAAGACACGAAACAAAAGAGGAGTGAAGTTTCAATACTTAACTGGAAGTTTAGAGAATACAAAAGTAAAAACTGTAGTATCAAACACTGAAGAGGATAAGCAAATCGTTCTAGAAAAACAAGGTGTTCGCGAACATGTTTGCGAAATACTCGAAGGTGGAAATGAAGCCTTTAAAAAAAGGGAAATGAAATATGGCATCTAACATAAAAATCACCGAAACAACAATAGAAAACTTTGCCATAGAGCTGCTAGAAGGGCTCGGATACGAATATTTATATGGTCCGGACTTAGCACCGGAAGGAGACAGACAGGAAAGACAATCTTTTGAAGATGTATTGCTGTTGGACAGGCTGGAAAATGCTATCCGCAGGTTAAATCCTGTATCCACAAAAGAAGCCAGGGAAGATGCTTTCAAGCAGGTTTTAAGGCTTAATTCCACAGAGCTTATAAATAGTAACAGAGATTTTCATAAGCTTGTTACAGAGGGTGTAAATGTCTCTGTAAGGGATAACTCATACGAACGTGGAGACTACATCAAGTTAATTGACTTTGATATTGTTGAGAATAATGAGTTTCTTGTAGTCAATCAATATACCATTATTGAAGATGGAAAGAATAAACGACCGGATGTAATCTTGTTTGTCAATGGTATACCGCTTGTTGTAATTGAGCTAAAGAATCCTGCAGGTGAGAAATCCACCGTTAAGTCAGCTTTTAATCAGATTCAAAACTACAAGAAGACAATCCCATCATTATTTACTTATAATGGTTTAATCGTCATTTCGGATGGACTGGAAGCAAAAGCAGGATCACTTTCTGCAGGTTATAACAGATTTATGAGCTGGAAAACAGCTGATGGTAAAACAGAAGCATCCAGACTTGTCGGACAAATGGAAATCCTTATCAAAGGAATGCTCAATAAGAAAGTTCTCCTTGATTTGATAAGACACTTCATTGTTTTTGAACAAACAAAAAAAGAGGATTATAAAACAAAGATCACAACTATAGAGGTTGTGAAAAAACTTGCTGCTTACCATCAATACTATGCAGTAAACAAAGCAGTTGAAAGCACAATTCGAGCTGTCAATTTATGCGGAGATAGTGTCAGGGAATCGCCTGCTGTATATAACTTACCCAATGTAATGAATCAACCTAAAGGAGACAGAAAAGCAGGGGTTATCTGGCATACACAGGGATCAGGAAAGTCACTTTCCATGGTTTTCTACTCGGGGAAGATAGTCCTCAAACTCAATAATCCTACAATTCTTGTTATCACAGACAGGAACGACTTGGATGATCAGCTTTTTGATACTTTTGCATCATCTCAACAATTATTGCGTCAAGTACCTGTTCAGGCAGAAAGCCGTGAGCATCTAAAAAAGCTGTTGAGAGTCTCGAGTGGTGGTGTTGTTTTTTCTACAATACAGAAGTTTCAACCTGAAGCGGGAAATGTGTATGAGAGGCTCTCCAACAGGGAAAATATTGTTGTAGTAGCTGACGAAGCACATAGAACTCAATATGGATTTAAAGCCAGAAATGTTGATGAAAAAGACTCAGCTGGTAATGTTATAGGTAAGAAAACTGTTTATGGTCTGGCAAAATACTTAAGAGATGCTTTACCACACGCAAGTTTTATTGGATTCACCGGAACACCTATTGAGAAAACGGATGTGAACACACCTAAGGTTTTCGGAAACTATATAGATATATATGATTTTGCTCAGGCAATAGAAGATAAAGCAACTGTACCGATCTATTATGAAAGTCGTTTAGCCAAAGTATTCCTGAGCGATGAAGGTAAGAAACTAATCAAAGAACTGGATGACCGACTTGATAAAGAGGACATGGAGTTCTCAAAAGAAGTTAAAGCAAAACGAACCAAGTTAAATGCATTAATAGGTAGTGATGAGCGAGTAAAACAGGTTGCACTGGATATTGTTAAACATTTTGAGAACAGACAGGAAGTATCATTCGGAAAAGGTATGATTGTAACATCTGCAAGATGGATTGCAGCTAAGCTATACAGTGAAATCATAAAACTTCGTCCTGAATGGGAACATAAAGATCTTGATAAAGGTTCCCTGAAAGTTGTAATGACAACATCTTCATCCGATGGAACTAAGTTTGAGAAACATCATACATCTAAATCTGACAGAAAAGTTTTATCAGATAGAATGAAAGATGCAGATGATGAACTCAAGTTGGTAATCGTATGCGATATGTGGCTAACAGGATTTGATGTTCCTTGTCTTCATACAATGTACATAGATAAACCTATGAAGGGTCATAATCTTATGCAGGCAATAGCAAGAGTTAATAGAGTTTATAAAGATAAGCCCGGAGGATTGATTGTAGATTATCTTGGTATTGCGTCAGATTTGAAAAGAGCGTTGTCATTTTATAGTGAGAATGGAGGTAAAGGAGACCCGGCAGAAGCCCAGGAACAAGCAGTGAAAATCATGCTTGAAAAACTTGAGGTTGTATCACAGCTATTACATGGATTCCCGTATGAAGATTATTTTGATGCTGATGTTTCCAGAAAATTGTCAATTATCTTAGAAGCTGAAGAATTTATTCTCCAACTTGAAAATGGAAAGAAGCGATTCATCTCAGAAGTAACAGCACTTTCAAAAGCATTTGCAATTGCAGTCCCCCATGAAGAAGCAATGGATGTTAAAGAGGAGATAGCATTCTTCCAGACTGTTAAATCCAGATTAGTTAAATTTGAGCCCAAAGGATCAGGTTTATCTGATGAAGAAATGGAGACAACTATCAAACAGGTTATTGATCAAGCTCTTGTTTCAGACAAAGTTATCGATGTCTTTGATGCAGCAGGAATTAAGAAACCTGATATATCTATTCTTTCAGAAGAGTTTCTTCTTGAAGTCAAAGGCATGAAACATAAAAACGTAGCATTGGAAGTTCTTAAGAAATTACTGAATGATGAGATAAGAATAAGAGCTAAGACCAATATTGTACAGAGTAAGACACTTATGGAGATGTTGGAGAATGCAATCCTTAAGTATCAGAACAAGATCATCTCAGCAGTCGAAGTTATTGAAGAGCTGATTAAAATGAGTAAAGAAATGCAGAATATGGACAGAGAACCAGAGGAAATGGGATTATCTCCGTTTGAGTATGCATTTTATTCTGCAGTTGCTAACAATGATAGTGCAAAAGAGTTAATGGGTAAGGACAAACTAAGAGAACTAGCTGTTGTCTTGTTTGAAAAAGTTCGAAAGAACGCAACAATAGACTGGACAATCAAGGGTAGTGTCAGATCAAAACTCAAGGTAATAGTCAAGAGAACTCTCAGACAGTTTGGTTATCCACCGGATATGCAAAAGCTTGCAACCGATACTGTACTTAAACAAGCAGAAAAAATAGCAGATGAGTTAACAAAAATGTAAATGCAGAACCTGTTGGTTCTGTTATAGATAGAAGGAGGAATGTTGAAAGGGTTACCGATGAAAGAAAAAAGGAAATTTGCTAAGAAGTATAATTCTATCAGAAAAATTGTTGCAGGTACATCAGCAATAATAGCAGCTATAGCAACATACAAGTTTATTTTCCATCATACTAAAAGGCGGAGGTTGATCAAGTATGGAAATATAGTAATAGATATCTATGAAAAACCGCAAACTAAAGAGTTTATAAATTTGATAAAAACTGGAATATTAAACTCAAAAGATTTGAACTCTGAAGTTGTTTCAGGTTTTAATCACCTTCTTGATAATCTAATTTCATTTGATGTCGATAAATCTTTCCACACACTATGTAAAATATTAGAGCTTGCATTAAGCCTGCATATTAGAGTAGAAAACAATAGTTTCGAATTTAGTATCAATAAAGCTCAAAAAGAAAGACTGATAACTTGGAAAGAAAGAAAGAACTTACATAAAATTCGTATTATAAGGAATAAGTTTGTACATCGAATCGGATTTAAAATCGAGTGGCAAGAATTTATTGAGTATTTCCAAGTAGCTTTCCCAGTGATTTTGAAACTATCAAGAACCGAAGCTACTATTCCGCAGGTAGAAGCTAAACCCCAAAAACTTCTATGCTCCAAAAAGAAAACTAATTGTGACACATAAAAACATTGACTTAAAAAGTCATTCTATACAGATTTACTAAAAGAACATAGCAAAAATTGCAACATAACTTATTGGTCAGCTTCAAAAATCGCCAAATTTAAGTAAGCCACCAGACCAACAGTAAAGTTGCGTCCATTAATATATGGGCGCGCTTTCTAATATCTTGGTGGCTGGTGTTTGGCGATACCTTGAGGCAAGAGAACGAAAGCGACGCCTTTTCTTCTTTATAGATCAATTCGATATGAAAATCAAAATTATAAGGAGGAAATATGTTCTGTTCACACTGTGGAAGTGAAATAGTTGATGATGCTGTAATATGTATCAAATGTGGAAGACAAGTCAAAACAATAACCAAGCAAGGCATTGTAAGTGATGAGAAATGGAGTATAGACAAGTTCGCTGGTCTCATTGCAGCAACTCTGTTAATTCCATATATCGGAGGATTGATAGGTCTAATTTTTGGAATCATGAGTTTAGGATCACCCGGTAAGAAGAAGCAAGGTATTATTCTAATCTACATTGCTGTCGGAGGATTCATTTTATCATTAACTTTCTGGGCAATGATATTTGGTTTCCTATCTTACTATTGATTTTAAGGTAATTTCAGAACTAACATACATCTGCAAGCAGTTTTACAGACTAAATGTAACACTATATATATTATGATTCAAATTAATAATCATAGTGTAAGATACTTAAAATTGTAACACACACATATTGATCTGCTTCTAAATCGCCAAACTAATGTAAGCCGTTGGATCAAGAGTCAAACTACATCTATTATAATGAATGCAGTTTGGTTAAAACTAACTGATATGAGGGTTTTAAAAGCATTAGGTTTAAGGCAATTCTTTCTTCAAAGTAGATCAATAGATTTATGATCAGGAGATCAAAGGAGGAAAAATGAGAAATTTAAAGCTTTTGCTGATTTTAATTTTGTCAATATTTTGCATATTTGGTTGCTCATCCAAGAGAGTTCGAGTTGTAAAGAGAGGTACAATCCCAGGATATGACCAAACAACAATAAAGAAAGCTTTCGAAGCAGTATTTGATAATCCTAAATGGACAGAAGAAGTAACTTCTAATGGAACGGTATTTGTCGAATTTACTGGGAACATCTCCAAAGTATTTAGACGTACAATATCTAAAGATAGAGATGGTACCGGTAGTATAATGATGGCATTAGACTCCAAATTATGTGAAGTAGGCAAAGAGGTAACTGCTCAATGGACATTTGCTTCGGATAGAAAATCTTTTCGTTTGAGCTACATAAACAGTGATGCTTTTAGAGGTTTAGATATCCCTTGTATACTCGACATGATTTACTATGGGAAAATGTAACATGATTGATGCAAATAATAATATAGTAACTTAAAACATAGCGTAAGATAGTTTCAACTATCTTACGCTATTTCATAATATCCTATCCAAATTAACATACACTTCGTCAATCTGATCTTGAGTAATTCCGATATATCTTAGTGTCACATCTTGTGATGAATGATTGAATATCCGCATTAGTAAACTGAGATCAACACCATTTTTGTAAGCATGATACCCAAAGGTCTTTCTTAATGTGTGCGTACCTATCTTTGACCGAATTCCTGAACGATAAGCATAATCGTTCAGGAACTGCCAGACGTATTGTCGGGTCCAAGAATTTTTCGATCCAGACACACTATTGGATTTTGACTTGAACAGGAAATCCATTTCCTCTGGTTTAACATTCTTGTACAATTCCAGAATACTTTTTTTAACATTATCAGAAAATCTGAATTGCCTACTCTTTTTCGTTTTCTTTTCTTTTATAGTTATTGATAGTCTGAAAGTCGGATCCTTACCCAAATCTGAAAAAATATCATTCCAAGTTAATCTCAGAATATCAGAAATTCGCAATCCTGTTTTTATACCAATTTCGAATAGAGTTAATTCTCGGATCTTATTTTCCTTTTTCATTAGCTTTTTCATTTTACTAAGTTTCCGGAGATCTTTGATTGGTTCTACATAGTTCATATAGTTGTCCTTTATTTTACTTAATGAGTTGTATGGCTCTATTTGTAATGCAAAACGGATTAACAGTTGATCCTGTTAATCCGTATATATGTTATAACTATAAGAATAATATGTAGTTAACTTTCTTTTATTTACTTTACACAAAATGATTGAGGAAAGGAGAAGAGCATTTCATAAATGACGGTTATGAATAAGTGCTAAAAAAATAGGCATCACTATGAAAGTCGATGCCTATTTAAGATATTAGGTTACTTAAATAATTTTAGATTCAAGTTCTTCTCTAAATCAAGATACTCGTAAGTTTCATTCTTTTGAAGCGGAGTTCTTACGTCATGAGTTCCCATCGGAGTATAAAGCGGTTTATATTCTCTGAGAGGATTTACTTGCTCATTCATTATGTAATCCTGAGAATAGTTTGGTCTTAACTGTTGATGATAAAGATTATCAACTCTGAATTGTCCTTGATCAATGCGTCTTGAGAAATCAAGTTGCCTTTGTTGTGATTGATTATAGAAAAAACTCTCACTCATTTCATTCTCCTTAGCTTAATTTAAGCATAATATAGTTTTTTTTTCCTTTTCTGACTACAACAACTTTCTTATCTATTATTGATTTGTTAAAAAGCTCATTGTAGTTGCCTGTGTTAGCTTTGACGTTATTGATGTAGAAACCACCATTTTTTACCAATCTTCTAAATTCACCATTTGAAGAAAAAATTCCTGATTTTGTAAAAGAAAATGCAATATCTGATTGCTGTTCAATCTCCCTTCTACTAATTGTGTAGATTGGGATTTGATCAAAAATGCGTAGTAATTCATCGTCAGTAAACTCACTTATATCTCCACCAAACAATGCTTTTGATGCTCTAAGAACTTTATTAAGTTCATCTACGCCATGAATCAGTTCAGTCATTGATTTTGCCAATTCTTTTTGAGCATACCTTTTTTCCGGAGCTTGCTTGTGTATTAACATAACTTGTTCAATATTTTCGAGCGTGGAAAAAGTGAAGTACTTCAAAAAATCCTCTACATCAGTATCCTCAACGTTGATCCAATACTGATAAAACTCATAAGGAGTAGTCATGCTCTTATCAAGCCATATGGCATTTCCCATAGATTTACCAATTTTCTCACCATCTTTTGTTGTTATCAACGGTGATGTACAGCCATATACTTGTTGATTAGATATTTTGTGTGTTAGAGCTATACCTGCTAATATATTTCCCCATTGATCGTTACCACCAATTTGCACATTTACTCCATATTTTTTGTTCAAGTAGTAGAAGTCATAGGCTTGCATTGTTTGATATGAAAACTCGGTAAATGTTATTCCATTCTCGGAGTTCAACCTTTTCTTTACACTTTCTTTGGCTAGCATATTGCTTAATTTGAAATGTTTACCAACATCTCTTAACCAGTCAACAAAGGTTATACTCCCAATCCAGTCATTATTGCGAACAATCTTTGTCTTGTTCTCTGAATTGGGATTGATAATTGCCCTAATTTGTGTTTGTAATGATTTTACATTATTGTCTACAGTTTCCTTTGTGAGAAGAGATCTTTCGGATATCCTTCCTGATGGATCTCCAATCATGCCTGTCGCATCACCAATCAGAACTATTGTTTTGAGTCCTCTATCCTTATACCTTTTGAGAGTCAATATTGAAAGAAGATGCCCTGTATGAAGGCTAGGACCTGTAGGATCTACACCTACATATATTACAGGATTTTCATTTTCAATTATTTCATCCAATTTCTCGTATGAAACTTGTGCAAGCAGTCCTCTGAGTTCTAATTCTTTTAAGATTGATAAATCACATTTATGCTGATTCATTTTGTTCTCCTTCATTGAAAAAATGAGTTATTGGTGAGATTTCATCGACCTGTTTTGACGAGTCTATACCTGAATAGTATTCCTCTTTAAGCTTCTTCAAGTAGTCACAAAAAGCATCAAAGACATGCTTTTTCTCTTCACCTTCTACTACATATGAATTAATTGCATGAGGATGCATTATGCACGTCCTGAAGTATTTTTTACCATTCATAGTAGTTTCTACGACAGAGAATCGTTTACATCCATTCACGGGGTGCATTTTCTTTAGCATTAACTCAGTTAGATGTTCGTTATTTTGCCATCGGTATGTTAGTATGTTGCTCTGGGGAGAATTAACAACCATCCCATCTATTTCCTTAAGTTTTCTATATAAAAGGTTCGCAGCAATGATAGATGAGCAAACATCTTTACCTAAACCTTCTTGATTTAGAGGTTTAGAAACTAATGAAAAATAAAGCGAAATCGCACTTGCACCTGGTCTGCTTCCTTCAAGAGAAAACATTCCAGTAGGTAATTTAGCTTCTTTCTGAGTCCAGAGGTAGTCTGCATTAGACGCAATATGCATAAGAGATCTCTTGTCTTTATACAATACGACTGACGATGGGTATGGAATGTATGTTGCTTTGTGAGGATCATATGTAATTGCATCAACATCTTTCAATGCATTAGCCTTTTTCAGAATTCTGTCTGTAAAAAAAAGGCATTCATTTTGTATCTTATTGGAATCACTGGACGAAAAGCCGTGACTAACAGCTATTTGCCTAAAATAATTCTCTAATTGGCTTTGAGAAACAAGTTTTCCTTGTTTGTCTCGTAAAGCAGCAACAAAACTGATACCATAAGCTCCATCAACAATTGTAAAAAAGCTAATGCCATGATTTTCTTCTAATTCATTTCTGAGTAATATAATAGCTTCAATGTCATCAAAGTTTGAATTCTCAGTTGTTCCAAAAATTCCAATGCAACCCATTATCCAAGACTCACTATTAATTATTATTTTTTTTACCTTATTTAAATCAATCGCATCATTTGTATCATTTTCAACTAAAATGAGACTTTCAGATCCAGAAGATCTCATTTTCAATGCTTTAACTATACTATAGTGTGCTGATTCAGATACTATGAACTTCCAAGAATTGTTCATTACTGTAAGGGAATCGGGAAAAGCTTTCTTGCATTTACATCTAAAAGCAAACTCACCAATGTAGTTCAGTAAATATGGAGATAGTATTTTATTAGTGATTCTAACAACGTTTTTTGATTCATTATGAGCAATAATTTGGGAGGATAGCCTGATTAAGTCTTCCTTGATACAATTCTTCTGATTTATCGGTAAATTGATAAGTTCATGAAATGATAATTCTGAGAACTGCTTGTTTTCTCCCCAAGCATTTGTTACGAAGTAATTATGTTTCCAATGTGAGATAAATCTTGAATGTAACTCGTTATCTACTTCTATTGTCTCGTTTTTAATTGCTAATGAAACTGATAAGGGAAATGTCTGAATATTTGTTGCGACATGAATAGAACTCATCATTCCTGTTGTTCCTCCAGTTGTAAGGTTTCCATGAGCTGTGGAAGGATTATAACCTACTAGTTTTATAGCTTCAATGATGCAATACTCTTCACACTTGCTTGAAACGGGTGAACTTACACTATCTACTAGGTTTTCATTAACTGTCATGCCTATCATTCCACCCATTAGTGATTCAGGACTCAATCTTGAATTCATATGTGCTAAGTATCTAGTTGATTGAAAGACTGGTGTTAATTGAAAAATGTCCTTGATTACTTGATATTGCTTATGATTAATGGGTTCTCTTCGAGGTTTTAAGTCGTTTGTGTCTAATGGAAATTGCTGACGTTGTTTTGCAAGAAGTTCATCAATAGTATTTTGAAGATTGTTGCAAATACTTGTTACTGTCCTATAATAGGACTCATCGTAACCATCTTTTGACTCTTCTGATGTCGGTGCATCGATACGTTCCATAGTATCCTCCATATTTAATTTGACACAGAAAACAGATCCCCTATAATTGTTTCGACTAGAACTACAGGGTTGGTTTCTTAGGAAACTGGCTCTGTTTTTGTGCTTTAACTAGAAAATATTCAGTATGAAGTTAATGTCAAGATAAAAAAACTCAAAATACATAAAAAAATATTCAAAAAAACATCACGAATAATTGGGTTGACTCTTTGCCTGTTGCCTTACGCGCTTTTAAAAAGCTCACAGTAACGATATTCTAGATACTTTTAAATAAAATTTTTAACATTTTATACACAATCTCCGAAATATTTACATTATTCTTGACAAACTACTCATAAAAGTTTCAATTTGCATGAAAGGAGATTACTATTGAGTGATTTTATTGATATAAAAGAATTCCTGAAACAACAAAAAGATAAGAGGAAAAGCTTTTCGATTGAAGAGTTAGCAAAGGAATTAAAAGCACAAGAAGATTTAGTAAAAAAAGAAATAGAGTCAAATATTCATGAATTTCAGATTGTATATGATCGAAGTGGAAAAGAAAAATATAAACTTGCCAAAGAAAAAACGAGTTTAGAAAAAGTACAAGAATTTTTGGTCAAGAATAGGCTAAAGTACTACACAAAGGATGAAATAGCCAAGCATACAGGCGTTGCTGGTGCGACCATGAATACTCTTTATGAAAGAAACCCCAATATGTTCGAAGTAAATAAAGTAAAGGCAAACAGTAAAACAAAACCGATAAATACTTATAAACTAAGAATTAAGAAAGCAGGGGAAATAATTGGACCTGGGGATTTTGGCTTCATCAAAAAAAACGATTTTAAGAAAGTTGATAAACTGACAAGCCCTGATAGTATTATGGGAAATAGATTCGTTTCAATTGTTGGTGGAGTAAAAACAGGGAAAACTTCATTAGGTAATTATTATATTCAGAAATTTTGTGAAATTTTGCCTGAGTACAAAGTTGTTGAAATAGATTTTGAAACTTTAATAAATTATTCAAATGCTGAAAGCGATATTAGTAAAACTGATGTGAAAGATGAGAGGGAACAAGGGCACAGGTTAACATCATTGAAGTTGTTTTATGAAAATCTGCTATTGATAATACATGAGCAGATTTCAGACATAAAGATGACTATCAGATACTCGAAAGATAGAAAAAAAGCTGCTGTTGCTTGGGTAAACAAACTCAAATTGTATGGTTACAATTTTGAGGGTAATATGTTACAGGTTAATGAACCTTTCAATGAATTAAAGATTGCTATAGGTGATGATGATAAAATGCCTTTACCGGATTCTTTGAGTGAAGTTCTGCAAATAGTATTGGAGCTGGATGATATAAAGAACGAAATTGCTCCAAAACTTGAACTTCCTGATTTTAAAAACGATGACTTATGTGCTCAAGATCTCATATATCAAGCATTAAACAAGTTTATTGCATTGATGATGAACGAGAGATTCAATTTGTTCGTTTTCGATTGCATGGGGGCTGAGACGACTACAAACCAAAAGAATAATAGAGCTTTTAATTATGTGCAAGATAATTTCCTACATTTCCTTAGGGGAGTATACAACATGCAGTCTCATGCTGCACTAAGATACACAAAGTTCTTGTATATACTAACTGCAGAAAACGATTTAAGTGATGTATCTGTGTTCATGAAAACTCATAATAGTTGTATTAGACAACATGCTTTCAGTAAAGATAATGTAAAACATTTACTAGAAACAATGTGTATTGAAGATGAAGAATTTGTCATTTCAGATTTAATTCATAAAAGTTTTTTGGGGCAGTGTTTTCTTACGCAATATTTTGTCCAGCATAGATCCAATGAACTTTTTGACTTAACTGAGCAGAAATTGTATTCATTGATGGATGATTTGCTATCTGAGACACCAATTATTCATTACTTCAGTAGAATTGATGATTTATTTAAGGATTTCTTTAAGGGTGACTCAATTTCTCAGGTGGATTTAAGTAATGTAAAAAAGAAAATGTTTTTGATGCAGAATAGTTTGATTAACGAGAAAGGGGAAAAGAGCTTATTTTATGAAATACTTCTTAAAAATTTGAAAAAGGAGAATGCTGATGGATAAATGTTTTGCTGATGGAGGATGTGTTGACAAGAGCAGACATATTTATGCTAGAAGAAAAGAAGATGTTAAACTTAAGGAATTGATTATTGATGATTGCAGTACCGTTTATGTTAATGGACCTAGAGCTGTTGGGAAATCAAGCTTAGTAAGAAGTGTAACTGACGACTCAAATGAAGTAATTACAATCAATGTTGATTTAAGATTTTATTCTCGTAAGGAGTATACACCGGAAAACTGGTTCCTCATGTTGTTTCAAGCAATTGATAGTAGTCTTAGTTTTGTTCTTCCAAATTTTAGGCATGGTGAAGTAATAAATTGGTTCAGAACATACAGTAGTGAATACTCATCACAAGCTAATTATCTTCTTGATTTCTTTAAGTTGTTTATAAGGGGTGAAAAGAACATTAAAAGAAAATTTGTGATTGTGTTTGATGAAGTCGATGTGATTCAATCTAATGGATATCACACAGATAACTTTCTAACGGGAATCGTTTTACTTAATAAGGAGTTACAGAATCTTAACTTGTCTCAAGTTTTGATATCCATAAGTCACCCGATGTTCTTAGTTAGGGAGTTAAAGTACTCAGATATTAAGATAGGTACAAGGATAATTGTGAATGATTTTGAGAACATTGACGAGATAACAATGAAGGATTGGGCTGAGGGGTTATTTAACATTAATGAGGAATCTAGACTGAAATTAACAAAAGAGATTATTGAGTACACAGGGGGACATCCATATATTTCAGGTATAATTGGCAATATTATAAATTCTGAATATTCTGGTAATATTGAAAATAACACTCTAAAAAAAATTATTGATCAATTCATTACTGATCAGAAGAGCTCATCAAATATTAATCCTCATTTTGAAGCTCCAAGAGATTTCATTTTGATGAGACCTAGTTTGGCATATGAGGTACTCGACTTTTATGAGCAGGTTATTGCTGTTGATGGGTATATTGATCTAGATATAGAGAAAAAAACAGCAAATGATCCCAAACTAATTATTGCCGTATTGTCTATAACTGGGCTTGTAAGAAGACACTATTCTGGTCAGTATAAGTGCAGAAGTTATATTTATAGGCGAATTTTCAATGATAAGTGGGTAGGTAACACTAAATCTCATCTTGGAAGTCGATTATTTTCAGGTAACGTATTGGCTTCGCACAAAAGGTCTGACCTACCCAAAATTGGATTAATTAATTGTGGTGGAACATTAGGTATGACAGAGCATGATGGAAAAATTCAAGCACCTTCAAATGAAGAGGAGTTTTATAGAATGTTCCCTTCATTAAGTCATATGGCAGATGTAAGACTTATACCATTCAGGATCAAAGATGGTGCAAACATGTTTATCGAGGATTATAGTGAGTTAGCTAAGCATATTTATTTAAGAAGAGATGATGGTTTTGATGCTTTTATAATAATGCATGGAACTGACACTTTAACATACACTGCATCAGGTGTTGCATTTGCTTTGGGCAAAGGTTTAAATTGTCCAGTAGTCTTTGTTGCAAGTCAAGCCCCTGTTTCAGTTAGATATGGTGATGCTGAAATTAATCTTAAACGTGCTTTTGCAGTTGCCACAATGAAGATAAATGAAGTAGTCATATGTTTTAATGATTCTGTTTTTAGGGCTGTTAGAACCGAGAAATTGTCAGACTATAGATTTAATGGGTTTCACTCACCTACATATCCTGCTATTGCTACAATTAGCGAGAAGATAGAGTTAAGTGAAAAATGGTCATCTGAAAATGAAACAAATAAATCGAGTGCTCCTGAGTATATGTTAAATAATGAGTTTGAACCTAATATCCTACAGATAGTACAATATCCTGGAATAAATCCTAAGAATTACGAGGATATTGTGTTTAGTTGTGGAAGTAAAGTTAAAGCGATTATTATTCAGAGTTTAGGTTTGGGTAATCTACCAACAATGGGTGAGTATAATTTTCTTCCATTTATAAGTAGGGCTGTTTCAAAAAATATTCCGGTTGTTATTACTAGTAAATATCCAATTCTGCCGGAGTTTGTTGAGAAATATATCCCTGCTAGTAGACCGGTCCAATCAGGAGCTATACATGCAGGAAATATGACTCCATCTGCTGCTCTTACAAAATTATCTTGGATTTTAAAAGGGATATATAAAGAAGTAGAAATAGGAATCACTAAAGTGGAAAATTTAATACGAGTTGTAGAGAGAAAAATGAAAACAAATTATATTGGAGAATTAGATTAATAAAGGAGATTAATATGTCAAAGGAAGTATTTAAAACAGGATATGATAAGGCAAACAAAGGAAAAGGAGTGCTTGTTATATATACGGGTGGTACTATTGGATCAATGCCTAAGGATCCTAAAGATCCTGATAGTCCACAAGTCGTAGTCGGTTGGGAAAAATACAAGGAACTTACTCCGCAGATACATGAGGAATACATCGGATTCAATGTTGATGCCTATAGTACTGAACCGTTAGATAGTTGTAATGTTGGTCCTGTCATATGGAAAGAGATAGCAATGGTTATCAAAGAATCATATGATAAATATGAAGGATTTGTCATTCTTCATGGCACAGACACAATGGTTTATACCGCAAGTGCATTAAGCTTCATGTTGAATAATCTTGGTAAACCCGTAGTTATAACTGGTGCTCAAATGGCATACCTGTTTAATGTAAGAAATGATGGGTTTCAGAACATGATATCAGCTTTGCAAATTGCAAATCCAAAATTTTCTGGTATACCAGTTATTCCAGAAGTTACACTCTATTTTAATGGAAAATTGCTCAGAGGTAATAGAGCGAGGAAAATTAATGCATCTGGATTTAACGCATATATTTCTGCAAACTATCCACCATTGGCAACAATAGGTGAAAGTATTGTTGTTGATGAGAAGTTGATACGAGAAAAGAGCAAGTTGTCTTTTAATGCAAAAACAAGAATGGAAACTGGTGTTGTGGCTATTAATTTTTTCCCTGGTATTCAGGATGGAAAAGTGCTTGAGAGAATACTCTCTGACCCAAGTTTAAAAGGGGTTGTTTTAATGGCTTATGGTGCTGGAAACATTCCAACCGACAAAAAAGTTCTGGACTTGATCAAGAAAACGACTGATCGAGGAGTAGTTGTATTGGATGTAACGCAATGTGGTGGTGGAAAGGTAGAACTTGGAATGTATGAGACTAGTGCTCTTTTATTGGACGTTGGTGTAGTTAGCGGAATAGATATAACTCCTGAAGCAGCACTCACTAAGTTAATGTATTTACTTGCAGATGAAGATGATAGTCCTCATGCTATTGCGCTTAAGGTAGAAAGGGATTTGGCGGGAGAACAAAGTATGAGCATATATACTGCTGAGTTTAAATCATCGGGAACTTGCAGTGTTGATTCAACTATGAATAGAAGCAGAATTCCTGCTGCAAATATTGAAGGTACTTGGAATAATAATGATATTGAACGGATAATGTTGCGTTTTAGAAATGGCGTGATAAGTAATCCTAATATAGATGAGTATGCAAAAATTAAACTATTTATGGATATTAGTTCAGATGATGATCTTGATGAAA
Source organism: Cloacimonadales bacterium (SeqCode) (assembly GCA_963665815.1). GTDB lineage: Bacteria > Cloacimonadota > Cloacimonadia > Cloacimonadales > JAIOQZ01. Next base: position 3,454,005 of record OY762463.1, read on the forward strand.
ACAGTGTTAATTATTTAGGATGCTTCAACAGATTACAAAATGATGATCCAACTATTTTATTCTTTGATATAACAGATAAGGCAAAAGAAATATTAGCAAAAAGAGCTTCTATTACTGTAGTAATGGATTCAGAAACCGCTTCGTTTACTTGGGAAAAGGCTGAACTAACTATTTTTGTGAAAAGTTAATGATGGGTAAGTTTTCTTACCCCTTTTTTTGAGGAAATGTGAAGAAATATACAAAGCTAGATTACAATAAAGCTAATATGAGAAGTAATTCAGAGTTTGATGAAGAAATCCCGTCAAATGTAAAAGTTATTGAAAGCTTATTCAGCCAATACCGGAAAGGATTTAAGTTTTCAAGGAATGCTTATGCAGGAAGTTGCAGGGATGCTAGATCAAAGCGTTATAGACTTGGGAATCGTGGTATTCCTCTTAGCGATGAGCTAAAGTCAATAATTGGTAAAGTTGTAAATCACAAGCAGATTACCTATGTTGCCTTACATTGCAGGGGGGATATGGAAATCTGTGTTGATAACATAATTGACGTTTTGAATATCGAAGGTGAGTTTGCTGTATTAAACGCAGATGAGCTTTTTGCTGTTTTCAATATGGAATACGGTACGGTTAACCCTTTTGTCCTATCGAGCTCGGAAACGGAAAGCATAAACCAAATTTTTGATTCAAGAGTGTTTGAGCAACATGTGAAGCTTCCCGGAACAATGATGACTAATGCCGGAGATCATACTTGGGCTATAGAGTTTGATCCTCTTGATTTAAAGGTATTGATTCCTGATATGGTTGTTGCGAAGATCGCAGAGATAAATCAGGCTACTGAGGACTACGAAGAATTGTCTAGATTAAATCTACGATCTATTGGTTTAATTACCGGAAATGGTCCAGATTCCGGAATGGCTCTGTGGCAACTGATTAATGATAATGTAAAAGAGATAATGAGTGATAAATTTCTTGGTGACTTATCATTACCGGAAGTAAATGTGCTTTCGGTTCCGGGAATGGGGCTATCCATGGAATTGAAACTAAGAAAGAGTGCAACTTGGAGAGAATTATCAAGAGCTGTTGAAACTCTTTGTAATCATGGTGTTGATATTCTATGTCTAGCTTGTCATACTACTCACTACTTCTCAGATCAGATTAAAGAGATTTGTAAAAAGTATGGAGTTACTTTTCTTTCTATGCCGGAAGTTGTTGTATCATACCTTCAGAAAAAAAAGATTACAGAATTCGCCTTATTAGGGATACCGTCGGTTGCAGACCTTGGTGAATGGAGTGCATATTCTACTTTGAATAAGTATAATCCTGAAATTTTGGATTCTGAAACTCTTGATTCTTTTCTAGAAATAGGTTACCTAGTTAAGCAGAAACAGCCATTTGAAAAAAGCTTCCAGAAACTTATACACTTAATAAAGAAAAAGATAAAATCTGAAAATGTTATTATTGCCTTAACAGAGTTATCAATATTGCTGCAAAAGCAATCTAATAAAAAACGAAGAAGAAACATTATTGATGCTCTTGAGCTTTATGGAGAGGCTATTGCAAAAGCTTCTTTAGGCCTAAAATGGCATTAAACAATTAACTAAGTACAAGTTGGAGTTGTTCCAACTTGTACTCTCCATGAGCGGTAAAACAAACCAATTACATCAGTTTCCCACACATAATTTCATTAAAACTGTCCGTTAAACGTCCGTCGGTATGATGGGTCAATTGATAATTACCTGAAAGGTATAGGGTTAGAATACATAATAACCCTCCTAAGGAAAAGGTCGTGCGTTTCCCGATCCATCGGACGCCGGGGGTACCATACAAAACTTTTATATACTTAATAATTAATCATTTTACATTAAAATTTTAACTTTACTATCGCGATGAGAACGTCGACTACAAGCAGGATCCGAAATTACATAGTAATTTTGGTGCGCAGTAACAGCGTGTGAGAAGAGATTCATCACTTCGAGATAGCTAATCGCGCCGGGGGTACCATTTACAAGCTCGTAACGAAGTGAGAGTCTTGCCCAGAGCTCGTAACGAAGTGAGAGTCTTGCCCAGAGCTCGTAACGAAGTGAGAGTCTTGCCCAGAGCTCGTAACGAAGTGAGAGTCTTGCCCAGAGCTCGTAACGAAGTGAGAGTCTTGCCTCCGAAGTCCGCAGGATTTATCCGAGGACCATAGGAGGGGGGGGCACACTAACATTTTAGAATCTCTGGACGAAGTACCTTATCCGCTCAAAGGCCGTGTGTTTCCCGATTCATCGGGATGACGTATAAAACTTGAAATCATTGAATGAGGAATAATGAATTAAGACAATAGGATTTTAATAGTAATTATTTATATGTCTTAAGTAAAGGGATATCAAATTTGTAGAAAAAGGGAGTTCGGAATTTATATATCGTATTTCAGAGTAATTCTGGTTTGATTTCAATGTTGACCTATTTCAAGTATTAATATATTCTAGTAATAAAATATTAAGGAGTAATAATGAAAAATCTAAAAATTATCTCTGTGGTAGCAATTTGCATTTTATTACTGATGGGATGTTCTTCTAACAAGAAACTTGCACAATATATAAACTTTAATAAATCGTCATTTGAAAATCCTGATCATGGGAAATCATTGTTGTATGTTTTGAACAAGGAAATTAACAGAGTTAATATGTATATAACTATAGATGGTTTTCCAAAGGCAATACTACCTTTCAAATCATACTCATACTTCAAGCTTGAACCGGGTTGGCATATTATAGGACTTTCAAATGAGTTTCTGAATAAAGTTGAATTTTTCGAAATATTCTGTCGTGCAGACGAGACTCAAGTACTTAATCTGATGTCCTATTACAAACCAACAACTTATAATCCGGATTTACCGAGTAAACTGGAATGTCATGGATTCATATTCAGAAGATATTTCCCAAAATATATTAATGAACTGGTTAAGGAAGATAAACTGGAATACGTAGATTTAAAACCGGAAGGAGTTGATAAAATAGCCAGTCATTTTGCTGATGCAGCAAAAAATTTAACGTATGACAAAGATACAAATATGTTGATTTATGAAAATTACAGCTTACCAAACGAGATACCGGTCTATCCTCAAGCTGGATGGACATTCCAAACGAAGGTCGGAACTACTGAATCGGGACAGTTTAAACTCGGTATGAGTAAATCATCTGAAGTAGTGTTCTCCAAAAAAGGAATAAAAATTCAGCATCCAACAGACACAGACAGGAATAAGTTCATTCCTATAGAGAACATTCTTTCCTTTGATACTCATCCCGGAAAGAAGTTAAAACATCAATTATCATATCTTGTAGTATATTATAAAGAGGACAACATTGAAAAAAATATTTTGTTCGTTGACTTCGATGAAATTTACAGATGGGATTCCATGGAGTGCAGGCTGACAAATCTAATATCAGAGAAAAGAAATATTGAAGAATTTAAAGATATATTCAAAAAGGATTCTGATGAAGTAAAAAAACTTTCAGACTTTCATTACGCACAAGTGCACACGATTGATTTTGTAAACTATAAACACCTTACATCTATTACAGATGTTGGTTTATGGTTCAGTCATTATATTTCCAGTTTGAAAAAATAATCGCTCTACTTGAGCAATTGCACACCATATAGTTATGCCTGTCTGGGAATGTCTGAATTCTTCTGAAAACCTGTCATAACAGCGATTTATATATAGCCAGACCATGAGTTTGGCTATCTTTAAGTAAAAATTCATGTTTATAATAATTATTAATTTGCAATGATTACAAAAATGTTTAATTTGTCATTGGAGGTTAAGATGAAAAACTTAATGATATTTCTTATGCTTTTGATAGTTATGAATATAAATGCTGTCTGGGAAAAGACTAACGGCCCGGACGGTGGTGTTGTCAACAGGATTATCCGACATGGTAACTACCTGTTTGCTGCAACCGGGGGAGATCTCGGTGAAAATGGCAGTGTTTACCGTTCTGCGGATAATGGAGACACCTGGGAGCTAGTAAGTTACGACTTTAATATAAACTACGGTGTTATGGATGTTGCTTCAAACAGTAATTACCTGTTCGCCGGGACAAAAGGTTTTGGATTTTACCGTTCCATGGATATGGGGAACAGCTGGGAAAACTTTAATCAGGTAGCTGATCTCATTCAATTTGATGTTAAAACTCTGTACGCTGATGACAATATTGTATTGGCAGGTACATGGATGGATGGAATTTACAGTTCAACCGATAACGGCAGCACCTGGTCACAGTTTGGTACAGGGTTGACTGTCTCCTCACTTAGAGTTCTGGAAATCGAACAGCTTAACGGTGAATACTATATTGTAACAGCAGGTGGCGCTTATAAGCTTGTAAATAACGTCTGGACAATGATTGCAGGGATTAACGACAATATTCTGACAGGTATAGAAACCGATGGAACATACATCTACATTTCAGGTAATGCTGATACCTACAGGTTGGATCCGCAAACTATGTCAGTGACTCTTCTTGGAGTATTCAACACAAAATGGGTTTACTATGACAGTGGAAGACTGTTCACATCAACATATCAGACAATCTATTACTCAGATGATTCAGGTGATAACTGGACTACTGTAAGCTTTGGGGAGTTATTCCCGAACCTTATCATGAATACATTCTATGCGGAGTCAGGATTCTGGATTACAGCAAACAGTATGTTCAATCTATATAAAACTGAAGATGCTGGAATAAGCTGGTCTAAGAACTCCAACGGAATCTCCACGATTACTGTAAATGACTTTGCGACATTCAATAACAAGTTGTATTCAGTGACTGAATTTGCCGACTATGGCAGGATTTTCGTTTCTGATGATGATGGAATGAACTGGACAATCACTGACAGTGGAACAGCTGCAATTGGTTTCTTCTCTGTATTCGGAAATGACAGCTTTATGCTGGCTGCTTCATTTGGTGGAGGAATGTATCGTTCTGAAGATGGTATGAGCTGGGATCTGCTTTCTCTCAACGAGCACCCTGCGTCATATGGATCTCAGATTGTAGAGCACAATGGAGCAGTTTATACAGGTGCGTTTGGCTTTAACATAGATGTATACAAAAGCACAGATAGTGGTATGACATTCCAGCCATTGAATGTACCGGGACAGGGCGATATCTATGCACTTCAATCCTGGGGCAGTAAGATAATCTACGGCAGAACAGACGATGTGTATTACTCCGAGGACGACGGTATGACCTGGAATGTTCTTGGAAATGGCTTTGACGGTTTTCCGTTTATAAAGCACTTTGCAGTCTACAACAACCATCTATATGCGTCAGGAACAAGTTTATATATGCTGGACGAAAACAATGACTGGCAGATGATTGCAGTACCGGGAAATCCGCTGATTCAGTCGATTGGTGAAGCAGGCTCAAAGCTATTGATAGGTACCAGAGATGCGGGAATCTATGAGCTGACCGCAAATGGCATGATCACCCACAGCAGTATGGGTTTACCTGTAGGCGGCAACAGCATGTACCCCAAGGTAATGAAGTTTTATCATGATGATACATATATGTACGTAAGTCTGGAGATGTTCGGTGTATTCCGGGCACCAATACAGGTCACAGATGTGAAAGATGAAGACGTTGCGCTGAACAGCCTAAACATGCAGGTATACCCAAACCCTGCCAGAATTTCAGGAGGATCGAACAGGATATCTGTCAGTTTCAGCCTTAAGGAAAGCTCTGATGCTACAGTATCAATATACAACCTGAAGGGGCAGAAGGTTAAGACTCTGCATAGGGGTCAATTGGACAAAGGTAGTCATGTTCTTACCTGGGATGGAAATTCAAATGCAGGTGGTAGAGCCGCAACAGGTGTTTACCTTATAAAATCAAGTGGCGGCACAGCAAACGGGTCTTCCAAGCTGATTCTGCTTAAATAGACTTTTCACATTTTAGCTGAGATCCCCGATGAAAGTCGGGGGTTTTTGTTTATCTTCCATCCTATGGAGGGGAGCATCACAGTAATTATGATTTTAGAAGGCTATTAACAATTCCTGACAACTTTTTACCATTATACCAAAATACTTGACGGATAGCAACCCTTGCTTAACTAATAGTTTCATTAATGGGGAGAATGGTATGACGTTTAATGAAATACTTAGTAAATACAGAAAGATAGCGTTTTCAGAAAGAGATAAAGGCGAACGTTTTGAAAGATTGATGGCTGCGTATCTGCAGACTGATCCTAATTATGGGGATCAATTGAATACAGTTTGGATGTGGAATGACTTTCCTTTCAGGGATGATTTTGGTGGAACTGATACAGGGATTGATCTTGTAGCAAAGACTAATAATAATGAGTATTGGGCAATACAGTGTAAATTCTTCGATGAATCTGCTTACATTGATAAAGCGAGTGTGGATTCATTTTTAGCAACATCGGGACGATCATTCAGAAATGAGCAGCTTAAAACGGTTAGTTTTTCTCAAAGACTATGGATTTCAACAACGAATAAATGGTCGGTAAATGCAGAGAATGCTCTGAAGAATCAGAATCCACCTGCATTTCGTTTAAATCTCTCCGCTCTGGAAGAAGCACCTGTAGACTGGGATAAAATCAACAAGGGATTGATAGGTAAAATAGCCAGAAAATCTAAGAAGCAATTGAGGAATCATCAGATAGAGGCATTAGTGAAGACCGAAGATTATTTTAAAAATAATGATCGAGGAAAACTGATAATGGCTTGTGGTACCGGAAAGACTTTTACAGCTTTGAAAATTTCTGAAAAAGTTACAGCAGGAAAAGGATTTGTTCTTGTTCTGGTTCCGTCTATTGCATTGATTGGGCAAATGTTACGAGAGTGGACCGGTGATGCTGAAAAGAGTATAAATGCTATTTGTATCTGTTCAGACCCCAAAGTCTCAAAACATAAAAAGAGTAACAAGGAAGGTAGTGCAGTAATTGATCTGGCTCAACCTGCATCCACAGATCCGGAATATGTGAAACACCAATTAATAGGCTTCAATAATTACGATAGCCCGAGAATGACAGTTGTTTTTTCAACATATCAGTCAATTGAAGTTATTTCAAAAGTGCAGAAAGCTATAATTAATGCAAATATTGGTTATGATGCGTTTGATCTGATAATCTGTGATGAAGCTCATAGGACAACAGGTGTAACTTTATCCGGTGAAGATGAGTCTGCCTTTGTAAAAGTACATGACAATGATTTCATCCGAGCAAAAAAGCGATTATATATGACAGCTACTCCACGCCTTTATAGTGATGATTCCAAAAGCAAGGCAGCAATTAGTGATGCTGTTCTTTGCTCTATGGATGATGAAAAGCTATACGGGAAAGAAATTTATCGAATTGGTTTCGGTGAAGCAGTTGAAAGAGATTTGCTCACGGATTACAAAGTATTGATATTGACATTAAATGATAATGATATCTCCCCTGTGGTACAGTCAGCATTATCCGCTGGTTCAGAACTTAGTACTGACGATGCAACAAAACTGGTGGGCGTGATAAATGCTCTCTCAAAGCAAGTGCTGGGTGATAATGGATTGTTAAAGAACAGCGACCCTGAGCCAATGAAAAGAGCTGTTGCATTTTGCCAGAATATCAAGATCTCAAAGAAAACTACATCTGTCTTCAATAATGCTTCAGAGTCATATCTTGAAACTATTGATGAGAGACGAAGAAAAAAAATGGTGCAGGCTTCCTCAAAACATATTGATGGAACTATGTCTGCAACTGAGAGAGATGATTTGCTTTCATGGTTGAAAAGTAATGATACTGAATCCGATGAGTGCCGTATTCTAACTAATGTCCGTTGTTTGAGTGAAGGAGTTGATGTACCGTCTCTTGATGCTGTAGCTTTTCTTTCAGCTAGAAATTCACAGGTTGATGTTGTTCAATCTGTGGGAAGGGTGATGAGGAAAGCACCCGGGAAAAAGTATGGTTATATTATTATTCCTGTAGTTATTCCTTCAAATATTCCTCCTTCTCAAGCACTGAATGACAATCAAAGATTCAAAGTTGTGTGGACTGTTCTTAATGCTTTGAGAGCACACGATGACAGATTTAACGCTACAGTGAACAAAATCGAGCTTAATAAGAAAAAACCTGATCAGATTCTTGTTGGCGGTATTACAAGTGATAATGAAAACGTTTCCGATAATGAGAATATCGAGATAAGCAGACAGTTAATGCTGCAGTTTGAGGAGCTTCAGGGTGTTGTTTATGCTAAAATGGTTGAGAAAGTCGGAGATAGATTCTACTGGGAGCAATGGGCGAAAGATGTTGCGGTTATTGCAGAGAATCAGATTGAACGAATCAACACATTGATTGATAATTGCCCTGAACATAAAGATACATTTTCAGATTTCCTCAATGGACTTCAGAAGAACATTAATCCGGGAATTTCACATAAACAGACTGTAGAAATGCTTGCTCAGCATATTATAACCCGACCTATATTTGAATCTCTTTTCGAAAACTACTCCTTTGCAAAGAACAACGCTATTTCTCAGTCAATGCAGAATATGCTGGACATGCTTGAAGGAAACACTCTGGAGGGAGAATCCGAGACATTGCAGAAATTTTATAATTCCGTCAGGAAAAGAGCGGAAGGGATAGATAATGCCGAAGGTAAACAGAGAATTATCATTGAACTTTACGATAAATTCTTTAAGACCGCTTTCCCTAAAATGGTTGAGCAATTGGGAATTGTCTATACTCCGGTAGAAGTAGTTGATTTTATAATTCATTCTGTTGATAATATTCTGAGAAAAGAATTTGATAGAAGACTTACGGATGAGTATGTACATATTCTGGATCCATTTACGGGAACCGGAACATTTATAACACGTTTACTGCAAAGCGGTCTGATTGATTCCGGTGATTTAAAACGGAAGTACAGCAAGGAACTGCATGCTAATGAGATTGTTCTACTTGCATATTATATTGCCGCCGTGAATATTGAGAATACTTTCCATGATTTGCTGGAAGAGAATGCAGCCTATAAACCTTTCGACGGAATTGTGCTGACAGATACTTTCCAGATGGGAGAGGATGAAGAAAAGGATGACTGCAGGACAACGATGTTCCCTAAGAACTCCGAGAGAGTGGAAGCCCAGAAGCAAACACCGATAAAAATAATAATCGGAAATCCACCTTATTCTGTTGGGCAGAAATCCGCTAATGATAATGCCCAGAATTTGAGTTATAAGAAACTTGATAGAAGAGTTGCTGATACTTATGCAAAAGACAGTAAGGCAACATCAGTTAAAGCATTGTATGATGCATATATTAAGGCTTTTCGCTGGGCTGCAGACAGACTTGATAAAGATGGGATTATATGTTTTGTCTCAAACGGGGCATGGATTACAACAAATGGTATGGATGGTTTCAGGAAAAGCCTGCAGAAAGAATTTTCTTCAATCTATGTTTTTGACCTAAGGGGTAATCAAAGAACAAGCGGAGAAATGTCCAGAAAAGAGGGTGGTAAAATTTTTGGTTCCGGTTCAAGAACACAAGTCTCCGTTACACTATTGGTAAAGAATAGTAAATCAAATAAAAATGCTGAAATCTTCTACTGCGATATAGGTGATTATTTGAACAGAAATGAAAAACTAAGTCTTCTTAGAAAATATAAATCTGTTACCAGTGAAGAAATGAAATGGAGAAAACTTAAACCCAATAAGCACGGAGACTGGCTTAATCAGAGAAATGATGTTTTTTCTAATTATCTGCCTATGGCTCCGGATAAGAAATTCAGTACTAATAGCAAATCTTTTTTTGTTGTTAACTCCATGGGAGTAAATACAAGTAGAGATGTTTGGGTTTACAATTTTTCCAGTAAATCTGTAAGAAATAATATGGAGAAGATGGTTAGAAACTACAATGAAGAAGTAAAACGATTCAAAAAGGCTAAGGCTTATAATCCTGCTCTCGAAGCAAAGACCTTTGTTGATAACAATCCTGAATATATAAGCTGGTCCAGTAGTTTATTGCCAAATGTTGATAGAGGTAATTTCGCAGAATATGAACCTGAGAGAGTAATTAAATCAATTTACAGACCTTTTGTTAAACAAAATCTTTATATGGGTGACAAAATGATTCACAGACGAGGGCAGATGGAACAGGTTTTCCAAGATTATAAAGAAAAAAATGTTGTTATTTCGATCCATAGTTCGAGCAGTGCGAAGGAATTTTCTTGTTTAGTATCTGACATTATGATGGATTTGCACTATGTAGGAGATACACAATGTTTCCCTCTCTACTATTTTGAAGAGAAGAACGAAATGCAAAATACTTTGTTTGATATTGGAGGAAACAGTAAGTATAAGAGGCTGGATGGTGTTTCTGATTTTATTCTCAAGCAGGCAGTAAAGTTATATGGTAAGAGAGTGACCAAGGAAAATATATTTTACTATGTTTACGGAATTCTGCACAGTAGGGACTACAGAGCTGCATTTGCCAATGATCTTAAGAAGATGCTGCCGAGAATTCCTCTTGTTGAGCGGCCTAAAGATTTCTGGGCATTCTGCCGGGCTGGAGAAAAACTCGCAGATCTGCATCTTAATTATGAGTCTGTTCCTGCTGCTCCTGGTTTGCTTATCATTGTTGATGGACAGACAGAGCAAATGAATGAGGTACGTCTTAATACAGGTAAAGAGGATCATGTGAATTTCCATGTAACAAAAATGCGTTTTCCTAAAAAGGGTGAGAGGGATAAGATAATTTACAATAGTTTATTAACTGTGGAGAATATTCCCGAAAAAGCCTATGAGTATCAGGTTAACGGTAAATCTGCAATTGAATGGATAATGGAGCGTTACCAGATTAAAACGGATAAAAAATCAGGTATCACGAATGATCCTAATGATTGGGCGGAGGAAACAGGCAATCCTCGCTATATACTGGATTTGCTTTTGAGTGTGATTAATGTAAGCATCCAGACTGTAGATATTGTTAATAATCTGCCAGCATTAGAGTTTGATGTATAATCGTTTTTTTAGCAAGTGGGTGCATGCAACGTAGAGACACAACATCTTGTGTCTCAGGAGAGAAACCTGTGGGTAAGAAACAAAAAACGGAATAAAATTAACGTGGTTAACATGCGGAATCATATAGTATTGGTTTTGCAGGATTTTTGAGCCACAAGATATTGTGGCTCTACAAAGCGGTTAACTCTCTGTGGATATGCATGCAACGTAGAGACACAACATCTTGTGTCTCTGAATAGAAACCTGTGGGTGAGAAACAATAACCGGAATAAAAGAAACACGGGTTAACAGCCGGAATCATATAATGTTTGGTTCTGCATGACATTTGAGCCACAAGATATTGTGGCTCTACAAATTGGTTAAATCTCTGTGGATATGCATGCATCGTAGAGACACAACATCTTGTGTCTCTGAATAGAAACCTGTGGGTGAGAAACAATAAGCGGAATAAAAGAAACGCGGTTTAACAACCGGAATCATATAATGTTTGGTTCTGCATGACATTTGAGCCACAAGATATTGTGGCTCTACAAATTGGTTAAATCTCTGTGGATATGCATGCATCGTAGAGACACAACATCTTGTGTCTCTGAATAGAAACCTGTGGGTGAGAAACAATAAGCGGAATAAAAGAAACGCGGTTTAACAACCGGAATCATATAGTGTTGGTTTTGCAGGATTTTTGAGCCACAAGATATTGTAGCTCTACAAAGCTGTTAACTCTCTGCGGCTATGCATACATCGTAGAGACACAATATCTTGTGTCTCTGAATAGAAACCTGTGGGTGAGAAACAATAAGCGGAATAAAAGAAACGCGGTTTAACAACCGGAATCATATAATGTTGGTTTTGCAGGATTTTTGAGCCACAAGATATTGTGGCTCTACAAAGCGGTTAACTCTCTGTGGATATGCATGCAACGTAGAGACACAACATCTTGTGTCTCTGAATAGAAACCTGTGGGTGAGAAACAATAACCGGAATAAAATAAACGTTGGTTTAACAACCGGAATCATATAGTGTTGGTTTTGCAGGATTTTTGAGCCACAAGATATTGTGGCTCTACAAAGCTGTTAACTCTCTGCGGCTATGCATACATCGTAGAGACACAATATCTTGTGTCTCTGAATAGAAACCTGTGGGTGAGAAACAATAAGCGGAATAAAAGAAACGCGGTTTAACAACCGGAATCATATAGTGTTGGTTTTGCAGGATTTTTGAGCCACAAGATATTGTAGCTCTACAAAGCTGTTAACTCTCTGCGGCTATGCATACATCGTAGAGACACAATATCTTGTGTCTCTGAATAGAAACCTGTGTGTGAGAAACAATAACCGGAATAAAATAAACGTTGGTTTAACAACCGGAATCATATAATGTTGGTTTTGCAGGATTTTTGAGCCACAAGATATTGTGGCTCTACAAAGCTGTTAACTCTCTGTGAATATGCATGCAACGTAGAGACACAACATCTTGTGTCTCTGAATAGAAAATTATTGAATCAGGAAACAATAAGCGGAATAAAATAAACGTGGTTTAACAACCGGAATCATATAATGTTTGGTTCTGCATGACATTTGAGCCACAAGATATTGTGGATCAACAAAACGGTTAATTTTCTGCGGATATGAAAGGTCGTATAGACACAACATCTTGTGTCTCAGAATAGAAAATTATTAAATCAGGAAACAATAACCGGAATAAAATAAACGTGGATTAACAACCGGAATCATATAATGTTTGGTTCTGTGGGATATTCGAGCCACAAGATATTGTGGCTCTACAAAGCTGTTAACTCTCTGTGAATATGCATGTATCATAGAGACACAACATCTTGTGTCTCTGAATAGAAACCTGTGGGTGAGAAACAATAACCGGAATAAAATAAACGTTGGTTTAACAACCGGAATCATATAGTGTTGGTTTTGCAGGATTTTTGAGCCACAAGATATTGTAGCTCTACAAAGCTGTTAACTCTATGCGGATATGCATACATCGTAGAGACACAATATCTTGTGTCTCTGAATAGAAAATTATGAATTATAGTATTGGGAGTGAGTAATTGGTAAAATTCAAAAACAAATATCGAATCTCAACCACTAGATTGCATAGTTGGGATTATAGTTGGAATGCAGTATATTTCGTGACAATTTGTACTCATAATAAAGAGCATTTCTTTGGAAGAATTCTATCAGGTGAAATGGTTTTATCAGAAATTGGACAAATCGCTGATGAATTCTGGAAAGATATTCCACAGCATTTTCCGTTTGTAAAATTAGGTGAATATATAATAATGCCAAATCATATACACGGGTTAGTCAGAATAGATAAGGTCATAGAAGATAATTCTACTACTGTAGAAACACAATATTCTGTATCTCAAAAACAGAATATTGCACTTGAGAATAATAATGATGTAACTCCAGGACATATTTTTGGAATCAATGAGTCACAAGATATTGTGGCTCTACACCCATACTCATTAACAATGAATAAATTTGGTCCACAATCAGGGAATTTGGCATCTATTATAAGGGGTTTTAAATCTGGTGTAACAAAGAAAGCAAGAAAAATTGATCCTCTTTTCAGATGGCAGCCCAGGTATTTTGATCATATAGTCCGCAATAACAATGATTTTGACAACATAACGAGATATATTATAGACAATCCAGAAAATTGGAATGAAGATGAGCTGTTTTGATGTAGAGACACAACATCTTGTGTCTCTGAATAGAAACCTGTGGGTGAGAAACAATAACCGGAATAAAATAAACGTGGTTAACAGCCGGAATCATATAATGTTTGGTTCTGCAGGATTTTTGAGCCACAAGATATTGTGGCTCTACAAAGCTGTTAACTCTCTGTGGATATGAAAGGTCTTAGAGACACAACATCTTGTGTCTCAGAATAGAAAAACATTGTTCTCATTTCCCCCCCACCCGGAGCAAGATGACCCCGGGTGAAGGTATAGATATTTACTTAACGGCTATGTACATGTCGAAGCCGGGTTTATCGTTGAGAACCTGGTCTACTCCGTTTTCCCAGATCGTAAATTCGTCCTTCGGAGCAAATTCGTAATTGACATTTTTTATCCATTCGCAACAAATAAAGACGTAAGCGTCACGTACGGTTTTCATGCTGCCTTTATGCGTGAAAATTGCATATTGATGTTCAGGAATAGTGTATCGGTTCAGTCCTGCCGGGGTTGGCTCAGACGGATCGATCTCTATTCCAGTTACATACTGCCATTTGTCTTCAGGTCCCGGTTCCTGATCCATAAATCTCGGATCATGGAAGCACAGTCCCACCGCTTTTGCAATCTGAAGTTTTTGGTTTCCTGCAATTTTGTCATTCAGGTCTTTCCACATTTCATTAATCTGAGTTCCTTGAGTCTTGGTTATAATTTCTCTTTGAAGTCCGACTAACGTAATCTCTTTTACTGTTTTGATTTTGTAATCCATTCTTTTTCCTCCTGTGTTATAGAGGCAGATCTGCACGTTCATTTTTTGTTTGTATTTTATCAGCTGATTTTTTTTTCTGAAAGCCTGAGGAGTCATACTGAAATATTTGCGGAATGCCCTGATAAAGGTTTCCGGGTTACCGAATCCTGTTTTTTCCGACAGTGCTTTTACGGTGATATCAGAATTCAGCAGTTCTTTTGCAGCTTCGGAAAGGATGCGTTCCCGCATGTAAGTTTTGATTCCTGTTCCGGTGAATATGGAGAACACTCTGCTGAAATGGTATTGTGAGAATCCGCAGTAATCAGCAACCTGTTCTACGGTTGGCTGAGTGAACAATCTGTTTTCGATGTAATTCACTGATCTCTGGAGTATATTCTGATAATCCGGCATGTTTCCTCTTTTTTACATTGACTTTTCTTGCTCATACATCATAAACTTACAGGAGTCAAGTTATTTAAGGGATCAAGTAAAATAATTGTGACATATTTCGTAAAACATAATATATTGTTGATGTCTACTTATTATGGAAAGTATGCACAAAAATCAGGAGAAAAAATGCAGAAAACAAAGATTGTTTGCACACTCAGCAACAGACTTTCAAGACAAAATATAGAAGATATGATAAAAAAGGGAATGAATGTCGCCCGACTCAATTTTTCACATTCAACTTACGAAGATGCAGAACAAATGATAGAACTGCTCAGAGATATCCAGAAAAAACTCGGTATCCCTCTGGCAATAATGATGGATACAAAAGGTCCTGAAGTACGAATTTACGGACAGAAAGAAACGGTCTTCCTTAAGGCTGGTACAATCATTAATGTTGCTTCGTACACCGGTGAAGATATTGCAGTAAAGTTTTCAGATAAAGAGACATCTTTTTATACTAATTTACCCAATATAGGCAAGCTTGTAAATACAGGTGATACAGTTCTGCTGATGGATGGTTTTATATCCGGGGAAATAACTGAGACAACCGACGATTCTATTCTGGTGAAAATTATGAATAAGGGAAATCTCAGACCTAAGGCTCATTTGACAATTCCGTCTCTGGATTATCCGCTTCCATTCCTTTCAGAGAAAGACCGGGAAGACATACGCTTTGCTGTGAAACATGATCTGGATTACATTGCAATGTCGTTTGTCAGGGAGAAACAGGATATTCTGGATGTAAAGAATCTTATTATTGATGCAGATATCAATTCACGTATTAAGCTGATTTCCAAGATTGAGAATAAGCAGGCTATAAATAATTTCGAGAGTATTATGCAGCTATCTGATGGTATTATGGTTGCCAGGGGAGATCTGGGAGTAGAGCTGCCTTTGGAAGAGGTTCCGATAAGACAGAAGGCTATAATCAAAAGATGTTATCAGTCCGGTAAACCTGTTATAACAGCCACTCAGATGCTGGAATCCATGATTGAGAATCCGGTTCCAACCAGAGCCGAGGCATCAGATGTTGCTAATGCCTGTTATGATCTTACTTCAGGAGTAATGCTTTCAGGAGAGACAGCAATTGGGAACTATCCTGTTTTGACAGTAGAGACAATGCAGAATATAATCAAAAGAGTGGAGAACTCATTTGATTACAGGAAATTTTTCTATCAACGTGAAATTGATTTTCCTAAAACGAATTTAACAACAATTATTTCCTATAATGCTATTTCTACAGCATATCAGTGTCAGGCAGCCGCTCTTGTAGTGCACACAATGTCCGGTTATACTGCCAGAATGCTTTCCAAGTTGAGGAGTGGGTTGCCAATTTATGCTTTTACAGCAGATAAGAAAGTGTTTAATCAATTGTCATTGAACTGGGGAGTTCATCCCTGTCTGATCTCTCAGGCAACAAATTTTGAGGACCTTGTAAAGTTATCCATGGATGTCTGTCTGAAAAAGAACTGGCTGAAAAAGGGAGATTTAGTTGTAGTTGTTGCAGGACTTCCACTTGGTACTCGCGGAACAACCAATATGATCAGGATTGAAACTGTTGGTAAGGCAACTCTCAAGGGTAAAGTAGTTCACCCGGGGAAATCGGAAGCCCCCATTGTATTTGTAAAGAGCTATAAGGATATATCTACAAAGGATATCAATGATAAGATAGTTGTTCTGAACACGTTCAAGAAGGAGTATACACCATTTTTGAAGTATGCTTCAGGTATTATAATAGAAACAAGTGCTTATGAACATGAATTGTCATTATTGGGTCTTGCGTATGGTATTCCTGTATTGTCAAGAGTGCAGGATGCGTTTTCTCGATTGAACGATGATACTGTAATCTCAATGAATGCTGATAAGGGAATAATTATTGATATCTAATAAATAATCGAAGATATGGATAAATGAGAAAGAACACCGGAAATTTCAGACTGTCAGAATACGTCTACTGGACTGCAATAATATCTGTAGTACTTGCTATAGCGGCTATCTATCTAAGTATAGCTCATATAAGTATGCAGAATGCTGTCAGTTTGAATGAACAATTAAAGTATGCTAAACATAATTCAGATCGTAATAATCTGAGACACCATGCTTTATCGATTCTTAGTCTGATAAAAACCGGTCAAGAAAGAGAAGATATTGAGAGTAAGCA
This sequence comes from Cloacimonadales bacterium (SeqCode), assembly GCA_963665815.1. GTDB lineage: Bacteria > Cloacimonadota > Cloacimonadia > Cloacimonadales > JAIOQZ01. The sequence goes on from OY762463.1 coordinate 3,471,052, forward strand.
CAGACTCCGACGTGAAGCCAGAAAACTTAATATTCTGGTTAATTCAATATACAAGAAAAACAGGCATAAGTCTCATTCTGCATTGAAAAAGCATCTGGCATCAATAATCAATGATCTGAGTAATGAGATGTCTGATTACTATTTCATATATGATTTTCAGAAAAAGGATTTTATTGTACCTGAATCAAAAGTTCCCGAAATTCCAAATAAGCAGTATCAGGCAGAGATGAAAGCATTGCATGAAACATTTGTGCAGGCAATATACAGTCAGAATGAAACTCTACTTGAATACAACATGATTAGAACCAGTGGCGATGAACAGCATACTCGTAGCACAACAGCTTATGTGTTCTATTTTAAACCACTTGATATTCTGCTTGGCGCGAATCTATTTCCATATGAGATGATGAGAAAGCTGAAGAAAGAGTTTCTCGAAAACCTTGATGTTTTTGAAGACAACACTCATATGCAGATATTCACGGGTAATTATAATGGAGAGATATTTATTGAATCTGATGATAGAAAGAGAAATATCATCCTTAAGGATAAAGAAGGCAAAATTTATTCTCGTGAGCTCGTAAGAGCTGCATTGAAAGGTGGTGATTACATTGAATATGAAAGCTCTGAAACACAGACGGTTGTTAATTATGTAATTGGGATTGATGAATGGGAAATGTATTTTTGCTGTCAGATTATAATGCTGAATGACAGCAATGAAAATGGTGTGTCATTTCTTGAGGTAATGAGCAGGCATACCGGAACCTTATTAGTTTTGTTTTCCGTTCTGATTGTAATCACGATAATTGTCGGCAGCTTCTTCAAAAGGAAGATATCAAGTGATATCAGGAATATTGAAAAATGGGTAGATGGGATTGAAAATGATTCATCTGATGATGCACCTGAATTTCACTTTTATGATCTCGAAAGGCTATTAACAGGTTTTGATAATAACTTTAAACAGGAAAGAGAGCGATTCAGAGATGTTCAAAGAGATAATGAGTTTTTAAAATCCGTTATTGATCAAGCTCATATCGGAATACAAATCTGGGTTAGAAACAAACGAAACTCAATAAGGATAAAGTACACGAATCGTTATTACTCAAATCTTATGGATCTACTGACAAAATCTAAATTCAGCAGCAGGAGAACCGGGATATTGAGGAGTACTGTTCATAAGTGTCTGATATCGGTCAGGAATGTGTTTGATCCTCCTCATAATAGATTGGAGAATGAAGTAACAATTGAAGATGTAGATGGAAAGAATCTCTATTTGAATATTACTGCAACACCTGTATTTAATAAGAAACTTGAATTTGTTGCTTGTACTGAGATTGTTACAGATGTATCTGAAAAAAGCAGAGATATTGACAGATTGAAGACTTCAGAACAGAATTATAAAGAAATATTTAACACTTCTACTGATGCTATAACAATTTTTGAGCCGGATGAGTTTAGAGTTGTAGATGTGAACAAGGCAATGCTGAAACTGTTTGGCTATACTTATGAAGAAGCTTTGAGATTGAGTTATCTTGACCTCAGCCATGAGCACTCAAAGATAAAAATTATCCAGTACAAGAATTTGTTTGCCAGTATAAAAGAGAAGAGTCCATTGTACTTTATCTGGAAAGGCAAAAAGAATAATGGAAGATCAATAAGTCTGGAGAATGTTCTTAAGCGTGTCAATATCGGAAAAAAAGAGCATGTTCTGTTGTTCTCAAAGGATATCACAATTCAGAAAGAAGCACAGGATGAGCTGGAAAGAACAAAATCCTATCTCGATAATATTGTGAACAGCATGCCATCTGCTCTGATAGGTGCAGATATGGATGGGAAAATAATCGAAGCTAATAATAAAGCTCTGGAACTGGGGATAGACCAGAATGTTATTGGCAGGCATATCCTGGTAACATTCCCGTGGCTTGAGGATTATCTTGATCTTGTATTCAGCTCTATAAAAGAGAAGACGCCTAAATCCAAATCCAAGCAGGTAATCCATATTCATAATAAAAAGATGTATTTCAATATAACCTGCTATCCATTACCGTCAGAATTTGAGAATCAGGCGGTTATTCAACTGGATAATGTAACAGATCAGGTGAGAATAGAAGAGATGATTATTCAATCTGAAAAGATGATGACAGTTGGTGGGCTTGCTGCCGGAATGGCACACGAGATAAACAATCCTCTGGGGATAATTATGCAGGCTGCAGAAAACACCCTTAGAAGGCTTTCTCCTGATTTCGATAAGAATCGAGATATAGCAGAAAGATATCATATTGATCTGCAATCACTCAGAGATTATATGAAGGAGAGACAGGTTCTTGATTTTATAAAGAGTATACAAGATGCTTCAGGAAGGGCATCAGAAATTGTTAAGAATATGCTTAACTTCAGTCGCATGAAGACGGAACGTAAGGAGAATCTTGACATTAACTCGATAGTTAATGATACTATCTACCTTGCAATGCATGATTATGATTTGAAAAAACAGTATGATTTCAAGAGTATTAATCTCGTTAAAGATCTGGGAGATGCTCTGCCAAATGTGAATGTAAGTAAGACTGAGATTGAACAGGTAATACTGAATCTCCTGAAAAATGCTGCTCATGCAATGATTAACAAAAAATATGATGATAAACCTGAGATTAGAATAAGAACCATCAGGGAAGAAAACTACTTAAAGATCAGTATTATTGATAATGGAAAGGGGATGTCTGAAAATATGCAGAAACGTATTTTCGAACCATTCTACACGACAAAACCTGTTGGTTCAGGAACAGGGCTTGGATTGTCAGTGTCTTACTTTATTGTTACGAATAACCATAACGGAAAACTTGAAGTTGAATCGAAGCCGGGGAATGGTGCGAGATTTACTATTTCTTTACCGATATAACTTACCTATAGTTTTGTATGATAGCAAAATTAAGCAGCTTGGGTTAGAAAGAATTGATGAGATTTATGAATTTAACAGGAAATCTTTTAAGAGAAACTCATTTTGAGGTAGTAGCTGATGAATTCTAAAATCAAGTCAACTATCCCAATTATGCAGAGGTCTTTTACCTTAACCGAGGATACTATGGAAGAAACAAGGATTTTACTTATTGATGATGAAGATCAGGTCAGGCTGAATCTGAAAGCCTTTCTTGAAGATGAGAATTTTGTTGTTGAAGAGTCTGCAACGGCGGAAGAAGGTCTTCTATTGCTTAACGAGAACAAATTTGATGTTGCAATTGTGGATATGAGGTTACCTGGAATGAATGGAAATCAGTTTATTGAGACAGCGTGTGAAATTCAAAAAAACCTCAGATTCCTGATACATACCGGATCACTTCTGTATGATCTACCGAAACGTTTTGAAAAGATTGGAATCACCAGCAAAGATCTGTTTTACAAACCGATTCGAGAGATGAAATGGATATCTGACAGAATACAGGAAGTCATTGGGAAATAGTAAAGTGCCCAGACGATGTACCTGAGCACTTGTAAAAGTAATTATTCTGCTGTTTCCGGGACAGCCGGAGAGGATAATCTTCTCTTGAATTCCCCCCAGGTAATCATTTCTCTGCTTTCAGAATCTATATTGTTTAGATAATCGTATATTCCTTCATAATCTCTAATTGCAATCACCTGATAAAACATCTGAGGAGCAAAAGCAGCAACTCCATTATGTGTGAATGTTGTATCTCTGACAATTGTGAGATGATAATAGGAATCGGGATCAGCCTCAAGAGTTTCACTGTAGTTTATAACATAAAAATCAATATCAACATCTAAATTGTGTGTAGTTTTGGTAACTTCATCCCAGTTAATTACTGCATTACCGGAGTTGAGAACAAAACTGATGTTCTGAGGAGCCGGTATTGTATCATATTCTCCAGATGCATTCAGACTTACTTCTGCAACAGGCTGATTTGTTGAATCGTTTGTTATCCTGAGAGTACCATGATAATCATTTTCCCCGTCAGGAGTAACAACTACCAATACTGTTTCAGTCTGACCGGGAGTCAAGATTATTGGGGATGAATTCAATAACTCGAAAACACTGTCTGTCGAATCTGTGAGAGTGATCTCAGTTATGTTCAGATTTACAGAACCGGTATTCCGGAATCTGCACTCCAAAGTATCTGAACTTCCATAATAAACAATTCCGGCATCAAGGGAGTCTTCAGTCAGAAATGTGATTTCTACAATTTCTTCAAACCATGGATCGAATATGACTTCCCCGTAATTCTGATTCTCATCATTATCGAATATATGATCATCAATAAGTTGGGCTGTATTGTAGTCCCACTTATTGAAAACTGCATTGACTTGATTTGCTGAGTTGTTTCTCATCTGAAATCCGTCAGAATTGTTGTTAGTTAATGTATTGAGTCCCGGGTTAGATTGTGTTTGCCCCAGATCAGGGGTGACACCACCATTTATCTCAATACCATAGCTTGTATTGCTTTTAACAGCGCAGTTTCTTACTGTAATAGATGAATTGTTGAAATTAATACCTTTGCTGTTACTATAGGAAATTTCACTGTTGTCAATGCTTCCGGTAACGTCGGCTGTAATGTATAATTCGGCTGAACCTGCAGCAGTGTATGACCCTCCATATCTCAAGATCGTATGGCTCATATCTATAGCAGCAACATTATCACTTCCTGAGTAAAATGCTATTCCTTTCCATTCCCATTGGTCTTCTGAGACAGCATTGCCATCATGCTTTGTGTCTCCACCATAGTTATCATCATGAATTGAGGTGAAAACAACAGAATCTGTTTCTGTTCCTGCCATAATAAGTGAACCTGAAACTTCCAAAGCTCCATTTGCTGATGATTTAAAAATTGAACCATTTGGGATGGTCAGAGTGACATTATCATTTACATAAAGGGTTCCTGTCAGATTAGTGACAAGATCGGAAGTCCATGTAAGGTCATTACTGACTGTACCTTCGATTCCCAGAGCATCTATGCCATTATTAATTAATGTGTTACCTGTATATGTGTAAAAAACTCCATCATCTATGAGAATAGGATACAAATTGTTGTTTTCGAAAGTATTATTGTTTATCTGCACATCTGAACCATAAGATCTGACTCCACTGTAGCTGCTGTACTCAATTCTGCTGTTCTCTACAGTACTTTGACTATCATTTGCAAAGTATACCATTGCATTGTAATTATAGTATCCACCATAGCGAATTACACAATTATTGAATTGTCCGACACCATCATTGTTTCCATCTCCGGTGAAATACAGACATTGCCAGTCTCCGGGAGCAGGAATTGATGAAGTACCGTCACTATTGGTGTCTCCTCCGTAATTGTCATCTTTAATACTGGTAAATACTACAGGATTCGACTGAGTTCCATTGGCTGTTAATGTCCCATTTACTTCAAAATTGGCACTACTGTTGATTTTAAACACAGTTCCTTCAGTTAAAGTCAGAACAGCATCATCATTTATATAAAAATTACCTGTGATATTTGTAACTACATCAGATGGCCAGGTCAAATCACTTGTAATATTACCCTCTACTCCAAGAGCATTTATCCCGTTACCAGTGAATGTATTACCTGAATAAGCATAAAAAATTCCACCATCAATCCACATAGGATATATATCGTTATCGGTAAAAGTGCTATTATTTATCTGGACATCAGACTCATAAGATCTAATTCCACTGTAATTACTATATTCAATGCGGCTGTTTTCTATTATACTTTGGCTTCCGCTGGTAAAATATAACATTGAACTGACGTTATAACTTCCACCATAACGAATAACACAATTACTGAACTGGCCAGCTCCTTCATTATCTCCATTACCATTGAAAAAGATTGATTGCCAGTCCCCGGGTGCAGGAATTGATGAAGTACCGTCACTATTGGTGTCTCCTCCGTAAGTATCATCTTTAATACTGGTAAATACTACAGGATTCGACTGAGTTCCATTGGCTGTTAATGTCCCATTTACTTCAAAATTGGAGACATTGTTGATTTTGAATATTGTACCTTCTGTTAAAGTCAGAACGACATCATCATTTATATAAAAATTACCTGTGATATTTGTAACTACATCAGATGGCCATATTAAGTCATTTGTAATGGTTCCGTTCACTCCAAGAGCGTTAATACTATTATCATTGAATGTGTTTCCTGAATAGACATTTATCACGCCATCATCAATTAAAACTGGATGTCCATTATTATGGGAGAAAGCATTATTGTTTATCTGGATATCAGAATCATTAGATTTTATTCCACTGTAACTACTGTGTTCAATCAGACAGTTTTCCACTGTACTTTGACTGCCTCCGCTAAAATAAATCATGGATTGATAGCTGTAACTTCCACCATATCTGACTATACAATTTTCAAGTTGTCCTGCACCATCATTGTCTCCATAAGAGTTAAACCATATTGTTCCCAAGTCTCCCGGTGATGGTGAAGTTGCATTGCCATCACTGTTTGTATCTCCACCGTATGTATCATCATAAAGACTCGTGAAAACAATAGGATTACTCTGAGTCCCAACAGAAGTTAAAGTTCCATACACTTCCATGTTTGCCCCACTGAGAGCTTTAAATATTGTTCCTTCAGTAAGTGTAAGAGTTACATCATCATTAATCGTCAGCCTATTCGTTAAACAGGTGACAATATCTGATGGCCATGTCAGACTGTTTGTAATTGTACCCTCAATGGAAAGAGCATTTATACCATTGTTATTGAAAACATTGCCGGTATACTCATATATTGTTCCTCTATTTACTTTAACAGGATAATTAATATTGTTGTTGAAAGTACAGTTATCTATCTGAACATCACTTCTATATGTATAAACACCACTATAACTGCTGTTTTCTATCGTGCAGTTGCTGATAGTACTGGCACCTGAGCTGTAATAATAAATCATTGCCTGTGATGAATAGTCTCCGCCATAACGGAATATACAATGATTAAGATTGCTGATACCATTCAGATCTCCATTGCCATTTACTGACAGACATCCCCAGTTTCCCGGAGCAGGTGAAGTTGCATCGCTGTCATTATTGGTGTCACCACCGATAGTATCATCGTAGCGACTTGTAAACACTATTGGGTTTGATGCCGTACCATTGGCATTGAGTGTCCCGTCTACCCATAACTTACCACTACTAAGTGATTTGAATTTTGCACCTGCAGTCAGAGTAAGAGTGATATCATCAGCAACGGTAAGAGTCCCGGATAAATCTGTTATAATATCTGAAGGCCAGGTCATGTCGCTTTCAATTGTACCTTGAATCAATAATGCATCCGTACCGTTATTGCTGAAGCTGAGACCTGAGTACGGATAGATTGTTCCATTTTCTATTACAAGAGGATAATCTCCATTATTGTTAAACGAAGTATTGTTAACTTGCACATCACTTTGGTGAGAACTTATTCCGTGATAACTGCTTTTTTCAACAATACAATTATTTACACTGCTGCTTTCGGCGTTATTGAAGTACAGCATAGAATGAAGGCTATAATCTCCTCCGTAACGGAAAACACAATTGTTAAGTGTACCGGAACCAATATCATCAGAATATCCATAAAAGTTTATGCATCCCCAGTTACCGGGGGCAGGTGATGTTGCACTTCCATCATTATTGGTGTCACTACCGTAAGTATCATCCTTAAGGCTGGTGAAAACAATTGGATTTGCCACTGTACCGTTAGCAATCAAAGTTCCTCTCACATTGAGGTTACCTCCGGAAGTAGACTTGAATATCGTTCCTGCCGGGATTGTAAGAGTAGCATCACTGTTGAGGTCTACATCGTCGTTGAAGGTAGTTATAAGGTTTGTAGTCCAGGTCATGTCACTGGATATTGTTCCATTCATGGCTATTGCATTAAAGGAGTTGCCGGAAGCTGCATTTGAGTTGTATGGCTTAATAGTAACATCATCAAGATCCACAGCGTATCCGTTATTATTGTTGAATGAACTGAAATTTATGTCAATCTCGCAATCATCTGCTTTTAAGCCGGAACCTGAACTGAGTTCAGATATTGAATTGAGAAATTCCGCCTGCTGACAGTAAGAAAAACGTATATTTGTGTATTGTGACTGTCCACCATATCTGATTCTGGCATAGTTAAACTCGCCTATGCCCTCACTACTGCTATATCCATTGATCATAATTCCTTTCCAGTCTCCCGGGTTGGCATTACTATCAGATTGCGTAATGGTTTCACCCACAGTGTTATCATCAACTGATGTGAAAATTGCATAGTTATTAGATGATCCATTAACGTCAATATGACCATTAACAGTAAGCCCGGAACCATGGGCAAATTTAATTACGGCTCCCTGTTGAACAGTTAATTGATGTCCTTCATTAACATATATGTCGTCTTCTGCATAATATGTCTGATTAGTCAGGTTCATACCGGAAACATTACCATTGATAATGGTGTATCCGTTGAGAAGCAGGGGCAGGAAAAGAATTAAAGCAAAACTTATTTTTCTCATTAAAAATCTCCAGAATGTATTGATTACAAAAAAACATTAGTTACTTACCGATAGTCAGCACCAATAATGAGTTATCATTTATTATAAACACGTTCATTAAAATGATTTTTGCATAAGCTGTCAACCATAATGTTATAAATTATTAAGCTTATGAGATAGTGATTAATACATGAGATGTTAGATGAAAATAAGCGCATAACTATTTTGGAATTTCCTCAATAATTGAGTCATAGAAATAATAATCTGCCATTTTTTGTGTGTATTCTTCCGGGGACATATCCAGAGGTTGAAGTTTATAGTAGTATCTCCAGTCAGTAAGGACAACATCATCATTGCCATCATTATCGATGTCCTTTACAAACTGATATCTATATCCATTTGTCAGAGGTATGAATTCTTTAGCCGTTTTACCATCGAACTCATAACCAAACAAAGTTGTGTAAGGACCATCGTTTAACCAGAATAACGGGTCATCGCAATAGTACTAAGGCACACCGTTCTCGTTCAGGTCTGCTTCGTTATAGGTAATATAATCAATAAACTGTGGATAATCTGCCTTAATAGTCCATTCGTTCTCCTGATTGATATAGAATCCCAGGGTTTCCCTATAGCCTTCATCAGCACTAAAACTGTAAAATACTGCAGCGAGTTCCTGTATCCCGTCTTTTTCTATGTCATCAAAGCTAATTTCTGCCAAGCTATAACCATTGGAATAGAATACAGATCGATTGTATTCATAGCCATGTGGCAACTCAATAAGTGTGAAAGTTTCCTGATTGCTAATGTTACAGATTTTTATTTCGGGTTTAAATATTGCTTTACTTTTTTCTACTTGGTAGCCAATTGCCAGTAAACTGTCATGAAATGCAATGCATTCTATTGGATATTCTGAGTTCCAGGTTGAGATCAGGATATCTTCTGAAGAGTTGTATAAGAATATTTGTTTATTCTTAAAATATAAATGACATTCCTCACCTTTATGATTAACAGGGGTATATCCATAAGTTAAGTCGTTTAGTGCTGTAATCGTATCACCGGGAACTGAACGTACAATCTCAGGGAAATCCTCATACTTCCTGAGCAGCTCTCCTCGATACGATTTCTCTTTATATCTTATTTTAGTTTTTTTAAGCTCGAATGGTGCGAGAAGTGTTCCCTCATTTATTGCTTTGGCAATTAAGAACCTGTTCGATACGTACTCATCATAGCAACTAAAACCAAGAAAATGTAACGCCATCTCGTATAGTTTTTTATACTGCCCTGTTTTGTATAAGCAGCTCATCATTTTAACATAGGATTCACAGTCTGATTCTTCCCTTGATGCTTTGTAAAGATCATAAGCTTCATCGTATTTTCCTGCAACCAATAACGAATCAGCAGTAACAAAATCTAAAAGCATAAGTTGGTAGTTTTCAAGGGTGTATACGCTTTTTTTAGAATTCTTCTCTATCTCAATTAATGAGTTACTGATATCTATCAGTATTCCATCATAATTCAGCTCTTCGGTTAAACGTCTTATACTATCAGCGTTATAAAGATGTATTTTTCCATAAGATGATGGTCTATTTTCGTTTGTTACGATAACCGAAGCATTATTATATTTGAAGAGATTAATATCTGTGTAGAATTCGGGATAATCATATTTGCGTACATATTTCCTGTTCATGAATAAGGTGTGAACAAAGTCATTACCTCGTAAGTAAGAATGCAATGCCCACACTTTCAAATCGTCTACAGTCATTATGGCAACAACCTTGATTGTGTGATTTGCAGGTGAGATATTCTTATTCACGGTTAATCTTGCAAACTGAACAAAGAGTGTGTCTACAATAGTGTTTCTTGCTACTTTATCGGTTATGTCAGAGCAGTCTCTGTCAACAAATCCCTGGAACTTGTTTCTCAATAATGATAAATCAAATTCCTTTGACTTCAGGAACTTTTCTGCAATTTTAACAGAATTTATGTCATAAAATTTGTACTTATTGTTTCCACAAAATGCTGAAATTGAAAGGGATAAAAGTAAAATTACCAGTAAAATTATTTTTCTCATAAACACCTGTTTTTTTTAATTAAACCACGAAAGACACGAAACTACACGAAAAATATTGTTACAATAAACGGATTACTATACTAAGTATCTTCACCCGAACCAATGTCATATTTCTATGGGTACTAACAAAGTATGTCAAGTTTCTTTTAACCATGAAAGGCATGTAGGTCATAGTAACAACACTGTTTTTTCCTTAGAATCTGTTCTCAGGCTGGGTAAAAAGGTAATTTTTGTTGCTTGACTCACATAAACATAATCCCTTTCGACTCCTCTCAGGGAACAATCATTTTATTATATATCAATATTTTAAGCTGGTTGAGTCCCGAAGAATCGGGAAAACCTGCGACATAAATAACAATTAACTTTAGGTAGCTTGCATTTTTACACCCAAAAAAAGACTGCCCTTGCGAGCAGTCTTAAATATATTACTTAGTCAGTATTTCAATTGTCTTATCACACAGCTCTCTCGAGTATTCTGTGCTTACGCTTTCAACATACACCCGGATAATTGGTTCCGTACCGGATTTCCTGATGTGAATCCAGTAATCCTCGGCAATATACTTTATCCCGTCTGTTTTGTCTTTTCTCAGCTCAGGATATAATGTATCTGCCTTTTCCATAATACCGTCGAGTTTCTCGGGAGCGACCTTAACCTTGTCTTTTGCAAAGTAGAAGTGTGGAATCTCAGTAGCAATCTCGGAAAGAGGTCTGTTTTCTTCTGCAAGCAGCCCAAGGATTAACGCTATACCTGCCGGAGCATCTCTAGTGTAATGTACTTCCGGGCAGATTATACCACCGTTTCCTTCACCGCCAACAGCAGCTTCTATCTCCATCATCTTTTTACCAACGTTGATTTCTCCAACCTTGGTTCTGTGTACTTCCGCACCGAACTTGGCAGCTATTCTTTCTGATGCCATGGAAGATGACAGGTTTGTAACAATATCACCCTTTTTCTTAGCGAGAATGAATTTCTCAGCCAGAAGCAGTGAGAACTCTTCACCAACACAATTACCGTTTTCATCAACAAGCGAAAGACGGTCAACATCTGGATCTGTCGCGAAACCTATATCTGCTTTGTGTTCTTTAACAGCCTGTTCGAGCTGTCCAAGATTCTTATTCAGAGGTTCCGGTGTGTGTGCAAAATGTCCGTTAGGTTCGGAGTTGATTTCTATAACTTCACAGCCAAGTCTTCTAAGAAGCTCAGGGGAAACAAGTCCACCGGCTCCGTTAACAGAGTCTATAACTGCTTTATATTTCTTTGCTTTGATTTTCTCAATATCAAGATAGGGGATAGCCAGTATCTTTTGCAGGTGATTTTCTATAGCATCATCTCTGCTTGTGAGCTTACCCATCTTGTCCCATGCAGCGTATTCTACAGGTTCCGGAATACTGCTGATGAGCTTTGAAGCTTTTTCAGGGAACAGGAACATTCCGTTTGCATCAACAAACTTCATAGCATTCCATTCCTGAGAATTATGTGATGCTGTAATAGATATTCCACCGTCAGCATCAGATTCTTCTACAGCAAGAAGAACTGTAGGAGTAGAAACGATTCCGATCAGTTCAACATCACAACCGACACTGAGTAGTCCGGAAACAACTGCAGCCTGCATAGCTTCACCTGTTGTACGGGAGTCTCTACCAACGATTATCTTACCGCGATTCTGCAGGATTCCGAAATGAGCAGCAAACTTCATTGCAATGTCGGGAGTAAGAGTATCACCGTATACGCCACGTACACCGGAGACACTTGCCATTAATTTACTCATAACGCAACTACCTTTTGTATTCTACTTTACCATTGATGTAGACGGTTTCTACAACAGATCTGAAATCGAACGGATCTCCGTTGAATATGTTCAGATCAGCACTTTTACCTGTTTCAATTGATCCGAGTTCATCCTGCATTCCGAGGATTTCAGCGGGATTGAGCGTTACAGCTCTTAACCCGGATTCAGGATTCAGTCCGTATCTTATTGCAAGTCGGATATCATCGAACAGAGAGCCGATTCTCTCAACCGGAGCATCTGTCATCATGGAGAATTTAACACCTGCTTCATCAAGGATTCTAGCAGACTCAAGAGTCGCATCTTTAAGTTCAACTTTTGGTTTTGTTCCATTGATAGGTCCAATAATTACAGGAATGTTATTCTTTGCCAGGTAATCGGCAATCTTGAATCCTTCAGTACAGTGTTCAATAACAATACCGACATTGAATTCTTTTGCTAATCTGATAGCAGTCTGAATATCATCCATTCTATGTGCGTGAGCTCTCAATTTCTTTTTGTTTTCGAGAACTTCTACAATTATTTCTTTATCATATTCCGGGATGAACGGTTCTTTCGGCTCATCGTCTTTTTGTGGTTTGCTAAGCTGAAAATCTCTTTTGATTCTGTATGAATCTGCATCCTGAAGAGCTTTTCTGAGAACAGCAGCAACACCCATTCTTGTTTCCGGCATGGTACCCTTGCTTCCGTATACTCGTTTAGGGTTTTCACCGAAGGCACATTTAAGACCAACATAGTCATTCACGAGCATTTCTTCCAGAATGTGGCTGATTGGTTTGACAACACACATTTGTCCACCGATAACGTTAGCACTTCCCGGGCCGATGCACAAGGTTGTGACGCCATTACTTACAGCATCTTTAAAAGCTTCATCTTCAGGATATATTCCGTCGGCAGCTTTAACTTGCGGAGTGGTTGGGCTGGTAGCATCGTTACCATCGTTACCCATGTCACCCATACCTTCATTGAAAACACCAACATGGCAGTGAGCATCAATGAAGCCGGGTGTTATCTGTTTATCTGTACAATCTATGACTTCAGCATCTTTTGGGAGTTCAAAATCTCCTACCATCACAATTTTATTATCTTCTATAGCAACAGAACCGGTAATAGTTCCATTAGCAACTGTATGTATAACAGCATCTTTTAATACTATCATTATTACTCCGTTATTTTACAAGGTTATCAATTATTTCGTCTTTAACAAGGTTAGGTATGGTGATATATCCCTCTCCCTGGTGTTTCTCGTTCCAGTCTTTGGTTGTTTTTATGGCATTTTCGTTTCTTGCCCAGTTTCTTCTGGCAACTCCACCCATAACATCCCAGGAAAGAGCACTTTTGATTACATCATCCATTCTTTTGGTTCCATCAAGGACAATACCGTTTCCACCGTTGCTGGATCTTCCAATACCAACGCCACCACCATTGGAAAGCACTACAAGGGTCATTCCACGGGCAATGTTACCACCAAAGCATTGAACAGACATGTCAGCAGTGATATTTGAACCATCATATATATTAGCTGTTTCTCTGAATGGAGAGTCTGTACCGGATACATCATGGTGATCTCTACCAAGCATAACAGGTCCGATGATTCCTTTTCTTATCATTTCGTTGAATTTAAGAGCAATTCTTATACGACCTTCTTCGTCTGCATAAAGAATTCTTGCTTTTGTTCCAACAACAAGCTTGTTTTCTTCTGCAGTAGCAATCCAGTGATGATTATCACGATCAAGAGATGATCTTTCGGGATCAATACAAGCCATAGCAGTTTTGTCAGTAGCCTGAAGGTCTTTTTCTTCTCCACTGAGGCATACCCATCTGAAAGGTCCGTAACCTCTGTCAAAGCAAATAGGTCCCATAATATCTTCTACATATGATGGCCAGATAAAGCCTTCTGTAGTGTCGTTTCCGTTTTTTGATATAGCTTTTTCGCCTGCATCGAATACAGAAGCCATGAAGCTGTTACCATAATCCCAGAAATAAGCACCTTTATCGGTAAGGTTTTTAATTACTTTATAGTGTCGGATAAGTGATTCATCTACAAGTTTGTTAAATTTATCGGGATCATTTTCAATAAGTTCACGTCCTTTTTCAAAGCTGATACCTGCTGGTGTATAACCACCTTCGTATACGGCGTGACATGAAGTTTGATCGGAGATAAGGGGCACTTCAATATTGTTTTTATCAAAGTATTCAAGCAGATCAACAACATTACCGTGGTAAGCTATAGAAGTTGAGATTCCTTCATCTTTAGCTTCCTGCATCCATTTAGCAATCTCATCAAGATTATCGGATATTTTACTGACCCAGCCTTGCTCGTAGCGAGTCTGGATTCTGCTGTAATCAACTTCGGCAATTACACCAATACCGCCGGCAATCTCAACAGCTTTTGATTGAGCTCCGGACATTCCTCCGAGACCTGAAGAAATAAAGAAAACACCGTTAAGATCTTTATCAGCAGGAATTCCGAGATATTTTCTACCGGCATTAAGCAGGGTAATATATGTACCATGAACAATACCCTGTGGTCCAATATACATCCAACCGCCTGCAGTCATTTGACCGTAGTTGGTCACGCCAAGAGCAGTAAGTCTTTTAAAGTCTTCCGGGTTATCCCATTTACCAACCATAAGACCGTTTGTAGATATTACTCTTGGTGCTTCCGGGCGTGATGGGAATAAACCGACAGGGTGACCTGAGCTGACAACGAGTGTCTGGTCATCAGTAATTACCTGAAGATATTTCATGATGAGCTGATACTGCATCCAGTTCTGGCATACTTGTCCCGTTTCTCCATAAGTAACCAGTTCGTAGGGATAAAGAGCGATGTCAAAATCCAGATTATTGTCGATCATGACTTGTAGGGCTCTACCTTGAGTTGTTCCCTTGTATTCATGTTCAGGTTTACCTTTCAGGTTTCCTTCCGGTCTGTATCTGTAACCATAGATTCTTCCCATGGTCTTGAGTTCTTCCAGAAATTCAGGCGCAAGTGTCTCATGCAATTCTTCGGGAATGTATCGCAAAGCATTTTTAAGTGCTGTTTTTATTTCATTTTTAGTAAGGTTAAGCCCCCTGTTCGGAGCTCTTCTGATACCTTCTTTAAACTCTTTTTTAGTTGGTAATTCATTTGATAGTTTGATATTGATAATCTTATCCGTTTTCATTGTTTCTCCTTAGTCAATATATCCTGTTTTAATAATATCCTTAGGATCTGTTTTCCTGAATTCTATAAATTCTTTGAATTTTGCTTCAATCATATTTATAACTTCAATACTTATGTTATGGTTATTTTTGCTTTTCTTCACATGTTTTCTGAGGACAAAAATACCATCAATTGATGAGTTCTCGATATCAGGATAAAATCCCTGCTCAATAGTTTCTGTAACGATAAATACTTTTCCCTTTTCAAATGTTTTCTTCGCTTTGTTTGAGTAATGATCTACCCTGATAAAGTTTTCTTCATTGAAATTTCTAAAAGTATGTACTGTAATAAGCGGCAGTGTAATGCTATTCTTTGAGAAGTTTCTTTTACCTGCAAGTCTGTATTGAAGATCAAGCCTCTGGGCGAGCATGAGGAATTTTGGGGAATCCTTGGTCTTCATTGTAGGATTCTTTGTGCTTGTAATCATATTCTGTTCATACAGTTTTAGGTCAGTTGTGAATTTTTGGTATCCCCATCTGATACCGGGATTGCATTTATTTCTGAATTTTTCCATGAGTATTGTAATCAAATCATCAATGTAGGCAACTGAGAACAATTCGGAATTACTTTTGAAACCGCCTTTAGCCAGCTTATCTGCTTTGTACTTGGGATTCTGTAGTTCTGTGGCGAAATCATTGAGTACATTTAAGAAAGTATCAATTTTTGCATCTTCAGCAGCGCAATAATCTTTAGCTTCCTTTTCAACCTTTCTCCATTTGATAGAAATCTCGTTCAAATACATTCTACTAATCGGGTTTTTTTCTGTTTTCTGTAAATTTTTTAAAACTTCTGTAAAGAACATCACATCTCCAATTATTGATGATTACTAAAATATTTAATGAATTGAACTCTTTCAAAGAACTGATTGTTTTCGGATTTTCCGGCAACCTTTCCTTTGAACTCAGCGATTGATTTATAATCTTTCTCTTTCATCCAGTTTTCAATGTCTGAGAGCATTTCTTTAACAATGGCAGGAGATTTAAGGTAAAGTACTGAAGCTATCTGAACGGCGTCTGCACCGGAAAGTATTTGTTTTATAACAGCTTCACCATTGTGGATACCTGTTGTGGCAGCAAGTGAACAGTTTACATGTTTGCTGCATAGTCCTGTCCATCTGAGTGACATTCCAAGTTGTTCTTTGGATGTGTAAGGAGATGCTGTTGTCATTTCAAGAGTACTCAGGTTGATGTCAGGATTATTAGATCTGTTAAAGAGAACAAGAGCATCGATATTGCTGTTAGAGAGCTTTCTGGCAAATCGTACGATGTTTGTGAAATAATAACCAATTTTAACAGCAACAGGGATTTTTACAACAGCTTTTACTTTTTTGATTATATTGAAATAAGTTTGTTCTATTTCGGAGTCTTCAAGATTGGGGTCTCCCGGAATATTGAAGATATTCAGTTCAAGAGCATCTGCACCGGCATTTTCAATATCTTTGGCAAAATCAATCCATTCTGAATCTGAAATGCAGTTTACACTGGCAATTACAGGGATTGTAAGTTCAGCTTTTGCATCTTTGATAAGTTTAAGATAATTTTCAACTATATGTTTTTTCTCAAAGTATGCAAGATAATCATCCATTTCGGCATGTGAATGGAAATGGTTTTCACTCATATTTTTGTCGATTTCCATTTTAATCTGTTCTTCAAAAAGCGATTTAAGAACCACTGCGCCAATACCATTTGCTTCGAGTTCTTTAAGTGATTCAGCAGAATTTGTAAGTCCGCTGGAGCCTGCAATAATTGGATTACGTAATGTAAGCCCCATATAATTAGTTGATAAATTGATCATGTCAACCTCTCTTTATTTAATTTTAATTGTATTTTTTTTTATTTTAACTACTTGAGACAATGTTAACTCCAATTAAGAAATAGTCATAACTCAGTCAAGAAAAATCGGTTTTTTAAGTATTTGAGAGCTTTGCTCAATAATAAATCCATTCAGTTCTGACTTTATGATCTCGGTGAAACTCCTGATTTCATAAAGAATGTCTTTCAAATCCTGAATTGTTAAACTGAATCGGGCTGAATTCAAGAATTTCATCAACTTTTACAATTTTGCAAAGATTTTTACAAGTAAAGACGGGATAATAAAATCAGGTGATTTTATATGTTTCATTGGCATTACTATCTCGTTTCCTTTACAGAAATAATTTGATAATTATAAAGGTTTACGGATATGGGAGATAGTCTGACAGACGTGGAATTATCATGTGATAATTCCAGTATAAGTATTAAACAAAATGTAACTATTTAAGGGAGTGAGAGTAGTTTTTTCAGGAAAAAAGACCAAGTAATTTATCTGCAGTCTTTTCTATTATTTCTTTGTCATTATAAAATCCTGACTCAGCTCTGTCTTTGATTGCAGTTAGAAGGGCTGAATTGTCAGCTTCTTCAGCATCTGCTTCTTTAAGCTTATTAACATATTCTTTTACTCGAATCTGTTTTTCAATGGATTCTCTTATTACTCGATCTGAAAAAATATTTTCTGATACTTTATCAGAAACCTGATCATTAAAATAATAGTTTGAATCTACTTTATTTTTAACATCTTCAAGCTTTTCATTTCTTACTTCATCAAACTGTTCAAGTCTTTCGAGAGCAAACCTCAGAATCTGTTCTGTTTCCTGAAGTTTCTTTGCTTTAGATGAAAAATTAACTTCATCTGTAGACTCTGAACCTGATGATACTTTATCAGTATTCTTGTCTTCAGTCTTTTTGTCTTTTGTTTTCTGTACTTTACTCTGAGTAATGGAATTAGTTCCAATAGAATTTATGATCTTATCTATTGCCATTTCTCACCTCCAAGTTTATATGACGATATATCCATATAAACGTCAAGAAAATTAACCGAATTTCCTTATTGAATGCTGTGCCATTTCTCTTTTACTGACATTACGAGCATCCTGGTAATCCGGATTTTCAACTATTTCTGCAAAAGCATCCTTGAGGTTCTGGAGAATACCAATTGCTTTGTTTATCATTTCTACATCATTCTTTGAGTTTGCTTGATTAAGGTATCTTGAAAGGAATATGTAAATTGATCTCAAGTTTTTTGCAATATCATTACCTTTATCCATATCCAAAGAATAATTAAGCTCGTCAATTATGTTCTGTGCTTTGTTCAGGAACTTACCTTTTTTGTAGAAATCTTTCTTTTCAGCATAAATTTTTGCTTTATTCAAGAAAGTGATAGCTCCGGAAAAAAGCATTACAACAATCTTTCCACGATTCATCGTATTGACGTTTACTTGCTTATAGGTGTTAAACCTATTGTCCATAGAACCTCCAAACCTTTTATGACAATTTAGCCAGCTCTGACTGAAGCCTTTCCATCTGAGAGTTATAATTCTGTATGGTTACTTCAAGTCTGGCATATCTAGCTTTTTCTCTCTTTTCGACCATATCGACTCTTCTTAATTCACGTTCTATCTTAACATCGATGTTGTCCATTATATTCTCGTAGTTTTTTGTCAAAACTTTAAGAGTTCCTGACTCTGAATTAGAAATTTTTTCTTTCAGCTCTTCAAATTCCTTTGCTTTACCCTGTCTGATTCTTACTGTTCCTTCCAGAGTTGTGCTTACTCCTCCGGTGATTTGCAGGGCCATACCTTTTGCACTGCCGGAAGTTGCAGTCGCAAATTTTCCTGAAGAATCAATTTTCATAGTCCAACCATCAGCTTCTGTATCACCATCTTCCCAGTAGGTCGCAGATGTGGCTTCTCCACTGGCATCAACATTGACCTTATAATGGTAATATCCAGGATTCGTTGAACTGGTTCCACCTGCATAAGCAACATTTGCACCGGATACAACACCTACATTTTCGTCACTGAAAAGAGATACTACTGCTTCAGGACTGTTATTCAATGCATCCATTAAAGCTTCTTCATCAACTTCAAGCTGACTGTCGTCTCCGGTTGATATTCCTATCTGTGGAAGAAGAATAAATTCATCAAGACCATCCTGGAATCCTTCAGCTCTTGAAGCAATAAAAAGCTTCATGTCACTCTCAACGGAATATACTCCATAGTTACCAACCAACTCGCCTGATTCGTCAGTTTCTGCTTCGCCATCATCGTTTGTTACAACTTCTGTCAGCTCTTTTATGTATGACATAGTATCGTTATAAGCATCAACAAAATCCATAATCTTTGATTTCATTGCTTCAACATCGTTTGATATTGTAATATCTGTTGTGCCTGCCGACTTAATCGTAATTGATGCACCGTCAATTACTTCATCAATCAGG
This sequence comes from Cloacimonadales bacterium (SeqCode), assembly GCA_963665815.1. Classification (GTDB taxonomy): domain Bacteria; phylum Cloacimonadota; class Cloacimonadia; order Cloacimonadales; family JAIOQZ01. Next base: position 3,490,832 of record OY762463.1, read on the forward strand.
TTTGTAGAGTTCTGAAGCCATTCCTCATTGGATGGATATGAATCCAGTTTGATCATTGAATTTGTAGCTGATTGAGTTTCATCAAAACTTCCGTTTTTGAAGACTCCTGCACTGAAACTTGAGTAATCAATATCTTCAATCTTGTTTGCAGCTCCTGTATTTTCTCCGGTCAAAACCATGTGGTAGGAGTTTGCTGTACCTGTTCCATCATTAATAATTGTTGCTCGTACTCCGGGATTATCCGGATCATCATTTATCAGATCAACTAAATCCTGCAGTGTTGAGCCTGCTTCGACACTGATTGCCGGGACGCTTACACCGCCATAAGAAAAGCTGAAAGTGGCATCTGTGGTTGTTATTGCAGTCGTATCTGCATCAGAAAAGCCGCTGTGAACCTCTTTCTCGGCCTGTGCCAGTCCCGAATCCTGTGCATGTTGGATATCAGGGTTAAATGCGTCTATAGCATAAGTTGCTCTTTTAGTAAAGTTCTGACCATCTGCAAAAGTAACCTGAACTCCCTGAGCAACATCGAATGTACCTCCGGCATTGACAGTTATTGTGCCTGATTTGTTTTCAACGGAATCCGTCCATTTTAGTGCAACAGTATCAGATCCGACTGTACCACCGTTTGTTACTTCAAAAATGAATCTTTTATTAACATGTCCTGTGTAATTGCCGGCTCCGCTGTTAGATGTAAATGTGTCACCACCTTTTGCATCTATAGCTTCCACATCATCAATACCTTCATCGAACAAACTTGTATTAGTCTGGGTGATATTGATAGTATATTCTGTTCCTGCATTTTCAGAAACAATTTTGAGTCTGGCAGAGTTGCTTGTGGAGTTGTCGGAAATTACTTCCGCACTTGCTTCGCTCATACCGGCATTAATTTCTCCGGCAATATCATCAAGAGTCTTTCCTCCGGTACCGTCAATAGTAAGGGTTTCGTGTACTGTGCCTGATTCAGGATCTGCAATGCTTATTGTAAAGAATTCAGTTACATCGTTCAATGCAATATCAGAACCGCTGTCTAAACCTCTGCTTTCAACGATGTGTTGAGTATTTTCAGCTACAGTGAACCGGTATGAACCGGGAGTTGCAGTACTGTCCACTGCTATATCGGCAATGGTTGAATTTCCGATAGAGGATTGTCTGGTAATAAATCCGGTTTCAGACGATAAAATGTCCATTGCATTATATGCTGAAAGAAACTTTGTATTAAGTTCATTCAGTTTGTCAGTCTTAGACTGCCATTCTGCTTTCCATGTTTCAAGTTTTTTTGCCTGATACATCTCGGCTTCAACTAACTGATCTACCAGTGAGTTAAAGTCTATACCAGTAGCCAAACCAGAAAAATTTATTTCTCCGGACATGTATAACTCCTCATTTCAATATCGTTAATTTTGTTGAAATCTTTAATGTTTTCTCAACTTTTTTACAGAATATTATTCATTAAATTACATGCAATTGCAGTGCCACAGATTTTTCCGTAAATATGGGCTTTTCAACAACAAAAATTGTCATTAATGGAAAATACTTCCTTTATGGTGTGATTTTTTTCTGAATCGAAATGATTTGACTGTTTTTACTTATTGAATACAATTTAATCACTAAAGTACAATGAGGTTATAATGATGAACTCTGATATAAAAAAAGATTTACTGAAACTTGCTCGATCAACAATTGAAAACTATCTGAGGACAGGTTCTAAATCTAATGCTGATTTTTCCGGAGATATTTTTAATGAACAACGTGCTGTTTTTGTGACTCTGACAAAGAATGATCAATTAAGAGGGTGTATTGGGCAGTTGGAAGCACGAACAACACTTAAGAGTGCAGTTATTGATATGGCAGTATCCGCAGCTTTTCATGATACTAGATTTTCTCCGGTAACAATATCTGAACTTGCTGATATATCAATTGAAATTTCTGTTCTTACTCCAATGAAGAAGATCAAAGATTATAAAGATGTCAGGTTGGGGATTGATGGTGTCGTAGTGCAGAACGGATATAGGGGAGGTGTATTTCTTCCTCAGGTTGCTACTGAGACTAACTGGGATCTTGATACTTTTTTGAAAGTGCTCTGTCAGCAGAAAGCAGGTTTGCATGCCGATGCTTATAAGGAAGATTCTACAGATATATTCGTTTTTCAAGTGGAGAAGTTTTCTGAGAAAGATTTTGCTTGATTAGACTGATGGAGAATAACTAAGTTTCTATTTAACATTAATTTCTGGAAATTAGTTATCTGTTGATTGGTTATTGAGTACATTTTAATTGCAAAAAAAATGATAAAATTGTTTGACATAAAAACGTAGTATCTTTTTTTTACACAACTGTAAGCGCAATCAAGTTATTTTATTACGCGGACCATAGAGTGAAATTGTGATATTGTTTATAAATCGGAGGATTAGTTCTAATTGGTAAGACAGCGGTCTTGAAAACCGCCGGGCTTTGCCCTTGGGGGTTCGAGTCCCTCATCCTCCGCCATTTTATAGGGAGAGGTGGCCGAGTCGGCTTAAGGCGTACGCCTGCTAAGCGTATGAGGGTCAAAAGCTCTCCGTGGGTTCGAATCCCACCCTCTCCGCCATAAAATTTTGTAAATAATAAATTATATATTATATATTAGCCCGTAGCCAAGCGGTAAGGCAGCAGGTTTTGGTCCTGCCATTCAGGGGTTCGAATCCTCTCGGGCTAACCATACTTTTAACCAGCAGAAATGCTGGTTTTTTTTATGCTGTATAATGAGAATATTTCAATAAAAAGGTTTAAATTACATAGAGTAAAATACTTGGCTTGAATATTATTTTGAAAAATGAATTAGCGCTTAAAACAAATTCAAAATGGAGTAAAAATGACATTGAGGTTTACATTTGTTGTGTTGTTAGCTATTCTCTGGAGTGGGGTTTCAGCGAGGAGTACGGGAACATTAACAGGTAAGGTCAAGGATGCTAAAAGTAACAAACCATTACCCGGAGTAATTGTTTTTCTTGATGATGAGAAAGTTGCAGTTACGGAAAAAGAAGGCACATACATTATAAGGGATATTCCAATAGGTTCCCACAAGATTACTTTTAAAAGAATGGGTTATAAAACAAGGGTAAAACCAAATATAGTTGTTAAGTCTGATTATACATTTGTGATAAACATTGAGATGGAAATTCAACCTATAGCTTTTCAGACGATTAATGTCAGTTCCAAGGAAGAATATTTTCGCGAAGTAAAATCTGCACCTGTGAGTTCCAAGACAATTGAGATAGAAGAAATAAGATCACAACCATCAGGATCTTATGATGCACAGAGAGTTGTTCAGGCTTTGCCATCTGTACTGACTGTTACAGATCAGAGCAATGAGATCATAACAAGAGGTGGGGCAGCCGGAGAAAATCTTTTTGTTCTGGATAATCTTGAGATTATGAATCCTAACCATTTTGGTGAGACAAACAAAGGTGGTGGTCCAATCAGCATGATCGTCCCGGAATATATTAAAGAAATTGATTTTTATGCAGGAGCCTTTCCAGCCAAATATGGAGACAAGGCTTCCTCTGTAATGTCTGTAAAGACAAGAAACGGAAACAGGCATGAATATCAGACAAAACTGGATATGGGAAATGCAGGATATGGGGTTATGTCTGAAGGGCCTGTTCCCGGAGATAAAGGTTCATTTTTCCTTTCGTATCACAGGAGTTTTCTCAGTCTGATTAGTAAGAGCGTAGGATTGACATCTGTCCCTGAATATCAGTCATTTTTTGGTAAACAGATTATTAATATTGCACCTCGATACACTCTTACACTGCATCAATTGTGGGCAGATGATGAACAGGATGATGTAGAAGACAGAGATGAACTGGAAGAAGGAGACCAACCTGATGATGAGGACTATGTAAGATGCGGCAGATATATATTTGGTGCTACACTCAAGAAGTCCTCAGACTGGGGATTGCAGAATTTTATTATCTCTTACAGTGATCAGCACTGGAAGGAAACTACAATAGATGTGGACTGGAAAGATGAAATAAACAGCAGAGATAACGAGAACTTTGTTTTTGAAAAAGAATCTGCAATGCATAACAAAGAGAAGTTTTATAAAGCCAGGTATTCACTATATGTCCCTGACACAAAGATTGGAGATTGGGAAATTGGCTCTACTTTGAGTTTTGAAGATGTAAGTTCTGAGAAGTTTATGCGTCCGGAAACAAGTTATGTATATCATATGGAGGATGATCAAGTTGTTATTGATGATACATTGTATAACAATTATGGTGATGATAATATCATGAAAGCAGAAGTGACCTCAAAGAAGCTTTCAGGTTATCTGCAATGGGAGAAAGCTGTTAAGTCTTTTGAACTGAATTGTGGATTGAGGGCAGATTATTTTGAATACACCGGAGAAACTGTGTTTGCTCCAAGAATTGGTATAAAATGGCTCTACAGTGATATGACACAATTTTCCTTGGGCTATGGGAGACATTATCAATTTCCCGGATACTACTATTTCACTGCTACATCATCAGAAGAAGATCCCATTGGTTATGAAACCAATAAAGATTTGAAAGCCAAATATACTGATCAGATAATAGCCGGAGTAAGCAGAACATTGATGGAAGATCTTAAACTATCATGTGAAGCATACTATAAGAAGTACGATAATGTTCCAATCAGGCACTCAGATACTACTACCGAACTCAAGGATCATGATTATTTCTTTCTGAATGAGGGTGAAGGATATGCCAGAGGTGTAGAGCTGTTTGTTCATAAGAAAGTTAAGAAAAATTATTGGGGAACACTGAGCTATTCCTTATCAGAAGCAAAAGCCGTGGATCAGAGATATCCTGATGAAGATATTGAATATGATTGGGATTTTGATATAAGACATTCTCTAACGTGTATACTTGGATATAAAATTGTCTCTATGGAGCATGAATGGTTCAATAATAATAGAAAATGGATGAAATATCTTTGGTGGACAGGTATTATTCCCGGAGATGAAACAGAAATCTCGGCAAAGTTCAAATATTCCAGTGGAAGACCTTACACTAAGAAAGTATATGATAGTGTAAACAAGGAATGGGATGTACCGGAAAACTTTGATTTTAATACAGAGAGATATCCCGACTATCAAAGACTGGATATTCACATTAAGAATATGTGGTTTTCAGGCAGATTCAATTTCAGTACATACTTTGAAATGGATAATGTCTTTGATCGCAAAAACATTTATCTATATAAGTATAAAGGTGAAACAGGTATCATCAAGAAGAAATACATGTTTTCAAGGACTATATTTGGAGGATTCATTATTGAATTTTAAGCAGAGTACTTTTATAAGTGATACTGCTAATATGCATAGAATAACTGATTATTTCAGTTTCTCATTAAAATACACAAAATTTTGAATGATTTCTTTAATCATGATAGTATTACAATTTGATATGCAGTGGGAGAGAGTGTGGTGTTCATCGCAATAACCCGGACATTCAGTTGTTTCTTTATTCGTTTGATTATTTAAATATTCTCTGTAAATGTCCAGAAATTTTTCTACAGGTAAATTTATAAAGCCTTTGCAGTTATGAGCAAAGAGGAATGTTCCTTTACAATAGTCTGTAAAATTTGCAATATAGCCTGCAATAGTAATGTCAGTATCTTTTAAAAAATCTTTTTTGGATTTCCAGATCTTTGAGCATTCGGAGCATTCTGCGAAAGCTGCATTGGCAGCATAATTTTTCTGAATGTTAAACTCTTCAAGCATAAACTCAACTCATTTCTTCTGGTTGCCAGTTTTTTATTACCTGAATAATTTCTCTTACCCATGAGCATTCACAGTCGTTTGGGCATCTGGACAGATCAGATTCATTCGAACATAACTGCTTGCACTCACTTGTTCCAAAGAAGTTCCTTTTGTATTCTTTTTCAGGATATAAGTCCTGAAAAATTTCAGCTTTCATACCAAATGTACCTTTGCAGCTATGGTTAAAAAGCAGTATTCCTTTCTTCAAAGTTTTGAAATGCATTTGATAACCAACAATTAATACTTCCGGATCATTCAGTAAATCAGCTCTGCGTTCCCATATTTTACCACATAAAGGGCATGCTTTAAAATGTTTCTGTTTGTCCATATACTCTCCTGTTTATTCTTCGTCAAGAAGCTCTCGTACAATTTTCAGTAACTCAATTACCTGATAAGGTTTTTGAATAAATCTGAAACCATGTTTATTTATTTCATCAATATTGATTTTACTGGCTGTATATCCGCTATTCAACAAAATTTTTATTGCAGGATTTATTTTTCTTATGCGCTTCACAAGCTCTACACCACTGTCATCTGGTAAAACGACATCACTTATAATCAAATCCAGAGATTCCTTGTTATCCATGAATAATTTTTCAGCTTCTGTCGAGTTTTCAGTCTGAATTACTGAATAACCGAAGTTAGTCAGGATGCTTACACCTACTTTCCTGACATTTTTTTCATCTTCCACAAATAATATTTTTTCATTGTTACCCGAGTATGTACTGAAGTTCTCATGTGATATGGCGTCATCTATAACACTGTCAACAACGGCAGGCAGATATATATGAAAAATTGTACCCTTATCCGGTTCACTGTAAACATTCAGCCAGCCTTCATGTTGTTTTACAATTCCAAAAACGACTGAAAGTCCCAGCCCTGTACCGGAACCCGCTTTTTTGGTTGTAAAAAATGGTTCGAAAATTCTATCAATAGTCTCAGCAGTCATGCCTATTCCGGTATCTTCTACTGACAATACGACATACAATCCTGGCTCAGCTGTTTTACTGCCATGTAATTCCGGTTGAGTGAGAAAGATGCTTTTCCCGCGGATTTTTATTGTGCTTCCGGCAATTGTGGATGCATCCCTTGCATTTATCACGAGATTCATTATTGCTTGCTCAATCTGCCCCGGATCTGCTTTTATCAGCCCGGTATCATCATTGATATCTATTTCCAGTTTATAATCCTCTCCAATTAGTCTATTCAGCATTTTATGCAGATTCTCAACAAGCTTTTTCACATTGATAAGCTTGGGATCCATAACCTGTTTACGACTGAAGGCAAGTAACTGTCTGGTTAATGAAGAAGCTTTAGATCCTGCAACTGCAATCTCTGCCAGGTTTTCAAAAAGCTGATCATTTTCTGAAACCAATGACATAGACATTTCACAATAACCGTTTATCACAGTAAGAATATTGTTAAAGTCATGTGCAATACCTCCGGCAAGAGCTCCGAAAGATTCCATTTTCTGGGATTGCAGTAGTTGCTTTTCAAGACTGTTTTTTCGAGCTTCATCCTTGACTTTGGATGATATATCCCTCAGTAAGATAAGGTATGCAGGCTTGTCCTCATATTCAATACTCGATGCTCTGATTTCAACAATAGCTTCTTCATCATAGGAACGGATAATTGTCTTCTGCTGAACCTCGTTCACATTAACCTGAAAATCAAGAGTATCACCTATCATATCTATAGCCGGGCGTGAAAACAGTTTCTCAGCGGCATTGTTGGCAAAAGAAATAATCTTTGATTCGTTAAGTATCAGTATAGCATCCGGATTCTGAGATATAATCTGATAGAATCGTTTTTCATTATTCTTAATAATTTTCTCAAATTCTTTCTGCTGGGATACATCTTGAGCAAACTCCAATTTGACCAATTTTCCATTTGGCCACCTGATAAGTTTATCCGTGAGATGAAATGTTTTTCTTAAAACAGGATTGTAATGATCCCATTCTATAACTTGATTCTCTTCTTTCAGTTTAGGAATACTGCAAAAACCACATGGTGCAGGTAATCCTTGAAGGACATTATAACATTTTTTTCCTACTAAACTTGTGGCAAAGGTTTTATCAAGTGAGTAATTGGCAAATAGAATATCGTATGTGGCAGGATCGACAATATATATGTATTGAGGGAATGAATCCAGAATTGACAGAAAGCGATCATACTGTATCTTCACTTGATCCAGCATTTTGTTTTTCTCCGATATCTGCATATCTATATGCTCAAACAGATTATTGAAGCTTGTGTACAGTGTCCCAATCTCATCATCCTGTGTTTTTTCCAGCCTGATTGAGTAGTCTTTATTTTCAGTAACTGTTACAACTGCATCTACAAGATTAAGGATAGGTTCAGAGATCACTTTCTGAGTGATTTGGGCTAAAAATAACACAAGAAGATACAATAGAAACAATATTACTATAAAAAATAAAAATCGTCGCAATACGTCTTGTTTAAGTCTATCAGTATTTACTTCAAGGTTAATATAGCCCAGTAGAGCTTCTTGATGATTTATATTTTCAACAATGTTCATATTTCTGTTTAAACTCAGAAAGTGCCAGAAACTCTTAGTTGAATCTTGCACATCTTTTTTGTTAGAATGATACAGTAATAGTTTACCCGATCTGTCATATATCGAAACTGTATTTATATAGTCCACTGTTTCTGATTTACTGACAATTTCTTTCAATCCGTCAATGTCATCAAAAACTATTGGTGAAATGCAGTACTCTCCAATCAATTTAGCTTGTGCATGAGCTGTGTTCTCCAAATCTTGTTTCAACGAGTTTATTCTTTCTAATGAGTAAATAGTTAGTACTAACAGAAGAATAAATATATTTACACCTGAAATTATTACTGTGAGTTTCTTCTTTATTGGAAGTTGTTTAAAACTTTTCATATCAATTATTTCTTACAATTCGAGAAAGTCTCAGTAAATGGTAGCTTACTTTCAGTCCGGACTCTCTGAAGGCTTTGGGGTTAGACTCAAATTTAAGTCGGTTATTTTCTATAAAGAAATTTAAATGAACATCATGATTATAAAAATCTGAGTGTGATATCAGCAGAATCTGGTTACTTCTACACTTTCGTATTACATTGTCAGCAAGATTGCATTTGCATTCCGGAAGATATATGATGTCACATCCTATTGTATCGCCTAAAGATTTAATCTGCTTGAATGCAACCTTCTTATTCTTGATCTGATTGCTTGAGAAAAAATCAATCAGATTATCGGCAAATTCATCATTCAGGATATATCCTATTGTAAATTCATCATCAAGTTGATTATCCGGCCATTCAATGAATCGTGTGAACTTCTCAATATATGCAGATTTAAGCTCGTTAATTTCTACAGAAACCAGATTAAGAATCATGAGTTGGATTGCCAGAAGCATTAAGATTTTAATTGGTTTCATTTAAAATTTATACTCCAGTTTAAGCCCAATAGTCATAGGTTCTTCGATAAATCCACATTGTCTTGGAAACTGTTTAACATCACCTGTTTCCCAGAATTGAATGACATATCTAATATGATTATAAGAAATAAGGTTTTGAGAAAAAAGTTTTATTTTCAGATCAGATTTGCTGTTTGGTAAAGACCAGATGAATGCAAAATTGCTTGTAAAAGAGGGTTTACCATATCCATGCTCTTCAAGATCCTCTTCAATTTCTTTCATTGTCTGTTTTAGCACAGGATCATTCAGTTTATTATGAGCTGAGTTAAATTTATCAAGCATCTCAGATTGCTGAAAATTCCACATCAACTGACCATTCATATGAAAACGCAAATTGTCTGAAATGTCATAATTAACTGTAGTCTTCAGAGTCTGAGCAGGAAGATTGTTGATTCTGTTTTCTCCACTGCCATCTATCATATAAGTTGTGCCTGTAGAATCAACAATCCAGGCATCAGTATTCAATTTCTGATCCCAGTTTATTTGATTGATAAAGGAATAGTTAGCATTCATTGACAACTTGTCCTTGCTGTAATTAATGCTTGTCTCAAATCCAAGAAGATCAAATGTACCTATTACATCTGTATACACGGAATCATTTATCCAGCTGATCTGATCAATACTGTAATAATACAGGGAAGATTTCATGTTCAGATTTTTACTCCAGTTAAGAATATGTACAATCTCTGAACCTGTTCTTATTTCTGGTTTTGCATCATCAGCACCGAGATAGTTTTGGGCATACATCTCTGTAAGCAGTGGGAGTCTGACTGATCTGTCAAAAATCAGCTCCAGGGTGTTGTTTTCAGTTATGTCTCCAATAAAAGCAATCCTTGGTGAAATTGCAAAATCAGAATATTCATTTTTATCTGCTCTGAATGAGAAAAGAGATTGGAAATAATCTGTAAAAGTGATATTTGCTTCTCCAAAAAAAGAATATTGATTACAGTCAATATCATCACTAATTACTGTTGTGAAACTGTCTCCATAGAACTGACGGAATTTGGAGTTTTCATTCAGAACAGCAAATCTTATAGGAGCTTGCAGACTTAGTATGAATGATTCATCATCTTCTCCCCATTCAGGTCTGTAAAACTGATACATAAACTCACTGCCTAAAGCGAATTTGGCATTTTCAGAATGATTATAGTTAAATTGCATTGAATATGTTAGAGCATTTTCAGAGAATGAATTACTTAATTGTGCAATATGATCTTCAGCCAGACCGTCACGTTGCCACATGTTGACACTTCTGTAACTAATTGACTTGAAATTCAAACTACTCTTGAATTTAAGGTCATTCCACATTTTCTTCTTCCATTGCAATGATCCGAGAAATAATTTGCCGTGTTGTCCGTTGAAAGCGGGACCATCTGAAGAATAAGTCTGCTGAGTCATTAAAGTATGGTTATAGGTGGAGTAATGGGTGGATAGTGATATGTTATCACTGAACTCTGCGTTCAGGTGAAACTTAACTTCCGGTTTTCCTTGATAATCAGAAAGGAAGTTCGGTGCAGGAGTTCCTCTCTCGAAATTTCCCCAGTCTGAACCCATGAAGCCCCATCCCCAAGGTTTGTTCTCATTAAAATTGTATGCTCTGTCAACATAGTAATACTTAGTATCATCAAGTCCTTTGGATTCATTCATGCTTCCAAAAATGTAGTACTTTATTGTAGTGGAATTATCTTCAACAGAAAATGATTTACCTTCTGAATGATATCTCGGTATATTTAAGTAACCCAGATTCCTGGATTTATTATCGGGAGATTTAGTAATTATATTAATCATTCCGGCTGTAGCCCCAGGACCATACGTAGCAGATCCGCTACCGCTGATTATCTCAATTCTGTCTATGAATCCAAGTTCTTTATCGTGCAATTCGAACATAGCACCGTAAAATGAATTCATGTTTATATCTTTACCATTAAGCAGAAGTTGGTATGAGTAATTTTGATCACTAAGACTACCTCTGATTCCAAGACGAAGTCCCTGGTAATGTGAAACATAAGTTGCCCCTGGAACATAAGTTTCAATCAGATCATATATGTTTCTGGCTGGAGTATTGTATATTTGTTCTGATGTAATTACAGTTATAGTACCAGGATATCTGTTCTGCTCAATACCTGTTAATGTACCGGAATCGATTTCAACATTCATCAGTTCTTCCAGAGTCATATTCATCAATAATTCCGAATTGGATTCAGTATAGCTGGAGGAAGTTAATTTAAGCTGAATAATCAAAAAAATGATAAAAATTCTACCTATATTCAATTTTGCCTACCTCCTTTAAGATTATTAAATTACAATTAGTTATAATTTAGATAAAATATTGATTGAGGCAAAATAATTTTACACTGAGAACAAGCATTTTGTATAGAAAAAAAGATTCAGGCTTATCACCTGAATCTTGTAATCTAAAAATACGACTGAGGATAGTTTTTAGAATAGATAGCTGTTCAGAAAATCATCAAATTCTTTCATGAATCCTTTTTTGATCTTCTTTGCCATTTCTCTATAAGCTCTTTCTACTGCTTCGTTCTTAGTAATATGAGCTTCTCTACCTTTTTCATCCATTGTAACAACAGATTTTCCCTGTTCATTAAGCATTCTTATTAAAAGGTTATAACGCACAAAATACTTATCACCTTTACCGAGATCACTGTTTTCAACATTAACATCAGCTTCAACTTTAAGTTTACCATTGTTTTTTACCTGAAAACCATATTTGCCAAGAGCATTAGTAATCATGTTTTTAATCTGATTGCTGTTATCATTTTTAACATTTACTGCAAAAACAAGAGATCTTGCCGTGCTGTTTTTTTTATCAAGAATATCTGCAAGATTGTACTCAGGATCAACAAAATCTTTCATTGTTGAAGAGATAACACCAAGTTGTTCAATCAAAGTCTGATTGTTAACACCAAAAATATGAGCAGCATTATACAGGGCATACTTCTTAAACAAATCCGGTGTTGAATTAGCCGTGCCAGAATACTCAATAATCTTTTCGGAGTTTTCGGAAATTCTGCCTTCATAAATGTTTGCAGTCTTCATTCTGTCAATGTAAGCAATAATGTTGACTCTACCGCTGTTATCAGTATATGACTCACCAAATTGAACATTGATAAGTGATTGCTGAGACTGAATCTTCACATTTGTTGTAATGTCTGTTTGAGTTACTGAGATGCCTTCAGTCTGGCTGACAATTTCATTATATTTTTCAATATAAGTTTCATCACTGGATACTTTTGCTTCAAAAATACGAGACATTTTGGACATTGCCGCATCTTCTGCCTGGCTGCGAGTATCACCGGTTCCAATGGCTGTCATATATAGTGCATTGGGGTAATCTGCTTCCGGATTGGTCATCCAGCGTGGTTTTGACGGAGTCTGTGTTTTTGGGTTTGATGCACAGACCGTTAGCATAATTGACATTAAAATTATTATTATTTTTTTCATAATATCCTCTAATGAATGTAAAAAGTTTCTATCAGGTTAAGACCTTTTCTCGAAACTTCGAATTGTTTATATTCCTCGGTAATAAGTAAAGCTCCATTCTTATGATAATACTTAACAGCAATATCATGTTTCCCCGGATCTACCATAATTTCCGTAGTATAAGCAAACGCAGGGAAAAACCTGGAGATTCTAAGATCAGCGTTTTCTGTTGCATCGACCATTACATCTGTTGCCAGACGAAGCAGAGCGCCTCCAAGATCATTTGATTTGGCGTTATTCTGTTTGAATTTATGGGATGCAATACCTTTTGTAATTGATCTTATCAGGGTTTTGAAGAAAATAATAGGTTCTTTCACAGCAAAAGTTTTCTGTGCAATGTTCTCCATATCTTCAACCATCATCAGATTATGTTTATTACCATCAACAATCACTTCAATTCTGCCAACGTTCGATCCGAGTTTTTTGAATTCTATCACGGGCAGTTTGAAATGCATTCCCGGTTCAACACCTTCCCAGTATATGTCATCCATACCATTCAGTTTTATGTTGCCACCTTCCTGATATTCAGATGTTGAAGCAAAGATGAATCTGTTTTTCTCTGAATGAACATAGAAAGTATGTTGTCTTTTATCAGGAGAGCGTCCGGTAAATGCCAGAATGTTGAGCTTTGCTTTACTCTTAACTTTAAGGGCTTTACTGAAATCAGGTTTAGGAAAATTGTACAGGTGAGCCTGCAGCTGCCATGCCTGATCAATCTTTTTGAGATCAATTTCAGCTTCGTCCAGCCTGTCGGTTGCTCTGTACATGAGCATACTCAGGTAACGCCCTAGAATATCATTATGGAACTTGTTCTTTCCAGCCTGCACCTGAGTTTTGGTTTTCCCCATAAGGTTGATTACTTTTGCTTGTTTCTTGTACTTATCTTCCAGTACATTCAGTTTATTGTTTATTCTACGGATTTCCACAAAGGCATCATCGAAGAGACGAACTTTTTCTTTTCTGGTTTCGGCAGAATCAGATAATGCCAGATAGTTCAGGGCTTTGAAAATATTCAGATAGATATCTTCGTAATCCTCGCCTGAATACTCTTTAGCATTATCATTAAGCAGGTATGAGGCTGCTTCTCGGCTGATACTCCTTGTGAAAAGTTCTTCAATAGCGTCTTCTGCCTTCTGAAGATACTCATTACTGAGTCTGTAATTTCTATTAAAATGGTACAGCATGCCAATATCAAGATAATACAATACTTTCTCTTTCTGTGTATAACCTGTTTCCTTAGCTGCTTCAATCTGGCGTATTGCAGTAGCATAATCTTTTCGCTGCAGCATGAGGTCTGTGCCTGCATACTGAAGTTTGGATGTAGCCATATTGGCACAACTGAACAAAAATACAGAAAAGACAATCAGTAGTATTAGTTTGATACTGTTACAGGCTTTTACCATTTATTTTTATCCCTTTGAACTACTTTCTTAATCTCTTTTTTGTTCTGCCATACTATTGTATTTGATTCGAGGTTAATTAACTGTAGTGTAACATTGTAATATCTAAGCGTTTGAGCTCCACCTCTATCTTCTACAGTTGTAACATCACCTTTAAGCATGAAATCTGCAGCGTTTTCGGCAGCAAGTCTTTTAGCTGTTTCTTCGGATGAGTTTGACTGTTGATCCATTCTTTCTGATCTTATTTCATCTCTCTGCTCACTACTGGCAACAAATTCAATCATACCACTGTTAATAAGCTCAGTCTGAAGATTGTTCACTAATGGTTTCAGTTCAATGTGTTCATCACTTTTGTTTCTGACAGTACCGATAATTACTCTTGGAGTTCTGCCTTCTGAAGTTTTGAAATTAGTTAACCATGGTCGATTCATTACGTCCCGGATAAGTGTTTGAGCAACAAGCTGGATATCTGTGTCATTCCATCTTCCGCTATAATCGATTTGCTCATCAACAGCTACTCTCTGTACTTTTGGTGCAGGAGTGCTTGCACATCCTATGATGCTTACAATAATTAATGCTATAAATAATATGTTTTTCATAGCTCCTCCAATATTATATATTTTCTATTGATTTTTCTGCGGTAATAGTATACCAATCTATGTTTTCTATGTCGGTTTCGTCGATATTTCCAAGTTTACAGATACGAATATGCTGATAGTTCATACTTTCCAGTTTTTCGATTATCTTTGTATATGAGAACGGATAGTACTGAACATAAAATTGTCTTTTACTGACGATTCTGTTTTCGATTTCTTCAAAGATCAGAAAATTAAAGATCATTGATCCGTCTTTATCATAGTCCCAGACCTGAACATGATTAACTCTGCCTTTATCTCTTATAATAGGATTGAACAGGTAGAATCTTTGTTTCCTTTTCTGAATAATGTCCCAGTTGCGGGAATCAATGTAGATTGTACCTCCGGGTTTAAGAACAGAGTCCATTTGTTCGATCACCGTTTCAATTTCTTCGTTTTTTACATGACCCAGAGAATTCCCGGTTGACATTACAAGGTCGAACTCATTCTTAATCGACTTCTTCAGATTCCTGAAATCACAATTTACAAAATCAGCAATCAAATTTCTTTCCAGAAAGTTCTGTTTGGCTTTCTTCAGCATGTGACGGTTAACATCGCAGGCTGTTACTGAGTATCCCAGCTCAGACAACTGCATGGTCATTTGCCCTGATCCCGCTGAACAGTCCAGTGCTTCTCGAATTCTTTTATGTCCAAATAATTTATGATAAAACAATCTTGTTTCATCCCTGAAACCCTTGGTATAGAACATATCATAAGCATCAGGTACGTCGTAATAAAGCATATTTATCCTTTCAAAATGAGAATTCGGTACATTAGTCAAATCTAATGCATACAATATGTAATAGATTATTGATTCTTAACCTCTGTACAAAATGTACGGAATCTCAGAATATCATTTCAAGCTTCCACATATATAATATTGGTTTCAACAATGTCAAGAAATCTTGTCTTGAACTGGTATTCTTTTTATTTTCCGAGAGCTTTGCATATTAGTAAATTTAAGAAGTTAATGCAAAAAAGTATCGAATCAAATCGAATATCCTGTGAAACATGAGAAAAGGACTTCTCCAATTATGTAAATGTCTCGGGAAATAAGTTAGAATTATCATAAAAACATTGTTGACAATTATTATCTCACTCAATGAGTTTATGCAGAGGTAAGAATGAACAGATTCAGTATTAATCATAAATGGATTGTTGAGCATCCAGATGAGTTCGATATAAAACAAGGTTTTTGTCGATTCTCAGGTGAATACATTTTAAAACCAAGTAAAGAAGAAAATCCGGGTCTGGTGAAGATATCTGATGGAACTGAAACAACCATCCACAGCTCGTATTATCCGGATAAAGAAGCAAAAAGATTTGCAGATAAAATAAGATCAGATAGAGATTGCATAATTCTTGGTGGTATGGGGCTGGGATATCACCTGAAACACGTTGTCGGCAGATTCCCTGAGAAGAAAATTATCCTTATTGAACCGGATAAGCATGTGTTTAATCTTGCACTACATTATATTGATTTAAGCGAATTATCGGATGTCTGGTTTGTGATTGGTTTTGAAGATTTTGAACTACCGGAGTGGATTAATTTTAATTATGAGTACGATTATGTTAGTTTCACTCCTGCAACAAGAGGAAATCCAGAGTATTTCGGTAACTTGGAAAAACTTGTAAAAAAGCAGAAAAGGTATTCACTCAGTGATGACTGGAAATACAGGAAGTTTACAAGTGAACAGTTAAGAATCGTTTATATAGACAGTGCTTATGTTTTGACAAAAGAATGTGTTACAGCTCTTCAACAACTAGGTCACAGAGTTCAGTATATCCATATTGACAGAGATAATTATGATTACAGAGAATTCATACGCAACTTCCTGAAGATGATCGCAGATTTCAGACCTGATTTTGTTCTTACTGTTAATCACCTGGGATTCGATAAAGAAGGGAGACTGACTGAGATGCTCTCCGAAATGGAGATACCTTATGCCTCCTGGTATGTAGACAGTCCTACTGTGGTTCTTTCTAACTATACGGGTAACATCTCGGAATACTGCAATATATTCGTCTGGGACAGAGATTACATTGAAGACGTGAAAGACTACGGATATGAGAATGTGGATTATCTTCCGCTGGCAACATCTCCGGATATATTCTATCCGATGAACAAACCATTCAGTTATGATGTTTCTTTTGTTGGCAGCAGCATGGTGTACAGTACTCATAAAAACACAAGGAGTTTCATTTTCAGACAGGACTTGCTGAATGCAATTGACATTGTAGCCATTGAATTTCTGAGTATGGATACAAGGTATGTAGATCATGCTATTGACAGCGTCAGGAAGAAAGGCATTGTAATTAATTTTGAGTATGATGATCAGCAGGCAGATTTTGAAGCTGCGGTTCTATGGCGAGCGACTCAAATGTACAGGCTTTCCGGTATTATGAAACTGGCAGAGTTCTATCCGGCGGTGAATGGAGATCCTAACTGGGATCACATTCTTGATAACCGTTTCAGGATTGGTCGCGAAATAATGTACTATGATAATTTGTGTGAACACTATAATGTAACGAAGATTAATTTTAATATGACTTCGCGACAGATGAAGAATGCTGTGAACCAGAGAGTGTTTGATGTTCCTGCCTGTGGAAAGTTCATAATTTCTGATTATAAATCTCAGCTGGATGAGATCTTTGATAAAGGTGAAGTTGTATTTTACAATGATATTGAAGAAATACCGGAGCTTGTCAGATTTTATCTGAATAATGATGAATCCAGAGAAGCTGTAACCGAAGCGTCCAGAAAGAAAATACTGGAAGCACATACTTACAAACACAGACTGGCTAAGATGATCAGCATATTGAGAAAAAGATATGAAGGAAATGTTTGATGAATTTAATAGATAAAATGAATGAACTTAGCAGACAAAACATATCGTTTGTGCTGGCAACTGTTGTTGAAGCAGTTAAAAGCACTCCCGGAAGAACCGGATTCAAAATGATCATCACAAGAGACGGAGAAAGCTGGGGAACAGTTGGGGGGGGCAATGTTGAGCGTCAAGTGCAGAATAAAGCTGCAGAGATGTTCGATACAAGAGAAAACCAGTTGCTCAATTACAAGCTTACTGAGGAAGAAACCAGTCCTGGAATGATATGCGGGGGAGAGATCAGGATTTTTCTTGAGTACATTAAAGCTGAGACACGGATTATTCTGTTTGGAGCGGGGCACTTATGCAGGAGCTTGGTTCCTGTGCTTAACCTGATGAACTACCAGACAGTTATTGTTGATGACAGAGACGGCTTTGCCAATAAGGAGCAAATTCCCCGGGGAGATGAGTTTTATACTGTAGATTATACAGAGTTTATCAAAACATTCAAGTTTGCTGAAGAGGATTCAGTTGTAATTTTTACTCATGCCCATAAGAGTGACAGTGTGATTCTGGAAGCTCTGCTCGAAAAAGGAGTAGAACTGAAGTATTGCGGTATGATTGGATCAAAACATAAGGTTGCTGCTACTCTAAAACCATTGAAAGAAAGGTTTCCGAACAGTGAGCTGCTGAAAAATCTGTTTGCCCCTATAGGTCTTAACATAGCCAATAGAACAACAACAGAGATTGCTGTTTCCATAGCTGCTGAGATTCTTGGTGTCTTGAATGGTGTAGAAAAAGTTGATAATATGAGGAATAAGGAAACTAACTGCGAAAACAACTAAAAATACGAGATATAAAGAGAGATTTGTATGAATTTGGACTGCTTTGACTGAGTCAAAGCTCTTTACATCGACATAGTCGATGAACTCCTATAATTGATTTAATCAGAAGCTATCATTGATTTCGAGTTTATCTATTGGGTACAATTCTTTTACTTCTTCTATATCATTACCTTGATCTTCTAATCTATAAAAGTAACTGCCAAACTTCCAATTATCAGGTGTTGTAACATAACCGTGCTTTACCGGATTGTGCCAAATGTAATTTACTCTTGCATAATAAGATTTTTGATAAGATATACATTTATCCCAGTAATTATGAAAATATTTTTCTCTTTGTTTAACAATACAATTTCGAGAAAGCCAGTTTGCTGTAAACTTATGGAAATTATTCAATACATTTCTGAGAGTTTTAGCATTCTTTGGAGCATCAGCCATTAGATGAATATGATTATCAAGGATTACCCAATCCTCTAGTTCCCAACCAAAGTGCTCAAATGATTCTATAAGATATTTCAAAGCAGCTTCTTTTGCTGCATCTGTTTTCAAGTACTTGAATTTTCCTAAGGTTGAGGCAGTGATAAAATACTTTGAATCAGGAACAAACAAATGGGGAGGATTGTGCTTATATCTTCTAATTTTATTCATGATTGAATTCCTTAACAAATATGTTGTGTAAAACCCAGACATCGACACAGTCGATGAACTCCTATAACTGATTTTATCAGAAGCTATCATTGATTTCGAGTTTATAGTATTAGTACAGAATTGGAAGATTTCCTTTTCTATATAAAACTTTAAAGGTTTGATTTACAGTACTTCGGATTGCTTTAACTGTGTCAAAGCTCTTTACATCGACACAGTCGATGAACTCCCAACAAACTTCTACACTATTTTCTTATGAACTGCTTGGCGTTTAGCAAAGAAATTCCAGAAGAAGACTGTGCTTCCTGCAATAACCTTTGCCCAGATGTATTTCCTGATATTCAGTCCAATAGCTGAACTTAAGGTTATCAGAACGTTAAGATTAACAAACTCTGTCAGAGTGTACATGAGAACTTGATTGAGCCCCAGACCTATCATGCCGATAACCACGAAAATCTGAAACATGGTTGCTTCCCTCGTATGATTCTGCTTTGCAAAAACAAGTCGGGTTGTGACAAAATAGTTCATTAATGTACTTGCTATATATGATAATCCTGCTGAGAACCAGTAGTGCATATGCAGGAACTCAGTTAATACAAAAAGAAGAATGAAATCAATAACAACTGCCAGAAATCCAGCACAGGCATATCGCAAAACCTGATAAGCAGTGTTATCATTTTCATTTTCCAGAACTTTTTCCTGATACTTAGAGACTATCTTTTTCATTTACTCAAAATAGAATATTGCCTTAATCGGATCAATTTTTGCGGCTTTCCAGGCAGGGTATAGTCCGAAGAGAATACCAACAGCCAAAGAAAATCCCAGTCCTAACATGACTCCATCGGATGGTATTGAAAAATCGATACTTGCTTTCTTTGAAAACTTATGAAGTATAATAAGTGCCAGGAGTATACCTGTTATTGCTCCCAGAATTGATAAGGTTACCGATTCAGCAATGAAGTACCCGAAAATATCTTTCTCATTTGCTCCACAACTTTTTCTTATTCCGATTTCAAGCATTTTTTCATTTATTGAAATCAGAAGAGTACTGAATAGTCCTATACCTCCGACAAATAATGAAATTGAAGCAATCGAAATTAAAGTGATCTGCCACTTCATTATCATGTCTTTGAGTTCTTGAGTGTTTTTAAGCTCATCCTCTCCAATATCCTGAAACGCAAAGTCGTGAGTCATGTTATGTTTAGCAAGCATTAATTGGTATAGTTTTGTTTTCAGGTTCATGTATTGTTTTTCATCATGAGCCTGAACATGAATGCTTTGAACCTCTCTATTATTAGATATGTACTTAGCACCTGTTTCAACTGGTATATAGACTCCTTCCAGATCATACTGTCTCTCCCACTGATTACCTCCGAACATTCCCATTTCAATGTTCTCGGAAGCCAGAATTCCAATTACCCTAAGTCTAAATCTACCGATACTAACCATTTTGCCTAGAAAATCATCTGCTTTTGTTGTTGCTGTTGAAAAGGATGGACCTAATATGCAAACATTTTCACCATTTTTCTCTTCGAAACTGTTGAAAAGTCTTCCTTTTCCAATATTGTAAGATTTATTGCTGAAAAAATCATTACTCGTAGCACGAATCCTATGCCATTTCTGCATGTTTTGCGATACACTCACTTCCCATGTTTCGATGATTGCAAAAATATTCTTTGCATCAACTTTGCTTCTTATATAATTGTAATCATCTATAGTTATAGGCTTGTTTTCTCGATTTATTGTCATAAATCGTTGTCTTCCTCTACGATGGAAATTCTGGTTCTGCTCGTTTCTAGTGATTACAATAGTATTGTTCAATCCCATTTTTTCCATATTTGCAGCAATTTTATTCTGTATACCGCTAACGGTCGCAAACATACTTACGACAGCTGCAACACCAATAAGTATACCAAGAACTGTGAGAAATGATCGCATTTTATGTGACCAGATACTCTGAAGCGCATTCGCAAACGAGTTAGCTATATGCATTAATGAATTTCCTGTTTACAGCTTGGGCAAACTTTTAATGTTTTACCGTTTTTGGTTACTTCTTCAACGTAAGGATGATTACATTCCGGACAAGACATGTTTACAGGTTTATTCCAGGTTGAAAATTTACATTCAGGATATCTGGAGCATGAGAAAAATGTTTTTTGTTTCTTGCTTTTCTTTTCCAGAATATCACCCTCTTTACATTCAGGGCATTTTATACCTGTTGTAAATGGTTTGGTAAACTTGCATTTAGGATAGTTTGAACAGGCAATGAACTTACCGAATCTACCGTTTTTAATCAGTAGTGGATTACCGCATTCTGGGCAGTTTTCATCAAGTTTCGGTTCTTCCTTAATCTTGATTGTTCCGTCTTCGTCTCTAATGAAATTCTTGATGTTGGAACACTCAGGGTAGTTGGGACATGCCAGAAACTCACCCTTACGTCCCCATTTAATCACCATTTTAGAGTGACATTTATCACACTCAATATCAGTTTCCTGAATAAGTTTTTCTTTTGCTTTCTTGATATCAACTTTATCAATAAGATCTTTGATTGCTGAGTAGTATTTTCCGATCAACTCCTGCCAGTTGAATTTACCATATTCAATTTCATCAAGCCCGGATTCCATTTCTGCTGTAAATTCGCTATTGAAGAAGGAATCAAAATTGTTTACAAGGAATTTATTTACGGTATCACCAAGGTTAGTGGGAGCAAGTCGTTTTGAGATAAGCTCTACGTAAGTTCTCTGGATAATCGTATTGAGTATTGCAGCGTAAGTTGATGGTCTTCCAATACCTTTTGATTCCAGCTCTTTAATCAGAGAAGCCTCTGTAAAACGTGCAGGTGGTTTTGTGAAGTGCTGTTGAGGTTCCATTTTATCTGTATTGAGAGGATTACCTTCTTCATAGCCTGCATCAATTTCTTCGCCCATGGAAACGTTGTAGTGAGGATACACTTTAAGGAATCCCGGTGAAGCTATTGTTGATCCGCTGGTTTTGAACACTGCTTCTCCACCGTTAATGGAAAGCTGAAGGGAATCAACAATAATTGGAGCCATCTGAGTTGCAACAAATTTTTGCCAGATCAGATTATAGAGTCTGTACTGATCGTTATCGAGAAAGTCTTTTACGTCTGCGGGAAGTCTTTTGCAGTCAGTAGGTCGGATAGCTTCGTGAGCATCCTGTGCTTTGCTTTTATTACTGAAGACACGTGGTTTACTGCTTAGATTAGCATTTCCAAGAGTTTTAGAAATCAGTTCCCGACAGCTTGATATTGCCTCATTGGAGATTCTTACTGAGTCTGTTCTCATATAGGAAATAAGACCGACATGTTCATTATTCACCTGAATACCTTCGTAAAGCTGCTGAGCAAGCATCATGGTTTTCTTTGGTGGAAAATTCAATACTCTTGAAGCATCCTGCTGCAATGTACTTGTAATATAGGCAGGACCGGGATGGATTTTTCTCTGTTTTTTCTCGATATTGCTGAGATCGAACTGTTGCTTGTTTATTGTATTAAAAATCTCAAGAGCATCTTTTTCAGAACCAATATTTTTACTTACTGCTTTACCTTTCCAGGTTGCCAGACTTGCTTTGAATGGTTTCAGTTTATCTTTGGAAAAAAGAGCTTCTACTGACCAGAATTCTACAGGAACAAAGGCCTTTATTGAATCTTCTCTTTCACATATAAGTCTGAGTGCTACAGATTGAACTCTACCTGCACTGAGGCTGGAAGTAATAACTTTCCAGAGAACAGGACTTATTGAATATCCCACAAGCCTGTCAAGAATTCTTCTTGCCTGCTGGGCATCGACTTTATCCATATCTATGTCGCCGGGGACATCCATTGCTTTCTGGATAGCTTTTTTCGTAATCTCGTTGAATACGATTCTATATACTTCCTTACCCTTAGCTTCTGCCTTAAGAACCTGAAGTATATGCCAGGCAATGGCCTCTCCTTCACGATCATGGTCAGACGCAAGGTAGATTGCATCTGCTTCTTTAGCTTTTGCCTTGAGTTCTTTGATTATCTTGGATTTTGATCGATCTGTTACGTATTTTACTTTGAAACCATTTTCAATATCAACACCGATTGTTTTCTTAGGCAGATCTCTGATATGACCTGCTGACGCTTTGACAACAAATTTATTGTTTAAAAATTTACTGATTGTTTTTGCTTTTGCCGGAGACTCGACGATTATTAAACTTTTTCCCATAATGTACCTGTTTTTAATTTATTATTGGTTTTTCACTTGCAGTATCAGAATCCATTACCCAGTCGATTATTTCTTTAACCGTTACTGCATCAGGGTTAGTGAAAAACATAACGTTAGTAATTTTCTGAACTACATTTTTTGTTACTTCTTTATTCATTATCTGATATATACTCATAGATAGACTCACAATTTTCTCAAAAAGATATTCATCTATTGATTGCTTGTGAACAAGTTCAAGCAGATATCCGAATGCTTCACGACTCAAAAAAACTTTTTCATCTGTTGCTGCAATACGGTGATAACTGTTTTTGCTTTCTTCTTTGAAAATTTCTTTTAACAATCTGCTGATCGCAGGTTCGGTTTCCTCTCCGAAATTTTCAACCAGAGTTTCATCACTGCCGGTTTTCGATCCATCTATTTTCGAATCATATTTTGTCTTTTTTACTTGATTCATAAATCCTCTTAATCCTGACTACTCACTGCTCCACAGCATTTCTTGAATTTTTTGCCTGAACCGCATGGACAAGGATCGTTCCGACCCACTTTCTGATCGACTCTTCTTGGAGCAACCTTTGGTGGTGGATCAGACTGCTGATTAGTATGAGTTTCCTGAGCAGGTTGATCCAACGGTCTTGTTGAATATGCTGTTATGTTCGCATGAGATGTTGAAACACCTTTAAGAAGAGATTCAAGCTGTTCTCGAGATGATACAATATAAGTAGTATATACTTTTTTAGTAACATTTTCATATATTCTTGCAATCAATGTCTCGAACAGTTTAAAACTTTCTTTTTTGAACTCAATTAGCGGATCTTTGTTGGCGTAAGCTCTCATGCCTATGCCATCTTTAAGAAGATCCATTTCATGCAGGTGGTCTCTCCATTCGCTGTCAACTACATCAAGAAGGGATCTATGCTCTATTTTACGCATGATTTCGCTTGTCAGTTGTTCTTCCCGTTTATCATATTCTGTAATCAGGAACTCCTGCATTTTATCCGATAGCCCTTCATGAGAAAGACCATCAGTAGATAGAGGGTCCATTGTCAGATTAAGGTTGTGATTAATCCACTGGTAAAGCTTGGTAATATCCCATTCTTCTTCATAGGTGGTTTTTGCAGTGAGAGACATTGCGATATTATCAATTGTGTCTCGTATCATTTCCAAAATGATATTCTTCAGGTCGTAACCTTTAAGAACATTTCTACGGAAATTATAAATAACTTCGCG
Source organism: Cloacimonadales bacterium (SeqCode) (assembly GCA_963665815.1). Lineage (GTDB taxonomy): Bacteria > Cloacimonadota > Cloacimonadia > Cloacimonadales > JAIOQZ01. The sequence continues at coordinate 3,515,361 of OY762463.1, forward strand.
TTGCTGGTTCATTACTTCATCGTATTTTATCAGTTGCTTACGTATATTGAAGTTGTGACCTTCAACTCTTTTCTGAGCTTTTTCAACAGTGCTTGTCATCCAGGTGTGGGTTATTTTCTCACCTTCCTGAAAACCAAACTTTTTCAGCATAGGAGCAATCTTTTCTGAACCGAAAAGTCTCATAAGATCGTCTTCAAGTGACAGATAAAATCTGGATGTACCCGGGTCTCCCTGTCTACCTGCACGACCTCTTAACTGTCTGTCAATACGACGGGATTCGTGTCTTTCCGTACCAATAACATGCAGACCGTCAATAGGTTGTCCAAATGGAAATTCCTCACTGATCTTGTCGGTTGCTTTCAGATAATCTTTCTTGTTCTGAGTTATCACGGTTTCACCAAGTTTAATATCTGTACCACGACCTGCCATATTAGTGGCAATAGTTACAGCTCCCGGCTGTCCGGCATTCTTAACAACATCTGCTTCTTTTTCATGCTGCTTTGCATTAAGTACGTTATGTTTTATATTTTTTCTGGATAAAAGCCTGCTTAATGTTTCAGAAACATCAACAGATACTGTTCCGACCAGAACAGGTTTCTTTCTTTCGTGCCAGTATTCTATTTCTTCAATAATTGCTTTGTATTTTTCCAGCTTAGTCATTAGAATAACATCATTGTAATCTATTCTGGTAATTGGCAGATTTGTAGGTATAAGCATACATGGAAGATTATATATCTCAACAAACTCAGCTTCTTCGGTAATAGCTGTACCGGTCATTCCTGCAAGTTTATCATACATTCTGAACAGATTCTGATATGTGATGGTAGCCAGAGTTTGAGTCGCACCTTCAATTTTAACTCCCTCTTTCGCTTCCAGAGCTTGATGGAGTCCTTCACTGAAACGTCTACCTGGCATAAGTCTTCCGGTAAACTCATCAACAATCATTACCTTGTTGTCCTGAACAACATAATCAACGTCTTTTTCGAAGAGCGAATAACTTCTCAATAACTGAGATATATTATGCAGTTTTTCGCTTTTATCGAGGAATCTCTGAGTAGCTTCTTCTTTCAACTCAGCTTTATCCTGATCAGGGAGATTTTCCTGTCTGTCAACTTCTTCAAGCATATCATCAAGTTGCTCAACAACAAAAAGATTCTGGTCATATCTGTGCAGTTCATTCTGACCTTTTTCACATAAATCTGCAGAATGAGCATGTTCATCTATTACATAAAACAGTTCTTCATCCAGGACGTGCATCTTTTTATCTCTGAGATAGTAGCCTTCAACATCCTGAATTGATTTTTTAACATCACTGTCTTTAGTCAGTTTCATCAGCTGTTTATTTTTGGGTGCAGCACGTTTTACTTTCAGGAGGATTTCTCCAACTTCCATCGGATCCCAGTCACCGGAGTCAATCAGCTTCTTTGCATCTGAGACAAATCTGTTTGCCATCATATTCTGAGCGTTGACGAGTTTTGATATATATGGTTTGAGTTCAGGATAGAAGTTTTTACTTTCAGCCACAGGTCCACTGATAATAAGTGGAGTTCTGGCTTCATCAATAAGCACACTGTCAACCTCATCAATTATACAGAAAAAAAGGTCTCTTTGAACAAGCTCTTCTTTTGACCGAGCCATATTGTCTCTGAGGTAGTCAAAACCGAATTCACTGTTTGTGCCATAAGTGATGTCACAATTATATGCTTCCTGTTTTACATCAACGCGCATTCCGTTAACAATGCAGCCTACATTGATTCCATGAAACTCAAATATCGGTTTCATCCATTCCGAGTCACGCTGAGCAAGGTAATCATTCACCGTAATAAGGTGAACACCTCTGCCTGTAAGGGCATTCAGAAAAAGGGGAAATGTTGCCACCAGAGTTTTACCTTCACCTGTTGCCATTTCTGCTATGAAACCCTGATGAAGAGCAATTCCACCAATTATTTGTACGTCAAATGGAACCATGTGCCAGGTTTCTTCGGAATCCCTGACTCTGTATTTATGTCCCACAAGTCTTCTACATGTATCTTTTACAATTGCGTATACTTCAGGTAGGTAGTTATCCAGAGTATTCTGGATATGATCTTTCAGTTTCTTTTTCTGGTCATCCAGTTTATCTCCGATTGTTTCTTTTTTATCTTCATCGGGTTCCTGAATATAATTTTTGTGAGTCTCTTCAATCTCTTCCTGATAAGGTTTTATACTGGACTGTATTTCTTCTTTTATATCAATTACTCTATTTCGGATTTCATCGTCTGATTTCGATGAAAGTGTTTTATAGACTGATAGAACCTGACTCAAGATTGGCTGAACCTTCTTTAATGCTCTATCATGCTGGTCTCCAAACACCTTGGTTAATATTTTCTTCAGCATATAATTTTTTCCTCTATTTCAAATACAAACCCAAATGAAGGTTGTATATCTTGTTGTCAATGATTACCTGTTTTTTTTGTACTATATAATGTATAGATACAAAAAATAATCTGACCATATATTCATAGTGATCTATAAGTCATAATGCAGCATTTGTAAACAAATTTGGATACCGTTATTTTCAGATATCTTTGCATATCCGTGACTTTTGATGAATTGCTGATTTATCATATCAACTTAGAACAACTAAGTTTGATGTCTTTGCATGATGATATCGGTAAATCCATCAGTGTTTCATTCAGCATTGCATGATTTTTGTGCTCTGCAAAATCTCTCTTTAAATAACGCTTTAAGATTGAATTGTTACATTTTCATAAGCTTATTAGGAGATTGCGGTGGCATGTATTTAACTTGTGAATTTATCAGGAAATGCTGTTTATGAATTCCAGATACGCATCAAGGAGTTCGCGTCTATCAACAATAGAATAGCGCTTTCTTATACAGGATGAAATAAAATCATCTATTGCGTCATATGATAACCCTTTAACGAATTTTGTTTCATTTTCAAGTCCAATTACTCCGATAACTGTTTCCGGGAAAGTAAGTTTGATAGTATTGAAAAGGATATTGTCCGTATTATAGGAATCAGCAGATATCAGAATAATACTATCCTGTTTAAGATAGTTCTTCAATTTTTCATTTGTATCGCAAAATACAGCACTCCAACTGAAATCAGCCGGAGTGTTAACATCTTTTATTAATATTTGTGACATATTTTTTTAATATTTGAATATTGATCCAAAAGCAAATTCTCTGACAATTGAGTTTGTTGGCACATAGAAATGGTCGGTAATCGGCTCGAAGTATCTTAACAAACGGAGGAGTCTTTGCGCTTCTGGATAAACCGGAGAATTTTTCCTTACTGCCTGAAGAAGTGGAGCAGCCTGATTTTTAAGGAACGCCAATTCATAGGTAAGACTGCTGTTGAACATAATGTCAGCATTTTCCTGGAATGGGAATATGTTCTTCTCTTCACCTTTTCTGATTGAATCCCAGCGTAAAAGTGTATCTTCTGCATCATATCCTCTGTAACGAGCATCTCTGACTATTCTCCTGATTTTCCTGCTGTCAGTTGTCGGAATTCTGTTGTGGTAATCAATATTAAGCTGGTTAAGAGCACTGATATATACTCTGAACTTTGATGAGTCCGGGATTTTTGATGTCAGTATGTCATTCAATCCATGGATACCTTCCATAATAAGAACATCATTCTTCTCCAGTTTCATGAATTCATTGCAGTATTCCGGTACACCAGATTTAAAATTGTACTTTGGTACATCAACCTCTTCGCCCTGCAGTAACGCATTAAGATGTGAATTCAGAAGCTCAATATCAATTGCATAGATTGATTCAAAATCATATTCGCCTTCAGCTGTTCGAGGTGTTTTTGTTCTGGCAAGGAAATAGTCATCCATTCCTATTATTTTAGGTACTAAACCGTTGACTCTTAACTGGATAGCCAGTCTTTTGGCGAACGTTGTCTTTCCAGATGAAGATGGCCCTGCAATAAGTATTATTTTTACGGATTCCTTTTCTTTAATCATATCAGCAATTCGTGCAATTTTCTTTTCCTGAAGAGCTTCTTCAACATGGATAATCTGTGGAATCTTGTAATCAGTGATATACTCGTTAAGTTCGAAAACGTTGTGCATTTTTAAAATTCTGAGCCATTTATCGTATTCCTGGTGAATTTCAAACAATTTTTGAGGGATAGAAAAATCAGAAAGCTCAGTTGATCCGTATTTCGGAATTCTTAAGATAAGCCCGGTCTTGTACGTTTCAACGCCAAATGCATTGATGAACGATGTATTCTCTGCAAGTTGTCTTATGTAATAATCATAGTATTGACCGCATTTGTAAACAGTCATTTTGTTTTTGCGTCTGTATTTGAGGTTTCTCAGGATATCAATCCTTCCATGTTCTTTAAAGATATCTTCTGCATCTCTTAGGTTTATCTCGTGTTTTTCGATAGGCAGTTTGTTATTTATAACTTTATTCATCTCATTTTGAATATCTTCAGCATCCTTATCGGTAATTTTGTGTTCACCGAATATTTCGCAGAAAACACCGTCAGATATTGAGTGCTCTACAACAAGTTTGGATTTTATACCATAGAGATTGTAGAAAGCTTTCATCATGATGAAGATTGCGGTATCCTGATATATTCGATATCCATCAAGAGAATTGAGTGTAAGACAGTCAATTTTAGTGTTGTGATCAATAAGATAATCTGATGTGACATAGATGTTGTCAATCTTGTATATCATATACGGATTAAGTTCTTCCTCTTGGATTATCTCAGAAATAGTCATTGGTCTTGGATAGACAACAGTTTTCTTTCTTACACTATCGATTTTTATTTTTATTGTAAACACATTCCCTCCTGTTATTTTCTGCAGATTACTGTGAAATCGTTTTCCAGGTAGTCATCAATTATTCTAATATCACTGAACTTTGATTTAATCAGATCTCTGATACTTTCAGGATCATTGTAGAAATATTTATCTTCTTTTGCCGTAGATCTTTCATGTAAAAGATTGAATACTACAATGTCATTTGATATTCTGATAAATTTTTCAATTGCCTGCATGAAAAAAATGTGGTTGTTTTTAAGGTTAAGGTTAAAAATTCCTGATGTATATACGACATCAAATCCGGTATCCTCAAAGATGTTAGATTTGAAAATATCCGCTGTGACAAAAGTTGTATCAGGATGCTTTGCTTTTGCAGATTCAGTCATTTCATCCAATATATCCACTCCTGTATATTCAATGGATATTTTCAGGTTTTCGCAGTGAGTAAGAAAATCACCGAGACCTGAGCCTACATCAAGAAATCGTTTATTATCAAGACTCAAATTATCTGTTACAGCTTTAAATCTGAGAAACTGTGCGGATTTGTTTTCCCAGTCAAGAATAGCTGCATTTTCATTTTTATCAAAGCGCGGTACATAATGCTGCTGAAGTTTTTTATAGTGACTCATTGTTTTCCTTTTCAATATTTCTGGCTTTTGCAGCGCCTTTCCAGCGTTTATGCAGCCACAACCAGTATTGAGGATATTTTTTTATATATTCCTGAATTGTTTCTGATATCTCAGCAGAAAGCTTATATACAGCTTCATCTGAGAACTCAATATTATCTGTGTAAACCGGTTCAAGGAATATGAGTTTCATATTCTGCTTTTCGTTTCTGACTGTAAAACCAAACACAATTGGCGTTCCTGTTTTCAAAGCAATTCTGGCAGGTCCTGTATGCACTGATGCCGGTTTGCCGAAAACATCCATCAGAACTCCATCTTTCCCGGCGTTCTGATCAGCAACAATTGTAACGATTTTTTTTCTTCTGATTGCTGAAAGAATATTTCTCATGGATAACTTGTTGAAAATAATTTCAACACCACTACCGATTCTTCTTTTATTCATAAATTCATCAAACAGCCTGTTACGTTGTCTCTTTGCGATCGCACAAACCGGTAGTCCTTTAAAGGCAAGGTATCTTCCGGCAAGTTCCCAGTTCCCGAGATGTGCAGAAATGAGTATGACACCTTTGTTTTTGCTGTAAGCTTCCAGCATATTTTCAAATCCCTCAAGTTCTGTATTTTGGTAAAATTCATAAGGATCTGAGAAATATGTCTCGGCAGCAGTTCTGCCTACATGCTTGTAAACTTTTACAATCAGTTTATTCATTTCTTTTCTGGAATATTCAGGAAAAGCATAAGAGATGTGCTTCTTTGTATCTTTAAGTCTTATACGCAGAACAGTTCCGGTAAAAACAAGAATATTTTCAATAAGTGTACAGACTTTTTTATATGGGACTAATGATAATATAGCGTATAGTATTCTGAATCCTGTATATTCAATAATGTTCTTTTGCTTCTTATTCATGGGTTAATCAGCTTTTTCATTGTTGCCACTGCTTCATGCAAACCATAAAATACAGCTCTGCTGATAATACTGTGACCTATGTTGAATTCTTCTATTATACCCAGATCTTTAAGAGGAGTGATATTTTTATAGTTAATTCCATGACCTGCAACAACACGCATTCTTGCTGATCTGATCATTTTACATGCTTTTTGAATTCTTTTAAGCTCGTCTTCAATTTCTTCCTGTTTCTTCAGGTTTGCATATTTACCAGTATGGATTTCTACAGCGTCACACTGATACTTGTCCGCCAGTTTTATCATGTCAGGATCAGCTTCGATAAACACACTTACTTCTATTCCGGCAGATTTCAGTTCTTCTATTCTTGTCTGAAGATTAGAAATATTCAGTCCACCTTCGGTAGTGAGTTCCTGTCTTCTTTCCGGAACGAGAGTCACGATGTCCGGTTTTAAAACTTTTGCAATTGTAATCATTTCAGGAGATGCAGCCATTTCAAGATTGAGCTTTGTTTGAACTACGTGTCTTAGAAGCTCGACGTCTCTCTGCTGTATATGTCTTCTGTCTTCACGCAGATGAACGGTTATCTGGTCTGCTCCGGCCTGCTCTGCAATCAGTGCTGCCTGTACAGGTTCGGGTTCAATTCCCATTCGAGCTTGTCTCAGTGTTGCAACATGATCTATATTTACTCCCAGAGTTATCATAATTTCTCCTTTTATCTGCTAATTGAAAATAGCTTCCGATTCTATTTCTATATTTGCATCAACTCTGAGTTGTTTCAAGTGATTTAACAGATTTAGTTCTGAATCAATCTGGTGAAGTCTTTTTCTGAGAGCATCTTTAATATTTTCGAATTCAGCAATTCTGCTCTGCTTTTTATCTGTTACCATTATAATGTGATATCCAAAAGATGTTTTAATAGGTTCACTTATTTCATTAATATTCATGCTGAATGCAGCATCTTCAATTTCTTTTACCATTTTGCCTCTGGCAAAATAACCCAGATCCCCCGCCTGATCGCAGGAAGGACAGTCAGAGATTGATATGGCATAGTTATTGAAATCTTCCTTATCATGGAGTTGATTTCTGATTTTGTTTGCTTTTTCTTCTGCATCATCAGATTCATTTCTTACCAGAATATGAGAAGCTTTGACCATTTCTTTAGTAGTGAATTTCTCTTTGTTTTTTTCGTAGAAGTCTTTCAGTATTTCATCAGTATATGATTCATTACTTTCTTTAAATTTTTCATAAATATATTTTTCGATGATTATATTGTCTCTTATTCTCTTGCGGAGAGTAACTTCATTAAGCTGTTGTTGTTCCAGGATATAATGAAACTCATCTTCAGAATCAAATGTCATCATTAAATCGAGAAGTTCGTTATCTATTTCATCCTGAGATACTGATATATCTGCTTTTCTGGCTTCAGAAAGAAGAAGCACGCCGTCAATCAGGCATTCAAGGGCTCTTTTCCTGCACTCTTGACTGGGCTGCTCAAGCTGCATATTTTTCATCATTCGTATCAATTCTACTTTGTATTCCTTATCAGTAATCTCATAGCTGTTCACACTTGCAATTATCATTGAGTACTCCTAAATGTTCTGTTTTGTAACGAACGATTTTACTTGTTCCAATATAGAATAAAAATTATAATCTTCAGATAAAATTGTCAAATCAAAATCCAGTTTTCTAAACCATGTTAACTGTCTTTTTGCATAGTTTCTTGTGTGCTGACATGCCAGTTCAACACAATCATTCAGTTCAGCTTCGCCTTTTAAGTAAGGAATAAACTCTTTATATCCAATTGAGGAAAATCCCGGGCAGTTATAGCTGAACCCCATATTTAGTATTTTTTTGATTTCTTTTATCAATCCATCATTAAGCATCTGAGTGATTCGAGTATTGATCCTTGAGTATAATTTTTCACGGTCAATATTAATGAAAATATCAAAAGAATCCGATTTAGATTGGGATTTCTGATTTTCCCAGTGTTCAGTCTGAGTTACTCCTGTTGATTTCCATATATACAGGGAACGTAAAACTCTGTATGTGTCATTCGGGTGGATTCTTCCTGCTGCATCCGGATCAGCCTGTTCTAAAAGCTTGTAGATGAAATCGGATCCCTTGTCATTCAAAATCTCATCGTAATAAGAAACTACATCCGGAGGTATTTCAGGTGAATCGAACAAGCCTTCCTTAAGTGACTTGATATAAAAACCGGTACCTCCAACAATAATAGGTATGACTCCTTCTGCATTCAGGGAAGAAATAATTTTCTCAGCGTCCTGATAATATCTACCTGCATTATAAACCTCATCAGGATTGACAATATCAATCATGTGATGTTGTACTGCTTTCATTTCTTCTGTTGATGGTTTGGCTGTTCCAATATTCATATACCTGTATATCTGTCTTGAATCTGCAGATATAATATCTGTTGATAGTGTTTGAGCCAGCTCCATCGCTAATGATGATTTACCGGAGGCAGTAGGTCCCTGAATCGTAATGAATTTTAATTTGTTCATCTTCACCTTTCATTTTCATTCTTGAACTCCATTTATAACATTAATACAGACAAGTCCACTTTTTTTTAAAAAAGCGTTGCTAAATTAACACTATATAGATGATCAATATAGGAGAGATCGAATTTGAATGAATTAACTGTTCAAAACCTAAGTAAAATTTGTAACGAAACTCTTATCCTCGGGATTTTTTTAATCTTAAACATGGAACGCTTTACCCTATTCTGCACAGACTTGAAAAAGAAAGTGCAATAAAAGGTGTATGGAACAGGATCGGACAGGTTAAGAAGAAAATTTATAAGATTACCGAGAAGGGAGTTAAACTGTTTGACTCCTATAAACAACAATGGGAAACCTTCATGAAAATTATGAAATTATTCTGGAGTTAAAATGAAAACACAACTTCTTAACAGACTTAGGGAAATAGATGAAGCAATAAATTTAAAGCAGTCTGTGAAAGCAAGAATTCTGATGGAGATTTACTATGATATGGAGAACTTATACGAAGTGTACAGAAATAATCCGTATTATGAAGATCCCGTGGAGAGGGTGCTGGATTAGTTTTCCATAGATTCTATTGATATTGAAAGTTTACAGAGGTTATATTTATCTCCAGTAGACAGGCTTTTTTAATTGATTTCTCCGAATGATCTAAATAAATGGTAGAAATTTCTGGTTCTGGTTTTCCTGATGATACTGTCAGGTGGATCAATGCAATTGTCTGGTTAGTTCTCAGGCATGGATGTAACAATATTATTGCTCGGAAATAAAGTTTACAATTTTTGTTAAGTAATGTAAACATATGATGCTGCTGATCATTTCAGCAGCATTTTCTGCTTGGCTCAGAAAACGATCAGGAAGTAAAAAAAGTTTTCAGCTTGACGGAATATCATTAAAAACTATTGTTATGGTAAAATAAACAGAACTGGAGAGATTATGAGAATAACAAGTATTATTGTTCTTTTGCTGGCAGCAATTATGATAACATCCTGTATGGGAAGTCTAAGAGGGAACCTGAAAGGAATATGGTATATCGAAGAAGATGTATCCGGAATTCTTGCAGGTGTAGACTCTGAGAATGCGGAAATTGAGTTTATTACAGGTGGTGGTTTGTCACTTTCAACACAAATTCGAGAAAACGTATCAAATGGTTATGGTATGGTTCTGGCGAGAGCGCACTGGAAAATTGAAAAAGGAATTTTGATTATTAACGTCAAAGGCGATGGTGAATTCATGGAGTCAGGAACTCCTACAGAATTAAGATTCAGAGCTTCTTCTGTATCTGCAACTAGAATTGAATTAGAAGCTGAAGTTAAAGGTGAATTTAACGGAGATTATATTACTTTAAGAAAAAATAAATAGTTTTGGCACGCTATTTGCATATTATATTGCTGAAACTAGTTATTTACATACTTTCCTTGCTTCTTGGGACGCCGCCCGGTGTCCCATTTTTTTTTACCCATTAATAATAGTAATTTTTCCATTAACATAATATGCTGTTCAGTATCTTAAATCCTTATTTGATAGCTAAAATTAGTCAGGAATGCGGGATATGCTGTTAATGGGGGATTGAACTGAACAGTAATACTGTGAAAACTTATCCCTTACTTGAGATGTAGTGGTTGAACCACATATGTAATGTGTAGAATATCACTGAAAATGATTTGTGTGAAACAAGTGTAAACAAGGTATCCTTTTTTGAAGAGGTGTATACAATGTTAACATTGTAGTCTGTGTGTATACGAAGGTGACAGTGTTTCGGCTGTTTACATGGGTTAAATCACGTTTTATACTATATTAATCCGGCACCGACAAAAGAATAGTATTCATTGTTACTTATAATGAGATGATCAAGTAGGTGTACATTAATCATATTTATTGCCATTTTAATCTTTTCGGTGATTAGAATGTCTTCTTTTGACGGTTGAGTAGTACCACCCGGATGATTATGTACAATAACTATTGATGCTGCATTACATAGAATGATATGTTCAATAATTACTCTCAAGTAAATCTTTGCTTCGTTTACAGTACCTTTAAACAGGGTTTCCTCGAACAGGATAGTGTTTTTAACACTGAGGTATATGATCTTGAATTCCTCATTCTTGAGCCCCTTGTAATATGAGTGTACATAATTGAAAATATCATCTGAAGACTTGAAGAAATCTTTACCAATAATATGTTCCTGCAAACGGAATACATTTACATCTCTGAATAATTTGATAAGAGAAGCTGTTCTCTCACCAACTCCTTCAATTTCAGTCAGTAATTGAGGAGGAGCCTGAAAAACATTATTAAGTGTATGAAACTTACTTAAAAGTCTTTTAGCTATTGGTTTTGTATCTTTACGTATAATTGAATAGGAGAGAATAATCTCCAGTACTTCATAATCATGAAATCCTGCCAACCCGTCTTTAAGATATCTTTCTCTCAACCTTACTTTATGCTTTGAGTTCTCATTCCCGTTTATTTCAGAAGCCATTCCAGGTAGTTATCCTTTTTCACCAGTGAAAAGTAGTTGTACTTTTTCCTGCTTATTTTGTTTTCATCAAATATATCATCAAAGAGAGTAATCACTCTCCTGTGAGACGTAAAGCTTTTTATAATCAATGCGAATTTTTCCAGCCTAGAACTGAATAACATTTTTTTGTATTCATTTATTACGTTATGCAGTTCCATTAAATTCGAGGTATCTGTTTTAAGGAATTTAGCATTAAAAACAATGAAGTATCTTGCACTTCGTTTCGCATCATTTTGTACGAACTCAAGACATTGCTTCAATACTTTAGATTCATTACTGATTCTTACATTATATAGAAATACTTTCTTTTTTTTATATATTACAATTTCTCTGGATACGGATTCTTCTGCTTGTTCAAACTTATCCCAGATAGGCATAATTTATCCTTTATTTATTTTATTATGTTTGATCATTATTCGTACGGCATTGGTCGCAGCTCCTACGAATACATTATGTGCAATGTTTACAAAACTTAATGAATAATCATCAAGCCCTTTCCTCAGTCTGCATACATGAGAATACTCTCGTTCAGTGCTACTCTCAATAGATTTCGGAGTAATGGTATTCTTGTGAAGTTTAACATGCTCTGTCATAGATAGAATATATTCTGCTTTGGAAATATCAACTTTTTTCTTGAATTTTGTGTGTATTGCTATAGTGTGTCCATATATAACAGGAACTCTGATTGTTGTAGCGGATACATTTATCTCCTGACAATCAAATATCTTTTGAGTCTCTGTTAACATTTTCAATTCTTCACTGCAATATCCGTTATCTGTAATATCACCGATTTGAGGGATTACATTATTACGTATTGGGGCACTGAAGCATGATTCCGTATTGATATTCTTTTCTTCATTTATCAAACTCATTATCCCATTATTACCTGCACCTGATACAGACTGATAAGTACTTGTAACAATCTCATCAATGGAGTATTCGTTATGCAGATCTGCCAATGCAATAACCATTTGGATTGTAGAACAATTCGGATTGGCAATAATACCTTGATAGTCCTTTAAAGTATGGCTGTTTAATTCCGGTACGACAAGAGGGATGTTCTTATCGGATCTGAAAGCTGATGAGTTATCAATAATAATGCTGCCTGCCTGTGCTGCTATTGGAGAGAAATGTTTTGAGATTGATCCACCGGATGAAAAAAGCAGATAGTCAAATTTCTCTTTCATGGATTCTTCTGTGAGAGTCTCAACAGAGATTTCTTTATCCCTGAATTTCAATATCTGTCCGGCAGATTTTCGGGAGGCGAAAAGATGCAGATCAATTTCACTAAAACTGCTGTCTTTGATTGAACTAACCTGTTCAATCATAGCTCTACCTACTGCCCCTGTTGCTCCGACAATACCTATTTTCATATTTTTTCTCCGATATTCTGGAAAATGAGATTGGGACACTTTTTGTCAAATTATTATGCGAAACAATATAATCTTGCAGGTCAATCTTGTTTCTGAACGACAAAAAAAAGTCTGGAGTATGTTTTGTCCAGTTGCCCCGGATTATTATTAATCAGGTTTCTTGCAGTAGTCATTGAATGTATTCCATGCAGTTGAAGACCTGATTCTCCCAGCAATCGCATAATAGTTTCTACCGGGAATATAGTCTGCTGATGTAATTCTTCGTGTAACTCGTATCCATAAAACTCACGTCGGAATATTCTCAAATGATTTTCCTGAACGTTTTCATCTCTGAAATAATCGCTCATGTGTACAAACAGATCATCTCCGTGCTGTTCTACATTCACAAATCCATCGAAATGCTCAGTACAATTGAATACAGTAGAAATATCAAATATGAATAAGCCGTTGTCCTCCAAGGATTCATATACATTGAAGAAGAGCTTAAGAACTTCAAACTCACTCTCAAGGTAGTTTATACTGTCGAAGAGCAAAAGAATCAGATCATAATCGGTACGGGGGAGTGGTGCTGTCATGTCCTGAAGGAACAGTTCCGGATGGTTTCTCTTTTTTCTTGCAATCCGCAGCATTCCCGCAGAATTATCAGAAGCATGACACTCGATTCCTTTATTAACAAGTAAGGATGCTACATTACATGTACCGCATGCCAACTCGTGAACCAGCTTTGGACTTCTCTTCAAAATCTTATTAAATTTCCCGAGAACAAATTTTACCCATTTATCATAGTCAACATGTTCCATATATTTATCATAGATATCAGAAAAAGTCTGATAGGAGGAAGGATGTACTTCAGTTTGATATCCGGTAAGCATTTCAGCTTTGTTCAAGGCAGAGATCAAACTCATTTCTGAGGCTGTTCCTTTACCTGCTATATCAAAAGCAGTTCCATGATCTACTGATGTTCTCACATAGGGAAGACCAAGTGTAACATTAACACCGGAGTTTTTATGCAGCATTTTGAAAGGGATTAATCCCTGATCGTGATAGGGAGAGATTACAACATCATAATCATCTGCATGATATGCAAAGAATGTATCTGCCGGGAATGGTCCATCAATAGCAATACCTTTCTTTTTAAAATCCTGGATAATAATTTTCATTTCTGAATCTATTGTGCCGAAAGCACCATTTTCTCCAGCATGCGGATTTACTGCCAGAAGGGCATATCTCATTCCTGCATAAACAGAATTTATAATGTTACAGGCTGTTGTGATTTTAGTCTTTATTTTTCCAGAAGTAAGCTGCTCATATAGTTTTGTGATTTCCACATGAGTAGTCAACAAGGTCAGAATGAACTTGTCTCCCCAGAAACTCATCACAGGATCTTCTACATTGGAATGTTGGGCAAGATATTCTGTATGACCGATGAAGTCAGGATTGCTTTTTTGTATTTCATGTTTTGATACAGGGCAGGTCACAATTGCCTGGACTTTACCTGAATCTATATCTACCAGGATTTTATCCAGAATTCTTAAAGAATATGCACCACTTTGCTCGGATGGTTCTCCCGGTTCAAACTTAGTTTCGGAAATAATGTTAAGCAGATAAACATCTGCGGGATCAACTGCTTCATCAATGCTGGCAATGATTTTGAATCTGTGGTTGTATTTTTCAAAAACCTGTGCTGAACCGTATACTACATAGATTGTGTTGCGTGCATGTTTATAGAATTCTAAAGCTTTGGCAGTAATTTCCGGACCTATACCACATGGATCACCTGTACTGATAGCTATTCTCTTCATCGAAAAGCTCCTGATTATTAATAAGAATCAAACAAAATACAGGTATATAAATTGTAAATAAAAAAGAAAAGGGCTATCATTTAAAGATAGCCCATATACAATATGATATTGTTGAATTACTTCTTATCGCTTGATCCCGGAGTTGTGATAGGATCTCCTGCTTTGCATTGAGGACATTCTTCCGGTAAGTAAGACTGGATATCTACAGTATGCAGGGCATAGGTAGGATGTCCGAAATCTGTTTTACCGCCGGATCTGTCTACAATCAGCCCTATAGCAGTTACATTTATTTCTCTTTTCTTGAGTGCTTCGAGTACTTCAAAAACAGATCCACCTGTTGTAACGATGTCTTCAATGATTATTGCTTTATCACCGGCACTGATTGGGAAACCGTTTCGGATAGTCATTTCACCGTCTTTACGCTGTGTAAAAACAAACTTTTTACCAAGTTTCTTTGCTACTTCATAAGCGAGTACAATTCCACCCATTGCAGGACCAACAATTATGTCCGCTTCAATATCTTTCAGTTTATCGGCAAGAAGTTCACATAATTGTGATACTTTTTCCGGATCATGTATCAATTTGATTTTCTCAATGTAAGTATCGGAATGTCTTCCTGAAGTAAGTTTAAAGTGACCTTTAAGTAATGCTTTTGCTTCTATCAGCAATTTTTCAACAGTGCTCATCAATCCTCCGTTAGATTTTTTCTTCCAGAATTATTGGTTTTTTCATGTTTTGTTCTTCCAGAACTGACATTTCTGCCAACGCTTCATTCAGTATTCTTACTTTTTCATTGTAAGGATAGAATGATGATTTGAAGCCGTTAATTATTAGCAACTTGAGTTCCGGATAACTAATTCCGAGTTCATTGATTGCAAGCATGTATTCATCTGTCAAGGTTGTATCTGAAATTAATCTGTTATCTGTGTTAAGAGTCACTCTTAAACCATACTCAAGATAGAATGAAAGTGGGTGCTCTTTGATTGATGGTACGGCTTTTGTGTGCATATTGCTTTTTACGCAGATTTCCAGCGGGATTCTATGGTCATTCACAAAGTTAAGCAGATCGCCGTCTTCTTTCAGTCTGGTACCATGACCGATTCTATGGGTTCCACAATATTGCAGAGCCTGATGAATACTGGCAGGACCATAAGCTTCTCCGGCATGTATTGTTACATTCAGGTTATTCTTAAGAGCCAGATCGAATGCTTCTTTATGGTCAAGAGCAGGATTATCATATTCAGCTCCGGCAAGATCGAATCCCAGTACACCATTATGCTTGTAGGCAACAGCCAGTTCAGCAAGTTTAATCGATATCTTCGGATCCATATTTCTGATACCACAGATAATAACACCGGTTTTGATATTGTATTTTCTCTCAGCTTTTCTCAGTCCTCTGATTACAGCGTCGGAAATCTGAGTAAGTTTAAGACCTTTATCTGTGTGCAGGATTGGAGAATATCTTACTTCCATATATCTGATATTTTCTGCGGCGGCATCTTCAGCAAGTTCAAAAGCAGTTCTTTCGAGGGCCGCTTCTGTCTGAAGCACGGAAAGCGTAACACCGAAACCTCTCAGGTATTCGTTAAGGCTTTTACATTCTTTATCACAGCAGACAATTTTCTTTAAGCTTTTTTCATCGTTAGCAGGGAGTTTGACTTTCTGCTCTTTTGCCAGTTCAAAAATCGTCGGAATTCTCAGAGAGCCGTCAAGGTGTACATGAAGATCTACTTTAGGCAGCTTGTGAATGAATTCTCTTGTCAATTTCATATATTCCTCCTTAAATATTTTATATTTTAATGTTGTATTTCAGGTTGTCAGAACTGAAGTTCTGTAACTCATAATAAGATAACTATTACGCTGAGAATGCAAAATATTTAGTTCATACTGCAAAGTCAGCTTAACATGCAATTTTACTATTTTGTTCAGAAGCTTGTCAATAAATATGTTGAAATTCAGTTGAGGGGTATTCTTGTAAATCACAGTTCATGCATTTATTGAGACAACCGTCCGATTGCCTCTACGCGAGTGGTAGAATTTCTCAAGTTTGTACCTACACTTAGCAAGTCGTTTATGGAACACTGTCAAACTTTATGCACACCCAAACAGTACAAGTTCCTCCTTGTGGGAGGAAAGATATCCGAAAGAAAATAAAGGAGGTTAATTACATAGTATAAACCGAAGACATGGTTGGATGGAGTGTGTACAACGCTATATCAAAATTTACTCAACCCTCGTAATCGTTCCCGAGTAAAACGGCTGGATCATTCTGTTCTGTAACTCAAGCAGGATAGCACCATCGGAATTTATTCCTTTAACTATACCTGAGAAATCCTGAAACTCAGTAGAGATTGTTATCTGCTTCCCTGTGAGATAGGCATTATTGTTGAAGTTCTCAATATATTTCTTGAAGCCAGATTCAATGAAATGTGGAAACTCCTGATATAGTTTGTCAAAGAAAATCCTGAGTAATTCGCTGTGATCAGTTGTTTTACCTGTAATGCTCAAAAGTGAATCTGGATTATTTCCATCTATTTCCGGGAAATCGGAGACATTAGTATTCAAACCAATTCCTATAAGATAGTACTTGTGATAAGTAAGTTGAGTAACCAGAATTCCTGCAATTTTTCTATCATTATAGTAAATATCATTAGGCCATTTCAATTTGAGAAAAGGGGCAAGTCCAGGATAATATTCCGCAATGGAATCACGCATCAGGCAACCCATAAACAGAGTTAGGTTAGAGTTAAGCGAAACGTTGCTGAGGCAGAGTGTAAACCAAAGTCCACCTTCGGGGGAAAACCAGGAGTTACCGGTTCTGCCTTTTCCTGATGTCTGTTTTTCAGCGACAATAAGTGTATTACCTGAGATTTCTTTTTTCTTAATCAGATCGGTTGCTTTCTGCATAGTGCTGTTAACACGGACAAAGCTCAGTACGTCATCCAGAAAAGGGTGTTCAAAGTTCTTCATGGGAGTCCTAAATAATTATCATAGAGTCACCATAGCTGAAAAAACGATATTTCTCTGCTACAGCTTCATTGTATGCTTTCATAGTGCTTTCATATCCGCCAAAGGCAGAGACAAGCATCAGTAAAGTTGATTCCGGCATGTGGAAGTTAGTAATAAGACCATCAATAATCTGGAAGCTTTTACCGGGGTAAATAAACAGGTTGGTCCATTTCTCACCGTGAGTGAGTTGTCCGGATTCTGCAAAGCTTTCCAGTGTTCTACAGGTTGTTGTACCCACCGCAATGATTCTGCGTCCTTCTTTTTTTGCCAGATTAATCTTATCTGCTGTTTCCTGGCTGATTGTGCAGAATTCTGAATGCATTGAGTGATTCTGAATGTTATCATTCTTTACAGGTCGGAATGTTCCGAGTCCAACATGAAGAAGAACATCAATTATTTCAATTCCCATGTCCTGAATTGATGCCAGGATTTCATCCGTAAAATGCAAGCCGGCTGTTGGGGCTGCAACAGATCCCGGAATTCTCGAATATACAGTCTGATAAGTCTCTTTATCTTTTTGTTCAGCTGCTCTTCTGATGTATGGAGGAAGAGGGGTTTTACCAATTTTATCAATTTCATTAAACAAGTCCGTGGCAGGCTTGAAACAAATTTTTCTCATTCCCTCATCAGCCATGTCAATGATTTCAGCTTTCAAGGAATCAGAGAATACTACCTGCGCACCGGGCATTAATCTTCTTCCTGGTTTCACAAGACAATTCCAGATGTTAGTCTCGATCTCATCAACAAGGAATATCTCAACATCTGCACCGGTTGTCTTCTTACCGAACAGCCTTGCCGGTATTACTTTTGTGTGGTTCCTTACAAGAATATCTCCCGGTTTGAAGAATGATGTAATATCTGAAAAATTCTTATGTGTAACTGTACCGTCATTCTTATCAAGATGAAGAAGTCTGGAACCTGATCTGTTTTCAACGGGATATTGAGCGATTTGTTCTACAGGTAAGTTATAAAAATAACTGCTTCTAAGTAAGAGCTTATTCATTTATGTCCTTTCTGTTTTTCTCAATTTTCTCAAGTATTGCATAGAAACTGCCGAAAGCGAACTTTGATCTGAGTTTAACAGGGATTTTCTTTTCATCGTTTGTTATCCATATGAATATTTTTCCAGTCTGCTTGAAGATTGCTTCACCTTTCAGTATAGGTTCGATCAAAAAACATTCTTTTTCACCAAGCGGAGTGTCTATTGTCTCAATCTTGTGAACTTTAACTTCCGCGTTATAGTTGACACCATCTGCTGTAACATTCACAAATTCGCTTTTACCAACTTCAAGATCTCTTTGTCTGATCCAGTAGAAAGCACTGAGGATATCCTGAGTATCTCCGGCAATGTCCATGCGGCTTTCTTTCATTTTTCTTTTTTTGAAATCGTACTTCTTATAGAATGTAAATCCCTGTTCCGGATAGTATGAATGAATTCTCAGTTGTCTGTAAGAGCCTTCATGCAGTCTTTTGGTAAACTGACGAGATGAAAGTTTTTTCTTGTCCCAGATAGAAGTAATATTGTCTCGCACTTTATAAACTTTGTCAAAAAAAGAATTGGTTTTAGCAAGAGATGTTATTCTGTATACTGCAGTTGAATCTCCATAGACTTCTTCTTGTATCTGTAATGCTGCTTCTCCAGCGGAAACAACTCCGAATTTCACTTTAAAAGTGAGTTTTTCACCCTGAGAGAAATATTCATGTATGTTTTCATCTGCCAAGATAATTGTTGATGTCAGGCATATTAATACGCACAATACAAAGTTTTTCATCAGTGTTTCCCTCCGGTCAGGAAGAATTCTTCTCCGGTAATATATGAATTTTGATCAGAGATCAGGTAGCTGCACAAACCGAAAAGATCTTCCGGCCTGGCAAGTCTCTGAACAGGTATGTTTTCAAGCTGTTTCTTATAATATTCTTTTCTGAATTCTCTGTATTCCTGACTGAAATGTGAATCGTCTATCTCAACCGGTCCGGGAGATACAACGTTGATAAGTATATTTTTTTCTTCTTGAGCAACTGATTTTGCAATAGAACTGATAACCGCTTTTGAAGCCGCATAGGATGATCCGTTTTTTAAACCTGATCTACTGACATTAGATCCGAACAGAACAACTCGCCCCGGTTTATTTTCTCTCAAAACCGGCAGCATTATTTTCAGTATGTTGAACGTGCAGAGAGAATTTGTCATTAGTACATTTTCCCATCTTTCAACACTTGAGTCAGCCAGAGATTTAAAATCATCTGATCTAAGTGAAGCTGTATGAATAAGGCAGTCCGGTCTATGCTCTTTAAGTACCGGAACCAGAACATCTTCAGCCTGAGCAAGATTGGTTAAATCAGCTTTGACTATAATTACAGAGCTGTTGTTTTTCAACGTATCAATCCTGAAAGATGATTTGTTATACAGAAGGACTAACTTATGATCATGATGCAAAAATCTTCTTGCCAGATCAAAACCAATGTTTCCATTACTGCCTGTAATCAGTATAGTTTTACCCATTTTATTTCCTGTTAATCATTTCAATTATGTTATCAAGTATTGCGTTAGCAACCTGATCTTTTGAGCCTACTGCTTTGTTTTCATTTTCTTCAGTAACAATAACAATTTCCGTATTGTCTGAACCAGATACCGAAATTTTATTTGCTACAATCATATCAAGATTTTTACTCAATAATTTCTTGCGAGCATTTTTCGTTATGTTCTCAGATTCTGCTGCGAAACCAACGAGAAATCTGTTACCCTTGTGCTCTCCGAGATACTTCAGAATATCCTTGGTTCTAACAAGATTTAGTGTCATATCTCCTGTCTTTTTTATCTTTTCTTCTGAATAACGCTCAAATGTATAATCTGTTACAGCTGCGCTTTTGATAGCAATGTCATAGTCTATATTTTTCACCGCTTCAAACATCTCGCTTGCAGTTTCTGCTTTTCGAGAGTATACATATTCCGGAATGTTTTCACTAACATCAGCATGGATGAGTGTAACTTCAGCACCACGAGCATATAATGCTCTGGCAAGTGCCAGTCCCATTTTCCCTGATGAATGATTTGTAAGGAATCTCATAGGGTCAATATGTTCTCTGCATGCTCCGGCTGTCACGAGGACTTTCTTTCCTGCAAAATCGTGATTTGTTGTATGAAGCTTGTTAATAATGAATTTAAGCATTTCTTCTGTTTTTGGAAGTCTGCCTTTTCCTTTATATCCGCAGGCAAGAGTACCTGATTCGGGAGGAAGAATATGGAAGCCGTATGCCTTCAGCGTATCTATATTAGATTGAACGGCTATATTTTCATACATATGAACATTCATTGCCGGAAATACTATTTTGGGTGTGGTAACGGCCAGCAGAGTAGAAGTGAGCAAGTCGTCAGCAATGCCATGAGCGGCTTTTGCCAGAAAGTTTGCAGTTGCAGGGGCTATTACCATTATATCGCACCAGTCGGCAAGATCTATGTGCTTAATGGGATCAGTATGGTCAAATCCATCAATATGAACATTATTATGTATAATTGAACTGAATGTTAAGGGTGAAACGAACTTCGCAGCATTTTCTGTCATAACAACTTTCACATCAAAGTTCTTCTTCATGAGTTGACTTGCAAGGTCAACAGTTTTATAAACAGCTATTCCACCGGTTACCGCCAGTAATACTTTAGTTTTTTTCATAAGAATCTTCCTTTATGGAAACAATTAAAATCTTAGATACATTGTATTTTGAAGTAATGCAAATTTAAGTCTGAATAATGTCAATATGAAGTTTTTTTTTACACGAAGCGCTGTCAATCTGTTCATTGTATAATTCTTTTAATTGCATAGATATATAGACTTAAGTATATTTGTATTTAATCCTTGACAAGGAAACAGAGTTGTTTTTTTTTGCAATGATAGTAGAAGAATATTGGAAAAAGATTTTTTACTGACTCTGTCGGGTCAGTTTTTTTTACACTATACCACTGTTTCATTTCTGATCCGCAGTGGTATTCTAATTTACAGGAAATACGATGAGTTTTCAAAATAAAATTTTAGACAGACTGGAAAATATCGCCGAAGAAATCTGTGATTCTTTAGGATTATCGGTATATGATATTGAACATAAAAATACTCAGAAGGGTAAAGTAATAATTGTATACATTACCAGAATAGGTGGTGTTTCAATCTCTGATTGTGAATCAGTAAGCAGGAATATGTCTGATGTGCTTGATGCAGAAGACTTTATTCCCGGTACTTTTTTTCTGGAAGTATCTTCAATGGGGCTTGAGCGTACATTGAAATACAAGAAGCATTATAAAAGTGCTATAAATGAATCAATAAAAGTTACATATAAAGATGAAAATAATAAGACAATAACAGTAAAAGGAATTCTTGCTGAAGTTCTTCCTGACAGTATCAAGATGTTAAGCAAGGATGAAGAAATACTGCTAAGCCTGAACAGCATTAAAAAAGCTAAGACAGTATTTGATATTAAAAAAGATATGAAACTCAAGGAGTAACAATGTCATCGAATTTACTGAGTTCTCTGAATGAACTTGCTAATTTAAAGCAGCTTAATAGAAACGAAATAATTGAAATTGTGAAATCAAGTCTGTATCAGGCAATATCAAAAAAGTTGATTGAAGATAATGAACTGGAAATTGAAGCTGAATTCGCTACAAATACAATCAAAGCAAGATTTAAGAAGATTGTTGCTGAATTTGACAGTTCACTTGGTGAAATAACACTGGAAGAGGCTAAAAAAATCAGGCCTGGTGTTGAGCTTGGTGATAAAATTGAAGTTGCACTTCAAATCCATGAGTTTGAACCAAAAGTGATTAAAAATGCAAGAAAATCTATTCAGGAGAAAATCAAAGCTCTCGAAGAACAGAGAATTATGTTTGATTATGAAAAGCAGAAGAAACAGATTGTAAACGGTAAAATAAGAAAGATTGATTTTAACGGTTATACCATTGATATAGGTTATGCTGATGCACTTCTACCTGGTGAAGAGCAGATTGAAGATGAATTTTACAAAGTTGGCGACATTATCAAATGTTATGTTGTTAACATCAGAAAATCAAAGAATACTGTGAAAGTTATTGTTTCCAGAACTCATCCTGAATTTGTTAAGAAATTATTTGAAAGTGAAGTTCCGGAAGTGTTCTCCGGTGATATAGAAGTTAAGAAAATAGTTCGTGAACCGGGCTTGAGAACAAAAGTATGCGTATACTCTCAAGATCCTAATATAGATGCTGCCGGAAGTTGCCTGGGACCAAAAGGAATCAGGATTGAGCAAATCAGAAAAGAGCTTCACGGAGAACAGATTGATATCGTTGTATGGGACGAGTCTCCTGAACAGTTTATTGCTAATGCAATAGGTTTCGATCTTGTTGATAGAGTTTATCTTGCAAACAGAGGTAAATTTGCGAGAGTAATTGTATCTGAAAAGAACAAGAACCTTGCAATAGGTAAAAAGGGTAAGAATGTCAAACTTGCTGCAAAACTTACAGAATATAAACTTGACATTTACACTGATGAAGAATTTGAAGAAAAGATTTCTGAAGAACGAAGAATTACCAGTCACATTGTTGAACTTGACGGTATGACTTCCAAAGTAGAAGAAATCTTGAAACAATATGGTTATACATCTGTGCAGGATATTCATCTCGCATCCGTAGAGGAGTTATGTCTTCTTGAAGGTGTTGGTGAAAAAACTGCAATCAGAATAAAAGAATCTGCGAAGCATTTCTAATGCCTTCCAGAGCGTCTCATGTAGGTCATATTGCCGAAAGGACATGTGTTGCCTGCAGAAATAAAGGAACAATGCCTGAGATGCTGAAGTTTTCAGTAATTTCAGGAGAAATAGTATTTGATCTTTACAGGAAATTACCTGAAAAAGGTATGTATATTTGCAGAAAAGAGTCTTGCTTATCTGTACTTGAGTCTAAATGGCTGAAGAAATTTCTTAAGAAACTGAATCGCAATGAAAAATCTTCAAAAAATTAAAACTTTATTACAGTTTGCTCTTAAAGCAGGTAGATTGTCTATAGGAATTACTTCTGTAACAAAATCTGTGCTTTACAAGAAAGCAAGGCTTATAATCATTGCGTCAGACTGTGGAACTAACATTGATAAGAAACTGAATACGGTGCTAAAAAACGGCAAGGTAGATGTTTACCGGTCGAGTTCAGATAAAGACAGTCTGGGAAGTATATTGAATTATAATGAAGTCAGTGTAGTTTCAGTTAATGATGAAAACTTTGCAAAAGGAATTTTGAAGAAAATTAAGAATGAATGAACGGAAGTGAATTGGAGGAAAATTGCCACTCAGAGTACATGAATTAGCTAAAGAACTGAAAATATCAACAGCAGCATTAAGATCTCATTTACAGGACTTGAATGTGAAAGTAAAAAGTCACATGAGTTTTGTTGATGATGATGTTGTATCTAAAATACGAAGAATGTATGCGGATCAAGTTGCTGCGATTAAGAAAATGGAGTCTTCCAGAAGACAATATCATCATGGGCAAAAGCAGTCCAGATCAGGGCAATCTCCAAGAAATAGAAAACCTAAAGATCCCTTTCATAAACAATTGGACTCAATTGAGAAGGATATTAAAAGAGAGCCTTCCAATCAACCTTACAAACAGTATAATGATAATAGAAGACCTGATAACAGAAATGACAGACAGAAGAGTGATGGCGAGCAGATCAGAACTTTTGTAGAAAAACCAATCAAGAAAAAAACAGGTCAAAGAGATTCAGGATTTCAGAAAAAAACTTACAATAATGATAGAGGCCCTCGTTCTAATCAGGGTTACTCAGGTAGAAATACAGGTGGTTCAGGCAGACCTCAATCATCACGTCCGAAACCAGATGGATTTAAGAAACCTTTTACTCCAAAACCTGTTCCAAAAACAAGTTTTGAAAAAGTTACACCACCTGAAACGGATCTTTCCAGAAAGTTCGGTAAAGGTAAAAAAGTAGATACAAAAGAGCTTGGAAACAAAAGTAAACACCTGCAGGCAAAAATCAAGCATACTACATCTAAAGGAAAGAGAAAGAAGAAATTCGTTCCTACTGAACTTGAAGCTGCAGAAATTACAAAAAATATCCGTCAAACTTTAAAACTGTCATCTTCTAAGAAGAAAAAATATAAGAAAGACGATAAAAAAACTTCAGATCAAAACATCTCGAAAGAAATCGTAATCAGTGATTTCACATCAGTTAGTGAATTGGCTAAGATAATGAATATTCAACCAACTGAAATTATTGCAAAATTCTTTTCACTCGGTCAAATGGTTACAATTAATCAGAGACTGGACAAAGAATCTCTTGAGATGATCTGTGATGAATTTGAGTTTGAAGTATCATTCCAGGAAGAATATGGTACTGAATTGCTTGAAAAACAGATTGATCTATTCGAAGATGTAGATGAAGAGGAAAGACCTCCTATCGTAACCATTATGGGTCACGTTGACCATGGTAAAACATCTATTCTTGACTATATCAGAAATGAAAATGTTATAGCCGGTGAGTCCGGTGGTATCACTCAGCACATTGGAGCATACCAGGTAGAATATAACGGAAAGAAGATTTCCTTTATTGATACTCCCGGTCACGAAGCTTTCACAGCAATGAGAGCTCGTGGAGCAAATATTACCGATATCGCGATCATTGTTGTAGCGGCAAATGATGGTGTTATGCCTCAGACAATTGAAGCAATTGACCATGCTAAAGCTGCAGGAGTAACTTTGATCATTGCTATCAACAAAGTAGATCTTCCAGATGCGAATGTGGATAGAACAATTGCCAACCTTGCAGAACAGAAACTTTTCCTTGAAGGATATGGTGGTGAGGTACTCTGGTGTCAAACTTCAGCTGTAACAGGCGAAGGTATAAATGATCTGCTTGATACTATATTGCTTGCCTCTGAAGTTGAAGAACTTAAAGCAAAAGTGGATGTTCCCGGAAAAGGTGTTGTTATAGAATCAAGACTCGACTCCAGAATGGGTGTCATAATGACTATTCTTCTTCAGGAAGGTATGCTGAAACGCGGAGACAGTGTTGTCTGTGGTGCTACTTTCGGAAAAGTAAGAAGAATGGAGAATGAACGTGGTTCTCAGATTAAAGAGATTGGACCATCTTCAGTTGCCGTTATTTATGGAATGAACTCTGTTCCTAAAGCTGGTGATATAATAAACAAAGTAGAAAATGAAAAAACTGCACGTTCTATCAGTTCTGAAAGAAAGCTGATTAGAAGTGAAAGAGAAAAATACAAGTCTAAAACAAGTCTGGATAACCTGTTCCAGAAAATTAAAGAACATAAGATGTCCGAAATTAAGCTTATTGTTAAAGCCGATACTGATGGATCTATGGAGGCTCTATGTGATTCGTTCCAGAAGCTTTCAAATGAGGAAGTGATGATTCAGATTATTCACAGATCAGTTGGTGCTGTAATTGAAGCAGATGTTAACCTTGCTGCTGCCTCTGATGCTATTATCATTGGTTTCCACGTGAGAGCAAACAGTCAGTCTATTAAGCTTGCTGAAGAGAACGGTATAGAAATCAAGACATATCAGATTATTTATGATGCGATCCAGGACCTGAAACATGCTATAGAAGGTATGCTTTCCCCGGATATCGTTACTGAACATATTGGTACTGCAGAAGTAAAACAGATTTTCAAAATTAAGAAAATTGGTGTTATTGCAGGTTGTGCTATAACGAAAGGTCATATTACAAGTGAAGCTGATCTTAAGTTATTCAGAAATGATGCACTTGTCTATGAAGGTGATATTTCATCTCTCAAACACTATAATGCGGACGTTAAAGAAGTTAAATCAGGTACTGAATGCGGTATTGGTATTCAGAATTTCAATGATATTAAAGAAGGCGATATAATAGAAGCTTATGTTTCAAAAGAAGTTCAGAGAACTCTTAGTTAGACGGCACATTTGTGCCGTTTAACGGCTTTTGATACTTCCCTTTTCTATGTCACAACTATTGCCTGTATAGAAGGTTTATTATGCCAAGTATCAGAATACAGAGACTCCAGAGTGAGTTAAAAAAACTGTTTAATATTACAATTAACGAAACTATCAGAGATGAGCGACTTTCCTGGGTAACGGTCACAGAAGTTGCAATGTCAAAAGATCTGCATTATGCAAGAGTAAGTTTCAGTACAATGGAAGATGATGAAAAAACTAATGCAAGAGTTTGTAGATTATTAACTTCTGCTTCAGGAGTTTTCAAGAAAGCAATTGGGAGTGCTCATATTATGCGTACTATACCTGAGCTTACATTTGTGTACGATCAAACCGGTGCCAGAGCAAGAAAAGTTGAAGAGCTTCTTGATAGAATTAAAAGAGAAAGAGAAGAAAGAGAAGACAATGATTCTGAATAATATAAGTGACCTTAAAGCAAAATTTGTTCAGGCAATTGAAGAACATGAGTCAATTGGTATTGTAACACATATAAATCCTGATGGTGATGGTTTTGCTGCTTGTCTTGCTTTAAAAAAACTGCTTAAAGACTTTAATAAAAAAACAGATATTATACTTGAAAAAGAGATTACCGAGCAATACGATTTTATTGATGGTAATAAAGAATCTATTACAATGAATGATAGTTTAAGCTATACACTGCTTATATTGCTTGATTGTCATGAATCCAAAAGAATTGGAATCTGCTCTCCGCTTGTAGACAAGGCAGAGGCAGTTTTTGCAATTGATCATCACCCATTGCGTGAAGAAATAGCCAATAGCTATACTTATATAGATACTGATTCTGCCAGTGTTGGTGTTATTGTCTGGAATTTATTCAGGGAGAAGATTGCGGAATCTGAAAATGCTGTCTATATTGCTAAAGCAATTTATACAACAATATTGAATGATACAGATAACTTTCTTAATGCTAATACTGATTCTGCCGTGTTTAATATTTGCAGTGATTTGTGTAAGTTTGATATTAAACCGGGGGAAATAACCAGACATTTCATTATGGGAAAAAAACCGATGGAATTGAAATTCATTGGTAAAGTAATGAATACAATTGAGATGCATAATAAAAACAGAATAATGTTTCTGGTTTCAACCAGGCATGACCTTGATGAACTGGATCTTGATTCTCATGCGACATCCAAGATAACAAGATGGGTTAAAGGTGCCAGAGATGTAATTGCAGTTGTTTATTTTAGAGAAATTGCAGAAGATACATACCGACTAAGTCTCAGAACAGAAACTCTGAATGTGAATAAAATTGCAGTTTCATATGGTGGTGGAGGTCATGTAAGAGCTTCCGGCTGTGAGATTAAAGGTAAACTCGAAGATGTTAAAAAAGACATTTTGAAGTCTTTGAACGAACAGATAGACTAAGATGAAAGCAGGATTTATTGTTATAGATAAACCGGAAGGTATATCTTCGTTTGATGTAATACGCAAAATCAGAAGAATTACCGGAATTAGAAAATTTGGGCATACAGGGACTCTTGATCCATTTGCAACCGGGATTTTA
This sequence comes from Cloacimonadales bacterium (SeqCode), assembly GCA_963665815.1. Classification (GTDB taxonomy): domain Bacteria; phylum Cloacimonadota; class Cloacimonadia; order Cloacimonadales; family JAIOQZ01. The sequence goes on from OY762463.1 coordinate 3,543,398, forward strand.
CCATTACTTTTCGGAAAGTATACCAGACTTGCTCAATTCATTTCACATCTTGATAAAAGCTATGAAGTTACTATGAAGCTGGGGATTAAAACGGATACTGCTGACATAACAGGAAATATAATTGTAAGCTGTGACGATCCTATAGAAGCAATTGATGCGCAGGCTTTAACAGAATTTGTTGAAGGCATCAAAAAGCAAATTCCACCAAAGTATTCTGCGATTAAAATCGATGGCAAAGCAGCTTACAAATATGCCCGAGAAAATAAAGAGATAGATATTCCTGAACGTGATATAACAGTATACAATTTTACATTAGTAGATTATCATTATCCATACCTTAAATACGTTGCTTCGGTTAGCAAAGGAACCTATATAAGAACATTGTCTGAATCGATTGGTGAGTTTCTTGGTGTACCTGCAACAACATCTGGTCTCAGAAGAATTGTTGTTGGAGACATCGGTATCGAAGCAGCTGTCAGACTTGAGGATCTTGATGAAGAAACCTGGGAGAAGTATCTGATGAATCCTGTTGAGTATATGTCTGATCTGGAAAAAATCATTGTCTCTGATGCTGAACTGGAAAAACTTAAGTATGGGCAGAAGATTCAAATAAGTGCACTTGACAAAAATAACTGCAAGTATGCAGTTTTGGATAAAAATAATCAGGTATGTGCTATTGGAGTTGTAAAAGACTCTTTTTTTAAGCCGGAAATGGTTTTTATATGATTCAGGATATCTATAAACATGAATTTCATAATCCCGTTGTGACTATGGGGACATTTGATGGTGTTCATAAAGGACATCAACATCTTCTTGAACAGGTAAAAATGCATGCTGACAAAATTAACGGAAATTCTATTGCAATTACTTATTATCATCATCCTCTTGAAACACTTAATAAAGTTACATTTCCTTATCTGCTCACAGAAAAATCCAGAAAAGAAGCACTACTGAAGTCCTATGGAATTGATAAAGTGTTTTTCCTTAACTTCACAAAAGAAATGGCTGGAATGACTGCATATGACTTCCTGAGGGATATCCTGATCAAACATATTAATCCAAAAGTTATTGTTGCAGGTTATGACACTCACTTTGGATTGAACAGAGAAGGCAATTACGATTTTTTGAAAAAACATGAAGCTGACTTTAACTACAATGCTGAAATAGTAGAACAGTTTTGTGTGAATAAGGAAGTCGCAAGCAGCAGTAATATAAGAGAGCATATAAGAACAGGGGATATGGAATCTGCCAAAGCTTTACTCGGACGTTACTATACTCTTGACGGTATTGTTGTTCATGGCATGAGTCTGGGGCGTGAGCTTGGTTTCCCAACAATCAATATTCATCCTGAAGATGACATGAAACTGATCCCGCATACAGGTATCTATTTTACCAAAGTGAGATTCTCAGATAAGGAATTCTTTGCTCTGGCAAACATTGGCTATTCTCCAACAATTAAACATACCGGAATAGTTGAACTCGAAGCTTATCTTCTTGATTTTTCAGGAGATCTTTATGATAAAAATGTTGAGATAAGTTTTTTGAAAAGACTCAGAGATGAAATTGAGTTTAAAAACCAGGATGAATTAATTGACCAGATTAAACTTGATGTTGTTGAAGCAAGAAAGTTAATTGCTGAGATTAATCGTCATAACTGAAAAAGAAAAGTACAGCTCCCCATAAACATTGCAGAAACGAATATTTTCTTCTACAATCTTTAAACATTCTATACATACCCCGAGGTGAATAAATATTCACATTGTTTTGTCTCTCAAGATTTATTTTACGCTGATAAATCTCTGTTCTCGTAGACCACTCAATAGCTCCATCTTCTCCATGTTTATAGGGAATATAACCTTGGTCAATATACGCTTTTTTTTCTGCCGGATTCATTCTTACATCTTTGGGGTCAAGAATAATTATATCATCATGTTTCTTCTGAGGAGACATGTATACTCCATGTTAAGTATTTTGATCATAATGTATACTTTCATGTAAAATTGTCAAACAATAAATATCATCCAGAATGCGATTAGGTCAGAAATGTCTCAAAATCAACACACATATTGATTAAGTTGTAAATAGTAAATCCTTAATTACAAAGAGTCCATCAAAATTCGATGGACTCTGTTGTAAAGTGATTGCAAACTATGAGTTTATAACAGTATGCTATCTATTGATGATTTTAGCTGTTCCTTAGGTAACGCACCCATTGCCATCTGAGGTTTCCCTTCTTTAGGAATGAACAACAAAGATGGGATACTTCTTATTCCAAAAGCCCCGGCAAGTTCCTGCTGTTCCTCAGTATTTACCTTAAATATGTCGATTTTACCTTCATACTCCTGAGATAATTCCTCAAGTACAGGAGCTATCATTTTGCAAGGTCCGCACCAGTCTGCATAAAAATCGATTAAACATGGTTTTTCACCAATGAATTTCCAGTCTTCGCTATTCTCATAATCAAATATCTTTTTGATGAATGTTTCTTTTGTTAAGTGTTCCATGATTTCTCCTTAAATATCCTTTTTAAAGATTATAACTCTAAACTTGATAATGTCAAATATTATTTTTAATAATTATAACTATTATTAATTATCTGTCACCTGTAAATCGAAAGAGTGCGCCGGATGTCTCTTCATTAATACCAAAAGCATATTTGTTTAACTGCTGTTGCACTGCTTCCAGCGGGAATCCTTTTTTCACTGCAATAATAAATGAAGTACTGTTTAATTCTTCAATAACTACATCTTCTAAGGTTGACTCTGTGAATATAATAGAGTTTTCTAAATCCTTGAAGCTCACAGTGTCATTTATTGTTTTTATTTCGATGTTTCTACCAGTCTCTGCACTGAGCATTTTTTGCAGTTCCTTGAAATACCCCTGATTATCCTCAGCATATACAAGTATGTTTCGTTTCGTTTCAAAAACGCTGATTTGCTCAATATAATTCATAGGTGGAGCAGGATTAAAGTATTTCACAAGTCCTGTGATACCAAGAATTGTATATATTACAGCAACGAGCAATGCGGCATATCTGGCGTATTTTTTGATAATGTGAATTTTGGTTAGTACGTTAACAAATGCGAGTGGGAGCAGGAAAAGTGATGTACTGATGAAAAATCCAAAGAAAAGAAGCATTCCATTAATCACACCTCCGATATCAAGTACACGTGAAAGAGCTATAAGGAATGACGGGCAGAAATTTATCCCGGTCAGAATACCTAACAGAAAAGCGCTTTTGGAAATTTTGGCAATTTTCGGTACAGCACATTTTTTATGTTCATTGTGAGTTCTGTATGTTGTCAGCAAGAGATATGCAGAGAGCAATATGTAGGCTATTGACGTATACAATGATCTGTTTGTTCCGGAAATAACAGATCCGGTAAAACCTGCTAATGCTCCAAAAGTAAGGTATGAGAAAAATCTACCGGCGGAGATTTCTACAACAGCCATTATACTGCTGCTTATCTTTCTGTCTTCTGTCAGAAGGTAGGGAAGGTAAATCGGTGCACAGGATGCAAGGCATGTTGCTCCTGTTGCAAAGCCGAAGAACAGTCCTTCAAATAATATTCCGAACTGCATAATTTTTACCAGATATACAAGATACTTACAGTATGAGTTTGTGTATCATCCAATTCAGAATAATTTTCCATACTGAAATTGTAGTTAAGGTAAGTGGAATTATTCAGAAATTTAAATCTTAAACCACCATGAAGCTCATTTTCAGTTTCAATGTTTACACCATAAAAGTATCTGTATTCAGTGTGAAGCGTTAGTAATGTTATGGGGTACTCAACTTTAAGCTTAATGTATCCCTGCTCATCTACAGTATAATACTTAGTACCTGCCTGAATAAGTGCCAGATCATTATCATCTGTATAGAACAGGTTTCGCTGCAGGATTGTTTCGATAAATGATGTTCCCCAGAGCAGTTCATCATCTTCCTTAATCATGCGAGTCTGGAATCTGTTTACGGAAAGCCAGTCCTGACTGAGCTTAAACAGATGTCTCACATTAAAATATCCATGGATTCTATTGTTTTCATAGCCATCTGAAACATCGTATATCGCCGAGACAGTGCTCTTGAGAAAATGCTGATGATTGAAGCTCAAGAAAAGCTCTGCTCCAAGCTCGTTCATAATATAGTTATAATCTGAGTTGTCATTTAAATCATTGAATGACTGAATACGGAAAAAAGGTTTCAGTTTCTCATGTTTAATGTACTGCATCTTCATGTCGATAAGCTGATCACTTTCTATATGTTCATCATTCTCAAGTGCAAGACGACGCATATCTAAGTTCATATCCAAGCTGACAGTTTCTCTGAAATTACTGCTCAAGCTGAATCCGCCATACAATTGATTTTCCTGTTTCATTGCTTCAGGAATACCGCTGATATGGATTTCCTTGTTATTATCAAAATAACCTTCTGCACCCACATAAGCGCTGAAAGAAAATATTTTGGAATATCTGGACAAAGCAACTGTGTTTTTCAGATAGTTATTATAGTATGATCCATTAAATTCATCATTAGCATTGTATTTCAATAATGTAACATTACTAATATTAATGGATTTATATTTTAATTTTGCATAATTCTCAACTCTCATGATAGAATCATCATTGTCAGAGGAGTTATATTCAATTTTCACCTGATTCTGAAACCCTGAAAGAAGGAATGGCATAATGATGATCAGTATTATAAGTATTTTTCTCATCTTATAGCCTCCTCAGGACATTTTGTCACACAATCACCGCATTGCTTGCATTTCGACTGGATTATTGAAGCTTTCCCGTTTGTAATTACAATTGCATCATGGGGACAGGCATCTCTGCACTTTCCACAGGATATACATGCATCCTTGTCTATGGAATATTCAAATGATGTTGCTTTTTTACAACCTGCAAAAACAGCGAACACGAATGAAAGAGCTAAGAATATATAGAGGGCTTTTCTCATTTTATTGCTCCGAATGTACATGTTGTAAGACAGAGTTTACAGTTGATGCATTTCTCTGTGTCAATCACAGCTTTGCCTTCTGATACTGTTATTGCCTTTACCGGGCATACTGTCTGGCAGTCTCCACATCCGGCACAGTCTGACTGTATAACGATCGGTTTTTTATCTTCAGATTTCGCATTACCTGCAAAAACGATGAAAACCAGAGAGAGTAAAAATATTATTATAAATGTTTTCTTCATATTCCCTTCCTAATATACGTGAACACCAAGGTGAATAGCATTCCAGCCGCATCTGTTATAGCATGTACCACAAGCATCACATGCTGCCGTATCAATTGTCTTATAGTTTCCTACATCCGATATTGCATCTTCAGGGCAGAACCTGAGACAGCTGTTACAATCAGCACATTGATTCGGGTTTATGATGTATACAATCTTACCGGAAACAATATTTGATATTGATCCGTAATTGTTGCTGTCATCTATTGCTTTGATAGCTATGTAATAACGAGTTCCGTTTGAAATTCCATTTACATCGCAGGTTTGAGTTGTTCCTGCCGCACCTGGTGCCGGAGAACTGGAAAACGGACTTGCATTATCCCAGTTTGCATCTGTTATAGGTGATTGAGAATATCGAATATCATAGCTTGCTGCAGTTCCTATATCAGCATCATCTCCGGGGGCAGTCCATGTAACACGTAATCTCCCGTTCAATGCAGCGGATGCCACGATTTGGAGATCGGTAATGGCTGACGGAGGAGTATCATCGGCTGTTAACTGACCTGATACAATGTTGGATATTCCACTGTAGTTTCCAGCTTCATCAAAAGCTTTAATACCGAAATAATACAGTGTTCCAACTTCTATGTCAGTTATCTCAAAACTTTCTTGATTACCATTTGCCTGCGGAGTCAAACTGCAGCTGACAGGATCGGCAGAATCCCAGTTGGTAGAGTTCAGTTCTGTTGTAGATTTTTTTATCTCATATCCTTCACTTGTTCCAGTGTTACCATCATCACCTGTTGAAGTCCATGTGAGTTCCATGGAAGCAGGGAGCAGGCTCAGTTGCAAGTCAGTAATATCTGCAGGAGCAAGAGTGTCTGCCACTGTATCCGTAGTGAAAGATACAATATTAGATAATCCGGATATGTTATCGGAGTCATCAATTGATTTGATACCTATATAGTATTCAGTATCTGATGTAAGATTTGTAATAAGAAGACTTTCATCAGATCCTGATTGTGATGGAACATAGTTATGGGGAAACTCTGTCAGGGAATCCCAGTTTTGATCGGTAATATCAGCTTCACTGACTTTTATGATGTATTCCGTAGCTGTCCCTGTATCACCATTATCTCCCGGAGCAGTCCAGATTATTCTGGCACTGGAAGCTGTAACCAATTCTGTTGCGAGGTCACTGACAGTTGACGGTGGAGTTACATCTCCTGTGATAGATGCAACAGCAATATTGGATAGTTCAGATTCATTATCAGACTCATCTACAGCTTTTATGGCAAATTCAAAGCTGATTCCTACTTCAAGATCATCAATAACGAGGTTTTCAGATATTCCAGCGGTTTGTGGTGAAATAGAATTATTATATTCCTCAGCCAGATCCCAGTCAAAGGGGCTTGTTTGGGAATATTTAATAATGTAATGATCCGCTGTTCCTGTCATATCATCATCACCGACAGCAGACCAACTCAGTTCTATTGATTCTTCATTTGATACAGCAGCAAGATCGGATATAGCTGCAGGTGCTGTTTCATCAGTGATCAGTCCTGCTATGATGGTAGATCTTTCAACTTCTGTATTTTTATTGCCTGCTTCATCTTCAACTTGAAGTCTAACGGTTAAAAGGTAATCTGAATTAAGACTGTCAACAACCCATTCGACATGGGTGCCGCCCTGATAATAAGCGTATTCTGCACATGGAATTTCAACTTCTTCCATATCATCATATTCATCGTCATCAACGTCATCAACGTCATCATCATTGGCCCTTGTATCGGTCATATCATCGAGGTAGGCTGACAGTTTATATTTATATGCATAACCTGTCATTCCATCATCTCCCGGAGCAGTAAAAGATATAACTGCTTCGTATGGATTTTCTGAAACAACTTTGAAGTCATTGATATCTGCCGGTGCATTAATATCTTTTGCTGTTGTAAAAGCAACTGTACCATCACGACCTTCACAGTCAGCGAAGAGATCAATACATTTCATGCAGCTAATACATTTGTCTTTATCAATGTAATATGCTCCGTTTTCATCATCGAGAAGAATGGCATTCTCCGGACATTCAAACATCGTTGTACAATTACCACATTGAGTACAATCGGAATATTCAATTCTTGGCTGATTGTTATTTCCGGTGTTTTTATTCACTTTATCAGCACAGAAAAACAGCAGGAATGATACAGCAAGAATTGCTATTATCTTAATAGTTTTGATCATGAAATAACCTTATTATTTATTTTCTTTTTTCTCAATAACTTTCACAGGACATGCTTTTTCACAAATTCCGCAATCAATGCATTTTTCCTGGTCAATTACAGCTTTGCCTTTTTTCATTTCAATGGCACCAACAGGGCATTTTTTTACACAAATTTTACATCCAATACATTCTTTAGCATTTACAGAATAGACAATCTTGTCTTTGGGATTTGCAACTTTTGCTTCAGCTTTATCAGCTTCCGGTGCATTCTGGCATGGATGGGTTCCACATGGTGTGTGTTGTGGTTTATGTGCATCTTTAACTGCTTTGTATTTTTCAGATCGTTTTTTTTGTTTTTCTGTTTCTTCATTGAAAGTTTTTACTTTTGGTTTAATTTTTTTTGCTTCCAGAAGTTTGTCTGTTGTAAATTCCTTAGATTTATGAGTCGTAACAGTTGCTTTGTCTTCAGTTATTTTTTTGAGGTCAACTGCTTCGGATTTTGCTTTTGATTTAACAATAGCATTTATGGGGCATTTATTAACACAAATTCCGCATCCAATACATTTATCTTTGTCTATAACAGCTTTCCCGTCTACCATTTTAATTGCATCAACAGGACAATCTTTTATGCAAAGTTTACATCCTATACAGTCATCTTTCTTCACTTCATATTTGGTTTTTACAGTTGCGAAAACTGCAAATGTCAGTACTAACATTAAAGCAATGGTAAGTAGTTTCTTCATTTTTTTTATCTCCTGAAAAAATATATTATTTATGTTTGTCAAAAACAAGCATAATATTAAATAATGGCAAGTAAAAGTTAGAGTAAATGGAGTGCGAAATGAAAAAGCATAAATCACGTTATATCATTCAGTTTTTGTTTCTTGCTGTCTCAATGTTTATCAATGTACTAATGATCACTGAGAAGCTTGGAGTAGCTCATGAATTCTGCCCGTTTTCTGCTGTCTGTTTCGGGTTATTTGTTTTACATCCTGCAGTAACAGACTGGATTTTCGGAGTTTCAATTACAGTTTCTATTATAATTATTTTATCTGCAATTCCTTTCAGAAGGGTTTTCTGTGGATATGTATGCCCAATAGGCACAATACAGGAATATGTGTTTGCTTTTTTCAAGTTTAATAAGAAATGTGGAAGAAGGATTCCGGAAAAAATGCATAAAGCATTGTTATGGTTGAAGTATATTGTACTTGCTGCAATTGTAGTCTTAGTTATCAATGGAATGCACAGGTTTTATGTAGATAAATGTCCTGTTTATTCTCTGGGGCATGTAACCGGAATTACAATATCCGGAATTGCTGTATTACTTGTGATTTTTGTCGGCTCTTTCTTTATTGAGCGATTATGGTGCCGGTATCTTTGTCCATTGGCTGCGCTGCTTAACATAATGCAGATCATAGGAAAAGTTTTACATATACCATCTTACAAGATAAAGAGGAACTTAGCTGACAGCTTTTGTTGTAGAGATTGCCCTGAATACTGTCCTATGGGAGTAAATTATAAAGACAAAGAAGTAGTTGAATCAGTAGAATGTATACAATGTAGATTTTGTCAAAGACAATGCTGTTTATCCGCAAAAGATTTATCGAAATGTATTCATAAGAATCCCTGATGTAGATAGAACAACTTCCCTTATTTTCATAACAAAGGCTGTTGATGTTTTCAACAGCCTTTACATAAAAACGTTAGAATTTATTTTGATTTCCTAAACTGCTTTTTTTCTTTGACTTCTTCATTTTTTCTGAATTCAGAAGATAGTTTTCTTAGTTTATCGTCCATTTTCAGACTCTGCCATTCTTTAAAGCCGCCTTCAAGAACAAAGATTTGCTTATCTTCAAATTTTGCAAGTCGTTCTGCAACAGTTGCAGCATTTTCAAATTCATTTGCATATACGAAGAAAAACTGTTTTTTGCTGAGATTCTTCATGAAAGTTTCCTTTTTTTCAGACTTGACATCAAGATTAACAGCACCATAAATATGGTGTTCTTCGAAAATGTATTCCGGGCTTGCATCAATAATAATGCTGTTATTATAATGTTTTACAAGGATATCGAAAGCATTTTCCGAAGATACATACTGAATTTTGTTAACCGGCCGAGTGGGCTTTCTTTTTTTTCTTGGAGCTCCGGTTATGTGACCTTTCATAGTAACTATTTCATATTCATTGGCAGTGTTAGCATAGATTTTAATTCTCTTGTTATGGCGTCCTGCCTGACGCTTAGGGTTAAAGTCCACTTTTACAAAGCCTTTCTTACCAGGCATAATCTTTCCAGTTGACCAACTGGTTGAGGAACATCCGCATCCAGACTGGATTTTGGATATTACTAACGGCTCATCCCCGGTATTAGTGAAGTTATACGTGTAGCTGAATGGACCGTCTACTTCTTTCCATTCCTTGAAATCATAGGTGTCAGTTTCGAAACTCATCACCGGTACTGAATTCAGGGCAGCAGAAAGAATCAACATCACAAGCAATAAATATCGCTTCATTCGATTACTCCCTTCATGCTGATTTGCATTGTTTTTCTGTTACCATCCTCATGAAAAAACATTGTTATTTCTTCAGAACCTGAAAGTTCAAATTCGTCTGAATCCGGAAGAAATATAATTGATTTCTTCAAAATAGGTATCAAATTTATGTTATTATTGCAAAAGTTAAGTTTTTCGTAAAGTAATTTTCTGATAGTTTTAGATTTCTCCTGTCCAAGAAGATCAGGATAATGAAGGTTTTTAGTTATAAGACACCAGTCCCATCGCAGATAATCCATACAAGTATGCCTTTGCTCAGGAAGGTATTCATCACACAAATCAAGCAGAAATTCGGCAACTGTCAGCCACCGATTGTTTGTAAGTCTGCAAGATAACTCAAAGTCCAGAAGAGTCTCGAAGAACAACATTGGACTGTCATATTTTCTGATAAGCCAGTTCAGAGTATTGCTGAATTTACCTGAATTATGCAGGATTTCCATCCAGACAGCAATTTTTTTAAATTTCCTGATCTCTGAATAACTCATCCAGTCTGTACTAAGAACTTCGTAAGGTGGTTCAACAGTATGAATAAGATTGTTATAGCAGGTGTTGATTGTTGTACCTTGCAGAACTTTCAGAAAACCTATTTGTATATGATCTGCTCCTGTGTTAAACAAATCATTTAATGTGACTGATGCAGATTTATAATCCTGATGAGGCAGTCCGGTGATCATGTCAATATGGGTGTGGATGTTTTTCAGTTGAATAAGCTTTAGCAGGTTTGACCTGATATCATTCCACTTCTGGAATCTTGATACTGCATAATTGACGGCATCGTCAGTTGACTGTATCCCGATTTCAAATTGAAACTTGTTTTCCGGTACAGTGCTGAGGAACTCAATATCTTCATCAATAACAAAAGCAGGATGAATCTCAAAATGAAATCCGGTATTAGTGGTTTTACTTAATATTGATTTCCATAATTGTAAACTGTAATTTCTGTCGCAGTTAAATGAGCGATCTATGAATTTGATCAAATCCGGTTTGAATCCGAGAATATAATCAAGTTCTGCAGATACTTTCTTAATGCTTTTCCTGCTCAGTTTCATGTCTTCACGTGAAGAAAGACAATAAGAGCACTTGAAGATACATCCTCTGGATGCTTCATAATAGATAATTTTGTTTTCCAGGCATTTCAGATCAATATTTTTATATGGGTTATCTGAGAGCTCAAAATTGTCTGCTTGTCCATATATTATTTTTCCTTTAACACTGAAATCTGATTCGGCGAGATTTATTATTGCCTTTTCTCCCGGTCCTGAAATGATATAATCTGCAATATCTGTGTATTCCTGCGGATTGTATGAGACTTCAGGTCCACCAAAAACTATCACGGACTCAGGCATAATCCTTTTGAGATTAATAGCTACCTGCTTAACCAGAGAAACATTCCAGATATATACAGAAAAACTGTAAACATCTGCTTTTCTGTCATAGAGGTTGTTCAGTAGTTCATCTGCAGGTGTATTGATAGAATATTCAGAGATTTCAGATTCAATGTTGCAATTAGCAAGAGCCTGGTGTAGATAAAAAACTGCAGGATTAGAGTGTGAATATCTTGCATTAAGGGATACAAACAGTATTGTCTTATTCATTTCCGAGTGATTTGACTCTCTCATATATAATGGTTTTAGCTTTTTCCAGATCTTCAGGGAAATCTATTTCAATACATGGAAGATCCTGACTTGGAACTGCTTTTAAAGTTGTTTCAGACAGCATCAGATTTACAGCATACTCAAAATAATTGTTACCAAGATTTTTATCAACGCATTCTGTCAGCCTGTTTTCCAGAAGCTTCAAGTCGTTTCTGGCAAATTTTGCGATACCTATGAATTCACCTGCACATTTTTCAGGTTCGATCTGCTTGCCTATAAAACTGATGTCCATATTTTTATCAATAACAAGTTTTACTTCCTCAGCTCCGCATTTTTTCTCTTCAAGGATAAATTCGGATGTTTGAGAATTATTGAACAGATCAAGCATTTTTCCACCAAAGAATATGTCAGCATTAAAATATATGAAATCGTCTGTAAACAAATCTCTGCAAAGCCATAATGAATAGAGTGTGTTGGTTGTTGCATAAATTGGATTTTCTACGAATGTAACCTGATCAGGCTTGAGAAGTTCCAGTATATGGGACTTAAGTACATCCATCTGATAGCCGACAACAACAACAAAGTCATTGATCCCATATTCTAAACATGTTTGTATCTGATTATGGATAATGGATTTTTCACCGATTTTTATCATGCTTTTAGGTTGTTCTTTACCCTTTGTACCAAGTCTGCTTCCTCTACCGGCAGCAAGTATTACCGCTTTCATTTAATCTCCTCTCAGTTTTTGTAACATTAAAACAAAATGACAATTATTGTACATGTATTTTTTTATCGGCAGGAAGCATAAAAACAAAAGCAATAATTGCACTGAAGAAAACAGCCGCTATAATAAATGAGTAGATCATGCTGATTCCACCTACAATTCCCATTGCCGGAGAAATAGTAATGTTACCAATCGTGACTACTGCAAAAAGCAATCCGTTAAACATACCATACTCTTTCTTTTTTATGTGATTCAGGGCGTATCTTTGTGTTGTCGGAAAAATTGGAGCAAATCCCATAGCTATTAAAGCAAAAGCAGCAACTGATCCTGTGAAAAGCAGCAGTATTATTGCAGAAACAGTTATTGTTACAGCTAAAGTGATAAGAGTTCTGTAGCTGAAAAGCTTTTCAAGATATGAGTTAATCATTCGGGTAGCAGTAAATACTATTCCAAAAATACTCAGGTTAAACGCACTTTGGGCTTTTGTACTTGCAAAAACATCTACAAACAGATTACTGCTCCAGAGCATAATACCCATTTCACATCCGCAGTATAATATGAGAATAATAAACGCGAGGAAAATGTATCTGTTTTTCAGTATTTTCACCGAATCAGAAAAAGATGCTTTGTCGCCAGTGTCATAGTCCTCATCTTTTATGATAATATCTTTTATGAATGTGATAAGAATCAATATTCCCAGGATTGCAAAAAAGTAGACATGCGTTATTTGCTTCTTTATAAGAAATCCAATAATCGCAGGTGTAATAATTGTACCCATGCCAAAAAATGAATGATATAACCCGAAATTCCGATACTTTTCCGGAAGATGACTAAGGTCTGTTGAGCTTGAGACAAATCCTACGGCACAAGTAAGCCCGAAAAAGAAAACAGCAACGTATAGCTGTATCAGATTAACGGATGTTACTGTAATAAGTATTGTTACAAGATAAGTAATATGCGAAAGATACTTGAATTTTCTGTTCCCAATGTGTGAAATAACAAAAGCACTTACACTGTTGCCAACGAAAGAACCGACTGTTATGAGTACCGAAAATATTGATGCTGTGGCTACTGACAGACCATAAGTATCCTGAAAAGGCTTATTCAAAGGTGACAAACAGCTTGCTATCATTGATACAAGCAGCATTTGCCAGAAGATACTGATCTGTGTTCTGATATATCTATTCATGTTTTTGTCCTGAAATATTATGATGGCATTTTTCGTGGAGATGATATCAGGTCAATATTTATTAAGATCATTGCATAGTAGAAACAAAACTCAGTCTGATTCTTTAGTTTTGAAGTATTAATTGAAATAAAAGAACCTCAGACATTTATTGTATCTGAGGTTCTGAAAGGTTATATATTTTTGATTATTCCCTGGTTTTGAATTGTTTAACCATATCTTCAAGCTCAGCAGATTGACTGTTAAGCTCTTCTGCTGCACTTGCTGATTCCTCTGCATTAGATGCATTTCGCTGAGTCAAAGTATTGATCTCATTGATTGAACTGTTGATTCTGTCAATTCCACGGGCCTGTTCTTCAGATGAAATGGATATCTCATCAACAATAGTATTCACTTTCTGGAAGCTGGAATTAATTTTCTCGAAAGCTGCGGTTACATCCATGACAATATTAACACCGGCATCGGAATTTTTTAGTGATTCTTCAATCAATGCATTTGTGTTTTTTGCTGCTTCAGCTGATCTTAATGCCAGATTTTTTACTTCCTCAGCAACAACGGCAAAACCCTTTCCTGCTTCTCCTGCATGTGCGGCCTCAACAGCAGCATTTAGAGCGAGAAGATTTGTCTGGAAGGCAATTTCATCAATTGTCTTAATAATCTTACCTGTTTCATTAGCAGAATTGTTGATGACTTCCATGGCAGACTTCATTCTTTCCATTGCTTCATTACCAATCCGAACATTTGAGATAGCTTCATTAGACAGAGCTGCACTGGATTTAGATTTATCAGCATTGTCCATAGTAATGGCACTCATGTTTTCCAGACCATGGGAAATTTCGCTTAAAGAACTAGCCTGTTCAGAAGTTCCTTGTGCCAGAGCTTGACTTCCATGAGCAATTTCGTCCGAAGCTGAAGATATCTGGTCAACTGCATTTTCCACTTGAACTAATGCATCTTGAAGCTGTTTGGCAGCATTGTTAATATTGGTTTTGAAATCGTTCATTTCACCATTATAGAATCCGACAATTCTGGCAGTAAGGTTTTTGTCTGAAATCTGTCCCATAACGTGCATTGCTTCGTCAATTGGTGTCATAATCTCAGTCAACAGTTCGTTCATGCCAAGAACAAGTTTCTGCCAGCTACCGTTGAATTGATCTGCATCTCCACGCTTTTGCAATTGACCATCTTTAGCAGCCTGAGTCAGATCATCGATTTCATCTATTACATTTATCAAGTTTGTCTTCATCTGGAGCAGTTTTTCGTTAATGATTCTTTGTTTTCCAGGAAGCTGACGCATCTCAGGATCGAAGTCACCATTAGCATAACTCGTCAGAATATCCAGCATATCATTCTGGTTTTTGATGTGAAGGTTTACACTCTTGTTTACACCTTCTGCCATGTTCTTGTAAGCTCCAATAAATTTTGATGAATCTATGAAGTAGTCAATATCACCTTTACTTTGTTCTTCATATAGTTTCTTCATATCGGCAATAAACATGTTCAATAAGTTTATCAATTGATTCAGATTGTTCTTTGTAAGGTTAAATTCTCCTCTGAACTCTTCTACAACTTCCGGAGGAATATCGCCTTGAGCAATTCTGTCAACATACTCGTCAGTAAGTGTTATTGGACGCATAAATGCATCAATAACATTATTTATACCATTGATAATATCTTTCCAGCCATTTTCAAAGCTATCGGAATTTCCTCTTTTATCTAAAACACCATCACTAATAGATTCTATGATATCTTTTATCTCGATATGCAGTCCTCTTATAATTCCAAGAGCTTGATTGATATTGTTTTTCATACCGTTGAATTCACCGCGATAATCATTTGTAATGTCGTGAGGAATTATTCCATGTGCAATACTGTCAATATATTCAGCCATCATATTGATAGGTTCATAGAACGCATCTATAATTCCGTTGATTCCTTCAATAATCCTTTTCCAGTCATTCTTATATGCACTTGAATCTCCCCGGTAATCAAGTTGTCCTTCGTATATTGCAACTGCAAATTGCTTCAGTTCCATAGAAATCTGATTCAAATTTTTTCTCAGATTTTCAAGATTGTCGTTAATTATATGAAGTTTGCCCGGGAGTGGCTCAAGTTGAGGCTTAAAATCACCATCACCATAAGCCTGCAATATTTCCAGAATCTTCATAATGTTTCCGGTGTGAAGTCCAACACTCTGGTTAACACCTTTAGCCATTTTTCTGTAAAAACCTTCAAATTGCTCGGCGTTCATTGTATAATCCATTTCACCGATTTTATGTTGATCATACATGGTTTTCATTTCTGAGATAAAGTTTTCCAGATTCTCAATCAATCTGTTTGTGTTATTCTTCATCACAAGAAAATCACCTTTGTAGTCATCGGTTATTTTTGCAGGCATTTTACCTACGGCAATACTTTGAATGTACTCGTTTGAAACATTCAGAGGTGCCATAAAAGCATCCATTATGTTGTTTATACCTGAAATTATGTCACGAAACTCAAAATTAATTTCTTCTGCATCTGCCCTGTAATCAATTCTCCCATTATTGATGTGCTCTTCAATATTTATAGCTTGATCCACCAAGGATGAAAGTATGTTTTTTAAATTTCTGCTGATCCAGAGAGTTGCAATTATTGCCAGAACAAGTATGATAGCAAATGTGAAATAAATTCTCATTTTCTGGGCTGCAGCTATTTCTTCAATGTCATCCATATACATACCGGTTCCAATCATCCATTCCCAGTCCTTAACTGCTTCTGCATAAGATGTTTTCGGGACATTTTTCTTAGAACCTTTGTCCCAGTTATATTTAACAAAACCTCCTCCGGTTTTTGCTGCATTAATGAGATCTCGTATTACAAAGACACCATTCTGATCCTGAAGTTTAATATAATTTTTTCCTTCATTTTGAGGTTTAGTGCGATAGGCGAGGGATGTACCATCGAATTTGTAAACGAAAATGTAGTTAATCTTGTCATAAGCCATTGATCGTATTCCTTTTAATGCCAATTGCTTAGCTTCTTCCTCACTAACACTGCCTGAATCGGCAAGTTTTTTCTCTACCTCAACTATAGAAACTGCGGTTTCAACAAGGTGCTTCAACTCAGTCTCCTTTGCATTGATCATATCATTGTACTGTTGTTGGGCAATAATCAGTTGCTGTACAAAAAAGACGACCATAATAATGCCAACCAGAATGAAAATCTTTGTTTTAATTGGTATGTTGTTTAACATACTTTCCTCCAGCATTTAAATTCAATGTCATGATTCTAATTATAATATAACAATATTGTTGTTAAAGGCTATAAGATTTTGGTAATCATCAAAAGTTAATCATTGATTTCCGGTTCGAAACAACTGACAAAATCTTATAAGAATAAGAAAACCAGAAAATTAAATACTATAAATGAAAACTATTCATAAATGGCAAGAAAAAAATGTCAGAGAAAAAATATCATTATATAGGAATACACAAAAGAAATTGAGTGGTAATCAGGAGTAGATTTGTTAAATTATGTATGGAAATTGTTAATTTACAGTTAAATGCAACACAGTTTGATTTTTTTTTGGATATTCTCATAATTTTCCATTTAAGGAGTGAAAAATCTTTTATTGGTAGCTGATTAAATGTTAGTAGTGATTCATGAAAATATTGGTAAAATTTTTAACACTATTCTTAAAAAAGCATTTGACAATAAATTTCATTATTCGCATTCTCAAAGTAATTTAATAATTAACTTCTAAGGAAATCATTAATCAGGTGTTAAAAAGGAGAAAAAAGTGAAAAGATTAATTACTTTTTTTGTGTTGTGTCTGATGGCTTGTTCTATGTTAGCATTGACTGTAAAAGATTTGGATAATGCTACAAAAATTTCTACTTATGGTACTTATAATGAGTCTACAAGAAAAGTATCCTATGATGTAGTAGTCGATGGAGTAGTGACTCAAATGAACGATGAAGAGTACGCAGCTTTGTTTAAAGCTTGGGAAAACGATCTTGAATTAGTAAGTTACAAGGCGGAAGACGGAACAGTCAGAATTATCAGCAAACATAAAGGTAAAGGGTGCAAAGACGCTCAGAAATGGGGACGTGAGTATATGAAAACTTATGCTGAAACTCATTGATATTTTAGAGGGAGATTTATCTCCCTTTTTAATAAAAAAAAGCTGTTCCCTATAATTCGTTAATTGATTTGCTCAACAACTATTAGGACCCAGCATAACCGGGTAATTGACACGATTTTAGAATTCCTCAAATTCATATTTAAAACAAACATATCTGAGAAGTTTTCTTGATGAAATCAATCTGTGTGGAGTAAGAATAGGATTATTTACACAAAAAAAAACCTGCTGCCAGGAGCTAGCAGCAGGTGATCAATATTCTCGGCAAAGTGAGGAAGGCTTGTATGAAGCTTTGCCGTAAGCGTGTAGAATTACATCCCAATTAATGCAATCAAGGCTACCAACATCCTTGATTTTTCTCTACACATCTCTGAAGGACACCCAAGATCATTTAAGTAACAAACATTTTAAATTAATATCAGGGCGGATAAACGTTATATGCGTTACTCAAAGAACTTAGTGTAAATGCATTTTCTTTTACATATATGACTCTGACCTCACAAAAATTATTGCATAAGTGTGTTTAAAATATTATGTAGTAATGAAATAAATATCATTGGGAATTCGATGATTTTGGGGGAATCAACCAATAAATGTCGATTATATGGATGATAATATGGTGAAATCAATTAAAAAAGTTTTTTGTTGACGGAAATCGAGAGAAATAAAACTCTTAAGAGTTAAAAAATACAGGGGTGCCGAATATTGGCTGAGATCATACCCTTTGAACCTGTACGGATAATGCCGGAGAAGGGAGTTGCCAGAATCGACATTCCATTTGGAGATAAAATGGAAAATTTCGGTTTGTATATGATAATTACAAATCCACAGGCTGAGTATACGAAAATTGCTGAATTATGTGTCAAGCATGATATAAAAATGCTTCAGCTCAGAGAAAAAGACAAATCAGATAGAGATATTTTTACAATTTCCAGAGAAATAATGCAGGTTGTAAAAGGTACTGATACAAATTTTGTTATTAATGATCGTCCGGATATTGCAAAATTGGTAAACAGTGATTTTCTGCATTTGGGGCAGGATGATTTACCTCTTTCTGAAGCTGAGAAGGTATATTCAGGAAAGATTGGTTTATCAACACATTCACTTGCTCAGATGGATGAAGCTGTAAAACAGAATCCGGCATATATCGGTTTTGGACCCTTATACAGGACTCCGACAAAAAAGAAACCGGATCCGGCAGTCGGACTTGAACACATCCCTTATGTGGTTGAAAGAGCAGGAATACCTGTTGTATTTCTCGGTGGTATTTTTCCGGAAAATGTAGACCTTATACTTAAGGCGGGGGCTAAGAACATATCTCTCGTCAGATATTTTATGGAAACTTCAGAAATTGAAGACAGAATGAAACGAATTATAGAAAAAATAGAAAAATACAAATAGAGGAGTTGGAAATGACACAATTACAAGCTGCCAGAAAAGGAATCATTACAGATGCAATGAAAAAAGTTGCTGAATATGAAGGTTATTCACCTGAATGGATAAGAGATGAAGTGGCTGCCGGAAGAATCGTTATACCTAAGAACATAAATCATGACTTTGTACCAAGAGGAATTGGTAATAAACTGAAAACTAAAGTTAATGCAAATATCGGTACATCTGAAGAACATTGTAATCTGGAAGAAGAAATTGCTAAACTTAAGATAGCTGTTAAGCATGGTGCAGACAGTGTTATGGATCTTTCTACAGGTGGGAAACTTGATTTTGCTCTAAGAACAATACTGGATCATTCTGAGGTTATGGTTGGAAACGTTCCAATTTATGCTACAATTGCCAAACTTGGACAGCAGGATAAAGATGTTCTTGATATGACTCCTGATATGCTTTTCGATGAGATTGAATATCAGGCAAAAGAAGGTGTGGATTTCATGACTGTTCACTGCGGAATTACCCGAAGATCAATCAGCTTTATGGATAACTGCGAAAGATTGCTTGGTGTAGTAAGTCGTGGAGGATCACTCATAAAGAGATGGATGGTTTATCATGAACAGGAAAATCCTCTTTATGCACAATATGACAGACTTCTTGATATATGTGAACAATATGATGTAACATTGAGTCTCGGTGATGGATTCCGTCCTGGATCTCAGGCAGATGCTACAGATAGAGGACAAATTGCCGAATTGCTTGTTCTTGGGGAGCTTGTAGAAAAAGCTCAGAAACGTGGTATTCAGGTAATGGTTGAAGGTCCGGGACATGTTCCTCTGGATCAGGTTGTTTCTAATGTTGAACTTCAGAAGAAGATATGTAACAATGCACCATTTTATGTATTGGGACCACTGACAACAGATATAGCTCCAGGATATGACCATATTGTTGGTGCGATTGGTGGAGCACTTGCTGCTGCTCATGGTGTAGATTTTCTTTGCTATGTAACTCCTGCGGAACACTTATGCCTGCCAAATGAAGAAGACGTAAAGAATGGTGTTATAGCTTCTAAAATTGCTGCTCATTCAGGAGATATTGTAAAAAGAGTACCGGGAGCAATTGAAAGAGACCACATTGTATCTAAAGCAAGAAGAGACTTTGACTGGGAAACAATTTATGCAAATTCTTTAGATCCTGAACTTGCCAGAGACAGAAAAGAAAATTCGGAAAGTCAGGGAGAAGATCACTGTACAATGTGTGGTTCTTTATGTGCTGTTAAAACAGACAGGAAATCTGCAGAAGAAACTGCCGGAAGATAAGGATTATAAGTACTTAAAAATCATCTATATACAAAATAAGGCTGGTTAATTTGACCAGCCTTTACAATTTATTTGAAAGCTCTGAGCATAACTATAGTATAGTGATCTCAAACAGATTTTTTTATGTTATCATTTTTCCTGTAGGCGTCATTTCCGGTACAGGTTGAGTTCCTGTTTCAAGGAAGTATTTTTTTCTTTTGCAGCGTTCAGATTTTTCTTTGCTGTTACAGAACATTTTAGCCCAGGTACTCATAATGTCATTTGTAGACTTTGTAACACTTTTGAAGAATGTGCATTGGTCTCTTAATTCACATGGTTCATCAGTATCCATCCCGATCGACTCTACAGATTTTATGAATATCAGTAATTCTTTAATTGAATAGGGCTTGTTTAGTACGGGTATTTTCATGTTTTCTGCAAGTTTAGATCTGTCGTCCTCAGTACTGTAACCGCTTGTAAGAATAACCTTTAAATCACTGTTTTTCAACAATACATGTTGAATGAGGAAAATTCCGGTGGAGTCCGGGAAAACGAGATCTGTAATTAATATATCAATTTCATCTGAATGCTGGTCGAATAGTTTTCTGGCTTCCAGAATTGTTTCTGCGCAGAGGACTCTGTAACCATTCCTTTTCAGGGCATCTTCAGTAAATCGAAGAACAGCTTTATTGTTCTCAGCAACAAGCACCATTTCATTATTTCCTGAAGTATCAATCTTTTTGTCTTCTTCCTGAGCCTTTATATACAGTTCATCAGTTCTTGGTATGAAAATATCGAAAGAAGTTCCAAGGTTAACTTTACTTCTAACATTTATCCAGCCATTATGCTGAGCTACAATGCCAAAGACGGTAGATAAACCTAAGCCTGTTCCTTTTCCATATTCTTTAGTTGTATAAAACGGTTCGAATATTCTTGGAAGAATATCTTTCTTGATACCGGTGCCATTGTCTTCTATTGTCAGACAAACATAGTGACCAGTTGAGCTGTTTTCGATTGTTTTTGTCATTGCTTCATCAATTGAAACATTGCGAGAAATAAGTTTTATCACTCCTCCATTGGGCAGGGCATCTTTTGCATTTATTACAAGATTAATAATCATTTGTTTTAACAGAGTAATGTCAGCATTAATCATCCCAAGATCGTTTTCCATTTCAGTCTGGATTGAAATATTGACACCAATAATTCGCCTCAGAACAGAATTCAGGTTAACGATAATATTATTCAGGTTCGTGTTTGTTTTACTGAGCTTCTGCTGTCTGCTGAAATATAATAACTGTTTAGTCAACTTCTGAGCGTCTATAGATGATTGCTTTATTTCGTTAACTATCTGGATGTTTTCATCACCAATATCCTCACCCAACAGCAATTCTGAATTGCCTGAAATAACTGTCAGAAGGTTGTTAAAATCGTGAGCGATCCCCCCAGCCAGTTTTCCCATTGCTTCCATCTTCTGTGATTGAAGAAACTGGAATTCAAGCTGTTTCTGCTCAGTCAAATCTTGTATTACGGAAAAATAACCTATCCTGGTTGTTCCACTGAATCGAGGATATATTGTTATATACAGATGCTTAGCTTCATCTTGTGGATTCAGAGTTAGATTAATAGACTTACTTTCAGCAAAATCACTGGAACGCATAAAACGATATAGTTCAACTCTTGAAGTTTCATCCATTAATGAATATACTATTTTGCCGTTTACATCACTCGGAGGAAGATCGAGAAGATTACAGAAGAAAGGATTACTCAACAGAATTTTTCCTTCCATATCAAGCATTATGATTCCTTCTCTGACACTATTAAAGACTTCTTCGAGAAGAGCTTTATGTTTACTGAGCAAAGATTCTGTCTTTTGAAGCACAATAGAATCTTTTTCGATTTTTCTATTTAATTTAAGAAGATTCTGCTGTTGATTATCTATAATATTGTTAAGTTTATTCTGATGAAGCAGAACTTCCTGCTCTGCTTTCCATTTTGAAGATAAGGCTTTAGAAAACTGTAAAATTTCCTGAGGATGAAAAGGTTTAAGCAGAAATAACAACTTATCCTGTGGAGGAATTTTGTCAGCTATGTCTTTTACGTCAATATCAGAAAAGGCTGTAACAATAACAATTGCTATCATAGGATCGAGTTTTCTTATTGTCTCTGCTGCCCAGATACCATCTTTACCGGGGGGCATTCTAATATCAAGAAAAGCGATTGCATATCTGTTGTCTTCAGCAATTGATTTCTCGATTTCCTTAACTGCCTGTTCAGCCTGATTGCAGGTAACAATCTCATATTGATTTTCTTTTAACTGATTAGGGGTAGTTTCTGAAAACAGCTTTTCTTCCAATTTGCTGATTTCAGAATCATAATCGTCTTTTCCCGAAATTTGCGGACTTAAGACAGTTTTATAAAGATGTAGAATATTTTCTTCATCATCTGCAATTAAAATTCTATAGCTTTGATCGGACATATATCTTCCTCTCAGGTTATTTTTACTGGAATCAGGATATTTAACTCTGTCAGTCGTTCTTTTTCTGAAGTCTCCAGATTTAGACTGCCATTTAGTTTATTTATGGTGTTTGCACACCAGTGTAAGTTTTGATAATCATTATTAATAAGGAATTCTCTGTCAAACGTTTCTTTGATATTATTGAATTTTGCACCGGCATTAAATATTTTTATCTGTAGTAAAAGAGAACTGCTCTCGTGATTTAAAGTTAACAATACCTTTATATTACACTTTTCTTTAAGAATATAAGTAAGAAATTCGAAAATCCTGTTTACTGCCAGGATATAAGGGATTTTTCTCAATTTGATAGTATTCGAAGAATTAATATCTACGAGTGTTACATTACATCTATTTATTATTTCTGTTTCATGCAGGATAAAATTTATTTCACTGAACAGGTCATTCATTTTAATTGTTTCTTCTACTGATTTTTCAGTCGTCCACTTTTCATGATACTGCAAAAGCTTTTCAATAGCTCTTAATTTTTCGTTCAGGAATATGATAGACATTCTGCTTTGTTCCTGTGACTTGTATAGGGACTGTATACTGAGTTTGTAATACTCCATTAGATCTGCATCAGTCAAATGGAGTTGCTTGTTCTTCAACTCATTAAGTACTTTTTCAAATCTGTTAACATGCATTGATTTAATCTGATTCTGAAGCTTTTCAACAAGATTAACAACGGGAGTCATGGAGTTTCTTATATTATGAATGAAAGTTCCTGACATATCTGATAGACCTGCTTTGTAAGATAATGTTGAAAGTACGCTCTTTGTTTTTCTTAATGTGGAGGTTGTCCTGTGTATTTCTTGAGCAAGTATTCCAAACTCATCATTTCTGTCTTCAAAAATTGTATCTGTTGCAGTTTCGTCATCAGATTGCTTTAGTGTAAAAATTTTCAGTTGATTGATGGGGCTGAGCACAATGAAATTTATTGATATTATCATTATAGTCAGAAGTAACACAACAATAAAAAGGATTACTGACCATGAAATTAGAATGTTCTTTCTGCCTTTCCGGGAAACATTTCTTGAATGAACCGTCTTTATCTGTATAACGTTTTCTTTATTAAGGCAGGGAATATAGCTGAATGTTGATAAATAGTCAGAATCATTGAATTGAAAAAAAATCTGCTCTGGTTCTTTCAGGGATTCTTTATAATATTTATCGTCCCAGGTAATTTCAAAATTGATATTTGTTGTTTTTACCAGAGATTTTTCAACATCATCACTTATCAGGGTGCCAACATACATCATACCTTTTGGTTCAGCATCTACAGTACTGGTTGTGACAGGACAGGAACTCAACATTAATATTCCGTATTCTGTATAATGAAAACCGGAAACTCTCTCGGTTGAGTTTGGATCTGTTATCAGTATATTATCAAAAATCCATTCATTGGATCTATCATTACAATATGTTTCTTTCGTCTTAAGATTCATGAATCGGAAATAGCATATGTCACTGTTCTTTGCTGCGTAAGCCATAAGATTAATATTATTACTCACAAAAGTTTCATCAATTAAATTAGATTCTATGAAATCAGAATTTTTATCCTGAACGAACTCGTATGCATCATCCCATTCCGCCCAGTCTTTATTGAATAGAGAAATATGCTCAAGTTCTCTGTACAATATGTCTTTTACACGATTAGCATTTTTTATTGCCTGTTCGTTTTCAATAGCCTGAAACTCAGGATACATATATCGGAACATGACCACCAGTGCCAGTCCGATCATTAATAAGACAGGAAGAATAACAACTGTTAATATTTTTCTGGTAATCATTAATGACCCTTATATTGTAGTATCTCTTTTAGAAAGAATAATCCTAAAAAATGATTTACCTAAAAAAAATTTATTATATTAAAAAAACAAGAAGAATATGCTTTTTTGAATGTAATTTTTATAGTTATTGACATAAGTATTTGAATTTATTTTAATGAAACAAAAAAAGAATCAACATCGCATGAAATTTAAAAAATACACTTTAGAGAATCGCATATTAACGACGTTTGTTATTTTCAGTATTTTACTGACTGCTGTATTGTTATTGGCTTCATCGCAACTGACAAAATGGCAGATAAGACAGTACGAAAAAAACAATGGTAATCAGATTTACCACAGGATTACAACGGAAATTAACAAAGATATCAGTAATCAACTGAAAAGTCTTAATGAGTTGAAAGAGAAATTTGTAAATACTGATAACCGAATACTCAGAAAACAGTTTGCAGATATCGCTGTCAGGGATTCAGCAAGAAGTACTTTTGTTGGAACTGTAATAGTTTATGATGCGGATTACAATCTTCAGATAGGAGAAAGATGGGAAGTTACCGATAGTATAAGAGTTATTCTTGATGATAATTTAATAATGAGAGATGTAGGTGATTTTAAAGTGTATTTTGACCGACAAATTTATCTTGTGTCATTTATAAGAGATGTCGGGAGAACATTTGTATCTTACAAGATGATGTCAGAAGAGTATTTCAGAAAAGCGATTGATAACAGTCTTTATCTGCTGGATTATCCAATTCTTAATTATCAGATTGCTGATTTAACATTTCTCAAGGACAAGCGTAGAGAGTTTAATGATGTTGTTTCGGAAAACTACCAGGAACATCGCTTTAATTTCCAGGAATCCTTAGGACATGAATATGGAATTATTGTTTACTGGCTTGAAGATTTTCAAAATATAAACAGGAAATTTATCCTGATTCCGGGACGCAGGACAGTAAATATCTTTTTTAATCAGAGTTTTATGATTATCTACTTAATCCTGTTCTCATTCAGTCTCTTTATTGTTGTCGTATTCAGTAACTGGGTAAGTCAAAATCTATTGAAGCCTTTGCACAAAGTATCACTTTCGATGATCAATATAATGAACAACCCTCTTACAAAACCGGAAGAAACAGAGTTTCATGATGGAGTTGTAGGTGATTTAAGGCGAACATTCTATCAAATGCAGTTATCATTATACAATTATTTCGAGGCAAACAAAATATATAAAACAATATCAACAAATATTGCAACTGCAATATTCTGGCTAGACGAAGATTTTATTATAGAGCATGCCAATCCCATGTTTTATGAAATGTTCCCCATCGAAGAAAGCAATATCAATTTTGCTGATTTGATTGATTTGAGAGATGAAGAGCTTCAGCAACTGAATAAAGGTAAACTTACTCTTGGGACAAAAGAAGTTGTGCGTGGGGCAATCAGAAAATATTATGCTTTGACAATAAATACAGTTGATGATGATCTTAATAGAAAATACGCAGGTTCAGTCATTGATATCACTTCAGAAGTGCAGGGTAAGCAAGCTTTGGAAGCGCTGCAGCTTGGGTTGATCAGATCTAATAAGCTGGAAGCAATAGGTTCAAAAATTGATGGATTGATTCACAATATGAACTCTCAGTTGAATACAATTCTTGGATTTTCACTTCTTATGGAGAAAGATATTGGTGAAAACAGAGACCTGAAGCGGATAATCAGTGCAGGGAAGAATCTTACTCAGTTTGTTAAGGATTTACAGCATAAATACAGGTCGGATAATATAGCAATGAGAAGACCCCTCAATATTAATGATATAATAGAGAATGAACTGAATTTGTGTATACATAATCTTTTCTGTAAGCATCATGTGGAAATGATGCGGGAACTTGATTATGATCTTCCTGACTATTATGGAATTTACGGAGAGATCAGTCAGTGTTTTGCAAATGTACTGACAAATGCTATTGAATCGCTGAAGGATGCCCCTGTAAAAAAAATACATGTCAAAACATATTCCGAAGATGGATTTTACTGCATAAGAGTAACAGATACAGGATGCGGGATTGCTGCTGTAAATAAAATGAAAGTATTTAATCCTGGCTTTACGACTAATCCTGATCATGCAGGATTTGGTATCGGGCTGTCTGTGACAAGAATAATAATGGAAAAATATAAGGGATCAATTGAGTTTGATTCCAGAGAAAATAAAGGCTCTGAATTTGTTCTGAAATTCGGTATGGATACAAAGCCTATAGATTGATGGAGAAATGTATGGTAGATTTTAAAGATGCCAGAATTTTGATAATAGATGATGAAGCTGATGCCCTGGAATTATTCGAAAGGCAACTGAAGGACTATTACAATGTTACTGCAGTTCAGACTGTAGATAAAGTGTTTGAACTTCTGGACAAGGAGTTGTTTCACATTGTTCTGACAGATGTAGTTATGCCCGAAATTACAGGTATAGAATTACTGGAAACAATAAAAGAGAAATGGCCTCATGTTTCGGTGGTTGTAATAAGCGGAAAAGCCAGTGTTGATATGGCTGTAAAGGCTATGAAGCTTGGTGCTGAAGATTTCATTGAGAAACCAATTCTTGATATGGATCTGCTGCACATGAAGGTTGAGAAAATACTGACTCAAAAATGGCAGTCTAATGAAATTGAGAGACTTAAGAATATACTTGATAACGAACTGGATATCGAAAATTTTGTGGGTAACAGTTATACGATTCAAAAATTGCTGGAGAAAGTCAGACTTATTGCACCTCTTGACACAACTGTATTGATAATGGGGGAGACAGGAGTAGGGAAAGAAGTCTTTGCGAATCTGCTTTACAGGAATAGTAATCGAAAAGATAGAAAATTTGTGACGGTTAATTGTGGTGCAATGCCGGAAAATCTGCTGGAAAGTATGTTGTTTGGTCATAAGAAAGGTGCTTTTACAAGTGCTGACAGAGATAAAATAGGGTATTTTCAGGAAGCTGATGGGGGAACTCTGTTTTTGGATGAGATTACTGAAACCTCAAGGGAATTTCAGATAAAGCTGTTAAGAGTTTTGGAGCAGGGAACAATCCGTCAAGTTGGGGGAGATGAAGATATAAAGGTTGATGTCAGAATTGTGGCAGCAACAAACAGAGATCTTGAGTCAGAAGTTGCAAAGAAGACCTTCCGTGAGGATTTGTATTACCGTCTCAATATTATGAGTCTGCATATCCCTCCCTTAAGAGAAAGAAAGGAAGATATTGAACTTCTTGCTTATGAATTTGTCAGGAAATTTTCAGAAAAATATAATAAGGATTACTTAACATTGCCTGAACCGGTAATTGATGCATTAACAGGATACAAGTGGAAGGGTAATGTTAGAGAACTGAGAAATGTAATTGAACATGCTGTTGTGATGTCAACCCATAATACTGTCAGTGTTGAGGATTTACCATTCTATAGAAAATATAGTCGTGAAAAACGAAAAATGGAGATAGAAGAATTATTCAAGCTCTCTGTAAAAGATGCAAAGAATGAATTTGAGAAGCATTATCTGCTTTTCAAATTGAAACAGTATAACGGAGATATTGTTAGTGTGGTAAATGCAACAGGTATTAAAAGACAGAACTTGTATGAGAAATTTAAAAGATACGAGATAGATATTAACTCTTTCAGATGATTGTCATAAAAAAATGACATGTCCTATATTTTGTGTCATAAAATCATGACAAATTTTGTGCATAATTAACTGAAAATAGGTTTAAATGATAATCAGAAAAAAAGTAGCGCTTATAAAGCCTTGCTATTAAAGGATTCAAAAAATAGTATTAAAAAAAGTTAAGTTTGGCATCGTGGTTGCATTTAATGTTTGCAGATAGAGTGAAATATTTAATCATAAACAAAAAAACTTAACTGGAGGAACCCGATGGGAACACAACAGATTTTATTAATCGTACTTAGCGTAATCGTAGTAGGAATCGCAGTAGCAGTAGGTATTCAAATGTTTTCAACACAGGCACAAAATGCTAATCGTCAGGCAGTAATGGGCGATTTACAAAATTATGGTGCAAGTGCAGTAGCTCACTTCAAAATGCCAGCAAGCATGGGTGGCGGTGGAAAAGGTACACCTGGATTTGGTGCAGATTTAGCAGCAGCAAAAGCAGGTGTTGGAAGATATATGGGATTTACAGCAGCAGGAACCTTGACAAATGATAACGGAACTTATACACTTGGTTATACAAGTGCATCAGTTGTAACAATCACTGGTGTTGGAACTGAAATTGGTCAGGATGGAACAAATGGTGTTCAAGCAGTACTTACAGTAACAGGAACAGCAGCATCACCACTTTCTACAACCATTGCTAACTAATACGCTGAAAGTATAATTTAATTTTCAGGGGGAGTTCAGACTCCCCCTCAGACTCTTGACGGACTTGATAACATATTTTCAAGTTCGTCTATTGGTAATTCAGGGAAAGAATATGTCGAATGAATTTAAGTATCTGGGAGTTACTCAATCGGGTAAG
Source organism: Cloacimonadales bacterium (SeqCode) (assembly GCA_963665815.1). GTDB lineage: Bacteria > Cloacimonadota > Cloacimonadia > Cloacimonadales > JAIOQZ01. The sequence goes on from OY762463.1 coordinate 3,572,459, forward strand.
GGAGTGTCCGGGGTTGTTATTGCCAAAAGTATGGGGCACGCAAAGCAAATTGTAGGTGACATTGCTCAAAAACATGACTTTCGAATTAATTCCATATTACCTCGAAAAAAGTTTCTTTATTCTGTTAAACTGTCAAACGGTCAGAAAATTAAAGGGAAACAAGCTGCTTATACAAAGGAAGAAGTTGGGAATGCACTAATAAAGATTGGATATACAAATTTTTCTATTCAGCCTGTATTACTGGATTTCCAGTTCAAGCCTTCATTTGCAAGTATATTGTTGTTTGTAAATCTGAGTTCATTTATGCTCAAAGAGAAAATGAGCTATGACAGGATACTCAGGCTACTGGCAGAAGATGAGTCAAATCCTACTCTCAAGGAAACCCTGAAGAAGATTGAAAGTGAACTCAAAAAAGGTAAAAATGGTACTGAAGTTTTTAACAGGTATGGAGATGTATTCGGAAAATTTCCGGCATACATGTTAGGGCTTGCGACCAAGTCCGGTAATATGGCAGAAGTCTATGATGCCACAGCAAAATTCATGACAAGAGATATGGAGTACAGAAAGAGTCTTAAACAGGCTCTAATGAGTCCATTACTTACTGTTGTTGCAATGATTGGTGCAGTATTATATTATTTGATCAAGATTTTCCCTGCTACAGCAAAATTGTTTGAAAAATTCGGAATAGAGCTTCCTGTGCTGACAAGAAATACCCTGAAACTCAGTGATTTTCTTACTGCAAACTGGATATTGATTGTTCTTGCTATGCTTATTCCCATCGCGGGAGTGCTCTTATGGTGGAGGACAGATAAAGGTAAACTTTTCAGGGATAAGTTTATTATTGGGCTTCCTGTTATTGGCCATTTGCTTCATAAATCCAGTATTGAGATATTCTTCAGGGTATTCTCAGCTATATACGGTGGAGCTGAAAATAACATTGAAACTCTTCGAGCTTCTGCTGAAGCTTGCAGAAATAAATATATAGAGAAGGGGGTAAAGGATATAGCAATACCTCTGATGCTTAAAGAAGGTATGTCATTAGTACCTGCGCTGCATAGAGCAGGAGTATTTAACAAAAGTACTCTCAGTAGACTTAAAACCGGTTCTGAGACTGGTAACGTATTGCAGGCCGCTAAACAGATATGCTCATTTTACGAGCAGGAAACTACGTATAAAATGCAGAATGTGATTCAATCGATCCAGACATTAATCAGTATGTTTGTTTCAATTGTTATTACTGCTTTGACCGTGATTTCCGCAGAAATTGCAACTATTCAGCCACCTCCTCCGGGAATATAGGTAATCGTGTCATTTAAAAACAGATTTGCTGATATTTTACATGAAAAGCAGGTAGTGTCCGATGATGTGCTTAATGAAGCACTCAGAGTGCAGATGGAAGAAGAATCTGCAAATCGGAGAAAACTTGCTGATATTCTTGTCAGTGATTTTAATATAGAACATCATAGTGTCTTTGGTTTGTTGGCAAGAATGTATGCCTTCAGAACCGTAACAGTAAATATTGATAATTTAACCGATAAACATATAAACCAGACGAAGTCCTTATTAAACAAAATTCCGGAAGGACTTAGAAAAGAACTGCTGTATAACAAAATTTTACCTTACCGGGAAACACAAAAACCAAGACCGACATTAATTATACTGGCGGCTGATCCAACCGATAAGCTTGTTGAGGAAATACCCAAAAGCTCGGGTTTCAAGAAGTATGAAGTTGTATATTGCCGACTATCCACAATCGAAGAATTAATAGATATTATTGCACCTCAGAAAAACGAGTTTCTGGATATTCTGAAAGAGGTCGGAGATCAGATTGAAGAACTGGAAGAAAGCAGATCAAAATCTGTCATTGACGAATATGCTCTGGACGATGAGATCAATAAAAGTCTGCTTGTTAACCTTTTTGAAGGCTGCCTTATTGAAGCAGTACGAAAAGGAGCAAGTGATATTCACATTATTCCGCATGGAGCTTCCACGGTTGATTTCTATTTCAGAGTAGATGGTAAGCTTACTCTCTGGCTTCGGCAGGATCAGACTTCTCCGGAAGCAATGGCTGCAGTTGTTAAGGACAGATCAAACGGTGTAGATAGATTTGAAAGAGATACTGCACAGGATGGTTTCGCCCAGAGAAATATCGATGGTAACCTTATTCGTTTCAGGGTCTCCATTGTTGCCATAACATCTTCTGAGTACGAGCGGAGACTGGAAAGTATTGTTATCCGGGTTATTGATGATCGTAATGTTATCACTAATCTGAGACAACTTGGTTTTCAGGAAAAAGCGGAAGGTGATTTCCTTAAATCAATATCTAAATCTAAGGGAGTTGTTCTTGTAACCGGTCCGACCGGTAGTGGTAAAAGTACTACTCTCATGGCTGCTCTGTATCAGATTATTGATCCGTCTATAAATATACTGACTTGCGAGGATCCGGTTGAGTATGTGATTCGAGGAGCAAGACAGCTTAAAATTGGAGCGAAAATGTCTTTTGACCAAGCTATCAGAGCTATCCTTCGTCATGACCCCGATGTTGTGATGGTAGGGGAGATTCGTGACAAAACTACTGCAGAGACTGCAGTTAAACTTGCGAATACCGGTCACTTGACATTCTCAACACTGCACACTAATGATGCTCCAAGTGCAGTATCCAGACTTTACAAAATGGGAGTAGAACCATTTCTGCTTGCCTATGCAATTAATATCATTGTTGCACAGCGTCTTGTAAGAAAATTGTGCAAAACATGTCGAGAAGTTATAAAACCCGAACGATACAAATCCGGACTTGAACTTGGACTGTCATTGGAAGAAATGAAGTCCGGGAACATTTATCAGCCGGGGCCGGGATGCCAGAATTGTCATAACGGTTATAAGGGTCGGGTAAATATTTGTGAAGCTCTTTATTTCACGCCGGAAGTAAGAAAAGCTGTTGCCGAATCAGGTGAAGAAGTAGATGAAGCCAGGATTCGCGAAGTTGCCGAAGGTCAGGGAATGCTTTCTCTGATGGAGTCCGGGAGAGACAGAATCAGAAATGGACTTACTTCTGTGGAAGAAATAATTTACGCAACCTCGGAGGATTAATGGGAAATCAGATGCTTTTAACCATACTTGCAGTATCACTGTTTACAACAATGATAATGTCAATGCATTACGGGCAAATGATAAAGAATGAGAACATGTACAAAGCTCATTATTATCTTCAGGGAATGAAAGTTGCAGATAAGTATTTTCAGAAGATTGAATCGGATCTTCTTGGAAAAGTAAAAACCTTTGCCGGAACGAATACTTTTTATTCAGGTTACACTACAACTGAGACAGTGAATTCTATAACATACACTGTTGGTGTTTCATCAACATATTGTGATTCTATTGGAACTACAGCTTATTCAGCTACTGACTTTATCAGAATAAATCTTAGTGTGTCTTCTGTTCCAACAACAGGGGATACTCTTGTAATAGGGACCTCAAGCTATCCTTTATCAAGGATATATCCCGATCCGGGACTTTAGGAGTAAATCATGAATCCGATGCTTGATACAATTGGTGCATTGATTATAGGCGGAGCATTGCTTGTTGCAATGTGGACAGCTTATACAAATTATACAGCAATGCATCAAAACGCCAATATGCAGATGAATCTGACAACATTGTCAGAGGAAGTTTCGTTGATGCTGGGTTCATTCTACCTGCCGAAAGTAGGTTCCGGTGTACCTACCGGAACAGCTGCTATTCAGATAGCTAATTCAACAGGATTTCAGTTCCTTGGACGGGAGAGTTACTCAACTTCGGTTGATACATTTTATGTATTTCAGGATACAGTATCAACGCAGAAGGTTGTGAAAGTCAGCAGAAACGGAGTGGAAATTGCAGGTCCGTTTTTCATGAATAGTGATATGAATATCACGTATTATAATCAAGCAGATGCTGTTACGGCTACAATATCAGATATCAGATCAGTTAAAGTGGAAATTGAATTAGTATATGAAGGTTGGAGTACAAATGCAAATACTCTTAACCTTGTGAATAAAATTGTATTCTGGACTTATTTTAAAAACCTCTACATATGAGGAGGAAAAATGGGAAAGCTTCTATTATTAATGGTTCTTTTGATAACGGTCATTTTCACAACAATGACTATTGCAGATATCAGAAGAGCTGAACAGGCGGCAGAAGAAGTCTCAAGTAATCAGGCAAGAATACGTGCTAAAGCTTTAGGGGATTATGCCCTTAATTATTGTACAAAAAAAATAGGAGACGGTTCTGTCACATTCAGTTCGGCACCATATACTCAGACATTTAATAACTTTAATGTCTTAGGCGGCAGTATTGACAGTGTAAGATACGTTCCAAACTCATCGAATGATACAGTAAGAGTAACTTCTTATGTTAGAGTTACAGTTGCAGGAGAACAGTCAAGATACGAAAGCGAGGCAATGCTGTTTGTTCCAGCACCAGCATCAGTAAATGTTACAACTCCAACGGTATCTCATTCTATAGCCTGTTCCGGAACAGTCAAGACTTTCGGATTGGGCTATATTGAAGGTGGTGCCTCCTCCAATGCTTCATTTGATATACCATCTCTGTTTAATGTAACACCTCAACAGATTATTGACAATGCAGATAATACTGTTAGGGGAGGCGTAGCTGTTGGTATCGGCAGTTTGAACGGAGTTACAGTTGTAGATGGTGATATCCTGTTTGCCGGAGCTTTTGCAGGCTCAGGGTTTCTATATGTAAGAGGAAACCTGACAGCAGTTGGCTTAGCTTCATTCAGGGGTATTATTTACGTTGAAGGTAACCTGAGATTTGGTGGGGGATGTTTGACTAATGGTGCAGTATATGTAAATGGGGGTCCTGGTTCTACGGCTAAGTTTTATGGAATATCCATGCTGAGAACTAGTTCCTCTGATGTACAGACTGGGATTAACGCTCTTGTGAATGCGATTCCTGCTTCAACAGCACCTGCTTCTCCACCCGTAGTTCTGTCATTTGACGAAAGATATAAAAAGTAAGATTAATTTAGAAGGAAAGGAAAGAATATGAACCGACACATAATGATTGTTGATGATGATCAGTCATTCATTGATGTCTGTCAGGAAATCTTAGAAGATCATGATTACACGGTAAGTGTTGCCAGAAATGGTTTCGAAGCCCTCGAACAGATGAATGAAGAAAGGTTCGATCTGTTCCTTGTTGATATCAATATGCCCAAAATGAGTGGCTATGAATTAACAAGGAAAATCAAGGAAATTCAACCATTAGCTGTAGTGATTATTGTTACAGGTAATTCTAGTATAAAAAGTGCCGTAAATGCGGTTCATTATGGAGCATTCCAGTATCTTGCCAAACCTTTTAAAGCAAGTGAACTTCTGGAAATGATTGAAAAAGGATTGGAATATGGAGAAACCCTGTTCAGTCAGATCAAGAAGTCAATGCATGAACATACAGAAAGAACAAATAACCATAGTGAGTATCTGACATTCCTCGGTTTTCCGGCAGAGGAAATTATGCATCTTGAGAAAATCTGTAAATTCAAGAAATATTTATCCGGAGATATAATATATTCCGGTGAGGATTCTACAAGATCAATTTTTCTGTTTGATGCCGGTACAATATCAGTCTGGTACAAAAACATATTGATAGATTATCTTGGCAAATGGGATACATGGGGAGAAGAAAATATTCTTGTTAAAAGATCTTTCCCTATACAGTTGAAAGCCGAGACAAATGTGAGAGCTAAAATAATTGATCGAAACAGATTATTGAAGTACTTCCAGTATAGAGAAGAAAAGTATCTTAAGAAGTTTATGATTAACATCTCTAACTGTCTTTACTTCAGATGGCAGAAATCGATTCAACGAATTACTAATCTCCAGACGGAAATAGATTTCTTATAAGGAGGAATTTTGATATTCAGATTCAGTCGGGATTTATTGAAGAATATACCTGAAATGGCAACAGGAACTAACAGGTTCAGATATATTGCTCAGTATCTGGATGAATATCCTGAACATAGCAATGAAGCCTTTCTGAAATTCAAAGAGCTATTCAGATTCATGGTAAAAATTAAAGCATCTGACTTAGATTGCGGTGGTGTGGGATGTAATGAGCAAATATGGTTTCGTGTAAATGGTGAGAAAATGCCTTATGAGGAAATCAATAATATCAATCAGGATGAAATTGCAGTTATGCTGCTTAGTGTACTGTCAATGGATCAGAAAGAAATGATGTTCCTGAATATGAATATTGACTTTTCATTAAGTCTCGAACTGGAAGAAGGTTCACGGGCTCAAAGGTTCCGTGGAAGCATCTATTATGAGATGAATTCACTGGCCGCAAACTTCCGAAGAATTAATTCACGCTTGTTTACTATAGACGAACTGAACTTCCCTGCACCAATTCTTGAACGATTTGATTTGACAAATGAAAAATCAGGATTAATACTTGTCACTGGTATTACTGGTTCAGGTAAAAGTAGTACTCTTGATACGATCATTAACATGAATAATATGAGGAGCCATGCACATATACTTGTTATAGGTAAGCCGATTGAGTATATTCATGAATCTCATAAATGTCTCGTAAGACACCGAGAAGTCGGTGAAGATGTGCTGAGCTTTGATCAGGGAACTGTTCAGGCCCTCAGGCAGGATCCTGATATCATCGTTGTTGGAGAGATGCGGGATAAGCATACAATAGCAACAGTAATGGAAGTGACTGACAGTGGTCATAAAGTTTTTACAACATTGCATACAAGCAGTGCAATAGAAAGTGTCCACAGGATTATTGGAGAGTTTCCTCCCAGTGAGCAGGATCGTATCAGGTATCGCCTTGCAGATATTTTAACAGTAATTGTGTCTCAGAAACTTATTCCGGACAGAAAGGGTCGCTTGCTGATGGCAAAGGAGATTTTGTCAGTAGATGATTCAGTTAAAGCGGCAATAAGAAATAATAATATCGGGGAGATTTATCAGATGATTACCGAAGGCAAGAATAAAGGAATGTATACTTTAGAACAGGATCTTCATCTTCTGGTGAGAATGAATAAAATTTCCTCTAAAACTGCAATGGGATATGCTAATAACAAGAAAAGAATGTCTCAACTATTAACATATTAGGAATTAACATGAGTAACAGAAGAGAACGTAACGCATATGGAGTTTTCATAGACGGCTTGAACATAAAGCTGGCACATGTTGTTGCAACCGGAGACGAGTTCAGGATTGAGAATCTTGAGGAAAAAGAACTGTCCTTCCCTCTATTTCTTCAAGACACCGAAAGTCCGAAAAAAACGAATGAACCAAATCCTGAAAATGTGAATCTTGAGACTCAGCTTGAGAATATGAGTAATATTGATTCTGATAAAATGATGGATAACCTGAATTCAGAAGCAAAACTCAGTGGTAAAGTTGAACTCAGAAATCTGTTGTATGAATATGATTTGTCAAATGGAAAAATTGCAATGAATTCTATTGATGATAGAATAACCTATCAGAATATAGGAACTCTGGATTCTAAGAAAAAGACATCCAATAAAAAACTAAGAAAAATTCTTCTGAAAAAGCATGAGATCCAGAATGCAAATGTTACTCTTGATCATTTTCTGGGTGTTGATGACGAAGTCTTAGTATTTACACATAGAGGCAGACTTGAACTGCTTGATGCAATAAAGGATATAAACTACTCTCTTACAAAGAAAAAATTCTATTATAATCATATAGACACAAATGAAGTATCCCTGATAAACCTGTATAATCTTACTCACCCAAGTGTTGAAGAGAAATACTCGTTGCTCTTGTATGTTGGATTTGAGTATAAAGTGGGAATTGTTCTTAAAGGTGGTAAATTCGTAAAGAAATTCCCAATAATTATAACTGGTACCAGCCATGAGAACAGAAGAAGAGCGATTTTTTCAAAGGTAATGCTTGAACAGGATGCTACAGAATACGATATAATTGAAGATGTTTATTTTTGTGGTGATTTTGCTGATGATGAAGATTTGGAATTCTTCCGTAAAATGTTCCCTGAAACATCAAACATTACTAGATTTGATACAACCGAAATTGATGGTTTCTATAACGGAGAAAACCTTTTCTCAGCAGATCAGGCAGCAAGTTATGCAATTCCTATATCAATGGCATTTAAAGCTCTATTCCCCAAAAGAGTAGAGATTCCTGGAACAAACCTGATACCATCAACAATTATTGAAAGTCAAAAACCTTTCAAGTTATCCTGGCACGGATTGATTATGCTGGTAGGAATATTTGCCATCTCGCTTTATGGAACTTATGTCTATGCAAATACAATTAACAATATCAAGCATGTGAAAAGTGAGAATGCAAAGATCGAAGCTACTCTCAAGCAGTCGGAATCTATGATGTTCAAGATTGAAGATATCAGAAAGGAACTCCTTCAAATTGAAGAGAATATTTCCAGAGTGACTGATCTTGTACAGAATAAGAATCAATGGCACTATATAATCCATAAGATAAATCAGACATTTACAGAAAAAAATCTCAGTTGGCTTACACAGATAGAAAGCAATGAGAATGGTTTTATTATAAACGGATTTACTACTGATAGGGAAAACATTGTAGAGTTCGCGGAGTTGTTTCCGGCTGGTATGGTTACATCGGTCTCGGAAATAAGCATAGAGAATATGCAGGTTTGGACATTCAAGATCCAATATAATTACCTGTACCCTGAAACTCTGCCAAAGATCTATTCCTTTGCTAATCAAGAAGAAGATGAACAACAGACAAAGACATCTTACGCTCTTAATCAACCTTTAAAAAGTAACATAGAGAAGAAAAAAAGCACTAAATATGATCTTGATAAGATTGATGTGAAACAGGATTCAGTAGTAATTAAAGCTTACAATAATGCAGTAGCAACATACTTCGATGGAAAAGTAATGGAAGCATTACCTTTATTCAAAGATTTCAGAGAAAAGTATCCTGAGCATACTCTGGCTTACAACGCAAAATATTTTACAGGAGAATGCTACTATAATATCGGAGAATATGACTCAGCAGAGGCAATATTCAATGAGATACTGAAAATAAAAGGTAATAAGTATGGTGATGCACTCATTATGCTGGGTAATACATACAGAAGGCGTAAAGACCTTGCAACGGCAAAGGATTACTACTATAGAATTGTTAATGAAAATCTCGAAAGAAATGTTGTCAAAATTGCTAAAAGAAAACTGTATGAGATAGGATATTAGTATGACTTACACACTGCGAAACACATTGGTTATGTTCATTTTTCTGCTTTTAGTTTCACTCGGATTCTTTTTTTACACAAGTAAATATAGAAATGAACTTGAGGATGCAAGAAAAAAATTGAATGAGAACAAAAAAGTCCTGACTCAACTTAAACAGGCAAATCCGGATATTGATAATTCCGAGAATCTTGTTGTAAGTCTTGAGAACATGCGGAAGAAAGCTCGTGAGAATAAGAAACTCATTATGAGAAATGATCAGCCTACTGATACATACAATTATCTGATAGGACTAAGCAAGAAATATTGCGGAGACATGAGTTTTGATTTTGTTCATCAGCAGACTGTAAATAAAGGTGATTTAACAACAAACTTGTATAATGTCAGTGGAATGGGTAAGCTGAAATCGCTTTATGCTTTTATATTTAATATAGAAAAACAGAGTCCACTATATACTGTCGATCAATTCTTTGTTACTCAGAATTCTGGTTCTGTTTCAGATTCTGTTGCATTTAATCTTGTTCTTCAGTCATATTCTAACAATACAGGTATACCCCGTGATGAAATAACTTTGAATAAACTTATTTATTCAGATGTAGATAATTCATTGTTTAAGCCGAGACTCCATGAGCCTGTTTATAGTGATGAAGAAGGACTACGTATTGATATAGAAAAGGCAACACTTGTTGGTCTTACAGTTGAAAAGGTTTTCCTGAAGGATAATCTTGGAGAAGTCCACATGTTGTCTATAGGTGATAAAGTTGCTTATGGATCACTGGGAAGAATAAACTGGAATCACCAGTATGCAGTGTTCTTTGTTAACAAGATTGGCATAATTGAAGAAAAAGTATTATATTTAACACAAGAGGAATAGAATGAGAAGATTATTATTTACAATTATTATTTTCAGTTTTCTGATACCGTTATTCTCAATCAGCAAAGGTGATAGCGATGAACAGAAAATTACATTTTCAAAAGGGACAAAGTTCACTGATGTAATGATGATGCTGGAAGAAGTAGCACTTAGAACAGAAGGCAAGAAAGTTGTTAATCTCAGTTCAGTTAGTGTACCTATAAGCATATCTCTGAATCAAGTTAACTGGAAACAGGCTATTGTAATTGTTGCGGCAGTATATGATCTTGAAGTGGAAGAAAAGCCCGGAGCAATTGTGCTCAAAGATAAAGTTGTAGAAGAGGATTCTACTGAAGAAAAGAAAGTATCTACATCCGATGAACAGGTTAAAATCAGTGCAGTATTTTTTAAAGCTGATAAATCTTTCCTGAGAAGTGTTGGTATTAACTGGAATTCTCTCGCAGATGGAACAGTTGGTATTGATGGATCAATTACTCCCGGTGATGTTGCTGATGAAATCCTCAGTGCAAGGGTAAGTAATTCCGGAACAATTTTTAATGATGTCAGATTCGATGTGGAAGCATTGATCGAAGCAATGGAATCCAGCCAGAAAGGTTCAGTTCTTGCAAGACCTTCCGTTTCTGTCCTCTCAGGAAAGATCGGTTATATCCAGGTTGGTGAAGACTTCTCTATCAAATCTACAGATGATGCCGGTAATACTATCGATAAATTCTTCTCAACCGGTGTAATTATGAATGTTGAACCAACTGTTATTCATGAAGAAGGTGTTTCAGCGATTCATTTAAAGACAAAAGTAGAGAAAAGTTCAGCGATTCCCGGTGATGTAAGTACGATAATACAAAAATCACAATCTACAACTGAAGTTCTTCTTTTCGATAAAGAACAGACAGTAATCGGTGGATTGTATGATACTGATATAAGCTATGAAAGAGCAGGTATTCCTTTCCTCAAGGATTTACCATGGTGGGTTCTTGGGATAAAATACCTTACGGGATATTCAAAAGAGAAAAAGGACACTACTGAGATGATTATAATTCTCAGCGCTGAAATAGTACCAAGCCTTGATGATAGAATAAAAGATAAGATATCCAAAAAGAAACAAGTTGATAAAGTTAGAAAAGGATTTAAAGACGCCGAAGAATTATTCGAGCTTGAATAACCTTTTCTGTTGTGTTAAATGTAATAATGATTAGATTGTTTTTTAAAAACAGATTGAGACAGATATGACGAATTTCTCTTATGAGCTATTAAGAAAATTATTGGATAAAATGCCGACTTTCCCGGCATCTGTGACAAAGATTCTGCAGATGATGGATCGTCCGGATATTACTTTCGAACAAATCGAAAAAGTAGCAAAGTTTGACCCTATAATAACAGTGAAAATACTCAGCCTTGTTAACTCTGCACATTTTGGTTTAAGAAATAGGGTGACTTCGATCAATCATGCAATATCATTGCTTGGAATAAGGAAAACAAGAAACCTGCTTATAAGTATTGCGACAATAGGTTCTCTACCAAGAATACAGTCTGTAGGCAAGTTTAATCTAAACACTTTCCTTATCCATTCACTTGGAACAGCAGTTATCTCCAGAATACTTGCCAAGGAATTGAGGATTTCTCCAACAGATCCTGAGGAATACTTCATTTCCGGTTTACTTCATGATTTTGGCAAAATTGTAATGATATTCTATAAGCCTGATCAATACAAGTATGCTATTAATGCATCTGAAAGAAAGAAAGTAAACCTTTACAAACAGGAAGAGATTTTCTTCGGTAAAAACCATGCTTTCATTGGTTTCGCTTTATCCAGACACTGGAAACTTTCAGGATTTATAGAGTCAGCAATTCATTATCATCACAGTGTAGACTATATTGCAGAAAAATACCTGATTGATGTTGCTATTATTCACGCTGCTAACTGTATTGCAAACCAGAATGAAATTGGTGTAAGTGGTGATTATGGATCGAATGTTATAGATCCTCGCATTGCAGAAATGCTTAAACTAAATGTTGATGATCTTCCTGATATTCTTGCAGATCTCGACGATGAGGTCGATAAGGCGAAAGTATTCCTTAACATTTTGTAAATGATGTTTATTAAGTATAAATCAAGCCTGCTGAAATTCAGCAGGCTTTTTATCTTGCCCTGACAGGGAGTTGCGAATACGTTCCTGACATCGAGTAACTCAATTCCAAAATATACAAAAAACAGCCTCCCAAATGAGAGGCTGTTCAACGAAATCTGTTTTACACACCATTCCAAAGGTCTAAAGACCATTTGGAAGGTATGAAACATCTGAGTTATTTAAGCATCAGCATTTTCTTAGTTTGAGTAATTTCTGAAGTTATGAGTCTGTAAAAGTATACTCCGCTTGATACTGAGTTACCATTGTCATCTCTACCGTTCCAAGTTACTCTGTGATCATCTGCATCCAATTCTTCATTAACAAGATTTTTTTACTTTCTGACCGTTGATATTGTAGACAGCAAGTTCTACTCTTCCGGCTTTCTTAAGTGAGAATTCAATGTAGGTTATTGGATTGAATGGGTTAGGATAGTTTCCTTTAAGCTCTGTTATCAGGTTAACATCTTCAGGATCGGTTGCAGTATCGTAATTGATGTAGTAACCAGAAGAAGAAGTGCCTGAATGATATACTGCTGTAATGGTTGCCAGATATTGCTCACCATCAGTTAAACCGTTTATAACTAAAGATGTGTCTGTAGTGGTCTGGTCAATATCTGCGACCTGAACTCTGAAGTGCACTAACTCACGCTCACTTAAATTACTCTCAGAATTTTTTTCCGTATATGATGAGCCATCAACAAGAGCTTCATCACAATTAACTTTAGTTCTGAATAAACGGTCTCCACACTGCCATACAAGCAGTCTTTCATTGTTAAGCCAGTTTATATTGGTAGGAGCAGTAAATACTTCGGTTAATTCAACAGTTAAAGCTGTGTTATCTCCTGAAATTATCTGTAATCCTTCTTGAGTAAACTGGTCATGGTCTGTTCTTGCAACTACAAGATTGTATGTTCCCGGATACATTCCTTCAAGATCAATATCTCCGTTCTCATCTGATATAACTGAATACTCGGTATTGTCTGAAGGATCTGTCATAATTGCAACTGCTCCGGCATTATTGCCTGTATTGGAAGTTACATCAATATGAAGTCTACCGAATTCAAGAATGTTAAAGTCTACATCTATGGATTGTCCATCAACTGCGTTGATGTTATCAATAATCTGAGTTTCATAACCATCTTTTTCTGCTGTGAGACTGAATGTAGCTGTTGGAAGATTTACAAAACAATATAATCCGGAATTATCTGAGAAAGTAGAAATTCCATTGCTCAGAGTAAGTTCTGCGTTCGGTACAGGATTATCAAATGTATCTCTTACATATCCTGTAATTATTGCACCCTGTCCCAGCAGAAAATCAACTATAGTAGTTTGGTCTTGAACAAGCTGAACTCCACCAATAGATTGAGTAGTATAGTTCCTTAACGAAGCAGTTACCGTATAAGTTTCAGGCGGTATTACCAGTAATTCATAATGACCTGCTGCATCTGTATAAACAACTGTAAAAAGTTCTTCTACAAGAACCTGGACATTATCAAGAGGGTTTCCGGATACGTCTGTTATTGTACCGGCAATACCGGTCTGGGAAGGCTGTACATTTACACGAAGAGGTTCTGTTTCATCATTTAATGGAGCTTCATCTCCCTGAAGAATAACCTTACCATAGATTTCAGTAATACCTTCTACTGAAGGATTCCAGTCAAGGGAGAAATCTATGTTCTGTGCCTGTGTAATTGGCTGTCCGGTAACTGATGCAAGCTCAGTATTACTTGAGAAAAGTTTTACATCGTATGTGGATTGATCATTGAAACCAATGTTTCTTACAGTTACAGTATATGTAGAGGTTATACCTACTCGAGGCATTTCATTTCCGGAAATCAATAATACTGCCAGATCATCATCAGGTGTAATCAAGTTAAGCAAGCTCACATCATCAATTGCGATATCACTTTCAGAACCGTTTCCAGTGTGACCACTGAATCTGAGATGAATAATCTGACCTGAGAAGATTGACAGATCAACTTCTTGTTCAATCCATTGATCTCCCTGATCTCCACTTATTGAGAAGAAACCACTTATCCAGTTGTTTGTACTATGTTTATATACATCAATACTCAGAACTCCCATATCACTACCATACATATGGCTCCAGAAATACAGTACAGGATAACCATTATTTGTAAGGTCAAATGGTCTTGTTTCTATGTTTGCTGTCATATTGTTGTATCCGGAAGCCTCTGTGTAAATATAGTAACTTGAACCTGTTGTGTGATCAAATGAAGGTCCGGTATTAGGAGATGTTGTTGAACCTGATTGAATTGTCCAGCCAATATCGTCATTATTGTTCTGAGACCACCAGCGTGGAATTGATCCGTCGTCAAAATCAGCTGTATATGGATAAGCTGTAATAGTTGGATCCCCACGTACTGTAAAACTCCAAACCGGGCAGTTTGAAGCAGTTCCATTGTTATTGTAAGGAATAACCTGCCAGTAATATGTTGTTCCATAGGTCAAACCACTATAATCGTAGAACAAACTATTTGCCCTGTCTACATTATAACGAATATTTGTCGGTGGGTTATCTGTTCCAAAACTAAGATTGTAACCGGTTGCTCCTACAACTCTTTCCCAGTTCAGAGATCCTGCTTCGAACAAGTTTGTTGCCATATCAGCCGGCATTACAGGATTTGCACATTCCGGAGGGGTTGTGGTATCATAAACACTGACATCATCTATAGCAATATCTCCATAATAACTGGATGTACCAAGAGCTGTATATCTTACAGCCATATTGTCAGACAAGTATGGGGGCAGGTCTATTTCCACATAAGTCCATACAGGACTGTACAATAATGACGAAACACTGTTGTGCCAGGTACCATTCGAGAAAATATCGACATTGAGAGTTGACTGGGCAAAAGTTGATTCACCAGGATTTCCACTCCAATAATAGAAGGTAAGTGTAGGATTTCCTAATCCGGACATGTCAAATTGGTTTGTTATTATTTCTGCATCATCAGGAGCACGACCAATATCACAAAATCCAAGGAAATCGCCTGTACCTGTAGTGTGATCTGAACTTGCAGCATGAGACAAGTTCGATTCAATTTCCCATTCATCGTTTGCATTAACTCCTTGAACCCATGATGCTGGAATTCCATTTTCAAAGTTTTCATTCCATGGGAAAGTCGATACATTAGCGGTAGGATCTTCCATTGTCATAAATATCCATGTATTACCCATTGTAGTATAACGAGTATTCGAATTATGTGTATCCACTCTCCATTCATAATACGTATGAGGGTTAAGATTGCTGAATGAATATGAACCAGCATTTTCTACAACAGCACCTGAAACAACCTGAGTCATATTTCCTGATTCACCAAACCATAAATCATATGTTTCGGTATCTGAACCAAATTCCCAGGTTAGTGTACCTGTCGGAGAAACACAATATGTTCCTGGAAGCGGGGAAGGATCAACAGCATATTCCGGATAACTAACCTGCGATGTAAACCTTATTGCCATATTATCATAGATATTCGAGTTGTCATTATAGCAATATTGAAGTCCGATCATTCCATCACTGTTCTCTATACCGATTGTAGAGTTGCGTGTAAAGATATTATTAAACGAATCATACTGAAGTATTATATCTCCGTTTTCGAGTAAAATCACTTGAGAACTCAAAATATTAACGCTCTGATTCGGATTTAACAAGTTTGTGCTAAATGATATCAGCAACGCATTTGAGTTGTCATATACAATATTTTCATATGATGCTGTTGCATAAGGAGAGGGAATACCCGGAACATAATGTATGAAACTCCAGAACCAGGAAATCATATTATTCGGAGCATTCAAATTGGGAATTGCATTATTTCCAAATCCATAGTTAGAATTGGTGAATGTAATAAATCCATCTGAGCTCAAATAGAGATTAGTATACGTGTTATCGTAGAAAGGAAAATTAAATCCTATTGGAAATGGACCTACAATGCCTGCATCACAATTAATTTGAACCTGATTAGCATTCACTGTATCAGGTGTGATCCAGCTATAGACAGGACCATTGGGATTGTTGCTGTTTGTCCATGAATATCCAAATGCATCAGGTCCTCCTGAAGTTTGTCCATTCAAAGTAATAAATGAGAATAAAAGAATAGTGATTAAGACCGTGCTCAGTCTCATGTAGACCTCCTTATGTATTTGACGAGGTTAAAATTTTATGAGTAACAATGTACATTCTTAATATATTAATTGATTCGATATTGTCTTTTTTTTGTGAACCTTTACTTATTTTTTTTACAGGCATTACGAGGTTGTTTCTTTATGGTTGATAGTAAAGGAAACACTTATTATTCTGCTTTATATGGAATTGGAAATTATTATGAAAACAATTCAATAGTAGGGTCTATTTCAGAGGAACATTATATAGTGTAATGTGCTCAATAGTGAGTGTGTATTTGCTCTTTATAGTGAGTTAGTACAGATACGAAAAAAGGCTGTTACAAATTGCAACAGCCTTATATAATATTCTATTTTCAGATTATGCTTTTTTTATCAGCAGATGAATTTCCTTACCGTTGATATCCCATTTCTGCATATCTTCAGTAACTTCTGATTCTGAAATGGTCTCGTTTGTGAGAGTTTCAGATTTGATGTATTCACCGAATCCTTCAAATACTTTGCTTATAACTTCATCTGCGAAGTAGTGAACAACTATTCGGTCCATAATGTCAAAATTACTGTCTTTTCTGGTAAACTGAATCTTGTTTACAAGCTCTCTTGCATAACCTTCATTTATCAGTTCTTCTGTGAGTTTTGTATCAAGAGCAACAAATATATCTTTGTCCTTTTCGAAAACAAAGCCTTCTTTTTCTTGTATGGAGAAAATCAGATCAGCTTCTTCAATGTGAAGTGTCTGTCCTTCCGCTTCAATGAAGAATTTTTCATCTTTGTTGAAAGCTGCAAGAATATGAGCAGGATCAGTCTTCTGAAGCGCACTCTGAATTGCTTTCATAAATTTACCATACTTCGGACCTATTGTTTTGAAGTTTGGTTTTACAGTATAGGAAACAATAGAGTCGGATTCTGACATATATTTGATTTCCTTCACGTTGATTTCTTCCTTAACCAATTCTTCCATTGCAGAAATATATTTTTTTTGTGCTTCAGGTACGTAAAGAGCTCCGAGAGTTTGTCTGACTTTAAGCTGAGATGTATTTCTTGCTGCTCTACCAAGAGTAACAACATCAACAACTGCTTTCATTCTCTTTTCAATATCAACATCAATCAGATCTTCTCTAACTGCAGGGAAGCTCTGAAGATGAACACTTTTCCCGTTATTAAGATTACCATAAATCTCTTCTGAGATATACGGAGCAAATGGTGCCATCATTTTTGTTGTTTCAGAAAGAACATACCATAAAGTCATATAGGCATTCTTCTTGTCTTCAGTAACAGTCATTTCCCAGTATCTTCTTCTGGATCTTCTTACATACCAATTACTGATGTCATCAAGTACAAAACTCTGGATAAGTCTTACACTTCTTGTGAGATCGTATTTATCGTTATTTTCCTGAACAGTCTTGACAACAGTATTCAATCGAGATAATATCCATTTATCAAGTTCATTATCCGTATTAAAATCATATTCATAATTGAGAGCATCAAAAGAATCGATATTCGCATAAGTTGCGTAGAAAGAATATACATTCTTAAGTGTGTTTATCAGTTTACTGACAATTTCCTGAACACCTTTCACGTCAAACTTAGTAGGAACCCATGGAGGACTCACAGCAAGCAGGAACCATCTGATTGCATCTGCACCGTATTTATCCATCATTTCCATTGGATTTACTGTGTTACCGATACGCTTGCTCATTTTTTTGCCTTTAGCATCAAGAATGAGGTCATTTACCAGTACATTTTTATACGGAGCTTTACCTGTAACGAAAGTTGAGATTGCCAACAGGGAATAGAACCAGCCACGTGTCTGATCAATACCTTCACAGATGAAATCAGCAGGGAAAAGTTCTTTATCGAATCTATCTTTGTTCTCAAATGGATAATGCCATTGAGCAAACGGCATTGCACCACTGTCAAACCAGCAGTCGATAACTTCAGGAGTTCTTTCCATTTTCCCGCCGCATGAACAAGTAAGTTGCACATCATCCACATATGGTCTGTGCAGGTCGATGTCAGCAGTTACTTTTTCACCGTTTTTAAGGGTTCCATGTTCAACAAGGTCAGCTATTGATCCTATGCTTTTGCGCTCACCACAATCTTTACAAATCCAGAGATTTAAAGGAGTTCCCCAGAATCTGTCACGGCTTAATGCCCAGTCAACATTGTTCTCAAGCCATTCACCGAATCTTTTTTCTCCGACAAAGGAAGGATACCAGTTAACACCTTTATTATTGTTTATCAACTGTTCTTTGAATTCTGTTGTTTTGATATACCAGCTTGAACGAGCAAAGTACAGAAGCGGAGAGTCACATCTCCAGCAGAACGGATAAGTGTGAAGAATCTGCTCTCTTCTATAGAGTAAACCCCTGTCTTTAAGATTTCTGATGATTGATTTATCAGCATCTTTAACAAATTCACCTTTCCAATCAGTAACCTGTTCAGTGAATTTACCGGCTCCATCTACAGGTTGAATAACAGGTAAATTATATTTTCTACCCAGGTTATAGTCATCCTGCCCAAATGCAGGTGCTGTGTGCACAATCCCGGTACCATCACCCATTGTTACATAATCTGCCAAACCAACAAACCATGCTTTTGTTTCAGGTTTAACAAAGCTGAATAACGGTTCGTATTCTTTATATTCCAATTCATTACCAACATATTCTTCGATTTCTTCGTACTCTCCGTCAATTACAGAAAGTCTTTCTTTGGCGAGGATCAAATATTCATCATTATGTTTAATCTTAACATATTTTTCGTCCGGATGCACTACGAGAGCAGCATTGGAGATTAAAGTCCAGGGTGTTGTTGTCCAGGCAAGGAAGTATGTGTTTTCCACATCTTTCATCTTGAATTTGATGAAGACAGACGGATCTTCAGCGTCTTTATAACCTTGGGCTACTTCATGACTGGAAAGAGGAGTTCCACAACTAGGGCAGTACGGTACAATTTTGTGACCTTTATAGATCAATCCTTTTTCATGGAACTGATTGAGTATCCACCAGACAGTTTCGATGTACTCATTTTTAAGAGTAATGTAGGCATTGTCGAGATCAAGCCAGTAACCCATGGTTCTGGTCATTTCGCGCCATTCTTTCTCATATGAGAAAACGGATTCACGGCATTTTTTATTGAAAGGTTCGATTCCGTAATCTTCGATACCTTTTTTATCTTTCAGTCCAAGTTGTTTTTCCACTTCGATTTCTACAGGAAGACCGTGAGTATCCCATCCAGCCTTACGCTTTACCTGAAATCCCTGCATTGTTTTATATCGGCAGATTGTGTCTTTGATCGCTCTGGACATCATGTGGTGGATTCCCGGTTTTCCATTAGCTGTAGGAGGTCCCTCAAAGAATACGAATGCTTCTTTCCCTTCTCTGTTTTCTATTGATTTCTTTTCTGTATCATTTTTTTGCCAGTATTCTCTGACTCTTTTCTCAAAATCAGCTGCTTTTTCTTTTATATCAATACTTTTATACATTCAGTTCTCCTTAAATTCTATATCGACTCAAATTTCTATTCCTGAGTCTCTTCTTCTTCAAAGCTGTCTTTGAAATGCTCATAAAGTTCAGGAATACCTTCTACATATTCCTTCCATTTTGCGAATGATTTTTCCTTATCAACACATTTTGGACATATAATGAGGAGATTCTCCTGATTAGTTCCAATCCACCCTCTGTCAAAACATTTTTTGCAACTTTTTTTAATTCTGGATTCGACAGCGAATTTTTTAGCTGCCTCAAGATGTTTTTCTTCCAGGATATACATATTATCTCCTTTCTTCGATTAATCTATATCAGTTAATCCTTTTGATTTATATACTTTTACGATAGGTTCAGCGAGTTTTTCTGTTTCATGCATTCTGAGCTGAAACTGAAGCCTCATGACTTTTCTTATGTCAGAACCACCTTTGAATTTGAATCTCTTCGTTATTCTGCTGGCTACTTCTTTACCACTTTCAGTTACAAGAGCTATATATATGGGGACTTCATGATCATAAGAAGATGCGTTTTTCACGTAAAAACTGATATCCGCATATCTATCGGACTGTTCTTCAATTTTTACATCGTGAAACACTAATGATTCTTTCTGATAATCATTATAACATTTCTTAATATAGAATCCTAACAGTATTGCAACCAGAAGCAGCATTTTAATACCATTAGGAACCACTCTCCTCTCGGAAGTTTTCTGTCCGCCAAAAACAGCCATGTTATCTCCTGAACTAATTTAACTATAATTTTCTTGTCAAATCCGGCAAAAATATTTTTAAAGAATTATGCAAATAAATTATATGTCAATGAGAAACCATGATTTTATTTTATAATATTTTGTTAACTCTTTTTTTCCCTTTAGTATATTTTATGCTGAAGTTGAAAATAAAACCTGAAGAGCTGAACGAAAGAATGAAGTACTCAGAAGGTAAAGCCGATATCTGGATACATGCTTCTTCAGTAGGAGAAGTAAACGGAATAAGGGAATTTGTTAAACGACTTCATCAAAGATTACCGATGAAAAGAATTGTTATAACAACAATGACTATAACAGGCAAAAAAACAGCAGAAAGCATTCACCCTGAGGTGAAATGCTGTCTTTTACCTCTTGATTTTCCTTTTACAATAAAGAAAGCTCTTCAAGAAATGAACCCTGAGTTAATTCTGATTGCTGAAACAGAAATTTGGCCAAACCTGCTGAATACAGCTAAAATGAGAAACATTCCGGTCTGTCTGATCAATGCAAGACTGTCTGAAAAGTCTGTAAGATCATATAAACGATTCAGTTTGTTATTCAAACCTTTATTCAGTGCTATCAGCCTCGTTCTAACTCAATCTGAGGAGAATGCTGAACGATTCAAATCACTGAAATTTCCTGAGGTTATTAATGGTGGAAATCTAAAATTCAGCCTTAGGTTAAATGAGATAGATGCTGTTACTAAAAGAGAAGAGCTTCACATAAATGAAAATGATTATGTAATAACCTGGGGTAGCTCAAGACCAGGCGAAGAAGAGTTAATCAACGATGTATTTCCCTTACTCAATGACAGAATATCTGACCTGAGATTCATCATTGTTCCACGTCACCTTAACCGCCTTGATGAAGTCAGGGAAACATTATCCACTCTTGACTGCAGTCTTCTTTCTGAGGATAGAAACACAAAAATTATTATTGTTGATAAAATGGGAGTACTGCCCGAAATGTATGCAGTGGCAGATCTTTGCATTACCGGTGGCAGCTTTGTGCCAATTGGTGGTCATAATCCGTTGGAAGCAGCATTTTATGCAAAACCTGGCATAATTGGAGAGTATTATGAGAATTGCCGATATTCTGTGGAGCAACTTAAAAAACATGATGGTATTGTAGTAAGCAGCAAAAGCACAATAATGGAAAACATACTTTTCCTTTTTGAAAATCCTGATTTCAGTAAGTCTTTAGGAGAGAATGCAAAGAATGTTCTTGAAGTAAATAAACACAGTCTGGATATTCATTTGGCGGAAGTTATCAAGTTATTGAAACAATGAATACTACATAATATCTTCAGAGATGTCGACCATATTCCTTTTTTTGAAGTACTGTTGTTTTTCAAATACCATCATAAAGTGAACAAGAGACTTGTACCTGATCAAGTCATCATCTTCAAAAATCGTAATTGATTCACCATTTTTCTTTGTTATGACATAGTAATTGCTTTTAACACCGGACTTAAAAAAGCTTAGAAGGAATTTTTTAACATTAAGTTTCGGTTCAGAAATTACATCAATATCTTTGAACTTAATAGTTTCTCCATTAGGAAGTTGGAATTTATCTATACAACTCATTTGAAACCCTGTGTATGTTTTTAGGTAAATAGGTTTAGCAAAGTAAGAATTGTCAATTCATTTATAAAATAAAAAATAAATATTGACAGTAAATGTGTCTATTTTTTTCTTTTGCATGAGATTATGAAAATCGGAGGAACGAATGCCTAATCATAAGTCGTGTGCAAAAAGATTGCGACAAGATAAGAAAAGAAATGCCAGAAATCACTATGTAAAGTCTACTATTAAATCTTTATCAAAAAAGGTCAGAAGTGATATCCCTGTTGAAGAAAAAGAAAAACTCATGCATGAAATTTATTCTAAACTGGATAAAGCAGCTAAAAGGAACATTATTCATAAGAGAACTGCTTCCAGAAGGAAATCCAGACTGGCATTATACTTTAAAAAAGTTCAAGCGGAAGCTGCACAATAAAGCTAAGGCAGACTTAAGTCTGCCTTTCTTTTTGGAGGAACCATGTTAAAATTCGTAAAAAATCTTAAACAGAAACTTGCACGTACAAAAAACAATTTTATCGGCAAGATTGCCGAAACCATAAAGCTGAGAGGAAAAGTTGACGAAGAACTGATGGAAGAACTGGAAGAAATTCTTATTCAGGCGGATGTCGGTATTGATCTCAGTATAGATATCATTGACAAATTGAGAGAAGAAGTCAGATTCCACAAGATTACAGACGTAGAAGAAGTGAGAATAAAGCTGCAGAACATTATGAGTGAACAGTTCCTTTCTGATACAAAAGCCCAGGAGGAATCTGGTGATACAAGCCTTTCAATTGAAGAAATTGAGAACACATCCATCAAGCCATTTATCATGTTGTTTGTTGGGGTTAATGGAGTTGGTAAAACAACATCTATCGGAAAACTTGCTCAAAGATTCAGAAAAGCAGGTAAATCTGTCATGCTTGTTGCCGGAGATACATTCCGCGCCGCAGCAATTGAACAACTGGATATATGGGCAAACAGAGCTGGAGTTGATATTGTCAAACAGGAGCAGGGGTCTGATCCTTCTTCTGTTGTATATGATAGTTTGATTTCTGCAAAACACAAAAATACAGACATTGTACTTATAGATACTGCCGGAAGACAGCATAACAAAGTTAATCTTATGAATGAGCTTAACAAAATCAGAAGAACTATTCAAAAGGTTGTTCCTGAAGGTCCACACGAAGTATTTCTTGTTATTGATGCGACAACAGGTCAAAATGCTGTAACACAAGCAGAAATGTTCGATAAAGCTGCAGATCTCACAGGGCTTGTTCTTACTAAGCTGGATGGTACTGCTAAAGGTGGTATTGTGATGAGTATTCAGCACAAGTTCAGCATTCCGGTTAAACTGATTGGGGTTGGAGAACAGATTGATGATCTTAGAGATTTTAACCCGCAGGAATTTGTTGAAGCTTTCTTCAAAGAATGAGATGATAATCAGCAAAACAGTATCATTAAAAAAAAATATTATTCAGTATGTTCTGGAAACAACAAATCCGGAGCATACTGTTTTTGTTTTACCTACATTTAAAAATAAATCTGATGCTCTGCTAAAGTTCCAGAGCAATTGGAATTTCACGGACACATCCTTTTATTCTTTTGCAGAATTCAAATCGCTTTTCTTTGAATCGGAATATCCGGTTATATCATCCGATAAAAGGAAAATACTGTTATATTCAATACTTGATGAAAAACTGAAGACAGAGCTACGATTAAAAGACTATTTTTCGGCTATTGGATTCATGGATAATTTTTTCACATTCTGGGAAGAAATTCTCGATGAATGCTTAGATCCTGAGAAACTAATTGATACCCTGGAAAATAACTCAGGATCACTACTATTTGAATCGCAAAGAGATTTCTATGATCTTATATTCAACTTACTCAGGAGATATGAAAAGAAGCTGGCAGATACAGGTTTTTCCGATAATATTTTTCTGATAAATGAAAAGAATATTTCGTTCCCTGTAAGTTTAAAAGGGAAAGAGAAATTTGTATTTGTTAACCAGTATTATTTTTCCAATCTAGAGGAAAAGTTACTGAAAACTCTTTCCATAAATGGTAAAAACTGTGTAAAAGTAAATCAGTTCACCAGTGAGCAGAATGAAGATAATGTTGAGGAAATATCTTTCGAGAATCCTGAGAATCTGAGAATTCAGAATATTGAGATAATCGAAGTACCTGACAGCTATTCAATGTATCTCGAGTTTCTACAGCATTATAATAAAGATAACATTATACTTAACAACTCCACAGTTACTGATGAGATTACTTCGATTCTGAAGGAGAAATTCAGAATGGGAGAAAATACCTGCAGAGAAGCAGTGTTATACAATTTTCTCAAGAATCTTGTTAACCTTGTTGAAAATGCCAACCTTGCCGGAGACCGAAGTACACTGATCTTTTCCTTGGAATCCATGAGATCTTTCTTTTCTGCAAACAGCAAATACAAATTATTTAAAGATCCGGTAGAGAAATATCACCATACTCTTTCTGATAGACTTACTTTATTCTATCTGCAAAACTCATTTCTAAGTATCAGTTTCGATAAACTTAAGAACACATTCAGTAATGATGCAGAGATGATAGGAGTGCTGGAGTTTTACGAGAAAATTATTGATATGCTGCTTGCAGAAGATATTTCATTATCAAAGTTTTTCGATTACCTGTTTACATGTGCAGACTTTGGATTAGACAGAAATGAATGGCAAAGCTTCTGGAGGTCATATTATGATCTTGAAAGTACATATAGTGCAGATTTTCCTGTTGATATTGACAGACTGTTTGAAGTAAACACATGTTTGAACCATCTCAAACTCTTTCTGGACATCTATAAAACTGACAGCTCTGCAAACAGTAAAACAGAGTCTCTTGAATTTACTTCATTGAATAATACTCGGAATATCTTCCCAAAATCAAAAGTAATAGTTCTCCATGCTGAAGAAGGAATCATCCCGTCTAACCCGAAGAAACAATTTCTTTTCAATGACAGTCAGCGTAAAAGTCTTGGATTGAAAACTTATGAGCATATCAGAGAAAGAGAAAAGTATTATTTTTACAGACTTATTGCCAATGCTGAGTCAGCTGTAATTATATGTATTAATAACATTGAAAAGGATATCTCCGTCAGCAGCTTTATTGAGAATGTTAAATTCTACTTAACGAATAATAGTAGTATAGAGTTTTCTTTCCGTAAAAGTAATATATTTTCTCAGAGATTCCATGAAACTCTGGAAATGATTTCAAGCGAATCAAAACTGTCAGAGAGAAAAAAAACCGGTTTGATAATTCCTTTTGAAAAAGCAGTATTCTTCAGGAACAATGAGATAAAAATATCTCCTACATCTTACAAAATTCTGAATGAAAATCCAATAGATTATTATTTCAAAAGCATACTTAGATTATCCCCTTTGAAATGGAAACCTGAGAATATTATAACTCCACTTGCATTCGGTATTATCTTTCATGAAATAATGAATGCTGTTTTCTCAGATATCAGAGATGGGAAAAGATTTCAAAGCAATACTTTATTCAGAAAAGATGAACTGAATATACTGATTAATAAGGCATTATCAGAGATTCTTTCCTTAAGTCATGAAACAGAACTGATATATAACATACCCGGGAATATGTCCCTTGATTTTTACAAAACACATGTAATCCCTTTTATAATTGACAGTGTCAGAATATTCATAAATGCTTTGAATGAACTTGTGAAAGTATCAGCAGAGAATATACCTGCAATATTTACTGAAGGTGAATTTGCTCCTGAAAAAGAAACCAATGGGGTTGAACTTGTTAATTGCCCGAACTACAGAGTTTTTATCCGGGGAAGAGCAGACCTTATTTTATACTCAGAGTATTACAATTCTTACTTTATAATTGATTTTAAAAGTGCAGAACAAAAAACCAAATATGAAAAGGATTATTCGCAACAGCTTGAGATTTACAAATTTCTGTATTTCTCAAAGAACGGACGTATAGATTTTAAAGGTGAGATATACAGAATGCTGATGTTCCTTATGGATCATTCTCAGAAAGTAAACAGCGATATGGACTCTGATTTACAGGAGAAAATTAAAAATTTCTTCGATAAACTGCTGGTTGTTGAAAATCTGATTCCACCGGAAAGCTCTTCAAAGATTGATAATGATTTTAAAGAATTGTACAGGATTTGAGATTATTATGAAAAACAATATTACTGCAAAAATAATTTCTGCAAGTGCGGGAACAGGAAAGACTTTCAGATTATCAATTGAGTACATAAAAACTCTGCTAAATCAACCTGAACCAAGAAATCCTGAGTTCTATAAAGAAATCGTTGTTTTGACTTTTACTAAAAAAGCTACTGCAGAAATCGCTGAGAGAATTGTCAGCCATCTCAAAAACATATTAGAAGATCCTGAAGGCAAAGGTGCAGATATTATTGCTCAGTTTGATAAACTGAACAACACTGATCTCTCTTTACTGAAAAAAGTATACTTGAATATAGTTTCCAACAAACATAAATTCAGGATTCAGACAATTGATTCTTTCTTCGGTACTCTTTTCCAGAGTATAGTTACTCCTGCATTTCACATTGATGATTATGAAATTGTGCATGAACAGAAACCGGATATATATTCTCTTTTACTTGAAAAAATGATTAATGAAGATTGCTTTCACTATATAGTTAAAAAATATATACATAAAGGGAAAGAAATCAGTAAATATGAAGCATTCGTAAAAGGTTTGCTTGCAAACAGATGGATTATTGAAAATACAGATACTGATGTCTTTGGAAATACAGCAAACCTGAAGGGATTCATTAAAGAAGCTATTCAGGTTTATAGAACAGAGTTCATAAATTTTATGAAATCAAATCTTAGTGGAAAGAAAACTGATCTCAGCAATATGTTCCTCAAAAAGTTTCCATTCAGAGATACAATTTTACAAAATGGAATTAACGAGGATAATTTCGAACAACTTCTACCAGGATTTTTAACAGATATCGAGCTGATGAGAAATGTATCAAATCTGAGATCAAAAAATATATTATCTAAACGAAAAGTAGCACCTGATTTTTTTGCAGAGTATGATAATATATATAATTATCTTGTTTCTGCTGTTTTATTCGATGTGTTTATTGATCAGCAAATCCTTGTACAAACTGCTCAAAAAGTTTTTGAATTATATGATGAAATAGTACGAACAATAAAATGCTTTACTCATGATGATATACTGTATTACACTTTGTCTGTAATGCAGACATCTAATTCCCTGATCAGTGCTGACAATTCTGTCACAAATCAGTTCTATGAACTTCTTTCTCATCGTATCAGTTTTCTGCTTATAGATGAGTTTCAGGATACGAATGTTAATCAATGGAATCTGATTCGACCTGTTATAAGTGAATTGATTAGTGGAACAGGTATAAAAGACTATGCCGGATTTGTAATTGTAGGTGATGAGAAACAGGCAATATACGGCTGGAGAGGTGGCGAAAGTAAGTTGCTTAGTGCAATTGAGACTATGTTTCCGGAAAGTGGAAGTATTGTAAAAAAGGAAAAGCTCACAACAAGTTATAGATCTTCAGCATCTGTAATTGATTATGTTAACATGCTGTTTTCTGCTGATAATGGACTTTCTGCTTATATAAACTATGCAGGAATTAACTGGGATTATCCTCAAGTGAACTACCTTGATAGTGCTCCTGATGGATTTGTAAATGTCAAGATTGAGAGCTATGCCCAGGGGCAGAAGGATTTTCTATTTCAGAGATTTGCAGCATATTTCCATTCTTACTGGAGGGATAACGCTTTTATCAGAGAAGGACGAACTGCAATTATTGCAAGAAAAAACAGTGATCTTTCAGAAATTGCGTCACTTTTGGGTAAATACGATATTCCGTTTCAAATAAGCAGTTCACAATCAATAATACAACATAAAGCTGTTCAGCAAATAATAAACGTGATTAAATATCTTGCTTTCAGGAATTTCACTGATTTACTCATAGTCCTGCGCTCAGATATACTTAATCTTAATCCTGATGATTTTTATAAACTATGTGAAAGTTTCAGAGAAAAATCCATTGGTTCAAGATCGCAACTTGATTTCGTTCTTCAAATGGACTGCCTGAAAGAAACAGGAATCAATGATTGTATCCTTACTTCTGAATTCTTTCGTTCTGTTGTTGAGGAAAAAGGTCTTTCAGAAAAAGTAAATCGTGTTATAGATTTCTTTAGTCTGAACAATAAATTCCCATCTGATAATGATGCAAGATCAATAATAAGATTCATGAACGCAATTAGAGAATATGAATTAAAGAATCCTCACTACTCACTACAGGATTTCCTTTCATATATATATGATAATGAGAATGAAAATGAATTTAAGCAAGAATCAACTGAACAGAAGTCAGGCGTAACATTATTGACAATTCATAAATCAAAAGGTCTTGAGTTTGACAGTGTATTCCTTTTAACACAATTTTCCGGTAAAAATTCACAGGGGAATAGTCTTAATTTCAATTACTGGTACAAGTATAATGAGAATTTTTCAAGAATGGATAATCAGCTTTTATTCTTGAATCTACATGCTTCAACAATCAGAGGAACTGAAAAAACAAACAAAGAGTTCTCAATCGTAAACAGAATTGCAGACTTGAATTTTCATGAACGCAGCAAAGAGCTTATTGCTGAAATAAATTCATTATATGTTGGACTTACAAGAGCTAAGACATGTTTATTCCACTATATTTTTACACAGGCTAAAGATCGCGAAACTATTAAAACAACAAAAGCAGAAAATTACCAGTTTAAGTATTATTTAAGTGCTATTTATAAAATACTCTCAGATACAGAGCATTATAATGAAGAGGAATTCGAGTATTCCATAGGGGAAATACCTGATTCAAAATTTGAAAGCAGTGTGTTAACTTCCGGTGATATACCCGATATTAGTGATTTTCGTGAATATTTCAATCTTTCTCTCTTCACTGAAAGAAAAGCTGATTCAGGGGTGGATCTGGCAATTGGACATGATATAAAGGAAATTGTGAGGAGAAAAGCTGACATCTACGGTAGTCTAGTTCATGATTACCTTTCCTGCATAAAGTACAATACAGAAGACGAAATAAAATCTGCAGAATCTACTGTTTTCAAAATATATGGAAATATTTTTTCAAATAATCATTTTTATAATGTGTTTTCTCAAATTCAGGATTGGATAAAAGGTCATGTAGAGCTTTTTTCTGAGGACTGGGACAAAGTTTTTAATGAACAGGCAATTTTCAGCAGCTCCGGTAAGGAATTCAGAATTGACAGGCTCATGATCAATACAAAAAAGAAAAAGATTCTTATTGTTGATTACAAAACAGGCGGCATAAGTGAGGGAAATCAGCTCAGTAATTATGGAGACATAATCTCATCATTAGAAGTTACCGGCAAAGACTATTCTTTAGATACAAAATATCTTAAATTGAACATAATATTGTAATAGTTGTCCTTCATTTGAGATGACGTGATTCTGAGTACTGTTTGAGACAATTGACCAACATGTTACATTATATCATATTACTGAATTCTAATATAATACAACTATATAATCTTAAGTCAACAACATAAGGTATCCTTAGTACGAAATATTGTAGTTGAATATAAAAAAATTGACTTTTTATTAGTTAACTACTACACTTATCGTGTACATTGTGCTTATTAAATGTATACACTGTCAAATACTTAAGGAGGTTTACATGAGACAGAGACTAGTTTTTTTTATTGTTCTAATATTTACTATTTTACCTATGTATGCTCAGGTAAATGTAATTTCAACATTTCCTTATGAAGAGAATTTTGATAATAACCAGATTCCTCAATTTTGGAGCGATATAACTCAAGATACAGATCGATGGATTGTTGGTATATGTGACCATTTGAGTTATACAGGTCCTCAAAATGGTGATCATACAGCTGGACCTTCAGGATATCTTTACTTTGACTCTTATTTTTCAAGTGATTACGATGTTTATACCATGAAAACACCAAGTTTTAATGTTGCAGGTTTAACATCTCCGCAATTCACATTCTGGTATAATATGTATGGACTTCATATGGGTGAGTTACACATAAATATTTATCAGCCGGGATCAGATATTTTATACACAGATGTTGTCCAGCCTATATGGGGAAATCAGGGACAAGAATGGATTAGTCAATCTATTGATCTGCTGCCATATAATAGTGAACCATTTGAGATACAAATTATCGGTATTGCCGGAGACGATCATTACTGTACTATATCAATTGATGATATCAAGGTTTTTAATAATCCGGCAGTCCCCACACCAGCTACTCTTTACACCCCATCTGATCTGGAGAACTATGTTGATGAACAGGGATTACTTAGATGGAGGAATTCAGATGGAGCGACAGGCTACAAACTGAGTATCGGTACAGATTATCCTCCGACAAATATCCTTGATAATGATGACAGGGGCAATAGTCTGGTATACGATTTTTTTAATTACTCCATGGGAACTACATATTATTGGCAGGTAACACCATATAATAATAATGGTGATGCTGTCGGGTGTCCTATAATGTCTTTCACAACAAGACCTGATCCGGCAACATCAAACTGCCTGTTTGCTGAAGATTTCTCTACATGGCCTCTTGATTCCAACAGGTGGAGTACTGGGGGAACACAACAATGGGCTGAAGACCCAGGTTCCGGAGGTGCATATTGTGATTTATGGGGATGGTCTTCAGGCAATAATGCAACATTAATTTCAGCTCCTATTACAATTTCCGGTAACTATAACTTAGAATTCAGATGGTCGCATAAGTTCAGACCGGTTGAGTTTAATGATGCTCTGAATATATTTGTTTCAACAAACCAGTCGACCTGGTCTTTATTAGCTGGAAAAGCTCAGGAACAGCTGCATTCTAATGATGGGGCGGATAATCTGTCTCCCGGAACCTTTGTATGGGAAACTATAAGTTTAGACCAATATTCCGGACAGACTATTTATCTTAAATTTGAGGGCGTGTATGGTGCAGGTCCAAGGCTTTATATTGATGATATCAGTGTTTACGAAAGAGTTCCATCCTGCCCGACTGTTCCAGTTCCTGCTGATTTGGCAACAGGGGTTATTGAAGCAGGTACTCTTAGCTGGGTTAGTGCTCAGGGAGCTGCAGGTTACAAAATATCTTTAGGAACAGATAATCCTCCAACAAATATCGCAGATAGTATTGATGTAGGAACATCATTGTTTTATGATTACACAGGATTAGCTTACAATACAACATATTACTGGAAAGTAACACCTTATGATACCGTTGGTGATGATGCAGATTGTCCGGTCTGGCAATTCCAGACAAGAACAGGTTTTGCGGTAACAACTTTCCCTTGCACAGAGACATTTGATGATGGGCAATTGCCAAACCTGTGGGTTGATGATCCGTCAAATACCGACCCATGGTCAATTAATAATTCAACTCCATCTGTAGATACTGGTCCTCAATCAGGAGATCACACTTCAGGTTCAGGCAACTTTATCTTTACAGAGGCTTCCGGAAACTATAATCAGACATTTAAGATGAAAACAGTCAGATATGATGTTTCAGCTCTGACTTCTCCTCAGTTTGTTTTCTGGTATCACATGTATGGCAGCACAATGGGAACACTCAATGTAAATATTTATCATCCGGATTCCGGGAATCAATACATGGATGTAATTGTTCCTATTTCCGGGGATCAGGGAGATACATGGTTCTGCCAGACTATAGATCTTCTTCCTTATAACTCAGAACCATTCATTCTGGAATTTGTTGCTGTTACCGGCACAGATTTCCATAGTGATATATGTATAGATGATGTCAGTGTTTATGATAACACAACCCCTCCGGGAT
The DNA here is from genome assembly GCA_963665815.1 of Cloacimonadales bacterium (SeqCode). Lineage (GTDB taxonomy): Bacteria > Cloacimonadota > Cloacimonadia > Cloacimonadales > JAIOQZ01. The sequence continues at coordinate 3,604,530 of OY762463.1, forward strand.
GTGTAACTCCTGTAATTCCAGCTGATCAGGCTAACGAGGTTGTAGAGCAGGGAAGTCTTCATTGGGGAACTGTCATAGGTGCAACCGGTTACAATCTTAGTTTTGGAACAGATAACCCACCAACAAATATACTTGATAATGTAGACCGAGCTGACAGTATTTTCTACGATTTTTCAGGATTAAGTTATAGTACTACATACTATTGGCAGGTTACTCCTTACAATACTAATGGCTCAGCAGTAAACTGTCCTGTATGGAGCTTCACAGTACGTGGGGATCCAACTATTACGGCTTATCCGTATACTGCGGATTTTGATTCAGGGATGATACCTTCCTGGTGGTCTCAGGACAATAATGACGATATGGACTGGACATTTCAATCCGGTTCAACAACATCTTCTAATACCGGACCTTCATTTGATCACACAACAGGTTCAGGTTACTATATTTACACAGAGGCTTCCGGATACAACAATATGACAGCGAACATAGAAACAAGACCATTTGACCTTACAAATAATGGTTATCCTGTATTGTCTTTCTGGAGCCATATGTATGGTGGTGATATGGGATCTCTGAGTATTGATGTATATAATCATAGTACAAACAACTGGACAAATGATTTCTTCTCAATAAGTGGGGATCTGGGAGATCAATGGATTGAACAAGAAGTTGATCTGACAATTTTCTCAGGACAGATCATTCATCTCAGATTCAGTGGTCACACAGGAAACGGTTTTGAAAGCGATATCGCGATTGATGATGTGAGCTTACTTAACTTGATTCCACCTGATGATGATCTGGCAGCATTATTGATTTCAGGAAATGAAATGCCTCGAGCAGGTATAACCTCTACATACACAGTGACAGTAAGAAACATTGGATTTAATGATCAGTCCACATACGATGTAAAACTTTTCTCAGATAATATTGAGCTTGCATCAGTTACAGGACAGCCAATTACACAGGGACAAAACATAGATTTCTCACTTGACTGGACTCCTTCAATAGAAGGTATCACTGAAATCTATGGTAAAGTTATTCTTCAGGGAGATGAAGCTCCATTAAATGATGAAACAGAACCTCTTCGTGTAAATGTACAGCCTTCCCAGACCGGTATTGCCGGTACAATAACAGACGTATTCGGAAACCCACTTGATAATGTCCAGGTTCTTGTAGAAGAACTTCTAACGGTTGTTTATACTGATGCAGCAGGACATTATGAATTTCTGGCAATGCCGCCTGAAACTTATACGGTAACAGCTTCGTTGATGAACTATACTACTCAATCTATTGGTGGAGTTCAGGTTGTTCAAGACCAAACTACAATAGTTGATATTCTGCTGGGACAGGGTGCAATAATTACAGGATATGTAAGAGATACATTTGATAATCCTGTACCGAATGCAGAGCTTACACTCAGTGACAGCACGGTTGCTTATGCTAATGATTCCGGTTTCTTTGTATTCGTGAATCTGCCAACTGCAACATTCAGTCTGACAGCAGAGAAAGAAGGTTATGAAACTCAGACTATTGATAATATCAATGCAGTAGATGGACAATCCATAGATGTAGACTTTAACATTCTTGAATTCGGTAGACTTCATATTGATGTAACTTCCAACACAGGCAATAATGCCGGAGCAGTTGCAATTATGACAGATACTTCAGACAATACCGAGTACTCAGTTATATCAGATGAGAACGGAGATATTGATCTTGAAGGAATGTATCCGGGAACATACAATCTTGTAGTAGCAAGAACAGACCATGATCAGTTTACTCAAGAAGGATTACAGATAATTTCAGGAGATAACACAGCTTTAACTGTTGAATTAACTGAAGTATTTACTGCTCCTACCAATATAAACTGGCTTAACAATGAAAGACTGCTTGTATGGCAGTGTGGAGACAGATTATATAGAACCAGAGTAGAAGGCGATGAAGAACTTATTGATGGTTCTTCATATACTGAAAAAGGCTCGAAGAATGATGGGAATGAGCGAGAATTAGTCAGTTTCCGAGTTCAGGTTGGTACTATCGATCAGACAACCACAGATACATCAATGGTTATTACCGGACTAACAATTGGAGAGCAATATCTGGCAACAATAACAGCGATTTACCAGACAGGTAGAGCTTCAGCCGGATATTATATCAATTTCGATACTGCAAATGATCCTGAAGATGTTAATCTTGTAACTGAACTAAAAGGTAATTATCCTAATCCATTCAATCCAACAACCCACATTGAATTCTCACTTAAGAAAGCCGGAAGAGTAGAACTTGCTGTCTACAATATCAACGGTCAGAAAGTTAGAACTCTTGTAAGTGGAGAAATGGAAGCAGATAATCATAAGGTTACCTGGAATGGTAAAGACGACAGAGGAAACTCAGTATCAAGTGGAGTATACTTCTACAGACTGCAAACCTCTGAAGTATCACAAACTAAGAAAATGCTGATGCTTAAATAACTCAGATGTTTCATACCTTCCAAATGGTCTTTAGACCTTTGGAATGGTGTGTAAGTTAGATTTCGAAACAGCCTCTCATTTGGGAGGCTGTTTTCTCTTGTTTTTATCAGCCAGTATTATTGGAACAACTTATTCGATTGACAAATTTACCTGATTCTCAAGCATATAAACAATGATAAATTCACCTCTAAGTGAACTCATAAAACTACTTTGGGACGGAAAATGAAAATAGCCAATCTCGGAACAAAAGCTGATACAGAAAAATTAATAAAAAAGTTGATTCCTGATAATCAAATAAGAAAAGAGATTCTTGAATTTCTATCTGGGTTGATACATAGGTCAATACAGCAGAACAATAGTAACTGGAATGTAAATCTGGATAAAAATGGTAAATTTCTCCGATTTCATGTTGGTTCTCTTATGGCCATGGAAGTGACAAAAAAGAAAGTGTTAGTTGCATGTATAAGGACACTCTTAGAAAAAATGAATGAAGAAAATAAACTGGATTGCTCGTACAAAGGATATCTCGGTAAAAAGGCCATTGAAAACAGAAATATAGAGAAAATACCAGGTTATTGCACAACAATACCTGACAGTATAGGTGTAACTCTGGATTTATCTTCTAAACCTGTTCATGTGACTATTTTACAGGATCCGGCATGTGAGTTTGTAGATCAGGCCCAAAACACAATAATTGTCAGGAAGTTGAAAAGAGTACACTCTACTGGAGCAATAGAATTCTTGAATGAAGAGGTTCACTTACAATTGAGAAATCCTGATTACATAAAGGATGACATTTCTGAAAAATAGTAAATCCTCAACTATTGAAGTACATTACCAGAATAAATGCTGCGATTTTATCGAAAATAAACAGAGATTCTAAAACACCATTTCTGACAGATATTCCCAAGCTTTTTTCATATCATCAGGCATTTCATGAATGAACTCCATTCTTTTACCGGTATCAGGGTGATTAAAACATAGTTTGTAAGAATGTAAAGCTTGTCTCTTCAAATGCTTTTTCAGTAGATTCTTTATCTTCTTTCTATAATAATCAGGGACTCTGCTTAAAATCTCATTATCACTACTGTAAACACTATCACACAAAACCGGGTGATTAAGGTGTCTCATATGGACTCTGATTTGATGGGTTCTACCGGTTTCAATTTTCAATTCAAGCAAAGAAAAATAATCTATGGATTCAAGTATTTTCCAGTGAGTAACAGCATGTTTTCCTTCAGTATCCACTGTCATTTTTGTTGGATCTTTTCTGGAACGATTAATATATGTGCTGACAGTCCCAAAGCTTTCACAGCCATCAAAATCCGGTGTTCCTACAATGATTGCCTTGTAGTATTTATCAATTTCTCTGTCTTGAAAAATCTGACTGAGGGCAGCATGCATTCTGTCTGTTTTAGCAACGACAAGCAGTCCGCTTGTATCTTTATCAAGTCTATGTATTATTCCCGGTCTGTCTGCACCGGACATAGTTGAAAGGTTCTTGAAATGGTATAGAAGAGCATTCACAAGTGTTCCGGAAAACACTCCGGGAGCAGGGTGTACAATAAGTCCTGCCGGTTTCATAATCACAGCAAATTCTTCTTCTTCATAAACAACTTCAATGGGAATATTTTCAGGTTTTATTCTACTGTGTTTTCTTTCAAGTTCAGCATTAATACTGATAACTTCGCCTTCAGATAGAATATAGCTCTTTTTAACTTCCCTGCTGTTAACCAGAACTTTTTTGCTGGCGATTAACAAATGAATAACACTTCTGGAAAGTCCTTCTGTCTTAAAAAAATCAGTTAAAAAAACATCCAGTCTCAGATGTCTGTCCTGATCATCATGATAGATTATATCCTTGTTAAGCATGTTCTGTTTTTTCTACTTTCTTTTTCTCTATGCTCTGAATTGCAATAACAGCACCTATTGCTTCTCCGCTTTCATTTCTAACAATACTGCTTTTCAGATTCAAATGTCTCTTCTGAGATGGGAAGAAAAATTGTTGATCCGCCTGCTGGGAACGTGATTTGAGAACAATCATCGCATATTTCTTAATATTGTTTTCTATTTCAGGACTAAATCCATTACTAATTAGATTTATATCCTGTTCTAAACCCGGGAAATGCTCTGAGGCAACATCACTGACAAAACTGATTTCTCCATCAAGTTTGAGAATAACGATTCCACTATCAAGTATTCTCATAATAGAGTTTAATCTGCTGTAATGCTCAATAATTTTTTCCTTTTTTGCCTGATCGAAACTCAGGATAACATTGATCATTTTCTGCATTGACATTATAATTTTGACTATTTCAGGATCATTTCTCTTCTTATAATCATATTCATTTATATCAATCTTATAGTTTCCTCTGGAGATTTCATTAATAATATGATCAGTATCTCTCAGACTTCTCCTAAGAAACACAGGTATAAAGAAGAAATATATAACACTTACAAAGAAGAATAAGAACATGAACACAAGTTGAAGATTGATGACTATATTCTTAAAATCTTCAAACTCCTGTGAATCTATTTTGGTTGAATTATCTACAAGTGTAATGAGTAAGAATACAGATTGCAGAATAAACAACGAAAGAAATACCATAATAAGAATTCTAATTCTTTTTGTGATCTTCATTTTTTCTCCATTTTCTATTTCTCTGAAAACTCTTTGATCAGCTCATCGATATTATTCTTTGCTCCAAGTAAGACGAGAATATCTCCATCATTAATAACATCATTTGCCCCGGGCAACTCATTAACTTTCTTTTCCAATACATTGTTGCCATCTTCAGTTACAGTGAGTTTATCATATTTTATAGCAACTACATGTATACCGAATTTATTAGGAAGAGCAATTTCCTGAAGGGTTTTACCAACATAATCTTTTGGAACCGCTATTTCTGCTACTGTATGACCTGTTGAAAGCCTTACATACTGTAGAACATTGCCTGAGAGTAATGATTTGGACAGTTGGATTCCAATTTCTTCCTCAGGAAAAACTATATGGTGCACACCAATGAGTTCCAGGATTCTTGCATGAAGCTTGCTGTCTACTTTTGCATAGATTCTTGCTGCACCGAGATTTTTCAGCAAGGCACAAGTAAGTACACTTACTTCAATATTGTTTCCTATTGCCAGTATTACAGCATCCATTTCATGGACATTAATCTGTTTTAAACTTTTCTCATCAGTACTATCCAGAGGAAGTGCGATCGAAACTTTATTTTTTACTTCTTCAATTAACTTTTCATCGTTATCTATTGCTATTACTTCAGCTCCCTGTTCAAACAAATCTGTGGCAATTGTCATTCCGAATTTTCCAAGACCTATAACAGCAAATTTCGCCATAATTTCTCCTATGCTATCCGATAACTATTTTTTCTTCTGTGAACACTAACGGTTTTTGTGTTTTTGCTTCTGAAAGAGCAAATATAAATGTCAGAGGACCAACTCTGCCGAGATACATCAATAAGACAATTATTATCTTACCTGGAGATGACAGATCAGATGTTATCCCCATTGAGAGTCCAACTGTTCCAAATGCAGATACAGCTTCAAATATGACTTCTGAGAATGTAGGATCATCATGAATATCAGAAACTTCATCAGAGCAGTCAATACTGACAATTCGATTTAACGGTTTTACCGTATATTCAACTTCATTTTTAAGCAGCGGAACATCATTAATTCTATTCATTAATGTACTGTCACTTACATTGGTAACAGAAATTTTGTCCAGTTTATTAAATGTATTCTCGACCGGTGGCATGAAGCTTCTACCGGTATTCACAATTTGATTCGTGTTTTCCTCATTAAAGCCTGTTTCAGTCATCAACAGAGCATAAATCATAACAAAGAGGAAAGTGATTGAGATTGCTATTAATGCCATAACTCTTTTGAGAACCTGATCTGAAATTCTTCTCTTGAACACAGAAACACCGTCCCCCCCCTGCATTATTGCAAGTACAGCAAGAATAATAACTGCAAATGTAGTTGTCTTGATACCGCCACCGGTTGATCCGGGAGAAGCACCAATAAACATGAGAAGAATTGTCGTAAGGACTGATGAATTTGACATATCACCATTATTGACAGTATTAAATCCGGCTGTTCTGGTTGTTACCGACTGAAAGGATGATGCAAGCAGTTTCTCGAATATATTCATATCCTTAAGTGTATAGTTAAATTCTGATATAAGAAAAGCAAAAATTCCGATTACAATTAGTAAAACTGTCATCAGTAGTACGATTTTTGAATGAAGACTCAACCTTGAAGGTTTGAATGTCCTCAGACAGTTTCTCTGAATATCTTTTATCACTGTAAAACCAATACCACCGGTTATTATCAGCCCCATAACAGTAAAGTTGATGCCAGAATGTGTTTTAAATCCTTCCAGACTATCGGAATACAGACTGAAACCGGCATTACAAAAAGCAGATATTGAATGAAAAACAGCGTTATAAATTCTGTTATGAGCTCCATCTGCAGGAAAAGATAAGTAAAGGAAAACAGCTCCGAGAAATTCGAAGAAAATCGTTACAAAGAAAATACTTTTAACAATATTCATCATATCAAGCTGAGTTGATTCTCCAACAACATCCTGCATAATCCCTATACTACGGGCACTCATTTTTTGACCAAGCAGTATCGCAAAAGCTGTAGATATTGTCATTATTCCAAGCCCACCCACCTGAATGAGCAGAAGTATGACTAATTGTCCAAACTGTGAATAATAAGTTCCTGTGTCATGAACAATAAGCCCTGTTACGCATGTTGCAGATGTTGCAGTAAAAAGAGCATCCAGAAAATTAGTATCATTGTTTATCTCATAATCATTTACAGCCCATGGTAATGATAGCAGAAAAGCTCCGACTATTATTGTTATAAGGAATGATGCCAGCACGAATACGGGAGGATTACTAGAGATCTTCTTATATAATCTTACTTGATTTGTCTCGGGGTCAGAATTCTGAAGCCTTGCAGTAATATCCCTTACAGCAACGAATATCTGTCTGCCTACAAGATACAGTTGAATAAACTTTGTATCAGGTTTGAAAATCAGTAGAAAAGCTATTATGAAGAAATCTATAAGTAATCTTCTATACGTAGTAAACATCACAGGATTACATAAAATTTTTAACAATATATATGCAATATAGATATATGTGATTGAAGGAAGATACACTTCATTGAATGATATAAAATAAGAATTATCAGCAAGATGGTATATCAAAAAGAGAGATACAACATTTATGCCGGCTATCAGATAAATTAATTTATCCGCATATCCTGTGAGCTTTTTCATTATGTATTTGATATTGAATTTCATTTATTTCAGAATTCTTTCACTTATTTTTTCTTGGACCTTTCTCCAGTATTTTCATAACTCTCTCGTGAATTTCCTCAGGAGTCAAAGTCGCATCAATTCGTTCAACCATACCTTTCTTGTCGAATAACTCAACAACGACATCCGTTTTCTCATGGAACGTATGAAGTCTGGACTCTATTTCGGTTGGATAATCATCTTTCCGTCTTGTTAGTTCTCCACCACAAGAATCGCAAATGTTATCTCTTTCGGGAGGATTATAAAGAAGATTATAATCTTTACCACATTGTGAGCAAAGCCTTCTTGCAAGCATCCTCTGCTCAGCTATTTCGTCATCCAGTTCCAGTAATATCACATGATCAATTTTGTAATGATTAAGCAAATATTCAGCTTGTTTAAGATTTCTGGGAAATCCGTCAAGAATAAATCCATGAGTTTCAATTTCTTCATCAATTATTCTGTAAACAATTTCATCAGAAACAAAATTTCCTCCATCAACGAGTTCCTTGATTTCCTTTCCAAGATCAGTCATATGTTCTATATGCCATCTTAATTTAGCTCCGATGTTAATGTGCTTAGTTCCGGCTTTTCGGGAAGCCAATTTCGCCTGGGTGCCTTTTCCGCTCCCTTGAATTCCCATGAAAACAACTCTTAACATATTTCCTCCAGTTTACTGAATATGAAACAAAAATAAAGTATACTTATAATGCATTTCTCGTCAAGTTTCTTATGTAATAACAATGAATAATTTTTCTTTTCATGTATTTAACAAGTGCAAATTGGCAGTCTTTCTCATATAATTTTCAGATACTTTCGAAAATAAGTTTGACCCACAATCAACCATTATTTTTCTTGATTTTATTCATGATGTCCTATGCATCTGCAAAACAGTTATTTACTAAAAATAAGAAATAGAGAGGAAAATATGGACTGGTATATTAACGCAGTTACAGCACATCCGGTAATGATGGCTATGATTCAGTTTGCTATTCTTGGAACATTAGGTGAGTTTATCTCCAAATGGATTGTCAGTAAAAAAATATTCATACCTTTTACAATCGGATTTGTGTTATGGAAAATGGTTGTCTGGGCAATACTTGCTTTTTTTATAAAGATGGCTTTTACAGGAATGGAAGGATTTCTGGATAGTGCAGTGGATCATCACTTGATGTTCCCGGCTGTAAAAGAAGCAGGATTTTTCAGAGCTTTCATGAAATCTGTTACAACTAATCTTTTCTTTGGATTCTTCTTGATTATAGCTCACAGATTCCTTGATAACATAGTTCTTAAAGAAAAATCTTATAAAGGAATTGATATAGGTATTAAATCACTGATCTGGTTCTGGATTCCGGCTCATACTATAACTTTTATTCTACCTAAAGCATTCCAGATTGGTCTTGCTGCTTTATGGTCAGTAGCACTGGGAATTATTCTTGGATTTGCAATAGCAGTATCAAACAAAAAGTAAAATTTCTGATAACAATATGCAAAAAACAGGATGTCTGGTCAGGACATCCTGTTTTGTTATATACGGTTTAAGGTTAATCTTTAGAAATCTTCAAAACTGTCATCATCTAAAGGTAGTATCTTGTCCGGTGAAAGTTCGTACATATTATCCGGTTTTTTGAACTGCTGCTTTGGTTTACTGAGCATTCTACGTTCAGTTTGGAGATTCCCTGATTTCTTACGACCTGAGTTCTGGTTAAGATTGAACTCCATCACCATACCTTTCAGTTCATTTGATTGGCTATTAAGTTCTTCAGCTGCACTTGCCGATTCTTCTGCATTAGCAGCATTTCTTTGGGTCATTTTATTCAATTCGGTAATCGCTGTATTAACCTGTGAAATTCCATCAGACTGTTCATCAGATGCAGCAGAAATTTCTTTTACAATACTGTTAACTTTTTCAAAACTTTTCTTTATATCATCGAAAGAAGAAGTAACTTCACTGACTATCTTACCACCTTCTTCAGAATTTCTCAATGATTCTTCAATAAGCTCATTCGTGTTTCTGGCAGCCTCAGCAGACCTTAATGCCAAGTTTTTTACTTCCTCAGCGACAACAGCAAAGCCTTTTCCTGCCTCACCGGCATGAGCAGCTTCAACTGCAGCGTTCAATGCAAGAAGGTTTGTCTGGAATGCAATCTCATCGATTGTTTTAATGATTTTGCCTGTTTCTTCGGCTGATTTGTTTATTGCTTCCATAGCAATATTCATTTTTTCCATTGCATCATTACCCTTACCGACATTTCCAATTGCCAGTTCGGAAAGATTTGCTCCCTGTTTTGCATTATCAGCATTATTCAATGTAAGTGAATTCATTTGCTCCAGGCTGCTGGCAACTTCTTCCAGAGATGAAGCTTGTTCCGAAGTACCTTCAGCGAGAGATTGAGATCCAGAGGCAATCTCATTTGCAGCTGATGAAATCTGATCAACTGCCAGATCAACCTGAGAAAGAGCATTTTCTAACTGATCACCGGCATTGTTGATATTCTGCTTGAAGTCATTCATCTGACCTTTGTAGTTATTCTTAACTCTTACAGTCATATTCTTTCTGGCAAATTGTTCCATTACATGCATTGCTTCTTTAATAGGATTAACGACTGCATTAATCAAATCATTAATTCCCTGAACAATTTCCTTCCAGTCATTATTAAATTTACCGGTATCACCTCTATTATCAAGTTCACCATTTTTTACAGATTCAATCAATGTCTTTAACTCATTGGATATTGCAATCAAATTATTTCGGAGACCATCTAAATAGTCGTTTGCCATTTTTTGCTTTCCGGGTAATCTTTCCAATACAGGTTCAAAGTCCCCATCTGAATAACTTTCAACAACTTTGAGCATCTTGAGAATTGCATCAATCATCAGCTTGACACTTTTATTAACCCCGTCAGCCATTTCTTTATAAACACCTTTGAATTTATTAAGGTCAATGAAGTACTCAATATCTCCAGCACTCTGTTCTTTGTAAAGCAGAGCCATATCTTCTATAAACATGTTGAGGTTATCAATAAGAGTATTTACATTGTTTTTGGTTTGATTAAAGTCTCCTTTATATTCGTCAGTGATTTTATCCGGGATTACACCATTAGCAATTTTATCAATATACTCAGCAGTTTGACTAATTGGGGCCACAAATGCATCTGTAAGCTGATTCAAGCCCATAACTACTGCACTGTAAGCTCCCTTATGTTTTTTCGCATCTACTCTTTCCGAGAGCTGTCCGTTCATTATATTTTTAACCATTTCATGAGCATCTTGAATCAGATTGTTCAGAGAATCCCTGACCATAAGAAGATTGTTGTTAATTGCTGTATATTGCTCGTATTTTTCTTTTGTGTACTCATTAGGAGGAGTAAGATCAGTGTTGACACTAATATCACCTTGAGCAAGTTTCTTCAGATTATCTGCAAGTTTTTTTACACTTTCGGTGTCATATAATCTTTGTTGAGCCCCTGCGGTAATATCTTGAACAACTTCAATATGACCGACATTATTGCCATTGGCATCTTTAACATAGGACGTATCTACTTGGAAGTTCATACCCATCTGTGCAAAAGTTGTTTGAGGAATACCTTTTCTTAGACCAGTAATTCCGCAGTTTTCTGTTTTGCAAATTCCTGCTCCCCAGTTACTACAGTGCTGACCTATTATATCTTTTCGCTTAACATTCAGAAAATCTTCAACAGCCTTGTTTATGAAAGTCCAATTCATGTCCATATCGGTTACAGAAATTGGAAATGCTATTGAATCCAGAAGCTGTTCATACCAGAACATCTTGGCAACAATAATATCCAAGGTTGTATGAACACCATGTATTATTTCTCGGAATGCTCCGTTATGTCTTCCTTCACTGGCTCTGGAGTTGAAGTCTTCGTGTTTAGCGGCATCTGTGAGGAATTGAGCATCGTCAATCAATGCTTGAATAGAATCAATCGCTTGATTCAGGTTATTCTTAATCTCATTAAAGTCACCATGATAGTCTTCTTCAATTTTCGGTGGCATAGATCCTTTGGAAATTCTGTCAATATATTCTGCTACAAGTACAATAGGTCCAACAAATGTATCAATAAGGTTATTTGTACTGTCCACAATATCCTTGAAATCTTCACTGACCATTTCAGGGTCTGCTCTGGAGTCAAGCTGACCATTTACAACATCTGTACTAATACCGTTGATTATACCAACAGTTTGCTTAATTGGTTTAACAACAAACTTTGAAACCAGATAGTTTAATATTAAAATACTTACAACTAAAGAAATTATGGAAATTGTTAAAACAAGAATAAGGAATTTTGTTCTGGCAGCGAACAATTCACTTTCTGAGATTCCTATGGCAATTATCCAGTCCCATTCCTTAAAGTAATAGAAACTTGCAAGTTTCTTATCTCCGTTGTATGTATACTTAAGGATTCCAGATTCCTGTGCCAGCATTTTGTTTAATGTTTCAGGTATTGGACTTTCATCACCTTTATTCAGAACCTTATGGAAAACAAACTTATTATTGGAATCAATTACAAAAATGTATCCGGTTTTTTTGAATGTGAAGCTTTTATACTCGTCTGTAAGTTCCTTCTGAGTATTCTCCACATAGGCGGGAATCCCCATTAATCCACTGTCTTTCAGTATATTGTATTTGAGTTTTATCTCCTTTACTTTATCCTGAAGCGATAATTGAAGTATCTCCTTGTTTGTTTCCTCAGTAATTGAACTGATATTAAATGCAGCAATCCACACAACCACTATCATTAATGCAACAATTAAAATCCCCCCTGCGAGCAGGATGTTCTTTTGCAGTTTCATATTACTCCCTTAAATGAATTATTTATCCTTGTTTACCTTTTGAAGATTAATGAGTTCATCCTGTGTGAGAACATTTTGTATATCAAGCAGGGTCACAACATTTCCTTTCATTTTAGCCATTCCAAGGATATATGACGTTTCCAGTTCAACACCAAATTGCGGAGAATCCTCAATCTGACTATTTTCTATATCAAGAACTTCTAGTACAGTATCTACAATAATACCTATAAAAATATTTGATTTGTTACTGGCTTTCACTTTGATAATGATAATACTTGTCCTTTCATCATAATCAGTTGTTTCCAGAGAAAATCTTAATCTTAAGTCTATTACGGGTATTATCTTCCCTCTTAAGTTGATTACTCCCTTAACAAAATCAGGTGTTCTGGGAATTGGAGTAATCTGCGGTATTGCAATAATCTGCAATATAGCATCGACATTTATCCCGTAATGCTCATCAAGAAGTCTGAAAGTAAGATATTTACCACTTAAATTATCAACATTAGCTTGAACATTGGGTTCCATTGTTCCTCCTTAACAGTAAATAGATTTTTTATTTATTTTTTAATTTTTAAAACTAAATATAAATTAATAACTTGAAAGAAAAAAAACAAGAAAATTTGTTTACAATGATGCTTATACTCATATTAATATTTGATATTGTAATGATTTTGACAAGGAAAAAATATGCAAATAATCATTAATCTACATATACACAATGAATTTTTATGTACAGTAATTTGCATACCTGCATAAAACTTCAAGTTAAATCGTTAAAAATCGTCGAAATCTTCATTTACTGTGATTTGCTCTTCAGCATCTACTTCATATATTTTCACTGGCTCAACGGATAATATCGATTTTTCTGAAGAAGAATACCCGGATTTACGCCTGTCGGTTATTCCATTTGAACCATTCAATGTGAATTCTGCTACCATCTCCTTGAGCTCCATAGATTGACTGCTGAGTTCTTCTGCTGCACTTGCTGATTCTTCAGCATTAGCTGCGTTTCTCTGAGTTAATCTGTTTAATTCGGAAATAGCTGTGTTTACCTGAGTTATACCTTGAGCCTGTTCATCTGATGCAGCAGAAATCTCTTTCACGATTGTGTTAACTTTTTCAAAACTATTTCTGATTTCTGTAAATGAAGCTGAAACATCAGCTACTATCTTTCCACCATTTTCAGAGTTCTTCATTGATTCTTCTATCAGCCCATTTGTGTTTCGAGCAGCTTCAGCACTTCTCATGGCGAGATTCTTTACCTCTTCAGCAACAACTGCAAAGCCCTTGCCTGCTTCACCGGCATGAGCTGCTTCAACTGCTGCATTCAATGCTAAAAGATTTGTCTGGAAGGCTATCTCATCAATTGTTTTTATTATTTTTCCTGTTTCCTCAGCTGACTTACTTATTGCTGTCATTGCATCAAACATTCGTTTCATTGCTGAATCCCCTCTTTCAACATTGAATATTGCTTCTTCCGAGAGAGAGGCTCCATTTTTCGCATTATCCGTATTCGTCAGAGTGAGAGAGTTCATCTGTTCAAGACTGGCAGATACTTCTTCCAAAGATGATGCTTGTTCCGATGTTCCTTCTGCAAGACTCTGAGATCCACCGGAAATTTCATCAACTGCGGATGTTATTTGAATTACTGCATTATCTACCTGAGATAATGCTTCTTCAAGCTGAGTTCCGGCTTTGTTGATATCTTCCTTGAACTCATCAACCTGACCTTTATAATTGTTCGTCATCCGAGCTGTAAGATCTTTATTGGAGAGTTTTTTCATTACTTCCATTGCTTCGAGAATCGGATTCACAATTTCGTCAAGCAGATCATTTAATCCGGATATCATTTTACTCCAGTCATTTGTAAACTTCTTATTATCTCCTCTATGGGTTAAATCTCCGTTTCTTACAGGTACTATAAGTCTTTCAATTTCATTTGATACTGCAAGAAGATTATCTAGCAATCTGTTTATATAATCATTTGCAACACCTTGTTTACCTGGAAGCTGTTCCAGTACAACCGAGAAATCTCCTTTCGCATAACTTTCAACTGTATTGAGAATCTTGAATATATTGCCTACATGCATCTCAACATTTTTATTCACACCGTCTGCCATTTCCTTGTACATGCCTTCAAAATCACTTAGATCAATTAGAGCATCCATGTCTCCTGCTTTCTGCTGCTCATACATGCTTTTCATTTTATTGATAAAATTACCAAGATTCTGTATAACTCTGTTTACACTTCTTTTAATATCATTGAAATCACCCTTATACTCATGAGAAACCAGTTCAGGCAGTCTGCCATCAGCAATATCTGAGAGGTATTCTGCGGTTACTACGAAGGGTTCAACAAATGCATCAGTAAGCTGATTGAATCCCTTAACAACATCTTTATAAGCTCCGTTGTGCTTTTCAGGATTCGCTCTGTTGTCCAGTTTACCTTTCAGAACACTGGATATCATAGCTTTTGAATCTGTTATCAGTGCTTCAAGAGAAACTCTTACAGAATCAAGGTTCTGGTTAATCTTACTGAATCTTTCATGATTCTTTTCTGTGTGTTGATCAGCGGAGGCAATCTTAGTGTCTAATGCCATATCTCCCATTGCCAGCTTTTCAAGGTTTTCTGCCAATCGTTCTACTTCAGCTTTATCATATTTTAACTTGTGATTTTCTCTTGTTACATCCTGAATAACTTCGATATACCCCATAACTTTACCGCTGAGATCAAGCAGTTCATTTGTCGTAGCTTTATAATCCTTATTAGTACTGTGATTCGTAAATTCCGCCAGAGGATTTCCATTTTTTAAATGCTGTATGGAACAATCCGGTGTATTACAGATTTCAGTATTCCAGTAGTTACATTTCTTATCTTTCATACTGCTTCTGTCTATCCCAATAACATCAGTTCCTGCTTTGTTAATAAAAGTCCAGTTCATGTCTTTATCAGTTACTGAAATCAGGAAAGGTATAGAATCAAGTATCTGCTCATACCAGTGCATTTTGTCGATAATGAGGTCAAGTGTATTGTGAAATCCTGAGATAATATCTCTATATGCTCCCTGATGTTTTGTTTCATCAGCTCTTACATCAAAGTTCTCATTTTTTGCTGTGTTTGTTAAAAATTCAGCATCTTGAATCAGTTCATCTACTGAATCAATAGCTCTGTTTATATTGTTTTTAATCTCATTGAAATCTCCTCTGTATTCTCCAGTTATTCTTGGTGGAAGACTTCCTTTTGAGATTCTATCTATGTACTCTGCTACAAGATTGATTGGTTCAACAAAAGAGTCTATTAAATGGTTTACACTGCTTGCCAACTGTCGGAAATCACTGCTCACATCATCTTCATTAGCTCTTGTATCCAGTCTACCTTTCGTAATATTGTCTGCAATTACATTTATTGATTCTACAGATTTCAGAATAGGCTTTTCAACAAAAACAGTTAATAAAAAATACAGAATTACCGCACTGATCAGCAAGCTTATAATTGCAATAAGTGATACTTGGAGAAGAAAAGATGTACTTTCCTGATATAATTCTTTCTCTGAAATTGAAATACCGATTATCCAGTCCCATGGTTCAAAGTAATAGAAAGTTGACATTCGCTTTGTGTCATCAATCGTATAGCTTGTGATGCCTTCCTTTTCCTCACTCATTAATTTTATAACTTGCGGTACAGATGATTTTGAACCGGGTTTAACACCTTTTTTGAAGATATATTTATTATCTGGTTTGATTACGAACAAGTAACCACTTTTTTTATAACTAAAATCTTCATAAGATTCGATCAATGCTGTTTTAACTGGATCAACATAAGATTTTATCTCATCAAGTCCTGTTTCGTGAAGCATATCATATTTTACTTGTATCTCTTTAATCTTGTCTTTCAAAGAAAGACTGAGATTTTCTTTGCTGCTTGACCTTGCAACATGATTCATATCAACAACTGCTTTCCATGAAATTGTTAAAGTTAATGCAATTAAAAGTCCAATACCTGCAAACAAAATGTTTCGCTTTAATCTCATTTAGTACCTGCCTGATGTAATTAATATTGTTATTTAACGAGTCAAAAATTATCAGATTACAATAAGAACTATGAAGTACACAGTTCTCTCACACTTTGGTTGCACAACAATATTATACTGAATTACTCTCAATATGCAAAATAATTTACATCAGTTTGTTTATGAATAAGATTCATTAAAATATGCGTTATAGCTTAAATATTCAATGCAAATTTAGAAAATGGAAGTTAGTACGTTTGACTGCATGATCCTGCGAAATTTGTTTCCATATTATTTCCTTGACCTGCATGACACATATTTAAGATAGCAAAAAGGATGAAAAATGAACGGTATAGTATTTTACAAAACAATAAAGTATAAGAGTATAAGGGATTTCTACGAGAATGTTATCGGATTGGACATCTGGATTGAGCAGAAAGAGTGTGTCATCTATCAATATGGAAACTTTCTGCTTGGCTTTTGCAATAGAAGTAGTTCTGATACACAATCAATGATTACAATGTTCTTTGATAGCCGATTTGAAGTAGACAATTTTTACAATAAACTCAAGAATATTGCACACGATAAACCTAAATACAATCCGGATTACGAGATTTACCATTTTTTTGCTGAAGACCCGGAAGGCAGAGTTCTGGAATTTCAGTATTTCGAAAACGAGATTAGACCTTACAATTCTGCAGCCGATGTTTTAACAAAACGTAGATCAGCAAGAAGCTTTACACAGAAAGTAGTAAGTGATGATTTATTGAGATCAGTATTTGAGCTTTGTAGATACAGTCCGACATCAATGAATACGCAATCGTATTATTACGTTGTGATAAGAGACCAGAAAACCATAAAGACTCTCAGTGAAATCAGGGATAGTGCTTCCTCACCATTAGTACAGAGCCAGCTTAATATTGCAATATGCGTTGATCCTGCCAAAACCAGAAGAAAGGAGGAAGACGGAATTATTGCAGCCTATCATTTTATTCTTTCATGTGAAAATCATGGTTTGGGAACATGCTGGATAGCTGATATGAACAGAGATAATGTGAAGGAAATGCTGAATATTCCTAAAGAACATTATATTGCAACAATTACTCCCGTAGGATACAGTAAGATCAAAAGCCGGATGCTTCCGAGAAGAAGAGAAATTTCTGAGTTTGTAGTCTGGTAGAGAGAATAATTATGGATTTTTTTACACTGAATAAAACAAAAAGAACCGAGATAAAGATTAAAAGATCAAGATTCATAGGAACAATCAAGCCTGTTTCAACAATTGATGAGGCAAAGAGTTTTTTTTCAGAAATGAATGCTGAATTCAAAACAGCAAACCACAATTGCTGGGCTTATATTGTTGGAGATAAAGGCGAAACCTTTCATAGTTCCGATGCAGGTGAACCCGCAGGAACAGCCGGGAAACCAATATTGCAGACTATGCAGAAGCATAACCTTTCGAATGTTGCCTGTGTGGTTACAAGATTCTTCGGTGGTGTTAAGCTGGGAATAAGAGGTTTAATTGATGCTTATTCAGAATCCGTCGAAGAGACTCTGAAAATATCTGATGTTAAAAGGATCGTTAACATTCTGGAATTCAAAGTAGAATTAGGCTATGGGTTTGCAGAAACTTTTTTATACAATGCAAATAACATGAACGCTTTGATAGTTAATCAGGATTACAGTGATGTTGTTAAGATTACTCTATCCTGTGAAGAAGATTTATCTGAAGAGTTAGCAAATTACATAAAAGAACTCAGCAATAGAGGATCATTGAAAGTACTATAAAAAAGACTGCTGAATCTTCAGCAGTCTGCAAAAGTGTAAAGTCAAAAGGTTTAGATTATTGTTTTGATTTTGCTTTCAAGCATGTCTTTACTTAATACACCAATAGATGTATCTTTTAATTCGCCATCTTTAAAAATAAGAATTGTCGGAATACTCATTACTTTGTATTTCATTGAGACATCCTGATTCTGATCAACATTAAGTTTATAAAAATCAACATTATCCAGTTTATCCGCTAATTCTTTTACTGCAGGTTCCATCATCTTGCACGGACCACACCACGGGGCCCAGAAATCAACAACAACAACTCCTGATAATATAGCATTATCAAAATCTTGAGAGTTTAGTTCTTTTAGTGCCATTCTTTTCTCCTCTTAATAACTCGCATTCAGTATTCATTTCCTAAATAAATTCATTTTTAGTAAAATATAACTGATACAAGATATAGAAACAAAAACTATTTGAAAATAAACTTCACTGAGCAAGAATTTCAAAAAAACTTTCTAATCTCAGTTTCGTTCTTTCATCAAGAGAAGAAGGTTGATCACCTTCAATAATAATTAATGGCTTGTTGAGATATTTTTTAAACAATATGTTATCAATCTGCCTGTGACAAAATGCCTGAGAATAACTCAAGATAGCCTGAATATTCCTGATTTTTGATTCGGAGTTTATTTCTTTTATTCTTTCTTCGATCCCATATGGATAAGAATATCTCAAATACTGTTCAACAATATCCTTCTCGAGAAACGGCATGCTGAACTGTCTTTGAATTTCGTTAAAAACAACTGCATAATTCTGCTCATCAAGAAAATCGTAAAGGTCTTTAAAAATTGGAGGAACTCCAATATAGCCGAGAACTATCTCTGGTTTTCGAGAAGGTCTACACCTGACTTCATTAAGAAAGCCATCCAGATCTTTCTCGTACTTTTCGGGATCGCCTCCAAAATCTGAAGAATTGACCAGCCATAAATGATTTTCAAGTCCTGTAGCTTTGAATCCGGAATACGTAAGTCTATCCAGTTCAATAAGTTTTGTGCGAATAGAATCAAGATATTGTTTTGTCTCATTAACTTTTGCCTCAGAGACCGAAAATTCGCTTCTGAACCTATCTATCTCAGTTTTAAGATCATTGTAGCTTCGTCTGTGAGGGAAAGCAAAAGAAATAGTTTTCAGGCCCTGATCAATCAGAGTTTCAGTTAGAGATTTTGTATTGGAACAATCTCCCTCTGTAACTGGAATAAAAACATCAAGATTTTCTTCCAAAGCAACAGAATATAAACCTTTTATCCATGAGCATGTATTGCGCGGAAATCCTGCATGCTCAGCCATATCAATATATTTTGTACTATCCCCTGTAATGAACAAGTTATTAAGATCAACAGGAGTATGACCGGCAGCAATTATTATTTCCACCGGAAGTGTTGTGGTGAATCCGACTCTCATGATATCTCCTGATCTTCATCTGTCAGCATTAAATACTTCATTTCGAGATCTTCTATTTTTGAACTCAGTTCCTCTGATTTCTTTTTATCTTCAGCAATTTCAGTTTTAAGTTTATCCATCTTTTCGTGATTCTGATAATATTCAGGTCTTGAATAGCAGGCTTCTTTTTCTGCTATCTTAATATGCATTGAATCTTTTTCATCTTCAAGTTCTGAAATTTCTTCAAGCAGCTTTTCAATTACCTGCGGATTAACTTTTCTGGATTTACCCTGGTCAGGCTTTCTGTCTGTACTTTTCTTTTTTTTCTTTGATTCTGTCTGCTCATCAGCTATCTGTTCAATACTTTTATCTGTTTCAGATATTGAGGAGTTTCTAAAAAGCAGTTTACGTTCAGCAACATTATTAATAAAATACATATCATGAGAAACAAAAATAAGTGTTCCATCATATTCTCTTAAGGCTTTTTCAAGAGCATCAACCATAAAAACATCAAGATGATTGGTCGGTTCATCAAGAATAAGCAGATTAGGTTTATCATAAAGAATTCTCAGTAAATACAGTCTAGCTTTTTCACCGCCACTGAGAACATCGGTTTTCTTATCCAGATCTTCACCGGTAAATCCAAAACCTGCAAGATATCCAATAACCTGACCTTTAACTGCATCCGGCATAATGCTCCATATGTAATCCATAACAGTGATACCATCAGGTACATGAATATGCATCTGATCATAATAGCCAACTTTAAGATTTGCTCCTTTATAAAGAGTTCCACAAGTCTGTCTTATCTCTCCCATAAGTAGCTTAAGAAAACTTGTTTTACCGCATCCGTTGCGGCCTATCAGAACAATTTTATCCTGATAATGCACGTTAAGATTCAAGTTTTCAATCAATTTTCTGCCATATAATTTAAGATCAAGCTTTTCAATTCTGAAGACATCATTTCCTGATCTGGACTCTGTATCAAATCTAATTTTGATTCTTTTTGACTCAGCAGGTTTTTCTATAATATCCATCTTATCAAGCATCTTTTGTCTGGATTTTGCCTGATTTACTTTTTGCCCTGCCATGTTCCGTCTTATAAAATCTTCAGTTTTCTCAATAACTTTTTTCTGTTGATCAAACATCTTTTTCTGTAGAGCCTTCTGCCTTTCACTTTCCTGAAGATATCCGGAGTAGTTTCCTTTGAATGCATAAATTGTTTTTCTGTCAATTTCCCATATCTGATCAACAGTTCTATCCAGAAAATGTCTGTCATGAGATATCAGAATGTAAGGTTTACCCATATTGTATAGATATCGCTCAAGCCACAGAATCATAGAATAGTCCAGGTGATTGGTTGGTTCGTCAAGCAGAAGCAGATCAAAAGGTTCAAGAAGTATTCTGGCAAGCTGAATACGCGTTTTCTCTCCACCACTGAAATCAGATAATTTTTTATGCCATAAATCTGTATCGAATCTCAGATGGGTCAGCACCAGCTTTCTTTCAGTAGAAAAGCTGAAGCCTCCAAGCGTTTCAAACTCATGAGTAAGGTTCTCATATTTCTTTAAAAGTTCTTCACTGTGGTCATGTTCCATTTCATCGTGCAGTTTCTCAATCTCCTTGTCCAATTTCAAAATATCACTTCTTGATTCTGTCACATATTGTAACAAAGTCTTGGAGTTATCGAACTGCGGATCCTGAGTCAGGAAAGAAATTTTCAATCCTGAGGATGAATTTATCATTCCTTCTGAAGGTTCAAGACTTCCATGCAGGATTTTCAGCAATGTTGTCTTGCCCGATCCGTTTAAGCCTATCAAGCCTGTTCTGTGATGTTTTTCCACATTCAGATTTACATTGCGAATAATGTCAAAACCACCATAACTATGTCTAAGATTCTGAATTTGCAGAATACTCATAATAACCTCGTAAATATTCAAATATCAACTCAGGCAAGGAAATAAGTTACTACTCAGCTGTAAAGCTAAATGTTAATAACACCGGCATTCAGGTTTAAAACTTGAGAGCACTGCATAATAGCATACTCAAGTAGTTTTGGTTAAAAACTGATATTTTTGTATTAAACAGAAAGGTTTTTCTGAGAGGCTCATTTGAGTCAGAATTTGATAAATCAAAAATCGAGTCAAATACGCCTAATATGCAAATACCTCAACCTGTATTGTGAAGAGAAGTATCTAAAAAATAAATTATTTTCTTGATACAAAAACACAATTATCGAAATTTGCAGTCAAACATATAAATTAAAGGAGTTACCATGGCTTTTAACTTAAGAAATCGTAATTTTTTAACACTGCTTGACTTCACACCAAAGGAAATCCGTTTTCTTCTTGAATTGTCAGCAGATTTAAAAAAAGCAAAATATAATGGTACTGAGCAACCTAGACTTGAAGGCAAAAACATTGCTCTCATTTTTGAAAAAGCTTCAACAAGAACACGTTGTGCATTTGAAGTTGCAGCATATGATCAGGGAGCTCATGTTACATATCTTGGTCCTACCGGATCTCAGATTGGTAAGAAAGAAACTATGAAAGACACTGCAAGAGTTCTTGGTAGAATGTATGATGGTATTGAGTACCGTGGCTTTGGTCAACCAATCGTAGAAGAACTTGGTAAGTACGCTGGTGTACCGGTGTGGAATGGTTTAACTAACGAATATCATCCAACTCAAATTTTAGCAGATCTTCTCACAATTATGGAAAACATCTCCAAACCTCTGGAAAACGTTATCTTTACATACGTTGGTGACGGAAGAAACAACATGGCAAACTCATTGATGA
This sequence comes from Cloacimonadales bacterium (SeqCode), assembly GCA_963665815.1. Lineage (GTDB taxonomy): Bacteria > Cloacimonadota > Cloacimonadia > Cloacimonadales > JAIOQZ01. Next base: position 3,627,169 of record OY762463.1, read on the forward strand.
TTGGTTGTGCTAAAATGGGAATGGATTTCAGACTTGTTGCTCCGAAGGAAGTTCATCCTGAAGCTGGACTTGTTGAACAATGTGAAGAAATTGCTGCACAAACAGGTGCTAAAATCATGATTACAGACAATATTGATGCCGGTGTAAAAGATACTGATGTAATATATACAGACGTATGGGTATCAATGGGTGAACCTGAAGAAGTATGGAAACAGAGAATTGAACTTCTTATGCCTTATCAGGTAAATATGGAAATGATGAAAAAATCTGGTAAAAAAAGCACATTATTCATGCACTGCCTTCCTTCATTCCATAACACAGATACTGTTATAGGAAAAGAAATTTTCGAGAAATTCGGAATTGATGCAATGGAAGCAACAGATGAAGTTTTTGAATGTGAAAACTCTGTAGTTTTTGATGAAGCAGAAAACAGAATGCACACAATTAAAGCAGTAATGGTTGCTACTCTCGGTAAATAGTCTTTTAGACTGCAATAAAAAAGAATTTTAAGCCTGTCCAGATTATGGACGGGCATTTTTTTCAAATATGTCTATTATTGGATAGATGATTTTTCACCCTGAATAATGTTGATTCCATTAACCAATTTATAACTTTAAAGAAATACTAGTTTTTTTAAAAAACATTTGACTTATCCTTTTTTTAGTGCTTATATTTTCCTCTGCTTCAAGAAGTAAAATATTTACTATGTAAAATAAATTCTAAAAAGGAGAGTTTAATGAGTAAGAAGCTAGTTTCAATAATCTTACTAACTTTTGCATTCTTTGCTTTGCATGCGCAGACTGCAGGAGGTCCGGATGCCTTCGGGTATTCATGGCGAAACAGCAATGATCCGAGTGGTCCAACATATGGTTGGATAACTCCGGACACGGTAAATGGAAATCTTGTAACGGGACAGGCCGATGACAACATGGTCGGACCATTCCCTATAGGATTCCAATTCCCATTTTATGCTAACACCTATACTGATTTCTATTTGAGTTCAAATGGATTTATATCTTTCTCAGGTGATTCAAACAGTCTTTCTAACTATACAATTCCAACTTCCGGAACCCCAAATGCTTTTATCGCGTGGTTCTGGGATGATATGGACCCTGTAAGTTCTTCAACGCCAGCAAACAATGCAACAGTGATATACGAAAATATTACTGTTGACAATGCTAATGCTATGTTGATCTCTTTTGTTAATTATCATGAATATCCTGGTGAAAATGCTGGTTATGTAGATTGTCAAGTAATACTGAAAGCCAATGGTGAAATTATTATTCAGTATGATCATATTGATAATTCAATTGATAGAAATGGTTGTACAGTTGGTATTGAGAACAGTGTCGGTACAATTGGTCTTGAATATCTATTCAACAATGGAGCAAACTTCAGTGATCAGCTTGCAATACGATTCTACACAATCGAACCGGGTTATCCTGAGTTTCCAAGAAATGCAAGTCCTGCAGATAATTCACAAGGTGTTGCTGTAAATGGCAACCTCACATGGGATTTCGGTGCTGATACCGACAGCTATGACTTATGGTTCGGACCTGCCGGAAACATGACACAGGTTGTAACCGGAGCTACTGCCGGAGCTAATGCTTCATATGCATACACCGGATTAAATACTCTTACAGATTACGAATGGCAAGTTGTTTGTCATAACACTAACACACGTTTGACAACTCCCGGATCTGTATGGGGTTTTACGACTCAATGTGGAACTGTATCAACATTCCCATTCAATGTAGACTTCGAAAATGGTGGAGCTGAACCATCATGCTGGAATCAGGATCCTGGCAACCTTGATCCATGGACTTTCGGAACATCAACTCCATCGGTCAATACAGGTCCTCAAAGTGGTGACCATACTTCCGGCTCAGGATACTTCATGTATACTGAAGCATCAGGTAATCTGAACCAGACTTTCACAATTGAATCACCGGTATTTGATGTTTCAGGAGCAACTTCTCCATCACTTGAATTCTGGTATCATATGTATGGACAGACAATGGGATCTCTTCAGGTCAACATACATAAGCTTACATCAAACATTTATATTAACGACGTTGTTCCTGCCATTTCAGGAGATCAAGGAGATGTATGGAATGTTCAATCGATAGACCTTACACCATATAATGATGAACCAATTGCAATTCAATTTATTGGAACAACCGGAAGTGACTACTATAGTGACATTTGTATTGATGATTTCTCAATCATTGATCTTGTTAATCCTCCGGGATGTACAACTATAAATTTCCCTGTTAATATGGGAATAGATGTTCTTGAAGATGGTATGTTAAGCTGGAATGCTTCTGTAGCAACTTCAGGATACAAAGTCTATCTTGGTACAGATAATCCTCCAACAAACATGATTGATGGTCTTGACGTCGGGGCCAATACAACATACACATATACAGGTCTTTCATATGCAACAAACTACTACTGGAAGATTGTACCTTACAATGCAAATGGCGATGCAACAGGTTGTCCTGTAAACAGCTTTGTGACACGTGGAGATCCTACAGTAACAACATATCCTTATACTGAAGATTTCGAAAGCGGCACAATACCTACTAACTGGTTAAATCTGACTGATGTTGACAATAATGACTGGACATTCATTTCTAATCATAACTATGGTGCTACATTTGACCACACATCAGGTTCAGGACTTTTCGCTGCATTTGATGATGCCGGTGGAGATGACTGCTGGCTTATGTCTACAGTATTTGATATTACAGCATTAACTAATCCTAGTCTTGAGTTTTACTATTGGATTGGTATAGATACACAAGCAGCACAGGCTCAATCAGTACTTCATATTGATATAATCTCTGGAGACAGTGTTTATTATGATGTTTCAACATTATCATATTCTTCTCACTGGACAGCTTATTCACTTGATTTAACTCCTTACAGTTCAGACAGGGTCAAAGTGTTATTCAGAGGAGAAGGAAGTTCATCAATTTACAGTGATGTGGCAATAGATGATTTTCTTATTCATGATATTAATACTGCACCTGTTTGTAATACACTCCTTGCTCCAGCCGATCAGGCAACATTCGTAAGTATTGATGAAGTACTTTCATGGGATGGTACTCCCGGAGCATCAGGATACAAACTTTATCTTGGAACAGATAATCCTCCAACAAATATTGACAATGGTACTGATCTTGGAAATGTATACTCATATTCATTACCATTCGTAAATTATGACACCGTATTCTACTGGTCAATTGTACCATATAATCCAATAGGAGAAGCAGCAAACTGCTCAGTAAGGTCTTTCACAACAAGAACAGATCCTACTGTAAGCACATTCCCTTATAACGCATCATTCTCAGACCAATCCCTTCCTCTGGACTGGATTAACATGACAAATGATTCTGACGAATGGATATTATCTCCATCTCAAACATATACATGTTCATCTGAACATACTGGAAATGGCGGAAACGCTTTAATTTTTGATGATAGTGGTACAGGTGTGGATTCAGCTGTTGTTCAGACAACTGTTTTTGATATCACCGGCATGACAAATCCTGTTGCAGCTTTTTATTACTGGATTGGTGTTCAGTCACAACAGGCTCAGTTGCAGTCTAACTTATACGTAGATGTATTATCAAACGGTGTATGGGATTATAATGTTGTTTCCTATACATACACCGGAGCATGGGCAGTTGCATCTATTGACTTGATTCCGTATATGGGTAATGATGTTAAACTTCAATTACGCGGTGTTGGAACATCTAGTTTCTATAGTGACATAGCAGTCGATGACTTCATAATTTATGACGCAACTACCCCTCCTGGCTGTGCTCTTGCAATTAACCCACTTAATGGACAGGGAGAAGTTGTAGAAACCGGTTCTCTAAACTGGGCAGCAGCAATGGGAGCTACAGGTTATTATTTAAGTTTCGGTTCTGACAACCCTCCAACTGACATTGTTGATAATGTTGATCTTGGTAATGTTTTAACTTATGACTTTACAAACCTTAATAGAGAGACAACATATTACTGGTCTGTCACCCCTTACAATGGTAACGGAACAGCAACAGGCTGCCCTATATGGCACTTCCAGACAATACCGGACTCTGTTGTTACAACTTTCCCATGGGTTGTTACATTCGACAACGGTCAAATACCTATGTGGTGGGAAGATGATCCAACTAATCTTGATCCATGGTCTATAGGTTCTTCAACTTCATCAGTAGATACAGGACCGCAATCCGGTGACCATACTTCCGGTGGTGGACAGTTTATTTATACTGAAGCATCAGGAAACCTTAATCAAACATTTAAAATGAAAACTTCAGGATACGATATTACCGGTTTAGTTGCACCTCAACTTGTATTCTACTATCACATGTATGGTCAGTCTATGGGATCACTTGCTGTGAATATCATCCAACCTGGTTCAGGAACAATTCATACTGATGTAATGACTCCTGTCACAGGTGATCAGGGTGATGTATGGAATGAAGCCGTTATAGACCTTCTTCCATACAATGCAGAACCATTCATTGTTGAATTCGTCGGAACAACTGGAAATGACTTTTACAGTGATATCTGTATTGATGATGTCATTGTTTATGATAACACAATGCCTCCGGGATGTATCTCTGAATCAACTCCAATTCACATGGCAATTGATGTTGTTGAATCCAGTAACCTTTCCTGGAGTAGTACTCTTGGAGCAACCGGATTCAATATCAGTCTTGGAACAGACAATCCTCCAACAAATATTCTGAGTAATGTAGATCTTGGAGATACATTAATGTATACTCTTTCAGGTCTCAGCTACTCAACAACATATTTCTGGCAAATTATACCTTACAATGACAATGGAACAGCTACAGGCTGTCCTGTATGGAGTTTCACAACTCGTGGTGATCCCACAGTAAACATATTCCCTTATGTTGCGGACTTTGACAATGGTACACTTCCACAATGGTGGTATGATGATCCAGCTAATCCTGCTCCATGGATCGTATCATCTTCAACACCAAGTGCAAATACCGGTCCTCAAGCCGGTGACCATACTTCAGGAACCGGTAACTTTGCTTATGTAGAATCAAATAACCACATAAATGAAGCTCATACACTTACTTCAACAGTATTTGATATTACAGGATTACAGTCTCCTCAACTTGGGTTATGGTATCATATGTATGGAAATGACAATGGTTCTTTCCAGGTTCATATTTATCAACCACAATCCGGAACTTTGCATTCAGACGTAATGACACCTGTTAATGGTAATCAAGGTTCTGTATGGCAATGTGCAAACATCGACCTTACACCTTACGCTGCTGAACCATTCGTTGTTCAAATGGTTGCTACAACCGGTCAAAATGGTCTCAGTGATATTGCAGTTGATGACTTTACTATCTATAGTAATACTGTACCTCCTTCATGTGTTACCCTTAACGCTCCTGCTGATCAGGCAGTTGAAGAGACCGAATACGGTGAACTTAATTGGAACAGTGTTCTTGGAGCAACAGGCTACAGACTGTTCTTCGGTACAGATAACCCTCCAACTGACATTGAAAACGGAACTGACATAAGCGACAGTACATATTTTGCTTTTGCCGGATTAACTTATGGTACAACATATTACTGGCAAGTAGTACCTTACAATGGTAATGGCAACTCAACAGGATGTCCTGTATGGAGCTTTACTGTTCGTGGTGATCCTACTATCACAGCTTATCCATATTCAGTAGACTTTGATGATGGATCTCTTCCAACCTGGTGGTCACAAGACACAACTGATGATATGGACTGGACAATGAATTCAGGTACAACAAATTCGACTAATACCGGACCTACAGGTGATCATACTTCCGGAGCCGGATATTACTTATACACAGAGGCATCCGGATATAACAATATGACAGCTAACCTCGAAACAAGACCATTTGATTTTTCTAACAATGGATACCCTGTACTTTCATTCTGGTATCACATGTATGGACAAACAATGGGAACTCTCAGTATTGATGTTTATAGTCACACAAACAGCAGCTGGACAAATGATTTCTTCTCAATCAGTGGAGATCAGGGTAATCAATGGTTAGAGCAACAAGTTGATCTGACAGTATTTGTTGGACAAACTGTTCACATCAGATTCAGAGGACATACCGGTGATAACTATTACAGTGACATCTGTATTGATGATGTCAGTATGCTCAATATGATTCCACCGGATGATGACCTTGCAGCATTGACTATAGTTGGTAATGCAACCCCACGAGTTGGTATTACAAGTACATATACCGTTACAGTAAGAAATATTGGTTTCAATGATCAATCTACCTACGATGTTAAGTTAATGGAAAATGGTAATGAACTTGCAACTGTTACTGGACAGGCAATTACTCAAGGTCAGAATATTGATTTTGATATTGACTGGACTCCTACTGTAGAAGGCGTAACCGATATTTATGGTAAAGTCGTTCTTGCAGGTGACGAAGCAACACCAAATGATGAAACAGAACTATTACGGGTTGATGTTCAACCTTCACAAACAGGTATTGCAGGTACAGTAACTGACGTACTTGGTAATCCTCTTGATAATGTTCAAATACTTGTAGAAGAACTTGCATCAGTTGTTTATACTGATGAAACAGGACATTACGAATACCTGGCTATGCCACCTGAATCCTACACAGTAACAGCTTCACTTACAAATTACACAAGCCAGACTATTGGCGGTGTTCAAGTTGTTCAGGATCAGACAACCATAATTGATATTCAACTTGGTCAAGGTGCTATCATCAGCGGATTTGTAAGAGATACTTATACTAATCCGGTTCCAAATGTTGAAATGACTCTCAGTGACAGTACAGTTGTTTATACCGATGATTCAGGATTCTATATTATCCTTAATCTTCCAACAGCAACATTCAGCCTTACTGCATCAAAAGATGGTTTTGAATCAGTTACAACTGATAACATCAATGCGGTTGATGGACAAACTGTTGATGTTGACTTCAATATTCTTGAATTTGGTAGACTTCATATTGACTTCACATCAAATACAGGAAACAACGCCGGTGCTGTAGCTGTAATGACAGATACTTCTGACAATACAGAATACACTGCAACATCTGATGCTGATGGTAATATTGACATTGGTGGAATGTATCCCGGAACTTATAACCTTGTTGTTACAAAAGCAGATCACGATCCATATACACAAGATGGAATCCAGATTGTTGCAGGTGACAATACAGGCTTAAATGTTGATCTGTTTGAAGTGTTGATTGCTCCTACTAATGTAGAATGGATATCAAATGGTGGATACTTGAGATGGACTCATGGTGGTAGACTGTACGAAACAAGAGCAGGCGATAATGATGTTCTTGCTGATGGTGAATCCTACACAGAAAGAGATTCTGATAATGAAGAAGACGAACGTGCATTCCTTTATTTCAGAGTTGAAGTTGATATAGTAAATCAGACAACACAAGATACATTCTTTGTATTGCAGGGATTTGCTGAGAATGAAGAATTAACAGCCAGAATTACAGCAATCTATGAAAGTGGAACAGCTGCAGCTCCTGATTATACATTTAATTATGTTGTTGCAAATGATCCTGATGATGTAAATCTTGTAACAGAACTTAAAGGTAACTATCCTAACCCATTCAATCCTACTACACACATTGAATTCTCACTTAAGAAAGCCGGAAGAGTAGAACTCGCTGTCTACAATATTAACGGACAGAAAGTAAGAACACTTGTAAGTGAAGAAATGGAAGCAGATAACCATAAGGTTACCTGGAATGGTAAAGATGACAGAGGAAACTCAGTATCAAGTGGAGTATACTTCTACAGACTGCAAACCTCTGAAGTATCACAAACTAAGAAAATGCTGATGCTTAAATAGGCTTTAGCTGTTTACACCGTCCAAATGGTCTTTAGACCTTTGGAATGATGTGTAAATTAGATTTCGAAACAGCCTCTCATTCGGGAGGCTGTTTTTTATCTACGCTTTTAGTAGATCGGTTGAGTGTGTGACGTAACGTCCAACTAACGTTCAGAGGCAGACTGTATACGTTTCTCCTGACAGGAGGAAAGATTTTCAAATGAAAATCAAGGAGGTTAATTACTTTTTACGATTTTTCCCAATAACTCAAGTCCCTGCATATCTATTCTGATAGAACTGGGTATATGATGGGCGAGCAACCTGCTCCCTTTATCTTACTCTAATAAGTTCATCAAACTTATCATTCGGCATAGATCAATTAGTTTCTAATAATGGTTTATCTGCGGACAACAGTCTTGACTTAGTGAAACATTTGCATAATTGGTGTAGTTGACTCAATTTTTGAATTCATCAAATTCTGACTCAAAATGAGCTTCTCTGAAAAGCTTTTTTATTGAATCCAAAAATCACATCAATACTTTTTAACCATCGTAGGAGTGTCCTGTTAAAAGATTCAATAAACTCATCTATATTTTTTTAATTTTTTTCATTATACCAAAACTACTTGATTATGCTATTATGCAAAGCTCTCTTATTGCAAGATTTTAGATGAAATTCAGGCTATATTGGAGTGCATTGACTGATTCACCAGTGCGATGAGTAAGATCACAAGAAAAACTGTAGATTGTAACACAATTTGCACTTCTCTGTTTGTATTCTTTCAGAAACATCTAATGTTTTTCAATCATTCCAAAGGTGTTCCACATGAGTCAATCGTCCGGTTGTCTCTACGTGTTTTGGCAGAGAATTTCTAAGTATGTAAAGTCTCAACTAACGATCAGACCGTATAAGTTCCTCCTGACAGGAGGAAAGATTTTCGAATGAAAATCAAGGAGATTAATTACGTTTCTACGATTTTCCCCAATAACTCAATTCCCCTAAAACAAAAAAACAGCCTCCCGAATGAGAGGCTGTTTCGAAATCTAACTTACACATCATTCCAAAGGTCTAAAAACCATTTGGAAGGTGTAAAGAAACTGATATTGAATTACTTCAGCATCAGCATTTTCTTAGTTTGTGTTGTTTCAGAGGTTTGCAGTCTGTAGAAGTATGTTCCACTTGAAACTGAGTTTCCTCTGTCATCTTTACCATTCCAGGTAACCTTATGGTTATCTGCTTCCATTTCTTCACTTATAAGTGTTCTTACTTTCTGTCCGTTGATATTGTAGATAGCAAGTTCTACGTTTCCGGCTTTCTTAAGTGAGAATTCAATGTGTGTAGTAGGATTGAATGGGTTAGGATAGTTACCTTTAAGTTCTGTTACAAGATTTACATCATCAGGATCGTTTGCAACTTCTTCAAATGTGAAATCAAAATCTGGAGCTGCTGCGGTACCTGTTTCATATACTGCTGTGATTGTAGCAGTAAGTTGTTCTCCAATGTTAAATCCTGTCACTGTGAAGAATGTATCTGATGTTGTTTGATTAATAATATCAATTTCAACTCTGAAATACATGAATGCACGTTCGTCTTCTTCATTATCAGAATCTCTTTCAACATAAGATGATCCTTCAACAAGTGCTGTTTCACCATCTGCTCTGGTTCCATAAATTCTGTCACCATGTTGCCAAACAAGAATACGATCATTGTTAAGCCATTGGATGTTTGTTGGAGCAATAAGGATTTCATCAAGAGTAACATCAACAGGAGTATTGTCACCATTTACAATAACAATATTCTGTTGTTCGTGAATGTTACAGTCCGGAAGTGAAGCTGTAAGATTGTATGTTCCCGGAAGAACCTCGTTGAGAAGAACAACACCGGTATCATCTGATGTTTCAGTATATGTGTTTGTTCCGTCAGTAAGTTCAACAATTGCACCGGTTGGTGAACTGAGGTTTGTTGTTATATTAACTGTGAAATGACCATATTCGTTAAGAATAATATCAAGATCAACAGTTGCATCCGCAGCTATAACTACGTTAGATTCAGTTTGATCAATATAACCATCTTTAGTTGCATTAACAGTATATGTTCCCGGTGTAACCTGTACAAATGTGTAGTTACCTTGTGCATCTGTTGTTGTTGTAATAGCAAGTTGTTCGATTTCAACAAGAGCTCCGGCAACTTCAACATTAGCATGATCGTAAACAGTACCCATGAGGATTGCACCCTGAGTCATTGTGAAGTTTACGTCAGTAAGGTTGTCCTGAGTTACTACGACATTAGTTTGTGTATTGTTATCATAATTTGTCAAACTTGCAGTTACTGTATATGTTTCAACAGGAACATTAAGGAATTGATAGAATCCATTATTACCTGTATATTGAACAGACTGGAGTTCTTCAATCAGTACTTGAGCGTTAAACAGTGGGTTGCCGTTAATGTCACGTACATAGCCCTGAATACCTGTTTGTGATGCTTGAACGTTCACTGGAAGTGGTGCAGAAGCATCATTACCAGGACCTTCGTCACCGGCAAGAACAACTTTACCGAAGATATTCTGATTTCCTTCCATTCCTGCTTGAGGAATCCAGGTGATAACATAATCATTAATCTGATCATGTGCAATTGTAGTACCTGCAATAGTTCCGAGTTCGGTATCAGGAGCAAGCATAAGTTTTACATCATAAGTTGATTGTGTGTTAAGACCATTATTTCTTACGGAAATTGTATAATCTGAAGGTGATCCAACCATTGGAGTTGTGTTACCAATAACTGTAATAACTGTAAGATCATCGTCTGGTGGTGTTGTAATATTAACTCCAACATCATCAAGGTATAGGTTAGGACCGTATCCTGAAATACCATCAAACTTAAGATAGATTGTCTGACCACTATATGCATCAATATTTACGGTTTCCTGAACAAAAGTACCAGGAGCTGTACTTTGAGCACCATCATTAGATTCAAACAGAGAATCCTGAATTGACCATACAACAGTCCAGTTTGATTGATCTGTTGATACTGACACTTCAAAAGCATCATCCGGATATGAAGTATTGAATGTGTGTGACCATTTGAAAAGAAGGTCTGCGTTTCCTGTTAATGCGATTGGTGGTGAGTATAATTCAGCATTACCAGTGCTCCAGCTCCAGAAGTTTGCGAATATACTTCCTGAACCTGCATCTTCAGCCCATTGCTGAGTACCACCATAGCTCCAGCCACGTGGCTCAAGTGGGAATGATGAGAAATCTTCTGTCCATGGGAAGTTAGTAACTGTTGGATCAGGTCTTGTTGTGAATGACCATACAGGGCATCCTGTAGCATCACCATTAGTGTTATAAGGTACTACAGTCCAGTAGTAAGTAGTATTGAATGCAAGTCCTGAGAAGTCGTAAGTTTGTACGTTACCAAGATCTGTTCCATTTTCAATGTTTGTAGGTGGGTTATCTGACCCAAAGAAGAGTTTATAACCGGTTGTTCCTCCAGTAGTATTCCATCTGAGTGTGCCCATTTCGATAATTTCATTAGCACCATCAGCAGGAGTATCAGCTGTTGAGCATCCAGGAGGTGTTGAAACGCTGAAAACAGTAGCATTATCAACGTAGAAGTTAGGACCATAGCCTGTGTAACCTACTACATCAATGTATATCGTTTGTCCAAGATAACTGTCAAGATTGAATTCAGCATAAGTAAATGTACCTGGAGCAGTGTTCGCAGCTCCATCGTTTGAATCGAAGTTAGTTCCACCAAGAGTCCATTCCATGTTCCAGTTAACTCCATCAGTAGAAACTAATACTGCTGCAGAGTCTGTAGGATATGTAGTGCTGTATAAGTGAGACCAGTTGAAACCAAAGCTGTAAGAACCTGTAGCAGGGAGGGCTATTGGAGGTGTAACCATATGAGCTTCACCATCGCTCCAACCCCAGAAATTACAGTATGCGGATCCTGATCCTGAATCTTCTGCCCACAGTCTTGATCCAGCAAAGACCCAGTCTTGTAGTGGCCATACGCTGAAATCTTCAGTCCATGGGAAAGTAGATATGGTTGGATCAGCTCTTACAGTGAATGATCTTACAGGACATCCTGTAGGTTCACCGTTTGTATTGTAAGGAGTTACCATCCAGTAGTAAGTTGTTCCGAAAGTTAATCCTGAGAAGTCATAAGATAAAGCTGCTCCAACATCAAGACCATCTTCTATGTTAGTAGGAGGATTATCTGTACCAAGAGAAACTTTATAGCCTGTTGCACCTTGTGATCCACTCCAAGTCAGTGTTCCAGCTTCAATAATGTCAACAGCCATATCAGCAGGAGTATTCAGTGCGTTACATGCAGGTGCTGTAACATTATCATAAATAGCAATATCATCTATCGCTATATCACCATAAAAACTGTCTGTACCAATTGCATTGAATCTCAAGGTCAGGTCGCTTGCAGAGAAAGATGTTAAATCAATATTAACTTCTGACCATGCAGGAGAATATCCGTATGTAGCAACGCCATTATTCCATGAACCATTTGAATATATATCAATGCTCAATGTTGATTGAGCCTGCTCAGCCTGAGCTACATCACCATTCCAGAAAAAGAATGATACTACAGGACTTGTTAGACCGGTAACATCAAACGGAGAAGTTGCAATAGCTGCGTTGTCTTGACCTGTACCGCTGTCATCAAATCCAAGGAAGTTACCTGAACCTGTTGTATTATCCATATCTGCAGCGTAATCAATTGTTGTTAAAATATTCCACATATCTTCAAGACTTTCATCATGTGTCCATGCAGTTGGGATACCATTTTCAAAGTCTTCATTATAAGGGAAGGTATTAATTGTAGGATTACTTCTTGTTGTGAATGTCCATTCAGGACATCCTGAAGCATCGCCTGAAGCATTCTGAGGTATCACTTTCCAGAAATACTGAGTATCATAAGCTAATCCACCGTAATCAAGTGTTAATGAATCAACTACAACATCGTTGTAAACATCGTAATTACCTGTGGATGATCCAAGAGAAACTTTGTAGCTTGTTGCAAGCTGGGCAGAGTTCCATCTTAATGTTCCAAATTCAGTTACTGTTGTGGTGTCTGTTGGAGCAACGCTGGTTGTACAACCAGGAGGGTTAGCTACATTCATAACTGAAACGTTGTCAATAAACACATCAGGACCATATCCTGAAGCTGCGTAGAAGTTAACAATTACTGTTTGTCCTGCGTATGCAGAAAGATTGTATGAGTAATTTACAAAAGTACCAGGAGTAATATTACCTGCACCGTCATTTGAGTCAAGGTCAGGACCAACTTCTGAGAAGATTTCAGTCCAGTTTACACCATCAGTAGATATAAGCACTGCAAGTGAGTCGTTTGGATATGTTGCGCTATAAAGACTTGACCAGTCGAACATAAAGCTGTAGTTGCCTTGTGCAGGCACAGCTATTGGAGGTGTAATCATTTGAGCAATGCCGTCACTCCAACCCCAGAAATGACAATATGCACTAACGGAAGCAGAATGCTGAGCCCAGTCTCTATCACCGGCAAAAGTCCAGTCAACCGGAGGCCATACTGAGAAATCTTCTGTCCATGGGAAAGTAGAAATTGCACCGGCTTGTGTTCTGAAAGTCCATGTAGAGCCTTCAGTAGTGAATCTTGTGTTAGTGTTATGTAAAACAAGCTTCCACTCATAATCAGTTCCTGCTGTGAGACCTGAATATGAGTAAGAACCTGTTGTACCAGCAGCTGCACCTGTAACAACTTCTGTCATGTTTCCTGCAGGTCCCAGCCACAGATCATAAGTATCTGTATCAATTCCGAAATCCCATGCAAGGTTTCCGTCTAAAGGTAATCCTTCACTACCATTTGCAGGAACAGGATTCTGAGCAAAACCGGGATATCCGGCTTCAATTGTATAGAATCTGATTGCAAGGTTGTCTGATAAGTTAGCTCCATCGTTGTAACAATATGTTAAACCGGTTGAGCCATCGGCATTTTCTATACCTACAGAACAACTATTTCTATCAATGATATCATCAATTTGCTGATACTGAATGAAGATTTCACCATTCTCGGTAAGAATAACCTGAGCAGTAACTTTACCACCACCATTATAAAGGTATTCATAATAATCGATAAATGAGATCAGGAAAGCATTACCGCCATCAAAAGTGATGTTCTCATAATAAACTTGGGTTGCAAGAGTATCAAATCCCGGATCCATGTCATCCCAATACCATGCAATGAGGTTATTAGGGTTTGATGGATCAGGCATATCCTGATTTGATAGTGAAGATGTTCCACTGAATGATAAAATACCATCAGAAGAAACTGTAAGTGAATCATAAGAAACACCATAAAAATTGAAGTTAAAACCAATAGGTACAGGATGTGTAGTCGTGTCATCCATACCTGTAATTAGTGTCGCATTAGCATTTGGTGTTATCCAATTGTAAGCAGGTCCGTTAACATCGTTACTGCTTATCCATGAATATCCAAAAGCATCCGGTCCACCTGAATTCTGACCGAATAAGATAGTACTGATTAACAAAGCTATAGCGATTATAAATAGCTTTTTATTCATACTGATCCTCCTTTGTTTAGTTTGCATGCTAAGAGTAAAATTTGTTTTTTTGTAAAATGTAGTCAAATATTAAGATGGATATTTTTACTTATTGAAGTGTAAATGTATAATCAGAGCGACACTATTTATTTACTCTTTTTTGAACGCATTTTAAATAATACCAAGTATAACCCCGGGATTGCAGGAAGAAATGCATTGAAGAAAAATATTGTCAATGCTGCAGTTACTGAGATCTCAGGAGAGATACTCAAATGCTTGAAGAAATATACTGCAAATACTTCTCTGAATCCAAGTCCACTATATGACACAGGAATGGTGTTTGATGCCATTATCAGGGATACAGAAAGGAATACATTCCAGAAGCTGATTTCAGCAAACTGATTAAGTATTACATAATATTGAATAAAAGTAAGGAGGACAAATATCATATGTGAGATAGTGATATTAGGTATAATTCTCAAAAAATTTATTGCCATATCGTCAATTTTCAGGAACTTAAGTCTGATAATCAAGTAAAGGATGAAAGGAGCTAAAGCACATAATACAAAAGCTGACAATTTAACTGCAAAATGTATTTGAGGGAAAAAGTAAAATGAAGCAAATAACGCAAAAATTAAAGTCTTCCAAGTCAGAAAAAAAAGTTCAAAAAAAATCAAAATTGCAGAGCGCTTCTTGCTGTGATTTAAAAAGAATACTTTTCCAAAAGCTGCCTGAGTACCTGGTATAAGGAACCTTAAAGATAAACCGATCAAATGAGTTTTGAAGGCCTCATACTTATTTTTTACATAAGAATTATCAACCCTGAGCAGACATTTCCAGTTGTAGTATTGAGAGTAAAGCTTAACTGAAGATGTCAAGATGAGAATTAACACGACTGATAATTTGTATTCTGAAACAACGGTGATAAGTTCTTTGAAGTCAATTCTCCGGAAGACTAAGTACAACAGTACAACAGAAACTATTATCTTAAGAAGGAAGAATAAATTTTTTCTGTTAAACTTCATTTCCATTTCCAATTGCCTGTGTTACCCATAATTGAAAAGAATATAACAAAATATGGGAAGATGATCATATATGGATAGTTCATGAAAGAGAAATTATGATTGTGTTTTTTACATGTTATGTAAATTAGATGATAGAATAACAGAGCAGTAAATATTATTGATGAAAGGAAAAATATTGAGGTCAGGTATTCTCCTTTCAGGATGTAAGTGAAAAGAAAAACAGGACTGAGCATATAGTAAAGAAATATACATATTGATAGAATCTGATATGGAATATTACTCATCTTGAATTTTCCGGTATACCTCTTTACTCTGTTGAAATAGTTAGAACTTTCATGGGCTTTTACCATTGATAGGTAATTATAACTAACTTTTCCACTGTTAGCTGCAACTTGCTTGAGGGTCAGTTTATCATCTCCTGATACATAGTTTTTTATCTTGTCGTAAACATTGTATCGGATAAGGAAATCTCTCCTGACAGCCATGTTTCTTCCAGAACAGCTCATAGGTCTTCCTACTCCGACAGTACTGGCAAAAACTGACGTGCTGAACCAACGAAAAATCTGCATGAAAAATCTACAGCCTACCTCTATTGATGCTCCTATTGACATGGTAATAGACGAATCCATAAAATGATTATAAGATTCTAACCAGTTATTTTCCGGAGAGCAATCAGCATCTGTAAAAACAACAATATCTTTCACTGCTTTTCCAACAGCAAATTTAAGAGCAGCTTTTTTCCCCTTATACTCAGTGCTTTTTTTTTCAAGCCGGAAGCATTTTGCATAGGGATTTTCTTTGCAGAAATTCTGCATTAAATCAAAGGTAGTATCTGTTGAAGCATCATCCACAAGTATTATCTCATAATCATCATAAGCAAGTTTGCCTAAGCCATCAAATAGAACACGGATTCTGGATTCTTCGTTTCTTGCAACAGCAATAACGGAATATGAGTTATGTGTCATTTTCAATTCTTTCAGTCGATATACACCACTGATAAAGAAAATGATCATAAACCAGAACAGAACCGAAAATAATGTATATACTATTAATAATGATTGATCCATGATACTCTCAATGTTTGTAGATAAAAATCTGATGAGTTTCATCAGCTTTCAATTTATTCTCAAAAGTGTTTTTTTAATGAATATGTCAAGGTACAAAATGGAGTTCCGAATAATCAGCATTTTTTATTGACTTTTTTGGGCAGTACTCAATATGTTTTTTCAGGAGAAAAATATGAAAAAGACTTTTTTACTGCTGGCACTGTTTTCAGTGCTGTTATGGGGCTGCAAAAGCAGTGGATCTACAGAACCATCAGGGAACAACAATTCTTCGGATTTTTCTGATTATGACTATCAGCTGGATTTGAGTATTGTACAAGTACCTTACATGGATGGGCTGAGAAGTTATGGATATACTGATATTTTCATGAGATGTAAGGATGATACGGAGTTAACTAATTTCACCTGTACAATAAATGGTGTTCAATGCAGTACAGAATGGGTTGTATATACAATCTCAGATAAAAAAGGATACAATATCTGGGGTGTTGAAATGTTTGCTGACTCAATATATTCTGTCAGTATTCAATCGGATGAACTCAATAAGGAACTAACTGTCAGTCTTCCATCTGCAACAGAAGCAGTCTGGCCGGTTGATTTTGATTCTGCTGGTGATTTTACTGTCAGCTGGGCATCTGATCTTGATTGTGAAGTTCAGAGACTTTTATTAACATGCTATGAAGATTCTTATGTGAATGGGATAGAGTTTAACTATGAAATTGATACTGCAGAAAGAGGATACACAATACCTGCAAACACAATTAGTTCATCATATACTACTCAGGAGTTTGAACTGAGAAGAATAAATTTCAAAGCATCCGGAGAATTTGTTCTCACGGCAAGGATAGTTGATAAGTTTTCATATTCGTGTATAATCTGCTGATTTCACTACATGGAAGCGTGACTTCCTTAAGAATGAAACTGTAATAAATGCTGTTAATTTGATTTTAGTATTATAAATGAAAAGCCTGCTGTATGACCAGCAGGCTTCAACTTTATGTGATGTTATCGTCCTAATTTCCTGTAACTATACTTACCAGTTTCTTAGGTACAACAATTATCTTTCTGATTTCTTTACCATCAGTATATTTTTTTACATTTTCCTGAGCCAGAGCAAGTTCTTTCAGTTCATCCTGGCTGATAGAAGCGGAAACTTCAAGTTTTCCCCGTACTTTACCCATCACCTGAACAACATATGTGATTTTATCTTTTATAAGGTAAGCATCATTATGTCTGGCAATACCATGTGTATGAAGCATTTGAGTGTGTCCAGCCATTTCCCATAGCTCCTCACAGATATGAGGTGCAAAAGGATACATAAGCTGAGGAATAACATTAATCGCTTCTGCAAATACCATCTGATCATCAGCAGAAAGCTTTTCAGGATTCTTTATGGCAGTAATATTGTTAAGATGTTCCATTACTGCCGCAACAGCTGTATTGAACTGCATTCTATCCTGAATATCCTCATTAACTTTCTTTATAGTATAATGAGTACTGTATCTAAGTTTCTTCATCTTATCCGAAATTTCTTCACAAGGGAATGAAACTCTATACTCTTTTAGGATATCAATATTTTTATCAAATACTCTCCAAATTCTGTTAAGGAATCTGAATGCTCCGACAACACCTTCATCACTCCATTCCACATCTTTTTCAGGTGGGGATGCAAACAGCATGAATGTACGTACAGTATCTGCACCGTAACGATCAATGTAATCTTTAGGATCTACAACATTACCTTTTGACTTTGACATTTTAGCACCATCTTTAATAACCATACCCTGAGTAAGGAGTCTTGCAAACGGTTCGTCTGTCTTCACTAATCCGAGATCACGCATGAATTTGTGGAAGAATCTTGCATAGAGCAGGTGCATGCAGGCGTGTTCAATACCTCCGATATACTGGTCAACCGGCAGCCAGTAGTCAGCATTACCTTTGCTGAATGCTTCATTGCTGTTAGAAGCATCGCTGTAACGTGCAAAATACCAGGAGCTGTCTACGAATGTATCCATTGTATCAGTCTCTCTTCTTGCAGGTTTACCACATTTTGGACATTTTACATTAACCCAGTCTTCAACAGAAAGCAGTGGATTTTGTGTAGTTTTTCCAATGGCTACGTTTTCCGGAAGTTCAACAGGGAGATCTTCATCCGGTACAAGAACTACACCGCAGTCATTGCAATAAACAACAGGAATAGGATTGCCCCAGTAACGCTGGCGGGAAATACCCCAGTCTCTGAGTCTGTAGTTTATTGTATTCCTACCTTTAAGCTGGTCTTCTAACCAGAGAGAGATTTCATCCTTAGCATCACTGCTTACTTTATTATTGAATTGTCCTGAATTAACCATTATTCCGGGTTGGGTATATGCTTCAACCATATCATCAAGTTCAAGATCACCTTCAGGAGTCTGAATCACTATTTTCATGGGGATATCATATTTTGCTGCAAATTCAAAGTCACGTTGATCATGTGCAGGAACAGCCATTACAGCTCCTGTTCCATAGTCCATTACAACATAGTTTGTTACCCAGATCTGTACTTTATCACCATTAGCAGGATTAATACAGTATCTCCCGGTGAAGAATCCTTCTTTCACGGTTTCATCGGAAGTTCTGGCAATCTTATCTTCATTCATGATTTTCTGACAGAATTTTTTGAATTCACTGTCTTCCGGTTCTTCTTGAAGCCATTCAGAAACAAATGGATGTTCAGGAGGAACTGCCATGAAAGTTACACCGAAAATCGTATCCGGTCGTGTTGTGAATACAGGGATTATTTTATCTGCTCCTTCGAGAGTAAAGTTAATTTGTGTACCAATACTTTTACCAATCCAGTTAGTTTGCATTGTTACAACTCTCTCCGGCCAGTCTATTACATTATTGAAATCAAGAAGTTCTTCGGCGTATTCAGTGATTTTGAAAAACCACTGCTCCAGTTCTTTCTGTACAACTTCTTTACCACATCTCCAGCATGATCCGTCTTCTACCTGCTCATTGGCAAGAACAGTCTGACACTCTTCACACCAGTTCTGGAAGGACTTTTTCTTATAGGCCAGTCCTTTTTCATACATTTTCTTGAAGAACCACTGTCCCCACTTGTAGTAGTCCGGACGGCAAGTACTGACTTCGCGGTTCCAATCAAACCCGAATCCCATACTCTCAAATTGCTTTTTCATGATACTGATATTATCTTCGGTGGTAATTTTCGGATGAGAATTATGCAGAATTGCAAAGTTCTCTGCCGGCATACCGAAAGAATCGTATCCCATAGGCTGCATGACATTGTAACCCTGCATCATTTTGTATCTTGAAACTGCATCTCCAATAGAATAATTAGAGACATGTCCCATGTGCAGAGCTCCGGATGGGTATGGGAACATGGAAAGAACGTAATACTTCTTTTTATCTTTATCTTCTGTTGGATTGAAAATATTTTCATCTTTCCATTTCTGCTGCCATTTTTTTTCTATTTTATTGAATGGATATTCCATTTATCCTCCATATTTTGATTTTACAATTGAAATGAGAAAATTGATACAACTCCCCTAAGGGAGTAAAAGGAAAATTGTATTGCGAATATATTTTTTATTTTGTATCATAATGGTCAAAGAATTAGATTCCAGTATTTTGTCAATTATTTCCTATTTCAAAATCCACTCTCTCGATTTTGCATTAAGCCTTACAATAAATTTATAAATATCAAACATATAAAAAAGTAATTACATAGTGTATTAAAAAAAATAGAATATTTACGGAGGATTAGTGACCAGGAACAGGAAGCATGAAAATGGTGATAAGCTGATGAAAGAGGAATATAGCTTTAACAAAGGTTGTGAATTGTTTAATAATGGAGATTAATTCCGTTTCTACGGTTTCTCAAAATAACTCAATTCCCCAAAAACAAAAAAACAGCCTCCCGAATGAGAGGCTGTTATAGAAGTTTAATTTACACACCATTCCAAAGGTTCTGAGACCATTTGGAAGGTCTGAAACATCTGAGTTATTTAAGCATCAGCATTTTCTTAGTTTGTGATACTTCAGAGGTTTGCAGTCTGTAGAAGTATACTCCACTTGAAACTGAGTTTCCTCTGTCATCTTTACCATTCCAGGTAACCTTATGGTTATCTGCTTCCATTTCTTCACTTACAAGTGTTCTTACTTTCTGTCCGTTAATATTGTAGACAGCAAGTTCTACATTTCCGGCTTTCTTAAGTGAGAATTCGATGTGTGTAGTTGGATTGAATGGGTTAGGATAGTTACCTTTAAGTTCTGTAACAAGATTCACATCATCAGGATCGTTTGCAACTTCTTCAAATGTAAATTCATAATCTGGAGCTGCAGCTGTACCACTTTCGTATATTGCTGTAATTGTAGCAGTAAGTTGTTCTCCAATGTTAAATCCTGTCACTGTGAAGAATGTATCAGACGTTGTTTGATTAATAATATCAATTTCAACTCTGAAATACATGAATGCACGTTCGTCTTCTTCATTATCAGAATCTCTTTCAACATAAGATGATCCTTCAACAAGTGCTGTTTCACCATCTGCTCTGGTTCCATAAATCCTGTCACCATGTTGCCACACAAGAAGCCTTTCATTGTTCAGCCAATGTATGTTAGTAGGAGCAATCAACACTTCAAGCAGATCAACATTTAAACCTGTATTGTCACCTGCAACAATCTGGATTCCATCTTGTGTATATGGATCGTGATCTGCTTTAGTAACAACAAGGTTATAAGTTCCGGGATACATTCCACCAATGTCAATATTACCATCAGCATCAGATGTTGCAGTGTATTCTGTATTGTCAGAAGTATCTGTCATTACAGCTACAGCACCGGCGTTGTTTCCTGTATTTGATGTGAAGTCAATATGAAGTCTACCAAATTCAAGAATATTGAAGTCAACATCAACAGTTTGTCCATCAACCGCATTGATGTTATCAGTTGTAACTGATTCAAAACCATCTTTTGATGCAGTAAGGCTGAATGTTGCTGTTGGAAGATTAAGGAATAAATAATGACCAGTATCATTTGTATAAACTACAGAGCTGTCACTAAGTGTCATTTCAACATTTGCAACAGGGTTGTCGAATGTATCTCTTACGTACCCACCGATCATCGCACCTTGTCCAAGCTGGATGTCTACAATAGTAGTATGATCTTGAGTTACAACTACGCCTGAAACAGTTTGTGTTGAATAATTTGTCAGTGTTGCAATTACAGTATAAGTAGCAGGAGGCATTGCAAGATATTCATAATGTCCTGTGCCGTCTGTATAAACAACTGATGCAAGTTCCTGGACAAGTACTTGAACATTTTCAAGTGGATTACCCTGTGTATCAGTTATTGTACCGGCAATACCTGTTTGTGAAGGTTGAACATCAACCCGTAATAGTTCTGTTTCATCATTTGGTGTTGATTCGTCACCTGCGAGAACGACTTTACCATAAATATCGGTTACGCCATCTACAGTAGGAGTCCAGTCAATATCAAAATCAATATTCTGACCTTGAGTAATTGCCTGTCCAGTAACTGTTGCAAGTTCATTACCATTTTCCATTAACTTAACATCATATGTAGATTGATCATTGAAACCAATATTTCTTACTGTAACTGTATATGTACTTGTAATACCAACTCGAGGAGTTGCATTACCTACAATAGCTAATGCTGCGAGGTCATCATCAGGTGGAATAAGGTTAAGCATACTGACATCATCAATAGCTATATCGCTGTAATAGTTGTTTCCGGTTGCTCCACTGAATCTGATGTGAATGGTCTGACCAGAGAATGCTGTCAAGTCAACTTGTTGTTCAATCCATTGATCCCCTTGATCTCCGCTGATTGTGAATACATCATTAGTCCAGTTATTGGTTCCATGGTTGTAAACATCGATACTGAGAGTTCCCATTGTTTGTCCATACATGTGATACCAGAATGCAAGAACAGGATAACCATTATTTGTAAGGTCAAATGGTCTTGTTTCTATGTTCGCTGTCATATTGTTGTATCCGGAAGCCTCAGTGTAAATATAGTAACCTGAACCTGTAGTATGATCCATAGATGGACCGGTATCAGTTGAACTTGTTGAACCTGTATGTACAGTCCAGTCCATATCATCAGTTGTGTCTTGTGACCACCATGTAGGTATTGTTCCACCGTCAAAGTCTACAGTATAAGGATAAGACGTTATTGTAGGATCACCACGGACTGTAAAGCTCCATACAGGGCAGTTTGCTGCTGTTCCATTGTTATTATATGGAGTAACTTGCCAGTAGTAAGTTGTATTATATGTAAGTCCTGCATAATTGTAGAATAAACTGTCTGCTCTGTCTACATCATCAAGAATATTAGTTGGAGGGTTGTCTGTTCCAAAGCTGAGTCTGAAACCTGTTGCACCAATTGTGCCGCCCCAGTTCAATGACCCCATCTCTAAAACTTCCACTGCTTGATGGATAGGTGAGACTGGACTCACACATCCCGGAGGTGTTGTGTTATCATAAACACTCACATCATCAATGGAGATATCACTGTAAAAATCTGTTCCGGTTACACCAATGAATTCAACAACGAAAGATTCAGTATTGTATGGTAGAAGGTCTACGGAAACATTAAACCACTGATCTCCCTGATCTCCAGATATTGGTTGAATGACATCTGAATGCAATGTGCCGGAACCTGGTTGCAGGATGTTTACCTGAAGAGTTCCCATTGTTTGTCCGTACATATGATACCAGAATACCAATTGTGGAGATGTCATTCCGCTAACATCAATAACTGGTGATGTCATTTTGAATGTCTGGTTGCTATTCCCCGATGCTTCAGTATACATGAAGTATCCTGAACCATTAGTATGGTCTCCGGATTGAGGACCTGTGTTTGATGAGGATGTTGAAGTTCCAAATGACCATGGGTCAAGATTGTTTGGGTCGTCGCTCCAGCAGGATGGAATTGCACCTGCGTTTTCAAAATCTTCAGTCCATGGGAAAGTATTGATAGTACCACATTGTGTTTCAAAAGACCACACAGCTCCAGGAGTTGTTAATCTTGTATTAGTATTATGACAAACAACCTGCCATTCGTAATCTGAAAGAATATTAAGACCTGTAAAAGCATATGATCCTGTTGTGTCTGCCTGAGCACCTGTAACAACTTCTGTCATATTTCCTGCCGGTCCAAACCATAAGTCATATGTGTCTGTGTCTGCACCAAAAACCCATGAAAGTGTTCCATCTACAAGAACTCCTGATGCATTATGGGATGGTGATGGATTTCTTGGAAATTCAGGATAGCCCGGTTCGATTGTGTAATATCTGATTGCGAGCTGAGCTGAAAGATTTGATGCATCATTGAAACAATACTCAAGACCAATTGTACCATCGCTGTTTTCCATACCAATTGTACATCCAGCCAGATCAATACCTCCGTTGAAGGAATCATACTGCATGATTACTTCACCGTTTTCTTTAAGAATAAGTTGTGCTTCAAGATAACCGGAGCCTTCACCTGAGTATTCGTGATAGTTCAGGAAAGAGATCAATAAAGCATTAGTACCGTTAATTGTAGTGTTCTCGTAGTATATTCTGGCATTATGAGCTGGAGTAGTGGTACTAACAGGATCCAGATCATCCCAGAACCAGGCAATAAGATTATTCGGTATACCAGTCGTTGGGATAGTGACATTGGACAGAGTACTTGAGCCTGATCCAAAAGAAATGAATCCGTTTGAACTCATGTAGAAATCTGTGTAAGTATTGTTATAAAATGGAAAGTTAAACCCAATAGAATAAGGTCCACCAAATGAATCATCAGTTAAGGATGTAATCTGATTAGCATTAACTGTATCCGGTGCAATCCAATTGTAAGTCGGTCCGCTTGGGTCATTGCTGTTTCGCCATGAATACCCAAAAGCGTCCGGTCCCCCTGCAGTCTGCGCATGCAAAGCTAAGAAAGCAAAGAGGAGAAGGCTAAATAAAACTAGTCTCTTTCTCATGTAGTTCTCCTTAAGTATTTGATAGTGTAGATATTTGATCTACGTAACGTATCTGATAATTATCACAGACTTTTAAGATTAGTCAAATTATTTTCTTTATTCTTTAAAAAAATAATTTACAGCAAATGAAATTAATTTGAAAGTTTCATGTTACTGTACTACTATGCTTACAAACTGGAATCAGGTTTAAAGTATAATAAAACAATGGTTTAAACTAAAATATCATGTGGCAGTCTCAGACATTTGATATGAACATTGATTATACGACTCTGAAATTGTTACATTGAAAAAAACAGCCTTCCGAATTGGAAAGCTGTTCTATGAAACTATATTTGATGCCAATGTGTATTAATCCGGCATCGAAATTACTAAACTATTTTAAGAGTACACATTTTCTGACATTCACTGTCTTACCGTCAGCTTTAAGTTTATAGAAATATACACCTGATCCCACTTTCTTATTATGAGAATCATCTCCAGTCCATGTTACGGAATGTTTGCCTGCAATGTATTTTTGTTTTGTCAGTTCTTTAACCATTTGCCCCTTAATATTATATATCTTTAATTCAACATCGGAATCCTTTTTCAGTGTAAAACTGATATTTGTTGAAGGATTGAATGGATTTGGATAATTCTGGTGTAATTCATGTCTATATCCGGGAACGTTATTGTCGTCTTTTGCGACATACTCATAATTGTAACTTCCAGTTATATAGCTTGCACCCATATAAGAAGTGTTATCAGTTGTTCTGAACTGCACATGAGAATAAGCGTTTGGTACATCGAATTCCATAGTATTTGTAACAGGAATCCATGGAGTCCATTTAATAAGCCCTACATCGTCGAAAGCAGCAAATGAATTGGAATTGCTGTTGAAATCTGTCTTGCATTTTACTTCGTAGTAACCTGCATTAGATGGAGGAGTTGCATCTCCGAAGAAGTATTGCCAGTTTCCTGTGTTACCATTATTGCATACTACTTCATCTTCCTGAGTAGGATAGTAAGATGTTCTTCCTGTTAACCAGCAGGCTGTAATTTTCGCATAGTTTACATTAGATGTTTTCATCCATCCGTGTATAGTATAATCTGATTGATTATCCCATAATTTGTAATTTTTTTCATAGCCTGTACTTACGGTATTATTGTTCGAAAATGAATGATAGAGAGATCTTTGACCTCTGTAAGCTTCAGCGTCTGAATAATCCTCATAGTTTGAATTAAAATTCCAGAGTGTGCATCCTTCATCTTCCATATTACCAAACCATTGCATTTCTTCACCTAATCTGTAATAGACTGTTCCCGGTGAGCTGCTTGAGTGTACTTGTCGGAAATACCCATTTTCTATTGGCAATGGTTTTGTGACATAGTATGAACCTGACTGCTGCATCTCATAGAAATCACTGTTATATTCAGTTCTGAGAACATAGTGAGTTGTATCCATAACGGGATGAGCTTCAAGGTTTATATCGTCCATCTGAACAATTGTGCCCAGCTCTCTTGATTTTCCAATAATATATCTCAGTATGTGCCTACCAAGTTCGCCTGTGGCTTCTTCAGGGAAATAGTCATCAATGAAAACAGGTTTAATCCAGAAATCCTTGAATCCTTCGTCATCAGCTTCTGCATAGAGTATCATTGTAGCCATTGTCTCAGGGTAGTTAAGATCAAAAGCAAAGTTTCCGATTGAATGAGCAATAAGTTTATTATTATATACTTCCAGTCCCTGAATAATATGTGGATGATGACATACAACCAGGTCAGCACCATTATCTATGGCAGCATGTCTGTAGTCAAGATCCCACATCTGAGGAATATCAGAGAGGGGGAGAAATACTTCATCTTCATTATCATCAATATAATCTGCTCCGGGATACTCGTAAGAGAATCTGTCATAACCACTTCCGGGGGCAGTGGAATATTCACTACCACAATGTATTTCAACAATTTTCAAATCTGCAAAGTTTTCGACTTCCTGAATTTGCTGAGAAACATAATAAGGAGTCATCATAGCAAAGCCCGGTTTATCATATCCTGAATTAAGGTAGGGTTGAGCATTGTTGTATTGCCCGGTTCTGTCACATGATCTCAGAAATGCAAAATTGATACCTGATTTGTTGATGAAAGCCGGTCTGTAAGCTTCCTGAGAATTCATTCCTGCTCCCGAGTAAAGAATTCCTGCATTGTCAAGAGTTTGCTGTGTTTCAGCTAAACCTGAATCCATATAATCGTAAGAGTGATTATTAGCAAGACTGACAATATCTACACCTCCGGCTGTAAGGCAGGCAACCGTAGGAGGGTCAGACTTGAATGCAACTGATTTGGTAGGGTGCATCGTAGTGCTGTAAGTTAAAGGTGTCTCAAGATTCATAACAGTAATGTCTGCAGCGTCTCCAAGAATACTGTTTACTCCGGCAAAAACTCCTGCATAACCTTCAGAACTGATTCTTGTGTCCATTCTTCTGGTAAACATAACATCACCTGCAAAGTTCAGTACAACAGGATAGGTTGTTTCCCCATAATCAACGTCAACATGATGAGTAGCATAACCAGACATTTCAGTCTGGTCAGTTACAATAAGAGTAACTACGTATTCATGATCATCCATAACTGTATATGCATGAGTTGGAGATTCGTCAGTGCTGTAGTTTCCATCTCCGAAGCTCCATAAATAAGAGAAAGTATCACTGTCTGGATCGAGGACATTGGCAGTGAATGTATAACTTACTCTTTCAGAAGTATCTCGGGTGAATCTGGAAACAAGGCTGTCTGAAATCGTCACTTGTGGAACAACAGGTAAGTCGTCAGTGATATTCACAATACTGTCGAAATAAATGTTGGTTGTATATGAGTTACTTTTTTCATTAACAAAGACAATTTTATCTATATCCGGAACATATTCAAATCTCGCTATCCAATCATCCCATATCGGGAATCTTACATTGTTCCATGTATTAGAAGGGAATGCTCCCTGATATACAGTGAGGAAATCATCATAAGACAGGGTTGAAGTTCCCTCAAGTGAATAATAAAGGACGTTTGTAGAATCACCAAATCCAATAGCCTGATAACTGCCGTAACTGGAAGAGTAAAAGGCTGTTGTGAAAACAGCTCCTGTGTCCAGAGTAGCAGGAGTAATACTGAGCTGCAGCCAGGTATCTCCATAAAGTCTGATAGATCCGGTAGAACCATTATGGGTTGTCGAAGAGCTTATTTCCCAGTCTGAAGGATTAGAACCCTGGGTTCCGAAAGTTGAAATATTGTAGATTCCATCATCAAAATCTTCTATAGGAACCGATCTTTCATTAATGGCAAAAGCACTACAAATCACGAATAAAAAAATGGCAATGAGAGAGAAATTTTTCATAG
The DNA here is from genome assembly GCA_963665815.1 of Cloacimonadales bacterium (SeqCode). Classification (GTDB taxonomy): domain Bacteria; phylum Cloacimonadota; class Cloacimonadia; order Cloacimonadales; family JAIOQZ01. The sequence continues at coordinate 3,655,061 of OY762463.1, forward strand.
ATCCTCCAATCTTCTCTGTGGTTATAATCTCAATGTTCCTAAATCATAGTATTTTAAAGAAATATGTCAACAGCAAAAAAAATATTTTTCTGTTTGTTGACTTAGGATCAAACTTAGTAGATTTTTGCTTGAGTTATACTGTACTCACATCAAATAAATTACTTTGATTAAATAAATTTTTTTTATAAAGATTCAGGTCAGAATTTGAGGATAAAATGAATGTAAGCGAACTTGTTTCAAAATTAGCATCTGTAAGGATGAAATCGGGATCAATAATGGATATTGATCTGCTTAAAGAAGCTGCAGTAATTGTTCCTTTCGTTGAAATTGACAATGAGCTTCATGTTATTTTGGAGAAGCGATCATCTTCGGTAAAACAACCTGATGAAATTTGCTTTCCCGGTGGAAGAGTGAATCAGTCTCTTAATGAAAGACCGATACAGGCAGCAATAAGAGAGATGTTTGAAGAGACGGGATTGAACATTGATGAATCTGTTATTTTCTTAGAATTGAAAAGCTTAATTTCTCCATTTAACATGCTGATATTCCCATTTGCGTGTTTTCTGAATAACTTTGACCCGGAACATGTTAAGCTGAATCCTGATGAAGTCTCGGATTTATTAATACTCCCTTTTGACTTTTTTATTAAGAAAAAACCTGAGAAGTATATGATTCAGGTTAAAATGCATTCTGAAGTTAAAGCTGTTAATGGTGATAAAAGAGTATTGTTACCTGTGGAAGCTCTGGAATTACCATCATTCTATAACAAACCCTATGGAAACATTGAGCAACCGGTTTACGTCTGGAAATATGAAGATGAGAAAATATGGGGCTTGACTGCCAGAATAATTGTTGAAATTCTAACACTCCTTGATCAGAAAATTAACTGATCGAATAATAATGCAGTAAAAATAGTGGAGAAAATATGGAACAGGATATTTTTATCTGGGCAGAATTAGATAGATTACGTAAACTGATTGAATATCATAATAATTTATACTACAAAAAAAGTCAGCCTGAGATTTCTGATTATGAGTATGATCAACTTGTTAAAGAACTGGAAGCTCTTGAAAAGAAGTATCCTGAGTATAAAACTGAATCATCTCCAGCTCAGAAAGTGTCCTCAGACTTGAATGATGGAGCTAAAAGCATTGAGCATAAAGTTAGAATGTACTCTCTCGACAATGGTTACAGTGTTGATGAAATCAAATCCTTTGTGATTAAGGCTGCTGAAGGTGAAACGTTTTCACTGGAGCATAAGATTGATGGATTCAGTGTAAATCTCTACTATGATAATGGGGAACTGCAATATGCAACAACAAGAGGAGATGGTCGAAAAGGTGATATTATCACCGAAAACGTGAAAACAATTTCATCAATTCCTGTAAGTATTAAATATAAAAATCCATGTGAAATCAGAGGTGAAATATATATGCCCAAATCCCAGTTCAACCGCATTAATGCTGAAAGAGAAGAACAGGGACTTAAACTTTTTGTAAATCCCAGAAATGCTGCAGCCGGTACAATAAAAGTTAAAGATAGTGAAATTGTTGCAGGGAGAAAGTTGGAGTGTATTATTTATTCTGTTGGCTTATTCAACAATGATAGTATAAAAAGTCAGAAAGAGCTTTTGTCGTTCTTTAAGAAAAACGGGTTCCCGGTAAGTAATTACACAAAATTTACAAGTGATGTTACTGAAATGGAAGAGCATTTAGCATATTGGGATTCGGAAAGGTTCAATCTGGAATATGATATTGATGGTATTGTTGTAAAGGTCAACGATTTTTCGATTCAGGACAGACTAGGTTTTACTGAAAAAAGTCCAAGGTGGGCAATAGCCTATAAGTTCAAAGCTGAGGAGGCTGTGACGGTTCTCAATGATGTAATATACCAGGTCGGTAGAACAGGAGCTGTTACTCCTGTCGCCGTATTGGAACCGGTATTCTTATCGGGCTCAACTGTCAGTAGAGCTACTCTCCACAATGAAGATGAAATTAAAAGGCTGAATCTCAGAATTGGAGATAAGGTAAAACTGATTAAGTCAGGAGAGATTATACCAAAAATAATTGCAGTTGCAGAGCATAATGAATCTGGAGAAGAAGTTAAGTATCCTTCAAGTTGTCCGAGTTGTGAATCTCCTTTGTCAAAAAATGATGCAATAATCTATTGTAATAACCCACAATGCCCGGCTCAGATCAGTAGAAAGATTGAGCACTTTGTTTCCAGAGACGCAATGAATATTGACGGCTTAGGAACATCAATTGTTCAGCAGTTAATTGATCATAAGATTATCAGAACAATTCCGGATATTTATAAGATAGATTTTGATAAAGTAATAAATCTGGAAAAGCAGGCTGAAAAATCTGTTGATAACATGAGGAAATCAATCGCAAATTCTAAGAACATGAATTTGAGTAACTTGTTGTTTGGACTGGGAATAAGATATGTCGGTGTTAAAATTGCTGATATTCTTTCCGGACATTACAAAACAATGGATGCTTTGATGAAGGCAAGCTTGGAAGATCTTCTTGAGATTAATGAGATTGGAGAAAGAATCGCAGCATCAGTTGTTGAGTTTTTCAATAATGATGAGAATAAAAATATTGTTGAGGAACTGAGGGAACTTGGTCTGAATATGGAATATCAGGATTCGGGAAATTCCGGATTATCAGGTCTTAAGTTTCTTGTGACGGGATCACTGAAGAATTACAAACGTAAAGAGATTCAGGATCTAATTAAAGATAATGGGGGAGAAGTACTGTCATCAGTAAGCAAAAAACTTGATTATCTTATAGTTGGAGAAAAACCTGGTTCAAAGTTGGACAAAGCTCAGAAGATTGGAACAATTAAGATTGTTTCAGAGGAAGAATTTGCAAAACTGCTGTCGGAGTAGCTTTACTCGGAAAGCATACTATACAGCTTATTAACGCATTCCGGGCATATTCCCTGCAAGAACTTTATATTGTATGTTCTTGAGAAATATATTTCAGGTTCTTCCCAGATGTCTGTTCCTGATTCACCTTTTGTGTCTGTTCTGACTTTTTTACAGAAGGAACATAGATTTATAAATTCACGATTATTATCTTTGCTTAGTATATCTTCATGAACAATTTTATTGATTTTATATTGCTTAACCGAATCAATCAAAGTTGTTTCTATTGTTTCCTGTGGAGTAGGCTTTATCAGAAATCTGAAGACATCACATTCATTAACAGCTCTAATGGCAACATTCATGTCGGTTTGTTCAGTGATAATAATTTTCACTGAAAGTGGAGCAATCTTTGCAGCTTTATTGAGGAAATCTATACCATCATGTCCATTGAGTCTGTAGGAAGATAATATTACAGGAAAATTTTCTTTTTCCAGAAGACTAAGAGCTTCATCTATTGAAGTAGTTGTAATAATATCGAACTTTCTTCTGAAAACTCTTTTGAAAGAATTAAGAGTTATTGAACTACTGTCAAGGTATAGGATTTTCTCAAACATATCAATTCTCCCGTAGTTTTTCTATCATGGCATCATTATCCGAAGACTTAACCGGTATAGTTATCTGATAAAGTGTGGAGTTTGCATTATTCAAGTCAACAGAAAAATTTCCTTTATGATTTATAGTAATTATTTTTGATACGGATGTGAATGGATTACTGAAATTTTCGAATGAGCTGCACTCAAACTTGTTTTTCATTTTTTCTTTGTAATCTAATAAGAAACTTTGATTCATGTACTCTATTACTGATTGGGAGCTACATGTTCCGGAATGTTCAATTTCAACATCATAATATGTTTCTTTAAATGATGTTGTGACTTTAAGGTAAGGTGAATCTGTCGAATCCATGTTTTTAAGATGAGTAAATGTCTCCTTGAAGAGAATCAGAAATACTTCGTTGATCTGATTTGGAAATCCTATTGTAAACGGAATGTTATCGTCCAGAATAGTAGTTATATTTACAGTACAATCGTACTCTGATTTAGCTAGTAATAAGGCATTCTCCAGTAATTTATTAACATTGTAGTATGTGTAGGTGTCTTTATCCGGTAGTGATATTTCTTTTACTGCATTTATTACTGTAGATATTCTTTCAACCTCTTCAGTTGTTTCATTTATGGCTTCAGGTATTTCTTTCAACAGTTCCAGAATATCCAACTCATTATAGCTTTCAAGTATTTGTCCTATTTCTTTCTGGTTAACAGATTTATTATTTTTGTTAAGCAAAAAATATATGTGTTTAAGGTTTTCTGAAATATCACTAAAGGCATCTTTTATAAAGCTGGTGTTATTAATAATAATCTGAGCAGGAGTACTGAAGTTGTCAGCAATGTTTTTTACAAGATTCCAGCTTGTTTCGATTTTCCGGTTTTCAATTATTTTCCCTTCAAGTTTCGCTTTGTCAGAAACATCACGGATTGTAGATACATACATCACAGATTCCTGAATACATACTTCAGTTGATTTAACTTCAATATCAAGAAGATTTCTTGTCTTGGTAATGCCGATTGTTCTTGTTGTCTTTGTTTTAGAAGAATACTCGTCTGAGATAGGTTTATGTTGTATTTTAATATGTTCAGGTTGAAGGTCTGACGTTTTGAGCTGCAGGAGTTCCATTTCTGTGTAGCCAAACATTTCTGAAGCTGCTTTGTTTGCAGCAACAATTACTGAATCACCGTTTTCTATAAATATTGCTACATCACTTGTGGCAAACAATACATCAAACAGTGAATCATTAAATTTATCTGCTTTCTCAACTGTTTTTCTGGGAGTAATAAACCTGATATTTGTATGCACAAGATGTTTATCATAGTCAATGATGCATATGCTGACTTCAACGTCTTTATCTTTTCCAAACCTTGTTATGAAGGTTGTGTCATAACGAGAAAACCCATTTTCTATTGCTTCGCTCAAATGTTTCGAATACAATTTGAGCTTATCAAGTTCATCAATTGAGTTATGGGTCAATTCGTAATAATCATACTCAAACATTTCAATGGCTTTCTGATTGACATCAATTATTTTCATGTCAAAAGAGTGGATGACAATTGCATCATTGGAAAACTGGAATAATGCCCGGAATTTTTCTTCATTAAGCTTCAGTTTGTTTTGTAACTGAATATGGTCTGTTATATCTATGAGAATCCCTATTATTCCAGTTTCGTCTGATTCCGGGAATGTAAAAACAGTTTTATGGTTTAATATATTCTTATCAGAGTGCTTGGGTTTTGTAATATCAATTCGATATTTAATATCGGAATTAGTTGCCAGAATCTTGTTATCTGAAAGTGTACATTTAGTAGAAAATTCTGCTGGCATCAACTCAAATATTGTACTACCAATAATATTATTCATGTCTTTGCCAATGAAATCACAATATTTGTCATTACACATCCTGAAAACGCCATCACCATCTTTGAGGTACATGGGATAGGGAAGAGCATTCAGTATTTCCTGAAAAAATATTTCTTGATTCTCAATTTTGCTGAGAGTTTCATTATTAGTCTTATTCTTAAATGAAACCATATATAATTTCTTCTCTGAACATCTGATTCCTGAAATTTTTACTTCTGATTCAATGTTAATAAACTCATTCTTAATTTTTATCTGAGACTCTTTTTTGCTTATATCCAGAGGAAGTAAAATTCCTTTCAGCTCTTTCTCACTTGTACTGAATGCGTTTTCTGCCATCTTGTTCGAATATTCAATATTTCCGTTTGAATCAATAACAATAACCGGTTCTTTCATATTTGAAATGATTTCATAAATCCCATGCTGATATTCTTCCAGCTTAGTTTTTAAGTGATTGTTATTACTGTTCAACTCGCGTTTATCCCTGAGAATGTTTATCATAACTCTGAATAAAGCAGAACTGACTTCGTTATGAGAAATACACTGAACTTTGACTACTCTGCAAAAATCTATAATACTTTTTTTTATTGATTCCTCATAAACAACTATTACTTCATGAGCCCCTGATAACTCCGAGATTTTCCTTAAGACATTTTCTTTAAGAGTTTTTGTACTCTGAAAACTGAAGACCAGTATATCATTGCTTCTGGTGGTTAATGCGTGGTCAAGAAGATCGTCATTTTGCACCGGAAGAATGCTGTCCCCTTTTTCTGCAGATTGCTTGATTATTTTTTTTATTCTCTGCAGGGATGATTTATTTGAATCATATACTAAAATATTCAAATTGCTGTTCATTAAACTCCCTTTTAAAACTCCATTGAATTATACAATATATTATAGTGAGATTTTGCTTAAGACCTAAATAAAAAAAATGATTAAGTAGATTATTTGGTTATCCTGTTAGAGGACTAAAGTGAAATCAGGATAATTAGAAGGCTTACCGTTATTGCTGAGAATTTTATCTTTCTGAAGGAAATGAACAATTTTATTGACTCAATTCATATTCAGTAAAAAAGTATAGTACTATAATGAGAAATATGGACACAAAATGAAAATACTGGAAAAATATATATTAAGAGAAAACCTGAAGCCCTTTATTGTTTCGCTTCTGGTTATTACATTTGTGCTATTGCTGGATCATTTAATTGATCTGCTGAATATAATTATTGAGAAGCGACTGAACGGAATGACAATTGTACAGATTCTTGTTTACAGCCTGCCTTTTCTCATGGCTATGTCAGTGCCCATGTCGGTGTTAACAGCATCAATAATGTCATTCGGCAGGTTATCTGTTGATAATGAGGTGACAGCATTCAAGTCCTGCGGGATAAATGTTTATACTCTACTAAGACCTACAGTAATAAGTGCAATTCTGCTTTCCATTTTTATGGTTTATTTCAATAATCAGATATTACCAGATTCTAACTACAATCTGAAGCGGCTCAGAGATAAGATTATTACCCGAAAACCAATTTCAGCATTGAAACCAGGCGTTTTCACAGAGATGGAGCGTTACACCATATACGTAAAATCCCATGATGATAAGTATATGAGAGGTATTGTGATTTATGACAGATCTGAAGGAGTTCTTCCTCAGGTTATTACTGCTGAGTACGGTGAGATAAATCTGTTTAATGGTGGTAACAGCCTTAAAGCCATACTTTACAATGGGGAAATGAGACATACTGACAGACAACATAAAAATCTGGCTCAAGTAAGAACATTCAAGAAATTTACTCTTAATCTGCCTGATCTGGGTTTCTCTGATCAAAGTCAATCCAGTACGTTTCGTGGTGATAGAGAATTAAGTTCGGCAGCAATGAGGGAAAAGATTGTTCATAAAAAGGAACAGATGGGTAAATACGTTAAGAAGTTATCTCGTATTATTAATGAGCATAACACTTTGGCAAATAAAGAGAATCTAACTACTGAAGAGAAAAGAGAGCAAAAGAAGTTATCAAGGGAAATGAGAACTACAAAAAGCAGAATTTCTGACTTTCAGAGAGGCATAAAAATTTATCAAGTTGAGATTCATAAAAAATATGCAATTGCTTTTGCCTGTCTTGTGTTTGTGCTTGTAGGTGCACCAATTGGAATGATGACGAGAACAAGTGGTGTCGGAATGGCTTTCAGTGTGAGTTCGGTTGTTTTTCTTATATATTATATATCCCTGTATATGGGAGAGGAATTAGCGGATAGAGGTTATGTTCCACCTTGGATTGCAATGTGGATAGCCAATATTCTGCTTGGTGTTGTAGGAATTTTCCTGATTATTTTTACTGTAAAGGAATCGAGGTTTATTGATCTTAATAAGTATATCATGAAAGTTGTAAATATCTTTAAAAGGAAAAAGCATGCTGCATAAATATCTTAAACGGAAAAAGATAGTTCTGGCTTCCGCATCACCGAGAAGAAAACATATATTCGATATGGTTGGTATCAAATCTTTACAGAAACCTGCTGATGTCGACGAAACAATACATACAACTAATCCCCGTAAATTAGTTCTGGATCATGCTTCGGCGAAAGCTCGGGCTATTGGGGATATGCTGGATCAGGATTGTCTGGTTGTTGGCTCTGACACGATTGTATATCATGATGGAAAAATACTTGGAAAACCTGAGGATGTTCAGTCAGCACAGGAGTATCTGCAGAAGTTGTCGGGGGATTCACACTCAGTATATACAGGTGTATGTATTATTTACAGAAACCGTGAATATAAAGATTATGCCCGTACAAAGGTGAAGTTTCAAGTATTGAGTGATAAAGAGATTTCTGATTACATCATGACTCATGAACCTTTCGATAAAGCCGGTGCATACGGCATTCAGGGTTTTGGCGGTCAGTTCATAGAATCCATTTCAGGATGCTACTTCAATGTTATGGGATTCCCAATTTCTCTTTTCTATAAAATGATTAAAGATATTTTTGATAAGAATGAGTGATGAAAATACTATTTTACAACGCTTTTGTTTATACAGGACAAGAGAAATACACTATTCATGCTTTAGTAGTTGAGAATGGTGTTATAACCGAATTGTTCGAAGCTAAACCTTTTTTAACAGATGTCAAAGAAATAAATCTGGATGGAAAATATGTTTATCCCGGATTTACAGACACACATACACATTCGTTTGAAGGTGGACTCTACAGCCTTTGTGCGGATACTTACAATTGTTCAACAATTAGTGAAGCTCTTGATGTTCTGTCCCAGGTGGAACCTGTAGGGGGAATGGTTTTCGGATGGAGATTTGACGAGAACAGAATAACTGAAAAAAGATTTCCAACTCTGTCTGAACTTGATAAATTGTATCCGGATATTCCTATTATCCTGAGAAGGATTGATGGACACTCTGCAGTTATAAATTCCTGTGCAATGAAGAGAATTGGCAGGGATATCAAGCATGAAAACGGATTAGTAAGAAAAGAGTACAATGATGTTGCTGCTCACTGGTTTCATAGAAATATCTCAGAAAATGGCGTTTTTGCTGCCTATGCCAAAGCTGCGGAAATAGCTCTCAGGGGAGGATTTACATGTATTCATACAATGGCAGGAGATGCGGATTACGATTTATTGACTTATCCGGTATTAAAGAATAATCTTAACAGATTCCCTGTAGAATTTGTGCCTTATCCACAAATGTTTGATATTGATAAAGCTGTGAATTTCGAATCAGGAAGAATCGGGGGGTGTATACTGGCGGATGGCTCTTTTGGCTCTTATACTGCAGCTCTGAATTCTCCGTATTCTAACACTGACATCAGGGGAATTCTATATCAGACTGATGAATTCTGGGAGAAATTTGTTGCACAAGCTCATGAGAGAAATCTGCAGATTGCTGTTCATGCAATAGGTGACAGGGCCACGGAACAAATAATTAATGCAGTTGAAAAAGCTCAATTGAAGAAAGAAAAAGATCTCAGGCATGAACTTATACATAACGAGCTGATCACTGATCGTAATATTGACAGGATGAAAAAACTGGGCATGAGTGCGGTAATGCAGCCGATGTTTGACAGATTATGGGGCGGCAGGAATCAGTTCTACTCTAGAGTACTTGGTGTTGAGAGAGCCTGGAAGACAAACAGGTTTAAAACCATTTATGATAAAGGAGTTTTACTTACGGGTGGATCAGATTGGTATATTACAGAACTGGATGTTATACAACAACTTTATGCTGTTACACATACTCATAATCCAGCACAAAGTCTGTCTGCTTCTGAAGCAATAAAAATATACACTGAGAATGCGGCAAAACTTAACTTTGAAGAAGATAAAAAGGGAAAAATTGCAGTAGGCTATATTGCTGATTTCTCTGTTGCAGATTCCGATTTACTGGATGTAGATAGAATCAGGGAAGCTTCAATAACAGATGTGATCAGGTCAGGGAAAATAGAATATCATGCTGAATAAAGAATTTGTTGAATTGCTTGTTGGTGAGAAGAAAATGTATCCACAGGCACAATTAATTGATTACTTTAAAGTGATATTTCAGGCTTGCTATGGTCCCGGGCATGGGATCTCTAACTATTCTGCTGCCAGAGAATATTATCTTAATGAATTTGCATTGTTAGATAGTGATCAGAGTGAGCAAAATTGCATGATTCAGGATCTAAGTTATCCTAATGGTTTTTATCGAGTGAATCTTGCTGCAGTCAAACAAGAACTGATAAGCAGGGATGAATTGTTTGAAGGCTTTGTTCATAGTTCAAAGATAAAGTGTGATAGCTGTCAGTTCGATCAACTTTGGGCGAAAGCTGTCAGGTTTGTTGTCGAGGAGTTGGGAATTAATGAGGATAAGGATTCTCTTGAATCTATTACTCGGTTTTTCACATCAGGATCATTCCCGAGTCATTCAAACTTTTATAGGAAGCACTATTCTCCTCATTACAGGCTTCTGTACAGGGAATTTATTCCTGAAAGACTGCTTCGATTGTTATAGTGTTCTCTCAAGAAAAATCTTTAAGTCATCTATTGCCCGTTCAGCCATTTTAGTTTTTTTCAACTTTTTATCTCTGATTCTTTCCGGTAATGCAGGCAAAAGCCCAAAATTAGCATTCATTGGCTGATAGTTTTTCGATTCAGTAATCAGGTGTTTCCATAATTTACCGCTGATAGTTGTCTCGGGAAGTATAGTCAGTTTGTCGGAGATAGTAAATGCTGTTAGCATCCCGCTGAGAATGGATTCAATGTAGCCTTCCACACCTGCAAGCTGACCCGCAATATACAGATTCGGGCTATTCTTGAATGAGAAATCAGTATTAATCAGTTCAGGAGAATTAATGTATGAGTTTCTGTGAATTGATCCGTAGCGAACAATAACAGCGTTTTCAAGACCGGGAATCATACGAATTACTTCTTTCTGTGATTTCTGTTTCATCATTGTCTGGCATCCAACAAGGTTGTAAGCAGTTTTATCATTGTTCTCTGCTCTTAACTGAATTACTGCATAAGGTCTTTTGTCTGTATCAGGTAAGTTAAGTCCAACTGGACGCATTACACCATACCGTAACGTATCTATGTTCCTTCTTGCCAGTTCTTCAATAGGAATGCAGCTTTCATAATAGCGGAAATCAATGTTCTCAAAGAAATCATTTTCGAATTCCTTACTTTGATATTTTTCGCTTTCTCTCAGAGCATCCACGAAATTTTCATATTGCTCTTTTGTGAATGGACAGTTTATGTAATCTGATTCACCTTTATCATATCTGGATTTGCTGTAGCAAGTATCCATATTTATAGATTCAGCAGAAACAATTGGAGCAATAGCGTCGAAGAAATAAAGCTGGTTTTCTCCGATCAAACTCATGAGACTTTCAGTAATAGAATCTGATGATAATGGACCTGTTGCAAGAATACACTTAGAGGAAGGGAGTGATTTGACTTCTTCTCGAATCAAGTTTATTGATGGATGTGATTCGATAGCTGAAGTTACAGCATCAGCAAATTTATCTCTGTCAACTGCCAGTGCATTTCCTGCCGGAACAGAACATGATTCAGCAATGGGAAGAAGCTTGCAACCGAGTAATCTCATCTCTTCCTTAAGAAGCCCTGAAGCCGTACTGATTAACATGGACTTCAGTGAGTTACTACAGACTATTTCCGCAAGCTTATCTGTGTTGTGTGCAGGTGTTTTTGCAACCGGTCTCATTTCGTATAAATTTACATCCCAGCCTTTATCGGCAAGCTGCAGGGCTGCTTCGGTTCCAGCAAGCCCACCTCCGATAATAGTTATCTTTTTAATGTTTGCATTCATTTTCTGAGTTTCTTTCATTATAATCTGACTCCATTAAGATTGGATACTTGACATTTTTTTATATGATTAAATCTTGTAAACAAAAAGCTGACGGGAGCAGTAATGAAAAAGAGAATTCTCATAATAACAACAGGTGGAACCATTGCCATGAATTACGATATGAGTAAGGGAATGGTGCCTTCAGACGATCTGGTTGGTTTTCTTCAATCTTTTCCTCAATTAAAAGAAATAGCAGATATTGAGGTTTTTGAATTTTCAAATGTGCCAAGTCCGTTTATGACCCCGGAGACAATGTTTAAGCTGGCAAAACTGGTAGATCTTAAAATCGTTGATTATGATGGAGTTGTTATTACTCATGGTACAGATACCCTTGAGGAAACATCTTATATGCTTGATCTTGTTCTTACAACGAGAAAACCGGTAATAATAACTGCTGCAATGAGAGCAGGGCAGGATCTTGGACTTGACGGCCCCAGAAACATTGTAGGAGCAGTGAGGGTTGCATGTCATCAGAATTCTATTGATAAAGGTGTTCTGGTTGTAATGTATGATGAAATTCTCCCTGCAAGAGATGTTGTTAAAACAGATACCGGTAAGCTGGATTCATTTGAATGTGTAGATTATGGAATTCTTGGAATCGTGGATCCTGACAGAATAGTGTATCACCGTCAGATGATGAAGAGAGATTGTGTCTGGACAGATAAAATTGATATAGACGTTGATCTTATAAAGGTTGTTTCAGGGATGACTGATGATTATATCAGGACATCAATGGCGCGAAATGTAAAGGCTATCGTTATTGAAGCTTTTGGAAGAGGAAATGTCCCTCCCGGATTAGTACCGGCAATTAAAGATGCAATCAATGAAGGCATCATGATTGTAATTGTTTCCAAAGCTCATTCCGGTCGTGTTCTGCCTGAATATGGTTATGAAGGTGGAGGAAGGTCTCTTCTGGAAGCCGGTGCAATTATGGGAGGGGATATGAGAGGTCACAAAGCCAGAATAAAATTGATGACTCTTCTCGGGAAATATGGTGATCCCGCTATTGTGCGAAAGTTCTTTGTGAATTCTTTGTCATAAGTGATCAAGCAACTGAAATAAATGCATTGCTGAATTATCCTCATAAATAATTCTGATTATAAATAAAAATTTTCTTATAGACAATTATTGATAATTATGCTTGGTTTGTCGCAAAGAAGAAATCACAAGGAGGAAAAATGAAGTTTTCAGCAATCTTACTATTTGTTATTTCAGTTCTATTATTAACCGGATGCGGTCCTAAAGAATTTGTAGGAGAAACAATTGAGCACAGTCTTGCTAAGGAAAGAGTTTTCAGTTTGATTAAAGACTGGTGCGAAGTTAATAATTCTGCTCAATTAGGCAGACAAATCAAAATAACTGAAGAAGAAGAAGGTAAAGGTACTCTTAAAGCGGAGTTTAAGTATATTTATCAGACTGCAACAGAAAAAGTTACAGTTTATTTTTACATGTCAGTCAAGGTAAAGGAAGATACAGTTGAAATATCAATGAGTTTACCAAAGAGAAAATCAAACAGAGGAATTCCTGATCAGCTTCAAACTGAGATTGAAGACACAATTTCCAGAGTTCCGGGCAATATTGGTTCTACTCTGAACTAATTGAATATTCCGATTAAATTTTACAAACCTGCTGTTTCCCGGCAGGTTTTTTTTATTCATTATTCTGAATCTACTTGATTTTGCTTTTTTGTAATAATTTCGAATACAACGATTTATACATTTCTGTTACAATTTGTTTTTTTTATCTAAACATATTCATGGTTTCGACGATATATATTGTGCATGGATGCAAATTAATTTCAAGGAGGAAATGATGGAAAGCCTACGACCTATTACAGATGTGGCATTGTCTAATGTTACGACGTTGGTTGATCAGTTGAAAAGAACGGTTTTAAAAAATAAAGTTGAAGCCGTTCATGCTCAGGTCTTAAAAATTCCAGATCGTGTTAACGGCTTCAAATGATCATTTCCAATCAAACTGCAAGGATGTTCAGTACTATTTTGTTACTGAACATCCTCACTTTTTTTTATGACAATAATTCCATTTCTTTTTCTTCCATAAACTGGTTAGTATACAATTTATAATAATAACCTTCACTATTGATCAGACTGGTATGGTTACCTGCTTCAATTATTTCACCTTTCTTCAGTACTATAATTTTATCAGCAGACCTGATTGTAGAAAGCCTGTGAGCAATGATTATACTTGTTCGGTTTTCCATAACTCTGTCTATCGCATCCTGTATAAGGAATTCTGTTTCTGTATCAACAGATGAAGTTGCTTCATCAAGAATCAGGATTGCAGGGTCAGCCAGTATAGCTCTGGCAAAGGAAACCAACTGTTTCTGTCCGGTAGAAAGCAGGTTCCCGCTTTCACCAACTTCAGTGTTATATCCATTCTCCAGCTCGGTAATAAAATGATGGGCATGCACTGTTTTAGCAGCTTTTATAACTTCTTCATCTGTTGCTTCCAGCTTACCATATCTGATGTTCTCCATAACTGTTCCACTAAACAAATGAGGTGTCTGCAGTACAATACCGATATTAGATTGAATCACTTCCAGAGGTATAGTCTTGTAATCCTTATCATCTATTAGTATACTTCCTGAAACCGGTTCGTAAAACCTGCATGCCAGATTCACAAGTGTTGTTTTACCGGATCCTGTTTCTCCCACAAGTGCAACTTTCTCACCTTTTTTGATATTCAGATCAAAGTCTTTCAACACGTATTCCCCTTTTTTGTAATAAAAGGATACATTGCTGAAGCTTACACTTCCATTAATCTGCTGATTCTGATCTCCATTATGGTTATTAATGAAGTTATCTTTAATCTCAATATCTGAATTAAGCAGAGAAATTACTCTTTCTGCCGAAGCCTGTGCATTCTGCAGTTCGGCAAACATCCTTGATACTTCATTAACAGGTTCGAAGAAGTGGATCATATAAGAAACAAAAGCGACCAGGGTTCCGTAGGTCATTATTCCTGCTATCACACCTTTTCCTCCGAACCAGATTGCCAGCGCTGAACCTGCAGCACCAATCAATAATATGATAGGAAAATACATGGATGACAGAATAGAAGCTTTTACAGAAGCCGAATACAAACTTGATGATGTATTCTGGAATTCCTTCAGATTCTCATCCTCTCGTACCAGGGTTTTTGTTGTCTTTGCTCCGTGAATTCCTTCATTGTAACTTCCTGTCAGTTTTGAGTTTTCCTTTCTGGATTTTCTGTAACTGCTGAGGATACGTCTTTGGAAATACATGCTTATCCAGACTAAAACAGGGATTACGGATAATACAATTAAAGCAAGCTTCCAGTTCATGTAAAGCATGATTCCACAGATGATAAGCATCATAGTGAATCCCCAGGAGATATCAACCATTCCCCAGGCTATTACACTTCCTAGTTTTTGACAGTCAGATGTCATTCGTGCCATAATCCAACCTACAGGTGTCTTGTCATAATAAGAGAATGACAGGTGCTGCAGCTTGTTGAATGTATCTCTTCGAATATCGTATACAAGCAGAGTCTCTACCCGACCTGCCAGATCAATGAACATGAATATATTAGCTGTCTGTACTAATAATAGTCCTATGAATATTGCGATAAAAGTTCCGATATTTTCTGTTGTTTTTTCTGCAATGAAATGATCTATCGCATATTTAGTCATATAAGGAAAAGCCCCTTCTATGGCTGCCGTGAGAATCATAACAAGAATGATCATCACCAGGTATTTTCTGTAATTCAATGCATAGCGGAATATCTGTTTCCACAATTTCAGATCAAATCGTTTTGTATATTCTTCTTCTTTATAGAAAGTCTGATTCATTTTTCTTACTCCGTTATGAAGCAGGTTTTATTGAATTAACCTCTTCACTGTTAGCTTTTTCAATGTCTTTTTGGATATCTTTCTCCAGATAATTCTGGATGGTCCATATCCTTTTATAAAGACCTTCTTCATCTATCAATTGAGCATGAGTACCAGCCTGAGTAATTTGACCATGCTCAAGTACAATAATTCTATCACATTCTGCCAAAGTTGTCAGCCTGTGAGCAATGATGATAGTTGTTGCATTTCCATGTCTCTGTTTTAATGCTTTTCTGATACTGCTGTCTGTTTCAGTATCAACAGCACTCAGCGAATCATCAAAAATGATGACCGGAGTTTCTTTCATCAAAGCTCTCGCTATGGCAACACGCTGTTTCTGTCCTCCGGACAGCGTAACGCCTTTTTCTCCGACAAGAGTTTCATATCCGTCCTCGAACTTCTTGATCGAGTTATGGATACAGGCAATTTCCGCAGTTTCATAAATCTGTTCATCTTCGGGATTATCCGACCCCATTCTGATGTTGTTCTTGATTGTTCTGGAATACAGGAACGGTTCCTGAAGAACAATGGATATCTGTTTGCGCAGTTCATGCTTATCTATATCTTTTATGTCCTTTCCATCAAGCAGTATGGAACCTGATCCGGGTTCGTAAAGCCTTGGAAGCAGATGAACAAGGGTCGATTTACCCGATCCTGTGGCACCAAGGATTGCAATGGTTTCTCCTGCTTTAATCTTAAGATTTATACCTTTCAGTACATTATCATTATCGTAGCCGAAAGACACATCACGGAACTCAATATTACCTTGAAGTCTTCCCGGAGTATGTCCTTCTGTTTCTTCTTCAGGTCTGTCCAGAATCTCTTTAATCCTGTCTATTGCTACGGAGGTTTTACCCATGTCTGTCAGAGTTCTCCCCATCTGCCTGATAGGCCATAGCAGGTTTCCTTCGTATGTTATAAAGGCAACCAGAGTTCCGATTGATATCTTCCCTGATATTGCCCAGAGTGTTCCGATAATTGTAACGATGAATATCTGTCCAATTGCCAGAAAGTCAGATATCGCCCAGTAATAGGCAAGTAGTCTTATCACTCTGTAGTTTTTATCTCTGTAGTGAGAATTTCTCTCATCGAACTTATCTATCTCGTAGTCCTGTCTGTGAAAGGCTTTTACTACTCGTATACCGGATAGATTCTCCTGTAGTACTGCGGACATAGCTCCTTCTGCTTCGTCTGATTCTTTGAATGACTTCTTAACCTGCAGGAAGAAGAAGTATGAAAAACAGAACAGTGCTGGTATGACTACCATCGAAATCATGGTCATAGATTTATCTAATGACAGCATGACCGGAATAATCAGTATAATCATGAAAATTGCTCTGCCTATTTCCACAAGTTGGGCAGACATGAATATCCTGATTGTTTCCACATCAGATGTACATCTCTGAATGATATCTCCGGTTTCCATTTTCACGTGATAGGCAAACGGAAGTCGCTGAATGTGGTTGTATAACCTGTCCCTGAGTCGCTTAGATGCAGACTCTGAAGCTGTAGCTGACCACTTACCTTTTAAATACCCGAAGAATCCACTGATCGCTGTTGTAAGGATAATCGCTATAGCAATAATCCAGAGGTTACTACGGAAATACTCGTTTCCTTCAGTGAATTCAAGTACTGACTTAAATAATTTTATTTTAGGTATTTCAGTTCCTATAACATTGTCTATGGCAAATCGTATAAGCAACGGAGAAATGAAGCCAAACAATGTTGAAATGACAATTGCGATAACAGAATATACATAGAGTTTTCTGTATCCATGTAGATAAGAACTAACAAATTTCAGTTTTTCTCTCATTTTTGCTCCTTTGTAGTCGGACAAAACATTGGGTGACTTCTATTCTCAGGCACAAAAAAAAGCCACGGCTCAATGTTGTCCGTGGCTAAATTTATTTATTATATAAAATCTTATTGCTTCATAAAACTTAACAACGGATAATAAATTGATGGATTTGTATTGAATACATGCATATTTGCTTCAAACCATTTTCTAATGATTAAGTTCATTATCTTACCTCCGTTGTTTTTTATTTGTTTCCAAAAAGAATAATCCTGAAAATTTGTCAAGCAGAAAAGATGGAAAATTGAGGATTGCTCAGTATTAGCTATTGTCAGCATTTTAAAATAGAGTATATAACAGGTTGCTTTGATATAAGTTAAATATTGCTTTAAAAAAAAGCATGTCTGATGAAAACTTCCATTCCCGATAAGCTGTATTCTATTTCGGGGAGATATAGTTCCTCAACAGCATTCACTTCCTGTTGCGGGATAACCAGTTTCTTTCCGACAGCGTTGTATCTCAGACCTATGTCAAAGTTCTTGAAGTTGAATAAACCTCCAAAAACAAATCCGAAGTATTCTTTATCAACACCGGTAAGTGATTTTGTGTAATGAAGACGGGGAGATTCGTAATTGACATCAACAGTCTGCTCCGTATTGAAAATATGACAGAATTTAATACCGCCCAATATGGTAACCATATCCATAAAATTTATTTCTGCTGTAACAGGGAATTCAAGAAAACTTGCCATGCTCATTTCTTCATATTTCAAATCACTATCAAAAAATCCATCAGAAGCCATGATGTATGGTCTACATAATAATCCTGCTCTTAAAACAGCAATATCAAATACTGATAAACCATAATTCATCCCCCCAAAGACACTTGGGAATCTACTTTTATACATTCCATACTCAAACTTGAAGCCGGTATGGTTGAGTGAGTCAGAGGGGACAATTGGGTTAAAGGATTGTTTATATTTGTCGGAGAAAGGGAATTTGACGCTGATTGTCAGCATATCTACATCCAAGAAAATGAACCTGTCCTGAGAATAGAGATACGCAAGATCTGTTTGAGAGATAAAATGCGATTTTCCCATGAAATACATTCCGAACTTATATCCTGAAGATATGCTGAAATACTTGTAATCACAATTACTCCCATGAAGTGTAACTCCTATTGCTTGTTTATCATGACTGATAACCGGTCCTTCATTGAATGGATCATCACCAGGACCGTCAAAAAGAGTAAACTCTCTGTCATACCCCTTAATACCTTCTTCTTTACAATATCTGTAAAATACACCTACGTTATAGGTAGACCTGAAAAATGGAAGTTTAACTTTGTATAATTGGATGGATGACTTTAAGTCGATAATATCAAACTTATATTTTGTCGATTTGTTCTCAAAATGAGCAAATTTAGCTGATAAGCCGGTTCTATTCTCCTGATCAAACAGTTCAGCTTCGATGTTAAACGGGGTAAACATTGTAGCTTCATATTGTAGATTAAAATCCACAGATTTTTTTTCATCCTCGGCAAACATACTTGCCAGAAGTATAGTTAACAGCATAAAAAATAGTAATCGCACAATTTTTCCTTTTTAAATCAAACTAATGTATACCCATAGCATTTATAAAGGCTTTCGGGCATTCGATAAATCTACTATTAAAACAAAGTAAATTTTTGAAGACTGAAAGTACATGAATACTGCATTGTATTATCTATCCTAGAAAAGTAATGACTTATGCAAATTGTCAAGATTATTGAAGCTGTGCAAGTATTTAAGTTCTATATTCAATTTTTTATTGTTCCCTGTGTTAATGATGTTTGTCATCGGATCCAGCTGCTCATTATTTCACACCGTTTTTTGCAGAGTGTTAAAAAAAAGCCTGCTGAAGATCAACAGGCTATAAATTGATAGTAGTAACAAATTACAATTAGAAGTAGAACATCAGGCTGAGTTCAAATCTTCTTTCGTTGGTCAACGTGTTCTTATATACGACAAAATCATCATCAAGCAGGTTGTATGCTTTAAAGCTGATATGGAAGTTTTTCTGCATCATATAGATCATGTTTGCATGAACAAGAAATGCGTCATCCATTTTCTTTGCAGCATAATCTTTTCTCTGAGATATCGCATCGAATGAGATTCCGGCTTTAATCTGGTCCTGCTCATAAGATACATCAAGGTTGTTTACTATTCTCGGTTGAAACGGAACGGAATTAGAACCTGATCCTATCACATCATAAGAAAGATAACTTCCGGAATATTTGAATGAGAACTGTTTGTATTTGTTATAAACTGATAATTTAACATATTGAGTGTGTACGTCAATAGTTCTACTCTGGTACGGAGAATTCGGAGTCAATTGATAATATACTCTGAAATCGTCTGAAGTTTTGTAATTGTATTCCAGAGAGACAGGGAGATAAAGGCTGTGATGCAGAACAGTATGGAAGTCCACAAGGTTCTTTTCTTGTTCTTTATCAAAATACAGTGTATGATAAGGATTTGTCTCCAGATTCTCATATCGTTTTCTAACAGTAATTCCCGGTTCATTAAATACTTTTACGCCCATGTATTCATTGAACTGTTTGCTGTATGCAAAGATAACTGATGGATAAACATGAAACTTATCTGCACCAAACCAGAGACCGAACTTATCAAGCTGAATTACATCCTGACGTTCTGCTGAAATTGTACAAGCTCCACTGGAAGCGATAAAGAATGGATTAAGCTTAACATTGGAGTTCCTGTATTCGGTTTCCAGTATTAAGTCAATATCTAGATCGCTTACAGTTACATCTTTAGTGTTTTCCTGTTTGAAAGTGGACATGCCTACTTCAGCTTTAGCATCAATATCTGTGTAGAATGTAAAGCTGTGCCGTCCAGACGCAAAAAGTCCTGCCTGAGTTGTTTTTGTCTCCTGCAGATCAAACTCTCTGGTTTCAAAGAGAGAATAGAAATCTGGTTTATAACCGCTAATCGTTGGTCTCCACAAGGCATTCATGCCTGAGTATTTCCACTTTGATTCCTGTTCGTTTACATATATACTGCTTCCCAGATTAAGGTAATCAGAATCCGGTTTGTATAGATCAAAATCTACCTGCAGGTGAGAGTTAGTACCTACCATCAGACGGAATAAACTTTCATCTGATGCAAGTCTTTTTTTTACAGGAACAGGATTTAGTTCCGGAATGAAGTTTTCGGCAAAACGATCATAATTTTTATCATTCCAGTATTTGGCAATTTCCTGTTTGTCAATTGAGGGGTTATCCTGACAAAACAGGAAGGCTGCAGTTATGAGTAAAGCTGTGATTAATACTTTGACTTTCATTTTTACTCCACAAATTATTTTATTAAAATTTTATCTAATTCTTTGATTCTTTCATTACTTAAATTATCCCTGATCATACTGTACATATTATCTGCTTTATTCTTTTCTCCGGTTTGGAGGTAACATTTAATCAGATAGTATTTTCCCTCAATGCTGACTTCTTTATTACCACTGAACATGTAAGAGATTTTGAGCAGCTCTACGATTGCTTGTTCATAGTTATTCTTAAAGTAAAACAGCATCCCAGTACGAAGTTGGATCTCAGCTTTAATATTATCGTCATCATTGAGTCTATTTGACGCAAGAAGAGGTTCAATACCGGAGTATCTTTGCTGAGCAAACAGAAAATCAATCATTTCAATATCTGCCAGAGCTTTGTAACGTGAGTCACCGACAGCTTTCAGCTTTTCATAAGTGTCAGAGAAACCTGAAAATTGGTTTGCACTCTGGAGTTTCAGAATACTCAGAAGAATGTCTGGATCTTCAGCATAAACACTGGCGCTATCCAACTGAATTTCTCCTTTTTTTAAGAATCGGTCTTTAAGCAGCAGTTTACCCCAGTGAGCGTAAATTCCCGCATTGAGTTCATTGCTGTTTTCGTATAGTTCGTATGCTTTATGATTAAGATCGAGTTTTCCGTAAGCTTTTCCAAGACTGAGAACAATGTCAGGATTATCTGAATTTTTAAGATAGTTTTTACAAAGACTTATTACCTTGTTCCAATTACCGGAATCTTCTTCAGACATGATAATGTATTCGGCTATGATTGCTTTCATTTCGGAATCTGTTACTTTTGCTGATATTGATTCCAGAACCGGAGCATAGCTTATTTCTCTTGCAATATTCGATTTTACAACGCCTGTCAGAGATTCTTCAAAATCATCTGTAGAAGCGGCTTTCAATGCTGCTTTTACGAAAAACTCAGATGCTTTGGCATAATTTCCCATATTGTAATATGATTCAGCCAGTCTGTTCTGAATTTTATACAATCTACCACCTTTCTGACTCTTCATGTAGTCAGTGTAGAAATCTATTGCGCTGGCATAATCCTGATTAACATATGCAGCTTCAGCTCCCGCTTCAAGGAATTCCTGACCATCTTCGTTTACACTGTTATTCTTCAGGTATTTCGATGCTTGAGAAAAATTATCCATATTATAGTAGCACCATCCGATCTGTGTTTCGGCTTTACTTTTTTCTTTCTGGCTTGAAGCGACTTTCAGGGCTTCTTTATATTTGTCTAAAGCCTTCTGGTAGGACTTTCCGGAATACAGAATGTTTGCTTCAGTATAAATACGGTTGAACTTGTATTTATCAATATCTTTTATCTGATCGAGAGCATCAAGAGATTCTTTATTGTTCCCAAGCTTCTGCTGCACTTCCGACAATCTGTTAAGCAGGTTATCCTTTCTATTGCCGGCAATGTAAGACTCGTGTAAATAGTTAACTGCCGTACCGAGATCTTTCCGGGAATAATAAATCTCACCGATGTAATAGCAGGCATCAGCGTAAAATTCAGAATGTTTATAATTGTCTACAATCTTTTTGAACACATTCAAAGCTGTATCACTATTCTCTTCAAGAAGATGAATCAAACCGGTCTTAAAGTATGCCTGATCTGTATAAAAACCGTCTATTGTTTCGGTTATGTATTTATTGTAAAATGCCTTTGCTTCCTTCAGATTATTCAGATAGTAGAAGGATTCTGCTATAATATATTGAGCATCATAATAATATTTGGAATTATCAAGCTTCATCAGTTGAGAAATACAGCTCTCGTAATCATCATTTTTCAAGTAAGCAAGTCCTTTATAGAACATTGCCATTGGTTTCATTACCGGATCATTGCTCTTGATGATTTCATCATACTTGTTCATTTTCATTTCTTCAGAGGAGAACAAAGAAACTGATATAATTTCTGTTTTTCTCTTTATTTCTTCGTTTGAAATATTACTCAAATTCTCGGTGATGTGTTTTTCAGCACCTTTATAATTCATTCCTTTTAGAAGCACCAATAACTTAAAATAATTCTTCAACTCAGAATCAAGCGATGAATCGTTCAGCATTGTTTCGGCTTCATTCAGATTGCCCGACAGTATAGATGCTGTTATTTTCTGACCGATGAAGTCAGAAGAAAACTGAGAATTGTTATCCATATCGTCAGAATCGATAACCTTACTGTACATTCCTTTTTTCAGATAGAAATTATTGATCAGGATTCTGGCGTAATCTCCATAATCAGGATCTTTCTCATAAAGTGTATTGATATATGAAGCTGCCTGCTCATACATATTGTAAGCAATAAGATTTTTAATGTGGAGAGTAAGGACAACGGTGGATGGATTGCTGTCAACAGCTTTCGAACTCATTTCGTATGCTTTTGAATACAGGGATTCAGAATAATAAATTTCAGAAAGATAATAGAATGCTTCCCAGGAATTAGAAGATCCGGAATATCTTATAGTATAATCTTTGAAGTATTTTTCCGCTTTTTTATAGTTTCTCAACATAAAATGGTTTTTACCCTGAAGAAGAACTATCTGTTTAATTACATCCGGATCAGTTTCATTAAACTCCATATCATTAAGGGTTGTTCTGACTTCCGAATAGTTACCGTTGAGAAAGTCTATGTAAACAGTTTCCAGATTATGAGACTTTACCATTATGTAATCCGGTTGTCTGAGAAGGTTTCGTTCTATTTTTCGGATCTCTGAACCTGCTACATGCGGCATGTCTTTTCCCATGAGGATATCTACAATGATATGATCGGTGTTATAAGAATTAAGTGAGACAAAGGCAGATAACATTAAAATTACATAAATGAGATATTTCACAAGAACTCCTGCAATTATATTTTGTAAGTATTTGATACTTTTCTGTACTATCAATACAGATACATAAATTCAAAGTAAAAAATATATATCTGGTTAACTTGTCAATATTTGAAGTAAATTCTTCCGGTTAATCTTCTCTTTCCATATTTTAATAACAAATTCTAACGAAAATACTTGCCAGAAATTTTTCTTTACTCTTATTTCTCTGCATTGTTATGAAGGAGGAAATGTGAGTAAGTTTGAGTACGAACTGTTAGTAAAACCTTTGAATGAACTGCCTTTGAAAAGCTGGTTTCCTGAAGAAACTGAGCAAAGAACTATGGTAGATTTGTTAACCAGATCATATGTCTGCTCAATTGTAATTAACGGTAGCATCACTGGCTTTTTTACATTCGAAACTTATATGACTACGGTCAGTTTCAAGATTTTTGTGAGAGCACAAGTTGATACACATGAAAATGATCTGCTTATGCTGTTGAAGGTGTTCTGCAATGAAAATTTTACAGCTGAGCAAGCTGAGTATTTCACAGTTGCATTTTTCAAGAAATCGAGTCATTTTGAATTAAATGAATATATTGATAGAACCTTCAGAATGGAATATACACCGGAATCTCAAAGAAAGTGTACATCCTCATCTATGGTGATAGTGCATAGTAATGACTTGGATATAAACCTCTTAAAAGAGTTTCATTACGTTTGTTACGCAGAAGATTCTCCTTATATGCCAGGAGACTGGGATAAGATGCTGGTAAATTTCAATAATACTGATCTGCCTTCTTACAGTTTCTCTACAGTAAACAAAGATAAGTTGAGTGGTGTATGCATAGGTATGTTTATTCCGCACAGAGATTTCAAATATCTGTATTCAATTTGTGTTCATCCGGAGTATAGAAATTCCGGAATTGGTTCTGCATTGCTGGATGAGTTTCTTAAGGCAGAACCGGAGAAACCTGTAGTGCTGAATGTTTTTGAGTCTGCTGTATCTGCATGTAATCTGTATAGGAAAGCCGGATTTGTTGAAAAGGCAGTTACATCTCACATTTATAAGGTCTAAATGTCGGATTAGCTGTATTTCTTTTCTATTTCTTCCCAGCGTTCAAGCAATTCAAGAAGTTTTTCTTCTACTTCATTCTGTTCATTCGTAATATCTTCAAAATCTTTTGCAGATAATGAGGCAGCCTGATTTTCTATTTTATCCGTCAGTTCCTGCTGGCGAGTTTCCAGTTGTTCAATCTCTTTTTGAATAGACTCAAGCTCAAGTTTTTCCTTATATGATATCTTAGTACTTTTCTTCTTTTCTCTTTTTACCGCAGGTTCTTTGATTTCCGATTCTTTATAACGCTTTACAAGAAGGTAATCTGAATAATTTCCGGGAAATTTGATGATTCTGTCTTCTTCAAATATAAACAGGTAATCTGCGATTCTATCAAGAAAATATCTGTCATGAGAAACAATAAGAACACATCCTTTATAGGCATCAAGATAGTCTTCAAGGATTGCCAGAGTCTGGATGTCCAGATCATTTGTAGGCTCATCAAGGATTAGAAAGTTAGAACCGAACATTAATGATTTAAGCAGGTATAGCCTTTTCTTTTCACCACCGGATAATGATCCGAGTTTATTCTGCTGCTTCGACAGATCGAACATGAATTTCTGTAGTACATCTCTGGCTGAATGCAATACTCCGTCTTTTGTTCTGATGTGATGAGCATCCTGCTCAATGTAGTCTATTACTTTCATGTTCTGATCGAAATCATCTACATTCTGCTTGAAATATGCAAAATGAGTGTTCAGCCCTTTTTTTATACTGCCTGTATCCGGCTTCTCATCACCGGTAAGCATTCTGAGCAGTGTTGTTTTCCCACAACCGTTTGCACCTATAATTCCTATTCTGTCATGCTTCTGAAACAGGTATGAGAATTTGGAAACTAGTACTTTGTCATAGGATTTCGAAATATTATTGATCTCCAGAATTGTCTTCCCAAGTCTTTTGGTCTGAAAGGAGATTTCCAGCTCTTTGTCCTCGGTAAGATATGATTTATCAAGAAGTTCCTTGACTCTGTCAATATGGTTCTTGGGCTTGGATGTTCTTGCTCTGGCTCCTCTCTGAAGCCATTTCATTTCTTTTTTCAGTTGTGCCTGTCTTCTTGTTTCCTTGCGTTCCAGATCAATCTGATGAAGTTCTTTTTGTTTGAGAAAGTACGAGTAGTTGCCATAATAATGAAAAACGTTTCCGTTTTCAATTTCCATTATTCTATTACAGACATCATCAAGAAAATATCTATCATGTGTAACAAATACAAGAGTACCTTTGTAATTTTTCATGAACTGCTGCAGCCATTCTATTGTATCAATGTCGAGGTGGTTGGTTGGCTCATCCATAATCAGCAGATCAGGATTATTCATCAGAACCCTTGCCAGATCGATTCTTCTCTGCTCTCCTCCGGAAAGATTCACAGCTTTTCTCTCCGGATTATTTATCCCCAGTTTAGATAAGTATTGAACTGCAAGCTGCTCAAAACTCCATGCATCAGCCGCTTCTATTTCTTCAACCATATCCTGCTGTTTGATGTAATATTCTTCTTCTCCGGTTTCCGCATAAAGGTTTGTCAAACGGTGATATTCTCTGAGAAGATTGAATTCTTTTGTGTCTGAATGATAAATCTGTTCAAAAATCGTTTTCTTTCGATCAATGATTGGAATCTGAGGTAAGTAGCCGATTTTTACATCATTTCTCAAAATGATTCTTCCATTGTTTACATGTTCTTCCCCAACAAGACATTTGATGAATGTCGATTTACCGCATCCATTTGTTCCAATCAAACCTATTTTATCTCCTTCGTGTATTCCGAAAGAAACTTCGCTGAACAGGGGGGTATCTGTAAAAGCTTTAGAGAGTAAATCTATTGATACAATTACGTTTTTCATAGCATTATTGAGATCCTTACATATCGTAAAATCAACAGACATTGAGATTTCTCATATAACTTTGAATATGCAAAGGTCTTATTCCTTAATAACAAGATACGAACATTTCTTATGCAGTACTTCATTTTTGCAAGAACTATTTACAAAAACTAAAAAAAAACTTTACTTGAATTGTGGAATCTGTAGAAAAGCAAAAAAAGATGGGAGAATAAATTGATTTCAGATAAAGCAAATATCGGAAAGGATACAGAACTTGGTTATAACTGTATTATTCTTGATGATGTCATTATTGGAGATAACTGTAAAATTGGTCATAATGTAGTTATTCATGAGGGGACTAAAATAGGTGATGGTGTACGAATTGACGATAATACTATTATTGGAAAAACACCGATGTTTTCACCGAGAAGCATTTTTAAAACAGAGAAGAAGTTTGAACCTGCAGTGATAGGAGATGATTGTCTTATTGGTGCAAATGTTGTTATTTACGTTCAATGTAAAATCGGAATGAAAAATCTGATAGCTGATCTTGCAACAATCAGAGAAAATGTAACTCTCGGAGACTTCAATATTGTTGGCAGAGGTGCAGCAATAGAAAACTTCTGTACAATCGGAAATAGAAATAAATTTGAAACAAACTCATATATTACTGCGTATTCTACTATAGAAGACTACTGTTTTGTAGCTCCCGGAACATGTACAAGTAACGATAACTACATGGGAAGAGATCCTGAAAGATATAAGCACTTTAAAGGGGTTACAATCAAAACAGGTGGAAGAATCGGGGTTAACGCAACAATTCTTCCCGGGAAAGTCATTGCAGAAGATACAATGATTGCAGGTGGTTCGGTAGTAACAAGAGATACAGAACCCGGTAAGATATATGCAGGAACTCCTGCAAGGCATTTTGGTGATGTGCCGGATGCTCAATTACTGAAAAATAACACAGATAAAAAATAACAGGAAGTTTTAATGAAACAGCTTGTAATAATACCTACTTACGATGAATCTGAAAATATTCGGGACTTGATAACAGTACTGATAAATCTGGATAATACTCTCGAAATACTGATAGTGGATGATAATTCACCGGATGGAACAGCAGAAATTGTTGAAGAAATGATGAAGGATATACATAGAATTCATATTCTTAAGAGAGCTGGTAAGCTAGGACTTGGTTCTGCCTATGTAGAAGGTTTCAAGTTTGCTATACAGAATAAATATGACATCATCTATCAGATGGATGCAGATTTTTCTCACGATCCAAAAGTAATTCTGGAAATGCAGAAAGAAATCAGGAAATATGATGTTGTTATAGGATCTCGCTATGTTTCGGGTATTAATGTTGTAAACTGGCCTATGAGCAGACTTATCCTCAGTTATGGTGCAGCCCAATATGTAAAGATTATTACCGGCATGTTTATTAACGATCCTACCGGTGGATTCAAATGTTTACGTCGAGAAGTTCTCGAGTCTATTGATCTGGATAATATTGTTTCTGATGGATATTCATTCCAGATAGAGATGAACTTTAAAGCGTGGAATAAAGGTTTCAACATTAAAGAAATCCCCATTGTTTTTACTGACAGACGAAGTGGTGAATCTAAAATGTCCAAACGAATCATACACGAAGCTATTAAAGTTGTCTGGTTGTTAAAGTTC
The DNA here is from genome assembly GCA_963665815.1 of Cloacimonadales bacterium (SeqCode). Classification (GTDB taxonomy): domain Bacteria; phylum Cloacimonadota; class Cloacimonadia; order Cloacimonadales; family JAIOQZ01. Next base: position 3,683,186 of record OY762463.1, read on the forward strand.
AGGCAGATTACAGGGCGACTATAGATTTCATGCAGAAAATCATAACGGATGTCAAAATTGACAAAGTTGTATTCAAAGGATATGGTTTAGGACACAGCTACGATAAAACTGTCTTTGTTCATAAAGCTCTGCCCGGCATGACTGTTGATGTGATAGTCCATAAGGAAACACGTTCAATTATTCAGGGCAGTGTGGATAAATATCATGATTCATTTGATCCTATATGCTCGTCTTATATAACTTGTGGTGGATGCGACTGGCTGCCGGCAGATTATGACAACCAGATTCAATGGAAATCTGGTATTCTCTCCGAATTTTACAATGAACTGTTATATATACCTGTTGATGTAAAACAATCAGAGTCAATTTATCATTATAGAAATAAAACAATTTATCCACTGGGTACACAAAACGGTAAACCTGTTGCCGGAATGTTTGGAAAACGATCACATAAGATTGTAACACATTCTACATGTAAACTTCAGCCTGAGATTTTTGACCGGATAACAGATACTTTCCTTGAGTATCTCAATGCAACAAAGGGCGAGATTTACAATGAAAAAAATGCAAAAGGTATCTTTCGATTCATAGGTTTCAGATATTCGGAATATGAAAAGAAGGTTTTGGTTTTTATTGTTGTAAGAAAGAAGAAGATTCCCTTTACAAAGCAGCTTGTCCGTATGCTGACCTCTGAATTCCCTGAGATTAAGGGTATTATTCTCAATATTAACAGGAATGACGGTAATACAATTCTTGGAGATGAAGAAAAACTGATTTTTGGATATCCTGATTTTTTTGAAGAGCTTGATAGCTTAAAGTTTAATGTCAACTATAAAGCTTTTTTCCAGGTGAACAAACAACAAGCTGAGAAGATGATTCAATATGCAAAGTCTTTTTTGAATAAGCAGGATCGTATAATTGATGCTTATTGTGGAGCGGGAACATTCGGATTATGTGCTGCAGATTCGGTAGAATATGTACTGGGGCTGGAAGAAAACGAAGATGCTGTCAAAAACGCTGTTGAGAATGCAGAATTTAATAATATATGCAATGCTGATTTTATTGCCTGTAAAGTTGAAAATGAAATTGAAAGCAGGATAAGTAAACATAATATTAATACATTGATTTTTGATCCACCGAGAAAAGGACTGGATACTAATTTTATCAGCGAGTCTATAATGAATAACATAAACAAAATTATATATGTCAGCTGTAATCCTTCAACCCAGAAAAGAGATGTAGATTTGCTTACAGGAATTGGATTCAAACTGAAATCTCTTACAGGCTTTGATCTTTTTCCCCATACCTATCACATTGAAAGCGTGGCAATCCTTGAAAAATAAAATATTACTTATACTATTATCGATTCTGCTGTTAGCCGGTTGTAGAGATTTATCTACAAAATCAGAAGTCGCAGAATCTGATATTACAGATATTCTTGATAAACTGAAAATTTCTTTCCGGAATGATGAAATAAGTGATTTCATGGATTGTTTTTTTTCAGATTATCTTCATAATGGTGATACCACAGAAAATCTTGAAATTGTCTGGTCATCAAGAATGATCAACTACAATGAGCTTGAATTCAATGATGTTGAGGTTGATATTCAGGATGAATATGCTGTAGCATACTTTACAATGAAACTGACTGCAGAAAACTCCAGTATTACTTTTGATGAACCGTATGATGAAGGATTACTCTCCTTTTTTCACAAAAGCGGTGGAGTTTGGAAACTGCATGGGAACAGGGAAGACATCGGGAGAAATGATGAATAATAAATCTGAAATAATATATTGGCTTAACAGGTGTTATAACAAAGAATATACAACAATATCCGGAGGAAATCTCAGTTGTTTGAGTGATGACAGAATTTTCTGTACTCCTACCGGAAAGGATAAAGGTAATCTCTCAGAAAAAGATATTGCTGTAATATCATTCAATGATATGAGACCCGAAAATGAGAATAATCCAACCATGGAAATCAATATGCACAAGGCAATATACACTGTAAGAAACGATGTTAAATACATTATGCATATTCACCCGACATATTGTTCCATGTTTAGTGCCTTGAAACGCAGAATCAGAACTGATATCATGTCTGAAAGCTATATTGTTCTTCCGGAAGTAGGTTATGTGAATTACAGCATGCCATCGACAAAGAAGCTTGCTGAGGATGCAGCGGAAGCTCTGAAGACGACAGATGCTGTTATTCTGAGAAACCATGGGATTATCACAGTGGGGAAAAGCTTTCGAGAGTGTTTTACCAAAGCTGAAGTACTCGAACATTCAGCAAAAATCCAGTATCTTCTTCATGATAGTAAAGATATTCGATACTTGACCGATAATGAAAAGAAAGAAATAGAATCTAATTTTCATTCATAATGGAGAGAGTAAATGCCTTTTATATTCAATGACCTGGAGATACCTGACGTAAAACTGATTGATGTTAAAGTTTTTGGAGATGACAGAGGTAAGTTCTTTGAATCTTATAAAAAAACAGATTTCCTGAAAAATAACATTCCTTATGATTTTGTGCAGGACAACATTTCTTATTCTGTTAAGAATGTGCTTCGTGGACTTCATTTTCAGAAACCACCATATGAACAGGGTAAGCTTATTCATGTGTTAAAAGGTGAAATTTTTGATGTTGCTGTGGATGTAAGGAAATCTTCTCCGACTTTTGGAGAATGGATTTCTGTCAGATTAAGTGAGGATAAGAAACAGCTTTTATTTATCCCTCCCGGATTTGCACATGGTTTTTGTGTGTTGTCAGAAGAAGTTGTTTTCCAGTATAAAGTTACATCAGAATATAATCCTGCGGCTGAATCAGGTATTATCTGGGATGATAAAAAACTGAACGTAAACTGGCCTGTTAAACAGCCATTACTGTCTGATAAGGATAAGATTTTACCAACATTTGACATTGTAAACTTTAAGTAATATTAAAAAACTTTGACTATTTGATCCTTTGGAACATTTTTTGCACTTGAGAAATCAATATTCTATCCGGAGGAAAAATGCCTAAGTACTTAGTTTTAATAATAGTTTTAATACCTCTAATGCTTTCGGCCGATCTTCATATGAGTTATGAAGTACCCAAGGCTGAAATTGGAACCAACTCAAACGGGAAAATCCAGATAAATGATTTACCAACTCTTTATCGTCCCGGGAATCCACATATAAAGTATTATCCGGTATCCCTTTTGCTGGAACCGGGATCAGTTGTAGATGACATTTCAATTGAATTTGACGGAAGAGCAGCTTCAGATATTGAGCTTTCTTATGTATTGAATCACACAGCTCTTTCTGCTGATCAGATTGTTCCTACAGAAAAGAACATGCAGATATACAGTGAGAATGAAATGTATCCGATACAGGAATTCAAGTCTTTCAATGTTCAACAGAAAAATGGTATGCGAATTTTGAATATTCATGTATACCCTTACCACTACAATCCTGTACAAAAAGAATTAACATCGTTCAGCAAGTTTACAGTAAATGTCAAAACAAGTTACAATTCAAATGTTTATAGTAATCAGATGCGATTACTGTTTATGGATGATAAAACAAAATCAGTTGTAAGAGAAATTATTGATAATGATTCGGCAATATCAAAGTATGAATCAGTTTACAATAATCCTCCTTCCAGATCAGAAAAGATCCTGTTTGTATCAGGTCAAAGCCTCCAGCCTGCATTTACTTCCTACATGCAGTGGAAACAGGAGAATGGATTCGATACGGATTTCATCTCTGTTGAAGATATATATGCAACTACTGCCGGTTCAACAAATCAGCAGAAGATACGTAATTATCTTTCAAATTACTATCAGCAGTCAATTCAATCTGCTTCTCCACTGAGATACGTAATTCTTGGAGGAGATATTCATATTGTACCTGTTCAGGGAACATACGGCAGAGTTGGAGACACAAGAGATAACGGCATTCCTAATGACTCTTATTACACCAATATTGATGGTGACTGGAATGCTGATGGCGATAATGTAATTGGGCATCCTAACGATCAGCCTGATTTATATTCAGAATTTTACATTGGAAGATTACCGGGAGATAATGCTCAACACTTCCAGAATTCTTTCAGCAAAATCATGTATTATGATGAATCAATTATTTACACAGACGATGTAGTTTATCTTGTGGGTGAATTATTGAACCCTAATCCACTTACTTACGGCGGATCATACTGCGATGATGTACAGACTCACATGCCTCAGAATTTCCAGTACTGGACTCTTTATGATAGAGAAAATACATTCAGTTCAGGAGCTGTTCATGAAGCCATCAACGGCGGACTCGGAATAGTAAATCATATGGGACACTCCAATGAAACAATGGTCTGTGGTTTGAATACTGGCAATTACATGAATCTTGAAAATGATAAGTATGGTGTATTGTATTCACAGGGGTGTTACCCAATGGCACTTGATTATGCGCTCGGTGAATGTATTGGAGAGCAGATGATAAACTCATCAGTGAGTTTCTTTTCATTTGTTGGCAATACAAGATATGGATGGTACATGCCTGGGAGCGTTGAAGGTGCATCTCAACAGTTTAACAGAACGTTCTATCAGGCTGCATATAACACAGCAACAAGAACTCTTGGGGCAGCAAATGCAACCTCTAAGGAAATGCTTGTTAATGAGGTAATGAATAATTCCGTTCTCAGATGGTGTTATTATGAACTTACATTGTTTGGAGATCCTTCTATAACTTTAAAAGCTCCATACAATATGTTCCCTTATATAAATCTTGAAGATTATACAGTTTCTGATGAAAACATGGGTGATAACGATTCCATAGTAAATCCGGGAGAATCGGTTGAACTTACAATGGAAATTGTGAATCTGCCTGGCTGGAATGATGCAGAGGATATATCAGTTGTTTTGAGACCTGAAGGAACAGGATTATCTTTCAGTGTAGATTCTCTTTACTGGGCAAATCTTTCAGTCGGACAAACTGTTTCTAACACTAATCCTATCGTACTGACTGTTGCAGATTCAGTTAAATCAGGAAAAGTTCTGATACCTGTTACAATATCTGCACGTTCAAGCAATGGACTGTTTGAAAAAGATTATGAAATGGAAATGCAGGTTTCAATGGCTCAGGCTGACTGGCCTTATGTTAACAGCACTTTGCATACAAATGTTGCAGGTACTGCCAACTATAATGGAGAGGAAAATCTTATTCTCTTTGGAAGATCAGGTAAATTGACAGTTCTCAATCAGGGAGACAGTTTCCTGAATCAGGCAGTATCTCATGAAGCTATTATAAATAATGAATTATATTCTAATCCGGCAATTGCAGATTTCGATAATGATGGTACAGACGAAATTGTAACTGTGTCATTAAACGGAGAAGTAAATATTATTAACAGTAATGGAGATTCCCTTTATTACAGAGAAATTAACGAATATGTAACAAGTAATCCTGTAATCTACGATTTTGATAATGATGGGGATCTTGACATACTTGTAATAGATATATACTCAAATGCTGTGATATTTGATTATCAGGGCAATGTTGTTTCTAATCAGATTAATGTTGGAGTTCCATGTTACCCTAATCCATCTGTGGCGGATCTTGATGATGATAATATACCAGAAATAGTATTCTGTACTATAGATTCTACATTGCATGCTCTGAATTATCAGGGAGTATACGCCGCAGGATTCCCGGTTAAAATGACAAATAGACCGATGAAAGAAACACTGATTACACCTTATAAGGAAATCATTACAGTTGATGCTGCCGGAAACATTAACTATTATGATAATATGGGAAATGTTCTGAGAACAGCATCACCTGGTGAAGCTCTTGAGTCAAACGTTATTCTTACAGATTTCAATGGTGATAATTATTATGAAACCTGTTTTGTGAGTGAAAGCAATGTGATGTATGTTTTGAATTCTGATGGTTCCAATTTCATGAACTGGCCTGTACAGCTTCCTGATAGACCTGTATTCGATCCTGTAACGGCAGATATTAATGATGATGGCTTACCTGAAGTAATAGTTTCCCTTGATAATAAGGAAATCAGAATTTTCAGTCAGGATAGTTCCGAACTTAATGTATCTCCAATACTCACCGGAGAAGATGCGAAATCACCTGTATTCATGCATGATGTTGACGAGGATGATGATCTGGAATTCTTTATTGGATTTGATGCCGGTATTATGGCAATAGATTATAAAGAACAGAGCGGCAGTCTTAACTACTGGATGCACCCGAGATGCAATCAACAGAGAACCGGATCACTTTACGGTGTAATGCCGGTAGGCAATGAACCAAATAATGTTAACAAATTTACCAATACTGTGAACTTACCTTATCCTAATCCGTTTAATCCTGAAACTGAAATATCTTACAGTCTTAGTGAAGAACAGAAAGTGAATATCAGTGTATACAATATTAAGGGACAGAAAGTAAAAACTCTGACAGAAAAAGTTCAGGATCAGGGAGAACACTCAATTACATGGCATGGAAAAGATGATCATGGGAAAGATGTATCATCCGGAGTTTATTTCTTCAAACTTAATATTGGTAAAGAAAAGTTCTATCGAAAAGCAGTTCTCTTAAAGTAATATTTGCAAGCTAACATCATATAAACAAGACTGTTGATGATTTCAGCAGTCTTTTTCTTTTATACAACTATTAAAACTCTCATTTCAACGATACTCAAGTCTTGTGAAATTTTGATTCAGAAAATATTCTTCTTTAAAGATTTTGGAACAATTAATGCTATTTTAACGGTGTTGGGAAATTTAAATTAAAAAAGTGTATTTAAGAGATTTTAATTACAGCATTGAGTAGTTGGAGCGAAAAGTATGGATTCAAGCTTTCAGATTTTGATGTTTTATGTATTCACCACTTTTGCACCTCCGTTGTGTGTTCAATCTAAACAGTATATTTGTGAGACAGGTTTACAAAAAAAAATGCGATTACAATAAAAAAATAGTTACTTCTCGTAAACTAATCACAAATTACATATACTGTTGTGCTTGAAAAGCACATCTCTGCTCGTGTATTGTTTGCAGTACATTGGCTACTGTAGGCAATTCTGCAATCGGTACAGCATGCTGACTACTTAAGGAGGATAAGAATGAAAAAGGCATTCTTACTTTTTGGATTAGTGCTATTGTCTGTAATGCTATGCGCGCAGGATCACGGAGGTCCTGACAATTTTGGTTACAGATGGGCAACAAGTGATAACGCTAATGGTCCTACTTACAACTGGATTACACCGAGTACGAATAGTACTGCTCTCACAATGGGTGACGATGATATTCAGGGACCATTCGATCTGGGATTTACTTTTAACTTCTACGGAGTAGACTATACTTCGGTCAAAATCAGTTCTAATGGATACTTAACATTCAATTTTAACGAAGCAGAAACTCTTGTACATCAGGATGTTCCGGATGCAAACACTCCTAACAACTTAGTGGGGTGGTTCTGGTCAGATATTGATCCACCTGAAGACAATCTGTCTACTATCAGTTATGAGACAATAACATTTAACAATCAGAATGCGTTTGTCGTAACTTTTGACCACTGTAGAGAGTACAATCTTGACACTCCCGGGTATTTTACCGGGCAAGTGGTTTTGGTTGAAGATGGTAAAATTCTTATTCAGTATGAAGGATTTTATGAAGATTTCCTGTTGTCATCACAGACAGTAGGCCTCGAAAACTCAGATGGTACTGATGGAATTATGTGTAATCATAATGATTCTCTCTTCTTCTCTAACAATATGGCAATTGAGTTTGCTGTATCAGATATTGGTGCTAACAATCCTGTCCCTGCAAATGGTAGTATAGGTGTTCTTGTTGACGGTGATTTATCATGTGATTTTCTTAGCAATTCAGTTTCTTATGACCTCTGGTTTGGACCTGAAGGAAACATGGCTCAGGTTGTAACAAACCAGCCGGTAAGTTCATTTTCACCATATTCATACACCGGATTAACACCTCTTACAACCTATAGTTGGCGTGTTGATGTATATGATTCAGCAAGTAATATGTACGAAGGAGAAGTCTGGAACTTCGAAACAATGTGTGGAACAATAACGACATTCCCTTGGAACGAATCATTTGATGCGGATAATCTGCCAAGCTGTTGGGTTGATGATCCTGCAAATAGCGATCCATGGTCTATTGGAGCTTCAACATCATCATCAGGAACAGGACCACAAAGTGGAGATCATACTTCAGGTAGTGGTAACTTCATTTATACTGAGGCTTCAGGTCATAATAATCAATTATATAAAATTTCTTCACCAGTATTCAATGTTACCGGTTTAACCAGCCCATCTTTGGAATTCTACTACCACATGTACGGTGGTGATATGGGTACTCTGCAAGTAAATATTTATGAACCTGTTAATGATGTTCGTTATACAGATGTTGTTAACCCGGTTTCCGGTGATCAGGGTGATGTATGGAATTTGATGAGTATTGATTTGTCAACTTACAGCGAAGATTTCGTTGTGGAAATTATCGGAACAACAGGAGATGGTTTCGAAAGTGACATCTGTATTGATGATATTTCAATTTATGATGTTAATACTGCCCCGGGATGCACAAATTTCATTTCTCCTGTTGATGCAGCTGTAGATATTATTGAAAACAGCACCTTGACTTGGAGCGCTGCCCAGGGAGCTACAGGATACATTGTTAATCTTGGTACTGATAACCCTCCTACAGATGTTGTAAGTTCTCAGGATGTTGGCAATAATTTGACTTTTGATTTTACCGGGTTAGCTCTTGGTACAGTATATTATTGGCAGATTATACCTTACAATGCCAGTGGCAGTGCAACAGGATGTCCTGTCTGGTCATTCACATCCAGACCAGATCCATTAGTAAGTACATTCCCGTACAGCAGAGGCTTTGAAAGCGGTCAACTTCCTGTAAACTGGATTGATGATCCTGCGAATACAACTCCATGGTCTTATGGAACAACAACTCCGACGACTACAACCGGTCCTGAAAACGGGGATCATACGACAGGCAGTGGATATTTTGCCTTTACTGAATCAAACAGTAACCTCAATCAACAGTTTAAAATGATTACAAATCCATTTGATGTATCATCTTTAACAAATCCGACTATGCAGTTATGGTATAACATGAATGGATGCTCAATGGGCTCTCTTCAAGTAAATATTGTAAACAATGTAACTGGAGCTATAACTGCTGATGTTATTACACCAATAACAGGTGATCACAGAGATGTATGGTTTAATATACTGGTTGATTTGAGTACATTTACAACTGATCCTTTCTATTTCGAGATTGTAGCGACAACAGGAAATGATTATTTCAGTGATATAAGTATTGATGATTTCAGTGTTTTTGATAACAACGTTGTACCTCAATGTTCAATTTTCAGGTCTCCCTTAGATACTGAATCAGATATTCCTGAATGCAGTACTCTCAAATGGGATGGAAAACATGGAGCGACAGGTTATAATGTATCATTAGGTACCGACAATCCACCCACAAATGTTGTAAATAACCTGGATGTAGGCGCTGTCTTTGAATATGATTTTTCTGGTTTAGCAAATAATACAACGTATTACTGGAGTGTAACTCCTTATAACGATGCAGGTACTGCTACAGGATGCCCTGTTTGGAGCTTTACAGTAAGATCAGATATGACAATAGACGTTTTCCCAATGATGGAAGATTTTACTAACTGGCCTGTTGATGGCTGGGTACTCGATGGAAGAAGGGCTTGGTCTCTCAGTGCATCTTATAATGTTCCTTACTGTAATTTCTGGTCATGGAATGGTGGTAATGCTGAGCTGATAACTCCTCCTCTTGCACTTACGGGTACTGCGGATTTAGTATTCAGCTGGTCACACCATTACAATACGACATATATTGGTGATGAGTTGAATGTCTCAGTATCAACCGATATGCATAACTGGACATCTGTCTGGAATAGAATAGATGATACTTTTGAATCAAATGATGGTGCAGATGATACTTCACCCGGTTCATTTATTCAGGAAACGGTCAACCTTGATGCATTTGCAGGGCAGACTATTTATGTGAAATTTGACGCTATTTCAGGCTACGGTCCTGATTTGTTTATTGATAATATAGGTGTTAATATTACAACACCACCGGATCATGATCTTTCAGTAATTACAGCTACAGGTCCACTGGAAGTAATGGTTGGTGTGCAATCTGATTACACTATTACAATTAGAAACAACGGTTTAAATCCTGAATCAAACTACGATGTGAAACTCATGATGGCAACAGATGTTGAGCTTGCATCAACTCCGGGAACTCTGATTCAGCCTGACTCTATTGCAACATTCGTATTGTCCTGGACTCCTACTAATGATCAGCTGGGTAACCAGCAGATTTATGGTAAGGTTGTTATGACTGGAGATATGGTCACTGGTAATAATGAGTCAGCGCCTCTTAGTGTTGTTGTGCAGCCATCTCAAACAGGATTGCAGGGACATGTCTATGATCATAATGATGCTCCTCTGTTCAATGCTCAGATACTGATTGAAGAACTCCAGAGTGTGCAATATACAGATAACAACGGATACTACCAGTTTGCAAATATAACACCTGGTTCATATACCGTTACAGCATCTCAAACAATGTACCACGATGTAAGTGTGTCAAATGTGAGTATTGTTCAAAATGTGTTTACAACTCAAGACTTCTCTCTTGGCCAAGGGAATGGTGGACCAGTACTTCAGGGAATTGTCCAGGATCATAACAATGCTGTTGTAAATGGTGCTACTGTAGAAGTTGCCGGAGCAAACATGACAACACAAACAGATGATCAGGGTCGTTACTACTTCTTCCTGATTACTCAGGGTAGTTATACTGTTACAGCAATGAAAGACGGATATATGAATCATGTTGTTCAGAATCTGAACATTGTCGACGGATCACAGACTCAGGACTTTGTTATAAACGAATATGGTCATATCGCAGTACAGGTTACAACAAATCTGAACTCATTCGATGGAGCAGTAGTTGAAGCTACAGATGGAACAAACACTTATCAGAATACAGTTAATGATTCCGGTTGGGTATTCTTTAACGAAGTGGAACCCGGAACATACGATATTTCTGCATCTCTTGAAGGAACTGTTCCTTATGAAGAAACCGGTGTTCAGGTTGCTTATGGGTCTGATCTTACTTATCAGGCAGCATTGAATGAATTGATGCTTGCACCAACAAATATTCAGTGGAACTCCAATGGTGGTTACTTGAGCTGGAATCATGGTGACAGATCTTATGCTGTAAGAACTGATGGTGAAAGCACTCTGGCTGATGGTAAGGGTTATACTAACAGGGATTCAGATGATGGAACTCCTGAACGATCTTTACTTTATTTCAGAGTTGAAATTGATGTTCTGAATCAGACAACCACTGATACATTCTTTGTTGTATCTGGTTTTGATCCCAATGAAACACTGACAGCTACAATTACAGCCGTTTATGAGACAGGTAATATGGCTGCACCGGATTTCGAATTTGACTTCATAGTAGGTAATGATGATGAAGATAATGTTCCTCTGGTAACAGAGCTCAAAGGAAACTATCCTAATCCATTCAATCCTACTACAAACATCGAGTTTTCACTGAAAAAGACTGGTAGAGTTGAACTAGTAATTTACAACATCACCGGTCAGAAAGTGAGAACACTGATTAGTGCAGAAATGAAGGCTGATCATCACAGAATTACCTGGAATGGTAAAGATGACAGAGGTAACGCTGTTTCAAGTGGAACATACTTCTACAGACTCCAGACATCTGAATATACACAAACTAAAAAAATGCTGATGCTAAAATAGCTCAGCAGAAATTTATAAATTGTTTTGTTTCTTAATTGTCTTCTGATCCTTAGGAATGGAAAGAAAGCAAGACATATGAAGCAGCCTTTCACACGAAAGGCTGTTTCCTTTTATAATCCTCTATCTCGTTACAGGACTTTCCTCCATAGGTGTTTACTCACCGTGTAGAGCCAACCGGACGGTTGATAAAAAAATCTGAACCTTGATTTTCTTAATTAACATGCTTGCAGGATTCTGAGTGACGCTTAGCGTCAAATTCCCCTCTACATTATTAACATAATTCAAGAGGGGAAAATCAATTTTGGGAAAGAAATTGATTGGGGGTGTGTATTTTATAATCATTTTCAAACAAAAAAACCTGCCGAAAATTCAGCAGGTTTAAAGTAATATTATTTAACTGTTATTAAGCGTCGAGTTCTTCGAAAACTGATCTCATTATTTCGATTGCTTCTTTCAGTTCATCTTTTGTAATTACAAGTGGTGGAGCAAGACGGATAATGTGTTGGTGTGTAGGTTTACAGAGTAATCCTTTTTCTTTAAGCTTTACACATACATCCCAGGCTTCAACACCGTCTTTAGGTTTAATAATGATAGCATTAAGAAGACCTCTACCTCTTACAGTAGTGATTCTGTCAGTCTTAATGTTTCTCAATTCTTCTCTGAGGTATTCACCAAGTTCGAATGCTTTTTCAGTAAGGTTTTCTTCTTTGATAACTTCGAGAGCAGCCTGAGCAACAGCACACGCGAGTGGGAATCCACCAAAAGTTGAGCCATGCTGACCAGGTTTGATAACCATCATAATGTCTTTGTCTGCAAGAACAGCTGACACAGGTAATACACCCCCGGAAATAGCTTTACCAAGAATTACAACATCAGGTCTGATTCCTTCATACTCAACAGCAAGAAGTTTACCTGTTCTGGCAATACCTGTTTGAACTTCATCTGCTACGAACAGTACGTTGTGTTTTTTACAGGCATCGTAACATTTTTTGAGGTATCCTTCGTCAGGAACGTTAACACCGGCTTCACCCTGAATAGGCTCAACGATGAATCCTGCGATTTCTTCACCTTGTTCTTCAAGAACTTTTTCAAGCGCTTCTGAATCATTATATGGTACATGGATTATTCCGGGTACGTATGGACCGAATCCACCGTAAGATTCAGGATCAGTTGAAGCAGAAATAACTGCGATTGTTCTTCCGTGGAAGTTTTCTGTACAGAAAACCAGTTTTGCTTTGTTTTCTGCGATACCTTTTACATCGTATCCCCATTTACGGGTTATTTTCATTGCTGTTTCAACAGCTTCAGCACCTGTATTCATTGGAAGAACCATATCATAACCAAAGTATTCGGTAACGAATTTTTCGTAGCTTCCAAGTTTATTATTGAAAAAAGCACGTGAAGTTAATGTGAGAACGTCAGCCTGATCTTTGAGCGCTTTGATAATCTTTGGATGACAATGCCCCTGATTAACAGCTGAGTAAGCTGACAGGAAGTCAAAATATTTTTTTCCTTCCGGATCCCAGAGAAATGGTCCTTCTCCTTTTGCAATTACAACTGGCAGTGGGTGATAGTTATGAGCTCCGTATTTTTCTTCTAAAGCCATTGCGTCAGTACTGCTTACGGTTCCGTATTTCAGCATACTTCCTCCTTATATTAATTAATTTGTACTTCTTATGAAAGCTATAATCTTTATGTCAACCTAAATCTGATAAAGTCTCGTTAATTATAGTAATTCAATAAGTTAATAATATTCAGCAAATTGTGCTTAAAAAAAATAGATCTCACCTTGTCTTTGATTATGCATGAGTAAAGGGTTTTGTATGATAGTAATATTTCCCTGCTTTCACTTTGCACTTGACATTTTTGATTATGCATCATTTTTGCAGTATGATGAATTTAGCTAATTATGAAAATACAGCAGTCATTATACCTGTTTACAATGCGGAAAGACATCTCGATGAACTGATAAGAAGGATTTCTGCGATTATTCCAACGAATAATATTATAACTGTAGATGACTGTTCAATAGATAATTCTGCTCAGGTTTGCAGGAAGTTCGGTACAATTTATAACCGGCTATCTGTGAACTGCGGCAAAGGTGTTGCCCTTAAGCATGGCTTTGAAATTGCCAGAAAGCAAGGTTTTAAGTTTGCTATAACCCTGGATTCTGATCTACAGCATTTACCGGAAGAAATACCGGATTTTATTGAGGAGCAGAATGTTTCAAATGCAGATATGGTAATCGGACGCAGGAACTTCAGACCAAGCTTTATGCCGATTCCACGAATTGCCAGTAACGGTCTGACATCGTTTATTGTCAGTCTGATTACGCATCACAGGATAAAAGACTCGCAGTCAGGATACAGGTTATACAGGCTTGCGAAAGTTATTTCGAATGACTGTATTTCTGATCGTTATCAGTACGAGACAGAGATAATCTTTTCTTTTGCCCGACAAAAAGCTGTATTCAGCTCAATTATTATTCCTACTATATACAATGATGAAGAAAGTTACATAAAGCATGGTCGGGATATAATGAATTTTATAAAAATTGTATTTAACGAGATATTTATCAACTAAGCTGAGAGGAAACATGAGAATTTTACTTACAAACGACGATGGGGTGAATGCTCGCGGTATACGTGTATTGCAGGAGCGACTTAAGAAAGACAATCATGAAGTATTTGTAATTGCCCCTGAAAGTGAAAGAAGCGCTTTTTCGCATTCAATAACCATTAACAGACCGGTATATCTGAACGAACACGAAGAAAATGTTTGGTCGATAAGTGGTACACCGGTGGATTGTGTTTTCTTTCTAAAAGATGTTATCAAAATTGAAAATATTGATCTGGTTATATCCGGAATAAACGGTGGTCAGAATATGGGAAGAGATGTTCTGTATTCCGGTACAGTAGGTGTTGCTCTGGAAGCTATGCTGCACGGTTACAAGGCTATTGCTATTTCCATGAATGAATACAGAGACCAGAAATATGAAACCGGGGCAGAAGTCATGGCTCAATTACTGAGGCAGAACATTCATGAATATTGCAAAGAGGGACAGATTCTGAATATCAATATTCCGAATATTACATTTGAAGAGATTAAAGGAATTAAGCTTACATCATTAGGTCATAGATATTATAAGAATTACATCAGAACTGATAAAGACGAGAATGGCAGGACATTCTATCTTATTGGCGGAGATATGCCGGAATGGGATAACTCTGAAAACTCTGATTTCAAAGCTATATCGGAAAATTATGTTTCAATAACTCCGGTATGGCCTAACTTTGAAGTACTTGATGTTCCAGAGAGTCTTAAATTGGGAATAAAGGTATTAAATTTGTAGATTGGTAAGAAGATGAAATTTGAAGATCAAAGAGAAATAATGGTACAGACCCAGTTGATGGGAAGAGGAATAAAAAACGATCGAATTTTAAGTGCTTTCAGGGAGATTCCCCGAGATATGTTCGTCCCAGATGATTTTAAACTGCATTCTTATGCTGACTTTCCGCTTTCTATAGCATGTGGACAGACAATTTCACAACCTTACATCATTGCATTCATGATTCAGATAGTTGATGTGACTGATCAGGATAAAGTTCTCGAAATAGGAACAGGCTCAGGATATCAGACAGCAATTCTATCCATGCTTGCTAAAGAAGTATATAGTGTTGAGAGGATACAGGAGTTAAGTCTCGGAGCTAAAAGAGTCTTGAAAAAACTTGATATAAACAATGTTCATTTCAGGGTAGGTGACGGTACAAGAGGTTGGGAAAAGGCTTATCCCAAATGTGAAGAGTTCGACAAGATTATTGTATCTGCCGGAAGCCCGTCTATACCTGAGAGTCTATTACAACAGCTTGCAGATAACGGAAAACTGATTATTCCGTCCGGAACTCAGGAGATGCAGGCACTTGAGATGATTACCAGAAAAGGTGACCAGTATATAAAAGAATCTTTCGGAAAATGTACTTTCGTACCGTTGATAGGAGAGCAGGGATGGTAAAAAAAATTATAATTCTGTTTCTACTGACAATATTTATCATTGTCAGTCTGAATGCTGAAGGTGCTGCCGGACATGAATCTGATCAGCACGGTTTAAAAAAGAAAATTCTGGATTATTTCACAGATAAAGAAATCTCAAGAGAGTTAACAGTATTTCTGATATCAATGCTTCCGATATTCGAGCTGAGAGGAGCGATCCCTGTGGGAATTCAGTTGTTTGAAATTCCATGGTACAAAGTATTTGCAATCTCAGTTGCCGGAAATATGGTGCCAATTTTTCTGATTCTGGTGTTTTTTGGGTTTGTTGAAAAACTTTTCCGTAAATTTTCATTTACAAACAGGATACTTGAGAAGATATTTGAGAAAACACGTAAAAAAAGTGATTTGATTAAGAAGTATGAAGAGCTCGGACTTATAATGTTTGTTGCCATACCATTACCTGTAACAGGTGCCTGGACAGGTTCACTTGCGGCATATTTGTTCGGATTGAAATACTGGAAATCGCTTTTATTCATTTTCATTGGAGTAATCGGAGCCGGTGTAGTTGTTACAACACTGACGTTACTTGGCTGGACCGGTGCAATTATAGCTCTCGCTGCTCTGGCAGCTTTATTGATAATACCTCTTATAAAAAACATGAGGAAATAATATGAGCATTTTTGATTTTTTTTCTCGAGAGAAGAAAGTAAAGAATCTTACAAAAGAAGAATTCTATTTTCTGAGAAATGTTCCTTTCTTACAAGGATTGAACAGGCTTGAACTGAAGCTGTTCTCCCGACTTCTGCATAAACGTGTATTCGAAAAAGACGAATGGGTTTTCCGGGAAGACTATCCGCATACTGTGTTATATATTATTGCTGATGGTCATGTAGATATAATTCTTGAGAAAAAACGCGAAGAAGAAATAAATCTGGTTACACTTGGTGCCGAAGATTACTTTGGTGAAGTTGGTTTGTTTACTGATTCTCAGAGAACTGCATCGGCAAAGGCATCTTCGCCGGCAACTCTTTATGCCGTTTCTCAAAAGGATTTTCAAGTGTTTATAAACGAGCATCCTCGAACTGCTTCAAAAATTTTGTTCCAGTTTGCAGGGAAATTGAGCAAGGATTTGATTCGAACAAACAGGAAATTGAAGGTGATCAATGATTCGGAGTAAATCAATTGTCAGGTTGGTTTACTGGCTTTTCATGCTGTCACTGGTTGTATTGGGAGTACTTTTTTTTAAGAATGTTTTTCCGCTTTTGTTTGCAGCGATGATTGTATCATACCTGCTTAATCCAATAATATCAATTCTGGAACAGAGAGGGATTCCAAGAAGTGTTTCCATCCTTCTGGTATATCTGATTATTCTCGGTATTCTGGTAATTGCATCTATTACATTTGTTCCGGTTGTCTATGATCAGGTTGTTCAGCTTTCAAACACTGTTTCGGACGCATTCAGTGAAACAAATGATGTGAATTTCATTTCAAAGCTGCCATTCTATGATAAAATTTCCGGACTTGTGCAGAAAGTAGAAAGCAAATTCCCATTTATAAATTTTGATGATGCAAAAAATGATGTGTTAAGCTTTATTACAAAATCAGTATCTGACCTGCCTAAGAAGGTTATTGGATTGTTAAGCAACTTTTTCAGTGTGCTCACATTTATTATAACGATTCCTTTAATAAGTTTCTTTCTATTGAAAGATTTTGAGTCGATGAAAAAATATTTCATGCGGCTTGTACCAAACAGATATTTTGAGTTAACAATAATTATTATAGAAAAAACAGATGAAATAATTGGTACGTATCTGAGAGCTTTGATGATAGAAATATTTATTGTAAGTATATTGTCTTCTATTGCCTTGCAGTGTATTGGGGTTCCTTATGCTCTGCTGATAGGTATTCTCGCCGGGTTTGCCAATGCAATTCCTTATTTAGGTCCTGTAATTGGAATGGGTCTTGCAATAATATCTGTGTTGTTAACAGGAAACTCATTCAGTATGGCAGTTTATTCAGTCATTGCTATGATTTTAGTGCAGTTTCTGGATAACTCTTTTATATATCCGATTGTTATCGGTAAGAATACAGAAATGCATCCGCTCGTTATTATGTTGACAGTTATTGCGGGAGGTTATGTTTTTGGTATTCTTGGTATGCTGATATCAGTACCACTTGTATTTCTCGTGAGAGGAATTACTCAAGTATTATATAAAAATCTGAAAGGTTTTGGAATAATTTAATGTACATGAGAGAAATAAAAAAAATTGAGATAAATATACATTTCATTGGAGGATGTAATGAAAAGAAAATTTAAACTGATAACTATCGCGGTCTTTCTTATATCAGTTTTTGCACTTATTTCCTGTGCGGATGCAAACGATCCGGTTGGCTCAAGCTCAAACGGAATACTTCGAATAGAAGGCAATGTACCAATATCCGGTTCACCTGATGATATGGACGTTTCCGAACATTATGTAGTTGCTGCCTGTGGTACTGGCGGACTGATTATGGTTAACAAAGCTCCTTTTGGTTTAGCAGATTCGTATGATTACTTTGAAGCTGTTGAATTAAATGAAACTGAAGAGTCATTAAAAGATGTAGCTCTTATAACAATTATTGAAGAACATAACAGGGTTATTACACTGCAGAAGAAAGCTACAGATGCATTTGGCTCTTATGATATTTCCAATGGAACTCTCGAACGTAATGCGATTACAACGGGTAATACTCAGGGAATCTATGGACTATATAGTTATCCTAACAGTCCCGATTTTCCGATTTATGGTAATTCTGTGGATTTACCTAATGCAACAATGACTGAAAGACCTATTGTGGTTGTAAAGAGACACAGTGCCGGTTATAGTAGAGCATTCAATGAACCTAATCAAAGTGGAGATTCTTTTAACAGCTCCAGCAATGACTATACAGTTTTGTTCCCTTTAAAAGACTTCTCTTTCAATGAAGGTTTTTACTTTGGTGCTAATGGTTATGCGGGAGTCTCCTGCTGGAACATGTGGGGATTTTTTCAAGATTTAGATAATAATATTGCTTATAACTTTATTTCTTATGCCGATACTCCGGGAGAAGCTGATCAGGTAGCCTTTGCAAATAATAAGCTTTATGTAGCAGACGTACACATGGGACTTCAGGTTCTTGATGTTGAGTTCACTGATGAAGCACCAGTAATGACTCTTAGAGAAGATCTTGCTTACAAAACAAGTTCATTTGCAAGATGCGTTGATGCCAATGTTCATCACCTTGTAGTTGGTTCACGTGGTGGAGGTATTTACTACTTCTCGCTTGATGGAAGTGGAAATCCTACATTTAAAGAGCAGCTTCCTAAAAAGGATATAGGATATGTTGTTGAAGTACGACTTGATGGTGACGATTTATACGTTCTCAGTCGTGAATTAGGTGTAGTTAAAATAAATATTAATAATTAATAATTTTGTAATAAAAATTTGGCCCATCGTTCACGGTGGGCTTTTTTGTTATCAGGAGATAAAATGAAAATTGCTGTAGATCTTCACTCGCACTCAGGTCATGCCGGAGGAGTCGGGAATATACCATTTGAAAGCATTTGCAGAACAATGCAGATTAAAGGGATTGATATCTTTGGAACTGGTGACTGCATGCACCCTGAACGCTTTAATGAGCTGAAAGATGTTTTTATAGAAGCCGAACCTGGTTTGTTCAAATTCAAGGATTATGATAAAAGATTTATCTTGCAGACAGAAGTTATACTCACCGTACAGCTTGAAGGATATAAAAACAGAACAATTGCACATCATGTTATTCTGTTCCCTGATTTCAATTCTATTCGTGAATTGCAGATACTGATGGATGTCTGGGGAATGAAGAACACTATAGGCAGACCTTTCATCAAGTGCGAAGATCAGGCTCAGCTACAGGAAAGACTTTATCAAATTCAGAATATTCATCCGTTAATTGAGGTTATCCCTGCTCATGTTATGACTCCTGATGGAATTATGGGATCTAAAAACGGTCTCAATAACATTAGAGAGTTTTATGGCGATTTCACTGATAGCATCAGAGTCATTGAGACAGGGCTGAGTGCTGATCCTGATATGTTGGGAGGAATCCCTGATTTCGCAGAACTGACAATGATTTCAAACAGTGACTGCCATAGTGCAGCTCTGAACAGAATCGGAAGAGAATTCACAATGTTGAACGTCATAGAAAAAAGCTATGAAGGAGTGATAAACGCTTTGCGTGGGGGATATGTTGAGTTCACTGCTGAATTTCATCCTTCGGAAGGACGTTACTTCTTAACCGGACACAGAGCATCAAGGCATGATTCCGATGAGTTTGTTTATCTGGAAGATAAAAATGATTCAGGAATAGAGTGCCCGGTCTGTGGAAAAAAAATGCTTAAAGGAGTGTTACAACGATGCGAGGAATTGACAGATAAATCTATTGCTAAGAGAGACAGGAAATTTTATCATCTGGTTCCGCTTATTGAAGCTGTTGCTCTGGGATCAGGAGTCAAAACTCTTACTTCTTCTAGAGTGACAAAACCATTTGATATAATTACCACAATTTTCGTAACTGAGATTGATCTCTGGATGGCTGATGAAGAAAGGATTCAGAGTGAATTAAACGGCAAAGTGAAGTCTGAGATTATCAACACGATTATTCAGATTAAAAGAGGAAATTTCGAGTTTTCACCACCCGGGCATGATGGTGCTTATGGAAAGCTTACTTTGAAAAAGTAAATATTCAGAATCAGTAACAAATAACAACGCCTATATCGATTATATCTCTATTTGCTGTAATCGGTAAAAATAAAAAGAAAGTTCTTGCCCCTGAGCATAGTGAAAATAATTCTGTAATAATAATCAATTATGAGGTAAAATGAATGAAAATAATTGAAAGATTAAAAGCATTACGCACTGAAATGCAAAAGCTTGGAATAGATGCCTGGATAGTTTCCGGGTCAGATCCACACCAGAATGAATACCTTGCTCCAAGATGGGGTATACGTGCCTGGATTACAGGTTTTACCGGATCAGCAGGTATTGTAGTAATAACAATGAAAGAAGCCGGACTCTGGACAGATTCAAGGTATTTTATACAGGCTGACGAACAGCTCAAAGATACAGGAGTTACTCTTCACAAAATGGGAATGCCCGGAGTGGAACATCCTTATAAATGGCTGAGTAACAATCTGAAAGACGGATCTGTTGTTGGTTTCGACGGGGAATCTCTTACATACAGCAGCTTTCAGGAGCTAAAGAAATTTGTCTCTGACAAGGAGTTCTCCTACAATTATGACAAAGATATTGTTGATGTGATATGGAAGGACAGACCTGCAATACCATCTGAAGAATGTTTTGAGTTAACAGATGCTTTGACAGGGGAAACTATTGAATCAAAGATCAACAGAATAAGAGATAAAATGGAGTTAAAAGGTGCTGGTTATCATGTAATTACGACACTGGATGATATAGCCTGGATAACAAACCTGAGAGGGAATGACATCAAGTTCAATCCTGTATTCTTCTCATATATGATCTTTGCACCTGATACAGTACAGTTGTTTGTTAATAAAGCAATAATCCCGGAAAATCTTGAAACAAAGCTTGTTCAGGCTGGAATTGAGCTTAAGAAATATACCGAGTTCGATTCTGCACTTGCTGAGATACCTGAAGATACAAGTATTTTGCTTAATTCTGCAAAAGTTTCAGTAAAACATTATGGTTTTATTAAAGGCAGAATAGTATCCGGCATGAATATCTCAACTGAGCTTAAGGCACGCAAAAATCAGATCGAGCTTGAAGGAATGAAAAATGCTCACGTCAAAGACGGTGCGGCAGTTGTGAAATTCATGTACTGGTTGTCTCAGAACAAAGATAAAGGATTAACCGAGTACGATCTTGGAGTCAGAATTAATGAATTCAGAGCGGAACAGGAAGGATATTTCTCTCCAAGTTTTTCTCCGATTGTCGGATATAATGCAAACGGTGCTATTGTACACTATTCAGCAAGCAAAGAAGAATGTGCGGTGATTAAACCGGAAGGTTCTGTTCTTATTGATACAGGTGGTCAGTATTTCGCAGGAACAACAGATATTACACGAACAATTGCTCTTGGTAATGTGTCAGAAAAACTTAAAAGAGACTATACTAACGTACTTAAAGGGCATTTAAAGCTTTCTGCAGCAGTTTTTCCTGATAATGTACCATCCATTATGCTGGATACATTTGCCCATGAATTTTTATGGGAAACTCAGAACGATTACAGGCATGGTACAGGGCATGGCGTTGGACACTTCTTATGTGTTCATGAAGGACCTTGCTCTATTAGTGTTCGATCGGATAAAGTATTTCTGAAACCAGGTAACGTGCTGTCCAATGAACCCGGATGCTACATTGAAGGAGAATACGGAATACGAATTGAGAATCTGATTGCAGTGAAAGATTTAACTGAAATTGAGGGAAAATCCTACTACGGTTTTGATACATTGACAGTTGTTCCATATGATAGAAACTTGATAGTTAAAGAGTTACTTTCTCGGGGACAGGAGCAGCAGATAAATGATTATCATGCAGGAGTATATAATACTCTGAAATCATTCATGAATGCAGAAGAACTTGAGTTTCTGAAAGCAATGACAGCAGCATTATAGGTGATAAGATGAAGATAGCCGTTTATCCGGGGACATTTGATCCCATCACCAGAGGTCACATTGATATCCTCAAGACCGCATCAAGGATGTTTGATAAAGTGATTCTTGCAGTTGCAGAAGCTTCTGCTAAAAATACGTTGTTTACAACTGATGAGAGAACAGAGCTGTGCAGGCAAAGCTGTAGCGATATCCAAAACATTGAAGTTATGAAATTTTCGGGACTTGTTGTGGATTTTGCCGAATCAGTTGAAGCAACAACAATGATAAGAGGATTGAGAGCTGTTTCAGATTTTGAATACGAACTCTCTCTCGCTTTGATGAATAAGAATTTGAAAAGTACGATAGATACGGTATTCCTGCTTCCGTCTCACGATTTTCTTTATTTGAGTTCAAGTATTGTGAAACAGGTAATTAAACTTGGAGCATCAATTGATAAATTTGTAATACCTGAGGTAAGGGATGCTCTCAGAGAAAAATACAACATACAGGAGAAATAAATGAATAAACAGAAGATTAATGTTAAGATAGATGAAGCCGTAGGTGAAGGTGTATACAGTAATTTCTTTATGACAACATATTCACAATCCGAGTTCATTCTTGACTTTGGAAGAATACTTCCAGGACTGCCCGGTGCTAAAATTTACAGCCGTGTATTGACTACACCGCAGCATGCAAAACAGCTTTTAAAAATACTGGAAAAGAATGTAAAAGCATTCGAAGATATGCATGGAGAAATCAAGCTGCCGAATCAAAATGATAACAAAGGTATAGGTTTTAAGAGTTTGTCATCAGAGTAGAATAAATTCTGAGAGACAAAATTCTTGACGTTAAATATTAAATCTTTTTTCTTGAAATTTCCGTAGAAACGGATTTCAATCAATGATATTGAAAAGTCATATAAAGGGAGTTGAAACTGATGAAAAACAAACGTATGAGAAATCTCATCATTATTTTTGTGTTTGTTCTTATCGCGTACTATCTTGTCCCCTTGTTCATGCAGTGGACTACAGGCGTAGAAAAGACAACCGAAACACTTAGCAAAACGAAGTTACCTTGGCAATTTTTAACCGGATCTGATGATGATTCAGATGAAGCTAAGTCTTTGAGGTTGTGGACGGGTAAACAATTGAAACTTGGACTTGACCTTCAGGGTGGGATGCAGCTTGATATGCAAGTTGAATATCAGAATTTACCTGAAAAAGAAAGAGACGATGCAGTAGAAGCTGCAGTTGAAATTATAAGAAACAGAATTGACCAGTTTGGTGTTGCAGAACCATCTATTCAGAGACATGGTGACGATAGAATTATTGTGCAGCTTCCTGGTCTTCAAGATAAGTCAAGAGCGAAAAACCTTATAGGTAAAACAGCACTTCTTGAGTTCAAACTTGTTGCAAAACCTGAAGATCTCAAAACTGCTGCAGACAGAATTGATAAATATCTTGAGCAAAATATTAAAACTGAAGAATACAAATATCTTGAAGATTTCTATTCAGAAACTTCCGATGAAGAAATTGCAGAAGATATTCTCGGTGATATGGAAGAAACAGCTGTAGACGATACAACTTCTAAAGAAGATGTTGCTGCAAAAGCTGATTCAATTGATGCTGTTAATAATGGTAAAATATTTACAAGATTAATCTCAAATAGAGGTTATGGAAGTCTTATTGCAAACAAGAATGTAGACAAATTTGAAAGACTTCTTGCTGATCCTAAGATTCAGTCAAGAATTCCTTCCGGTCTTCAGTTCCTGCTTGGTAAAGTAGATAAGAAAGATCCACTTGCTGACAGAGTAGTTTACCTTGTTTATAAGAATGCAGAAGTTTCCGGTAGCGACCTTGCAGATGCAAGAGTTAATATCGGTCAGGGTAACAACCCTCAAACTGCTGGAAAAGCATACGTAACACTTGAATTCAATAAAGAAGGTTCAAAGAAATTTGCAACAGTCACAGGTCAGAATATTCAGGAAAGACTTGCTATCTGCCTTGACGATGTTGTTTATATTGCACCTACAATCCAGAATAAAATTCGCGGAGAAGCTTCAATCACAGGTCTTTCAGACCTCGAAGAAGCTCAGGATATCGTTATTGTTCTTAAAGCCGGTAACCTTCCTGCTCCTGTAAAAGTTATTCAGGAAAGAAGTGTTGGTGCTACACTTGGACAAGACAGTATTAAAGCCGGTTTCATGGCTGCACTTATCGGTCTTGCAATTGTAATCATCTTCATGATTATCTACTACGGAATGTCAGGTTTCTTTGCAAACCTTGCTGTAGCAATCAACGTTGGATTCATCCTTGCCGCTCTTACAATGCTTGAAGCAGCTCTGACAATGCCTGGTATTGCGGGTATTATCCTTACTATCGGTATGGCTGTGGATGCTAACGTTCTTATATTCGAAAGAATCAGAGAAGAACTTAAATCAGGTAAAACAGTAAGATCATCTGTAGACAGCGGTTTCTCCAGAGCGATGATTACTATTCTTGATGCTAACATCACAACACTTATTACAGCTATCGTACTTTACCAATTCGGTACCGGTCCTATCAAAGGATTTGCAGTTACATTATCAATCGGTATCATCGGTTCAATGTTCTGTTCAATTATCCTTGTGAAAGCTATGTTCGACTGGTTTGTTACTAATAAAAACAGAAAAACACTCAGTATTGGTAAACTCAGATTCTTCGAATCATCAAAATTCGACTGTGTTGGAAGCAGAAAAGTTACTTATATCATCTCTGCTGTTGTAATACTTGCAGGACTCGTTTCACTTGCAGTTCACAAAGGACCCAACTACAGTATCGACTTCACAGGTGGTACTTCTATGGAACTTGATCTCAGTTCAGATTCCGGCGAGAAAGTTACACTTGAAGAATTAAGATCTGCTCTTGAAAAAGAAGGATTCGATGAACTTGAAATCATGCCTTACAAAGGTACAGATATATTTGTTGTAAAAAGCAAGAAAAACATTGCGGTAGAATCTGAAAACAGCAAGAAAATTGATGTTTCAGCAATCAAAGGTGATAAGATTCTTGCAGCTATAGAAAAACACTTCCCTCAATTCCAGGGAAAAACAAACGAACTTATCAGATCAAAAGATGAAGTTGGACCAAGAATTGGTAATGAGCTTAAGGGAAAAGCTATCTGGGCTATTTTCTATGCTCTTCTTGGAATTATCCTTTACATCTGGTGGAGATTCGAGCTTACATTTGGTTGGGCTGCTGTTTTAGCACTTGTACACGATGTGCTTATTACAGTTGGTATCTTCTCTATCTTCGGAAAAGAAATCAGCCTTTCAATCGTTGCAGCACTGCTTACAATTGTGGGTTACTCACTTAACGATACAATCGTTGTGTTTGACAGAATCCGTGAAGACCTGAAAATCTACAGAAGAGAATCATATCAGAGTGTGATTAATCATAGTATCAATGAAACACTTTCACGTACTATTATTACATCACTCACAACACTTATCGTTGTACTCGCTCTGTATTTCCTCGGTGGATCAGTAATTCATGACTTTGCATTCGCATTGATGGTTGGTGTTATTGTCGGTACATACTCTTCAATATTCATTGCCAGCCCTGTACTCGTTGATTACTTCCTCAGAAGAGAAAAGAAAAAAGGCGTTAAAAGAGGTAAATAATATCTCATTGACATAAAACTTAAGGCTGCCGTAAAAAGCAGCCTTTTTTTGTATCTGAACATTTTGCTGCTATATTATAATATTAAGGAGACTAATATGATATTTTTAATGTTTTTGACTATAACTATGGTTATACTTGCACTTGGTGCTTGTGAAAATGAAGATTGCACCTGTGATGATGATTGTGACTGCGGAGGGGACTGTCATTGCCATGAGGTTGAATATGACCGGGAACTTGCAGAGGATCTTGGAGCCGATCAGTATGGTATGAAGAAATATGTTTTCACATTCCTGAGAAAAGGAACAAACAGAAACTTGAGTGAAGAAGAGGCAAGAGAGCTTCAGATTGCGCATCTTAACAACATTAACAGAATGGCAGAAGAGAGAAAGCTCATTGTGGCTGGTCCGTTCCTGGATGATGGTGATATTCGTGGAATATATATCTTTGATGTGGAAACTATTGAAGAGGCTGAAAAGTTGACCGGATCAGACCCGGCAATCCAGGCCGGTGTTCTTACTATGGAATTTAAAGAGTGGTACGGATCTGCCGCCTTAATGGTAGTAAACGATCTGCATAAACAGCTTGAACAAAAGAATGTTGTAGAGTCGTGTTGAAGAGCATAGAGTTGAGAATATTACTTGGGAATCTGTGTAAACGGGTTCCTTTTTTTATATGTAAACCTTTTATTAAATGCAAGTAACATATCTATAAAAAACAGATATTTAAAGAGGTTACAATTTGCTTGACACATATTTTCTGATATGAATCATAGTTACTATATTTTATCGGTGTAGAATTACAATATTTTGAATTCTTGCAGATGTATGGTTGTGAATTTTACCTGAATTATAAAGAAAAATCATCGTTAATAAACAAAATGATAATGTTGAAATAAGGTTACAGGCTGTTAATCACAAAAATAAGGAGCTGCTTTGCTTCTACTTATGCTTCTTCTTCACTTTACTGTTGTGCAGTTTCTTACAGATCTTCTCTACTGATCTGAAGTCTACTTTACCGGAGCTCATCAGAGGCAGATCATCTACAATATAGAACTCACGAGGTATTTCGATTGAGGAGAGTTGTTTTGAGAGCTGTTTCTTAAGTTTACGCACATTTACTTCTTTTGTCGTAACGGCAGCAACAATATCTGCACCTTTAGCAGGATTAGGTACGTCAACCACACAGCAGGCAGCATCTTCCGGCAGCAGTTCATCAAGAGCATTCTCTATTTTAACCATAGAGACCATTTCACCACCAATTTTTGTAAAGCGTTTCAGACGGCCTTTATGCCACAGATAACCGTCTTCATCGAGCATACCCATATCACCGGTGTCGTACCAGCCATTGTGGATTCTCATGGATGTTTCTTCGATATCATCATAGTAACCCTTCATTACAAGATCACCCTTGACCATGATTTTGCCGACTTTGCCCGGAGGAAGAATTTCATCTGTATCAATATTGATGATCCTGACTTTTACACCTTTAAGCGGTAGACCAACCGATCCTAGTTTATCTTTTCCAACAGGATTAACCGAAATAACAGGGCTGGTTTCAGTTGTTCCATAGCCTTCCAGTATCTTCACATCATGGTGATGCAGGAAGTCATCGTGCAGTTTTTTAGGGAGTTTATCAGCTCCGGCAATAGCGAGTCGCACAGACCTGAATGTATCGCGCTCAGCTCTTCTCAGGTAACCATGGAAAAAGGTTGGTGTTCCCACAATTACATTAATCTTGTGCTTTTTGATAGTATCACAGACGCCTTTATAGTCTATCGGATTGGGCATGGCAACAATTGTTGCACCCAGAATAATGGGGAGCCAGAACGTAACAGTAAGCCCGAAGACATGGAAATAAGGAAGGCAGGCACCATAAGTGTCATGATGGTCTGTTTTGATGGAGAATGGAACAACATCAGTGTTTGCCAGAATGTTTTTATGAGTCAACTGCACTGCTTTAGGGGCTTTTTCACTACCGGATGTAAACAGAATTAGGGCATTATCGTTAGTTCTACCACCGTGAACTCCCATTAATACAGCAGGAAGTTTGGATCGGACTGCAGATTTTATTTTGTCCAGAATAGTAACTGATTTCAGAATATCTTCTATGTAGACCATTCCTTCCACGTGCTTGCAGTTTACTTTTGCCAGCAGCTTTTTGCTGGTTATGATTGTACTGAAAATACACTTTTCCTGTGCATAAAGGCAGTTATCTTCTGCTCCTGTTGCATAGTTGATCATAACGGGCGTTTTGCCTGAAAATAAAAGACCTATAAATGAAAGTATGCATCCGGCAGAAGTCGGCAGCATTACACCTATATTCTGTTCAGGGAATTTCTTAAATTTATCTGACAGCATTATAGAAGCGATTAAGGCTTCGCTGTAGGTAAATTCTTTTCCTGTAGCAATGTCGATTATTGCTTTCTTTGTAGAATATTTCTTAGCATTTTCTATAAATCTTTTATGTAAAAGCATTACGCCCACCTGTATTAACTCTTTGTGATTATTGTTCCTGTTTTACCATTAAAGGCATCAACTATTTTATCTATTGAAGTGATCAGTACTTCTTTTCCGCCTTTTTCGAGGAAGAAAATAGATGCTCTGATTTTTGGTCCCATAGAACCTTTAGGGAACTGACCTTCTTCGAGGTATCTGTTTGCATCTTCGATATTGAGATTATCCAGATCCTGCTGGTTTTCTTTTCCAAAGTTGATTGATACTTTTTCTACTCCTGTAAGAATTACAAGACGCTCAGCATCAATTTGAATTGCGAGAAGAGCAGAAGCATAATCTTTATCTATTACAGCATCAAAGCCTTCAAAGAGACCTTCTTCTGTTTTGTAGAATGGAACACCACCGCCTCCGCAGGCAACAACGATTTTACCGTCATCAACTAAGTTTTTGATAATTGATTTTTGCACAATATCAACAGGTTTTGGAGAAGGCACAACTTGTCTGTAACCCCTACCGGAGTCTTCTACCATTGTCCATCCGTATTCCTCGATCATCTTGTCTGCTTGTTCCTTGGTAAAGAACGGACCGACCGGCTTGGACGGATTTTTAATACTTGGATCGTTTTCATCTACAAGAACCTGGGAGATAATAGTAACAACGTTACGATCTATTTTTTCCTTTATCAATCTGTTTTGCAGAGATTGCTCAATCATATAGCCCATTGTTCCTTCGGTAGCCGCATTGAGAACACCAAGTGGAAGCGGAGCAACATTTTTCTCTAAACCGGCGAGCTGTTGTATTAACAGATTACCGACTTGTGGTCCATTGCCATGAGTAATCGCGAGGAGATAGTCCTGCTCAATTAGTTCAACAATACCGCCGAGAGATTCTCTTGTGTTAGCGAATTGTTCTGTGATTGTACCTTTTTGCCCGGACTGGATTATGGCATTTCCGCCCAGAGCAAGAACAGCTTTCTTTTTCATTTATCCACCTTTCTGAGTCCTTTGCATAATAACATAATCTACGACTTCAACATTGTGTGATTGATGAAATTAGAGGATAGCATCAATTTACATCAATATGAGACTCGAGATAATACTACTCCAATTACGCAAAGATTTTATTAGAAAAGAAAAGGAGACTTGAAAACAAGTCTCCTCTCCTGATAATATTTTATCTTAGAAATCTTTTAATACGTCAGCAATAGTTGGTGCACCAATTTCTTGCAGGTCATATTGTACACGTGTGTGTGGGTGTTTGATATTAATGATTCTGGAAAGATCGATAGGAGTAGCGATCAGAACAGCGTCACATTCAGTAGCATTGATTGTTTCTTCGAGATCTTTAATTTGTTGTTCGCCATAACCCATAGCAGGTAAAAGAACACCAATTTCAGGATATTTTTCGAATGTTTCTTCGATTGTACCAACTGCGAATTCTCTAGGATCAACGAGGTTAGCAACACCACATTTGTGAGCTGCTACAACACCTGCACCGTATTCCATTTCACCGTGTGTAAGTGTAGGACCATCTTCAACAACGAGTACATCTGCACCTTTGATAAGGTCAGGATTATCTGTTGTGAGTGGTGAAGCACCATCAATAATGATAGCATCAGGGTTGATTTCCATAACATTTTCACGTACGATCTGGATGTCGTCGAAATCTGCTGAGTCAATTTTGTTAATCACAATAACGTCAGCAAGGTGAACGTTAGTTTCACCAGGGTAGTAGGAAAGTTCGTGACCAGGTCTGTGTGGGTCAACAACTACTATTTTGAGTTCTTTATCTGAAGTGTAGAAAGAAATATCATTATTTCCACCATCCCAGATGATTACATCAGCTTCTTTTTCGGCTTCGCGAACGATTGCTTCGTAGTCAACACCAGCGTAAATTACACTGCCCATAGCGATATGTGGTTCGTACTCTTCCATTTCTTCGATAGTACATTTGTGTTTTTCAAGATCAGCAAGTTCTGCGTATCTTTGTACTTTTTGAGCAACAAGGTCGCCGTAAGGCATAGGGTGTCTGATAGAAACAACTTTTTTACCTTTAGCTTTGAGAGCTTTAACAACCGCTCTGGTTGTCTGGCTTTTTCCACAACCTGTACGAACAGCAGTGATAGAAACTAATGGTTTTGTTGTTTTAACCTGAGTATGTTTTGCTCCCATGAGCATGAAGTCAGCACCTGTTGCATTCACTAATGATGCGTTATGCATAACTCTTTCATGAGGAACATCACTGTATGCAAATACAACGATATCAATGTTATGTTTTTCAATAAGAGATACAAGCTCTTCTTCTGCGAAGATGGGAATTCCTTCCGGATAAAGTTCTCCGGCGAGTTCTGCAGGATATTTCCTACCATCAATGTCAGGAATTTGGGTAGCTGTAAAAGCCACAATTTCGTAGTCTTCATTGTTTCTGAAGTATGTATTGAAATTGTGGAAATCTCTTCCGGCTGCACCCATAATAATAACTTTTTTCTTCATTCCAATCTCCTTGTATTATATTGATAGTCACAACGTTATTTATAAAATTTAAGAGTCAAGGAAAACTTTTAGAGAATGAGTGATAATTGATGAAAAGTGTCTGCTCGTGCTGTTCAACAGTCTGTTGGTATGCAGATATTTGTATGTGATTGTAGAATAATTCAGAAATTTTTGCATGCTCATGGCTGAAGAGATGAAATTGCTTGACTGTCATATGCTATCTTGATAACCTGCGAATAATAATATTAGGGAGGAATCTATATGGCAAAACATTTATTGTGGGTAATATTGCTAACTATCTGTTCTCAATTTTTATCTGGTGTTACGAGTGAAAGCCATCTTGAAAATACAGCAAAACTTCTTAGGTCGATTGGAATGGAAGAAATGTCCGAGATTTTCTGGGAAGAGAGAGTTTTTCAAACAAGAATAACACATCATCCAGATTTACCTGATTCTGTCTGGAATATTGTTCGTGAAGAAATGGATGAAAAGATGACATTTTTCAATTCAATGATAGATTTTTATGCAACTCAATTCAGTGAGGATGAAGTTAAGGAATTAATTGATATTGTTGGTTCTGAATTGCTACAAAGGTTTTATGAATTTATGGGGAACACACAAAATATGTATGACTCCACTATTGAGGAACTTTTTAAAAAAGAGTTTACTGAAGAAGAGAATGCTGAGCTGGAACGTTTTTTCGATTCAAAAGCTTATAGAAGATTCAGAGAAGTTACAGAATCTTCAGCTGGAAACAAAAACAAACATGCTCTTGAACTCGGTAGTGAAGTTTCAAAGCGAATCACAAAGTTCCTGAAAGAAAGAGGATTTATTGAATAGTAATTATAGCGTTATATATTTCTTGAAGTATTGTATTTTGTGAGTCCTTATGAAAAAATACATTATATCTATTCTGATTCCATTTTCTCTTCTCATTACAGCTTGTAATAAAGGCAATATAACAAATGTAATTGCTCCCCGAGATTCTCTTGGGTGGCAGAATAATGATGAGTACTATTTTCAGAACATCAAAGGTTTGACATGTTCTAATGATAAGCTGTTTGCTCTCGATAGCTCTCAGGGCAAAGTATTCGCATTTAACCTTAATAGTTTTGAGTATTTGAATGAATACTGCTTTCCCGGAAAAGGCCCAGGAGAATTGTCTGCCCCGGAAGATATTGCAGTAATTGATGACAGTTTATACATTACTGATGTAGGTAGCAGAAAGCTTGTAGCTGTTTCAGTTTCAAACAAAACATTCCGTGAGATGAAAACAGATTTATTATTCTATTTGTCTGAGTCTGCGGGAAAGCTATATACTGCCGGTATGCCTTTTCTGGAGACTTCGGAAATCAGTGTAATGGAGAGCGGAAAATTCAAAGAGATTGCTGAACCGAACAAGTTGTTTCCTGCAAATGAAGATAAGAAAAATGACAGACTATATAATATGTACAGTTTCAATACTATTAATGACCGGATTGTTGTTGCTAAAAGATTTTTCGATAATAAGCTTGTTTTGAGTGAAAGTGGAGAATCAGAGAACATTACTTTTGAAGAACCGGATGTGAGTAATGCTGATCTTACTATATTTGGAAGACCAATGCCATATAAGCAGGGATTTATACAGCCTGTATCTGTTCGATATAAATCTGAAAATGGAACATCTGCCACAGGCAAAACTAATTTGTATTACTACAAAAATGGGAATATCGTGAAAACATGGCGACTAGAAACCAACAATAAAATGCTTGTTTTCTATACAAACTGGGTTTTGCACGACAACATAGTTATGGTCCCTCTTCAGGCAGAAGGGATGATTTATAAGTATGAACTGGATTAAACACAACTAAAACTACTATGCTGAACACAGATTTTATCCCTAATTTCAAAGAGCTTTTGTCTTCTAAAGGGGACAAGGTTATTTATGATAAAATTCTGGATTCCCCTGCTTACCGCGAACTATTCTCAAGGGAATATTGTCTGAGCAAGTCCAGAATGAAATACATATTTGACCTTTGCATAGGCGAAAAAAGTAGGTATCTGCAGGCTATAAAATCACACTATAAAACAAAGCAGGACATTAAGTACAGGTTCTATGAGTATCTGATAAAGTCAGTACAAACCGTAACAAAACGGATATCAGATATTGAGAAGCACATAAACAGTATCGATTTGATACGCTTAGAGATGGATGTTAAGCAGAGACTATCCGAGTTTATAGACTTCGATGATAACGATATATTACCTGAGGTATATTTTGTTATTTCTCCTGGGTATTTCGGTTATGAGCCGATAATAATGGATTTATCATTTCTTGTGGATGAAGAGACGGGGGAGATGATAAACTATAACAATCTGGTTAATACAATTGCCCATGAATGCTTTCATGTAATCAGGGCTCGCGAGTTAAAGAAAAGTGGACTTGTCAAAACAGGATTCAAGTCCTGGTTAATGGATCAGATTGTTAACGAAGGCATTGCAGATTGTATTGATATTCTCCCTCGATACTCGGAAGATTCTGAATTCATCAAAGGCCATAAAGAGCAGCAAAAGCAGCAGCCGGAAGTACTCAAAAGATTGAACCTGATTTTTTTTGCTACAGGAGAAAATGAGTTTACTTCTGACCAAATCTCTAAGATTAGAAAGCTTGTACCTGATGCCGGTCATGCTCTGGGATTCTACATTATTCAGAAAATGTTGGGTCGAAACAAGGAAATGAATATTAAGGATCTGGTCTATGATATGGATTTACAATCTGTATTGTTGAGTATTTGAGACAGTTCTGAAATCTGAGAAATTCTCAAGATTCTAATAAAGTCTAAAACTCATTGCAGTATACCAGACAAAAAAATATTGACTAATTTATCAGTCGTCTGAATTAGTATAAAGTGATTTGCATAATTAGAAAATCGAATTGAATATGTCTTTAATGAGTAAACTTAATTATGCACACAATACAATGAAAATTCTATATCAGGAGTTTTAATGCTCTTTAATTCGTTTATATTTTTTATATTTTTGCTGATTGTATTACCAGTATTTTACATCTTACCGACCAAGCGGACAAGGAATCTTTTCCTACTGGTTGCCAGCTATGTTTTCTATGGCTACTGGGACTGGAGATTCTGCATTCTACTCGCTGTATCTACAATTGTAGACTTCATCCTTGGTCTGTCACTGAAACACACCGAGAACATCACGCACAGAAAACTGATGCTTGCTGCCAGTGTTGTGGTTAATCTTGGGATTCTGGGATTCTTCAAGTACTTCAACTTCTTTGTATCCAGCTTTGAGTCTATGATTAGTTTTACAGGTCATAATCTGGATTTCCTGCATCTGAATATCATTCTGCCTGTAGGAATTTCTTTTTATACATTCCAGACAATGTCGTATACTCTGGATATTTATAAAAGGAAGCTGGAACCAACCCATGATTTTATAGACTTTGCTCTGTTTGTTTCCTTTTTCCCGCAGCTTGTTGCAGGTCCTATTGAAAGAGCATCTAATCTCTTACCTCAACTTTCGAAGAAATATGCTCCGACAAAAGATCAGTTTATTAAGGGAATTGTCCTTATTATAACAGGTTTATTTAAAAAAGTGATGATTGGGGATACAACAGGTAGGATCGTAGACCATATTTTCGGTAATCCGGAAATATATACATCTTTTGAGCTTCTTAGTGGACTAATACTTTTCTCCCTGCAGATTTATGCTGATTTCTCAGGATACAGCAGTATTGCCAGAGGTGTATCGAAAATGCTTGGTATTGAGCTGATGAAGAACTTCGAACAGCCATATCTTTCTGCAAATATTACAGAGTTCTGGAGAAGGTGGCATATATCGCTTTCATCCTGGCTGAGAGACTACCTTTATATCTCACTTGGAGGTAACAGAAAGGGTAAGGGCAGGACATACGTAAACCTTATGGCAACAATGCTTCTTGGTGGTCTATGGCATGGAGCAAGCTGGAATTTTGTGATCTGGGGAGGTTTACATGGACTTTATCTTGCAATTCATAAGTTTATGCTTGGATCAAAGAAAGTAGCCTTCCGGTATGAGCATTCAGGTACTTCCAGCTTTATCAGATATCTGGGTTCCATGTTTGCTACTAACGTTCTGGTTCTTATTACCTGGCTGTTTTTCAGAGCAAAAGACTTTACGACAATCAAGATTTTCTTCACTAAGATGATACACTGGGAATCAAGTGCTCTCAGTTACAGATTCCTGACGATTACCTTAACATTCCTTCTGGTAAATCTGCTGCTTGATGTTCTGGAATACTACACAAAGCGTCATACCTATGTTTTAAAACTGAAGAAAAAGGAATTCGCAGCAGGACTACTTACAGCTTTGATACTTGTGACCTTCACATTCATGTTCCAGTCGGAACCGTTACCTTTCGTGTATTTCCAATTTTAGGGTATAACTATGAAATATATAAAATCAATAATACTTTTTGTTTTAGCTTTTTCAATTACACTCGTTGTACTTGATAGATATCTGTTATTCAGCGAAATAAACTCAACATCTCAGGATATTTTCGATAAACGATACGGGAAAATATTCCGTCCCGGACGTAAATTCTCAGCGTTTAACGAAGGTTTTTCTATCGGTGAAGTTAACGACTACAGCTATCTTTATGCTGATTATCCCAGAGAAAGAAAACCCGGCACATATCGTATAGCACTTCTTGGAGATTCGTACATTGAAGGATTCCAATTATTCGCAAGAAACCATTTGGCATCAATTATTGAAGAAAACCTAAATTCCGGAGACTCTCAGAACAGATTTGAAGTTCTGAACTTCGGAAGAAGTGGGTTTACTCTTGAATCAATGTATGCCCAATATAAAACCTTTGTGGGTGAATTTAAACCGGATCGCACTTTGTTCTTTCTGGCTGAATCTGATTTTTACGATGAAACGAATGATGCCCTTACTCTTGGTTATGTGGTTGATAATGACAGTTTGAAGCTCAAGAATTTTTCTGAAGGCTCAATAAAGAAATATAAGATTTATTCAAGTGTAACTAAGTATTCACCTTATTTTACTATGCTTAACAGCTGCAGAAGACTTGCGACCAGTGGAAACGCTGCTAAGATTCTGTTGGATAAATTCGCTCCCTCTCGGAAACAGGGGGGAGGTTCAGATGCAAGTTCTAAAAAAGTAAGTTCCAAAGTGAAAATGATACTTGAGAAAGTTTCTTCTGATAGCAATACTGTAATTGTAAACCGTTCAGATGAACCTTATAATGAAGAAATTACAGCGCTGTTGATTAAAAACGGAATTACTCCTGTTGAAATACCTGAAGTTATAGAAAAACTGGAGAAGCAGGGAATTGATCCTCACTATTGGTCTGCAACTAATAAAACAGGACACTGGAACTATATTGCTCATAGAGAAATAGGTGATTTTCTTTCGGAAAAACTCAGGGAAATAATTAAGTAAGTAGATTACAAAAATTGCTTTTCAAAGCTACTCGTCTTCAGTAATATCAGACGACAAAAACAAATACATTTGGAGTGGTTCTCCATTCAAACAACTATATTCTGAATGAACTCAATTGGTTTTGGGGAAAACTCATCAATTTTCCTGATTAAATTCTGCTTTGGATGAGACTTACTTTATATGTATTATCTCCTGTATATCATTGATAAACATTTCAGTAAAAATATCTGCTCCCGTGGAATTCAGGTGAGACTTATCTTTAAAATACTCAGGTTTACTGAAAACTTTGTATTCTTTATTGCCGTAGTTCAAGTATGGTACTTTGTTTTCCTTCATAAACTCTCTGAAATCCTGTGGTACAAGATTGGTATTAGAGTAGAATCTTGGAGATGATACACATATTATCTTCACATTATTCTCTTGGCATACACGCACCATATCTACAACCGAATCGTATAACTCCTGATCATACACATTGACATCTATCTTAAGTGAATTCGGTTCTGTGAGAAGCTTATCTACACCCGATAAAGGCTGGTAACCCTTTATCATTTTTTTGTTTGGTGGAATAAAATAATCTCTCAGTAGGTAAGCAAAGATTGAGTTATATTTATAAAAGTTTATTTGTTTGAAGAACTTTTCAGTAAACTTGAAGTCAGATATCTCAGATGGAAAATTATCGAGATATTTTTCTGTCAGGTAAAACGATTTTAATTTTCCGGACAGACTTTCCCGTAGTTCGAAAGACATTCCGTAGGAGAGGTCAACAATAACAGCTTCGGGTTTATGGTTTGCCAGAAAAATTCTTAATACTCTGCTCAGTACAAAAGTATTTGTTCCATCAAGTCCTATGTTATATACTGACTTATGAAGTTCTTTCTCCATCATTTGTGTGTTATAGTGGTGTCCAGCTCTGGAGGCACCGATTACAAGGATATCCGGTTTGGATTTTACTGCTTCCATAAGAATATATGGTGGTGAATAGCTTTTCTTTATGTTTTCGAAAACCTTTTGTGTTACAAAACCAATAAGCTGATCTAAAATCAGAACAAGCAAAAAGAATATTCCGAGTTTAATGATGAATTTTTTTACTTTAGAACTGGAAGTAGATAAATTGTGATTCATCCAATACTCCTAAGACCATAATTGATGCTACTACTATAAGATATGAACTCCATCTCAGAATTCTAGGTTTGGATAACCAGAACTCATTGATATCCATATTTGAATTGTATTCCATTGCAATCAGAATAATTATTCCAACGAAAGAATGACTGAGAGAACGGGGATCAATGAACACGCTTCCCGGTTTCAGTGTTGCAATACCCTTAAGAATAGCCCATGCCTGCTGGAAGTTTGATGCTCTGAAGAAGATCAGTCCCAGACATAATATGATAAAAGTAAGCATATATCTGAAATAAATACTTACAGTGTAAAGCTTCATTTTCTTAAGTCGTTTATCTAATTTCTTTCTCGTTTTTCGCATGAGAATATCGTAAATCAAGAACACTGCCTGCCAGATCCCCCAGATAACAAAAGTCCAGTCAGCGCCATGCCACAATCCACTCAATAAGAAAGTTATGAATGTGAAAAAGCATATTCTGAACATTGTCGGATTTTTTTCAACGAGTGGGAAATATAAGTAGTCTTTTAACCAGGTTGTAAGTGATATGTGATTCTTCTGCCAGTATTTGGTAACATTGGCAGAGAAATAAGGGAATCGGAAGTTAACCATCAAGTCAAAGCCCATGATTCTGGCAGAACCTCTTGCCAGATCGGAATATCCGGAGAAGTCACAATATATCTGAAACGCGAATAGTATTGTTGCCAGCATATATGAGATACCGTTGTGGTGTGGGTAGTGATTGAAAACAGCATCAACATAAGTTGCAGCACGATCAGCAATAACAATTTTCTTGAACATTCCCCAAAGCATGAGACGTAGTCCCTGAGTGGCTTTATCTGTATCAAAAGTGTGTTTTCTGTAAAACTGTGGGAGAAGGTTGGTCGCTCTTTCTATTGGACCAGCCACAAGTTGTGGGAAAAAGGATACAAACAGAGCAAATATCCCGAAGTTCTTCTCCACCTTTAACTTCCCTTTGTAAACATCAATTGTGTAGCTTAATGCTTGGAAAGTGAAGAAAGAAATACCAACAGGAAGCAAAATCTTTGGCAAAGGGATTTTTATAAGAAGTCCCATACTGCTCATGATATAGTTTATCGATTCTCCAAAAAAAATGAAGTACTTATAATAATATAGTGCTGATAGACTTAGCACTACTGATGTTATCAATGTGATTCTTTTTGTCTTTTTATTCTCAGCCTTGTTTATGGCTAAACCTGCAAGATAATTTATCCCCGTTACTCCCAAAAGAAGTATTGCATATTCCGGTTTCCAGCACATGTAAAAGTAGTAGCTGGCAATCAACAGCAATAACCATCTTACTTTATGTGGTATTGAAAAGTAGAGAATGGTTACAACTGGGAAAAAAACTAAAAACTCAAATGAGTTGAAAAGCATTTATACTTTCTCCAAATTATAAAATTTCATTGTGTAAAGACATATTCAATATTAAGATTTCAAGTCAAGAAATAAATTAGAGATGATACTCAGTTGTTTACTTTCCGGCAATCTGCAAGTTCTCAATAACACGCTCAGGAAAATTTATTATTTTGCAAATGATAAATCTATATAAACCAGAGCTCTAAAAACAAAAATTACAAAATTAGTTGACAAAAAAAACTATTTACAAGTGTTAATTTACTTACGTAAGGAAATTGTGATGGAATGTATATGGGGTGTAGAACAATGCAATAACTGTGTTCCTATCCTCCGATATACATATTTGGAAATTAACTACTTAAGAACTCTTTAAAGGAGGAGTAATGAAAAAATTATTATTAGCAATCATCTTCTGTTTCTCATTCATACTGTTGATAGCTGGCGGAATTGATGAAATCTATGAACTATCATGTGATCTAGATGCAGAAACCGGACATTATGTGATGGATGCAGTAACAAATATTGGAAATGTTCAGGTTCAAGGATTGGACGATATAAAGATATTTACTGATGAAGAGATTGAAGAGCTAAAAAACATGAGGATGATAGCGTGGACAGCAACTGATTATACGTCTCTTGTTGTATGTTCTGGTCGAGGATATGATTGCTGGACTTATATTAATCGAGCAATTGAACTCCATAAGCACTTTAAGGAAATGATGGACGAATTTAACAATCTGTAGACAGAATGGTCAGGGGGATTCCTCTGACCGTTTTTTACTCTGTAAAGGGGGAAAATTGAGAAAATTTACATGCCTGATATTATGTATACTTCTCTATAATTGCAAATTGAATGCTGTAAGTGTTAAGAATACAAAAGAAGAAAGAATTTTTAATACTAATGAAAAAGTGGTGATTGAATCTTCAGGATATATTGATGATACCCAGAGAATACTATTTCTAACTGTTCCCGATACAACTTTTTTTGGAACGAATCTGTTTGAGAAGACGAGAAAGTTCTTTGCTTACGATATTGAAAGCAAAGCATTCGAAGAAATTTTAGTGCCTGATGGTCATAATGCAAATTCACTGAAAGTACCCTCATATGTATCAGTTATTGAAGATACTCTTTTCTACTTGGATTCCGGTGCCAACAGAATCTCAGCTATGAAGTACATTGATGAGAAACTTAAAAATCAATATACGTTTGATTTGGGTTACAGATTAAAAGGAGGAGTATTTAATATTATAGACTCAAAAATGTACACGTCTAAGTCTATGGAAGGGTATAAATTGAATAAAATCTTGAGTGTCTATGATATTATACAGGATAGTCAGTACAGAGATTCAAAGATTTTGAGTGATGGAAAACATTTCATGGAATACACAAAATATCGTGATCAATTGGATTACAGAATTAACAAAATTCTCAAAATCAGGGCAGAAATAGATAGTAGTTCAATGATGATTGATATGACTGAGACTCTACTATCTGAGAACTCTTACTTTGCAGTAAATACGTTTAAATATCATGATAAAATTTTCGCTCTTAACGGATGTGGAACTGATATTTATGAAATTGACGGAGATTCCGAAAAACTTTATACAACAATTGATACTGTGCTGTCACTTAGGAAGCAGGAAGTTTCAATATTGAAAGAACATAAACTAACACCTGGGCAATTCAATACTTATGCAAAGATTAGAAAAGTGTTTTGTGATGAAAATAATAACATGATTATGATCTATTTGAAAAGGATGAAAAGGGTGAAAGAAGCATCGGGAAATCCGAAAGATTATCTGATTATCAAATTTACAGGTAACAACAATGCAGATGATGAAGTAGTATTTCCCATTGATTTTATGCCTGTTTACTATAATGAAGAAACAAGCACATTTTATGGTTTGAAAAAAGACGATGGCATACTGAAATATGTCGAGTATAAAATAGAGGTATAAATGAAGATATTATCAGTAAGTTTAATTCTTTTTTCTGCATGTATTTCAATATACTCGATGAATGAAATGATAGAGAAAAAAGTTACAAAATACTATGATTACAGTAAGATTGCGGACTCTCTTTTATTTAAGTACAAACTGACAGATATTAAAGAGAATGAGATTGATTTTTCTGACAGGATATATAAAGCAGAAGATCCGATTCTGCTTTGTATTGCAACACCATATTCATGTTCTTCCTGTAATGCTTCATTTTACCCAATGCTGAATGAGTTCACAAAACTTGATTCGAACAGAACATGTTTTATCATAGAAAATCATTATCTTCGTGATACTATGAAAAGGTTCGATGAAATTGTATCATATATAGAACCGGAAACTCGCATTTTGCTTGATACGGAAGGCAGGAATGCCAGTCTGTTGAAATTTGAAGATACAGGAAATAACTTCTGGTTTGTTATTGTAAAGAAAGGGCGAATTAAGCATGTTATAGGTTTTGCTGATTATCAGCATGAGTGTAAGCCGATCGGTTACTACATGGAAGAATTATATAAATTCTGGGAAGTTAAAAGCGAAAAGTAGTACTCATATAAAAAAAGCTCAGGTAGCAATAACTAACTGAGCTTATCTAAATGTTGGTAGCATTTTAGATTTTTAGCCAATCCTCTAGTAGCCTGTTTTCAAGATTTATATCATTTTTATGTGTGAATTCATTAGTTGAGGGATCATAATCATAATCCTCTATCCATTCATCATATTTTTCTGCAATCTGTCTGAGAGCATTAAAAATGTAGTGGAGTTCTTCATTGGTTATTGTAGGATGGATTGAGAATCTGATCCAGCCCGGTTTCTTGGAAAGATCACCGCTGTCAATCTGTTTTGTGATTGAATGGGAAATTCTCTTCTGGATGTAATACAGGAAATGACCGTATGTTCCGGCGCAGGCACAACCACCGCGCATCTGAATACCAAATCTGTCATTAAGCAGTTTTACAACTAGGTTGTAATGTTTATCCTGCATGAAAAAGGAAATAACACCAAGTCTTTCTTTGTGCCCTTCTTCGAGTATGCGCAATCCGGGGATTTGCGGAAGATTATCGAAAATGAGATCAAGGATTTCCTTTTCTCTCTTTATAATGTTATCTGTTCCCATTTTCTCTTTAAGCTTAACACATAATGCAAACTTTATTGTTTGAAGGAATGGTGGAGTTCCACCATCTTCACGAATTTCTATATCATCATAATAACCGACTTCGTTCCAGGGATTAGTCCAGTTAACAGTTCCACCGCCCGGTCTGTCCGGTACTTTATTATCGTACATACATTCGTTAAAAATAAGTACACCCGGAGTACCGGGTCCACCAAGGAACTTATGAGGAGAAAGGAATATTGCATCTAACCTTTCGCTTTCTTTTTCAGGATGCATGTCAATTTTCACATAAGGCCCCGAACAGGCGTAATCTGCAAAGCAGTATCCACCATATTCATGAATCAAGGAAGCTATCTTATGTACCCGAGGCTGCATACCTGTAACATTTGAGCAGGCAGAAACAGATGCAATCTTCAGAGGACGGTCTTTATACTGCTCCAGCAGTTCTTTCAAATGTTCAACATCAACCAGTCCATCGCATGTAGCTTTTATAATGATTACATCAGCAATAGTTTCTATCCAGGAAGTATGATTTGAGTGGTGCTCCATGTGAGTAACAAAAACAACAGGACGTTTATCATCACTGATAGAGAAGTTTTCACAGTATTTCTCAGGAATCTTCAAACCAAGAATTCTCTGGAGCTTCACAATTGCACCGGTCATTCCGGAACCTGCGAGTATTATTTTATCACATTCAGAAGCATTAACATGGCTTTTAATTATCTCTTTAGCTTCATGATATGCCTTTGTCATCAAAGTTCCGGTAATAGTTGTTTCCGTATGAGTGTTCCCGACAAAGGGTCCAAATTTATCAGCAATTGCATTTTCAATTGGCTTATATAGTCTGCCACTTGCTGTCCAGTCTGCATAAACTAAAGGCTTTACACCATAAGAAGTTTCAAATTTGGCATCATAGCCAATAATATTCTTTCTGAACTGACTGAAATAGTTCTCAAGATTTCCTGAATTTTCTCTGCTCATACTCTATCCAAAAAAAGTTTTTTCTCATTTTTCAATTACTTGATTTTTTTGTCAATTTCTTTAACAGTATTAACTATTAACCTGAAAGAATCAGAACTGGCTGTTATTGTATAGAATAGGAAGAATGAAGTTATTACATCATTCTCATTGTGCCTTTAAAGAAATCTATGTTTACGGTAAAAATCATTGCTCCCTGTTTTTTATCAAGATTACCCGTTATTTCTTCAATGCCGGATACAATTCTGTTGATTTTCTCATCAGGGATCAAGGCAATAATTGTTTTACTCTGATTTTTATTCTCATTCATAAAACCGATAAAGTTTGCGAATATTGGTATGTTTGATATATATTCTCCCATACCGAAAGAATCAAAAACTGTTGCTCCGTCAATGCCTTCTTCCAGAAAGTACTCAAGAATATCATAGAGAAACTCTTCAATGTACAGAATAACATACATAAGTTTCATTTTTCGCATTTTTTTCTTTTTACCCGAAGACAGGCTGGTGTTTCTGAAGAGACTCTCTTTTAATGCCTGAACTGTATTTGATGAAATCAATTCCTTTTTTATGCCTGTTTTTCTAAGTAATCCTGAAATATAAGCCAGAATCTGAACATGGACATCAACTTGCTCAGCAGGACCGAGAATAACGAAGAATACTTTCACTTTCTTTTTATCAAGGCTGGCAAAATCAACACCCTTGTTTGAAACTGCAATCAGAATAATGAATTGATCTAATCCTTCAATTCTTGCGTGAGGAATTGCTATTTCATCTCCGAAACCTGTTGTACCCTGATTTTCTCTGTCCATAAGTTTCTGATAAATAGTTGAAACTGGAATATCTTTTAATTTTATGTGTCTTCCTGCAAGCTCTGCAAGACCTTTTATGGCATCTTTTTTTGAATTAGGGTTGAAACCGACCGCACTACAATCCGCACTGAAAAATTCTGTATAATCCATTATTTCTCCATGTCATTGCCTCTGATTATCGCATATCTCGATAAAGAAGGGCCTATAAGTTCGTTAACGAAAACTGAAAGAAGAACAATATTTATCATGTTATCTATAATAACAACCTGATCGGCAGGAAGCAGTTTTACAAGTGGGGAGGCCTGAATTAACAGTACCAATCCGATTGCTACACCTGCCTGCGGAAGCATACATACTCCCAGATATTTTCTTATTCTGGATTGTGATCCACTGATAAGACAACCTGTGTAAACTCCTGTATATTTCCCTATAGCTCTGAATAAAATATAAACTGAGCCGAGAAGCAGAACACTTTTGTTCATGAAAATTTCAGGTTGAAGTTCTGTTCCTGCTATTACAAAAAACAATGCATAGACCGGTGGGGATAAAGGTTCCAGAATTCTGAAAATTCTGTGGTTTCTCGGTGAGAGATTAATCAGTATTGCTCCGGCTGCCATATTCATAAGCAGAGGTGACATGTGAAAAATTATTGCTGTTGCAGTGCTGATGAATATTATTCCAAGACTGATGATAAGTATTTCATTATTATTGTTTTTTTTACGGGTTGTAATATGAATAATATATCCGCTGACGAGACCAATAGTAATAGATATCGCCACTTCCATGAATGCATGCATTACGACAACAAAACTACTTTCATTCCC
Source organism: Cloacimonadales bacterium (SeqCode) (assembly GCA_963665815.1). Taxonomy (GTDB): domain Bacteria; phylum Cloacimonadota; class Cloacimonadia; order Cloacimonadales; family JAIOQZ01. Next base: position 3,727,939 of record OY762463.1, read on the forward strand.
CCCGGGATTCAGCATTCCTGAAACAATGGCAAATACTACACCAAAAAGAATTACACATCCTGCATCATCCAGTGCAACAACACCATAAAGGTAGTCAATAAAAACACCATGGGCACGTAATGATTGTACTATTGCAACAGTTGCAGCAGGTGCAGTGGCAGCGGCAATAGCTCCGAGAAGAAGAGCGAAAGGCAGATCTAACTTAAAGATCCACAGGGATATTGTCACCGATAGAAAAGTAAATAGAATCTGTACTACCGTTATTATCAGAATTGCTTTCCCCATCCGCTTCAGCTTTTTCCAGTAGAACTCTCCACCGATTGTAAGAGCAATAAGTCCAAGAGCTACTTCCGTAATTGTTCGCAGGGACTCATTCATATGGTGAGGAATAACTTGTAACACAGAATCACCAAGAAGAATACCTGCAATAATGAATCCGGTGATCTCCGGTAGTTTTACTTTTGCAGATAACTTGCCAATAATATATCCAACAATGAGTAAAGTTCCTACTGAGAACAAAGGGTGCTCATTCATTGTATGCTTCAATGAATTCAGATATAAGAATAATTCGTTCATATTTCTTTCCCGATGAATTTATCCATTATTGCTCTTAATATTAAAGGCTGTCAATATTTGTTTTATTTTCTGATTCTATTTGAGGGTTTTGCATAGCTGAAAAATCAAACAGCTTAGGTTAATAAGAATATATTGAGTCATCTACTCCCAATTATGCAAAGGGCTCTATAGGTTATACTTCTTCAAGTACAGGACCTGTTCCGGGTATAAGTTTTCCGTTAAAATATTTCTCGCGATTTGATTTGGCTTCTTCTGCCCATTTCTCGAATCCAAGAAGTTTTATTCGGCATAGATTGTACATCTTGTAATTATGAGGGAACTTACTTGCACCATCTGCACAGGTGAGGAACTTTCCACATGGGAACTCATCGCACTCATAACAGAACTCATACCCTTTTTCTGAAACACAATCCCAGGTTTTACAGGCAAATGCATCCATTATTTTCCCTTTCTGATCTCTACAGCCTTTGCAATATACTAAAGCTTCCGGAATGTTCATATTTTTACTGATCATTTCAACAAGTTCTTCAGTAATATTATCCTCATGTAAATCGCAATTGAAGCAGTCAATTCCGCATGGTGCAGTAAGGTTTCTTATATCTTTCATTAAATCTCCTTTACATAATCATCAATCTGTCAAAAAATATCATTGTAGATTGACCATGCTGATTCAACACTGATTATTGGTCAATTTAATAAACAGATTTGTGAATTTCAGTATTTTACTGAAACAGTCAAAATCACTTAAAAGAGGATAAATATGAGATTTGCGATTGTGGTATCAATTTTGTTAATGATACTGATGGGTTGTTCTGAAAACAGACCTGAGAAGGGTGATGGAATGGATTTCAGTGCGTTCTGGAAATATCAGGATCCGGGAGCTACACACAGGGAATTAGATAAACTGCTCGAGGATACTTCGGTAGAACAAAAACTTACAAGAGCTGAGATTTTGACTCAAATGGCTAGAGCGAGAGGTTTGCAGCAAAGATTCGAAGAGGGTGAGAAATACTTGATGAGAGCTCTGAAATTGATTGGTGGAAATGATAAATCCAGAGCATATATGAGATATCTGCTTGAATATGGACGTTTGAGACTTTCAGCTAAAGATGTTAATGCCGCTAGAATTTCATTCCTTACTGTCTGGGATAAAGCTCGACAATATAATTATCCATCTCTTGCTGTTGATGCAGCTCATATGATGGCAATTGTAGAGGAACCTGAAAAACAACTTGGCTGGAGTGAAAAAGCAATTGAATACATTGAAAACTCTGAAAGCAATAAAGTCTCAGGATGGCTTGGACCATTATATAATAATACCGGATGGAGTTATCACGATCTTGGTCAATATGACAAAGCAATGGAGCTTTTTAAGAAAAGCTACGATTTTCGTAAAGCCAGAAACGACACTATGAGTATACTTGTTGCAGAATGGACGATTGCAAGAGGAATGAGGTCTCTCAATCAGATTGAAGAAGCAAAAAAGATTCAGCTAAAACTGGAAAACGAGTTTCTGGAATTTACAGGTAAGCCTTATGGTTATGTATACGAAGAGCTGATGGAAATTGCTCTAATTGAGAAAGATAATGAAAAAGTAAAGGAATATGCCCAAAAAGCTTATGATATTATGTCAAAAGATAAGTATACACTGACATATGAGAGGAATAAGTTAGATCGATTCAAAGAACTGGCTGAAGGTATATAATACTTAATAAAGTCTTTGAAAACTGTATAATCATGTTTTCGGATAATGAAGTATTGATGAGACTTTCGAATTTTTCAAGAATGTCTGTTTAAAGCAAAACTTGAGGATTTCTAAAAAAATGAATCATCTGATCCAATCATGCAAAGATCTCTTAATTTGTACATAATGAAAAAAAATATAAACAAAATTGATAAATATTTAAGTTCCGGAGTCATTACATTTCTGCTCCGGGGCTTTTTGCTTTTATATTTTGCATTGATTGTTAATTATCAGATTGTCAGATTATCTGTAGATGATAGTCATTATATTGATGATGATTCGAATGTTGAATATGAGTATGGGCTTGTTCTGGGAACAACTCCTTCAATACGTGGGAAGGAGTATCCTTTTTTCTGGCATAGAATTGACGCTGCTGTTAAGCTGTATGAAAATGGCAATGTTAAAAAGCTCATTGTTTCCGGTAGAGTTGGAGAGAGAGGCTATCACGAACCTCTGGCAATGAAGAAAGCTCTTTTGAAAAGAGGAATTCCGGAAGATTGTATTGTTATGGATAAACATGGAGACAGGACAATATACTCAATTTACAGAGCAAAACATGTTTTTAAGTTGAATAGATTTATCATAATTTCCCAGAAATTCCACAATGAAAGAGCTTTGACAATTGCAAAACATTATGATCTGAATTGTGTAGCCTTTAATGCTGAAAATGATTCGTTTATTCCTCTGGGAAGAGTTGTAATTCGTGAGCATTTAGCAAGAGTTAAAATGTATTTCGACTTTATTCTGAAGACTAAAGTACCTGAACAAAACGACAGTTTCTTGCATAATTGAAACTTGCTCAGAACGTAATTTTCCATAAAAACAATTTATTAATACTTCTTTACAATTAAGTATCAAAACAGAAAAAGTGTTTCAGTAAACAGGTGGTTGTGATTTGTAATAATGTTAACAACTTGTTTTATATCAAGTAATTATGTTATAAAGATATATTTTTATAATACGAAAATAGTTTAGATGCAAATCTTCTGAATGGAGGAAAATTGAAGACTGAAATTTTAATAAAAGGTGCACAGGAACATAACCTTAAGAACATAGATATTACGATTCCAAGAGATAAACTTGTAGTGTTCACAGGAGTGTCGGGATCAGGGAAATCATCTCTGGCATTCGATACATTGTACGCTGAAGGACAAAGACGATATGTTGAATCATTGTCAGCCTATGCAAGACAGTTTCTGGGGCAGATGGAGAAACCCAAACTGGATTATATTGAGGGGCTTTCTCCAGCAATATCCATTGAACAGAAGGCAGCTAGTAAAAATCCAAGATCAACCGTAGGAACTGTAACAGAGATTTATGATTATCTGAGAATACTTTATGCCAGAATCGGAATTCAGCATTGCTATAATTGTGGTCAGGAAGTGGGAGCTCAGAGTGTTGATCAGATAATAGATCATATAATGTCAAAAGGAGAAAAAACTCGATTGCAGATACTTGCTCCTATTGTGCAGAATAGAAAAGGAGAACACAAAGATGAGCTGGAAGAAGCCCGTCGGGAAGGATTTGCCCGTGTAGTTATCAACGGAACGATGCGGGATTTAAGTGAGGAAATTGTCCTTGATAAGAAAAGTAAACATTCAATTGATATTGTTGTAGATAGAATTGTGATAAAGGACGGAATTCGCTCACGGTTGACAGATTCTGTCGAGACAGCCCTCAAAGTAACAGATGGTGTCGTGAAAGTTGATTATGTTGATGAGAAAACACAGGAAACTTTGTCAGAAGCAAATAGCTGTAATGATTGTGGTATCAGTTTTCCTGAACTCACCCCCCAGCATTTCTCCTTTAATAGTCCTATAGGTATGTGTAAAACCTGTAATGGCCTGGGAACAAAGATGGAATTCGATCCCGACTTGATAATTCCTGATCATGAGCTTTCCATTATGGAAGGTGCTGTCTTACACTGGGGAAAACTTGCAGACAAGAAATCAAGCTGGCGTCTCAAGATATTAAAGTCAGTTGCCAAAGAATTCCAGTTTTCGCTGGATACTCCCTGGAAGAACCTGTCTGAAATGGCAAGAGATGTGATAATGTATGGTTCCAAGGGCAAGAAGTTTAAAATGAAATGGCAGGGAACAAGTGGGCATGGCGAATGGATGGCAAACTATGAAGGTCTGATTCCAACTCTGCAGAGAAGACTCAGAGAAACAACTTCTGAAGGTATGAAGCGTTATTATACTCAGTTTATCTCAGATAGTGAATGTCCTGATTGCCATGGTAAAAAACTTAGAAAAGAAAGTCTGGCTGTACTGGTCGGAGGACAGAGTATTGATCAGATCACATGCTTATCTGTTGGAAAAGCACACGAATTCTTCACGAATATTGAACTTGATGGTAATGCAAAAATTATTGCTGCAGAGGTTCTTAAAGAAATAAGAAACAGGCTGAGTTTTCTGATAAATGTTGGTCTACACTACTTGTCACTTAATAGACGATCTCCCACGCTTTCCGGTGGTGAGTCGCAGAGAATCAGGCTTGCAAGTCAGATAGGCTCCAGTCTGGTTGGCGTTATGTATATATTGGATGAACCAAGTATCGGGTTACATCAGAGAGATAATAACAGACTGATAAATATGCTGATAAAACTGCGTGATCTCGGGAATACGATAATAGTTGTAGAGCACGACGAGGAAATGATCAGAACTGCTGATCAAATTGTTGACTTTGGTCCTCGAGCCGGTGTTCTCGGTGGAGAAATCGTTGCTCAGGGACATATCAATGAAGTAATGAAGATAGAGAAATCTCTTACCGGTAAGTATCTCTCCGGAGAGTTAACAATTGAAACACCATCTGTAAGACGAAAGAAAGGCAGAAAGTACATACATATAAAAGGGGCAAAACAAAACAATCTGAAGAACATAGATGTCAAAATTCCTGTGGGGGTTCTTACTTGTGTTACAGGTGTATCCGGTTCAGGGAAAAGTTCTCTGATTAACCAGATTCTATATCCTGCCATGGCTAATAAACTTAACAGAGCTAATCTTAAACAGGGTGATCACGATAAAATTATCGGTTTCGATTATTTCGATAAGATTATCAATATTGACCAACAGCCTATTGGTAGAACACCAAGATCTAATCCGGCGACATACATAAAGCTTTTTGATCCAATAAGAAATCTGTTTTCTCAGGTCCCGGCAGCGAAAATCAGAGGTTACAAACCCGGTAGATTTTCCTTCAATGTGAAAGGTGGCCGATGCGAGAGCTGTCAGGGTGCAGGTGTAAGAAAGATAGAAATGCACTTTCTGGCTGACATTTTCGTAACCTGCGAGGATTGTAAGGGTAAACGCTATAATTCGGAAACTCTGGCAGTTAAGTATAAAGGCAAGAGTATTGCAGATGTTCTTGATATGGACGTTCAGGAAGCTTTAGAAGTCTTTGAGAATGTTCCGAAGATAAAAGATAAACTACAGACTTTGAAAGATGTTGGTCTTGAATACATTAAAGTTGGTCAACCTTCTCCTACATTATCAGGAGGGGAAGCTCAGCGGATAAAACTCGCAAGAGAATTGAGTAAAGTAAGTACGGGGCAGACACTTTATATTCTGGATGAACCTACAACAGGGCTGCATTTTGATGATATTAAAAAACTGCTTAGTGTTTTGCAGAAGCTTGTTGATATGGGGAATACTATTGTTGTGATAGAACATAATCTGGATGTTATCAAGTGTGCTGATTATATCATTGATATTGGACCTGAAGGTGGTCTTGACGGAGGAACAATCATTGCTGAAGGCACTCCGGAAGAACTGATAAAGAAAAGAAAGTCCTTTACGGGAAAATTCCTGAAAGAGCACATGCAAAATTGAGTATTTTAAAAGTACAATAAACAAGAGGAATCGGTTTAAACTGATTCCTCTTTTCTATATAAACTATTTTATGCTCTCGAGATCTCCAAGGAGATAGTTTTTATCGTCTTCCTTTTCAATTTTTTCAGCATGTTTTTTTGCCAGTTTAACAAATTCCTGAGCTTTCTCCATATTTCCTGCAATGTAATAGGCTCTGGCTACAGCTTCGTAAGCAAAGGCTGTATCGAATGCCCCCAGATTATGTTCCGTGCAGTATCTAAGGCTCTTGTTAGCGTGAAATAAGGAAGGTTCCGGTTTATTGGCAGAGGAGTATACTCTGGAAATTTGCCATTCACCGCGTGCCCATTGCAAAGGTTCGCCAATCTGTCCCCAGTGCCATCTGGAGGCATGAGCCAGATGAATCATCTGCAAATCATCGTCTGCTGTTCTTTCCGTCATATCGAGATATTCCCAGGTTTTATTAAAACATGTAGCTGCAAAATGCTGATGTACTTTCTTTAAATTTTCATCCATGGTTTAACTCCTTTTTTTTGCGTTTATTATAAACTGAGTGTGTATTTTGACAAGATAAAAAGTTCATATGATAAATAAAAAATAAACATTAATTCATAAAAAAACTTGACACTCTGAGTTGCATGGTGCATATAAAAGTTCATACATTGCTTGTAGGGACAAGGAGTGAGAAATGAAAAGTAAATTAGTGTTTTGTTTAATGCTTTTAAGCGTTATTCAATTGTTTTCTTATAATGTACAATTTAATCAAACTAACTTCGAAATCAATATAAATGACAACAACTACAATGTAATAGAAAACTCAGACTTAGAAGATAATGAATTTAGGTTCAGGAATATATTATATAATCTTATTGCAAACGGCAAAACAATAAAAACCAACAAATGTCTATTACTAAAATAGTGAGGAATTATGCTTAGATACACATTTCTAATTTTTTTAGCATGCCTATGTTTTTTATGTTATGCAGAAAATACAATTAACGTTTTGACTTCTATTACAACAGATGACCTTTATGGTCTTTTTAACGTCACTCATGGAGACATAAATGGAGACTCAACTCCCGATCTTATAATACTAAGAGGTAGGCAGACATATTTTGGTTTAGCTCCTATTATTAGTGTTTATCTCGGAGGGGATAATTTTGACTTTACTCCTGTTTTTTCATTTGATACAAGTACGACCTATAACAGTATTAGTTTAAGTGGAGATATTAACGGAGATGGAGCAAATGATCTGGTTGTTGCCGATAGTGACTTTCCAATAAATGGTATTATGAATGGTAGAGTTCAGGTATATTTCGGTGGAGCTGCAATGGATACAATACCTGATTTGACTCTGAACGGTAACGATTATTCAAGTCTTATTGGAGAAAATGAGTTCGGATATGATTTATCTTTTGAAGATATTAATGTAGATGGCTATGATGACTTAATAGTTTATTCAGGAATGGCAGGAGATAGTTATTCAGGTCAGATTTCCGTTTTTCTGGGTTCGGATAATCCTGACACAATTTGTGACTGGAGCAAACAGGGAAATATTAACTCCAAATATGGTCGGGTTAGAGCAATAGGAGACTTAACCGGAGACGGATATCCTGAAATAATACTGTCACGTTATATACAAACTCAGAATAGTACAGGATTTCATTTTAATCCGGTATATGATGTTTACAGAGGTGGGGTCAATATAGCCAGTATTCCTGACACGACAATAGTTTCTCCATATGCTGATCAGTTTCTTACAAATTGTATTTCTGTAGACAAAGATTTAAATAATGATGGTAAAATGGATATTCTTATTACAAGAGGGAATGAAGATTCTTTGTTCTGTATTTATGGCTCAGATAACCTGAATATGGATTTTACTTTTTTCCAACACCTGAACAATGATGGATCTGATTTAACATCAATAACATTTGAGGATATTGATTCTAATGGTATTGATGATATTGTTTTTTGCAGAGAATCAGCACCTTATAATGAATATTATACTATACATTGCAATATGGACTGGACGAGTAATCCTGATTTGATATTACCACCGTCATCATTTAATGGCTCTTATGTTTACTATGGTAACTTAGGAGATATAAATAATGATGGTTTAAATGATCTGGCAGAAGCAAGAAGAGAAGTTGATGAGAATCTTGAACTCAGGCTGCTGAATTTTATAAGAGAGACACCAATCGATAATGATGTCAACCCGTATACAGAACTTGAGTTAAGTAATTACCCTAATCCATTCAATCCTGTTACAACCATAGAATACAGTCTCCCGGAAGAAAGTAATATTTGTATTGAAGTATTTAACATAAAAGGACAAAAAGTAAAACAATTAGTTAATGCATACAAAGAAAGCGGACATCACACCATAAAATGGAATGGAACAGACGAAAACAATAAGCCGGTTGGTTCCGGAGTATATTTCTATAAGGTCAAAACAGAAAAGTCATCGTTAATAAACAAAATGATAATGTTGAAATAAATTCCTTATAAACCACGAAAGACACGTAAAAACAGGAAAAATAATATTGTAATAAATGAACTCATAAGGTTATCGAAATTCGGTAGCCTTTCTTTATTATATAACAATCTTCATTTTAAATTTGACTTTTTCAAAATCATTATCACTTTTTAAACATGAAACTAAACAAGCTAATCTATATCATAACAGCTTTACTGCTGAGCACGCATATTTACGCAGCCATGCCGAATATAGTTATTTTCGATGTTGTGTCAGATAAGATTGATGACAACACAAGCCAGCTTCTTTTTGAAGATATCACAAAGACAATTTCTGAGACAAAAAAATTCAGTATTATCGACAGGAAAAATCTTGATGCTATACTCAGGGAGCAGCAGCTTTCTCTCGAAGATTTCACTGAACAGACGAATATTTTCAGACTTGGTCAGCTCCTTAATGCAGATTATATACTATTTCCAACAATATACATCAAAGAAAACACGGCATATATTTATCTTAAATTGACTGTTGTAACAACCGGTGAGACTCTGTATCCTCAGTCTGTCACAAGTCTGCCCGACTACAAATCGCTGCTTAAGAATATCAGAACTGCTGTTTACCGGCTTGCAGATAACTTTGATATTAAAGGAGTGATAGTAAGAGATAAGAATCCTGAGTTTATTGTCAATCTGGGGATGAAGCATGGAATTCTGAATAATAACATTTTATATGTATACCGAAAAGGTGAAAAAGTATTTGATCCACGAACATTGAGAATTATTGGTTATGACAGCAGGAAAATAGGGGAGATGATTGTTGTTGAAGTTATCTCCGGAGATCTTGCCCGGGCAAAATTGATTCAGGGAGATTTTGTCAGTGAAGGAGATGAGGTTGTACTTGTAGATAAAGAGAAGTTGAATCGGGTAAATGAACTGAGAAAGAAGGATTCTTTTGATCTGGTAGATTATGCCGAACTTGTAATAAATACTGTACCTCCGGATGCAAAAGTATATATAAACGATAAATTCTCAGGTAGAACAAAACCCATAGAGCCATTGAATATTGAGTTAACTGAAGACCGATATATGATGCGCATAGAAAAGGATGGTTATAATACTGTAAGAAGAGTAATAGATCTTAAAAAGGGTGAAAGGTCAACGACCAATATTAATCTTGCATCTGTGCAGTCAGTGCTTTTCATTTCTTCTGAACCATCAGGTGCTCTTGTATATGTTGACGGGCAATATGAAGGTAGAACGCCGGTACGTGTAATTCGAAATGAATACAGAAAAGCAGCAGTAGTTCTTAGCAAATCAGGATATAGAAAAGCATTGGAAAAAGTGAAATTCGAACTTGGATCAGATGTTGATATTCATGTTGAAATGAAGAAGGGTGAATTCAAAGAAAATGACATTTTTGATGGAATGGCTTATGTTCCCGGAGGACAGTTCAGAATGGGAACAGATAATGAAAAGTTCAGTCGTGATACACATCCTGAGCATCTTGTAGAACTGGAGCCTTTTTATATAGATAAATATGAGGTTATGGTCAAAGAATACAGACAGTTCTGTGAGATTACAGGTAACAGAATGCCGGAGCTTCCGGGTTGGATTCAGGAAAATCATCCGATGATAAACGTGAGCTGGAAAGAAGCTAATGCTTATGCAAAGTGGATAGGGAAAAGGCTTCCAACAGAAGCTGAGTGGGAATATGCATATCGCGAGCTTGGAATGGATGAGTTAGAGTATTCTGCATTTGGGGACAGCAGTAAAGTCAGGAATAACTGTAATATCAAAGGTGTTTATTCCAAGGATAACTGGAGATATACAGCTCCGGTTGGTAGTTTTGCACCCAATGAACTGGGGATTTATGACATGGGAGGAAATGTGTTTGAGTGGTGCGAAGACTGGTATGACGATATCTACTATACCTATAGTATAAAGAAGCAGCCTCAAGGACCATCAATAGGAAACAGAAAAGTAATACGTGGTGGTTGCTGGGCATTTGGCATTTATGATGTTTCAATCTATACAAGAAGTTTCAGTGCTCCCGGGAGCAGATCTTCAATACTTGGTTTTCGCTGTGTAAAAGATTGTAAATGGTCGGATTGATGGATTTGATGTGAAATAATATTTATAAGTGTAAAAATAATTTGGTAAGAAATAAAAAATGTGTAATCTATAGTAATATACTGTTAACTTAATACAAGAAACTGGTGGTACAAATGCCGGAAGCATTTAATCTAAACGAAAAAGTTTTAGAACTGGAGGATTTGCCAACATTACAGCCTGTAGCTTCCAGTCTGATGAAGCTTCTTTCGGACAAAACTACTGATGCACAGCACATTGAGGAACTGATACAGACTGATCCTGCATTGACAGCCAAAATTCTTAAAGTAGTGAATTCAGCATATTATGGAATGAGAAACATAGTTGATACGGTGAAACTTGCAGTAGTAATACTTGGGTTCGATGAACTTAGAAAAATGATTTCTTCTGTAGCTTTAATGAACTTATCCAATGAATTACTTGACAATAATGAATTCGATTTTAAATCTTTTTGGAAACATTCTGTAACGGTTGCTTTTTTTTCTGAGAAGATTTACAAAGATTTCAAGATAGAATCTCATGGAGAAGAATTTACTGCCGGATTGATGCATGATGTCGGTAAACTTGTTGCTGGAATGATTATACCTGATTATACTATTAAGGTAATTGACGCAGTAGTTAATCACAAATTCAGTATATATGAAGCAGAATATCTCCTGTATGGAACCAGTCACATGGAGATTGGAGGATTTCTTGCAGAGAAATGGAATTTTCCAAAATCTATAGTAAACTGCATTTTTTCACATCATGGAGATTCTGAAGAAAATGTGCTTGTTTCCAATGTAAAGTTAGGAAATATGATTGCAAACTTGCTTGAAACAGGAAATGATATTATTATAACTAAAGAAACTATTTCTGAATGCAAATGCTGGGAAGTTATTAATAATAATTCGAGATTACAGGAAGAACGTTATTTTGATGATGAATATCTTGATGAATTCAAGCAGGAATTGCGAAAGATAAATTTGTTTCTGGAAAGTTTATTATAGTCGGAAATATCTGATGGAGGATACATGAATATATTGAAGTTCTTGATTGTGGATGATTCGCCTACAATGCGTAGAATTGTAACAAACACGTTGAAACGACTGGGCTACAGGGATATTGAGGAAGCAGACAATGGTCAAACAGCGTTAGATAAGCTAAGAACCATACCTGGAATTAATTTTGTTGTAACTGACTGGAACATGCCGGTAATGGATGGTTTAACATTTGTGCAAACAATGCGCAGTTCACAGGAGTTCAAGAATATTCCTATTTTGATGATCACTACCAGGAGTGTCAAAGACGATATTATTGAAGCAATGAAATCTGGTGTTAACAACTATATTGTGAAACCATTTACACCGGATACTATGAAAGAAAAAATTGATTCAATTCTAAAAAAATTGAATTTGATATAAGGATGGTGCAATGAGTGATCAAAAATCAACACCGAAAGGTATTCTTCCAACAATGCTCAAGATAAATGAGTATATGAACGAAGTTTATGAAGTTCTTAATCATATACTTGATAAGGAAATGACAGAAGAACATGCAAATGTTGTCAGGGAAAAGGTAGAACAAATAAAGACAAAGCTTGAGGAAATTCCTGATACTTTAATGGAAGGGTATAATCTTATACAGTCAGTTATAAAATCCATTCACTCAAGTAGATGTGAACTCAAGAAAAGTGTAGATGGTCTGATAAAGAAGACAGGTGTACAATTACAGAAAGTAACATCAACAACCGAGGAAGCCACCAACAAAATTCTGGACGTTGCAGAAAAGTTAGATGATGATCAAATGAAAATTATTGAACTCGTCGAGAAAATCGAAGACTCTGTTAAAAACGATGCTGGTGCAGATGCAGCTAAACAATTTAGTGAACTTAAAGAGAATATATATGCAAATCAGGATTCCGCTTTCACAATAATGGATTATCTGCAATTTCAGGATATTACTGCCCAGCAGATTGCCGGAGCATACGCGCTTCTTGCTGATACAGAAGGTACGTTGATTTACGTTTCTGACATGCTGAAGAATTTTGACTCTGATAATGATACCGAAAAATTCGTACAAAAGACAATTGATGATAAATCTTTTAATGCTGATGCATCTTTTAACGATAAAGGTAATATACAGGATGCAATAGATAACTTGTTTGATACCGGGGATACTAATTCCGAAATCCCTGAAGATAAGGTTGAAACACCTGAAGGGACTCAGACTCTGGAATCTATCGAGCACCATGGAGACTATAATAACGTTATTGATGATGATGAAATAAACAAATTGTTTGACACCTCACCATCAAAAAGTGATGATAAACTTGGCGATGATGAGATTAACAGTCTGTTTGATGATAAATCAGACGATAAAAAACAGAAGAAAGAGAGTACTTCACAGAACGAAATTGACAAATTGTTCTCATAGATTGAATTAATTTGTTGACAATATATTGTACGTATCAAAATTAAAGTTATTGTGGTAAATTGCAGAGGAAATAATATATGACAAAAAATATATTAGTTGTCGATGATGAAGAAAACATCCGAGAGATAATCTCAGAGTTTTTACAAACGCTTGGATATAATGTCGTAGAGGCCTCCAATGGAGAAGAGGCTATTATTGCATGCTCCAAGACTAAGTTTCATTTAATCATCAGTGATATAAGAATGCCCAAGATGAATGGGCTGAAGCTTCTCAAAGCTATAAAAACATACATGCCGGATCTTCCTGTCATTCTGATGACAGGTTATCAGCCATCCAAAGCGCAGGAAGAAAGTCTTTCTACCAAAGCAGATGGTTATCTTCTTAAACCTTTCTCATTGAATTCACTCAGACAATCTATTTTAAAAATATTTAAAACGTTATAATTAGTTGTTATGAGCACCAGAATAATAAAGAATTACAAAGTTGTTGATAATGGTGTAAGTGTAACAAAACACAATAAGTGTCCAAAAATTATAAAGAAATCTGAAATCGCAGAAAAGGCGAAAGAAATCAATCCGGAAAAAGCTATAGAAAAAATGTCAAAAAAAAGTCCTGTGATTACAGAAGTAAGAGATAAGCACGGGATTATTACATCAATTAATGTTGAATGCGGGTGTGGTGAAAAATTTTCAATAGATATCAAGTATGATGAATAGAGGTGCCTGTGAAACCTAACATTATAGTTGTTGATGATGAGGCACTTATAAGGGATGTGCTTGTAGACTTCCTTTCCAGAAACGGTTACAAAACATTTATTGCTTCCAATGGCGAACAGGGGTTGGATATTATCCGTAAAGAAGATATTCAATTTGCTCTTGTTGATGTTAAAATGGAAGGTATGAACGGTATAGAACTGACAAAACAGATTAAGAAACACAAACCTTCTGTTAATGTTATCATTATTACCGGATATCCAAGTCTTGAAACAGCTGTTAATGCACTGAAATCAGGGGCTTCCGAGTATATAATAAAACCTTTTAAGCTTGAGGAAATAGATAAAATAATAAGAGCAAAGATGTATGAAAATGATGTTTCTTATGAGAATATGAAGCTTAAATCCCGAATCAAGGAACTCGAAAGCAGACTTGATGATCGTGCTGATTTACCAGAAAAGGCATTAGAAGAAAATAAAAATTATAATTCAGGTCTTTTTGAAGTTAAAGCCAGAACAGAAAACCAGTCTCGCAGTGATATGTCAACAGCTTCACAGAAATACAGCGATAATACTCTGAATACTCAGACATTACGGTTAAGAGAGAAGCTTAGAAAGCTTGATCAACTTCTGGCAGAAGGTATTTTAACAGAGAAGGAATATAAACAGAAGAAAAACGAATTTCTGAAAGGATAACATGTCAAAGCAAGATATTCGTGAATTAACATCGGCATTTAAGGATTTTAACTCAATAATAGAGAAATTTGAAGCTACATATGCCATGCTTCAGATGAAAATAGAAAATCTCTCTACTCAGCTCGAACATAAAAATAATGAACTTGAACTGAAAATTGCAGAAAGCGATACAATAAAAACTTTCCTAAATGGTATTCTTGAAAGTATACATACCGGAGTAATTGTTCTGGATAATACCGGAATTATCACAATATTCAACAAAGCTGCTGAAGATATAACTAACCTGCGTAAAGAAGATGTTGTCGGAAGTAATTACAAGGAAATTTTCCCTGAGCAGAATATAAGAAATAAAACCGCTTTGTATACTCTGACTACCAGCAAAGAAATATTCCATCAGCATAGAATTGTAGTTGTTGATGATAAAAGAAAAGATATAGAGTTCAGTACTGCAATTGTTAAGGATAAAACAGGGACTCCTCTTGGTATTGTGGAAGCAATTAATGATGTATCCGAACTCAGAAAACTTCAATCCAGAATAAACCATATTGAAACTCTTGCTGCTCTTGGAGAAATGGCTGCGAGTGTAGCTCATGAAATAAGAAATCCTCTGGGTGGTATTGGTGGATTTGCCGGATTGCTGAACAGACAGATTGAAGAAGGAGATTCCCGTAAAAAACTGGTAGAGCCGATAATTACCGGAGTAGATAGACTTAACAATATTGTTAATAATTTGTTGACTTTTACCCGACCACAGAAACTGAATGTACAGAAAGTAAAATTAACTGATGTTCTGGATAAAACAATTGAATTATTCAGGATGAGTGTAAGTGATTCAGGGAAGAATATTGACATTATAGAAGATGTTTCTGAATCTGAAATACATGTATTTCTGGATGTCCATCTTTTCCAGCAGATTTTGATGAATATTCTTAAAAATGCGTATGATGCAGTTGAGGAAGGTGGAAAGGTATCAATAACACTTAATGCAAATGAACCGGAGAAGTTCAGTGATCTTCTTGAAGACGAAGAAAAAGAAGAATTGCTAAGGCTGTTCAGTACAGTCGAAATTGACATAACAGATAATGGAATCGGTATATCCGAAGAAAATATAAAGAAATTGTTTAATCCTTTTTTCACAACAAAGGAATCCGGTAATGGGCTTGGATTGGCGATTTGTCAGAAAATTGTCCAGCTGCACAGAGGAGATATCTCTGTGAAATCTCAACCAGAAGTCGGAACAACCTTTACAATAACATTACCCTTAAACGAGACTTATGAAGAAGAAAATATTAATTGTTGATGATGAACCATTAATCAGGAGTTTTATAAGCAGCTATTTTGAGACCTCAGCAGAGTACTCTCAGTGCAATATAGACGTTGCTGTTAATGGAGAAGAGGCGATAGCCAGAATAAAAGAAAAAGAATATGACCTGATTTTTACAGATTTGAAAATGCCTGGTAAAAGTGGATTAGATGTAATTAAATTTGCGACAGAGAATTCACCTGCAACTGACAGTGTTCTTATTACTGCTTATGGTGGTGGTGAAAGTGCATCCAAAGCTATGGCATACGGGGCTTACGAATATATAACTAAACCTGTAGCTCTTGAAGAACTGGAAATGATTGTAAAACATATTTTTGAGCGTCAGGAGCTTATTGCAAAGAACAAAAAGCTCAGTAAACAGATTCAGGATCAGACCGGTTTCCCGAAGATTATCGGGAAAAGCAAAGCTATTTCCGATATTATGGATGTTGTGAAGATGGTTGCCAGGACTAATTCTACTGTTCTTATTACAGGGGAAAGTGGTACCGGTAAAGAGCTCATTGCAGAAGCAATTCATGGTCTCAGTAGTAGAAATGAGAATAACTTTGTTAAAATAAACTGTGCAGCACTCCCGGAAAACCTGATAGAAAGTGAACTTTTTGGTTTTGAGAAAGGAGCTTTTACCGGAGCTATTAAGAGAACTCGTGGTAAGTTTGAGATGGCTGACAAGGGATCAATCCTTCTTGATGAGATCAGTGAAATGAATCTTGATCTACAGGCAAAACTTCTCAGGGTTATTCAGGAAAAGGAAATTGTAAGGATAGGGAGCGAAACTCCTCAGAAAATAGATGTAAGAATTGTTGCAACTTCAAACAGAGAGCTTTCAAGGTACGTAGAAGAAGGAAAATTCAGAGAAGACTTGTTCTTCAGGTTGAATATTATTCCGGTTCATTTACCTCCGCTAAGAAAGCGTAAAGATGATATTCCTCTTATTGCTGAAAGCTTCGTTAAAAAAATCTGTTTCAATCTGGGAACTCCAAAGAAAGTAATCTCAGACTCTGCTATGCAGCTGCTTGTAGAGTATGATTGGCCTGGAAATATAAGAGAACTGCAGAATGCTGTAGAACGAGCTGTGATAACAAATCCTCAGGATGTTTTGACAACAGAATCTTTTCAGTTTCTTGGATATTTATTCAAGAACAGAACTGTGGATTCCGGATCAGAAAAAGAAGAGATTATTCAAAAACCTGTTAGAACAGAAAGCAGTGTAATGACTATTGCTGAAATGGAAAAACAGATGATTTTTGATACTCTCGAAAAAACAGGAAACAACAGGACTGAAGCTGCAAAAATTCTCGGTATTACTACACGGACACTCAGAAATAAACTGCATCAATACGAGAGTGAGGAAGAGTAGAGTTTGAATGACAGATATTGAATTAACTGATTTATCAGATTTAGCCAATAGTAATAGTGTGTTTACCGATACAGAATGGTTGAAATCAATTCGGGAGAATTTCGGTTATAATATATGTGTACTCAGTATAAATGAAAAAGACAAAAGCTTTATAATACCCCTTTTCAGTAGAAAGAAATTCTCACTTAAACAGATAATTATGCCATTGTATCTTCCGTATACAGCCTATGTATCCCCCGACTCAAGTTTATCAAAAGATGGAATCGACAGGTTGTGCTTGTTTCTAAAAAAAAGGTTCTTCTCCGGTAAATTTGCTTTTATTGTATCACAATCTGATAAAGAATGGGGAACATCTAAGTATACGATAGAAAGGAATACATTTTTACTTGATCTTGAGAGCAATACTTTTGACAACTACAGTAAATCCAAACGTAAAAAATGCAGAAAGCTCATCAGGGAATATGATATACAGACAGTGAAAGAGAAAAATCTGGAATTGTTCTATAAGCTTGAAGATAAAACTTTTGGACGAAAGAACAGCAGTCCTTTGGGTAATAGAGAACAGGAACGCGGATTTATTGAGGATCAGTTGGAGAATGGTAATATGACTCAATGGGTCTTCTACGATGGCTCGAATGTAACGGGCACAAAGATTGTGATTAATGATTACAAACAGGAAACAGTATATGCGTGGAAAGGCTATACAGATCCTGAGTATCTGGAAAAGGGTTTTTCTATACTTCTGACTCATCTTATGATTGAAGAATCAAAAAAGGCTTTCAGGTTCTACAATTTTCATGGGGCTAA
Organism: Cloacimonadales bacterium (SeqCode); assembly: GCA_963665815.1. Classification (GTDB taxonomy): domain Bacteria; phylum Cloacimonadota; class Cloacimonadia; order Cloacimonadales; family JAIOQZ01. Next base: position 3,745,987 of record OY762463.1, read on the forward strand.
TATTGAGAGTTTTGCATCATTTAAAAAAGGATTTGGAGGTGTACTCAAATCTTATTATGAGTTTAATTGGACAAAATTACCAGAACTTGTAGCCTTTGTACAGAGGATCAAAAATGATAGCAATATTTTTAGATTATAAACTGGAGCGTTTCAGCAATAAGATTAAGTATGTCTGTGATTTTGTATTCAGTACTCTTGGTTATAATTACAGATTCATACGCAAGATGAGTGAACTTGATGACGGTGATATACTTTTTCTATACAGTTTAATAGAACCTACACAGGAAGAAATTCAATATGTCTCACGAGATAGAATAACTTTCTATTCTCCATTTTATGAGTACCTGTATCAATCACAGTTGATTCCTGCAAGAAAGTTCTCAGATTACATTAAAGAAGTAAAATTCAATAAAAACATACCAATTATATCTGAAAAGGATATAAAAAATCCTATTTCATTCAGAAAAGATGAGAGGACTTATCTCGGGTATTTTCATTTTGATATATTAGGAAACATCTTTTATCACATGCTTGATCATAAGGATTATTATAAAGACAGAAATAATGTTCAGCATTTTAAAGATACAGATAACCCATTCCATAATTATACAGGAATTCCATACATTAACGAGCTGTTAAATGTAATTGATCTTTTCTTCTCGGAATCAGCAGAAAATTCAGGAAAGTATCTTGTGAAGAAATCATATTGGCCTAATGCAGAGAAATATGCTGTTTCAGTATCTCATAATGTCCTCCGATTACAGAAGTGGTCGTATCTTCAGTTATTCAATTCGTTTTTTACAGATTTCTTTCTGTTTTTTACATTTAAATGGAAAATACTGGCAAAGAACTTTGTAGAGAAGATTAAGTATATTGTAACTAATTTTGAGCCATACTGGAATTTTGATTTTATTCTGAAACTTGAAGAAACATACAAAATAAAAAGTACATTTTTCTTCTGTACTGAAACAAAAGCAAGGGAAGATGCTGATTATAGTCTGGATGATCCGGATATCCTGAAAACAGCAGATATTCTGAAGAAGAGTAATAAGGAGATTTCACTTCTTGGATCTTATCTTTCTTACAAGAATGATATTCTCGACAACCAGAAGTATAAGCTAATGGAATCATTCAATCTTATGGAGACTGGAGTGAGGCAGAACAACTACAGGTTTTCCGCAGACCATACTCCGGAGTTTCATCAGAAACTGAAAGTTGTATATGATTCATCAATATCTAATCGGGAAACAAGTGGTTTTTCAAATGGTATAGCATTCCCATATAAACATTTTTCACCGAGTTCAAGACTCAGTAAACATTATAATTATCTGGAAATGCCGGTAATGTTTAATGATGAGGTTCTGAAGATTTCTCCTTATAAATGTGTTTCATTTGAAAGGGCAAAGGAAATTGTGAAAAGATTGTTCAGCAATGTGGAAAAAACAAACGGTATGCTGAATCTTGCATTTAATATTTCAAATTTTACAGACATTCCATATGGTAAGAAATTATATACATATATAATAGAATATATTTCACAGCAAAATGCTTTTCAGTATACACTTATGGGATTGGCGAAATGGTGGAAAAAAAGGGCAGGTGTTGAGATAATTGAATATCCGGAAGAAGTGATTGTACATTTTACTGAGAGTATTTCTCAATTCTCCCTCCAGATTTTTGGAAATGTGGAGATTATAGAAGTAAGAGATGTCGAATCAAAAGTTCGAGATAGAGTCATTACATTACTCAATCTTAAGAAAGACAGCACAGCGAGAATTATTCTTAAAAGATCACTTCAGGATGTATACAGAGAATTGAAGGAACAGGATCAGACGGGAGAATAAGTGAAAATTGCGATCATTACAAACAGTCATATCCCGCTTGATACACGAGTTTATCATAAAATAGCTCTTTCTTTGTCCGAAAAACATCAGGTAAGAATTTTTAATACATTTCCGTCACCTCAGACAATAATGAGTAATCCATCTTTTGAGCAGATTAAGGACAAACGAAAGTGTGTTCAGCTACGTTCATTTTATTATAAAGTGAAGGATTATAACCCTGAAGTAGTTATTTGCGTTGAGCCTATAACTCTTATTGTTGGGATTAAACTAAAACGTAAACTCAATTGCAGGCTTGTTTATGATTGCCATGAATTTTTCGCAATGGCTTTTTCAGAACGTTTTAAGAATCCTATCATCAGAAATCTGGCATATCGGTTTTACTATACTCTGGAAAATTTTCTTCTGAGATATACAGATGCAAGCATTACAGTAAATGAGTATCTCGGGGCAAGACTGGCTGAAGCCGGGGATAATGTACATATATGTGCAAATAATCCTGTTGCAGGAATAAAAGAACGAAAAACGGGTATCGTAAAAAAGAAATACGATTTCATATATGCAGGTGGAATATCTTATGACAGAGGACTGAAACTCATACTTGAAGCTTGCAGGAAGCTCAAAAAACAGAACATAGATTTTAAATTTCTTTTTATGGGTAAATTTATCAATGAGGATGTGAAGAAATATTTCCATGAATTTTTAGAGGAAAACGGATTAACGAAAAATTTGCTTTATTTTGGAATCATTCCGCATGAACGGGTATTTCATTATCTGGAGCAATCAAAATTTGGCGTAATGATGACGAATCCGGATATCAGACGGTACAGGCTGACTCTGAGCTTGAAAGTGCTTGAATATATGGAAGCAGGAATTCCTGTTCTTGTTAATGAATATCCTATTATGAAACGCAGAATTATTAAGACCGGAACAGGAATTTCTTCGGAATATTCTGCTGATGCATTTGCAGATGTTATGCTTCGATGTATGGGAATCGCAGATAAAGAATCAGAATATAAAGTTCTTTGTGAGAAAGCTGCTGAGCTCTACAAAAAGAAATACACCTGGGAATCACAGATTGAAGAATTGCATGAAGCTGTAAAACTGAGAGATAGAAAAAAAATGCTTCTTTTTGCTTATTTCTTCCCTCCATTGGGAGGTCCCGGAGTGCAGCGTCCATGTAAAATGGTAAAATATCTGAAAAGATCAAACATTGATACTGATGTTGTATCTGTCAGGAATATCCAGTTTCATTCATACGACGAGAACATGACAAAAGAGTGCAGGGCAGAATCTGTTATAAGAACTTTTACCGCTGATCCAATGGGGATACTTTATATCTTGAAGAAGTTCAGTAAGCAGAAGACTGATGAAATTTACTTCAAGACCAGTGAAACTAAAAAGAAACTGATCAGGGCAATATTTCCTGTCGATGAGAAGATACTCTGGCTTCCATTTGCTCTGGTTTCTGCGTTCAAAGCTGTTCTTGCAAAAAAGTATGATTACGTAATGGCTACAATTGGTCCATATACAAGTGGAGTGGCAGCATATATTGTCAGTATAATTTCCGGGAAACCTTTAGTTATTGATTATAGAGACCACTGGACTTTAAACAGATATCTTTTCTATGCCACAAAGTTACACCAGAGAATATCTGAAAATTTCGAACAAAAAATACTCAGTAGAGCGAAAATAGTAACTACCGTTTCTGAAACAATGAAAGAAGAATTGATTGGGAAATTCGGGGAACATCTCAGAAAAAAAATGCTTGTAATGTATAATGGATGGGATGACGAGGATTTCTCAGAACTAAAAGAGAAAGAAGAAGGTAAACTCGTTTTCAGTTATGTAGGCAATTTTTATGGTAACAGAAGTCCTGAGTTTCTGGTTAATGTATTAAAGGAACTGAAAACAGAGAACATGCTGCCGGATAATGTGCTTTTCCGGTTTGTTGGTAATTATCATATTGAATGGCAAAAAATGCTTGATTGTCCTGAGCTGGAAGGATTTGTCGATATTGTTCCTCAGGTAACTCATGAAAAGGCAGTTGATATTATGCAGAACTCTGATGTCTTACTGCTGTTTATTGCAACAGCAAGTGGAAAGAATGTACTTACAGGTAAGATATTCGAGTATTTAAGAACAGGAAATGAAATATTTGCAATGGTTCCCGAAAAAGGAGACGCTGAAATACTTTTGAAATCAGAGAATTACGATCATATATGTCCGATGGAGGATGTGCAATCAATAAGAAATCACCTTATTATGTTGTTTAAGAACAATAGCAGAGCAGTGAAAACACGTAAGGTTAATTCAGAATATTCCAGAGAGAATCAGGTTAAAAAATTGGTAGAGCATTTAAGAGACGGTGGATGAAAAAGAAGGTACTTCATATACAATTACTCCCAATTCTTTCCGGAGTACAGAAAATAAGTCTACAGATTTTTGAAAATCTCAGAGATGATTTCGAGATGTGGCTGCTGTGTGCGCCCCAACCTGATGGAAGAAGCGATTCGTTGATTACCGAAGCAAAGAAACTGGGAGTAAATGTGCATGTTGAAGGGCTTCTTAAAAGGAATCTTAATCTGGGTGATTTCAGAGTGTTTTACAGAATTTACCGATTTATAAAAGAAAATAACTTTGATATTGTTCATACTCATTCATCAAAGACAGGATTTTTAGGCAGAATTGCTGCAAAACTTGCAGGTGTACCAGAAGTAATTCATACGATTCATGGTTATCCTTTTCATCCTTATCAGTCTCCAGAGACAAGAATGTTTTACAAGATGTTGGAGAAGATAGCAGCAGGATTTGCCGATATGAATGTGTTTGTGAATAAGTATGAACGTCAATTGGCTTTGACTGAACATCTTGTAGGTGAAAGAAATTCTAAAACAATATTCAATGGAATAGATGTCCCAGGTGAGAAAGCTGCTGGCAGCAAAGGGGAAAAGATCATTGTTGTAAGTGTCTGCAGGTTTTCTGCACAGAAAAACATAAGATCAACAATTAGAACTGCAGTGAGAGTATGCCGGAAATCAGAAGATCTGGATTTTTATTTTATAGGTAATGGTGAATTTTTCGAATCATGTAGAAGAGTGGTTTCAGAGGCAGGCTTAACAGACAGAATCCATCTTCCGGGATGGTCAAAGAATGTCAGTGAGTATTACAGAAAAGCAGATGTATTTCTGCTTAATTCAAAATGGGAAGGATTACCTGTTTCAATATTGGAAGCTATGTCTTACGGATTGCCTGTTATTGCATCGAATATCAAGGGTAATAATGAGCTTGTAACAAGCGAAAACGGGTATCTTGTGGATGTCATGAATCCGAGAGAGTTGGAACATATATTGCTTCAAATTCCCGGGAAGAAAAAAACACTGCATTTTCTTGGTGACAAATCATTGGAAAGAATTAGAAATGACTTCAATCTGAATGATTTTGTTACAGCTTATAAGGAGCTTTATATTAATGGATAAATTTCTTGTTGACTTGATTTACTCTTTTGTATGGGGATTTCTCAGTACATATTTGTTTATATCCTTTTATATTAAGTTTGCTGGTAAACTTGGAATGGTTGCAATTCCTAATGAACGCACAATTCATTTGAAACCAATCCCAACATCAGGTGGAATATGTTTTGGAATGAGTTTTTTATTAGGATTATTCTTTTTAACACTAAGATACAAAAATATTTATAATGGTTTTGTTGTACCTATAATTATTGGTGGTACATTTACTTTATTAATTGGGGTGATAGATGATAGATTTGATCTGAAAGCAACAATTAAGCTTTGTTTGCAGATTATTGTTGTAAGTTTTGTTTATTGGAAAGGAATAAGAATTGATCAACTGACAAATCCTTTTGGACCTGAATTCCAACTGCATTATTTCGCTTATCCTGTTACATTGATCTGGTATCTGTTTCTGATGAATGCAGTGAATCTTGTTGATGGAATGGATGGACTGGCATCCGGGATTGTTTCAATAGCATCATTTGTATTACTGATTGTCGGATTAATGTATGACAACTTTCTAATGGTTGTCTTAACGTCATTGCTTTTATCATCGAATCTGGCATTTCTGATATTTAATTTTAATCCTGCAAAAATCTTTATGGGAGATTCCGGTGCATTATTTCTTGGTTTTGTTATGGCGTCGTTGTCTATTGCAGGAAATGGTCAGTTCAAGGGTATTACGGCAATGACTCTGCTTATCCCCCTGCTGACACTATTTGTGCCTATATTTGATACTCTTAGTTCAGTGATCAGGCGAGTAATGAATAATAAGCACATTTTCAAAGCAGATGATGATCATTTGCATCATAGACTGCTTCAGCTTGGTTTCAGTCAGAAAACTGTTGTACTGATCGTTTATTTCATTACATTTCTGTTTGGACTGATTGCTCTTGGATTTTCCTTTACAACAAAGAAAATAGTAATGATTCTATTCCTTTTTATGGCTATAGCATTGACCGTGATGCTATATTATATTTTAAGACAAATAAAAAAAGTTCTGATTATTAATGATAAAAATGGTGAAAAATCAAACAATGGAGAATAAATGAAAGTCAAAACAGCAGTATTGATAATATTAAGCATTATTTCTTCTCTAACAGCTGTGAGAAGTTGGAATTTATATACAAACACAACTCATATATATGATTTTGAGAAAATTGGTGATGAAATATATATTGCAACATGGGGTGGTGTTGAAGTTTATAATCTTAAGACAGGAGAACTTACAAACAAATTTGTAAGAGAATCCGGTTTTGAATCTATGAAAATACATACAATCGAATATTCTGAAACAACCGGAGATATTCTTTTTGGCTCTGACGAAGATGGAGTATTCAGATATAATGACGGGAAATTCCTTATCAGTTTAAAGAACGAGAATGGACTCCCTGATAATAACGTAAATGATATGATTATGACAGAAGACCTTATATATGTAGCAACAGACTTAGGGCTTGCAGTATATGAGAACAAATCAGAATATCCTTTTCCTCTCGTTGAAAACATATTTAACAGTTCAAACGGTATGACTGAAGATATTGTTGAATCAATTGTATTGACTGAAGATAACTATCTATTATGCATAAGATCAAGCAGCATAGATTATGTTCATGCTGATTCAATGCTGATTAAAAACAGTTGGCATACTTTAAGATCTGAAGATCTTGGTGAGGATGTTACAGATTTGATCTGCTGTAGCGAAAATAATAATCTTGTTGCGTTAAGTGTTAACAATGGACTTCTTATCTGGCCGGATTTCCCTGTTGGAATGCCTTATGCCTCAACCGTACCGGATATTGAAAATGGAGCTTATCCCTTATATATTGATGAGGAAAACAACATCTGGACCAGTCTGGCATATTGGGACATAAATGAAGAAGTCTTTCTGAATGCGGGAACAACTGAGCTTGTTAAAATCAAAAATGACGGTACATATGAAATAACAGATATCCAGAACGTAACAGATAAAGCAATAAGTAAGATCACATTAATGGATGACAGATTATATCTTGGTTCCTGGGGGGACGGGATAATTTTTGAAGATACCGATAATGAATGGGTGTCAATTAAAACGGAAACAATCTGTACAAATCCTGTAACTGAAATTGAAGCAGATGATAATGGTAGAATATGGGTTTGCAACGGGTTTATTGGGGTTGATGAAACAAAAAGTGGTGCAAAAGGTGTTTCTGTATTTGATTACTCAACCGATTCCTGGGAAACCTACTCTTATAATAACTCGGATTTAGTCGGCAATAACATATTTACATTATGTGCTGCTGATAATCAAATCTGGATGGGAGCGTTTGGATATTACCTCGATGTCGGCTGGTTAAATGGAGTTACTGTTATTCAGGACGTCTATACTGAGGATGAAGCTTGGTTTAATTTGACTCGCAGCAATGGACTTGCAGGGAATACAATTGGTCATATTTCGGTTAAGAGTGAGGATGAAATATGGGTAAGCAGCTACGGAAGTGGTGTGGTTTCGTATAATATATCTTCTGGAGAGACAACAGTTTATTCTGTTCCCGGAAGAAATCAGACTGTTGAAATAATGATTCTTGGTGAAGATACAAATGATACGAATGATGATCAGATCTGGTTTGGATCCAAACATGACGGCTTGAAAGTATTGAATGGTTATGGAGTTCCGGAAAGTTCCACAGATTATCATTGGGAACTGGTTGATGCTCCTGAGCTGAGAGCCAGTTGTGAAATAAACGGATTTGCTCATTACAACAGAGATGGGAAAGATGACTACTGGATTACATCCAATAAAGGCGTTTTTTTCTACGATAATGTAGATAAAGAATGGCATAAACTTGGTGTTATCTATAAAAGAGAAACCCTGATAAATGGAAGATGGCAGATAAAAAGTGATTATGACAAATACTATGTTGACGAAACAAAACTCTATGGTGCTGAGAATGCAACACCTACGTGTATAGAAATTGATGCTGATGGAGATGTCTGGATAGGTACTGCTGATTATGGAATTTCTGTCTATAACTATGAAAATGATTCCTATACTCTTTTTGATAAAGATAATACACCTCTAATGACAAATTTTATTACAGATCTTGAGTTTGAAGGCCATTCCGGAAGAATGTATATTGGAACTACCGATGGATTGGTTTCTGTTGAAGTTGGTAAAGATAAGAGGACAGTTGATGATACATCCGATATGATTGTGTATCCAAATCCTTTCTATCCGGATAAAGGTGATGTAGTAAAGATAAGAAACAGCATAGGTAACGGTTCTATGCCTTCAGATTCGTACATGTGCAGAATTTTTGATGTTTCAGGAAAACTCGTGATTGAAATGGAACAAAATTCACACTATGATTTTGATTGGAACGGGAAGAACCTTGCAGGAAAAGACTGCAGTTCAGGAATTTATTACTATGTAGTTTATGATAATGATGGAGATGTGCAAAAAGGTAAAATTGCTCTCATTCGCTGATATGGAAAAAAAAATAAAAACAAAAATAGAGTTTATCTCATTAGATGATCTGAAATCGGTTCTGATGAACCAGATTGTGGTTCTTGATAAAAAAGTATACATACATTACAGAAGTTTGTTCAGTAAAACTGAGAGATTTCTGTTTACTCCCAATGAGGATAACAAGAACTTATATACTGTCAGGAAGATATATTCTTTCCTTGATAAGATAAATGCAGTTAGAACAGATACAGTGTATTCTACAGGTGGTGGAATTACAACAGATATTGGTGGATTTGCAGCTGCCACTTTTAAAAGAGGAATGAAGTCTGTTCTTATTCCAACTACTCTACTAAGTATGGTCGATGCCGCGGTAGGAGGAAAAACCGGAGTTAATTTCAGGGGATCCAAAAATCTCGTAGGAGTTTTTAATCAACCTGAAAAAGTATATATTTGCATGGATTTCCTGAAAAGTCTATCTGAAAAACAGATAGGGGAGGGTTTAGCAGAGATTCTGAAGATTGGTATTGTTGCAGGCAAACATATTCTTAAGGATCTTTCAGGAGAAAACATATCCGAGGATATCATCAGAAAGGCAATTGAGCTGAAAATAAGCGTTTGCGAACAAGATGTGTATGACCACTCTGCGAGAATGATGCTTAACTTCGGGCATACTTTTGCTCATGCAGTGGAGAAAGCCTCCGGTTATTCTGTATCTCATGGCAATGCCGTAAGTTATGGAATGATCACAGCAATAGAAATAAGTGAGAAGTTGGGACTCCTGAAATCCTATACATCAGAGGAAATGAAGTCTTTAATGAAAGGATTGAATTTAGACTACCAGTTAAGTGATGAAATTGCTGCAAGATTGCTTAAGAAATGTGATCACTATTTCCTCAAGGATAAGAAGAAATCCAATTATATAAGATTTGTGTTGTTGGAAGATCTTGAGAAACCTTTAATCTCGAATAATAATCAGGAATCTGAGATTATAGAGCTATTTAAAGCTAAACTGGGAAAGCAATTACGTAAATAAAAAAAACAGCCTGTCTTTAGTGTTACAGGCTGCTTCTTTTCTATACAGGTGTACTATTTGATATTGACTGTCAGGAATTTGTAAATCCCATTTTTTGATACTACATGAAAGAGCACTAATGAACCTGAGTAATCCTTATCGATTTTATCAAGAATCTTATCAAAATCTTTTACATTTTTAATTCTGCTATTGTTGATCTCCAGTATAGTATCTCCTACCGATAAACTGGATGATGCCGCGAAGGATTCCGGTTCGATGTTTGTTATTACAACACCTTCTAAATCCTTAAGTCCCATTCTTCTGGCAATATCCGAGTCGCTGTCTACAACATCAAGGCCTAAACCTGAGTTATTATCCTTACTTTCGCTTCTTGACGCAACACTTCTATCAGGGAATTCTTCTAACTTAGCATAGATATTTTTGTGTTTACCATCTCTGATGATACCAAGGTTTACTTTCTTATTGATTTCTTTATTAGCAATCTGAATTCTGAATTTAGCAAGATTTTCAACTGTTTTTCCGTCGATTTCAATTATTACATCACCTTTTTTAAGTCCGGCTTTATCAGCAGGAGTATCATCTTCAACTTTAGCTATAAGAACTCCATTCAGATCTTCAAGGTTCATCATTTTACCTAAATCTTCTGTCAGTTCCTGTGGTAACACTCCAAGATAAGCTCTGACAACTTTTCCCTTATCCATGATATCGTTAACTACTTTCTTTACCAGATTAACAGGGATTGCAAAACCGATACCCACATTTCCACCGGCAGGTGAAGTTATAGCAGCATTGACTCCTATAACTTTGCCATGAATATCTACCAACGGACCTCCACTGTTCCCCGGATTAATTGCTGCATCTGTTTGAATGTAGTCCTGATAAACAGGAGAATCTGAACCGAAATTAAGATTTGATCTACCTTTAGCAGAAATAACACCTACAGTAACTGTTCTGTCCAGACCAAGCTGACCAAACGGATTACCGATGGCAATTGCCCAGTCACCTATTTCGAGAGACTCCGAATCTCCCAACGGGATTTTTGAAAGAGGAAAGTCTTTATTTTTCTCAATTTTGATTACAGCAAGATCTGTTGATGGATCTCGACCAACGATTTCGCCTTTATACTTGTGCTTTTCTCCAATAGAAACCGTTATATCCCCTTCAGTCTGCACAACGTGATTATTCGTGATTATATAAGCGTGTTTAGAATCTGTTTTGTATATGAATCCTGATCCCATTTGAGTAGATTTTCTTGAATTGGGCATTCTGGGAGCAAAAAATTTGAAAAAATCATCATCAAATGGTGAACTGTATGTTCTGCCCCTGAGTTTTATTTCAGACTCAACTTTGATATTTACTACGGCATCTCTGGTATTTTTTACTACCTCTACAAAAGGAGATTTTCCATCACTGTTTACAGGTGGATAAGCTGAAAGCATGGTTGTAAATAATGATATTGCAACCAGTAAGATTACTAATTTCATGTTTCTCATTTTGGTTCCTCCAATTATTGATTTTTCATTTATTATAACTTTCATGAGATTTCTTTGTTACATCAATTATGATTTATTTTGATGAATATTGTAAAAAATATTAGTTTACACAAGCTCTATGAATGATATTATTGTATCGGTAAAAATATGAAAAAAACAGAATTCAGAAAAAGTTTTAAACTTGATGAAACTATCAGGGAAATAGTAAATCCTCGAAATGAGATTAAAATAAGCAGACCCTTGCTGGGGCATAAACTTCCGGCAGGTTTTCCTTCTCCGGCAGATGATTATATTGAGAAAAGTCTGGATTTGAATGAGTATCTTATTGCTCATCCTGCAGCTACATTCTTTATTAGAGTAGAAGGTGATTCCATGATAGGTGCCGGTATTCATGATAATGATATCCTTATTGTAGACAGAGCACTTGATGCCGGAGATAATTCAATTATTATTGCAGCCCTTGATGGATATCTGACAGTTAAAAGATTGATAAAGACAGATAAACTTTGGTACCTGCATCCCGAGAATTCTGATTATGAAGATATCAACCTGGAAGAGGGAAGTGACTTTACTATCTGGGGTGTTGTGACTTACGTTATCCATAAAGCTGAGTAATCAATGGATGTTTTTGCCTTAGTAGACTGCAATAGCTTTTATGCTTCTTGTGAAAAGGTTTTTAACCCTTCTTTGAGGGATAAGCCTGTTGCTGTTCTTTCCAATAATGATGGAATAATTGTTGCCCGATCAAAGGAAGTAAAAGAACTTGGAATCCCAATGGGGCAGCCTGTTTTCAAGATAGAACATCTTATCAGGAAACATGATGTTAAACTTTTTTCATCAAACTATACATTATATGCAGATTTATCCAGAAGAGTAATGGAGACGCTTAAAACATTCAGTCCTCAAGTGGAAGTTTATTCAATTGATGAAGCATTTGTGATTTTTCCTCTTAATACAGTACAAAGCTGTTCTCTTCGAGAATACGGACTAAAGATTAAGAGAACTGTTGAGAAATGGACAGGAATTCCTGTTTCTGTAGGGATTGGTCCCAGTAAGACTCTGGCAAAGCTGGCAAACAGACTGGCAAAGAAACGTCCTGAACTGGAAGGCATATACAGTCTTGTAAATTATAAAAATATAGATAGAATTCTGGATAGTGTGGATGTCAGTGAATTATGGGGGATAGGACGTCAATATGCAAAACTGCTCAAGAATGCAGGTATCAGAACAGCAAGACAGTTAAAGGAAGCTCCTGATCAATGGGTAAGAGAATATATGACGGTTGTGGGACTAAGGCTTGTTCATGAATTGAGGGGGATTCCTTGTTATGACGTTGAGCTGGAAGTAGACCCCAAAAAGGGAATTGTCAGTTCCAAATCTTTCGGGAGGTTAACATCTGATTTCGATGAGATCAGAGAATCGGTTGCAAGTTACACAGCCAGAGCTGCCGAAAAACTCAGGGCTCAAAAATCTGTCACAAGTTTTATTACCGTGTTTATAACAACAAATCCTTATAAAAAGGAAATGCCACAGTATGGGAATGTATTGACACGTGCATTCAAAGCTCCCACAGCAGATTCATCCGTAATGATTAAGATGGCTTGCAGTATTTTTGAAAAGATTTACAAACCGGGTTTTCTTTACAAGAAATCCGGCGTTATGCTTACCGGAATAACTCATCAGGATGATGTTCAATACGATGCATTTACTAAGGCATATGTTGAGACAGAAGGAAAGACCGTAATGGAGATTATTGATAAGATTAACAAAGAACATGGTAGAGGCACAATTCAGATTGCCTCTATGGGAACAGAAAAAAAATGGAATATGAAAAGAAGTAAATTGTCTCCCCGATATACAACATCCTGGGATGAGCTGCCTAAAACACGAAACAAATAATACAGTACATTTTTCAGTATTTTAATTTATTACTTGTCATATTTTATATAAATCAAATACTAAGTATATAATACTTAAGTTTAATGAGTTAAGTCCGATATAGAATCAGGAGATACGATGGATTTATATGGAGATGCTTTTGAAAGAATTAATGCCGCTTCTGAGATAAAGGTAGTGGACAGGCAGGATTCAGGGAATCAGAATCCTCCTTCATACCCTAATCATGATAAGAAGAAGCATAAAGAAGAAGCAGGCTCTGACAACTCAGATAGACTTCCGGAATATGATGATTCGCAATGGATTCAGTATAATCTTGAACTTGGCAGACTTATAATTGAGAAGAAGAATCTGGAAATATCCCTTTACTCAGAAGAGAGAAAATCCGGATCACGAGATTATGTTGCCAGTAAGATTGAATTGATTAAAAAGAATATATCTGAACTGGAAAATAAGATCGTAGCATTGGATTTTTCTTCTTTAAAGTTACCCGAATCACCTGTAGATGATGTCAATACTCAAATAAAATACCTGTCAAAATTACACAGGCTTTATAATGTATATCTTGAAATAACATCCAATGAAACTTCAGCGATAGAGGAGGAGGATTTAGATACTCTTCAGCTGCTGATGGAACAGAAATCTACAGTTCTGGATTCAATACATACAACTCAAAATAATATCCTCTTTGATGTCTTTAAAAAAATGCCTGAAAAAACTGAAAAAAGAACTAAGGCAGATGCAATTCTTACCGATATTAATGTGAAGATTAAACAGATCATTGACTCGGAAAACAAAAATAGTGTGGAGCTTGAGAACCAGAAAGAAGAGCTCAGACTTAGACTCGGTAAGAAAAGTATAGGTACAAGAGCGATCTCAAAATATGCATCAGCACATATGAGATCACACTTTATCGATACAACCAAATAAAGAAAAAAGACACAGAACAAAGGGCAAGGAAGCCCGGAAAAAACAATCATCAAGGAGGATGAACATGTCACTCTTTATTAACAACAACCAGTATGCATTAAATGCATCAAACAACTTAAGATCTCATTACGCTAACATGGGTAAGTCAATTGAAAGACTTACAACAGGTTTGAGAATTAACTCAGCAAGAGACGATGCTGCCGGAATGGCTGTCAGAGAAGAAATGAGATCTGACATTGCAACTTACAATCAAGGCATCAGAAATGCAGAAATGGCAATTAACATGCTTCAGACTGCAGAAAGCTCAATGGCAATCATCGATGAAAAGCTCATGAGAATGAAACAACTTGCAGAACAAGCTGCAACCGGAACTTACACACATGAGCAAAGACAGATTATTCACTCAGAATTTGCTGCAATGGCTGCCGAAATTGACCGTATCGCTGAATCAACCGAGTTTGGCGGAAGAAAACTTCTCAACGGTGACTTATCTACAGATGCTCACAACAACATAACTGTTGGTGGATGGCTTCAATCAGGTCCTGCTACATTAACAGCAGACAATTATGACAGTGATGGCGAATATCGTCACAATGTTGGTGTAAAAGTTCACTTTGGTCTCACAAACAATCGTCTTGAAGACTATTACTTCATTAACATTGGAGATATGACAACAAACGGACTGTTTGAGAAGGTTGGAAACGAAACAGATACAGCAGCAAGCAAAATTTCTGTATCAACTCAGCACGTAGCTCAGATTGCACTTGAGCAACTTGATTCAGCTATTCTTGAGAAAGAACACCAGAGAGCTCACCTTGGTTCAATGATGGTAAGGCTTGAAAACACAATAGCTCACCTTCAGTCACAATCAGAAAACCTTCAGGCTGCGGAATCACAGATTTCAGATGTTGATGTAGCATCAGAAATGACAGAATTCGTAAAAAGTCAGGTTTTAACACAGGCTGCAGTTGGAATGCTTGCTCAAGCTAATTCTCTTCCACAAATGGCTCTCCAGTTACTTGGATAATAAAAGAAAGATATAATCTCAAAAACAAGCTTCAGATAAAAAGAAATAATTACGAATAGAAAACAGATTTTTGACAAGAAAATAGATGTGATGTGATAGATGTGTTACCTGGCACAAATATCAAAACGCACTCATAGCAGAAGCTAAATTATGAGTAACTCGTTCCCAACACAAGGATGATTCACTCATCAAGGAGGAAAAAGATGTCACTCGTAATTAACCATAATCTGATGGCTATGAACACAGCAAGAAACCTGACTTCGGCATATGGAAGATTAGGTAATTCAGTAGAAAGACTTTCAACAGGATTGAGAGTAAATTCAGCTGCAGACGATGCAGCCGGACTCGCAATTCGTGAGAGCATGAGAGCAGAAATTGCTTCTCTTAATCAAGGTGTCCGTAATGCACAGGATGGTATCTCAATGATCCAGACAGCAGAAGGTGCAATGGCGGTAATTGATGAAAAACTGATTCGTATGAAAGAGCTTGCAGAACAGGCTGCTACAGGAACATATACTAACGATCAAAGAATGATTATTCATTCTGAGTTCGCAGCAATGGCTTCTGAAATCGATAGAATCGCAACAGCGACAGATTTCAATGGAGTTCATCTGCTTGACGGTAATGTGTCAATGGCAGGAACAAATGGTCAATGGACCTCAACAAACAACTGGACTGCAACAGAAGGTCTCTGGACAAATAGTTCCGGATGGCAGGAAGTTAATGGTACTGCTGCTGCAAACGGAGATGTTACCGGTGGTGTAAAAATCCACTTTGGCTCCGGAAACAGCAGAGCAGAAGACTATTACTTCTTCAGAATCGGTGATATGAGAACTTCATCTCTCGGAGTAGGTTCCGAAGATGTTGCTGTAAGTACACAGCACTCTGCACAGCTCGCACTTGAAAGAATAAACACAGCTATCATCAGGAAAGAAAATGCGCGTGCTCAACTTGGAGCTATTCAAAACAGACTTGAAAACACGATAACTAATATCTCAATTCAGGCTGAGAATATCCAGGCATCTGAGTCACGTATTTCCGACGTTGATGTAGCTCAAGAAATGACTGAATTTACCCGTAATCAAATCCTTACACAGTCCGCAGTAGGTATGCTTGCACAAGCAAATTCATTACCTCAGATGGCACTAAGATTGATCGGTTAACTATTGAGTGGATTATTTTCTCATAGATTGGTTTGGTTAAGCCTAGAAATGTCAGCAGATATGCCATAATCGTATGAGACATTTGTCTTATACAGTATCATGGAAGTACATTCAACCAATCAAGGAGGAAAGATGTCACTCGTAATAAATCATAACCTGATGGCGATGAATACAGCCAGAAATCTTACAACATCCTACGGTAACTTGAGTACATCCGTTCAAAGACTTTCAACAGGACTGCGTATTAATTCAGCAGCAGATGATGCTGCAGGATTGGCAATCCGTGAAGGTATGAGAGCTGAAATAGCTGCTATTAATCAAGGAGTTAGAAATGCTCAGGATGGTATCTCAATGATCCAGACAGCTGAAGGTGGTATGGCGGTAATTGACGAAAAGTTAATTCGTATGAAAGAATTGGCAGAACAGGCAGCTACCGGTACATATACAAACGAACAAAGAATGATTATTCATTCTGAATTCTCAGCAATGGCCGCAGAAATCGATAGAATCGCAACAGCGACCGATTTCAATGGAATTCACTTATTAAACGGTAACGTTTCAATAGCTGGATCTAACGGTCAATGGACATCTTCAAATACATGGACAGCAACTGAAGGCTTGCATACAAACAGTAGTGGATGGCAAGAAACTAATGGAACAGCAGCAGCAAATGGAGACATCACAGGTGGAGCTAAGATTCACTTTGGACCTGCCAATGACAGGGCTGAAGATTATTACTTCATCAGAATCGGTGATGTTCGAACAAGCGCATTAGGTATCGGAGCATCTGAGGTAGCTGTAAGTACTCAGCACTCAGCTCAGCTTGCTCTCGAAAAACTAAACACAGCAATGGTCCGTAAGGAAAATGCTCGTGCTGCACTTGGTGCTGTCCAGAATCGTCTGGAAAACACCATTACAAACTTATCCATCCAAGCTGAAAATGTTCAGGCTGCAGAATCGAGAATTTCTGATGTTGACGTAGCACAAGAAATGACCGAGTTCACAAGAAATCAGATACTGACACAATCCGCAGTAGGTATGTTAGCGCAAGCTAATTCATTACCACAAATGGCACTCAGACTTATAGGTTAGATTGAGAGGCTTCTTTCCATAATTCGAGATTGGTTTGGTTCCCCGGCAAACAGCAGAATGTCGGCTGTATAAGACTAATGTCTTATATTAGCAAGGATGACTAATATACCAATCAAGGAGGAAAGATGTCACTCGTAATAAACCATAATTTGATGGCGTCGAATACTGCAAGAAATCTTACTGATTCTTACGGTCGTCTCGGCACGTCAGTGATGAGATTGTCTACAGGGCTACGTATCAATTCAGCAGCGGACGACGCTGCAGGTCTCGCAATACGTGAAGGAATGAGAGCTGAAGTTGCATCATTGAATCAGGGAGTTAGAAATGCCCACGATGGTATTTCCATGATTCAAACAGCAGAAGGTGCAATGGCAGTTATCGATGAAAAACTTATACGTATGAAAGAGTTAGCAGAGCAAGCCGCTACCGGAACGTATACTAACGAGCAACGCTTGATTATACATTCCGAGTTTTCAGCAATGGCAGCTGAAATTGATAGAATAGCCACAGCCACAGATTTCAACGGGGTTAAGCTTCTGAATGGAAATGTCTCTATAGCCGGATCCGGTGGTTCCTGGTCTTCAACGAATACCTGGAGCGCTACAGAAGGCTTATGGACAAACAGTAGTGGTTGGCAGGAAGTTTCTGGTTCTGCCGATGCAAACGGTAATGTTACCGGTGGTGCAAAAATTCACTTCGGACCTGCTAATGACAGGGCTGAAGATTACTACTTTGTACGTATAGGTGATGTGCGAACAAGTGCTTTGGGAATTGGCTCAGCTGATGTTGCAGTCAGTACTCAGGATGCTGCACAGGCTGCTCTCGAGAAAATCAATACGGCTATGATTCGTAAAGAGAACGCTCGGGCTGCACTCGGTGCTGTTCAAAACCGATTGGAGAACACAATAACTAACTTGTCAATTCAAGCTGAGAATATTCAGTCAGCAGAATCTCGTGTCTCAGATGTGGACGTAGCTCTGGAAATGACAGAATTTGTGAGAAATCAAATTCTAACACAGGCTGCAGTCGGAATGCTTGCACAAGCTAATTCGTTGCCTCAAATGGCTTTGCGTCTGATAGGATAACGTTAAGCATAGGATGGATGATCTGGAAGTATATCGTCCAGAATTTGCGTAAGCTAAGTTAAGCAAATTCTCCCAACTATAATTCATTGTTTCGCAAGAAACACAGCCAAGTATATATAAAAACCTGCTTATATTGGCTATATGGTTTATAAGACCATATGTAATATACTCTCGTAATAAACAAACACTTAATCAAATATAGAATTATGGATTGCGGAGACACAATAAGAGAATAAGTTACAAATAGTTTTGGCAAAATCTGCTGTGGCAATGTCATCTAATAATCTGTCAGATGGCATTGGGAGTGCTAGGCTAACCGAACCAGATGGGTGGGGGACGCTCCGCCCATCAAATTATAAATCTATCACAAAGATCATCACTTACTTGGCTGCAGGATTATTGCAGCCTTTTTTTTTCTTCGATCTCTTTGATTTCTTTATATGAAAAGCTGCCTTTTGGAGCATTACGTATTGTTCTTATCAGTGATTTGTTTTTAGATTTAAAAAAATTAGGTTTTCTAATATTGAATATTTTTAATCTGTTCAATTTATTTATTTTGAAACCTATGCATAGAAAAAAAACATCTTTGTTCTCGTCAACACAGAATAAGGTCATTAAATATCCGGATTCATTGATTCTGATTCCCCAGTCTCTTATTGAATGTATACTGAATTCAGGCATATTCTCCAATTTGAAATCCTGAAAATAACTTTTTAATGATATAAGATTATTTTCTCCGGTTTTCTTTATGAGAAGCTTAATAAAGTTACCCACATTTTCATATTGCTGATAAGTAAGAATATTCTTTGTCCAGGTTAAACCTTGTTCTTTCAGTATTGCAGCTTTCAAATTTCTCCTCATCCTTTGAACATATTTCTGAGCAGTTTTCAGCTTTATATCATTTTTTTTTGCAATTTCAGCAGAACTAAGTTGTTTAACGAAATAGTATTTATATATTTTTAAATCCAGTTTACTAAGGTGTTGCCTAAGTACTTCAAAAGGAATATCATCCTTATGTTTTTCAATTTCCTCATCATATGAAGGAATCTCATAGTTCACTTGTTCCTTAAGTGCTTCAAGTGATCTTACTCTTTCACGTTTTTTTAATACATTTAGAGACATGTTATAGGCTACTTTGTACAACCAGCTCTTAGGGTGTTTTATCTCCTGTTCCTGAATGTAAAACTTATAAAAGGCGTTCTGAACAATATCTTCTGCATCATCCGTATTTGAAGTTATACTGTATGCATAGTTAAAAATCTGGTATCTCAACTGAGCAAACAGTTGATCAGTTATTTTTGTCATACAGGGAAACCTTCAGGATCCGGGCAACAGAATCAGCAATGTACTGAAAATCTTTTGTATCTATACACAGAACATCAATAAGAATAGTTCCTTCTCTTAACACACTCAGAATCGGCTTTTGTAGTTTCAGAAGGTCAAAAAAAAGTGAGTCTGTCTGTCTTGTATTTATATTGAGTTTCACAGCATAGCTGTTTCTCTTAAAATCAGGTAATGTACCACCACCACATCGTCCGTAGCTTTCTGTTACATCAGAATTTACATTCTCTCCCCTAAGAGTATTTTTCAAGTTTTCAGCTTTTAACTTCACATCATCATCAGCAAGATTGAGGAGTTTGAATAAGGGCGTATTTTCCATAAGCCTTTCTTCAGAGAAATAATTGGATATAACAGAAATTAACGAGCTGATTGTCAGCTTACCAATTCTATAAGTACGCATAAGCTGGGAGGAGTGAATTTTTTTAACACACTCTGATTTACCTGAGATTATGCCAGCCTGTGGTCCACCAAGCAGCTTATCACAACTGAATGTAACAATATCTGCTCCGGCATCAATACAACTTTTTACGTCAGGTTCCTCCAGAGGAAGAGATTCCGGTTTTCTGAGTAATCCTGAACCAATATCATAGATGACAGGAATGTTGTGTTTTTTGCCAAGCTTAATCAGTTCTTTAAGCTCAACATCACTTGTAAAACCGGTTATATGGTAATTAGACTGATGCACTTTAATTATTGCTCCGGTATTCTCGTTGATTGCATTTTCGTAATCCTTGAGATGAGTTCTATTAGTAGTGCCTATTTCAACCATTTCAGCACCACTGAGTTTCATTATCTCCGGAATACGGAAAGAACCGCCTATTTCCACGAGTTCACCACGAGACACAATCACTTCTTTGTCTTTTGCCAGAGTGTTAAGAGTAAGGAATACAGCTGCAGCATTGTTGTTGACTGCTATGGAATCTTCTGCACCGGTAACATATTTCAGTATAGCTTTCAAATGATAGTTACGGTTACCGCGACGACCTTTATCCAGATCAAATTCCAGATTTGAGTAACCGGATACTCTTTCTGCCAGATCATTAATCACATTAGGTCCTAAAGGTGATCTGCCAAGATTTGTATGAATGATGATTCCTGATCCGTTAATAACAGGTTTTAATCCGGGTTCGGACAGCTTCTTGATGAAATCATAAACGGAATCGATCCAGAACTGTTCGTTAGCATCAGGAATATTGTCTTTCAGCAGCTTATTTTTTTCCAGCTTTATTGCTTCTCTGGCACAATAGACTAAAAAGGAATGATCGAAAGTGGATTTGAATTCTGCAAACATGTCATCTTGCAGGAGTTTTTCTATACTTGGAATATTAAGTGCATTCATATTTTCCTCATTATTGGCCGCGAGGGCAGGAATCGAACCTGCCACAGACGGTGTTATCCGCCTGCTACTGATTTTGCAGACCAGTTGGACCACCAGATCCGTCCTCGCTATTAAGAAAGATTGAATATCTTATTCAATTTATTTACTACTAATAATTATTGGCAATCAATTTTTTAACTTGTACGGCTGTAACTTTGTATTCAGGGATTTTTGCGACTGGATCAATTTCTTTGTGGGTAAGTCGGTTCGCAGGACTTTCATGGAAATGAAAAGAAATGAAAACCACACCTTTTTTTATTCTATCAGTAACTTCAGCTGCAATTGTAATTTCGCCTCTTGCTGATGAAACGGAAACGAATTCGCCATTATCAATACTTCTTTGAGCTGCGTCAAATGGAGATATTTTTATTGTTGGAGGTGATAACCGATCGAACTCTTCACTTTTCCTTATCATTGTCCCTGTATGGAATTGATGCGCCAGACGTCCGGTAGTAAGAATCAGTGGGTATTCACGGCTGCAAATTTCATAAGGTGGAACATAGTCCACGATTTTAAACTTTGGAAGTCCAATTGGAAAGCTATTTTCGTGAAGAATACTTGTACCAGGGTGTTCAATATCCGGGCATGGCCACTGAATTCCGTCTTCTTCGGTTCTATCAGATGTAATACCTCTATAGAATGGGATAGTCTCGTTGATTTCTCTGGTAATATCCTCAGAATTCGAGTATTCCCAGTTATAACCCATTGCATTAGCGAGGTCAGTAACAATCTTCCAGTCATTTTCAACTAATCCAGGAGCATCAGTTGCTTTTCTCAGCTTCTGCACTCTACGCTCTGTGTTTGTGAAATGTCCTGTCTTTTCAGAGAAACAGGCTGCCGGTAGAACAATGTCAGCCATTTCAGCAGTTTCGGTCATGAATATATCCTGAACAATCAGCAAATCAAGGTTTTTAAGAGCTTTAATAGTGTGGGTCTGGTCCGGATCACTCAATACAGGATTTTCTCCCATAACGTATATAGCTTTAATATCTCCAGATATGGCACTGTCCAGCATTTCTGTGATCGTTAATCCCGACTTATTGCTAATGTCAGATTTCCAGTAATCTGCGAATCTTTCTATAGCTTCAGGATTGGATACTTTTGCATAGCCCGGAAGAGTATCCGGAAGACAACCAACATCACAAGCACCCTGTACATTGGATTGTCCCCTGAGTGGATTGACTCCAGCTCCGGGAATACCAATGTTCCCACACATTAACTGTAGATTTGCCAGAGCGAGTACATTCTGGTATCCAGATGTGTGCTGCGTTATGCCCATTGCAAAATAAACAGCAGCGGTTTTTGCTTTTCCGAACAGTTCTCCAATCTCGTAAAGTGTTGAAGCTTTAATACCTGCTATCTCTTCAATCGTTTCAGGTGCATACTTTGTCATAAGCATCTCATTTTTAAAGAGAGTCCATGAGTCCAAGTCAGTACGAGACTTAATATACTCTGGATCGAACAGGTTCTTTTTAATAATGACATGTATGATTGAGTTAATCAAAGCAGTATCTGATCCCGGTTTCTGGGATGCATAGATTGAAGCAAATTTTGCCAATTCAATTTTTTTGGGATCAATTACAATAAGCTTGGTGTTATGAAACTTAACAGCCTGCTTGATTTTGTTTCCAATTATTGGATGAGCGGCTGTTGTGTCAGAACCAATTACAAGGATTGCATCAGCTTTATGGATATCCTGTAAATTGTTCGTCATTGCACCACTTCCAAGAGATTCTGCAAGACCTGCAACTGTTGACGCATGACATAATCTTGCACAATGATCAACATTATTATTACCTATGCAAGTCCGAAAAAATTTCTGGAAAAGATAATTATCTTCGTTTGAACACTTTGCTGAAGAAAAACCTCCGATAGCATTACTGCCGTTTTCATTAATAATCTTTTGGAATTTATCAGCAATGATTTCGATTACAGTATTCCAGTCTGTCGGAACATGTTTTCCATTTTGTTTTATAAGTGGAGTTGTCAAACGTCTGTCAGAATGAACAAATCTGAATCCGAATCTGCCTTTACTGCATAGCATACCGTTATTGACTTCAGAATCCTCAACTCCCCTAATGCGAATGATCTCACCGGTTTTCTTGAGTGTATGAATTTCAATGTTGCATCCCACTCCACAATATGTGCAGATGGATCTGATTTTATCAATCTCTCTGTCTCGATATGCTCTTTTAGAGTTTTTGTCGTAAATTGCTCCTACAGGACAAAGCTGAGAGCATTCTCCACATTGAACACAACTTGATTCACCGAGTTTTTTATTGTAGTCTATGGTAATTCTTGTATTTCCACCTCTGTCAGCGAAGTTGATTACTTCGTTAACAACAGTATTGTTACAACCGCTTACACAATTCCCACAACTGATGCATTTATCAATGTCTTTTACGATGAACTCAGATGATGTGTCAGGTTTATTAAGTCTTTCACCAATAACATAATCATCCATCTCTGAATAGAATACTGCATCCTGTAATGCACAATGAAGGTTTGCCGGACAGTTTAGACAGCTATGATTACCTGATTCAAGAATAAGTTTAAGGATCATGGTAACTGTATGTCTAACCATTTTGGACTTGGTTCTTACTTCCATGTTCGGTGAGACTGGAGTGGAACATGCAGGTACGAGCCTATTGGCAACTTCAACAAGACAGACGCGGCAGTTACCGCAAATTCCTGTTTTAGGGTGATAACACAAGTGAGGAATATACATATTGTTCCTCATGGCGCATTGCAGAATTGTCTCGTTTTCTTTTGCCTGCAGAACCTGATTGTTAATTTTTATGGAAAACATAATGTGTCCGGATAAAAAAAAAGAGAGGTATGGGTTTGACCATACCTCAAAATGTATTTATTAATCTTGCTCTGCAGCTTCAGCTTGAGCTTTTCTGAATTGAATGATTTCTTCTCGCATTCCGGCGTTCTTATTAACAGCATTAACTGGACATACATCCACGCAGTTTCCACATTTAACACAATCAATTTGTTTGATAGTGTATTTTTCTTCTCTGGAACCGGAGATACAGTTTGTCGGGCAGTTTTTAGCACAAAGTGAACAGCCGATACATTTATCTTTGTCTATATCAAAGTTGATGAGATCAAGACAAACAAGTGTTGAACATTTATTTTCTTTGATATGTTCTTCGTATTCATGTCTGAAGTATCTTATTGTACTTAAAACAGGATTTGGTGCAGTTTGACCAAGACCACAGAGTGATGTTTGTTTTATAACATTACCAAGCTCAATAAGTCTTTCGATGTCACCTTCTTTACCTCTACCTGATGTAATGTTATTCAAGATTTCGTGCATATGTTTAAGACCTATTCTACATGGTGTACATTTACCGCATGATTCTTCAACTGAGAATTCCAGGAAGAATTTGGCAACGTTAACCATACAGTTACTGTCGTCCATAACAATAACACCACCGGAACCCATCATCGCACCTTTTTCAAGGAGTGACTGATAGTCTATCTGAACGTCAAGGTGATCGTTTGTGAGGCATCCGCCTGAAGGTCCGCCAAGTTGAACAGCTTTAAATGCTTTTCCATTAGGAATTCCACCACCAACTTCAAAAATAAGTTCTTTAAGACTGATTCCCATTGGAACTTCAACAAGACCGGTATTTTTAACATCACCTGTAAGAGCGAATACTTTTGTACCTTTACTTGTTTCAGTACCCATTTGAGAGAACCATTCAGCACCTTTTGTGAATATTGTAGGAAGATTAGCATATGTTTCAACATTGTTAACTGCTGTTGGTTTTCCCCAGAGTCCTTCTACTGATGGATATGGTGGTTTTACGGATGGTTGACCTCTTTTACCTTCGATAGAAGCGATAAGAGCTGTTTCTTCTCCACAGACGAAAGCACCGGCACCGGTTCGTACTTCAGCTTTGAAAGAGAAGTCTGAACCGAAGATGTTATCACCGAGGATACCGAGTTCAAGTGCCTGACTTATAGCTTGTCTGATACGTTTTATTGCAAGCGGGTATTCAGCTCTGATGTAGAAATATCCTTCGGAAGCTCCGATACAGTATGCAGCAATTGCCATACCTTCAAGTACTCGATGAGGATCTCCTTCAAGGAGTGATCTGTCCATGAATGCTCCAGGGTCACCTTCGTCACCATTACAGATAACGTATTTCTGATCTGCAACAGGTTTTCTTGTGAGTTCCCATTTCAACGCAGTAGGGAAGCCACCGCCACCACGACCACGTAGTCCTGATTCTTTCACAACACTGATACCATCTTCTGGTGACAGTTGTGTAACGAGCTTACCAAGAGCTTCGTAACCTCCGAGAGCGATATATTCTTCAATACTTTCAGGATCAAGGTGTCCGCAGTTTTCCAGAGCAACTTTAACCTGTTTCTTATAGAAAGGAATTTCTTTCTGGTCTACAATAACTTTATTTTCATCTTCTTTAAGCATAAGACGTTGAACCGGACGACCTTTTATAAAGTGTTCCATTACCATTTCTTCAACATCTTCTACGGTAACTTTCTGATAAAATGTGCCATCAGGATAAATCTTGATAACAGGACCGTAGTCACAAGGTCCCATACAGCCTGTTTCAATAATGTTTATTTCATTAAGAATATCATTGGCTTCAAGAACCTGAATCATTTTTTCTTTAATCTTAAGTGCTCCTGCGGAAACACAACCTGAACCGCAGCATATTAGAACATCAATTCTTTTAACTGGCATTTTTCCTCCGTAGGATTACTTGCTCTCGGTTGAGATTACATAGTCTTCACAAACAAAACCGTTAATAATATGACTTTCAACAACTTTGACAGCTTTTTCAGAATCCATTTTTCCATAAGTTATTGTTGGCTTTCCTTCTTCAATAATATCAACAACAGGCTCCATGGAAGATAAGCCTTTTTCACCTGTTTGAGTAACAAGTACATCAGTGAGATTATGTCTTGTAATTTCGTTGAGGAAAGTTTTCATAACATCTCTGGCTCCCATAGCAATTCCGGATGTTCCCATTCCAACAACAATTTTGATTCTATGATCTGAACTTCGGAGCTTCATTTCATTCTGTGCTTTTTCTCTGATTTTTCTCAATTCTTCCAAAGTTTTCATTAGATTTCCTCCAGTTTTGTCATTTTCAATCCTTCAAGTAATGTCTCTTCAATAAAAGATATCACATCAGGATATGTAATCGGTATACCACCGAGTTCTTCCTTTATCTCTTTTGTTTTCAATTCAAATACTTTTTTACCTGAAAATCCGATTCTCTCATAATAAATATCAAAGTCTGCTTCAGAATGACCGATTATTGCCCCAAGCAAAGTATCTGTTATGTTTCCGAGAGGCATACGATCAATACTATCAAGTTGGAAAACAGCTTTAAGTTTAGTGCCTTCACCCGGTTTGCTGTAAACATCAAAACTGCCATTGCAGTTTTCAGCATTCTGCTTGAGTAAAGGTACGCCTAAGCCAATCTTCTTTTGTCTTTCGACTTTGGTTGTGTAAAACGGATTTACAACATGTTCCAGAACTTCTTCGTCCATTCCGGTTCCATCATCTTCAACTCCGATCGTAATAGTGTTGCGTCTAATGTCAGCTTTAATGGACACCTTGACACAAGTTGCTTTTGCTCGTACAGAGTTTTCTATCAGATCGAGAATATGAAGTGATAAATCCTGCATTAAACAGAAGTCTCTTTAATTTTACTGATTATTTCTTTGATCTGTTTTTTAGTTTCAATTCTTCCAAAAGTATCTTCACCAATTACAAATACAGGTGCAAGAGAGCATGCTCCAACACAACGTACTGATGTAAGTGTGAACATATTGTCTTCGGTAGTTTCTCCGAGTTTTACATTAAGTTCATCGCTAAGCATCTGGATAAGGCGTTCTGCACCTTTAACATAGCAGGCTGTACCTGTACATACATTAATGATGTGTTTTCCTCTTGGTTTCATTGAAAAGAAGTTATAGAATGTGACAACACCATAAATTTGATTTATTGGTATACCTGTTTTATCTGCGATAAATTCCTGAACTTCCATTGGTAAATAACCAAATATCTCCTGAGCTTTATGAAGAATTTCAATAAGCGGATTTCTGATCTTCATTTTTTCTTCGATTACTGCTTCAAGTTTCTTATAAAGCAAGTTATCTGTTGATTGACTATGTGTCATTCATCCTCCTTCAACAGGTTTTTATACTTCCCTTAACTTTTAATATTATAACAAACTGTCAACAGAATTCTAACAGAAATCAAATATTTCTAATTCGCTATTTGATTGTTGAATAGATTGATATTAAAGGATTAAGGGAATTTCAATGTTAAGCATTGTCTTATTATAAGTGAAACTGTTTATGATTAGAAATTTTAGTGTTGATGCTTGATAGTACTTGTTTAATAATTTATTTATCAGGACTTATATCTGATGTTATCAGCAGGATCCGAACAGGCTTTGACAAGATTGACTACGGATGGTTCTTCCATAAAAATATATGTATGACTTTTTCCTATATCTTTAAGATAATGAGCATCGGAATTTCTCAGAATTGCCAGGTTCTGGACAGGAGGGAACATTTCAACTGCTGCGTTATTGCTTGTGTTGGCAGTAAGCTCAACAGCGATAAGATTTTCAAGCTCAGGGAAAAAACCAAGCTGTGATGAAATGCTGAATGATGGAGCATCAATATGTGAAAGGAAGGGAAAACCATTACATGAAAGAATGTTTTCCAGCGTTTCTTCAAGATTCCATAATACAGAGTTCAGAAGAAGTTTTTCTTCGAAACAGACGATATTTTCGTCATTATCAATTACTACTTGATCACCAAAAAAATCAGGATCGTTCAACAGAGGGGGGAGAGCTGTATCAAGCAGCTCCTGAAAAGCATCTGCATCATCTTTAGTATCGAACAGAGCAACAACGTGAATTTCTTCAGAAGTTTGAACCTCTGACCCGAAGAAGCAGTATATTCCCTGCTTTTCCCCAACTGAACGATATGCCTCTGAGTTTTTCAGAGTATTATGGTCAGTGATCGCAATTATATCCAGCCCTGCTTCTCCCGCTTTCTGTATGACGCTTGTAGGTGACATCTCAAGAGAGCCACATGGAGACAGAACGGAGTGAATATGCAGATCTGACTTATACCACGGCAAATTACACCTTGTTACTGGTTAGTTAAGGAGTAAATAATCCCGGCAGTATTGAAGGATGGAAGCTTTGTAGTAATAAGACAAATTCCTTCTTCTTCTGCTTTAGTTATTACTTTATTGTCCGGGATGATATCGTTTGTGAACACAACAGCTTTTACTCCAGTAAGAGAAGCTACAGCAATAACATTCATATGTCTCATGATTGTAACCCAGATCATATTATCTCTGGCGTTTCCCATTACATCGCTGAGAAGATCGGATACATATCCATCTGAGACAGTTGCTTCATCAATATTAACATTTTCAGTAACAACTTTTCCTTCAATTTTCTCAATGATTTCTGATACTTTAATATTCATTTTAACTCCATCAGCTTTTTTTCTTGAATGGCACTTTTAGTAAGAACAGTATTTTATTACTGTTCATATCGTATGTTTCATGTATTTCGATTAAACCTTCATTATCCGGCTCACAGTCATTGTTTTCCTGAGCCAGTTTTTCGAGAGCATCTGAAATCAGCTGCTCCACCTTGACAGTCGAAGATTCGTGATTCTCATATTCTTCTTTTGTAATCGAAAATGTTGTTCCATAATATACTCTGGAAGTTTCTCCATGTGGATTTGTCAAACCTTTAACTGTCTCAAAATATATTATTTGTCTTGGTAGATTAGGGTATTTACTCAGTATTTTCATTTTGGTCTTTCTTTTTATTAATTTTTTTCATTCTTACAAGGCAGTCGTCTATTGATGCTTTCCCCTGAACTATATCTTCGGCGAGTGACTGACAACTTGGACTACCACAGGCTGAACAATCAAATCCCGGTAGTATTGATTCGATTTCCTGAAGCTTTTTCATTTTTGTTATTGCAGATTTGATATCCATGTCAAGCTGCATGATAGAACGAGGTTCAAGAGGAAGTATATCGAAAAGACCTTCGTTGTTAAGTTTTCTGAAATATTCACCATCAGGATTATCTAAGAAATCATTATCAATTCGTCTCTTAATTCTTGCTTTGGCTACAAACAGGTTTTCAACATTGAGTATTCCGCCTACACAGCCATTAACACAGCTTGATAGAACAATATAATCAAAGTTCTCTATCTGGTGATTCTCTATATCTGCAAGAATTTTTATTACATTTCTTGTTCCGCTGACAGCAAGAGTTCTGATCTTGTCATTTGCTATCTCATCTGCTCTGTAGCTTGCAATAGCCCAGTTATGCCCTTTGGAAAGAATGTTTGCTTCTTTTGGGTATTTATCTGGCAGATTGCTCATAATCAGATTATATATCTGGTTTGTTCCAAATGCCCCATCCTGCATTCTCTTGTAAGCACCTTCAGGCTGGTAAACAGCAGTAACTTGAGATATACAGGGAACTATAAGAAAAATACCAATATCTTCAGGATTAAGGTTTTGCTCTTTAGATATTTTGTCCCTGTAGTACTTTGTTAATATACTTATTGGGGCTTCTAACTGTATTACATGTGGCAGTAACGATGGAAAACGTACCTGAATCAATCTGATTATAGATGGGCAGCTGCTGGAAATTATTGGTCTGATGTTTTTATGGTTTTCCACAAAATCACGAATCATTTCTCTAACTGCTTCAGTTGCTTCAGATTCGTCGGCAACCTGATTAAATCCAATTTTCAGCAGTGTTTCTCTTATCGTTGAATATGGAATATCATCAGGGAACTGTCCCGCAAAAGAAGATGAAAGTATAACAAGGCTGTGTTTGAAGTTTTTTATTAAACTTAACTCGTCAGTCCTTGGTTTAAACACACCGTATTTGCAGGTAACAATACATTTACCGCAATCAATACATCTGTTTTTATTGATTTCAACTTTTCCATGATGAATCCTGATAGCTTCTGTCGGGCAAACTCTAACACAATGCGTACATCCGACACATTTCTCAAGATTAATATCAAAAGCATGGAAGTATTCTTTGTTATTCATATGCAATCCGATACTTCATTAAAATTAGTACATAATTATTATTTCTAAAAGAGTAGGACTATTCTCCTCTGATTCAATATGCATCATATCCGAATTCTTTTTAATGTTTGGCAGTCCAAGACCTGCTCCAAATCCCATTTCCCTTACAAGATCATCTGCTGTTGACCAACCCGGAACCATTGCCTGTTCAATATCTTTAAGACCCGGACCTTCATCTTTACATTTTAGATGAATCAGTTCATTATGAATGAAGGCATATAATTTTCCTCCATTTGAATGAGCAACAATGTTGATCTCAGCCTCATAGCAGGCTATTGCCAGTCTTCTGAGAATCTGAGGATCTACTCCAAGTTTCTTCAATGTCAACTTGATAGATGACGATGCAGTTCCGGCATTTATGAAGTCTTTAACTTTTATATCAAACTCCAGAGTCATTTCCGGTTCTGCGGATTTGTTCAGGAACTCTTTGATAGCAAGTTCTTTATCCTCTTTGAATGTCCAGTACTCAGCCATCAGATTTTACAGCTCCTGAGTCCTGCACTGTAGAGCTTTCCACTTGTTGAATACATAGTATTTTTCGTTGATATAAGAGGAAGTTCTCTTTCTTTAGCCATATTGATTATTTCTTCAGTAGGCTTTTTACCTCTGACAAAAACAATACCGAATATCTCGATCATATCAGCAAGTCTGATGATTTGTGGATTCGTTAAACCGGTGAGTAACAGTGTTTTCTCCTTTGTACACATCAGTATGTCACTAATTAAATCAGAACCGAATGCACATGAGATTTCAATATCAGGATTGATATCAGGAGTTAGGAGCTCTCCTTCAATGGCTTCAATTAATTCTTTCAATTTCATTGGAAATCCTTTTTTTTGAGTTCACGTCATAAATTTCATATAACGTTGTTTATGCAAGTGATTTTATCAGATTTTATTAATTGAGTAATAATATTCATCAATCTTTTTTATCAGGTCTAAAATTATAATGTTCAAGTTTTCTTTCAGTATTGGTTTAAGTTTGTTATGATCATGGATCTTGATGTTTTTCTTTTTATTAAAATATCTTATTTTTTTAGTTCCGGCTGAAAAGTATTCGACTTTAAGCTGAATACCGAATTTCAACTCATATGCTTTGTAAGATGCACTGTAAACATTTTTGTCAATCTCAATTTCAGGAATGGAAATCCTTAAAGTATCGTTTATTATTGAGTTTTTTTCTTTGAATCTTACTTGCTTCCATTTTGCCAGAGCACTGCTCATTGTTTTGTTGATGTCAATCTCAACAAAACCTCCGTTAGATGACTGAAAGATAATATCTTCTTTGTTTTCGGTTCCTCTGAAATCAATGAATGGCTGGGGATGATCAGATAGGTTGAAATCAACAAAATCTGATCTGTTTTTGTAGTCCAGGCTGATAGACTCAGTATCAATTGCATTGAACATACAACCGGATAGTGTTAGTAAAGTCAGTATTAGAATATTTCTCATTTTTCCTGATAAAAAGGTAGTGCATTTCTATCATTTATGCAATTAATATAAGATTTTAATTCATAATAATTTTCACGAAGTGTTTCGATAGAGGCATTGTTTTCAATGACATAATCACTGTTATCTATTTTGTAAGAATCATCTTTCTGGGATTCGATCCTGTTTGAAGCTGCTTTCTCAGAGATCTTATCTCTATGTGTTATTCTGTTGATTCTTGTAGCTTTGTCAGACCAGATCAGGATTATTGAATCGAAGTGTTTCTCAAGTTTACTTTCAAACAATAGAGGTATTTCAACAATTATTCTGTCATTTCTGCATTTTTCTATTCGTTCCTGAATAATATGACGTATATGTGGGTGAGTTATTTCATTGAGTAACTCCAGTTTGCTTTTATCCTTAAATACAAGTTCTCCCAATTTTTTCCTGTCAATCTGCCCATTGATAATATATTCGTCTCCCAGGGACTTTTTTAAATCATTAATTGTTGCTTCGGATGTAAGAACTTCATGGCCTAATTTATCTGCATAAACAACTTCGTAACCATCCTGTTCAAGCCACTTGGCAATTATCGATTTACCAGAAGCAATTCCACCTGTAAGTCCAATTGAGACAATCGTTTTAGCTTTTAGTTTCATCAGCTATTCTTTGAGCGAGCTCTTCCTGAGTTACATTGTGATTGATTTCACCATTCTTAGCAGTCGAAACTTGACCGGATTCCTCAGAAACAATAATGACAAATGCATCTGTTTCTTCTGATATACCTATTGCTGCCAGATGTCTGGTTCCGTGTCTCTGGACGTGCTCAATATTTCTTGAAAGAGGAAGTAATACTTTCACAGCATGGATTCTGTTGTTACGTACAACTACTGCACCATCATGCAAGATAGTATATTTGTTAAATATTGTTATAAGAAGCTTGGAAGTTAGTCGAGCATCAATAATTTCACCGGTTTCAACATATTTATCCAGTTTTTGTGAGTTTTCAATTACTATCAAAGCACCGGTTTTTCTGAAGGCCATTGACTTTACTGATTCCAGAATAGGTGAATATATGTATTTTTTTCTGCGTTGAAATAATGATTTAAAGCTCTTATCAAAGCCTGCTTTCAGTATAAAATTCCTGATTTCCGGTTGGAATAGAATAATAAATGCAATGAACCAGTAGTTTTTCAGTATTTCAAAGCCGGATGTCAGCATTCTCAGTTCAAGAAAAACTGAAGCAAGGTATAGCACCAGAACAAGAGCAAAACCGATTAAAATCTGAAAGCTTCCTGTCTTTCTTACAATAAGAAGAACTCTGTATACTATGAAAGCTATAATGATGATATCTATCAGGTCTGCTAATCCGGGTCTCAGAAAATCCATAGTACTGATTATCCTTTGTTTACAATCGCATTAACAGTTTTAACAGCCTGAACATTTTCTTCCACGTCGTGAACCCTGATAATGTGCACTCCCTGCAATGCCGCATGAATAGAAGTGCCTATTGTACCAAACAGTCTATCTGTAGGTTTAGAGTCATATATTGCGTTGATATATCTCTTTCTTGAAGCTCCGAGTACAACAGGATAACCAAGAGATTTGAATTCTGACAGTTTTTTCAGGATTGTCATATTGTGTTCAAATGTTTTACCAAAACCAACTCCGGGATCAATCATTATTCGGCTTTTATCTATGTCGTTTTCCAGACAATAGTCAATTCGTTTCTTAAGGAAGGTCATTATATCATCAATGACATCCTTATATACAGGACTCTCCTGCATTGTTCGAGGGTGTCCCTTCATGTGCATCAAAACAATCGGAACATGGGGATATCTCTTTAACACATCAATCATCTGGCTGTCCCATTGCATAGCCGAAATATCATTTATGATATCTGCTCCGTTCTTAAGGGCTTCTTCTGCAACTATAGCTTTTGTTGTATCTATAGAAACCGGGATATCCGTTTTTTCTCTAATCCTTTTCAGAACAGGTATAACACGGTTTATTTCTTCTTCATAACTGATGCTGTCTGATCCGGGACGAGTAGATTCACCACCTATATCGATGATTCCGGCACCGTCAGCAATCATTCTCATTGCCTGGGCTACCGCTTCGTCAATGTCCTTATAATTGTTACCGTCGGAAAAGGAGTCTGGTGTGACATTCAGAATACCCATTATAACAGGTTCATCCAGATTGAGAGTTCTGGTTTTCAACTTGAGCTGAAATTTCTTTCTGCTCAAAAGAATATCAATAGTTTCTTTAAGAAAATTCTGGATATCAGGTAAACCGAAGATAGTCTGATAATCAAGTTTTCGTATCAGTTTTCTCAGTTTATCGGGGTCACCAAGCAGAATAACATCACTAAAGTCTGCTTTACCATCAACAACTCCGCGTGCAACTGCAGCATCTGCACCGATAGACAGCATTTCCTGTTTAAGGATATTTGCCGCTCCGAGTTTTACTCCAGTCAGTTTTACTGCTCCGGCAAGAGCTTTGGGAGCCATAACTTCTACGCCCTGGCTTGAGACTTTTATCTTGTTCAGTTCGTTGACAGCATCGTTAATATTATCTATTTTCAGGATTCTGTGCATCAGATTCTCCATTTATTTTTATCAGAAAATCACCGGCAGGAAGATCTTTATAGTAAATATCCTCCTTTTCGAATGATCTTACTGGTGCAATTACAGCAATCCTTGAATTGTTAGTCAATATTTTCACCCTGTTTGCTGTACCAAGACCGTATCGTGAATGAAAATCTCCATTATAGTGCATAACAGTTTTATTCTTTCGAGTTTTCTTATAATTATATATAGATTCAGCCATAGCATCATCTTTAAGGCACTGTGCTTCGTAGAACCCTCGAGGGATTCCGGACATTGCGGGATGAGTACTTATGGACATTTTCATCATTTCTGTGAACAGTTCCTTATATTCATTCTCAAAAAAAAACTGATTTTTGGGAACATAAACCGTATCGGATGGATTCAGGAATGACTTGAACTCATATCCGTGTTTTCTTCTTGCAGATGCAATTCTTCTTGGGATATTAGCTGCAATAAAGTCCAGATTGTTGACCTTTACGATATCAACAATTGGCTTATAATCTGATAGATAGTTTGGCCAGGCTCTGGTTTTGGTGATCATTTCTTCTTCAGATAATCTACCGTCGAGATAGGCATCCATAATATCAGCTATATCAGTCTCAAACATTTCCATTGAAACTGTTATTTTGCCCGGTTTAAGTTTTACGAGTTTTTTAAGCAGTTCGGCTTCCAGTTTGTGGTGTATCTGATTGTCGTGATACTCTCCGAAGAAAATTATATCATAGCTTACAAGCTCTGACGCAAGCTCATCCAATGTTATTGTTCTATTCATCTTAAATGAAAAAATACTGTATTCTTCTTTTGCACACAGACAGAGAGACAGCATCGTTATTATAAGTACTAAAATTATTCTCATGAAAACTCCGTAAATTATTTGAATTCTATGATTGTTTGAACTGTTTTTTATGCAAGTTTTATTTGCTGAGAATATCGTATATTAGCTAAATCAAGCTGTTTTGGAAATGTTGTTTGCAATTTCTGATATGCCAAATACTTTTTCTACATATGAGCGTTCATATTGTGTTAATAAACTTTTTACTCTACCAATATTGAATTACGCATATTTGCTTTAACATCTTTAGATAACTGCTTTGTAAATACTGTTGCACCTTCAGTATTCAAGTGTTGAGAATTGTAGAAATACTTTCTGTTGAATGCCAGAAGTGAGTCCTGGGAGTAGTTGAGGAAAAGACAATCATGTTTCTTTGCTATTTTTTTATAATAGTCCACATATTTAATTGTGCAGAACGACTCATAGTAAATAGGAGGATAAACTAAAAAAACAAGGATGCTGTCTGATCTGCATTCGTCTAAGTACTCTTCAAACAGTTTACAAGAAGTGCTATCCAGGGAAGTGAACTCATTAATTCTCAGAGAATCAACTGAGAACTCTTTATTAATGGGATCATACCCAATCTTAGAAGTGTTTGGATATTCTTCAGTCCATTGCTTATTGTTCGGTGAGTATCCTCTATCATCTTCATGATTGAACACGTTGATGTTAAAAAGTGATAGTACTCCTGTTATTACTTCAAAAGGCGAGCTTGAATACCTTAACAGAGGTACTTTGTAATCTAAACTGCTGAATGCTCCAGTAAGCTTCATGTACTTTTTTACAACCGGAATATTAAGATACGGAGCGAATTTTACAGGATTCCTGAATCCAATACTCAGGCTTCTTAGGGTACCATTACTTACGATTTGAACGATTACTTTCGGTTTTTTATTATGCAGCTTATATAGCTCAAAAAGTGCCATCTGAGGAATAAATGGGGAACCATCTAATCCTAAATTGTATGTTTTTAAACTTGTTATGGAATCTAATATTGCAGGATCAACCTGTACAAATGCTTTTGAACTCCCATTAATTATAAGCTCAGCATTAATTTCACCTTTATATGCTTTGGTTAATTTGGAGAACAATTTTGACCTGTCTTTTCTGAGACCCTTTGATACTGCAACATCTAAACATAAAGCAGATGTAATTAATATTACAGTAAATATAATAATGTTAATTGTGAATTTTTTCATATCTTACCCTTAAAACTGGAAGTAAATAAAATCTTGAGAACTGCCTTCAAAGATTACAAGAAAAAATACAATAAGTATATATATACTCCATCTTGCAAATTTGAACTCAAGTTTAGATAATCCATTTATTCCATATTGCTCTTCTCTACCAAACCATTCTATAGTAATCATCAGAGCAATTGCTATAATCGTAAATCCAAAATCTGTTAAAAGTCGTCCTCCCCAAGATTCGGGAAAAACATTAGAGAACTCCCTACCGGAGAAGATTCCTGAAATATATCTGAAAGCGTGTTTTATATTTTCTGCCCTGAAAAAAATCCAGGCGAAAACGGTCATTGTAAAAGTAGCTAGAATTTGAAACAGTTCTTTTAATGAAGGTAACAGCTTGTTCTTTGCAACTATTTCTACATTGTTTCTGTTACTGTTACTTAATAGAAGCGGTAAGAAATAAAGCGCATTTAACGCACCCCAGAATATGAAAGTCCAGTTTGCACCATGCCAGAAACCGCTTACGATAAAAATTATAAAAGTGTTTCTGATTTTAGATAGAGTTCCACCTCTACTACCTCCTAATGGAATATAAAGATAATCTCTGAACCAGGTGGAGAGTGAAATATGCCATCGTCGCCAGAATTCTGCTATATCTCTGGAAAAGTATGGGAAAGCAAAGTTTCTCATCAAGTTAAAACCAAATAATCGAGAAGTACCTATTGCAATATCTGAATAACCTGAAAAGTCGCCATATATCTGAAAAGTAAAAAACAATGCACCTAAAACAAGTGTGCTGCTGCTCATATCATTCGAGTTGTTAAAAATCATATTTGCAAACTCAGCACAATTGTCTGCTACAACTACTTTTTTGAATAATCCCCAAAGTATTTGACGCATTCCGTCAGAGGCTTCTGAATAATTGAAAGTGCGTTTTTTATAAAATTGTGGAAGTAAATTCTTTGCTCTTTCAATTGGTCCGGCAACCAATTGAGGGAAAAAACTTACAAATGCTGAGAAAGCAATAAAGTCTTCTGTTGGTTCCAGCTTTTTTTTGTAAACATCTATTGTATAGCTCATAGTCTGAAAAGTATAGAAACTGATACCAACCGGGAGAATTATATTCAGAGTGTCTGCTTTAATTTGAGCACCAAACAGAGAAAAGACGGCTATGAAGTTACCAAGGAAGAAGTTATAATATTTAAAGAAACCTAAGAATCCAAGATTTGCAAAAATGCTAATACATAGAAGCACTTTACGTTTCAGTATTTTGTCTTCCTTTTTAAGTTTTATTCCAATTGTATAGTCAATAAATGTGCTAAAGGCAATTAATGATAAAAATCGCCAATCCCACCAGCCATAAAAAACATAGCTGGCGATAACAATAAGTAAATTCTGAAGTTTTAGATTCCTGTTTGTCACAAACCAATATAGTATAAATACTACCGGTAAGAATATAGCAAAATCAATTGAGTTAAAAAACATAAGTGTCTATCTCCTATGACCTATAAACAATTGATTTGCAGTTTTAGATAAAGCCCATAAGCTTGCAGACATCAATATAGAAATTGTATTCTTTAAAACTGAATCTGTTTTGCCTGTACTTCGCTCTCTCCATAGGATTCCTGAAGTACTATAGCTTAGATTATTGAAGTATATAGACGCAATTGTAAATACGAAAAGCCCTAAAAGCAGCTTTATCATTTTTTCCCCTTTCTATGAGCTGGCACATACACCTATATGACATCTCTAACATTTATAATCTATTTCAGCATTACACATTTTTTAACAGCCTGTGTTTTGCCGTTGTAATCCACTTTATAGAAATATACTCCTGAACTAACAGTTTTGTTTGCAGAGTCTGTTCCATTCCACTCAATTTTATGTCGTCCCTGCTTCAATTTTCTGTCAACCAATGTTTTTACCTTTTGTCCTTTCATATTGTATATGGTGATTTCTACATCCGAATCATCTTTAATGTTGAAGGATATATTGGTGGATGGGTTGAACGGATTCGGGTAGTTGGTGATGTTGGCTGAGAAAGACGGGGCAGAGGTGTCTGAGTTTGGGACTTGAGTATAGTTTTCCCGCCAGTAAATCTCTCCTCTCGCAGCATTGAAGTACAGAAAATCTGAATCACCGTCTAAATCAACATCAACAATTCTGTAAATGTTTGCAATGTTGTTTTGTAAATCTATTGTTGTAAAGTTAGCGTTACCGTCGTTTTCAAGAAGGATTCGGTGGTTCCCTGTTCCATATTCATAATAGGCAATTATTACATCCTTATCGTTGTCATTATCAAAATCTTGTATTTCGAAAGAAATATCTTCAGAAGTATTACTGTATATGTTAACTAAATCAGAATAATTCTGAGAATTAATCATGGTTGATAAATTGAGTGTATGATTGTCACTTGATACAAAAATAACATCCGGTTGATCATCATTGTTAAAGTCGGCTACTCCATAACTGTAAATTTCAGAATTATTGCTTGTGTTAAACAATAAAGTCGCTTGAGAATTCAGATTATTTCCCGGTGTGTTCTCTATCCAGAAAAGACTGTCACAAAATAGATTGTAATTATAATTGCTATAAACAAAATCCTTATCCCCATCATTATCAATGTCGAAGAATAGACCATTCTGCAGATCTTTCCCTGAAATATTGGTTTCTATTCCGGTATCCGAAATATTGACAGTGTTTCCGTATACCTCAATCTCATGCCAATAGGTATCAAGCTGCATGTTCTCACTAACCACCTGAAAAATTTCCTGATCTCCATCAAAATCGTAGTCCATTAAACCGCACGTTTCTAATGTGGGGCGTGTTACCTCTGCAAAATGCATTGTATAGCAGGTTGAATATCTGTTAAAGAGAATTTCGGTGTTTGGATTCGCAATGCCTATAAACTGAGAAATATCACACACTTCAACTCCTGACTCAACATTCCAGGATCGCTCATCGCGATAAAATGATATGTCGGAATAAGAATCATTATTTATGTCTGAGAAAGAAAAATAACCCTGATTCAGACTGTTTGACATTGGATGATCATTGTGGACTTCGTGGATAGCAATGCAATCGGAAATCTGTTGGTAATTATTGTAGGACGCTTCATTTAGAATATCAGGTATTGAGTACAGACATCCTGTATTAGAAGCATAAACAATATCAGGGATTTGATTCGAATTTAAATCTACACACATGATACTTGATGCAGGGAAAGGGAAGTTATTGCTAAGTGTTACTTTTGAATAAGTTGTATCCGGGCTGCTAGTCCAGAAACAATATTCATTATTCGTGGTGGAATTTTGAATAACATCCAGTATGTTATCATTATTGATATCATTGATATGATAAGTTTGCCCAGAGCTATTCAATATTGCGCTGTTAGCAACATTTACTTCATCAAATGAAATGATGTTTGTCGAGTTATTAATATTAATCTCGATGTAATAATCTGTATTTATTATATCCGGAAGATTATCATCATTAAGATCAACAAGTTTCCCTAATGGAATATCGTATGAATTAGAGAAAGCAAAACCAGGGTTAGAGTTTAACACAACCCTGTCTTCATCATAGAATCCGTCTTCATTCTCATAAAAAAACTTGAATATGCAATCTACCATTCCGTCGTTATTCATATCTTGCAAACTATTAATATAGCAAAAATCATTTAAATAAATCATACTTGAATAATTATAATTATATTCAGTGTAATTACTGTAGTTACCGGCATTATTTAAGAAACATCTCAATGATCCCTGACTGTTATTATCACGAATAGCAAGGAAAATATCTGTATCCATATCCGAATCATAATCGGCGAAATGAACTCTGTCCCATGGGAAATTGTTACCATTATTTACGAGCAATAGTTCTTCAGAGAAATTGAAGTTTCCATTATTCGTAAGCAACACAACTTCTGTTTCATGGACGAGAAATATATCTGGTAAATCGTCCTGATTAATCTTGCCCACACTGAAGTTAGTTGTATTAACCGGATTAGGGTAGGAAAAAACCTCGAAAAGACCATTATTAAAGCTGAATACTTTTAAGCTGTCATCGGTATTAATAATATACTCTTCTTCTCCGTCATTGTTCAAATCTACGGGTTTAATCTGTATCTCATTGTTGACCAAAACGTTATTGCAAACTTGCATCTCTGGTGAAATTGTATGTGCCTGCAGGTTAACATCCTGATAGGAAATACTACTCACAAGATGTATTCCCCAGTATGTGCCTAACCATAATCTCATAATGTTTTCTTGGGGAAAGGAGCATTTTAAAACTGGTCCTGAGATTGAGTTTTCCGGAAGAATATCTGTTATGTTGACTTCACTATTATTTTCTGTCATGTTTGTAATAGCATAGAGACTACCATCTATTTCCGAGTACATTATGCCATCTTTGACTCCATCATCATTAATGTCTTCGACTGCAATGATCTCACCATCAGGGCATTGTATTTTATAAATCATCTTCTTTTCACTGAGATTAAGCTCTCCAAAACACATGGACGCAATTGTA
Organism: Cloacimonadales bacterium (SeqCode); assembly: GCA_963665815.1. Taxonomy (GTDB): domain Bacteria; phylum Cloacimonadota; class Cloacimonadia; order Cloacimonadales; family JAIOQZ01. The sequence goes on from OY762463.1 coordinate 3,786,966, forward strand.
ATAGTAATTAGTAGAAATAGTAACTTTTTCATTGTTTATCCCCTTCTTAGCCGGCATATACCCCTATATGACAGCTCTAATATTTATAATCTATTTCAGCATTACACACTTTTTGACAGCTTGTGTTTTGCCATTGTAATTTACTTTATAGAAATATACTCCTGAACCCACTGTTTGATTTGCAGAATTCGTTCCATTCCACTCAACTTTATGCTGTCCCTGCTGGAATTTCTTATCAACCAGTGTTTTTACCTTTTGTCCCTTCATATTGTATATGGTGATTTCTACGTCTGTATCTTCTTTTATGTTGAAAGATATGTTTGTGGACGGGTTGAACGGGTTAGGGTAGTTGGTGATGTTGGCTGAGAAAGACGGGGCAGAGGTGTCGGAGTTGGGGACCTGGGTATAGTTTTCCCGCCAGTAAATCTCTCCTCTCGCTGCATCAAAGTACAAGAAGTCAAGGTCACCATCGAAGTCCAGATCAACCAAATCTGCAACATGGTTACAATAATCATCTATCTGCATGTTCTGGAAAAGCATATAGCCCCTATTCTCTAATATATCTACATAACTGTTTCCGGAATATATAATAATATCAGTGTAACCGTCATCATCAACATCTGAAACTGAGATTTTGTTGATTTGTGTGTTACCATTAGCATATAGCAATATAACATCATTAAAATCCCCACTTATTCTTCTTGTTGCAGCAAAAACTTTATGTCGATAATCATCAACAAAAAGTATATCTGTCAGACCATCATTGTTTAAATCACTTACCTCAAAAAATCTGATAAGCTCTGAGTATTGGCTACCTGTATAAAGCAGCTGGGAAGCTGAATTAAGGTTATTACCGTGAGTATTTTCTATCCAGAGCAGGCTGTCAGTTCTTTTGAAAACAAAATCATCATCTCCATCAATATCAATATCTCTGAATATTCCGGAGGCAAGCTCTCTATGTGTAAGTAAGCTCATTGCAAATGAATCAGAAATTGTACAGCCATTGTTATCAAAGCTTAAATCATACCAATAAGTTCTGAGTTTATACGCGTTGTAATAGTCCTGTTCAGTACAGTAAAGGTTAGGATTACCATCAAAATCATAATCCATAATTCTCATAGCTTGTTGGTTCAATAAACTGTTACAATTGCCATATGAAACTGTACTTAGAGGCATAACTTGATCAAATATCGGTACAGTTGAATGTCCACCAAGAGAATAGGACATTGATATGTCAGTACCATATGTTCCTGTACTGATTGAACTCCATTTATAAACTCCATAATATATAAAATCTAAATAGCTGTCATTATTTATATCGTCAAAATAGAAGTCTGAGCTCAAGTATGACCAGTTGTATTCATAACCATTACCGCTTTCATGTTGCTTAATACAGTTTGTGATTCTCTCAATTTCAATGTCTTCAGCTTCTTCAAAATTTACAATTTTGTAGAAACAACCAGAAGATGATGAGAAAACAATAGCGTTACCCTCAGACATCACAGGAGCTATCAGTATATTATCTTTCGGTACAGGAATCTCCCTTTGAAAGGAGGAACATATGTATGTGTGTCCTGATTCACTTAAGCATTTCAGTATTTTATTATCAACTAGCATGATTTGAATAATATCTAGCATAGAATCATTATTAATATCTGTAATAGTATAATTGTTTGCATTAATTGTGCTGTCAAAATTGATAGTCATTCGGCTAAATGTAATTGGAGACACAGGAATATTGACGTATAGCAATCCAGTTTGGCTATTATTAATGCTGAAAATATCAGGATAACCATCAGAATTGAAATCTACAAAATCTCCATTAGGAAGGTCTATTTGGTAGCTAACATCAAAGTTGCAATTAATATTTAGAATCAGTTTTCTGTCGGTTACAAAGTCATAGTCTGCTCTTTGAAAGATAAGATCAGCACAATTATCTCCATTTAAGTCAATAAATTGAGCATTTATGAAATCAAAATATCCATAGTTCTCCTGTAGATCGCTTCTGTCAAAGCTATGCATATCTATAGAAGAGTAAGATCCTGAATTGTTTATATAGCATTTGATATAAATACTGTTGTCATCCATATCTCCTCTCTCTATAATATCAGTATCCCCATCGCCATCGTAATCAACAATATCAATGTTATAGTGTTCCGTATTATATGTGTAAAAAATAGAGTTAACTTGAATGCTGCTGAGGGAAAAACCTAGATTCCCTGTATTTATCATTATAATTGCTTCGGTTGCTGTAAGTAGAATGAGATCAGAGAAAACATCATCATTTACATTTGCGACAACACATCTCTGAACATATGATTGTGAACTTATGGAGTACATTTCAACCAGATTATTAGCCTCATCGATTTTGAAAACAGTTAAACCATCGATATTTAAAGAAATTAACTCGTTTATATTGTCATTATCAAAGTCTGCAACTAAAGTGTTAAATGTATTTGATTCTATTAGATGCTCATTTGAAATTGAATGATGTTCAATGTCGATTATCTGGGCAAAATCATTTAGATTCTGGTCTTGATCATAGGGATGATCATAATTACAAAGTAAAACTCTCGAATTGTCAATAATATGAAATGCTTTATCTGCATATTGTGTTTCAATCCCTTGAATTGATCCCGGAGCCAATATTTGCTCAAATGTCATTATTGTATCTCTTGAGCCGATATTCGTTACTAAATAGAGGCTTTGATCATGATCGGAATACATTAATCCATCCTTTATCCCATCTCCAGTATAATCATGAAACAACTTGAACTCTCCATCAGGACAAGGTGTATCAATAATCATCTTCTTTTCGCTGAGATTGAGCTCTCCAAAACACATAGACACAATTGTTATAGTAATTAGTAGAAATAGCAGCTTTTTCATTTTTTATCCCCTTTTTAGCCGGCATATACCCCTATATGACTGCTCTAATATTTATAATCTATTTCAGCATCACACATTTTTTAACAGCCTGTGTTTTGCCATTGTAATCCACTTTATAGAAATATACACCTGAGCTTACAGATTTAGATACAGAATCTGTTCCATTTACCTGAACTTTCATTTTTTGTATGCAACAAAAAACGAAACAAAAAAATGCACCAACGGAGAATTAATTAACTCAAGATTTTGAACAGCTATTGAAAGTTAGGCTCACTTCGTTCAGACACGAAACTTCCAATGACGCTGTTCATGCATCTTTCGGTGCAAAGCACACATAATAAATTCTCAAGTTGGACAAGAGAACAACTACATTGTTCAATGAGTCGTCTTGAATCTATTTCAGCATCACACATTTTTTAACAGCCTGTGTTTTGCCATTGTAATCCACTTTATAGAAATATACACCTGATCCTACAGATTTATTTGCAGAATCTGTTCCATTCCACTCAACTTTATGCTGTCCCTGTCCGAATTTTCTGTCAACCAGTGTTTTTACCTTTTGTCCTTTAATGTTGTATATGGTGATTTCCACGTCTGTATCTTCCTTTATGTTGAAAGATATGTTTGTGGAAGGATTGAACGGATTCGGGTAGTTGGTGATGCTAGCTGAGAAAGACGGGGCAGAGGTGTCGGAAGTAGGATTGTAAACCAGATTTTTTTTCCAGTAAACTTGACCTTTGTTAGTATCAAAATATAGAAAATCTATGTCACCATCAAAATCAATATCTGTAACATTCCATAAGTTATCTTCATTGTCTGCTGTATAAACAATACTGAAGTTTTGCGATCCGTTGTTTTGTAGTAATGAAATCGAATTATGTAAATTATAGTTTATTATTATATCCTTATCATAGTCTCTGTCAATGTCTTGAAGTTTGAGTTTAGATATGGATGATTCACTTTGAAAAATCTGGTTAAGATCATTAAAACTTGATTCTGTTGCTTCAGCACAATAGAGAGTGGTTCTGTCTTCAGTTAACAAAATAATATCAGCCAGATTATCGCCGGTAATATCTTCGATTGAAAAGCTTGCAAAACTATGCAATGAATCCGTAGTAAACAGTAAACTTGGCGTGGAATTGAGATCATTGCCAGGAGCGTTCTCAATCCAGAATATACTATCGCAGTAACTGTCATATCCATAATTATAATTTCCAAAGACGAAATCCTCATCTCCGTCATCATCTATATCAAATCGTTTTCCTTTATTAAGTTTCGCAGTTGAAATATTTCCGGGTAAAGTTGATGCGATACTTCCGGGAATACGGATATGCCAGATTGTACTATAGTTATTGTCAGAAATCTCTTCTGCCTGATAAATATCCGGTAGACCATCGAAATCAAAGTCCAAAAAATCAAGATCTTTATCGGAAAGCTGTCCTGATACATCTATTGTTATGTTCCAATTGTGGATGCTCTCCAAGTGAGTCTCAGAAGACATATACATAATACTGGAGCACATTGTAAGATATGAATAAATAGATCTACAAATACCCATGGAATAATTATACTTGTAATAAACAAGATCAAGTATACTGTCATTATTAATGTCCATCAGGGTGAATTTAGAATATCCTGTACCGGATGAATCTCCATGGCCTGATGAACTACTTGTATAGGGGAAAGGAGCTGATAATCTTTGCAATACTTGAGGAGTATTTGACTGAAGTACGTCAAAAGACCCATAGAAGCGGTTATCAGTACTTTTAAAGAGTAACTCAGGATTATTATTCTGATCTATATCAGAAAAAAAAATAAAGTTACCAATTGCTTTGTCAGCTCTCCCTTTTGATGTTTTTCTAAAAGTATTGTCGTTGTTGGAGATATAAAAATGCAGATTATCTTTATAGCATGAAGACTGAATCAGATCAAGGATATTGTCGTTATTAAGATCTGTTATTAAGGAGAGTGGATATCCCCAACCGGTTGGATTTTCTTCAATCGTAAGTTCTGTGAAGCTACCTGAACTGTCTGAGTTGTTGTAATAATATTTAAATTCATCATAAATCGATACTAAATCCGGTAAAGAGTCATTATTAACGTCAAGTGTCTTAACATAAGGAAAATCATCATCAAATGTAATATTATAGTTTCCATTTTCATTAAAAACGATTTCACTCTCCATCCAAGAATCGTAAGAATCAAAACCGTCCCAATCTCTGTAGTGCTCTGAAAACAGTAAATCTGCCTTATTGTCATTATTCAAATCAATTATTTCCTCCAGGATAAAATAATCCATGTCTAATGGTGGATTTAGAATTGAGTATGAGTTGGAAACAGAACTGCTGAAATCTCCATTATTATTGATATAACATGTAATAGTTCCCTGAACGTAATTTCCATAAAAATTAAAAATATCTGTGTCTGAGTCAGCATCATAATCGGCGAAGAAAATATCATTAAAACTGAAATTAACACTGTCCTGAATGCTAATGGGAGAGAATAGAAAATTACCCTCATTTCTAAGAATTATTATCTCATCTGGACATGTTACAAAAATATCATCGAGAGAATCATTGTCATAGTTCCCAATAACTACTGCTTCTACATCATTGTAGACAAAACTGTAGCAAAGTGTATAGTTATAATCATTGCTGAATACATCAAAACCACTAGGCTTTTGTATGATGAATTCATTTACATTGTCATTATTCAAATCAATTTCATCAAATTTATCGTCTGAAATATATCTGGGATTAACATTATCACAAAAAGTATGGGTTGGTGATATCTGATTATTTCCAAAGTTAACATCCTGGTACTTCAGTGGTCCCGTTGATTCATGAAAATCATCTATCCATAATCTTAAAGTATTGCTGTTTCTAAAATTGCATTTTAAAATCTTGCCTTCAATTGAACCCTCAGGTAGAATCTCAACAAAATTGATTGCGGCATCACCTTCATTCATATTTGTAATAGCATAGAGACTACCATCTAATTCCGAGTATATAATGCCATCTTTGACTCCATCTCTATTAATGTCCTCGACTGCAATGATTTTACCATCAGGGCATTGTATTTTATAAATCATCTTCTTTTCACTGAGATTAAGCTCTCCAAAACACATGGACACAATTGTAATAGTAAATAGTACAAATAGTAATTTTTTCATTTTTCCCCCTGTAGTCCCAAACAGCTTCATACCCCTATAAAGCAGTTCCAGACTTTTTATAGAATAAATTTTTAACAAAATTACATTTCTTTATCATGAATAGTCAAGGATTATATGATGTATTTGTGAAATTATGGTGATTGGGGGAGTTAACGAAAGTAAAAAAGTAAGATCTCACAGAATTTTTATATTTTGTTAACACGAAATTGCTATATATTATAAAAACATGCTATTTATGAATTTTCAGATATGAAATCAGGTGAAATTTTGATTGACTAAAAAACGTTATTTCTAAATTTTGAACATGAAAGAAAGTGGATATTTAAAACTATTATAAAGGAAGGATACTATGGGAAAAGTTACAAAAGCTACACTGGACGGAAATCAAGCGGCAACACACGTTGCATACGCATTCAGCGATGTCGCTGCGATTTACCCGATTACTCCCTCTTCAGACATGGGGCAGTATGCTGATGCCTGGGCTGCAAATGGTAGGAAAAACTTGTTCGGTCAGATTCTCGACGTGGCTGAACTGCAATCAGAAGCCGGCGCGGCAGGAGCTGTTCACGGAGCCCTCTCAGCAGGTGCACTGACAACAACTTTCACTGCTTCTCAAGGACTCATGCTTATGCTTCCTAACATGCACAAAATCGCAGGGGAAATGCTTCCTGCTGTTTTCCATGTTTCAGCAAGATCATTAGCATGTCAATCACTCTCAATCTTTGGAGATCATTCAGACGTTATGTCAGCTCGTAATACTGGCTGGGCAATAATGGCTGCATCTTCAATCCAGGAAATCATGGACTTAGGTCTTGTATCCCATCTCGCTACATTAAAAGCAAAAATCCCTTTCATGAACTTCTTTGATGGATTCAGAAACTCACATGAAATTCAGAAAATCGATATGATTGATTATGAAGTGTTCGAAGAAATGCTTGATATGAAATACGTTGAAGATTTCAGAAGTAGAGCAATGAATCCGGAAGTACCACGTGTTAAAGTTGGTGCTCAGAATCCTGATGTTTATTTCCAGGGTAGAGAAACTGTTAATAAATATTATGATGCAACACCTGAAATCGTTAAAGAATATATGGAAGAAGTCTACAAAAAAGTCGGTAGAAAATACAACCTTTTCGATTATGTAGGTGCTCCTGATGCAGATAGAATGATTATTGCAATGGGATCAGGCTGCGAAACAATCGAACAGACTATTAACTATCTTAACGAGAAAAAAGGAACTAAACTCGGACTTCTCAAAGTTCGTCTTTACCGTCCATTCTCAGTAAAAGATTTTGTAGAAGCAATTCCGCAATCAGTTAAGAAAATCGCTTGTCTCGACAGAACAAAAGAACCGGGTTCAATTGGCGAACCACTTTATCTTGACACTGTTGCTGCTCTTAAAGATCGCAAAGATATGCTTATTATCGGTGGTAGATATGGTCTTTCTTCAAAAGAATTCACACCTTCAATGGTAAAAGCAATTTACGATCACCTTAACGGAGAAGCTTTCCACGGTTTTACAGTAGGTATCGAAGATGACGTTACTTTCAAGTCACTGAAAATAGTTGATCATATTGATGCTGCTCCTGAAGGAATGGTAAACTGTAAATTCTGGGGACTCGGATCAGACGGTACAGTAGGAGCTAACAAAAACTCTATCAAAATTATCGGTGACAATACTGATATGTATGCTCAGGGTTACTTCCAGTATGATTCAAAGAAATCAGGCGGGATTACAAGATCACACCTCAGATTCGGTAAAAGCAAGATTCAATCAGAATATCTTGTACAGAACGCAGATTTCATCGCTGTACACAATCAGGCATTCCTCACACGTTTCGACGTTCTTGAAGGAATCAAAGAAGGTGGAGTATTCCTTCTTAACTCTAACTTCCCTAAAGAAGAAGTATTCGAAAACCTTACAGCAGAACAACAGAAAACAATAATTGAAAAGAAAATCAAACTTTATAATATAAACGCACTTGAAATTGCCGGAGAAGTTGGTCTCGGACAAAGAATCAACACAGTTATGCAGACAGCATTCTTCCTTATTTCCGGTGTACTTGAACGTGAAGCGGCAATCGAAATGATTAAGAAAGCAATTCACAAATCATTCATCAAAAAAGGTCAGGAAGTTGTTGATATGAACTGGTCAGCAGTTGATAAAACAAATGCTGCACTCGTTGAAGTTCCTGTTCCTGCTGCTGTAGCTGAAAAATCAGCTCCAAACGACGTTCTTATTCCAGAAAATTCAGATGATTTCACCAAGAATATTATTGAACCTATTATGAGAGAAAAAGGCGATGATATTCCTGTTTCTCAAATGCCGTTTGACGGGTATATTCCATCAGGAACAACAAGACTGGAGAAACGCGGTGTTGCTCCATTCGTACCTCACTGGATTCCTGAAAGCTGTATTCAGTGTAATCAATGTTCCGTTGTATGTCCTCACGCTGCTATCAGACCAAAACTGATAGACAGAGATCTTCTTAAAGATGCTCCTGAAACCTTCACAACCCTTAAAGCAATGGGTAAAGATGGTGAAAAGTATGATTACAAAATTCAGGTTTACACAGAAGACTGTCAGTCTTGCGGAAGCTGTGCAAATGTATGCCCTAAGGGTGCACTTGTAATGACTGACGTACAGACAGAAAGAGATAATGGTGAAATTGATAACCAGAAGTTCTTCGAAAACCTTCCTGAAGATATCCTCAGTGAAGTTGTTTCCGTAGAATCTGTTAAAGGTTCTCAGTTCAAGCAGCCTCTTATGGAATTCTCCGGTGCATGTGCAGGTTGTGGTGAAACTCCATACGTTAAACTTATTACTCAATGGTTTGGCGATAGAATGATCATTGCTAACGCAACAGGTTGTTCATCGATCTGGGGTGGTACATTCCCTGCAATTCCTTATTGCAAGAACAAGCACGGACAGGGACCAACCTGGGCGAACTCATTATTCGAAGATAACGCTGAGTACGGTTTCGGTATGAAACTCGCAGTTGATTCTCACAGAAGACAGCTGATGTATAACATGAAGCTTTACATTGAACTCGGTCTTAATGACGAGATCACAGCTCTGTTTAACAAAGCTATTGAATTATGGCAGCAGACTTCAGAAGAAGCAAAAGAAAACTCAAGAAAGATTCAGGAGCTTCTTCCAACAATTAAAGCAGAAGGTGATGCTGCTAAATACCTCAGAAGAGTTATTGAACTCCAGCACAACTTTGTACCTAAGAGTGTCTGGGCGTTCGGTGGTGACGGCTGGGCTTATGATATTGGCTTTGGCGGTCTTGATCACGTACTTGCTTCAGGCAAAAACATTAATATTCTTGTAATGGATACAGAGGTTTACTCAAATACCGGTGGACAGGCTTCAAAAGCAACTCCTATCGGATCTGTAGCAAAATTTGCTGAATCAGGAAAACCAACAACCAAGAAAGATCTTGGTATGATGATGATGAGTTACGGCTATGTTTACGTAGCTTCAGTATCAATGGGCGCAAACAAAGCTCAGATGACTAAAGCTATTCAGGAAGCTGAAGCATATGACGGACCATCAATCATTCTTGCTTATGCTCCATGTATCAACCACGGAATTGATATGTCTAACACACAAGCTGAAGAAAAACTTGTTGTGGACACTGGTTACTGGCTGCTTTACAGATACAATCCTGCTCTTAAGGCTGAAGGTAAAAATCCGTTTACTCTGGATTCAAAAGCTCCAACAAAACCGGTAATAGATGTACTTCAAAATGAAAAACGTTATACTTCTTTAAGAATGTCATTCCCTGATAAAATTGATGGTTACTGGGCAGCAGCAGATAAGTTTGTAAAAGCTCGTTACGAGCAATACAAGAAAATGTCTGAATAATAAACAGTTAGAAAAAGCTTTACAAAGAATGTCATAGATAAATTTTAAGACTTCATTAAAATACGGAGGTAACAATATGGCTTTAAGTCTTGAGGCTAAGAAAGCGATTATGGCAGCGTATGGTCTCCATGATTCCGATACCGGCTCACCTGAAGTTCAGGTTGCTTTGATTTCAGAAAGAATCAAGCAGATTACTGAGCATCTGAAAATTCATAAGAAAGATTTTCACACGAGACGCGGTTTATTAAAACTGATCGGACAAAGAAGACGTTTACTTGATTATCTGACCAGAAAAGATATTGAGCGTTATCGTACAGTTATAAAATCGTTAGGACTTAGACGTTAGTTACGTAACAAGGGGGAAGTTATTCCCCCTTTTATCTCATTAATACAAGCAGAGAATTTGAGCAATACGCTAAAGACATTAACTTGTTTTCAGCCTATTGCTTACATCTCTGCTTATAATACAAAAACACTAAAAAAAAAAGAGGGAAAATGTTTAATATTACAAAGAAAAGCATTGATGTAGCCGGAAAAACCATGTCTATGGAAACCGGAAGAATGGCAAAACAAGCAAACGGCTCAGTTTTAATTACTTATGGAGAAACATGTATTCTTGTTACAGCGACAATGCAGAAAAAAGTTAAAGAGGGGATGGATTTCTTTCCTCTTACTGTTGATGTCGCAGAAAAAATGTATGCATCAGGTAAAATCCCGGGTGGATTCATCAAAAGAGAAGCAAAACCTTCAACAAAAGCAACTCTAACCGCAAGGCTGATTGACAGATCAATCAGACCGTTGTTTCCTGATGGATTCAGAAATGAAATTCAAGTAGTTGTAACAGTTTTAGCATTCGACGGATCATGTGATATTGGATGCCTTGGAATCGTTGGTGCTTCAGCGGCGCTTACTATTTCAGATATTCCATTTAACGGTCCTATTGCAGGTTGTGCAGTTGGCTTCGAAAATGATGAGTACATCATTTTCCCATCAGAAGAGCAGCTTGAGACTTCCTTACTTGATCTTTCAGTAGCAGGATCAGAAACATCTGTTGTAATGATCGAATCATTTGCAAACGAGCTTAATGAAGAACAGATGGTTAACGCTGTTTATGAAGGTCATACAGTCATTAAACAACTTGTACAATACCAGAAAGATTTTGCAAAGGATATTGCAAAAGAGAAATATGAGTATGAACCTTATGTAATCCCTGAAGAAATTGTAAACTCAATGACAGACGGATATGCTGTAAAGATAGACGAAACAGCTCATATTCTCGGAAAACTCGAAAGACAGGAAGCTTTTGAAGCATTAAAAGAAGAAGTTCTTGAAAAGTATGCTGAAGAAATGACTGAAGAAGAATTTGAAGAAAATGAAAGACATATAAAAAATGCTTTTGAAGCACTTATTAAGAAAAAAGTTAGACATGCAATTCTTTATGATAATCACAGAGCTGACGGCAGAACAATGGATGAGATTCGTCCAATTACCTGCGAACTTGATATTCTTCCAAGAGTACACGGTTCAGCACTGTTTACAAGAGGGGAAACTCAGTCTCTCGGTGTAATTACTCTCGGTACAACTTCAGATGAAAAGATAATCGACGGATTAAGTGAAGAATACAGAAAAAGTTTTTATCTTCATTATAATTTCCCATCATTCAGTGTGGGAGAAGTTGGCTGGATGAGACCTCCGGGAAGAAGAGAGCTTGGTCATGGAATGCTTGCAGAAAGATCTATCAGACCAATGATTCCTGAAAAAGAAGATTTCCCTTACACAATCAGAGCGGTATCCGAGATTCTTGAATCTAACGGTTCATCCTCTATGGCAACAGTATGTTCAACTACTCTTGCTCTTATGGGAGCAGGTGTACCAATAAAACGTCCTGTAGCAGGTATTGCTAATGGTCTTATCATGGAAGGTGAAGACTATGTTGTTCTCACAGATATTATGGGACTTGAAGATCACCTTGGTGACATGGACTTCAAGGTGGCCGGAACAACTGCCGGTATTACTGCAATGCAGATGGATATCAAAATCGAAGGTATCACAAAGGAAATCATGAAGATAGCTCTTGCAAAAGCTTTGACTGCAAGATTATTTATTCTTGGTAAAATTGCCGCGGAAATAGAAGCTCCTAGAGATGATATTGCTGCATCAGCTCCAAGAATCGAATCATTCAAGATAGATCAGTCCAGAATTGGCGAACTGATTGGACCTTCCGGTAAAGTTATAAAAGGCATAATTGAAAAAACAGGTGTAGATATTAATATCGATGATGACGGTACAGTATCTGTCGCAGCTGTTGATAAATCTGCAATAGATTTATGTAAAAAGTATGTTGGATATATTCTTGATGGACCTGTTCTGAATGAAATTTATGAAGGTGTAGTAACCAGAATCGAATCATTTGGTGCATTCGTAAAATTCCTTGAAGGCTATGCTGAAGGAATGGTTCATATTTCAAATCTTGATAGTGTAAGAATTAACGAAGTAACTGATGTTGTGAAACTCGGTGATACTGTTAAAGTTAAATTTATAAAAATGGAAAGAGGTAAAATTGCTCTTTCTATGAAAGATATCGAAGGAAATCCAAAAGTTGACAGAGAAACTTACGTAAGCAAGCCATTCCAGAGAAATAATGATAGTCGTGACAGTCGTGATAGCCGTGACAACAGGGATAGAAGAGATCACCGCAGATCTCATGGTGATTCCAGAGGATCAGGTTCATCCAGAAAGCCTTACAACAAAAGGAATGATAACTCTGACAGAAGAAACAAATAAGGGGATACGTATGGATTACAAAATTGCTGATATTAATCTTGCTGATTTTGGTAGAACAGAAATCGAAATTTCCGAAATAGAAATGCCGGGACTTATGAGTCTCAGAGAAAAGTACGGAGAATCAAAACCGTTAAAAGGTGCTAAAATTACAGGTAGTCTTCATATGACAATACAGACTGCCATACTCATAGAAACATTGAAAGAGCTTGGAGCGGAAATCCGTTGGGCAAGCTGTAATATATTCTCAACTCAGGATCATGCAGCTGCAGCTATTGCAAAATCAGGAATTCCTGTGTTTGCCTGGAAAGGTGAAACTCTGGAAGAATACTGGTGGTGTACAAAACATGCACTGCTTTTTGATGCAACTACCGGACCAGATGTAATTGTTGATGACGGTGGTGATGCTACTCTTATGATTCATGAAGGTGTAAGGCTTGAAAAACTTTACAAGGAAAGCGGAAAGCTTCCTGAGATTACTACAGATAACAAGGAATTCGGACTTCTTCAGAAAACTATTCTTGAAGATATGGAGCAATATCCACAGCGTTGGACTGATATTGCTGCAAATATACGAGGAGTAAGTGAAGAAACAACAACCGGAGTTCATAGATTGTATCAGAATATGGAAAACGGAACGCTGTTATTCCCTGCATACAATGTTAATGACTCTGTTACAAAATCCAAGTTTGATAACCTTTACGGATGCCGAGAATCACTTGCTGATGGTATAAAAAGAGGAACTGATGTGATGGTTGCAGGTAAGGTTGTTGTTGTATGCGGATATGGTGATGTCGGTAAAGGTTGTGCTCAATCTATGAGAGGATACGGTGCAAGAGTAATTGTAACTGAGATCGATCCTATCTGCGCATTACAGGCAGCTATGGAAGGATTTGAGGTTACTCTGCTTGAAGATGTTGTTGAAGAGGCAGATATATTTGTTACAGCAACAGGTAACTACCACGTTATTCGCACTGAACACATGGAAAAGATGAAGAACCAGGCTATTGTCTGTAACATCGGACACTTTGACAACGAGATTCAAGTTGAAGAGCTTTATGCTTTACCGGGAGTTGTAAAAGAAAACGTTAAACCTCAGGTAGACAAGATTATCTTTCCTGACGGACATTGTATTATTCTTCTTTCCGAAGGTCGCCTTGTTAATCTTGGAAATGCAACCGGACACCCATCATTTGTAATGAGTAACTCTTTCACAAATCAGGTTCTTGCTCAACTAGAACTCTGGCAGAATAAACATGAAATCAAAGTATTCAGACTACCAAAGGAACTTGATGAGGAAGTTGCAAGACTTCATCTGGAAAAGATTGGAGTGAGGCTGACAAGTCTTTCAGAAAAACAAGCTGAATACATTGGAGTAAAAGTAAACGGACCTTATAAACCGGAACATTACAGATATTGATGTTAATATGCTGTAAAAAAAAACTTGCCATATTTAAGGTAGATTTTAGGTTTCCGTTTGGAAAAATAAATAATCGATATTTGGAGGAATAAATGTCATTAATTGACAAAATTAAGGATAAAACTTCGTTTGTTGCCATTATTGGTTTAGGTTACGTTGGATTACCAATGGCAGTAACTGTTGCCAGAAAGGGATTCAATGTACTTGGAATTGATGTTAGTAAAAGATGTGTAGACGCTGTTAATGCAGGACAAAACTATATTGGTGATGTTGATGATGCCGAACTGAAAGAACTTGTAGAAAAAGAAATGATAAAAGCAACAACAGATTACTCTGAAATTAAAGACGCTGATGTTGTAATGATTGCAGTTCCTACTCCACTTGATAAATTCCAGCAACCGGATTCTTCATATATTGAAAAATCAATTGAATCAATGAAGGATTATATTAAAGAAGGTGCTCTTATTGTTCTTGAAAGTACAACATATCCTGGCACAACAAGGGAGATAATCGCTCCTGCTTTCAAAGAAAAATTTGAAATTGGGAAAAGCATTTTTATAGCGTTTTCTCCTGAGAGAGTTGATCCGGGTAATCTTCAGTATAAAACTCATAATACACCTAAAGTTGTTGGTGGAATGACTGAGAAATGTAATGAAATCTCCAAGGTTTTTTACGAAAATGTACTTGATGCAGAAGTATATCTTGTATCATCACCAGATATTGCTGAGATGGAAAAGATTTACGAAAATACATTCAGAAATATTAACATTGCTCTTGCTAATGAAATGACAATACTGTGTGATAGAATGGGAATTAATATCTGGGAAGTTATTAATGCAGCAAAGACAAAACCTTATGGTTTTATGGCATTCTACCCGGGACCTGGCGTTGGTGGACACTGTATTCCTATTGACCCGTTCTACCTTACATGGAAAGCAAGAGAGTTTAATTATCATACAAGACTTATTGAACTCGCAGGTGAGATAAACGTTGCAATGCCTGAATTTGTTGTAAACAAAGCACTCAAGCTTCTGAACAAGAAAGGAAAAGCATTATCACAATCTAAAGTTCTTCTTCTTGGAGCAGCTTATAAAAAAGATATTGAGGATATGAGAGAATCTCCAATTATGGAAGTCATTCTTGAGCTTGAAGAAATGAATGCTGATTTTGATTATCATGATCCTTTCGTTCCTGAATTCCACAATGAACTTAATGATAAGAAGTATAAATCTGTTGGACTTGAAAATATCAGTGAATATGATATTGTAATCATAATTACTGATCATACTACTGTGAATTATCAGGAAATAGCTGATAAAGCTCAGCTTATTCTTGATACAAGAAATGCAACAAAAGAAATTTCAGCAGATAATATAGTATTATTATAATAAATAATATGCATTTTAACACGAAAAGAGTTCCTGATGTCATCCAGAATGTCGGGAACTTTTTTTTACAAGACACAGGATGGGAATCATGAATGAAACTCCAAACTCCGGACCTGTTCCGGTTAAATTGAAGATTAGTGGAAAGAAAATTTTACTGATTTTAGTTGCAGTAGTTGTTTTAATATTGTTTTCTACAGGATTATATGTTATTAATCCAGAAGAGGTTGGTGTGATTCAAAGATTTGGAAAATATTTGAAGACTTCCCAACCGGGATTGAACTTCAAGATACCTTTTGGTGTGGATAAACTTACAAAAGTTGAAGTAAGAAGAGTTTTAAAAGAAGAATTTGGTTTCCGCACAATTGCAGCGGGAGTTAAATCAAAGTTTTCCCAAAAAGAATATGATAATGAATCAATTATGCTTACCGGGGACTTGAACATTGCTGATGTTGAGTGGATTATTCAATATAGAATAAAAGATCCACAGAAATACTTATTTAATGTCAGAAATGTTCGCGAAACACTGCGGGATGTTACAGAGTCAACTGCAAGACAGATTGTAGGTGACAGAAGTGTTGATGAAGTTATTGTACTAAGCAGAAAAGACATAGCTTATGAAATAGAGACTTTAATTCAGGATATATTACAGAAATATAATACCGGTATTGAAGTAGTTAAAATTAATCTTCAAAATGTTAATCCTCCCCAACCTGTACAGAAAGCATTTAACGATGTGAACTCTGCTAAGCAGGAAGAAGAGAAAATTGTGAATCAAGCTCTTCAAAAGTATAATCAGATTATTCCTGAAGCTCGTGGTAAAGCAAAGAGAACTATTGAAGAAGCAGAAGGTTATGCTGTCAATAGAATCAACAGAGCAGAAGGTGATGCAAATCGTTTCAACTCCGTATGGAAAGAATACAATAAAGCGAAAACCGTTACCAAGAGCAGGCTCTATATCGAATCTATGGAAAAAGTGTTAAATAAAACCGATAAGGTTTATATAATTGATGAAAAGGTTAAGAGCTTCCTTCCACTTCTGAATATTAATCAGGGAGGTGAAAAATGAGAAGATCTCCAGTAGCTATTCTAATAATTGTAGCCATTATCATTATTGCAAATGGACTTTACATTGTTGATGAAACCAAGCAAGTTATCATTACTCAATTTGGTAAACCGGTTGGTGAAGCTATTACAAGTGCCGGTCTCAAGTTTAAACTCCCATTTATACAAAAAGCAAATTTCTTTGAAAAACGCGTTCTTGAGTGGGATGGAGAACCTAAACAGATTCCAACATCTGATAAAAAATATCTCTGGGTAGACACATTCGCTAGATGGAGAATAGATGATCCTTTACTTTTCTTCCAGACAATGAGGGATGAAAATTCTGCACATGGTCGACTTGATGATATTATTTCAGGAACAACCAGAGATATTATTTCATTAAATCTTCTTATTGAAGTGGTTCGAAACTCAAACAGAACCATGGAATTCACAGAGGATTATGATCCTTCACTTGATGAAGTCATTAGAGCAGAAATCATGCATGGAAGATCAGGAATTGCAGATAATATTCTGGAACAATCTAAACCGGCAGTTGCAAAATATGGAATTGAGCTGATTGATGTAAGGATTAAAAGAGTAAATTACATTGATGATGTAAGAAGAAAAGTATTTGAAAGAATGATATCCGAAAGACAGAAAATTGCTGCAAAATACAGGTCTGCCGGACAGGGAAAAGCTGCCGAAGTTCTTGGTAAGATGCAGCGTGAGCTGGATCAGATTCAATCCGAAGCATATAGAACAGCTCAGGAAGTTAAAGGTAGGGCAGATGCCAAAGCTACAGCTCTGTACGCTAAATCATATAGTAAAGATCCTGAGTTTTACAGATTTATGAAAACTCTTGAAACCTATGAAAAAACAATAAAAAAAGATGACACATTAATCCTTTCTACAGATGGTGACTACTTCAAGTATCTGAAGAAAGGTAAATAAAATCGAAAAAATTCCAAAGGGGGAATCATGAATATTGTCGTTATTGGATCAGGCTACGTTGGACTTGTTACAGGAACTTGCTTTGCAGAAGTTGGTAATAATGTAATCTGCGTTGACAATAATAAAGAAAAGATTGATAAACTCAATAACGGTATAATACCAATATACGAGCCAGGTTTGGAAAGACTCGTTGAAAGAAATGTTAAAGAAGGAAGATTGACTTTCACAACAGATATTAAAGATGCTGTTGAGAAATCTTTAATATGCTTCATTGCAGTTGGAACTCCTCCTGATGAAGATGGCTCTGCTGATCTTCAATATGTTGTTGCAGTAGCAGAAGATATCGCTAAGTATATGAATGAATATAAGATTGTAATTGATAAGTCTACAGTACCAATTGGAACTGCAGATATGGTATCAGATAAGATTAAAGCTGTTCTTGCCGAAAGAAATGCAAACTTTGAATTTGATGTTGTTTCAAATCCAGAATTCCTTAAAGAAGGTGCTGCAATTGATGATTTCATGAAACCGGACAGAGTTGTTATCGGAACAGATAACGTAAGAGTCGGTGAAATTATGAGACTGCTCTATGCTCCTTTCAACAGATCGTCTGACAGGGTTATTATCATGTCTATCAGATCTGCTGAGATGACAAAGTATGCTGCTAATTCCATGCTTGCAACAAAGATTTCATTCATGAATGAAATTGCAAAACTTTGTGAAAAAATGGGTGCAGATGTATCAGATGTACGACATGGTATTGGTTCTGATACCAGAATCGGATACAAATTTATATATCCCGGAGTAGGTTATGGCGGAAGCTGTTTCCCAAAAGATGTAAAAGCTCTTATCAAAATGGCTACCAAAGCAGGCGTTGAACCAACACTTCTTAATGCTGTTGAAAGTGTTAATGATATCCAGAAAAAACTCTTAGCTGAAAAAGTTGTAAAACATTTCGGTGAGGATCTCAGTGGGCTTGTATTTGGTCTCTGGGGATTATCATTTAAACCTGAAACAGATGATATGAGAGAAGCTCCGGCAATAGTTATTATTAATGAACTTATCAAACGCGGAGCAAAAATTCAGGCATTCGATCCTGAAGCAATGACAGAATCAAAACGGATTTTCGGTGAAAACGAATCAATAGTATATTGTGAAAGCGAGTATAAAGCAATTGAAAACGCTGATGCTCTTCTTCTTGTTACTGAGTGGTTCCAGTTCAGGCATCCTGATTTTGATAAAATCAAGTCTCTGCTTCGTCAGCCTGTTGTGTTTGACGGTAGAAATCAGTATTCACCTGAAAAACTCACTGAAATGGGCTTTGAATACTATGCAATCGGAAGAGGCAAAGTATAAAATACAAAATGAGTAATTCAGATCAAGATATTTACTGGATGAAGAAAGCCCTTGCTATTGCGGAAAAGGGTTTCCAATCAGGGAATATTCCTGTTGGAGCTGTTCTTGTTAAGGACAACCAACTGATCGCACAAGCTCATAATCTAAAAGAAAATGTTCTGCAGCATGCAGAAAAAATAGTTGTTGAGAGTGTAATTGCTGAAGGAGAGAAATACCTTTACGATTACACTCTCTATGTTACTGTTGAACCATGCAGTATGTGTGCCGGTATAATTGTCTGGAGTCGTGTTGGCAGGCTTGTTATTGGGGCTCAAGATACTAAAGCCGGAGCATGTGGTTCTGTATATAACATTCCGGAAGACAGACAACTTAATCATAATCCGGAAGTAGTAAGAGGTGTTTTAAAAGAAGAATGCTCTCATTTGATGAGTGAATTTTTCAGGGAAAAGAGAAAAGAACGGAGAGATGCCGGAGCGGTTGAACGGGGTGGTCTCGAAAACCATTGATCCAGCGATGGGTCCCAGGGTTCGAATCCCTGTCTCTCCGCCATATATTTTAAAATCATTTTTTTTGCAATTTATAGATTAGCAGGTGAAGAATATTTTTATGTGTACCGATGAGATTCTTGATTTCACCAGAAAACTTCCTATAGATGCATATTTTAGTCAGAATTCGATGAATACTAAAATCGAGTCAATAACCCTATTTTGCAAAGGTATCTTTACTTTGAACTTAATCACCCATAAACACTTGACAAAATACGAGCTGATGAGAAGTTGAATCGAAACAAATTTTGGAGTACTCATGAAAAAGGAATTTAAAAAAGGTTATACATTCGATGATCTCCTGCTTGTTCCACAGGAATCTGAAGTTTTACCTGCTTCGGTTAAACTTCACACCAATCTGACTAAGAATGTCAGACTAAATATACCTATTGTCAGTGCAGCCATGGACACTGTTACAGAGCATGATATGGCAATAGCTCTTGCTAAAGAGGGTGGTATTGGAATAGTACATAAGAATTTATCCATTGAAAATCAAGCAGCAGAAGTTAAAAGAGTAAAACGCTACGAAAGTGGTGTTATCGGTAATCCGGTAACTCTTCCACCAAAAGCTACAATTGCAGAAGCTTTACACATGAAAAGTCAGTATGACATTGGCGGATTTCCAGTTGTAAAGGACAATAAGCTTATAGGAATTCTTACAAACAGAGATATACGATTTGCTACTGACAAAACAGTAACAGTTGAAACTCTGATGACTCCAAAAGAAAAGCTGGTTACTGCAAAGCAGAATACTTCACTTGAGGAAGCGAAAAAGATTCTTCATAAGCATAGAATTGAGAAACTTCCAATTGTAAATGACAATGATGAGCTTGTTGGACTAATTACTGTAAAAGATATGGAAAAAGATATTTCCTTTCCGAATGCAGCGAAGGATTCAAAAGGCAGACTTCTTGTAGGTGCAGCTATTGGTGTTACTGGAGATTTCCTTGAAAGAGCTCAGGAACTTGCTGCAGCAAAAGCTGACGTAATTGTCATTGATACGGCCCATGGACATCACATGCATATTTTCAATGCTATAGCAAAGATCAAGGCTAATCTGGATATTGATATTATTGCCGGAAATATTGCTACTGGAGCTGCAGCTCAGAAACTTGCTGATGCAGGAGTTGACGGTATAAAAGTAGGTATTGGTCCGGGGTCAATCTGTACAACAAGAGTAGTTGCAGGTGTAGGTGTTCCTCAGCTTACAGCAATTATGGATGCTTATGAAATTGCTGCCAGATATGGGATTCCGGTTATTGCTGATGGCGGTATTAAATTTTCAGGTGATATCGTTAAGGCTATTGCAGCCGGAGCACAAAGCGTAATGCTTGGTTCCATGCTTGCCGGAACAGAAGAATCTCCAGGGGAATCAGTGATCTACAATGGTAGAAGATTCAAAGTATACAGAGGTATGGGATCAATCGGTGCTATGAAGCGCGGAAGTAAGGATCGATATTTCCAATACGATGATGATGAAAAGAAACTCGTTGCGGAAGGTATAGAAGGAATGACTCCTTATAAAGGGCATCTCAAAGATTTTGTTTATCAGATTCTTGGTGGACTGAGAGCAGGAATGGGATATTGCGGTGCAGATACAATCGTTCAGTTAAGAGAAAATGCTGAGTTTGTAGAAATCAGTTCTGCAGGCTTGAAAGAAAGTCACCCGCATGATGTTACAATAACAAAAGAAGCACCTAATTATCAATACAGGGATGTATAAACTGATTTAGTATGCAGAACAAGGAAATTCTGACTGCCAGATTGAATTCATTCAAATTCTATTTAACAGTCGAGAAAGGCTTGGCAGATAACACAATTGAAAGTTATCTGACAGATGTTATCCAGTTTTTTGAGGAAACAGGAAAAGACATCAGCCACACAGATTCTGCTGATATAATAAATTTTTTCGTTAGTTTACAGGAAATTGGTATCAGTTTCAAAACTATAGCAAGGAAAAGAAGTTCTTTAAAAGTATTCTTCGGTTTTCTGACTGAAGAAGGTATAGAAAATAGTGTGAATTTTGATGATATTCCGGGAGTAAAAACACCGTCTTTACTACCGGATGTCATTGATGTTGATGAAATGCTGCATTTTCTTGATAGTCTACCGCTGGAAACAGCTCTGGATTACAGAAACAAAGCTATGTTTGAACTTATGTATGCAACAGGATTACGTATCAGTGAGATGCTGAACTTGAGACTTTCCGATCTAATGGAAAGTGAAAAACTCGTAAGAGTATTCGGAAAAGGTCGTAAGGAAAGATATATTCCAGTTGCAGATGAATCTCTTGAATGGATTTTTCAATATATCAGGAGTTATAGACGTCTCCTGAAGAAGCAGGAGAGAACAGATATTGTTTTTCTGAACAGATCCGGAAATAAGCTTTCAAGAATGGGAGTATGGAAAATAATACAGAAGAAAATGTTTGAGACCGGGATTACAAAACATGTATCCCCGCATACATTCAGGCATTCTTTTGCGACTCATTTACTCCAGTCCGGAACTAATCTCAGAATTGTTCAGGCTTTGCTTGGTCACAGCAGCATAAACACTACTCAGATATATACCAATATTGACATAAAATACTTAAGAGAAGAGCACAGGAAGCATCATCCAAGAAATCATTTGGAATAATTATTGCATATTTAATTAACAAGAAGGATACAAAAAAGATAAAGATGGAGGTATTCTCATATGAGAATCATAAGAAAGAGCGGATTAATAATAATGTTGTTACTTGCCTCAGCTTTTATGCTGAATGCGCAGGAATACAGCAGTAGTGAACTTGCAGCTAAAGCTAATCAGGAAGGGATAAAGCTTTATGATAAGGGTTCATACACTGAAGCTGCAAAGAAATTTGACGAAGCAATGAAGCTTTTCGAAAAATCTGAAAAGGAAGATGGACTCAAGAAAGATAGAGAAAAATCAGAACTGCTTCAAAGACTTGTAAATTGTAGTGCCCAGGTAAAAGATTATAACAAAGTTGTATTCTATATGGAAAAACAGCTTGAGTCTTCACCCAATGATTTGCTGCTTGCAAGAAAAATCAGCCAGGTATACAGAAAGTATCTTGGAGATTTCGATAAAGGTATAGCAGTTCTTGTAAACTTTGATGAAAAGAAAACAAGTCTGGCTGCAAGAAAACTGATAGCTAAGATTTACTTTCTTGAAAAAGATTATAATAATGCGATTGTATGGTATAACAAATCACTGGAACTTAAAAAAGATGGTCGTACAATGGCTAAACTCGCTACAGCATTGATGGAAACAGGACAAATTGACAAAGCTATTGTTACGCTTAAAGATTATGTAGCAACAAATCCAAGTAAAAAAGATAAAGTTAAAATTTATGCTCATTTAGGTACTCTTTATGAAGATATGGCTGATAAAAAGAATGCTATAGCTTATTATCAGAAATCAATGAATCTTGAATACAGTTATGAGTTTAATCATAAACTTGTTAAACTGTATTATGAGAGTGGAAATTTCAAGAAAACTGTTGAAGCAGCTAATCTTCTCAGAAAGAACAAACCGAAATATGAAAGTTATGCAACATATATGGTTGCAATGAGTCTCTATAAAATGAATGAAAAATCTACTGCTTTAACCGAATTCAAGAAAATCGAAAAAGATAAGAAATACGGAGAGGATGCTCAGCAGTTTGTTAAATTAATTAATCAGGAAATTTAGGAGACATAATGAAGGCTTTATGTAAATGGACTATAATTACCGTAATGATTCTGTTAATTGTTGCAGTGTTGACAGGTTGTGACAACAGATCCAGGCATGCACCGGATATCAGTGTTAATATATCTGATTCCTCTATTTATAATGAGGCTTCCGGAGATTCAATCAGAAATTCTTCTATTATAAGGATTTCTCTTTCCGGGAATGATGCTATTATCGAGAATCAGAAAATATGGTTCATTTATGAGAGAAGTGTAGGAAATCTCTATCCTGTTACTGGAGTTCAGGGTGACAAAGTTTACGCCAGAACTTCTGAAACAGGTTATGTGGAAGTAATATACAATGCAGACCCAGATAAAGCCGGATTAGAGTCGTTCAGAATTTATGCTCAGGATTATGCTAACAGTTCTGAAGAATTCCATATAATGGTTTATGATATCCCTGAGATTTCACTTGAAAGTACAACGTCCATCGTGCCAATTTCCAGCCCTGCTGAAACTCTTTATGTTACAGTGGTATTGAATTCCCTGAGTGCTAACTTTGACAATGAAACTGTCTATTTGGCTCTCAGAGAACAACACTCCGGAATGACGTTGCTTACGGATTCAGTTGTGACTAATGAACATGGAAGAGCTTCCTTCGAAGTTGTAGCAGGACCTTATGCAGGTTTATGGGGTGTTATCGGTACGATGAAGACATTCAACTTTAAAACTGATGAAGTGGAATTTGAACACGAATTTCCTGAGTAAAAAAGTAACATTTAGATACTATTATATACAGGCTGTCAGTTTTGGCAGCCTTTTCTATTTTATTCTGCAATTTCTTGACAAAATGTTAGAGTTAAATATGTTTATAAATCCAAAAAAATACGCGAGGTAATTATGAGACCATATATTATAGCCGGCAACTGGAAAATGAATAAGAATTTTGAAGAAGCTGATGATTTTTTATATCAACTTACAGAGTACGTCGATGCAAATGAGGAAAACCTTGAAGGAATTGATATTGTTGTTGCAACACCTTACCTTTATCTTGAAATGGCAACAGATTATTCCGAGAACAGACCTATGTATATCTCCTCTCAAAATGTCAGCGAAAAAGATCAGGGAGCTTATACAGGTGAAGTCTCAGCTGATATGCTGGAATCACTGGATGTCGGATATTGTATAGTCGGACATTCCGAAAGAAGAAAATACTATAATGATACAGATAAAATTGTGAATATGAAAATCCAGCAGCTTCAAAAGAACAATATTGTTCCGATTGTCTGCATTGGAGAAACTGAAGAACAAAGAACAGCCGGAGATACAGAGAAAGTTCTCCTTGCTCAGCTTAAGGGTGCGTTTGATGGTATTCTCTTTCACGAAGATCAGCCAATTTTGATTGCTTATGAACCTATATGGGCAATTGGTACAGGTAAAACTGCAACTCCTGAAATTGCTCAGAAAGCACATGCCTTTATCAGAAACTGGTTGAAAGAAAACTATGCAGACAGTGTCTCCGAAAGAGTTCCTCTCCTTTATGGTGGAAGCGTTAAACCTGCAAATATTAAGGAACTTCTCAGTATGAAAGATATTGATGGAGCCTTGATTGGTGGAGCATCACTAAATATTGATGATTATACAGACATGATAAATATTGCGATAGGGATGGTAGAAAAATAATGATAGATATTAAATTTCTTAAAGAAAATGTTGAATTAGTTAAACAGGCTGTAGTCAATAAAAACGAAAAGGCTGATGTCGATAAGATCGTAGCTCTTGACGAACATAAAAGAAAAGTACAATTCAATTTCGATCAATTGAGGGCCAGACAGAATCAGGTTTCAAAGGAAATTGCCGGAATCAAGAAGCAGAAAGGCGATGCATCTGAATTGCTTGCTGAAATGAAAGATGTGGCTAAGAAGGTTAAAGAGTTATCAGCAGAGCTTGCTGAACTTGAAACAGGGCTGTATAACGCTGTGCTTGAAATCCCTAACGTTCCTGATGAATGTGTGCCTGTAGGCAAGGATGAAAGCAGTAATAAATATATAAGAGAATGGTCTGAGAAGAAGAATTTTGATTTCAAGCCTAAAACCCATGAAGAACTTTCTGAACACCTTCTGGATTTTCAGCGGGGTGGTAAATTAACAGGTTCAGGATTCCCGGTGTATACTAAGTATGGAGCACTGCTTGAAAGAGCATTGATTAATTTCATGCTGGATACTCATGTATATAAGAATGAATATACAGAAGTAAAGACTCCTTTTATTGTAAACAGAAAAACAATGACCGGTACCGGTCAGCTGCCTAAATTGGAAAATGATATGTATCATATTAATGAAGATGATCTTTTCCTTATTCCTACAGCAGAAGTTCCTGTAACAAATCTGCATGCTGATGAAATCTGCCAGAATACAGCATTGCCGATAAAGTATGTTTCATATACTCCATGTTTCAGACGAGAAGCAGGGTCATATGGTAAGGATACAAAAGGACTGCAAAGGGTACACCAGTTTAATAAGGTTGAAATGGTTAGATTTGTACGACCTGAAGACTCTGAGGCTGCCCTCGAGGAAATGGTTGGAAATGCCGAAAAGCTCCTTCAGGATCTTGGTTTACATTATAGAGTAATTGAACTCTGTACAGGTGACCTCAGTTTTGCATCAGCCAGAACTTTTGATATTGAAGTATGGGCTCCGGGATCTGAGAAGTATCTTGAGGTATCCTCTGTTAGTAATTTCAGAGATTTTCAGGCAAGAAGAGCCGGAATTAGATTCAGGGATGTAGATAATAGTGTAAAATTTGTGCATACTTTGAACGGTTCAGGACTGGCAACTCCTCGTACTTTTATTGCTCTGATTGAGACCTGGCAGCAGGCAGATGGAAGTATTCAGATACCTGACAAAATAAAATCATATATGCAAGGTATTGAAAAATTAGATTTTAGCTGAAAACAGCAAAAAAATGCAATTTTATTTCTTGACTTGGATATGCTAATATTGGAGTTTGTCCCTCGTTGCTTGTGCAACACATAGAGTGAAGAGCTTTTCGGAGCGAGTGAAAAATTGGAACGGAAAACTGTTAACGCAGTAGAGATTTGGAAGTAGAGAATAGTGCTCCTTGAAAATAATTTAAAAAAGTTCTTGACAACGAGACATCGATTTTAGATGTTGGCAAAACCTTGCTTCGGTGGGGTAAGTGATCTTTGAAAGAGTAAATCGAAAAGATAAAGTGAATAGAAGTGGAATGAGAGAGAATCATGGAAACATGAAGGAAGAGTCATACAAATTTTCATAATGGAGAGTTTGATCCTGGCTCAGGACGAACGCTGGCGGCGTGGATTAGGCATGCAAGTCGAACGCGAAAGTATAGCTTCGGTTATATTAGTAGAGTGGCGAACGGGTGAGTAACGCGTAGGTAATCTGCCTTTAAGTGGGGGATAGCCCCGGGAAACCGGGATTAATACCGCATATGAAGAGATTTTAAAGGTGGCCTCTGATTCAAGCTATCGCTTAGAGATGAGCCTGCGTCCTATTAGCTAGTTGGTAAGGTAATGGCTTACCAAGGCAGTGATAGGTAGGCGGCCTTAACGGGTGGTCGCCCACACTGGGATTGAGATACGGCCCAGACTCCTACGGGAGGCAGCAGTCGAGAATAGTCTACAATGGGGGAAACCCTGATAGTGCGACGCCGCGTGGATGAAGAAGCTTTTCGGAGTGTAAAATCCTTTTCTGAGTGAGCAATGCTTTCAACATTAATATTGTTGAGAGAGCGATATTAGCTCAGGAATAAGCCACGGCTAACTCCGTGCCAGCAGCCGCGGTAATACGGGGGTGGCAAGCGTTGTCCGGAATTACTAGGCGTAAAGGGCTAGTAGGCGGAAGTTTAAGTCAGTTGTTAAAGGCGTCGGCTCAACCGGCGTAAGGCAATTGATACTGGATTTCTAGAATAAGGTAGAAGAAGATGGAATTCCTGGTGTAGCGGTGGAATGCGCAGATATCAGGAAGAACACCAGTGGCGAAGGCGATCTTCTATGCCATTATTGACGCTGAATAGCGAAGGTGTGGGTATCGAACAGGATTAGATACCCTGGTAGTCCACACAGTAAACGATGTGCACTAGGTGTTGGGAGGGAAGAACCTTTCAGTACCGCAGCTAACGCGTTAAGTGCATCGCCTGGGGAGTACGATCGCAAGGTTAAAACTCAAAGGAATTGACGGGGGCCCGCACAAGCGGTGGAGCATGTGGTTTAATTCGATGCAACGCGAAGAACCTTACCTGGGCTTGACATCCCTGGAATCCTGTAGAGATACGGGAGTGCCTCTTTGAGGAGCCAGGAGACAGGTGCTGCATGGCTGTCGTCAGCTCGTGTCGTGAGATGTTGGGTTAAGTCCCGCAACGAGCGCAACCCCTATTTCTAGTTACCAGCACTTCGGGTGGGGACTCTAGAGAGACTGCCAGTGTAATAAACTGGAGGAAGGTGGGGACGACGTCAAGTCATCATGGTCCTTATGTCCAGGGCTACACACGTGCTACAATGGCCGGTACAGAGGGAGGCGAAGCCGCGAGGTGAAGCAAAACCCAGAAAGCCGGTCTCAGTTCGGATTGGAGTCTGCAACTCGACTCCATGAAGTCGGAATCGCTAGTAATCGCGTATCAGCATGACGCGGTGAATACGTTCCCGGGCCTTGTACACACCGCCCGTCAAGTCAGCCGAGTTGATTGCACCCGAAGAAGGTGAGCTAACCGCAAGGATGCAGCTTTCGAAGGTGTGATTAGCAAGGGGGACTAAGTCGTAACAAGGTAGCCGTACCGGAAGGTGCGGCTGGATCACCTCCTTTCTAAGGAGAAACGAATATTTCTAAAATTCAAAATTATATAATTATCTTCCTATCTCTCATTCCAATCTTATAAATTTTCCGGGGGCTTGTAGCTCAGTTGGTTAGAGCGCACGCCTGATAAGCGTGAGGTCGGCTGTTCGAGTCAGCCCAGGCCCACCAGATGGGGGATTAGCTTAGCTGGGAGAGCGCTGCCCTTGCAAGGCAGAGGTCATCGGTTCGAATCCGATATCCTCCACCAATATTTTTTGATCATTAAAAAAGTTTTAAATAGAAGTGAGATAGAGTGAAAGAGCGAAAAAGAGATAGCGATAAACAAAGCTAAAGAATTTTCACATTATAAAAGAAGAATAAGAAATTATGGCACATGGTGGATGCCTAGGCACTGAATGGCGATGAAGGACGCGGCTAACTGCGAAAATCCTCGGGGAGTTGTAAGCGAGCTTAGATCCGGGGGTATCCGAATGGGGCAACCCGTCTGGAGTAATGTCCAGTCACCTTTTAACTGAATACATAGGTTTTAAGGAGCGTACGTGGTGAACTGAAACATCTAAGTAACCACAGGAAGAGAAAGTAATAACGATTACCTTAGTAGCGGCGAGCGAAAGGGTAAGAGCCTAAACCGGACATTTGTCCGGGGTAGTGGGACAGACGACATCTGTTACAAAGGATAGCTGAACACCGTTGGGAAGCGGGACCGTAGAGGGTGATAGTCCTTTAAGCGAAATTTAATGTAATAGTAGTCTGTATCCCGAGTAGGTCGGGACACGTGAAATCCTGATTGAATCAGCGAGGACCATCTCGTAAGGCTAAATACATTTAGTGACCGATAGCGATTAGTACCGTGAGGGAAAGGTGAAAAGTACCCCGGGAGGGGAGTGAAATAGAACCTGAAACCGTGTGCTGAGCATCAGTCGGAGCATATTTTAGATATGTGACGGCGTGCCTTTTGCATAATGAGCCGGTGAGTTAATTTATACAGCGAGGTTAAGTTATACAGTAACGGAGCCGTAGCGAAAGCGAGTCTTAATAGGGCGTATAGTTGTATGGATTAGACCCGAAGCCTGGCGATCTATCCATGTCCAGGTTGAAGTCTCGGTAACACGAGATGGAGGACCGAACCAACCGATGTTGAAAAATCGGTGGATGAGGTGTGGATAGGGGTGAAAGGCCAACCAAGCCAGGAGATAGCTGGTTCTCTCCGAAAGCTGTTTAGGCAGTGCCTTGCAGGAGAGTTATGGAGGTAGATCACTGATTGGGGTAGGGGGCCCACCAGCTTACCGAACCCAAACAAAATCCGAATGCCATAACTTGCTCTGCGGGAGTCAGGGTACGTGGGATAAGCTTCGTATCCGAGAGGGAAACAACCCGGACCATCAGCTAAGGTCCCAAAGTATATACTGAGTGAGAAAGGATGTGTTATTGCACAGACAGCCAGGATGTTGGCTTAGAAGCAGCCATCATTTAAAGAGTGCGTAATAGCTCACTGGTCAAGTGATGATGCACCGAAGATGATCGGGACTGAAGTATATCACCGAAGCTGTGGATCACGCAAGTGATGGTAGGAGAGCATTCCAGTGGCGAAGAAGGAGAGCTGTAAGGCGATCTGGAGTAGCTGGAAGAGAATATGCCGGCATGAGTAGCGATAATGTGAGCGAGAAACTTACACACCGTAAGCCTAAGGTATCCTGAGTAAAGATAAACTTCTCAGGGTTAGTCGACCCCTAAGGCGAGGCCGAAAGGCGTAGTTGATGGGAATCAGGTTAATATTCCTGAACCTGTAATACAAGTGATGGAGTGACGCAGTGGTGCTCCGGAGACGGGTGTTGGACGCCCCGTTGAACATACGTAGGAAGTCAGACAGGCAAATCCGTTTGACATATATTCCGAGGTATGGGACGAAGTCATAAGACTGAAAGTCCGGTTATAAACGCTGCCGAGAAATAGCTTCTAAGCGTTAATTGTATTGCAGATCGTACCGCAAACCGACACAGGTAGGCGAGGAGAGTATCCTAAGGTGTTCGAGAGAATTCTGGTTAAGGAACTCGGCAAAATGGCCCCGTAACTTCGGGAGAAGGGGCGCCCTCTAGTGTGATTGGATTTACTTCATGAGCACTTAGGGGCCGCAGTGAAGAGGCCCAAGCGACTGTTTATCAAAAACACAGGTCTATGCAAAGACGTAAGTCACCGTATATAGACTGACACCTGCCCGGTGCCGGAAGGTTAAATGGAGGGGTTAGCGTAAGCGAAGCTCTGAAATGAAGCCCCGGTAAACGGCGGCCGTAACTATAACGGTCCTAAGGTAGCGAAATTCCTTGTCGGGTAAGTTCCGACCTGCACGAATGGTGTAACGACTTGGGCGCTGTCTCAACCAGGAGCTCGGTGAAATTGAAGTGGCGGTGAAGATGCCGCCTACCCGCGAACGGACGGAAAGACCCCGTGAACCTTTACTGCATCTTGACATTGTGATTTGGTATAGTATGTGTAGGATAGGTGGGAGGCTTTGAAGCTGGTACGCTAGTATCGGTGGAGCCAACGTTGAAATACCACCCTTATTGTATTGGATTACTAACGTGTACCGTTACCCGGTATGCGGACATTGTCAGGAGGGCAGTTTGACTGGGGCGGTCGCCTCCTAAAATGTAACGGAGGCTCACCAAGGTTCCCTCAGACTGGTTGGTAATCAGTCGAAGAGTGTAAAGGTATAAGGGAGCTTAACTGCGAGATCGACGGATCGAGCAGGTGGGAAACCAGGTCTTAGTGATCCGGCGGTTCTGTATGGAAGGGCCGTTGCTCAAAGGATAAAAGGTACTCCGGGGATAACAGGCTGATACCGCCCAAGAGTTCATATCGACGGCGGTGTTTGGCACCTCGATGTCGGCTCAACTCATCCTGGGGCTGAAGAAGGTCCCAAGGGTTCGGCTGTTCGCCGATTAAAGAGTTACGCGAGCTGGGTTCAGAACGTCGTGAGACAGTTCGGTCCCTATCCTTCGTGGGCGTAGGAAATTTGAAGAGATCTGCATTTAGTACGAGAGGACCGGTGTGGACTAACCTCTGGTGTATCGGTTGTCATGCCAATGGCATTGCCGAGTAGCTAAGTTGGGAAAGGATAACCGCTGAAAGCATCTAAGCGGGAAGCCAACTCTAAGATAAATTTCCCTTGAGAAACGTTGGAGACTACGACGTTGATAGGTCACAGGTGTAAGCACAGCAATGTGTTCAGCCGAGTGATACTAATCTTTCGATTGTCTTATTCTTATTTTATTCACTCTATCTCATACATTTTAGTCAGGCTATTAATGTGGTGGTTTTGGCGGTGAGGTCACACCTGTACCCATCCCGAACACAGAAGTTAAGCTCACCTGCGCCGATGGTACTGCTTGGGAAACTGAGTGGGAGAGTAGGTCGCCGCCACTTTAATAGCCTGTCTTTTTTTTATCACTTATTTAACACAAACGACCCATAAAAGGTCGTTTTCGTCGTTTATGGGAGTTTACTTTATAGCCTCAAGTGTGTCGGTTATTTCTTTTTTTAGCTTCCTGCAATTGATTAAAAACAGGGAGTCTTTCGAAGAATTTATTTTGTTCTTTATGAATTTTATCAATTTTTCAAGATTATCCAAAACAAGAATCTTGTCTTTGAGCTCAATACTGCTTAGTGTTTTAACTAGCACTTTGAGATTGTATATAGTCATATTACTAATACCCACTGTGTTAATTTGATGATTAACTAAAAATGCAAAAATACTTTCAATAAATGTCACTGATCTGAACTGATGCCAATCGATTTTCTCTTTATCGATTATTTTGAAAATTTCTCCGAAGTTATTTTTGTTTTTCCTCAGAAGGTAGTCAGAATATTTCCTTGGTACTATATATTTATATTCTGCTGGAAAATAATCATTAATCATTTTCCCACTAAATATTTCATCTTTAACTCCTCTCCACTTAAATTCGTCATCAGAAGTAAAGTACTCATCGATTTTAGACGAGCATCGTTTTATTAGATCACTCACCTCAGGTATTGTTGACAGTGATTTTAATCCATTTTTTAATTTAATTAATTGCAATAAACTGTAGTTATCATATCAACATAAGCTTGATACTTATTTATAACATCCAACAGCTGTGGTAGTTGGATGTATTGTGATGCATGGAAAATATCTTGCTCATATCGATTAAACTCACTGTTAAGATCTCTAAGCTCATTAATTATAGATTTCTTATCAAGAAATCCTTTATAGAAAAAATTGAACATGCCCTTACTATACAAATATGCGAAATAGTAGACTTCATAATTTTTTAGAAAGTACATTGTACCATTTGGGGAATCAAATTCTGAAATGCTATTATCATTGTAATAATATTGTAATGTATCGTTATTCTTGAACTTACCTTTCTTCTCTTCAATACCAAGTATCATGCAGGTTATCAGCAGGTTATCGAGCATACTTGATAGCTCGTTTTCAGATGCAAGATTGTGTATAATTCTAAAATTATCCAGGGCATAAGAATATGTTCTAAGATTCTTTTCTTTCAGCTCATTGTAGAATACTTCTAAATGAGCAGTATTAGTGAGTAGGTAATACTTATAATTACCATTATATCTGTTTGTAATCAGATCTTCTAATATGTTGATACCGGTTGGATCAAACTTAAAAGTCTTCCGGATAACTTTTTCTTTTTCCGAAGAATAGTCATTGTGATCTATCTTTGATTCATTAGAGACAAAAATGACCTTATTGTTTTTCTCAATCAAGTCATCAAGAACGAATCCAAAAATCTCTTTATATGTTAAAGGAGCTGATATTCGTTCAAGATCGTCCATGACAATGATAAGGTCTTTATAATTCGCAGAGTTCAGACAAAGATTCAAGGCTGTTTCAGAGATATCCGAGGCAATTTTAGTTCCATCGAACATCTTAAGTAGTTTGTTTCCAATATTAAAAAAACTACTTACTTTGCCAGAAATCTGATGTATTTCTATAAACAATTTCTTCTTAACATCATTAATTGACTTCATCCCATTTAGAGATAAATAAATTATTGTATTCTTTTCTTCGTTAATTGATTTTAAAGATTTAATCAGGCTGTTTTTAATAAAGAAGGTTTTACCGATTCCCCAATCACCGTCAATCATATAAGCATAGTCTGTTTTTTCAGCTTTTACATAATCAATTATTGCTTTTGTCAGTCTTTCTTCCATTCATCCTCCAGTTATTACTGAGTTTAGTAAAATTGAAAGAATGGTGTCAAGCTGCAAATACTGAGTACATATTGTTTAAATATTTCTTGATGTAATTGAAATCATTACTTGACTTAAAACCTACCGGTCGGTAAGGTGACGACATGAATAACACAAAAGAGAAAATTATTAAGAATGCATTGAAATTGTTTCTACAGAAAGGATTCGATAGAACTTCGATGAATGACATAGCAAAATCTGTTGATATTTCAAAACCTGCAATATACCATCATTTTGAATCTAAAGAAGGATTGGCTAATGGTGTATTGGATTATTTTGCAGAAGTTATGAGAGACTGGAGCATTAAAAACTTTAGAACTTGTAAGAATACTTATGAGAGGATTAAGTTTTCGTTCGAATCCATCAAAAGGTTTCATGAGGTTGAGAAGCTTGTTTTAGGTGAAGAAATAAGCTATAAATATTCATTTAATGATTTTATCATTATTGCCAGTAAAAACAGCGAGAATTTTAGAAAAAAAAT
This sequence comes from Cloacimonadales bacterium (SeqCode), assembly GCA_963665815.1. Taxonomy (GTDB): domain Bacteria; phylum Cloacimonadota; class Cloacimonadia; order Cloacimonadales; family JAIOQZ01. The sequence goes on from OY762463.1 coordinate 3,820,614, forward strand.
GAAAGAAATAGTAATGAGAACTCTGGAGGTTGGTAAAATGAATATAAGAAAAGGACAAGAATCCGGAGAAATAAGAGCTGATCTGGATCCTGATATAATTGCGTTGCAGATGCATTCAATAATTGAAGGATTATCGGTTGTTGCAGCTGCAGATACATTACTCAATCTGGATTTAATTGGTGCAAAGATGTTTAAACAGTTCTGGCTTCAAATAAAGAAGTAATTTTTTTAATCAGTAAATATACTTAACGGTAGGTAAGCAAAATGAGAATTATTAAGTTCAAACCATACATTGCAATTTCTCTGACAATAATAATCTATTACACAGCTTTGTATGTTATATCAGGGACTGCGTTAATAAGATCTTTTCTGGAATCCTTTTCATACATTAACAGATCGAATTTAATACAATTTTACTTTTTTGTTACTGCAATAGGATTATCTCTGATTTTCTTCAGAGGCAAACTGAGTGAAATCGGATTTAGATTACCAGATTTTAAAATTCAGTTGAAATCGATGAAAACTGCTTTATGGGTGTCATTTCTCGAAACAATTTTCTTCTTTATCTGGGTAATTCTAATTGTACCAAAGAACTCCGGAGGTAGTCATCCTGCAATGAATAAGGGATTCTTAAATACAATTATTTCTGTATGGATTATTGCCAGTTTCTGTGAGGAAGTATTGTACAGAGGATTTTTGCAGAGTTCTCTGTATCCATGGAAGAAGTATAGATTTAAAAAGGGTAGGGTTAACATAAGTTTACCTGTATTCATTGGAGCATTGCTTTTTGGTCTTGGACATTTTTGTTTATTACCTGCTATGGGATTAATGAAAACAATACCAATTGTGATAGGCTGCTTCACAACAGGTCTTGTCGCAGGATACTACAGAGAGAAAAGCAAGAGTATACTCCCAGCTTATACATCGCATCTGATATCAAATGTCATCGGATCAAGTCCTATGTGGATCTCGGTAATTGTTAAAGCGATAAGCAGTTAATCTTAATATGAATAAATTTTAAGTGCATCAAGATTCTTTCTTCTTGATTTTCTAGTGAATTTATTGTGCTTTTTCTTTAGCTTACCTTCATCTAACAATCTGTTGAACTCCTGAAATTCCTTCTCTGTCTCTGTTTTTTCTCCAAAAAATATCTCATTCTCATCAGGGTTCCACAAGAATGGTTCACCTGTTTCCACGATGTTCAAAGAGTCGGAAACAGAATACAGGAAATCCTGTATGTGTTTTCCGGGTTGATGTAGAGAGATTGGTTAAGTGTCAGGGGACAATTACGAATTTGTTCCACAGCTAAATCTACTCAGAATGTAATGTCTATGTGCTATTTCAAAACAAAGGTATAAAACTTTTTAATTTAATTTTCGCGAAAACAGTTTCTTAATATTGATTACGGAAAAAAACAATAAACTATTCCCATTAAGCTAAAGCATTTTAATCAACTATTTAATCATATAGCCTGAAAAGGTTAAAGCATCATATTGATACTTTAATTAAAATTCTCAGGAAACTTCACAGGTTTTGACTAATAGTTAGAGTATAACAATTGAAAACAACAAAAACTAAGGAGTTTATCATGAAGAAAGTTTTAGTCCTGATCGCACTCGCACTAATGTTTTCAATCGGATTTACTCAAGAGTACAGCGAAGATGTTGTAAAACGAACTGACTGGATTATGAAGTATTATACAAAGGAACTCGACCTATCAGAGGAACAGATTAAAACTATCAGACCGATAATTCTTGAGCGGACTGCATTTATGGAAAAGAACATACCAGGTAAAAACTCTTCGAAAGAGGAGTGCTTTGAAGCATTAAAGAAATTCAGAGAGGAAAAAAGCGAATATGATAAAAGAATAATTGAGCATCTTGCTAAAAAGCAGATTAAGAAGTTCGGTGTGATGCAGGATAAACATAGAGATGCTTTCTACAATGTTCGCAAACGAGATAATAGAAGATAAGTCGCAATGAGATTAGAGCTTGAATATGATCCAGTCTGCTGATAGATTTCGGCAGCTGTTTTTTTTATTTTACTGATTCCTGCATCTCCAGGTCAGACTTTCTATCAATTGATATTGACCGATTAAGAATCTTGTGCGAGTAATTAGGATGAATCGTAATTACGCCGATATGAGAATTAAGTTATGAAAGATATTATCATAAGATATTTTTATGAAGATTATCAAACAAATATGCAGCGGAGCATATGGATTATATATTTCTAAGTAATTAAACTCTTGCTAAATTTAAATATTGACATATTTTGTTATAACAATAATTCAAGGGATAAATAAGGGTTTTACGTAAATATTATCCTTATAACCGATGACAATGTCCAAGAATATCGAAGCAAGAATTTAATCAAAGATTTCAGAAAGTAATAAATGTTCATAAGCGTTACTTTCTTAATGTAGAAAGGGAAAGAACTTAATTTTAATGTAGCAGATAATTAATGTAAATATTTAACAATTAGTTTTAGGGGATAACTTTATGAAAAGGACTTCATTTATTGCTATAATGCACAAGCAATTTATATGTGTATTATTTCTATTTCTTGCAGTGAATCTTATTTCAGTGCAAAAAGTTAATATTATATCGCTTAGGAACAGCAACTCTAAGCAGTGTTACAGAAAAACTGAAGAGTATAGATTCGATGAAACGATTAGAAGAATTGCACTTGGTCGCGAAAGTGTAAATAATAGTGGTGATTTAGTAATGGCAATACACAAAATTAAAGAGTTAAAAGAGTTACAAGAACATAATATTGGGAAAAGGTTATATTTGTTTGGGGAAAATTCCAATCTGATTAGTGTCAGGGATTTTCCTGCAGATATTAATGTCATTGCTTCTAAACGGGGCACATATATAGGAACAGTCAAAAATGAGTGGAAAGATGACTATAATAATCCTGAATCATCAGTTGGAGATATATACAAAATTGAGAATTACTCAATGAAGAAGGTTATTAGTAACTCAAATTCATTGACTAATCTAGAATTATATGACTCCGGGTTTGCTCTGACAAAAGATTCTATTTTTAACATAGATAACGGGCAAAAATTCCAAGGTTTGCGCAAGGCGATATTAGATATAGATCATTCATATGAAGCTTATGTCGATATAAAATCCATTGATAACAATTTTGTACTAGAAGTTTTGGTTGATGAGAATCAACAAGTCATTGAAAAGTTCAATGGTAATGTCGGTATAGATTATCTTAGTTTATTGGGTGAGGTAACAAGATCCATCGAGTTACCTATACAATATCTTCATACACATAAAAAATCGAGTAGTGGAAAGTCTCATTTTTTTTCAGGACTAGATGAACGCAACAAAAAATATCATTCTTATATATTTGATAATAACGGTAATCAAACATTTCATCAACCAATTTATTATACGAGTTTCAATTTTTCTGTTTCAGAGGACATAGCTGTTGCTAATACTTTTACCAGATCATTTGTTTTGGATTTAAAAACAGGTAAGGCTATTTATGAACTTCCTCTTGGTAATTATGCTGTATCAGATCATAACGCTGGTATTGCAGTAGAAATATGGAATGAAACGGTATATATATATGATCTTAAGAACAGTAAATTGTTGTTTAAAGATTACTTGAATATAGAAACTAAGAAATGGGAACTATTTACTCAGTGTATACAAATCTCTGGGGACGGAAGGGAAGTATCTGTATTTTATAATAGTGTGTTCAAAAAATATAGACTGGAGGGCAAATAATGAAGCGCATATTTTGGTTACTCAATCTAACTTTTCTTTATGTATTGTGTGCTGCTTTGAGCCTACCCCATATTCTGTACCATGTCTAAGTTTAGTAAGTTTGAGTTATCCTGTTTGATTTCATTTTCATAAGTCAAGAGATATTCTTTGGGAGACATCATATTAAGAGAACTATGAGGTCTTTCGTTGTTATAACTTTCTCTCCATTCATTTATTACATTTCTTGCATGATTTAGATTTAGAAATTCCGATTGATTAAGACATTCATTTCTGAACTTACCATTTAAACTTTCCACAAAAGCATTTTTCTGTGGCTCTCCCGGAGGGATGAAGCACAGTTTTACATTATGTTTTAGTGAAAATTCAGACATTGCTTTGGATCTGAATTAAGTTTCTTTGTGAAGGTGAGTTTATAAGAATCAAAATCAAGGAGAATTTGAAATGGAAAAAAAGGGAAAGCAAAACAACCTATTTTTTTTAGTAGAATTCGAGCCAACACACTTTTATTCTTTTTGATTCTACTTTCTTCAAGTTTTTATATTAAATAGTGAGTGTACACCATGTCCGGATTATCCAAGATGTGACAGTTGCGATGGAATTTTAAGGACAAGAATTGTTAGATTCTGGTGAGTTCGAATCTGCTCTGGTATATAAGGATGGAAGAGTGTTAACAGGTATAAGTTTAGGGTGCGATCTTAGCCCTGATTTCTGGTCGGCTGATGGTTCAATGATGGTATCACAAAGTGGAGATTTAATAGATGTCGGAGTGGGCAAAAAATTAATGAGAATAAAAGGTACGGGTAGACCATCCAATAAACATGCAGGCAGAGTCCTTGTAAGGGATAATAATCGAATCAAAGTTTATGATATTAAGACAAAAGAAATGGTTATTACATTTGGTTTGGGAGGATTATTAGGTAATCATTGGAGTATATCTGGTGATGGAACAGAAGTTATTGCCGTCTCAGTAAATGAGTACTTGAAAATCAAAAATTGGAGGCAGGAAATGAGAAAATTTTCCTACTTTGCTTTGACAATGCTGTTCATTTTGTTCTCGAACTTAATTCATGCTGTTGTATGTACTGGTAACCCACCATGTGACCAAATTGGTGAAGGTCTTGGACATCAAAGATTTTGGGTTGGAGATAATATAGCAGGCAAAAGAATTATTATAAAAAAATGGTACACCTGCAGGGATTCGAACCCGGGACCCACTGATTAAGAGTCAGTTGCTCTGCCAGCTGAGCTACAGGTGCACAAAGAAATAGATTTCCATTATATTTTATGGATATTTTTTGTCAAATTTTAATTCATAATTCAGGTGTTTCAGGGACAAATAAGCACTTAGTCTTTAAAATAGTAAGGAAATGCAAATTTTAATTTGACAATATTGTGATTTCAGTCGATAAACTTTACATATTTAAATGTTATAATGTATTCGAAATTATAATATAAACGTAGTTAATTGTTGATTCTATTAACAATTGATGCGAAATCGAAGGAGTCAAAGTATGAGAAAACTAATGTTAGTTCTGTGCTTACTTCTTTCTCTGTCTTTATTTGCGGAATATATTCCGTTTGAAGGGGGGGATGCAGAAGTATTCTTCAGAGTAACCGAATCAAATTCAAATTATACTGAATTTGAATTCACACTTCCTGGTATAGAAGTTTATCAGGAAACTGTTAACCACGTAACCTATGACCGCTTCTACAATGAGTTCGTTGGGTACACTCAAGAAGCCGGTTATCCGGAACTTCCTGTATTTTCAGCAATGCTTGCTATTCCAAATACAGGTTCATGTAATCTGGAAGTATTGAGACAGTCACAAATGATTCACAACGGATTGAACATTTATCCTTCACAAGGTTGGGACATCTATAATGAAGTTGATGATTTCATTATCAATACTAATTACTATACAACTGGTAATGAATCTGGATATAAAAAACAACCTTTTACAGTAATCAGTGATCCTGCAATTATGCGTGATTTCAGAGTCGTTAACGTATCAATCAATCCATTCAATTATGATCCTGTAACAAGAGAACTCACAGTTCAATCAAGAGTATCTTTAAGAATTAACCATACTCCTGAGGCAGGTATCAATGAACTTCATTCAAGTAGAAAAAGATCAAGATCATTTGAACACCTTTATCAGGGAATGATTCTCAATTATGATGAATTCTGTCGTGTAGACAATCCTGATTATCATCAAAGAAGTATGATCGTTGTTTATGCTGATGATGATAATCTTGAAACTGAACTTGATGCATATATTGAGTGGAAGAAAAACAAAGGATTCTATGTAAGAAAAGTTAGAGCTAATGACGATGGTGCTGGTACAAGTTCTTCTTCAATCAAGGCATATATTCAAAACATATATGATAATGAGGAAAACCCACCTGAATATATCGTAATTATTGGTGACGGAAGTGGAAGCTATTCTATTCCTGTATTCTCATATGGGGATCATAACTACACAAAACTTGATGGAAACGATATTCTTCCTGAAGCTTTTGTTGGTAGAATCTCAATTGAGTCTTTAACTCAGTTTTCTCTTTTCCTTGCAAAAATGAATCTTTATGAAAGAGATACAAGCATTAACCAGAACACTTACGATAAGAGTCTCATGGTCGGTGATACATCACCATCAGGATTATCATGTGTGTTAACAAGTAAACATGCAATGGAACTCATCCGTAAATTTGACTGGGATCATCAATTCGATGAACTTTACAGTGGTAACCCAAGCCCAACAGCTATGGAAAGCTCAATGAATCCTGGAACCTTATTCTGGGTATATCGTGGATACCTTGGTATGAGTGGCTGGGGTGCTTCAAATGCTGCTGCCCTTACTAATACTAACAAGCTTACAAACGCTGTAATCAATACTTGTTCATCAGGTACATTCGCTTCAGGTACTTCCAATACTGAAACTATTTTCAGAGCGGGAACACCTGCTGCTCCTAAGGGATCAATCAGTTCAATCGGTATGGCTACATCAGGCACTCACACTCAATTGAACAACTGTCTTACAAATGGTACAATGCATGGTCTTTATGCTGACAACATGTCGAACATGGGTGAAGCAATCATGCGTGGTAAACTTACACTTTATAACACATTCTGGAATGTCAGTGGTGCTCAAAGCAATGTAAACTCTTTCACAGAATGGAATAACCTTATTGGTGATCCAACTCTTGACGTATTCAGAAAACCTCCGACAGATATGGCTGTAGCTTCTGATGCTCAGATTCCTGTCGGACAGGAATACTATTCCGTATATGTTGAAGACGAATACCTTAATCCTGTTGAAGGTGCCTGGGTTACTCTTCGTCTTGGTGATGATCTTTTCGGATCAGGCTACACAGATGAAAATGGTAACGTAACACTTCATTTTGAAGGTGGAGCTTCCGGAGATGCTTCACTTGTTGTTACAAAACCAGATCACAATCCGGTTCTTTCAACCGTAAGCCTTTCAGGTGATGGTATTGTCAGTGTATATGATATGAGCATTGATGATTCAGACGGTAATGATGATGGATTTATTAATCCTGGTGAAGAAGTTGAAATGACTCTTCAAATTGAAAACTTCAGAAGTACTCCTGTAATGGGACCAAATGTTACAATCAGTACAACAACCCCTGGTGTTATTGTAACTTCAGACAACAGTGTATATAATGATCTTTATATCGGTGGTCACGTTGACTCACATACACCTTATGTATTTACTGTTGCTCCTGACTTCCAGGCTCCCGGAACAATCGAATTCGATCTTTCCGTTGAAAATGCAACAACAGATGATGTATGGACTACAAAATTCTGGGTTGATGTAAAAAATCCTGAAGTTGATGTTACAGGTTTCACTGCAGTAAACGGATCAAATATGACACCTGCTCCTGGTGAAATGGGAACACTCTCTGTTGAGTTAACCAACATGTGTCCTACAACAATCAGCAATGTTTACGGAAGACTTACTTCTGCTAATGCAGCATTTGGTATTATGGATGATATAGCTCAGTTTGGTGATCTTATTCCAAATCAGCCTGTATCTACTTTAGAGCCATTCGGAATTGTTTTAGGTGAAGAATTATATCCTGGACAACATGTTAAGGTAATGCTTGAACTATTCAATAATAACGGATATAGAGACGTTAAAGAAATCGAAATAACTGCAGGAAGTAACACTTCTCTTGGTCTTGTAACAGGACCGGACGAATACGGATACATTTGTATCGAATCATCAGATACTCATCCACAAGCACCTACATATAACTGGATTGAGATTAATCCTTCAGCTGCAGGTGGATTACCAGGAACAAATGCAGGTCTTATTGACACCGGTAACCATGATGAAAATAATGGAATAAACAATTATATTCATTCATTCCAATTACCTTTCCCTATCAGATTCTATGGTGTTGATTATGATTCCATCAGTATCTCATCAAAAGGTTTTGTGACATTCGGTGGTCAAGATTCAGATCAACCTTATTTCAGAAACTACAACATTCCTGATGCAGGTGGTCCATCACCAATGATCGCAGCAATGTGGGATGATATATATGTTGGTTCAGGTGGAGTATATTACTACTATGACAATGTAGAAAACTACTACATCGTAGAATGGTATAACTGCCCTAATAACAATGGTGGAAACGAAACAATGCAAATCATAATCTATGATCCAATGTATTACCCGACATATACCGGTGATGCAATGATCAAGATTCAGTATTCAAGTTTCCAAAACACAGACAGCAGCTATCAAATTTCAGGAGATCAGGGTAACTATTGTACAATCGGTCTTCAGAATCATGTAGGTAATGTTGGTCTTGAAATTACTTATGGAAATTCATGGGCGACTAACTGTGGAACAGTTTCAGCAAATACAGCTCTTCTTTTCACAGTAAGTCCACAAGTTCTTGAAAATCAAAAACTTCTTTTAACAGATAAATTTATTGTTGATCATATGGGTAACCTGAATGCAATTCTTGATTCAGACGAGCAAGTTTCAATGGTATTCAATATTCAGAATATCAGTGAGGTTCAAGCAGATTCAGCAAACATCACACTTACTTGTGATAACACTGGTGTTGCTATTGCAGCAGTTCAATCAGGAATTATGCCGCTTGAAAGTCATATGGCTCAACAAGCTGAATTCAGCGTAACAACAAATGCAAATGTTGCTGCAAACACTGTAGTAGAATTCACACTTGAAATTGCATACAACGGAACAGTTGAAAGCTACAAGATCCCTGTTGAGATTGGTGTAGATGCAATGCCTTCCGGAGCAATTGTCGGTACAGTTACTGAAGGTACTGTTCGTGAATATGATGGTATTTACATACAAGCCGGAAGTTTCATGGGATATCCAGAAGCGGCTGGTTCTTATATGTTCTACGTAACTCCTGGTGATTATCTTGTGAAATGTAACCTTAATGGTGCATTTGCAGATCAAGAATATAACTTAACTATCAACACAAACGATATTTTGTATAACACTGATTTCGTACTTAGTGAGTATCCTGCACCTACAGGTCTTGAAACTAATGGTGTTGCAGATGCTACAGTAGAAACCGGTGGATATGTTAAGTTAGACTGGTCATTCAATGAAGTAACCGAAGCAATGTTCCAACACTTCAATATCTACAGAGAAGTGGAATCTAACTTTGTTCTTGTTGGTACAACAACAGATACTACTTACAATGATGTTGTTCCTGCAAATACTCATTATAACTATCATGTAACTGCTCAGCACCTGTTTATGGAAAGTACTCCTACACAAGATGTTGACGGACACTGGGTATTAGTGGGCTCTGAAGATGGTGTAAACAACTATACAACCTTCATGAGCAAAAACTATCCTAATCCTTTCAATCCATCTACAAATGTGAAGTTTGGTCTGAAAGAAACAGGAAAAGTTGAAATCAAAATTTACAATATCAAAGGTGAACTTGTAAAAACAGTAGTTAATGAAGTTGTAAGCGCCGGTAAGCATCAATTCACATGGCATGGCGTTGATAACAGAGGAAAAGCAGTTGGTTCAGGTGTTTATTTCATCAAAATGAAATCTAAAGAATTCAACCAAGTACAAAAATCTGTTCTTCTCAAGTAAGAACTGATATAATATATGAACGGCTGTAGATTTCTACAGCCGTTTTTTTATTACTTCCAACAAGATATTTTAACCATTTTCTAAATTGACTATTTTTTCCGACAAAAGTATTGGAAGCATAGATTTGCAAAATACTGAATACATTGTAATATCGGAAACTCACTCTTATTTCTTAACAACCTTAAATAAAAGAAAATAACTAATTTGTTTTGACAATAATTTGTAGTAACAAAAACTGACATAATTCAAAAATACAAAGATTATTGCATAATCAAATGAAACAATGCTTTGTTGATGATGCCCGGGAATATTCCTGACATACTATGTAAAACAAAGAGTTTACACTCTTTGATGCTTGTATTGATTTATTGGATAGCGAAAATTAGTTCGCTTTATAGTATAGGGAGGATTCTTTGACAGATTCAGGATTACGTCGTTTTGACGTTTTATTTACACTGTGAAAGTGGATTAAATTTCGATGAAAGTTAAAAATTCATGGAGAAACGCGTTGAACTTCATATCATAAGTTATTTTTTTTTAGATGAATTTCTGACTTTCATCAATAATTGGATTTATGCATTGATCAATACATGGAAGGATAAATGATTAAATTTAATGAAATGACTCTCAAAGAAGAGTTAATGAAAGCTATTTCTGATCTGAACTTTGTTATACCGACAGAGATTCAACAGAAGTCAATTCCCTGGTTACTTGAGAATAAGCACGATCTAATTGCATTGTCTCAGACCGGATCTGGAAAAACAGCAGCGTTCGGTTTACCGGTAATAAATACTATTGATATGAATTCAAGAGATATTCAGGCAATGATATTATGCCCTACTAGAGAATTATGTCTTCAGATAACAAATGATTTCAAAAGTTTTTCAAAATATATGAATAACTTCGATATCTGTGCTGTTTACGGAGGTGCATCAATACAGAATCAGATAGATCAGCTTGGAAAGGGTGTAAATGTTGTTGTTGGTACCCCCGGAAGAGTTTTTGATTTACTGAAAAGGAAAATTCTTAAGGTTGATGCAATTGACAAACTGATACTGGATGAGGCAGATGAAATGCTGAATATGGGTTTCAAAGAAGAATTGTTCGGCATTATGAAATTCACACCAAAAAACAAACAGACTATTTTGTTCTCAGCTACTATGCCGCAAGATGTAATCCGTATGGCAAGAGAGTTCATGCATGATCCACACAAAATATCTGCCGGACACGAAAATAAAGGTGCAGAAAATATCAAACACTATTATTATAAAGTTCATGCTCGTGATAAATATTATACTCTGAAAAGAATTGCCGATATGAATCCGAGAATATATGGTATTGTATTTTGCCGCACAAGAAAAGAGACTCAGGAGATAGCAGAAAAGCTCCAATCTGATAACTATAATGTAGACTCGCTTCATGGAGACCTGTCTCAGAATCAAAGAGAGCGTGTGATGAACGGATTTAGAAAAGGGCATATTCAATTACTGATTGCAACTGATGTGGCTGCAAGAGGAATTGATGTTGATGATCTGACGCATATTATTAACTATCATCCACCGGAATATCCCGATGTTTACATTCACAGATCCGGTAGAACAGGTAGAGCAGGGAAAAGCGGTACATCCATAACGATTATAAATTATCGTGAAGAAAAGAGGATGAAGCAGATAGAAGCTAAGCTTGGCAAGCCTATATTAAGGCAGGCTGTTCCTTCAGGAAAAGAAGTATGTGAAAAGCAATTATTCAATTTTGTGGACAAAGTAGAAAGTGTTGTTGTAGAAGAAACACAGATGGAAGGTTTCTTAAATGCAGTTTATAAGAGATTAGAGTGGTTAAACCGTGAAGATCTGATTAAACGTTTTATTGCTGTTGAGTTCAATCAATATCTTGAGTACTACAAAGATGCTGCGGACTTGAACTATCCGGATGATAAGAAAAGGAAAAAAAAGAACAGTGATGATAATGTCAGCTTTACACGTTTCTTTATCAATATGGGATCATCAGATAATCTTACCAAAAAAGCTCTCATGTATCTTGTGAACAGGATAAAAGTGAAACGCAGCATAGATATTGGTAAAATTGAGATTTTGAGCAACTTTTCTTTTATTGAGATCGATTCAAGATATGAGTCGAAAATACTTAAAAATCTCGGAAAGATGAAACACAATGGTATACAATTGCGAGCTGAAATAGCAGAAGAAAAGAAACCTGTTAGAAATTCCGATAGAAACACTGATAGAGGTGATGATAGAGGTAATGATAGAAAATATTCAGGTAAAAAAAGGAATAGAAAGAAGTATTAGTACAATACGACAGAATATTCTTGACCTTATTTGATAGTAGGAAATAAATCTGAAAAATCATCTTTGAAGGATTACTTATGTGGAAAAAAAGAATAGAGCTCGAAAGGGTTTTACGGTTTATTGATGAGTTAAGAGACAAATGTTATTCTGATTGTTCTGAAATGACTGTTGAATATGTTAACAGCAATAAGAAACCTATTGAGTACAATGATTTACCTAATTATACATTTTCCGGTATAAAGATCGGAGAAAAATGGGCGGAAGTCTGGAATTGTGCCTGGTTCAGAATGAAAGGTATTATTCCGACAGAATTTTCAGATTGTAAGTATGGAGCGTATATAGATATCACCGGTGAAGGCTGTGTTTATCTTAATGGCAAGCCATATATGGGACTTACTGCCAAGAGTCCAGCCTACCATCATGAAGGTAAATACTATGTGGATCTGGATTTTCTGAAACCTGGAGAAGAGTTTGAATTACTGGTCGATGCATCAGCAAATGGTCTTTTCGGTAAGCAGGATACAGAGTTCAAATTGAAGAAAGCTCATGTTGTACTTTTAAATGAGAAGTTCAGAAAATTATATATTGATGTTTTCACTCTTTATCATCTTGCAAAAAGTCTTGATGAAAATAGTGTCCAGAGGAAAAAGCTGATATATGGTCTAAATGAAGTTTGCAACGTATGGAATGATGGTAAAGGTGTTGACTCTGCTCTAAAAGTTTCAGCATCATTACTTGATTCAAAAGCAAACCAGAGTGCTCTGGATGTATATTCTGTCGGACATGCTCACCTTGATTTAGCCTGGTTATGGCCAATAAGAGAAACAAAACGAAAAGCTGTAAGAACGTTTACAACTGCTCTTCGTAATATAGAGAAGTTTCCTGATTATGTTTTTGGGGCATCTCAGCCTCAAATTTATGAATGGATATTCGAAAATCAATCTCATGTCTTCACCGAAATTCAGGAAGCTGTGAAGAAAGGTCAATGGGAATGTCAGGGTGGCATGTGGGTTGAACCAGATATGAATATAACGGGTGGAGAATCACTTGTAAGACAGTGCATATATGGTAAACAGTTTTACATGGAGCATTTCAATGTTGATGTAAAAAATCTGTGGTTACCGGATGTCTTTGGATATTCTGCAGCTTTACCGCAAATTCTCAGGAAATGTGGAATTGATACATTTATGACTCAGAAGATTTCCTGGAACGAAACAAATGTATTTCCATATCATACCTTTTACTGGAAAGGTATAGACAATACAAGAATACTCACACATTTTCTTCCTACAAATGATTATAATCTTGCCAATATGCCTGATCAACTAATGAAAAGCGCTGAAAGATTTGCGCAGTCAGATGTCTCAAATGAATTTCTCAACCTTTATGGTATTGGAGACGGTGGGGGAGGACCTTCCGAACTGCATATTGAGCTTGGTCTCAGACAGAGAGATATGGAAAGTATTCCAAAGTTCAAGTTTGCCAAGGGGCAGGATTTCTTTGATAAGATCCATAAAATACCTGAAGAGAAGCTTCCGACGTGGGTTGGAGAATTGTATCTTGAGCTGCATAGAGGAACTTTGACTTCACAAGCATATATGAAGAAACTGAATCGAAAACTCGAACTGGTTCTCAGAGATATTGAAATTCTAATGGTTATGTCAGGATATGACAGAAATGTGTTTAAACAGGAAATTGATAGAGTATGGAAAGACACTTTGATGAATCAGTTTCATGATATTCTTCCCGGATCATCAATACCTTGGGTTTACAAAGATGCTCATAAGCTTTCAGAGGAGAACCTGCAGAGACTTGAGAACATAAAAGAAACAATGCTGTTTAATGTAATTGAGAAGAAAAAGAATTCCTGGACAATCATTAATACTCTTAACTGGGAGAGAAAAGATGTTGTTCAGCTTAAGTGCAGGGATAAAATCTCAGGAATGAATGATGAATATGGTAATGAAATCGAGTTTTATCAGAATGGAGATGACGTAGATTGCTTTGTAAGTATTCCTGCCTTATCAGCTGTTTCTGTTTTTGCAATAGAGTCAAAAATCAATAAGGATGAAAACTTCAGGATTATCTGGAATAAAGGAAGTATCGTAACACCATTCTACAAAATAGATATTGATGAAAATGGATGCTTGACCTCAATATTTGTCAAAGAGCTTAATAGAGAAATCTTAAAGGGTAAAGCAAATGTGCTGCAACTTTGGGAAGACAAGCCTAACAACTGGGATGCCTGGGATGTTAACCACTATTATAGAGGAACAACTCCGGTAAATGCTGTTCTGGAAAACATGGAGATTGTAAAACATTCAGAAATTTCCATACAGATAAAACAGGAATTCAAAGTAGGACAATCGAGGATTCATCAGATAGTAGAGTTGTTTACACATAAACCTGGTATTGTATTCCATAATAAAGTTGATTGGCGAGAAGAAAGGAAGATGCTCAGAGTACAGGCTGTTCCTGATATTCAGGCTGTAAATGCCAGTTATGAAATTCAATATGGCACACTTGAGAGACCTGCTCATAATAATACAAGCTGGGATGAAACAAAGTTCGAAGTAACAGGGCATCGTTTTGCTGATTTATCACAGGCTGATATGGGATTTGCATTAATAAATGATTGTAAGTACGGACACTATATTAAAGATAACGTTATGGAACTGACATTGTTGAGAAGCCCACAGAATCCGGATCCTCATGCAGATATTGGTATTCATCAGTTTTCTTACATGTATTATCCTCATGCAGGTGATCTTAACAGCTCAGATGTCTTCAAAGTTGCGCATAATTTTAATTCAGCATTAATTGTTGCTGAAGGTATTCCCGAAAAGAATGATTCTCTGAAATCATTGATTTCATTAGATTCGGATAATGTAAAAGTTGAAGTTATAAAGTATGCTGAGAGCAATAGTGACATTATTATCAGGATGTATGAATTTAAAGGAACTCCGGTTAATGCAGAAATGGATATCAAGATTCCTTATAGTAAAATTGTTGAAACTGATATGATGGAAAATGAACTGGATAATCAGGAACTATTAGATCTGAAACAATTGGAATTCAGAAAATTTGAAATAAAAACGTTCAGAATCAGTATATGATCAGATAGAAATTAATAAGTAAAGACCGATTAAGATCGGTCTTTTCTATTTTGCGATCGGTAGTTTAATTATCAGCTTCATACCATTGGTTTCTGAAGGTTCCGCAGAGATAATTCCATGATGGGCTTTAGTAATTATAAAATAACTGACAGATAGTCCAAGCCCTGTCCCAACTCCAATATCCTTTGTAGTAAAGAATGGTTCAAATATTTTGTTAGGTTTGTCCGTATGAATACCAGGTCCATTGTCGGATATCTCGGTGACAACATGATTTTTAGATTCATAAGTTTTAATAACAATTTCCGGATCAGAAATATTTGATTCAGATAGGTAGATTGCCTGAGCAGCATTTTTAAGGATATTGAAGAAAACCTGCTCTATTTCTGAAAAATCGACATAAACATTACTGATTGATTCATCATAATCTCTAATGATATTTATATGTCTGAAATCATATGATTTACTAATGTCGAAGTCATTTTTTACAATTTTTATAGCGGATTCAATTATTTTGTTTACAGATAATTCCTCAAAGTCTGAATTACTTTTCCTACTGAAATTCATCAGATTAGCTACAATTTTAGATGCTTTTGATGCTGCATCACTTATACCTGACAAATAATTATAGATATGTCTTTTCTCGAAGTAACTGGAAAGGGCTTCCAGATCTATTCCTGTTTCTTCAGCTGCTTTTTTATTCATAGGAAGGTCTTTGGAAATTCTTCTCAAAGTATTTTGAATACCGGACATTATTGAACCGAGTGGATTGTTTATTTCGTGTGCCATACCGGCGGCTAATTCACCAATACTGGACATTTTTTCAGATTGAATTAGTTTTCTTTCGAAAAATACTTTGTCTGTTATATCGTCAATTCTAATGACAGCAGAATCTCTATTTTCGTGCGATATAGGGTATAGAAGTATATTAACGAATCTCTCATTATTATCTTGAAGAAAATATACTTCATTAAGTACCAGCTTTTCTTTGTTTTCTACACAGTTCTTAATCTGGCTTTCGTAAGGTTTCAGAAATGTAAATGTTGTAAAAACATTCAGAAGGAGCATGTGTCCCATGGGATTTGCGCAATATGATTTTGCCAGATGGTTTAACCTTGTAATTTTGTATTCTGTATCAATACCAATTATTGCTGAAGGCATAGAATTAACAAGAGCATTAAGGTATTGCTGTGTTTGACGGAGTATTTGCTGAGAGTGTTTCTGAAGTGTGACATTGGAAAAAAATGATATGTATCTGTTTTCATTAATTTGAACTCCACTGAAACTTACCCAGACTCTGATTCCATTCCTTCTGATCAGCTCAATTTCATCGCTCAGATATCCGGTTTGCTTCATTTGGACAATCAAAGAATGCAGCTTTTCAATATGCTCTTTGGCAGTAATGTCACGAATTGTTCTGGCTTTCAATTCTTCTCTTGTGTAACTCAGTAAGTACTCAGCGGCTCGATTAGTCTCAAAAATTTTTCCTTTTTCGTCAAAGGCTATAAAACCCTCAGGTGAGTTTTCAATGTAGTCTCTGTATCTTTTCTCATTAAGCAGTAATTCCTGCTCTATTTTTTTTCTTCTTGTAATATCTGTTATAAAACAAAGAATTGCCGGTTCTGATTTCCATGATATTTTTGTAAGATTAACAATACCCCATTTTAGACTACCATTCTTCTTTATTATTCTGCAGTCATTTGCTGATATAGGATATCCCTCAAGTCGAAGCACTAAATTTGTTTTCAGAAGTTCTCTATCATGTTCATGGAAAATTGAGCTGAACACAATATTGTTAATCTCATTTTCATTATAACCGGTAAGAACAGTTGCCGAAGGATTTGAGTACACGCATTTATCATCACAAATGACGAAAATTGCTTCGATTGCATGATTGATAAAAGATCTGTATTTAGCTTCGCTGGTAATCAATTCCTGTTCGTATTTTTTTCTGTCTGTTATATCTGTAATAAAGCAGATTGCAGCAATATCATTTTTCCATTCTATGTTGGCTGCACTGATCAAGCCCCACCTTACTTCTCCATTTTTTCTGACAAACCTGAAATCATATGGAGGTACTTCTATACCAGAAAGCCGTTTCTCATGATTTTCAACAATCATTGGTACATCTTCAGGATATATAAAATCAGTGAACTTTTTGTTCAAAAGATCATCAATAGAGTACCCACCTAAGTCTACTGCTGATTTATTCAGAAATACAAAACTATTATTCTGGATAATCATGATGGTTTCGTGTACATTATCAATAACTGACTTATATAGGAAGCTCTGCTCCCGAGTAATTTCACTTTCCTGAGAATCATATTTTCTCAATCTGTCTGAAAGTGTATTACAGATATCCTTGATAATTATTTTCATAAATTGATCAAACTTTTTAACATCAATTTCCTCTGATAAAAGTATAATATCAATACTGCCGGAATCGAAATCATTTAGCTTGAAGCTATACCTTAATTTTTCAGATTTTAATGATGAAGGGTTTGGGGATTTAGAGTTCTGTATTTCATTATAGGTTTTACCTTTGATAGAAAATTCAACAGTCGTCGATTGAATGTAGCTCTGGGAATAAATTGCATTACACAAAGCTTTAGGGATGCATTCAATATTATGCTCTTTGATCAGTAATCTGTATATACAGCAACTTAAATTTGTCACAGAGTTCCCCTGAAAATCGCTTAAGATATTTTGAGTGCCTTTCTCAGACTCATCATTACACAATTTGCTTCCTTTTTTTATATTTACCATAAATTTCTTCTGTAATATGTATTTCTATACTATTAATATAATTAGAATAATCTCAATTTCATACTTTTTTTTATAAAAAACAAAAAAAATCTTACATACTCTAATTTTTACAAATATCTTGATATTTATCTTCATTTAATATCTAATGCCTCTCATGAATAATAAACTTGAAAAGATAAAAACTAAGCTCAAAATGTTTACTGGTTGGGATTTCTCAGATATTACATCTGATAAGTCTATGGAGTCAGATGTTCTGTCATGGAGTTACATGGATATTGTACGGCAATTCGTTAAGCAATCATCTGCCATGTTAGACTTAGGTACAGGTGGGGGAGAGTTTCTTTTAAGCCTGAGTGAGCAGCCTGAGATTACTTGTGCAACAGAAGGCTATAGACCAAACTATGAATTAGCACTGACGAATCTTAAACCCCGGGGAATTGATGTACGGTTTATTTCAGATGATCTGATACCTTTTGACGATGAATCTTTTGATCTGATTATTAACAGGCATGAATCCTATAATCCTCAGGAAGTATTCAGAGTTTTGAAATCGGGTGGAGTGTATATTACACAGCAGGTTGGTGGACTGAATGATAAAGAACTGAACATTGATCTTGGAGCACCGGAATCAGAGTTTTCTTTCTGGAATCTTGATTCCGCATGCAGTCAGCTTGAGGAGTTCTTCAAAATTAATGATAGAAAAGAGGAACTCGTCAGGACTCACTTCAGATCAATAGAGGCAGTGTGTTTCTATTTGAATGCTGTTCCATGGCAGATCAGGGACTTTAGTATAGAAAAATATGAATCAGAACTTCTTAATATTGACAAAAGAATAGAGAATGATGGAAAATATTCAGTAACGTGTCACAGATTTTTAATACAAGCTGTAAAAAGGGAGGAAAAATGATAAGATTACTAATTGTTTTATTGATTGTTTCAGGATGCGGAATTATTGGTTGTGACAGGAAAGTTGAAAGCAAAGCAGGTAAACTGTCTGTAATTGATAGTCTGGGCTGGCAGGAAGATGAAAACTATAATTTCGGTGGACTTGTTTACACTGCGATTAAGGATAATGAACTCTTTGTTGCAGATCCGAGTGCTTGTGAGATCAGGATTTATGATTTCGAAACTATGAAGTTTGATAGAAAATTCGGTGTAAAAGGACATGGCCCCGGAGAACTTAATTTTATTGGTCCATTTACTATTAGTGAAAGTGGTGATATTATTGTACCGGATCCTTCATCCCTGACAATTACGATCTTCGATAAATCAGGTCAGTACAAGGAGACATTAAAAACGGACTTTCCTAACTCAGTAAAATTCTTTAATGATAAGATGTATGTAATGGAATACTCCACAAAACCTCAATGCTGTATAAAGACGATTGAAGACGGAAACGAAGTAAAAATACTGGAACTTGATTCTCTTTTTACAAAAAGTAATCTGGAAACAGATTCCAGAAACTATGATTATACATGTAGGGGAGAAAGTGAGTTTGCTGTTCTGTATTTCATGGGAGATAGATTTTTTGATTTAAAAAAACAGAAAGAAATAAGTTTCCCCAATGACGGAAACGGTAAGTATTTTGTAGCCGGCAGTTTTATTGAAAACGGTGACTCATTTTATATATTGCAGGCTACTATGGAGAATCCTGAAGCCGGTATGGAATGTGAAACCGCAAAGGATTATAAAATAGCAACCGGAACAAAAGATTTCATTTACGAGTATGATTACGAAAGTAACTTGATGAAAACAATCAAACTGCCGAATGATGTACTTTTTTTTCCACAATCTCTGACCGTGGCAAATGGTTACGTAGTAGCTCAGGATGTATATACAGGTAATGTATACAAATACAAGATGATGTAATGAAAAACACATTTCTGTTTGTCAGTGATACTCATCTCGGTTTTGATTATCCTGTTCGTCCTCGCATAGTTAGACGACGCAGAGGATATGATGCTTTTCGCCAGTTCAGGGATGTACTTGACTATGCCGTAGAAAACAGTATTAGTCATGTTCTGCATGGGGGGGACCTCTTTTTCAGGAGTAAGGTTCCTGTTTTGATCATTGATAAAGTATATGAGCTTCTGAATGAGTATGCCGAAAAGGGGCTTGTGTTTTATATAGTACCGGGGAATCATGAGCGATCTGTATTACCGGATAGCACATTTCCTCTTCATGGAAATATTAATGTTTTCGATGAACATAAAACATATCCTGTGAAACTTAATGATTGCAATATCAGTGTTTCAGGTTTTCCATATCAAAAGAATATTGAGAATACATTCAGAGATAATCTGAGAAAAACAAACCATAAACATTACAGAAATACTTTCAGTGTAGTTCTTGTTCATCAGGCAATAGCAGGGACCGTTGTAGGAGTGCAGAATTACATGTTCAGAAAAGGACCGGAAGTTATTCAGCACAGGGAGATTCCTGCTGATATAGATATGCTGTTATCAGGTCATATTCACAGACAGCAGGCTAGTGTTATCAATGGAGTTCATGTTCTTTTGAGTGGATCCACCATTAAAACATCTTTTGCTGAAATGTACGAAAGAAAAGGCTTTTATCGGATTACTCTTAGAATTGATAACAGAAAAATTGTACCTGAGATGAAGTTTATTGAATTGAAAACCAGAAAGATGCACAGGATTGTCTTATTACCTGATGATTTCAATTCCTGTGAATCTGTTAACAATGTGCTGATAAAGAAGATTAACAGATTAGAAAATGATTCAATAATACAAATTTGCTTTGACAAAACAATTTCAGTTGATAGATTTTCAGATATAGATGTTCAAAAAATTCGAGATAATTGTTCCAGTGAGTTAAACATTGAATATCAGAGTAGAATATGGAAAAGGAGCCGGGATGAGAAAGACCAGAATACTAAAAGAAATACCTGAAAAATGTGGAGTCTATTATTTTAAAGATAAAACAGGACAAATCATTTATATAGGGAAATCAGTAAATCTTAAATCCAGAGTGGCTTCTTATTTTAATGGCAGCTCACACAAGAGTGGAATGGAAAAACATATTGCAGAGATAGAATACATCATATGTAAATCAGACATTTTTGCTTTGTTGCTGGAAGACTTATCCATAAAAATCTATAAACCTCATTTTAACGTCAGATTGAGACGTTACAGCAACAGTATGAAGTTGTGTCTGACCGGAGATGAGTTTTCTGCATTAGTTGTTGAAGATGTTGAGTCTGATTCGGATAATGAAGTTCTGATGGTACTACCAAGTAAGTATTTTGCTCAGGAATTCATAGAGAAGGCAGCTGGAATATTTAAGCTCAGAACATGTACGGGTAGTAATCCTGTTGGGCAATGTATTCAATATACTTTTGGTCGTTGTCTTGCACCATGCAGAAAACTTGTTACAGCAAAAAAGTATGATAAAGCTGTAGAAGTATTCAGACAATTCATTCAGGGTGATTGTCAGACTGTTATCTCGAAGTTACAGAAAGATATGAGAGGTTTTGCGGACAGGATGGAGTTTGAGGATGCAATTGAGACTAAGGAGAAAATTAGTTTTCTGCAAAGGCAGTCTGAACGCTTCAGTATGTACTGTAAATTCAGGAACTCACTTTTGAGTTTCAGTGACGGAAAGCATGAGTATTGGTTTTATAAGGAGAATCTTGTAGCAATTCGATCTGCGAAAAGGAAAAACAAAGCTGCAATTGATACAGAGCTTATTAAGAAGAAAAGAGATAAGGTTATGCTTGAGTTCAGAAAGAAATATAAAGATGTTTCTCATTCACAGTTTGATAAGAACAGGCAGTATTACCTGTTTGATCGATTCAATGTTTTGTATCCATATCTGAAGAAAAGCAGTAAATCCTCTGATAAAAAGAGTGAGATAATCATAAGATAAATTTTGCTTATGGTATTAAGCAAAGGCTGCCGATATTCTCAGCAGCCAGTATATATATTATTTATAACTACTTCATCATGATCATTTTATGGGTTTGTGTAGCATTTCCGCTTGTTAATCTGTAGAAGTAAATTCCACTGCTGCAGGCAGAACCGGATTGGCTCTTACCATTCCAGATAACTGAGTGATTCCCTTTTGTTTCAAATTTATTTACAAGAGTATTAATTTTTTGTCCTTTAATATTGAAAATTTCGAGTTTTACATTATTGTCAGACGGAATAGAGAACTCGATTCTTGTTTCAGGGTTGAATGGGTTAGGATAATTACTTATTGCAAAATCTTTCGATGGAGCAAAGTCGAAATCAACAGGCGCATTCAGCTCTGCACACGAAAAAGCTCCCCAGAAAATTGCATTGCTGTTGATATCTGTAAATTCCATATCATCAACATAACAGCTGTCAGAAAGTTCACCAATCATATATACAAGAGTGTCATTAACACTGCAAACACAAAGACTGCTGGAGCTTCCACTCCCCTGACCTTCCGTATCTTCAATCCAGGACCAGTCTCCTTCTGAATTCAGCGCTGCAATAAAAAAAGATGTTTCATTTGGTTCATAGTTGAAGACCGATTCTCCGAAGTTTGCATATCCGGTATAGTGTCCAGAAACTAATATTCTTCCTGATTCAGTCAGGCACATTCTATAATTTCTGTCATATCCTGTACCGCCGGCAGGAACTATCCATACACAGTTTAAGTCGCTGTCCAGCTTGATTATTGCTGCATCCATACTTCCAGAACAGGTAACAGTTTGATTATCAAATGAAAGATTATCCTCAAATATACAGGAAAGATATATGTTTCCTGCATCATCTACTTCAATATCATATCCTGATTCAAAACCTGTTCCGTCGATATTTGAGTATGATACTTCGTTTCCATCCGGTTCTGTAATCCATAAAAATGCGCAGTAGTCACATTCAGAATTATAACCTGTTGAATAAATGTTCCCATCAGCTCCGATATCAATTCCGTAACCACAGTCCTGACCGGAAGTTCCATGGTTTTGTGCCCATATCCAGTTTCCGGTTGTATCAAGCTTTGCCAGCAGAGCATCATCTCGACCATTCGATGTAAGAGTCTGACTGCCAAAAGATGCAGTATCGGACAACTGTCCTGATACATAGATATTGCCTTGATGATCAAGTTTCATATCATAGATCATGTCATCTCCGGAGCTTCCGGTATGTGTAATCCAATCCCATTGACCATCAGGAGTTATTCTGGAAATGAATATATCTCTTAGTGCATTCATCTGAACAGAATTTGTACCAAAATAAGCTGTTCCTGGTCCAGTAATGAGACCAGCCAGATAAATAAAACCTTGGGAATCAACATCAATTGTCATACCTTCGTCAAACCCTGTGCCTCCAGCACTTAAAACCCAGAGACATTCGCCTGAAGGGTCATATTTTGCAATAAAAATATCATAATATCCGTTAGACGTGAGAAGGAATTCCTCGATTCTCAAAGAATCTTCAAACCTACCGGTAATATAAATATTCTGTGATTCATCTACGAATATTTCACGACCTCTGTCAACTCCAGGACCATCATAGCATTTGATATCATACCATTCAGCCTCCTGTGCACAAATCTGAAAAGACGCTGTTAAGATAATAAGAAGCATAATTGTTTGTCTCATCTGTTCCTCCTTAAGGTTTATAGTCGCTGTCCCAACCAGCATGTATTTAGAGTAATGCTCAAAAAATAAACCTATATTAATTATTTGTCAAAATATTTATAACTAATGTTTCCGACTTGATCTAAGTCATGATGATGAAATAATATAACAAAAAAAAGATTTCATAATAAGATTTTCGTAACTTACTATAATCTATATAATTAACTAAAACGTAATACCTTAATTAATTTGTGAAAATAGTTCATTGGAATTGATTACATTCGTTTTCTTTGGTGTCAAAGAAAACGAAGCTAATGAAAGCACTTCTTTTTCAAAAAGTATTTTCAGCAAGCTGAAATCGTAAATCTTCCCTGAAATCCATCCAAGGCTTCAGGATTTCTTAACGGGAAAATTTACTATACGAAAGAAAAAGAAGAAATACCTCAAGCGGTGCAAAGCATTTAAAAGTAATTAAGGGATGTAGATAATCGCGATTTTTCTAAAAATACAATACTTCTTGATATAAACAAAATAGATCATATAGAAGAATTCTTCATCCTTATTTATCAATATCTTACATGCCGAAAAGATTTGTTATAATATTGTGTAAGGCCATAGCATAACTGAGGTAGTTGATTCGATTTTAGAATGAGTAAAATCTATTTTAACAATAACTTTTGTGTTTTTACTTCTTCACCTGTGTTAAGTTTAAAAAAGTAAACTCCACTGCTGCATGGTTTACTATCATTATCTGTTCCATCCCAAACTACAGAGTTTTCACCTTTTTCGAAGTTCGTGCTCTCAAATGTTTTAATTTTCTGACCTTTGATGTTATATATACCCATTTCTGCAATTGTATCTTTTGCGAAAGAGAACTCAATTCTGGTCTCGGGATTAAATTTGTTCGGGAAGTTACCTATCAGTTCACCTGTATATGATGCATCCATTGTGAAATCAATCTCATTATCTTTTTTCCCAGGACGTAGGATTGCCCAAAATGGATCATTGTTAGAAACACCTGATCCGGAAAGTTCTGTATCGACCTGAATACTACCAAAATTCGATGATCCGTTAATGGTACCAGTAACTATAATATCTCCGTCGATAGAAACGTCGAGTGAGCGTGCAAATACGTTGTAGTATGAGTTGCGAATCTGACTTATCTGAGTATTGTATTTCAACCAGTTAAGTGATCCAGTGTGACTTAAAGAAGCTACATAGAGTTGAGAGCTGTTTGATGGTCCCTGTACAGGACTAAAATTGGCAGATTGCCCCATCATTCCACTGACGATAACACCATTCTCGCTATTTCTAATGTTTCCGGGACGATCTTCTCCATTGCTGTTAATATTATAAACCCATTGAGTATTCAGCTGAGGATCCAACTTACATACGTAGCAATTATAATTGTTAACACTACCTGAAATACCGATTGCATCCATTTTAATGTTATTCTTATAAGATCCTAAAACATAAACGTTGGAACTGTCATCAACACAGACACCTTTAATATAATCATCTCTTAAACATTTGAAAGTGATGACATTTGTCCAGAAGGGAGTTGAGTCGATTTTGCCTAAAAATCCATCAATCTGACCGAAGATGTCAACAGCTTGACCTCCAAAATAACTATCTGAACCAATTACTCCTGCAACATATAGGTCTGTGTCTCCATTATGTTCATCTAATGCAAGGGCAAAAGCATAATCTTTACCTGTTCCTCCGGCTGTTTTGATCCAATTTAGAGTTCCATCAGAACCGTAGCAGGCTGCGAAAATATCTAAATCACCGTTACTGTTAATTTTATGTCCTTCAATTGTTACAGTATCAGAAAAGCCTCCGACAGTGTAAACATTGTCATTGGAATCTATCTTGATGTCATAAATTAAATCATCTTCCTGGCTACCAAACACCTTAATCCACTGATATTGACCCATAGTATTGAGCTTTGCTATAAATGAATCTTCGAAATTTGCGTAGTAATTAAAACTACCATCAAAAATTGGATTAGATGATAGATATCCAACTACATACACATTGCCATTACTGTCTACATCAATACCATATGAGTCATCCCAGGATGTTCCTCCAAAAGTTTGCACCCACTGTAAAACATTGAGCTTGTTATATTTGGCAAGGTAAATATCAAAATCCCCATGGCTGTAATATGAATTGTTACCAAGATTTATATGATCAGTGAATCTTCCTGTTACATAGTAATTTCCAGATGAATCATAAGCTATATCTCTTCCTTCATCTCTACCTGGACTTTTTAGACTCTGGATGTTTTGCCAAGACGGATCTTCTCCTGACAATATAGTAAAAAGTATTACAAAAATGATTATTGAGTATAGTCTATTCATTGCTCCCCCTTATTTATAACAGCTATTTACATTGAGAAAATCACTCCTTCTCATTAACGTAAATGTCGAGTATTTCCATATAACTTGTCAATGCAAAAATATTTATATGAGGGAAATATTGAATATTGTTTCATTAAAACATTTGCCTATAATGCTCATCATTTTTTTTGAATTGTTTTCATTAAGAAGCTAATAGTATCGTGAATATTTTATAAAAGCAATAAAAAATGAAATAGCCTGCTGAGATGAGCAGGCTATAACGCTGGTAAATTTATTATTTAAGCAATAGCATTTTTTGAGTTTGAACTTCTTTTCCTGTATCAAGCTTGAAGAAATAAACACCACTGCTGCAAGGATTGCTGTCACCATCTGTTCCATTCCATATTACTGAATTATCACCTTTACTAAAGTATCGTTCTTTAAATGTTTTAATTTTCTGACCTTTGATATTGTATATGCTCAGATTAACAACTTCATCTTTTGCAAGTGAAAACTCAATTCTGGTTTCAGGGTTAAATGGATTTGGGAAGTTTCCATGCAATTTCACTGTGTAGTTTGCACAATAATCCTCGTCTACTGCAGTAATGGTGGAATCTGGATGAAGGATTGCCCAAAACGCATCATTATCATCTTCTCCACCCAGACAGAGATACGACTGTACGCTATAGTTATCGAAGAAGCAATAACCATTTACAGATCCGGTTACTGCAATATCGTTGTTCGAATTTACTGCTGTGCATCTAACATTAGCAAGATGATAGTCATTGGCAATGTCAGATTCCTGCTGTGTAGTTTTAAGCCAGTTCCAAGTACCTGATGTAGAAATTTCTGAAACATATATTTGAGTGTTTCCCGATGGACCTGTAAAAGCTGAACCGAAGTTTGCGTCTGAACCGATCATACCACAGATGATAAGATTATCATCATTTCCGGGAGTTATTCTGTATATTCTGTTGTGTCCTGCATCAGTAATTGATTCAAGCCAGTCTAATTCACCTTCATTATCCATTTTAAACAGATAGGAATTAGTGCCAGATGTGTTAGCTTGGAGGTAAAAGTCATCAATAATTATATTATTTGTGTAGAATCCTGCAATATATATGTTCGAGTTGCTGTCGACAAAAACATCTGTTGTACAGTCTGTAGATCCACAAACAAAAGTTTTGACAAAATCCCAGTTATGGTTGTTATCTAAACGGGCAACAAAGCCTTCGGCTCCCCCCGCTGTTGGCAATTGTAGATTTCCAAATTGGCACGTTACTTCACATACTCCAACAACGTATACTTCTGTTGAATTATATTGCTCATTGATACTTAATGCAAGGGCATAATCTGTACCAATACCTCCAGCCGATTCAGACCAGACAAAGTTCCCTGTAGAGTCGATCTTAGTAACGAAAATATCTTTATCTCCTTGACTTATTAAAGTGTTAGGGCCATGGTTCACCGTTCCTTGAAAATGTCCTGCAATATATATATTGTCATGTGAATCCAGTTCTAAATCATAAACAAAATCAATTGTGTCATTGCCGAAAGTATTAACCCACAGGAACTGCCCATCACTGTTAAGTTTTGCTGCAAATCCATCCCAGGTTCCGACAGTTGGAGCAAAATCATTGCTGAATATTACCCCGGAAGACACATGACCAGCTATAAATATATCTCCATTATTACTGATTTTCAATCCATAAATATCATCTCTATCACATCCACCAATAATGTTTACCCATTGACAAACATTTAAAGAATCAAACTTTGCTACAAAAATATCCAGATTGTTACCTATGTTAGGGAAGCGGCAACTATATTGCACACCTTCAATTACAATATTGTTAGTAAAAGTTCCAGCAATATAGAGATTGTTCTGATTATCGTATGCACACATCCTGCCGTGATCCTGAGAAATACTGCTGTAGCTGTGAACTGTTTCCCAGACAGGCTCTGTTCCTGAAAGAACTGAAAAAGTAGTAGTAAAGATTAATACTAAAATGATTAATGAATAAATTTTATTCATTGTTTCCCCCTTTGAGTAAAAAAATGCTTCGATTTTTCTATAAAATTATTGTACACAAATAATGATCATATACTGATGATTTGTCAATGCAAAAATGTTTTTTATGAAAATAATGCTTATAAGGTTTTAGGGATAAAAAAAAGCCGAGTAACTCGGCTGAATATATATGGTACCAGAGGCCGGACTTGAACCGGCACGAAGCGAGCTTCGAGGGATTTTAAGTCCCTTGTGTCTACCAATTCCACCACTCCGGCAAGCAATATCAAAAATGGAGGCGACACCCGGATTCGAACCGGGGATGAAGATTTTGCAGACCTTAGCCTTACCACTTGGCGATGTCGCCTGATTAAAAAAAAATGGAGCGGGAGACGAGATTCGAACTCGCGACAACTACCTTGGCAAGGTAGGGCTCTACCACTGAGCTACTCCCGCATCGCAAAAGCAAAGTCATATCTACTTTCGGCATTTTTCTTGTCAATAGAAAATTTATAGAAAATTCATAAAAAATTGAGAGATTATGCCTAATTATCAGAAGAATTAGAGGTTAGAGATTGAAGGAAATTTGAGCATAAAATCGACGTGAGACTTTCTAATTAATGATTCAGATAATCTGAGTAGTTCAATATGAAAATCAGCTCAGACACAAAATCTTATGTGAAAATCCTGCATTCTTATCCCATAGACTTCAAAATAATATCATTTACCTCAACGTCAAGATCTCTTGCAATAATGGGGCATTTAGCTTTCAGTAGAAAGAATATCGGAGCATCAACTTCCGAGAGTGCTTCAAAATTCCCCTGACCCTTACTGATAATCATCGGAGCTCTATTGAATATATCCATAAACTCAGGGCTGCAAAGTGAAAGCAATGTACCCGGAGCTGTAGATCCGGAAGAAACTACTTCGGCTACATCATGTATACCTGCTAGCTCAGCTTCATTAAGAGATGCGTCGTTAATTACAGGTTTTGCTTTTACAGCGAAGATGGTTTTCTTGTTCATCGTTTCTATCAGAAGTTTATCGAGAACAGCTTCACCGGAATTGTCTGCAAGATAGAGAATGAACTCAGCTTTATCAAGCTTGTTCCTGAATTTCTCGAAGTCGAAGATTGCAAAATCCTGAGTCAGCTTTTCTTCTATTGCCTGCTCAATATCCATAACTTTTTCCAGACCGTAATCAATGACATTTCCGGCAATAGCGAGACGTACAGCCATCTCAAGTTGATTGTCCGATTGACTTAGCTTCTGCTTTAACGCAGGATATAATGATTTAACTTTCTCAATGTTCTGCTGTTTAATTGCTTGATACGGATCAGCATTACCTGAAACATCTGCAATAATTTTGTATATGTGCTCTGCGATTTCCGGAGGTGTAGAATCCATGGAAACTTTTTGCAGATAGTCCTTAACTTGCAGCATTATTTCGTTATGTATATCAGCATCGTGTGTTGCCAGTTTTGCAGTTCGTTCAGCCTGTTTTTCAAAGCATTTAAAACATTTCTCGTAGGTTCTCATTATGATATCCTTTGATTTTCAGATGAGTCAATGAAAATAAGCTTATGTATTAAGGCAAGGGAAAAGTCAGTTTGCCTTTTGTACAATCAAACACAAACAGCTTTGCCTGAATCGATTCGATGAGATTTTAGAATTAAATCCATAAAGATCGTTATATTATCTAATAAATTCTAAAATTGGGTCAACTACTCTATTTAAGTGCAAGGCTCGGAACGAGACCTTTGCATATTCTAAAATCGGTCAACTTCTCCATTTATGTATTAAGGCAAGGAAAAAGGCAGGATTAGAACCTGCCTTGACCCAACACAAAAAACTTTTCTTAAATATCTATCAAATTGATATGTTCTGTTTATTTCCGAAATCAAACTTCCATTTATCAACAATATCTATAATATCAGCTATTTCTTCTCTTGTGAACTCTATCTTATTCTTGTTCTTACTGCTGATATAATCTTCAAGTGAACTGAATTCTCTTGAATCAACCAGTTTCAGTAATTCAAGTCCCTCTGCATAGTCCTTTCTTAAAAGAAGTTCTCGCAGAACAGATGGAGTTCTTACAGATCCAATTTCACCTGGATTATCAATGTATAAACGTTTCATAGTGTTATACATACCGCAGGACGCCATGATTCTGACAATATTGCTTTTGGTTGTACCTATTAAAAAGCTGTTATTATCATCAATATAGCTCCAGGCATTTTTGACTAAGACTTTAGCCTTATCTTTATCCCCCGATATGTAATATACTGATGCTATTTCAGATAACAATTCAGCTCCTCTTGAATTCTGCGGAATTTCATCAAGAAATCGGTTTATCCTTTTCAGCATAGAGGAAGTCTGAGTTCTATTATCTGCTTCAATATATGCCTTTGCTGATGCACACATTACTGACACTTTCGCAATAGTGCTTCCTGATGATTCTATTAGTCTTTCAAGTTCATCGGTCATGTTTTTCTCGGCAAAGATTTTTGCCAGATTATTCCTGTATCTGTGAAAAGAAGAACTTTTCAATCTTTTATTCATGAGTGAATGGATTTTCCCGAATTTTAGAATACTAATATTGTCGGCAGCTTCGTCTGTACTGCAGGAATCCGGAATATCAACTGTTACAAATTGCCTGTCTATTTGATCAGCCCATTCACTATACCCTTTTTTATACATGTTTTCAACAAGTCTGTATAACGCAAAGTCATCTTTTTTTATGTATTCTGCTGTATTTAAAAAATCTTCTTTTAATGTTATAATTCTATTGTCTATTTTGTATTTATTGATGTAATTAATTGAAAATGAAGCTTGGGTAGAGTCTTTGATCTTCTTCTGTAGTTCTTCTGCTTTTTCTAACTTATCTTCTTTCAACAAATATGATATTGCACTGGTGTAAACTCTTTCCGCAGGATTCAGAGTTGGTAATCCTGCTGCGGAAACTAAACTTTTGGGTGAAGGTTTAATTTTATCTGCAATATCAATAGCCTTTTCTATCTTGGATGTTTTAATATAACTAATTGCCAGATAAATCCATGAATCCTCAACCTTGTGGTTAACAAGAGAACCAAAAGCAAATCGTTTCAGTGTGCCCTTCAAGCCTTTTTCTTTAAGGAATATTGATTTCACTTCACTCTCGTTAGACAGACATAATTCTATCAACTCGTACAGCTTTTCAGAAGCTGTTATGTTATCTGAATTGTAAAACGACTCTGCTATTTTGCATAATGCAGAAATCCATGTTTTATGTTCTGCATTATATTTTGAGTCTATCAGCAAGGTTGTGAGTGTGGCTTTTCTGTATTCTCCGCATTTTGTATAACCCTCAACAAGATCGCATAATGGGAAAGCTCCAACTCCACTTGAATTATCCAAGGCAGTACTAAATTCTTTTTTTGCTGTTTCAGATGAATTTGAGTCAGAGTTAAAGTTGACTATAGCATCATTGTTTAACTTTGATGTATAGGGTCTGAATCGGTATGCTTCATAAATTGCATCCAGGGGATTTTTGTAAGGATCAAATTCTATTTGGGCTTTCTCGTTTTTCAGATGATTGCTCAGTGCCTGTATCTGAGATTTGTACAAGGATGAATCAGCAAGCACATAGCTTCTCATAAGCTCATTTTTGGCGATCAGTTCAATATTTTCCATCTCCGGAATGTTTTCAATATCATTAATGAAGCTTTCTAATGATTCTATCAGAGAAGGATGGGTTTCATTGCTGCCTGCACAACTTGAGATTAAGAGAATTACTATGAATAATAATGCGTATATACTAAATCTTGTCATTAGTTGCTCCTTCTATGCTTCTCTTTTAGGGATCAGGAAGAAAATCCCTGATATCAGTATTGGTAACGGCAGAACAGAGTAAAATGTTATTCCCCATAAGAACAGATTCAGTCTGGATGTCTTGAATTCCAGGAAGTGAACCAGAGCTGCGATGTCCGGGAACAGGTACATGATGAATATGCCCAATGCAATAAAAAGTACTCCGCTTATTTTAGGAAACTTGAAAGAAATAAGCTCAATCAGGAATAGTATACCGAATATTGTTGTGTAAATCATTGCGTCTGCAAATGAGTTGCTGGAAATCAGAAACAATGCGAACCACAACGACAGCACTATACCGGAAACTATTCTGGCTGCTTTTGCTGAGCTGTATGCGCTGAATGTATTGAATATAAACTTTGTCATAAGGGGTACAATTAGCAAAACCTGAAATTCCGCAGGAGGTTTTTCTCCGAATCTTATGTATTTGGCAATCATTATCAAGATTACCAGAATAAGAAATGTGTGAAAACCTATATGACTGCTGAATCTGCTGAAATGTAGCTGAAGTTCGTCAATCTCTCTCTGTCTGGTTAGCTCGAAAACAAGGGGCAGGATGATGATGGCTGAGGCTGAAGCTGTCAGTAATATGATTTTAGCTGATGCAGAATCAACAAAACCTGTGCAGATTGATGCTATGATAAGCAGTAAAAGCCATATACTCCCTATAAAACTGTACTTTTGCTTAAATTTGTTATACATTTTTTCCTCCATTTAACTCTGATTCATCAAGCTGAAAAAGATCTTCCACCTTACAATTCAAAACATGAGCAAGTCGCAGTGCCAGCTTCACAGACGGATTGAACTTGCCTTTCTCTATATAGGCAATAGTCTGACGGGTGGCATCCACCTTGTCTCCCAGACCCTGCTGAGTTAACTCTCCACTGATGAATCTGTGATATTTAACATTGTTTTTCATCACTTCTCCTTATTTGAGTCAAAATGTAAACAATACTTAACATGATGTCAAGAAAATTATACATAATGGAATGTATTAATTGCACAAGAAAACTGCTTAATGTGAAGTTAACTCGAAGAATATTAGACAATTATGTTTCAATTTCATGGAGAGTTTTTTTTCTCAGTGACAAAGAGGTGTTTTTCATCCGTCACATTAAGATTTACAATAGAATTTGATTCTGAGAGCTAAATTTCATCCAATCTTGACACAAAAAGCATGATTATAAAATCTATTCACATGAAGATAATAAGAAAATACTTTATAATCATAGTTTCAATGCTGATCAGTTCTATTCTGTATGCACATCCGCATATATTTGTGAGTATTGATTCACAAATTGTGTTTACAGATACTGATCTGGAGAAAATCCATTTTAAATGGGTTTTTGATGATATGACCAGTTTTGGCATTCTCGAAGAATTCGATACAAACTCTGATGACAATATTGATGGTGAAGAGCTGGTAGAGACTCAGAATGTTTTTGTAGAAAACCAATCGGACAAGAACTTCTATGTTCACCTGTTTATCAATGATTCTCTGAGAACAATAAGCAAAATTGAGAACTTCTCCACATATTTCGATGGTATATACATGAATTATGAGTTCGACGTACTTTTAGATATTCCTATCATCAGCCTGAAAGATGATATAAGATTACTTATGTACGATGAGGAAAATTACGTGAAAGTAATGCTGCATAAGGATAAAGCTGTAGAAATTGTGAAACCTGATTCTGCAGAAATAACCTTTGAGCGTTTCTTTAACAAAGAGATTTCTTACTATTACGGACAGCTTAATCCGGAAGAAATTAAGATAAAGATATCCGGGGAATAGCTCATGAATAAAACAATTATAGTAGCTTTAATTATACTGTTTACAGCATCTCTGATATTGGCAGATACTCATAATAAATCATATAAAAATGATGGACCCGGATGGTTCCAGAGAGTAATCGAGAAGAACAGCATTAAACAATTGGAGATTCGTACGGAAATCTCAGGGAAAATGAGAGCATTAAAGAAAGGGCATGATTTTGGATTGATGATGTCAATATTGATGGTTGCTTTCATATATGGTATATTCCATGCGATTGGTCCGGGACACGGAAAACTGGTTATATCAAGTTATATGCTGGCAGATGATGTCAAAGTCTGGAAAGGGATTACCGGTGGGACAGTTTTTGCCTTTGTGCACTCTATTTCCGGGATTGTGCTCGTTATGATTCTCAAGCTGCTGAGTAAGAATGTGTTCAGGGAATCTGACAAGTTTGTAGAGATGGCATCCAAAATCAGTTTTGGAATACTGATATTGCTTGGGATCTATTTTCTGATTATGACTTTTCGTAGAGGTTCAGAGCATACTCATGGAAATAAGAACCTGTTTGTGACAATTCTGTCTGTTGCTCTTGTACCTTGTCCGGGAAGTGTAATAATCTCATTATTTGCCATGCGAATGGAAATGTTCAATTTTGGGATTGTGATGATTCTTTCCATGGCTCTGGGAATGGCAGTTGTGATTTCAGCTATCAGTCTGCTGACAATTTCGCTGAAAGAATCTGCTTTCAGAGTATTTCTGAATAACGAGAAGATGAAAGCCGGTCTTGTAAAAGGGATCAGGATTTTTGGAAGCATTTTGATGATACTGCTGGCGTTTCTATTTCTGTTGATGGGGTGAAAGTAGATTCCGCTGAAGGATTACTTGATTGGTGGGCTTAAGCCACGGAAATTTATTAACCTCTGACTCCGATTCGTCAATCGGAGCCATCTCCCTGTTAGGGAGAACATTGTCAATGCACACCAAAATAGCACTTAGTATTTGTTAAACCGTTTGTTTTATTCTATGTCTGAACCTTGGTACTATTAAATAACCTTAGCGATGGGGTAAAAATATCTACTAAAAAAAAAGACCATCACCGAGGCAATGGTCTACTACGTTTAAGTATATGTCTGCACATTAAATGTTATTCGTCACTTCCGGTAAGGTCAATGTTACGGCTTTTGAATCCGTATCCCATTACATCCCATACGTCTGTCAGAATCATGAATGCTTTGGAATCAATATCCTTTGTTATATCTCTGAGCATGGAAACCTGTCTACGGTTAAGAGCACAGAAGAGAACCTTCAATGGATTTCCTGTGTATCCGCCTTCTGCATGGAAGAACGTAACACCACGCCCCAGCTTATCATAAATCTGTTCTTTTATCAGATCAGATTTTTCTGAGATAATGTATACACCTTTAACATAAGGGAGACCTTCACTGGTAATGTCAGTAATCTTAGCTGTAATAAAGAGGTTAACATAGCCCCAGATTATCAGCTTGAGATCCTTAAAAACAAGCCCGACTGTCAATATAATAAGAGTCTCAACAATCCAGTAACCTGTACCAATTGAGAGTCCTGTTTTCTGTTTAATGATTGCTACAGGAATATCTGTACCGCCTGTTGAACCCTTGAATCGGAAAATCAATCCAAGTCCGAAACCAAGTAAAACTGAACCAGCTATTGCAGATAGATATATATCCTGTGGTCCGAGCATTGCAACAATCTTTTCACCGTTTACCATAAACGTAAATGGATCCAGATCCTTGATTATTCCTATTTTATGAAGTGTTGTCAAGTCAACTGCGTCAATCATCAATGATCCTACGAACATACCGTAGAATGATCTGAATCCAAACCTTTTACCCATTACAAAATAACTTACAATGAATAAAGGGATATTGAATATCAGCATCGACATACCGACAGGCAGATGAAAAAGGTGAAAAAGGATCTGTGCCAGACCACCGACTCCACCCGGTGAAATCTTATAAGGAACGAGAAACCATGAATACGCAATAGCAAAGACTATTGCACCAAGCCAGATACCTATCAACTGCTTAATGTTTCTGGTTAAATTCTTTTTCATTATCAGCTCCATTTTTGTTATTCGAGACGCACTTTTAATTTAGCCTTTTTGCCGTCAATGTAAAAGTAAATAATTTTATTTCAATAATTTAATGTTAATTGATGTCATTTACAAAATTAATAAACATATTCTGAGTTAATCGTGTGGATCAATATATATATCAATTGATTACTTTCATTTTCTTTATATGACTAAAGAAAACTAAACAAAAGAAACGACATCTTTTTCAGATGTATTTCCAGCCAGCTGGAACCACAAATCTTTCCTAAAATCCTTCCAAGGCTTCAGGATTTCTAAACGGAAAGATTTCTTATACAAGAGAAAAAGAGACAGTAGGTGCAAAGCCTTAAATTCTTAATAATGAATTTATATAATTGTGATTCATTTAACTTTTTAATTTACTGATAATGTTAAAAATAGATATAAACATCAAGATCTGCTGCTTCCATTTTGCAATACTTTTCAATGCAGTAAGACTACTTGTATTAATAAATATTAAATATACATACTTAAGGAATGTACATTGGTCTCCTTTCAAGGAAAATCTTCAAGATATAGGCAATTGCACATAATTTTTTTACATAATTTCTCATTCATATTAATTATTGTCATTTCCAAAATTTATATGCTGATATCCTTTATCGGAAAATATTTCCACTTTTGGTAACAGGGTTAAGAAGCCCTAACATGTGTTATAACAGGGTGATAAAGTATAAATATTTTTTGGCATCGGGTTTGCTCTATATAGGTCGAGGTGAATAAAATGGTAAAAGGATTATATCAGAATTCTTCTTCTATGCAGATGCTGCTGACGAAGATGGATGTATTGTCAAACAATCTGGCTAATGCATCTACGGCAGGATACAAAAGGAAAGATGTTTTCTTCCGGGAATTGATTTCTCAGAAGCAGTCTCTCGAAGAAAACAGAATACAAGCTAAGAATTACAGGGGACAGGATTATACTGTTAACGAGGATAATCCTTATCAAAGAAAAGCTCCTCTGCACACAATTGATACGAATTTTATCAAACAGAAAAGATTATGCTGTCAGGATAAAGGCTATTTCGTTTCCACTCCCATGCTTACAGGAAGTTATACAGATAACTCCGCTGGGAGAATACGAGAAACAGGTAACCCTCTCAATATTGCAATAACCAGCGAGAGAGGATATTTCACAATACAGACTCCTGAAGGACAAGGATATACCAGAAACGGTGAATTTTCCATTAATAGTGAAGGTTATATGGTGAATGCCAATGGATATTATGTTCTTGGCGAATCAGGACCTATTCAAGTTACCGGATCAGATCTGGCAGTAAGTCCTGAGGGGCACATTATCATAGACAACACGATCCAGAATAAATTTCTCATCAGTGATTTCAACGATACGGAATTGCTGCAGATTAAAAACGGGCTGGTAGTTCCAAAGGATGAGTCAGTAAAACCTGAGCCGGTGAATGCTGATATCTTGCAGGGATATGTGGAAGATTCCAATGTCAGTATCGTTAGAGAAATGGTTGGTATGATCACAACTCAGCGTCATTACGAATCAAACAGTAAACTGATGACAAGTCAGGATCATACTTTACAGAAATCATGTAATGATATAGGTAAATAAAGGAGATTATTATGATAAGAGCATTATATAATGGAGCAAGCGGGATGTATGCACAGCAACTGAATATAGATAATATATCTAATAATCTCGCTAACATAAACACTACAGGTTATAAGAAGTCCAGAGTACAGTTTCAGGATTTAATGTATCAGACACTTAAAGAAGCCGGTTCAGCAACATCAGAGAATACTAAGCGTCCTGTTGAACTTGCAGTTGGCTCGGGAGTTAAACCTGTTGCAACTCAGAGAAGTTTTACAGTAGGTACACCTACTAATACAAATAACCCTCTTGACATTGCTATTACCGGAGACGGTTTTTTTCAGATGGTAGATGGTAATGGTGACATAGTTTACTCTCGTGATGGATCATTCAAGATTGATGGAGATGGCACAATTGTTAATGCACAGGGACTGAAGCTTGAACCGGGAATAACAATTCCGGCTGATGCAGAAGCAATCAGTATTTCATCTGATGGTATTGTAACTGTCAGATTATATGGAAGTTCAGACTCTGAAGAAGTAGGGCAGGTTGATCTGGCACGCTTTGTTAATCCTGCCGGTTTACGTTCAGCAGGTGGAAACACATATGAACAGACAGAGGCATCCGGTGAAGCAATAATCGGAACACCAGGTACAGAAACTTTCGGTGCTCTGGAACAGGGCTGGGTTGAGTCATCAAACGTTGTAATTGTTGAAGAAATGGTAAACATGATCATGGCTCAGAGAGCTTACGACCTTAACTCAAAAGCTGTTACAACATCAGATAAACTTATTGAAACAGCAAACAATCTTAAAAGGTAGTACGAAATGAAACTAATGAAGATATTTGCAACACTCCTGTTTATTTCAGCGGTGTGCTTTGTTTCAGCAACAGAACATGAGTATGTTCTCAAGAAACGTGCATCTGTATCTTCCAAACTCATTAAGCTTTCAGATGTTATTGAGAATTCCGGTTTATTACCTGACAAAATTGCTGATACTATTATAGACTCTCTGGCGTTTAAAAGTGTATTCAAAAATATACATTCCAAGAATGTTCAGATTATCATGAGAAGTAAATACAACGCTGAACTGGAAATTAAGAACAGTGTATGTGTTGTAAAGAGAAGCTCAAGAAAACTGAGCAAACAGGAAATTGATAAATCGGTTGCTGATTTTATCAAAAACAGATTTGGAAAATACAGCAAATTCGAATATAAAGTGCAAACATGGCCGGATATCGAAGTCCCTGAAAAGGATTTCACAATAGTTTATGATCTTCCAAGAAATCCGACATTTTCTGATAACATCATTCTTAAAGGGAACATAATGCATGAATCAGAAAGAATTTCCGGGTTCAGCACCAGGATTACACTTTCTGTGTTTGACAACGTGTTTGTTGCTAAGAGAAGAATTAAAAGAAACTCTAAGCTTGATATGAGAGCGTTATCCATGGAAGTCCAACCTGTCAGTATCAATTCAGGTTATATTAATGATATAAATGAGATTGAAGGCAGAATTGCTTCAAAATATATCAGACCGGGTGCTGTTATCACAAGTCAGAACACAAAAATCATTCCTGATGTATCTCGTGGAGAAACAGCAATGGTTGAAGTAAAAAGTTCAAATGTGAAGTTAGTAATCAATGCCGTTGCAAAAAAAGACGGCTATATTGGTGAAAAAATAAAATTTAAAAATCCTGATTCCAACGAAAGCTTTATGGCAGTAATTTCAGGTAGGAAACAGGCTGTCATAGAAATGGGGGAATAATGAAAAAATATATAATGATAATCCTTATAAGCGCAGCAGTAATGCTCAGTGCAGTTCCGGTAAACTCGTTTTTCTCTGATCACAAGAGTTTCAGTGTTGGTGACGTAATAACAATATTGATCATTGAACAGACAAGTGCATCATCATCAGCCGGTTCAGAAACAGATAAAAGTTTTGACCATGGACTGAATGTTGATCAGGGAATGGGAAAACTCAAGTTTATACCCATGATGTCAATGGGTGCAAAAGCAAGTAATAAAGCCAGTGGAGATGCGTCTACAAACAGAACAGGAAAGTTCGAAGGTAAGATTACAGCGAGAATAATTTCAATAGATGATAACGGAAATCTTGTGATTAAAGGTTCCAGATCACTCAAAGTGAACGGGGAAGAGGAAGTCACCTCTCTTGAAGGTATGGTGAGACCTCAGGATGTTCAAGCGGATAACTCTGTTTACTCGTACAATATTGCGGAAGCAAAGATTGAGTATAGGGGAAAGGGTGATGTTCATAACGGATCCAAAGTAGGATTTCTAAGCAAAATTATAAACTTTATTTTCTAAAGATGATTGTATAATCTTCTTTTACCACCTCCAGACAAGTGCAGTGAAGCAATTCATTGCACTTTCATTGTTTCAGGAAGAACAATGAAATGATATAATACAGAATCGGAGAAGCAAAAAGCAGACTATCGAATCTATCCAGAATTCCACCATGTCCGGGGATAAGGTTAGAGCTGTCTTTTACATCTGCATCTCTCTTTATAAGCGATTCAAATAAATCACCAATCTGTCCTGCTACACCTGCTGAAAAACCTATGGAAAGATAAACGAACCAATGGACTTCCGGTGCAAAGAAAAGCTTGTAAAGAACGGGTGTAAGGAATGACATGATGAATCCGAATACAAAGCCTTCTACAGATTTTTTAGGGCTGACCTTTACTATTCCTCTGTGTTTTCCAAACAACATTCCACCAAGATAAGCGAATGTGTCGGTCGCCCAGATTGATAACAGGAACACAACCAGAATGACTCTGCCATGCTGAAGTTCTCTTAAATGATACATGAAAGCAGGGCAGAATACAGTATATATTATAGCAAACAAGGTAGTACTGATTTCTACGATTGAACCTTTTATGTGATTTTTGAAAATATTCCTTACTGCAGATACAATGATCGTCAGCAGAATAGGAATAAACCAGAATTTCTTATCTGCATAGAGATATAACAAAAGATAGGGGATATTAAGGACTGCCAGAAATAATGGCAACTCAATGTTAAACTTACTGAGAATTTTTCTCATTTCGTAAAATCCCACAATTGAGATTACGAATATTGCGAATGAAAGTAAGTATCCGCCCTGATAAAACAGGAATGTCAATAGAGGAGCAAATATTGCTACTACCAGTGTTCTTTTAATAAAACTCATTATCTTGCTCCAAATCGTCTATGTCTGTTTTGAAAATCA
This sequence comes from Cloacimonadales bacterium (SeqCode), assembly GCA_963665815.1. Taxonomy (GTDB): domain Bacteria; phylum Cloacimonadota; class Cloacimonadia; order Cloacimonadales; family JAIOQZ01. Next base: position 3,861,139 of record OY762463.1, read on the forward strand.
AGTATTGCCTGATAATACTCTTCAGTGGAAAAATCAGGCCATAAGGTTTTGGTAAACCAGAACTCTGAATAAGCTGATTGCCATAGCAGAAAGTTGGATATTCTCTGCTCTCCTGATGTTCTGAGGATAAGATCAGGATCCGGAATATTCGGTACATAAAGATTCTGCTGAATTAGCTCTTCGTTCAGATCTTCCGGTTTTAAGCCGTGATTTGCTTTCATAGCCTTCTGAACTGCTTCTATAATCTCAAGTCTTCCGCCATAATTAAATGCAATGTAAACATTGATCTTTTTACAATCTTTAGTCATATCGCAAAGAGAATTGACTTTGTCCTGAAATGATTGCTTCATGTTGGCAGTAGATCCAATGAATCTGATTCTTACATCATTCTCTATCATCTGGTTTATATAGCTTTTCAATGCTGAAACAGCAAGCTTCAGCAGATATTGAACTTCAAACTTGGATCTTCTCCAGTTTTCAGTCGAAAATGTATACAGAGTCACATGTTTTACACCAATATCAGATGATGCTTCAATGATACGCTCAACAGTTTTTACTCCCTGCTGATGTCCCTGTAATCTGTTCTTTTTATTTAGCTTAGCCCATCTACCGTTACCATCCATGATGATGCCAACGTGTTCAGGTACATTATTCTTTGTTATTTCGGTAATTAAGTTTTCCATAGTTAGTGCTTTTTCCTGTTTCTCGCAGACATTTTTAAAAACTCCTGAATAAAACCATCCAGATTCCCGTCCATTACTCCGCTTGCATTACCAACTTCATGATTTGTTCTGTGGTCCTTAACCATCTGATATGGGTGGAAGACGTAAGATCTGATCTGGTTTCCCCAACCGATATCTGTTTTAGCATTTTCTGTTTTCTGACGCTCTTTTTCTCTGATTTCTTCAAAATGCTGGTTCAATCTTGATTTTAGCATTTTCATTGCTGTTGCTTTGTTCTTTAACTGAGAACGCTCATTCTGGCATTGAACAACAATGTTTGTTGGCATGTGCGTGATTCGCACTGCAGAGTCAGTTGTATTGACATGCTGTCCACCTGCTCCGGATGCTCTGTATGTATCTATCTTCAAATCTTTAGGATTAATCTCAATATCAATGTCATCGTCAACTTCGGGGTAACAGAAAACTGATGCAAAAGAAGTCTGCCTTTTACCTTGAGCATTAAATGGAGATATTCTTACCAGTCTGTGAACTCCGCTTTCTGCTTTAAGCAGTCCATATGCAAACTCGCCTTCAATTTCAACAGTAACACTTTTTATGCCTGCTTCATCTCCCGGTAGATAATCCACAATTTGAAATGTAAATCCTTTCTGATCAGCCCAGCGTTTGTACATTCGGAAAAGCATTTCAGCCCAATCCTGAGATTCTGTACCTCCTGCTCCCGGGTGGAGAGTCAGGATTGCATTGTTGAGGTCATATTTTCCGCTAAGCAGAAAAGCAGTTTCTTTTTCGTTAATCTGTTTGATCATGTCTTCAATTTCAGATACAGCTTCATTGAATAACTCATCAGAGAATTCTTCGTCGAGAAGAATAAGATATGTTGTCAGATCTTCTTTCATCGTGTTGAGCTGTTCATCCTGCTCTATCTGTAATCTTAATGCTCCCAGTTTTTTGGTAATCTGTTGAGCTTTTGCCTGGTCATTCCAGAAATCAGGTTGGAGTGATTGCTTCTCAAGATTTCCGAATTCTCCTTTTATCTTTTCGAGGTCAAAGATACCCCCTTATTTCGGATATCTGGTTTATCGTATTTTCTGCAAGTCTTTGAAAATCATTTAATTCCATGTGTCACCTTTATAAGAATCTTCCCGGTAATATAAACTGCTTTAGCTCTTCATTAAAGTATCTGTCTGTCATTGTAGCAATAAAGTCACGTACTTTTTCTGCGGGAAGATAATCATTCAGATACTTTTCGCATTTATGATTGAGGAAATGCTTGTAAATTTTAGATTCAGTGTTTCCTGATTCTATATCGTTGAGATATTTTTCAAACATTATATCCATTCCCCTGTAAATCCGTTCATTGGCGGATTTCACATGAGGAGCAGTGTATATCATTTTATAATTGAATGTTTTAAGCTCTTTAAGCATGAAGGATGTGTCTTCGTCAAAAGCAATGTATGGTTTTTCATAGCTTTCTGTTATAACACTTTTTACGAGAGTATTGATGATTTGTCCGTTTCTGCTGCCAAGATAATCTCTGCAATCGCGAGGAATATCTTCTATATTCAGGATGTTATAACGAACAGCATCTTCAATATCCTGACCGATGTAGGCTATTGTGTCGGATATTCTGACAACGCATCCTTCCATTGTTGCTGGCATCCAGAGACAGGTTTTAGCCTGTTTCTTCTGATTGATGTAATGCTGAATTCCTTCCTCTGTTTTGTCCCAGTCCGGTTCGAGTCTTGTATTATGAACCTCACCGTCATGAGAAATTATTCCGTCTCTAACCTGAAATGTCAGATTCAGCCCATGTCCTTTCTTTGATATGTTATCTACAATATGCAGACTTTCTATGTTATGATGGAATGATCCGATATTGTGTTTTCGGCAGTTTCTGCTTAGTGCTACCTCTCCATCATGACCAAAAGGAGTGTGCCCAAGATCATGTCCCAGGCTGATTGCTTCGATCAGCTCAAGATTCAATCCCAATACTTTACCGATTGTTCTGGAAATCTGTGAAACATATGTAGTATGCAGAGATCTGTTTGTCATTTCTTCATCAAAAAGATTTGTGAAGGAAAAAACCTGTGTTTTGCCCTGATAACGTCTATATGCTCCACTATAAAGGATTCTGTCTCTGTCCAGAGCAAATGCTGTTCTGAAGTGCTTTTTGTCTTCATCTTTCAGTCTGTGAGCTTTTGTATCCGTACAGGCGTATTCACTCAGGTTCTGCTGAGTTTTATTTTTCAGATCTTTCTTTATGATCTTTAATTTTTCTTCGTTTATCATTTTATGCGTCCTGTTTACAAGACTTTCTTAAACCACATAAATATTGGAGGAAAGCCTTCTTTTTCTTTAACTTTCTCGAAGAAAGTAATTACTCTGTCTTCCTGGAGTTCCTCTTTGTGACATTCAAAATCTTTATGGCGTGAAAACTCTTTCATCATCCATTCCGAATATCCTGTATGGTCGGTAGAAATCTGCACGATTCCGTCTTTCTGCAGCAGGCTGGAAAGTGCATCCAGAAAATTCTGCTGGATAAGTCTGTTTTTATGGTGCCTGCGTTTCGGCCATGGATCCGGGTGAATAATGTAGATTCTTTCGAATATATTTGCTGATATAAAGTTTGTTATTGATTTGTCAACATATTCACTTACAATTCTTACATTATTGTTGTCTATATGGTTAATTTTCTTCATGATGCTGTTAACTCTTCTCCATCTTGGCTCAATGCCGAGAAAGTTAACATTGGGGTTTTTAAGGGATTTTTCTACAAGGAAATCCCCATGACCGCAACCTATCTCCATATGGAGAGGATTGTCGTTTCCAAATATTTCTTTAAAATCGATAATTTTGTTTTCGGCAAACTCAATTACGAAGTGTTCTTTTTTTTCTTCTACTGTCCAATTCATAATGAACAAATCTGAATAGCAAGTAAAGTTGTCAATAGAAAGTCTTTGAAAAGCTGTTTATAAAAAGAAGGCTAACAGTTTTTTATAGAGTCATACATTGATCTGAGACAGAGTTTATCTTACAGGCCGTACATTCTCATGAATAATCCGGTCATTCCCTGTGCGACTGAATTTTCGATAATGAAATAGACAAATGCTGCTAAAGCAAGGAAAGGGCCGAATGGAATAAACGATGAGCGTTTAATTCTCATTGCAAGAATATAAATGAGTGCTATAATAGCTGAAATGAAAAGAATATAGAAGACTCCGGGACTACCAAAGAAAGCCCCTATTGCAGTCAGATATTTTACATCGCCACCGCCTAATCCTTCCATTTTCTTTAGTTTTGCATAGATGAATCCTATTCCAAAGAATAGAATGAATGCTATTCCAGCTCCCATGAGTGATGATTTCCATGTAATGTCTGACATTGGGAAAAATGCAAGAATAATACCAATAATGATTAGAGGGATGTCAATGGAATCAGGAATGATCATGTGAAAAAAATCTATGAATATTATTATTATAGCTGTCGCAAAGAACAGCAGATATTTAAAATATATCAGGTTGAATCTGTTACCGAGAAATGCAAACAGAAAAACGAATAATGCACCTGTGAGTATTTCCACAAAAAGATAGTGCCAGTGAATCTTAGTTCCGCAGTCCCGACATTTTCCTTTCAGAAAAATGTAGCTGAAAACAGGGATGTTATTGTATGGGGTAATCTTCTTTTTACAGACAGGGCAGTGAGAAGATGGGAAAACGATTGATTCGTTTTTGGGGATTCGACAGATGCATACATTAAAAAAACTGCCAAAGCAGCTTCCAATGAAAAATAAAAATAAATAAATGATTAATAATTCCAAAGTTTACCTGTAAAATAAGTTATTTCTGTAGCTGTAAGGGCTGTATGGATTGTATTGTCTATACTCAAACTTGATTGTGGAATTCTCTGTAGGTTTATAAATAAGCTGGAACTCCGGAAACACTTTTGTGTTGTTATCCTCATTTGAGTCAAATTCTAATCCTTTTTTCAAGTAACCTGTACCGAAATTAGAAAAATGCAGGTTAAGATTCAGCTTCAGATTGGATCGGAAATTATATTCTATATGATTAGTATATGTCGTGTTATAAGTAGAAAAAGAGCTTGAGCTGTAGCTTGAGGAGAAAGACATACTGTGGCTCATCTTCATATTCTTGGGGTTGATTATTCCTGTGTCGAATAATGATGGAAATTTGTAATGAGGATTAATACCCGGAACCTGAGCAAGACAGGTAAAGGAAACGATCGCAAATAAGATAACTAATGCTGATTTCTTCATTATAAACTCCTCTAAATTTTGTTTCATATTATGAACAACGCCAAATAGTGTCAATAATTACTTAAAAAATATAATTTAACAACAAAAATATGTTCATTAAAAACAAATAAGAAAAAATTTGACGTATTTTTTAACCTGAAATTATTGTAATGATTGTAAAAAAATATGTATTTCTGTTACAAAACCAGAGAATTTTGGTTATACTATATATATAATATATACTGTTTAATGATGTATATATTTGATGATGTTAAAAATGGTTACAGATAAATAAAAAAATCGGAGGTCTTTCGATGAAGAAAGGTATTCTTTTGGTAGTCATCCTGATGATGATGACTTTCCTTATGGCGGACGACATTATTTACAGGACTCTGCCGAACGGTATGAAAGTTGCCGTAAAGAAGAACGACAGTAACAATTCTGTCGGACTTTATTGTTTTGTTAAAACAGGCTCAGTTAATGAAGGTGAATACCTCAGTGCAGGTATATCTCATTACCTTGAGCATATTGTTTCAGGTGGATCTACAGAGTTTCATACAGAAGCTGAATTTAGTGAAATGGGTAGAGAAATGGGAGCTATTGTTAATGCTTTCACTACTTATGACATGACTGCTTTTCATGTTACTGTAGACAAGATTTATGCAGACAAAGCTCTCAGCATTCTTGCAGAGCAGATGCAGTACAATCGTTGTGACACAGTAGAGACTAACAGAGAGAAGAAAGTAATTCTCAAAGAAATCGTTATGCGTTCATCTCCTGCTCAATCTCAGGCTTTTCAGGCATATAGAGAATTTCTTTATCCAAATTCAAATGACAGATTTCCTGTAATCGGTTATGTTGAAACTTATAGCAGAATTACAAGAGACGGACTTTATGATTACTACAAAAAACGTTATGCACCTAATAACATGATTTTTGTATGTGTTGGAAATATTGATCCTGAAGAAATGTATGGTAAGATCGAAAAAGCTTTTGAGCAATTCCCAAGAAGAGTAATGGATCCAGTATATCTTCCTGCAGAATCTCCAATAAGCGGAAGTCATGAAAGAGCTCAGGAATTTGGAATCAAATCACCAATGGTTTTCATGTCTACTATACTTTCACCTGCTGATTACGTAGATGAAGTAGCACTTGATGCCGGTATGACAGCTCTTTTCAATAAAAGAAAAGCTCCACTTCGTTACAAATTAGTCGAAGAACTTAAGCTTGTAAACTATGTATATGGTTATACAGATATTAATCCGGCTTCACCTCACAGTACAGTGAATATTGGTTTTGAAGCAAAAAATCCTGAAGATGTTAAAAAGATCGTAAGAATCATTGATGAAGAGATTGCTGAATTTGTCAAAAAAGGTTTTAAGCAAAATCAGATTGACAATATGATTCAAAGATATACAGCTTACAATGAACTTTCTACTCCAGATGTAGATGCAGAATGTACATCAATCGGTAGATCGATTGTAAGAAACGATATCCCTGATACTTATGATACATTTATGGCTCAGTTAAAGAAACTTACACCGGAAGATATTAAAGCTGCTTTTACAAGACATATTCTTCCTCAGAACAGAAAGATATTCTATGCAATGCCAATGGGTACAAAAAGCATTCTTGAATCTGCAGAGAAAAAAGAAGTTGTAAAAACTGACATAGAAAAAATTAATGTGAAAAAGAATATCACTCTGATTCATAAGAAAAATACAGAAAAACCTTTAGTATATGGTGAAATTTTCCTTCCTATCAACTCTAACTATGGTGATGAAGAACACTTTGGTGAAATTGATTTCATGGTTGACCTTATGCTTTCAGGTTCAAAGAAGTATGATTCTATGGATCTTACTGAATGGATGGAAGATCATGTTGTAGATTTATCTATGAGTGCCGGATTCCTTGGAACGTTTATTGAATTCAAATGTCTTAAATCTGATTTTGAAGAAGTTCAGAATGTACTTATAGATGCTATTAATAATCCAAAGTTTCCAGAAAAAGAGATTCAGCTTTTAAAAGATTCACGACGAGCTAACTTACTCAGAAATCAGGCAAAAGCAGAAACTTTCCATGATGAATTCAGAAGCAGTGTTCTTTATCCTGATTCTCCTCATGGCTTGACCGGAGAAGAAAGATATGAAATAGTAAATGCTCTCTCAAGAGATGATCTATTCAAACTTCATGAAAAATACATCAAAGCAGATAGAATGGTTATGTCTATCTTCGGTGATATTGAAAAAGATGAAGCTGAAGATATTGCAAAGAGCATTTACAAAGAAATTCCTCACGGAACAATTGATGATAAGCTTTATTCAATCACAATCCCGGATCTTAACGGACTTTATGAAAACGAATATGAATTCGAACAAGTTAACGTTAATGTAAACTGTAAAGCTCCAAACAAACATGATGATGATTTCTATGCATTCCAGGTTATCGAAACTATCCTCAACGGTTCAAGAGGTAGACTCCATGTTGAAACCAGAGGTGTTAGAGACCTTGCTTACTTTGCATATGCAAGTTATTCATATATGTATGATGAAGGGTGGTTAAGACTTACATCACAAACATCTTATGATAAAAAAGATGAACTGATTAAAGTAATGAAAGACCAACTTATAAAACTCAAAACAGAAAAAGTATCTCAGGAAGAACTTAAGGCTGCAGTAGAAGAAAAAGAAAAGATGCTCAATGCAATGCTTACCGAAAATAGCATGGCCAGCATCTCAGTTTCTTACGAAGCTTTCGGAATGGGATATGACTTCCTTCATAAAAACATCCAGGAACTGAAAAAAATAACACCTGAAGATATTCAGCGCGTTGCTAAAAAATACTTCAATAACCTTGCAGTATTCTCCTCATTCCCTGATGAAGATACACGTGAAGATATAATGGTTAAATAATAATCGTTACAAATATATAAAGCAGGCTGTCAGTTTTGACCGCCTGTTTTTTTATCCCTCCAAATGGACATAGCCCTTTGGCAATGGTGTGACAAACTGCAGTTACCACTTTACGACGCTTAACGTCGCTAAATTTCCCTCTTCATTGTTATCAGAATTCAAGTTGTTTCTGGAGTTATTTCTTTCAGAAAAACTCTACGTGAGTGCAAATTCATTTCGGATGAGACATGAATTGGAATGTGTAAATTGATGGGTACAAAATAGATTGAATATGATAAATAGTATTGTTTTGGCGTTAAATAGACGTTGCATGCAACGCGTAGTGCTATTACAATATTAAATTGGAATACACCTGAACTATACTCTACATATCAGTTACATACTCAGCAATCCTGCCGGACGCGTAGAGACAACCGGACGGTTGTCTTATGAAATCAACCTCTACTAAATATAAAGAGTAAAACGGCGTTTAATTTATTGGTTTTTCTTCTCCGGGGCTATTCGCTCTCTTATTGCATCAATTAATTGCAGCCAGGCTTCATCTTTATCATCCCATTTAATCAGAGGAACTAATCTACCTTCTGTCTTTTTCAAAGGCTGCATCTGGTATTGACCAACTTTATACTTGTTCTTTTCATTCAGGTCTTCATCTATGATTGTCCAGTTCTTCCAATCGCAGGTTCTCAGCAAAAACGGGAATATATATCCTTTTCTTTTCTTTACTTTTCTCAAGGCAATAGGCATTTCCACTTCATGTACATAACTGGAACTGATGAAACTCTGACTGAGAAGCATAATAACAATATCTGCTTCCTCCAGATTATGCCTAATAACCTCGTCCCAAAGTTCTCCTGGCTTAATCAAACCGTCATTCCATTCCTGCACGAGTCCGTCTCGTTTCAGGTTAACAAGAAACTTATTCAGTTCCTTTCTCTCGCTCATATTGTCATGTGAGTAGCTTATAAATAGTTTCTTCATTTTTCCTCTCAAGTCTTCCGGTAAATACTCGTTAAAATCATAAATCGAAAGCTGTTTTTTGCTTCCTTTATCATTTACGGATGTAATAATTTTACATTCATCCTTTGCTGCATGGACAAGGTCTCTGTATTGCACAAAGTACTCTCCATCATTTGATATTGATATGTTTATTTTATCCGAGTACCAGCCTCTCTGTGCTTTTTTCGCATGATACAGCGCTCCCCCCAATAATTCCATTATTTTAGGCTTACCCATACCTAATGCTTTTCCAATTTTATTGTCCTCATAACTTCTTTCTACAAATTGTTTCGGATCAATTATACTTACAATATTATCTATAATTGATTTCCTGAGATTAGAATTATCTGAGGAAAAACTATCGTACAGCTTTAATCTCAGCTTAGGTCTTTCGTATTCAATCAGGATCATTTCCTTGTCATCTTCTATTACAAGTCCGTTCTGCCAGAAGAGGTGAGAAGTATCGCTTCCCTGAATGTCCTTGCCATATATACTGAACAGCTCCAGCAGGATTTCATTCATCAGATAATGGTCGGACTCTATTCTGATGCGGGATGACCTGAAATTATGCTTCTTCATCATCTTAAGCCAGGCAGGTTCCACTGCAGGCAGATATTGCGGTGCATAGAAATGACCATCATGTGATTTGAAGATCAATTTGAAGGACAGAAGCAGGTTTGTAATTTCTTCTTCAGTTAAACCCAGTTTATTCTTTTGGGCAGCATCCGAAATTTCATCTGTTATCCTTCCGTCATTGTTATTAAGATCTTCAGTCAATACCTGCTTGTAAAGAATATCGAGTAATGTTTGAGGTTTCAGGAAAATTTTACCAGGAGCAGCATCTGCGAAATACATTATGGATCCGGCTCTGTTCAGTGTCTTTAGTTTCTCATTATCATTTTCACCGGTAAGATTATAGTATTTTTCCAGTGTTATGGAGCTGACTTCTGTTCCCTTCTCAACAAGTTTATCTCTGATATCTATATATTTATATGGCCAGATTCGTTTACCGGATAAATACTCTATTCTTTCCCGGATCAGCTCAAAAAGACCTTTCAGTCTTTTTCGTTTCAGTAAACTGACTGAACAATAATTGATTATGAACTTGCATTTATTGTCTTCGCAGTTATTGTAGGGAGAATAAATATTAAATTTCTCCTGAATACTGTAACGGGGAAGATGCGAAACAAAATCAGATATATCATTATTGCCAATATCTATTTTATTTTCCACCAGTATTGTTTCTATTACCCCTGATTTCCCGCTTAACTGCTCGCAGCAGCGCAGCCAATAGTCCAGATCATACAATTCATCTTTAGTTTTCTTATCAGAAAGCTTTTCTCTCGTTTCTTTATCGTTAGACCAGAGTAGTATATGTAAAGCATCAGCACTGAAGAACAGTTTATGGGTTGCATGAAAATAATCCTGTCCACCGAAATCCCAGACATGGCATTTTACATAGTTGTTCATGTATTCTACAGGTAAAAACTGGTATTCAACACCGTGAGTTGAATCTCCAGAAATGTACTCTATTGTGTCATTACCTTTTCCAACTTCTTGTAACCATATGTGAAGAAGATTTGATTTGCCGACATTGGTGTTACCAATAAGTAAGACTTTTAACTCATTAAGAGAAAATTTTTCTTTCTTATTGGAAATCTCCTTACAATAACTTACAATTTCCTGAGCACTGGCATTTAAGATTTCTTCAGGGATATCCAGAGGATTATCAGTAATTTTTAAATACTCTAGTTTTTCCAATTGTGCCAATGGAGTAATATCTTTGATTTGATTACTCCATAAGTTAAGCCCAGTCAGATTCACCAGTTTTTCAAGAGGTGTAATAATTTTGATTTGATTGCTGTATAAATACAGCTCAGTCAGATTCACCAGTTTTTCAAGAGGAGTAATATCTTTGATTTGATTGCTGTGTAAATTCAGCACTTTCAGATTCACATGCTTTCCAAGAGGAGTAATATTGGATATTTGATTACCATCTAAGTCCAGAGCTGTCAGGTTAACCAGCTTTTCAAGAGGAGTAATATCAGAGATTTTATTTTCCCGTAAACTAAGCTCTGTCAGATTCACCAGCTTTTCAAGAGGAGTAATATCCGAGATTTGATTACTCCATAATCTAAGCTTTGTCAGATTCACCAGCTTTTCCAATGGAGTAATATCTTCGATTTGATTCCATGAAAGATTTAATTCAGTCAGATTCACCAGCTTTTCAAGAGGAGTAATATCCGAGATTTTATTACCACCTAAGTTAAGCATTGTCAGATTCACCAGCTTTTCCAATGGAGTAATATCTTCGATTTGATTCCATGAAAGATTTAATTCAGTCAGATTCACCAGCTTTTCAAGAGGAGTAATATCCGAGATTTGATTAAAGCTTAAGTTAAGCTCAGTTAGATTCACCAGCTTTTCAAGAGGAGTAATATCCGAGATTTGATTACTCCATAAGTTAAGCACTGTCAGATTCACCAGCTTTTCAAGAGGAGTAATATCCGAGATTTTATTACCACCTAAGTTAAGCATTGTCAGATTCACCAGCTTTTCAAGAGGAGTAATATCAGAGATATTATTATTGTAAAGCTTTAGCTCCTTCAACCATACTAGTTCCCTAATCTCTTCAGGTGTCTTTTCCAGTCCTAACCTACTCAAATCCAGTGACCCTGTCTTATCCTTCTTCTCTTTTTCTATTCTTCTCAATGCTTCTTCATAATTAGCCATAAATGCTCCTGTAAGCAGTTATTATTTCCATATAAAACACTGGTCGAAATAATAGTTATGAGAAAGGTTTTGTAAAGAAATAAAAAAATCTCTCAATGAACAAACACTTTCCCAATGGATATCGTTTTTAGGTAATGGTGTGTAAATTGTAAGGGTATCAATCAAGAGCATGGGTAACAAAATAGATTGAATATAATTAATCGTATTGTTCTGATGTTAAATAGACGTTGCATGCAACGTGTAGTGCTATTACAATATTAAATTGGAATACACCAGAACTATACTCTACATATCAGTTACATACTCAGCAGTTCTGCCAGACGCGTAGAGACAAACGGCCGTTTGTCTAAGTTTTGCAATCATGTATACCGGTTAAGAACATACTCTGAGACACAAAATGTTGTGTCTCTACAACATGGGCAACACTTTTCGTCGCTAAAATCCTTTCTTCGATGTCAAAGTTAAGAAATCTCTTACATTTTTCTCCACGGCAGTTTTACTTTGAAATCCAGAGTTATTCCCACCATAATTATATGCTCATGGAATTCTATAACATGTTTACCTTTATAATGTTCATCTGCATACAAATATTTGTAGAAACCATACAAACCAAGTTTCCAGAAAATGGTGTAAGACGCTCCTGCTTCAATATTGTAGAACATATCCGTAATGATTTTTCCCGGATAATCTTCTCCGCGGGGGACATCCATACCTCCGGTTCCTCCTCCGGCATATAACCTCAGCTTTCTGTTTTTGAGGAGACGTTTTGAGTAGAACACGTTAAATCCGCCCATTCCTCTAATCTCATAGTTATGGGTAGGGTTCGGTGAATTTGTGTAGTACTCTCCAAACCAACACAAACTGAGAGGAAATTCGCTGTATTTGACTTCCAGAGCAAGCTGTCCACCCCCAAGCTGATTCAGGTCAGAACGTTTATCGGCGTATCCGCCCTGTGCATTTCGCAGTGAGAATTCCAGATAAGTTTTGGTGCTGTCTGTGGAATCTGCGATCAAATATACACATGATATGCTGTAAATCATGAACAGACATAATCTGAAACGGTTCATACTACCTCCAATACTAACCAGTCTACAGAAAGTACTTATATTATATTTTCGATAATTATTGACAACATGTCCAGATTTTCTTCTTATTATTCAAAGCAAACACAGGAGAAACAATGAAACATATATTGTTAATAATTTCAATACTTGCCTCTACAATGATGCTGAACGCAATAGACAGAATGAAGGTTTCTGTTTTTTACAAAGAACGTAAACCATCGCTGCGGGTGCTTGAGAAAGTTAAGCCTATTATGGAAGCCTTTGCAGAAAAGTATGAGGCAACATATTATAACATCGAAGATGAAAAGAATGCTGAGTTGATTAAAGAGCTGGGACTTCCCGGAACACATTTTCCTTTTGCAGTGATTGTAGAAGGTAAGTTCACCGCGAAAATCGTTGATGAAGTCGTTTCATTCATAGAGTTCCCTAAGTTCATGCATGGAATTGGCAGACATGAAGGAAACTGGTCACTGGAACAGCTTAAGTTTGTTCTGGAAGGTGAGACGGCTTTTCTGGAGAAAAACATTCTTCCGGAACACGATGATGACCATGAAGATGAAGCTGAGAAATAGTGAGAACTTGTCGAAAAGCAAATTTTACGTCTGATTTAATTCAGGATCTTCATTATATTTTGAAAGAGCGAGTTCAGGTGTCAATGATTCAAAACACAATAGCAGAGGTGATATATGGAAGAGCATAAAGAGGAAGTAAAAGTAAAACGTATTAACGGGTATCTGCACAGATTTACTCCGGTTTTCGATAAAGCCGGCAAGCTCCTGAGTTACGCAGTTTCCCCGGTAATGGTTGAGTTCAGACCACGCGATCTTATGCAGGTGATTGTGGGAGCATCTATACTGGCAGTTCCTGTTACATTCACGGAAGAAGCCTGGAAGCTGGGGGAGAACCTGCCAATGCTGAATGTGGTGCTGTTGAGTATTCTCTCCGTTCTGTTTATCGGGATGTTCGTCTATTTCAATTTCTACAGGTATATGCTGAAGAATCATGTTATAGAGTATGCAAAGCGTGTTTTCTCAATATATTTCTTTTCACTCCTTGTTGTAGGGATTCTGCTGACAATAATTCAGAAATGTCCTTGGCAGACTGATCTGACTGTTGCAATAAAACGAATTCTGATCATTACATTTCCATCATCCATGAGCGCAGCAGTCAGCGATACAATTAAGTAGCTGATTTACTATTTAATGTGCCACGGGTAAGTTGTCAGCCACTCAAGCCAGCCTTTGTGGAGAGTCTCAGCCGATAAGCCTATCGACTTGAGGAGGTCTTCATCCTTCAGCGTTTTGACAGTCCTGACAATCAGTTCTCTGCCCATAGTCTGTTCAAGATACATGACTATCGTCCAGCCAAAAGTATAGCGAAGCAACCTGTCGGAAAGAATCTCGCTGATTGAAGGAATATTGCCTGATTCAAGAGCATTAAGAACAGGTTCGCAGAACTCAAACTGACTTCTGTACTGCCATTGATCGGATAGATAAACAGCCAGACCTTCGCTCCACCATCCGGGTGAAATTTCCATGTCAGGTGTAAGGTACTCTTCAAATACATGGGTTAATTCGTGCTTGATCATTCTCTCGAATTCGTCCTGCTTATAGCTGTAGGCACAATGTTTTTCGTAGGATGAGGGTGACATGAAAACAATATCGGTTCTCTGGGGTTGAGCTACACGCCGAGGATCAGATGGTCTTTCAATCGGTACTTCCAGCAAATCAGCAACAAGCCGATCAAATTCAGTGCGGATTGGAACCAGGATTAACCGGATTCCTGTAATGTCTTTCTCAAGATTAAAGTAACTTTTGAGATCATTATATGCAACCTTAACTATTGCTAAGATCTGGTTTGTATATAAGGAATCTTTTTCTCTATAGTATATTAATATTTTGCCTTTGAATTTCTTCAGATAACCTTTAAACATTTTAAATCCTCATTGTAGAATAATATTTAATTGTTTCATGAGTCAACAAGGTTTTTTATTTACAAAAATATGTCACCAATTATTCAAGTCTTCAATAATAATTAATCAGAACAATTTGAATATAAAATTATAGAAAAATCAAAAGGAGAAATGATGAGAAGATCGTATTTAGTAATTTGTGTAGTTTTGTTGTTTGCAATTAATCTTACTGCGGGAGATTTTGAGTTCAGTGTTAAATCAGGAACCGGAATACAAGGAGCTAATTTAGGCTACAAATTGAGTGAGAAATTTTCACTATATTCAGGATTTGATGTTATCGGATTAGCTGCTGATCTCAACAGAGAAGAGACAAACGAAAATACCTATGGTCATACTGATGATTTAACTACTTACAAGAGAATCAAAAAATCTGAAATTGAAGGATCTGCTTCACTTGTAATTCCAAGAATTGGAGTTAAGTACAAGTTTTCTGATAAAAAACTTCAGCCTTATGTATATACAGATATTTGCAAGTCTTTCGCTTTTGTAGATATGTCTGATACTTACGAATCATGGACATGGAGAAATGGTGTACTTACAGATTACGATAAAGATAAGAAGGAAATCAGCACTGAGCAAGAAGCGATAGAGAATTTTCTGGGATTCTGGGGAATAAACTTAGGTTTTGGTACAGAATACTTAATAACTGAATCTTTAGGAGTAACCGGAGAGTTTGGCTTTAGAATGCTTTTTGCGTCATCAGATACTACCGAAAATTCTGAACAAGGTTATGATGACGGGTACTACAAAAGCGAATATCAGGATGAATGGGATACCGAACTGGGGGCTGCATTCAAGTTCACCACAACATCCGTAGGTATTGTATTCCATTTTTAGTCAATAGAACAAAACAACCTTAAAAAAAATATTGACTCTCTTGCTGAAATATAGTGAGGGAGTTATTTTATTCTCAAAAAGTGTTATATATCTTTTTTGATTCTAAATTAAAACCTGAGAGAGAAAAATGAAGATTTACATTACTGGAGCTTCGGGGTCAGGAACTACAACTGTTGGAAGAATCTTGTCTGAACAGCTTGGAGTTAAGCACTTTGATAATGATGATATTTTCTGGGGAAGAACGGAGATTCCATTTACGGTAAAAAGGTCTATTGAGGAAAGAAAAAAGATTTTGCAGGAGATAATCGGAAGGGAGAAAAGCTGGATTTTTACAGGGTCTGCGTTAAAATGGGGTGAATTAATTCTGCAGAATGCTGATCTCATTGTCCGATTGAGCTGTGATACCAAAATACGCATTGCAAGATTGAAGATGAGGGAGACAGAGCGATTCGGTGAACGGATTTTGCCCGGTGGGGATATGCATGATAATCATATTAAGTTCATTGAGTGGGCAAAAAAATATGACACAGGTGGTTTGAATATGAGAAGCAGACAGGCAGAGGAAATTTGGATGCAGAATGCAGGTTGCGAAGTGCTGGAGATAGATAATTCAGATTCTGAAGAGAGTGCCGGACAATTGATTGAGCTCTTAAAAGAAAAAGAGCCTGTCGGTTGACAGGCTTGATATAAGGATTATAAGTAATTATTTAACTTCAAATACGATGTCAGAAGCGTTTTCAATATTATCTGAGATTGGGCATCTGCTGTCTATTTCTGCTACAAAGGCTTTCTTTTCGTCTTCAGTCATATCAGCATCAACTTCAACGATAACTTTGATATTCTGGAATCCAGCTCTTTCACTGTCGCATTTACCCATAAGTACTTCAGGGTTAAGTCCGCCGATAACTTCTACATCTATTCCACGTACATCAAGTCTTTTTTGTTTTGCAATAATTTTACCGATTGTTACAATACAACCGGCAAGTGCGAAAAAGAAATATTCTAAAGGAGTTGCACCTGTATCTTCTCCCATTGGAGCCGGTTGGTCAATTTTCATCTCAAAGTTTCTTGCTTTGAGGTTTACCTGCATGTTTTCGCCCCATGAACCTTGAATTTTAACGTTCTTTAAAGCCATTATAATCTCCTGTAATTTAGTATTTGCTTACCATAAGTTTGGGGCTTGGGAATCCTGTCTACATAAATTCTGACAAAATATTGCCATTGTAAAAGAATGTTGCTCATAAAATCTTAGTAAAGGATAGGTAATAAATACTATAGCATCAAGGAAATTGATGGGCAAAAATTCACATAAAACATGTATCGCATATAAATATGAATATCAATAATCTTAGTTTCACTTATGAAAACATATCAGTGAAAATAAGTTCACTGAAAACTTGACAAATATTCAGTCTCAATTATTTTATATGTGTAAATAGAAAAATTTAATGGCAAGGAGGTAACTATGCCAGCAGGAGACAGAACGGGACCTAATGGTGATGGTCCTATGACAGGTAGAAGGATGGGATATTGTACAGGTGATGATGCTAATGGATATCGTACCGGATTTTTCGGCTTCGGAAGAGGAAGAGGTCGGGGATTCAGGTCAGGTGGTGGAGGAGGAATGGGAAGATTCTTCGGATCATTCCGCAATACCGGGAATCAAGTGTCTAACCTGGAAAATATTGAAGAAGAAGTTAGTTTTCTAAAATCCAGACTCAAAGATCTGGAAGACTTTCTGGTAAAATCAAAAGACAAAAAGTAGATTCTTACTCATATTAAGACCCCGTAAAAACGAAGCCTGCTGGATTTCCAACAGGCTTTGTTGTATCATATAAACTATATTGTTTTCAGAAACAGATCCATGTTTTGTTTTCTCATAGAATCCATTAACTCGTTATACAGGTTTTTATGCTTAGACATCGTAGCAGCAATTGTTTTTACTGCTTTAAGATGATATTCCGGTTTTTCCTCGGGAGAAAGAATCAGGAACAACAGATTTACCGGTTCCTTATCTTTTTCGTTCCAATACATCTTATTCTTAAGCAGACCACAGGCTATAAACGGTCTCTGAATACCGGGAATACGGCAATGGGGAATAGCTATCCCGTTACCGATAGCAGTTGATCCGAGTTTTTCCCTCTCAGCTATTGAGAAGGTTATTTCGGAAGTTTCAGCAATAATCCCCTGCTTAACCATTATCTGAGCCATTTCGAAAACAGCTTCTTCCTGAGTTGTTGCCATCATGTCGAAAACTCTGTCCTCAAGCAGAACTTCCATTGAGTATTCATCATCGGGAATTCTTGACTTGAGAGCTTCTGCCTGTCCTACCGTCCATGTTTTCCACTTGATAAGTGTTTTTTCTGAAAGGTAAGCACCTCCAAGTTCGAATATGACAAGTGCCGGAATAATTGTATTGAATATTACAAATCCACCTTTATCAGCCAGAAGGGTTGCCACGAGAATAGTTTCAACGGCAGCCATACCGGCTTGCGGAAGCATTAATTTTGGTAATGCTGCCACGATTTTCGAATCCTGACCAGTTACTTTTGCACCAATCCAGTTTCCGGTAAGTTTACCGGTAGATCTGAGGATTATGTAACCCAGGGCAAATATTAATGTATTGCCTGTAAAAGATTCAAGTCTGACACTTGCTCCGATTATAGCGAAGAACATCAGGTTGAATATTGGCATAACATTTTCTATTTTCAGTGAATCAAATATCGCATTATGATGGAAGTTTGAAATAAGAAAACCAGCAACAACGGAAGTAATAAGAAACGGAAGCTGGAAGTGTATAGATATGGATATACCTAATGCAATAACACCAACCATAATCAGCAGGATTTCTACTGATGGAGTCGGATGTTCAGACAAAACGGTGGAAAGAAATGATTTTCCTTCTTCCCCGTATTTACTGTCTTCATCTTCCACAACGCGTTCTCTAACGGTAAGTTTAAATACCAGAAATATAATAAATCCTATCAGTGAAGCCAGAAAAAGCTCTTTCCCAACATGTAGTGACAAGTGGGCAAAAGAAAGATGTTCACCATTTTTCTTTGCAACAGCTACTCCCAGAAAGACTGAGAAGAATATTACTTCCATTATATCATCAAGCACAACTATATTTGCGAGTATGTTTTTCAAAGATCCGGTTATCTTCAGTTTTGACATGAGTACGAATGTCAGAGCAGGAGCAGTGGCAATACCTATTGATCCGAGAATCAAGGCATTGATCCAATCAAATTTGAAAACAAACTTAAATCCCAAAGCAAGCAGCAAGAATGTAAGTAAGCCTTGAATAAGACATATAATTACTGCTTTGATCCCGACTTGTCGTAATCTGTCTCTGTGAAGTTCTTCTCCCAGAGAGAAAGCAATCATTCCCAGAAACAGGAAAACGAAAAAGTGATAGCTTTCCAGTATCTGGCTGTATTCTGAAAACTCGGAATTGTAAAAATGATAGATAGGTTTCAGAATCTCAAACCTGTGTAAATATTGATATTTCTCCAGAACTCTGTGAATCAGTTCCAGGAAGTGAGGTCCGACAATTATTCCCCCGAATATTTGTCCGATTACTTCACCGATTTTAGCTTTTCTTGCCAATAAACCGAAAACATAGGCGGAAAGTATCAATAAACCAAGTTCAAGTATCTGAAGTTTCATGTGCTGTAAGCTCATTTTTCCTCTTGAATCATGTTTACAAACCAAAATAACTCAAAACCATAATAGAAAAACTTGACTAAATCGTGCAAGCAAAATCTTTTACAGCAGTTTGACAGAGATTAGCCAAAGTATGCAATTGAATCTCTGGATGACACTCTGAATTATGACAGATTTCGAAAGAGCGTTATGGAGAATATTTCTATCAGCAGTTTTCGGGCTTTCTTCAGAGCCAAAGAATGTACTTTCTGAGGTAGCTTTGTCAGTTGATTTGATAGTTTTCAGGATTCATAAATGAATTTTTAAGTTTAAATTGTTTGTCATTGTTCTGAGTTAAAATAACGGAGGAACGTAATGTTCAACACAGGTTCAACAGGCTTTATGCTTGTCGCTACCAGTTTAGTAATGCTGATGACCCCCGGATTGGCATTCTTTTATGGAGGATTAACCTCAAAACGTAACATTCTTGGAATCATGATTCAAAGTTTCGTATCCCTTGGTATCACAACAATTCTGTGGTATGCTGTAGGATATTCTCTTTGCTTCAGTGGAGCTGGTCCAATTATCGGTAATCTTGACAAGGCTTTCCTGAGCGGTGTAACTGCAATGTCCCCATTCGGAGAAGGACTTATTCCTGAATTCGTGTTTATCGCTTATCAAATGATGTTTGCTATTATTACTCCGGCACTCATAACCGGTGCTTTTACCGGACGTGTATCTTTCAAAGCTTATATTCTTTTCTTAATACTATGGCAACTTTTCGTATATTATCCGTTCGTCCACATGATCTGGGGCGGTGGTATTCTTGCTCAATGGGGAGTCAGAGACTTCGCAGGTGGTATTGTTGTGCATGTCACAGCCGGTTTTGCTGCACTCGCATCAGTACTGTTCGTTGGGGAAAGAAAGAATAAAAATGCTAAGCCTAACAGTATTCCTCTCGTAGCAATCGGAACCGGTCTTCTCTGGTTTGGTTGGTATGGATTCAATGCAGGAAGTGAGCTTCAGGTTGACCATATTACTGCTCAAGCTTTCCTTAATACTGATGTTGCTGCATCATTTGCAACAATAGCATGGTTATTAATTGAGTGGAAGAAAGAAAGAAGACCTAAATTCGTCGGTCTTATGACCGGTGCTGTTGCAGGTCTTGCTACAATTACTCCTGCCGCCGGCTTTGTTCCTGTATGGGCTGCAGCAATTATTGGACTTGTTTCCGGAATTGGTTGTTACTATGCAGTTGCACTCAAAAACAAACTTAAATGGGATGATGCTCTCGACGTATGGGGAGTTCACGGAATCGGTGGATTCATTGGTACTATCCTTCTCGGTGTTTTTGCCAGTGCAAAACTTAATCCTGCAGGTGCTGACGGTATCATTTACGGTGGAACCAACTTCTTCTTACTTCAACTCGGTTCAGCTGTAGGTGCTGCAATTTATGCTTACCTTTTCACATATGCAATGTTATGGGTAATCAATAAAATTACTGTAGTAAGAGTTTCAGATGAACATGAAACAACAGGACTTGATAAAGCGCTTCATGATGAAGATGCTTATTCATAGATAACAATTTCACAAACCTTAATAACTCAAATACAGGCTGTCGATTATTCGATAGCCTTTTTTGCATTCAATCAGATCAATCATAACTCTATTCAGATATCACTGAATTCCTGAAAAAATAAATGAGTAACAATTAAATAACTTGACATAAAGTATTGATATAGTATTATAAAAGCCTAATTAAGGTTAGCGTTTTGTAAGGGTAATTAACACCAGGTCGGAGGATTTATGAAAAGATTAATTGTATGCTGTGACGGTACGTGGAATACTCCTTCACAGGAAGACAACGGGCAAATTGCCCCAACAAATGTATATAAGATATTCAGAGCAATTCAAGACAAAGACAATCATGGCATTGTGCAGAAAAAATACTATCATACAGGAGTAGGTACAGAAGGCAACAAGGTCAGTAAAATCCTGAATGGTGCTTTTGCCGGGGATTTGGGAAACCATATTCAGTCAGCATATTACTGGCTTGGTAATAACTTTGAACCAGATGATGAAATATACTGTTTTGGATTCAGTAGAGGAGCATTTACTGTAAGGAGTCTTGCCGGTATGATGAATAAGGTCGGACTACTTGATCTAAGTAAAATAACCGGGAGTCCTGACGAAGAGTACAAGAAGAAGTGGGATTTGATCGAAAAAGCTTACACTGCTTATCGCGAAGGTGAAATTGCTCAGGATCAGTTTATTGCAAATTACAGCAATAAGCTGTTTGATAGTCAGTGTGAAGTGAAAATCAAATTTCTCGGTGTCTGGGATACAGTTGGTGCCGCAGGTATTCCCGATGAAGCTGAACTGCTGAATTTTTTCTTCGATGATAAGAGTCAATGGAAATTCCACGATAACAATCTTGGAAAGAATGTAGAAACAGGAAGGCATGCAATGGCTCTTGATGAAATCAGATCCAGCTTTACTGTCTGTCGGTGGTTAAACAGGACAGGTAGTTCTACAGACTGTCATCCCGATGCAAAAGAAGTCTGGTTCAGCGGAGTTCACTCGGACGTTGGAGGAGGTTATGCCGAAACACAATTGTCGGATATTGCTCTGGACTGGATGATAAAAGAAGCCTTGGCAAAAGGTATTGGGATAAGGAACATTAAAGATCAGCTAAAAATGGATTCTTCAGGTGAGATACATAACTCTTATAAGGGTGTTTTTGCTGCCTTGAAATCCAGACCCAGAAATATACCGTTCATTGACGCTTCCTCTGGAGAATGTCTCCATGGGTCTGTCCTGGAAAGAATGAAGGCTGATCTTATACTGTATCCACCTTATTGGCAGAATAAGCATTTGAAAAAGGATGAAACTATTTCCATAGATGTTTTTGCAAAAGATAGGTGGAATTATTGTGAAGTATATATGTTTAAGGATGAAGAATACAAATTCTCTGCTGAAGGTGAATGGGTAGACAATAAGTCAGTTTGCGGTTGGACAGGTACGCAGCATGATGGTCATTTAGATTTTGGTGATGTGGTAAGATCAGTGGGTTCACTTTGGGGTAAAGTCGAAGGATTGTTCAAAAAGAAGAATAAAGTAGTAGATTTCTGGGGGACGAAACGATTTGAAAAGGCAGACTGGTTTATCTGTGTCGGTGCAATAGCTAATGACAGAGGAGTTTCGGTTGCAGTATCAAACGACGGTACTCCCGTACCACATACATACATTGATCTTCCTAAGCATCATGCGAGCTCATATAAAGTTAAACATTCGGGACAGTTCTTTGCATTTGCCAATGATGCCTGGAACTTTTACGGAAACAATAAAGGCTCAGTTAGATTAACAATAACAAGAGTCAAATAACCCCACAAAATAAGGCTGAACCATCTCCTCGGTTCAGCCTTTGCATTAATATAATATATTTTATTTATCTGTAAACATCTTGCCTGTAGTATATCCGTCAACTGCACTGCTGATTATACCTCCGGCATAACCGGCTCCTTCACCTACAGGGAAGAGATTGGAGCAGGATATTGATGCTCTGGTAGCAGGGTCACGAACAATGCGTACCGGAGATGATGTTCTGGTTTCAGGAGCGTGCAGAATGCCTTCATTGATGAATCCTTTAGCCCTTTTCTCAAAGCTTCTCAGGGCAGATTTAACTGCCTTCGTTAAAACCGGACTATAGATGTTCTGCAAATCTCTTTTATATACACTTGGTTTATAACTGGATCGTATTTTACTCTTTTTAGCAATATTGAGAAAACTGTTCATAGTCTGTACAGGGGCATAATACGGATTAGAACTGCTGTAACACTTCTTCTCAATTTCTCTCTGGAACTCCAAGCCTGCAAATAGTTTTGTTCCGTAATCAGATTCGTTAACAGTGACGACAAGAGCACTGTTGGCAAATCGATTGTCCCTCAAACAGTAGCTCATTCCATTAAGGACTACAGTCTCTTTTTCAGAAGCAGAAGCAACTATGAATCCACCCGGACACATGCAGAAACTGTAAACACCTTTCTGTGTAGAATCAGTTTTGTATTTATGTGTAAGTTTGTATGTAGCAGGTCCCAGTATATCAACAGGTGCATCTTTGCCATAAAATGAGTCATTGATAAATTCCTGAGGGTGTTCCATACGAAACCCTACTGCGAACGGTTTATTATGGATTACTACGTTATTATCTTCCAGCATAAGGAATGTATCTCTGGCTGCATTACCGATTCCGAGCACTATATGTTCAGGGGTAAATAATTCGTTATTTATTACAACTGATTCTATTTTACCGTTGTTTGTGTTTATTTCCTGTAGCTGTGAACTCCATTTGAATTCGCAGCCTTTACTGATGAGGTGATTTCTGATATTAATAATAACTTTTCTGATAACATTTGAACCAATATGGGGAAGAGCTTCATAGCTGATGCAGTTATCTGCCCCAAACTCAATTAAAAGTCTGAAGACTTCATCAGAGACAGTATCTCTATTTCTTGCTGTGAGTTTACCATCTGAAAACGTACCTGCACCACCTTCTCCAAATTGTACATTGCTGTTTTCATCCAGCTTTCCGCTTTTCCAGAAACGGGCAATTTTTTCTACTCTGCGTTCTATTGTTTCGCCACGATCAATAATGATTGGTTTCAATCCGTTCTCTACCATTGCCAATGCAGTAAAAAGTCCTGCCGGACCGGCTCCTACAATTATCGGACGATCAGATGTATGGATTGTTGGGATGAATACTGAAATTTCTTCATCGTATTCAGCAGCAAACTTATACTTGGATAGATCGGAATCAGTAGTGACCAGCAGAGTAAAGTTAAACATTATGTTACCCTTTTTTCTGGCATCAATCGATCTTCTAAGGATTTCTATATTGCTGATGGACGCTTTGGGGATTCTGGTATTTGCACAGAGATGGTCTGTCAGATTGTATTCGTAACTGACAGGGACAAGGATGTTTCTTACAATGTATTTTTTCATAAATCGTTGTTTATACTGCCTTTCAGTAAATTGAGCCCATAGCATAATGTGTAATGATGTATTAAACAGGAATTATGCAGAGTTCTCTAAAAAATTTTAGAATAAAAAAAAGCTGTCGACCATGTCAACAGCAATTTAAAATTTATGGTGGCAGGACCCAGACTTGAACTGGGGACACAAGGCTTTTCAGGCCTCTGCTCTACCAACTGAGCTATCCCGCCATTTGTTATCATCAAAGAACTGAAGGCACTTTCGGAAACTGCGGTTTGCTTGTCAATAGATTTTTTAGATTATTTTGGTGGTATATTGCTATGAATGAAGCTATATGCAGACTTCAGGGGAGGTTAGGGTGAGGGGCTATAAAATTTTCTTGGCTATGATCAAAATTAAATTGCTAGGATTTCAGTATTTTTCTTAAGCCCCGATTAATTTCTAATTTAGACTTATTCAGTTCAATCTCTATTGTATTGTTTACCATTCCTCTAACGAAGTATCCAATTAATTCTGTATGTAATTTGAAGAAAGCTTCGGTTTCTTTGCAAGCCTTAACATCCGCTTGTAGAATCTGATATAAATTGTAGTTGATTTTAGTTAGGAAATCGTTGTAGTAATCACATGATCCAATTAATGATACAGAGCAGTAAAGCTCAAGAGCTTTTACTGAATTTCGTAATTTTATGTTGTCTTTTTTGATCGAATGTATATATGATTTGTAGTTGATAATTCTGTGTTCTGGCTTATACTCCATTACTTCACGAACTCTTGTTGCTAAGCGATTTATCGAATCCTCAAGGTTTATAAGACAGTTAGATACATTAAGTGCATACTTCTGATTCAACAAGTATTGACTTTCTCTTTTCCAGCTACCTAAGGCGACTATGGCTACAATAGCCAACAACAATGTAGAAACAGACCCGATGATATGAAAAAATTCAACTTTTATTGTTATCCCCATGTCTAAAAGTAGGCAAATAATCAGAAACAACATAACAAGGCATAATGCCAACCATTTAAAGGTTTCACCACATACATCACAGAATAGTTTGAGTTTCTTCACAAGTTCCTCACAATATTAAGATTATGCTAATTAGTTGTTTAAGAAAGGGATTGTCAAGAATAAAACTGGAACAATGATTATTGTTCCCTACATACGTCACATTCTGTGACAAAATTCAAACCATGCAATCCTGGAATCCTATAAATTATGGTTCAGGCTTCTTACTGAGATAGACTTCCGTTAGTTTCTTCGCGTCTGGCAGAGCTGCTGAGTGTGTAATTGATGTGTAGAGGTGTAACATGCAACGTCAAACAATGTTAATGAAGCTGATTCCTATAAAAACCAGAGGCAGATTTTCATCTGCCTTTAGTTCGCCTACATATAGATATTAAAAAAATATCCTCAGCCTTAAACTATTCGTACAATGTACGTGTGAAAATACCAGAGTAGGGTCATTCTTTATATAAGACATTTAATAGGGGAAAAAGTTCGGGAGTTTATTTGTAATAGTCTTTAACATCAATAGATAAAGAGTTTTTACGATGGTTAAATCCTTTAGGATATAGAAACCCGTTTCCCTGACATTTTTTTAATGGTGTGTCTTCAACTTTCATTTTTTTTACAACACGCCCGAAAGTTACTTCTACAATTTTGATGTAATTCTTCTTATCAATGATAAATTCAAAAATAGGGAAATGTAGTTTACCTTCATTGTCCTTGTATACTAATGCTAATCGATGCTGATTATTCTTACTCTTTAATTTTCTGTAAGACCAGTCTATAACTTCTGCAATATCCATATCGGGGCAGTCAGTATGCTCGAAATACTTCTTCAGCTTCGATAAATCTTTTTTATTCCTGCTTATCATTTTGATAAAGTATTTTATATTCTCAATTTGCTGAAAGGTCAAAATATTTGGTCCGGACATAACTCCTTCAGACTTGAGTATAGCAGCTTCAAGATTTTTCTTCATCATGGATACTTGTCTTTTGACTGTACCCTCCGGGATTTTTCTGACTTGAGCAATATCTTTTATATTTTTGTGTTTAATATACATTTTATATGTACGAAAATCAGAAGCAGATAATAATAATCTGGCTTTTTCTTCGGAAATTGAGTTTCTGTTCTCAATGGTATTATTCTCATCTGATGTAATTGAATCTATATCACTTATGTTTATTTGTCTTTTTTGAGCATTAATAAGATTTATTGCATTTGTTTTTACACACTTAAGCAGATAGTTTTTGTGATTTTCGATAGAGTCTTCCTTAACAAACATTTTGAGTAAGGAGTTCTGAACGATATCTTGTGCGTCATGTTCATTTTTAACTATTCTGAGGGCATAACTATATGCATGTTTTTGAAGTTCTCTATATTGTACATCTGTCATTACTGATTCCTTCTACTTTATTTTTAACAAGCAAAAATCTGAAGACAAAATTATAGTTGTCAATAACAAAAAAAAGGCTGGTAATCCAGCCTTCTTAGTTCACACACCTAAGATCCTTTCAAAATTTACCTGATAAAATAGTCAGATTATTCAGAAAATCTGATATTTATATTAAGGTAAAACCGGGGCAGACAGAAAGTCTGCCTGGATTTATCTCGCACCACACACTAATGTGTTTATTTTTTATACCATCTTTGTTTTAAGGAAGCCGATTATTGTAGAAACCGGCATTCCTGATTTAATCAATGAGTATTGATTGATAAAAGTTAAAAATCTATTCGACTACAGGATCATAAACAATATATATAGTACCTTCGTAGTCAATCAGGACTGCGTCTTCAATATCAGGACTCTCAAGAACTACTGCACCATCAGGAATAATATTAGTTGGCCAGACATTATAAACATCTACGGGATCTCCAACGGCAAAATCATCACAAAAAATGTTTGCAGTGAAAATTAGTACAACCAGTATTAAAAGTGTAGTTCTCAAAATGAGTCTCCTTTTTAACATTTTATTTATAAATAAAACGAATTCAGGAGAAAAATAATTGGATAACGTTATTTAAGTGAAAGCGAGATAAAGAATTAAGACATCTGTCTATCTTTCTTCAGTAGTTCCTTTGCGGTTACAGGGATTATCTTTGTAACAGGATCTTTTTTCAGATCACTCATTTTTATATTTTTTAGAGGTACAATTTTTGGTGTTGTTAGTACTTTATGTATTTTAATGCCATTTCTGCTTGTAATATTGAAATAAAAGAACATAGCATTGATTTGTTCGTCAGGCTGTAGATAAATCAAACATATTCTGTCAGCATTGTTCTTTCTTGTATAGTTCCAGTCAAGGAATCTGCTGATTGTTATCTCAGGGATATCTTTACAGTTCTCAAAATATTTAAACATTTTGGAAGTATTGGATCCATTTTTAACAATTTGCTTTATGAGTTTTCTGACATTATCAGCTTGCTGAAAACTTAACAGTGCTATTGATGATAAGGCTCCACTATCTTTCAATATGGCAGATTTCAGATTCGTACGCATTCTGTTTACCTGGGTCAGGGCAGTTCCATAAGGTATTTTTCTGACCTTTGCGATTTTTTTAATTTGCTTGTACTTAATATACATTTTATATGTTCTAAAATCTGTTACTGTGAGAAGTTCTTTGGCTTTAGACTCTGTAATTTCATCAATACTTTCGTCTTCTTCAACAAGACCAGGTGCTGACAGGGCATAATACCCCAGTTTAACTTCTTTTTTCTGCCTTCTGAACATGTCAACAGCACCATTTTTTACGCATTTAAGCAGGTAATACTTTGGACTTTCAAGTGTTTCTTCACGCATGAGCATCTTCAGCATGGCATTCTGCACAATGTCCTGTGCATCAGCTTCATTCTTTACAATGCTGAAAGCATATTTGAATGCTTCACCACTAAGTATTGAATATTGTGTATCTGTCATAGTCTTCAAATTCCTGTGTTATATTAACTATATTAACTAAATGCGCATGCTATATTTAGCGTGTAAATTATTTCAGATTTATAAGTATTGTCAATTTTTAATATCACATTTTTTTTTAATTCATAGTAGATGTGAAATAGTTACTCTCCAAAGACAATTTTATTTTTAAAATCGGGGATTTTAGAGTGTAGCTTAGATTGCGGTATTCACTACTTGGTGTCATGAAATTTTCTTTTTTTTCTTTTGGAATTGTCTGTTATCAGTTATTTTATCTATGTAAAGTGATTTAATTCGACTCGGAGGTAATGATGAATACACTGCTTGCTAAGAGAATTTTCAGTATTTATGAAATCCTTTTAAACAAATTTCGTCGTATTGATGAACCATTTTTGATAATTCCGGAATTATACTATCGTAACACTACATGTGTAGATCACAAAGAACTTATCAAGTGGCTTGAGCTTCTCGAAGAGGAAGGTTTCATCGAAGTTAAAACACGATTTACTGCGGAAATACCTGAAGGTTATTCCGATACTATCAAAATTGAACCCGAAGAAATGAAAGGACACTATGACAAGAACAAAACATATATCGATAATGCTTTTGTTTCATCCAACTCATTTCTTGTCCATGTTTTCGAAATTCAATTTACTCTGATAGGAATCTCATATTTTGAAGATATGAGAGAAGTTTCGAAGAATTTATAGTTAATTAATTTTTTCCAGCCTTTCAGTTCTAAAGGAAGGCTGGTTTATTTTATTAATACACTTTTTACTGTTTGAGAATATCTATCGGTTTTTAAAACAATCAAATATGTACCTGAAGAGCTTGGTCTTAAGAAATCATCTGATCCATCCCATTGAAAAACGTGTTTACCAGCCTGCTTGAAACCTTCAAAAATACTTTTAACTTTCTGTTCCCTGATATTGTGCACATTCACTTCACAATATTCACCTTCAGGGAGCTGTAATTCTATTGTTGTAGAGGGATTAAATGGATTCGGGTAGTTTCTTAGTCCGGTTTCAGGTCTCGTCAATCTTTCATTATCAATATCAAGAAACTCAGATATATTCTGATAAAATATATCAAATGTTCCATATCTTGTAGATGCAAATGCGATTCTGGTTCCATCATCTGACCAGTCAGGATGTGAGTCATATCCATTGCTGTATATGATTTTCCTCTCTGTTCCTGTATTCAGATCTTTGAGCCAAACATCTGTAGTACCATCTCTGTCTGAGGCAAATGCAATATATCTGCCATTCGGAGAGTACTTTCCTCTATCATCATGTGCCGGATTATCAGTAATCTGTTCTGGTGAACCGGTTCCATCAGAATTAATCATCCATAAATCAGGATTGCCTGATCTATTTGATGTGAAAACAATTTTATCTCCATTTGGTGACCAGCTCGGATGCCAGTTTTCTTCATTGTCAGCAAGTAATGTCGAAACACTTCCCGAATCGACATCAACAAGCACAATATCATCGAACCTCATGAATGCTATTTTAGATCCATCCGGTGACCATGAGGGATGAAATGCACCAACACTGTTATAATGTGTCAGCTGAGTACTGGAGCTGTCAGAGAAATCGTAAATCCAAAGATTCCCCTGAGAGTCATCCCTGGCGTCAAATACAAGTTTAGTTCCATCCGGTGACCAGCAAAAAGCAAAGTCTCCGGGTATATCAATATCCAGTGTAATTCGGTGAGACGTATCGTCAACGCTGAGAATCTCAATCTCCTTATATTCATCATACCTTCTTGTAAAGCCTATCTGTTGATTTCCTGTACCCGGTCGCCAGCAGGGATGATAATCTTCTGATGAATCATTGTTTAATCGAACGGGACTACCTGACAGATTAAAACATATAAGTAGCATCAAAAAGCTTAAGCAGAATCTCATATTAACTCCTTTTATTTCAGTAGTACACATTTCTTGTTAATACTTGTGTCAGGTGACTTAAGGGAAATTATGTATGTTCCGGATGCAACATCTTTTCCGAATTCATCTTTCCCTTGCCAGACAAATTCATGATTTCCTTTCGAAAGATGTCCGTCATAGATTGATTTTACTTTTTCATTCCTGATATTATAGATATCCAGATTGCAATAAGAATTTTTATCAATATTCATGTATATTTTTGTATCAGGATTAAATGGATTTGGATAGTTTTTCAGTTCAAAAAAATGTTCTGGAGTGTTCACCTCGTTTACCGAAAGATATTCAGAAATATCAGCATAAAAAACATCCATTGTACCGGCTCTTTCACTTGTAAATGCCAGTTTTGTTCCATCATAAGACCAGAATGCATGAGAGTCGTAACCGGGACAATCTGTAATTTGCCTCATATCATTGCCCTCAACAGACTTAATCCAGGTCTCCGGATCTCCTGTACTTTCTGATTCATAAGCAATGTATCTTCCGTCCGGCGACCATTGGGGACGATCATCATAAGCATTGCTTGTTGTGAATCTTCTCAGGGGAAGACTTCCATCCGAGTTGATCATCCAGATATCAATATTTCCGGATCTGTTAGACGTAAATGCAATAGTACTTCCATCAGGAGACCAAGACGGATGCCAGTTATCATAACTATCATCCAGGAGTACTGCAATGCTGCCTGTTTCAATATCAAGAATTTTCAGATCCATTCTGTACATGAAACAGATTTTGGTGCCATCAGGTGACCATGATGGTTGAAATGCTCCAACATTAGTATAGTTTGTTACTTGAAAGTATGTACTGTCAGAAAAATCATAAATCCATAAGTTGCCCTGAAAGTCATCTCTTGAATCGAAAACAAGTTTAGTACCATCAGGAGACCAGCAGAAGGCAAAATCACCATTAACATCAATATCCAGCATTATGTTATTGTCAGGATTGTTAATTGATGCAAGGTGGATATTTGACCTGATCTGATCGTATCGAGTATACGAAAATACTGAGTCATTTGTGTTTGGTCTGAACTGAGGGTGATACTCCAGATCAGGAGTTGAAATCAGTTTAATTGGTTCAAGTGCCCCAACAACAGAGATCAGAAAAAGAAATGCAAGAATCAGGATTTTTTTCATAAGGTGCTCCTTTGAGAATTTCATACACACAAATAATGCAGAAATGCTTACAGGTTACAAGAAAAATATACTGATAGTATACTTAATTTAAGAGAAGTATATGATAATCCTGAATAATTCGGGAATAAAGTGCATAAAAAATATACTGATACATAAATAGATATTGACAGGAGAAGATATAGAAAGAGTTATAGAACTTTTCATAGCAGACGAATGAATGAATTAAATTTTATCAATGCAGTGAATTGGAGGTGTTATGAGGAATATTAAAATAATCTTCATTATGATTTCTGTTTTATCTATTAATGTGATACATGGAATACAAATTAGTGGAAGTGGTTTTTTTATTGGTGCTGCAAGAACAAATATTAAGGCTGAATGGGATACATCCAGTATATATAATTTGTATAGCAGCGTATACACAGAATGTAATTTTCTACCTGGACAAATAATAAGGCTGGAGCTTGCATACACGGGAAAAGGCTGGTTTGATAAGAAGACAAGTTATTGGCATAAAAAATATAATCTGAAATATTTACAAATGCCGATTCTGATTAAACTATACTTGAATAGAGAGCCTAAACCAACACATTATATCCTGTTTGGTCCTGCGGGAAGCTATTTGATTTCGAGTAAATACAGCATTGAAGGACCTGAAGACAATTATAATGATTTTAAGAGAAGTGGATCAATTTCGAATATGAGCGAGTTTGATGTAAGTTTAATGCTTGGTTTAGGAATTGAGCGAAAAAGATTTACAATTGAGGCTAGATATGACATAGGTTTTCAACAACTTCATGTTTACAATTTAGAAGGTAAAAAAAATAGAATCTATAATCGAGCTTTATATATTATTATGGGTCTACGAGTATTCTAGAGTTTTAAAAATTCGAAGGAACAGGTAATTAAATGAAATTTTTATGGGTTGTGTTAGTATTTTCTATCATTCTGAGTGGTTGCGGAGACAATAATCCTACCAATGTGACAATCTCTGAAATGACTGAAGTCAAGTATTCAGATGATATATATTTGCACAGAATCAGGCATTTGTATGATAATAGATTTCTGCTGAAGAGTTTTACTTCACCGTTCGTGAACATTGCGGAATTAAATGGAGACTCATTTGAGATAATTCAATCATTCTGTCAGAAAGGTGATGGTGAAGGTGAAATGAAAAACCTTTACCTTAGTTATTATAATGATGGAGAGCTGCATCTATTTTCCGATGTTGATAGCAAGAGGTACTTAAAGTATTATTTGGATGGTGATCTATTTGTTCTTAAAGATCACCTCATTCAGGACAAGAGTACGAGAATGATTCGTTTTGCAGGAAAAACTATTCGTGCAGTCTATGGTGATTCAGAGACCCCATACAAGTTCCGAGTGGATGAGACTGACAGCTTGTTTTATAAAAAAAATGATTACTCCGAAAGCTTCTGGATCAATGAGATTTCGAATTCATGTTACTTGAAATCTGATAGCCTGTACATGTATGCTTTGTTTGGTGTTACCGGCAAGCTTCTGTGTTTTGATAAGGAACTGAATCTTATTGATGAACTGGAGTTGACAGAAGAGATAGGGCTTGACAATGAATATGGGGCTTTTATAGATACTAATGGAAAGTACGTTATAAACATGGCTTTTGACAGATTCTGTACTTTGGGTGAAGGCATTCTCATGCTCTACAGAGGTTTAGAAAAGGAAACCAGGACAGATATATTCTTCTATGATGTAAATCGGGAAAAGCTGATTGTCAAAAAAAAGATTCCGTATTATGCTGATTTTATTGAAAAAGCAGGGGATAAGTATTTCTTCTGCGATGGTGATAAGGCATATCAATTCTCTGTTTCTGTTGATGGAAATAATTTACAGGATTAAAAATGAGTTTCAAACATATGATATTTGATACTGTTGTAAACACTGTTTATTGCATTTTGCAGCTATATTTTTCCTGAAAGACACAGATAATGTTTTATAAGATCGCTGACATCAGGGTTAGTTCATTGTGGCATGGGGATTTTGATTGTTGTTACTACCGGAACAAGTAAAGGCTTTACAGATATTATTTCTGAATATATTAGTTTGCTTAAGATAATTCCTACCATTTTCATTTTTAATTTTGTTTTAGACTGATTGGAGAAATTCAATGTGCATGCACTGTGCTCGGATATATTTTACGGAGCAAGAACTATTGTTTGGTAGTATGTATGTTATTTTTGCAATTGATAATCACATATCTCTTGACACCAATCATAAATCTGTCATATTTGAAATCACAAAATAAATAAAGAGGTACAAAACATGATCAGAACAGAAAGATTACGCAAATAGTTAAAGGCTGATCTTACAAAACAAAACTAAAATTAGGGTCAGTCTGTTCTAAATCAGATATGGCTGGTCCTGTAATATAAATAAATTTACGCCCGGACTAAGTCCGGGTTTTTTTATTGTTGGATTGGATCGGTCGTTGATTTTGAACAAAGTTGAAAAGGAGGAATAATGTCTGAAAAGAAGCATAATAATGATGCTGTTGTTGTAAGTGTAATGTTCAAAGGATCCGATGAAAATGTTTTTAATGAGTCACTTGAGGAAATCGTAAGACTGGCAGATACTGCCGAAATAAATGTCATAGATAAAATTGTTCAGAAGCGTTCCAGACCTGACGCTGCAACTTATGTCGGTAAAGGTATTCTGGAACAGATTAAAGAAGAATATGAGGATATCGATGTTGTTATATTCGATTGTGATCTTACTCCTTCTCAGTCCAGAAATATTGAGAAACTTACAGGTATGATGGTCATAGACAGGACAGAGGTTATTTTAAGTATATTTAACGATCATGCCAAATCGAGAGAAGCAAGGCTTCAGGTAAGACTTGCCGAGTTACAGTATCAGCTGCCTCGTCTGAGAAATTTGTGGAGTCACTTCCGAAAACAGCGTGTTGCTGCAAGAAGTAAAGGTTCCGGTCAGGCTGCCAGAGGTATGGGGGAAACCCAGATTGAAGTAGATCGCAGGAATCTAAGGCTTGAGATAAAACGTATTAACAAACTTCTTGAGAAGATAATGATTCAGAAGAATACTCAGGTGCAGAGACGCAGGAACTCGAAGAAAATCTGTCTTGTTGGTTATACCAATGCAGGGAAATCTACCTTATTTAATACTCTGACTTCTGCCGGAGTTTTGTCAGAGGACAAACTGTTTGCAACTCTTGATTCTACTGCGAGAGCTATTGTGATAGGTCGTGGAAACGAAATTGTGCTTTCAGATACGGTTGGCTTTATTTCAAGGCTTCCTCACCATCTCGTTGCATCTTTCAGGGCAACACTGAAGGATGTGCTGGATGCGGATCTGTTATTGCATGTGATAGACTTTTCCAGTCCATACTGTAGTCATCAGATAAAGGAAGTTGAAAGCGTTCTGAATCAGATCGGTGCAGAAGAAAAGCCTGTGCTTAAAGTGTATAATAAGATGGATGCAGTAAAATCCTATGTGATTGAGAAGGAAGCTGTGATGATTTCTGCAAAACATAGGATGAACATTGATGTTCTTCTGGAAACAGTTGACGAGATTGTGCACACCATAGGCAGATATGAACTGTTTATTCCGCATGCAGATGCAGGAAGCCTATCGGCACTGCATGAACTGGGAAATGTTATCAGTCTGGACTACGTGGAAGACGGTGTAAAAGTTGTTTCGGAGATCAACAATGAAGATTTCTATCATTTCGAGAAATTTGTAGTAGAAAAATAGTAATAGCAGAGTTTATACAAAAAAAGGCTGCAGGCAAAACCTGCAGCCAATATTTATTGAGATACCGATTATTTAAGAAGAGTCATTTTATTGATCTTAGTATATTTACCGGTAGTCATTCTGTAGAAGTATACACCTGTACCAACATCCTGACCTGCGTCAGATTTACCATTCCAGATTATCTGGTGGTCACCAGCTGATTGATGATCATTAATCAGAGTTTTCACTTTCTGACCCTTGATGTTGTAAATTGTGATATTTACTCGAGAGTCATTTTTGAGACTGTAATGGATAGATGTTTCAGGATTGAATGGGTTAGGATAGTTTCCTGTAAGCATTGTTTTTACAGGAGCATTTTCATCATTACCATTAGCAACGATTTGAACAAGAACTGATACAGGAGCACATGGATCGGAAGTTCCGAATGAGTAAACTGCAGCAACAGTATAATCATATTCTCCACCGGCAAGACCGGTTTCTGTGAACATTGTATCTGCTTCTGACATATAGTCAACAGAAGCTATTTCGTTGTTATCTCTGTAAATTACAAAGCTTTGAAGACTGTCAGTATCTACGAAATCGTTAATGCTCCAGTAAAGATTAACAGTATCATTGTTTGTTGTATAAGTAAGGTTAAGAGGCATGTATGCGAAATGAACTCCTGCCATAACTGAAGCTGATGGAGCTGAATCTCCATCTGTATAAACTGCTATTACGTAATATGTATAGTTACCGTTCATGAGATCCATATCTGTGTATGTCATAACAGTTTCATCAGCAGTCTGATGGATTTCATTACCATCTCTGTATACTTTATACGATGTTATGTTTCTTTCATTTACCGGTGGAGCATCCCAGGATATAGTTACATCGTTTGTATCAACAACTGTTGCAACATTTTCAGGAGCGTAAGGAACTTCAATTACAACATTAGCTGTATTAGATTCAGGTGAAGAACCGCTTGTATAAACAGCTTTTACATAATAGTTATAGCTTCCGTTTGCGAGTGTTGTATCAGTATAAGTTGTATCATTAACACCTGCTGTTGTATGGATAATCTGATCATTTCTGTAAATCTCATATTGTGTGAGTGTTCTTTCAAGTCTTTCAGGTGTAACATCATTTACGCCATCAAACAATCTAACTTGTGGACCTGACACTGAGAATTCAGGAGCATTGCTTCTTGTTGTTCTTGTCACTGAGTTTACAGGAGGAGTATTCCAGGCAAGGTCAACATCATTATCGTTTACAACTGTTGCTGTGAGGTTTTGAGGAGCGTAAGCAATTTCAAGATTAACAACAACAGGAGCTGTTTGAGGTGATTCACCTGATGAATACTGAGCACTTACTGTATATGAGTATGAACCGTTTGCAAGG
This sequence comes from Cloacimonadales bacterium (SeqCode), assembly GCA_963665815.1. Classification (GTDB taxonomy): domain Bacteria; phylum Cloacimonadota; class Cloacimonadia; order Cloacimonadales; family JAIOQZ01. The sequence goes on from OY762463.1 coordinate 3,897,342, forward strand.
TTCATATCTGTATATGTAAGAGTGTCAGCAGTGATAAATGTGTGAATAACACTTCCGTCTCTATACACTTTGTAACCGAGAAGTGATCTTGTAGGACCTGTTAAAGGTGTCTGCCATGTAACGGTAATATCATTTCCGTTCAGTGTATGTGTAAGGTTTCTTGGTTCGTAAAGACCTTCAATGTCCATTTGAATACGGTTTGATTCAGGAGAGTCTCCGGAAGAGAAAACGGCTTTAACATAGTACATGTATGTTCCGTTGCTAAGTCCGGCATCTGTCCATGTAAGTATTGCAGGATCGTTGATCTGGTGAACCATTACATTATCTTTATAGATTTTGTAACCAAGGAGTGATCTGTCAGGATAAAGAGTCTGTTGATTTCTTCTTGCAACAGGATTAGCAATAGCTCTTGCGAACATACCTGAACCTGAGCTTACAACAGTGAATCCGGGTGATCTTACAGGACCTGTACCCATTTGCCATGTTAAAACGATATCAGTTACATTCTGTACTGTTCCCTGAAGGTTATTCGGAGCATATGGAATTTCAACTTCAACGTTTGCAGTATTTGAAGGAACAGATTCAATAGTTCCGTAAATTGCTGTTACATGATAATCATAAATTCCTGCTGAGAGAGTGGCATCAAGATAACTTGTTGTAGCCGGATCAGTAATTTCATGAATCATGTTGTTGTCTCTGTAAATTTTGTAACCTGTAACATATGCTGAAGCAGGTGCATCCCATCCAAGTTGAACATCTACCTGGTTGGTTACATTTGCTGTAAGGTTTGTAGGTTCAAGAGCATTTACTGAAATAGTAAAAGCAGCATCAGAAACATCTGAGTATGATGAACCGTCAAAATCCCCGGATACTCTTACGTGACAAGTTGTTGAATACTGGTCAGAAACAGTCCAGTCATAGCTTCCTGTATTCTGAATATCATCTGCAAGCAATGTCCAGTTTACCATATTATCGTAGGAAACTTCCACATCAACAACAGGTAATGCCGGAGCATTCCATGTAATTTGCTGCATGTCGCCTGCGTAAAGTGTTTCACCGCCATTAGGAGCGGAAACAGTAACCGGAGTACCAATAATTTCGTTAATATCCCCGGTGAATGAGTTTGTTGGAATAGGTGTTCCATCCCAGTAAAGTATCTGGTTTTGTACACCGGATTGATCCCAGTGGAGATCAATATTGTCATCTGAACCGGTAACATTAAAAACAAGTGTTCCGATGTCAATAAATGTGGTGTCAAGAACATAAGCCATAGCTTCAAAGCTCTGATTAAAAAGTACATTAAATCCACACTTAATTGATGACATCTCAACAGGAAGTCCTGTATAAGAAGGTGTAATACCGAATGGATCAAAAGAAAGTAGTGGGTCATCGAATGATGAGCTGTTAATGTCAAAGTCCAAAACATTATTGTTATATAAAACTCTTAAGTTAAAGTGTCCGATAGCAGCATTGCCATCATGGTTTCTGACTTTAAGTTTAACAGTATAAGTACTGTTTACTGCATCATAGCCGAGACCGGTACTCGTGTTGTCCATTAAGAAATCAATATCAGCCCAGGCTAAACTGAGGCTGACCAAAATAACTGCCAGTAAAATAAAGGTTTTTCTCATCTTTACTCCTTTTCATGTATATTATAGTATTAAATATCGAATTTTTACTACAAAATTAAACAATTCTAATATTAGGATTACATGTAGAAATCTGTCAACTTTTGTTTATCATTCAACCATATTTTTTTTAATATAAATATTATTATATCGAAACGGATTGATAATATCTACTTTTTTAATTGCCAGAAAAACTAATTTCCAGCGAGTTGATACAATGAAAAGAAATAATCACGTTTTATCAGATTCTAATATTCCAGGTTTGTTATTCAGACAGTCTCTACCTGCAATAATTGGCATGTTTGTTCAAGGAACTTATAACTTTGTTGACGGTGCTTTTGTCGGTCGCGGTATCGGTGAAATGGGGATTGCAGGCGTAACAGTTGTCCTACCAATTTCAATATTTATTCTGGCTGTTGGTTCCATGCTTGGAATTGGAGGGGCATCTCTGATTTCCCGATCAATTGGCGCAGGTAATTTTAGAAAAGCAGAGGATACTGTTGGAACAGTCTTTTTATTCGTAGTATTGTTTGGTGCTGTCTTTACTTCCATGGGGTTGATTTTCCTCGAACCATTGTTAAGATTATTCGGTGCAGATAATGAGTTACTTCCATTTGCTGTAGAGTACGGACGAGTAATAATTGCAGGATCAGGATTCTTTGCTTTTGCAGTATCTTCAAACAACCTTATCAGATCCGAAGGTCATGCAAAAGTGGCAATGGGAACGATGTTTGTATCTGCATTTGTAAATATCATTCTCGATGCGGTATTTATCTTTGTTTTCAAATGGGGTATGATGGGCGTAGCACTGGCAACAGTTATTGCTCAGACTTCCATGGCAATATATACATTTTGTTTTCTTCTGAGCGGAAAAAGCTCTGTAAAACTGCACTGGTCAAATATCAGAATAAAACCTGATATAATCAAATCTGTTTTTTCAGTTGGAATATCAGCGTTCTTCAGACAGTTTTCATCGATGATCATGATTGTATTCCTCAACCGAATTATTGTGAAGTATGGCTCAAACAGTTCTATCGCAATTATTGGTGCTGTTAACAGAATCATTATGATGATCCTGATGCCGATCTTCGGGCTTGCACAGGGATTACAACCTGTAGCCGGATTCAATTATGGAGCAAAACGTTTGAAGCTTGTTAAACAGTCGTTAAAATATGCTTCTATCTGGGCTGTTTCCATAACTACTGTCGGATATATTATCATAAATACGCTACCACGACAGTTGATTTCAATATTCTCTACTGACGCAGATATGATAAATGAGGCATCAGCCGTGCTGAGAATTGTTTGTCTTGTTATGCCTCTTGTCGGATTTCAGGTAATTGGAGCCGCATTCTTTCAGGCAATTGGAAAAGCACTTCCGGCGTTTTTCCTCAATATTTCTCGTCAGATAGTCTTTTTTATTCCTATTGTAACAATTCTATCAGGGATGTTTGGACTTGACGGAGTCTGGTATTCTGCACCTGTTTCAGATGCACTGGCATTTGTTGTGACCTTAGTGTTCATTTTTGTGCAAATTAGAAAATTTAACTCAGCAATAAGTAAAAAACTTGCAGTTAATTCCAATATTGTAAAAGATTAGTCTATGAGTAAGGAAAAACTTAGCAGAAATATTGGTTCAATGTCATTTGCAGTTTTGATCAGCAGGATATTCGGGTTGCTGAGAGATCAGATATTCGCATACTTCTTTGGTGCAACATTTGTAGCCGATGCTTTCAATACAGCTTTCAAAATCCCTAATCTCCTGAGAAGACTTTTCGGGGAAGGAGCTCTTGGGGCAGCATTTATACCGTTGTATCAGGAAATCGGTATTAAACACGGGAAAAAGGAGCAGATCCATTTTGCATTGAATTTGCTGACAATCCTATTATGCCTGCTTTCTTTCTTATGTGTCATAAGCCTTGCTTTGACTCCTTGGATCGTTAAAATCATTGCACCCGGATTCAATCAGGTAACGTATGAACTAACTGTAAAACTCACCAGAATTATGTTTCCTTTCCTCATACTGATCGGTTTTTCATCTATGCTCGTGTCAATTCTCAATTCACATAAATTGTTCTTTATACCTGCTCTGACCAGCTCATTCATGAATGTTGTGATGATAGCAGCAATGCTTTTACCCGGATTACTGATGACTAAGGATGTTTCAGAACTTTCTGTATGGCTTTCTATTGGTGTTCTGGTTGGAGGAATACTTCAGACGATTACTCTGTTCCCATTATTGAAGAAACTTGATTACAAGGTAAGTCCTGTATTTGATCTGAAATCGGAAGCTATAAGTAATCTGTGGAAAAAGTTCCTGCCTGGAGTTATTGGGATTGCAGTGCGTCAGGTAAATCTGCTTGCGGATCAGATACTAGCTTCTTTGCTTGTTGTAGGCTCTATTTCTGCGCTTGGTTATGGTAACAGGTTGATGCAGCTCCCATTCGGGATTATCGGTGTTTCTGCTGGTGCTGCTGTTATACCGTATTTTTCAGATTATGTTGCAAAGAAGGAATGGGGAAGTCTGAACTCGAAACTGAATTTTGCCTTGAAAACAATGCTGTTTTTCTCTATTCCGATTACACTTCTGATAGTTTTACTGGGAAAAGATATTATTCGCATACTCTTTATGAGAGGAGCATTCGATTTAGCAGCGTTGGATATGAGTTATTCAGCTTTAGTATATTATAGCGTTGGTTTGATTTTTCTCTGTCTGAACAGGGTGATTATTCCTGTTTTCTATGCCCACAAAAACACTAAAACTCCTGTAAAAATATCAATCTATATTGTTTTTATCAATGTTGTGCTGAATATAATATTAATGCAGTTCATGCAGCATAACGGGCTGGCTCTGGCAACATCTATTGCTGCTGTTTTACAGTTCTTTATTCTATTGAATGTATTGAATAAGGACTACGAAAAAGTTAAGGTCAGTATACTTGACATGGAATTGATCAGGTTTGTTATACTTAATATCATCGCTGGAATTCTTGTTAAATTTATCTATCTGTTTATGGGCAGTCAAACCATGCTCATGGCAATAGTTAGAATTGTATTGAGTGGTATTGTAACTTTGATTGTCTTTGGAGTAGGTGTACATTTATTGAGGATTCAATACGGAATTAGATTATGGGAAAAAATAAGCAGAAAACTTCTGAGAAAATAAGAGAGAAACTGAAACTCTTACCGGAGAAACCCGGTGTTTACAGGATGTATAATTCCAAAGGGAAGATAATATACATAGGCAAGGCAATTGTCCTGAAGAACAGGGTGAGAAGCTATTTTTCGGGTTCATCACATGATCCCAAGACAGAAGAGCTTGTAAGTAATATCAGAGATTTGGACTACATTATTACTGAAACAGAGTACGAAGCTCTGGTTCTGGAAGCAAATCTCATAAAGAAACATCGTCCCAAGTATAACATTATGCTTAAGGATGATCGTAAATATCCGTTTATCGCCATAACAATGAATGAACCGTTTCCAAGAGTATTTGTAACCCGTGATATTGGGAAAAAGGGTGTTAAGTATTTCGGTCCTTATACTGAAGTAAGAGCTGTCAGGAGAATATTGCGTCGATTTGAGTGGATTTTCCCTACCAGAAATTGTACGAGAACAATCCCTGCTCATAAGATTATCCACGAAAAGCCTTGTATTAACTTTCAGCTTGGCAAGTGCCCTGCTCCCTGTGTTGGATATATTACTCAGGAGGAATATGGAAAGACAATCAGGAGCATATTCCGGTTTCTACAGGGACGTACCGACGAGATAATCGATACGTTTAAATCTGAAATGGAAGGTTATGCTGAGAATCTTGAGTTTGAAAAGGCTGCTAAGACCAGAGATATAATCAAGAATATTGAGTCTGTCACCAGAAATCAGCATGTACATTTTGCCGATCAGTCCAACAGGGATGTCATAGGAATATATAAAGATGCGGACAGAGCTGCCGTTAGTGTTCTGAAGATTCTGTCAGGGAAACTGATGAATAGAGAAATCTATGCTATGGATAATGTAGCCGGATCAGAATATCCTGAGATCATGGAAGCTTTTGTTAAGCAGTATTATACAAACAAGTTGGATGACCTGCCATATAGGATTTTGTGTCAGTATGAACCGACTGATTTTGAGGCAATTAATGAAATGCTGAAGAATAAAGTTATTGTTCCGCAGAAGGGCGACAACAAACAGCTTATCGGATTGGCTAAGAAGAATGCATTTAACCATGTAGAAGAACTGAGATTACAGCACCTGAAGTCGAAAGAACGAGCAATTTTGCCTGTGCAGGAGCTTAAAGAAAAGTTGCAGTTAAATAAACTGCCCCGCAGGATGATATGTATTGATATCTCAACAATTCAGGGAACAGATACAGTGTCGTCTCTGGTTTTCTTTGAGAATGGCAAGCCCAAAAAGAAGAATTACATGCACTTCATAATGAAGACTGTAGAAGGACAGGATGACTTTGCTTCTATGCGGGAGACTTTAACGAGATATCTGGCAAAAATAGATAACTATGTCAAACCCGATCTGATTGTGATAGATGGGGGAAAGGGACAGCTCAGCTCAGCCTTCAGTATTCTGCAGGAGTACAAGCAGGATGATATAGAGATGATTTCTCTGGCAAAGAGGATTGAGGAAGTGTTTCTACCCGGACAGAAGACATCTATCCTGCTACCAAGGAATTCATCCGCTTTGAGACTACTCATTCACATTCGGGATGAGTCTCACAGGTTTGCAGTTACGTTCCATAGAAAGAGACGCTCGCACAGAACACTGATTAGTGATCTGGACAGAGTTAAGGGCATAGGTGAAAACAAAAAGTTCATGTTGTTGAAACAGTTTGGTTCTGTGGCTAATCTGCGAAAAGCCAGTGCTGAGGAGATTGCTGTCATGCCGGGAATTGGTATTAAAACAGCAGAATCTATTCTGGCGCAATTGAAGGAGATGGATAATTAATTAAATTTATGTTGTAGAAAAAGTGTATATACAAAGTTAAAAAAATATTTTCTTTTTGAACTTATACCCTGTAGCTGTAGCCTCCTTTACTATAAACATTTATTTAATTTTCTTCATACAGACAAATAGTTAAATTTCAATTTGCATTTTGACAAATATATGGTAATTTATATAAAATGAATATAATTCAAAATTGTGGAGGTAATGATGTCTGTTAAAAAAATATTAATCGTAACCATGATGCTTATTCTTACTTTTTCTTTTTTATTAGCGAGAGAGATAAAAGTTAGTTTAGCTCAGATGCCTGTATATGCCGAAAGTCGAGATAAAGGCGTTCTTGTTGACTTCGTAAAGGCTATGGATGAGAAGTCAGACCATCAGTTTACAATAGAAGTTGTTCCATTTGCCAGGTCAATGAACTATGTGAAATCAGAGAAAGTTGATTTTCATATGCCTCTCATAAAGCTTCCTGATTCAGAAAAGCTCCAATTAGACTATGATCATTCAACCGCAACAATATTTCATGTAAACTTTGTTCTTTACACTAATAAAGAAAAGCCTTTGAACAAGAATAAGCTCGGGGATTACAAAATTGAAACTGACAGGGCGCATACAGCATATTTCGACTTTCCGATTACTCCTTCATCAGATTTATTAGCCAGTCTGAAGAGGCTTAATAGTGGCAGGATTGATGGAGTAATATTTGCAGATAATGCATGTGATCCAATAATAAAGACTGAGAAATTTGAAAATATCAGAAGAGAGCTGTATAAAAGATTTGATGTAAAGATTATTCTTCCCAAGGGTAATAGGGGAGGTGATATCGATAACATTCTGACAGATTTGATAGAGAAGCTGAAAGCAACAGGAGAGTTTGATAAAATTATGGGAGTAATAGACGCTCCTTACAATAACTGGCAACCATAACCAAAACAAATAGATTCAGATTCCTCCCTAATGACAAATCAGTTATTATGGGAGGTTTTTTTGTCTGGTAGTTATCCATAGTTCATGGAGTTAATCGGGACGTAGAGCAGTCCGGCTATCTTTCTCGAATGGGTTCGAGCGGTCGTCCCGAGTCAATCGGGATCATCCCGACCATATAAAAAAATATCATCCAATAATTATAGATAGTTTTCAAACACCTGCAAGTTCTAAAATGTATTTCCAACTTCTAATTAGTTCTGCAATTCAGGATAATCATATGCGAAAAAGCAATCCAGACTAATATGCTCCTCATATATAAAAAAAATTGTCAAAAAATTAGTGTTCTCAAAACATAGCTACAATCGGGACGTAGAGCAGTCCGGCTAGCTTTCTCGAATGGGGTTCGAGCGGTCGTCCCGAGTCAATCGGGATCATCCCGACCATATAAAAAAATATCATCCAATAATTATAGATAGTTTTCAAGCACCTGCAAGTTCAATTATGTATTTCTGACTTCTAATTAGTTCTGCAATTCAGGATAATCATATGCGAAAAAGCAATCCAGACTAATATGCTCCTCATATATAAAAAAACTTGTCAAAAAATTAATGTTCTCAAAACATAGCTGCAATCGGGACGTAGAGCAGTCCGGCTAGCTTTCTCGAATGGGGTTCGAGCGGTCGTCCCGAGTCAATCGGGATCATCCCGACCATATAAAAAATCATCCAATTATTAATTAACATACTCAACACCTGTAAGCTTAATAATTTATTTCGAACTTCTAATTAGTTCTGCAATTCAGGATAATCATATGCGAAAAAGCAATCCAGACTAATATGCTCCTCATATATAAAAAAACTTGTCAAAAAATTAATGTTCTCAAAACATAGCTGCAATCGGGACGTAGAGCAGTCCGGCTAGCTTTCTCGAATGGGGTTCGAGCGGTCGCAGGTTCAAATCCTGTCGTCCCGACCATTTTTTTTTCCGCTCCCAAACGGTCGTCCCGAATCAATCGGGATCGTCTCGACCATTATTAAATTAAGTATATCCTTTGTATACACGGTTTTATGCGATACTAATATTGTTATAATTCAACATGAAAATAATGATCAGGTGTAAAAACGTGTGCATTATTTTCAATTTTTTTTCCTAATTGATAAATTATAGCCTGTTAAACTGCTCCCAGATAATTCCTTTATCTACTGGTTTCCTCCATTAAATCAGCCAGTCTCTCAACAGATGAAGGAATACCGCCGGAACGCCTGTAGATGTATTTCAGGGTGTTACGGTCAATATTGTCATTCTTATATATGTCTTCCACCATTTCAGTTGTTTCTTTCTGAGTTAAGGGGCTGAGAATAATTCTAGAAACTGAAAAGCAGTCGAAATTAGAGAACAGTAAATCCAGAATTTCACCTTTCTCACTGGTACACACAATTTTAATTGGATTTTTCATGTCAGGTTTCAGATGCGAAATAATATGCAGACTCTCAGCATCTATAAATTCTGCATTATCCAGAATAAACATGACAGGTCTGTCTTCAGTTATTTTACAGGAGAAGTATTGGAAAGCTTCAGCAATTTCTTTTATCTCCTTAGCTGTTTTAGCAGGTTGATCTAAAGACGCATTTGGTTTGGCAATAGAGTAAATAATGTCCTCATGTCTGAAACCTTGCGAATCAAAATTACATAGTTTATTCCAGCTTCTTTTGAATTGTGCATATAGATCATCTTCTGGCTGTTCTCTCACAATATGGAAATAGCTGTCCAGAATAAGTCTTAAAACATTATACGGTACAATTGTACTAAGTTCATTCAGATATATCTTTTCCATTCTGTAGTCTTCAATACTCATAACAGATTCGCTTATCAATCGGCTTTTTCCTGCTCCTTTCACACCTTCAACAATGACAAGCTCATTATCAGAAGAGTCAAGCTGGCTTAATATCTGATCTAACTCCTTTTTTCGTCCGATAAATTTGTAGTTATACTTAAGCATTGTATCTTGTATGTAGCCTTCCAGGTGGTGGACTTCTACAGGTTTCAGGAATCCTTTCAGATTCAGCTTTTTACCGCTTTCTACAAACTGAAACTGAGACTTGATATCTGAATACAGGAAGTGATCGGTAAGAATCTCACCTTTATCTGCATCCATCATCAGGCGTGCTGCAAGATTAACAGACTTCCCGAGAGAAGTATATTCCTTTATGTTTTTACCACCGGTATATCCTGAATAGGCGAAACCCGATGCCAGTCCAATAGATACTTCGGGGACTTCTTCAATTATTTTGAGAGCAAATCTACTCATTTTATGTAGAATTCTTGCATCTGATTTGGGAGAACCAAAGATTATCAATCCGATTACACCTTTATCTGTGGCATCAAGTTTGTTCATCAGTCCACCATAATGATCCAGCAGCTCATGGATAATCTTAACTGTATCCTCTAAATCTTTCATGGGTATTTTTTTGAGACTGATAAAACAATAGGCAGCATGACGAATTTCATTTTGTGGTTTTGTACGAATAAATCTCGGATGTAAAAACTTTTCCAGTGTTCTCTCGGAGTACATATACACAATTTCATGGGGTAAAGAAGAATAGCTTTGAGTAGAAAGGGTATAAACTTGATCTTTCTGTTCAAAATGCTCTATTCCAATAAAATTCGCTGCTGAAGCTGAAAATCCCACTTCGTTTTTATTGGATGAAATCTCAGCAAGCTCATTAATGATATCTCCAAAAAAGATATATTCGCATTGAAGATTGTTGCGGAATATTTTCCAGTGTATATTACCAAAGCAGACAGTAATACGTGCTTTGATGTCAAAATCTCCCAGACAGCAGGAGTAATTGCTGTTGGATTTCAGCCTGGACTGGATGCTGCAGGCTGCACTTAGAATATTATCAGGGTTACATTCAGGGAATACGGCACAGAAAGCATCACCTGCAAAGACTGAGATAAATCCACCGTTACGCAGGATTATATCAATGGAATCCTCGAATGCCGCAGCAATATAATTACTCAGTTCCTGAGCCCCAAGATTGCTTTTATCCTGTAGGTAGTTGCCGGTTTTAGTGAAGTCTGCAATATCAAACAGGAGTATAAAGCCTTTGAGACAGCCGTTGAATTCGTTTTTTTCGTACTTGCTCAAGATGAATGGCGGTATATATCTGATCATATTTATTCCCTTAGCGCTTTATAAAATAATAATAGATTTTTTGCCCTGTGTCAAAGGAATAAAAAAGCGGAACAGGGTTTAAGTGTTCCGCAAAGTTTTGTAATAGAAAATTTACTTCAACAACAGCATTTTATGGGTGCTAACGTCTTTTCCTGCTTTCATTCTGACGAAGTATACACCGGAACTGACATTTTTGCTGTTTGAATCTCTACCAGACCATTTAATCGAGTGGTTTCCCTTTTCCTGCTGCTCATTCACTAGTGTTGTAACTTTTTGTCCTTTAATGTTGTACACAACAATATTGACTCGACCTGTTTCTGCCAGTGAGTAACTGATAGTTGTTTCCGGGTTAAACGGATTCGGGTAGTTGCCGTTCAAACCAGATACTTCAGGAAGTTCAGGAACAGTGTTATCATCGTTATCTGTAATATCGAAATACTGATAATTATTATAAAGGTAAGGAAATCCATCATTGATTTCCGGATCAATAGCCCAGATATCATCTGAACCAGTATCATCAAAAGGAGTTCCGAGGAAATCCCATGGGGTATCAAGTCCTGTTGTGTTCAGGTCTGTGAATGTAGCAATGTCTTTCATCTCAGCAAGAGACACTCTGGTTCCTCCTGCAGATTTAATAGTATAACCATGAGAATACCAGAAGCTGTTTGTTATTGTTGAACCTTCAAAGATTAATCGACCAAAACCTGCTAAATCTCCATATAGATGTCCACCCTCAATTGTTCCCATGAAACATGAATTCTCAATTGAGCTCTCAAAACAAAGTACAACGAAACCCGTAGCATTGTAGGAGTGTAACTTCATGAAACTGTAGCAATCAGATATATTTCCACCGTGAGTTTCCCAACAGAATCCAGTGGCATGTTCTTCCGGATTGATACCAGATCCAATTACTCCGTAAACATAAGAATTTATGACATTTGAGTTATGAATATTATGGGCAAACCCCACACCTCCATCTCTTAAACAAACATTAGACCGACAGTTCATTATATTTGAATCTGACATATCACGAGCAAACCCACACCCGTCACCAAAAATTGTACCCTCAAAAGAACAATTTGTTACTTCAGAAGAAAATATAACGTCTGCGAAACCACCTGAGATTCCTCCGATTATTCCTGAAACCGAACAGTCAGTGATTTCAGAATAGTATGAAATACCGAATAAACCACCTCCAGACTGATAACTACTCAGTTCATAATATATATTTTCAAGCCTTAAATTATAAATCTCAGAATCTCTGATTACTCCAAACATACCTTGTGAATAAGATGAGTTAGTGTGTCTAATATATAAATTACTGATTGAATAACCGTTTCCATTATAAAATCCAGTGAATTCTTCATCTGTATTGCCAATAGGGTTAAAGCCTCTTCCTGTAAACCAATATCTTGTACCTGCAGCATCAATATCGGATGTTTGTGAAAAGTAATACCCATTAGTCCAGATATCTGTATTAAATGATAACCAGTAAAGATTCTCCAGTTCTGAAATTAAGAAAGGATCATTTTCGGTTCCTGATCCAACAGGGGGATTTCCCAAACAGTTAACAGGGTTTATGAAGTACGGGTATCCATTGTTTATTCCTGAATCCAAAGCCCAATAATCATTTGAGCCAGAATCATTTCCATTGTAACCTACAAAATCCCAGGAAGCATCAAGTCCGGCAGTATTAAGGTTAGTATAAGTATCAACTGTTTTCATCTCATTAGTTGTTTTTCCTGTTCCCCCAGCTGATGCTGTTTGCCCTGAAGTATTGATATTCCAGAAACAATTACTTATTATACCGGAATTGTTTTCATTATCTCCACAAAAACCCCCAACATTCTGATCTCCGCTGACCAAGCCGGTACTGTAACTATTGTTGATAACTGAATCTTTTACAAATCCAGTAAATCCCCCTGCCGGGTAACCTCCGGAAACAGAAGATGTTGCATAGTTATTACTTGCTTGTGAATCTTCAAAGTATCCTAGAACTCCACCAACACATGAGATTCCGGAAACTATACCATCAGAATAGCAACCAACAATGTTTGAAGTTTTAGATGAACCTGTTATACCTCCGGTCCAAGTGTAACCAAAAATGTTGCCTGTATTAGAGCAGTTTAGTAAAAGAGCTTTTTCTGTTCCTCCAGCTATACCTCCTACAGCATAACGTCCAGTTATTGTTCCTGTGTTTGAACAATAATTGATCATTGAATAGGCTTTAATGGATGAAACTACTGATCCTGCAATACCTCCTGCATAACTACTGGTCCGATTTTGTATTGATACATAGCAGGAGCTCGAGCAATTTTCAATGAATGAGTCTCTGCAACAACCTGTAATACCTCCAACTTTGGAACTCCCAATAACGACACCTGTAGTATGGAAATTTCTAATTGTACATACATAAATTTCTCCGCATAAAGCTCCTGTTTTTGATAATCCCTTTACTGTTGCATCTGAAAGGTTCAAATTAACAACTTTTGATCTATGTAGATAAGAAAAGAGTCCTACATAATCTTCATTTGGTCTGTTTATGTAAAGATCACTGATTGTATATCCGTTTCCATCATATTGTGCAATTGAATTATAGAAATCTCCAATCGGTTGAAAACCCATTGCCGAATCCGGAGTATAAAGGTCATTATCATGATCACCAATATTCCAGTTTTGCGTGGCTGATGCATCAATGTCTGATGTCTGCTCGAAGAACATACCAGTTACTGTATTGGAGCTCATCCATAATAGATTATCGAGACTTGAGACCTGATAAGGATCAGTTTCTGTTCCGGAACCGAGTGGTTGTACTCCTTGTGCATTCAGTAAGGTAGTCATAGTATATATTATACAGAATAAGCTGAGTATTTTCAATATTTTCATTTTGCTTCCCTTTTTTATTACTTCAACAAAAGCATTTTATGGGTGCTAACGTCTTTTCCTGCTTTCATTCTGACGAAGTATACACCGGAACTGACATTTTTGCTGTTTGAATCTCTACCAGACCATTTAATCGAGTGGTTTCCCTTTTCCTGCTGCTCATTCACTAGTGTTGTAACTTTTTGTCCTTTAATGTTGTACACAACAATATTGACTCGACCTGTTTCTGCCAGTGAGTAACTGATAGTTGTTTCCGGGTTAAACGGATTCGGGTAGTTGCCGTTCAAACCAGATACTTCAGGAAGTTCAGGAACAGTGTTATCATCGTTATCTGTAATATCGAAATACTGATAATTATTATAAAGGTAAGGAAATCCATCATTGATTTCCGGATCAATAGCCCAGATATCATCTGAACCAGTATCATCAAAAGGAGTTCCGAGGAAATCCCATGGGGTATCAAGTCCTGTTGTGTTCAGGTCTGTGAATGTAGCAATGTCTTTCATCTCAGCAAGAGACACTCTGGTTCCTCCTGTAGATTCAATACTATCCCCGGAGCAGCACCAGAAGCAATTTAATATTACTGTGTCATCATTAGTCGTATTACAGAAAGCTGCTCTTGTATTTGTAAAAAAATATGAATTTTTTATTGTTGATGTACCTGTAGAGATGTTAATAAATGCTGGGCACCAATCACCATAGCGTATCGAATCAGCAATGCTGTAGCAGTTTTCAATTGTACTGTTATCGATACTATCAGAAAATCCTCTATGATCAAGAGTTTTACATTCAGAATAGCAACCTGTTATAGTGCAATCATATAAAAATACTGCAAACCCACCACTTAATTCTGCTTTACTTACACAATAACAGTTTTCTATTATTGAATTTGCTGCAGTTCGAATGAACATTCCCCCCGTTGTTGATCTGCTATTGGTGACTGAATAACAATCTTGAAAAGTACAATCATAAGCTTCAACACAAAAACCAATATTTGATGCTCCAATTGCTGAGCAGGACTCGAATCCGGTATTAGTTGCTTCTCCTACGAATCCCCCTGTAGTTCCCTGCCCAACATACTCGAAATTCACAACATTGAGATCATAGAACTCAGAATTTTCTACATTACCGAACATACCAGTGTTTATTCTAATTTCAATATACTGATCAGGACTGAGATTTAAATAAAGATTGTAAATGTTATGACCATTTCCGTTAACATTTCCAATAAATGGATTTAATTCTGTTCCTATTACTCCAAAGCCTTTACCGTTGTTCCATGTAATAGTTTCAGCTGCATCAATGTTAGATGTAAGTTCAAAGAATGCTCCCTGATTCCATATTTCAGGAGTATAACTGAGCCACTGGAGATTTGCGAGAGATGATATAAGATAAGGATCGTCATTTGTTCCTGTTCCATTGGGGACTTGCCCGGTATTATCGGTTGGATTCAGAAGATACGGGTATCCATCATTAATAGTTGAATTAATATCCCAATAATCATTGGTGCCAGAGTCATTTCCTTGTAATCCTGTGAAATCCCATGCAGAATATAATCCAACAGTACTGGTATTTACAAAAGTGGATAAATTTTTCATTTCACTTGTTGTTTTACCTGTTCCTCCTCCACCTGTAATAGATAATCCGGAAGTTTCCGTATCCCAGAAACAATTGCGTATTGTGTTATCAGGGAACCATGATGGAGTGCCCATCAGCCCTCCAATATCTTCTCCACTAACCAAGCCGGTACTATAGCAATTATTAACATAAGAGTCTTCAGATATTCCGCAGAAACCTCCCCCAGTGTATTGGCAGGTGACATCTGATCTTGAAAAGCAATTCCTTACATTACATTTGTCGATTGCACCAGCAATTCCTCCAATATTCCTAGAACCTGTAATCTGTCCATAAGATGTGCAGCAGGTTATAGTCGAGTTATCCAGCAATCCGCATATTCCTCCTGAATAATTGGAATAACTAATAACACTTCCATAATTTACACAATTAACCAGGTTAACAAAAATTCCACCTCCCATAATTCCTCCACCACCCCAGCTGTGTGAGACAATTGTGCCTGTATTTGTACAATTCTGGATTCCGCAATAGAAAGGAGCGTCAATATAATAAGCACTTCCGATAATTCCCCCAACTTCTCCACCTATAACAGTGCAATCATTTGTACAGTTTGCTATTCTGGTATTTTCGATCCAACTGCTTATACCTCCACATTTTCCATAACAAGATTTTATTATCCCGGAAGTATGACAACTAATTATAATTGAGTATTGTAAATATCCTGCAATTCCTCCAGTACAGTTATCTCCTGTGATGCATGCATCTGAAAGGTTCAAATTAACAACTTTTGATCTATATAGATTAGAAAAGAGTCCTACATCATCTTCATTGGGTCTGTTTATATTAAGATCACTGATTGTATATCCGTTTCCATCATATTGTGCAATTGAATTATGGAACTCTCCAATCGGTTGAAAACCCATTGCCGAATCCGGAGTATTAGGGTCATTATCATGATTACCAATATTCCAGTTTTGCGTGGCTGATGCATCAATGTCTGATGTCTGCTCGAAGAACATTCCTGTTACTGTATTGGAGCTCATCCACAATAGATTATCGAGACTGGAGACCTGATAAGGATCAGATTCTGTTCCGGAACCGAGTGGTTGTACACCTTGTGCGTTTAGAATTGATTGTAATAGTAGAAATGCCATCAGGCAGTAAAGTAGTCTAAGACTTTTCATTTTTCCCCCTGTATACTTTGTGAAGCAATATCCCCTTTG
Organism: Cloacimonadales bacterium (SeqCode); assembly: GCA_963665815.1. GTDB lineage: Bacteria > Cloacimonadota > Cloacimonadia > Cloacimonadales > JAIOQZ01. Next base: position 3,913,712 of record OY762463.1, read on the forward strand.
CTTACTAAAGATATATTTGAACAATTTTAAATATATTCTATAACGTTTGTCAATAAGAAATGTTATTATTTACAGGCTTGCAATATTACTATCTTGACAATAATATTCTTACGTAGATAAAAAGATTTAATGGAAAAATCTGATTAAACAAGGAGACTGAATGATTACGGTTAAAAACTTAGTTAAAACATTCAAGACCACCAAAGACCAGAGAAAGAAAATGGAAGTCCCCGTGAAAGAAATCAATGCTGTGGAAAACGTCAGCTTTGAGTGTAAACCGGGGAGAATCTTCTCATTGCTTGGTCCTAACGGTGCCGGAAAAACAACGACTCTGAGAATAATAGCAGCCTTAATGAAACCTACTTCCGGGTCAGTGGAAGTTAACGGATATGACGTCACAAAACAAGATAAAGAAGTACACAGGAATATCGGATTCCTGACAGGATCAACCAAACTTTACGACAGACTTTCACCGCGTGAGATAGTAAAGTACTACGGAAATCTATACGGACTGGATAAGACTGTCCTCAACAGACGTATAGACGAATATTTTACTGTTCTTGACATGCACAGTTTTGCCGATCAGCGTATTGGCAAGCTTTCATCCGGCATGAAACAGAAAACATCTATTGTACGTACAATGATCCATGATCCGCAGGTGCTTGTATTTGATGAAGCTACAGTTGGACTGGATGTTATCACATCAAAGAATATCGTGCAGCTTGTGCGTAAATGCAGAAATGACGGTAAAACGATAATCTTCTCAACCCACATAATGGGAGAGGTTGCTCTGCTGAGTGATGATCTGGCAATTATCCATAAAGGAAAGCTCCTGTACAACGGAACATATCAGTCTTTCTGTGATGAGATAGGGGATATTACCGTAGAAGAAGGATTTATCAAATACATAGAAGGAGCTGAAAAATGAATGCAATAAAAACAATCATGAAAAAAGAGTTCCTTGATATTACAAGAGATAAACGTACATTAATCACAATGATTATTCTTCCTCTGATGCTTTTCCCTGTTCTCCTGAACGTAATGACAAAAGTGTCTGTGAGAATGGCAAAAAAAGAAAAAGCTAAAGCTCTCCAGGTTGCAGTGATAAAAGATAAAACACCGCAGCAATTCCAGACATTTCTGGAAGGCTACGAGAATGTTGAAATTGTCTATGAGACATCTGAAGATGAAATTAATGACAAGATTGTTAATGACAGTCTGGATGTGTACTTCATGTTCAGCAGTGACTTCTTTGAGAAAATCAAAGAGTTGGGAACAGGTAGAATAGACGCTTATTACAAATCAAAATCTACAACCGGGATTGTTAAAAAACGTATTCAGGATATTCTCGATGAATACAAAAAACCGTTTATGGATGAGCGTTATGATGCTCTGGGAATAGAGGCAAAACAACTGGATGTTATTGATCTGGAAATTACCAATATGGCGACTATGCAGGAAGAGGTGGCAGAAAATGTTGGTGGATTTATCCCGTACCTGTTCATAATATTCTGTTTCATGGGAGCTATGTATCCAGCGATAGATCTGGCTGCTGGCGAAAAAGAGCGCGGTACTTATGAAACTCTTCTGACAACCCCTGTATCCAGATTCGAGATTTTACTCGGTAAATTCGGAGTTGTGACAATAGGTGGACTTGTTTCTGCCATTGCAGGGATTGTAGGACTCTATATCGGTGTCAGAATGAATTCAGATATACCGAAAGATCTGCTTGAATCACTTATTAGTATACTTGAAATCAAGTCTATGATTATTGTTACGACGCTTCTGATACCGCTGTCAGTATTCTTCTCAGGTCTGCTTCTATCGTTGTCAATCATAGCGAAATCATTCAAAGAAGCTCAGAGCATTGTTTCTCCGCTGATGATTGTTGTTATTTTACCAGCGGTTATGGGAATGCTACCGGGAATAGAACTTAATACCGGCACAGCACTGATTCCTATTCTGAACGTTACTCTGGCAACAAAAGTAGTTCTATCAGGTAATTACCCTGTTGTGAATTTAGCTTTAGTTTACATATCTCTTTCTGTATTTGCCTGTGCAGCTCTTTACGTAAGTTCTCTCATTTTCAAAAGAGAAAGCTCAGTCTTCAATAAAGGTTAGATAATGAGGATGTTATGGATAAGATTCGACTGACGCAGTACTCGCGGTACTCCGGTTGCGGAGCTAAATTAGGGCCGTGCGCCTTAAATAAAGCACTGGGTGGCTTGAAACAACCCGAATATCTGAACCTGATTGCAGGTTATGAACATTCTGAAGATGCAGGCGTTTACAAGATTAATGACGAAACGGCTATTGTGCAGACTGTTGACTTTTTCCCTCCAATAGTTGACGATCCTTATACATTTGGTCAGATTGCTGCTGCAAATGCACTGTCTGATATTTATGCAATGGGTGGGACTCCAATAACTGCTCTGAGTATTGTAGGTTTTCCAACAGACAAGCTCGATATGAGTGTACTGAGAGCAATCATGGATGGAGGTCTCTCCAAACTCAAGGAAGCTGGAGCAGCGCTGCTTGGAGGTCACAGTATTAATGATTCCGAAGTTAAGTATGGGCTTGCCGTGACAGGGACTATTCATCCTGATAAAATCTATCTCAATAACACTCCTCGAGCCGGGGATAAGATTGTACTGACGAAACCGCTGGGTAATGGAACGATCAATACTGCTCTTAAGGCAGAGATGGTCAGAGAAGAATCTCTTGCTGAGGCTACTCGCTATATGGTTATGCTGAATAAACAGGCTGCAGAAATAGCTGGCAATTATGAAATATCAGCCTGTACGGATATTACAGGTTTTGGTTTACTTGGACATATTAAGGAAATGTTTGCTGGCAGCAATTGCGGAGTAGAGCTTGAATTCTCAAAAATTCCGGCACTTCCTTACGCTATGGAGTACATTAATGATGGTCTTGTTCCGGGTGGAACTATGAAGAACAGACAGTTCTGTGAAGATTTGATTATTAACAGAGCAGATGTTAAAGATGAAATGGTTGATTTGTTATGTGATCCTCAGACTTCCGGTGGACTGTTGTTTTCCGTCTCTGCTGATCAGGTAATGAAAATGGTCCAGGAGATGAACTCGGCTGGTTTACCTGCAGCGGTAATCGGTATAGTAAAAGCTGACGAATATGGCGTATTTGTAAAAGCATAGTAAAGACATAAAAACATATATTCAATAACTGCTGGGCTGACAATCTCAGCAGTTTTCTTTTGTTCATAATGTTTCATTTAAGGGGATTAGAGCATCCAATGAACATAAGGAAACAGAAAGGCAAACGTTTCATAACATGTCGACAATGTGACAATATGGAGCAATGCCTTAACAAAGCAACTGCATGATACACTTTTTTTTGATATTGTAATTTATTGTAGGGATTGAAGATATAACGTGATTTCTGCGTAAAAATCAGGGTGGTTTGTCATATAATATAGAAAATCATTGATTTAATTCTGGTAAGTAGGGATGGACATTTAAGCCGAATATTTCGGCTTATTTCCCTGCTTTTTGTTAAATTGATTTTCTGAAGTTGAGGACTAAAAATTTATCAGTATGTATTCAACTGGGGAAAGATATTTTGGGTATAACCCGTGGAGTGTGTAAGCCGGTTCTGCCGGCTTTCTTTTTTTGCAAAAAAAAGGTCTACCGATTACTCGATAGACCTGTAATATGTTTAGTATTAATTATTTCATCAATACAAGCTTTGCTGTTGTTGTTCCGGACTTTGTTTTCAAGACTGCAAAATATACTCCGGTAGAAAAACTATCTGCTTTCCATGTAATGTTATGATTTCCCTTTGTGAATCCTTTATTCACAATAGTGTCAACTTTTTGACCTTTAACATTGTAAACAGAGATTTCAACATTTGAATCACTTACAAGATTGAAATTCAGTGTAGTTTCAGGGTTGAAAGGATTTGGATAGTTTGAAAGAGAGAGAACTGATTTTGCTGCATTAACATCATCAATAGCGTTATCGCCATAACCAAATACTACTTTACCTTCATTTTCCCATTCTCTGGAAATTATGCTTTGCACCTGACTAAGAAATTCAACAGGTTTATTTTCAGTGTTAAATGAGATTGTTCCTCTTTGTGTTTCAATCCAGTCATCACTTGACCAGAAGAATTCACTCCAGGCAGAAGGCATGCTTCTACTGAACTGGTATGTCGTTTTCTCAACATTTTGCCATGCATCTGTCTGCCATTCCTGTTCAATTTCTTCTACAAGATTGTCACCGCTGTAAGCATAAGTATTATTGTATACATCTACCCAGTTAATCTGATCAAATTCCTGTTCATTGATTGTAGATACTTTTCCATTTGAATAAGCAAGAAGACATTTTCTATCATCTGTCCAAACTGATTCATCGTTATACTGACTCAGGGATTCGGTTAAATCAGATCCTGTATAAGTATATAACAATCTGTCTTCGTTTGTCCAGGTTCCGTCAATTGGATCAGGAATCTGCATTACAGCTTCGGTAAGTTCACCTGAGTTTCCGTATGTATATGTTTCTCTACCTGTAGCGATAGGAGTGTCTCCCATATCGTAGGCCATATCAATCTGAGTAATATTTCCACTGTTCCAGGTTACATCATAAATAACAGACATTCTGTCTCTGCCAAACGCCATATCGATGATCATTCTTGATACCTGATCACCTGAGTATTCAAGAATTACTGATCCGGTTTCGTTCCATGCACCATCTGCCCATGTGTACATTCTGATGGATGTATTTCCATACATGCCATAGAGTTTTGTAAGAGTGAGCAGCTCAGGATACACTTCATTCAGGATCGGATCATAATAATCTCTTGTGTGTTCATTAGAAATTTTTGATAGAAGTTTAATCTGCTTGTTTACAAATGCTTTATGCAGATCAAAAGCTTGAGCACTGAGTAAAGCAATACTCATAATAAGTAAAACTAATATAGTTCTTTTCATTGGTTGCCTCCAGACATAATATTTAGTTTTCGAAAATATCGATTCAAGAAACTACATTATTTCAGAAGAACAAGTTTTTGTCTACTAATTCCAAATTTTGTCTTCAGAATTGCAAAATAAATACCTGATGCCTGCTTGTCAGCGTTCCATATAATTTTATGTGTTCCTTTAGAATACGGTTTGTTCTCCAGGGATACAACTTTTTGTCCCTTTATGTTATAAATTGATATTTCAACGTTGGATTCTGTCGGTAATGAGAATTCAAGGGCAGTTTGCGGATTAAATGGATTTGGATAGCATTTGAGATTTGTTTTGAATACCGGTACTGTATTTTCTGATATTCCAACTCCATAGCCGTAAGTCAATCTACCGGAATCTACCCATTCTCTTGAAGCGGTATCTACAAGCTCCTGTGAGAGGAAAACAGATGGCTTGTCATCATTATTGTACGTAATCGTTCCTCTGGAGTCATTATACCAGTCTGTCATATCCCATGAAAAATCATCCCAGGACATGGGCTTATTGCCGTTATAAATATATTCAGTTTTATCTTCATTCATCCAGGTTCCGCTTTCCCAATACTGATCAATTTCTACAGTCATATTATCACCATCATATGTGAATAGTTCATTCTCATCATTTTGCCAGGCGGATCCATCATACCAGTATAGAGTCATTGTGGAAACGTGTCCACCTGCCCAGGTAAGAACGTACTTTTCAGAGTCTTCAGGACGATCCCAGCCGTATTCCTGAATCAGTACTTCTGTCAGCTCTGAACCATTATATGTGTATGTCCATTGTTGCGAGTCAACCCATCCTCCATTAATCATATCCGGAACTTGAACGAGGCACGAAGATATACCTTCAGTTACCCATGTGTAGCTTTCACGTCCTATAACTGTTGGCGACCCCATATAATCCATTGACATCTCAATATGAGAAATCTGACCACCAGCCCAGACAACGTTATATGAAACAGTTACAGGTTGTCCCCCATAATTGTATGTCATATTGACGCGTGACACACCTTCACCATTATATTCTATAGTTGTGCTGCCTACAGTTGCCCATGTTCCCGTTGAGTCTATGTATTCCTGATGTACCGAAGTACAGTTAAACATGCTGTAAAGCATGGGCATTGTGAGGTATGTAGGATAAACTTCATTAACGATTGGATCGAAATAATGTCTTGAATTCTGTAGTGCTGTTCTAGTTAAAGATTCTTTCTGCAAGTTGATTAAATCATCATAATCAATTTCGAATGATGATAAGCTCATTGCAGCAACAAAAACAAATAAAATAAATAGTAATTTTTTCATCTTAACCTCCAGATTAATATATAATTACAGGTAAAATCTAAAAGATATTTCAAATTGTGCAATATAAAAATGTTCAGGAAGTGTTTTTATTCACAGATATAAAAAAAAGACCTGCCCCAAAGCAGGTCTGACGAGTATATTGTATTTATTTAATGATTTCAGCATTTCTCAATAGACTTAAATCAAATGTAACTCCAAGCTTTTCTGCATACTTCATGTTAAGGAAGAGTTTTCCCTGAGTGTTTTTCTCGATTTTTATGTCTGAAGGATTTGTACCTTTTAGTATCTTCAATGCAGCTGTTGCAGCCCAGGTTCCTTGTTCCTGGCTGCTTTTAGCAAAGCTGATAAGTGTAAAATCTCCCATCCAGTCATAGATAGAACCAATTGGTAATGCAATATTCTGCTGAAGAAATTCTTTCGCTTTCTGATCGTTCCAACCAGTCATTCCGGCATTATTCTCGAAAACAATCATATCCGTTGACTTCTGTAGATCCAACATTTGTTTTTTCCAGTCCTCAAATGTTTTTACATAAACTACTTTCTCATATTTAATTCCCAGAAGCTTTGAAGAATTTTCTCCTTCTTTGTGTGATGATGGTGTATCTGCTGAGATAAAAGAGACTCTATTACCTTTTGCATATTTTTTCATATTGTTGATTAGTGCATTATAAAGACCTACTTCCACCATACCTGTTGTATTTTTGTAAGGGAAGCCATAAATTTTTTCGTCCCAGTTTACACCGCAGAAAACAAATGGAATTTCAGAGTTCTTGAAATATTCTTTAATAATGTATTTGCTGGCATTATCATCTGCTGCAATTACAACATCCGGCTTGTAGTTCTCAATAAGCCTTTTTGCTTTGACGGCTGCTTGCTTTTTAAATGCTTCTGATCCATTTCTTTTTGTGTCCATTCTATACACTTTCAGTTCAGCTCCGGAAGGTTCGATAACCATTTTAATACCTTCTGTAATACCGTCGCTCCAGGCATATCCTTCATGATATGAGTCTATAAAAAGGACCTTCTTTCCTTGTTGAGCGAAAATTAATGAGCTTAATAGAACCAGAACTATTAACATTGAAATCTTAAGATTGTACATACATTTCTCCTTCTAAATTTAAAAAAATGTAAGTTGAATGTTTTTAAATGTCAAATATTTTCTGTCTATCAGGATAAAAAAAATTACGTTACCGAAACTGTCTTGATATGAATGGAAATTAGATTTTTCTGTAATCTACCGTCTGATACAGTTATTGTAAATTTTCAGTATATTACTACGGAAGTACAAGCTTGTTAGATCATCATTATGTCCTTTACACGAATAATCGTAAGTAAAGGAAAAATAATCTTTCAGCCCGATTTTGAATCCCATACCAACTGATTGGGCATTGAAAAGATCATCTTTATTTCTTTGTCTGTAAATCCAGTCTTCATCATCGTAGAAACCGTAGCGCAGGAAAACTGTATCCAGAAATCCTAATTCCAGCCCGTTTGTGTGAAAATCCTGAACATCGATTGATCCGTGGTCAAATAAATGCTCAATGGCATGTGCATACATAACAGAAAAGTAATTATCAATGAATGGTGAGAGGAATGTACCTTCAGTGGAGTAAATGCTTGCTTTTCCGGAAAATCCCCACAGCAGACCTCTAATGAATGTTTCACTATCATCTGTGTACTTCATTTCAGTATCAAAAAGATTAGTATGTGTTACTGCCTGAACAAGTTCAATATTTAAGTACCTGCCATCTTTAAAGGTAATGGGTCTGATAGTGTTTACAATGCCTATATTGGTGAAAAAGCCATAAGCATCACCATAAGAATTCTCAAATATACTGAATGTGTTTGACAGTCCGATTGCTGCCTCCCATTTATTGCCATAAGGTCTGTAGTCAAAATAATCAAATGGATTGAAGGCAATACTGAATGTGTAGTTTTTATCTGAACCTGAACTTGAATTTGATTGATACTCACTTTCTTCAGAGCTTACAGTGTAGCCAAACTTAGTATCAGAATTGAGTAATGGAAATGAGAGTCCGATTCCATTCCTGTAAGTTGAAACATTAGATTCGTATAGATGTATATTAACAGGATAATGTTCTAACCACTTATCTTGCATGAAACCAACTGATATGTCATAATTACTGAAGCCCAATAAAGCAGGATTAGCCCGTAATGAATTTGGATTCTGGTCCCATATCAGTGATGGATTATGAATGTTTCCAAAACTTCTGCTGTAAGCATTTGGTACGAGATAGACATTCCCTGCATATTGTGCAGACAATGTTGCTGTTATTACCAGTAAGAGTATAATAGTAATCTTTAGTTTTAACAATTTTCACCTTCTTAACAATTACTTCACTAAAACATTTACTCATTGTTGTCTAGTTTTTCATTATCCTGGCTACTTTCTTCCGGCAGCTCAATATTATCTTCAGTTGATTCTACAGAATCAATTTCCTCATTCGATACTGTGCTGTTTCCGTTTTCAGATGAGAGAGCTTTGACTGGATTTACTAATGAGATTTTTTCTGCAGTAATTTTGCTGAAATACCATTTGTATATTTTTTCAATGGCAAATGGTGAATATATTCCAAGAGTGATTAGAGATAAAAGACCTTCGATGAGTATAAGTTTGTATCCTTCACCTGTATTCCCTTCGAATTTGAATTCAAACTTTGCTGCTCCGCTATGAACATTGAGTTTTGATAGCAAAAGATCAGTTATGTTCATGAAAGCCTTTGGAGAATAGAATCCCAGAGTAAGTGCACCAAGTGTTAATTCTCCACCAAAACGGAGATAATCTTTGAATTCAAGGTCATTAAAATTAATATCATAGTCTTTATATTTCAGATTGATAATCCAGTCTGCGAAGAGGAGCAGCATTATTGATCCAATAAAAGCTGATAGAGCGTAAAAAATTATGTATATTGGTATTGGATAGACTGAAGACGTTGTAAAAGAAGCACCAGATAACAACATGAAGGGTATTATAATTATCATAGAAAGCAGATAGAGACCAAAAACCTTCAAGTATACAATAAACAGTCCTTTGGATGTTCCCTTGAAGGCAAAAGCTGATTCATCATATCCTGTACATCTGAAAATGTATTTTACCATCATTTTAGTATTCAGCAGAATCAGATAAATCCAGAGGAATGGTAGAACTATTGATACAATTGGTACTTTTAGCCATGCAAAGGCAAATCCCAGTAGAACAATTCCAATCATGTATACGAAATACAACATCCAGTATCCCAGAACATTCCAGACTGAGAACTCAGCCTTGAACGAGATATCTCCAAAATGGATGCTGTTCATGATTTTTCTAATGAGTAGAAGTCCGATAATATAGATAATTACGGTTGCAGCAAACATGAATAGTCCACTGAGTACTACTTCTGAATAGGCCTCTGACATGCTACCCATAGGTTGAATATTTGCAGTGTCCCAGTAATCTTTGAATGAAACAAAAACTATCAACATATTAATTATCAGTAAAGGGTACCAATAGATTGCCGCCTGTTCCCATTTCAGATTGAAATTAAATCTTTTTGTCATATGTCCTCCGAATTCTGTATGTTTGCAATTTGTTGTTCTTCTTTTGGTTGAGGATTTGTACTGCTATCGTTAAAATCATCAATAGTAGATTCATTACATAAATCCTCTGCAATTATATTGCTCAATGTCCATTTTCCCATTCTTTCAATAGCAAGAGGTGAATATATTCCCAGTGAAAGAACGGAGTACAATGTCTGTTTAAGCAGGAATAAGTAATCATCTTTGGAATTTCCTTCAAAATCAAGAGCAATTTTCCTGTTTTCATTTGCAACATTAATTTTTGGGAGGAAATGACTAAGGATCTTTTGAATTGCTTTTGGCATATAAAATCCAAGTGTAATAATTCCAAGAGTAACTTCTCCGGCATATCTGAAGTAATCCATGATATCAAGTTCAGATAGTTTAATATTGAAATCTTTATACTTGATATTTATTACCCACTCTAAATTCAATAAGAAAATTACAGAACCGAAGAAAAAGGAGAAAATACGCAGGAATGTGTTTGCGAGTATGGATGCAAAGGTTCCCGTATTGACGGAAGCAGATTGCAGGGAAATCATTGAATAAACATACGTAAACAACCAGAGTAGAGTTCCAGTCACAAGAATTTTCAACCAGACAATTATCAGTCCGGTCAATGATCCTTGAAAAACAAATTTATCTGAATTGTATCCGGTTTTCTTTACTATATATTCTACCAGAAGTTTAGTGTTAAGAAGTGCAAGAAAGAGATAGATAAAGGGACTTATTAGAATCAGAATTGGGAGTTTCATCAAGGTTATTGCACCGGTAAAAACTGATACTAATAGTAGATATCCGATATACCAGAACATGAATAAAATCAACTTCCCGGCAGAAAAATCAGCAGTAAAGTTTGCTCCATTGAATACGGTGTTGCCAATTATTCTTCTGTAAATTGGAACAATCAGTTTGGTACTAAAAATTCCATAAAGCAGTGATATCCCAAAATATTTGAATAACTCCAAATAATAATCCAATATTTCAGACTCATTCATAGAATTGATCATTACCGGCTGTGAATGATCTTTAATAAACCCATAGCTGTATACGTTGAAAACAATTGTTGTTACGAGTAGCAGATACCAGAAAACAGCTATTTGCTTCCAGTTTAATGTAAAATCGAATCTCTTTGTCATATGTCCCCCTAAATCTTCCTGAATGCCCAGTTATTTTTTTCTTTTACTGCAATCTCAGAGACACTGCAGTCTTTCAGAATGTTAATTGCCCTGTTGTATACTTTATCAAAATCGTTTACTGTGTGTGAGTCACTTCCCAGAGTCAGCAGTTTACCGCCTTTTTTCAAATACATTAGTATTACTTGTGGATCAGGTATAAGTGACTCAATTGTATTCCTGAGTCCTGAAGTGTTTATTTCCAGAGCTGTATCGGTTTTAATCAGCAGGTCTGTGAGTTTCTCAAGATGAGCTTTGCTGCCTGATAAATCCGGCCAGTTCTTTAGGAAACGTGCATATATTCCAAGATGGCCCAGTATGTCAATTTTGACTGACTCAAGAAGATAGATGTTTTCCTCATAATAGAGCTTCATTTCTTTATCTGTAAGTTTGAACTTTAGAGGAACAGAAACGTTGTAACCTCCCGGCATGGCGTGGATTGACCCGATTTTTACATCCGGTGGATACTTACTGATTATACTGTCTGCAAAAACCTGATTTCTGTGGTATTCTCCAATCTCCAGTCCATATTTAAGCTTTATAGCAGGATATTCCAGCTGTAGTTTATTGATATCTCTGACGAGTAGTCTCAGAGGGGGAATTCCATAGTCAGCGATCTCCTGCGGATCACTCTCAAAATGCTCGGTAAATGCGAGTTCTTCATAACCAAGTTCAACGGCTTTTTGCACATAGTTTGCCATTTTCTCGCTGCTGTCACCACTAAAATCTGTATGTATATGATAATCTATTTGTCTTTTCATAAAAACCTTAGTATGTTTAATAATATTCTCTTTACAAACTTTTGAGAAAATAGACTGTTTAGCAAGGTTTTTATGGAAAACAGAATAAAAAAAATATCAATCAACCGTTATAAAAACGGAGCAGTATCCGAAGTGTCGGATAATGTAGTAGTTGAAGAACAACTGTTTCTTTACAGAAACAGCCATCTCATCGCAGAATTCCACTGCAGTGAGTCAGATATTCAGGAACTTGTTACAGGTTATCTTGTCAGTAATGCAATTGTATGTAATAAAGAGCTATATGTTGTTAAGACTGATTCCGATAAGGTTGTATTCAGTGACTGCATTACTATTGAAAATAGCGATAATAACGATATCTCGAATGTGAGAATTACTCATACTGAAGCCTTGGGTGCTGTCAAAGATTTTACACAGATGTCTGAACTTTTCAGGCTTACAGGAGCAGTGCACAGCTCTGCAATTTTTCATAATGGAACATTATCCTGTTTTGCGGAAGATATCAGTAGAACCCATGCAATAGAAAAAACAATCGGAAAAGCATATGTGAACGGGATCAGATTATTTGAATGCGCATTAATCTGCAGCTGCCGGGTTAACAGGAAAATTGCTGTGATGGCAGTTAACTCAGGGATTGGTTGTATCGTGTCCAGATCAGCTGTAAGTGATAAGGCAATTAGTATGTGCAGAAATGCCGGAATTCAGTTGATTGGTTTTACTCGTGGAGATGTTTGTAATATCTATTGATCGTAGCTGTAGTACAGCAGGCTTCTGTAATCTTCCTGTGTATTAATGTTACGGAATGCAGGATCATCAGCAGAGGTTTTGTAATAGCAGACATTTACCTGATCAAGAAATTTGTGGATAGCATACTCACCTTCGTTAATTTGATCTTCAATAACAGACAGGCACTTTTTTGAATAGATTGCATGTAACGGTTCAATACCTATTTCATGTTTTGGCATTAGGACATCACATTTTGCTTTATTGTATTCCTCAAGCATCATTTCAATTTTTTTGAGAGTAATAAATGGCATATCACAGGCAAAGCAGAATACGGAATCATTGGCTGCATAATGCAGAGCTCCCAGAATACCCCCAATAGGTCCGGCAAAATCAATAGGATCGTTATATACAGGATAATTTGTTCTGAACGGAATAGAGCCGATTACAAACACATCATCAACAACTTTTTCTGTTGTTTTCAGGATTTTCTCAATAATGAACTCATTGTTTACTTTAAGATAAATCTTGTTGTATGGGAATCTTGTGCTCAACCCCCCTGCAAGTACACATGCAGATACTTTCGAGTATGTATCACTTTTCATTTTCTTTCAGAAATTCCATTCCTTTTCTTGTTATGTATCGATAGTCACCTTTTCTTGTGATAATTGCTTCTGAATCGAATTTTGCCAGCATCAGAAGGCAAATCTTTCTGTTTCCATCTACCAGATCTCTGAATGTTGCTACAGTGAACCCTTCTTCATGCTCAAGAGCATATTTGAGAAGAGTTATACGAGATTTATCTACTATCTCTGACCAGATGAAATTCCCGTCAAGATTGTAGCAGAATTTTCTGTTCGTCAAGTAACTTAGAACCTGCTTGAGCTTCGTCTCGTTCATACCCAGATTGTGTGATGCAGGTACAAGTTCCGACCAGAGAGGAACACGCATGTTTGAGTTTGATATGAAGTGTTTAACAAAGCGGATATGTTTATGATCCTGCTCGTTGAGGACTACATTGTGATTACCTAATGCCCAGGTATGTTCTATTTTTTTGACAATGCTGCGGCTCTCAAGATCAGTCAGCACTATTCTCATGACTTTTTCCAGAGATGTGTCTCTATGGACTCCGAATACTCCCATTATTTCCTGGAATGTTCGACCACGTTCTTCAATTGGATTCCTCTTGTGGAAAATCTGCAAATGACGCTTTATTTTCCTCTCAAGCTTATCGAGAAGGGTTCTTTTCCAGAGGAAAATGTTTTCTTTGTCTGATAATACGGCAATATCCTCTGCAACGTCTTTTTCCACAGCTTTCCAGATGTCAAATTTTGGTGCATTCAGGATGTCTGCAATCTCATCATCACTGAGCGGAAGCAAACGTTTTCTGGCTTCTGCTGAGATTTTCTCGCTGACGTCACCTTTGACCAGTTTAACCAGGGCAGAAATAAGTCCGTCAGGTCGTCTTTTATGGTGCAGAGGGTTGGCATCAATGATTTCACCACCACCAAGAGTAAGGTCATTGGAAGTATTACGTATGATGAATCTGTCACCATACTGGCAGATACACGGCTTTTCCAGATGGATCTGAGCAATGGCATTGTCACCACCTTCCAGTCTGTCTTTATTGATCAGGTGAATCTTAGCTTGAGAATAGTATGTTCCTACAAGAATCTGTACGTGAGACCAGAGATGGATTGCCTTAACGTTTTTGAACAGTGACAGCTCAACATCAATCATTTCTGTTGATTTGATAAATCTATCTGTCAGCATCTGACCACGCTTGAACTCTTTCTTCTGGAAGTTACCAACATTTATGGATGCTCTGTCGCCAGCTTGAATAATTTCTACATCCTCACCGAACTTCTCGAATTTACGGATTTTTAACTCTTTGTATTCCGGAAGCAGGAAAAGGTTGTCGGTCTTAAGCAGTTCACCGCTTTCAACTGTTCCATTGACGATTGTACCGTAACCCTGAACGTTAAACACTCTGTCTATATACATACGGAAGACTTCACCATGAGATCTTTCATCGAGAGAGTTTACTGTGTTCTCAATCTCAGCAACAAGATCGGGAATACCTTCACCGGATTTTGCAGAAACCTTTACGATAGGGGCATTTTCCAGGAATGTTCCTTCAAATTCTTCTCTCAGTTCTTCTTCTGCCAGTTCAAGAAGCTCCTCATCAACAAGGTCGGTTTTTGTGAGAGCAACAATACAATTGTGGATTTTAAGCATATCCATAATCTGTATGTGCTCAAGAGTTTGAGGCATGATCCCGCTGTCGGCAGCAATAACAAGCAGACCAAAGTCTATACCGGAAGCACCGGAGATCATAGTATTAACAAAGTCTTTGTGTCCGGGAACGTCAATGATGCCGATCTGGTTTTCTTCTGAAAGTTTCAGGTTGGTGAATCCGAGATTGATTGTGATTCCCCTGAGCTGTTCTTCTTTATGTGTATCGCAGTTATAGCCTGTAAGTTTCTGAATAAGGGTTGTCTTTCCATGGTCAATATGACCGGCTGTTCCCATAATCAGGTGTTTCATATATTTATCCGTCCGTAAAGAGTTTTTAACAGCATGGAATGTATGGAAAAGCTGTCAATGATAATTCTGGAAATCAAAACAAAGGCTGCCTGATTGGCAGCCTTGCTATAATATTTATTCTTTACTCAAAAAAATTGTGTTTTCAGCCAATTTTATTTTAACTGACAAGTACATAAGGATTGATATGATTATAAAAAGTCCAATAGAACCGGCAAGTAGACTGTATTCCTGTAGTTGAATGAGGATGAACATAAAACTGTAAAATATCAATGTTATTCCACCTATAGTAAAGGTAATGATTTTGCTTTTGAAGAGTGCTCCGGAGAATGAACTGAGAAGTGTGACAGTAGCTGCGGATGAAATCAGGTATGCAGGATTGAAGCCTATATGTTCAGATAATGCCAGAAGCAGCATATAAAAAACAACTATTGCCAATCCAATGAGAATATACTGAATTGAGTGAATCTCTTTCTTCTGGATGAGAGTAGTTGTAAAGAATGCTACAAATGTTAGTATTACAAAAAGGAAAGCATATTTTATTGCTCTTTCGTTTTTCTGGTAGTGACTTACTTTCTGGAGAAGCTGTACACCAAAATCATATTGATGGTTTACAACTATTGGATTATCGTTATTTGTTGTGTGTACTTGCTCAATGTTTCTGTTAAAGTGCAGGATTTCCCACTCAGCTTTGAACCCTCCATCAGAAATTGTTCTATTGTCGGGCAGGAATTCACCGATAAAGCCGGGATTATCCCATGTTGACTGCAGCGAGACCTTAGTATTTCTCCCAATTGGAGTGAAGCTGATTCCGGCTGATCCATTCACTTGAACATTGAAGGAAAATCTAATACCATTATCTGCATATTTGCTGATATCAATGTTAGCTCCAATGCTGTTATTCAATCCTGTGGAATTCAGTTCGTTCATTTTGTATTCGGAGTCATTAATTTTGATATTGATTTCATCTTTCAGTTTTCTAAAATCAGACACTTTGAAGCTAATCAGAGCTTTGTTCATCATAAGATCTTCCATCTTAAGCTTATAATCAGCCAGATCAGGAAGAATGAATTCTCCGCATGCCAGGATATCTGTTTTGTAAACAACTCTGTTAAATATACCGTAATATCTATCTTGAGGAATTATTTCTCCATTATACACAATATTTTCAGGAAAAATATGAATATATGCTTTCGTTGTACTTTCATTTATCGGTGTGGAAGCACCTGCGAGTCCCTGCTTCCTGACATTATATGGAATTGAGAGAACTGGACCTGTTAATGTCTGGTCTGAGCCCCATTTTTTCCTGATTGTTTCTACTGACTCATTATTTCTTTGGGTTCTTTCGGTTAAAAGAGAGTTGACCATTGATAATGGTACCAACATTAATATTAATATAAGTCCCAATACTGTAAATCGGAATGTGGATTTCTGCGAGAAGCTTTTGTAATTATTCTTTAATTCATTCATAGTTGTATCCTTGATTTCTTATCGCATATGCACTTAACTAACGACCATAGTATCATTATGATACATGAAAAATGATATTCAGGTGTTTTTTTAGGTTTATTTTTTTTGATGGAAGGTTGAAGCTAATATTTAATAAGATGGGACATAAATGATTGTGGATTAAATTTTTGCACGAATGTGTTGACATTTTCCTCAAGTTTCAGGACACTTAAATTAAGTGTCGAAAACTTAAAAATCAAGGAGTGAGGAATGAAACATAATACCCATATCTATCTGGCAGCAAAAGCAATTGAATTTCTATATGATGGATTGAAGAATTTAAGTAAACAGGATTCCGGACAATCTGTTTCTCCTGAAAGAAAACGAAAGAAAAGAGCCAGTGCCAAGAAGCTTCAAAGACATCTGCAGCATTATCAGGATATGATTTACGAAGCAGCCTGGGCACCGGACGATATTATCTGCGATAAGTCTGTTTACCATACATTTAAGCTTTATACAAAGGATGAATTCAGTGACGCAGAAGTTTATGCTGTTGAAAAACATAAAGATAAATACTACAGAGCAAAATCAGGGGGTGGTCTTCCATTCAAAGTAGATCATCTGGCGCGATTTATTTCGGACATGGAAAAGCTGAGAGAGTACAATGACAGATTCTCAAGACAGCAGATCATGTATCAATACATTATGATTTCGCACTATATTGTTGATGCACACGTTCCGATGCACTGCGATCTGCGGGATGATCCACCATCTGAAACCGATACAACCAAGCCAAAGAATGGTATGTATTTTTCTGAAAGTCTCCATGGAAAAGTAGAAGGGAAATGGGATAAAGCTGTGCATTCAATTGCTCTGCAAGAGGAACTTATTGAAATAGGAAGAAACGATGATGTTCCTGAAGAGACAGAACTAACGGACTATGTAAAATTTGATGTTACTAATGATAATCATTTAAGGTTGATCAAACCTGTTGATATTAAAAGCAATATTATGCAGTTTATGATTGATGCATGTATCAAAACAAAGGAAAGATCATTAGATATGTTCCCGATTGACGACCCAAATAACTATGACAAAGGTCAGTTTAAAAAACATACACGCGAGATATTCGCTGAGACAATTTCTGACCTGATTTCTGTCTGGATGTGGATTTGGAATAATTAATTGGGGATTAAAAAGAATTAATTTGAAACAGCATTTTCTGAAACAAGAAAAAACTGCTGCTCGAAAGCAGCAGTTTGTATAATAATATATAAATGTTTGTTTGTGGATTATCCAATCATGTTTTTGATATCGTCTTCCACATTGGTGATTCCACCAATACCGAAGTTCTCAACAAGTACTTTTGCCACGTTAGGGGAGAGGAAAGCCGGCAGGGTTGGTCCGAGATGGATATTCTTTACACCGAGATAAAGGAGTGAGAGAAGAACTATTACAGCTTTCTGCTCATACCAGGCAATGTTATATACAATCGGTAAATCGTTAACATCTTCCAGTCCGAATACTTCCTTGAGCTTCAGAGCAATAACAGCCAGAGAATATGAGTCATTGCACTGACCGGCATCGAGTACTCTTGGAATTCCACCAATATCACCAAGATTAAGCTTGTTATATCTGTATTTCGCACAGCCGGCTGTTAGAATAATTGTGTCTTCAGGGAGTGCTTTTGCGAAATCTGTGTAGTAGTTTCTTTCCTTATGTCTGCCATCACAGCCTGCCATTACAACGAACTTTTTAACAGCACCGGATTTAACAGCATCAACAACTTTATCTGCAAGTGCCAGAACCTGATTGTGAGCAAATCCACCCACGATTTTACCTGTTTCGATTTCTGTTGGTGCAGGCAGAGTTTTTGCCATTTCAATTACAGGAGTGAAGTCTTTTCCGTTTTCTGTAGTTTCTATGTGTTTTACACCTTCAAAACCTACACTGTTTGATGTGAAAACTCGATCCTTGTATGATGCTTTAGGAGGAGTAATACAGTTTGTAGTGAAAATGATTGGTCCGTTAAATGATTCAAATTCTGTATTTTGTTTCCACCAGGCATTACCGTAGTTACCAACAAAGTGATCGTACTTCTTGAAAGCAGGATAGTAGTTTGCTGGAAGCATCTCAGAGTGTGTGTATACATCTACTCCTGTGCCTTCTGTCTGCATCAGAAGTTGCTCCATATCTTTGAGATCATGACCTGAAATTAGAATTGCCGGATTGTTACGGACTCCAATGTTTACTTCTGTGATTTCAGGATTACCATAAGCTGTTGTGTTTGCTTCATCAAGAAGAGCCATGGTATCAACACCGAATTTACCGCATTCCATTACAAGTCCCACAAGCTCGTCTACAGAAAGAGAATCATCAAGAGTGGCAATGAGAGCTTTCTCGATAAACATAACAACTTCCTTGTTCTGCTTACCAAGACGGAAAGCATGATCGTAGTAAGCGGCAATACCTTTAGCTCCGTATGTGATCAGTTCTCTTAATGATCTTACATCTTCATTTTCTGTTCGGAGCACACCTACTGAAGCTGCTTTCTCATCAATGTTCTCATCAGTAACAAAGAATGTAGCAGCATCGTGGTCAGCGAATTTCACTTGTGCGTTGAATTCCTCAACTTTCTTTCTACCCATTTCACGCATTTCGATAGTTTCTTTGATTCTTTTAACGAAGTAGTTTCTGTCAAAATTAGCATTTGTAATTGTAGAAAAGAGTGTTTCGACTATGAATTGATCAACCTTACTGCACATATCTGTGAATTGTTGACGCACTTCAAGTGTTGCAGCTGAACGGAATATTGCCAGTCCTTTCAGAGCGTGAATAAGCAGATCCTGCAGATTAGCTACATCGCCTTTCTTCCCGCACATACCGTTAATTGTACATCCCTGGTTCTTCATAGTCTCCTGACACTGATAGCAAAACATACTCATAATAATCTCCTTTTTCTAATTCTGTTTGTTGTTTTGTTTTATTACTAAAATTTTAAGATTTTCTTTTGATTTGTTGCATACAGCCCTTTTTATATCAGGCAGTACTTCGATATATTGATTTTTCTCTAATGTATAATTATGATTGTTAACTTTGAATGTTGCCTGTCCTTCTAAGGTGAAAAAAATGACATGCAATGGAAGATCGTGCTCCTGAATAAATCTACCGGGAGCAAGATCAATATGCACCAGTTCCAGATTATCTTTTGTGTAGAGGCTTCTACCTGTTATACCCGGCAGTTCTAAAACTTTTGGAGCACTGCTTACAGTTCTGATATCCATTTCATCTCCTTAGTAATCAATTCCTGCAGCTTTTACATTGTCAGGATCGAATGCATGGCAGGGAGTAACACCAAATACCATATTACATTCGGGACATTTATCTTCGAAGGTTGTCATTTCAAAAGTTTTTCCGCAATTATCACATTCTATGTTCATAGGCATAGGCAAAGGCTGCGGTGCGAACCCCATAAATCTGACTTTATCTACTATTTGCTTTCCATTTGTGAAAGAACCTGTACATCCATCATGCATAGTTATCTCCTTATATCTTAATTAATTTCCTCAATCTTGCTAATTAATTCTCCCTGACGAAGCTTGTTTCTGTATGCCAGCAGGGTTTTATCCATTTTCTCAAGAGTTTCCAGGATTTCCCGTTCATTTTCGGTTGTTTCTATAATTTTGTTTATTCCACCATTTTTAATTACAATTCTTTTATCACCCAGCAGAGCCAGAATCGGATCGTGTGTTGCCATCAATACAATTTTGTCTTCACTCAGGAGAAGTTTTAAGGCTTCTTTTCTATCTATTCCGGCATTCTCAATCTCATCAATCAGGATAATCGGTGATTTGCTGAGTATAGCCGTATCTGCTATCATCAAAGCTCTGGACTGCCCTCCACTCAGACTGGTGATAGGTGTGTCCGGATTAAACTTCTCTCCTGCAAGTTCATTTGCTTTTTCTATAATTCTTTTAATTATGGTTTCTCTGTCAGAAATGAGTCTGCTTTCTGCATGAAGCTCAATAAACTCATACACAGTTAAGTCCATGACGAAATTCATGTTCTGAGATAGCTGAGCGACAAGCTTGTCAGAAGTAGAAAATCTCCATTTTTTCTCAGGGATATCTTTATTGATAAGGATTTTTCTACCAGTAGGAGTATCATTCTGGGCAACCCACTCAATGTCTGCCAGAAGTCTGCTTTTCCCGGAACCTGTAGGACCCACAATACTGATTACTTCCCCCTGTCTGATTACAAGCTCATTGAATTGCTCTTTTGTGCCGGATTTGTCATGACCGGGCATGATTGTGACTGATTTAACCGGATCATCATCCTTGCCTAGAAACTCCAGCATTTGGTTAATGAATTCGCTTAACTGATACAGAACTTGCTCAGGATCAATAGCATTGTCTTCCATCTCATCAATATCCATGCTGTTGAAAAATTCTTCAAGAGTGTATTTTCCCATTTCGTCGACTTCTATGTTGTTATCATTAAAGAAGCTGACTGAAAAAGGATAGTCTTTAATTATCATATTCACAGGCATTTTCATTAGTTTATCAGGTGTAGTCTTCATGATTTCTCCTGCTTTCCCATATTCATCTTACGAACATTGCCCATCTGGTAATCTTCCCCGATGCGTGTTTCTCCGAGACAGTATGAGCATAGGGCAGAGGGCATGGGAAATCTGAGTTCTTTACCTTTAAGAGATTCTATATGATCATCATCACAGTAAAGCAGTGTACTGAGCTCAAAGCTTCCTTGTCCGGTCAATCCGTTTATATGCATTATTGTGGCAGCAGGATTCACATTATTGACCCTTGAAGCAAAAACTTCACGTTCTGCCTGCGAAACAATATCCCCTTTGGTAATCACCACAATATCAGCAGATTTAAGCATAGGCCCTATTTTTTTAGGGGTATTGATTCCACTCAGGTTATCAATTACACATACTGCTTTAATACCTTTAATATAAGGGGAACATCGATTGCATAATCCTGCCGATTCACTGATAAGTACATCGAACTTGTTATCCAGTCCCCATTTCACAATTTCCTCAACATTACTGACAAAATAATGATCCGGACATAATGCTCCAGAGAGCCCTTTCTTTACCGGAATACCTGCTTTCTTATATAAGACATCATCATCAGTATAGAGGCAGTCAAATTTCACAACCGCAACCTTCAGATCTCTTTTCCTGAGAGATGTTATTGTTTTCAGGATTACAGAAGTTTTGCCTGATGATGGAGGTCCGGAAACTGTTATCAGATTCATTGATTCCTCCCTGATTCTGTTGCTTCAGTAAATATTCTGTTACAATGTGCTATGAGTTCCGAAATGTTGTTGTTATAGATGTAGTCCCAACCCAACCACATAAACTTGTTTGTTTCAGGTATATGGTTGTCAATGTCCGGATGAACTGAGGGGAAAAGTCCCTGATGAGAAAGTACTTTGCCTACTTTCATGGATGAAAAGAAATCTACAACCGGTTGAAGTCTGCGAGCTTTCTTAGCTTTGGACAGGATAAATATAGGACTGATTATTGCTCCATCTTCCGGCCAGATTGCGGATAATGGACCGCCTTCTTTAACCATTTTGGTGAAGAAATAAGGCATGATTGTCACTATGGGCTTTGCAGTTTTTTTTCTGTCACTTTTCACCATTTGAGATGGATGCATTGATTCCAGCAATGATTTGCCTAATTTTCGAACACCATTATCTCCATACTTTTTATGAATGTTAAGTAAGATACCATTGAAAAGATCGAAATCTCCTACAGGTAGTGACACTCTGTTCTCAAACTCAGGTTTTAGTATGTCTTTCCAGCTTGTGGGGACTTCCAAATCGCCAAGCTCATCTTTGTTGATGAGGAAAACTGCCGGAACAACACTTATTATACCATAATGTCCTCGTGGATCAGTTAAGTTCAGATCTATGAATAACTCATTTGGATTATTAAAAGCAGTGCAATCTTTAAAGACCCCATCTCTTTTGAATTTTCCAAAACGTTTTTCATCGAAGAACATATCAAAACCTGCAGACAGGAACAAATCAGGAAGATCGTCTTCAGATTCAACGTCTGTCAAATTTTCCTCCAGCCAGTCCAGTCCCATTGAGGCAGCTTTAAGTTCATAGTTTAATGTATAGTCTGACTGCTCTTCATAAGATTTACTGAATTTAGTGAATTCCTGCAAAAGAGGTATTCTGACAGGGCAGGGGAGAAGACCTGATATGTTGATTGTTCTTTCAGAGTTTTTAACTTTAGAGTCTGTCAGAGTTTCATCTATACTGTTCTTACTGCTTTCTATGGCTTCAATAAGCAAATCTCTGAATGTATCGTAATCCAATTGCTTAAGAAGCAGAGCTGTTTTAAGGTTGATGCTTGCTGCAAACTTATTTCTTTTCTCTTCATCAGACATTTGCGGAAAACCATTCGATGAAAACACAGGTATTGTTTCGGGGTATGCATTGACGATTTCAAGCAGGGTCCAGTTCTTATTGAAGTAATCCATGTTATACCTCATCTACAAATATTGTAGGTTGAGTAGGCCTGGGAAGCTTCATGACAAGTACTCTGACTTGAGATTCGCTGTTATTATATATGCAGTGAACAATATCTTTAGGACTTTCAACCAGATCATCCTGCTTTACCGATTTGATTGTATTACCGATAAGAATGTCGGGACTTCCTTCTAATATATAGAACGCAACATCTTCAGATGTAATATGTGGTTTGAGCTTTTCGTCGGGTTGAAGCGTCAAGTGCATGATAAGAGCATTTTTAGTCTCATATATTTTTTTTGCAGAGATTCCATGTTTATTTCCAGTGTTCTCAGTGTTCTTGTAATTAGCTATTCTCATATAAACCTCCATTCAGGTATCGAAATACCAAAATAAATATAAAAAATTTTAAAAGTCAGATAATTTAAGATTTTTATATGCTTCGGCAAGTTCTACAGTAATTTTGCTTACTTTCTCATTGAAGATACATTTGCTGAACACACATTTTGTTTTGCCAAACGGGCAGCCTTGAATGTTAATTTTTCCGTCTATAGTTTCTATAATATCGAGGAAAGATATATTCTCAGGTTCAACCTGAAGTGTAAAACCTCCGGCCGGACCTCGAACAGATTCGACAAGATCTGCCTTATTAAGTTTCTGAAAAACTTTTGCAAGATGGGCTTCAGAAGCATTGAGTTTCTCAGCGAGAGTCTTTATATTGACTCTATCTGGTGCAGATTCTGCAACAATAACTAAACCGTGGAGAGCGAGATAAGCTCCTTCCGATGCATGTAGAAGAGTATTCATATTGACTCCTAAACTTTATTTAGGTACATAAATACCAGAAAGGATTTTTGTGTCAAGTTATATTTTGAAAAATTGGAATCCACCCGTTTTTTCTTGAAAATCTGACTTCAAGAAAATTGGAAGGATTTTTAGCAGACATTTCTTAGAAAAAATGCACTATTCATTTTCTTTGGTGCCAAAGAAAACGAAACAAAAGAAAGGCACTCTTTTTAAAATGTATTTCCAGTAAACTGGAACCATAAATTTTTCCTGAAATCCTTCCAAGGCTTCAGGATTTCTTAACGGTTAAATTTATTATACAGTAAAAAAGAGAAAATGCTATCTTCAATGCAAAACAATCATACTTAGTTAAAAGCTATTACATTGATTCATATTTTCCACTGATTTACTGTTTCAATACTCTTATTTATAATAAGTTATACATACATTGTATTTGGGTTTCGGGGGGATGCCTAAAATCTCAAAAAAACTCTTCTTGACATATAAATAATTGTCTCGCATATTTCACATGTCCATCCTTACTTATTCTGGATTAATCTGCTTATAAGAGGTTATAATGAAGAATAAGTATAATTGTGAAGACTGTAATGTGTCTCGTATCATAGATACAAATTTATGTCCTGAATGTCTTGAAATTGATTTTACAAATCCATACTCTCTTATGGATATTGCTGATGATTTAAATGTCGGACTTTTAACAATTGATCCACGTATGAACATTGCAGTTTACGGAAGCACTGTTTCATGGGCTAAGAAAAAAAGGTGCAAGAAAATTCTCTACACAAAGAAAATTGCTGCATTTTGTGCAAGAATGAATGGAGATGAGGAGTGTTTTGTTGAAGTCAAGAGTATTTTTGGAGATACTTTAGTAAGATATAACAACAATATAGCAGTTTTCAGCGATACCCGATAGTTGTTATTCTATTATCCTATTACCGGTTTCAATGTCAATAATGTGTGTTTCTTCGGAAAAATTATGCACCTGAATGTACTTATTGGCTTTACCTTGTTTCTCTTCAAAAGAACGCTTAACAGTTTTTAGATACACTACATCTTTGAGGATTTCAACACTGACGGGAAAATTATATCTATCCAGTTCATATTTCCATAATTTAATACCATGGTTGTTCAGAAACCAGAGCTGACATTTTTTAACAACTTCTATGTTGGTAAAAAAACAGAAATTTTGACCATCAAAAGAATAAGTGTGAATCTGTTTATTGCTGCTTGAAGTGGAAAGGAGGTAATATCTTGTTCTCCTGCAATCAAACTTACCAATGAACTTTCCGTCTATATTGAAAAAGTCAATTGCAGTCTTTGTTCTCTCTCCGGCAGGTATTGCACATTCTCCAAGATTTGATACAGCCGGAGTTCCGAAGTACAGAGCCTGTTTTCTCCATAGTTCTGTTCCTGTGCTATCTGTTAAAACCATATTTACCTTTCTGTAAAAAGGTTTGAATTGACCAGATTGCCCGGAAATAGTCAATTCGAACTTACCATTTTGAGATTTTATTTTCATTACTTTATTTTCAAGTGCAAAAATACTTAAGAATGAAAATAGAAATAGGATTGCTATTAACACTTTCTTCATTTAGCTTTGCCTGTTCCCGGAACTGTACTTCCAAGATATCCTTTTAAAAATTTAATATAATTCTGATAATGGGAAGGATTATCTTTTATACCCGTTGGAGTGTATAACTTATGGAGAAGTTCAAGTTTTTTGGAACCAATCTCAACAATGTCCTTCACAACAGTTTCTCTGAGATTATCTTCCATCTTGATCTTCTTGATTCCGTATTTCTTTTGTATACGGTTCAAGTATTCTGTCGAGGCTCTTTTTAGTATATCCTCAACAAGTGCAACACTTCTCATTTTCACTCCGATGCTGTATCGGAGTCTGACTAACCAATTGAAACCTTATAGAAATAATAATGACTAATTAACAGTTGGCAATTGATATTACCAGATTTTACTCAAACCTATCTTACTGGAAAAATATGATTCTTTAGATATTGTATAATCTAAGGTTAAATCGAAATACCAGAATCTTAATGTATTGCCAATTGTAACATCCAGATATTGAATATCGTCATACTCAAAACTGTAGTGTTTGGATGAATTCTTATCACCAAAATCTTCGTCTGCATTATTTATGGTAACAGTATAGTCATATTCTGATTTAATATTTCCAAGATTAATCCCTAAGTATGGCATCCAGTTCAGTTCTCTTTCGTGGAAAGTTCTGCTTATAAAGGCTGAATAACCTTTATTTGTAATCTCTGCAAAATCACCAAACTCAGTTTTCTGATAATACATCTGTGCGGTAATCTCAAATGGAAGAACTCGGTCAGAAGCAAGTTTAATCCAGACTTCAGGATTGTGGGTAATACAAGCTCCCAAAACAGAATACTCCAGAGAATTATCTGCCAGAGAGTATTCAGGCATCCAGCGGATAGATGCATTAGTACCAAAGATTGTTCCAAAATCAATCTGTGGTATCACATTACCATACAGTTCGAAATTTTTCCACACTCCTGCTGCTGCAATATCCAGTTCCTGAGCCGGTATTGAATACAATAAGCTGTCATTTTTCATGATTCTCAACGTTCCGAAGTTAAGCTTGATATTCTGGTTTGCCGAGCCCATAAATGTAGGACCTGAGTAATTAACCTGATAGCTTGATTTGATCATTTCATCTGCAAGATTGTGTTTTAACACAGGATCTGTGATGTCACTTAGAAGGGTGTAAGCTTGCTCTCTGCTAAACTGATAAGTAGTAGAACCGGACATTTTCCTATTCTCACTTGGTGTAGAATTTCCGATTCCAACAAAGTGAAAACCCCATTCCCAGTATTTCAAAACAGGTCTTGGAGGTCTTATATACCAATTGTGATTAAGGTTTCTTGCAAAGTTTTCATTGAATGGCTTCAAATAATTTTTTGACATTTGAAGATTAAGAGTGCTCAAATTATCTTCGACATCTTTACTCAATAACAGATTTATTGAAATCAGAAATATGATAGTAATGATAATATTCTTTCTCAAAAGACCTCCTAAAAATCTGTATTAAGCAGCAGCAATATTGATCCGAAACTGCTGTTTTCCTCATTTTTATCTGTTTCTTTAAGGAAGTTATACTTGAATTCTGCAGCAATGGAAAATGGAAGCACAGGTACTTTGAATTTTGAACCTGCCAGAACTACTGCTCCAGGTACAGATTCAAAGTCAAGAAGATCGTCTTTTTTCAGAGTATATTGCTCTGTCGGATTCAGATTCAGTCCTTTTACTTTGTCTGTGATTGTTTCTTCGCTAACTACTGATTGGATAAAGTTGAGAGATAAACCTCCGCCAATATAGAAGTTTGGTACAGCAGGTAAGACCGGTTTGAATACTTTATATCTCAGTGTTGCATCGGCTGAAAATCTCCAGTATGGCATCCAGGAAACTTCTTCAAAGCTGACAGGAATTTCAATATCCTGATTCATTATGCTTGACTGAGGTTCAAAGTCATAGTCCATGTAAGACATGGTTGCAGATCCATCTATAGATAAGCGTGTTAATGGCAGTTCTATCTGGAGGTGGCCACCAAGGATAAAAGGTTTTGACTTTGGTTTAATTTCATATCCATAAGAATAATCAATTGATTCTTTCATAAAGCTGAATTGTTTGCTTGTCTTTTCAGGAGCATTAACAATATCAAAGCCGGATACGAAACCATAATTAACTAAAGAGCTCAATGAAACAACAAAGAGCGTAAACAAGATATATAAAGCCATTCTTTTCATTATTCCTCCAACTATTTATTAAAAAATAATGTTATAATTCGTCATAGATTTCAGCATACTTATCTGCGATCTCATCCCAGATAAATTCATCAATTACTTTCTGATATGCTCTTTCTGACATTTTCTTCATTTCTTCCGGATTATTAAGAGCGTATTTGATCTTGATTGCCAGATCACTCTCATTTCCTGATTCAAAATACAAAACTTCCGATTCATCGAAAATTGCTTTATTTTCTTCAATATTGCTTGCAATAATAGGAACTTTCATAGATGCCGCTTCGAGAAGCATCATTGACATTGCTTCCTGAAGTGATGGAAAAACAAACAATTTCGCATTATAAAGATAACCCATCAATAACTCTTTGTCTCTAATTAAGTCAATATATTTTACATTTAAACCTTCAGCCAGTCTATTGATTTCTTCAGTATATGCCGGTTTATGCGTTCTGTCACCTATAAAAAGGAGCTGGTCTTCATAGTTAATATCTTGAAGTGCTTTCATTAATAAATGGCAGCCTTTGCACGGAATCACTCTTCCGGCTGCGAATAGAACATAATCTTTATCTTCAACAGGTTTGTGTTTAATATTCTTGAAAACTCCATTTGGAATATATAGAACTTTTTTTTTAAACTTCTCTATGTAAAACTGCTGATATGTCTTAGCTACAGATGTTACTACATTGGGAACACGGATGAATAAATTCTCGATAACATCAAAGAGAAACTCAATGATTTTATTCCATTTTCCTGTACCTTGAGGTCTACCGTGACCTGTTGCCACAAGTTTGAACTTAAGCTTCAGTAATGGCAGGATGAAAGCACCATCCATGTTGTGAAGATGCACAATATCAAATTTTTCATGTACTAAGGCATGAGCCATTGATTTCAGATAGTAGTACAGAGTGTTGAGCTTTGAAACAGGGAATTTATCAAACACAATCTGTCTGTAACCTTTGTAATAACCTGAGTCTTCGGTTGTGTGGGGTTTTATGGAATATACTGTGAAGTCATATTTATTTTT
Source organism: Cloacimonadales bacterium (SeqCode) (assembly GCA_963665815.1). Taxonomy (GTDB): domain Bacteria; phylum Cloacimonadota; class Cloacimonadia; order Cloacimonadales; family JAIOQZ01. Next base: position 3,942,345 of record OY762463.1, read on the forward strand.
CAGTTTATCCAGAATGCAATCCCCGGCAGCTGCTACTCCGTTTGATGGGGGAAGTCCTTTAAAACCAATGATTCCAATTTTTTTCTTCATTATAATCCTCATTATGTTGATGAAATCATCTTAAATAAACACTTGAAAAATTGTCAACATGTTACAAACAGATAATGAAGTTAGAACTTTATTTTGAATATATAAGTGTATGTTGTTTGTCAGGACTTGATGTCAAGTGTCAGGCATAAAAAACAGCCTGCTGATTTTCAGCAGGCTGTAAATATAGAACTCGTTTAATTATTTAAGCAGTACCATTTTCTTTGTTGAAGTTTCATTTCCAACATGAACACTTGAGAAGTATACACCTGTTGAAACAGCATTGTTGCTATTGTCTGTTCCGTCCCAGATGACATTCTTTGTGCCTGACATTACTTCGTTATTCACGAGTGTTTTCACTAATTGTCCTCTAACATTGTAAACATTAAGAGTTACTGTTTGAGGATTTTTACCAATATTGAGCTGAATATTGGTTTTTGGATTAAATGGATTAGGATATATGTCTTGAGCAACAACAAAGTCTCTTGCTTCTGGGATGAAATCATCATCATTAGCAATAACGATATTTTCTGTTGGAAGACAACCATTGAATCCATATGCACCCATGTCATTAGTAACAGTGCCTAATGCAGGAGGGAGTGCATTTCCTGAGTTATCAGGATCTTCGATATCATTGTACATTGCATCAGGATTACCTGCATCAATACAAGGTGAACCTGCTTGAAGTGTCCAATTCTTCATTCCGTCAAATCCCTGTCCAACACCATCTGAAGGCATTGTAAACATCGGATCGCTGTTTTCTGTATCAATGTTACCGGTTCCTGTATAACCACCTCTGATTGCTGTGTATGTAACAGTAACTGTTGCGTCTGCAAGTTCATTGATTTCAGTATTATCTCCATTATCAATTATACTGTTCATGATATTAAGATTTCCGCTGTATGGGAAAAAGATACCTTTAACAGTAGATGGAGTTGTAAGATTGTTGTTAAGGACTGTTGTGTTAATGAATGTCATGGTAGATGTCGAAAGAAGGTTGAAACATCTTGTTCTTGCATCATTATTAACGAAAAGACAATTTGATACTTCAATTTCAGAAAACTCAGTGTTTATTATACCGCTTTGAACACTGCTGCTGTTAGCGAATACAACTCTGTCGAATTTAATATCTGTTGAAGTATTCATATCTGCAAAGCTGTATCCGTCAGCTACAGATATATTGTATCCATAAACATCTGAGATTGTTATGTTGCTGCAACCGTATATATCGAATACACCCGGTGCATTTGTTACAACATTACCATCTCTGAAAGTACAATTATTAAGAGTTACTTTTGCTGAGTTAAGTTTTACAGCAGTGTTTCTGAAATTCTTGAATACACAATTAGAGATAATGTTAAGAGGATTATCGCTATTGATTTGAATTCCATTCCACATACTTCTTGAACTCGGATTTCCATTAAGGATAACTTGATCAGTTTCATTACCTGTAATAGTAATTGTTCCGCCAACTTCAATACCGGCTGCCTGATCAAAATACACATGTGTGCCAGGATCAATTGTCAGTTGTTTTTCTTCTGAAACAGTAATAGGTCCGGTAACATAATAATCACCATATTCAGGTTTCCAGTGACCTGCAGCTTCTCCTGAAACTCCTGCACTTGGATCAACAACCTCGATATAGTTTTCAATTAATAGGGTATCCATTTTGCTTGTAACACCATCAATAATGATAAGTTCTACATCATAAGTACCTGTTTGTGTATAAGTGTGAATTGGACTTGCATCTGAGCTTATTGGAGATCCATCACCGAAATTCCAGTTGTAAACGAGATATTCAGGATAAGTAACTAAACTCAGATCTGTGAATTTGACTTCAAGATCAAGAGGACCACTTGTTATGTCGCTTGCAAAATTTGCTTCGAAAGGATCGACAAGAACTGTTGCTCCCTGATAAATTGTCTGAAGTTCTCCACCGGATGTTCTTTCCTGGATAACCATAACAATATACTTGTTTAATGGAGAATCTCCATAACTCAGAGTACCGGTGTAAATGTTATTCTCGCCACTGTTTCTTAAAGGAAAATTATTATATCCGCTGAATGAAGTTACTCTGCTTCTATAATCACCGTTTGATGGATCATGATTTGTAACAGCAAAGAAATACTCAACAGATGCTCCTGCTGCAACAGAAAGGTTATTGTCAACCATTACGTCTGCTGCAATGTTCAGGTTTGTGCCAGAAATAGAATAGTCCAGAGAAATAGTAATCGGGCTTGGATTGCCAGAGATACTATTATAGATAGCCTCAAAACTATTTACATTCTGACCGCCTGTCTGGGCATCATCACCACCAACGGCATAATATGGTACATAAGGTCCGTCAGGGTGCGGATAGTCATAATAACGAGTACTTGCATATTGATCAACAGTAGTATTCCAGATGAGTGGTATTACTCTATCCGGATGATTTTGGTAAAAACTATAGAGCGCCGACCGCGCTGCTGGGCAACTTGGGCAAGTTGTCGTACTGAAAACTTCACCCACGACCATTAAATCAGTCGCAAAAATAAAAGTTACCCAAAGAAAAAGCATCATGAGAATCATAAGTTTTCTCATAAAACCTCCTTAGGAATTTCAAAGAACAAATTTTATTTATTAACAATATAAATATCTGCTAATATCAAATAAATATTATCGACAATTAAAGCACGGAATGAATAAAAGTCAAACATTATTTACAGCAATTCAATATTTTTTTATTTAATCAGAACCATTTTTCGCATAACATTTTCTGATCCATTTATAAGTTTATAGAAATAAACTCCACTTGCAGCTTTTTCTGAGTTGTCACTCATTCCTTTCCAGATTACACTGCCGGAGTCATTATTAAGATCTGAGTATGTGAAATGTTTTACAGCTTGACCTTTTACGTTATAAATTGTCAGACTGGCGTTTGATCTGAGTTCTTTAACATTGTATTTAATAGTAGTTTCAGGATTAAAAGGATTTGGATAATTGGACAGGCTGATGTTATCAAAAGATTTAACTTCAGTATCGCCATTGGCTGTTTCTCCCTGAATATAATCAATAAGTCCACCAATAACCATGCTGCGATTTGCTTCTGAATCAATACCTTCAATTCCAAAACCTAGAGTTGCAATATAACTGTTGCTTAATGTTGATCTCAGTTTTACACCTGCAGCTCCCCTTGAAGCCGGATACATGAGAAACTCAATAGCATCTGTTGTCGCAGAGATTTCGTCAGGAGAAGTTTGATTATCTGCTCCGTCACCACCGGAAATAGCAAAAGACCAGCCATCACTAACACCATCGGAAGAAACACCTTCTATGGAAGTTACGCCTGAGTTGTCTCCGTCAAAAGAAACATAAAGGTATGTTTGAAGGAAGTTCTGCTGATCAGTGTTACCATTGCTGAGTCCGGAGCATAAATTTTGTCCGGTCATGATAAGATTAGAACCATTCATCAGGTGGGTTGATAAGTAACTGATTTCATCAGTTGAAATCGGATCTGTTTCATCACCAGTAGCCCATAATATATTTGAGAAGGCCGGAGTATTGTTGTCTATAGGAGACATATGAGTGTTCCATATTCCGTAAGTCATTCCGGAGTTATCAAGTCCATTAACATAATAAGAAGTATAGTCATTAACAGGATCATCATTTACTACCAGTAATTCAACATTATCTGTGATGTAAGTAAACTTTCTGGTCATTTCACCCTGAATATTTGCGGCAGTAAGAACAAGCTCAAAATCGATTGATTTTGCTTCTTCAACATAAATACTGAAATGATATTCAATTTCTTCGTCAGCACCAAAGCTTACAGCAACTGGTGGAGTAAGACAACCGATGTTATCACATATTCCAATATAATCATTGATATTGTCTGAAGTATAACGAATATCAAATGTAATGTCCTGAGCTGCTCCCATATTTGAAATAGTAAAATGATCTGATGTAATCAGGCTGTTCATTGGTCCCACAATAACCGGGGTTACTGTCTGATAGTCAAATTCAACATCAGCATTAACTGCAACAGCACTGATTAGAATACAGAAAAAAATTAAGAAATTACGCATTTTTCCTCCAATGTTTATTGATACTATAATTTATTTTTTGAAATTCAAAAAGCTAAAAAAAACTCAGGAGAAATTCCCCTGAGTTACTTTATCTTAAAATCTTGTTGTAAGTTCCAGTTTTACTCCACTGAATTCCTTTTCATATCGACATACACCTCTTCGGCATATTTTTCCACCTTTTTGTTTTCCTGCGAAGAATACAAGTTCAGTGTTTTCAATGATGTCAGCAGAGATTTCCACACTTGGGTATAGCCCATGATCCATCAGATCATCACTGTTTTTGAAAGCATATTCACCCTTTGTCGAGAGTGAAAAGTGATCGAAACTCATGTCAAACTGAAGTGATGGTTCATTTGAGTGATAAGATGTACCAAAGATTTTATACTTCTTGTATTTGTTAGCAGCTTTGATTGTAGTAGATCTCTCGAATAAAATGAAATCATAAGCAGCTTCCGGTTTATATTCAACGGACCATTTACTGTTAGGTTTTTCCTGCTTTTCAACCCTGGAGAATTCAAACGTAATAGTTGATTCTTCAAGCTCGTATCTTACTTCTGCATAAGTGTCACTGATTCTGAAATCATAATCACTTGTCCAGCCTTCCGAGTAGTTAACAAGAAAATTCATCTGATCAGTAACAGGAAGGTCAATTTCTCCCATTACACTTTCTTCATCTTCTCCGGGAGTCTCTTCTTCTTTCAGCACTTCTTCACTATGATAGAGTTGAGGAACATCCTGCATACCGTTTCTAAAGTTGAATTTTCTATACTTAAGGTATTCTCCGGTTATAACAGCATCTTTAATGAAAGAAGAAAAACTGAAGTTATAAGCTTCTCCGGTTCTTGCCTTGCTGATTGAAACCATTTGTTCCGTAAGTGCATATTCGTTACTGTGTCCATACTCTCCATAAAATTCGAACAAATCAATTGAATAGTTCATTCTGGCAGAATAGACATCCTGGTCAGCGTATGTGTCAGGAAGAACTTCATTTTGGTAATTTACAAAGTTAGCACCAAGTCTGAAATCTCTGATGATGTAATCAACATCAAAACCTGCAGCGGTATTTCTGTTGTCATCCTGATCATTAACTCCATAAACAGCTGTTATTTTTAAATCATCCTTTCTGTAGGAAGCTCTTGCACCTTCAAGTCTGTAGTCTTCATTAAGGTCTTCATCTTCGTAAGATCTGAAAACAAGTCCTGTACTGAAAACTTCTTCAAGTGTTCCACCTCTGATTCCTAAGTCTTCACCTTTGTACTCCAGAAATCTTTCTCCCCATTTGTATTCTAAATCTCTTGATTTAAGATCTTCAACGGGACTGAAAGAATCATATTTTGGGTATTCTGCCATGAATTTCATACCAAAAGTGAGTTTATTGTATTTCAGATTAAAACTGAAATCATCTTCGAAGTAATTTTTGAGGGAGTCTTCAACAGACTTCCTTGTATACTTTGCATAGTTCATACCGGAAATAGAGAAATCTTTCATTTCTGCAAAAAGTATACCTGAAGTTAGAATTAATGCTAATATTAGTAATTTCTTCATTTACTCTCCACTATTTCACAAGCTTTTTGATTTCTTCTTCAAGTTTAACTTCATCACCCTTTTTATAGGAGTTGTGAGTATATACTATTTTACCATCTTTATCAATAATGTAGGTAGCAGGAACATTCTTGAAACCGAATTTGTCTTTGGATTTGCCATTTTTGTCATACAATGAAACTGCTTTAAGGTTCTCTGCTTTGATCCATCTTTTAGCTTTTTTCATTGATCTTGGTCTATCTATACATACTGTTACAAGAATAACATCTTTATATTTCTCTGCTACTTTATCATAAGCTGGGATTCCCTTTTTACAAGGCTGACAAAAAGTACCCCAGAAATCAATAATTACTATTTTATCTTTATTAAGCTCTTTGAGACTTATAATTTTTCCACTTTCATCTTCAAGTGACAGATCAGGTAATTTGTCTACTGCGAATATAGATAAAGTCAAAAGTAAAAGTAATGCTGTGATAAGTCTTTTCATTATATCTCCTTAGTTTAATTCGTATTGAAGAGTCTGGAACATCATTGATTCCGATCCATTATAAGAGTCCGGCATATTTTGTACATATATAATCAAGTGAACATCGTCCGGGATGTCATTTTGGGTTGTAAAACTGAAGTCGATTGTCTGATTGAAATCTGTTATATCAATCTTCTTCCCCCCGATAACAACGTTGGTCAGATTTTCCTGATTACTCAGATATTTTACATCTGACACTTTTTCAACAAGATAGACAACGAGTACCGGATTGCTGATAAGCGATTGATTAGCTTTTACAATGTCTACTGATCCAGAAACCGTTGTTCCATTTGCAGATGCTGTAACATTTTCTATATTTATGGCAGATTGCTTATTGGCAGCGGATCTTATCTGTGGCTCATAGGTATCTGTCTGAGTAGCTGTACCACCGGTAATGCTGTTGATACCATTGAATGTAACTGTTGGCCACTGATTGAAACCATAGTAGTCTTTAGCACTATAATTTTCTGCCGGATCTGTAAGAGTATTGTATTCTATGTAAGCAAATTTTCCATCTATCACACTTTCAAGCTCATGCAGTTTTGCAGCGGCATTTGGGCAGGATGAGCAGGTTCGTGCAGTGAAAAACTCAACCAGTACGAATGTATCGTAAGGTTCAGGATTTACGCCGTCACCTGTAATAATGAATGAACTACCGTTTTGCTTAACAAAATCTACAATTGTTGTATCCAATCTGGAGGACTGACTATAAAATCGGCATGAGAATTTTTCTGTACTGACCAGTACTTCTGCTTCTACAACAACATCCGTTTCATTAAATATATTGTTATAGAAAGCTTCTACATCGTCAATCATATAACCTTGATTCATGTAATCATCTGAGTAGAAACTCAAAATCGTGTTAAGATTGCTGCTATTGACTGCATTTTGAATATCTGTTTCGAAGTCATTGACAAAAGAAACAAATAATGAATCTGCCGAAACTTCAGGTCCCAGAGAGTCTTCAAATCTGTTACATGCCGTTATTCCGAGAATAACCGTCAGCACAGTAAAAATCAGTATTTTCTTCATATATTCTCCATTAACATTATTTTATTTCTTCAAGTGCATCCAGAATCATACTTTTGCTGATAATTTCCGGAAAGACTTTAGCGTCTTCTTTACCAGGATAGAACAAAAGATAAAGCGGAACGCCAGCTCTTTCATATTTATTCAGCCACTCAATAATAAGTGGATCTTTTTTTGTATTATCACCTCTGTAGAGTGCAACACCTTTATCTTTGAAAGCCTGTTGAATTTCATCTGTATAAAGAACAAGCTTTTCATTTGTATTACAGGTCATGCACCAGGCAGCTCCGAAATCTACAAATACCGGAGTACCTTCAGAATGTATTTTCATTACCTCTTCAGGATCAAACTTTTTCCAGTTACCATGTTGAGTCTGTTCAGTACCTGCTGACTCTTTAAAGTCAAGAAGAAAAACACTTGAACCTACAATAATTGCAATTGCTATAAACAGAGATACCCATTGCTTAGTCTTGGAAAAATGAGGTTTAGCAAATCTTCCATAATACCAGGCAGCAATAGCCAGTGTAACTAACCAGTATAGCACCCTGATGAAATTACCTCCGCCTCCAACGAGTGCGTTGACTGTGTTAAGCAGGAATACGGTAGTTCCAAGAAGAAGAAATCCCATGAACTCCTTGAATACATTCATCCATTCCCCCGGACGTGGTATCTTTTTAATTATACCTGGCCAGAAGGCGAGAAGTATGAATGGGAAAGCAAGTCCTAGTCCTATAAGCAGGAAGAAAAGAAAGATCATTACAGGGGGTTGAGAAAATGCTACACCAAGGGCAGCACCAAGGAATGGTGCAGTACAAGGAGTTGCCAGAAGAACTGCAACAACACCACTGAGGAATGACCCCCAGTGACCTTCCTTACTGGAAGCCTGTGATGCCATTGTCATACCGGGTGCTGATATAATGAAAACATCAAATAATGAGAGTGAGAATACAAACATTATTGCAGTAAGAGAAAGAGTGAAACCAATATTCTGGAACTGGAAGCCCCAGCCTACTGATTCGCCTGTTACTTTGAGGATCACTACTACTGCTGCAAGTATAAGGAAAGATACAAGTATACCTGCAGTATAGGCAAATGAACCTTTCATTATTTCGGATTTATTCTGTTGACTCTGGTTTACCAGGTGCATAGCTTTTATGGAAAGAACAGGAAGAACACATGGCATTACGTTAAGTATCAAACCACCAATAAATGCCATCAGCAGGAACTTAAGAATGTTATTGTCTTTCGCTGTTTCTTCATTCGGAACTTCAGCTTGTTCAGTTGTTCCGATAATTGAAAGAACTATCGGAACTTCAAATTCCTCAGGCATGAGACAACTGCCGTTGTTAAGACATACCTGATACCCAATGTACATTGTTGTGCTAAGAGATTCTCCACTGAACTCTGGAAGAATGCTTATAGTCTTCTTAAGTTGGAATTTACCATGATATGAGATAACTCCTGTTTCATCTTTATCTCCGTCAGGATAAACTGTTTCTTCAAGTTTAAGCCCTGAATCTTCTTCAAAATCAATAAACAGGTAATCGGGCTGCCTATAGGAATGATATTTCTCAGGTAAGTCAAAATTAACAATAACTTCGGCATTACCATTTCGTACAATTTCATCCGGAACACTCCAGTTTACTTTAATACCTCCATCGAATTCTTTTGAGTTCCCGGAACTACTCGACTCGGATACTGTGAAAATGAGTGTTTTCTCGATTTCTTCCGGCATCATGCAAGTACCATTTTCATCGCACATCTGATATCCGATGATCAGGTTCAATATAAGTTTTTTATCTTCAGGCAGCTTGATCAGCTTGAAATTTCTCTTCATCATGAGAGTGTTTTCAAAATATTCTGTTCCATGTTCATCTTTCTTGCCGACAGGATAAATTGTTTCTCCCCAGCTTATATTCTTGTTGTCACTGTCAATAAAAACAAAATCAGGCTGGAGATTTATATGATAATGCTCTGGTATATTGATTTCTGCTGAAATCGTAATTTCATCATTTAAACCTATTTCGGTTTTGGAAGCATTAACTGTAAATTCGGGAGATACAGAAAATAAAAGCAGTGGTAGCAGGAACAGCATCAAAAATGCGAAATTCAACTGTCTCATTGTAACATTCCTCCGATTTTTTTTCCATTTATGTATATTTTAGTAAATAGCGTCAACAATTTTTATTATATAATAATATTTTTACGTAGCATTACAAGCAGAATGCGTTATTTTTACTATAGGGTTTGAATAACCTAAAATCTGAATTAACCATGTTGTAATGTTTAAGAAAAATTTATAAAAAATTAACCTTTAAAACTACAATACGAATAAACAGATACTTTGTAGAAAAGAATAGACAGTGGGAGTTAAAATGTCAAACTATTTCATTGAAACTCAGCATCATGAATGGCTGTTGACTAACAGCAGAGGTAGTTATGCACTTGGTACGGGTAATCTTCTGAACCAGAGGAAGTATCATAGTCTTTTAACAATAAATACCGCTGATCATGGTTTGAGGAAACTTGTCTCCTCTCTCGAAGAGAAGATTGAGTGGCGCGGGTATACAATAAATACCGATAGCAGTCACTACAGTAATTGTATTTACCCTGAAGGATTTCTGCACCTGGTTAAATCATGGCTTAATCCGCACCCGATTTTTCTTTACTCATCCATTCCTCACAATAATGATATTCTGGTTATGAAGGAGATTCGTCTGCATAAAAAAAAGAATATTGTTGCAATAAAGTACACGAATCTGGGGTCGCATAAGCTTCATCTTTACATAAAACCTAAATTATCGTTAAACAATCATCACAATCTTAATGACGAAGGATATTTTGATGGAAGGACAATAAATACTGAAATTTTCAGCAAAAAGTACACGACATTCGAAACAGAAAATCCTGAAACAGGGGCAAAAGTATATGGAACATTATGTAACGGTATGATTTCAGAAAAACCTGCAATTTACAGGCAAGTATTTTATCCCTGGGAAGTTAAAAGGGGATATAACGGATTTGAGGATCTTTTCTCTCCTGTTGAAATGTATTTCAGCCTTGAACCCGGTAACACGGAGACTATATATTTTTCTGAAAAACCTTTGAAGAGTGTCAAAAAAGTAGAACAGGATCTGACTGAGCAGTATTCCGAAAAACTAATGCCTGCGGAGTTGCAAAAACTGAAAGCCGGGAGAGACATTTTATCAAAATTAGACTATGATGATAATATTTTGTTTTCTTATGAGCAATATATGGAGATTCTCAATCAAGCGTACGAGAAGTTTCACTGCAATAGTAAAATCCACAAAGGTTATCCATGGTATGATTGTGATGTTGTAAACTATTTGTATCAAATACCATTACTTCTTAAGATTGATCATGACTTCAAAAGTATTTTGACCAATATGAAAACTATTTACAAAGCGATCAAGAAAACGCTTAAAAGAAAAGATGAGAGCATCAGTAAAGAGTCCGTCTTGAGAGCTTCGTTATGGTATATCGTTTCAGCATTTAAGATTATAGATGATATCATGCTTGGTAATAAGAAGTCAGAAACATATTTGGATGATTGTCCGGATCTTATATATACCATCAGAAAAATAACAGAATACATACAATGCGAGAAAGAATATTTCGTAGTTAATGATGACGGCATGATAGAAGTTTTAGCTGATACTTTTCCTCAAACCTGGAATGACAGCTATTACCTGAATAAACCTTGCCATATCAGAAAGAAGTTCCCATTTGAGATAAATGCATTGTGGTATAACGTTGTATGTATAAATGAGAAAATCACAGATATATCGACTGCTCTGGATACTAAAGTACCTAAAGTATCTGTGGATGTTACTGATATCAAACTGAAATTATCTTATAAGCTGCAGAATTTCTATCATCATAATTATGTGGCAGATCGATTTGATGATGAGTTTCTGCATGATATAAGGGCTAACGCTCTAATCGGCTGTGCTTTACCTTTCAATGTCTTTACTCATGAACAGCTTCAGAAAATTGTTCTGACAGCCGAAATTCATTTGCTAACACCATATGGTTTGAGAACACTCTCTTATACTGATCATAACTTCAGGAAAAAGTTTACCGGAGATGAAATACAAAGATCGTTAAACAGATATCAGGGGTCAGTATGGTCTTGGTTGCTGTATCCTCTGGCAAAAACATATATTAAGGCTTACGAGGATCTACTTCCCGCAGTAGAGATAGCAGACAAGCTGAAGCAATATATCAAGAGCTTCAGAAATGGTTTCCGAAAAGGACATATTTCTTCTGTTGCTGAGATATGGGACGGTAGTAATCCACATTTTCCTAAAGGATGTCCTGCTTACTCCAGTGGAGTGTTTGCCTTGTATATGATTGAATTAATCATTAAAGAACTGGAGGAGAAAAAATGAGAGTTCTTATGTTCACCTGGGAATTTCCTCCTTTTATTACCGGAGGTCTTGGGATGGCCTGCTATGGTATGGTGAAGTCACTTTTGAAGATGAATGTTGAAATTGATTTAGTTCTTCCGACAGAGAAACTTGTATATTTCCCACTTAGATCTGTTGAGGACATAGACATCATGCCGGTTGCTTTTCTGGATAAGAAAGCAAAACAGGAGTATGAAAAATTCAATTTACAGACATTGGAAGAGAGACTTGAGTATATAGGTGTTTCTGAAACACCCGAATCATACATTACCTTGAATAACTCAGAAAAAATTGGTTTTACTGTTCCATTCAAAGTGGTTCATGAACATGAATTTGTTATTGAATCGAAAAGAGCTGATTACGAAGAAGAAGAGCTTCTTATAAATCTGAGTGGAGATGAAAACATCTTCCAGAAAGTACAGGAGTTTATGTTCAGGGCCAACCGATATGCTACAGAACTTGATTTCGATTTGATACATGCTCATGACTGGCTGACTTATCCTGCCGGAATGATTGCGAAGGCAATATCAGGCAAGAAGCTTGTGTCTCATATTCATGCAACTGAGTTTGACAGGTCAGGAGGTACCGGAGATGACCGAATCCACAAGATAGAATATTCAGGAATGACATACGCTGATCAGGTTATTGCAGTTTCCAGATATACAGCCGAAATGATTATTTCCAGATACCGAATAGATACGGGTAAAATTGGCATAGTACATAACGCATATATAATGGATAGTGAAACAAATTGTGTGAAGGACAGACTTTTTTCAGGTCCGACAATTCTGTTTCTCGGAAGAATTACCCTCCAGAAAGGTCCGGACTATTTTATAAATGTTGCTAAACGGGTTCTTGAAGATTATCCTGATGCAAGATTTATCATGGCTGGAACAGGCGATATGGCTCGCAGTATGATACATCTGTCAGCCAAAATGAGACTTAAGCATAGATTTCTTTTTACCGGATTTCTGAACAGGCATGAAGTTGATTCGATACTGAGGGCTACTGATATTTATATAATGCCTTCGGTTTCAGAACCATTTGGTATTGCACCACTTGAGGCAATGGCTTACGGGGTTACTGCGTTGATATCAAAACAAAGTGGAGTAGCAGAAGTCGTAGAAAATGCATATAAAGTTGATTTCTGGAATATTGATGAGATGGTTGAGAAAATAAGCTATCTTATTGAAAATCCTGTTGAATGTGTTGAAATGGGATACTCCGGAATGCTGGAAGTAAGGCAGATTCAGTGGGATGAAGCGGCAGAGAAGATCAGGCAGATTTATAATGATCAGTTGGAATTGGACGGGGGTAGATAATGCTGAACATAATTTTTTATTTTCAGGTTCATCAACCATACAGGCTTAATCACCTGAATGTTTTGAATACCAGAGCAGGAGTAGATCTTTTTGATAATGTTCTTAACGCAGAAGTTATGAGAAAAGTAGCAGATAAATGTTATCTCCCGACAAACAGACTTCTCTTAGATCTGATAAAAAAGTATAAAGGTAAGTTCAAGGTTTCATTTTCGATTACAGGAGTTGCTATTGAGCAGTTCAAAAAGTATTCTCCTGAAGTGCTGGATTCTTTTAAGCAGCTTGTTGATACAGGATCAGTTGAGTTGATAGGTGAGACCTATTATCATTCTCTGGCATTTCTGTTTGATTCGGAAGAATTTCTTGAGCAGGTTAAGATGCATGAAAGGCTTATGCTTGAAGAATTTGGGGTAAAGCCTACAACGTTCAGAAATACAGAGCTAATTTATCAGGATGATCTTTCTTATCTGATTGCCGAAGAAGGTTATGATGTTATGCTTGCTGAAGGTGTAGACAGGATTCTGAACTGGAGATCACCTCTCTATGCGTATAAGAATTTCACAAAAGAGATTTCTCTTCTTCTGAAACACTATAAGCTGTCGGATGATATAGCATTCAGGTTCTCTAACAAAGACTGGGAGGAGCATCCTCTCACCGTTGAGAAATTTGTGAACTGGGTGAACCACTTTACACTAAGTGAGACAAAAAACAGAAATCAATTTCTTAATTTGTTTATGGATTATGAAACATTCGGTGAGCATCAATGGGCAGAAAGCGGAATCTTTGAATTCATGCGTGAACTGCCGAGAGAAGTTTTGAAATTTGATAATCTGGGATTTTGTACTCCCAGGGAAATAATAGATATTGCCAACTATCAGCAGGAATCAATATCTTTTCCCGATCCGGTTTCCTGGGCTGATCAGGAAAGGGATTTATCTGCCTGGCTGGAAAATGATATGCAGCGAAATGCAATTGAGGCATTTTACGAGCTTTTACCAAAAATAAAAATGTCAGGAAGAAGTGATTTACTGGAGATGGCAAGGAAATTGTCAACGTCTGATCATTTCTATTACATGTGCACTAAGTATTTTCAGGATGGTGATGTACACAAATACTTTTCACCTTATGATTCGCCTGAACAAGCTTATATATATTACATTAACGCCCTTGCAGGTCTGGAAGAAAGACTGTAGGGTATTCACCATCGGAGGTTAAATTGAATCATGATAAATTTATTAAATTGCAGGTAAGGCCAAGACTTCAGAATGATCTGGAACATTTAAGAGAACTGTCTTATAACTTGTGGAGTACCTGGGACAAAAAGGCACAACAGCTTTTCAAAAGAATAGATCCTGTATTATTCAGAAAATGCAATCATAATCCTGTTAAACTGCTCTATTCCGTACCTTCTGAAAGACTGGATGAGCTGGCTTCAGATACCGGTTTCAGGTATGAGCTACAGAATGTTATGGATCAGTATACGAATTACATGAAGTTTACCGGTTCTTATAAAGATAGTCGTGGAGAAGAACATGAACTTGATGAAAATCAGGAAGTAATTGCTTACTTCTCTATGGAATATGGTCTGCATGAATCTCTTCCAGTTTATTCAGGTGGACTTGGAGTTCTCGCCGGGGATTATCTTAAAGCTGCATCTGATCAAGGTATTCCTATGGTTGCTTTCGGGTTGTTATACAAGTTTGGATATTTCAGACAGTCAGTAAACATTGATGGTATGCAGGAAGAAGGTTATAGTTTAATAGACTGGTATACAAAACCTGTTCAGCAATTGAAAAACAGTGATGGTAAACCGCTTCTGCATAAGATAAAGCTTGGTGAAGACGAAGTCTGGTTTAAAACCTGGATTATTAATGTAGGTCGAGTAAAATTGTACCTGCTTGATTCAGATATTCCTGAAAATCCGGAACACATCAGAGAATATTCCGAAATCCTTTATGATACAAGAAAGAACAACAGGATTGCTCAGGAATTGCTTCTGGCTTTTGGTTCTCAGGAACTCATGCACTCTTTGAAACTCAATCCGTCTGTTTATCATCTGAATGAAGGGCATTCCGCTTTTCTGATTATTGACAGATTGAGATATTTAACAACTAAAATGGGTTATACATACAAGGAAGCAAAGGAGTTGATTTATCACTCAACAGTTTTCACAACACATACACCGGTGATTGCCGGAAATGAGAACTTCCCGATTTCTATTGTGAAAAACTATATAAGGCAGCATGCCGAAGACTTGCAGGTGCCAATTGAAAAGCTGATCGATTATGGTAAAGTCCCCGGTGATAACACTACATACTGGCTTTCAGCACTGGCACTAAGGTTTTCCAGATGCAACAACGCAGTTTCACAACTACATAAGGTTGTTTCAAAATCAATGTGGGAAAAGCTTTATCCTGAGTTATATGTTAAAGAAGTGCCTATTATTGGTATAACAAATGGTGTTCATTTGCAGTCTTGGGTTTCCGAACAAATTCTTAATTTGTTTAACAGGTATATAGGACCTGAATATACTCACATTGCCGAGAGAAAGGCTATCTGGGAAAATGTAAAGAAAATACCTCTTATGGAAATCTGGGAAGCTCATAAACAGAGAAAAGACCAGATGATTTCATTCATACGAAGCAGAATGGAAAAATCTTTTGTTGCCTTTGGTGATACTAAACATCTCAGTTCGGAAGGTAAACAGGTTCTTGCTAACGATACTCTCACAATAGGATTTGCAAGACGATTCGCAACGTACAAAAGAGCAGATCTAATTCTGGAAGACCCGGAAAGACTCCTTTCTATAATAAACAATTCGGAAAAGCCGGTTCAGTTTGTTTTTGCCGGTAAGGCACATCCCGCCGATGAAGCCGGAAAGCTGATTATCAAGCGACTAATAGACTTTGCTCTGGAGAACAACATTCAGGATAAATTTATCTTTGTCCCTAATTATGACATGAATATTGCCCGTCATCTGGTTCAGGGAGTGGATGTCTGGCTGAACAATCCGGTGAAACCGATGGAAGCAAGCGGTACATCCGGAATGAAAGCCGGAATGAACGGAGTACTGAACCTCAGTGTTCTTGACGGATGGTGGGCTGAAGGTTATTCCGATGATATTGGCTGGGCTATTCCTTCACTTGATAATGTTGTTAATGACAGTGCCAGAAGAAGAATGGAAGCGAATTTTATTTATGATCTGATTGAGAATTATGTATGTAAGCAGTACTACGACAGAGGTCAGAGCAACTTCCCTGAAAGGTGGGTAGAAAAAATGAGAATGTCTATCTACAAGGTAGGTATGAACTTCAATATGCACCGTATGCTCAGAGAATATGTTGATCATTTCTATGTGGAAACCAAAGAGAAAGTTGAAGAAATCTTTGAATCAGAACTGAAGTGTATCAAAGGTGCTATAGAATATATTGACAAGGTGAAGGAAACTTGGGACAGAGTCAGGATAGAAGACGTAAGTGTTTCTAATCTTCAGAACTTCTACGAAAGCTGCGATGAGATAAAAGTAACAGCAATTGTCGATCTGGTAGGTACAGATCCCGCAATGTATACGGTTGAAGTTATGTACATCTATAATGATGAAGGTGACTTCGCTACATACGACATGCACCTGAAAGACTATATTAATGATAAACCGAGATTTGTCTGCCGTTTCAATCTGATAGACTCAGGTTTACAGAAAGTTAATGTGAGAATCAAAACTAAATCAGCTTACAAAGGCAGTAAGGAACACGTGTATATTAAATGGAAAAACTGAACGAAAACATAAAGTTAGAGATTTGTGCCGGCTCTCTCGAGGATTGTATTCTTGCTGAGAAAGCCGGTGCTGACAGACTAGAATTAAATACAGGATTAAGTCTTGGAGGGTTAACACCTTCTCCGGGACTTTTTTCTACAGTTATGGAAAGTGTTCGAATTCCGGTTATTGTTATGATTCGTCCCAGATCAGGGGGATTCAGCTACAGTTCTTATGAGTTCAGAACAATGATGAAAAATGTAGAGTACTACAGGGATAATGGTGCTGCCGGAATTGCTACGGGTTTTCTTAATACTGACGGAACTCTGGACTATTACAAGTGTCTGGCAATCCGCGATGCCTGCATGGATATTGATGTGGTTTTTCACAGAGCATTCGATTTCATTGTGAATCCTTTTGAAGCATTGGAACAGCTGATAGAGTTAGGCTTTACCAGAATTCTCACATCTGGGGCACAGGGTACGGCGGTAGAAGGTATGGCAAAAATCAAAGAGCTGATTGATAGGGCTGACGGCAGAATTGAGATACTCCCCGGAAGCGGAATAAATTCAGACAATGTTGAGAAGCTGATTGCTGATACAGGTTGTAAACAGGTACATGCATCTCTGGGAAGCCGATCCAGCGATATTTCGATTAATCATATTGATACTGACATCCCTTTGAAGAATTTTCTTCCTGATGATGAGTTCAAGAAGACAGATTATGAAAAATGCTCTGAAATGAGGAGAATGCTGGACAAAACCTTTGGAATGGTGTGATGGAAAAGATATTGTTGATAACAGACTGTTTAGTAGTATATTGACTATGTCAATGTCCCTGAATCGACTCACATCTCCGAAGAGGCAACCGGTCGGTTGTCTCAAAATTTTCTTGACCATTTACCTCTAATGAGCCCAATTTTACCATAATATGGAGTAAGGAGGATGGATTGTATCTGGGAAACACAGCTTTAGTAGTCCAGGAAGACCACTATTACCCATTTGGTATGAGGCTGGGTGGTATGTCCTCTGATACCGGGCAGGATAACAAGTACCTTTATAATGGTAAAGAACTTGAAGATGATTTTGATCTCAATCTGTATCATTATGGTGCCAGACACTATGATCCTCAATTAGGCAGGTGGATTCAGTTCGACCCAGCAAATGAATTTAACAGTCCGTATGTATATTGTGCGAATAATACCGTAATGTTTGTTGATCCGGATGGAAATGTTATGTTTTCCAGAATTGTCATTGATGAAAATTGCAGAACTATCAAAGTTGATAATCATATCCGAATGGTTATTATTGACAAAACAGGAACATTGAAGACTGATTACTTAAATCGACTTGCATTAAATTCTGAGTCCCATATGACAAAGCAGCTAACACTTGTTAGGAAAGTGAATGTTGAGGGAAAAGAGTATAAAGTTGAAATGAAGACTACTGCGAAAGTCGTTGTTGGAGATGCAAATACAGATAAGGATGTAGAAAGTGGTTGGACAAGAGTAGAGATTCTCACCGAAGAAGAATATCACCAACGTTACAAAGAGAACACAGAGAAAGCAGGCAAAAATTATTACAAGAATGATAAATCTTTCGCAAACTCAAATATGAATGGTATTGATATAAACGCAATGAAAATAAAGACCACTCCAGAGCCAGTTCATCAAAATGTTGTTACTCACGAAGGGGGACACCAATATCTTGGATGGGAAGATGTTTATGGGGAAGGAACTGAGAACAGGTTAATGAGTGGTGAGACAATAATCGCTAATGGTGGAAAGATAGGAACTATATCTAACGAGGAACTCATTCAATTTATCAGTAAACAAGCTCATGACAAGGCAAAGCAAAGTGAATTCGTTGTTAGAACTGAAGGTTTCTTAGGATTTTTCCTTGATCTTATAAGATCTACTGATTGAGAGTAGTCTATGCAAAGAGTTGTATATTTAATTCTGCTCATTCTGGTGTCTTTACCCATTTACTCAATCCCTCCACTTAAGTATAAATGGATAGATGCAGATGTAATAGCATTAGTGAAGTTAGTTGAGAAAGTTGAGTTTGATTGTTATCTGGCAGAAGTAATTGATGTAATCAAATCGGATCAGTATGTTAGAGTAGGACAAACGATTCTCATCTGGGAAAATCAGAAACGGTATCCAATGCTTTCCATAAACCGAAGTTGGGTTCATGAGAAAGAAAGATCTGATTATTATCGGGCTATTAATATTGAGGATGTCTCTAACATTAAATTGAAAAGGATTGTAAGAAATTGTGAACAAGGAGACACTATTTTGGCTACCCTTAATGAGATAAGGGGAATTACCAGTACTTCAAATCATAGGATTGATTTTAGTAAGGGAATCAAGGATTGCTACAAACTAGATATAAAATCAAGTGCTCTTGTTGAAGGTGATTCATGCACAATTTTCTCTTTCTTTGAAGCAAGTTTTCCTCTCTGGATAAATTCAGATGATGAGATTAAATATGATGATTTAAAGCAAATGATATCAGATTTCCTGAATGAAGAGAAAAAATGAAGAAAATACTTATTTTCCTCGTAATCCTTGTATCTATAATCTCCTGTGCCCCCCAAAAAAACAAGACTCATAGTACTGGATCTTTTATGGATGCTGTTAAAAAAGCTGATGCAATAGTAATTGTAGAAGCAACAAACTTTATGCAGGTTGTCGAAAATGAACTAAATATTGATCCTGAATTAAGGTTTTTCTCAAGTTCATTTACTAATAGAGAGAAGATTTATAATACTTATTTTTTCAACGAAAGCAAATCTGTATTCCAACCGGGCAAAATCAATATTCATAATTTTAGAAGAAAGATTGATTTCATTAAGAGTCATACAAGATTTGATACTGTATTGGTTGAAAACGAGAAAAAACGTTTGTTGAAATACCATGACTATTTTAATGATTTCCAAATCGGACTAGGTGCTGAGAAGTATATTTATCCACATGCAGAGATTTTATATATCAAGCCTGAATACATCTCTCGGAGACTTCCTTTAAGTGGAATGGCAATTAAAGTACTTGGAAATACGATTGGTAATAGAAGGAAACTTCCTGAAATTCAATATGGCGACACCCTTATTGTAGCGTTGAAGAAACTCAAAGAAAACAATATCTTAAGTGGAAAGTATGTAACTGTAGAGGAAATTCCCGATAAACGTACTTTCGTTCCATTTGAAGATTGTGTAAGTTATCTCAGGATCAAAGGTGATAAATGCTATGGTGAAATCATCAATTCGGGATCAATTCAAGAAATACCAGTGAGATATATTGTGAGCAGAATAAACAAGATCAAAGACAATGAGGGAGATAAGCTTTCTGAGTCTGTTTTAAAATACATTAACACTTCGGACGACTCGAATCGAGTGAGAGCCATATCTGAATGCAAAACTCTGGTGAATAAAGGGCAAGATACAATTGCTTTTGAGATGCTGAGAAAAAAACATAATGATTATCCATTCGATTCAGAAATAGGTAAGTTGTATTTTGATGTTTCGGTGAAATTAAACAATCATTCTGTCTCAGATTCTTTGCTTTTTTGGTTATATAAATTGAAGTTACCTCAAAAAGGTGTATTTGATTCTGATTTCCCGGAGTTCAGTTTTGTTTGTGAATATTTATTGAAATTAAGCAAGTTCAAGAAATTTGAAAAATTCTACTATAGTGAAGGATTTGCTGAATCATCGTCTCATGATGAAAGAATGATTGATATTGGGATAGCATACTATAACTACGGTATAATAGACAAAGCTGACAGTATTCACAACAAGATTTTCGATGAGGTAACTGAATGCAAAGGTAATCTTCTAAACCATCTATTCAAAGTAAGTAAAACTACAGAAATTGATTTCTTACTATTTGAAAAGATGGGAAATATTAATGACAATAAAAGAAGACAGATTAGGTACATTAAAAAGCTTTTGATTGCAAGTCAGTATAAGGATTATGTCCTCAGCAGAATCTCGGGGCTTTTATTTGATAACATTTATTATGTAAAAGATGAAGCACTATTGGAAGAATTTCTCTTAGAATTTTGCAAAATTGAGAACCTTGGAAATGAGACATTTAATGACATCATTGAATCATATTATGGACACTATTATAATAAGTACTTCACTGAAAAACTTATTAGAACTTATATTAAGTGCAATTCAGATGCTAATTGTAGCGAATTGAAGGATGTTTTAGAAAAAAATAATTAAACTTATTAAAGGAATTAAGTAAAACATACAACCCTTTGTTTCGAAGGGCTTTTTCTCACTCCAACTCCATTCTGTTATCCATCAACTTATTCTCACTTTTGCTCGATCAATAAGGTGTTTCCTATGATTCTCGGATTAACATCCTGCGAATTCAAAAGAAAGATTCTCACCTTTGGTTACGAACTTATACAGAAACGATCTCTCGCCTACGGCTACGAGCTTATTAGTAAAGAAAATGTCTTTAACCTGCACAATAACGGAATCCGGTTCTATG